>OY969775.1:0-3481983 GCA_963702975.1 uncultured Solirubrobacteraceae bacterium | reverse complement strand
CTCTCGGCGCAGGAGATCGACGCCAACGCGGCGACGTTCCACGAGCAGGCGCTGAAGATCCTCGACGCGGACCCGGAGCTGCTGGAGGTGCGGCGCAACGGCGAGTGGCTGGACATGCCGATGGCGGAGCTGCTGAGGCTGGTGGGCACGACGACGGCGGCGCAGCTGCTGGAGCGCGAAGACTTCGCCAGGCGCTGGTCGGCGCGCGAGCCGATCTCGATGCTGGAGCTGATGTACCCGCTGCTGCAGGGCTATGACTCGGTGGCGATCCGCGCGGACGTGGAGCTGGGGGGAACCGACCAGAAGTTCAACCTGCTGTTGGGGCGCGACATCCAGCGCGCATACGGGCAGCCGGAGCAGGCGATCCTGACGATGCCGATCCTGGTCGGCGTCGACGGGCGCCAGAAGATGTCGAAGTCTCTGGGCAACCAGATCGGCGTGACCGACGAGCCGCAGGAGATGTATGGCAAGACGATGGCGATCCCCGACGCGGCCGTGCCGGCGTACCACCGGCTGCTGGTCGAGCCCCGGTCGCGCGCCCCGATGCCGGCGATCGGAGCCGGCCCGGGCGAGATCTCGCCGCGCGACGCCAAGCGCGCGCTGGCGCGCGAGCTGGTCGCGTGGCTGCACTCCGAGCAGGCGGCGACGGCGGCGGAGCGGCACTTCGACCGCGTGTTCGTCGAGCGCGGGGTGCCCGACGAGGTCCAGGAGGCGCTGTTCGAGTGCGCCGACGGCGTCGTGCACCTGCCGGGCCTGATTGCGCAGGAGCTGGGGATGTCGCGCTCGGAGGCCCGCCGCGCTGATCGACCAGGGGGGCGTGACGCTCGGCGAGACCCAGCTGGCGGCGGGCGAGCACGACGTCCCGTGCTCGCAGGCGGACGGCCAGATCCTGAAGGTCGGCAGGCGCCGCTTTCGCCGTCTGCGCGCCCGCTAGACCTCCGACGCGACATCGCGCTATACTCGCTGGTCGGCTCGGAGGCGCCCCTGGGCGCTGGGTCGGATCGGTCTCCTCCAGAAGGAACCCCTTTCGGTGAGGCACGGCGGTCTTTGAAAACTCAACAGCATGCGCATCTGCGACCCATCTTGGGTCGTGGTGTGCGTCCAGGTTCGACCCGCCGACGGGAGCGTCGTTGACGCCTCCGGGTGGCGGTCAAGAGTCAAGTAGACGAAGTACCCCGTCATGGTCGGGGGCCCACGTGTATAGGTCCCCGCCCGTCCCGGCCGCCCGCGACCGTTGGTCGCGCAAGTGGCAGGGGCAACTCCATGACAGCTTTTCGTGAAGTTCTTCACGGAGAGTTTGATCCTGGCTCAGGACGAACGCTGGCGGCGTGCTTAACACATGCAAGTGGAGCGACGAACCAGGGCTTGCCCTGGGGCAGAGCCGCGAACGGGTGAGTAACACGTGGGTTACCTGCCTCGATGACCGGGACAACCCGAGGAAACTCGGGCTAATACCGGATGTGCCCGCAAGGGGAAAGGAAGCTTCGGCCTCCGCATCGAGATGGGCCCGCGGCCCATTAGCTTGTTGGTGAGGTAACGGCTCACCAAGGCTCCGATGGGTAGCTGGTCTGAGAGGACGATCAGCCACACTGGGACTGAGACACGGCCCAGACTCCTACGGGAGGCAGCAGTGGGGAATCTTGCGCAATGCGCGAAAGCGTGACGCAGCAACGCCGCGTGGGGGAAGAAGGCTTTCGGGTTGTAAACCCCTTTCAGTTGGGACGAAGCTTCGCCGGTGAACAGCCGGCCGGAGTGACGGTACCTTCACAAGAAGCACCGGCTAACTACGTGCCAGCAGCCGCGGTAATACGTAGGGTGCAAGCGTTGTCCGGAATTATTGGGCGTAAAGAGCGTGTAGGCGGCCTCGATTAGTCCGCTGTGAAAGTCCAGGGCTCAACCCTGGAATGCCGGTGGATACTGTCGAGGCTAGAGTCCGGAAGGGGCGAGTGGAATTCCTGGTGTAGCGGTGAAATGCGCAGATATCAGGAGGAACACCAATGGCGAAGGCAGCTCGCTGGGACGTGACTGACGCTGAGACGCGAAAGCGTGGGGAGCAAACAGGATTAGATACCCTGGTAGTCCACGCTGTAAACGATGGCAACTAGATGTGGGGGGTGTCGACTCCCCCCGTGTCGAAGCTAACGCATTAAGTTGCCCGCCTGGGGAGTACGGCCGCAAGGCTAAAACTCAAAGGAATTGACGGGGGCCCGCACAAGCAGCGGAGCATGTGGTTTAATTCGACGCGACGCGAAGAACCTTACCTGGGCTTGACATGTGAGTGACCGGTGTGGAAACACATCCTCCCTTCGGGGCACTTTCACAGGTGGTGCATGGCTGTCGTCAGCTCGTGTCGTGAGATGTTGGGTTAAGTCCCGCAACGAGCGCAACCCCCGTCGCATGTTGCCAGCATTTAGTTGGGGACTCATGCGAGACTGCCGGTGACAAACCGGAGGAAGGTGGGGATGACGTCAAGTCCTCATGCCCCTTATGTCCAGGGCTACACACGTGCTACATTGGCGCATACAGAGGGCTGCGATACCGCGAGGTGGAGCGAATCCCTTAAAGTGCGTCTCGGTTCGGATTGCAGGCTGAAATTCGCCTGCATGAAGGCGGAGTTGCTAGTAATCGCGGATCAGCACTGCCGCGGTGAATACGTTCCCGGGCCTTGTACACACCGCCCGTCACACCACGGGAGTGAGCAACACCCGAAGCCGGTGGCCTAACCCGCAAGGGAGGGAGCCGTCGAAGGTGGGGCTCGTGACTGGGGTGAAGTCGTAACAAGGTAGCCGTAGCGGAAGCTGCGGCTGGATCACCTCCTTTCTAGGGAGCACATAACAGTGCCCCGATCGCAGCGGTCCGTCCGGCCTCGAGCTCCTTGTGAGCACGAAGGACCTGACGATATTCGAGCGGTTGGGCCTAGCATGTCGACCGAACCTGGCTGGATGGCTGCGTGGGGCGTGCTCCTGTACTACTTCGGGAGTGTGGCCGGCACAGCCGCAAAACGACCCCAGCATGCTGTTGAGTTTTGAGAGACCGGCGTCCGCCGGTGATCGCGTGGACACGCCAGATATAGGCGCGACCGCAGTGCGCGAGACCGGCCGGCGTTACACGCCTCTCCACGGTCCTTGAAAACTGCACAATGCCACATCAGCCGCCATCGATAAGCGGCGGCTGAAAAACGGGTATCACCGGGCCCTGCACGACCGCGAGTAGCGGGTCGCGTTGGGCCAGATCACCGTCAAGATAGTAAGGGCACACGGTGGATGCCTTGGCACCAAGAGTCGATGAAGGGCGTGAACGGCTGCGATAAGCCACGGTTAGGCGCTGAATAGCCTTTGACCCGTGGATTCCCGAATGGGGAAACCCAGCGCTGGTAATGCGGCGTTATCCCCGGCTGAACACATAGGCCGGCGGAAGACAAGCGGGGGAAGTGAAACATCTCAGTACCCCGAGGAAAGAAAATCAACAGAGACTCCCTGAGTAGTGGCGAGCGAAAAGGGATCAGCCCAAACCTGGCAGATGTAAGCGGACACGCGTTGTCTGTCGGGGGTTGTAGGGCGCCTGTTCCGAGCTGTGTCTGGCTCGGCAGGAGTTACAAAATCGTGTGGTAGTCGAAGCGCGTGGAACCGCGCACCATAGAGGGCAATCGTCCCGTAGACGAAACTGCACGATCTCCTGTCAGGCGTTCCTGAGTAAGTCCGCACCCGTGAAACGCGGACTGAACCTGGGGGGACCACCCTCCAAGGCTAAGTACTCCTTGGTGACCGATAGCGGACAAGTACCGTGAGGGAAAGGTGAAAAGTACCCCGGAAGGGGAGTGAAATAGTACCTGAAACCGCGTGCCTACAAGCGGTGGGAGCAGACTTGTTCTGTGACCGCGTGCTTTTTGCATAACGAGCCGGCGAGTTACTCGTCTGCGGCAAGGTTAAGCGATGAGCGGAGCCGTAGCGAAAGCGAGTCCTAATAGGGCGACATAGTCGTAGGCGGTAGACCCGAAACTGAGCGAGCTACCCATGGGCAGGCTGAAGCGGGGGTAAGACCTCGTGGAGGGCCGAACCGACCTAGGTTGAAAACTGGGCGGATGACCTGTGGGTCGGAGTGAAAGGCTAATCAAGCTCAGTGATATCTGGTTCTCTCCGAAATATATTTAGGTATAGCCTCGGATAAATTGCGTGTTGGCCGTAGAGCACTGTTTGGATTAGGGGCCCTACCAGGTTACCGACTTCAGGCAAACTCCGAAGACCAATCACGTTTACTCCGGGAGTCAGTTGCTGGGGGATAAACTTCAGCGTCGAAAGGGAAACAGCCCAGACCGCCAGCTAAGGTCCCTAAGTACTAGCTAAGTGGGAAACGATGTTCGAGTGCATAGACAACCAGGAGGTTGGCTTAGAGGCAGCCACCCTTGAAAGAGTGCGTAACAGCTCACTGGTCAAGTGTTCGAGCGCGGACAATGTAACGGGGCTCAAGCTAGTCACCGAAGCTGCGGGTGCGTGAGACCTTCGGGTCGATCGCGCGGTAGGAGAGCGTTCCCACGCCAGTAAAGCGGCGGCGTAAGCCAGCCGTGGAGGCGTGGGAAGTGAGAATGCCGGCATAAGTAACGAAAGAGGGGTGAGAATCCCCTCCACCGATTGCCCAAGGATTCCTGAGTAAAGTTCGTCTGCTCAGGGTTAGTCGGGACCTAAGGCGAGGCCGAAAGGCGTAGTCGATGGCCAACAGGTTGATATTCCTGTACCACGTCGCTTCCGTTTGACCGATGGGGGGACGAGGAAGGCTAGGGGAACCCAGGCGATGGTTGACCTGGGGTAAGCATGTAGGGGTGGCCCATGTTAAATGCGGGGCCGCATAACCTGAGGTGCGATGCCAGCTGGCGTTAAGCCGGCGAGTCCCTGACGCCATACCTCCAAGAAAATCCTCTAGGGAGGACGCGCGTGCCCGTACCAAAACCGACACAGGTGGGCAAGTAGAGAATACTAAGGTGATCGAGATAACCCTCGTTAAGGAACTCGGCAAAATCGCCCCGTAACTTCGGGATAAGGGGCGCCCCAGTAGGGTGAAACTCCTCGCGAGTGGAGCCCGAGAGGGCCGCAGTGAATTGGCTGAAGCGACTGTTTACCAAAAACACAGGTCTCTGCTAAGTCGAAAGACGACGTATAGGGGCTGACGCCTGCCCGGTGCCGGAAGGTTACGTGGAGTTGTTAGGGCTTGACCCGAAGCAGCGAAGCTAAGCCCCGGTAAACGGCGGCCGTAACTATAACGGTCCTAAGGTGAATCGCCGCCCTCCGCATGGGTAACTATGCGGTGAGCATTTGGCTATATGCTGGAAAGCCTGAGAATCCCGCACTACGAGTTCCGTCCGAAGTGGGCGGTATCGTGACAATGTGTCGGGTGCAGGAAATCAGCAGGAAAGACTGATTCAGCTTGGCTGGGTCACTGGCTTTGTAGACGGAGAGGGATGCTTCTCCATCGGATTCATCCGGCAACCATGCCGGGGGAGTCGCAGAGGCTACAAAGCCGGGTACCAAGTCTCCCATCGGTTTGTTGTGACGCAAAGTGTCAGTGGTCGGTCCGCATTGGAGGAGCTCAAGAGCTTCTTTGGCGTGGGACGGGTCTATGTCAATGAGCGCCAAGACAACCATAGGGAGCATTTGGGCCAGTTCATCGTGAACCGACGAGATGATCTTGTAGGGACGATAGTTCCGTTCTTTCAGGATCACCCGCTTCGGACAGCGAAGCAGCGTGACTTTGAGAAGTTCGCACGCTGCATGCAGTTGATCTCGGATGATCGGCATCTTGATGTCGAGGGTCTGATCGAGATCGCTGAGATCGTCGAGACGATGAATCGGAAGACACCGAGACAAGAGCTGATCAGAATCCTCAGAGGCCATACGCCAAAGGTCCAGGACACTGGATCATGAGATGGTCCCATCTGCATGGCGACATGCAGGGTCAGTATGCGTGCTAAGGACATACTGACCGCTCCAGCGTGTGTTGTTGGAGAAAGGTTAAGAGCGAAATTCCTTGTCGGGTAAGTTCCGACCTGCACGAATGGCGTAACGACTTCAGCGCTGTCTCAACGAGGAGCTCGGTGAAATTGCAGTCTCGGTGAAGATGCCGAGTACCCGCGGCTAGACGGAAAGACCCCGTGAACCTTTACTACAACCTGGTATTGGATTTCGGTGCATTTCGCTCAGGATAGGTGGGAGGCTTTGAAGCGCTGGTTGCGGCTAGCGTGGAGCCAACCTTGAGATACCACCCTTGGTGTATTGGAGTTCTAACAGCATTCCGTGAATCCGGGTGCTGGACAGTTCCAGGCGGGTAGTTTGACTGGGGCGGTCGCCTCCCAAAATGTAACGGAGGCGCACAAAGGTTCCCTCATCACGGTTGGAAATCGTGTGTAGAGCGTAAAGGTAGTAAGGGAGCTTGACTGCGAGACTGACAAGTCGAGCAGGTGCGAAAGCAGGTCTTAGTGATCCGGCGGTAGCAAGTGGAAGTGCCGTCGCTCAACGGATAAAAGGTACTCCGGGGATAACAGGCTTATCGGGCCCAAGAGTCCACATCGACGGCCCGGTTTGGCACCTCGATGTCGGCTCGTCGCATCCTGGGGGTGGAGTTGCTCCCAAGGGTTGGGCTGTTCGCCCATTAAAGCGGTACGCGAGCTGGGTTCAGAACGTCGTGAGACAGTTCGGTCCCTATCTGCCGTGGGCGTTGGAGAGTTGAGAGGATTTGTCCCTAGTACGAGAGGACCGGGATGAACGCACCTCTGGTGTATCTGTTGTCCTGCCAAGGGCATAGCAGGCTAGCTACGTGTGGATCGGATAACCGCTGAAAGCATCTAAGCGGGAAGCCGGCCTCAAGATGAACTCTCCCATCCCCTCGAGGGAGTAAGACCCCTGGTAGACCACCAGGTTGATAGGCCGGATCTGGAAGGACGGCAACGTCTGCAGGAGACCGGTACTAATGGGTCGAGGGCTTGACGGATATTTTCCTATCCGCAAGGTAGGTAAGAGTGGTACCCGCTGTGGCGCTGTGCAGTTTTGAGGGACCGTGGGGGCGTGGTCTTTCGCCTTTTTCCGGTGGCTTTGGCGAGGGGGAAACACCTCTTCCCATTCCGAACAGAGCAGTTAAGCCCCTCAGCGCCGATGGTACTTGGCCCGCAAGGGCCTGGGAGAGTAGGACGCCGCCGGTTTATTTCACACGCGGGCCGCCCTCGGGCGGCCCGTCGTCGTTGTGCGGCCGGGCGCAGCCCCCGCAAGGGTGAACGCTTGGGAGACGGTCAGGCGCGCGAGTAGCTGGCAAACAGCTCCCCGTATGGAACACGCGCACCGGTGAGGGTGGCAAAAAGGCCTTGGTCAGTGAAGCCCGGGCGCGCTTGCAGCCGGCGAGGGAGGGTGAACAGCGTGATCAGATAGCGCTGGCTGCCGCCCCGCGGCGGGCAGAGCGAGTAGCGGGGGCGGTGACGGGGGTTGAGCCCGACGAGCGCCCCCGGGGGCAGTGTGCCCTGGGCGAGCCGACGCAGGGTCGGCGCCAACCCGACGACCCCCCACTGCGCAGCGACGCTAGCGACCACCTTGCCTTCGCTGGTGCGTGTCGGCTGCAGGGCGAGGATGAGCACGGCGAGCTCCTTCGTGCCATCGGGTACCGGGCCCCACTGCAGCGGCAGCGACACATCCTTGCCGTCGCATGTGTAGTTGCGCGGGATCGCGTGAGCGGCGGTGAGCACGGGGCTTTCGAGCGCCACCGCCCGCCCGGCGTCGGCGATCGCCGACGCCCGTGAGCTCGTGGCGCCGCCGCATCCCCCCAGCGCGAGTGCAGCGGCCAGCGCCAAGGCAGCGAGCAGCGCACCGCTCACGGTCGCGATCGGGGTCGTTCGCATCAGCGCTCCTTGTTGCGGTCGAGATCGGGCTTGCGGTCGAAATCGGACACTGGGGATGATCAGGGCGCCACGCTAGATGTCCGTCGCGCGAAATCCAAGCGATTCGAGCAACTGTTTTTGACCGTCGCGATCGCCGTGGCTACGCCAAAATCGGCGCAGCCATGGACGTGAAAGCGCTGACGCTCAGCGTGCGCCCGCGGACCGCGGAAGCTCGCAGGCGCAGCTCGCCGGGCGAGCGTCGCGAGCCGCACCGTCGGAACGCCGAGCGCGCCCGAGCGCATCCGCCGGCTCGGTCCGCCCAACCGGCGACAGGCACGGCTGCGCAGGCGCCACCGGCTGGCCGGGACGCCTGCGCGCGCACCCTCTGCGCAGCGGCGCCCGGTGCGGATGGGATGCGGGGCTGGGCTCGTCCTGGCCGACCTCCCAGTCGACCTCGTAGGCGTCCTCGAGCAACAGGAACGAGCGGGCCACGCGTACGGCACCGAGCGCGCGCTGCGCAAGCTTGGAATGCGGGGCGGGGGAGAACATGTGTTCGTAAGCTACGAACCAGTTCGGACGGACCCGCTACGAACGTGTGTACGCGTGCCTTCGGCAGGCGAGGATCGGCTCTATAGAGCGGATTTCCTGGCTCCCGACTGCAAGCGAAGTTGCAGGCGGCACGGGCCGCGACGTCAGCGGGCGCGCCCGTCGCGCGAGCAGGCAGGGGCCTGGCCTAGCAGCGCGAACTCCGGTGCTCAGATGGCTGTTACGCTAGCCAGGCGCGCTTCCAGCGGGGCGGGTGGGTCCCGGGTGAGTGGGTCTCCATTCCCCAGCGGGCCGCGCCCAAAGCTCATGGAGAAGTTCGTCATCCAAGGCGGCGTGCCGCTGTCGGGCACGATGGTCCCGGCGGGGAACAAGAACGCTGCGCTCCCGATCCTCGCCGCCAGCGTCCTCACGGAGGACGAGGTGCTCGTGCGCAACGTGCCGCGCATCCGCGACGTCGAGGCAATGATCGACATCCTGGCTGCGATCGGCGTGCGGGTGAGCTGGCGCGGGCCCAACGAGCTCGCCCTGTGCGCCGCCGGCGTCCACGACGTCGAGCTCGAGCCCGAGCTCGCCGAGTCGATCAGGGCGTCGTTCCTGCTCGCCGGCCCGCTGCTGGCGCGCTTTCGCCGCGCCGTGATGCCTCCGCCGGGCGGCGACGTCATCGGGCGCCGGCGCCTTGACCCGCACCTGGACGCCTTTCGCGCGATGGGCGCGCTGACCGACTGCGGACGAGACATCGTCCTCACCGCGCCGCGCGGCCTGCGCCCGACCGACGTGTTCATGGACGAGCCGTCGGTGATGGCCACCGAGAACGCGCTGATGGCCGCCGCGCTCACCCCCGGCACGACCGTCATCGGCAACGCCGCGTGCGAGCCGCACGTGCAGGACCTCGCGCGCATGCTCGTGAAGATGGGCGCCGACATCCAGGGCATCGGCTCCAACCTGATCACCGTCAACGGCGCCGAGCGCCTGCGCGGCTGCGAGCACGACATTGCCCCCGACCACATCGAGATCGGCAGCTTCATGGCGCTCGCCGGCGTCACCGGCGGGGAGCTGCGCATCAAGGACACCGTGCCCGGCGACCTGCGCATGATCCGGCTCGTGTTCGAACGCGTCGGGCTGCGCTCCGAGCTGCAGGGCAACGACATCGTCGTCCCCGGCGGGCAGCAGCTCGTCGTGCAGGCCGACGTCGGCGAGTACAAGAGCAAGATCCAGGATGGCCCCTGGCCGGCGTTCCCCGCCGACCTGACCTCGATCGCCGTCGCCCTCGCCACGCAGGCGCAGGGATCGATCCTCGTGCACGAGTGGATGTTCGAGAACCGCCTGATCTTCACCGACAAGCTGATCCTGATGGGCGCCGACATCGTCATGTGCGACCCGCACCGCGCGATCATCACCGGGCCGCGGCGCTTGCGCGGCGAGCGCGTCGAGTCTCCGGACATCCGCGCCGGCATGGCGATGCTGCTCGCCGCCTTGTGCGCAGAGGGACGCAGCGAGATCGGCAACATCCGCCAGATCGACCGTGGCTACGAGCGCATCGACGAGCGCCTGCGCGACCTGGGCGCGCACATCGAGCGCGTCGCCACGGAGCCCGTTCACGCGTAACCTCGGGTTCGCAATGATCCACCCGATCCCCAGCGGCACCCGCGACGTGCTCCCGGAAGAGACGCGCGAGGTGCGCGCCATCACCGACACGCTGCGACGCGTGTTCGAGCGCCACAGCTACGGCGAGGTGTACACGCCGGCGCTCGAGTACGAGTCGGTGCTCGCGCGCGCGGACATGGCCGAAGCGCGGCCCGCCTACCGCGTGTTCGACGAGACCGGCGCCGTGCTCGTGCTGCGCTCGGACATGACCGTGCCGATCGCGCGCGTCGTCGCCACGCGCTACGCCTCGAGCGATCCGCCGCTGCGCTTCTGCTACTTCGCGCACTGCTACCGCGGCGTGCGCCCCCAGCGCGGACAGCCGCGCGAGCTGCTGCAGGCGGGCATCGAGCTGATCGGCGCGCCGGCGCCGCAGGGCACCGCCGAGGCGCTCACCGTGCTCTGCCACGCGCTCGACGCCACCGGCCTGAAGGACTACCGCATCGGTCTCGGCGACGCCTCGCTGTACCCCGCGCTGATGGCCAGCCTGGACGTCCCCGCGGCGGCCCGCCACGGTCTGCTCGAGGCGCTCGTGCTGCGCGACTTCGTCGGGCTGGAACTGGCGCTCGCCGAGTCGGGGCTCGCGGGCGAGGCCGCCGAGCTGCTGCTCGCAGTGCCGCAGCGCCGCGGCGGTCCCGCGATGCTCGCCGACACGCCGCCGCAGGCGCGCGAGGCGGTCACCGGCCTGCGCCGCGTGCACGAGCTGTTGGAGCCCGCCGTCGCCGAGCGCGTGATCTTCGACCTCGGCCTCGTGCGCAACATCGGCTACTACACCGGCGCGGTGTTCGACGTCTACGACCCCGCCTTCGGCGCGCCAATCGGCGGCGGCGGGCGCTACGACGAGCTGCTCGGGCGCTTCGGCCGCGCGCTGCCCGCCGTCGGCTTCGCGCTGGAGGTCGAAAGCCTGCACAAGGCGCTCGCCGGCGAGGAGCGCGGAACGGGTGCGCTGCTCGCGGACGCCGCCGGCGGAGGCCTGGCGTGAGCGCGATCAACGGCCTCACGATCGCCGTGCCGCGCGGGGCCCTGTTCGACGGCACCGTCGACCTGCTGGCGGCGCTCGGGCTCGACACCGAGGAGCTGCGCTCCAACGACCGCAAGCTGCTGTTCGAGGACATCGGCGTCATCACCATGCGCCCGTCCGACGTGCCCACCTACGTCGAGGCCGGCGCCGCCGACCTCGGCGTCACCGGCAAGGACGTTCTGCTCGAGCAGGGCGGGCGCGCATCCGACCACGGCGAAGGCGGGCGCGAGGTCTACGAGCTGCTCGACCTCGGCTACGGGCGCTGCACGATGGTTCTCGCCAGCAAGGCCGGCCCCGACCCCGCGCTCGCGGCGCTGCGCCGCCTCGGCGTCATGCGCGTCGCCACCAAGTACCCGCGCATCGCCGCGCGCCACCTCGAGGAAACCGGCAGGCAGGCCGAGATCGTGGAGGTCAAGGGCTCGGTCGAGCTCGCGCCGCTGACCGGCATGGTCGACGCGATCGTCGACCTCACCGCAACCGGCACGACGCTGCGGGAGAACAACCTGGTCGTGCGCGAGGAGATCGTCGTGTGCACCGCCAGGCTGATCGCCAACCCGGTCGCGCACAAGCTGAGGGCCGCGCCGATCGACGAGCTGTTGCAGCGACTGCGCGCACTGGCATGAGACTGGAGCGACTGAGCGCGGATGACGTCGCGCAACTCGGCGGCCCCGCCGGCGCCGCCGCGCGCGTGCGCTCGCTGGTGCCCGACGGCGACTCGGTCGCAGACGCCGTGCGCGAGATCCTCGCCAGCGTGCGCGCCGAGGGCGACGCGGCGGTGCTCGACTGCACGCGCCGCTTCGACACCGCCGGCAACGAGCCGCGGCCGCTGCGCGTCGCGCAGGAGGAGCTCGACGAGGCGATCAAGAAGCTGCCGCTGGAGCTGATCGCGGGGCTGCAGGTGGCGATCGTCAACGTCGCGCTGGTGGCAGACGCGGGCGTGCACGGCGACGCCGCGGTCGAGCTCCCGCAGGGGCAGCGCATCGTCCTGCGCGAGGTGCCCGTCGGCTCTGCCGCCGTGTACGTGCCGGGCGGGCGCGCGGCGTACCCGAGCACGGTGGTGATGGGCGTCGTGACCGCGCGCTCGGCGGGCGTCGTCGACGTGGCCGTGTGCGCGCCGCCGGGCATCGACGGGCAGATCGACGCCGCGATCCTCGGCGCGTGCCGGCTGTGCGGCGTCGAGCGCGTGTACCGCATGGGCGGCGCGCAGGCGATCGCCGCGCTCGCCTACGGCACCGACACGGTCGAGCGCGTCGACGTGATCGTCGGCCCGGGCAACCTGTACGTGCAGGAGGCCAAGCACCAGCTGTCCGCGCACGTCGGCATCGACGGCTTCGCCGGCCCCAGCGACCTGCTGGTCGCGCTCGGCGCCGACGTCGAGGCGGAGCTCGACGGCGAGCACGCCCGGGGCTCCATTCGGCTGGCGGCGCTGGACATGCTCGCGCAGGCAGAGCACGGCGAGGGCAGCCTCGTCGTCGCCGTGTCGCCGTCGGCGCGGGTTTGCGACGCGCTCGCTGCGATGCTCGAGTCGCTGGTGGTGGAACGCCCGACCGTGGGCGAGGCGGCGTTCGCGATCGTCGAGGTCTCAACCGCACGCGATGCATTGGCGCTGGCCAACGCGTTCGCCCCCGAGCACCTGCAGCTGATCGGCTCCGACATGGAGGCGCTCGCGCCGGCCATCCGGCACGCGGGCTGCCTGTTCGTGGGCGTCGACAGCGCGACCGCGTTCGGCGACTACGTCGCCGGCTCCAACCACGTGCTGCCGACGGGCGGCGCGGCGCGCTTCGCGTCGACGCTCTCGCCGCGCCACTTCCGCCGCACGATGTCCGAGGTGCGCATCGGCGCCGGCGCCGAAAAGCTGGCGGCGGCGGGCGCCCCGATCGCCCGCGCGGAGGGCTTCGACGTGCACGCCGAGTCGATGCAGGCGCGCGTGCGCCAGAATCAGGGTGGATGAGCACCGTGGAGCCGACATGAGCCGCACCGGAACGATCGAGCGCCGCACCGGCGAGACGGATGTGCGCCTGACGCTGACCCTGGAAGGGACGGGCGCGGGCACGCGCGCGACGGGCGTGGGCTTCCTCGACCACATGCTCGACCTGCTCGCGCGCCACGGGCGCATCGACCTCGACGTGCAGGTCAGCGGCGACCTGCAGACGGGCGCGCACCACACAGCGGAGGACACGGCGATCGTGCTCGGCCAGGCGCTGGACGTGGCGCTGGGCGACCGCGCGGGCATCGTCCGCTACGGCGCGGCGAGCATCCCCATGGACGAGGCGCGCGCGAGCTGCGCGATCGACGTCTCCGGGCGCCCGTTCACGCTGTTCGAGGCGGAGCTGCCGCCGGGCGCGACGGGCGGCTTCGAGCACGAGCTGACGGAGGAGTTCTTCCGCGCGCTGGCCAACGCGGCGAAGCTGACGCTGCACCTGCGCGTGGAAACGGGCAGCAACGCGCACCACATGATCGAGGCGGCGTTCAAGGCGTTCGCGCGGGCGCTGCGCCAGGCCGTCACCATCGACCCGACGGAGACGGGCGTGCCGAGCACGAAGGGGACGCTGACGGCATGAGCGACGCGCTGCACTCGCTGATCCCCCTCCGGGGACGATGCGACGAGCCGGTGGAGCTAGCGATCGTCGACTACGGCATGGGCAACCGCCGCTCGGTCGAGAAGGCGCTGGAGCACGTGGGCGCGCGCGCGAGCATCACCAGCGACCACGCGCGCCTGCGCGCGGCCGCCGGCGTGATCGTGCCGGGCGTGGGCGCGTTCCCGCGCGCGATGGACAACCTGCGCGAGCTGGGGCTGGACGAGCTGCTGCGCGAGCGCGTCGAGGCGGGCACGCCGGTGCTCGGCATCTGCCTGGGCATGCAGCTGGCGTTCGACTCATCGACGGAGCTCGGCGGCGCCGCAGGGCTGGGCATCGTCCCCGGCGAGGTCCGCGCGCTTGAGCCGGGCGAGCTGAAGCTGCCGCACATCGGCTGGAACGAGGTGCGCTTCACGCGCGCGGACTCGCCGCTGGTGGCCGACCTGCCGGAGAGCTGCGCCTTCTACCACGTGCACTCGTTCGCGCCGATCCCGGCCGGCGAGCGGGACGTGCTGGGCGTCGCCGAGTACGGCTCGCCGTTCGTCAGCGCGGTGCAGCGCGGCTGCTTCTACGGCGTGCAGTTCCACCCCGAGAAGTCCTCCGCCGCCGGCCTGCGCCTGCTGGCGAACTTCGCGCGCATCTGCATCGCCGCCGACGGACACCCGCCCGGTGCGAACGCGTCCGGCGCCCAACCTGGAGGGTCGGATCTGGCCGCGTCGTTGGCCCAGCTCCCATCTGTCGCCCGGTGAGGCTCTACCCGGCGATCGACATCCTCGGCGGCAACGCCGTGCGCCTGGTACAGGGCGACTTCGACGCGAAGAAGGTCTACGACGAGGACCCGCTTTCTGCTGCGCGAGGCTGGGTGGACGCCGGCGCCGAGTACCTGCACGTGGTCGACCTCGACGGCGCCAAGCGCGGCGAGCCGGTCAACCTCGAACAGCTGCGCCGGCTGGCAGCGGAGTCGGGCGTGCCGGTGCAGTACGGCGGCGGGCTGCGCTCGGCGAAGGCCGCCGCTGATGCGCTCGGCGCCGGCGCTACGCGCCTGATCCTCGGCACCGTCGCGTTCACCGACCCGGACGTGCTCAGCGAGATACTCGACGCGCACGGCCCGGAGCGGATCCTCGTCGGCGTCGACGTTCGCAGTGGTTACATCGCGACGCACGGCTGGGTTAAGAGCACACAGACGCCGGCGCGCGACGCGTTCGCCGAACTGCGCGTCCGGGGCGTGCGCAACTTCGTGTTCACCAACATCGACCACGACGGCATGCTCGACGGCGCCAACCGCGACGAGGTCGCGTGGGTCGCCAGAGCCGCCGACGAGGCGGGGGAGGGGAGCGTGATCTTCTCCGGCGGCATCGGCAGGCGCCGAGACCTGGAGGTGCTTGCGAGCCTGCGCAGGGAGCTGAAGCTCGACGGGCTCGACGGCGTGATCGTCGGCACCGCGCTGTATGAGCGGCGTTTCACCGTCGCTGAAGCCAAGGATGCCCTGAGCGACTGATGTGGTTCGGGCGGCGCATGCGCCGCCCGGCGGGGGGCGCATGCGCCCACCGTGAGGCCGCACATGTGCGGCCTGCGGGGAGAGCCGCATGCGGCTCTCCCGACCGGGCCACATGTGGCCCGGTCACACCATCTACCCTGACTCCGTGCACTACAAGCGCGTGATCCCCTGCCTGGACGTGAACGCCGGGCGCGTCGTCAAGGGCGTCGAATTCGTCGACATCCGCGACGCCGGCGACCCGGTGGAGCTGGCCGCGCACTACGACCGCGAGGGCGCCGACGAGGTCGTGTTCCTGGACATCACCGCCACGCACGAGAAGCGCGACACGATCGCCAAGCTCGCGCGCGCGAGCGCCGACGAGGTGTTCGTGCCGTTCACCATCGGCGGCGGCATCCGCTCGGTCGCAGACGCGCAGGCGGTGCTCGACGCGGGCGCCGACAAGGTGTCGGTCAACTCCGCCGCGCTGCAGCGGCCCGAGCTGCTGAACGAGCTGGCCGACGTGTTCGGCGCGCAGTGCGTGGTGCTCGCGATCGACGCCAAGGCGCGCGACGGCGGCGGCTGGGAGGCGTACCTCGCGGGCGGGCGCACGCCCACCGGCCGCGACGTCGTCGAATGGGCCCGAGAGGCGGTGGAGCGCGGGGCGGGGGAGATCCTGCTGACGAGCATGGACCGCGACGGCACCAGCGACGGCTACGACCTCGAGCTCACGCGCGCGGTCAGCGACGCCGTCCCCGTGCCCGTGATCGCCTCCGGCGGCGCCGGCGAGCTCGAGCACCTCGCGCAGGCGCTCGCCGCCGGCGCCGACGCGGTGCTGTGCGCGTCGATCTTCCACTACGGCCGCTACACCGTCGCGCAGGCCAAGGCCCACCTCGCCGCCGCCGGGATCCCGGTGCGCGTGCTCTGATGCGCGGGGGACGGCCAGCTTGAGCGGGGCGCGTCCGGCGGCCGCCACCCGCGGCGGCGAGGTGCTGCAGGCGCTGCGCGCCCAGCCCGGCGGTTCCGAGCTGCTGGCGCTCGCGCAGGACAGGGACGACCTCGCGCTCGTCGGCGGCGCCGTGCGCGACCTTCTGCTCGGCAGCGCTCCCCGCGAGCTCGACGTGGTGGTCGCCGGCGACGCCGCCGGGCTCGCCGCGGAGCTCGCTGCGCGCCTCGGCGCGAGCGCCGAGCTGCACGATCGCTTCGGCACCGCCGCGCTGCGGTGGGACGGCGGGCGCATCGACGTCGCCGAGCGGCGCGCCGAGTCATACCCCGCGCCGGGCGCGCTGCCGCAGGTGCGCCCTGGAAGCGGCGAGGAGGACCTCGCGCGGCGCGACTTCACCGTCAACGCCATCGCCGTCGCGCTCGGCGGCGCGCGCATAGGCGAGCTCTCGAGCGCGCCGCACGCGCTCGAAGACCTGTACGCGCGGCGCCTGCGCGTGCTGCACGAGCGCAGCTTCAGCGACGACCCCACACGCCTCTTGCGCCTCGCGCGCTACCGCGCGCGGCTCGGCTTCGAGCCCGAGCCCGCCACCGCCGCGCTGGCAGAGAGCGCGCTTGCGGCCGGCGCGCTGATGACCGTCTCGCGCGCGCGCATCGGCGCCGAGCTGCGCCTCGCGCTCGGCGAAGCGGGCGCGCCGGCCGCGCTCGCTGCGATGGGCCGGCTCGGCGTGCTCGCCGCGCTGCCCACCGGACTGCGCTTCGACCGCGAGCTCGCCGAGCGCGCGCTCGCGCTGCTCCCCGCCGACGGGCGGCGCGAGGTGCTGCTGACGGCCTCGCTGCTGCTGCACCTGACGATGATGCCCACGCGGGACCCCGAGCCGCTGCTGTTCGGGATCCTCGACGAGCTCGAGTTCACCGCCGCCGACCGCGAGCGCACCATGCGCACCGCGCTCGCCGCGCCGTCGCTCGTCAGGACCATCGCGCTCGCCGCCACGCCGTCGCAGCTGCACGACGCGCTCAGCGTGCACACGCCCGAGGCGATCGCGCTCGCCGGCGCGCTCGCAGGGGAGGGCGCGCCGCGCGCCGCCGACGCGGCCAGGGAGTGGTTCGAGCACGTGCGCGGCGTGCGCCTGCTCATCAACGGCGACGACCTGATCGCCGCCGGCGTGCCCGCCGGGCCCGAGATCGGGCGCAGGCTCGCCGCCGCGCTCGCGCGCAAGCTCGACGGCGAGCTGCACGACGGGCGCGAGGCGGAGCTGCGCGCCGCGCTCGACGCCGCCGCCGGAGAGCTGATCGTGCGGGACCAGCGCCGATGAGCGGGCTCGAGCGCTGATGGCGCCCGTCGAGCGCGACACCGCCGCCGCGCCCGTCGAGCTCGCGTTCGAGCTCCCCGGCGGTGGCCGCGCGCTGTTCACCGACCGCTCCGCCGGCAACCTGTCGACGCTCGCCGGCGAAGACCACCAGCGTGGCCTGCGCCGCCGGCACGAGCTGTGCGACAGCCTCGGCCTGCGCTGGCTGTGCGCGAGCCGCCAGGCGCACGGCACCGATGTGCAGCGCGTGCTCGAGCAGGCCGGCTCTCGCGGCGAGCCGCTGGCGATCGACGCCGACGGGCACGCCACCGCGCTTGCCGGGATCGGGACGATGGTGCTCGCCGCCGACTGCCTGCCGGTCGCGCTCGGCTGCGACGGCGCCGTCGCGATGGTCCACGCTGGCTGGCGGGGGCTTGCCGCCGGTGTGCTCGAGCAGGGCGTGCGGGCGTTGCGCGAGCTCGGCAGCGACGGCAGCGAGATCGTCGCCGTCGTCGGCCCCAGCGCGCGCGCCTGCTGCTACGAGGTCGGCCCGGAGGTGCACGGCGCGTTCGGCGGCGCCCACAGCCAGGGGCGCAACCTCGACCTGCCCGCGATCGCCCGCGAACGCCTGCTCGGCGCCGGCGTCGCAGACGTTCGCGCGGTCGGCGCGTGCACGATCTGCGACGAGCGCTTCTTCTCCCACCGGCGCGAAGGACAGCGCGCCGGACGCCAGGCGGGCGTGGCATGGCTGAGCTGATCGCCGGGCTGCGTGCGGACGTCATCCGCGCGAACCTCGAGCGCGTGCGCGAGCGGATCGCCGCCGCCGGCGGGCGCCGCGAGGTGCAGCTGCTGGCGGCGATCAAGTACGTCGCCAGCGCCGATCTGCCGCTGCTCGCGCAGGCGGGCGTGCGGCTGGTGGGCGAGAACCGCGCGCAGGACCTGCAGCAGAAGGTCGCCGAGCACGGGGAGCTGTTCGAGTGGGACTTCATCGGCCAGCTGCAGAGCCGGCGCGTGCGCCTGATCGTGCCGCACGTGCGGCTGATCCACTCGCTCGCCTCCGAGTCCGCGCTGCGCGAGCTCGAGCGCCACCTCGCGCTCGCGCGGCCGGGGCTGCGCGTGCTGCTCGAGGTCAACATCGCCGGCGAGCCCGGCAAGGCGGGAATCGCGCCCGCAGAAGTCGGCGCGTACATCGCGCGCTGCCCCGTGCCCGTTGCCGGCCTGATGACGATGCCGCCGCGCTCGCCGCTGCCCGAGGACAGCCGCCGCTGGTTCGCCGCGCTGCGCGAGCTCGCCGGCGAGCACCAGCTGGAGCACCTGTCGATGGGCACCTCCCAGGACTACGTCGTCGCCGTCGAGGAGGGCGCCACAATCGTGCGAATCGGCACGATTCTTTATCATTGAAGTCCACGCCCGGCCCGCCCATGCGAACGGCGACGCAATAGCATCAGCAGGGAAACCGGTCCGCCGGGCGAACACGCACCTATACCGATGGCTTTCCGCGACTCCTGGCACAGCGCACTCGTGTACTTCGGCCTCGCCGAGGAGTATCACGACGACTACGACGAGGAGGTGGGCGGCGGCGCCGCTCCGGAGGCCGAGATCGAGGACCGCTACCGCGAGCGGCCCAACGTGCGCCGCCTGCGCCGCCGCCGCGACGAGTTCGACGACATCTTCGCCGAGGACGAAGCCGGCGAGGCCGCCGGCGCGCGCGGGGGCCGCAGCGCGCGGGCGACGACCGTGCTCAAACCGGTCGCCAGTCGCCCCAACGGCGACGTGCGCGTGCACCTGGTGGTGCCCAAGTCCTTCAACGACGCTCAGCAGATCGCCGACAAGTTCAAGGACTCGATCCCCGTCATCCTCAACCTGCAGAGCTCCGACACCGACCTCTCCAAGCGCCTCATCGACTTCGCATCCGGCCTCACCTACGCGCTCGACGGCGGCATGCAGCGGATCGCCGACAAGGTCTTCATGCTCACCCCCCGCAACGTCGAGATCTCCGCCGAGGAGCGAGCCCGGTTGATCGAGAAGGGCTTCTTCAACCAGTCCTGACGCCCGATGGCCGGCGTCTGGCGGCGTCCTCGATCGCTCGTGTGCACAGCACACTTCGCTCACTGCGTCCTTGCCAGACTTGACCCTCGAACGTCAGGGGCGCTGATGAATCGCCATAGTCTGGAGTGATCATGGAAATTGGCCTCATCGGTTGTGGAAACATGGCGCGTGCGCTTGCCCGCGGGTGGGGGCAGCCGGTGCTGTGCGCCGACCCCGTCGCAGAGCGCGCTCGCAGCCTCGTGGATGAGGTGGGGGGCGAGGCCCTGGAGAGCAACGCGGAGGTGGCGGCGCGGGCCGAGCTGCTGGTGCTCTGCCACAAGCCCGCCCAGCTGGCCGCGGTGGCCGCGGAAATCGGGCCGGGGAGCACGCCCGTGGCGTCGATCCTCGCCGTCACGCCGCTCGCGGCGCTGCGCGACGCCTACCCCGGCCGGCCGGTGTATCGCTTCATCCCGTCGCTGCCCGTGGAGGTGCGCCAGGGCGCCGTCGTGCAGGCCGCCGGCCCGGGCATGCTCGAGGCCGGCGCCGGTGCGCAGGGCGACTCGACCGCCGCCGGCGCGGCTCCCGACGCGTCCGTCGCCGAGCTGTTCGCGCAGCTGGGCACGCTGGTGGTGCTCGACGACGCGCTCGTGGACGTCGCCATGGGCCTGATGTCGTGCGCGCCTGCGTACGTCGCGCTGGTGGCCGAGGCGCAGGTCGACGCGGGCGTGCGCCGCGGCATCCCCGCCGCGCAGGGCGCGCAGCTGGTCGTGCAGACGCTCGCCGGCACCGCGGAGCTGCTGCGCCGCCGCGCCTACGACACGATGGCCGTCCGCCGCGAGGTCTCCTCGCCCGGCGGGCTGACCGCGCGCGGCGTCGACGCGCTCGAGCGCGCGGGCCTGCGCAGGGCCTTCAGCGACGCGCTCGACGCGGTCCTCGATGGCGGTCGGCGATGATCATCGCGAGCGCGCGCACCGAGGTCGCCGGCTACCTGTCGGCGCTCATCTACGTGTACACGCTGCTGATCATCGTCTACATCGTCATGCAGCTGCTGTTCGCCGCCGGCATCCGCCCGCCGTACTCGATCACCACCGACCGGCTGCTCGGCTTCCTGCGCGACGTCGTCGAGCCGTTCCTGCGCATCTTCCGCCGCTTCGCGCCGCGCATGGGCGGGCTCGACTTCTCTCCGATGCTGGCGATCATCGCGCTGTACCTCGTCAACGTGATCGTCGTCCAGGGCATCATCAGCTGAGCGGCCCGATGGCAGTTGCCCGCGAGCCCGCGGACACCCGCCGCAGCCCGCGGGCGGCGTATGCGTGGCTGCGCGCCGCGGGCGTGCTCGCGCTGGTGGTCGCGATCGACCAGCTGACCAAGCGCGCGGTCGAACGCTCGATCGTGCCCGGCGAAGAACACAGGTTCCTGCCCGGGGTGCAGCTGGTGAACACGCGCAACCACGGCGTCGCGTTCGGCTTCCTGCCCGGGGACCACATCGCCGTCACGATCCTCGTCTCGCTCGCGCTGGTCGCGCTGCTCGCGTACTTCGCCACGCACGCCAGGAGCTCGCTCATGTGGCTGCCCACCGGCATGATCGCCGGCGGCGCGCTCGGGAACATCCTCGACCGCCTGCGCCACGGCTCGGTCACCGACTTCGTCAAGCTGCCGCTCGGCTGGCCGCCGTTCAACCTCGCCGACGCGTCGATCACGCTCGGCATCCTGACCCTCTTCCTGCTCGCCGACCGCGCGCGCCACCACACCGGGGACTGATGGCGGCCCCGCCCCAGCCCGCCTCCGGGCCTCCCTTCACGATCGCCTTCCAGGACGAGCACCTGATCGTCGTCGACAAGGCCCCCGGCGTCGTCGTGCACCCCGCGCGCGGGCACCGCGAGGACACGCTCGCCCAGCTGCTCGCGCCGCTGCTCGCCGAGCCCGCCGGCGAGAGCGCCGAGCCCCGTGAGGGCGAGGAGCCCCGTGAGGGCGCGGCGGGCACGGCGGACGCCGAGCGCCGCGGCATCGTTCACCGCCTGGACCGCGACACCTCCGGCCTGATGGTCGTCGCGCGCACCGATCGCGCGCTCACACGCCTGCAGGCGGCGCTCGCGAAGCGGCTGATCGAGCGCGAGTACCTGGCGCTCGTGGAAGGGCGCCCACCCGCCCGAACGGGGACCATCGAAGCGCCCATCGGCCGCGACCCGCGCGTGCGCACGCGCATGGCCGTCGGCGGCGCCGGTCAGCGCGAGGCGCGCACGCACTTCACGCTCGAGCGCGCGCTCGCGTCCAGCACGCTGCTGCGCCTGCGGCTGGAGACAGGTCGCACCCACCAGATCCGCGTGCACCTGCAGGCGATCGGCCACCCGGTGTGCGGCGATCCCGAGTACGGCACCGCGGGGCTGTTCGGGCTGCAGCGCCAGTTCCTGCACGCGACCCGCCTCGCCTTCGAGCATCCGATCACCGGCGAGCGCGTCGAGGTCTCCTCGCCGCTGCCCGTCGACCTGCAGGCGGCGCTCGAGCGCGCCGAACGGGTATCCTGAGTCTCAAATCCAGAACCCGACCCGCGCGGTTGCGGACAGCGGCCCTGCCCGGGGCGACGGCCTGAAGGCCGGCGACTCCGGGTCCGCTCCGTCCACGCGGCAACCAACCAGCATCACAACAAGGGAGTAGCCCGTGGCTGACGTAGGCATCGCGGAGCTGCTGGAGGCCGGCGTTCACTTCGGCCACCAGACGCGCCGCTGGAACCCCAAGATGCGCCGCTTCATCTTCGGCGAGCGCGGCGGCATCTACATCATCGATCTGCTCAAGACGCAGGCGCTGCTCGCGCAGGCGCAGGAGTTCGCCGGCACGCTCGCCCACCGCGGCGGCACGGTGCTGTTCGTCGGCACCAAGAAGCAGGCGCGCGACACGATCAAAGACGTCGCCGAGGCCGCCGACATGCCGTACGTCAACCACCGCTGGCTGGGCGGCCTGTTGACGAACTTCCAGACCATCAACCAGCGCATCCGGCGCCTGCACGACCTCGAACGCTACGAGGCGGAGGGCCAGCTCGCGCTGCTGCCGACGCGCGAGCGCATGGCAGCGCAGGCCGATCTCGCGAAGCTGCGCGCGAACCTCGGCGGCGTCAAGAACATGCAGCGCGTGCCCGACGCGATGTTCGTGATCGACCTGAAGACCGAGGAGATCGCCGTCAAAGAGGCGCGGCGCCTGCGCATCCCGATCATCGGCCTGGTCGACACCAACTGCGACCCCGACGGCATCGACTTCGTGGTCCCCGGCAACGACGACGCGATCCGCTCGTGCGCGCTGATCACCCAGGCCATCGGCCAGGTCGTCTCCGAGGGACACGGCGTGTTCCGCGCGCAGGAGGAACGCGCGCGCAAAGAAGCCGAGGAACGCGCCAAGGCCGAGGCCGAAGCGCGCGCCAAGCGCGAGGCCGAGGAACAGGCCAAGCGCGAGGCCGAGGAGCAGGCCAAGAAAGAGGCCGCAGAGCGCGAGGCCGCTGCTCGCGCCGCCGCGGCCGCCGCGCAGGCGCCGCCTGCCGCCGAGACGCCCGAGGCCGCAGCGCCTGTCGCGCCCGCACAGGCCGCGACGCCGCCGGCCGCCGAGCCCGCGGCGCCCGTGGCGCCCGTGGCGCCAGAGCCTGCCGCCGAGGCCGCCCCACCGGCGCCGGCCGAGGAGCCGCCCGCGGCTGCGCCGGAGCCTGTTGCCGAGGCTGAGGCGACGCCAGCGCCCGAGGCCCCGCCTGCCGAGCCGGCAGCGGAGCCCGAGGCCGAGCCGCAGCCGGCCGCCGAGGCGGCGCCCGCGCCGGCCGCGGAGCCCGAGGCGGAGACCGCGGCCGAGCCGCAGGAGCCGGCCGCCACCGATGACAGCGAGCAGACCAAGGCGGAGGCCAGCGCATGAACACGGTTGAGATCGGAGCAAAGGACGTGAAGGCCCTGCGCGAGCGCACCGGCGCGGGGATGATGGACTGCAAGAAAGCGCTCACCGAGGCGCAGGGCGACATCGAGAAGGCGATCGAGATCCTGCGCGTGAAGCAGGGCAAGAAGATCCAGGACCTCGGCGAGCGCGCCGCGACCGAGGGCACCGTCCAGGCCTACGTGCACGCGGGCTCGAAGGTCGGCGTGCTGATCGAGGTCGACTGCAACACCGACTTCGTCGCCAAGAACGACGACTTCGTGACGTTCGCCCGCGAGGTCGCCATGCAGATCGCGGCCACGCCGACGGTCAAGTACGTCAGCCGCGAGGACGTCCCGAGCGAGGCGCGCGACGCGGAGGCGCGCATCTACGAGCAGGAGGCGGCGGACAAGCCGGAGAACGTGCGCGAGAAAATCGTCTCCGGCAAGCTCGACTCGTGGCTGGCCACGATCGTGCTGCTCGAGCAGGAGATGCACAACCCGAAGTTCGACGGCAAGACCGTCCAGCAGCTGCGCGACGAGCTCACCGCCACCACCGGCGAGAACGTTGTCATACGTAGGTTTGCGCGTTTCGCAATAGGCCAGTAGACCGTGGTCACGGAGCGCGGATAGGCTCTGCCGCCGATGGCCCCTGCCTTCAAACGCATCCTGCTGAAGCTGTCGGGCGAGGCGCTGATGGGCTCGCTCGACTACGGCACCGACCCCGAGCGCGTGGCCGCGGTCGCTCGCCAGGTGACGGCGGTGCGCGACCAGGACGTGGAGGTCGCGATCGTCGTCGGCGCGGGCAACATCTATCGCGGCATGAAGGGCGCCGCGGCGGGGATGGACCGTTCGACCGCCGACTACATGGGCATGCTCGCAACGGTGCTCAACGCGCTGCCGCTGCAGGACGCGCTGGAGAAGGTCGGCACGAACACGCGCGTGCAGTCGGCGCTCGGCGTCTCGGAGGTCGCCGAGCCGTACATCCGCAGGCGCGCGATGCGCCATCTGGAGAAGGGCCGCGTGGTGATCTTCGCGGCCGGCACCGGCAACCCGTTCTTCACCACCGACACCGCCGCGGCGCTGCGCGCGGCGGAGATCCACGCGGAGATCATCCTGATGGCCAAGAACGGCGTCGAGGGTGTCTACAGCGCCGACCCCGCGCTCGACCCGACGGCGGAGTTCATCCCGCAGATCACGCACATGGAGGCGCTCGAGCGGCGCCTGCGGGTGATGGACTCGACGGCGCTCGCGCTGTGCATGGAGAACGGCATGCCATTGAACGTGTTCAACATGGACGACGAGACCAGTCTCGCGCGGATAATCTCAGGTGAGCGCGTAGGGACGCTCGTCACAACAGCTGGAGGAGACGACGATGGCCGCTGAGAACCTGATCGACGAACTGCTCGAGGACGCGGGCGAGCGCATGAGCAAGTCGGTCGAATCCTCCACGCACGAGTTCTCGACGGTGCGCACCGGGCGCGCGAGCCCCGCGCTGCTGGACCGCGTGATGGTCGACTACTACGGTGCGATGACGCCGCTGAACCAGCTCGCAACGATCTCCGCGCCCGAAGCGCGCCTGCTGAGTGTGCAGCCCTACGACAAATCGTCGATCAAGGCGATCGAGAAGGCGATCAACGAGTCAGACGTCGGGCTGACGCCGTCCAACGACGGCAACGTCGTGCGCCTGGTGGTGCCCGAGCTCACCGAAGAGCGCCGGCGCGAGCTGGTCAAGATCGTGCGCAACCTCGCCGAGGAGGGGCGCATCGCGGTGCGCAACGTGCGCCGCGACACGATGCAGCATCTGCGCGAGCTCAAGGCCGAGGGCGAAGCCTCCTCCGACGACGAGCACCGCGCGGAGGTCGAGCTGCAGAAGCTCACCGACGGGCGCATCGGCGAGCTGGACGGCGTGCTCAAGGCCAAGGAAGAGGAGATCCTCGCAGTCTGATGGCCGCCGCCGGGGAACCCGTCGCGGCTCGCTATGTGGCGATCATCACCGACGGCAACGGGCGCTGGGCGCGCGAGCGCGGCGTGCCGGTCAACGATGGCCACGACGCCGGCGCGGACACCGTCAAGGCGCGCCTGCGCGACGCCACCGAGCTCGGCATCGAGGAGCTGACCGTGTACTCGTTCTCGACCGAGAACTGGTCGCGCCCCGCGGATGAGGTCCAGGGGCTGATGGAGATGTTCTCGCGGCGGATCGCCGGCGAGACGCCCGAGCTGCACGAGGAAGGCGTGCGCATGCGCTTCATCGGGCGACGCGAGGGCGTCGACGAGCGCCTGGCCGAGCAGATGCGCTGGGCCGAAGCGCTCACGAACGCCAACAGCCGCATCACCCTGTTCGTGGCGTTCAACTACGGCGGGCGCGCCGAGATCGTCGACGCCGCGCGGCGGTTCACAGGCACGAGCGAAGACGAGTTCCGCGCGTGCCTGTACGCGCCGGAGATGCACGACCCCGACCTGATCATCCGCACCAGCGGCGAGCGGCGCCTGTCCAACTACCTGCTGTGGCAGTCCGCCTACTCCGAGCTCGTGTTCAGGGAGGAGCTGTGGCCGGACTTCACGCGCGAGGCGCTCGAGCAGTCGCTGGCGGAGTACGCCGAGCGCAGGCGGCGCTTCGGGGGACGGTGAGCCGCAGCTGATGGCCAGCGGTCCGCACACGCCCGGCGGGGCGAGCGCGCCGGCGCGCGAGCGCGCGTCCGCACGGCGCGCCGAGCAGGAGCGCGAGGCCAAGCGCCGCGGCCGCAGGCGCAGATCCCGCGGCCGCTCCGAGCCGCGCTCGGATCTCAGCGCGCGCGTGCTCGTCGCGATCCCGGCGATCGCCGTGGCGCTGTTCCTGGTGATCGAAGGCGGCCTCGTGTTCGCGCTCGGGATGTTCGTGCTCGGCGGCTTTTGCATGCACGAGCTGTATGGGATGTACGAGCGCGCGCACCCCGCGCGCCTGGCCGGCTTCGTCGCGCTCGCCGGCCTGCTCGCGGCGGCGCTGTACGGCGACCAGTTTCAGGTGCTGCTGGTGGCGGTCGCCGCGCTGCCGCTGGTGTTCGGGATGACGCTGCTGCAGCCGCGGCCGTCGGTGGGAGCGATCGCGATCACGCTGCTGGGCATCTACTGGATCGGCTTCGCGCTCGCCCACGCGGTGCTGTTGCGCGGCCTGCCGCACGGCCTGGGGATCGTCATCGACGTGCTCGTCGGCACCTTCCTGGGCGACACCGGCGCCTACCTCGGGGGCCGCATGTTCGGCCGCCGTCCGCTCGCGCCGGCGATCTCGCCGAACAAGACCGTGGAGGGCCTGTTGATCGGCATGCTGTTCGCGGTGCTCGGCGTGTGGATCGCCGGGCGCTACCAGGAATGGCTGCCGGGCACGCACGCGCTGGTGCTCGGCCTCGGCGTCGCGCTGCTGGCGCCCGTGGGCGACCTGTTCGAGTCGTTCGTCAAGCGCGAGGCGGGCACCAAGGACTCGGGCGGCCTGTTCGGCGCGCACGGCGGCGCCCTGGACCGGCTCGACGCGGTGTTGTTCACGTGCGTGGTCAGCTATTACGTGTGGTTCGCTTATGTCCACTGAAGCTCGTCAAGGAGAGGGAATGCTCGCAAGACTCACCGTCGCACTCGTCATCGCAGCGCTCGGCGCGGCGCTGCTCGCCGGCTGCGGGAGCAGCAGCTCGACCTCGAGTGCATCGACTCCCAGCAGCTCAACGCCCACGAGCACTGCCGCCGCCACCCACACGACCTCGACGCCCGCGGCCGAAACCGAACCTGTGCCGAAGGGCGCGACGGTGAAGCGGCTCGTCGCCGCCTGCAGGGCGACGATCGCCGCCGTGCCGAAACTCGAAGCGCCGGTGAAGGAGCAGGCGGAACGGACCTGCGAAGCCGCGGAGCACGGCAGCGTCAAAGCGGCGCTCGCGGCCGCCGACCGGGTCTGCGAACAGGTGGTCCAGGCGCTGCCCGCGTCGCTGGAGCTCTACAAGCCGAAACTCATCAGGGGCTGCAAGGCCCGCAGCAGATGAGCGCCGGCGCGTCAGCTCGCGGTCGCACGCACACGGAGGAGCATGTCCACGCGTAAGCGCCTGCTGATCCTCGGCTCGACCGGCTCGATCGGCACGCAGGCGCTCGACGTGTGCTCGCGCAGCGAGGAGCTCGAGCTCGTCGGCCTGTCCGCGGGGCGCTCGTGGGAGGCGCTGCTGGAGCAGGCACGCGCGCACGGCGTGAGCAGGATCGCGCTCGGCGACGAGCACGCGGCGGCGCGCGCCGCGGAGGCGTGGACCGACGGCGAGGTGCTGGCGGGCGCCGAGGGCCTGGTCAAGCTGGTGGTCGAGTCGGGCGCCGAGCTCGTGCTGAACGCGCTCGTCGGCTCGGTCGGGCTCGGGCCGACGGTGGCCACGCTCGGCGAGGGGATCGACCTGGCGCTCGCCAACAAGGAGTCGCTGGTCGTCGGCGGCGAGCTCGTGACGGCGCTCGCGGAGGCGACGGGCGCGCGCATCGTGCCGGTCGACTCCGAGCACACGGCGCTTCACCAGCTGCTCGCCGGCCAGCCGCCGGGCGCGGTGCAGCGCCTGACGATCACCGCCAGCGGCGGGCCGTTTCGCGGCCGGCGCCTGGCAGAGCTGCAGGACGTCACCGTCAAGCAGGCGCTCGCGCACCCCACGTGGGCGATGGGCGGCAAGATCACGATCGACTCGGCGACGCTGATGAACAAGGGCCTCGAGCTGATGGAGGCCCACCACCTGTTCGGCACGCCGTACGAGCGCATCGACGTGGTCGTGCACCCGCAGTCGCTCGTGCACGGGCTGGTGCAGCTGGCCGACGGCGCGATGCTGGCGCATCTCGGTCCGCCGGACATGCGCATCGCGATCTCCTACGCGCTGCACGGCGGCGAAAGCGCGCCGCTGCCGATCTCCCCACTGGACCTCGCCGAGATTGGCGAGCTGAGCTTCGAGGCGGTCGACCTCGACGCGTTCCCGTGCCTGCGCCTGGCGGGAGCGGCCGCGCGCGAGGGGGGCACGGCGCCGTGCGTGCTGAACGCCGCCAACGAGATCGCCGTGCACGCGTTCCTCGAGGGCCGCCTGCGCTTCGTGGAGATCTCCGAGGTGATCGAGCGCACGCTCTGCGCGCTCGGCAGCGAGCCCATACGCTCGTTCGAGTCGCTGTACGAGGCAGACCGGCGCGCGCGCGAGGTCGCGGGGCAGGCCGTCGCGGAGCTGGCCTGAGTATCTGCCGAGCACGCGGCCGGCCGCCGTGGGCCGCAACGCCCCCCCGCAAGGCAATCGCCGGAACCAGCCCAGGCGCCTGCCAAACTGAGGCGCATGGACTGGGCGATCGCGCTCATCGGCTTCATGCTCCTGATCGTGCTGCACGAGCTGGGGCACTTCGCCGCCGCCAAGGCGGTGGGCATGCGCGTGGAGCGCTTCTCGCTGTTCTTCCCGCCGACGCTGTTCTCCGTGCGCAGGGGGGAGACGGAGTACGGGATCGGCGCGATCCCGTTGGGCGGCTACGTGAAGATCACCGGCATGAGCCCCGAAGAAATCGGCGGCTTGGAGCCGGAGGTGGCCAGGCGCGCGTACTACAACCAGGCGCCGTGGAAGCGCGTCGTCGTGATCCTCGCGGGGCCGGGCGTGAACCTGCTGATCGCGTTTGCGCTCTTCTGGGCGATCATCGCCTCCGGCAGCCTCAACGGCGACTACACGCTCGAAAACCTCAACAGCTCGATCCACACGCTCGTCCCCAGCGCCACCGTCGCCGGGATCGAGAAGGGCGAGCCTGCGCAGGGCGTGCTGCGCCTCGGCGACCGCATCCTCGCCGTCGACGGCCGCCGCGCGAGCGTCGACTCGACGATCGAGACCGTGAACTCGCATCGCTGCGCCGGCCCCCAGGTCAACGGCTGCGTGGCGGCGACGCCGGTGACGCTCGAGATCCGTCGCGCGGGCAGGGACATGACGCTCTCGATCCGCCCGCACTACGACAAGGCGCTGGGGCGCATGCTGATCGGCTTCGACTTCGGCGCGGCCCCCAAATCGGTGGGAGTGCTCACGGCGGCCGGCGTCGCCGCGCACGAGATGTGGGCGACGACCACGAGCATGCTCTCCAACATCGGAAAGGCGTTCACGAGCTCGAAGGTCCGCAAGCAGCTGCACAGCGTCGTCGGGATCACCGAGATCGCGCACGAAACGGTTGTCGCCGGCGCTGGCTACGCGCTCGTGTTCGGCGGCTTCGTCTCGCTGATCCTCGCCGTCTTCAACCTGTTCCCGTTCCTGCCGCTCGACGGGGGGCACATCCTGTGGTCGGTCGCCGAGAAGGTGCGCGGACGGCGGATCTCGCTTGCCGCCATGTACCGCTTCAGCTCGGTCGGGATCGTGCTGCTGGCGTTCCTGGTGATCAACGGCATCAGCAACGACATCGGCCGCCTCGGCGGCTGAGCGCTCGCAGCCGCCGCCTTCACCCCTCGGGCGCCTTGACGCACACCCAGCTCTTGACCAGCGGCCCGAAGCGCTCGGGCAGCGCGGGGCCGAACAGCGCCTCGAGCTCTGAGCGGCTGAGCAGCGAGATCTCCTCCCACTCACCGGCGGCGCCGAGCCGCCAGTAGCGCCTGCGCAGGCGCGCGGGGAGCCAGTGGGCGCCGGGCAGCAGCGAGTGCGGCTCGATCGGGAACGAGCGCGCGGGGGTCTGCACGAACCAGCCGCGCCCGACGCGTCGCAGCTCCGCGGCAAACGCCGCGCGGTACGCGGGCGCCACGTGCTCGATCACGCTCGAGCAGTAGACGAGATCGAAAGACCGGTCCGCGAAGGGGAGACCCTCGGCGGCGTTGGCGCGTACGAACGGCCCTGGATACCCGGGCACCGCGAGCACGTCCACGCCGGTGATGTCGAGGGCGGGCTCGAGTGCTCGCAAGCCGAGGCTGCCGCAGCCCACGTCGAGCACGCGCGCTCCGGGCGCCAGTTGCGCGAGCGCGAAGAAGCGCGCGTGGCGGCGGGCGCGCGCGCGGGCGGCGAGGGGCGAGGCCACGCGCGCCAGCGGGCCGCGTGCGGTGGCGTAGACGTCGGGCATCGTAGAATCAGCCTATGGCCTCCAAGCGCCAGATCCAGGTGGGCGCCGTACCGGTCGGCGGCGGCGCGCCGGTGGCGGTGCAGACGATGACCAAGACCGAGACCGCGAACCTGGCGGCGACGATGGAGCAGATCCGCACGGTCGCCGAGGCCGGCGCCGACATCGTGCGCGTGGCGGTGCCGCGTGAGCAGGACGCGGAGGCGCTGAAGACGATCGTCGCGCAGTCGCCGATCCCGGTGATCGCGGACATCCACTTCAATCACACGCTCGCGTTGAAGGCGATCGAGGCGGGCGCGCACTGCGTGCGCCTGAACCCCGGCAACATCGGCGGCGCCGAGAAGGTCGCGGAGGTGATCGCGCTGGCAAAGCAGCGCGGCACGCCGCTGCGCGTCGGCGTCAACTCGGGATCGCTGCCCAAGCACCTGCGCCAGCTCGAGTACGACAATCCGGTCGAGGCGCTGGTGACCGCGGCGATCGAGACCGTACAGCTGATGGAGAGCCTCGACTTCGAGAACTTCAAGGTCTCGATGAAGTCGACGTCAGTGCCCAACACGATCGCGTCCAACCGGCTGCTGTCGGAGAAAATCCCCTACCCGCTGCACCTCGGCGTCACCGAGGCGGGCACCAAGTGGTCGGGCTCGCTGAAGTCCGCCGTCGGCCTCGGCACGCTGCTCGCGGACGGCATCGGCGACACGATCCGCATCTCGCTGTCGACCTTCCACGCCGAGGAGGAGGTGAAGGTCGCGTGGGAGATCCTGAAGGCGCTGAAGCTGCGCGAGCGTGGCCCCGACCTGATCGCCTGCCCGACGTGCGGGCGCCTGCAGTTCGACATGGACTCGGTCGTCGCTGAGGTCGAGCGCCGTCTCGAAGCGTACGAGGACCCGATCGAGGTCTCCGTGCTGGGGTGTGCGGTCAACGGCATCGGCGAGGCCCGCCACGCGGACTTCGGGATCACCGGCGCCAAAGACATGGGCATGATCTACTCGAAGGGCGAGCCGCTGAAGAAGGTCCCAACCGAGCAGCTGGTGGACGAGCTGTTCAAGGAGATCGACCGCTACTACGCCGCCGGCAAGACCGTCCAGCGCGACGAGCGCGCCGCGGCGGAGGCGCGCGCGTGGCTGGCCGAGAACGAGGACGACACCGCGATGACGCCCGAGCGCATCGCCATGCTGGAAGCCGCCGCCGCTCACGAGGACGCGAGCGCCGGCGCGGTGCTCGAGTCGATGCTCGCGCCCGCGGGCGCGACCGAGAGCCGAGCGAGCGACCCGGCGGGCGCGCCCGGCAACGGCCACGCGCCCGTGCCGCTCGACGAGGCCGTCTCCCCGGTCGCGGGCCGGCGCTTCAGCCGCGGCTGAGCTGCCGTGCGGCGGCTGCTCAGCGCCATCTGGGTGCTGTTCGCGACGCTGCTCGCTCTGCTGGGCATCGCGGACCTCGTCGCCTGCATCACCGAAAGCGATTCGCCGTTCGAGCGCAACACCGGCGCGCTGATCGCGATCGCCGCGGTCACGGCCGCGGTGAGCGTCGTCGCGCTGGCGGCCGCCGTGCAGGCCCTGCGCGGTAGGCCGGGGCGGATCGGGCTGGGCGGCGCCGCCACGCTGACGAGCGCCGCGCTGCTGCTGACATTGTTCTTCGAGCTCGCGGCGCTCGCCAGCGGGCCGCTCTAGTGGAGATCTCCGAAACTCGAACGTACGTTCGTTATTCCATCCTATGGTCCTACTAGACTTATGCGTACGGAGCGTATAGCGGCAAGGCGCCGTGAACGGCTGATAACCGGGAATTCGGGGTAGCTCCTCGGATGGGGTTCGAGTCCTCTGCGCTCCGCGAGCATTTGCTGATCTGGGAAGCGGGACGAGTTGCAATGATCAGGCGCTTGCGGGTAGCTCCCGTTTTGGTCGCGCTCCCGATCAGCGAGCTTGACGTTTCTGAGGCTTGCGCTACCTTAAGAACTGGTTATCAGCCGTTTGGGGTAGCTCCCCACCTCCCGACCCGCCCAAGAGGCGGGTCGGGTCGTTCTGTGACGATCCGAGTTTCGCAGTCCCTTTCGCAGATTCCTTTAGGACGCCGCGGCGTAGCGCTCGGCGACCCTGGTCCAGTCGACCACGTTCCACCAAGCGTCGAGGTAGTCCGGGCGCCGGTTCTGGTACTTGAGGTAGTACGCGTGCTCCCACACGTCGACGCCCAAGAGCGGCGTCTTGCCGTCGGAGATCGGGTTGTCCTGGTTGGCCGAGCCGACGACCGCGAGGCCCGAGCCGTCGAGCACGAGCCACGACCAGCCCGAGCCGAATTGGTTTACGCCGGCTTCCTTGAGCTTGGCCTGGAAGTCCGCGAACGAGCCGAAGGCGGCGTCGATCGCGCTTGCCAGCCCGCCGCTCGGCGCGCCGCCGCCGTCCGGGCTCATGCTCTCCCAGAAGAGCGAGTGGTTGTAGTGGCCGCCGCCGTTGTTTTTGACAGCCGCGAGCTTGCCCTCGGGCACCTGGCCGAGATCCTTCAGCACGTCCTCGATCGGCGCGTCCGCCAGCGCGGTTCCCTCCAGGGCCGCGTTGACCTTGTCCACGTATGCCTGGTGGTGCTTGTCGTGGTGGATTTCCATCGTCATCTTGTCGATGTGCGGCTCGAGCGCGTCGTACGCGTACGGGAGCGGCGGAACGGAATAGGCCATGTCGGGGGCTCCTTGTCGGGGTCTCGTCGAAGTTCTGTCGGTGATCGCTGTTCTATCAAAGGCGGCGAGCGGCGCTTCGGATTAGTCTTCGCCCATGACCTCGTTGGCCACAGACCGTCGCGGCCGTCCGGGCCGTCCCGCTGCCTCCACACGCGCGGCGGCGCTGGGCCTGGCGCGCAAGCGCTTCCTCGCCGGCGAACGCGTCGACGTGCAGGCGATCGCGCGCGAGCTCGGCCTCGCGCGGGCGACCATGCACCGCTGGTTTCAGACCCGCGAGCTGCTCGTCGGCGAGGTGCTTGCGGGACTCGGCGAAGAGCGGCTGTGCGCGATCCGCAGCGAGGTCAGCGGCAGCGGCGCGTCCGCCTTGCTCGACACCTTCGACCGCTTCAACCGCGAGCTCGTCGCCAACCGTGGGATGCGCGCGCTGCTCGCGCAGGAGCAGGAACGCGCGCTGCGGATCCTCACCTCCAGCGCCGGTGTCGTGCAGCCGCGCGTAGTTGCGTGCATCGAGCGCCTGATCGACGCCGAGGTGCAGGCCGCCGAGTTCGAGGCGCCGACGCCGCCGGAGGTGCTCGCCTACGCGATCACGCGTCTGGGCGAGGCGTTCATCTACAACGACGCGCTCGTGGGGATCCGCGGCGACACCGACCGTCTCTACCAGGTGCTGGCGGCACTGCTCGGGGCGCCGGCACCGTAGGGATTTGCGTCTTTTCGACCGATCTGGCTAAAATCCCCCAAACCGCGGCGCAGCCGCTGGGGCGGGGCCGCACGATCGAAGGGGAGAGGGATGCGACACGGACGGAGATCTGATCGCAGGCGCGCGCTCGCACGCCGCGCGGCGCTGCTCGCGGCCGCCGGCTTGGCGGCGCTCGTCGCGGCGGGGTCGCTGGCGGGCGCGGCCGCGGCGATGAAGTCGAAGACTGTCTGGTTGTGCAAGCCGGGGCTCGCGAACGACCCCTGCACGCAGCCGCTGACCACCACCGTCGTGCAGACAGACGGCGCGACGAGCGTCGAAGACGCCAAGCCGAACAAGAAGGCGCCAATCGACTGCTTCTACGTGTACCCGACCGTCAGCGAACAGAAAACCGAAAACGCGAACCTCGAAATCGAACCGCAGGAGACGCAGGTCGCGATCGACCAGGCCTCGCGCTTCTCCCAGCAGTGCAAGGTGTACGCGCCGATGTATCCGCAGATCACGCTCACCGCGCTGAACGGCGGGCCGATCAGCAAAGAAGCGAGCGTGATCGCCTACGAGGGCGTCGCCGGCGCGTTCGCGGAATACCTGGCCAAGTACAACAAGGGCCGCGGCTTCGTGCTGATCGGGCACTCGCAGGGCTCGCTGCTGCTGGAGCAGCTGATCAAAGAACGGATCGACCCCAACCCCAGCCTGCGCCGCCAGCTGGTCTCGGCGGACCTGATGGGCGGCAACGTGCTCGTGCCCGAAGGCCAGCTCGTCGGCGGCACCTTCCAGAACGTGCCCGTGTGCCAGGCCGCCGCGCAGACGCACTGCGTGATCGCCTACTCGACGTTTCTCGAGGAACCACCCGAAGGCGCGTTCTTCGGGCGCGAGAACAGCCCGCTGCTCGGGCCCGGCGAGGAAATCACCGGCGAGGAAGTCGTGTGCGTGAACCCGGCGCTGCTCGAGCAGACCGGCGCCGGCGGACCGCTCGAGCCCTACGCCTCGACCACGCCGTTCCCCGGCTCGCTCGGCCTCGTCCAGGAAACGCCCACCGCCGCCACGCCGTGGGTGGCCTCGGTCGGCGAGTACACGGCGCAGTGCCACAAAGAAAACGGTGCGAGCTGGCTGCAGGTCAACCCAGTCGGCACGGCCGTGGACCCGCCCGAATACGTCAAGGAAGAGCTCGGCCCCGACTGGGGCCTGCACCTCTACGACGTCAACATCGCGCTCGGCAACCTCGTCAGGACGACCGCGATCCAGGCGGCCGTGTACGCGTTCGAAAGCTAGGTGCGCACGCTCACCCCTGCCCGGCCGGCCGCGTGTTGGCCGGGCAGGGCCCTCCCATGGATTAGGCTGCGAGCCCCATGACGCGCCTCTCGCAATACCTGCTGCCCACCGAGAAGCAGCCGCCCGCGGACGCGGAGGCGCTCTCGCACAAGCTGATGGTCAGGGCCGGCCTGGTCAGGCAGATGGGCGCCGGCATGTGGACGTGGCTGCCAGCGGGCTGGCGCGTGCACCAGCGCGTGGTGGCGATCATCCGCGAGGAGATGGACGCGATCGGCGCGCAGGAGATGCTGATGCCGGTGCTGCAGCCCGCCGAGCCGTGGCGCAAGACCGGGCGCATCGAGATCGAGGAGCTGTTCAAGCTCACCGACCGCAAGGGCTCGGAGCTCGTGCTGGCAATGACCCACGAGGAGGCCGTCACCTTCCACATCGCGCAGATCGTGCGCTCCTACCGCGACCTGCCGCTGGTCGTCTATCACTTCCAGGTCAAGGAGCGCGACGAGCCGCGCCCGCGCGCGGGCGTGCTGCGCACGCGCGAGTTCATCATGAAGGACGCTTACAGCTTCGACCGCGACCGTGCGGCGATGGAGGAGAGCTACGAGCGCCACGTCGGCGCCTACGACCGCATGATGGCCCGCACCGGCCTGCGCTGGTACCGCGTCGAGGGCGACGTGGGCATGATGGGCGGCTCAGGCGCGCACGAGTACATGGCGCCGTGCGCGGCCGGCGAGGACGAGGTCGTGCTGACCGAGTCCGGCTACGCCGCCAACGCCGAGGTCGTGCGCGCGCAGCTGGGCAAGGAGCAGCTGTCCGACGGCGAGATGGTCGCCGGCGAGCCGATCCGCATCGAGACCGCGATCGAGATCGGCAACATCTTCAAGCTCGGCACGCGCTACTCCGAGCCGCTCGGCGCGCGCTTCCTGGACGAGACCGGCGCCGAACAGCCGGTCTGGATGGCCTCCTACGGGCTCGGCCCCGCGCGTATCGTCGCCGCCGCCGTCGAGCAGTTCGCCGACGAGCACGGCATCTCCTGGCCGCGCGCGCTCGCGCCGTTCGCCGTGCACCTCGTCGCGCTCGGCAAGCCCGGCACGGCTGAGCGCGACGCCGCCGAGCGCGTCTATGAGACGCTGCTGGAGGGCGGCGTCGATGTCCTCTACGACGACCGCGACGCCGGCACCGGCGAGAAGTTCGCCGACGCCGAGCTGCTCGGCTGCCCGTTGCGGCTGACCGTCGGGCGACGCTCGCTGGAGTCGGGCGAGATCGAGGTGCAGGTGCGCCGCGGGCGCGAGGCGGCGCCCGGCCTGCCGCTCGACGGCGAGCCGCAGGCGCTCGTGCGCGCGGTGGACGAGCTGTGGCGCGGACTGCCCTGAGCGCGCGCCGCCTGCTCGGGCTCGACCGCTCAGGGCCGCCGCCGCCCCAGACGCAGGCCGGCCAGCCGCTGCGCCCGTGGACGCTGCCCAACGCGATCGGCTTCGCGCGCCTGGCGCTGCTGCCTGCGTTCCTGGCGGTCGCGCTGTCCAGCAGCGACGGCGTCGGCGCGCCGGAGGCGACCCTGTTTGCCGTGATCGGCTGGGGCGACTACGCCGACGGCATCGCCGCGCGCGTGACCGGCCAGTACAGCCGCCTGGGCGCGCTGATGGACCCCGTCACCGACCGCCTGCTGGTGATCGCGGGCGTGGTCGTGACCTGGCGCTTCGAGCTGTTGCCGCGCTGGGCGCTCGCGGTACTGGCAGCGCGCGAGCTGACGATGCTCGCGGTCGGGCGCTACGGCCTCACGCGCGGCGTCGAGCTGCGCATCAACTGGCCGGGGCGGCTCGCGGTCGCGCCGGTGATGGGCTCGTTCTTCTTCGCGATGGCCGGCCTGCGCGGGCTCGGCGAGGCGCTGCTGTACGCGGGCCTCGCGCTGGCGCTCGTCGCGAGCGCGCTTTACGCCCGCTCGGGCGTTCGCCAGCTGCGCGTCGCAGCGCACCCGTAGGGCCCGCCAAGAGTCTCAAGCTCAGCCTGACCTTTTGGGCTATACTGGCGCCGTTGCCGGCCTGTGCCCCGTGGGGTGCGATCCCGGCGTGTCCGCAAAACGGCGCAGGACGGCGTGAGTCCGCGAGAGGAGAAGGCCCCATGGACGAGACGTTCCCCGATCTTGGCTCGCTGTCGGACGTCGAACTGAAAGACGTCATCCGCCAGCTGACCGAGGAGGAGACCGAGATCTCCTACAACCGGCGGATCCTGCACGGAAAGATCGACATCCTGCGCGCCGAGCTCGTCAACCGCCTGCGTCACAAGCACGAAGACGGCGACATCGCGATCACCGGCGAGGACGTCCAGAAGCTGACGGACATCCTCGCCGGGCGGTCAGAGACCAGCCAGCCGTAGACGGCGATGGCGCTGCACTGCACCGAGTGCGGCTTCCTCAACGACGAGGGCGCCAACTTCTGCCAGCGCTGCGGCGCGCTGCTCGCGCACGGCGAGAGCGCCGGCGTGGGCGGCGGCGGTGCGGGCGGGGGGACGGGCGGGGATCCGATCACCGCGACGTATCGGATCGACGAGACCGGCGAGCTCGTGCCGGTGGAGCTCGGCGAGGTCACCGCGCGCGGCCCCGTGCTCGTGATCCGCGCCGGCGGCGGGCGCGTGGGGGAGAGCTTTCCGCTGAGCGGCGAGCGCATGAGCATCGGCCGGCGCCCCGAGTGCGAGGTGTTCCTCGACGACGTGACCGTCTCGCGCGACCACGCGCTGCTGATCCACCGCGGCGAGTACTGGTACATCGACGATTGCGGATCGCTGAACGGCACCTACGTCAACCGCTCGCGGATCGAGTCCCACCGCCTGGACGAGGGCGATGAGCTGCAGATCGGCAAGTACAAGCTGACCTTCCACGCCCGCTGATGGCCGCGCACGCGACACCCGCCGACGCACAGCCGCTCGCGCTGCCCGCTGCGGAGGCGGACGCGCTGGCGGAGCAGGATCCCCGCGCGGCTGGAGAGCTCGGCAAGCGCCAGAAGTCGCTGACGATCGGCGCGGTGTGCAAGGCGCTCGCGCAGGAGTTCCCCGACATCTCGATCTCGAAGATCCGCTACCTGGAGGACCAGAAGCTGCTGACGCCGCGGCGTACGCCCGGCGGCTACCGGCTCTACACGCAGGGCGACGTGGCGCGCCTGCGGACGATCCTGCGCATGCAGCGCGACGAGTTCCTGCCGCTGCGCGTGATCCGCCAGGAGCTCGCCGCCGGGCGCGGGGGGGCGGGGGGGACGGGACCGGACGTGCCGCCGGCCCCCGGCCGCGTCGGGCGCGAGGGCGCGCGCACGTGGCGCCCGAGCGTCAGCGTGCGCGAGGCGACGGGCGCGCTGTACTCGATGGACGACGTGCTCGAGGAGACCAAGGCCGAGGCCAAGCTCGTGCGCGAGCTCGAAGAGTACGGCGTGGTCAAGGGCGAGATGCGCGGCGGCGTGCGCTACTTCGACGAGACCGAGCGCGAGATCATCGCCGCGGTCGCCGAGCTCGCCCGCTACGGCGTCGGCGGGCGCAACCTGCGGGTCTTCCGCTCCTCGGCCGACCGCGAGGCCAACCTGTTGCAGCAGATCCTCGCCCCGGCGCTGCGCTCGCGCAACCCCGAGCGGCGCAAGGAGGCGGTCGACGCGCTTGAGAACCTCGCCGCGGTCGCCACCCACCTCAAGCACCTGCTGTTGATCCGCGATCTGCGCAAGATCGTCCGCTGACGCCCGATGACCTGCGCTGGCCGGAACGGGGATGCGAGCCGAAGGCGAGTGTCTCCCGGCTCCGGTCGGCGTCCTCGATCGCTCGCGTGCACAGCACGCCACGCTCTCTGCGTCCTTGATCTGCTTGGTCCTCGGGCGTCAGGACGCCGTATCCGATGACCAGCGCATCTCTGCGCTCGCTGATCCGTGAGATACCCGACTTCCCGCGGGCGGGGATCGGCTTCAAGGACATCACGCCGCTGATGGCCGACGCGGACGCGCTCGCCGGCGCGGTCGCTGGGCTGGCCGAGTATGCGCGCCCGCTGGCGGTCGACTGCGTCGTGGCGGCCGAGGCGCGCGGCTTCCTGCTGGGGCCCGCGCTCGCGCTGGAGCTCGGCGCGGGCTTCGCGCTGGCGCGCAAGCCGGGCAAGCTTCCGTATGAGACCGTCAGCTCCTCCTACCAGCTGGAGTACGGCGCGAGCACGCTCGAGCTGCACACCGACGCGGTCGCGCGCGGGCGGCGCGTGCTCGTGCACGACGACCTGCTCGCGACCGGCGGCACCGCGGCGACGCTGTGCGATCTCGTCGAGCATCTCGGCGGCGAGGTCGTCGGCTGCGGCTTCCTGGTCGAGCTCGCGTTCCTGAACGGGCGCGAGCGGCTGGCCGGGCGCGACGTGCATGCGCTGATCGCCTACGACTCCTGAGAGCCGGTGCGCGCCAGCTCCTAATAGCGAACGGTTCTTGCTGCTCTACCAGCCCACCGGGGACTCCCAATACGCGTCTGCCGATCGGTGCATGTCGTGCTCTGGCGCTACTCTTGAAGCCGTGAGGCATTCTGTTTTGAGCACCACCCCAACGGCTGAGAAGCCCGCGCTGAGCGACGAGGAGCGCGCCGAGCGGCGGCGGCGGCTCGCCGAGCGCGTGTTTAGCCCGGGCGGGCTTGATCGGGATACGCTCGAGCACATCGAGCAGCTGACGGACAACGAGTCGTAGCGACCTACGGTGGATGCCGTCGAGCTGCTGGAAGGCGATGCGCCGTTCATCGCCGACACATCGGCATGGTGGCGGTTCTCCTCCCTCCCCGGTGAGCTTGCCGGGCTCGTCAAACAAGCGATGGGCGATGACCGGCTGTGGATCACTCCGATCGTGCGGATGGAGATCCTCTACTCCACACGCAGCACCTCCGAGTACACCGCAGTCGAGACGGAGCTCGACGGGTTTCGGATCCTGCGCAACGATCGAGCCGTCGCTGACGCGGCGATGAGCGCGGTCGGTGAGCTGGCCGAGCGCAGCGACGGGTACCACCGTGTGCCGCTGACCGACGCGCTGATCGCCGCAGCCGCCGCCGAGCACGGCGCCATCGCGCTACTTCACCGCGACACCCACTTCGACAAGCTCGCTGAAGTCCTCACATTCGAGAACGTCCAGCTTCTAGGGTCCTAGTGGGTTCCCCGGCAACGTTTGCCGGTTTCCATAACCAGGGGTGATGGTGCTGGCGGCGAAGTGACGTGGCGCCGCGCGCAGACCGTTCTGCTCTCCGCGCAGGGGATGTCCCCGCCCGCGATGAGCGAGGTCGTCTTCACCGACCCGGACACGGTTCGGGATGTGTCCGTCTGCCGAATACGTCGCCGAACTTCTGAGCCAGAGCACTAAGCTTGGCGCTCGTGCCCACCGCGCGTCGCAGCCGCACGATCGCCGCCCCGGCGCAGGAGCTGTGGGAGCTGATCTGCGACCCGCACCACCTGCCGCGCTGGTGGCCGCGGGTGACGCGCGTGGAGGGCGTCACCCTTACGGCTACAGGCGAGGCGGACGCGTTCACGGAGGTGATGAAGACGCGCAGGGGCAAGCTCGTGCGCGCCGACTTCGACGTGGTCCGCGGCGATGACGGCGAGCGCACACTCACGTGGGTGCAGCGCGTGGCGGGTACGCCGTTCGCGGCCGTGCTGCAGTCAGCCGAGACGGAACTGCGGCTCACGCCCGCCGGCGAGGATGCGGCGGCGACCGAGGTGACGCTCGAGCTGCGTCAGGAGATGGCCCGCAGCGCGGCGCGCGGCGGCACGTTCCTGCGCATCGCCCCGCGCTTCGGTGCGCCGCTGGTGCGTCGCGCGGCGGCGGCGACGCTCGAACAGGCGCTCGACGGCCTGGAGCTGATCAGTGGCTGAGCAGTCCGCACCGCCGAGCATGCGCTGGTGGGGCTGGGGCGACCCCTCTCATCCGCCGGTGCTGCCGGCGCACGCGCTCGATTGGCTGCGCGAGAGCGTCGGCATCGGCGCGCGCCCGCGCCCGGCGGTCGCGCTGGGGAACGTGCGCCTGCCTGCGGCGGGCGCACCGACGAAGGCGCTCGCCGCGCTGGGCCAGATCGTCGGCTCAGAGCACGTCCGCGACGGGCACGCCGAGCGCGTGCTGCACGCCGCCGGCAAGGGCTATCCCGACCTCGTGCGCCTGCGCGCCGGCGAGCCCGAGGGCGCGCCCGACGCGGTGATCTACCCCGCCGGGCACGATCAACTGCGCGCGCTGCTGGAGCTGTGCGCGAGCCACTCGCTCGCGGTCGTGCCGTTCGGCGGCGGCACGAGCGTCGTCGGCGGCGTCGCACCGCTGCGCGGCGAGCACGCGGGCGCGATCGCACTGGACATGAGCCGCATGGCGGACGTGATCGAGCTCGACGAGCAGTCCGCGACGGTCAGGGTGCAGGCGGGCATCCGCGGGCCCGCGCTCGAGCGCCAGCTGGCGGCGCGGGGGCTGACGCTCGGGCACTTCCCGCAGTCCTTCGAGTACGTCTCGCTCGGCGGCTGCGCGGCCACGCGCTCGGCCGGGCAGGCCTCCACCGGCTACGGCGCGATCGAGAAGATGGTGCTCGGCCTGCGCCTGGCGGCGCCCGCCGCTGAGATCGCTCTGCCGGCGCTGCCCGCGAGCGCCGCCGGACCGGGGCTGCGCCAGCTGCTGGTGGGCTCGGAGGGCACGCTCGGGGTGATCTCAGAGCTCGCGCTGCGGGTGCGCCCCGCGCCGCGCGAGCGCATCTACGAGGGCGTCTTCTTCGAGGACTTCGCCGCCGGCTGGCAGGCGCTGCGAACGCTCGCGCGCGAGCACGCGCTTCCCGACGTGGCGCGCGTGTCCGACGAGCAGGAGACGCGCATGTCGCTCGCGCTGGCCGGCGCCGGCGGCGTCAAGGGCCTCCTCGGGCGCGCCTACCTGCAGCTGCGCGGCTACAGAGAGGGCTGCCTTGCGATCCTCGGCTTCGAGGGCGCCGGCGAGGAGCTCGCTTCGAGGCGCGGGCGCGCGCTCGCGCTCGTGCGCGACGGCGGCGGGCTGGCCGTCGGCAGCTCGCCGGGGCAGGCGTGGCTCGCGGGCCGCTTCACCGCCCCGTACATGCGCGACGAGCTGCTCACGCACGGAGTGATGGTGGAGACGCTCGAGACCGCCGTGCAGTGGTCGGGGCTCGCGCACCTGCACCGCTCGGTCGGCGAGGCGATCGCGGGGGCGCTGCGCGCGTGCGGGACGCCGGGCCTTGTCATGTGCCACGTCTCGCACGTGTACGAGACGGGCGCCTCGCTGTACTTCACGCTGCTCGCGCGACAGCGCGAGGGCGATGAGCTCGGGCAGTGGCGCGCCGTCAAGCAGGCGGCCGGCGAGGCGATCCTCGCGGGCGGCGGCACGATCACCCACCACCACGGCGTCGGGCGCGACCACGCGCGCTGGATGCCCCAGGAGGTGGGCGAGGGCGGCGTCGCGGCGCTGCGGGCGCTGAAGGCCGAGCTCGACCCCGCCGGGATCATGAATCCTGGGAAGCTGCTCGAGCTCAGTGCAGGCTGAACGCGCCGCGCAGCACGACGTGGCCCGGGCGCGTCGGTTTCGGCTTGGTCTCCTCGGTCAGCAGGATTTCGCGGTAGCCGCCGGCGTTGCTGGGCAGCTGCGAGCCGCCCGCGAGCTTGTGGTTGGAGCCGACGTCTGAGCTCTTGCTGAGCGGCAGCGAGCTGGTGGGCGAGTTGTAGAGCCACACGGCGTAGTAGAAGCCTTTGGCCGCCGGAATGTTCTGGGCTTCGATGAAGAACGCCTGCTTGGCGCCTTCGGCGAGCACGTAGACGACGCCGACGCTGCGGCTCTTCGGGTTGGACGATTTGAGCGTGATTTGGTTGTCGATCGTCGGCCCGGTTTTGGTGGCGGTGGTGCTCGTCGTGCTCGTGGTGGTGCTCGCCTTCTTGCCGCCGGAGCCGCCGCCGACGAGCAGCACCACGACGACGATCACGACCGCCGCGATCGCCGCGAGCAGCACCGCGCCGCCCCGCCGCGAGCTCGATTGTGAGCGCGGGGCGGGCGCCGGCGCGGATGGGCCGCCACTTGCGGCGGCGGACGCCGAGGAGAGATCGCCGACGCGCTGGGGTTGGCGCGCGGAGGCGGCTGGCTCAGGTGGCGCGGGTGGCGCGCCCTCGCCCGAGCCCGCCGGGATCTCCGGCAGCCCGGCGCCCGCCAGCGGCGCGAGCTGGGCGGCGATCTCGCCGGCCCACGCGCGCGCCGGCTCGAAGCTGCTCAGGTAGGTGCGGGTGCGCAGGCGCTCGGCGACGCCAGGCTGCTGGCCGAGCAGGTAGTCGCCGATTTCCAGCCTACGCGCGGGCGTCAGCTCGCGCGCGCGGCGCGGCGCGAGCACCGCGAGCGCGGCGTGCGCGCGGTCGTGCACGGCGCGCTCGGCGATGCCGAGCAGGCTCGCCACCTCCGCATAGCTCTTGTGCTGGCGCAGCAGCAGCGAGAGCGCCGCGCGCTGGTCGGGTGGGAGCTCGTCCAATCGGCTCATCGTGTGGAGACCTCCGCCGCCGCCGGTGTGGCCTGCCGGGCCGGCGACGGAAGGACCGTAGGCTATCGTGGCGCCCCGATGGGCACCGTGGACGCCGAGCAGATCACCCGCGCGATGCACGGCTTCGACCGCCTTTACGGCCTGGAGCTGCTCGCGTTCTCGGACACGGAGGTCACGGCGCAGGTCACCGTGCGCGACGAGCTCAAGCAGCCGGCGGGCCTGATCCACGGCGGCGTGTACGCGTCGATGGCCGAGGCGATGGCCTCGCTGGCGACCGCGCTGGCGGTCTACGAGCAGGGCGAGATGGCGATGGGACTGTCCAACAACACGAGCTTCCTGCGCCCGATCACAGCGGGCGTCGTGCACGCGTCCGCCACGCGCGTGCACCGCGGGCGCACCACGTGGGTGTGGGACGTGCGCTTCAGCGACGACGCCGGGCACACGTGCGCGATCACGCGCATGACGATCGCGGTGCGCCCGAGGCCCGACGGCGCGACGCTGCCGGCGCTCCCCTGAGCGTCAGCCCACCGGGCGCAGCGGCGCGGGCGTCTGGCGGGGCAGCGGCCGTTCGTTGAAGCGCGTGTTCGGAAGCGCCGCCGGCAGCCGCGCTTCGGGTGCGCCGACTTCGTTGATCGGCACGGCCGTCCGCGCGGCGGCGGCGGCGGTGCGCGCGCTGGCCGCGTAGATGTCCACGACGACGCCGCCGGTGGCGATCACGATCGCCCTGCCCGCCTGGGCCAGCACCGCTTCCACGCCCCTGATCCGCGTCCTCGAGCTCGGCGTCGCGCCGCCCGGCTGGAAGCTGTTGTCCGGCGAGGTGACGACCCGCAGCGGCGGCACGCAGCCGCCCTCGCCACCTGCCAGGCAGTCGCCGTACTGCACGCTGTAGGCGCCGCTCGGGTCCTGCGCGACTTCGCTGACGGCCATGCCTTCGAACGTGCCGCCCAGCCAGTACACGGGAAAGGGCGCCGCGATCATGCCCTCGAGCAGGTTGTGCGGGATCGGATGGTCCTGAAGCGTGTTGCCGCACGCCGACAGCGCGAGCGTGCACAGCGTCGCGGCGCACAGCGCGGCGAGCGAGCGGGCGGGACGGCCTGCGGCTGCGAGTGGCATGCCGGGCTAGCCGCGGTAGCGGTTGGTGATGGGCATGCGCCGGTCGCGCCCGAACGCGCGCGGGGTGATCTTGATCCCGGGCGGCGCCTGGCGGCGCTTGTACTCGGCGAGGTCGACCAGGCGGATCGCGCGCTCGACGTCGGCCGCGGGCAGGCCCTGGGCGATCAGCTGCTCGCTGCTGCGGTCGAGCTCGACGTAGCCCTCGAGGATGCGGTCGAGCACCTCGTAGGGGGGAAGCGAGTCCTCGTCGCGCTGGTCGTGGCGGAGCTCCGCCGAGGGCGGGCGCTCGAGGATCGAGTCGGGGATCGGGTGCTCGACGCCGGCGGGCGTCCCGGCGCCGTCGAGCGCGCGCGGGGCGAGCGCGCCGGCGGGGGAGTTGCGCCACTCGCAAAGGCGATAGACGAGCGTCTTCGGCACGTCCTTGATCACGGCGAAGCCGCCCGCGAGATCGCCGTAGAGCGTGGTGTAGCCGACCGACATCTCCGACTTGTTGCCGGTCGCCAGCACCAGCCAGCCGAACTTGTTGGAGAGCGCCATCAGCAGGTTGCCGCGGATGCGCGCCTGCAGGTTCTCCTCGGTGATGTCGGGCTCGCGCCCGGCGAACTCGGCGCTGAGCAGCTCCTCGTACGCGCGCATCGCCGACTCGATCGGCAGCTCGTGCGCGCGTAGTCCCAGCGCAGCCGCGATCGCGCGCGCGTCTGACTGCGTGGTGGCGGAGGAGTAGGGCGAGGGCATGACCGCGGCGCCGACGCGCTGGTGCCCGAGCGCGTCGGCCGCCAGGCAGGCGACGAGCGCCGAGTCGATCCCGCCGGAGACGCCGAGCACGACGTGCTCGAAGCCGTTCTTGCGCACGTAGTCGCGCAGGCCGAGCATCAGCGCGCCGTACAGCTCGGCCTCGACAGGCGCGAGCGGCTCGGCCAACGGGCCGCCGGGTGTGGCGGGCACGGAGGGCGGCGCGGCGGCGGTAGCGGACGCCGGCAGCGCGGGCAGCAGCTGGGCGCTGCGCCCAGAGCGGCGCGCGGCGGGACGCTGGCTGGGGTCGCGCAGGCGCGCGGCGGCGGCCGCGTCGAGGTCGACCTCGCACACGAGCAGCTCCTCCCGGAACTGGGCGGCGCGCGCGATCGTGGCGCCGGTGTGGTCGATCACGCATGAGTGCCCGTCGAAGACGAGCTCGTCCTGGCCGCCGACGAGCCCGCAGAAGGCGACACACGCGAGGTTGTCGCGGGCGCGCTGGGCGAACATGCGCTCGCGCTCGGCGCCCTTGCCGGCGTGGTAGGGCGAGGCGGAGATGTTGAGGATCAGCGTCGCGCCGGCGAGCGCCTCTTCGCTGGCCGGCGGGCCCGGCTCCCAGATGTCCTCGCACACCGTCAGCCCAACCCGATAGGCGCCGCGTCGTCCCCGGAGGGGGATCTCGATGATCGCGCCGGCGGGGCCCGCCTGGAAGTAGCGCTGCTCGTCGAAGACCCCGTAGTTGGGCAGGTAGACCTTGCGGTAGATCGTGTGCACGGCGCCCCCGGCGAGCACGGCGGCGGCGTTGAACACGTCCTCGGCGCGCTCGGGGAAGCCGACGACGGCGATCACCTCGTGCGTGGCGGTCGCCAGCTCGCGCAGGGCGGCGGCGGCGTCGGCCAGGAAGTGCTCCTTCAGCAGCAGGTCCTCGGGCGGGTAGCCGGTGAGCGCGAGCTCGGGGAACAGCACGAGCTGCGCGCCCGCCTCGCGCGCGGCGCCGATGCCCTCGCGGATGCGCTCGGCGTTGCCCGCGATGTCGCCGACGGTGGCGTTCATCTGGCAGAGGGCGAGGCGCACCGGCGGATCGTATCCGCGCCCTGGGCGCCGCATGGCGGCAAATCACGCTCCCGAGCGCGGAATGCCACGCTCAAGTCCACTCTGGAGGACTGCCGATGCGATCACAGTGATACGTCCACGCTTGCTGTTGCGCCATCCGGGCGCACTGATCATCACGATGCTGGCTGCCTCCGACCTGGCCTACCGGCTGTTGCTGCGCGACTGGCTGCGCCGCGCGCTGGGCGTCGAAGCGGGGGTCGTGCGCGCGCTCGGCGATCCGAGCGCGACGCGCTCAGCCGGCGTTCGCGGGCTTCGTCACTGAGGCGGGCTCGCCAGCGGGCTCCTTGGCGGTGGCGCGGGCGCCGTTGCTCCTCGCGGCCTTGGCTTTGCGCGCCGGGCGCGCGGAGGTGGAGCGGGCGGAGCTCGGGCGCACGCCGGCGGTGCGCGCGAGCGCGGTGATCGCCCACTGCAGGTCGGAGGCGATCTTCTCGAGGTCGGGCAGCGCGTCGTAGTCGCCGAGCAGGCCGAAGCCGAGGTGGCCGTCGTAGCTCATCACGGCGATCCCGAGCGCCTGGCGCTGTGCGAGCGGCACGACGGGGTAGAGGACCTGCAGGCGGCGGCCGAGCAGATACAACGGGAACTGCGGGCCGGGCACGTTGGTGACGACGAGGTTGAAGAACGGCTGGCGCGCCTGCAGGCGCGCGGCCTGGCTGAGGATCGTGGGCGGCGCGAAGCCGGCGAGGTTCGTCAGCACCTGCGCGCCGACCGCCTGGCCGCTCTTCTTGAGGTCCTCCATGGCGCTGCTGATCGTGTGCAGACACTCGGCGGGGTTCTGCACGCCGACCGGCAGTGGCGCCCACATCGCGGCGACCTGGTTGCCGAGCGCGCCGCGCTGCTCCTTGGTGCGCACCGACACCGGCACCATCGCCTTCAGCACGAGCCCGTCGGTGTCGTGGCCCCCGCGGCGCAGGTAGCGGCCGAGCGCGAGGCTGACGGAGGCGAGCACGACGTCGTTGAGCGTGCCCCCGAGCGAGTCCTTGATCGCCTTGAACTTGGCGAGGTCGGCGTCGACGAAGGTGTAGCGCCGGTGCGGGCCGATCTCGACGTTGAACGGGCTCGGCGGCGCCGGCGCGTTGATCCCGGCGAGCGTCGTGGCGCCGATGCTCGCGAGACCGTCCTTCAGCTGCTTGGCCGCGCGGCGGGGAGCGCGCAGCAGGGCGCGCCCGCCGCGGAGCATCTCCGCGGGCACGGTCGAGCGCTCGACGAGCGCCTCGCCGAGCAGCTTCGCCGACCCGGGCAGCGGCTTTGCGCTCCACGGCGAGGCGGGCGCGGTGGGGGCCGGTTCGCGCGCGGTGTCGAACAGGACGGTGGTGATGTCCACGCCGGAGATGCCATCGACGAGCGCGTGGTGGGTCTTGGCGATCAGCGCGAAGCGACCGCCGGACATGCTCTGCACGAGCCAGATCTCCCACAGCGGCTTGGAGCGGTCGAGGCGCTGGGAGAACAGCCGGCCGGCCAGGCGCTTGAGCGCGGCGTCGTCGGCCGGATGGGGCAGGGCGGTGTGGCGGATGTGGTAGTAGGGGTTGAAGTGCGGATCGTCCGCCCACACCGGCCGGCCCTGGTCGAAGGGCACATAGGCCAGGCGCTGGCGGTAGCGCGGCACCAGGTGCAGTCGGCTGAGCACGTGGTCGACGAGCTCCTGCAGCGTCGGCGCGGTGCCGTCGAAGACCATCACCGACGCGACGTGCATGTGCGCGCTCGAGTGGTCCTCGAGATGTAGGAACGTCGAGTCCAGCGCTGTCAGGCGGTCCGGGTTGGCCACGTCCGCGATTGTCGCGGTTGTGGGGGCCCACGTCAACGGGCAGCGCTCGCAGGCCCCGTCGGCGCCGGTCCGACTGCGCCGCTGAGGCCTTGCAGAGCCTTCAGCTGAATCTCTGTGCTACACCTCGGAGCATGGTGATCGCAGCGATCCTGCTGGTGGTGCTCATCGGTCTCGTCGCCGGCGACGCGGCGCTCGTTCGCGCCCTGAAACGCAGCCGCGAAAAGACGCGATGAGCCGCGGCGACCCGGAGGCGTGGTGATCCTCGCCCTGACATTCTGGAGCCAGCCCCAGGTCGTCACCGACAGCTGGGTCGAACTCGCCAGCACGATCACGCTGATCGCGTTCGTGATCGGGATCTACAAACACCTCGAATGCCACATGAGCGGCTGCCACCGACTCGGGCGCTTCCAGCACGGCCACTACAAGCTCTGTCGCGTCCACCATCCCGACGTTCCGAGCAGCGGCAAGATCACGCAGGAGCATGTTGCGGCGGTCGAGGCGAAGGCAGCTCAGAACTGACTGGGTAATCGCGTCACGAGTCCACGGGGCTTGTGTGTGCACTGACACACAAACCCCCCGACGACCCGGTATCCTACGAACAGTTGTTCGATGTGCCGAGTCGCGTCCGTGGATGGACGCGAGCGGGGGACCCACTGCCGGGCCGCGGAAAGGCGGACCGGATGGGGCGAATCGGCCACTGATGTGGCCGTAACGCCCGACTGACACGCGTCCGTTACGCGTGGGCGGTCGGCCGTGAGCCCGACAGCTAACCCCGTAGGCGTAAACAAGGAGGTTTGTCTACGTATGTACGCACCTGCGACGCCGCTGCCTGCGGCGCCACTGGTCCCGGCCGGGATTGCTGCGACGGCGTCCACCCCGGCCGAATCCGCCCCGACGCGCACGGCGCTGAGGGTCGGCCGCTACCAGCTGAACGTCCTCGCTGACCATCGCGCGAGCGTGACGGGAGCGCTGCTCGAAGAGCACAGGCTCGGGCTGCCCGGACAGCTGGTTGCGCTGCAAGAGCAAAGCAGGCACGGCTGGCGCACGCTCGCCCGCGCGCGCACCGGCACGAGCGGGCGCTTCCGCCTGAGCTTCGAGCCGCGCCGGCTCGGCAGCGGGTGGGTGCGCCTGAGCTTCGCCGGCGGCCCCTCCGAGCTCCCTGCCCGCCGTCGCGTGGGCCGGCTGAACGTGTTCCGCGTGGCGGAGGCGTCGTGGTACGGCGGCGGGGGCAGCCTCGCGTGCGGCGGCGCGCTGACGAGCGCAACGTTGGGCGTGGCCAACAAGACGCTGCCGTGCGGCACGCTGGTGACGCTCCGCTACGGCGACCGCACGGTGCGGGTGCCGGTGGTCGACCGCGGGCCGTATGTGGAAGGCCGCGAATTCGACCTCACGGAAGCGACCAAGGACGCGCTCGGCTTCGAAGGCGTGGGGCAGGTGTGGAGCACGAGCTGAGCGGCAGGCGCGCAGGCTGAAGCTCTGCACGCTCTCCTGCAGGATGGGAGCGCTCGTGCAGGGGTTGGATTTCGGCTGTATGCCTCATTGAATCTCGCCGATGTCCGTTGTGATGAGAGCCTCCCGTACGCAGGTGTGGCTGGACGGCCTCGGCGACTGGAGCTGGCCGGGCCAGGGCGGCGCGGCGGCGGAGCTGCTGCCGCCGCCCTGGGTCCCCGCGTTCCCGCTGCGCCGCGAGCCGTCCGCCGCACGGCCGGCGGCGCCGCGCGCGCGGCGAGCGCCGCGATCGCACGCGCGCAGGCTGCTCGACGGTGTGCTGCTGGCGACGCTCGCGGCGATGTGCCTGGCGCTCGCGCAGGGCGGGCAGCTGACGCTCGCCGGCATCGTCGGCGCGCAGGGCGCTCCGGCGATCGAAGAAGCGCCGGCGATCAGCTCGGCCCCGGCCGTGCAGCAGCTGCCGACGCTCGAAGCGGTCAACCACGACGAAGCCGGCAGCTGGATCGACCGCGCGAGCTTCCCGGCGGCGGCGCTGCGCGGCGGCGAAGGCTCGTTCCTCGTGTACCTGCCGCCCGGCTACGACGCCACCACCGCCCACTACCCGGTGCTGTACATGCTTCCCGGCCAGGACCAGGCGGACTCGGCGTTCACGCAGATCGGCGTGCAGGGCCAGCTCGACACGCTGATCGCGCGGCACGCGATCCCGCCGATGATCGCGGTGATGATCCAGGGCGGCCCCGGCGCGAACCTGTGGCGCAACCAGGGCGCGCTGCGCTACGAAAGCTACGTCCTGGAAGTGCAGCAGCTGATCGACCGCATGCTGCCGACGGTGCCCGCCCGCGACGCGCGCGCGGTGGTCGGCGACTCGATGGGCGGCTACGGCGCGATGAACGTCGCGCTCTCCAACCCCTACCGCTTCGGCGTGGTCGAGAGCTGGCTCAGCTTCTTCAACGGCCTGGAAGGCACGCTGCGCGCCGACCGGCCGATCATCGCGCGGCTCGGCCTGCACGCGTTCGTGTACGGCGGCGAACAGGACCACATCGCCAACCCCGACGAGGACCTGCCGTTCGCTGCCGCGCTGAAGGCCGCAGGGGCTCACGCCGACGGCGCGATCTACCCCGGCGAACACAACCTGCAGACGATCGAAGCGCACCTCGAAAGCATGCTGCTGTTCGCGGGACGCGCCCTGCGCGAGGCCCAGCCGCACGCCGCCGGCTGATCGACACCGCGGCGCCCATACGACGCCGCACCGCAGCGCATTCTCGGCGCACGCGCGGGCGACGTGCGCAAAATCCGAAGAAGTGGTACGACGTGGCTCCTTTCTGGCCGGCCAGCCAGTATCATTTGACGGGCATCCTGCGGCAATGATCAGGGGAGTCCGGATGGCGGCGGTTGGCAGCGGTCTCGAGAGCGTCGAACTGACCGAGCGCGAGCACTGGCTCGACGGCCCGCCGCACGAGCTGTTCAAGCAGATGCGCGGCGAGTGCCCGATCCACTGGACCGAGCGCTTCGAGGAATTCCCCGACGAGGCGGGCTTCTGGTCGGTGACGACCGCGGATGACATCCACACGGTCAGCCGCGACTGGAGGACGTACTCCTCGGAACACGGGATCACGGCTGCGGGCGTGTTCCCGCAGGAGCTGATCAGCGCGATGTTCATCGGCATGGACCCGCCGAAGCACGACCGCCTGAAGGCGCTGTTCCAGGCGGGCTTCACGCCGAAGCGGATCGCCGCCCACGAGGACGCGATCCGGGCGATCGTGGTCAAGGTCCTCGACCGGCTGGACGGCCGCGAGAGCTGCGACCTGGTCAACGACGTCGCGCAGCCGGTGGTGGCGCGCGTGATCGGCAGCTTCATGGGGATCGCCGAGGAGGAAGACGAGATCTGGGCGCGCCTGATGAACTCGACGCTCGGCGCGGGCGACCCGGACGTGAACCCGCATGGCGTCGACGGCGCGATCGAGCGGGACATTCCCGAGATCTTCGAGCGCTGCCGCACGCTGATCGCGGCGCGGCGCGAGCAGCCGACCGACGACCTTACGAGCGTGCTCGTGCACGCGGACCTCGACGGCGAGCAGCTCGAGGAACACGAGATCGTGATGGGCTTCTTCCTGCTGATGGCGGCGGGCAACGACTCGACGAAGGCGACGTTTTGCTCGGCGATGCGCGCGCTGATGGAAGACCCCGAGCAGATGCAGGCGCTGCTGGACGACCCGTCGCTGATCGCGAGCGCGGTGGAGGAGGCGTTGCGGATGTTCCCCGCGTTTGCGCACTTCCGCCGCACCGCCACCTGCGACACGGAGCTGCACGGGCAGCAGATCCGCGCGGGGGAGAAGGTGGTGCTGTGGTACGCCTCCTCCAACCGCGACGAGACGCGCTATGAGAGCCCCGATCACTTCGACGTGCGCCGCAACCCCGAGCACCAGGCGTTCGGCGCCGGCGGGCGGCACTTCTGCCTCGGCACGGCGCTCGCGCGCCTGGAGCTGAGGGTCATGCTCGAGGAGACGCTCGCGCGCTATCCCGGCATTCAGCTCGACGGCGAGGCCGGTGGGCCTCAGTACGTCGAATCCCCCTTCATCAATCAGCTCAAGCTGCTCCCCGTCCGGCTCGCGGCATAGTGCCGCGGGCCGGACGGCCCTCTACCCAGCAGCTGGGGACCGAGCGGCTGCTGCTGCGGCGCTGGCTCGACTCCGACGTCGAGCCGTTCGCGGCGATGAGCGCGGACCCGGAGGTGATGGAGCACTTCCCGTCGGTGCTCTCGCATGATCAGAGCGCGGCGCTGGTGCGGCGCATCGAGCGCTGCTTCGAGGAGCGCGGCTACGGCCTGTGGGCGGTGCAGGTGCGCGCGGACGGCGCGTTCGCGGGCTTCGTCGGCCTCGACCCGGTGGTGGACGAGCGCCTGGCGTTCGCGCCGGCGGTCGAGCTCGGCTGGCGCCTCGCGCGCCCGTTCTGGGGTTGCGGGATCGCCACGGAGGCGGCCCGCGCGGCGATCGCGTTCGCCTTCGATGAGCTGGCGCTGACAGAGCTCGTCTCCTACACGGCTGTGCGCAACGCGCGCTCGCGCCGGGTGATGGAGCGGCTGGGGATGCGCCGCGACCCCGCGGAGGACTTCGCGCACCCGGGGATCGCGGCGGGCGACCCGCTGGCCCCGCACGTGCTCTACCGGCTGGACGCTCAGATGCGGCGGTGACGCGCACAGACCTCGGCGATCGTCGCCATCGCGTGTTCGGGGTCGATCGGGATCTCGGCGAGCCCGTCGACGAGCTCGACGACGTCGTCGATGCTCGCCTGCCCGTGGCGCTCGGCGCACCAGCGCTCGAGCCAGCGCAGCGTCCACACGTCGAACGCGTCGGGTCGCTGTTCGGCGACTAGCGGCAGGAAGCGCACCGTCAGCTCCAGCTCCAGCGGCCGCGTGCGCTCGCGCGCGGCCATCCGCGCGGTCGCGATCGCGAAGTCGAGCTCGCCGCGGTCGAGGTGCGCTTCGAGCTCGCGGACTGGGCGATATGGCCTCCCCATGCGAACACATGTTCGCACACGGCAACCGCCATGGCCACCGCGTGCGCGGGCGGCGCGGGCCGGCGCGCATATGCTCGGAGGATGTGCGGGCGCTACACGAACACGGCCGGTCCCGAAGAACTGAACGACCGTTTCCGAGTGCCGATCTCGAGCGACGCGGGCACGCGGCGCTTCAACATCGCGCCGACCGAAGAGGTGCTGGCGGTCGTGGCGCCGCACGGCGAGCCGGAGGCGCGGATGCTGCGCTGGGGGCTGATCCCGCACTGGGCGAAGGACCTGAAGGGCGGCGCGAAGATGATCAACGCGCGGATCGAGACGGTGAGCACGAAGCCGGCGTTCAGGGACCTCGTCCCGAAGGGCTCGCGCCGGGCGCTGCAGCTGGCGGACGGCTACTTCGAGTGGCTGAAGCCGGAGAAGCGCAGCGAGCCCCGCCAGCCGTTCTTCTTCCAGGTCGACGGCGGCGTCCCGTTCGCGTTCGCGGCGCTGTGGACGCCCGCGAAGATCGACGGCGAGTGGGTGCACAGCGTGACGCTGCTGACGTGCGACGCGGCGCCGAACCGCATCGCGGCGCCGGTCCACGACCGCATGCCGGTGATCCTCGCCGACCGCGACGCGCAGCAGGCGTGGCTCGACCCGTCGCTGGGCGCCGAGGAAGCGCTCGCGGCGTGCGCGTCGCTGCCGACCGGGCGCCTGTCCGCGCGCGCGGCCAACCCGGCCGTCAACAAGCCGGGCGCGCCGGAGGGACCCGAGCTGCTGTACGCGCCTGGGACGTCTATTGATTAATGGGAGGCGCGGGCGCGGTGCTCGCGCGCGGCGCCACTATCAGCTCATGCGGTCAGCCAGCGCCGCGGGTTCGCGGTGAAGATCGTGGCGAAGGTGTCGTCGTCCATCACGCCGAGCTCGCGCAGCGCGGGCACGACCTCGTCGAAGACGAGCGTCATCGACCAGTTGCGGATGGCGCCGCTGCTCTCGAACACCTCGGCGGCCTCCGGCGGGAACCAGTCGATCGACGCGCAGAAGTCCTGGGAGATCATCAGCCGCTCGGCGTGGCCGCGGCGCAGCAGCTCGGCGGCGGTCGCGTTGCGCTTGTCGATCGGCAGGTACATCTCCAGGCCATAGCGGTCCAGCCCGACGTACACGCCGCTGTCGATCAGCCCCTCGATGTAGGCGACGTCGTCGCTGTCGCCGCAGTGGGCGATCTGGATGCGCGCGGGGTCGACGCCCTCCTGCAGGAAGATCTCGACCTGGCGCGGCCCGGTGGCGACGGCGGGCATCGAGTGCGCCATGATCGGCGCGCCCGTCTGCACGCTCGCGCGCGCGACCGCGCGGTGGATCTTCTCGACGTGCTCGGTGACGCCAGCGGCGTCGGCGGCGCACTTCAGGAACGCGGCCTTGATGTCGGTGCCCTGGATGCCGCGTTCGATGTCCTCGACGAAGTGGTTGGCCATCACGTCGACGTCGCGGTTCTCGAAGTAGTGGGGGAGATAGTCGTAGCTGTAGATCCCCGTGCACGGGACGATCCGCACGCCGGTGTCGTCGGCGACGCGCTTCATGAAGCGCACGTCGCGCCCGCCGAACATCGCGGTGGGGTCGACGATCGTCTGCACGCCTCTGTCCTTGGCGGCGTTGACGGCGACGAGCGCGGCGTCGAGCTCGAGCTGCTCGTCGTAGCGGCTCGGCCACTCGACCGCGACCGCCTCGTCGCGGAAGCGCACGTGCTCGTGCGCCAGCACCACGCCCAGCTCGTCTGCGTCGACTGCTCCCTGCACGGTCTCTACGGTCGGCATCCCTGTCTCCTCCCTCGCCTGTGGGTAGCAGCCTACCCCCACGCGCCCGCGGGGGCGGCGTCGCGCGACGGCCTGCCCTGGTGCTCTCTCGGGGCCGCGGCGGGCGCTCAGGAGAAGTGCTTGGCGGCGATCTGCTCGATCGTGCCCTTGGTGCGGATCGTCATCGTGCCGAGCGTCCGCGCGAGCACGGTCATGTCGAGCGCGGAGCCGAGCACGCCACCGCTCGGCAGCCAGTAGACCTCGCGCTCGTCGAACACGAGACCGTCCCGATCGCCCGCCAGCGCGAGCGCCTGCTCGCGCGCCTGCGGTGTGGGGGAGGCGTCCAGCAGCGCGACCTGCAGCTTGCCGTCGGAGCTGCGCAGCCGCTCGGGCGCGAACGGCGCGCTCGCGGCAATCGCCCGGACCTCCTGGGCGGCACGGATGAACGTCGGGACCGCGTAGCCGAGCGCCTCGCCGAGCCCGTGCTCGATCCGCTCCCGCAGCTTCCGCGGCGCGTCCCGTCCGCCCGCCTGGTCGGTGGCGAATACGACATTGCCGCTCGCGCGGAACGTGCGCACGTCGCTGAAACCCATCGCCTCGAAGTGCGCGCGCAGCTCGTCGTTGGTGAGCCGATGACCCCCGACGTTCATGCCGCGGAGAAACGCTGCGTACGACGACACGGCTGACACCTTATCCAGCGGACCAACACGCCTGGACGCTTGCTCACGAAACCCGGAAAGCGAGCCGCGCAAGTGCGATCATCAGAGCTAACCATCCAGAAGGGAGCCCATCGTGGAATCCTCCGAGACACTCATCCGAGTGCTTGTGGTGGCACACAAGACCGCCGCCACGCAACCCCTGCTCGACGCCGTACGGGAGCGGGCTGAGCGCGGGCCGTGCACGTTCACGCTACTCGTCCCAAACGCAACCCACGGCCTGCACAAGATCGTCGACCCTGAGGACCAGAGCATTGGCGAGGCCAGCGCCGTGATCGATCAGGCCCTGCCCCTGCTGAGCGAGGCCGCCGGGACCCCCGTCGAGGGAATCGTGGGTGCCCCCGACCCGGTCGTAGCGGTGCATGACGCGATCAATCGGTACGGCTTCGACGAGGTCATCATCTCAACGCTGCCCACGCGACTGTCGCGATGGTTGAAGCTCGACCTGCCCAGCAAGGTGTCGGGCGCGGGTCTGCCCGTGAGCACCGTGACCCCCTCCGAGGTGCCTGCGACATAGGATCTCAGCATGCTGGACGAGCAATCCGATCTGCCCGGACATGAGCTCGTGAGCCAGGGACTCGACGATCTGGCGGCAGGCAGGGAGAGCGAGTCGGCGCTGGTGGTGGCGATGGCGGCACCGCGACTGAGGGCGCTAGGCATCGATGTTCCGCAGGGCGGGGGAGAGCTGCCGTCGCATCGCCTCTACGAGTTGCTGACCGAGACCGATGAAGGCGCTCACAGTCGCTACAACGCGCTGGTCGCTCGCATCGTGAGCTTCGCGCGGGCGGCCGAGCATGCGTCCGCCGGTTGACGCGGCGCACCTGCGGGAATTGGCTCGCCACCTCGGTCGGATAGCCAGTACACCGACGCGCATCTATCTCACCGGGGGCGCCACGGCCGTCCTGGAAGGTTGGCGTGGATCGACGGTGGATGTCGACATGCGACTCGAGCCCGACCTCGACGCGCTGCTTCGCGAGCTTCCCGCCTTGAAGAACGATCTCGGCGTGAACATCGAGCTGGCGTCTCCGCCCGACTTCATCCCCGAGCTGCCGGGCTGGCGCGATCGCAGTCCGTTCGTGTTCCGCGAGGGCAACGTCGAGATCCATCACTTCGACTTCTACTCGCAGGCACTGTCCAAGATCGAGCGAGGCTTCAGCCAGGACCTGGACGACGTGACACAGATGCTGACGTCCGGGCTGGTGGAGCCAGACAGACTGCGGGAGCTATACGACGCGATCGAGCCGGAGCTCTACAGGTACCCCGCGATCGATCCTGCGGCATTTCGACGCAAGCTCTCCGCCGTCCTCGGACCGCAGCCGCCTACCACGGCACCGGACCATCGCGACTGACAGCGTGCCCCCGGGGGATCGAACGAGCACGACCCCCGGGCTGCTTCTGGCGGTTGACCGCTCGGCCGTTACGGCGCCAGGCGGATCTCCAGCTTTTCTTCGTTGGTGATCTTGTCGGTGCTCGTCAGCGCGCACTGTTCGGCCGAAGTCGACGGCGGGATCACGCACGAGAGCGTGTCTTTCGGTTCGCCTTCGAAGCTTTCCGGCGCCTGCAGTCCGCCGCTGCCTTTGAACGTCTCCGTGAACGTTTTCGTCATCACGCTCACCGGCGTCACCGGCGCGATCACCGAGCCGGAGATCGAGCCGCTTTCACCGCCGCAGGTGAATTCCGCGACGGTCGTGCCGCTGACCGGTTCCAGGCTCACGCCGGCCACCGTCGGCTTCGTGATGAAGCCGTACAGGCTGCGCAGGCGCTTGGTTTCAAAGCCGCCCGGCTCGTTCGTGCATTCGCGACCGGGGATGTCGCAGTCCTTGAACGTGATCGTCTCCAGGTCTTCTGATTCGCCGATGTATTCGCCCGCGTCTGTATCCGACTTGCACGTCAGCGTCTTGCCGCCCACCGTCGTGAACGTGCTCAGGCCCTCCTTGGACTTGAACTTGTTCTTCGCTGCGCCCGCCAGCCATTCGTATCTGCCGCCCGCGGCTTCCGTTTCGCAGGAGGAGCCTTCGTAGCCGCCGCCGTCTTTCGCCTTCGCGCAGCGCCCGAGGCCGGGGAACTCCGTCGCTTCGCATTCGCCGGTTGGCGCCGTCACCGTTGCGCTGAAGTCGAGCCCTGTGTATGCGGTGGATTCGTCGAGCACCACCAGCTGCAGCGTGTTCACACCGGCTCTGAACGGGCTCGTCGCCGGCCCAAACGGCCATCCGCCGGCGGGAGGGCCGTCGAAGTTTTCGACGAGGCCCGCGTACGGCTGGCGTCCGATCAGTTCGCCGTTGAGGTAGGCGCTCGCGATGTTGTCCGCGAACATCGTCCCGGAGATGCTCGCCCCAGCCAGCTGGTTGGCGCACAGTTCGAAGCTGGCATCGTAGATGTAGTAGCGCGGCGGCGGGTTCGACGCGTCGCTGCCGCTCGCCACGAGGCTCACCCAGCTCGCGCCCGGGATCGAGCCGTGGTACGGGCCGGCCGGCTGGCCGGGCGCGGCCATCGCCGCCGGATGCGACGGCGTGCCGGCTTCACACGCTTTGCCCGTGTCGGGGAAGGGGCCGCCGCCCGGATTGGATTCCTCGAGCGGCGCGTAGTTGATTTCCTTGCTGTTCTTCTTCGGCTTGAAGCCTTTCACGGGGTTCACGCACAGCGAGCTCGCTTCGCTGCTCACCAGCGTTTTCGTTTCCGCCTGCGCCGCCGTCGCCGCGGCTGCCAGCGCGATCAGCGCCAGTACCACGCAGGCACATGTCCCGAGCATCCGCCTCATCGATCCCTCCCCTTGCCGCGTGAGGCCGAGCTGGCCCGTAAGCGCACGTGCACCCCCGGCTCGCACGCGTTCACGCTGGCCTCAGGCTAGCGCAGGCGCTGCGTGCGCGTCAGACCGCTGCCTGCCCCGAGACCCCCGCTCGGCCAGCAGCTGCGCCAGACCCTCCAGCCTCTCGTGCCGTGCAAGATGCTTGTCAGGGCAAGCGGGGGTCATTGGCCCGTGTAGCCTGAGATCCCGATGCGCGGAGCGGCGAAACTGCAGGGGTCGGTCAGGCATGCGACGGCTCGAGCGGCAACCGTGGCGGCGGTTGGATGCTCGACGCTCGCGCTGTTCGCGGTGACGCCCGCACACGCCGAACCGCCATCGCTGGTGCCTGCCGAGCTCTCGCAGGCGGGGGTGATGGCGAGCAGGCCCCACGTCGCAATGGACGCTCAGGGCGACGCGGTCGCGGTCTGGGAACGCTTCAACGCTCCCACCGAGCAATGGATCACGCAGAGCGCCGCCCAGCCGGCGGGCGGCTCCTGGCAGCCGGCGGTCGACCTATCGACAGAAGGGGGCCAGGAGCCCGAGATCGCCATGAACCAGCAAGGCGACGCGGTGGCCGTCTGGGAGCGTGGAGGGGCCATCCAGGCTGCGGTTCAGGCGGCCGGCGGCTCCTGGCAGCCGGCCGTTACCGTATTCGCGGGAGACGAAAGCGTGAACAGGCCCGAGGTCGCCATCGACAGCCAGGGTGATGCGGTCGCGGTCTGGGAACAGGTCGACTCCAGCCAGGACGGCCACGAGCAGATCGAGTCCTCGGTCATGGCGGCGGGCGGCTCCTGGCGGCCCCCCGTCGACATATCCGGCGAAGGCGAAGACGCAAACCTGCCCGAGGTCGCGGTGGACTCCGAGGGCGACGCGGTCGCAGTCTGGCAACGTTGGGGTGCCCCGAACAACGAGCGGATCCAGAGCGCTGTGCGGCCGGTCGATGGCGCCTGGCAGCCGCCGGTGGACCTCACCGTGCAAGGCGAAATATCGTTCGAGCCCGAGGTCGCGATGGACTCCGAGGGCGACGCGACGGCTGTGTGGGAACACGACGACGGCGCCGCTCTGCTCATCCAGAGCGCCGACATGCCGGCCGGTGGCACGTGGCAGCCCACGGTCGACCTCTCCGAAGCAGGCGAGAACGCGGTACACCCGCAGATCGCGGCGGATCCGGGGGGCGACGCGTTCGCCGTCTGGGCACGCAACAACGGCTCTAACGAGATCGTCCAGGGTGCGGCCAGGCCGGCCGGCGAGCCCTGGCAGTCTGCGGCGAACCTCTCAGAAGAAGGCGAGAACGCTTTCGAACCCCACGTTGCCGTGGACTCGGCGGGCGACGCGCTGGCTGTCTGGGAACAGTCGATCGGCCCCCGCGAGACGATCGAGGGTGCGGCCAGGCCAGCCGGCGGCCCCTGGCAGTCGGCGGCGAACCTCTCGGACCCCGAACGCTCAGAAGAACCGATAGAAGGCTCCCAGGAACCGCAGGTTGCCCTCTCCGCCCAGGACGCGGCGGCCGTCTGGTTGCACTGGAACGGCAGCGACGAGATCGTCCAGGGCGCCAGCGACGACACGAGCACACCGCTGCTGCAATCCGTCGCGATACCGGCGACGGGCACGGAAGGACAGCCCGTATCCTTCTCGGTTGCGCCGCTGGACCCCTGGTCGGCGCTGGGATCGACGACGTGGAGCTTCGGCGATGGCTCGTCGGCGAGTGGAACAAGCGTCAGCCACACCTATACCGCGACCGGCAGCTACGAAGTGGCGCTCGAAAGCCAGAACGTCTTGGGAGAGAGAACGAGCACCTCTGGCGCCATCACGATCGAACCGGCCCCACTCGAAGAAGCCGCATACGACAACTGGGCGCTGGCGGGCTCGCTGACGCCCAGCAAGCTGGGCCAGACGATAACGCTGCCCCAGGGATCGACCTTCAACGGCAACGCCCAGCTGGACAGGAAGACGGGCGCGGGCACGGTCGCCGGCAACCTCTCGGTCCCGGCCTTCACTGCGTCGGTCGCAGGCGAGCATCGCAGCCAGCTGCGGCTCGCCATTACGCTGACCCAGGCTCGGGCGCTCGCGGGCGTGCTCGCCGACAGCGAGACGGTCCCCGGCGATGAGACGTTGACGGTCCCGACGCAGCTCAACCTGGACATCACAGCCGTCAGCGCATCGGGCTCCAACTACACGGTGCAGTGCAACACCGCTGAACCGATATCGCTGACCCTCCAGGACACCCTCACGCGCGAACAGGTTCTCGAGAAGGACTGGAGCTTCACGGGCACCACCGCCGTGCCCAAGATCAGGTGCAAGCACGGCGTCCGCGGCGTCGTCTCCGGTGCGCTGCTCACCAAGCGGCTCTCGGGCCCTGCCAGCAGGTACGCGCTTACGATCACGGCACCCGGGTAGGCGCCTACCACGGCACCGGGCCGTCGCGACTGACGAACGTCGCGGTCGGGCCGTCGGGGCCGATGCTCGCCATCGCCACGATCGCGTCGGTGCCCTCGGTGACCGTCTGCGTGCCCCTGTGGCCGTTGAGGTCGGTCGCCGTGTAGCCGGGATCGACCGAGTTGATGCGCATCGCGGGCAGCGCCGCGGCGTACTGGTTGCTGAGCATGTTCAGCGCCGCCTTCGACGAGCAGTACGCGGGCACGATGAAGCGCGCATACGGAGAGTCGAGATCGACGCTGTGAGCCAGCGAGCCGAGGCCGCTTGAGACGTTGACCACCACCGGGGCGCTCGAGCGCTCGAGCAGCGGCAGGAACGCATGCAGCATCCGTATCGGGCCGAACACGTTGACCTCGTACACGGCGCGGACGTGATCGGCCGTCAGCTCGCCGATCGGCACCCCGCCGCCGGAGATGCCGGCGTTGTTGACGAGCACGTCGAGCACGCCGCCGGTCGCCTCCGCGACGGTCCGCGCGGCGGCCTGGACCGAGGCCTCGTCGGTGACGTCCAGGACGAGAGGCCGCGCGCCGAGCTCCTCGGCGGCGGCGCGGCCGAGCTCCGGATCGCGGGCGGCCGCCCACACGTCGTGCCCGTCCGCCAGCAGGCGCCGGGCGGCCTCGTGGCCGAGGCCCTTGTTGGCTCCCGTGATCAGGATCCGCGACATGTGCCCGCGCGCCAGCGTCAGGCGGCGGCTGAGGCGGCGACGCCCTCGGCGAGGATCTGCGCGAGGCGCGCGCGGTGGCGGCCCGCGCCGCCCAGCAGCGCGGCGTCGAGCTGCGCACGCTTGAACAGCCAGTGCACGTCCGCCTCCCACGTGAAGCCGATGCCGCCGTGCGCCTGGATCGCGCTCGCCGTCACCTCGCGTCCGGCGTCTGACGCCGCCGCCTTGGCCATCGCCGCCGCCTCCGCCAGGCCCTCCGGGTTCGCGTCCGCGCTCCACGCCGCGAACGCCGTCGTCGAGCGCGCCTTCTCCGTTTCCAGCAGCATCTGCGCGCAGCGGTGCGACACCGCCTGGTAGGCGCCCACCGGCACGCCGAACTGCTTGCGCTCCTTCACGTACGCGACCGTCATCTCCAGCGCCCGGTCGCACACGCCCACCAGCTCAGAGCTGACCGCCACCAGCGCGCGCCCCAGGCCCGGGCAGCCGTCCTCGAGCGCCTCGCCGGCGTTCTCGGCGGCGCTCACGCGCGCGGCCGAGCGCGTCGGGTCGATCGCCGCCAGCGGGCTCACCTCCGCGTCCGCCGGCGTCAGCAGCCGCCCGCTGCCGTCGTCTTCGATCAGCACGATCACGCCCGCCTGCGGACCGCCCACCACCAGATCCGCCGTGCCGTCCACCGCGCTCGCCAGCGCGCCGATCGTCTCGCCGGAGGCGAGGCCCGGCAGCCAGCGCTCGCGCTGCTCAGGCGTTCCAGCGTGCTCGATCACGCACGCCGCCATCGCGCTCGGCAGGAACGGCACCGGCGCGAGCGTGCGGCCGAGCTCCTCGCACAGGATCGACAGCTCGATCGTGCCCAGGCCCTGGCCGCCGTGCTCCTCAGCGATTGCGATTCCCGGCCAGCCCAGCTCGCACAGCTCCTTCCACAAATCCATGTCGGTGGTCTGAGCCTCGGCGTGCTCGCGCACCCGCTCCGGCTTCGCGCGCTCCGCCAGCAGCTCGCGCGCCGTGCGCTGGATGTCGCGCTGGTCGTCTGTAAGGCCGAAGTCCATGGAACTACGCGACCCCGCCGGCGGAGCCCGAAGGGCGAAGCTCATAAAAATCAAAACTGATCCATGGACACGCAGGGCAAGCCGGGCAAGGACGCAGGGAGCGTGGCGTGCTGCGCACGCGAGCGACCGAGGACGCCGATCCGGCGCCGCCATGCGTGTTCATGCTGCCACCTTGAGGCGGGGGAGACCGAGCACGCGCTCGGCGACGATGTTCTTCAGCACCTCCGTGGTGCCTCCCTCGATCGTGTTGCCGCGCGCGCGCAGCAGCTCGTAGCTCCAGCTCGTGCCGCTCGTCAGCGCCTCCGGGCCGATCACGTCCGCCGCCAGCTGCGTCAGGCGCTGGTTGGTGTCCGACCACAGCCACTTCACCAGCGAGCCCTCCGGTCCCGGCTGGCCGTAGCGCTCCGCGTCCGTCAGGCCCTTCCACGCCAGCAGGCGGATCGACTCGCAGCGCACGTGCAGCTCCGCGATCGCGTCCGCGTACAGCGCGTTCTCCAGCAGGCCCTTCTCGGCAGCCGCCGCGATCACGTCGTCGAGCAGCTGGCGCAGGCGGATCTGCAGCGCGAAGCCCAGGCCCGCGCGCTCGTTCATCAGCGTCGTCAGCGCCACCTTCCAGCCGTTGCCCACGCCGCCCACCACGTTCGCGTCCGGGATCCGCGCGCCCTCGATGAAAAGCTCGTTGAACTCCGCCTCGCCCGTGATCTGGCGCAGCGGGCGCACCTGCACCTGCTCCTGCTCCATGTCCATCAGGAAGTACGTCAAGCCCTTGTGCTTGGCCACCTCCGAGTCCGTGCGCGCCACCAGCATGCACCACTTCGAGTACTGCGCGCCGCTCGTCCACACCTTCTGGCCCGTCACCACCCACTCCTCTGGGTGGGCGGGATCCCTAACGGCCCGCGTCTTCAGCGAAGCGAGGTCCGAGCCCGCGTCCGGCTCTGAGAAGCCCTGGCACCAGATCTCCTCCGCCGACAGGATCGGCGGCAGGTAGCGCTCCTTCTGCTCCGGCGTGCCCCACACCATCAGCGTCGGGCCGCCCAGCAGCAGGCCCAGCGTGTTCGCCGCGAACGGCACCCGCGCGCGCCCCAGCTCTTCGAAGTAGATCGCCGACTCGCTCATCGACGCGCCGCGCCCGCCGTACTCGCGCGGCCACGCCGGCGCCGCCCAGCCCGCGTCGTACAGGCGCCGCTGCCAGTCGCGGCGGTACGCGAATTGCGCGTCGTCGCCCGCGTCCGCCGGCGGCTTCGCCTCCGGGGGATTGTCCGCCAGCCACGCGCGCAGCTCGTCGCGGAAGGCGATCTCCTGGTCGCTGAACGTTAGGTCCATTGCTTGCCTCGGACCCGGCAGCCTACTGCAACATTGCTTGACACGTGTCTCAGAAGATGTTTCCTGTTCTGGCACGGAGCTTCCCACCGGCGTAGACCAGGCGTAGGCCGGTGACCGGCGCCAGCCCTTCGGGCTCATCGCGAATCCTTTTCGGCGCGCGCGTCCTCTTACTCGGTGCAGCCCATCTGTCGTTGCGCCTGGCTCCTGCGGGACTGGAGCCGAGCGGCGCCCGAGCGGAGGAGGAACCCATGCGCAGAGCTCTCATCTTTCAGACGGCGCTTGCCCTGGCGGCGCTGGCGCTCCCCGGAGCGGCCGGCGCGAAGCCGACCGTCGAGATCATCAAGGCGGAAGCGGTGCCCATCCCCGGCTTTCCGCACACCGGCGACATCCTCGGCGCCGGCGCCGGCGCTCGCCTCGAGGCCACGATCGAAGGCAACGAATACTTCGGCTCCCCACCGCCCGTCATCGGTGTGAACGTGTACGACCCGGTCGGTGTGAAGCTGCATCCGAACGGGTTTCCCACGTGCGACGCGAACACGATCGAAACGCTGGGACCGGTGGCGTGTCCAAAGAGCTCCGCGATGGGGCCGGTGGGCAAGGCGGTCGGCTACGTCACCATCGGCGGCGAACGCGTGGAAGAGGCGGCCGAACTGTTCACGTTCTTCGCGCCAGGTGGCGGCGGCTTCGTCCTCGCGGACGGGCATTCGCCCGTATCGCTCGAAATCCTCGCAACCGAGCGGGTCGTCAAAGCCGGCGACAGCGGCGGCTCCGGCCCCGAGGAGAGCTTCAGCGTGCCGCTCGTCGCCAGCCTGCCCGGCGCCCCGTACGCATCCATTCGTTCGATCGATCTCGAAGTGGGCTCGGCCTACCGCTCGCACGGTCACACCATCTACTACGCTCGGCTTCCCACCACGTGCCCGCAGGGCGGCTGGCCGGCGCGCGGAGAAGTGATCTTCGCCGAAGGCGGACAGCCGTCGCTGCCAGAGACGGTCGACGTGAGCGTGAAATTGCCGTGTCCCAACGAAAAGGCGGCCCACCGGTCGCGGGGAGCTCGCCGATGAAGGCGCAGCGGACACGGTGACTCCCTCCAGCTCGACATGGCCGAGCGAGCGGGTGGTCATGGCGGCCCAGCAGGGCGATGAGCGCGCGATCGCTCTGCTGGTGTCCGGCTCTCACGCTCACGTCCGCCGTTTCGCTCGCACACTCTGCTCGACGCCCGAGGACGCCGAAGATGCAGCGCAGGAGGCGCTGGTCGTGCTCTACCGCAAGATCGGCACGCTGCGCGCCGCCACCGCGCTCGCGTCGTGGCTGTTCCAGATCGTGCGTCGCGAGTGCATGCGCCGGATGCGGCTGTCCCTACGCGTGCACGCCGCTGACGCGGCGGTGGAGCAATCGGCCGAAGACGCGGCGCTCATGCGCATGGAGATGGAGCGCATCGTCGCGTCCATCGCCGCCCTGCCACCGGACCAGCGCGCAGTGGTCGTCCTGCGCGACATTCAGGGCCTGTCGGGCGGCGCCACCGCCGACGCGCTCGGGCTCAGCCGCGCGGCCATGAAGTCGCGCCTTCATCGCGGGCGCGAGGCGCTGCATACGCAGCTCACAGAAGCGGCGACTGCCAGCGATGGAGGAGCGGCGGGCGGTCAATGATACCCGCGCGCTGATCAAGCTACTCGCAACGCGACCACCTGGACGGTGGTCACTCGCCGCGGTCGCGAATGTCGCGTACGGTGATCTCGGTCGGCTCCGCGAGGCGGACCGCCCGTCGAGCCTCGATCCGCGCCGCCAATTCCGCCGGTGTCGGTCGGGCCACCGCTCGCGTGAGCACGCCACGCAGATACTCGGACAGGGAGACGCCGGACATCGCCGCACGTGCCTTCAGCATGCGATGCACATCATCAGGGACATCGCGGATTTGGATGATGGTCCCCATAGAGCTCGGGATGATGACAACCAAGCGCCGCTTCGTCATCGCGCCCGCCGGATCAAGCGCTAGTTTCGATTGACATGCCCGCCGCCGACTCAGAGCTCCGCGTCGCGCACCTGGACGCCGACGCGTTCTACGTCTCGATCGAGCTGCGCCGCCACCCCGAGCTGCGCGGCAAGCCGGTGGTCGTCTCCGGCACAGGGCCCCGCGCGGTCGTAACAACCGCGAGCTACGAGGCGCGGCGCTTCGGCGTCGGCTCGGCGATGCCCGCCTCGCGCGCGCGGCGGCTGTGCCCCGACGCGGTGTTCCTGCCTCCGGACTTCACGACCTACCGCGCGGCCTCCAAGCAGGTCATGGACATCGTGCGCGCGCACGTCGAGCGCGTCGAGGTCGTCGGGCTCGACGAGGCCTACCTGGACGTCGCCGGGCTGTTCTCGCCGCGCGCGGCCATGCGCAGGCTGATCGCCGAGATCAGGGCCGCCACCGAACTGACGTGCTCGGTCGGCATCGGCCCCAACAAGCTCGTCGCCAAGGTCGCCTCCGACGCCGAGAAGCCTGCCGGCTTCGTTGTGCTCAGCCGCGAGCAGGCGTGCGCGCGCTTCGCGTCCTCGCCGCCCGGCCTCGTGCCCGGCATCGGGCCGAAGACCGCCGCGCGGCTGGCCGAGCTGGGCCTCACCACGCTCGCCGCCGTCGGCGCCGCGCCCGAGCGGCTGCTCGTGGAGCGCTTCGGGCCTAACCTCGGGCGCGAGCTCGGCAGGCGCGCGCGCTTCGAGCACGACGGCGTCATCGGCGCCGCGCGCAAGGTCGTCTCCGAGTCGCGCGAGCGCACGTTCGACACCGACCTCAGCGACCCCGCGCAGATGCGCGAGCAGCTCTCGCTGATGGCCGAGGAGCTGTGCGCGGGGCTCGCCAGGCACGACCGCCGTGGGCGCACGATCGCCATCAAGGTGCGCCTCGACGACTGGACCACTGTCACCCGCGCGCACACCGTCGCCGAGCCCACCTGCGACGCCCGGCTGGTGAGCGAGGTCGCGCTGCGGTTGCTGCGCGAGTACGCGCCGCCGCGGCCCGTGCGGCTGCTCGGCGTGCGCGTCGCCGGCCTGGGCTCCGCCACGGCGCGGGCGCATGGCGGCGACGCCGAGCCCGGGGAGCCCGGGAGCGGCGAGCCGCGCGCCGGCGGGAGCGCGGGTGGGGGAGAGCCGGCGGACCAGCTTGCGCTGCCCGTATAGGATCGCCCAATGGCGCGGAGCCGGCGATGACCGTCGTGGGAGTGGGCGAGATCGAGCTCGACTACGAACGCAGCGGCGACGGGCCGCCGCTGCTGCTGATCATGGGCATGAGCGGCACCGCGCTCATGTGGGGCGAGCCGTTCCTGGAGCTCCTGCGCCGGGATTTCGACGTGATCGCCTACGACCACCGCGGCGTCGGCGCCAGCAGCCGCCTCGATGGGCCGCTCACGATCAGCGAGATGGCACGCGATGCCGAGGGCCTGCTCGCGGCGCTCGAGCTCGACTCCGCGCACGTGCTCGGCATCTCGATGGGCGGCATGATCGCCCAGGAGCTCGCGCTCGCCGCGCCCGCGTGCATCCGCACGCTCGCGCTCGGCTGCACCTACTGCGGCGGGCCCGGCAGCGCGCTCGCGGCGCCGGAGGCGCTGCAGGGACTCGTCGAGGCGATGATGTCCGGAGACCGCCCGCGCGCGCTGCGCGCCTCGTGGGAGATCAACGTCTCGCCGGCGATGGCCGGCGACGAGGACGCGTATACGCGCTTCGTCGAGATCGCCACGCGCCGCGCGGTGGCGGTGCCCGTGATCATGGCGCAGATGCAGGCGTGCGCCGCGCACGACACCAACGCGCGCCTGGCGCAGCTGAACATGCCGACGCTCGTCGTGCACGGCGACGTCGACGAGCTGCTGCCGGTCGCCAACGGCCGCCTGATCGCCTCGCTGATCCCCGGCGCGCAGCTGGAGATCCTCGACGACGTCGGCCACCTGTTCTTCTGGGAGCGGCCCGAGCTCTCCGCCGAGCTGCTGCGGGCGCACGCCGCCGCGCATGCCTGAGCGCCCGCCGGCGCCGACATCGCAGGTACAGGCGGACGCGCGCGCGCTGAGCGTCCTCACCGCCGACGGCGTCGCGCTCTCCGGCGAGGAGTCCGGCGCCGGCCCCGCGATCGTGCTGCTGCACGGCCTCACCGCCACCCGCCGCTACGTGGTGATGGGCTCGCGCACGCTGCAGCGCTCCGGGCACCGCGTGATCGCCTACGACGCGCGCGGGCACGGCCGCTCGCAGCCGGCGCCCGACCCGCGCGCGTACGGGTACGAGCTGCTCGCCGCCGATCTCCGCGCGGTGCTCGACACGGCGGGCGTCGAGCGCGCGCTGCTCGCCGGCGCGTCGATGGGCGCGCACACGATCGTGCGCTTCGCGCTCGAGCACCCCGAGCGCGTCGCCGCGCTCGCGCTCATCACCCCCGCCTTCGACCCGGCGGCGCCCCGCGACGATGCGGACTTCGCGCACTGGGACGCGCTCGCGCGGGGGCTGCGCGAGGGCGGGGTGGAGGGCTTCGTGGGCGCGTACGACCTGAACGCGGTGCCGGAGTCCTTCCGCGCGACCGTCGCCACCGTGCTGCGCCAGCGCCTCTCGGGCCACGAGCACCCGGATGCGGTCGCCGACGCCCTGGAAGCGGTGCCGCGCTCGCGCCCGTTCGAGGACATGGCCGAGCTCGCGGCCATCGCCGCGCCGACGGCCGTCGTCGCCAGCCGCGACGAGGCCGATCCCGAGCACCCGCTGGCGGTGGGGGAGAGCTATGCGCGCGCGATCCCCGGCGCAGAGCTGATCGTCGAGGAGGCACGGGTGGGCGGGCATCCGATCCGCTCGCCGATCGCGTGGCAGGGCGGGCAGCTCTCGCGCGTGCTCGCCGAGCTGGCCGCGCGCGCCGAGATCGAGCGGTAGGAGACCGCCTCGCCTGCAGATCCCAGGCCATTGCGATGCCGCATTGGCTCCAGTGGTCACACCCTGGTAACGAGACTCGTACGAAAGTATGGGATTTTCGATTGCGGGCGAGGACGCCCATCCATCGCGCACGGACGCTCATCCACAGCGCAAATGGGGTCCCAAGATGATGCCTTTACCGCGTCCACCGCGTCGCGGCTGCTCGCGCACGCCAGCCGCAAGCGACCGCCTGAATCGCAAACGGCGGTATGTGATAACGTACGCTCGTATGCCAGTACGCGAGTGGGACGGCGCCAGCTACGACCGCATCTCCCAGACGATGGAGAAGCTCGGCCTGGCGGTGCTCGAGCGCTTGGAGCTGCGCGGCGACGAGACGGTGCTGGACGCCGGCTGCGGCTCGGGGCGGATCACGCAGGCGCTGATCGAGCGCCTGCCGCACGGGCGCGTGATCGCGATCGACGAGTCGCCGTCGATGATCGCGGCGGCCCGCGAGCGGCTCGGGCCGGACGTCGACCTGCGCGTCGGCGACCTGCTGGCGCTCGAGCTCGAGCAGCCCGTCGACGCGATCCTGTCGACCGCCACCTTCCACTGGATCAAGGATCACGAGCGGCTGTTCGCGCGCCTGCACGCGGCGCTCGCGCCCGGCGGGCGGCTGGTGGCGCAGTGCGGGGGAGAGGGCAACATCGACATCCTGCGCGGGCAGGCCAACACGGTGCTCGCGCACGCGCCGTACGCCGAGCACTTCGCCGACTGGAGCCCGCCGTGGAACTACGCGGGGCCCGAGATCGCCCACGAGCGCCTGCTCGCGAGCGGCTTCGCCAGCGCCGAGTGCTGGCTCGAGCCGGCGCCGCGCGCGCCGGAGGACCCGCGCGCGTTCCTCTCGCAGATCGTGCTCGGCCCGCACGTGCAGCAGCTGCCCGAGCAGCTGCGCGAGCCGTTCATGGACGACGTGCTTGCGGCGCTCGGCGAGCCGGTGATCGTCGACTACGTGCGCCTGAACATCGACGCGCAGGCTTGATAGCCGGCATCGTTGTTGTCCCAGCCTTGGTCTAGCCTAGTCCGTCCCGGCGAAACGGCGAGATCTCGCCGTGCAGGTCTTCTTCCATGGCGTGGCCCATTTCCCCGTAAGCTCGTTTCTGCGCGAGCAGCCATGCCAGCTTCGTCGTACCCGCCTCGATGCTCATGTCGTGCGCCGGGATCGCGAGCCCTTTCTCGCCCAGCTCCTTGCCCGGGCCGTTGACCCTGAAGTTCGCGGTCCCGCTCGGCGCCTGAGTGCTTACGACGACGGGGATCTCCTTTTGCTTGAGGTATTCGAAGCACGGTCGCAAGTGCGTGCTCACGTCACCCGCTCCGAACGCGCGGAACATCACCGCGCGGATCATGGGTTCAGGGCGCTCGATCAACCCTTCCAAGCTTGTCTGGAAAACTTCGTTGGACATTCCTGGAAACTCCGTGAACGAGAGAATCCCTGTGTCGAAGCCCAACTTGACGATCAGGTCCGACTCTCCGACCGCGAGGCCATTGCGTGCGAGATACTCTTCATGGCGCTTGAGGTTCGCTTGGTAGAAGTCGATCGTTCGTCCGATGCGCCCGAGGCTTGACCCGGAGACCGGCGCGAAGGCGTCGAGGTCGAACTCCGTGCTCTTCTTCACGCGTGTGCCGGCGATGATGTGGCTCCCAAACACGCACACGACGCCGCGCATCTGGACCTGTGGGTGGAGCGCCACGCGTAGCGCGTTCTCGAGGTTGATCAGCGCGTCGGAGCCGGGCAGGCCGTAGGGCACCTGCGAGCCCGTCACGACGACCGGCTTGTTGAGGTTGTCGAGCGCAAACGACAGCGCGGCGCACGTATAGCCCATCGTGTTCGTGCCATGCGTGACGAGAAAGCCGTCGAAGGTTTCGTAGTTCTCTTTGATCGACGTGATCAGCTGCTTCCAGTGCTCGGGCACGATGTCCGACCCGTCGACTCTGGCGATCGGATGCGGCTCGAGTTCGGCCTCGACCTTCCAGTCTATCTTCAGCCGCGCTATCGCCGGCGCGAGCGCCTCGATCAGCACGCTTTCGTCGCCGAGGTCAGCGTTGGAGCGCGCGACCTTGCCGGCGATCGTGCCACCGGTCGTGAGCATCAGGAGCTTCTTGCTAGGCATTGGCAACCTCCAAGCGCGGGACCGCGCACGCGGGCCGGTTGCCTATGTGCGCCGCCAATTCCGGTGGATCGTGCTGTTCGTGCATTGGGGCTCGCCGCACATTCTGCCAGTTCGGCGCAACGCGCGGCTTGACCCCCTTATGGTTCCGTTCAGCCGTCTAGTAGGCTTGCCAGATGCCCGCAAACACGAATCTCGCCCTGGTGCCTGCCCCTGCCCCGCCGGTCGACGAGGGCGTCGAGCGATGGAAAAAGCTCGAACCGAAAGACCTCGACCGCCGGGTCTTCTCTTGTAGGAGCGCGGCGCGGGCCAAGGGGGTCCCGCTCGAACACGAGCTCAAGAGCCTGCTCATCGCCTACGATGGCGACTATCTCGTGGCTCACGTGCGCGGGAATCGGCGCCTGTCGCTTCGCGCTGTCAAGAACGAGATGGAGGCGGAGCAGGCGCGACTCGCCGATCCCGCCGATCTGAACATGTTCGACGTGTCGCGGGGAACGCTCTTCCCCTTCAAGGACACGCTGTGGGCCAAGCCACAGCTGATCACCGAAGAGGTCCTCGAGCTGGATTGGGTCACGACCAACTACGGCGATCTCTCCAAATACGTCGAGTTCCCCCCGAGGTTGCTGCTCAAGGCCGCGGACCACCGCGTGGGGCACTTCGAGAAGCCGTTGCTGCTCGAGGGCGCGACCCACCGCGTGGGTGACTTCGAGGAGTAGGCGACAACGCCAGTGCGAGGCGCAGGGCGGTTCTGGAGGTGGGTTCGCAGCCAGCTGCGAGCTTGGAGCATCGCGGCGATCGGCGTCATCTTCGTGCTGGCCGGTGTCGGTGCCAGCCTGGAAACGGTCAGTCATCCGCATGGCTTCGGCGAGCACGCGGTTGCCGTCGCAGGGATCATCGGCCTCGCCGTGGGTGGATCGCTGCTCGCGAGCGCGGTGGTCGCGTGGGTCGTCTCGAGGCGGGTGCTGGGCATCAACGTCCGCGACGCGGTCGAAGCCCTGCGTGGATCGAGCCCCCTCGCCCGGGTCAACCAGAGGCTCAACATCCGGCTGATGAGGGAGGGCGATGAGGTGCGTGTTAGCGCCAAGCACGAGTTCGAGCTTGAATCGGGCTCGACCTATATGCGGAGGCTGTCGGTGCGCCTCTACACGGACGTCGGCCGCGGGGGCGGCTTCAGCAGCATCGTCGAGCCTGGCAACGGCATCCTGAACGGCTCACAGCTCGCGCAGTTCGTCGCACCGGTGGAAGGCAAGGCGCAATTCGCCAAGAAGTACTGGTTCTGGCCCGGCCAGGCGCTCAAGTTCGAGATCCACACCTTCGGGTACTTCAGGCTCCACGACCGCCTCATCTGGACGGTCGAGCACATCTCGCGCGACTTCTCGGTGGTGATCGTGGATGCCCGTGCGGCGTCGGCGCCATGCGAGGTCAAGGTCAATCACCACCGGCGCGCGGAAATCGCCGAAAAGAAACGCTGGAACAACGGCGCCGCGGACGGGCCTGAGCTGAGCTTCGACTTTCTTGGCGAGGTGCTGCCATTTCAAGGATTCGAGCTTCACTGGCGCGAGGACGGCACAGAGGCGGTGAGGGCGGCCCCGCCGGATGACCCCGCCGCGACCTCTGCGCCGCTGAGCAGCGCGTAGTAGCGGCCCGCGAGCGCCACGAGCTCCTCGTGCGTGCCGCGCTCGACGATCTGCCCCGAGTCGAGCACGAGGATCTGATCGGCGTCGCGGATCGTCGAGAGCCGGTGGGCGATCGCGAGCGTCGTGCGCCCACGCGAGAGCTCGTCGAGCGCCTGCTGCACGGCGCGCTCAGTCTCGTTGTCGAGCGAGGAGGTCGCCTCGTCGAGAATCAGCACCGGCGGGTTGCGAAGGACGGTGCGCGCGATCGCGATGCGCTGCTTCTCACCGCCCGAGAAGCGGTAGCCGCGCTCGCCCACCGGCGTGTCGTAGCCCTCCGGCAGCGAGGAGATCAGCTCGTGGATCTGCGCCGCCTTTGCAGCCTCTTCGATTTCCGCGTCGGATGCTTCAGGACATGCGAAGCGCAGGTTCTCGCGGATCGAGGCGTGGAACAGGTAGGTCTCCTGCGAGACCAGGCCGACGGTGGCGGCGAGCGAGTCGAGCGTCATGTCGCGGATGTCGACGCCGTCGATGCACACGCGGCCGCGCTCGGCCTCGTACAGCCGCGCGACCAGATACGCGAGCGTGGTCTTGCCCGAGCCGGTCTCGCCGACCAGCGCGGTGCGCGTCCCGGCGGGGATCTCGGCGTTGATCTCGCGCAGCGTCCACGGCGCGTCTGGCGTGTAGCGAAACCACACGTCCTGCAGCTCCACGTCGCCGCGCACGTCGCGCAGCGCGCGCGCACCCGGGCGCTCGACGATGTCCACGGGCAGGTCCAGGTACTCGAAGATGCGCCCGAACAGCGCCAGCGAGGTCTGCACTTCCAGACCCACCGACAGCAGCTGCTGCATCGGGAACAGCAGGCGCGTCTGCAGCGTCGTGAACGCGACGACCGTGCCGATCGAGATCGCGTTGTGGCCGTGGGCGATGTTGTAGCCCGCGAACCAGTACACGGCGGCGGGCATGATCGCGAAGCTCATCTGCACCGAGGCCATCCGCCAGCGCCCGGCCATGCGCGCGCGCACCTCCAGGTCGGCCAGCTCGCGCGACTCCGAGGAGAATCGCTCGACGAGCTCCTGCGAGCGGCCCATCGTCTTGCCGAGCAGGATGCCCGACACCGACAGCGACTCCTCGACCAGCGTCGACATGTCCGCGAGGCGGCTCTGGCGCACCGACTGGATGCGCCGGCGCTCATTGCCGACGCGACGCGTCAGCCACACGAAGAACGGCAGCAGGATCAGCGAGAACACGGTCAGCTTCCAGCTCAGCGCGAACATCGCCGTGACCGTCGCCAGGACCGTGGCGACGGTCGAAACCGTCGAGGTGGCGGTGCTGGTGACGACGTCGTCGATGCCGCCGATGTCATAGGCGATGCGCGCCTGCACCTCGCCCGAGCGGGTGCGCGTGAAGAACGCCAGCGACATGCGCTGCAGGTGCGCGAACACGGCCGCGCGCAGGTCGTGCATCACGTGCTGGCCCACCTGGTTCGATATCCACGTCTGCGCGACGCTGATCACGCTGTTGATGACCGCCAGCGCGATCATGCCGCCGACGAGCCACGACAGCAATGTCAGGTCGCGCCCGATGATGCCCTTGTTGATCGCTTCGCGCAGCAGGAACGGCGAGGCGACGCTGAGGATCGAGCCGAGCACGATCAGGCTCAGCAGCAGCCCGAGGCGGAGCCGATAGGGGATGAACAGCCGGCCGATGCGGCGCAGGGAGACGTGTTTGTCGGGGGCGTCCTCGGGGCGCGGGCCCGACGCCGGCGCGCCCCTGCGCCGCGAGCCGTGGCCGTCGCCGCCGTGTCCCTGGGCAAAGGGCTGAGCGCTCACGCAGCTGACTCTAGAACGTAGGCTTACGGCGATGGAGCTGTCCGCGACGGAGATCCGGGTGCTCGGCTGCCTGCTGGAGAAGCAGCGCACGACGCCGGACGCGTACCCGCTGTCGCTGAACGCGCTGCGGCTGGCGTGCAACCAGTCGACCAACCGCGACCCGGTGGTCGACTACGACGAGGCGGTGATCCGCGACGCGCTGCACCGGCTGGAACGCCGCGGCTACACGCGCCTGGCCAGCGGCGCTGGCAGCCGCGCGGCGAAGTACCGCCACCTGCTCGCCGAGGCGCTGCCGATGAGCTCCAGCGAGCAGGCGGTGATGTGCGTGCTGATGCTGCGCGGCCCGCAGACCCCCGGCGAGCTCAAGCAGCGCAGCGAGCGGATGCACGCGTTCGGCGACCTGTCGGCCGTGCACGACACGCTCGACCACCTGATCGACCGCGAGCTGGTCGCGCGCCTGGAGCGCCGCCCCGGGCACAAGGAGGAGCGCTACGCGCAGCTGCTGCAGGGCGAGGAGGAGCAGGGGCCCGCGCGCGAGCCTGCCGCGTCCGCTGCCGCGCCGTATGCCCGCGAGGCGCCCGCCGACGCTGAGCCGTTCACGCACGCCGGCGCGCCCCACGCGTCCGGGGCGCCCGCGGCGTCAGCGCAGGCGTCCCCGCAGGACCTGCTCGAGCGCGTGGCGCGGCTGGAGCGCGAAGTCGCGGAGCTGCGCGCGTCGATGCGCCATCCTGTGCAGGAGCGCGATCCCGTGCAGGAGCCCCAGCCACAGCCATGATCCACGTGCAGACGATCCTCGCCGCCTCCTCGGACACCGCCACCGGGGTCGGCATCCCGCTGGCGATGGCCGCGGGGCTGGTGTCGTTCCTGTCGCCGTGCGTGCTGCCGCTCGTGCCGGGGTACCTGTCGACGGTCATCGGGGTCACGCCGGCGGACCTGAAGGGGGGCGTGGGGACGCGCCGCGTGCTCGTGCCGAGCCTGCTGTTCATCGCGAGCTTCTCCGCGATCTTCATCCTGCTGGGACTGAGCGCGACGGTGATCGGCTCGACGCTGAACACCCACAAACACCTGCTCGAGCAGGTCGGCGGCGCGGTGATCGTGCTGATGGGGATCGTGTTCCTGTCGACGCCGTTCGTGCGCTTCTTCAACCGCGAGTGGCACTCGGAGTCGCTGCTGCGCCTGGCCGGTCGCGGCGGGCCGCTGGTGGCGGGCGCCGCGTTCGCGATCGCGTGGACGCCGTGCACGAGCATCACCCTCGGCGCGATCCTCACGCAGGCGGCGATCTCGAGCTCCGCCGCGCACGGCGCACTGCTGCTCGCGTGCTACTCGGCGGGCCTCGCGATCCCGTTCCTGCTGATCGCGCTCGCATTCGAGCGGATGACAAACGCGCTGGCGATCGTCAAGCGCCACTTCCCGGTGATCATCGGCGCCGGCGGCGTCGTCATGATCGCGCTCGGGCTGCTGATCCTGACGGGCGAGTTCACGATCCTCAACGCCCAGGCGAACACCTGGCTGCAGGGGACCGGCCTGAACGTGTCGAGCGTCTGAGCCTGCCCTGCGCGAGCCGTCAGGCGGCGCCGCTCGCGGCGGCCTCGGCGCCCGCCCGCGCGGCCCTGCCCTCCAGGAACCGCCGTTCCCAAGCCTCCTGGTTGCGCTTGGCGTCGAGCACGAACGGGGAGTGGCCGATGGCCTTGACGATCAGCCGGTTGATCGTGGACTCTGGCTGGGGCAGCGGGCGCAGGACGTCGACGAACAGCACGACGCGCGTCTGGTCGGTGTCGTTCCAGACCTCGTGGTTGAAGGTGTCGTCGAAGACCATCGACTTGCCCTCCTGCCAGTGGCGGACGTCCTCGCCGACGCGGATGCGGCAGGACTCGGCGTCCTCGGGGACGATCAGCCCGAGGTGGTAGCGCAGCACGCCCTTGTATGGGCCGCGGTGGTCGAGGATGTGCTTGCGCGGCGAGAGGATCGAGATCATGGCGGTGGTCATGCCGGGGATCTGGCGCATGAGCGCGGCGGTGCGCGGGCACATCTCGACGCCGAGCTTGGCCTCGAAGCCGTAGCCGTAGATGAAGAACGTCTTCCAGCGATCGTCGTCGGTGATCTCGATCTGGTCCTTGGAGATGTCCTGGAAGTTGGCGAGCTCGCCCTGCACCTCCAGCAGCCGCTCGGCCTCCTCGCGGATGACCTCCCAGCTCTCCTCGATGTGCGCCACCCACGGGAAGCGCTCGAGTCCGAAGAACGTGGCGTCGCCGACGAGCGAGCGTTTGCCGATGAAGCGCTCGATCGGCGCGAGGATCGCTTCGCCGACCTTGATCGTCAGCTCCACCGTACGGTCCCACAGCGATTTCTTCATGCGATCGCCTCCTGTGTGGCTCAGCGGGGTGCTGGCGCGCAGCTTAGTGCTCACACGACCTCACAGCGGCGCCCCCGCGACGACGGTCGGCCACACCGAGGCCAGGCTGGCCCGCAGCACGCAGCGCGCGATCGGCCGTCCGCGCTCCTGGTTCTCGACGGGCATCGCGATCCGCGCCACGACGCGGTAGTCCTCGCAGAACGGGGCTTCGGCGGGTTCGTAGCCGACCAGCAGCGCCTGGCGCCCGCTCACGCGCGGGCGCCAGAAGCGGAGCGTCACGTCGGGGCTCGCCAACGGCGGCAGCCCTTTGCCGTAGAGCGCGAGCGCGCCCGCCTCGCCGTAGTTCTGCGCGATCACGACCTGCGCGCCGTCCACCGCGCGCGCCGCCGACGCTGCGAGCGCGGGCCAGCCGAGCTCGTCCTTGTAGTCGCTGCGGCCGGCGATCGTCCCGTCGCGGATGGCGGTGCCTCGGGGAAGGACGGGAACGAGGGTGGGCAGTGCGACGAGCAACAGCGCCGCGTAGGCGAAGCCGAGCGCCCACGGGAGCACACGGTGCGAGCGGGCCCAGCGATCCAGTGACGGTGCGCCGGCAGCCAGCGCGAACATGACCACGGGCCCCGCGTAGTAGGACTTGCCGCCCAGCACGAGGTACAGGAGGATCGTCCCGGCGATCGCTGCGGCCAGCGGGCGCACAGGCCGCATGCGCCACAGCGCGAGCGTGCCCGCAATGGCGACGGGCACGGCCAGCGGGTTGCCGAGCAGCAGCACGTCCACGACATACCCGAGGCGGGACTCGTCGGTGGCGCTCGTCGGTGGCGAGGCGAAGAACTGCGCGCTCACCCAGTGATGCTGCGCCTCCCACAGCAGGTTGGGCAAGACGATGATCAGGGCGATGCCGACCGCGCGCGCGGCTGCCCGGGAGCGCAGCAGCTCGCGCCGCCACGCGAACAGGCCGGCGGCGAGGGCCACGAGCGTGACGGCGAGCGTGTACTTCGTCTCCAGGCCCACCCCCACCGCCACGCCGAGTCCCGCCCAGCCGCCGGCGCCCACGCACACCCGCAGCGCCAGCCACAGCACGAGCAGCGTGGCGAGCTGGTCGAAGGAGACGGGCTGGAAGAGCCCGTTGGTGGCGAGCAGCAGCGGCGAAAGCCCCCCGAGCGCCGCCGCCATCCACTGCGCCCGCGAGGAGCCTCCGAGCTCGCGCGCCACGAGCGCAGCCACCACGACCGTCCCCGCGCCGGCGGCCGCCGGGAACGCGCGAAGCCCCGTCAGCCAGTCCCCCCAGAGCGCGTGCGAGAGCCATGCGAGCAGCGCCGTCACCGGCGGGAACTCGACGTAGCCGCCCTGGAGGTGGTGGCCGGCGAGGGCGTAGTAGAGCTCGTCGCGCTGCCATCCATAACGCCCGTCGAAGGCGAGCAGCAGGGCGCTGCGAGCGAGCACGATCGCGAGCACCGCTGCGGTCGGAAAGCGCGCCCGGCCCGCGGTGCGCGCAGCAGCCCCACCCGCTGTCTTCGCGCCGATGCTCACGCCAGGACGGAGATTACCTGCCCGCCCCTTGGCCCCTCCGACGCTCTCATACGGGGAGCAGGCGTCGCATGCGGCGCCCTCGGGTCGGCGCATGCGCCGACCCGCCGAAGGGCCGCATGCGGCCCTTCACCGGCCGCGCATGCGCGGCCGGCAGGTCGGTGCATGCACCGACCTGAACCCCAAGAGATGACTCATCTATTGCAACACGCTCCCTGACGTCCGAGAGCCAAGCGGTTCAAGGACGCAGGGAGCGAAGTGTGCTTTGCACACGAGCGACTGAGGACGCCGAAACGCGCCGGCTATCGGGCGTCAGGCGGCCTCGCGCAGGGCAGCCAGCTCGGGGCTCTCTGCGAGCTTCTTCAGCGCCCGCTGCTCGAGCTGCGACGCGCGCTCGGCGGAGAAGCCGAGGCGCTTGCCGATGGCGGTGAGCGTCTGGGGGTCCTCGCGGCCGGTGCCGAAGCGCAGGGTCAGGACCTTGCGCTCGGTTTCGGGCAGCTGCTCGATCGCGCGGTGCACGATCCGCTCGCGCTCGTTCTCCCAGGCGGTCTCCTCCGGCACCTCCGCGTCGGAGGGCAGCAGGTCGCCGAGCGCGGTGTCGCCGTCCTCGCCGATCTGCTGGTCGAGGCTGACGAGCGCCGCGCGCTGGTGGCGCACCTCTTCGACCTGGTCGATCGGCAGTCCGGTCTCCTCGGAGAGCTCCTCGAGCGTGGGCTCGCGGCCGAGCCGCACCGACAGCTCGCGCTCGACGCGCCCGACCTTGCGGGAGCGCTGCGCGACGTGCACGGGCAGGCGGATCGTGCGTCCGGAGTTCTCGAGGCCGCGCTGGATCGCCTGGCGAATCCAAAGCGTGGCGTACGTCGAGAAGCGAAAGCCCTTGCGCCAGTCGAACTTCTCGCTCGCGCGGATCAGCCCGAGCATGCCCTCCTGGACGAGGTCGCCGAGTGGCAGGCCCTGGTTCTGGTAGCGCCGGGCGTTGGAGGCGACCAGGCGCAGGTTGGAGTTGACGAGCAGTTCCTTCGCGTGCAGGTCGCCGCGCTCGATCCGCTTGGCCAGCTCGATCTCTTCCGCGGGAGTGAGCAGCGGGTAGCGCCGCGAGTGCGCCAGCAGCTGGTCGACGGCCTCCGGGATGAACGTGTCCGGGACGCTGACGTCGATGCGCTCGATCGGGCTGTCCAGGCGCGCGGCGGCGCTCGCCGGCTCCGCCTCGGCGGAGGATGCGGCGCTCGCGGCGAGCTCCTCGGGCTCCTGCTCTAGTGTGAGGGTGGGGTTTGTAGACGTGTCTGACATGTGCGTCCTTCTAATCCGATGCTTGGAGTCGGAATTATACGCCTCGATAGTTGCGTTGTCAACCATTCTTGATGAAGCCATCCCTATTGCTCGTTCGACGCCATACGCGCGGTTACCTTCCCGGGCCGACCATATGTTCGTGCACGTGCCATAGCGGCTGCTAAACAGCGCCATAGCGCCCGCTAAAACCCGCGGCCGGGCCAAAAGGAGCGATCGTCTGTTCGATCCGGGTTATCGGCCGCCAACCCGCAATCGGTGAGCGCATCCGGCTAAGCTCGGCGCATGAACGTCGCATCGTCCCCGGCACAGTCCCCGGAGGGGGAGGGGGATCTATCCTCGCAGGTCGTCGCCGTCACCGGCGCCTCCTCGGGCATCGGCGAGGCCACAGCGCTCGCCTGCGCGCGCGCAGGCGCCGCCGTAGCGCTGGCCGCGCGCCGCACCGAGCGCATCGACGCGCTCGCGCAGCGCATCGTCGACGAGGGCGGGCGCGCGATCGCCGTGCAGACGGACGTGGGCGAGGAGCAGCAGGCGCGCGCGTTCGTGGAGCGCGCGCACTCCGAGCTCGGCCGCCTGGACGTGCTCGTCAACAACGCCGGCGTGATGCTGCTCGGGCCGATCGAGAATGCCCCCACGGAGGAGTGGCGGCGGATGATCCACGCGAACGTGTTCGGCGTGCTCTACTGCACGCACGCCGCGCTGCCGCTGATGCGCGCGCAGGGCTCCGGGCACATCGTCAACGTCAGCTCCGTCGCCGGACGCGTCGCGCGGCTCGGCTCCGGCGTCTACAACCTCACCAAGTTCGGTGTCGGCGCCTTTTCCGAGTCGCTGCGCCAGGAGGGCGTGCCGCTGGGCGTGCGCGTGACGCTGATCGAGCCCGGCGCGGTCGCCACCGAGCTCCCCGGCCACAACCGCCCGGAGGTGCTCGAGCAGATGGCCAAGCGCTTCGCCGGCGTCACGCCGCTGTCCGCCGAGGACATCGCCGGCGCGGTGCTGTACGCGATCGGCCAGCCGCCCAACGTCAGCGTCAACGAGGTGCTCGTGCGCCCGAGCGGGCAGGCGGGCTGATCTCGAGCAGCTCGGTGGCGCCGACGTGGTCCACCTGCAGCGTCGTGTGATCCAGCGCGAAGTGCTCGCGCAGGAGCGCCTCGATCCGCCTGCGCACCGCATGGCAGTCGCTGTCGGCGCCCACCAGCACGTGCGCTGAGAGCGCCGGAAAGCCGCTCGTCACCTCCCACACGTGCAGGTCGTGCACCTCCACCACCCCCGGCTCGGCGACCAGCGCCCGGCCGATCTCCTGGGGGTCGAGGCCCTTGGGCGCCGCCTCCAGGAACACGCGGCCCGAGTCCCTCGCCAGCGCGAGGCCCGAGCGCGTCATCAGCCCCGCGATCAGCAGCGACGCGATCGCATCCGCCCGCTGAAAGCCCGTCGCGAGGATCACGCCGGCGGCGATCGCCGTGCCGATGAACCCGTACAGGTCCGTGACTATGTGCTGGAAGCTGCCCTCGACGTTCAGGCTCGCGCGGTTGGCGCCCGCCAGCGTCCACGCGGCGGCGAGGTTGACGGCGATCCCCACCAGCGCCACCGCCAGCACCAGCCCGCCGTGCACGTGCGGCGGCGCGAACAGGCGCAGCACCGCCTCATAGGCGATCAGCGCAGCCAGCAGCAGCAGCGTCACGCCGTTGGCCAGCGCCGAGACGATCTCCACGCGGCGCAGGCCGAACGTCATCGCGCCGCTCGGCGGGCGCGCCGCCAGCCGCAGCGCCACCAGCGAGAAGCCGATCGCCGCCGCGTCGGTCAGCATGTGCCCCGCGTCCGACAGCAGCGCCAGCGAGTGCGCGACCACCGCCGCCGCCACCTCGACCGCCATGAACGCGACGATCAGGGCTAGCGCGGCCGTCAGCCGGCGGCCGTCGGCTTCAGGGCCGCCGGCGCCGTGAGAGTGCGCCGTGTGGGAATGCCCGGCGTGCTCGTGGGAGGCGTGTGCGGCGTGCTCGTGAGCCACGAAGCCCACGATACGCCGCGTGCTGGTCAGTAGCCGGTGCCGCCGCCGGTGCTCGCAGCGCTCGCGCCGACCGTGACGGCGCTCCACGTGCCGCCGTCGGCTTTGATGCCCTGGCCGTTGGCTTCTCCGGCGGCCTTGTCGCCGGAGAACGTGTACAGCGGCTCGCCGTTGTAGTCGAGCTGCTCGCTGCCGTCGGGGCGCTTGACGGTCCCCAGCCCGCTGACGCCGGTGCTCATCGCGCTCGCGCTCACCGGCGGCCACGCGGCCACGCACGCGGCGCTCGTGCACAGGAACCTGCCGTTCTGCTCGCCGCTGAGGTGATACAGGGTCCTGCCCTGCGCGTCGACCAGCACCGTCGAGCCGATGGCCGCGTTGGACGCCGTCTTCACGGCTTCCGCGCCCGCGCTGGAGCTCGAGCCGCCGGAGCTCGCGGCTGCACTGCTGGCGGTGGACGCGCTCGTGCTCGCCGGCGTGTAGGCGCTCGAGCTGGTCGAGCCGCTCGAGCTGCTCCCGCACGCGGCCAGCGTCAGCGAGAGCACGAGCGTGGGGAGAAGGGTCTTCGTGATTGGGCGCATCGGGGCTCCTTTGGCCAGACGGCAGACGTTGGGACCGGACACCGCGCTCGCGGGCCGGGCAATGTCCTGAGACTCCGCCCCGCGCGAAATCCTTTCGCCCGCCGCCGTCCGCACCGCCGGCGCCACCAACGCCGCCGGGCCGACACATGCCGGCCGCAGCGCCCGCGACGCTGGACCGACCCATAGGCTCTAACGGCCATGTCGCACCCGAGCGAGACCCGCGTGCTCACGCGGCGTGCCAGTACGCTCATCTCGGTCCTCGCCGCCGGACTGCTGGTGATCCTCAAGCTGGGCGTCGGTCTTGCGGGCGCCAGCCTGGGGCTGATCTCGAGCGGGATCGAGTCGAGCGGCGACGTGATCGCGGCGGTGCTCACGTTCTTCGCCGTCAAACTGGGCGGCAGGCCCGCCGACTTCGAGCACCCGTACGGCCACCGCCGGGCGGAGAACCTGGGCGCGCTCGGCGAGGCGGCGATCCTGCTCGGCGGCGGCGTGCTCGTCAGCGTCGAGGCGATCAAACGCCTGGCGGGCTCCGGCAGCGCGCCGAGCATCCACTGGTACGAGCTCGCGGCGATCGCCGTCGCGCTCGTGCTCGAAGCCGGCCGCATGGGCGTCTCGCTCGCGGCCGCCCGGCGCGAGGACAGCCCCACGCTGCGCTCCAACGCCGCGCACTTCGCCGCCGACATCGCCGGCTCGCTGGCCGTGCTCGCGGGCCTGCTGGCGGTGCACGCCGGGGTCGAAGACGGCGACTCGCTGGCCGCGCTGCTGGTCGCGGCGATCATCTTCGTGACCGCCTGGCGGCTGATCGCCGAGAACGCGAACGTGCTGATGGACCGCACGCCGATGCAGCCGCGCGCGGCCGCCGAGCGCGCGATCGCCGCGCTCGGCGAGGACGTCGAGCTCGACCGCCTGCGGTTGCGCGAGTCCGCAGGGCGCTACTTCGCCGACGTCGTCGTCAGCGTGCCCCCCGGCCAGGCGGTCGTCGAGGGCCACCGCGCCGCCGATCTCGTCGAGAGTGCGCTCGAGCGCGTGCTGCCGGGCAGCGACGTCGTCGTGCACGTGGAGCCCCGCCGCCAGGGCCTCGACCTGCGCGACCGCGTGCTCGCGATCGCGCTCTCAGAGCCGCTGGTCAAGGAGGCGCACGACATCACCATCTTCGAGCAGCAGGGCGGCGCGAGCGTGTCGCTGCACCTGAAGTTCCCCGCCGAGCTCGACCTGCGCTCCGCGCACGCGATCGCCGAGCGCGTCGAGCAGGCGATCCGCACGCGGCCCGGCGTCGCCGACGTGCAGACCCACCTCGAGCCGCTCGAGCGCCCGCTCGACGCGCGCGCCAGCGACGATCGGCTCGAGCGCCAGACCGCGCGCGCGATCGAGCGGCTCGTGCGCGAGCGCACCGGCAGCGATCCGCAGCGCGTGCGGCTGCTAGGCACCGACGCCGGGCACGTCGTGTTCCTGACGCTCCGCGTCAACGCCGACGAGTCGCTCACCGACGCCCACCGCCTCGCCGGCGAGCTCGAGGACGAGCTGCGCCAGCGGATCGACGGCATCGCCGAGGTGGTCGTCCACACCGAGCCGTAGGGCGAGCGGGAAGCAATTCGCCAGGCCGGCGTCTCTGATGGAGCGCTGCCGGATCGGCATCGCGCGCAGATGCAACGACCGTTCTTCGATGCCTACCGACAGGAGAGTTTCCCGTGCCCAGATTCTCGCTCGCCGTGCTGACAGCAGGAGCGCTCATGCTCGCCGGCTGCGGCAGCTCGAACAGCTCCAGCACCGCATCGAGCTCGACCACCGCCGCAACGAGCGCCACGACCGGCGCAGCCGCCGCGCAGAGCGCTTTCCTCGCGCCGCTGAAGAGCGTCAGCACGCTCGGCTCGACGGTGCCGGCCAACGGCGACGGCAACCCCTACGGCCTGGTCGTCGTGCCGAGCAGCGTCGGCGCGCTGCACGCGGGCGACCTGCTGGTGAGCAACTTCAACGACAAGGGAAACAACCAGGGCACCGGCACGACGATCGTGCAGCTGACGCCGGCGGGCAGGAGCTCGCTGTTCGCGACGGTGAACGCGAAGACGCTGCCCGGCCCCTGTCCGGGCGGCGTGGGCCTGACGACGGCGCTTAACGTGTTGCCCGGCGGCTACGTCGTCGTCGGCAGCCTGCCGACCACCAACGGCAAGTCCGCCACCGCGCAGTACGGCTGCCTGATCGTGCTCGACAGCGCCGGCAGGGCCATCGAGACGATCGCCGGTCGCCAGATCCAGGGCCCGTGGGACTCGACCGCCGTCACGCAGGGCTCCACGACGACGCTGTTCGTGAGCAACGCGCTCAACGGCGGCGCCGCGAAGGGCGTGCACACGATCGACAACTCGACGGTGCTGCGCATCCGCCTGCAGTCCGGTCCCGGGCAGCCGCCGAAGGTCCTCGCACAGCAGGTGATCGCCGACCGGATCCCGTGGGTCGACTCGCCCGAAGCGCTCGTCGTCGGCCCGACGGGCCTCGCGCTCGGCTCGAACGGCACGCTCTACCTCGCCGACACGCTCGCCAACCGCATCACCGCGATCCCGCAGGCGATGACCCGCACCACGCCGGCGCCCGGCGGCGGCGCCACCGTCGCCGAAGGTGGGCACCTGAAGGAACCGCTCGGCCTCGTCCTGGCGCCAAACGGCGACATCGTCACGACCAACGCCGGCGACGGGAACATGGTCGAGACGACGCCCGCCGGCAAGCAGCTGACCGTCCAGCTCGCCGACGCGAAGACGGGCGCCGGCTCGCTGTTCGGGCTCGCGATCGCCCCCGGCGGCGGCGTGTACTACGTCGACGACGGCGAAAACACGCTGCGGCTGCTGCACTGAGACACCCTGCGCGCGCCTGGCGGAGGGCGGCCGTCAGCCCTCCGCCAGGCGCCGCAGCAGCGCCAGCGCCTGCGTCAGCACCCGCTGCTCCTCCGCGGAGAGGTCGTCGGCGATCGCCCGCGCGAGCCAGCCCTCACGCTGGCGGCGGTCCTGTTCGAGCGTCTGGCGCCCCAGCTCGGTCAGCTCGACGAGGATCCGCCGGCGGTCGTCGGGGTCGGCGCGGCGCGCGATCAGGCCGTCCGCCTCGAGATCGCTGACGGTCTGGGTCATCGACTGCGGGCGCACGCGCTCGGCCAGCGCCAGGTCGCCGATCGACCTGGTCCCCTCGCGGTCCAGACGCCCGAGCACGGCGCCCTGGGAGAGCGAGAAGCGATGCTCGGCGCGCAGCCTGCGCATCAGGTGGCCGAGCACCATGCGCAGCTCGCTCGCCAAGCGGGTCGTGTCCACGCCCTCAGCCACGGCCGCAGACTATATATCGAGAAAGGCAGGGAAACTGCTCAGTTTCCCTGTATATTTGTGCGAGTGACGAATGACCGCTACAAGTGGATTGCGCTGTCGAACGTCACGCTGGGCGTGCTGCTGGCGACGCTCGACGGCTCGATCACGCTGATCGCGATGCCGGACATCTTCCGCGGCATCCACCTCGATCCGCTGGTGCCGGCCAACAGCTTCTACCTGCTGTGGATGATCCTCGGCTTCCTGGTGGTGACGAGCGTGCTGATCGTCAGCCTCGGTCGCCTGGGGGACATGTACGGGCGGGTGAAGATGTACAACCTCGGCTTCGTCATCTACACGCTCGCCTCGCTGGTGCTGACCGTCGACTGGCTGAACGGGCGCGCGGGCGCGACGTATCTGATCGCCTTCCGCATCGTGCAGGGCATCGGCGCGGCATTCCTGCTGGCCAACGCGGCGGCGATCATCACCGACGCGTTCCCCGCCAACCAGCGGGGCATGGCGCTCGGCATCAACAACATCGTCGGCGTCAGCGGCATGTTCGTGGGGCTCGTGCTGGGCGGCCTGCTGGCGCCGATCGACTGGCGTCTGGTGTTCCTGATCTCGGTGCCGGTGGGGCTGTTCGGCACCGTCTGGGCCTATCTGAAGCTCGAGGAGCGCAGCACGCCCAAACGCGCGAGTGTGGACTGGTGGGGCAACATCACGTTCGCGCTCGGGCTGGTCCTGATCATGGTGTCGGTCACCTACGGCATCCGCCCGTACGGCAGCGACGCGACCGGCTGGGCCAGCCCGCGGGTGCTCGCGCTGCTGGGCGCCGGCGTGGCGTCCCTGGCCGCGTTCGCGGTGATCGAGACGCGGGTCGCCGAGCCGATGTTCCGCCTGCCGCTGTTTCGCATCCGCGCGTTCACGTTCGGGACGCTCTCGACGTTCCTCTCGGCGGTCGCACGCGGCGGGCTGATGTTCATGCTGATCATCTGGCTGCAGGGCATCTGGCTGCCGCTGCACGGCGTGAACTTCACCGACACGCCGCTTCGGGCGGGCATCTACATGCTGCCGCTGACGCTGGGGATGCTCGCCGCCGGGCCCACCTCGGGCTACCTGTCCGACCGCTTCGGGGCGCGCTGGTTCGCGACCGGGGGGATGCTCGGCTCGGCGCTGAGCTTCTTCCTGCTGACGCTGCTGCCGATCGACTTCTCCTTCTGGCTGTTCGCGGTCGTGCTGGCGATGGTCGGCGTCTCGATGGGCATGTTCGCCTCGCCAAACCGGGCGGCGGTGATGAACAGCCTGCCGCCGCAGCACCGGGGCGCCGGCGGCGGCATGAACCAGACCTTCCAGAACTCCGCGCAGGTGCTCTCGATCGGCGTGTTCTTCACGCTGATGATCCTCGGCCTGGCGTCGAACCTGCCGCACACGCTGAGCGCGGGGCTGCAGGCGCACGGGGTCTCGGCGGCTGCGGCGAGCGGCGCCGCGCACACGCCACCGGTGTCGGTGCTGTTCGCGGCCTTCCTCGGCTACAACCCGATCGAACACCTCCTGGGCGCGCACGTGCTCGGCTCGCTGTCGGCAGCCAACCGCGCGACGCTCGCCGGCCGCTCGTTCTTCCCACACCTGATCTCCGGGCCGTTTCGCACGGGCCTGCACGAGGCGTTCCTGTTCGCGATCCTCGCCTGCCTGATCGCGGCCGGCGCGTCGCTGATGCGCGGCGGCAAGTATCACTATGTCGAGCAAGCACACGACAGCGAAGGAGCAACATGCGAGTTGAGTGGTACGGCCAGTCCGCGTTTCTCCTGAGCACCGCCGAGCAGTCGGTGGCGATCGACCCGTTCGCGGACATGTCGGCGATGGCGGCGAGCCGCGGGATGCAGTTCGACTATCCGCCGATCGAGGGCGTGGAGGCGGACGTGCTGCTGGTGACCCACGAGCACATGGACCACAACGGCGTCGATGCGATCGGCGGCGAGCCGACGATCCTGCGCTCGACCGCCGGCACGCTGGCCTCGCCGCTCGGCGAGGTGGTGGCGATCGCCTCCGAGCACGACGAGCAGGCGGGCACCGCACGCGGGCCGAACACGATCTTCGTGTTCGAGCTCGACGGGCTGCGCGTGAGCCACTTCGGTGACTTCGGCCAGAGCGAGCTGCGCGAGGAGCAGGCGGCGGCGATCGGCGCGGTCGACCTGCTGATCCTGCCGGTCGGTGGCGGGCCGACGATCGGCGCCGAGCAGGCCGACGCGATCGTCGCGCGCCTGGCGCCCCGCTGGGTCGTGCCGATGCACTACCGCACGCCGCGCATCGGCTTCCTGGAGACCGCCGATGAGTTCCTCGAGCGCTCCGCCAACGTGCAGCGCCTCGAGCAGAGCGCGTTCGAGACGGGCGGGCTGCCGGCGAGCGACGGGCCGCTGGTGGTCGTACCGGCGGCGCCGTAGGGCACGGCACGGCCGGGGCACGGGGGGCAGGCGGGCTCCAACACGCTAGAACGGGACGCAAGCAAACCGATGAGCCGAGAAAGGGCCTTGAGATGAGGATTGGACGACTGCTGCTGCGCCTTTCGGTAGGGGGGTTCTTCGTCGGGCACGGAACCCAGAAGCTGTTCGGATGGTTCGGCGGCCACGGTCTGAAGGCCACCGCCGAGAGCTTCGAGCAGCTCGGGTTGCGCCCCGGCAAGGCCAACGCGATCGCCGCCGGCGCCGCGGAGGCGGGCGGCGGCGCGCTGTTCGCCGCGGGCCTCGCGACTCCGCTCGCGGCCTCGGCACTGACGGCGACGATGCTCACGGCGATCGAGACCGTGCACGCGAAGAACGGCCCCTGGCTGAACAAGGGCGGCTACGAGTACAACGTGGTCCTGATCGCCGCCGCGCTGCTGCTCGTCGAGGCGGGCCCGGGCAAGCTCTCGCTGGACGCCGCGCGCGGTCGCGAGCGCTCCGGCTCGGGCTGGGCGCTCGCGGCGCTGGTCACCGGCGCGCTGGGCGCGCTCGGCGCGCACATGGCCGCCGCCGCGGCGCCGGCACCGCCGCCTGCCGTCGACCAGGACGCCGACACCGCAGTACAGGAAGCTCGGCCGGCGTAGAGGAACCAGCCGGCGTAGGGGGAAGTTCGAGAGAGTAGAGTTGGCGCGCCGACGGGAAGGATCCGCGGCTGGCGGCGTCCATACGGCCGATGACCCCTATCGATGGAGGACGTGACTCGTGAGCCTCAAAGCGCAGGGCCGAGCAAGCAAGCACTCGATGCCGACGCTCGCGGCGGCGAGCCTGGCCGCCGGCCTGCTCGCGCTGGCCGGCTGCGGGAGCTCCTCCAGCAACACCGGCTCCTCCAGCAGCACCCCCACGGCGAGCACGGCGACGACGTCGCCCGCGACGACCTCCGCGACCACGACCAGCACCTCCACGAGCTCCAGCGCCGCGACCTCGAGCGCGCTCAGCCTGGAAGCCAACCGCGAAGGTCAGCTCAAGTACAACACGACGTCGCTGACGGCGAACGCGGGCAAGGTGTCGATCGACTTCTCCAACATGTCGCCGCTCGGCCACAACGTCACGATCGAATCCTCCTCCGGGAAGGTCGAAGGCGCGACCACGACGTTCCAGGGCGGCTCGAAGACCCTGACGCTGAACCTCAAACCCGGCACCTACAAGTTCTTCTGCTCGGTTCCCGGGCACCGGATGGCGGGGATGGAAGGGACGCTGACGGTTAAGTAGGGGAGAGGGGCTGGCGCGTCACTCCGGACAACCGAGCGAGAGAGCAGCAGCGAATATCTGCATGGCCACCAGCGCTCCGCGGTAGGCACCAGGGCAGACAGCGACGGTTCCGGCCGTGTGATGTGGCGCCGGCAACGACCCGCCTCTCCTGCGAAGGTCGTCCGCGTACGCGGCGAGCGCCTCCTCAATGCGCTCGCCTACCTCTGAACGCGTCGCGCCGAGGGCCATTCTACGCCGGGTAGGTCGGGGAGATACGCACCCCACGCCCATCTTCGGCCTGCTCGTATATCACCTTCCCGCCGGCCCGAACCATCCCATCTCCCCGATACGGTGCCAGCATGCCCGACACAGCCCAAGCGATCCTCACATTCCTCGCCGTCATCGTGCCAGGGTTCCTGGCTATGAGCGGCTATCGCGCTGGCCGAGCGGTGCCAGAGCACCCGGAGGGCCTAGTCACGACTGCTCGTGTGATCACAGTCAGCGTGTTCATCGCCGTGATCGCATGGAGGCTCGGTGGGCGCGAACTCTACGAGCATGCCCAGGCGGGAACAGCGCTGACGCACCATGAGGCAAGCACGTATCGGCTCGTTCTGGGGCTCTTGCTGATCCCTCTGCTGGCCGCATTTCTACTCGCGCAAATCGTCGATGGATCCGTCAGCCGCGTATGGAAGGCACGCGAGAAGCTCCCCGATGCACCTGACGAGCTAGACGCCAAGGAGGCGGCGCTAAAACGACTAAAGCGGTGGTTGCTCATGTCGCTCTCCACGCGGCTACTGCACGAGGGCCCAACGACATGGGACCGGACGTGGAAACAGATCCGTCGCACCCAGCCATATGTCTTTACGCGGATTACTACCAAGGGCGGGCGAGAGATCATTGGGACCGTCGCCAATCGCTCACGAGTTGCCGCGTCGCCACAGCCGCGCGATGTGTACCTCGAGCAGGTATGGCGTGAAGGCAAGGACGGCAGGTACTATCCGACGGCCTACGGACTCGGCGCATTCGTAGCCGGGGGCGAGATAGAGACGGTAGAATGGGTGTCCGAGCAAGGAGTTGTGCCAAGTGCCCAGTAACAGGCAGATAAACGAACGTGAGCTGCGCGAGTCCGAGATCAAGATGACCGGACAGCCTCCGGCGGCGACCGTGGCCTTTATCGGGTTCGTACCCGCGCCGCCGCCGCCCACAGCGCCATCTCCCGGCAGTCCACCAGACTCCTCCGGGAATCAGGCGCCGCCGTCGCCGTCACGCGGATAACCCGACTGGCCGGGGTGGAGCGCGGGATGCGCCTTCGCTCAAGTCGGCTGCGGCCGAGCGAGTTCTCGCGAAGGCAGAAATAGGTGTCCCGAATGATGTTCTGAGGCAGCGACCCTTCGGGGATCAGATCAAGCTCAGTCATCGCCACGTCTAGAGGGATATTCATGCGCTACCTACCGATCGGCGCGACCATGAAGCTCGCTGCGAGAGTCGAGACGGTCTCGACCATTTCCTCCGGCAAAAAGTAGACCGTGCGCATCCCGCCGCCGGCCACATGATAATCGTTCCAGCGCAGTTGGATCGGCTCGGGAGTGCCGGTGTCCGCTTTCCACCTCCGAGCTGGGCGCCCAAGGGTCTGCTTGTAGCTACGAACACTCTCGTAGGTGACGCTGAGATTGTCGGCGATGTCTTCGAGCGTAAAGCCCGGCCCCCTGATCTCCTGGAGACGCACAGCTGCGGCGAGCAGCTTCCGCGTGTTGTCGCTGAGGTAGTCCCGCCAGTAGCGCTCGGCGGCATCCTCTGGCGTCGTGGTCGTCGTGACAGCGCCCTCGAGCCCAACGATGTTGACAGTTGTGCCCTCCGGTACGGTGATCTTGAACTCCAGCGTCGGCATGTTTGCTCCTCGTGACGTTGTTGACCAGAAGGCCAGCATAGGCCATCTTTTGGTCTTTCGCGACACACGATCGGTGGCAGCAGTCGCCGATCGGCTGGAAAACGTCCTCGCCAAAGGCGAGCCGGAGCAAACCAAGGCCTCCTACGTATCCTCATCGCCGAGCTTCGCGTCAACAGCAAGACCAGCATCCAGCCCACCTACCGCATCGTCACGCCAGGGGTTTGCGCAACGTCCGAAAAAAGTGGACCTGGTGGGAGTCGAACCCACTCTGCTGGGGCTGAAGGCCCGCTTGGCGCCGACCTGGCCAGGTCCCTGAGGGTCCTCAGCCGTTGACCTCGACGATGTCGCCGATGGCGAGCATCCCGAAGACCGTGTGGGCCGCTTCGATCGGCAGCTCGACGCAGCCGTTGGACTGCGGGAAGCCGTATGACGCGCGCGGGTAGCCGTGCACGGCGTCGCCGCCGTTGAAGTAGTTGACCCAGGGAACATCGGGGACGACGTATTTGGTGCCGTCGACGTCGGTGCCGCTCATCGTGGTGGACACGTAGCGGGCGTAGATCGGGAAGATGCCCAGTTCGGTTTCCGCGCCGGGCACGCCGGTGTTGACGGGGGTGCTGAAGACGACGCGGTGGCCGCGGTGCACGTCGAGCGTCTCCGGCAGCGACTCCGACACCGACACCCACGTGTACGGCTCGCGGTCGCGGCGATTGTTGGTGACGTCGTAGAGCAGCGAGTTCCAGGTCGCGCGGTTGGGTTCGCCGGTCGCTTCCAACCCGCGGTCGGCCTGGTAGACCTCGAGGGCGCCCTTCGTGGTCGCGTCGAGCTGGCCCATACGCGTGGGCGGCGCGTCCGCGGGGTCGGGGGCGAGCATCCCGTGGGGCGGACGGAAGGCGTGTTCGGCGGCTTCGCGGCGCGTCTCGGGCCCGGGCGCGTAGTGCACGTCATACAGCGGGCGCAGCTTCGCGCCGAGATACCCCAGACGCGCGAGCGCCTGCTGCAGGCCGGCGAGTGGCGGGCAGGCCACCTTCAGATGGATCGTCTGCCTGCGTCCGAGCGCCGCGTGCCCGGTCGAGCTCGTGCGCGCCCACACTGTCAGCGCGTAATCCGAGCACGGCTCGAGCGTTGAGGCGGGGGTGAACACATCGGAGTCGCCGACGATGCTCCACGTGCCGGCGACGTGGGGCGTGAGCATCGGCGGCGGCGAGGCGGGGGAGACGGGCGCCGTCAGCGCCACCGCGAGCGGATCGGTGCCGTTGGCGATCGCGTGCGCGGGCAGCGCGGCGAGCTGCGTGGGGGGCAGGGGCGAGGCCGACGCCGTGCCGGCGCCGGAGTGCGAGCCCAGCATGCTCGCGACGCTGTGGGCGCGACCGCCGAGCGCCACGACTGCGACTGCTGCCACGGCCAGGATCAGCAGCGCGACGATCGACCAGCGTTTCATATAGGTGAAGGCTAACGCATGGTCCCCCCGCCATCTGCAGGGGACATGGCAGAACGAGCGCCCTTCGTCCCGCCGCGATCCGGGGCGCTCAGGCCCTGATCCAGGGCTGCTCCAAGCGCGAGAGCAGGTGCGCGGCGAGCCCGACCGCGAGCACGATCGCGCCAGCCACGGCAAGCGCGGCCGCGACCGCGACATGCAGCACGAGCAGTCCGCCGCTGATCGCGCCGAGCAGCATCGCCGCCACCGCGACCGCCCGGCGCCCGATCTTCGACCCAGTCCCGCCGGCGAGGCCCGCTTCGGAGGCGATGCCGGTGAGCGTGCGCGTGAGCACCGTGGTGGTGAGCTCGGGGACCGCGAGGCGCTGTGCCGCGGCGTTCTGCACCCCCATCGCGAGCGCCATCGCCACGACCAGCGCGTAGCGCGCGGCGGTGTGCAGCGGTTCGGTGGCTGCGAGCGCGAGAATCAGTGCGAGCGCCAGCAGCGCGACCTGCAGAGCGCTCGCGCCGCGCAGCAGGTGGCCGCGATGCTCGGCGTTGCGCGCGCCGAGGCGCCCGCCCGCGACAGCGCCGACGAGGAACGAGCCGAGCGCGATCAGCGACGCGGTGCTCGACAGGCCGCCGGCGCCCGCCAGCGCGAAGCCGAGGAAGACGACATTGCCGGTCATGTTCGCGACGAACACGTGCCCGAGGCGCAGGTAGCTGGCAGCGTCGACGACACCGGTGACGAACGTCAGCGCGAGCATCATCGGCACGAGCGGCCCGTGGCGGTCGCCGGGCGCCGGCCAGAACGTGCGCGCCGCTTCGCGCAGGACGCTCACTGCGAATCGCTTGCGTGTGTGAATGGCCCCGCTGGCGCCATCGCCTGACACTACCGCGCGGGCCACATCACGCCACGAGTCGGCGCATCACTCGAGGTAGCTGACGAACTCGCCCGGCGGCTCACGCTCGGGCACGCGCTGCTCCTGCACGGGCGAGCCGAGGTACAGCAGCCCGACAGGCGTCTCCGCCGGCGCCAGGCCGAGGATCTCCCGTCCGCGCGGATCGTCCAGGAGCGCGACGGTGCGCCAGTAGCCGGCGAGACCGCGGGCGTGCGCGCCGAGCAGCACCAGGTAGGCGGCGACGGCGGTCGCGAGCAGGTCCTCGCGGTCCTGTGCCGGATCGCCGCTCTGCTGCGCTGAGACGGCCACGAGCGTGGGGGCGCGCTGGAGCTTGACGGCGGAGCCCGGCTGCTCGGACTCGGCGAGGTCCATCAGCCGCCGGCGCGAGCGCTCGCCGAGCACGCGAAAGCGCCAGGGATTGGTGAGGTGGTGGTTGGGCGCCCAGCTCGCCAGCTCGAACAGCTGATCGAGCACCGCGGAATCGACCGGCTGCGCTGTGAAAGCCTTGTGGGTGCGGCGCGTGCGGATAGCCTTCTCGACGTCCATGCCGGGAACGGTAGAGCCAAGCCTCGCTGCAGGCCGACCGGGATGAGCCTCGGCGAAGTCGTGGCGGTCGCCTGCGCCGGCTTGGCGGCGGGCGCGATCAACACGCTTGTGGGCAGCGGCACGCTGATCACCTTCCCGGTGCTGCTGGCGTTCGGCTACGCGCCGGTGACGGCGAACGTGTCGAACACCATCGGGCTCGTGCCCGGCTCGGTGTCGGGCGCGATCGGCTACCGGCGCGAGCTCGCCGGCCAGCGTGGGCGCGTGCTGCGCCTGGGCGCGATGTCGCTGGCGGGAGGCATCACCGGCGCGGTGCTGCTGCTGGTGCTGCCGGCCGCCGCGTTCAAGGCGATCGTGCCGGTGTTCATCGCGCTCGCGCTGGTGCTCACGCTGCTGCAGCCGCGCATCGCGCTGTGGCTCGTCAAGCGCGAGATCGACCTCGAGCGCCGCGGCGCCCTGCTGGTGCCGGTGGCGGTCTACCTGGCGGGCGTCTACGGCGGCTACTTCGGCGCCGCGCAGGGCATCCTGCTGCTGGCGATCCTCGGGGTGGCGCTGGCGCAGGACCTCCAGCGCACGAACGCGCTGAAGAACGTGCTCGCGGGGCTCGTCAACGGCGTGGCGGGGCTGTACTTCGCGTTCGCCGCACACGTCGAGTGGGGCCCGGCGGCGATCATCGCGTGCGCGTCGATCCTCGGCGCGCAGCTCGGCGCGCGTTACGGCCGGCGGCTGCCGCCGGACGCGCTGCGGGCGGTGATCGTGGTGGTGGGCGTGTTCGCGATCGTGCGGCTGGTGGTGGATTGAGCCGCAGGGCGCAAGGCCGCTCAGTGCAGCTGCTGCACGAACGTGTAGATGACCATCAGGCTGACGAGCACGACGAACACGCGCAGCGCCCACAAACCGGCGCTGGCGCGCGCGCCGAGCGGGGCACGCGGCACCGGCCGCGAGGTTTCGGCGACGAACTGATCGCGCTCGAGGTGCATGATCAGCTCGTCCTCGTGGCGCTCCTGGGCCTGCAGGTCGCGCTCGGGAATCGCGGCCGGGGCGGGGGAGTCCGCGGCGCCCGCAAGATGGGTCTTCGCGCTCATCACCCGACCACGTGGACTGCCTGCAGGAACGAGTCGATCCCGTAGGCGGCTCCGCACATCCCGACGAACGCGATCACCGCGATGCCGATGACGTTCGTCGAGCGCCTGTTCACCCACGGGCCCATCAGGCCCCTGTCGTTGGCGAGCATCACCATCAGCACGAGGCTGACTGGGAGCAGCACGGTGGCGAGCACGTTGGCGTTGAGCGCGATCGACAGCAGCGGCGCGCCGGGAATCAGGATGACGGCCGCGGCGACCAGCGCGACGCCGACATTGGCGGCATAGAAGACGGCGGCGCCGCGCGGCGAGCTGTTGAAGCTGTGCGAGACGCCGACGCATTCGCCGGCGGCGTATGCGGTGCTGGCGGAGATCGTGAGGATCGCAACGGCGCCGGCCTCGACGAGCCCGAGTGCGAACACCGTGCCGGCGGCGCTCCCGGCGACGCGTCTGAGCGCCTGCGGAAAGCCGGCGCCGGCGAACCCCTGGATGCCGGCCCCGCCGTGGGTCAGCAGCGCCGCTCCGGCGACGAGCGCGCCGATGCCGAACACCGCGGCGAGGACCGCGCCGACGGCTGTGTCGTAGCGGCCGTGATGAACGTCGGCTGGCGTCATGCCCTTGTCGGCGGAGGCGCTCTGCTGGAAGAAGATCATCCACGGCGTGACGGTCGCGCCGATCGTGGAGGCGAGCAGCAACAGGAGCGTGTTGAAGCTGCCGCCGGGGAACGGCGTGAACGCGAACGAGCTCGCGAGCGTGCCGAGGTGCGGTTTGACGAGGATCGCCGCGACCAGGAACAGGCCGTTGAACAGCGCCAGCCCGAGGACGATGCGCTCCCAGCGCCAGTAGCGCCCGCCGCTGAGCGTGAACATGACCAGCGCCAGCCCGAGCACGACGGCGACGATCGAGCCGAGGTGGAAGTAGGCGAGCCCGACGCGGATCGCGACGAACTCGGCGACGAGCGTGACGAGGTTGGTGAGCGTGAGGTCGCCGGCGCCGAACCAGCCCCACACGCGTCCGTAGCGCTGCAGCACGAGCTCGCCGTAGCCGCGGTGGGTGACGGCGCCGACGCGCATGCACATCTCCTGGCAGACGTATGCCATCGCGAACAGAATCGGGATGAACGGCACGAAGAAGCCGAGGCCGTACTGCGCGCCGTCGGAGGCATAGGCGATCATGCTCGGCCCGTCGTTCTCCCCGAGCATGGCGAGGATCCCCGGCCCGACGAGCAGCCACAGCAGGCGCCAATGCCGGCGGTGGCGGCGCGCGTGGTGCACGCGCGAGCGGTCGTGCGAGCGCGCGCGATCCTCGTCGGTCGGCAGCGGCCGCAGAAGGGGGGAGGCGGCGACCTCGCTGCTGCTCAAGCCGGGGCCCCCCGCTGGCTGGTGAGCGCGGGCTGCTCCGGCGGGCGCTCGACTTCGACGCGCATGGCGCCTGCGAGCCGGCCGCCGATGGCGTGCTCGCGCGAGCCGAAGCGCACGAACAGCGGCCCGCCGAACGGCTGGCGCTCGCGCACCGCGAAGCGGTCGCCTGGAGAGATGCCGCAATCCGCCAGGTAGCGCAGCATCTCGGGATCGGAGTCGGAGACGCGCACGAACAGGCCCTCATCGCCCGGCTGCAGGCTCTCCATGCGATCGGTGACCGGCTCCTCGAGCTCGAGGTCGGCGGTGGGGATCGGGTCGCCGTGGGGATCGACGGTCGGGTGCCCGAGCTTGGCGGCGATCAGCTCCTCGAGGTCGTCGGAGAGCACGTGCTCGAGCACCTCCGCCTCGGCGTGCACCCGGTCCCAGGGCATGCCGAGCGCCTCGGCGAGATAGCTCTCGAGCAGCCGATGGTGGCGGATCACCTCGAGCGCGATGCGCCGGCCGTCGGCGGTCAGGCGCACGCCGCGATAGGGCACGTGCGTGATCAGCCCGAGCTCGTCGAGGCGCTTGAGCATCGCCGAGACGGAGCCGGGGGTGATGCCGAGGCGCTCGGCGAGCGCGTTCGTCGACACCGGCTCATTGCCGCGCGATTCGAGCGCGAAGATCTCCTTGGAGTAGTCCTCGACGGCAGGCGTCCGAACCTGATCCTTGGAAGCCATGGAAATAGATTATGGCATGCCAAATAATTATTCAAGGCAGGCAACGGGTAGACCTCGGGCTGCTCGCGCGTTAGCCTCGCTTCCGAACCCGAACGGAGAACGGCCGATGCCCGCGTGCACGCACCTCGATCACGTCCACGTCACCGAGCTGCCGGAGTCGGTCGACGGCTGCGCCGAATGCCTGGCCAAAGGCGACCCGTGGCTGCACCTGCGCATCTGCCTTGAGTGCGGGCAGGTGGGGTGCTGCGATGACTCGCCCAACCGCCACGCGAGCGCGCACGCGCACAGCACCGCGCATCCGCTCATCCGCTCGATCGAGCCCGGCGAGGTGTGGTCGTGGTGCTACGTGGACGAGCTGGCGATGCTGATCGACGAGGTTCACGGCAGCACTCGTATCCCACCGTCACCGCTGGGGTGAGGATCGTCTGGAGGCACCACGTCACCGCCTCTGCCTAGCAAAGCTAAAAAATAGTTCTGCTAGCCGATACCGAGCCACACGATGCCGGGTCCAGCGCTAGGCTCTGCGCGTGGCCTTGGCCGATGAGAAGTACATCCTGCTGACGACGTTCAAGCGCGACGGGACGGCTGTGTCGACGCCGGTGTGGGCGGTGCAGCTCGACGACGGCGCAATCGGCTTCTGGACGAGCTCCGGCTCGGGCAAGGCCAAGCGGCTCGCACACACCGAGCGGGTGACCGTTCAGCCGTGCGACGCGCGCGGGCGGGCGAAGGACGGCACGACGGCGGTCGACGCGACGGCGCGGCTGGTCACGGGGAGCGAGCTCGAGGCGATCCGCGAGCGGGTCAAAGCGAAGTACGGCTTTCAGACGAAGATCACCAAGGCGCTCGGCACGATGGTCGGGACGCTGCGCGGGAAACGCATCCCGTACGGCGACCGCGGTGTGGTGATCACGCCCAGCGCCGGCTGACGTAGAGCGCGACACGAGGCGCGAGGACTTCGCGAAGCGACCGCGGCACGCGTGGGCGTCTCGGCTCGCCCGTCCGACTGCTACGCTGACACCGTATGCGGTGTGGCACGAATGCGGCGGCGATGCTGCGCGAGGCACGGGACCGACAGGGCATCAGCCAGCGGCGACTGGCGCTGCGGGCGGGGACCAGCCAGGACGCGATCAGCCGCATCGAGCGGGGGGTGGAGTCGCCGACGGTCGAGCGCCTTGCCAAGCTCCTGCTGGTGCTCGGCGAGCGCCTCGAGCTCAACGCCGCGCCGCTGGCCGAGACGGTCGGTCCTGTCGAGGAGCTGACCGCCGGCGAGCGGCTGCGCGAGGCTGCATCGTGGAACCTCCTCGCCGGCGAGCTCGAGATCGCGGGTGCGCGCGCACGCGCGGCCGGCCACCCGGCCACCCGCCTCACGTCATCATGACGGACGCCGCGGAGCGCCCGCTGGACGTCCGTGAGCTGCTTCGGGCGCTCGCCGAGCACGGCGTCGACTATCTGGTGATCGGCGGCGTCGCAGCCCAGGTGCATGGACGGCGGCGGACGACCAAGGACCTGGACGTCACGCCGGCTCCCGCGCCCGAGAACTTCGAGCGGTTGGCAGCCGCGCTAGGCGCGCTCGACGCCCATCCGCTCGAGCTCGGGCGGAGCGCGCCGACTCCGACCGCAGAGCAGCTCCGCGTCGCGGCGATCGTGCCTCCGCTGAGCACCCAACACGGAGAGCTTCACATCCTCAACGAGGTACCCGGCGCGAGCGCCTACGACAGGATGCGCACGCGTGCGCTCACGACCGATATCGGTGGGATCGCCGTGCAGATCGTCGGCGTGGACGACCTGATTCGGATGAAGCAGGCGAGCGGACGACCGGGCGACATCGAGGACATCGCAGCCCTGACGACGGTCGCGCAGCGCGAGGACACCGGCGCGCAGGAGGGATAGCCGCGAGCTGCCGTCTGCGCTACCTCAGCACCCGGTAGCGCAGGTGGGTGACGCCGTCGGACTCGACCACACGCGTGCATTCGAGCTCGAACCGGCGCTCGTGGAGGTTGGCGAACAGGGAGACGCCGCCGCCGAGCAGCACGGGGACGAGGTTGATGCGGATCTCGTCGAGCAGCCCCGCCCGCAGGTATTGCTGGGCGACGTCGCCGCCGCCGACGGCGATGGTCCGCTCGCCGGCGACGGCGCGCGCCTGCGCGAGGGCACTCTCGATGCCGTCGGTGACGACGATGCCGTCGGTGCCCGGACCAACCCATCGCTCGGGCGGGGTGTGCGTGAGCACGAAGAACGGTGCGCCCGCGGGGTGGTGGCCGCCCCAGCCGCCGGCGATGTCGAACCAGCGCCTGCCGGCGATGATCGCGCCGCAGTCGAACATCTCCGCCACCACCGAGCGGCTGCGCGCAGGCGGCCTGAAGCGGTCGTCGGGGCCCACGCGGTCGCTGCCGGCAGTCCACCAGTCGAACAGCCTGCTACCGCCGTCGCCGAGCGGGTTGCCGGGGCCGTCGTTGGGACCGGCGATGAAGCCGTCCAACGACATCGAGAGGTCAACCACCACCGCGCCCATCTCCGCCTCCAGTCTCGTCTGTTTGGGGATTGTGCCTGAGCGTTAGGCGCGGGGTCGGCGCCGCGCCACCACCAAGCAGGCGACCGCGCTGGAGCGAATCGGCCGTCCGAGCCGCTGGTGCAAGGCCTGGTTCTTGGCGACGAGAGCGTCGCGCTGTCCGGGTGACAGTCTTGCCCAGAACGACATGGTGCCCAGCAGCGCGTTGAGCTCCTCAGCGGTGTGCTCCAGCTGCATCGGCAGCGCGGCGACCTGCGCTTCGTCAAACAGGTCTGCCGCATAGCCGCGCGCGAGGTCATAGCCCCCGAGCCATGCCCACACCTCCGAGAGGTTCTCGCGCCGGGCCGCTACGCCGGCGAGGGTGCCGGCGAGGTCGCGGTAGGTGGGCAAATCGGCGGCGAGCTCGGGGGCGATCGTCGTGATGGCGGCGCGCAGCGCCCGCTGGTCCTCGCCGCTGCGCGGATCGTCGAGCCCGAAGTAGGAGACCAGAGCAAGGCTCCCGCCGTCCACCAGCGCGTCGGCCGCCACGCGCCAGCCCACATCCGGATCGATCCAATGGATCGCCGACGCCGAGAACACAGCCGCGTACCGGGCACGCGCCAGCGAGGCGTCCTCCAGACGCGCGTTGACGAACTGCACGTCGCCGGCGCCGCCCAGCCGATCGCGAGCCCTCGCGAGCAGCTGCTGGCCCGGCTCCACGGCCGTCACCCGCAGGCCGCGGTCCAGCAGGCTGCGCGTGAGCTGTCCCGTGCCGCAGCCGATCTCGAGCACCGAGGCGCCGCGGCCGATGCCCTCGCACGCCCGGTCGACGAGCACATCCGGGTAGGTCGGGCGATGACGGTCGTAGTCCTCGGCGATCTCATCGAAGACGCGTCCGTAGCTGCGGGCGGCGGGTTGCTGCGGCATGGCTTCACCGTAAATGACGGCCGGGACGGCCGGACGGCGACCAGGGGAGAGGGGGAGCTTGCTCGCAATGAGACCGGCGGCGGTGCCGCTCCGTTTGCGAAGCTGCGGTGCGTGATCGAGCTCGAGCAGCGCTGCCGCCGGACGCTGGAGGGGAGCTGGACCGTCGGCGAGCGCGAGGGCGTGTCGTTCGCCTACACGCGCCCGAGCCCCGGGCGCTACCGCTGGCAGTGGTACTGGGATTCGTGCTTCGCGGCGATCGCGTGGCGGCACTTCGACCCGGCGCGGTCTCGCGCGGAGCTCGAGACATTGCTCGCGGCGGCGCGGCCGGATGGGTTCATCGGCCACACGATCTTCTGGGAGCACCCGGTCAGCGGCCCGCGCGAGCTGTTCTACAACGTGATCCATCCCGACGACCCGATGACCGCGACGATCGAGCCGCCGGCGCTGGCGTTCGCCTGGAGTCTGGCGGTCGGCGATCCGGCGCTCGAGCCGCGGATCGTCGCCCACCACGCCACCGTCAGCGCCGAGCGCGACCTGGAGGGCGACGGGCTGCTGTGGATCCTCCAGCCCGATGAGTCCGGCTTGGACGCATCGCCCCAGTTCGACCCGATCTGGCGCCATGAGGCGCAGGGGCTGCCCGGCTTCGTCGAGCTGGTGCACCGCAATCGCAAGCGCGGGTTTCGAATCGATGCGGCACGCGCGGACGGCGACCCGGTCGTGTGCGAGGTGCTGACCAACGTGATCAACGGGCTCTCACGGCTGGCGCTCGGGCTGCCGTCGATCACGCCGGCGCTGATCGCGCGCCTGTACGACGAGCCGAGCGGGAGCTTCCTGCCGGTGGCGACAACGGCCGTCACCGAGCGGATCCCGTTGACGTGGACGGCGCTCGCTCCACTTGCGCTGCCCGACCTGCCCGATGAGATCGGTCACCGCCTCGTGGAGTACCTGCTCGACGAGCGCCGCTTCTGGACAGCGGTCGCGCCGCCGTCGGTCTCGCTCGATGAGCCGTCGTTCTCGCTGCGCGAGCACTTCGACGGTCTGCGGCGCTACTGGCGCGGACCTGCATGGGTGAACAGCGCATGGCTCGTGTGGCGGGGCATGGTGCGTCTCGGCTATGAGCAACAGGCCGCTGCGCTCGCCCGTGGGATCACCGAAACGGTTGCGCGCGAAGGGCTGCGCGAGTTCTACGACCCGCGCGACGGGCGCGGCATGGGCGCCGAGGACTTCGCCTGGTCTGCGCTGGCGCTCGAGCTGCTCGACCCGAACAACGCGGGCGCCGGTTTGCCTTCGGGCGAGGGGTGATCGTGGAGGGCTCGGTGTCGATCGCCGTGGAACCGTCAGCGCAGGAGCGCCACGCGCGGCGTGCGCTGAGCAACGCCAAGCGTCGTCTGTTGAGCTCCGCGCTGAAGCTGGCCGGGTATCTGGCGGTCGCCTACGTCGTGCTGAAGCTGATTCCCGCGCTCAAGCAGGCGCTGCACAACCTCGAGCACGTGTCCTGGGAGTGGGTGCTCGGGGCGATCGCGCTCGAGGTGCTCTCCGAGCTGGGGTTCATCGCCGCCTGGCGCGCGATCGTCGACCCGCAGGAGTTGCTCGCGCGAGACGGCCGCGGGCGCAGGACGGACGACGACGTCGCCTGGGCACAGCTCGGGGGCGGGCTGCTCCTCCCCGGCGGGGCGTGGGGGGGCGTGGGAGTCGGAGCGTTGATCCTGCACCGCTTCGGAATGCCGAACAAGCTGATCGCCGAGCGCGAGTTCAACCTCAGCTTTCTCAACACCGCCGTTGACGCCCTCGCGCTGATCGTCGTCGGCGTCGGGCTCGCGCTCGGCATCTTCGCCGGCGAGCACCGTCTCCTGCTCACGGTGCTGCCCGCAGCCGTTGCGGCGACTGGAATCGCGCTCGCTCTGCTGATCGCCCACCGTGTCAGCGCTCACGCCGCGCGACTGCAGCCCAAGCATCCGAAGATCGCGAGCGCGATCACCACGCTCGCAGACGCCGTGCACGACACGGAGCGACTTCTGGCGCACCGCGGCGCCTGGGCGAGCGTGCTCGGGGTACTGGCCTACTTCGGCCTCGACGTACTGGTGTTGTGGACTGCGTTCCTGGCGATCCACACCCAACCCGCCCCAGGGATCGCCGTTGTGGTGATGGCCTACATCATCGGCGCGCTCGGCGGATCGATCCCATTGCCGGCCAGCGCCGGGACGGTCGGCGGCATCGGCGGGATGCTAATCCTCTACAAGGTGGGCCACAACGCCGCGATCGCCGCCGTGCTGCTCCACCAGGCCATCGGCCTGCTCGTGCCGGTCACCGGCGGCGGGATCGCCTACGTGGTCCTTCGACGTCGCTTTGGGCTGAGCACCCGCAGCGCCTCGATCGGGGACTCGCACGTAGGGTCGCCTTGAGCTGGCTCAAGCGCGCCAGTCGACCTCGAAGTGCCCGATCGGCTCGTCGAAGCCTTTCACTGCGATGTGACCGCCGTCGGAGAACGAGATGCCCTTGCCGCGGCAGAGATCACGTACGCCGGAGGAAACGACAATGCAATCCGGCTGGGCACACGCGCACAGGCGCGCTGCCTGCTGCACCGCCGCGCCAAAGAGATCGTTTTGCTCAGTGACGGGCTCTCCGGCCGCCACCCCGACACGCACGTGCAGGGGCCCCTGCGCCGATTCGTCGCGCTCCTGCAGCGCCCGCTGGATTTGCATCGCCGCAGAGACCGCCTGGAAGGCCGAGGTGAACGCAGCCATGATCCCGTCGCCGGTGTGCTTGACCTCGCTGCCGCCGAAGCGTGCCAGGGCCGTGCGTACGACTGAGTCGTGTACCCGTATCAACCCCATCGCCGCGCGGTCTCCCAATTGCTGGGTGAGACGCGTGGAGTCGACCATGTCGGTAAAGAGGATCGCCCGGAAGGCGCTCTCTGTGTATGGCTCGCCAGGAGGATGGGTATTGAGCCGGCCGAAGAAGCCACGCACGACGGCCTGATCAACCTCGATGACATTCGACGGAAGCAGCCCATGGGCTGCCCGATGAGCTGCCTCGACGGTCTCCTCGTCCGGGGCCTCGACCAGGCAAAAGCCGCTCTCGGCGCCCTCTTCGAACCAGTAGGTGACGAAGCGCACTCCGAATCCGTCCTGAACCTCGAGATCACGCATGTGGGCGGCTGCAATGTCGGCAGCGGTCACGTCCTGGAGATCGTGGCGGTCCATGTAGAGGGGCATGGCGATCACACCTCTGCTGAGCGTCAGCGCGTCGCGCCGGGCGAAGGCGCCGCCGTCGTGCGCGCGGGACGGATGTTCTGGTTCACCCGGAAGCGGTTGTCGGGGTCGTAGTCGCCCTTGATCTGCGCCAGTCGATCGTAGTTGTGGCGGTAGCTCGCCCGCACCCGCTCCTCGCCCTCGTCCATCATCATGTTCACGTAGGCGCCGCCAGCGGAGTGCGGGTGAAGCGCCTCGAAGTAGTCGACGCACCAGCTTCGGATTGCCTCGGCGTTGGCGGGGTCGTGATCGACACCGGCGAAGACCGAGCCCCAGACCGCATCGCGGTAGCTCCACGGGGTGTCGGATTGGCCGACGTCGTGGGCGGCGCCGTCGATCGGGTACAGGTGCATCGTCGACTGCCACGTCGGCATCTCAGCGCCGAACCTGGCGTGCGCCTCGACGGCGGCGTCGGGGATCTCCTTGACGAAGTCAGCGCGCCAGTACCACTGGTCTCCGGCGGGATACACGGGGTCGAAGGCGCTCTGGAGAGCGGGGAGGGGCATTGTGTGAACTCCGTGCAGCACGGGCTCCGGCACGGCGTCCAGCAGCGGAGCCATCGCTCCTGCGGCGTCCTCGGGCTCCCCCACATAACACCAGACGATTCCGCAGACCTTGCGGAGATGGAGCTCCTCGGGGAAGGGCGGCGCCGGCGGGACCGATGCGAAGGCGAAGAACCCATTCAGCTCCCGCGGGGCGTTCGGCAGGAAGTCTCGGTAGGCGGCCAGCACCTCGGCGCCCAGGTCGACCGGCCAGAAGGTGGGCCCGCCGAAGATCGTTGCCACCTCGTGCAGCCTGAACAGGAACGACGTGACGACGCCGAAGTTGCCGCCGCCGCCCCGGATCGCCCAGTAGAGGTCGGGGTGCTCATCGGCGGCGGCCCGGACGGTCTCCCCGTTTGCGAGCACGACGTCGGCCTCGAGCAGGTTGTCGATCGTGAGACCGCACTTGCGGGTCAGGTGCCCAAGGCCGCCACCCAGCGTGAGACCGCCGACGCCGGTGGTGGAGATGATCCCGCTCGGTACCGCCAGGCCATGCTCGTTGGTCGCGGCATCGACTTCGCCCCAGGTGCAGCCACCGCCGACCCTCGCCGTGCGAGCGCCGGGATCCACTTCGATTCCCTTCAGCCCCGAGAGGTCGAGCACCAGGCCGTCCTCGCACGTCCCCAGCCCGGCGCCGTTGTGGCCGCCTCCGCGCACGGCCAGCAAGAGGTCGTGGTCAACGGCGAACGAGACGACCTTCGCCACATCGCCGGCGTCGGCGCAGCCTGCGATCAGGGCGGGCCGCCGGTCGATCATCGCGTTGTAGACCGCGCGGGCCTCGTCGTAGCCCGGGTCCGCGGGGGCTGTGAGCCGTCCCTGGAATCCGGGCATTCCGCTACGGGCCGTCTGCATCAAAGAGGTGCTCATGTGTTCCCCCTGTCGGAGTCTCTGAGTTGTTACGGCCGAGCCTATGGCGCTCGAATGCGCCTGTCATGACCAGAGCTGACCCAATTCGAATGCTCGGGCCTCGATCGATCCCTGGCGGGCATGATCAAGATTGACTATCGTCCTTTTATGGAGGCGGAGATCCTGGACCTTCCGGATCCGCTGCGCTCGAGCTCGATGTCTCCGTTCGTCGGTCGCGCAGCGGAGCTCGAGAAGCTCCGAACGCTGATGCCGCGAGCGGAAGGGGAGAGGCGCCGTGTCGCGCTGCTCGCGGGTGAGCCGGGTGCCGGGAAGAGCCGTCTGGCGCGTGAGTTCGCCGCCCAGGTCGCGATGGAAGGCGTGCTTGTCCTCTACGGCGCCTGTGACGCGGTGGTGCGGACGCCGTACGGGCCTTTCGTCGAGGCGCTCGAACGCCTGGTGCGGGTCACCGACGAGACGCAGCTGCGTGCCGCGCTCGGCGTCGGCGGCGGCGAGTTGACCCGGCTGCTGCCGGATCTGCCCGCGCAGGTCGGCGGGCTACCGCAACCGGTGAAGGCCGACGGCGATACCGAGCGCCATCGTCTGCACACGGCGGTTGCCGACCTGCTCGCGAACGTCAGCCGCGCGCGACCGATTCTGCTCGTACTCGAGGACGGGCATTGGGCGGACGCGACGACGCTTCTGCTCCTGCGACACCTGGCGCGCTCTGCCTGGAGCGCGCGGCTGCTGATCCTCGCGACGTTCCGCGACAGCGAGGCCGACGTGCCCGCGGAGCTCTCGCAGACGCTTGCCGACCTACGCCGTTCCGATGACATCGTGCGAATGCGACTGGAGGGGCTCTCGGGGGCGGAGATCTCCGACCTGGTCAGCCGTGCCGCGGGAAGCGACCCCGGCCCCGACGACCCTGAGCTGCGCGAGCTTGCAACCACGATCCACGATCTCACTGCCGGCAACGCCTTCCTCGTCTGCGAGCTCTGGCGAGCGGCGGTGGAGACGGGGGTAGTCGAGGTCGCTGGTGGGCAGGTGAGGGTGACCGGTCCACTCACCGAGCTCGGCACGCCCGAAAGCGTCCGCGAGGTGGTCAGCCAGCGGCTGTCCCGCCTGGCCCCGAGAACCATCGAGCTGCTCGAGCTTGCGGCGGCCGCCGGGCCGGAGTTCGAGCTGGAGCCGGTCCGCCGCGCCGCCGGCATCGCCGAGCCCGAGCTTCTCGCCTCGCTCGAGGAGGCGGTGGGCAGCGGCATGGTCGAGGAGCTCGACGCCAGGCGACTGGCCTGGCGCTTCACTCACGAGATCGTCCGACGCGCGCTCTACGACCGACTCTCGCGGCTTCGGCGAGCCGAACTGCATCTCCGCGTCGGGGAGGCGCTCGAGAGCGCCGCTGCGGACTCCGACCGCGCGCTCGCGGATCTCGCCCATCACTTCGGCGCAGCCGCTCCGTTCGGCGGGGCCGAGCGGGCGGTCGACTACAACCTGCGCGCGGCGCGGGCGGCGAGCGCCGCGCTTGCCTTCGACGACGCCGCGATGCGGTTGCGGACCGCGATCGAGATCGGGATTCAGGGCGAGCCCGAGCGCGCCGGCGCCCTGCTGGAGCTGGGCGCCGCCAGCCATCGGGCGGGCAAGGCGACCGATGCGCTGGAGGCGTTCGCCTCGGCGGCGAAGATCGCTCGCGCGCTGGACAGCGGGGAGCTGCTCGCCCGGGCGGCGATCGGCTACGAGGATGCGTGCTGGCGCCCCGGGGTCATACGACGCGATGCGATTGAGCTCCTCGAGGAGGCGCTTGCGGCGGTTGATGACAGCAGCGAGGAGCTGCGGATCGGGCTGCTGGCGGGCCTGTCGCGGGCGCTCGACTTCGCGGGGGAGCGCGAGCGTGGCGCGCTCGTGCGCGAAAACGCGATCGCGCTGGCGAGGCGATACGAGGATCGCGCGGGGCTCGCCAGGGTGTTGGTCGGCTCCTACTGGGCGCGCGGCACGACCCCGCTGGAGGAGATCCTTGCGATGCTCACCGAGGCGAGGGACCTGGCGCAGGAGCTGGGGGATACCGAGATGCAGGCGGACGCGATGGCGTGGCGCGTGCCGACCTTCGTGGCTCTTTGTGACCTCGATTCCGCTCGGGCGGAGGTGCTCGTCCTGCGCGAGACGGCCGAGCGCACTGCGCAGCCGTTCATTCACCACGTGGCCGAGCATTACGGGTCGGCGATCGCCCTCTGCGACGGGAGGCTCGCGGACGCCGAGACGATGGCGGGGCGCTCGCACGATTGGGCTCGGCTACTGACCGGTCGCGACGCGTCCGGCACTCACGGCATCCAGATGTTCGGCGTTCGTCGCGAGCAGGGTCGTCTGGCAGAGCTCGCGCCGGTGATCAGGATCCTCGCGGGCGGAGCCGAGCGCGAGGGCCCGTGGCGTCCCGGGCTCGCCGTGGTGCTCGCCGAGCTGGGCATGGAGCGCGAGGCCAGGCGCGAGCTCTCGCGGCTCACCACCGAGGGCATCGACGGCTACCAGGCATCGCTGTGGCTGGCCACGCTCACCTACCTGACCGACGCCTGTGCCGTGGTCAACGACGAGGCGATGGCGGCGATCGTCTACCCCAAGCTGGAGCCGCTCGCGGGGACCAACGTGATGATCGGCCACCTGGTCGCCTGCTACGGAGCCGCCGATCGCTACCTGGGCATGCTCGCCGCGATACTGGGAGAGCCGGGGCGAGCCGAGGAGCACTTCGAGCAGGCCATGGAGCAGAACAGACGGATGGGTGCGTCGACCTGGGTGGCTCACACAGCGTATGAGTACGGGCGCTTTCTGCTCGGACGAGGGCGCGGGGCCCGTGACCATGCGCAGGCCATGCTCGGCGAGGCCGCCGGCCTGGCCGAACGGATCGGCATGCAAGGACTGCTCGGCAAGATCCGCCTGCTCGGCGTCCCCACCTCGGACGTTCTCCCCGGCGGGCTCTCCCCGCGTGAGGCGCAGATCCTGAAGCTGGTGGCCAGAGGGCTGAGCAATCGCGAGATCGGGCAGGAGCTGACGATCAGCGAGCACACCGCGGCCAACCACATCCGAAACATCCTGCGCAAGACCGATTGCGCCAACCGCACCGAGGCCGCGTCCTACGCCCACCGGCAGGGGCTCACGTCTGGGTGAGCGGGGATCCCGCTAGCATCAACCGATGGCCCTGTACGTGATCGAGCGCAGCTTCGCCGATCAACTTGACCTCACGGACGCCGATGTCGAGCTGATCGAGGAGGTCAACAGCGACGAGGGAGTTCGCTGGCTGTTCTCGTTTCTCAGCGCCGACCGGCGACGCACCTATTGCCTGTACGAGGCGCCGTCGCCCGACGCTATCTTGGCTGCCGCGCAGAGGGCGAACGTCCCGGCCGATGCGGTCGTCGAGGTGAGCGCAGCGACGCCGCAGTTCGCGGGCCGCCTGCGCGACTGGGCCGACGCCATCCGCTGAGCTGCGTCCAGTGGCATACGCATAGGCCATATGGCCGGGGAGAATCTTCGGGCGGTGTCGATTTCGACCGACCTCGTTCGACGTGCGGGTAGTAACAACCCGATCCACAAGGAGACACCAATGCGTTTCATGGTCCTGGTCCCCGGGAGTCCCGAGTCTGAGGCGGGCGCGATGCCCAGCACGGAGATCCTGGGGGCAATGACGAAGTACAACGAAGAGCTCGTGAAGTCAGGTGTGATGCTGGCCGGCGAGGGCCTGCACCCGACCTCGAGGGGCGCGAAGGTCCGATTCAACGGCAGCGAGCGCACCGTCATCGACGGTCCGTTCACCGAGGCGAAGGAGATCGTCGCGGGCTACTGGATATGGGAGTGCGCGTCGCGCGATGAGGCGCTCGAGTGGCTCAAGCGAGCGCCGTTCGACGGCGGTGTCGAGATCGAGCTGCGCCAGATCTTCGACGCCGAGGACTTCGGCGAGCAGCTGACGCCGGAGCTGCGTGAGGCCAACGAGCGGCTGCGCGAGCAGGCCGCCCAGCATTAGGTCCGTGCTCCCGTCGGGCACCCATCGTGCGATCGACGCCGTGTGGCGGATCGAGTCGGCCCGGCTGATAGCCGGGCTGACCCGCATCGTGCGCGACGTGACGGTGGCCGAGGATCTGGCCCAGGACGCGCTCGTCGCCGCGCTCGAGCAATGGCCTGAAGCGGGAATCCCGGACAAGCCGGGCGCATGGCTGATGGCCACCGCCAAGCGCCGGGGCATCGACGCGCTGCGCCGGCGCGTCGTGCTCGAGCGCAAGCGGGAGCTGATCGGGCGCGAGCTGGAAATGCTCCAACAGCTCGGCGAGCCCGATTTTGCCGCGCAGGTCGAAGACATGCAGGACGATGTGCTGCGCCTGATCTTCATGGCCTGCCATCCGGTGCTCTCCCGGGAGGCGCGGGTCGCGCTCACTCTGCGCCTGCTGGGTGGCCTGTCGACGCCGGAGATCGCGCGGGCGTTCCTCGTCTCCGAAGGGACGGTCGCGCAGCGCATCGTCCGCGCCAAGCGCACGCTCGCCGAGGCACACGTGCCGTTCGAGGTCCCCGGCCGCGACGAGCTGGCCGAGCGTCTGTCGGCGGTGCTCGAGGTGATCTACCTGGTGTTCAACGAGGGCTACGCCGCGAGCGCCGGCGAGCACTGGATCCGTCCGGCGCTGTGCGCGGACGCCCTGCGCCTGGGCAGGATCCTGGCGGCGCTGATGCCCCGCGAGCCCGAGGTCCACGGCCTGCTGGCCCTGATGGAGCTCCAGGCCTCGCGGCTGCGGGCGCGGGTCGGGCCGCGAGGTGAGCCGGTGCTGCTCGCCGATCAGGACCGCGCGCGCTGGGACCATCTGCTCGTGCAGCGTGGCCTGGGGGGACTCCGGCGGGCTGAGGAGCTCAGCGGCGCGCTTGGGCCGTACACGCTGCAGGCCGCGATCGCCGCCTGCCACGCACGGGCCCGGAGCGTGGAGGAAACCGACTGGCCGCGGATCGTTGCGCTGTACGACGGCCTGGCGGCCCTTACCGGCTCACCGGTCGTGGAGCTCAACCGTGCTGTGGCGGTGACGATGGCCTTCGGCCCCGAGGCCGGGCTCGAGCTCGTCGACTCACTCGCGGATGATCCCGCATTGCGTGACTACCATCTGCTGCCCGGCGTACGCGGCGACATCCTCGTGCGTCTGGGGCGACTGACGGAGGCGCGCGAGGCGTTCGAGCGCGCAGCCGACCTGTGCGAGAACGAGCGTGGGCGCGAGCTACTGCTCTCACGCGCGCTCGCGTGCAACGCCTTATGAGCTCGATTCGTCCAGCTCGCTCAGCCGTTCGATGGCCGTGCTCAGGTGTGTGATATATCGCTTCGCTGCCGTTTGCACGGACGGCTCCGCAGCGTGGTCGGGAAGCGCGCGGAGCAGGTTCAGCCGGCTCTGGGCCACCCAGCTTGAGACGTCGGACTCGCTCAGCCACCGTTCCGCGGTTATCCACGTGCCGAGCATCATGCGCGGCCAGTCCTCGATGCTGCTGGGGTAGGGGTGGGGTGGGCAAAGCCGGTTCTTGTCTGTGTCGTCGTCGCGGTGGGCCTCGACGAAGCCGATGAGGGCTGCGTTGAAACACGGCGAGAGGTGCCGTACCTGCTGGAGCACTATCCGACCAGGCTCGAAGATCGGTGTAGCGGTGGCGTTGCTGATGCCGAGTGCCGTGCAGTCCACGCATAGGACGGCGGGTCCGGTATCGGTTTCCCCGTGCTCGAGCACGATCCGATCGGCCTCGATCCGCCGCACTCGGCCGAGTCTGACCACGTCGTCAATCTGGCGCAGGGCCGTCAGCTCGCGGGCGCTGAGCATCGTGCCGCGGTACATCCTCGCCGGCCAGGCCGGGTCGATGCGCATGAGCCGCCCCGAGGCCTCGAGCCGCTCGAAGAGGTCCTCGACCCCTGCCGCATGGGCGCCGGCCTCCGCATCGAGAGAAAGCCCCTCCATGGTCGCGCCGACCTGCTCCAGCGGCTGAAAATGGCTGAGGTCATGGAACCATGCGTCGCGTGGCCGGATCCAGCGAATCCTGTCCGGCTGCACGTCGTTGTCCAGGAGCCAGATGCACGCGTCCACAGCCGTCTTGCCGGACCCGAGCACGGTGTAGCAGCAGTCGGCTTCCGCGGCCGCTGGCAGGTCGTTGATGGGGACGAGCCGCACGCCCGGGGCCACCTCAAACGGGGTGGCGTGGGTTGCCGGGATCGACCCCTCTAGGTATCGAGCATCAACAACCTTGCGACGTACGACGACATCGTGGAGCGCTCCGGTGCTCAGGTCCATGACCCGCTCACCGTCGCTCCCGGCACCCAGGTGCTCGTGGCCGGTGAGCACGCGAACCCGGCCTGTCTGCGTGAGCCTCACGACCGCCTCGGCGAAGTACTCGCAGACCTCCTTGCCAGTCGCCCGTTCGTAGTAGCCGGCGTTCTCGCCACTCTGATCGATGCGGTTCTCGCCGAGCGTCAGCGAGCTCACACCATAGTAAGCGGAGGGGCTGTGCAGGCGAACAAACGGATACGCATCTGCCCAGTGACCCCCCGGGGCCTCTCGACGATCGATCACGGTCACCTCGACGTCCGCCTCGGCCACCAGCGCATCGGCGAACGCAAGGCCGCTCGCTCCTGCGCCTACAACCAGATAATCGGTACTGTTGAGCATCTTCCACCGCCTCGTTCGAGTCTGCTCTCAAGCCTCGGCAGATCTTGGATTTGCGCCGTCAGCAACGCAACGTAAGGCCTGGCGCGCCGCCTGTCGTGACCCGAACTGACCGACTTTTACCCCGCCGGACGATGCGTTGATTTGCGCCGGTGATCAGACCTGACTATCGTCCTCCGCCGCGAAGGCAAACTGATGCACGACCGCGTAACGGGTAGTGTCTCAGTTTGGATCGCAGCGCCGGTTAGCTCAGGCTCTCAGCGGTTCGTCGGCGCTGCTGATCTGCCAGCGTGCCCCCGGGCCAAACTGGAGGACGATGCCATCCGGACTGATGAGTTCCCAGTACGGTACGCCGTCTTCTGCCGCTGGATTAGCGCTGATGTAGAGCGCCGTACCGTCCGACAGGCTGCAACAAAGACTCCCGTCATCCATAACGTCTGCGCCTTCTATCGAGCGGCGTAGCAGTGCCGCAGGGTCAGCCGGCGACCATTCGGCATCTTGCGTCGCCAGGCGCCACAGCGCCCCATTCGCGTCCCGAACCTCGACATGGAGCACGTCGGGATACGCAATGCGAGCATCGGATATGGGGCCGCGCATCAACCCCAACACCGTCGTAGGCGATATATCGAGAGCCAGCTTCATGAGTCCTTCCATTCTCGCAGCCAAGCGACCAAATCGCTGAAATCCATATCTTCGTCGCCTTCTCCAGCCGCAGGCGAAACCCAAACTGAGACACTACCGCGTAACGCCTGATAATGCATGTTATGTAAACCAGAAGAAGTAGAGGCGCTCAGGCCACACCGCCGATCCCCTGCCGAGCCCCAGCGGGACGCTAACCGCCGACTGGAGACGGCTGCTCGCTGATCTCGCCGCCGAGGGCCGCTTCCTGAGCGCCGACCACCATCGGGCTGAGCCCGAGCACGCCGGCGGCCGCGCGCGCCGCCAGCAGCTCGTCGTGCGGCGCGTGTCCGGCGAGCTGAATGACGATTCCCTTGAGCGCACCGACGAACGCCAGCGCGAGCACCCTCGCCGGCGGGCCGGCCGGGATCGCGCCCGCTTTGCGCCCTGCGCCGATGAGACGCGTGCAGCGTTTGACGAGGCTCTCGGAGACCTGCTCGAGGCGGCGTGCGACGGCGTGGTCCTGGCCGCCGAGCTCGAGTCTCAGCGCGATCGCGAAGCGCGCGACATCGCGCCGGCAGTACACGGCGTGCCCGCGCGCCATTCCGATCAGCGCGGCGACGGGATCGGGCTCGCGCTCGATCGAGCGCCCGACCTCCTGCCGCCACGTCTCGTCGACCCAGTCGATGGCCGCCAGCGCGAGATCCGCCTTGTCCTTGAACTGGTGATAGATCGCTCCGCGGCTGTAGCCGGCGTCGCTGGACACCCGCTCGAGGTTGAGGTTGCCGTAGCCGTGCCGGGAAAGGCTCCTGGCGGCGGACTCGAGCAGCGCGCTGCGCGTGCGCGCGCTGCGGTCGGCCTGCGTCAGGCGCCCCCCGCGCGCGGGCTTGCTCGCAGCGGATCGCCCGCCCACCCCCTCACTAGATACATGCATGCATGTATGTTATCTTGTCGGGGCACGAATCCCTGCGGCGTCGTATGACGGGAGGCTGACATGAGGCTCTCGAACAGCGAGCACGAATCCCACGCGTGGCGGATCCACGAGGTGGCACCGGACTTCAGGCTGGTGGATGTGTGGGCGCTGCCGGCGCAGGGCGGCGCGGAGGACTTCGCGACGCTGCTGGAGGTGATGGCCTCGCTCGACCCCACCCGCGGGACCTCGCGCGCGACGCGCGCGCTGTTCGCGATCCGCTACCGCGTCGGCGAATGGCTCGGCTGGGACGAGCCACAGCGCCCGCTGGCGATTCCGCAGGCCAAGGAGACGACCCTGAGCGCGCGGCTTCCAGTGGACCTGCGCGGCACAGCGGCGGGAGCGGAGCTCCGCGCGAAGGACTTCTCCCCCCTGTACCGCACCGATGCGGAGTCGGCTGCGGAGATCTCGAACGGAACCGTTCACGCGGTCATGCAGCTGGCGTGGGTCGAGCTGGGCGACGGCCGCTACCGCGGACAGATGGGCATATATGTCAAGCCGCGGGGAACGCTCGGAGCTGTGTACATGGCGGCGATCGCGCCGTTTCGCCATCTGATCGTGTACCCGGCGATGATGCGGGAGATCGAACGCGCGTGGAACGCCCGCATGGCGCAGCGACCAGCCGCGGACGCCTCCGCCGGGCACGCGGCGCGTTAGCTGCGCGCCCGCGACCGCAGCTCGAGCTCCGCTGCGCTCGACACGCTGTGCGCCGCGAGCAGCTCGTCGGCGCGGCGCCGAGCGTCGTTGCCGACGAGCCGCCCGAAGCTGTGGCGCCGCGCGGCCACCACGCGGTAGAGCAGGTCGGTGCTGCGAGGCAGCCTCCTCGCCAGTCCACCGAGCACGCGCGTGCGTGCCAGCGCGCTCAGTACCTCCGTGGCGGCGGCGCCCGCCGAGCGGCGACGGCCGTCCTCGCCCACGACATGCGCCGAGCGAAGACGCTCGCTGGGAGCCATGTCGGCCAGCAGCTCGTCCCCTAGCGGCGACTGGATCGGCGCCGCGACGAGCACGCGATCCCGGTCGTGGCGCAGGGCCCAGGCGGTTGCCCAGCGGCAGAAGCCGCAGTCGGCGTCATACAGGACGATCACGGGTCTGGCGCGAGCGTGGCGTCGATCTGCAGGCGCACGAAGTCGATCGCGGGCTCGGGCAGCCGCTCGCAGACATCGCTGACGAACGCCGCTCGCCGCTCGCCGGGCATCTCGCCCAGCGGCGCGGCGAGCATCACGGTGGCGACGAACGCCTCGAGCTGCGCGCGATCCTCGAAGCGCGCCTCGTCGGCGACCAGCCGCACGGCGCTCTGCCGGAAGCCCGCGGCGCGCAGCCGCGCGCGCGTGTCCTGGACGCCGGCGAAGTTCCAGAAGCGCGAGCCGTCGTCATGCGCGACGGGTCCGACCGCGCGCAGGAAGAGCGCGATGTTGCCCTCGCCGCCGCACTCGATGACGATGCGCCCGCCCGGTCCGAGCACGCGCGCGAGCTCGTCGAACACGTGTCGGTGGTCGGGCAGCCAGTGGAGCGTGGCGACGCTGATGACCGCGTCGAACGGGCCGCGCAGGTCAAACGGCTGGCGCAGGTCGCGGTGGAGCGTCTGCAGACGGCCGTCCGCGTCGCCGAGACGCTCGCGCAGCCGCTCGAGCATCTGCAGCGAGCCGTCGACGGCGACGACGCGACCGCGCGGCAACGCGTCGAGCAGGCGCTCGGTGTCGCGACCGCTGCCGCAGCCGAGATCGAGCACCGTCTCATCGCCCCGCGGCGCCAGGCGCTCGAGCACACCCCTCCCCCACCGCTTGTGCGGCAGGTCGAGCGTGTCGTACGTGCGTGCGTCCCACTCCAGAAGCTCCATGCGCCGCTCCAGTAGTCTGCGATCCCGTGCGGATGTACGTTATAACATATAGATGAGGAGGCCTGCGGTCTCCCCCTTTCCCGGCCGGACATGGATCCCAGGCGCGGTGACCGAGGTCGATGTGTACCCCGCGGCGGCCGGCTAGCATCTTTGACCGACCTGAACCTGCGACGAGAGGGATGTGATGGCGGACAAGCTCTACACGGCAAAGGCGCACGTGACCGGCGGGCGCACGGAGGGACACGGGCACTCGAGCGACGGCGCGCTCGACGTGCAGCTGCGGATCCCGACGGAGATGGGCGGGCCGGGCGGCGGCACCAACCCCGAGGAGCTGTTCGCGGTCGGCTACGCGGCCTGCTTCGAGGGCGCGCTCGGCGTCGTCGCCCGCCGTGCCAAGGTCGAGGCGGGCGACGCGGCGATCGACTCTGAGGTCTCGCTCTCGCCCGACGGCCACGGCGGCTTCGTGCTGTCGGTCGGCCTCGACGTGACGCTGCCGTCGATCGCGGACGCCGCCGCCGCTGTCGACCTGGTCCGCGCGGCGCACGCCGTGTGCCCGTATTCGAACGCCACCCGCGGCAACATCGACGTGACGCTCACGGCCAACGGCGCGCCGGTCGAGTAGCGCGCGCCGTCGGCGCGCGGCGCCAGGCGCCCGAGCGCCGCCGACTAACGCCCGAGGGTGCGCTCGAGCTCGCGGGCGCGGCCGCCGAGGCCGCCGAGCAGCGAGCGGACCTGCTCGAGGTCGGCGCGCAGCTCGACGTCTCCGACCTCGACCGGCAGCATCGAGTCCTGCAGCGTCGCCAGCAGCTGGTCGGCGTCGGCGATCGCCGACACGGCGCTGTCCAGGAAGCCCCTGGCCCCGTGCGCCGGAGCGCCGGCGATCGCAGGCTCGAACTCGCGCCCGGGCAGGCCGTGGCGCGCGGCGAAGCCGGCGTGCGCGCGCCGCACGCGCCCGTAGGCGGCCTGCGTGGGGCGAAACAGCGCCTCCTCGACCGCATCGGCGGTGCCTTCGTCCAAGCGCTCGTACGCTTCGCCGAGCGACGACAGCGCCGAGCCGAGCCTGTCGGCCGCCTCGGCGACGGTGTCGAGCAGCTGCCGCCTGGCGTCCGCGGTCGTGTAGGGCACGCGCACCAGGTTAGTGCGCGCCGCCGTCAGTCGATGACGTACGCGAGCGTGACCCGCGCGCTCAGCGTGCAGGGCACTGCGTCCGCCTTCTTGGCGGAGGAATGCTTCTTGCGGTGCTTCACCGTCGGTTTCGAGGACTTGGCAGCCAGCGGCGCCTCCACCGTCCGCGCCGCCGCGATGTCGTCTGCGGGGGAGCCGAAGTCCGGTTCTTCGCCCCGGTAGGCATCGTATTCGGTGTAGCCGGTTTCTTCGTCGAAGCCCTTGCATTCGATCGAGCCGCCGCCTTCGACGATGCTCTGCACGCTTCCGAGCGTCGCGCCGGTCTTGCCGGCGAGGAATTCGGCCTTGCTCTGGCCGTCGACAATCGCGGCGGCCATCCCCTGGCGATAGGCCGCGTCCGCTTCCGCGAGCTTCGCGTCCTGGCCGATCGGCACCGTCGCCACGCCCTGGACGCTGACGCTGCGCACGGGCGTGGTCGTCGGCGCTTCCGCGGCAGCGACGCCGAGCATGTTCACCGCCACCAGTCCGGCCGTCACTGCCAGGATCGCTGCGATCACGTTCCTCATCGCTGCAACCGATACTAGCGTGGCGTGGCGGCGAGCTCGCGTGCGCGCTCGAGCACCGCGTCGATCATCGGCTCGGTCAGCCTGCCCGTGAACGTGTTCTGCTGGCTCGGGTGGTAGCAGCCGAGCAGGTGGCGCTCGCCCGCCAGCTCCGCGCCGTGGGCAAAGCGCGGACGCGGCCGCCGCGGCACGGCGTCCGGGCCGCCCAGCGCCGCCATCAGGCGCAGCGCGGCGTCCCACGCGAACGCGCCCAGGCACACCACCACGCGCACGTCGCTCAGCAGCCCCAGCTCCGCGACGCTCCACGGCAGGCAGCGCTCGCGCTCGTCAGGGGTCGGGCGGTTGGCGGGAGGCGCGCAGCGCACCGCCGCGGTGATCCACGCGTCGCGCAGCCGCAGACCGTCGTCGCGATCGCGCGATAGCGCCTGGCTGGCGAACCCCGCGCGCCACAGCGCCGCGAACAGGAAGTCCCCCGAGCGGTCGCCGGTGAACATGCGGCCGGTGCGGTTGGCGCCGTGCGCGGCCGGCGCGAGCCCGAGCAGCAGCACGCGCGCCGCCGGGTCGCCGAACCCCGGGACGGGGCGTCCCCAGTAGTCATCCTCGGCGAACGCCGCACGCCGCTCGCGCGCGACCTGCTCGCGCCAGGCGACCAGGCGCGGGCAGCGCCGGCAGCCGCCGACGTCCGCCGCGAGCTCGCGCAGGCGGGTTGACCTTTCCGATTGCACACGGCAGTAGTACCATCGCCAATGCGATGCCGCTGTGGGTCTGGATCCTGTTCGCAGCCGCGCTGGTGAAGATCCCGCTGGCGGGACTGATGCTGTGGATCCCGTTCCGCTACGACGAATCGATGAACGCCACCGACGTGCCCGACTCCTCCGAAGAGGACGGCGGCTCCAAGGCGCTACCCGGCGGCCCGCTCGACCCCCACCCCCGCGCGCCGCGCACGCCCAGGCCGCGCCGCGGCCCGCACGGCTCGCCGCCGCCGCCGTCGCCGCGCCGCACGCGCACGGCGATTCGCGCCAGGCGGCCGCTGCGCGTCTCCCACTGATCTCGGCCGCGCCCGCGAGCGGCCCCGCCCGCCGGCCGTCTCGCTCAGCGGTTGCGCTTGCGCTGCCTGCGCGCGGCCTTCGCTTTCGCGCGCCGCTTGCGCATCGCAGCCGCGGAGTGTCCCGACGCGCTTGCTTCAAGGACGTCGCCGTCGCCCGCCGGCGCGAACCTGCGCGCGTCGCGGACGATCACGACCGCGACGCCCGCCAGCAGCACCACCGCAGCGCCGAGCACGACCACGAGCGTCGTGTGCGAGGTGTGCGGTTCGGATTCGCTCGTCGAGGTCGTGGACGTAGTTTTCGTCGCCGTGCTCGCCGTTTCCGTTTCTGACGATCCTTCGGTCAGATTGCCCAACGCGCCGCTGCCGCTCAGGCCCGCCGCGTACGCATCGCCGGCGGGCGCGAGCGCCACGGCGAGCAGCGCCGCCAGGCACAGCGCGCGCGCACGCGCGCGCCGGCTGCCCACCACACGAAATGGATGTCGCGGGGATGTGGGAAGTGAACGGCTCGGCACGTCGCGAGCATACCGCCTGCGCATCACAGCGCCGAGCGCCGATCGCCGTCGATGACGCCTCTCGCGCGGCAGCCTCGCAACCCCATAGAATGGCGGCCAATGCCACCCAAGCAACGTCAGGTTCGCGTCGAACAGCGCGGCGGTATCGAGGCGATCCAGGCGCTCGAGCAGCGCTCGGACGAGGAGCTCGAAGCCGAGACCAAATACAAGGCCGCCGCGATGGCGATCCTCGGCGCGCGCGCAGCCGAGCGCTTCGACGCGGAGGCCGCGCGCGGCTTCTTCCAGCGCGCGATCGCCGCCGCCCGCCCGCAGGAGCGGATGCAGATCAGGCGTATGGCCGACGCGTCGCTGGCGCTGGCCGAACGCCGCGCGGGCGACCTCAAGAGCGCCGTCGAGCGACTCGGCCAGGCGCCTCCCAGCGGCCGGCAGCTGCTCGCCCTGCGCGCGATGGGGCTGCTGATCCCCTCCGCCTCGGCGGGCATCCTCGCGCGCGTGCGCGGCGTCCTGTTGATCATCCTCTTGATCGTGGTGCTGCTCGCGATCGGACTCGGGATCGTGGAGCTGGTCGCGCTTCCCTTCGGCGGGCTCGGCCTCGCGCCCGGCATCCTGCTCGGGCTGTTCCTGGTGATAGCGGTCCTCGCAGTCATCGCGACGATCGGACGGCGCCGGCGCGACCGCGCACGCAAAGCTCCGTCTGCCTGATCGTCAACCCCGCCGCGGGCGGGGGCAGGGCCGGGCGTCTGGCACCCGCCGCCGAGCGGGCGCTGCGCGAGCACGGCCTGACGGTGCGCCGCGCCGACACGCGCGACCTCGCCCATGCGCGCGAGCTCGCGCGCGAGGCGGCCGCCCGCGGCGAGACGATCGTGGCGCTCAGCGGCGACGGCATGGTCGGTGCGCTCGCCGACACGCTCAGGGGGATCCCGGGGGCGGTGCTGGGCGTGATCCCCGGCGGGCGCGGCAACGACCTCGCGCGCGTGCTCGAGATACCCGACGACGTCGACGGCGCCGCCGCGATCGTCGCGGAGGGAAACACGCGGCCGGTCGATCTGGGGCTCGTCGAGAGCGAGGGCGCGGCCGCGGGCCAGGTCGGGGGCGACAGCGCGGGCGCTCAGGCGTTCGTGGGGATCGCGTCGGTGGGCTTCGACAGCGACGCCAACCGCATCGCCAACGAGGCGCCCGCGTGGCTGGGCGGGCTCGTGTATGTGTACGGGGCGCTGCGGGCGCTGCTCGCGTGGCGCCCGGCGCGCTTTGAGATCGAGCTCGACCCTCCGGGCGAGCGCCGCAGCTACACCGGATTCTCGGTCGGCGCCTGCAACTCGAAGGCGTACGGCGGCGGCATGCGCGCTGCACCCGACGCGATGCTCGACGACGGCCTGCTGGAGGTGCTGGTGCTCGAGAGCGTCAGCAAGTGGCGGTTCCTGACGAGGATCCTGCCGAAGGTGTTCAGCGGGACGCACGTCAACGAGCCCGGCGTGCACGTGTTTCGCGCGCGCGAGATCGCGCTCAGCTGTGACCGCCCGTTCACGATGTACGCGGACGGCGATCCGATCGGCGAGCTGCCGCTGCGCGTGAGCGCGCTGCGCGGCGCGATCACGATGCTGACGCCGCGCGTGCTCGGCGCGGACGCGGCCTTCTCGCAGGAGCGCCCGCCGCCCGCCGCGGGCGCGATGGATCGCTGATGGCGGGCACCTCCGCGGCCAAGCTCGCGCTCGCACGCGGCGTCGGGGCGATCTCGCGCCTGCGCGGGGGCGGCGGCACGAGCGCGCCGGGCAAGCTGCTGATGGCGCTCGCGCCCGACGCGATCGGCGACCTAGGCGCGCGCCTTGGGCGCGGCAGCGTGCTGATCTCCGCGACCAACGGCAAGACGACCACCGCGACGATGGCGGCCGGCATCCTCGAGCGCGCGGGGATCGCGCTGGTGCACAACCACGCCGGCGCGAACATGGCCGGCGGGATCGCCACGACGCTGCTCGACGCCGCGCGTCCGCACGGAGCGATCGCCGGCGAGCTCGGCCTGTTCGAGGTCGACGAGCTGTGGCTCGCCCCGCTCGCCGCGCAGCTGCGACCGCGCGCGATCCTGCTGGGCAACCTGTTCCGCGACCAGCTCGACCGCTACGGCGAGCTCGACACGATCGCCGAGCGCTGGGAGCGGGTGCTGCGCGAAGGCGACGCAAAGCTCGTGCTCAACGCCGACGACCCGCTGCTCGCAGACCTCGGCCGCACCCAGAGGGGCACAGGCGAGCATCCGGGGGTCCTGTACTTCGGCGTGCACGACGACTCGCTGGCGCTGCCCGGGATGGCGCACGCGGCCGACGCCAAGCACTGCCGCCGCTGCGGCGCGCCGTACGTGTTCGACGCCATCTACCTGGGCCACCTCGGCCGCTACCACTGCCCGAGCTGCGGCCAGTCGCGGCCCACGCCCGCGGTCACCGCCACCGACGTGCGCCTGCAGGGCGTGCGCTCCACCAGCTTCACGCTCTCGACGCCCGCCGGGAAGGCGCAGGTCTCGCTGTCGCTGCCCGGGCTGTACAACGTCTACAACGCGCTCGCCGCCGCCGCGCTCGCGACGGCCCTGGAGGTCCCGCTGGAGACGATCGTCGCCGGCCTCGCCGCCACGCGGCCGGCATTCGGGCGCGCGGAGACGGTCACCTCGAGCGGACGCGAGCTGCGCATCCTGCTCGTCAAGAACCCCGCCGGCGCCAACGAGGTGCTGCGCACGCTCGCGCTCGAGCCGGGCGAGCACGACGTGCTGGGCGTGCTCAACGACCACATCGCCGACGGCCGCGACGTGTCGTGGATCTGGGACGCCGACTTCGAGCTGCTGGCGGGGCGCATCCGGCGAGCGACGTGCAGCGGCACGCGCGCTGCCGACCTGGCCGCGCGGCTGAAGTACGCCGGCGTCGACCCGTCGCGCATCGACGTGCGCGAGGACCTCGCGGACGCGTTGCAGGCAGCCGCCGCCGACCGTCCTGGCGTGGCCGACGAGCCGCTGTTCGCGCTGCCCACATACACGGCGATGCTCGCGCTGCGCGAGCTGCTGGTGGCACGCGGGGAGGCGAGCAGCGCGTGGTCGTGAAGGCCTCCCGGGGAGCCGGTCGCGACGGCACCGACGCGGGCGAGCGCCTTTGCGAAGGGGCGAACGTGGTCGTCTGGCACGACCTCGAGTGCGGCTGCTACAGCGCCGACCTGCCCCTCTGGCGCGAGCTCGCCGCCGGCGCGGACGCAGTGCTGGACGTGGGCGCGGGCAGCGGGCGCGTGACGCTCGACCTCGCCCGCCACGGCCACCGCGTGACCGCGCTCGATCTCGACGCGGAGTTGCTGCACGCGCTGCGCGAGCGTGCCGCGGGGATGGCCGTCGAAACGGTGTGCGCGGACGCGCGCACGTTCTCGCTGGATCGGCGCGACTTCCCCGTGTGCATCGCGCCAATGCAGACAGTCCAGCTGCTCGGCGGCACGAGCGGCCGGGTCGAGTTCATGCGCCGCGCCCGTGCCCACCTGGCGCCAGGTGGCCTGCTCGCGTGCGCGATCGCCGTCGACGTCGACGCGTTCGACTGCGCCGCCGGCGACCTCGGACCCTCGCCGGAGATCGTGCGGGTGAACGGGATCGAGTACGTCAGCCGCGCGACGCGCGTACACGTCGGCAGGCGCATCGTGCGCATCGAGCGCGAGCGCACAGTGGCCGACAGCGCACAGCTCGAGGGCGCCGTGCCCACCAGCTCGAGCAAGGTCGCAGGGGCCGCTACGCGGGCGCAGCCGGCGCGGGAACGCGACGTGGTGGAGCTCGACCGTGTGAGCGTCGCGCAACTGCAGCGCGAGGGCCGCGAGGCCGGCCTGACGCCGGCGGGCACCCGCGCGATCGCGGCGACGGACGAACACACGTCGAGCGTGGTCGTGATGTTCGGTGCCTGAGCCAGCGGTCGCGAACGAGCCGCGCGTCGCCGCTGCCCCCGCCCGCACGCTGCGGGTGTGCGCGCTGTATCCGGACGTGATGAACATCTACGCCGACCGTGGCAACCTGATCGTGCTCGAGCGCCGTTGCGCGTGGCGCGGCATCGGCTTCCAGCTGTCCTCGAGCGGCCTCGGCGAGCCGCTTCGCGCAGACGCGCACGACCTCTTCTACATCGGCGGCGGCCAGGACCGCGACCAGCGGCTGTGCGCGCAGGACCTGATCGACACCAAGCGCGACGCGCTGCACGCCGCCGCCGCACGCGGCGCGGTCGTGCTGGGCGTGTGCGGCGGCTACCAGCTGCTCGGGCACTCATACACGCTCGGCAACGATCAGATCCCCGGCGTCGGCCTGCTCGACGTGCGGACCGTCCGCGAGGACGGCGCGCGCCTGATCGGCAACGTCGCCATCGAGGTCACGCTCGACGACGACGGCCCGCGCGTGCTGGCGGGGTTCGAGAACCACGGCGGGCGCACATACCTCGGCGACGGTCAGCAGCCGCTGGGGCGCGTGCTGCGCGGACACGGCAACGACGGGCGCAGCGGCCTGGAGGGCGCGCGCAGCGCGAACACGATCGGCACCTACCTACACGGCCCGCTGCTTCCCAAGAACGTGTGGTTCGCCGACTGGCTGATCGCGCGCGCGCTCGGCATCGACGCGGGCGAGCTGGCGCCGCTGGACGACGCGATCGAGCGCCAGACCCATCTCAGCGCGCGCCACGCCGCCGGCGTCTGACGCGGCCCCGCTGCGCGCGACACGAGCGCCCATCGGATCCCGCAAACTCCACGATCGCGGCGTCCCGCAGGGTCGCGCGGACCGTACGATCTCGCGGTGGAGCTCTCCGAGTACCAGCGGCTGTCGCGCCGCACCGCCGAGTACCCCCGCGAGGCCTGGCTCGCCTACCCCGCGCTCGGGCTCGCAGGCGAGGCCGGCGAGGTGGCCGAGCACGCCAAGAAGGCGATCCGCGACGACGGCGGCGAGGTCAGCGACGAGCGCCGCAGCGCGATGTCCAAGGAGCTCGGCGACGTGCTCTGGTACGTCGCGCAGCTCGCGAGCGAGCTCGGCCTCGACCTCGACGAGATCGCGCAGCTCAACCTCGACAAGCTCCTATCGCGCCAGCGCCGCGGGGTGCTCTCGGGCAGCGGCGACGAGCGCTAAGCCGCCCGCTCAGCGACCGAGGACGCCGACCGATCGAAGATTGGCCAGCTTGGCTCAGGAGGCCACGGCGAAGCGCGCGAAGCGCTCCGCCAGGCGCGCGGGCACCAGCGCGTGCACGCGCACGCCCTCCGCGGTGTCCTCGCGGCTGACCTCGCCGGCGAGCTCGTGCAGCTCCGCCAGGCTGCCTCCGTCCGCGTACGGGACCAGCAGGTCCATCGAGCGCAACGTGTGCGCGAGCTCGTGCTCGAGGCGATCTTCCAGCTCCGCCAGGCCCTCGCCGTCGACGCCGCTCACGAGCACCGCGTCCGGATGGCGGAACCGCAGCTCATCGCGGGCCTCGTCGTCGAGCAGGTCGATCTTGTTCAGCACCAGCACGCGCGGGCGCTCGCCCGCGCCGATCTCCTCGAGCGTTCCCTCCACCGAGCGTTTCATGATCTCCTGCTGCGCCTCCGGCGCCGACGCGTCGAGCACGTGCACCAGCAGCTCCGCGCGGCGCGTCTCCTCGAGCGTCGCCGCGAACGCGTCCACCAGCTGGTGGGGCAGCTTGCTGATGAAGCCCACCGTGTCCGTCAGCAGGTGCGCTCGGCCGCCCAGCTTCAGCGTGCGCGTCGTCGGGTCGAGCGTGTGGAACAGCCGGTCGCGCACGCCCACCTCAGCGCCCGTCAGCGCGTTCAGCAGCGTCGACTTGCCCGCGTTCGTGTAGCCCACCAGCGCGATCGTCGGCAGCGCCGCGCGCTCGCGCTCCGCGCGCTGCACCGCGCGCGTGCCCTTCACGTGCTCCAGGCGTTGGCGCAGCACCGAGATGCGGTTGCGCGCCAGCCGCCGGTCGGTCTCGATCTGCGTCTCCCCCGGCCCCCTCGTGCCGATGCCGCCGCCCAGGCGCTCCAGGTGGCTCCACAGGCCGCGCATGCGCGCCATGTTGTACTCCAGCTGCGCCAGCTCCACCTGCAGCTTGCCCTCCGCGCTGTTCGCGTGCGCCGCGAAGATGTCGAGGATCACCGTCGTGCGGTCCACCACCGGCAGGCCCAGCGCCTCCTCCAGGTTGCGCTCCTGACGCGCGCTCAGCTCGTCGTCGCACGCGATCACGTTCGCGTCGCACGCAAGCGCCGCCGCCTTCGCCTCCGCCACCTTGCCCGGACCCAGGTACGTGTTCGGGTGGGGCTGCTCGCGCCGCTGGACCATCTCGCCCACCACCGCCACGCCCGCCGTGCGCAGCAGCTCCCCCAGCTCCGCAAGATCATCGCCGTCGAGCAGCGCCGCGATGCAGAACGCGCGCTGGCGCGCGCGCTGAGAGCCGTTGCCGAACTGGCCCTGTCCGGAAGGCAGCTCGGCGGGCGTTGTCGTGACGGCGCTACGACCGTTGCGGCTTCTGTCCATCCACGTCCAAGTCTAGGACGGCCGGTATGCCAGCAGGTGTTATGACCGGTGAAGATTCGGCTGTACGGAGCACGCGCACACGGGTCTCCCAAAAAATGTCAACCCCGGAGCGCCCCCAGCCGCTGCACCGCCTCCAGCAGGCGCTCGTCGGGCGTCGTCAGCGAGATCCGAAACCAGCCCTCGCCCGCCGGCCCGTACACCGCGCCCGGCGTCAGCACCACGCCCGTGCGCTCGAGCACGTGCTCGCAGTAGGCCTCAGAGCTGTCGAAACCCGCCGGCACCGGCGCCCACACGTAGATCGTGCTGTGCGGCGGCGTCACGTCCACGCCGATCTCGCGCAGCGCGTCGCACACCAGATCGCGCCTGCGCCGGTACAGCTCGTTCATCGACGCCACCTCCGCGTCGCAGTCCGGCGACAGCGCCGCCACACCCGCCAGCTGCACCGCCTCGAACAGGCCCGAGTCGATGTTCGTCTTCAACTGCCAGTACGTCTGTAGCGCCTCCGCGTTTCCGACCACCACCGCGCAGCGCCAGCCCGTCATGTTGTAGCCCTTCGACAGCGAGAACACCTCGATGCCCACGTCCTTCGCCCCCCGCGTCTCCAGGAACGACGGCGCGCGGTGGCCGTCGAACACGATCTCCGAGTACGCGTTGTCGTGCACCACCAGGATCTCGTACGCGCGCGCGAACTCCACCACCCGCTCGAAGAACCCCTCCGGCGCCAGCGCCCCCGTCGGGTTGTTCGGGTAGTTCAGGTACATCAGCTTCGCCCGGCGCGCCACCTCCTCGTCGATCGCCCCCAGGTCCGGGATGAAGCCGTGCTCCGGCTGCAGCGCCATCAGCACCGGCTCCGCGCCCGCCAGCCACGGCCCGCCCGTGTACACCGGGTAGCCCGGGTCCGCCGCCAGCGCGTAGTCGCCCGGGTCCAGGAACGCCAGGTTCAGGTTGAAGATCGCCTCCTTCGCGCCGATCGCCGGGATGATCTCGCGCTCGGGGTCCAGCTTCACGTCGAAGCGGCGCTCGTAGAAGTCGCGCACCGCACCCCTGAAGTCCTCGCGGCCGCGGTTGCTCGGGTATTGGTGGGTTTCCGGCTCGCTCACCGCCTCCTGCATCGCCTCCACGATCAGCGGCGGCGTCGGACGGTCCGGGTCGCCGATGCCCAGGCTGATCACGTCCACCCCCGCCGCGCGCTTCTCCGCGATCTTGCGCTCCAGCTGCGCGAACGCGTACGGCGGGATGCGCTCCAGGCGCTTACTCGGTCTCATGCAGCTCCTTTTCGAAGTCCTCGCTCAGCTCGCCCGCGAACACGGGTCGCGCCCAGCCTGTCAGATCCACGTGCAGATCCTCCCCCACCTGCACCTCCAGCTCGCCGCCGTCCAGCAGCACCGTCACCTGCGCGACGTCCCGCGCGTCCGCGCCCGCCGCGCGCCGTTCGAGCACGTGCGCGATCGCCGCGCCCGTCGCGCCCGTGCCCGACGACAGCGTCTCCCCCACGCCGCGCTCGAAGATCCGCGCGCGGATGCGCGTCGCCTCGCCGCCGGGCGGGTCCGGGTCCAGCTCCGCGTACCACGACACGTTTGTCCGATTCTGGAAGATCGCGGCGCCTTCGATCTCCGGGCCGATCGCCGGCAGGTCCAGCGCCTCCAGCTCGGGTAGCGAGGCGACGTAGATCGCGCACTGCGGATTGCCGATCGACACGTGCTGGAAGCGCCACTCGCGCCCGCCCGCGCCGAGCGTGCCGCGGCCGTCTGCCGGGCCGCCGGGGAAGTCCTTGGACGTCAGGCTCGCCGTGCCCATGTCCACCGTGCACGTGTCCACGCCGGTGATCGTCGGGCGTATCACTCCGGCCGCCGTCTGTATCGCAAAGGTATCTGCGTCCGTCCATCCGCGCTTGCGCAGGTACAGGATCGCCTCGCGCGCGCCGTTGCCCGACAGCTCCGCCTCCGAGCCGTCCGGGTTGAAGATGCGCAGGTCCGCCACGTGCGCCGGGTCGGCCGGCGTCGACAGCAGCAGCACGCCGTCCGCGAACACGCCGAAGTGGCCCGCGCACAGCTTGCGCACGCGCGCTGGCGTCAGCTCGAACGCCAGCTGCGCGCGCTCGACGATCAGGTAGTCGTTCCCTAGCGCCTGCCACTTCTCGAATCGCATCGCCGCCATCGCGCGGGCAGTCTAGTTGGGTCAGTCGGGCGTCTCGGCCAGGATCTCGCGCGCAACGTCCACCGAGTCGCGGCCCGTGACGTCGATCGTGCGCACGCCCGCCAGCTTGCGCATCCACGTCAGCTGGCGCTTGGCGTAGTTGCGCGTATGGCGCTTCATCGCCTCAACATCGCCCGTCAGCAGCTCCTCGAAGCCCAGCGCCTTGCGCGCCGTCTGCGACGCGCCCTGCGCGTGCGCGCGCAGCACCTCCTCGCGCGCGCCCGCCGCCAGCATCGCGTCCACGCGCGCGTCGATCGCCGCGTACAGCGCCCCGCGCTCCATCGTCAGCCCCGCCAGCAGCGTCGGGCGGCGCACGTCATCGCTCCACAGCTGCGACCGGCCCGGCGGCGCTTCCTCGGTTGTTGGGCTCGGATCCGGGAGCTCGCCGAGGTCTGCCAGCTCCAGCGCCCGCACCAGCCGCTGGCTGTCGTTCGGGTCGATGCCCTGCGCCGCCCAAGGAGCGCGCGCTGCGAGCATCGCGTGCAGCGCCGGCGCGCCGCGGCGCTCGAGCTCCGCCGTCCAGCGCTCGCGCACGCCCCGCGGCGGTGGCGGGCGCAGGCTCAGCTCCGTCAGCGCCGCGCGCAGGTACAGGCCCGTGCCGCCGACCACGATCGGACGGCGCCCCGCCTCGAGCAGCTCGTCGATCTGAGCGTGCGCCATGCGCGCGTACCGGCCCGCGCTGAACGTCGCGTCCAGCGGCAGGAACGACACCAGGCGGTGCTCCAGCTGCGCGCGCTCGTCCGCGCTCGCCACGCCCGTCAGCACCTCCAGGCCCTTGTACACCTGCAGCGCGTCCGCCGACACCGCCACCGGGTCCTCGCCGCGCGCGCGCAGCAGCTGCGCCAGCGCCACCGCCACCGCGGTCTTGCCCACGCCCGTCGGTCCGAACAGCGCGATGATCCGCATCGGGGGTAGGCTCACAGGTCGTGCAGATCTCCGGCTCCTCCGTGCTGCTCACCGGCGCCACCGGCGGCATCGGCCACGCGATCGCGCGGGCGCTGCGCGCACGCGGCGCCACGCTGATCCTCAGCGGACGGCGCACCGACGTGCTCGAGCCGCTCGCCACCGAGCTCGGCGCCCGTGCGCTCGCCGCCGACCTCAGCGATCGCGTTGAGCTCGAGCGCCTGATCGACGACGCCGGCCGCGTCGACATCCTCGTCGCCAACGCCGCGCTGCCCGCGACCGGACGCCTGGAGTCGTTCTCGATCGAGCAGATCGACCGCGCGCTCGACGTCAACCTGCGCGCGCCCATCGTGCTCGCGCGGGCGCTCGCCCCCGCCATGGTGGGACGCGGCGCCGGTCATCTGCTGTTCATGTCCTCGCTCGCCGGCAAGGCCGCCACGCCCAGCACCGCCCTCTACAACGCCTCCAAGTTCGGCCTGCGCGGCTTCGCCTCCGCGTTGCGCGCCGACCTGCGCGACAGCGGCGTCGGCGTCTCCGCCGTCTTCCCCGGCTTCATCCGCGACGCCGGCATGTTCGCCGACGCCGAAGTCAAGCTGCCGCCGGGCATCGGCACGCGCTCGCCCGAGGACGTCGCCCGCGCCGTCGTGCTCGCCATCGAGCGCAACCGCGGCGAGATCGACGTCGCGCCGCTGCCGCTGCGCGCCAGCACGCTCTTCGCCGGCGTCGCCCCCGAGCTCGCCGGCAACCTTGCGCGCAGGCTCGGCTCCGAGGACATCACGCGCGATCTGGCGGCCGGGCAGGGGGATAAGCGCTGAGCGGGCCGACCCCGCGAGCAGTTAGACGGCGATCAGCGTGACACCGAGTCGAGGGGCACGCGTGAGCGACGCGTCGATCGTCAACAGTGGACAGTCCAGCGCACGCGCCAGTGCGACATAGCACGCGTCGTAGGCCGAGAGGTTGGACCGCAGCGACCAGATCTCTCGCAGGAGCAACCGGGTAGGCACTCGTGAGATGTCGCTTTCCGCGAGCCTGTCTATGGCCGTGGACGCACGGGTGCTCGTCAGCTTGCCGCCGCGCTCGAGCCCGCGGAGGCTCTGCACGACCTCGGGATTGACCATATCTGGGGCCACGAGCGTCGCGTCGCCAATCGCCCGCTCAACTCTCATGCCTGTGTGACTGCGCAGCAGCAGCTCCACGAGCGCCGACGCGTCAATCACGATCGGAGAGGGCGCGGAGGATCTGCTCATCGCGCTCGGCCCGTCCCTCGTGGACCAAGCTCACTATGTCCTCGGACGCGATGTCCCGTACAGGTTCGTCCTGTCTCAGGCGCGCCAGCCATTCGCGCGTGGTCGGCACCGCGAGGTCTCGCTCGAGCACGTCCAGTGCGTACTCGCTCAGATTCCTTCCCTCTCTTCGCGCACGCTCCCGCAGCCGCTCGTGCAGCTCGGGAGGGACGTTCTTGATCTGGATCGCGCTCACAGCATGATATTAGCATGCTGATCGCATGCTGGTCGCATGCCATCAGAACAGCGTCTCCTGAGCCGGAGTGGCGATGCTCTCCCTCCCCACGCCCACGCCCTCGTCCGCCGGAGGCCTCAGGCGAAACGCGCTCGGCGCTCCCCCGCGCCGAACCAGCCGCGCGAGTCGCGCGCGTTCCTCTGCGGGCGCATACGCGCGGCGGCGGTAGAGCTCCTCGTAGCGGGACACCAGGTCGGGACGCTGGGAGCGCAGCCAGTCCATGAACACCGTGCGCACGTCGCCGCGCAGGTGCAGCGCCGCGCCGCCGATGCTCGTCGCGCCGGCCTGCGCAGCCATCTCGAGCAGCGGCTCGATCTGGTGTGGCGCGTCGTTTATCCCGGGCATCAGCGGCGCGATCAGCACGCCCGTCGGGATGCCCGCCCGGTTGAGCTCCGCGACCGCCTCCAAGCGCGCGCGGGGGCTCGGCGTGTGTGGCTCGGTTGCTCGCCACGCCTTCTCGTCGAGCGTCGGGATCGACAGGCACGCGCTGAAGCTCGCGCGCTGGACGATCTGGAGCATCAGCGGCAGGTCGCGCAGCAGCAGCGGCGACTTCGTCAGCACCGAGCATGGGTTGGCCGCGTCGCGCAGCGCTTCCCAGATGCCCTCCATCAGCCGGTAGCGGCTCTCCACCCACTGGTACGGGTCGGTGTTCGTTCCCAGCGCCACGTGCTCGCGCTTCCAGGAGGGTCGCGCCAGCTCCACGCGCAGCACCTCCGGCGCGTTCACCTTCACCACGATCTCGCGCTCGAAGTCGCGGCCGGGATTGAAGTCCAGGTACTTGTGGGTAGGGCGGGCGAAGCAGTTGTGGCTCACCACTCCGTTCGCGATGAAGTCGCCCGTGCCGGTGGTGATGTCGTAGAGGCTCATCTCCTGCCCGAGCGATCTGACTGAGACCACGCGACGCCCACCGTCGCTCCTCACGATCGAGCCCTCCTGAATGGGCTCTGAGCCGGGGCCCAGCAGTCGGCTGTTCAGGGTCAGATGTGGTCGGGGCAGCAGTCCGCGACTCGCTCCTGCGACGTACCCCCAGCCGCTCGCCATCAGAAAGCGGTGATCCTCACTCGCGATCAGCTCGGTGCCGTCCTCGAGTCCCACCGCGTACCCGGGCTTGATGCTCGACCACTTGTCGAGGAGCTGCGTGACCACGAACCGTCGGTAGGCGCCGTCTCGCACGGTCCCGTAAATCGACTCCCCCACCGCGAGATCGGCGATCCGCCTCGTACGCCCGTCGGCCATCAGGATCCGCGTATCCGGGCACAGGCAGTAGGTGCATGCGTGACTGCATCCCCTATACGGATTGATCGTCCAGCGAAACGGCATCCGTGATCGCTCGGGCACGCGGTTGAGCACCGACTTGGCGTGGACCTCGTAGAAACGCATGTCGAGCGCCTCGGGCGCCTCGAATCGGCGCACCGCCGCCGGGTCGCGATAGCCCGGCAGTTGCCGTTGCTCCTCGCCGTCGAGCGTGAGGTTGCTCCAGCGCACGAACATATGTTCGCATGACCGCCCGACGAGTGCCTTTGCGGGTCTCCGCCAGGACCTGAATCGCCCCGCAATGGGCCTCCCGCACCCCTTACAGAAGCCCTACACAGCAAGTGCGCCCGCGCTTAGCGTCCTCGCCCACCATGGTCGGCACCCCCCACCCGACCCAGGAGGACCGATCCGATGAACATCTCCAGACTGCTCGGCGCGACCATGGTCGCGGGCGCGCTCGCCACCGGCGGCGCGGCCGCGGGCATCGCAAGCGCAGGCGCCGCGACCACCACGTCGAGCACGACCACGACAAGCCCACCGACGACCTCGACGACGCCGAGCACGTCGACAACGCCGAGCACACCCACGACGCCGAGCGCTCCCGCGCCTTCCCAGAAATCGGGCTCGCCGAACGGCAAACCCTGCCCGGACATGGGCTCGAAATCGAGCGGGAGCCCCAACTCGGGCGCCAGCTACGCCGGCGGCCCGGTGGGCGCGACCACCCAGTGATCGCCCGCGTTCTCGGGCGCCGACACGCCCGGCCGGCGAGCATCGACGGGGTGGGACCGGCGCGGTCCCACCCCGTCGCGCAGGATCGGTAGTCACTACCCGCATAATGCGGGTTTCTACGGTCTTGAACGAACGTCCACCCGGCCCATGGGCGGTAATCATCAGCAGTGCACCGGCCGAGCGGATATTCAGTGACCCCCGCTCGCCCTCCCGATCCCGCACACAGACCCAAGAGCAGGTCGTCGTGGCTGTGCCGCAGCGACGCCGATCGAGAACGCATGCTCGACATGGAGGACCGGGTGCGCCCGGTCAGGCGCCGGGCCTTCGTGATCCTGGCGGCGGCGATCGCGTCCGCCGGCCCATGGGTCGGATGGTGGCCGCTGCTGTTCCTGATCCCGTCGCTCGCGTTCTTCGCCGCCGCCGAACATTCCCTCGCGCGCGTCGCCCGCCCCGAGCTGGTGATGTTCGCGGCCTGGATCGGCAGCGAGCTGACGATCGCCGGCGCGATCTCGCTGGAGGGCGGCACACGCGTGGTCGCCCTGTCGTGGCTTGCCATCCCCGTCATAACGCTCAGCTCGCGCTTCTCGATGCACGGCGTGGTGGCGGGCGTCGGGATCGCGCTCGCGCTCCTGCTTGCGGTCGCTTTCGGGGTGGAGACACACGTGGTCCTCGAAAGCCCCCAGGTGGTGATCGCCCCCTTCGCCCTGATCGTCTGCGTGGCGGTGCTCTCAACGCCGCTGATGCGCTCTGACATCCAGCACCGCAGCGACGCCGTCATCGACCAGCTCACCGGGATGCTCAACCGCAAGGCCCTCGGCGCGCGCACACACGAGCTCGCACAGCAGTCCGCGGTCACGGGCGAGCCCATCGGGGTGATCGTCGCCGACCTCGACCACTTCAAGAACATCAACGACACCTGCGGGCACGCCACCGGCGACGCCGTGCTCAGGGAAGTCGCCTACCAGCTGCGCAAGCAGCTGCGCGCGTTCGACCTCGCCTACCGCCTCGGCGGCGAGGAGTTCCTGATCCTCGTGCCCGGATCGGACCTCGCGCACACCGTCGAGCTCGCCGACCGCCTGCGCGCGGGCGTCGCCGCCAATCCCGTCGGCGGCGGCCTGTCGGTGACGATGAGCGTCGGCGTCGGCGCCTCCGCCGACATGCAGCCCTTCGACTACGCCGCCGTGTTCGCCGAGGCCGACGCCGCCCTCTACCGCGCCAAGCGCGCCGGGCGCAACCGCGTGTGCGTCGCCTCAGAGCTCGATCACGCTGCGGATGCCGTCCTGAGCCTCCATTAGCTCGAAGCCGCGGTTGATCTCATCCAGGCGCAGGCGGTGGGAGATGAACGGGTCGACGTCGATCTCGCCCGCGAGGTAGCGATCCACGAGCGCCGGCACGTCCTCGCGTCCCTTCAGGCCGCCGAAGGACGAACCGCAGATGCGCCGGCCGGTGATCAGCAGACGCGGCACCACGTCCAGCGTCTCGCCGCGGCCGGCGACCCCGCAGACGGTGCACAGGCCCCAGCCCATGCGCGCCGCCTCCACCGCCTGGCGCATGACCGCGACGCTGCCGGTCGCCTCGAACGTGTAGTCGGCGCCGAAGCCGCCGGTCATCTCGAGGATCCGCGCGACCGCGTCCTCGCCCCCGTTCAGCAGGTCGGTGGCGCCCTGGCCGCGCGCGAGCTCCAGGCGCTCGGGCGAGAGGTCGACGCACACGATCCGCTCGGCTCCCTGCAGGCGGCAGCCCGCGACCGCCCCCAGCCCGACCATGCCGGCGCCGAACACCACGCACGTCGAGCCCGCCCTCACCGCCGCCGTCTTCATCGCCGCGCCGAGACCCGTAGAGAGGCCGCACGCGAAAAGGCACGCGCGGTCGAGCGGCGCCTCGGGGTCGACGCGCGCCAGCGCGATCTCCGGCATCACCGTGTACTCCGCGAACGTCGAGGTGCCCATGAAGTGGCGCAGCGGCTCGCCGGCGCGCGACAGGCGCGTCGTGCCGTCCGGCAGGTAGCCGAGGTTCTGCTGCTCGCGGATCGCCAGGCACAGGTTCGTCAGCGGGCTGCGACAGTGCACGCACTCGCCGCACTGGGGCGAGAACAACGTCACCACGTGGTCGCCCTCGCGCACCAGCGTCACGTCCTCGCCGCAGCGCTCGACAACGCCGGCGCCCTCGTGGCCGAGCACCGTCGGGGCGTAGCCGGAGGGATCGACACCGGAGGCCGTGTACATGTCGGTGTGGCACACGCCACACGCAACCAGGCGCACGAGCACCTCGCCGGGGCCGGGCTCTGCCAGCTCGAGCTCCTGCACGACCAGCGGCTTGGCGAACTCCTCGAGCACCGCCGCGCGGATCTTCATCGGCTCAGCTCGCCGCTCGCGCTGGCCGGTTCGGGGATGCTCGCGAAGCGAGTGTCTCCCGGTTCGGCAGGCGCTCCTCGCCGCTGAGCGTCTGGCTGGTGGCGCTCATGATCTCCACGTCGGTCAGCTCGCCGGGGGTCGCGAGGCCACTGAAGTTGACGGCCTTGTTGTGGCGCGTGCGCCCGCGCAGGCGGTCGGGGTCCGTGCGCGAGGGGCCTTCGACCAGCACCTCGAGCGTGCGCCCTACGAAGCGCTGGGCGCGCTCGCGCGCCTTGCGCTGGACGAGCTCCACGAGCTCCTGCATCCGCTCCACCTTCAGCGGATGCGATACCACGCCGTCGGCGATGCTCGCCGCCTCGGTGCCGCGCCGCGGCGAGAAGATGAACGTGAACGCGCTGTCGTAGCCGACCTCCTCGACCACCTCGAGCGTCTCGCGGAAGTCCGCGTCGGTCTCTCCCGGGAAGCCGACGATGATGTCCGTCGTCAGCGCCGCATCGGGGACGTGCTCGCGGATCAGCGCCACGCGGTCGAGGTAGCGAGCGCGGTCGTAGGTGCGGCGCATCGCCTTCAGGATGCGGCTCGAGCCCGACTGCAGCGGCAGGTGGATGTGCTCGCACACGCTCTGCAGCTCCGCGTGCGCGCGGATCACGTCCTCGCGCATGTCCTTCGGGTGCGGGCTCGTGTAGCGGACCCGCTCGATGCCGTCGATCGCGTCGATCAGCCCCAACAGCTCGGCGAAGCTCGTGCGCTCGCGCAGGTCGCGGCCGTAGGAGTTGACGTTCTGCCCGAGCAGCGTCACCTCCTTTACCCCATCGGCCGCCATCGCCCGCACGTCCTCCAGCAGCTCTCCGGGCGGCCGGCTGACCTCGCGCCCGCGAGTGGACGGCACGATGCAGTAGGAGCACGCGCAGTTGCAGCCGACGCTGATCTGCAGCCATCCCTGGAACTCCCGCTCGCGACGCGCCGGCAGGTGCCCGGTGAAGCCCTCGAACTCGAAGAAGCCCTGCGCGGTGAGCGAGTCGCTGGTGAGGAACTCCGCGAGCTTGTGCACCTGGCCCGGCCCGAACGCCACGTCCACGAACGGGAAGCGCTCGAACACCTCCTCCTTCAGCGACTGCGCCCAGCAGCCGCCGACGCCGACGATCCGCTCGGGCCGTTCGCGCTTCAGGCGCCTTGCCTCCCCGAGGTGCGAGACGAAGCGGCTGTCCGCGGTCTCGCGGATCGAGCACGTGTTGAACAGGATCAGGTCGGCCTCGCCGCGCTCGGCCGCCTCCTCGTAGCCGAGCGACTCGAGCATCCCCTTCATGCGCTCGGAGTCGTGCTCGTTCATCTGGCAGCCGAACGTCGTAACGTGGTAGCGCTTCATGGCGACAGGGTACCCCGCGCGAATGCGCACACCGCAACACCCGGCCGCGCGCCGGGTTGCGTCCAGCATGAGCTCCAACGCGCCGATCGCGCTCGCGGCCGCGCTCGCGATCGCCGTGGGCGCGGCGCTGGCGCCGGCGCCCGCCGCTGCCGCGCCGTCGCTGAACTGGTCGAAACCGGCGACGTTCGACTCCGGCAGGACTCCGAGCGGTGTCTCTTGCGCGTCCGAATCGCTGTGCGTCGCCGTCGACGAACAGGGGCACGCGTTCAGCACGTCCGAACCAACGGCGTCGAGCCCGTCGTGGCGCGAAGCCGAACCGGATAGCGGCGGGGCGCTGAAGGCCGTGGCGTGCGCACCTGGCGGCCCGTGCGTGGCGGTCGACGGTGCCGGGCACGCGTTCACGAGCGTCGGGCCGGACGCGGCCGAGTGGTCCCAGGCGTCGATCTCGGGCGCCGGCAAGCTCACCGGGGTCTCGTGCCCGACGGCGTCCTACTGCGTGGCGGTCGATGAAGAAGGCGGCGTGACGATCAGCAAGAGCCCTGAAGCGGGTGGCTGGACGAAAGCCACGAGCATCGACTCGGGTCGCCACCTGACTGCGGTGTCGTGCTCCTCCCCGTCGCTGTGCGTGGCCGTCGACAGCAGCGGCAATGAGCTCTCCACAACCGAACCCGAAGGCGGCCCCTCGGCCTGGCACGCGCACAAGCTCGCCTCCACTGAACTGCTCGCCGTGTCCTGCGGGGCGGCAGGCGCGTGCGTCACAGTCGACAGCAGCGGCGACGCGTTCGCGAGCTCCGACCCGCTCGCTGCGGGGCCGACCTGGAGTCTCACGCCGATCGACACCGAACCGCTCGCCGCGATCTCGTGTGCGGCATCGGGGCTATGCGTCGCAGTGGATGAAGGCGGCGAGGCGCGCGCGAGCGACGACCCCGGCGCGGCCATCCCGGCGTGGAGTGAATCCAGCCCCGACCCGGACCGGCTCACCGGCGTCTCGTGCCTGCCGGGCGGCTTCTGCATGGCGGTCGACGCGAGCGGGCGCTTCGTGGCGGGTCGCGTGCCGGCGCCGGCCGTAACGACGTCGACCCCGCCGCTGGTCACCGACGCGAGCGCGACGCTCGCGGGGGTCGTCGATCCGAAGGACGCGGTGCTCAGCGCCTGCACATTCGAATACGGCACGGGCGGAGTGGGCGCGCCTTACAACCAGTCGATCCCATGCACCTCGCCGCTGCCGGCGGCGAGCGGCGGCGCTCAGACGGTGTCCGCGCAGCTGTCGGGGCTGTCCCCGAACACGACCTACCACTACCGCGTGCTCGCCACCAGCCCGTCAGGGACGACGATGGGCGCCGGCGTGGCGTTCACCACCGGGGTCTCCTCGGAAGTGGCGATCGTCCACCCGCACCCGTCGATCACGGGCACGCCCGCAAACGGCCAGCTGCTCACGTGCCATGCGGGTACGGGCAGCGCGGCACAGCTGACGTACGCGTGGCTGCGCGATCTGATCCCGATCGCTGGGGCCACCGCCTCGACCTACTCGGTCAAAGGCCAGGACACCGGCCATCACCTCCAATGCCAGGTCACGGCGACCAACGGCGGCGGCAGCGCGACCGCGAGCAGCGCGTTCGTGACGATCCCCGTCGGAGGCGTGCCGGCATCGGCCGGTGAGACGGCCGTCGGCATGGCGGTGTTCAAGAGCGGAAGGGCGAGCGTGCCGATCACGTGCTCAGCACAGGCGAGCGGCGGCTGCGAGGTCGCGCTGCGCCTGACGGCGGTTGAGACGCTCAGCGGCGGTCGCGTCGTGGCGGTCGCAGCGCACGCGCAACGCAGCGCCCATGGCAGCGCCGCGGCGCTGCGCCACCTGACTGTGACGCTCGCGAGCGTCCACACCCACATCGCGCCGGGCGCGCACACGACCGTCGTCGCTCCGCTCGACGCCACCGGCAGGCGCCTGCTCGCCTCAAAGCATCGCTTCACCGCGAACGTGTTCGTGACCGGCACGGTGATCGGCGTGATCGAAGCGCAGCTCGCCCAACAGCTGATCACGCTCGGCAGATCCTCGCACGCCGCGTCCGCCCATGCGGTGCGTTACGCGATCGCGGCGAGCGCATCGCCGGCGCCTGCGAGGGTCCTGGCGGCGACCCCGTACATGGGCTGGGACACGTACCTGGCCTTCGGCGGCTCCTACAGCGAGGCGACGCTGCTGCAACAGGCGAGCGAGCTGATCTCGCTGGGCCTCGAGCGCCGCGGCTACCGCTACGTGTGGCTGGACGTCGGCTGGTGGCATGGGACGCGCAACGCTGGCGGCGAAATCACCGTCAGCTCCAGGCAGTGGCCGCACGGCCTCGCGTGGCTGACGCACACGCTGCACGCGGCCGGGTTCCTCGTCGGCCTGTACACCGATGCGGGCCCCAATGGCTGCGGCGGCGCGGGACAGGGCAGCTACGGCCACTACCAACAGGACGTGAACACGTTCGCTGCGTGGGGCTTCGATGCGGTGAAGGTCGACTTCTGCGGCGGCGCCGAACACCACCTCGAACCGGCGGCCGCGTACTCCGCGTTCCACGCGGCGATCGAGGCGAACTCGAGCCACCGGCCGATGCTGCTGTCGATCTGCGACTTCCTGCAGCCGGAACAGTACGGCGAAGGCAGGCCGCCGCTGGGCGAATCGGCGTTCTCCTCCTACAGCTTCGGCCCGAGCGTCGGCAACAGCTGGCGCACCGACACCGACGTCGGCTTCCCGGGCAACGTGCCGTTCGCGGACGTGCTGCGCAACATCGACGCCGACGCGGCAGCGCCGCAGGCGGCGGGGCCGGGCCACTGGAACGACCCCGACTACCTCGCCCCCGACCAGGGCATGTCCGCCGCCCAGTTCCGCACGCAGCTGAGCATGTGGTCGATGCTCGCGGCGCCGCTGATGATCAGCTACAACCTCACCAAGATCAGCCCCGCGGGCCTCGCGGCCGTGCAGAACAGCGAAGTGATCGCCATCGACCAGGACCCCGGCGGCGTGCAAGGCACGCTGCTGTCCTCCTCGGGCAACGGCGAGGTGTGGGTGAAGCCGCTCGTCGACGGCTCGCGGGCGGTCGCGCTGCTGAACCGCGGCTCGAGCGCCAGGCGGATCGAGACGAGCGCGAGCGCCGTGGGGCTAGCGGCGGCGCCGAGCTATGCGGTGCGCAATGTGTGGACGCACGGCTTGAGCTCGACCGGGGGCGCGATCAGCGTGGAGGTGCCGGGCGACAGCACGGTGCTGTTGCGGGTGTCGGCGCGGTAGGGCCGTGGCTTGCGCGCCGGCTGGGAGACCGAGTGGGCATCAGCCCTTCGTCTTCGGCGCTCGGCTCCGAAGCTCGGCCTTGCTCATCGATGAGAGATGCCGGATGAGCCGCTCAGGCGTCCACTCGGCAAGAACCTCGTCGATCGAACTGCGTGGGATACGAAGCCGGTCGGCAAGGTCATTCATCGCCGCCGCGCTCGGCACCTTGCGGTGTGTATCGACCTGAACGGTAACCGCGACCTGCTGTCCATCCGAGGAGCTCACCACGCGACGCGGAACATCACGCCATGAGTGACCTTCCTTGGGGACTCGCCCGTTAGGCGACGGACGGCAGCGCAGAGCCGCTTGATGGAGTCCCGCGGTGTTGCCAATGCCCTGATCCCGACCCTCGTCGCTGACTACGCGGTCGCCGTGCACGTTTGGCGTCCTCGTCTTCGTGGACCGCCTGTATGAGCGGGAAGAATCGCACGGCGAGTGCGGAGAACTCGCCGACCTCGTCCTCGGTGGCAGTCTTCGCGTCTACCAACTCGCGGAGCATCGACGCGTAGTCGAACAGCCGGGAGATGAAGATGTCGACGGCCTCGTTGAAGTCCTCATCCTCCGCGAGCACATCGAACTCCACGCTCTTGAGCACGTACACGTCGCCTTCGCGCCAAGCCCGCGCCTCGGCCAGAGGAAAGTCTCGACCAGCCCCCGCGACCAGCACGTAGCCCTCCTCTGCAGTCAGTTCGCTGGTAGCAGTTGGTATCTCAGCGACGGTCATCTGATCTCCGATGATACCTGGCGTAATCAGGCCATAGCCGACGATCGTGATCCCGGCTTGGGTGCCTTAAGGCCCGAGCCCCCTACCCGCTACGCCGCCGCCACCGCCGGTTCGCTGACAATCGGCGGCACCGCGTCCTTGTCCCGGTCGATCGGCGTGACCAAATCCTTGCCCAACCCCAGCGCCGCGTAGATCTTGTCTTCGATCTCCTTCGAAACAGCAGGGTTCTCGTCGAGGTGCGCCTTCGCCGCGGCGCGCCCCTGGCCGAGGCGGTCGTTGCCGTAGGAGAAGAACGAGCCCGACTTGGACACGATGTTGTGCTCCAGGCCCAGGTCGATCAGGCAGCCCGACGTGGAGATGCCCTTGCCGAACTCGATGTCGAATTCCGCTTGGCGGAAGGGCGCGGCCACCTTGTTCTTGACGACCTTCACGCGCACGCGGTTGCCGACCGCCTCGGTGCCGTCCTTCAGCGTCTCGATGCGCCGGATGTCAAGGCGCTGGGAGGCGTAGAACTTCAGCGCGCGACCGCCCGGCTGGGTCTCCGGCGAGCCGAACATCACGCCCACCTTTTCGCGAATCTGGTTGGTCAGGATGCACAGCGTCTGCGTGCGATTCAGGTTGCCCGCGAGCTTGCGCATCGCCTGCGACATCATGCGCGCCTGCGAGCCGACCGTCTGGTCGCCCATCTGCCCCTCCAGCTCGACCTTCGGGGTCAGCGCCGCGACCGAGTCGATCGCCACCACGTCCACCGCGCCCGAGCGCACCAGCATGTCGGCGATCTCCAGGGCCTGCTCGCCGTAGTCCGGCTGGGAGACCAGCAGCTCGTCGATGTCGACCCCGATCTCCTTCGCATAGAGCGGGTCCATCGCGTGCTCGGCGTCGATGAACGCGCACACGCCGCCGAGCTTCTGCGCCTCGGCCAGCACGTGGTAGATCAATGTCGTCTTGCCCGATGACTCCGGGCCGAACACCTCGACGATGCGCCCCCGCGGCACGCCGCCGATCCCGAGCGCCAGGTCGAGCGACAGCGCGCCCGTGGGAATCGCGTCGCAGCGCACCTGCGCGCCCTCGTCGCCCATGCGCATGACCGTGCCCTTGCCGAACTCGCGCTCGATCTGCGTGAGCGCGCCCTGAAGCGCGGCGTCGCGCGCCTTGGCGGCCTTCTCCTGGTCGGTCACAGGCATGGTCTGACTCCTCTGGTTCGAGTTGGGCACGGGAAGTTAGACGCCGCTTCGGACGGAATAGAACATCTGTTCGTGTCGGTCCCCGCGCCACACGACGATCCGCGGCGCGCATCGCCTCCCACCCACCGTCGCCGGCGCTGCGGCTCTGGACCTTCGTCCAAGGCCACCGCCGGGGCTCGCGTCGGCTGCCCTACCTGACGATAACCCCCGCAGAGCATCCATCGCCGAGTGCTCCCCGCACGCCATGACCTCCCGCCCACACGCCCGCCTCCTGGCCATTGCCGTCACGCTGCTTCTGGCGCTGGGCGTGTTCCTGGCGGCGCTGCTCGGGCCCGCCGAGACGCTCGCGCAGACGCACAAGCCCACCTGTCAGAGCTCCGCCCACGCCAGGAAGCGCAGCGCCCGCGCGTGCACCCAGCCCTCGCACAAGGTCAGGGCGCAAACGCGCCGCGCGCCCAAGCACCACCCCAAACGCAAGTCCAAGAAGACCTCCAAGAGCGGCACTCCCACCGTCCACGCCGTCGCCGCCCAATGCGAAGACGGCAGCGCGCCGGTGCAGAGCGCCGAAGGGTCCTTCTCCTGCGGCGATGGCTCCGAACCCCAGTGCGAAAACGGCGCCTCCCCGACGCCCTCGCACAACGGCAAGAGCCTGCTCTGCCCCGTCAGCACCGAAGCCGAAGCCGGCGCGGGCGAAACAGAATGCGAAGAAGAAGATGAAGCGCTCGGCTGCACCCCCGGCTCGGACTCCAGCGAACAGGCCTGCGAAGCGGTCGGCGACAGCCAGAGCTTCGTCTGCGAAGCCGAAAGCTGAAGCTCAGCGCGCAGCCGCCAGGCCGCGCGTCGCAAGCGCCTCGTAGCTCGCGCCCTCGGGAGCCAGCCACGAGCGGTACAGCACGATCGCCTCCGGCGTGAAGCTCAGCCGCGGCGTGGCCGGCAGCGAACGCTCGCGCGCGAGCCCCTCGGCGCGCGGCTGATCGGAGCGCGCGCGCCGTCCGCCGACCCTTCCGCGCACGCGCGCGAGCGTAATGTGGGGCCTGAAGCGCCGCCGCTCGGGCTGCCAGGCGCTCGCGCCCGCGAGCTCGCCGCTCACCCGCTCCTGCACGCGCGCGAGCTCGCCGCCGCGATCGTGGACCTCCACCGCGAGCGCCTGCGGGCGCCGCGAGGGCAGCCACAGCGGCGCTCCCACCGACAGCTCGCACGCCTGCTCAGCGCCCGCGGCGAGCGTCGCCGCCAGCGCGTCGATCTCCCCCACCGGGCGGCTGCCCAGAAAGCACAGCGTCAGGTGCAGCGACTGCGCGTCGAGCAGCCGCAGCGACCCGCGTGCGCTGCCGGCCTCGCGCGCCGCCGCCCCCACTGCACGGGCCCACTCGACGAGCTGCTCACGCGCGGACAGTGGCGGCTCGACCGCCACGAACAGCCTCGCTGTGGCACCCCGGGACATCGCTTCAGATCATGCTAGCGCCCGTCGTGCCCGTCATATGAGGATGCGCCCGCGGTCGCTCAGAAGCCGCTCAGCGCGCGGCGCACCAGGTGCAGCGCGACCGTCGTCGCGCGGTCGCGCACGTCGGCCCGGCCACCAGGAAGGTTGACCTTGCGCGTGAGCTCGCCGCCGCCGTGGGACACGCTCAGCCACACCAGCCCGACGGGCTTCTCCTCGGTGCCGCCGCCGGGGCCCGCCACACCGGTGATCCCCACGCCCACGTCCGCGCCCAGACGCGCCCGTGCGCCGTCCGCCAGCGCCCGCGCGACCTCCTCGGAGACGGCGCCGTGCGTCTCGATCAGCTCACGCGGCACGCCCGCCTGGGAGATCTTCACCTCGTTCGAGTACGCCACGATCCCGCCGCTGACGTAGTCGGAGGCGCCCGCCAGCTCCGTCAGCCGCGCCGCGAGCAGGCCGCCGGTGCACGACTCGGCGGTCGCGATCGTGCGGCGTGGATGGGTGTCGTCGGGTGAATGGGATCCTCGCAACAGCGCCGCCACCTGCTCGTCGATGGTGCTGCCGTCGCGCGAGAACAGCGTGTCGGCATGGCGTGCCGCGACCACCTGCGCGAACGCGTCGTAGACGTCCTGCGCGTCGGGCTCGTAGCGGGTCACGATCTCCACCTCGCCGCGTTTCAGGCAGGTGGTGACCTCCAGCCGCTCGAGCGCCACGCCGTCGCGTTCGGCGACGCGCAGCGTCTCCGCGATCTCCGACTCGGGGATCCCGAACAGCCGCAGCGTGTGCTGGCGATAAACGGTCGCCCGCGCGAGCGCCGTCTGCAGCAGCTGCGTCTGCAGCGCCTGGCCCCACATCGGGCGCAGCTCGCGCGGCGGCCCCGGCAGCACGACGATCGTCGGCGCGTGAGCAGCTGCGGGATCGCCGCCGGCCGGCGCGACCACCAGCCCCGGCGCCGTGCCAACCGGCTCGAGCACGGTCGCGCCGCGTGGGATCGTCGCCTGCTTGCGGTTGGCCTGCGCGATCGCCTCCGGATCTATGTTCGGCCAGCGTTTCATCAGTGGCGCCACGATCTGCGCGATGCGCTCGGCGAGCGCCTCGTCGAGCACCATCTCGCGGCCCTGGAACTCGCCCACGACCTCCGCCGTCAGGTCGTCCGCCGTCGGCCCCAGGCCGCCGCTGGTCACGATCACGTCCAGCCCACGCGCCGCCATGAGCTCGAGCGCCGTGCGCATGTCCTGCGGGCGGTCGCCCACGATCGTCGTGTACGCGAGGTCGACCCCCAGCTCGCGCAGGCGCTCGGCCAGCCACGGCCCGTTGCGATCACTGACCCTGCCCGTCAGCACCTCGGTGCCGGTCACGACTATGCCTGCGCGCACGCTCAAAGCACGCTCACGTGCACGTCGGCAGCTGACCGGCCGCCAGCGGGCGACGGCCGTGGGCCTTGGTGATCGAGTAGCCGATCGCCTGGCTGGAGGGCGGCACCGTCCGCGGGATGCCGTCGACGAACATCGTCACCGAGCTGTTGCCCAGGGTGAGCTCAAAGCGTTTTGCATGGTACGTGGGCGTCGTTTGGCCTGGCTGCAGCTCGGCCCCGGGGATCGCCTTGCGCCCGTCGTCGCCGATCAGGCACACGTACACGACCGCGCTGGCCCGCAGCGACAGCGCGACCAGCCCGGAGGAGCTCGCGCGGCGGTGCGTGGCGACGGCGCTGGAGTGCTTGGACGTCGTCGTGCCGCGGTGCGTCGAGGCGCCGGTCGTCGCCGTGTTCGTGCTCGACGGCGAGCCGCCTCCGGAGATCAGCAGCACGATCAGCACCACGATCACCACGCCGATCGCGCTCACGGCGATCACGAAGCCCCGCGAGGACCCTGCGCCGGGCTGCTGGCGCCCGCCCCCCTGCCCCCCGATCCGGCTGGTGCCCGAGCGGGTGCGCCCGCGCGTGCCCCTGGGCGTGGAGACGATCGGCTCGAGCATCGCCTCGCTCGGGCGCTCGTGATGCAGCCGATACTCCTCCACGAGCGCCTTCGCGTCGAGGTCCAGCGCCTGCGCGTAGGTGCGCAGGAAGCTCTTGACGAACGTCGGGCCCGGCAGCAGCCCCCACTCTTCGTTCTCCAGCGCCCTCAGGTACTTCGCACGGATCTTCGTCTTGGCCTCGATCTCGGAGACGTCGATGCGCGCGCGCATACGCGCCTCGCGTAGCGTTGCTCCGATCTCCGGCATCTCAGCCAAGAGGCTAGTCGCTGACGGCCGTGGCGGACTCCGTGGGTGAGGCTTCCAACGCGACGAGCACCCGCGGCAGGTCGGCCTCGGTGATCAGCACCTGCCTCGGCTTGGAGCCTTCATAGCCCGAGATCACCCCCCTGCGCTCGAGCATGTCGATCATGCGTCCCGCGCGCGTGTAGCCCAGGCGCAGGCGCCGCTGGAGCATCGAGGTGGACGCCGTCTGCATTTCGGCGACCAGCCTGATCGCGTCGCCCAGCAGCGGATCCTCATCGGGGTCGAACTCGTCGGCCCCCCCCTCCGGAGCGTCAGGCTCGACCTGCTCGAGCAGCTCCTCGCGCAGCTCCGGCTCGCCCTGGCGGCGCCAGCCCTCGGTCAGCTTGGCGATCTGCGACTCGTCGATGTAGGCGCCCTGGATGCGCTGCAGGCGCGAGGAGCCGACGGGGCTGAACAGCATGTCGCCCTGCCCGAGCAGCGACTCGGCGCCGTTCTGGTCGAGGATCACGCGCGAGTCTGTCTGCGAGGAGACCGAGAAGGCGATGCGCGAGGGCACGTTCGCCTTGATCATCCCCGTGATCACGTCCACGCGCGGGCTCTGCGTGGCGAGCACCAGGTGGATGCCGACCGCACGGGCCTTCTGCGCGAGGCGGATGATCGAGTCCTCGACGTCGGCGGGCGCCACCATCATCAGGTCGGCGAGCTCGTCGATCACGCACAGGATGTAGGGCAGCGGCGCTTCGCCGCGCTTGGCGCGCGCCTTGTTGAGCTCCACCAGGCTGCGCGTGCGCGCCAGCGACATGATCCCGTAGCGTGCCTCCATCTCCTTGACCAGGTTCTGCAGCGCGTTGGCTGCCATCCGCGGGCTGGTGATCACGGGTGTCAGCAGATGCGGAATCGACTCGTAGTGGTTGAGCTCCACCTGCTTGGGGTCGACGAGCACGAGCCTGACCTCGTGCGGCGTGGCGCGCAGCAGGATGCTCGACAGCATCGCGTTGATCGCCCCCGACTTGCCCGCGCCGGTGGTGCCCGCGACGAGGATGTGCGGCATCTTCGCGAGGTCCGCGCCGATCGCCTTGCCAGCGACGTCCTTGCCGAGCCACACCGTCAGCGGCGACCAGTCCTTGGGCGGCTCCTGGAAGACGTCGCCCAGGCGCACCATCTTGCGGTGCACGTTCGGAACCTCGACCCCCACCGCCTGCTTGCCGGGGATCGGCGCGAGGATGCGGATGTCGGTCGCGGCGAGCGCGTAGGCGAGGTCGTCCTTCAGCTGGGCCACCTTGCCGACCTTCGTCCCGGGCGCCAGTCGCAGCTCATAGCGCGTGATGTGCGGGCCGGCGACCGTGCCGATCACCTTCGCCTGCACGCCGAAGTGCCCGAGCGCCTCCACCAGGTTGGTGGCCGTGCGCTCCTGCCCGGCGGTGTCCGGGCGCGTCTGCTCGGCGCTCGAGCGCGTGAGCAGCCTGCCGGGCTCGGGTAGCTGCCACACGAAGTCCGGGTCGTCGGTCACCGAGCCCCGCAGCCGGCCCTGCGGGGTCAGCTGATCCTCGCTCACCCCGCCCGCGTCGGCGTGGGCAACGCCCGCGATCTGCTCGTCCTCCTCCTCCGCGTCGGCGTCGAGCGCGGCCGGCTCCTCGGCGGCGTCTGGCTCCTCGCCGGCCGGCTGCGGATCCTCCTCGTGCCAGTCGTGCGAGGGCGCCTCGACGTGTGTGGCGCGCACGATCAGCTCCCGCCCCGAGGGCTCGGGTGGCGTGAGCGCCGACGCCGCGTCCAGCTCGTCCTCGATCACGGCCGGCGCGCGCCGGCGCGCAGAGCGGGCCTGCGGCTCGGGCTTGCGCAGCCGGCGCACCATCCGTGTGGTGTCGACGACACCGCTGCCGGTCGCGCGGATCACAGTCGCGATCGAGGCGCCCGTCAGCAGGATCGCGCCGGTGAGCAGCAGGAAGATGACGAGGATGTCGACGCCGACGTCCTGGACGAGCCGATGGGTGAGCTGGTAGAGCGCCTCGCCGGCCACGCCCCCGTGCGTCTGCAGGTGCGCCGAGCTCCAGGCGCGCGCACCGCTCGCCGCCCCCGAGCTCAGCCCGAACATGCCGGCCGCGAGCGCGAGCGTCACCGCCGCGAACACGCACAGCCCGCCGGTGCGCAGCGGCCGCAGCGCGGGCAGCACCGGGCGCAGCAGCAGCGCGCCGCCGCCGACGACGAGCGCCACCGGCGTGAGCACGCGCGCGCGCCCGAGCGTCCACCCGAGCGCAACCGCCAGGCCGTGCCCGGCGCGCCCGCCGTTCCAGCCGCCGTAGAGGACGAAGCCCATGAACACCCCCGCTGCCACCAGCGCGAGCCCCAGCACGTCGCGCTCGCGCTGGTCGAGCACGGGAATTCGCGGCAGCCCGCTGCTCAGCAGCGAGCCGAGGCCCGGCAGCCCGCCGCGCCCCCGCCCGCGCCGCGAGCGCGCAGCGGTGCCCGAGCGGGCGCGCGCGCCCGCGCCGCGTCGGGCGCTCGACGAGGAACGAGGGCGGCTGGGAGCGCGCCTGCCTGTGGGGGCCATCCCGCGCAACTTCGACACCGGCGGCCCGGAACCTGCCTCGTGGCCTTACCATCGCTTTACACGGGCGTATTTACATAAAGACCATGAACGACTTCTCCCGCGCACCACGCGTCCTCGTGGTCGAGGACGACGAGGACATCGCCCAGGCGCTCCAGCGCTCGCTGCGCATGGAGGGATACGAGGTGCGCACGGCGGCGGACGGGCAGGCGGCGCTCGAGCAGGGGCACGCGTTCGCGCCCGACCTCGTGATCCTCGACCTCGGCCTGCCCAAGCTCGACGGCGTCGAGGTCGCACGCGAGCTGCGCGCGGACGACGACGTGCCGATCCTGATCCTGACCGCGCGCGACGCGCTCGAGTCGCGCGTCGAGGGGTTGGATGCGGGCGCCGACGACTACCTGGTCAAGCCGTTCGAGCGCCAGGAGCTGCTCGCGCGGATGCGCGCCCTGCTGCGCCGCCGACCCCCGCGCGGGTCCGCGCCGCTGCGCGTCGGCGACCTCACCCTCAACGCCGACACACACGAGGTCGTTCGCGCCCAGCGCACGATCGAGCTGACCCAGCGCGAGTTCGAGCTGCTGGAGTACCTGATGCGCAACGAGCGCATCGTGATCTCGCGCCAGCGTCTGCTCGACGAGGTGTGGGGCTATGACCCGTTCTCGACCACCAACACGATCGAGGTGTTCGTCTCCAACCTGCGCCGCAAGCTGGAGGCCGACGGCGAGCCCCGTCTCCTGCACACGATCAGGGGAGCCGGCTACGTCCTCCGCGCTTAGGCTGCCGTCCTCCCTGCGCAGCGCCGGCGCGCGCGTCTCCGCGAGCTTCGACCGGCTGCCGATCCGCACACGGCTGGCGGGCGTCTCGGCGCTGCTGACATTTGTGATCCTGTGCGCGTTCGCGCTGGCGATCGGCTCGCTGACCGTGGAGCGCGTGCGCGCTGACTTCAACCGCGAGGTGCTCGAGACCGCCGAACAGCTGCCGTCGCAGATGCGTATCACGGTGTATCCGCTCGAATTCAGGACGCCGCTGAACGAGTTCACCGACAACCACGCGGTCATCAGGGTCCTCACCGAAGCGGGAACGATCGTCGGCCAGGCGCCGCGCGATGCGCCGCGCCTGGGCACGCCGAGCGCGAGCCCGGTCACGATCCACGGCTACCGGGTGCTGAGCCGCCCTGTGCCGGTGTACCGCGACGGCCAGCTCTGGGGGTCACTGATCGTCCAATACGGGCGCCCGGTGGCGCCCACGGAGGCGACGGTCAAGCGCGTCGAGCTGTTCCTGGTGCTGGGCGTGCTCGCCGGCAGCCTGCTGGCGCTGCTGGCGGGGATGGCGATCGCACGCCGCGCGATGGCGCCGATCGCGGCGCTCACCTCGACGGCGGCGGAGATCGCGCGCACCCGCGACCCCTCGCGCGGCGTCCCCGAGCCGCTCGCGGAGGACGAGGTGGCGGAGCTCGCGCGCACGCTGCAGGGCATGCTGCGCGAGCTCGACGCGGCGCGCGCGGAGACCGAGTCGATGCTCGCCCGCCAGCGCCAGTTCGTGGCCGACGCCTCGCACGAGCTGCGCACGCCGCTGACGAGCGTGCTCGCCAACCTCGAGCTGCTCGCCGACTCGCTGCACGACGAACAGGGCGAAGCCGCGCGCTCGGCGCTGCGCTCCTCGCAGCGCATGCGCCGGCTGGTCGCCGACCTGCTGCTGCTGGCGCGCACGGACGCCGCGCGGGTGGTCGCGCACGAGCCATGCGATCTCGCGCAGATCGCCGTCGAGGCGGCCGCCGAGTTGGGACCGGTCAGCGGCGCGCACGAGATCTCGCTCGACATCAATCCTGCGACCGTGATGGGCGCCCGCGACGAGCTGCACCGGATGACGATCAACCTGCTCGAGAACGCGCTGCGCCACACGCCGCCCGGCACCGCGATTCGCGTCTCGGTGCTGACGCGACCGGACGGCAAGGTGCAGCTGGTGGTCGAGGACGACGGCCCGGGCGTCCCCCCCGAGCTCGCGCCGACGCTGTTCGAGCGCTTCGTGCGCGGCGCGGGCGATCGCGGCGGCTCGTTCGGCCTCGGCCTCTCGATCGTGCAGGCGGTCGCCGGCTCCCACGGCGGCGAGGTAACGCTGGACTCCACCTCGCACGCCGGCGGCGCGCGCTTCGTGGTGACGATGCCCGCCATCCGAACGAACGAGCCCGACTCAGAGCCACCGCTGCACGAGGTTGCGCAGCCCGCCGTCTAGCGGGCCGTAGACCAAGCGGGACAAGGACGCAGAAGCGAAGTGTGCTTCGCACACGAGCGTACGAGGACGCCGTACCGCGCCGTGTCTACGGCCCGCTAGACCTCGACGACGACCGGCAGCACCATTGGCCGTCGCTTGAGACGGTCATAGACTAGCTTCGCCAGGTCGTCGTGCAGCGCCTGCTGGAGCAGGTCGACCTCGCGTATTTCCTCGCCCGCTGCGCGGTCCAGCGAACGCTCGACGGTCAGGCGGATCTCCTCCACGAGCTCGTCCGCCTCATCGAGGAACGGCACGCCGCGGAAGATCACCTCCGGGTCGGCGACCGAGCTGCCGTCCTGCTCGGCGATCGTGACGACCACGATAAAGATGCCGTCGGCCGAGAGCATGCGCCGGTCGCGCAGCGCCGCGTCGGCCATCTCGCCGATCTCGACGCCGTCGACGAAGATCATGCCCGCCTGCTCGCGCTCGGCGAAGCGCGCTCCCCGCTCGTCGAGCTCCAGCGGCAGCCCGTTGTCGCCCTGGAAGATGTCCCGCGCCGGCACGCCCACCGCTTCGGCGAGCTGGGCATGCAGGCGCAGCCGCTTGAAGTCGCCGTGGAAGGGCATCACGTAGCGCGGCTTGACGAGGTTGAGCATCAGCTTGACCTCCTCCGCGTAGCCGTGCCCGGAGGCGTGCACGGGCGCCTCGCTGGGGGTGATCACGTCGCAGCCGATGTGGTAGAGGCGGTCGATCGTCTCGTTGACGGCACGCTCGTTGCCGGGCACGGGCGTGGCGGAGAACACGACCGTGTCGCCCGCCTTGAGCTCGACCTGCGGGTGATCGCGGTGGGCCATGCGGCGCAGCGCCGAGAGCGGCTCGCCCTGTGAGCCGGTCGAGACGATCACGACCCGCTCGTCGGGGAAGTCGCCGATCTCGCGCGCTCCCACGAGCGTCCCCTCGGGGATGTCGATGTGGCCGAGCGTGCGCCCGATGCCGACGTTCTTGCGCATCGAGCGCCCCACCAGCGCGACCTTGCGGTCCAGCGCGTAGGCCGCGTCGACCACCTGCTGCACGCGGTGGATGTTCGACGCGAAGCTCGTCACCACGATCCGCCCCTCGCAGCGCGCGAACACCTCCTCCAGGTGCGGGCCGACGACCGACTCCGACGGCGAGAAGCCCGGACGATCGACGTTCGTGGAGTCCCCGCACAGCAGCAGCACGCCCTCGCGCCCGAGCTCGGCCAGGCGCGAGACGTCCGCCGGCGGCCCGTCGACGGGGGTCTGGTCGAACTTGTAGTCGCCGGTGATGAGCACCGTGCCGAGATCGGTGCCGAGCGCGACCGCGCTGGAGTCGGGGATCGAGTGCGTCATGTGCACCAGCTCGAGCGAGAACGGCCCGAGCTCGAGCGTCTCGCCCGGATCGACCTCGTTGAGCTCGACGTCGCGCAGCTTGTGCTCCTCGAGCTTGGAGCGGGCCATCGCGACCGTCAGCGCGCCCGCGTAGATGGGCGGCAGGCCGTCCTTACCGAGCTCGCGCAGCACCCACGGCAGCGCGCCGAGGTGGTCCTCGTGGCCGTGGGTGACGACGATCGCCTCGATGTCGCGGGCACGCTCGCGGATATAGGAGAAGTCCGGCAGCACGAGGTCGATGCCGACCATCTCAGGCGTCGGGAAGCGCAGGCCGACGTCGACGACGATGATCCGTCCGTCGTACTCGACGACGGTCATGTTCTTGCCTATCTCCCCCAGGCCGCCGAGGGGCAGGACGCGCAGCTCTGAGCTCACGCGGGCATGCTCGCTGGCCGAGCCGCGATCGGCAGCCCGTGGCGTTCGAGCATCGCCCTGACGGCCTCGAGCTCCTCGGCGGTGGCCTCCACGAGCGGCAGGCGCAGGCCGCCGACGTCGTGGCCGAGCAGGTTAAGCGCCGCCTTCGTGCACGTCGGGCTGGCGGTCAGGAACAGCGTCTCATAGACGTCGCGCAGCGACGCGTCGATTTCCGCACGATGCTCGGGCTCGACGACCATGCGGCGCATCTCGTTGCCGACGACGTGGCTTGCGACCAGGATGCCGCCCGCTCCGCCCATGTCGAGCGTGCGCGCGAACGCCGCGTCGTTGCCCGCGTACACATCCAGGCCGTCGATCGGCTGCAGCTCGGCATCGTTGGCCTGCTTGACGCCCACGATCCCGGGGATCTGCGCGAGCTCGGCCAGCAGGTCGGGCGGCATGTTCGTGGCCGTACGCCCGGGGATGTTGTAGAGCAGGATCGGCTTGTCGGTGGCGCCGGCCACCGTTTCGTAGTGGCGGCGCAGACCCAGGCGGCTCGGCTTGTTGTAGTAGGGCGTCACCGACAGCGTCGCGTCGACCCCCAGCTCGGTGGCGCGTTCGGTCAGGTAGGCGGCCTCGCGCGTGTCGTTGGTGCCGGTGCCGGCCACGATCGTCTTGCCCGGCGGGCGCTCTGCGACCGCGAGCTCGATCAGCCCGAGCTGCTCGGAGTCGGTCATCGTCGATGCCTCGCCCGTCGTCCCCGCGACCACGAACCCATCCGACCCGTTCTCGGCGAGGTGGTGCATCAGCGCCACGAACGACTCCTCGTTGACGCGCAGCTGCTCGTCGAACGGGGTGACGATCGCCGTCAGGATCCTGCCGAGATCGGGGCCGTACATGGGCAGCAGTATCTCACGAAGATCAAGGCGGACCCGGCGCTGGCGGATGGCGAGCGCCGGACTCGAGCGCCGCCGGCCGCCAGCCGTGCCTCAGAACAGCAGCCCCTCGAGCCCGACCGTGAGCGGCTGCTCCAGCCCGCCGACGCGGCGCACCGCCAGCAGCACCCCCGGCATGAACGACTCGCGGCCGATCGTGTCGTGGCGGATGGTGAGCGTCTGCGCGAGATCGCCGAGGATCACCTCCTGGTGGGCGACGAGCCCGGGCAGGCGCACGGAGTGGATCGGCGGCGGCGCGCCGCCGCTGGCCTGCGCCATCAGCTCCGCGGTGCGGATCGCGGTGCCGCTGGGCGCGTCGAGCTTGGCGTCGTGGTGCAGCTCGACGATCTCGGCCTTCTGCATATGCCGTGCCGCCTCGGCGGCGAAGCGCATCATCAGCACCGCGCCGATCGCGAAGTTGGGTGCGATCAGCACGTTCGCGGCGGATCCTCCCGCGCCCGCGGATGCCCGCGCATCCGCCAGCGCCTGCTGCAAAGGAGCGGGGTCGAAGCCGGTGGTGCCGATCACCGCGTGCACCCCAGCGCGGATGCACTGCAGCGCGTTCTCGAGCGCGGTGTCAGGACGCGTGAAGTCGACCACCACCTCGGCGTCGGCGAGGACGTCGGCGAGCGCGGTGTTCAGCAGCGGGTCGGCGCGCCCCACGAGCTCCATGTCCGGCGCGCCCAGCACCGCCTCGCACACGGTCTCACCCATGCGCCCGGCGGCGCCGGCGACCGCCACGCGGATCATCGCGCGGCTCCCGGAGCGTCCGCGGCGGCGCCGAGCGGCTCGATCGCCGCCAGGAAGTCCGCCTCGCGCGGCCCGACGCCGGCGGCAGACAGCCGCTCGGGCGCGAACAGCTCCGCTGCGAGCGCCCTGACGGCGTCGATGTCGACCGCGTCGATGCGCTCGAGGACCTCGTCGACCGACAGGATCGGCAGCTCGCCGAGCAGCGAGGAGCCAAGGCGGCTCATGCGCGCGCCGGTCGACTCCATGCCGAGCACGACCCGTCCCTTGAGGTTCTCGCGCGAGCGCACCAGCTCCTCCTCGCTGGCCGGATCTTCGACGCAGCGCTCGAGCTCGGCGGCGACGACGGCCAGCGCCTCGCTGACGTTGTCCGGGCGCGTGCCCACGTACAGGCCGACCTCGCCGGTGTGCGCGTAGAGGTTGGAGAACGTGAACACCGAGTAGGCCAGCCCGCGGCGCTCGCGCACCTCCTGGAATAGCCGCGAGGAGGACGTCCCGCCGAGGATGCCTTCGAGCACGCGCAGCGCGAAGCGGCGCTCGTCGTCGCGTGCGATCCCCGCGCCGCCGAGGCACACGTGGTACTGCTCGGTGTCTTTCTGCAGGAAGCTCGCGCGCTGGCGGAAGTCGGGGGCGCTCGCGGCCTGAGTCTCCCCTTCGTCTGCCCCATCGGCGGGAGGTCGCGGCGGCTGGCCGTTGGCCGCGCCCGGCCCCGCTGTCGCCGCGCGCGTGCTCTCGACCTCTCGGGCCATCGCCACGAGCGCGTCGTGGTCGATCGAGCCGGCGGCCGCGATCACGATGCTCGCGGGCCGGTAGCGCTGCGCGTGGAACGCCGCGAGCTGCTCGCGCGTGACCGAGCCGACGACCTGCGCCGTTCCGATCACCGCGCGGCCCAGCGGATGCGAGCCGAAGATCGCCCTGCCGAGCAGGTCGAAGACGCGATCCTGGGGGTCGTCTTCGTACATCGCGATCTCCTCCAGCACCACCTCGCGCTCAGCCTCCAGTTCGCCGAAGCGCGGGTGCCAGACCATGTCGCTCATGACCTCGAACGCGTGCTCGAGATGCCGGTCGAGCACGCGCGTGTACAGCGAGGTCGCCTCCTTGTCGGTCCCCGCGTTGATCTCCGCGCCCATCGCATCGAAGATCTCGTCGATCTCCTGCGACCCGTAGCGGTCGGTGCCGCGGAACAGCATGTGCTCGAGCAGGTGCGAGATGCCGGCCTGGTCCTCGTGCTCGCAGACCGAGCCCGTGCCGATCCAGAAGCCGAGGGCCACCGAGCGCACGCTGGGCACGCGCTCGCTGACCACTCGCACGCCCGAGTCGAGCGTGGTTATACGGTGCTCGCCGCTCACCGGTGCGGCGCTGCGTCAGTCGCTGTCGCGCCCGTGGCGCGGACGCCCAGAGCCGCGCTCGTGGCGGGAAGGCCTCGAATCGCGACCGCGGTCGCCAGAGCGGCCGTTGGACGAGCCCCCGCCCTCGCGCGATCCGCGGCCGGCCGGGCGCGATCCGCCGCCGCCACCGCCGCCGCTGCCGACGCCCGCGAGCTCCTCGACGGACTTGCCCGCGATGTCCGGGTCCTCAGACAGGCGCAGGCCGATGCGTCCGCGCTCGCGGTCGACCTCGACCACGCGCACGTTGACCTCATCGCCCTTGTTGAGCACGTCCTCGACGCTGTCCACGCGCTGGCCGGGCGAGACGTTGGAGATGTGCAGCAGCCCGTCGGTGCCCTTGGCGAGCTCGATGAACGCGCCGAAGGTGGTCGTCTTTACGACCTTGCCGACGTACTCGTCGCCGACCTCGACCTCCTTCATCATCATCCGCACGCGCTCCACGAGCGCGTCGCCGAGCTCGCCGTTGGCGGAGTAGATCAGCACCTGGCCGTCGTCGTTGACGTCGATCTGCGATTCGAACTCCTCGGAGAGGCCCCTGATCGTTTCGCCGCCCTTGCCGATCAGCAGGCCGATCTGCGAGGGGTCGATCTGGATCGTCTGGATCCGCGGCGCGAACTGCGAGAGCTGCTCGCGCGGCGTCTTGATGACCTCGGCCATCTTGCCGAGGATGAACGTGCGCGCCTCTTTGGCCTGCGCGAGCGCGTCGCGCAGGATGTCGAAGGTGACGCCCGTGATCTTGATGTCCATCTGCAGCGCGGTGATCCCGCGCTCGGTGCCGGCGACCTTGAAGTCCATGTCGCCGAGGTGGTCCTCCACGCCGGCGATGTCGGTCAGCACGATGTAGTCATCGCCCTCTTTGATCAGGCCCATGGCGATCCCGGCGACAGGGCGCTTGATCGGCACGCCGGCGTCCATCAGCGACAGCGAGGAGCCGCACACCGACGCCATCGAGGAGGAGCCGTTGGACTCGAGGATGTCCGAGACCACGCGGATCGAGTAGGGGAACTCCTCGATCGAGGGCACCATCGGCACGAGCGCGCGCTCGGCGAGCGCCCCGTGGCCGATGTCGCGGCGCTTGACGCCGCCCATGCGGCCCGCCTCCCCGACCGAGAACGGCGGGAAGTTGTAGTGGTGCCAGTAGTACTTTTTGGTCTCCAGGCCGAGCGTGTCGATACGCATCTCCTCCTTGAGCGTGCCCATCGCAACGACGCTCAGCGCCTGCGTCTGGCCGCGCGTGAACAGCGCCGAGCCGTGCGTCCTGGGGGTGACGCCGACCTCGATGGAGATGTCGCGGATCTCGTTCTCCGAGCGCCCGTCGGGACGCTTCTTGTGGACGGCGATGCGCTCGCGGATGATCGACTTCTCGAGCTTGTCGAACGCCAGCTGAACCGCCGCGCGGCGCTCCTTGGCGTGCGCGAGTTCGCTCTCGGAGGCGCCATCGCCGGCCGGCGGCGCGTGCTGCTCGAGGATCGCCTCCTCGACGGCCTTGGTCGCGTCCTGGCGCTCGAGCTTGTCCTCGACCTGCGTGGCCGCGTCCAGCGCCGCGCCGTGCGAGGCGCGCACCGCGTCGAGCACCGCCGGATCGACCTGGATCGTCTCGAAGACTTTCTTCTCCTTGCCGACTTTCGCGGCGAGGTCGCGCTGCAGCGCGCACAGCTTCTTGATCGCCGCGTGCGCGATGTCCAGCGCGTCGAGGATCTCCGCCTCGGGGATCTCGTTGGCGCCGGCCTCGACCATCAGGATCGCGTCCTCGGTGCCGGCGACGATCAGGTCCAGTTCCGAGCGGCCCTCCTCGGAGTCGGAAGTGCTCAGCTCCTCCTCGCTCGGGTTGACGACGAAGTTGCCGTCGAGCTTGCCGATGCGCACGGCGCCGACGGGCGTCGGCAGCGGGATGTCGGAGATCATCAGCGCGGCGGATGCGCCGTTCATCGCGAGGATGTCATAGGGATGGACGTGGTCGATCGAGAGCGGGATCGCCACCAGCTGCGTGTCATAGCGCCAGTCCTTCGGGAACAGCGGCCGGATCGGACGGTCGATCATGCGCGCCGTCAGCGTGCCCTTCTCACCGGGGCGACCCTCGCGCTTGAAGAACGAGCCGGGGATTTTCCCGGCGGCGTACATGCGCTCCTCGACGTCCACCGTCAAGGGCATGAAGTCTGTGTCGCGGATTCCGCCGGCGACGGCGGTGCAGAGGACCATCGTGTCGCCCTGGCGCACGACCACGGCACCGGAGGCCTGCTTGGCCATCCTCCCCGTCTCAAACGAGATCTCGCTACCAGCGATCTCCACGGAGACCCGTGTAACGGCATCACTACTCATATTCACTGCCTTCCTGTTCCGCCCGTCGGTCGGCGGTCCGTTTTCTTTTTCTCTTTTTCCGAACGGAAGGAGCTTAGCGGAGTGCGAGCAGTGCCCGGTTGACACCGTGCGCGCGAAAGCGCGCAATATGCCGCAACGGCGGCTATGCGCCGGCGGCGGCGAGCCCCTCGCGCAGCAGCTCGACGCCCGGCAGCTCGCCGGGGGAGTCGGCCTGGTAGCTCCAGCGAACGACCCCGTCGGGGCCTGTGATCACCAGGGCGCGCTCGGGGAAGCCGCCCGCGTGCAGCACGCCGAAGGCGGCGCACGCAGCGCCCTTGGGCTCGAAGTCCGAAAGCTGCTCGCTGCCCACGGCGAGCTTCTCCCTGAACGCGCTCTGCGCCCACGTGGAGTCGCAGGAGACGCCGTACAGCGCGTCCTCGCGCGCCTCCAGCTCGCGGCGCACATCCTCGTACAGCTGCAGCTGGTCGGTGCACACGGGGCTGAATGCGAACGGGTAGAACACGAGCACGCTCGTGCGACCCTGCAGATCCTGCTCGGTGAAGCTCCCGCCGTCCGCGCGCGCGAGCTTGAAGCTCGGTGCGGGCGTCCCGGCGGCAATCACGGCCATTCGCGTTACTTACGTAGGCCGAGCTCTTTGATGAGGGCGCGGTAGCCCTCGAGGTCGTGGCGCTGCAGGTAGTCCAGGAAGCGCCGGCGGCGCCCGACGAGCATCAGCAGCCCGCGACGGGAGCTGTGGTCTTTGCCCTGCGCGCGCAGGTGTTCGGTGAGGTGGTTGATGCGCTCTGTCAGCAGCGCGATCTGGACCTTGGTGCTGCCCGTGTCCTGCTCGCCGGCGCCGAACTTGGCGGCGAGCTCGCGCTTGCGCTCGGATGTGATTGCTGCCATAGGCGAGGCACCGTAGCAGACGCGGGGCGCCCGGCCGGGGGCCGGGCGGTCGCTAACCGAGCTCGACAGGCATCCGTCGCACGCGCGCATGCCTGCCGCGGCCGCTGACGAGTGTCAGCGTGTAGCGCCCGCCGGGCAGGACGCGATCGGCGTGCAACAGCACGCGCCCGTGGCTGGCCGTGCCGGTCGCGTACACGTACCCGTGCCGCCCGAGCGACGCCCGCACCTCGCTGTCGGACGTGAACGTGGCAGGGCTCGAAACCTGCCTGGACGTGCACTTGGTCACTTTCTTGGGTTTGTGATTGACGGTCTTCGTCGATGTCGTGCATGTGACGAGGTCCACCTGCCCTTCCACGCCCCTGGGGCCGGTCGCGCCGGTCGGACCGGTCGCACCCGCGGGGCCGGTCGCGCCGGCGGCACCCGTCGCACCGGTGGCGCCCGTCGGTCCCTGCGGCAGGCCGCCAGCTGTGCCTGTGAGCGAGATCGACAGCGGGCTCTCGGCGTAGGCGTCGCTTGTGATCTGCATCGTGGCCGCACGGGCTCCCGAGGCCTGCGGAGCGAAGCTGACGCTCAGCTGACAGCTGGATTCGGGGTCGATCGCTCCGCCGCAGGTGCTCGATCGGAGCAGGAAATCCTGCGGATCGGCGCCGACGAACGAGATCCCGTAGATGCTCAGCGGTGCGAGGCCTTCGTTGGTCAGCGTCAGCGTCTGCGGAGCGCTCAGGGACTGCTCAGGGGTGGTTGCGAACGCCAGGTCGTCGGTGCTCGGCGTGGCGATTGGCACCGAGACCGCCACGCCCTGCGGTTCGTCGGCGCCCGTCACGAGCGACGGCGTCACTCCGCTCCCGTCGAGGTTGGCCTCCTCGAGAGTGGTGCCTTTGTGGTTGGACCAGTAGATGTGTTCGCCATCCACGGCGAGCCCGAGGGGTTCGCTGCCGGTGGTGATGAAGTCTTCGTCCTCGCCGGTCCCGTTCAGATTGGCCTCCCCGATCGAGGTGGCGCTCTGGTTGGCCCAGTAGATGTGCTGGCCGTCGACCGCCAACCCGCCCAGTTTGTCTGTGGTCTCGATCAGTTTCGCTTTGACTTCGCTGCCACTCAGCTTCGCGCGGCCGATTTCGGTGCCTTCGTAGCTGGACCAATAGATGTATTCGCCGTCGATCGCGAGTCCCGCCGGATCGTCGAGGCCCGTGATGAACGTTTCGGTCGGTTCTTCTCCGTTGAGCTTGGCCCTGCCGATGGACCCCCCGTTCTCGTTGGTCCAGTAGATGTACTGGTCGTTGACGGCCACACCCCAGGGGACATCCGCGTGCCCGGTGATGAAGCCAGTGTCGACTTCTTCTCCGTTGAGCTTGGCCCTGCCGATTTCGCCGGAGACGGGCTCCGTCCAGTAGATGTGCTGGCCGTTAACCGCGACGCCGATCATCAGGCCGCTGTCGATGAAGCTGTAGTTCGGCAGTGTGCCGCCAAGGGTCACGACGCCGATTTCGGAGTGGTTTCCCCAGTAGAGGCTCGGCGGCACCGCCGCCGGCGCACGCCCCACCCCGATCCAGAGCACCATCGCCAATGCCGCGCAACACGCCCACCCAGCGGCTGCAACCGAGCGTCGAATACCAGCGACTGGCCTCATCCAATGCCTCCTAGTGGTCTTGGCTCGACAACAGCGACCGGCTCCCTCGCCGGGCTCGCATTATGCTTCGGCGATCTCCCGCGTGCGCTGCACGTCGCGGTGCATCTGCTCGATCAGCGCAGCGGGGTCCTCGAAGCGCCGCTCGCCGCGCAGGCGCTCGAGGAAGCGCAGCCGCAGCTGCTGCCCGTAGAGGTCGCCGTCGAAGTCCAGGACGTAGGCCTCGATCAGCTCGCCGCGGCCGGTGTTGAAGGTTGGGCGCACGCCGATGCTGACGGCGGCCGGGCGCACGCCGAGCGTGTCGCTCTCGGCCAGGCACGCGTAGACGCCGTGGCCGGGGCACGCGAGCGCCTCGTCGGGCACGAGGTTGGCGGTCGGGAAGCCGAGCTCGCGTCCGCGCTCGTCGCCGTGCACGACCTCCCCGCACAGCTCGAAGCTTGCCCCCAGCAGCCGGTCGGCCTCGGCGACCTCGCCGGCGAGCACCAGGCCGCGGATGTGGCTGGAGGAGACGATCTCGCCGTCCACCTCCAGCAGCGGGTGCACGACGGTGACGAAGCGCTCGTCGGCTGAGAGCAGCGGCGGGTCGCCCTGCGCCTTGTGCCCGAAGCGGAAGTTCTCGCCGATCGCGACCTGCTTGGCGCCGAGCGAGCCGACGAGCACGTCGTCGATGAACTCGCGCGCCGAGCGCTTGGCGAAGTCGGCGTCGAACGGGATCACGATCAGCTCCTGCACGCCGAGCGAGGCGATCAGCTCGGCCTTGCGCGCGAGCGTGGTCAGCAGCTTGGGCGTGTGCTGGGGCGCGACCACGGAGACGGGGTGCGGGTCGAACGTGAGCACGCTGTCGGCGCCGCGGATCACCTCGCGGTGGCCGAGGTGCACGCCGTCGAAGGTGCCCACCGCGACGCTGCGCGCGGCTCCGCGCTCCACGTCGGGCAGGCGAGTGACCTTCACGGCCGCACAGCCTATTTGGAGATCGCCGCGAGCGCCTGATCGAGCGCGATCAGCGGCGGATCGCGCCACGGCTGGCCCCGCGGCGGCGGCGGCACGGCGTCGCGTACGTCGAACGGGCCGATCGCGGTGCGCCTGAGCGTCAGGCAGTACGCGTCGCTCAGGTCGGCGATCAGCGAGCGCACGTACGTCCCAGAGCCGCATTCGATCGCGAACGCCGCGCGCGGCGGCTCGCCGAGCAGCTCGAGCCCGGGCGGAGCGTCGGGATCGCGCCAGAGCTGCTCGAAGCGCGTGACGGTGACGACCCGCTCGGGCATCTCGAAGCTCTCGCCGCGGCGGGCGCGCTTGTACGCGCGCTCGCCGCCGATCTTGACGGCGGAGTAGATCGGCGGGCGCTGGCGCAGCTCGCCGGTGGGCAGCGCGAGCGGATCGGGCGGCAGCCGCCCGGTGTGGGTGATCTCCCCCTCGGTGTCGCCGGTGCTCGAGGTGGCTCCCAGCTGGGCCACGGTCTCATAGCGCTTGGGCAGCGCCATCAGCGCGTTCTGCGCCTTGGTCGCGCGGCCGACGAGCACCAGCAGCAGGCCGGTCGCGAACGGGTCGAGCGTGCCGGCGTGGCCGGTGCGCGCGCCGCCCAGCGCGCGTCGCACGGCGGCGACGACGTCGTGTGAGCTGAGCCCGGCGGGCTTGTCGATCAGCAGCACGCCGTCCATCGCGCGCTCCTCCTACCGAACTCGATCGGGACCCGCGCGCCGTGCTCAGGCGAGCGTCGCGGCGGCGTGCCCGTCCGAGGATGGGTGCAGCTGCGCGGCGATCGCCTCGCGCAGGAACGCGATCAGCTCCTCGGGCTCGAGCGACGTCGAGAAGCCCGCCGCGCGGCGGTGCCCGCCGCCGCCCTGGGCGCGCGCGATGATCGACACGTCGACGTCGTCGTCGGTCGCGCGCAGCGAGACTTTGTGCTGGCCCTTGCGCTCGCCGCTTGAGAGCTCGCGCACGAGCCCGGCGACCTTCGTACGCTCGAGCGCGCGCAGCTGGTCGATGATGCCCTCCGAGTAGCTCTCTTCGGCGTCCGCGCGGTCGAAGTCCTCCGCGCTGAGCGTCGCGATCGCGAGCTCGCCGTCGTCGTAGCGCTGCAGCTGGGATAGCGCCAGCGCGAGCAGCGTGAGCTTGCCCAGCGGCACGCCCTCATACAGCCTGCGGTAGACGCCTGGGACGTCGACGCCCGCCTCGATCAGCTCGGCGGCCATCGCGTGCGCGCGCGGCCCGGTGTTCTCGTACATGAAGCGCCCGGTGTCGGTGATCAGGCCGATGTACAGCGCCTCGGCGACCGTCGGCGTCGGGCGCACGTCGAGCCCGTGCATCAGGTCCCACACGATCTCCGCCGTGCACGAGGCGTCGGGGACGACGTGGTTGAGCGTGCCGAAGCGCGTGTTGTCGTGGTGGTGGTCGATGTTCAGCAGGTGCGCGCCGTCGCGCAGCACGCTCGCGGAGTTGCGGTCGATGTTGCCGCAGTCGAGGAACACGACGGTGCGTTGCGCGATGTCCGCCGGCGGCAGCCGGATGAGGCCGTCGAGCGAGAAGAAGCGGTACTCGCGCGGCAGCGGCAGGTCGTCGGGTGAGATGAACATCGCCGAGTCCTTGCCGAGCGCCTGCAGCAGGCCCTGCATCCCCACCAGCGAGCCCAGCGCGTCGCCGTCGGGATTCTCGTGCGCGGCGAGCACGAAGCGCTGGTCCTCGCGGATGCGCGCGAGCACCAGCTCGCGCGTCTGCTCGACGCTCGGGGTCTCCAGCAACGGGTCGCTCCCGCTCACCGGCGCTCGCCCTCCTCGTCCTGCCCCTCGCCGTCCGCGGGCTGCGCAGGGGCCTGCGCGATCAGCTCCTCGACGCGCAGCGCGCGGTCGGTGGTGTCGTCGTAGAAGAACTCGAGCGCCGGCGTGCGCTTGAGACGCAGCTCCCCGGCGACGCGCGCCTGCAGGAAGCCGTGGGCGCTGCGCAGGCCGTCGAGCGTGGCCTCGCGCTCGTCCTGCCGGGACGCCCCGCCGTCGGCGCCGAGAACGCTCACGTACACACGTGCATGGCGTAGATCTGGGCTGGTTCTCACATCGGTCACGGTTGTAAATCCCACTCTCGGGTCCTTGAGGTCCCCTGCAACGGCGTCGCCCAGCACCTGCCGAATCGCCTCGTCGACCCGGCGCATCCGTCCTGTGCTCATCCTACCCGTCCAATTCCCCGCCGACGCCCCGGACCCTGCCAGCGCGGGTCAGGACGACAGCTCGCGCTCTACCTGCTGTGTCTCGTAGGTCTCGAGCACGTCGCCCTCGTGCAGATCCTGGAAGTTGGCGAGCACGATGCCGCACTCGAAGCCGCTTGCGACCTCGCGGGCGTCCTCGTTGAAGCGGCGCAGGCTCTCGATCGTCGTGTCGTAGATGACGGTGCCCTCGCGCACGACGCGCACGCGCGCGCCGCGCGTGACCTTGCCCTCGGTGACGAACGAGCCGGCGATCGTGCCGATGCGCGAGGCTTTGAACAGCTGGCGCACCTCCGCCTGGCCGAGCGGCGTCTCGACCTCTTCGGGGGCGAGCATGCCCTGCATCGCCGCGCGCAGCTCTTCGATCGCGCGGTAGATGACAGCGTAGGAGCGGATCTCCACGCCCTCGCGGTCGGCGATCTGGCGCGCGTCGCCGACCGGGCGCACGTTGAACGCGAGGATCACGCCGTCGGAGGCCGCGGCGAGCATCACGTCGGACTCGTTGATGCCGCCGACGCCGCGGTGGATGATGTTGACCTTGACCTCCTGCTGGGGCAGCTTCGCGATCTCGTCCTCGATCGCCTCCAGCGAGCCGGCGACGTCGGCCTTGACGACCAGGCCGAGCTCCTTGACGGCGCCCTCCTGGGCGAGCTTGAAGACATCCTCCAGCGAGACCTTGCGCCCCGAGCGCCGGGCGAGCGCCTCGGTCTTCAGGCGGTTGGCGCGTTCGCCTGCGAGCTGGCGCGCGCGCCGCTCGTTCTCGACCACGCGCACGTGCTCGCCCGCCTCCGGCACGCCGTCGAAGCCGAGCACCTCGACCGGCTGGCCGGGCATCGCGCGTTTGAGCTTGCCGCCGGTGAAGTCGTGCATCGCGCGCACGCGCCCGAAGTGCGCGCCGGCGACGAGCGCGTCGCCGACCCGCAGCGTGCCGCGCTGGATCAGGATCGTCACCACCGGGCCGCGCCCGGGGTCGAGCTTTGACTCGATCACGGCGCCAGAGGCCTCCGCCCCGGCGTTCGCCTTCAGCTCCTCGAGATCGGTGACCACCTGGATGGTCTCCAGCAGCGTGTCCAGACCGTCGTGGGTCTTGGCGCTGACGTCCACGAACTCGGTGTCCCCGCCCCACTCCGACGGCTGCAGCCCGTGCTGGGTCATCTCCGTGCGCACGCGCTCGGGCTGCGCGCCCTCCTTGTCGATCTTGTTGACGGCGACGATGATCGGCACTTCCGCTGCCTTGGCGTGGTCGATCGCCTCCTCGGTCTGCGGCTTGACGCCGTCGTCGGCCGCAACGACGATCACCGCGAGGTCGGTGACGCGCGCGCCGCGCGCGCGCATCGCCGTGAACGCCTCGTGGCCGGGCGTGTCGAGGAAGGTGATCTCTTTGCCCGCGTGATGCACCTGGTAGGCGCCGATGTGCTGGGTGATGCCGCCGGCCTCGCCCGCGACCACCTCCGTCTCGCGGATCGCGTCCAGCAGCGAGGTCTTGCCGTGGTCGACGTGGCCCATGATCGTGACCACCGGCGGACGTTCGATCAGGTCCTCGTCGGCGTCCTCGTACACCGGCTCGAGCTCGACGTCGTCGGCGGCGTGCACGATCTCGATCTGCTTCTCGAACTCGTCGGCGAGCACCTGAATGGCGTCGTCGGAGAGCGTCTGCGTGAGCGTCGCCATCTCCCCCAGCGACATCAGCTTCTTGATCACCTCGGGCACCGCCACGCCGAGGTACTCAGCGATGTCTTTGACGGTCGAGCCGGAGTTGACGCGGATCAGGTCGGTCGCCTCCATCGCCGCGGTGTCGATCGGTGCGATCGTCTCGTCGTAGGTGCCGCGCCTGCGCCGTCCGCGGCGCGGGCGGCGCTGCGGCTGGTTGGAGGGGCCGCCCTGCTGGCGGCGCGAGGCCTGCGAGTCGATCACCACGCGCCTGCGTCCGCCCGGTCCCACGTCGCCGGGCGTGCGCTCACCGGTGCGCGAGTCGCGTGTCGGGCGCACGCGCTCGGCGGCCGCGGCTGATGCGGCTGCCGCGGCGGCCGCCGTTGCGTCCGCAGTCGTCGCGGCGGGCGCTGTCGCTGTAGGCGCCGCGGTCGTCGTGCCTGCCGCCGTGGAAGCGGCCGCGGGGCTCGCGGCAGCGGCGGTCGGCGTGGGCGCAGCCGCTGCCGGGGACGCGGCGGCCGGCGCGGGTGACGGCGCAGTCGCGGCCGGCGCGGACGCAGGCGCGCTCGCCGCCGCGGGCGCGGTCTTGGCGCGCGCCTCAGCCGCCGGGGCCGCTGGAGTGGAGGCCGCGGAGGTGGACGCTGGCGCGCCATTGGAGCTCGCCGGCGCTCCACCAGCGCCGATGCCGAGCGCCTTTAGCGCGGCGCCCTCCTCGACGGAGGACGCGGCGGCCTTGGCCTCGATGCCGGCAGCCTTGAGCTTCTCGAGCAGCTCCTTGCTCGAGAGACCCTGCTCCTTGGCGATTTCGTGGACGCGCTTCTTGCTCATCGATTCACCGATTCTACGAGCTTGGGGTCGAGCGTCACAGCGGCGCGCAGCGTGCGCGCGATCCCGCCGCGGCGCAGCGCGCGCTCCAGGCAGGCGGGATCCGGCAGGCCCGAGCGGCGATCGGGATCGGCGGCGCGACACAGGTATGCGCCGCGGCCGGGCATCGTGCCGTCGCGATCGAGGACCGCATGCCTGCGGGCGCGCTCGCTCTCGCCGGCCGCGCCCTGCACGGTCGCTGCGATACGCAACAGCTCTGACTTCGGCGCAATCCGCCCGCAGCCGACGCAGCGACGCCGGGGCACGTGCCGCTCTATGTCGCCTGCTCCTCGGCGGCCTGCTCCACGTCGGCCAGCTCGGCCTCCGCCACCACCTCGTCGGCGACGGTGGCGGAAGCGAGGTCGCCGATGTTGTCGCTGGCGATGCCCGCGAGCGCCTGGTGGCTTTCGAGGCCGCAGTAGCGCGAGTTGGGCAGCGACGCGTTGGGGCAGCGGCGGCCGTTGGAGAGGATCGCGGCGCAGCGGCCGGTGACCTCCTCCTCCTCGTAGCCGTGCTCGGCCTCCTCGGCGGCGAACTCGGTCTCCGAGCGGATGTCAACGCGCCAGCCGGTCAGCCTCGCCGCCAGCCGCGCGTTCTGGCCCTCGCGTCCGATCGCCAGCGAGAGCTGGTCGTCGGGCACGATCACGGTCGCCTGCTTGGCGTCGTCGTCGACCAGCACCTCGCGCACGCGTGCGGGCGAGAGCGCCTTGGCGACGAAGCGCGCTGGCTCGTCGTTGAAGGGGATGATGTCGATCTTCTCGCCGCGCAGCTCGGAGACGACCATCCGCACGCGCGAGCCGCGCGGGCCGACGCACGCGCCGACCGGGTCGACGCCGTCGGTGTGCGAGATGACCGCGATCTTCGAGCGGTAGCCGGGCTCGCGGGCGACGTTGGCGATTTCGACGAGGCCGTCGGCGATCTCCGGAACCTCGAGCTCGAACAGCTTCTTGATCAGCTCGGGGTCGCGCCTCGAGACGATGATCGCGGGCCCCTTGGTCGACGGCGAGACCTCCTTGATGACGGCCTTGATGCGCTGCGAGTGGTCGTAGCGCTCACCCTCGACCTGCTCGGACTTGGGCAGCAGCGCCTCGACGCGTTCGCGCAGCTGCACCAGCGTGTAGCGCGAGTCCGACTGCTGCACGATGCCGGTGATCAGCTCGCCGACGCGGTCGCGGTACTCCTCGTACATCATGTCGCGCTCGGCCTCGCGGATGCGCTGCAGGATCACCTGCTTGGCGGTCTGCGCGGCGATCCGGCCGAAGTCGTCTGGCGTGACGTCGCGCTCCTCGATCTGGTCGCGGTATTCGGCGAACTTCTTGGGGTCGATTTCCGGTTCCTCGGGTTCGCGCATCTCCCCGGTCTCGGGGTCGATCGTCGTTTCCTCGTCGATCGTCTCCACGATCAGGTGCGCCTCCAGGCGCTCGGGGATGATCAGCTCGATGACCCTGAAGTCGGCGGTGTCGCGGTCCATTTCCACGCGCGCATACTTGGCGGAGTCGGGCTGCTTCTTGTAGGCGGACAGCAGCGCGTCCTCGAGCGCGACCATCAGCTTCTCGGGCTCGATCCCCTTCTCGCGCGCCAGCGCGTGCATGGCCTCAAGGATTTCGCGTGACATGGCGGGGGCTCCTTAATCCGCGATCAGGTTCGAACGACTTATTTCCGAGTAGGGGATCGCGATGATCCCCTCGTCGGCCGCCAGCATGATCTCCTCCTCGGAGGCCCCCACGAGCTCCCCGGTGAAGCTCCGCACCGGCCGTGCGCCCACCCGCTGCCCGTCGAGCTGCACCACGGGACGGGGATGGCGCGTGCGCACCCGCGCGCGATGTCCGACGAAGCGGCGGAAGTGCGCGGGCTTGGTCAGCGGACGCTCGGTGCCCGGCGAGGACACCTCCAGCGAGTAGCGCTCGCGCAGGTCGTTCAGCAGCAACGTCACGCGCTCGCACATCGCGAGCGTGACGCCGTCGGGGTGATCGATGAACACGCGTAGGCAGCGCCCGCCGGCAACCTCGGCGAGCAGCACGTCGATGTCTGGCTCGGTCTCGGCCAGACGCCCCTCTATGTCGGTCTGCAACGTGGTCACGAACTCACTCCTTACGCAAAAAAAGCGGGCGGGCGCCCACTCTCGGTACTGCTGCCGGCGCCTGCGCGCGGGCACGAAAGCTGTAGTTCGAGGATAGCAGTGGGGCGTCCGCGCATAGCGAGCTCAGGCGCGCGCGGCATCGCGGCGGGCGCGTTCGCGGTACAGCCTGTAGTCCGCCCGCTCGGGTGCCAGCGAGCATGCCAGAGCCAGCGGCTTGCACGCCTCGCGGTGGCGTCCGAGCAGCTGCATCGAGCGGCCGAGGCAGAACTGCGCGTAGTCGTTGGTGGGCGTCATCGAGGCGACCGCGCCGAACTCGGCGGCGGCGCTTTCGTAGCGCTGCGCGTGAAACAGCGCGCGTCCGAGCGCCTCGCGGATCGACGCCTTGTCGGGCTCGCGGTCGCGCGCCTTGCTGAGCGGCACGATCGCCGCCTGGTGGTCTCCGTGGTCGAGCAGCTCACAGCCCCGCTGGTAGAGGTCGTAGACACTCTCCATCGGCCCAGCTTAACCGCTCCCCCGCAGGCTCTCGACGGCGTCGAGGATCGCGTCGGCTACCCGCGCCTTGCTCGCGCGCGGCACGTGGCGCTCCTCGATCCCGGAGCTCGCGCCGCCGGGCGCGGTGAGGATCGTGACCTCGTTGGCGTCGACGTCGAAGCCGATGTCCGAGCGGGAGATGTCGTTGACGACGAGCGCGTCAAGGCCCTTGCCGGCGAGCTTGCCGCGCGCGCTCTCGAGCGCCCGCTCGCCGTGCTCGGCGGCGAAGCCGACCAGCGTCTGTCCGTCGCGGCGCCGGGCCGCCAGCCCCGCGAGCACGTCCGCGGTGGGCTCGAGCACGAGCTCCAGGCGCGCGCGTGTGGACTTCTTGATCTTGCCCCCCTCGGGGTCGGCCGGGGCGAAGTCGGCGACGGCGGCTGCCATAAGCAGCACGTCGCAGCCCGGGAACTCGAGCTCGCACGCGTCCTTGAGCTGCGCGGCGGTGACGAGGTCGCGGCGCACGACACCCGGGGGCGTGGGCAGCGCGACGTTGGCGGCCACGAGCGTGACCTCGGCGCCGCGTTCGCGCGCGGCCTGCGCGAGCGCGAAGCCCATGCGTCCGGAGGAGCTGTTGCCGACGAACCTGACGCTGTCGATCGGCTCGCGCGTGCCGCCGGCGGTGACGAGCACCTTCAGTCCCGCCAGGCGCGTGTCAGCGCCGGCGCCCCCATGTCCGTTGCGCTGCTCACCGCGCGCGTGCCCGGCGAGCGCTTGCATGCAAGCCGCGAGGATCCGCGCGGGCTCCGCGAGGCGCCCGACGCCCTGCTCTCCCCTGGAGGCCAGCCGCCCCACCTCCGGCTCGACGACGATCGCGCCGCGCTCGCGCAGCGTGCGCAGGTTCGCCTGCGTCGCCGGGTGCTCGTACATGTGGTTGTTCATCGCCGGCGCGAGCACCAGCGGGCAGGTGGCCGCGAGCGCGCAGCTGCTCAGGAGGTTGTCGGCGAGGCCGGCGGCGAGCTTGGCGATCGTGTTCGCGGAGGCGGGCGCGATCACGTACACGTCGGCGTTGGCGACCAGCTCGAGATGGCTGAGCGGCTCGTGCGTCGGCTGCGGCTGGTCGGGGAACGCGCCGCGCGCGGGGTCGCGCTCGAACTCGCTCGCGAGCACCGGCGCGCCGGTCAGCGCCGCGAACGACGCCTCGCCGACGAAGCGCCGGCTCGCGGGCGTCTGCACGACCCGCACCGCATGCCCGTCGGCGCTCGCCAGGCGCACGAGCTCGAGCGCCTTGTAGGCGGCGATGCCGCCGCTGACGCCGAGCAGGATCCGGGACATGACTAGAGGTTGTAGAGCGCGCGGCCGGTACTGACAAGCAATGGCCGGTGCGTTGCGCCTACAGGGAGTCGTGGGTCAAGCGATTCAAGGACGCAGAGAGCGTGGCGTGCTACGCACGCGAGCGACCGAGGACGCCGAAGCGCGCCGGCCCACGGCTACCTGTAGTGGTACTTCATCTTCCCGGCTGCTACCTCCTCGAGGGCGATCGTGAGGTAGTTTTTCGAGCCGGTTTCGACCATCGGGGGCGGAAACTCGTCGAACGTTCCCTCGCCGAGGTTGTGGTAGTAGCTGTTGATCTGCCGGGCGCGCTTGGCGGCGACGATCACGCCGGCGTAGTTGGAGTCGACCTGCTCGAGCAGGCGGTCGATGCGGGGGGAGATCACGATTGCGGTGCCTTTCCTTGTTGACCCTGCAGTGTAGTGCCCCTCGGCCCAGGCCCGGCGCCCCGTCGCTGGACCCTCAACTTCCATTCCACCGCTCACGGACGCAACCCACCTCGCGCTACGACGTCCTAACTGAGCCAGCCCTCGCGCTCAAGTCGGTCCCAGGCTATTGCGACATCGCGCTCTTGGAACACGTCGCGCTTGCGGGGGGTCCAGTCCGCGACAATCGCGAGCGCCTCCGCGGGTGTCGTGGCTCCGTCCCTCACGGCAGCCCAGTGGACCGTCGTAAGAAGCTCGAGGCCGAACGGGCTCTCGAAGCCCCGGATCACGTGGCTGACTCTATCGAGGCGCTGCTCAGCGCCTTCGACCCTCGCGAGGTGATCCTTCGCTTCGGTGGCGGCTGCGTCCTTGAGACGAATGTCGGCCTTGCTCGTGCGATCGCCGCACCCCACGATGTAGTGGCCCTCCAGGTCCTCCAGAGCATGATTCAGGTTCTCGGCGTAGGGACCGTATTTGCCCTTCACGAAGTCGAGCTCGAGGGGCTCGCCCGCGGTCTGGAGCAGATACGCCATCTTCTGCGCGACGAGCTTTGTGAGGGTGGCGCTCGGATCGCGTAGGTACGAGTCGAAGGCGGCGATTAGATCGGCTCGTGCACGCGTCAGTGCGGGACGCCTAGTCGCCACGCGTTGCGAGTGGACGGCGGGCGCGCCACTCGGCTCATAGACCAGCGCCGTTACGCCCGCTACTCCGACAAGCGCCGTTTCGATCATCGGGCGAACTTCTGACCACCGCAGACCACCGTTCCCGCAGCCAAGCGGCGGGATGGCGACCGACTGCACGTCGAACCGGCGTAGTACGTCGATCAGGTCGACGAGGCCGCTTTCGATGTCCTCGATGCGTGACTTGCCCTTCCAATGGCGCTTGGTCGGAAAGTTGATGATCAGGCGCGGGCCGGTGAGTTGGCCCCGCTCGAAAACGAACATCCGCCCAGGGACGACCTCACCTGCCTTGCAGGCGCGACGATAAGCCTCGTAGTTGTCCGGGAAGGCCTTGCGAAACTGGAGCGCAACGCCCTTGCCCATCACGCCGACCGTATTGACGGTGTTGACGAGGGCTTCGGCGTCGGCTGCAAGAAGGTCTCCCTTGCGGTGCTCGATCGCAGACATCACCTAGTAGTACCAACCTCGTCGGACGATGACGGGAGGCGGATTCGGCAATGTTGCGAGGACTTTAGCCGCTCGCTGGGCGATCGTCTCTGTCATGGCAGCGACTATCCGGATGGCCTCGATCGGCACGCGCCGATGCACGAGAAACTCGGCTTGGCGACGGAATTTGCGGTCCCCGTCCGCATCCGTGTCGCGCCACATGGTCGCTTTCATGACGGACCAATCGAGGCCCTCAAGTGCAGCGAGGTCGTCGAACTGCTCCGCCAGCGCGGTGATCGGGTGGCGATTGACGATCACGAAGCGTCCCGGCACAGCCAATGACTCGACCTCGCACACGAGATGCACGATCTCCTCCTGCGAGCCCTCGTACTCCGTTACGTTCCCGCGCCAGATCGTGTAAAGCATGGGCGACCTGGGGGCGTAATAGAACGGCACGTAGTCGGCGAGCGTTCCGCCTGCAGCGACCTGCACGGCTGTTTCCGCCCGCTGCTTCTTGAGGCTCGCATAGGCGATGCTGACCGGCACACGCCCAGCCTGCGCGCAAGCGTTGTCGCAGTCGAGGCCGCCGGACTCGACGATGGACGCGAGGTTGTCGACGTGCGTGATGTGGTACGCAGCCACACGTCCAGCGACCCACGGCTGGGGACTACCTATCGGCTTCGCGGGTGGCGATGCCACGCAGCGCAATTTTAGCCCGCGGATAGGCCAAACCACACATTGCCCGTGGAAGGGCCTATGCCACGTAGCGCGTCAGCCGAGCTCCTCGGCGACGATCGCGATGAGCTCCTCGAGCGCGTCCTCGAGCCGGTCGTTGACGACCACGTGCGCGAACTCGGGCTGCGCGAGGAGCTCCTGTTCGGCGACGTGCAGCCGCCGCTCGACCTCATCGCCGTCGTCGGTGCCGCGCCCGATCAGCCGCGTGCGCAGCGCGTCGAGCGACGGCGGCGCGATGAACACCTGCACCGCCTCGGGCATCGCGGCGCGCACCTGGCGGGCGCCCTGGACCTCGATCTCGAGCACCACCGGCGCGCCCGCGTGCACGCGGTCCTCGAGCTCGGAGCGCAGCGTGCCGTAGCTGCGCCCGGCGTAGTCGGCGTGCTCGACGAAGTCCCCGGCGGCGACCCTGCGGTCGAACTCGTCGCGCGTGAGGAAGTGGTACTCGACGCCGTCGCGCTCGCCCGGCCGCGGCGCGCGCGTTGTGGCCGACACCGACAGCTGCAGCTCCGGCAGCCGCTGCATGAGCCCGCGGATGAGCGTCCCCTTGCCGACCCCCGAGGGCCCCGTTATGACGAACACGCGCGCCACTACCGGCACGATGGCACGGCGCGCGGCGGCGTCCTCACTCGCTCGTGTGCCGAGCACAGGTCGCTCGCTGCGTCCTTGCCGCGCTTGGCCATCGAGCCGCTAGCCCCAACGCTCCGCCGCGGCGTTCAGTGGTGGAGCAGCGAGATCAGCTCGCTGCGCTGGCGCTCTGAGAGCCCGCCGATGGTCTTGCTGGGCGCGATGCGGCAGTGGGCGAGGATCTTGTTGACCTTCACGCGGCCGTACTTGGGAACGGCGAGCAGCATGTCGAAGACCTTGGCCGTCTCGACGTACTCGGGCGGGTCGAGCAGCAGCGAGTGGATCGAGCGCCGGCCGGACTTGAGATCGCGCTTGAGCTGTGCCCGCTGGATGCGGATCTGGTTTGCTCGCGCCAACGCGTCCATCCTCTGGTTGAGCGACCGCTCGGGGGCGGTTGAGGTGTTCGCGGACGTCGTTCCTGTGGCCGGCGCCATGGGCGGCGAGTCTACACACCCGCGGCCGGCGAGCAAAGAAAAATCGCGGAATTCACCTGTACCTCAAGCTGAGGTGGAGATACGTCGAGGCTGGTGGACAGTGTCTCGTGGGGTTTGCAGGGGTTTTTATCTTCGAGCAGGCGGGACGATCAGCTATTTCGCCGGCATTATGGATTCGTCGTGTTCGGCTATGGCGGCGGCGCGGATCCGGCTCCATCGGGGGCGTTCGAGGCCAGCTCGCGCGCGATCGCGGCCCCCGCGGCGGGGTCGCGGAAGCTCTCCGTGCCGACCGCCACCACGCGCGCGCCGACATCGAGCAGATCCTGCGCGTGCGCGGCGCTCTGCACGCCGCCCATACCGATCACGGGGATCGCGACGCGGGCGGCGACGGCGGCGACCTGGGCGAGCGCGACGGCGCGGATCGCAGGGCCCGAGAGGCCGCCGGTGCCGCCGCCGAGCCAGTGCTCGCGGTGCCCGCCCACCCCGCCGCTGGGCGCTCCCTCGTGCGCGGCGGCGCGCGGCGCGAGCGCCATCGCGCGCAACGTGTTGATCAGCGAGACCGCGTCGGCGCCGCCGTACTCGGCGGCGAGCGCGCAGGCGGGCACGTCGGCGGTGTTGGGCGTGAGCTTGACGATCAGCGGCTTGCGCGTGCGGCCGCGCACGGCGCGCACGACCTGCTCGAGCTGGCGCGGGTCGGCGCCGATGTCGAGGCCGGTGTGGACGTTGGGACAGGACACGTTCAGCTCGACCGCCGCGATCTCGTCGCGCGCGTCGCACGCCTCCAGCAGCGTCGAGATCTCCTCGGCGCTCGCGCCCATCACGTTGGTGATCAGCGGCACCGCGTGCTCGCCCGCGCCGATCCCCAGCTCGGCGAGCGCCGGCAGGTCCTCGGCGAGGTAGCGGTCGAGCCCCTTGTTGGGCAGGCCGATCGAGTTGACCAGGCCGGCCGGCGCCTCCCACAGGCGCGGCGGCGGGTTGCCGTCGCGGGGCTCCAGCGTGATCGTCTTTGAGACGTACGCCGCGAACGGGAAGTCCGCGCGCAGCCCCTCGCCGAAAGCGCGGCGCGCGGCGATCGCGTCGAACGTGCCCGAGCCGTTGACGATCGGATGCGCGAGCTGCAGGCCGCACAGCTCGACGGTCATCGAGTCCCGCCCGCCCCTCCCGCGTGTGCCTCGACGTGGTCGAGGTCCGCGGCGTCGATCACGGGGCCGTCGACGCACACGCGCAGGTAGCCGCCGCCGCGCCGCGGCACGACGCACCCGAAGCACGCGCCGAAGCCGCACGCCATGCCCGCCTCCAGGGCCAGCTGGGCGGGCACCGCGCGCCGCTCGCACAGCGCTCTGACGCCCTCGAGCATGGGCGCCGGCCCGCAGGCGTAGACGACGGCGTGGGGGTCGGCGTCCAGCTCGCCCTCGAGCAGGTCGGTGACGAGGCCGCAATGGCCGACGGAGCCGTCGTCGGTGGCCACGAGCGCGCCCGACAGCAGCGCGGCGCCCTCCGCGCGCGAGCGGTCGCGGAAGCCCAGCAGCACCGTCACCGCGGGAGCGCTCCCCGCCGCGCCCTCCGCGATCCCCGCCCCGCCCTCCACGACCCCCTCGCCGGCGAGCACGTCCTGGAGGATCGCCAGCGGCGCGATGCCGACGCCGCCGCCGACAAGCAGCGCGCGGCGTTGATCGAGATCCCGCCCACCCGCCGTGAAGCCGCGGCCGAGCGGCCCCAGCGCCCACAGCCCGTCGCCGGCGCGCAGCTCGCACAGCCGCCGCGTGCCGGGCCCGACGTCCTCGAGCAGGAAGTGCGCCTCGCCGTCACGCACGCGCGCGACGGAGAACGCGCGCGGCAGGTACGGCCGCTGCTCGTCGGACCCGCCCCAGCGCTCGGCGGCGGCGAGCATCGCGAACTGGCCCGGGACGAGCGCCGATCCGCCCGCCAGCCACGCGACCGGCCCGTCGCTCTCGCCCGCCCGCTGCGGGGTCGATGCGGTCGCGCGCAGCACGCGGTAGGCGCCCAGCTCGTCCATGCCGGTAACCGTCAGCAGACGGCGGCCGAACGGGGCCTCGCTCACGCCACCCCGGCCCCGTCGGGGCTCGCCGAACGCTCGCCGCCCGGCCGGCGCGCGCTGCCGTGCAGCTCCTGCAGGCAGAGGACCTCGGGCGGGCCGTGGCGGTGGGCGCTGGAGATGGCGCGGGCGGCGGAGAAGCCGGCGGCGAGCGTGGTCAGGCAGGGGATGCCGTGGGCGACGGCGGCGCGGCGGATCTCGTAGCCGTCGCTGCGGGCGCCGACGCCTGTGGGCGTGTTGACGACGAGGTCGACGTCGCCGCGCTCGATCCAGTCGAGCACGTGCGGCGAGCCCTCGGCGATCTTGTTGATGGCGAGCGCGGGCACGCCCATGTGCGAGATCGATTCGGCGGTGCCGCGCGTGGCGACGATGCGAAAGCCGCACTCGTGCAGCAGCTGCGCGATGCCGGCGGCGCCGGCCTTGTCGGAGTCGGTGACGGTGATGAAGACGGTGCCCTCGCGCGGCAGCGGCGCGCCGGCGGCGGCCTGGGCCTTGGCGAACGCGGTGGGGAAGTCGCGCGCGATGCCCATGACCTCGCCGGTGGAGCGCATCTCGGGGCCGAGCAGCGCGTCGGAGCCCTCGAAGCGGTCGAACGGCAGCACGGCCTCCTTGACGGAGATGTGGTCGCCGAAGCCGAGCCCCTGGCGCTCCTGCGGCAGGCCGAGGTCGGCGATGCGCTCGCCGAGCATGATCCTGCAGGCGAGCTTCGCGAGCGGCAGGCCGATCGCCTTGGACACGAACGGCACGGTCCGCGAGGCGCGCGGGTTGGCCTCGATCACGTACAGCTCGCCGGCGGCGATCGCGAACTGCACGTTGAGCAGGCCGACGACGCCGATCGCGAGCGCGATCTCGCGCGTGGCCGCGCGGATCTGCTCGAGCGTGTCGGCGCCGAGCGAGTGCGGCGGCAGCACGCAGGCGCTGTCGCCCGAGTGCACGCCGGCCTCCTCGACGTGCTGCATGATCCCGCCGATCCACACGTCGGTGCCGTCGCACAGCGCGTCGACGTCGACCTCGGTCGCGTTCTCGAGGAAGCGGTCCAAAAATATTGATGGAGAGCCCTCCGGGCTCTGGCTAGGGGTCGCGTCGTGACCAGATCCAGCGGCGTGAGCACCGGCGGCGTCAGAGCCGCCACCGGTGACGCCCGGGCCGTGGGCACGGCCGGCGTTGCTCGCCTGCCCCATGCCGGCGACCTCGCGGCGCAGGTAGTCGGCGAGGCCGTCGTGGGCGTAGACGATCTCCATGGCGCGCCCGCCGAGCACGTATGAGGGGCGCACGATCAGCGGGAAGCCGACGAGGTCGGCGCACTTGAGCGCCTCCTGCAGCGATTCGGCGGTTGCGTACGGCGGCGCTTTGTAGCCGAGGCGGTCGAGCAGCGCGCCGAAGCGCGCGCGGTCCTCGGCGAGGTCGATCGCCTCGACGCTCGTGCCGAGCAGCGGCACGCCGGCGTCGACGAGGCCGGCGGCGAGCTTCAGCGGCGTCTGCCCGCCGAACTGCACGATCACGCCCGCGAGCTTCCCTGCGCCGGCGCTTGCGCCGTCGTCCGCCCCGCGCCCCCCGAGCGGCCCGCCGTTCTCGGCCTCGACGACTGCGAGCACGTCCTGCAGCGTCAGCGGCTCGAAGTACAGGCGGTCGGAGGTGTCGTAGTCGGTGGAGACGGTCTCGGGGTTGCAGTTGACCATCACGGCGTCGCGCCCGGACTCGCGCACGGTCATGGCGGCGTGCACGCAGCAGTAGTCGAACTCGATCCCCTGGCCGATGCGGTTGGGACCGGAGCCGAGGATCACGACCGACTCGCGCTCGCCGCGGCGCACCTCATTGGCGCCGCCGCGCTCCCAGCCGGAGTAGTAGTAGGGGGTGCGCGCGGGGAACTCGGCGGCGCAGGTGTCGACCGAGCGGAACGAGCGCTCGCCGGCGAACGGCGCGTCGGGGTCGAGCGCGAGCGCGCGCAGCTCGCGCAGGAACCACGGGTCGATGCGCGTGCGCTCGTTGACCGACTCGATGCTCGCGCCGCGGCGCAGCAGCTCGAGCACCGTCTCGAAGCGGTCGGCGGCAGGCGTGTCGAGGCTCTCGAGCAGGCGCTCCTCGGAGACGCCGGCGAGCGACGGCGTCTTGTCGAGCTCGCGCGAGCGCAGCGCCTTGGCGAACGCCTGCTGGAACGTGCGCCCGATCGCCATCGCCTCGCCGACGGACTTCATGTGCGTGGTCAGCGTCGGGTCGGTGCTGGGGAACTTCTCGAAGGCGAAGCGCGGCCACTTGACGACGACGTAGTCGATCGTCGGCTCGAAGCACGCGGGCGTGGCGCCGGTGATGTCGTTGTCGATCTCGTCCAGGCGGTAGCCGACGGCCAGGCGCGCGGCGATCTTGGCGATCGGGAAGCCGGTCGCCTTGGAGGCGAGCGCCGAGGATCGCGAGACGCGCGGGTTCATCTCGATCACGAGGATCTCCTCGGTCTCGGGGTTGACCGCGAACTGCACGTTGGAGCCGCCCGTCTCGACGCCGACCGCGCGGATCACCGCGAGCGCCTGGTCGCGCAGCTGCTGGTAGAGGTGGTCGGTGAGCGTCTGCTGGGGCGCGACGGTGACCGAGTCGCCGGTGTGTACGCCCATCGGGTCGACGTTCTCGATCGAGCACACGATCACGACGTTGTCGGCGCCGTCGCGCATCACCTCCAGCTCGAACTCGCCCCAGCCGATCACCGACTCGTCGATCAGCACCTGCCCGATCGGCGAGACCTCCAGGCCGTGCGCGACGATCCGCTCGAACTCCTCCTCCGTGCGCGCGATGCCGCCGCCGCGCCCGCCGAGCGTGAACGCGGGGCGCACCACGCACGGCAGCCCGAGCGAGCCCTTCTGCCCGTGCGCGCCGGTCAGCGCCGCGCGCGCCTCGGCGAGGCTCGTGACGATCTCGCTGCGCGGCATGCGCAGGCCCGCCCGCTCCATCGCCGCGCGGAACAGGTCGCGGTCCTCGGCGCACGCGATCGCGTCGTAGTCGGCGCCGATGAGCTCCACGCCGAAGCGCTCGAGCGTGCCGTCGTCGTGCAGCTCCTTCGACAAGTTGAGCGCCGTCTGGCCGCCGAGCGTGCCGAGCAGCGCGTCGGGGCGCTCGCGCTCGATCACCTGCGCGACCGGCCCCGCCAGCAGCGGCTCCACATAAGTCGCGTCGGCGAACTCGGGGTCGGTCATGATCGTCGCGGGGTTGGAGTTGACGAGCACCACCTCGTAGCCCTCCTCGCGCAGCACCTTGCACGCCTGCACGCCTGAGTAGTCGAACTCGGCCGCCTGCCCGATCACGATCGGCCCCGAGCCGAGGATCAGGATCTTGTGGATGTCCTCGCGGCGGGGCATCAGGCGGCCTGCGCGATGCGTTGCAGGAAACGGTCGAACAGGTACAGGCTGTCGTGCGGGCCGGGGCCGGCCTCGGGGTGGTACTGGACGGTGCCGCCGGGGACGTCGAGCAGCTCGAGGCCCTCGACGGTGCGGTCGTACAGGTTCACGTGCGAGAGCTGCGCGGCACCGAAGTCGGTCTCCCAGCGCACGGGCTCGTCGCTGTCGATCGTGCGCGCGCCGCCGGGGCCGAGCGCGGCGAAGCCGTGGTTCTGGGAGGTGATCTCCACGCGCCCGGTCTGCAGGTCGCGCACGGGATGGTTGGCGCCGTGGTGGCCGAACGGCAGCTTGAACGTCTCCAGGCCCACCGCCCGGCAGAGCAGCTGGTGGCCGAGGCAGATGCCCCACACGGGCTTGACGCCGACGAGCTCGCGGACGGTGTCGACGATGTAGGACAGCGCGGCGGGATCGCCGGGCCCGTTGGAGAGGAAGATGGCGTCGGGGTCCTCGGCGAGCAGCTCCTGCGCGCTGCTCGTGCACGGGTAAAGCGTCACGCGCGCGCCGCGCGCGAGCAGCTCGCGCACCATCGAGGCCTTGATGCCGCTGTCGAGCACCGCGATCCGAGGACCGTCGCCCGGACCGGGAAGTCCGCCCGGCTCGCGTGTACCGGGAAGTCCGCCCGACTCGGCCCCGGCGCCGTAGCCGTGGCGGCTCGCTTCGGTTGGTGTGACGAGTCGCGCGAGGTCCTGGCCGGCCATCGGCGGCTCAGCGTCGATCAGCTCGCGCGCCTGCGCCTCCGCCATCGACGCCGGGAACACTCCTCCGCGCATGGCGCCGGCCTCGCGGATGTGCTGCACGAGCGTGCGCGTGTCCACGCCGCTGATCGCCACGACACCGCAGTCGGCGAGCCAGTCCAGCCAGCCGCGCTCGGCGCTCGGCGCGTCCTCGCGGTTGCACGCCTCGCGCATGATCGCCGCGCGCGCCCACGCGCGCTCTGACTCCATCGCCTGCGAGCTCGCGCCGTAGTTGCCGACGTGCGGATAGGTGTAGGCGATCAGCTGGCCGGCGAACGACGGGTCGGTCATCGACTCCTGGTAGCCGGACATGCCGGTCGTGAACACGATCTCCCCGACCGCGTGGCCATCCGCGCCGCACGCCTCGCCGTCGAAGCGCGTGCCGTCCTCCAGCAGCACGTATGCGGTGGCCTCTCTCATGACAGACGAACGCGCGCGCCGCTCACAGGATCAGTCGCTGCACTTCCTTGAACTCCGGGGTGCCGGCGCGCTCGAGCAGCTCGAACAGCACCGCCTCGACGGTGCTGATGATCGCGCCCGCGCGCACCATGCGCTCGAGGCCGCACTCGTAGTCGAGGTCGTGGCGCGAGCCGACGGCGTCGGCGGGGACGTGGACTTCGACGCCGTCGGCGAGCAGGTCGTGGACGGTCTGGCTGACGCACACGTGCGTCTCGATGCCGCACACGATCGCCTGCTCGGCGCCGTGCAGGTCGAAGCCGTCGGCGCGCGCGGCGGAGAACACGGTCTTCTCGATCCGCGGCTCGTCCTGCAGGCCGACCTCGGGCGCGGTCGGGCCGAGCCCTTTCGGGTACTGCTCGCTGACGAGCGCCGGCAGCCCGAGGATGCGCGCCACCTCCACGAGCTTCGCGCACGCGCTCGCCACGTCCGCGAAGGACTCGTACGGGCGAAAGCCCTCCTGCACGTCGACGACGACCAGCGCCGCGCGGTTGCGCTCGAGCAGGCCCATCAGGCGCCCACCATCGCAAGCGCGCGGTCGCGGTGCGCGATCGCGCCGGCGGCCAGCGTCAGCAGCACGCGTCCCTGCAGCCGCCTGCCGGCGAAGCAGCAGTTCTCCGAGCGGCTCTCCCAGCCGTGCTCGCCGGCGATCCACTCGGCGTCGAGGTCGACGAGCGTCACGTTCGCCGGCTCCCCCGCGGCGATCGACGGCGTCGGCAGCTCGTACAGCGCGGCGCCGGCGGTCATGCGCTCGACCAGCAGCGACAGCTCGAGGATGCCCGGGAGCACGAGGCCGGTGTGCAGCGCCGCGAACGCGGTCTCCAGGCCCGTGCTGCCCATCGGCGCCTGCTCGAACGGCACCTCCTTCTCATCGCGCGCGTGCGGCGCGTGATCGGTGGCCACACAGTCGATCGTCCCCGCGCGCAGGCCCTCGATCAGCGCCAGGCGGTCGGCCTCGGTGGCCAGCGGCGGGTACATCTTCATGCGCGTGTCCAGGCCGCGCACGTCCTGCTCGGTCAGCAGCAGGTGGTGCGGGCAGACCTCGCCGCTGACCCTCCAGCCGCGCGCCTTCGCCGCGGCGAGGGCGTCCACCGAGGCGGCGCAGGAGAGGTGCTGGAAGTGCGCGCGCGCGTCCTCGTAGCCGGCGATCGCCGCGTCGCGCGCGACCATCGTCCACTCGGCGATGCTCGGGATGCCGCCGATCCCGAGCGCGGCGCTGACCGCGCCCTCGTGCATCGCGCCGCCGCGCGAGAGCGTCGGGTCCTCCTCGTGCAGCGACAGCACGCCGCCGCACAGGCGCTGGTACTGCAGCGCCTTGCGCAGCATGCCGGCGCTCTGCACCGGACGCCCGTCGTCGGTGAAGCCGAGCGCGCCCTCCCGCCGGAGCTCGGCCATCTCGGTCAGCTGCTCGCCCTGCAGGCCGCGCGTGATCGCCGGCAGGAAGCCGACGGGAACGCGCGCCTCGCGCGCGGCGGCGTCGCGCAGCGAGCGCAAGAGCGGCGCCGAGTCGAGCACCGGGTCGGTGTTGGGCATCGCGATCAAGCCGCAGAAGCCGCCCGCGGCGGCCGCGCGCGTGCCCGTTTCGAGGTCCTCCTTGTGCTCCTGCCCGGGCGTGCGCAGGTGCACGTGCGGGTCGAAGAACGCCGGCAGCAGCCGCAGCCGCCCGCCGCCGTCGATCAGCTCCTGCTCGCCGCCGGCATCGACGCCATGCGGTTCGCGCTCCAGATCCCCGGGCGCGCCCAGCTCCGCGATGCGCCCTCCTCGCACGCGTACGTCGTGGCGCGCGTCGATGCCCGCGCGCGGGTCCAGCACGTGCACGTCGCGCAGCAGCAGCTCGGCGGGTTCCTGAAGCCCGCCGACGAGCGGATCAATGGCGCTCACGCGGACCGTCCCCCGGCCACGGGCTCCGCAGGGGCGCTCGGCTCGACCGGGCCGCCGGCGCCCGTCCCGTTGGAGGCGGGTGCAGTGGGGGCGCTCGGCCGCGGCTCTCTGGCGCCGGCGAGCAGCTCGTACAGCACCGCCATGCGCACGACCACGCCCGCTTCTACCTGCGCGGTGATCAGCGCCTGCGGCGAGTCGACCACCTCGCCGGAGAGCTCCACGCCGCGGTTGACCGGGCCCGGGTGCATCAGCGTCTGGTGCGGCGCCAGGCGCCTGCCGTTGATCTGGTACCAGGCGGCGTACTCGCGCATCGACGGCACCCACGTCTCGTTCATGCGCTCGTGCTGCATCCGCAGCGCGTACACGACGTCGGCCGAAGGCAGCTCGTCGAGCGTGTAGCGAACCTCGCAGCCGAGCTCCTCGATGCCGCGCGGGATCAGCGTCGGCGGGCCCGCGACCGTCACCCTGGCGCCCATCTTCTGGAAGGCGAGCACGTTCGAGCGCGCCACGCGCGAGTGCGCGACGTCGCCCACGATCCAGATGCTCGCGCCGTCGATCGCCCCCAGGCGCCGGCGCAGCGTGTACACGTCCAGCAGCGCCTGCGTCGGGTGCTCGTGCTTGCCGTCGCCCGCGTTCACGATCGCCGCGCCGCACCACCCGGAGACGAGCTCCGCGGCGCCCGCCCACGGGGTGCGCAGCACGATCGCGTCGGGCTTGTGCGCGCTGAGCGTCAGCACCGTGTCCTTCAGCGACTCCCCCTTCTCGACGCTCGAGCCGCTCGCGACGAAGTTGACGACGTCCGCCGACAGGCGCTTGGCGGCGAGCTCGAACGAGCCGCGCGTGCGCGTGGACGCCTCGTAGAAGAGGTTCAGCACCATCCGCCCGCGCAGCGTCGGCAGCGTCTTGATCTCGCGGTCGGAGACCTCCGAGAAGCGCTCCGCCTGGGTGACGATCCGCTCGATGTCCTCGCGGGAAAGGTCCTCGATCGAGATCAGGTGGTTCATCGGTCCTCCATCCAGTCGGCCCCCGGGCCTGCGGCCCTCATGCCTCCACCGCGCACGGTTCGGCTATCGCGACCTCGTCTACGCCATCCAGCTCGCGCAGGCGCACGTACACGTGCTCGCTGCTGGACGTCGGCAGGTTCTTGCCGACGTAGTCGGGGCGGATCGGCAGCTCGCGGTGGCCGCGATCGACGAGCACCGACAGCTGCACGCGCTGCGGGCGCCCGTACGCGAACAGCGCCTCGATCGCCGCGCGCACCGTGCGTCCGGTGTAGAGCACGTCGTCGACGATCACCACCGTCAGCCCGGTGACGTCGAAGTCGATGTGCGAGGCGTGCAGGACGGGGGCGTCCAAGCGCGTAGCGACGTCGTCGCGGTAGAAGCCGATGTCGAGGTCGCCGAGCGGCACCTGCTCGCCGAGGATCTCCTCCAGCAGCGCGTGCAGCCTGTGTGCGAGAAAGGCGCCGCGGCGGTGGATGCCGACGATGGCCGGAGCCGGCCCGTTGGCGTTGCGCTCGAGAATCTCGTGCGCGATGCGCGTCAGCGCCCGCCCTATTTCCTCCTCCTGGAGGACCACCTTCTCGTCTGCTGCCATCGATTCCTTCCTGGCCTCACCGGACCGGGTTAAAGGAGCAGCAGGAATGTATCAGGGGGATGCGACGGGCTCCTGCGGGGCGGGTTCGGCCTGCGCGTCGGGCTCGGCCGGCGCCCGGCCGGCCTGCGGGTCGGGCGCTCCCGTCTGCCTGTGCCCGGCTGGGTACGCGCGCTCGCGCGCGAGGCGCTCGGACCAGCGCACGAGCGTCGCGCCGCCGCGCTCGGGGAACGGCACTTCGATCGTGTCGAAGTCGCGCACCGCCTCGGTCATGGGGAACACCGCGCGCGCCTCGTCGCGGAGCTCGCCGCCGGCGTAACGGCTGGAGACGTGCGTGAGCGCGAGCAGCCGCACCTCGGCGTCGCGCGCGAACTCCGCCGCCTGGCGCGCGGTGCTGTGCAGCGTCTGGCGCGCGCGCTCGGACTCCTCGTGCAGGAACGTCGCCTCGTGCACCAGCAGGTCGGCCTGGTGGGCGGCGATCGCGAGCGCCTCGCACGGCGCGGTGTCGCCGGAGAGCACCACCTTGCGCCCCTCCCTGGTCGGGCCCATCACCTGCTCGGGGCGCACGCCGGCGACCGTCTCGCCGCGCTGCAGGCGCCCGAAGTCCGGGCCCGGAGTCACGCCGAGCTCCTGCGCCAGCTGCGGGTCGAGGTGCCCGGGCCGCGGCTCCTCCACCAGCGCGTAGCCGAACGCCGCGCCTTTGTGGCGCACGGGGATCGCCGCGATCAGATAGCCGTCGCGCTGCACAGTCTCCGCGGGCTCGAGCTCAACGATGTCGCACCTGTACGGCAGGCGCCCGAACACCACGCGCATCTCCCCCAGCAGCTGCTTCAGGCCCACCGGCCCGTACACGGTCAGCGGCTCCGTGCGCTCGCGCAGCGCGAACGACTTCAGCATGCCCGGCAGCCCCAGCCAGTGGTCGGCGTGGAAATGCGTGATGAAGATGCTGTCCAGATCCAGCAGCCCCACCGAGCGCAGCAGCTGGCGCTGCGTGCCTTCCCCGCAGTCGAACAGCAGGCGATCGCCGCCGCGGCGGACCAGCACCGCCGGCAGGCCGCGGCGCGCGCTCGGCACCGAGCCGGCGGTGCCCGCGAAGAACAGGGATAGGTCCATGCGGGCTACGGTAGCGGCGGTGGGCCCGCGCGGGGTGTGCGGCGGGTGCTCGCGGGGTGTCGGTGAGGCCCGGCGGCGCTAAGCTCCGGACTTGAGGATGCCGTCCGTTTGGCGTCGTCTGCGCCGCGTCGTCTGCGCCCGTAGCTCAGTGGATAGAGCGCTCGCCTCCGGAGCGAGAGGTCGGCCGTTCGAATCGGCCCGGGCGCGTGGTGTGTGGAGCTAACATGTTGGAACCCCCCTGTTCGCCTCGGCTGCAGGGATGCGAGGCCGTCCTTCGGGGCGGCCTTTGCGATTCAAGGGAAGGGCAGCTACTAGTCGGTGTGCGTGCTCCGGCAAAAGTCCGCTAGCCAAAATCGCCCCACCCGTTTAGAGTTCGGGCGCGAGGGACTTCATGGCCATCGAGCAGACCAACGCGCTGCAAGGCGAGTACGACCAGAGGACGACACTCGCCCGCGCACTTCGCCGGACACGACGCTTCGAAGCAGCAGCGATCGATGCCCGTATGCGCACGGTCATGATCACGGCAACCCTGCTGGTGATACCGGACCTGGTCTTGGAGGAGCAGCCGCTACGCGCCTCATGGCACACCGTCGCGACGATCGGAGACTGGATCATCTGGCTCGTCTTCCTGGTCGAGCTCACAGCAATTTTCATCCTCGCCGAGGACTGGCGGCTGTGGCTACGCAAATACCCGCTGGCACCAGCGCTGCTCATCTTCACGCCGCCGTTCGCCCCAGCCGCGCTCCAATCGCTCAGGGTGTTTCGGCTGTTGCGTCTGGTTCGAGTCGCGCGAGGCTTCCAGCTGATGTCCAACCTTCTCACGCTGGACGGGCTGAGGTATGTAATGGCCCTGGCCGCCTTCCTCGTCGTGGGCGGCGGCACGGTCTTCGCAAGCGTCGAGAGCAGCGTTGGCCACCACGTCTCGACGTGGGACGGCATCTGGTGGGCACTCGGTACGGTCACGACCGAGGGAAGCAACATAGAGGTCACGACAGACGCTGGACGAGCCATCGCAATCGTCTTGATGCTGACCGGGATCGGAGTGTTCTCGATCATGACTGGGGCTGTCGCCCAGCGCTTCATATCGAGCACGAGACTCGCCGCCACCGAGGAGCTGAGCCGCGGCGAGGAAGCCATCATGGCGCGCTTGGATGAGCTCGCCGGTCGCATTCAGGGATTCGAGCTGACACAAACAGGAGCGGCCCCGCCGCACCGTTCAGGTCGACGCATAACCGGTGACGCGGAGTGGCCAGGTCACGAAGCTAGCGCCGATGGCGACGCGACGAGCCTCGCCCAACCTTGACCTAAGACCAGTCACCGCCAGGATCACGCACCCGCGCGCCAATGGTTGATGGTGTCGGTAACGCGGCGTAGGATCGCGGGCGTGATCGATACGCAGACAACTGTATGAGCCCAGGCAAGGCACGACCATCTCGCTCTGCAAGTGACACGTGGCAGGTCTCCGTGTACGAGACAGACCGTGGGAAGCGCCCGGCGCTCGAATACCTTGGTGGAGCGAAGGTCCCGGATCAACCGCGCCGCGAGTTGCTGCTGACCGTGCTCGCGGTTGTGCAGGTCGGGCCCTTGGAGTTCCCGACCGGCACCAAGCGGTGGCAACTGATGCATAAGCCGTCAAAGAAGGGCGAGGTGGACATGAGCGGCATTTTCGAGGCGCGTGACGAGCACAACCGAGTCCTCTACCGGCTGTTCTGCCTCCTCGACCGCAACGCACCGGCGCACGGCCCGACGGTTGTGCTTCTCGGCGGTGCAAGTAAGCCCGATCGCACGGCGATGCCGCAACGCACATACAGGATGATCGACAGCTACCGCCATGACTACCGGGCGACCGGTCGCGTTGCCGAACTCAAGACATGGCCGGCGTGGTGGCCGCAGCCGCGCAGTTGAGGCCCCACGTGTGTAGCGTAGCTTTTATGCTACGCTTTGGCGAGACCAGTAGAGGAGATGACGATGAAGCAGACCGATCAGAGTGCCGCCTTCGCCGACTTCGTCAGCAAGACGTACACGACCACGGAGGAGCGCGCCTCCTTCGAGCGCGACCTCGCAAAGCTCGTCGCCTCGGCAAAGCTCCTCAAGCAGCTGGAGGACATCCGCGAGGCCAAGCAGATGACAAAGGCCGACGTGGCACGACGGCTCGGCGTAAAGCGACCCGTCGTCTCCCGCCTACTCGCAGGCAAGGGCACCGTCCCCAACCTGGGAACCATCGCCGACATCGCCGAGGCCCTCGACGTCTATGTCGACGTGCGCATCAAGCCTCAGCCCCGCAGCGGCAGACGTCACGCCGCCATCGAGGTACACGAAGCCGCCGCCTGATCGCCAGGGTGCTGCACAGCGAGCCGGCCCGGCGCCTGGTCGGTTCGGGTTCTGCGCCGCGGATCACCCCGCCGCCCGGGCTACACAGCCCAGGCGGCGGCCAACCCACATCTCAGCCGGCGATCAGCAGCGGAGCGGCGAAGGTGAGCGAATCGTTGCTCGCGAGCCCCGATTCTTCGAACGGCCCGCCGCCGAGCGCGGTGCTCAGCACATCCACGGGGCCGACTTCGAATTTCGTCGGTTTCTGCTTACCCTTCTTCTGCGTGAATTTGAGCGTGAAGTGCTTCGGCGGCGCGACGTTCTTGTTGAGCGGTCTGATCGTCCCGATCACCGAGCCCTGTACCACGACCGTCAGATCTTCATTGCACGTGAAGGCCATGAACGGCGCGCCCGCAGGCTGGGAGAGATCCAGGCCGACGTCTTTCGTGGCCTGCTTGATGTAGCCGAGCGTCCCGATCAGCGGGGGCGTTTCGATTTCGCCGGCTGCGCCGGATCCACACCGCAGGCCGTTCAGCATGCAGCCGGTGAACTTGATCCTGACGGTGAGCGTTTTCGGGCCTGTTATTTCACCGGCGTCGCTACCACCGGTACAGGTGATCTTGAGCGTACCCACCGTTTCGAGCGTGGTCGCTTTCAGCGTCGACGTGAACGGCAGCGGCACCGGCCCCACGAATTCGGGGAGCGCCGCCGACGCCGCCGACGCGCCGCCTGCGCAGACTGCCCCCACGACCGTCAGATACAGCGACAAACGCCTCAGTTGCCTCACAAGAGCCTCCTTGGGCTCGCGCGTGTTGGCCCGCGTCCGTCAACGCCTCCGTGGGACCGGTCCCCCCGGCGCCTTCCGTGCCGTCGATTCGGCGGGGCGCCACGCGCCTAACCGTGCCACACGAGTCGCTGCCGGTCAAGACCGGAAGCACGATCGTAACTTCCAAGCAGCGAAATTCGTGCGACAGCTAGCGGCGCGTGAGCACGACGACCGGGATCTCCCGCTCGGTCCGGCCCTGGTATTCGTCATACGCCGGCCACACCTCGATCATCAGCGACCACAGGCGTGCGCGCTCCTCCCCCGCGGCCGTGCTCGCACGCACGGGGATCGTCTGATCGCCCACCTCGATCGTCGCCTCGGGGTTGGCCAGCAGGTTCTCGTACCAGCTCGGGTTCGCCGGCGCGCCGCCCTTTGACGCCACCACGATCCAGCGCTCGCCGTCGACGCGATGGATCAGCGGCGTCGTCCGCTGCTCCCCCGAGCGCCGCCCCACCGTGCTCAGCAGCAGGACGGTCGTCCCGCGCCAGTGATAGCCGCGCTCGCCGCCGGTCTCACGATAGACGCGGACATGCTCGGCGCCGAACAGGTCGTCGTCGGACTCGGCCATCGCTCGCGAGTCTAGCGCCGCGGGCCGGCGCGCGAGCGGGCGCATGCTGCTACTGATCTGTCCGTGACGGAAGGCCCCCACGCCACCCCCACTCGCGCGCAGCGCGCGAGCTCGTTCGCGAGCGTGGCGGACGAGTACGAGCGGGATCGCCCCGGCTACCCGCGGGCGGCGATCGAGTGGCTGCTCGGCGCGCAGACGCTCGAGGTGCTCGATCTGGGCGCGGGCACCGGCAAGCTGACCGGCGCGCTGCTCGACGCCGGCCACAGCGTGATCGCCGTCGAGCCGCTCGCGCAGATGCGCTCGATTCTCACCGCCACGCTGCCCGCCGCGCACGCGCTCGCGGGCACCGCCGAGCGGCTGCCGCTGGCGGACGCGAGCGTCGACGCGGTGACCGTCGGCGCCGCGTTTCACTGGTTCGACGAGCGCGCCGCCCGCGCGGAGATCAGGCGCGTGCTGCGCCCGCCCGGCGTGCTCGGGCTGCTCGGCAACGCGTTCGACGTCTCGCCGCCGTGGGTGGCCCGCGTGCGCGAGATCCTCGGGCCGCCCGCGATCCAGCGCCCCGGCCATTGGCCCTCGGTGGAGGACCTGGGCGAGGACTACGAGGAGATCGAGGACCGCGAGTTCCCCCACGAGCAGCGCGTGGACCGCGCCAGCCTGCGCGACCTCGCCGTCTCGCGCAGCAGCGTGGCGCTGATGGGCGACGCCGAGCGGGAGGGCGTGCTCGCGAGCCTCGATGAGCTGTGGGAGCAGGAGCCCGAGCTGATCGGGCGCACGGAGGTGCTGATGCCCTGGCTGGCGCGCGTCAGACGCTGCAGGCGCGTGCGTTGAGCGCCGCGACGCGGGCGGCGCGCCCGCAGCTCGAACGAGGTCGACGATGATCCACCTGGCCGGCGGGTTCCTGCCGAGCCCGTCGAGCAACGGCTTCTACCTGGGGCCGCTGTTCGTGCACTTCTACGGCCTCGCCTACGTCTTCGCCGTGCTCGCGGCGGTCGGCATCACCGTCCGCCGCTGGCAGGCCGTCGGCGGCGAGCGCCAGCTCGTCTACGACGTAGCGCTCGTCGGCTTCCCCGCGGGCGTGATCGGCGGCCGGCTGTATTTCCTTGCGACCAGCTGGAATGAGGTCCCGCCGCACTGGTGGGGCCCGTTTGCGATCTGGAAGGGGGGTCTCGGGATCTGGGGCGGCGTCGCGCTCGGCACGCTCGCCGGCATCTGGGTGCTGCGCCGCCGCGGCGCGAACGTCACCCTGTTCATGGACGCCGCCGCCCCGGCGCTGCTGGTCGCGCAGGCGATCGGGCGGATCGGCAACTACTTCAACCAGGAGCTCTTTGGCCTGCCCAGCAGGCTGCCGTGGGCGCTAGAAATATCGCTCGCACACCGCCCCGCGGTATATGCGCATTACGCGACCTTCCAGCCGACGTTCCTGTACGAGCTGCTCTGGAACCTGCTGCTCGCGGGGACGCTCGTGTGGCTCGGCCACCACCGGAAGATCAGGCCGCCGGGGCTGTTCGCGCTGTACGTGGCCGGCTACTCGCTCGCGCGCGTCGGCGAGGAGCTGCTGCGCGTCGACCCCGCCCACCGGATCCTCGGCCTGCGCCTGAACCTGTATGTCGCGAGCATCCTCTGCCTGGCCGGGCTCGCGTGGTTCGCGCGCATCCAGCGCGCTAGCCTGCCTGCTCGTGGCTGACACCAGCACGATCGCCTCGCTCGCCACCGCCGGGGGCACGCTCGTGCTCGCCATCGCCACTTTCTCCTCCACCCGCTCGGCCAACCGCGCGGCGCGCGTGTCCGAGCAGGCGCTGAAGGTCGGGCTGCGCCCGGTGCTGTTCAACGCCCGCCCGCAGGATCCACCGCAGAAGGTCGGCTTCGTCGACGACCATTGGCTGATGCTTCGCAACGGCCTCGCCGCGGTGCAGGAGTCGGCGGGCAACGTGTATCTGGCGATGCCGCTGCGCAACGTAGCCGCGGGGATCGCGGTACTGCACGGATGGCACCTGTGGCCGCGGCTGGCCGGCGGCGAGCCTCCCCCACCCGCCGAGGAGTTCCGTCGCCTGCAGCGCGACCTGTACGTGCCGGCGGGGGACGTCAGCTTCTGGCAGGCGGCCATGCGCGACCGGGCCGACCCGCTGTATGAGCCGTTGCTGGCGGCGATCCGCGAGCCCACGAGGATCAGCGTCGACCTCCTCTACGGCGACCACGAGGGCGGGCAGCGCACGATCACCCGCTTCCTGCTGACCCCCCGCGCACACGCCGACGACGGGGAGCCGTGGCTGTGGATGTGCGCGAGCGCGCGGCACTGGAACCTCGACCGCGCCGACCCGCGCTAGCGAGACGGGCTAGGTGTGGTTGTAGCCGAGCAGCGCAAAGCTCTCGAGCGCCTGATCGACGCCGGTCTCGGCTTCCTGGACCTTGCCTTCGGCGCCGGGGTAGCCGGCGGGGCCTTCGGCGACGGCCACATCGGCGAGCGCGGTGTATGCGTCGCCGGCGCCGATCAGCGCCGTCGCGAGCGCAGCCTGCGCGGCGCCCGCCGGCTGCGGCGGTTCGAGCGCAGTTAGCGTGGCGGCCGCGCCGGCGAACCTGGCGGCGAGCGTCTTCGCGAGCGTGCTCACCGCGTCGGGCTGCAGGTGCATCTTGCGCCTGAGCGCCTGGCGTTCCTTTTCCAGCCCCGCGATCAGCCCGCTCAGCTGGGTGGCGTAGGCGGCGTCGGGGCTCAGGTCGTATGAGCTCTGGCCTACGAGCGTGACCTTCGCCACAATCTGCGCGCACTGCTGCAGGTAGCTCGAGAAGCCGTTGGCCGCGTAGCAGACAAGCGCCGTGGGGCTCTGGCCCACCGTCGGGATCACATACACGTCGAGCGTGCGTCCGTAGCCGCTGAGGCCGCTGTAGCTGTAGGCCTGAAGACTGTCGAGCGTCACCACTTCGGTGTGGGGAATCCCGCGTATGAGCGTCAGGAAGGACGCGGGCAGCGGGCTCGTGCCGCCGGCTGGCAGCTGTCCGCTGAGAAGGCCCGCGCGATCGGAGCGCCCGCCGGGCGCGAGCAGCAGCGGCTGGGCGATCGGGAGCCCTGGGATCGCGGCGGGCGAGCCCACGGGCTTCCATCCGCCGGGATATTCGAGCAGGACGCCCGACCCGGAGGTGATCTGCGTCTCCTGGGCAGACGCATCGCCGGATGACGCGGGCGGCGCGCCGGAGGCGCGGTGGATGCCCAGCAGGTAGCCGGCGATCGCCACCACCACGAGCACCGGCACCACGACGGGCGGCAGGCTGCGCCGCGATCCGGACACGCCTCAGCCCGAGCTGTCGAACGGCGTGCCGCTCGATTCGGGCTTGGCGGCGCCGCCAGAGCTCCCAGAGGATCCGCCGTGCGAGGCCGGCGCCGTCCCGCCCGTGGAGGAGGATCGCTGCGGGGTGGCGGGCGTGGTGCTGGCGGCCGGCGTGGTCGGGGTCCGAGTGGCGGGTGTCTGCACCGCGGGAGTGGAGGACGTGCTTGGCGTCGAGGAGGTGCTCGGCGCCGGTGAGGAGGACACGTGGCTCGAGGCGTGAGTCGGCGCGACGGCTGGGGTGCTTGCGGGCGCGGGCGCTTCGTAGGCGATCGCGGGGGCGCTGCCCAGGCGGGCCGGGATCGCGGCGCCCGCGGCGGCGGCCGGGAGGCTCGGCAGGCGCTCGGCGGGCGTCCCGCCGGGCCGCTCCACGCGTCCGATCTTGAAGCTGGCTGCGAACACGACGGCGCACAGCAGCGCGGCGAGCGCCAGCATGCGCACATACGTGCTGGCCGGACCTCGTCCGACATCCACCGCCGGCCTGGAGATGCGGACGCTGTTCATGACGGGCACAGGATCGGCGTGGTCCCCGCCGGGTTCAGGCACAGGTCCTGACGCGTGGGCGGTTTGTTGTGACGGATCACGAACTTCGTGAACTTGCCGATCGCTTCATGGTCTGTGACCTCGATCTCGAGGACAACGCCTGCGTGCAGCGGGCGCTCGAAGCGCTTGAGCGTGACCACGATCGTCCCCGCTTTGCTTTTCGGCCCCGACGCCACGGCCATCGTCTCGGACTTGGTCGGGCACCCCGTCCCGCGACACTTCACCGTTACCGTCGCCCCGATCGGCGCCTGCACGGTGAGCAGGCTGATCTTCACGCCCGCGGCATCGTAGGAGCCCGCCATGTGGACGACCGGGAAGGGCTGGATCAGCGTCGCCGCCCGCGCGGCCACGGCGATCGTCTCGGCGGCGACGCTCGAAAGACCGTTCGCGTCGGTCACCCGCAGCTGCACGAGGTGCGCCCCCGCTGTGCTGAAGGAGGTGGTGAGCGCCGATTCGCCGGGCGCGAACGCTTCGTTGCCCAACGGAGCCCAGGCGAAGCCCGTGATCGGGCTGCTCGGATCGGTCGACGTCGAGATCAGGGTCACGGGTTCGCCCGGGTGCGGGGTTGACGGCACCCACCGGAACGAGGCCGCCGGCGGCGAGGGCGGCGCCGGCGGCGCGGCGAGCGTGAACGTCACCGGTGCGCTGTGGCCGACGTTGCCGACGTCGTCGCTCTGTTCGGCCTCGGCGGTGTAGGTGCCGGGGGCGAGGCCTGCGAGCGTCGCGGTCCAGGTCGAGCCGGAGGTCCCCACCGTCACCGGCGGGAGCGGTGTCCCTGTCGTCGTGGCGCCCGCATAGAGGCGAACCGTGACTTCCGGCAGATCGCCATCAGCGGTGCCCGCGGCTCCGCTCACGAGCTGGTCGGTCCCAGATGCGGTGCTGCCGTTCACAGGCGAGGTGAGGGTGATCTGGGGCGGGTCTGCGTCGACCGTGAATTCCTGTTCGACCGTCCCTTCGCCTTCCTGTTCGGCCTGTACTACATACGATCCGTCGGTGAGGCGTCTGAACGGGACTGTGGTCCACCTCGGCCCGGCGGATGAGATCGTGACGGACTGGACTTCTTCTGGAGTGCCTGACGTCAGTCTGTCGACCGTCACCGTGACCGTCGGGGTGTCTCCCGTGTTGGACGTGCCGCTGAAGCTCGGTTCCGGGCCGGTCACCAACTCGCTGCCGCGCTGCACGAAGGCGGATTTTTCGAGCGAGAGCACAGTCGCGACTTCGAAGGTGACCGCGGCGCTCTTGCCCACATTGCCGGCATCGTCGGCCTGTTCGGCCTGTACCGTATATGACCCATTCTTCAGTTCGGTGGTCGACGTGGCCGTCCAGTGTTCGCCGGCCGGTGTGACGTGCAAGGTCTCCAGCGGAGTCCCGGTCGCGACATTCCCGCTATAGACGTTCACCGTGACGGACGGGTCGTCTCCCGCCGCAACGCCCGCAAGACCGCTGAACGTGGGCGTCGGGGTGGGCACTTTGGCCTTCTTCGCAGGCGATGTCACCGACACGACCGGCGCAACCGTGTCGACCGTGAACGTGTCGGCTGCGCTCTTGCCGACGTTGCCGGCTTTGTCTTCCTGCGTCGCCTGCACCGTATACGTGCCATCGGCAAGTGCTTTCGCCGGCGTGTAGGACCAAGTCGTGCCGCTGACCGCGACGCTCCCCGTCGCCTTGACCGGCCCCGAGGTCGAGCTGCCTTCGTAGATCGTCACGCCCACGGTCGTATCGTCGCCCGACAACGCGCCCGCAACGCCCGTGAACGTCGGCGTCGCGTCGTTCGTGAACGCCGCGACTGGGTTGATCGAGACCACCGGCGGCGTGGTATCCACGGTGAAAGTCACCGCCGCGCTCTTGCCGAGATTGCCGGCGTCGTCTTCCTGGGTCGCCTGCGCGGTGTAGGTGTCGTCCGCGAGGGTGGCAGTCTTGTAGCTCCACGTTTCGCCGCTGACCGTGACGCTCGAGGATTCGATCGGCGTGCCCGTTGCGGCTTCGCCCCTGTAGATGTTGACCGTTACGGTCTTGTGATCCCCTGGCGCCACCCCGGCGTGGCCCGTCAGCGTCGGCGTCTGGTCTTTCGACGGCGTCGGCAACGGCTCGATCGACACCACGGGCGCAACCGTGTCGACCGTGAACGCGACCGCGAGCGACGTGACGTTGCCTGCAGCATCACTCTGGGACACTTCCACCGTGTAGACACCGTTGGCGAGAATCGATGCCGTGTATGACCACGCGCCGTCGACGACTGCGACGCCGGAGGACTGCACGATCACTTCTTCGGAGGGTTCGCCCTTGTAGATCTTGACGGTGACGCTCGACTGGTCCCCGACAGCCACACCGGCGGCTCCCGAGAACGTCGGGGTCGTGTCTTTCGTCGGTGTGGCGACGGCGTTGATCGTCACCGCCGGCGGCGTCGTGTCGACCGTGAACGTCACCGCCGCGCTCTTGCCGACGTTCCCGGCTTTGTCTTCCTGCGTCGCCTGCGCCGTGTAGGTCCCCTGGACGAGCGGTTTCGTCGGCGTGAACGACCACGTCGATCCGGTGATGACGGCGCCTCCCGTCACCTTGACCGGCCCCGCGGTCGAGCTGCCTTCGTAGATCGTCACGGCCACACTCTGGTCGTCGGTCGGCAGCGTTCCCGCGCCGCCTGTCAACGTCGGCGTGGTGTCTTTCGTGAACGCCGCCACCGGGTTGATCGAGACCGCCGGCGGCGTGGTGTCCACCGTGAACGTCACTTCCGCGCTCTTGCCGAGGTTGCCGGCTTTGTCTTCCTGGGTCGCCTGCGCGGTGTAGGTGCCTTCGGCAAGCGCTTTGGTCGGCGTGTAGGACCACGTCGAGCCGCTGACCGCGACGCTCCCCGAGGCCTTCATCGGCCCCGCGGTCGAGCTGCCTTCGTAGATCGTCACGGTCACGCTCGCATCGTCGCCCGACAGCGTGCCCGCGCTGCCCGACAGCGTCGGCGTGGCGTCGTTCGTGGGACTCGCAACGGGGTTGATCGACACGATCGGAGCTTTCGTGTCGACCGTGAACGTCACCGCGGCGCTCTTACCGACGTTGCCGGCTTCGTCTGACTGTTCGGCCTGCGCCGTGTAAGTGCCGTCGCCGAGATGCGGCGCTGCGTAGGACCATTTCGAGACGGTAACCGTGGCGGCGCCCGTCGCTGCGACGGTCCCCCCCACAGCGCTGCCTTTGTAGATCGTGACCGTCACGGCGGCGATGTCGCCCGGGGCGCCGCCAACCGCTCCGCTGAGCGTCGGCGTCGCATCGTTCGTCGGAGTGGGCACAGCGTTGAGCGTCACCGCCGGCGGCGTCGTGTCGATCGTGAACGTGACCGCGCTGCTCCTGCCGACGTTGCCCGCTTCATCCAACTGTTCGGCCTGTGCCGTGTAGGTGCCGTCCGCCAGGGTGGTAGCCGTGTAGGACCATTCGGCGCCGTTCGGCGTGACGCTCGCCGACTGCGCCACGGTGCCGCTCGCGCTCGGGCCGTCGTAGATCTTGACCGTCACGGTCGCACGATCGCCGCTGGCCTGGCCGGCAGCGCCGCTGAGCGTTGGCGTAGCGTCTTTCGTTGGGGATGCCACCGCGTTGAGCGTCACAGCCGGTGCGACCGTGTCGACGGTGAACGTCACCGCGGCGCTCTTGCCGACGTTGCCGGCTTCGTCTGACTGTTCTACCTGCGCGGTATAGGTGCCGTCGGGCAGGTGCGTCGCCTTGTACGTCCATTCCGCGGTCGTTACGGTGCCGCTGGCCGACTGCGCGACCGTCCCCCCCGCGCTCGGGCCGTCGTAGATCTTGACCGTGACGCTCGCATGATCGCCGCTGGCCTGCCCGACGTCGCCGCTGAGCGTCGGTTCCGGGTTGTTCGTCGGAGTTTTCACGGCGTTCATCGTCACCGCTGGAGCCGTCGTGTCGACCGTGAACGAGTCTGCGGCGCTCTTGCCGACGTTGCCCGCCTTGTCTTCCTGGGTCGCCTGCGCGGTGTAGACGCCTTCGGGGAGATGCGCAGCGGTGTAGGTCCATTCCGCCCCGTTGACCGTCGCAGCGCCGCTGGCCTGGACGGTCCCGGTCGTGCCTTTGCCCTTGTAGATCGTGACGGTCACCGCGGCGATGTCCCCGCTCGCCGTGCCCGCAACCCCCGTCAGCGTCGGCGTCGGGTCTTTCGTCGGGGTAGCTGGCGCGTGGAGCGTGACGGCGGGCGGCGTCGTGTCGATCGTGAATGTGACCGCGGCGCTCTTGCCGACGTTGCCGGCTTCGTCTTCCTGCGTCGCCTGCGCCGTGTAGGTGCCGTCGGCCAGATGCGGCGGCGTGTAGGACCACGTCGAGCCGCTGACCGGCACGCTTGCGTCGGAGGCGGCGACGGTCCCGCTCGGGGAGGTGCCCTTGTAGACGGTGACCGAGACCGTCGTATCGTCCCCGGCTTCCACGCCCGCGGCCCCGCTCAGCGTCGGCGTCGCGTCTTTCGTCGGCGAGGCCACCGGGCTCATCGTGACGGCCGGCGGGGTGGTGTCGATCGTGAACGTGACCGGCGTGCTCCTGCCGGTTTCCGATTCCTCGGTCTGTTCGGCGACCGCCGTATAGACCCCCGGCGCGAGCGGAGTTTCAGGCGCGATTTCCCACGTGGCTTCCAGCGGCCCGATTTCCGTGGGCATGAGCAGCGTCGGTGACTGCACGGGCGTGCCGGTGGCGCTCGGCCCCGCGTAGATGTCGAGCGTGACCGGGTCGAGCGGGTCGTCGGTGGTGCCGTTGAACGGCGGGCTCTGGTCGCTCGTCGAGATGCCGCTGTGCGGGCTTTCGATCGTGATCGTCGGTTCGGCTGCCAGTGCGGTCCCCCCGCACGCCAGAACGAGCACGACAAGCGTCGCGAGCACGGCCGCGCTCGCGCGCGCAAGGTTCCTTCGGGCCGTCATCGAAGCGCTGCTCCCAACTATGTCGTCTTCCATCCACTCGAGCGCAGCGGCATCGAACGACCCTCCGTGTCCGTCCGGCAGCTTCCGCCGCTTCGCATGATACGGGGATGCGACCCGAATTTGGAAGCGCTGCACGACGCCGCCCGTCGGCCGGATGCCGCGTGTGGAGCGGCATCCGGCCTGGGACGGGAGCTATGTGGACACGGCGTGCGCCCGCGAGCCGCTGCGCCCGGGGCCCGCTCCTATTCTTCGTGGCCGGTGAATTCGATCACCTGCTGGAAGGTGGAGCGGTTGGTCCAGCTCATGGTGCCGTGGAACAGCGGGTCGGGCGGGAACGTGATCCTGACTTCCGGGGCCGCCAGGCGGTCGGGTTCGAGCCCTGCGAGGCTTCGAGCCCTTCGGCCGCTTTCTGGATCGCCGACCACAGCGACGCCCGGCACGCTTCCAGGCTGCCGTTGCCGCAGTAGTGGCGGCTGTATGGCTGCGCGACCGGTTCGCCGAGCTCCGAGCGCAGGTCCTTGAGCACGTACCCCTCCCAGCCGCCGTCGAAGGACGACCCGCCGGAGTTCGGTGGGTTGTCGGTGCCTTCCAGCGATTCGAGTTCCGACGTCAGCGAGCCGAGCACCGGGCCGAGCACCGCCCGGGCGATGGGCGACCAGATCGCGTCCATGATCGCCGCGCCGGGTTCGTTCGGCCGGTTCACGCCGTACAGGCTGGCGCCGTTCGCCGTCCATTCCGTGACGATGTTGGCGGCCTGTTCGGCCAGTTTGCTAGGCGCCGGACCGCCGGCGAGCACCTGCTCGATCGTCGGCCAGTCCGCGACCGCGCGCAGATCCTGCGTCGCGGCCCTGTTCATGATCTTGACGTCCTGGACCTCGTTCATGCCTTTGTGTTTGAAGCCGTTGAACATCTGCACGCGCTGAACGGGACCGTAGGAGTACGTGCCCGACGCCGCCCCCCATTCGGGTGCCGGCTTGTTGTTCCAGCTCAGCAGCAGGCCGCCCGCCGGGTTGGCTTCGTGGGGGTGCTGTTCGAGCGACAGGAAGCCCTGCCAGTTGTATTCGCCGTTGCCGAGCGTCGGCAGGCTCGGGTCCGTGCCTTCCGCCGGGATCGGCAGGCGCCCGGCCGAGAAGTAGGCGATGTTTTCGCTGTCCAGGTAGGCCATGTTGAACGTCGTGCCGAGCTGGTCCGCCGCTTCGAAGAACGTCTGCGGCGAGTGCACCTGTTCGGAGTCCAGGCGACTGAACGCGAGCTCGCCTTCGGGCTCGTGGCCGCGGTCGGCGCGATCGGTCGAGACCGCGTAGGGCGCGCCTTTGACCGTGACCGTGCCGCTCACCGGTCCGTACACCGATTCTTTGAAGTAGACCTCGTGCGCTGGTTCGCTGTTGCCGGCGCCGATTTCGCCCGCGTCGAACGTCGTCATTCTGATGCATTCGTGGTCGTATTCGTAGTATTCGGATTCACGGGTGACCGGCCCGTCTTCGGGGTTGCACAGCTTCAGCAGGAACTGCTGTTCGTTCTCGCTGTCGGCGCTGGTGAGGCTCCACGCGAAGTCGGTGCCCCGGCCGATGAACACGTACGGCGAGATCGGCGCGACGATGCCCTCGGCGTTGATGCCGGGACCATGCAGCTGCGCCTGGAAGACGATCTCCGGGTAGAAGTAGCCGAGCTGCGGGCCCATCACCGCAACCGGGTGTTTGCTCTTGGTGCGGCTCGCGCCGACCAACAGGAAGTTCGAGGCATTGCGGTGCGTGGTCTTGGCCGCATGCATCGCGCGCACCGCCTCCGGGCTCGCGGAGCCTGGGTCGATGACCATCGCCCCGGGCGTCGGCCCGCTCGGCACGGTGTCATAGGGGAACGCTTTTTCGGCGGTCGTCGGCGCTTCCGGATCGTTGACCTCGCGCAGGTCGCGGAAGACCTTCGTGCCTTCTGTCGCCCCGAGGTTTTTCTGGAGGTTGGCGAGGAAGTTCGAGTCCGCCACTTCCGAGCCGCCGCCGTCGCCGAAGATCGAGCCGATGAACGCGAAGCCCGCGATCGCGTCGGCGAGCGTCACCGTGGGCAGGCGCTGGGCTTCGGGCAGTGTCTGCTCGTAGCCGTTGATGCCTTCAGCCCATTCTTCGAGGTCTGAGATGACCTGTTCGCCTTCGGCGCCTTTGGCCAGCAGCGTCGACTTCTGCGCTTCGACGTAGGCGATCGCCTGCGCGCTCGGCTTGAACGAGCGGTCGTTCAGCAGCAGTTCGAACGCGTTCAAGCCGGGAATGCTCATCGCCGCCACGTACGCCGGCCCCAGGCCCAGCTGCAGCAGCAGCCCGCGGTCCTGGGCGGCGACCCAGCCGGAGCCGTACATGACGTCTCCGCGCGTGGCCCCGTAGATGTGTGGGATGTCGTGTTTGTCGCGCCAGATTTCAAGGCCCGGCCGGCTCGTGAACTCCTCGGTGTCGCCAGCTTCGTGGGGTTCCTGGAGCTTCTCGGAGACGTAGTCGTGAGTCAGCGCGCTTTTGGTGACTTTCCCCTGGAAATGCGTGAGCTTGTTGTACAGTTCCGCTTGGTCGTCGGAGAACGGGCCCGGTACGAGGCCGCCTTCCGCGCCCGGGGCGAGGATCTGGTACGCCCCGCCGGACAGGTCGGTGATCGTCGCGCCCGCCGGCGCCGCGCCGAGCGCCAGCAGCAGGCAGACGCCCGCCACTCCAATCAACACGCGCGAGAGCCTTCTGGCTCCGCGCCCCTCAACGATCCATCGCTGGGAACCCCTGCGCAGCTGCATTTCCTCCTCCTTGCCGCCCGACCCGACTGCGTCCGGGCAATCGTCTCCTCCCTCGGATGGGACGATCCTATCACCAGCTGTCAACCCTCCGCCACCCGCGCGGGCGCGCGCCTGGGTCAGCGTGGGCGCCGCAGCTCGCCCAGGAAGTAGGCGATCGCGCGGTTGAGCAGCTCGGCGCGCTCCCACTGCAGGAAGTGCCCAGCCCGCTGCACCAGGAACGGGCCGACCAGCTCGCTGAACGCGACTTCGCACATCTGCGGGAACTGTCTCCAGATGACGTGGTCGTCCGCTCCGTAGAGCGCGAGCGTAGGCACGGGGCTCACCTCGAAGAAGCGCGGAGACTCCGACAGCGGGCGCGTCCCGAGCGCGCTCTCGTAGTTGCCCCACCCCGCGCGCAGCCGCTGCGCGTCGGCGAAAGGCTCGGTCATGAAGTCCACCTCGTCTCGGTTGAACGCGCCGGGCGAGGCCCAGAAGCGGTGGCCGTAGAACTCGCCCACGTACCGGCGGCGGCGCTCGGAGCTGTCGAGCTCTGCGGCGAGCGCATCCGCTTCGCGCCCCTGGCGCACGAAGTAGTCGGCCGCCATCCGCACCTCTGCCGGCGGCGCGAGCGGGATGCCCGCGGCCTCGTACTCGCGCCCCAGCAGCGGCAGCACGCTGTTGAACAGCACCTGGCGCTCGAGGAACCCGGCGAAGCGCAGCCCCAGGTCCTGGATCACGCCGCCGCCGAGATCGCCGCCGACCGCGCTGCAGCGTTCGTGGCCGAGCGCGCCCGCCACGAGCGCGTGCATGTCGTGCGCGTGCGCGGCCAGGTCGTAGAAGCCGTCGGGCGCCAGCCCCGAGTCGCCGAAGCCGCGCAGGTCGGGGGCGATCACCTCGAAGCCCGCCTGCGCCAGGGGCTCGATGTTGCGCCACCAGATGCGCTTGGTCTCCGGCCACCCGTGCACCAGCAGCAGCGGGTAGCCGCCCACACCCACACGCACGTAGGCGATGCTCACGCCGGGGCGCACCTCCGCGTGCTCGACGGGGAAGGCGTCGGGGCGCGGGGCGTCCGGCATCGGCGCGCACGATACACCCGCTCTCGCCGCCCGGACCTCGGCGCGCCCGCGGCGGCCCGGGCTGCGTAGCGGATACAGCGGGTACAGCGGGTGAGGCGCTACACCTCGAGGAAGCGCAGCACGACCCGTCCGAGCACGATCACGTCGCCGTCGCGCAGGTCGGCCTGCTGGATGCGCCGGCCGTTGACGAACGTGCCGTTGACGCTGCGGTCGTCGAGGATCCGCGCGCCGCCGCGGCGCGGCACGATGATCGCGTGGCGTCGCGAGACGGAGCTGTCGTCGAGGCGCAGATCCGCCGCGATCCCGCGCCCGACGTGCATCGCCCCGTCGGCCAGCGGGATCAGCAACGTTCGATCGGGCCCCTGCAGCTCGATGTAGCGCCCGGGCCCGGCGGGCTCCGGCGCGAGCGCCCGGTGACGCGCGCGCTCGTCCAGGCAGGCGATCGGGTCGAACCTCTCGGTGATCCCGTCGGCGGGGGAGCGGATGAGGGTCTGTGAGCTCATGCCAACAGCAAACCCCATGCTGCTCACGCGAACCTCAACCTACGTGAAGAAATAGAGAAGGAAAGTAAAGAGCGCGGTGCTTGCGCAGAGAGCGTCCCGCCACCTGCCGCAGGCTGCAGACGGACGTCTGCGACTACGCGAGCGTCGCCGTGCCGCCGGCGCCCGCGTCGCCGGAGGGCGGACCCTTGCCTTCCGCCTTGCGGCGAGCCATCCGCTTGGAGCTCAGCCAGCCCCAGCCGCCCACCGCGACGACGGGGACGACGTACATCATCGAGATGTACCAGTGCATCAGGCAGGCGAGCACCATCCCCGCGAAATCTAGCACCTCATCACCACGCCTCCTCCGCCGCCCCGCCCGGGCCGGCGCTGCCCCCGCCGGCGCCCGCGGCGATCGCCGCTCGCGCGCGCCGGCGGCGCACGAACACCACGAACGCCAACCCCGCGACGACGATCGCGGCGCCGAGGATGATCACCGCGATCGGCGCCTTGGAGCTCTCGGGCGTCCAGAACAGCTGCCCGGAGATCGCGCCTCTGCTGGTCCCCACCGAGATCGGGACCTGCCAGCCGAAGATCAGCGTGCGCTTGCTGGTGTTCTTGACCTTCGCGGGCGGCACCGGCGACATCCAGTGGATACGGTGGTCGTGCCATTCGAACTGGCCGGTACGGTCGATCACCTGCCACTTCGGCGGGGCGCTCGCGTCGGCGATCGCCGGGACGGTCACCTGGGCGTAGAAGTTCGTGTTCAGATAGGTCGCCGGCGAGCGCACGTTCTGCTCGACGGTGCCGTTGGCGAGCACGCGCGCGTAGGGCTCGCCTTCGTAGCCGTAGATCGTCACCGTCCTGCCGGTGTGGTTGGTCATCAGGATGCGGTCGGCGAACTCGAGCACCTGGAAGCTCAACCCGGGGACGCGCGGGGTGACCGCGGTGATGTAGGAGCGGTAGTCGTAGCTCGAGCCCTGATCGTTGATCGGGTTGCCGGACTCCGAGAACGCCGGCGTGCGCGTCTTGGTCGTGATCACGGCCCCCAGCGCGCTCACGGGCACCGGCAGCGCGAGCAGCGCGGTAGCGAGCAGGGCGAGCGGCAGACGGCGGGGGGCCACGGCTCCGCAACCGTAGCGCAGGGGCCCAGGCCTCATGTGCCCACCGCAGAGAGCAGCCACAGCCCGAAGCTCGTGAAAGCGACCATCACCGCGAGCATCCAATACTGGCTGCGCACGGCCTCTTCGGGGTCCTTGTAGAGGACCAGCGCGCGGTCGTGCGCGAGCGCCGAGGCCGCCGACGTGGCCGCTGACCAGCGCAGCCACCTGCACGTACCAGATCGCCGCGTAGGAGATCAGGTGGTAATCGATCTGGAAGTTGCTCGTGCCGAACAGGTTCGCGCCGTTGCCCAGCGGGTCCGAGGCCAGGTAGACCATCGCCTGGCTCTGCCACAGCAGCAGCGAGAAGTAGTGCGCGAGCACGTACGCGAAGGCGATCGGCACGAGCGAGTGCACGAACGTGCGCGTGAGCGTGCCGCGGTCATAGCGCTCGCTGACCCTGTGCACGCCGAGGATGCCGACCCTGTAGACGGCCGCGATCAACAGGATGCAGAACAGCAGCCCAAGCGAGTACGCGAGCTCCTGCGCGGGCGTCGGGTGAAAGCCGAGGTCTTCGAACAGGCTCTGCAGGTGCGGCTCGTTGTTGCGCCAGATGCCGCCGTTGCTGAAGCCGTCGAAGGTGGTGGTGCCGATCTGCGCGCAGATGAACGCGACCGTGCCGACGCCGACCCGCAGGTCGGTGACGCCGCTGAGCGGTCGGCGCAGGTAGAGCGCGCCATCCTCGCCGCGCACGAGCGCCGAGAGCTTGGAGAGCAGGTTGAAATACACGCCGAAGCCGTCCGCCTGCGAGCTCCACTCCTCGACGCCGAACAGCGCCATCCCGGCGAGCATCGCAAGGAAGTACCCGAGCGACAGCGCCGCGAGGATCGACGGCCGGTCTTTTTCGACGTAGATCAGCTCGAGCCAGGCGAAGCCAACGATCCCGGCGCTCGCCGGCCACAGGCCGAGCCAGCGCGGATACTGGCGCAGCGGGCGTGCGGGGCGCCCGCGCCGCAGCGCCCGCACGAGCACGGCGCATACGCGCGCGCACGTGCGCCACGGGCTGAGCGCGCGAAACACGTCCCCGAACAGCACGCTCGCGACCGGCGTGCCGACCCAGAAGACGACGTAGATGAACGTCACCGAGAAGTTCGCCTGCGTGACCTGCGCGCCGTCGAAGCCGCTGTAGAGCACGACCGCGAACAGGAACACGCCGAGCAGGCCCGCCAGCCATTCGAGCGCCGCCGGCGGCCTGAACAGCCCGCGCAGGTGCGGCTGCTGCAGCTGCGGGCGCGTCCACATCGTCGACAGCGCGACGAACGACACCACGAGCACGATCGCGGCCGTCCAGCTGAACAGCCACACGGGGATCGGCAGATCGGCCTTGCCCACGATCCCGTGCGCGTCCGCGCTCGCGGGGAGCGCGAGCGCCAGCAGCAAGAGGCCGCCCAGCAGTGGCACCAGCATGCGACGGGGCGGCGCTTTCATGCGCGAGGGAGTCTAGGCAACCGCATCGCTCGGCCTCGCCGATCGGGCCGCGCTCGCGTACCCTGACGCTGCATGCTGAGCGCTCCGCTGGCCGTCTCCACAGGCACCTCCGCCGCCTTCCAGCTCGGCCCGCTGGCGATCCTCGGGCTGATGTACGCGCGCCGCGCGCACACGCTGGCCGCCGACGAGCACCCGGTGCCGGGCTGGCGCCAGGCGTGCTTCTACGGCGGGTTCGTGGTGATCGGGGCCGCGCTGACCTCGCTCGGCGCCGCCAGCCAGGACCTGCTGTGGGTGCACATGATCGAGCACCTGCTGCTCGGCGACATCGCCGCGCTCTTGATCGTGCTCGGGCTCACCGGGCCGATGCTCGCGCCGATCCTGCGCATCAAGCTGTTCGACCGCCTGCGCGCGCTCTCGCACCCGGCGATCGCGTTCCCGCTGTGGATGATCGACCTGTACGTCTGGCACCTGCCCGCGCTGTATGAAGCGGCGCTGCGCCACTCCGGCGTGCATGCGCTCGAGCACGCGATGTTCCTCGGCTTCGGCATCAACATGTGGATGTGCCTGTTCGGCCCGCTGCCGACGCCCGCCTGGTTCGGGAACCTGGGCAAGCTCATCTACATCGTCGCGGTGCGCCTCGCAGGCACCGTCCTCGGCAACATCTTCCTGTGGTCGGGCACCGTCTTCTACACCTACTACCTCAAAGGCGAGGCGCACTTCCACATCTCCCCGCTCGCCGACCAGAACATCGCCGGCGCGATCATGATGGTCGAGGAGTCGATCCTCACGCTCGGCCTGTTCTGCTGGCTGTTCCTGCGCACCGCGCGCGAGAGCGAGGAGCGCCAGGAGCTGCTCGAGTACGCCCACGCGCAAGGCCTCGAGCTCAGCGACGAGCGTGCCGCGCGCGCGGTCTCGGCCGGGCGCGGCGCGGAGCTGCGCCGGCGTCTGCAGGCGCGCACAGAGGCGCCGGAGAGCGATGGGCAGGCCCGCGCGGACGCGCACGAGCCGCTGCAGGCCAGCTCCCGCGCACCCGAGCGCTCCTAGCCGCTACCCTGGGGCCATGTGCGCGGGTTGCGCGATGGCGGCCGCCTCGGCGGCGAGCGGCTTTAGGACGTGGATGCAGAGCCAGAACATCCCCTGGCTCACGCCGCGGCGAATGCGCCGCCTGACGATCGCCGCGATGTGCGCCGCCGGTCTGGTTTCGACGATCGGCTTCAGCGGCTCGACGCCCGCGAGCGCCGGTGCAGGGCACGCGAGCGCGCCGGCGCAGCACGCCTCCGCGCGCTAACGCCCGCCTGCAACTGCCGGAAGGATCGTTAGCTCCGCGCCGTCGGCCACAGGCGTGGCCAGCCCGTCGAGGAAGCGGATGTCTTCGCCGGCGAGGTACACGTTGACGAACCGCCGCAGCGACCCGTCGTCGTCGGCGATGCGCGCGCGCAGCTCCTCGTGGCGCTCGAACAGGCCGTTCAGCACCTCCTGCACGGTCGCGCCGTCGACCTGCGCCTCCGCCTCGCCGCCCGCGGCTGCACGCAGCTGCGTGGGGATCTTCACGACGACGCTCATCAGACCGTCAGCGCGGCGGGCACGCCCGCCTCGAACGCCGCGACTGTGGGCTCGATCACGCTGGTCTCGAACGTACCGCGCACGGCGTCGAGCGTCTTCAGGCCCTCGCCGGTGATCACCAGCACGACGCGCTCGTCCGGGTCGATGTCCCCGCGCGCGGCCAGCTTGGCCAGCACCGCGGTCGTGACGCCGCCCGCGGTCTCGGTGAAGATCCCGGTCGTCTGCGCCAGCAGCGCGATGCCCGCACGGATCTCCTCATCGCTGACGGCGTCCACCGAGCCGCCCGTGCTCCGCGCCAGCTCCAGCGCGTACGGACCGTCGGCGGGGTTGCCGATCGCCAGCGACTTGGCGATCGTGTTCGGCTTGACCGGCCGGCAGACATCGTGGCCGTCGGCAAACGCGCTCGCCACCGGCGAGCAGCCCTCGGCCTGGGCGCCGTTCATGCGCGGCAGCTCACCGTCGAGCAGTCCGAGCTCGGTCCACTCCTTGAAGCCGGCGGCGATTTTCGTGAACAGCGAGCCGGAGGCCACCGGCACCACGCAGCGGTCGGGCAGCTCCCAACCGAGCTGCTCTGCGATCTCGAACGCCAGCGTCTTCGATCCCTCGGCGTAGTAGGGGCGCAAGTTAATGTTCACGAACGCCCAGTCGCGCTCGGCGCACAGCTCCGTGCACAGGCGGTTGACGTCGTCGTAGCTGCCCCGCACGCCCACCAGGTTGGTGCCGTAGACGCCCGTGGCGAGGATCTTCTGCTCCTCGAGGTCCGCGGGGATGAACACGTAGGACTCGAGGCCCAGCGCCGCCCCGTGCGCGGCGACCGAGTTGGCGAGGTTGCCCGTGGAGGCGCACGCGATCGTCTCGAAGCCCAGCTCGCGCGCGCGCGTGACCGCGACCGACACGACGCGGTCCTTGAACGAGTGGGTCGGGTTGGCCGCGTCGTTCTTGACCCACACCTCGCGCAGGCCCAGGCGCGCGGCGAGCCTGTCGGCGCGGATCAGCGGCGTGCAGCCCGCCGGCAGGCCGACGCGCGAGGCGAGGCGGCCCGAGGGGCCCGGAGGCCCGCCGGCGAGCGGCAGGAAGTCCGCGTAGCGCCAGATGTTCTGCGGACCGCCCTGGATGCGCCGGCGCAGCTCGCCGACGTCGCCGCCCGTGCGGCTGTGGTCGTAGGCGACCTCCAGCGGCCCGAAGCAGCGCTCGCACACGTACAGCGCCTCCAGCGGATACTGCTCCTTGCACTCCTTGCACTGAAGATGACTTGCAGCCATTTTGGGGCCTCCTTCGCTATTGCCTTCGCCTTGTCACGTGTGGCGAAGAGCGCGAGGCCCGGCCACACATCACCTGGAATTGGCACCTTCCCGCCTGTGACTTGGCGGTGGTTGCCGGGGTTTCGCAGGGCCAGGCCCTCCACCCCTCTGGATGTGTACATCTGTAATCCGGCAGTCTAGCAACCGTATCGGCGAACGCAAGACAGACCGTGAGGCCGACTGGACACCCGCGGGTAACGTCGCGGCGTCCTCGGTGTAGGCCAAGCCGTGAGCAGCACCACGCGCGCGCAGGACGAGCTTACCGGCCAGGACGACGCACCCTTCCGCTTCGCCTCGCCGGAGAGCAGGCGGCGGATGCTGATCATCGTCAACCCGTACGCGACGACTGTCTCCGACCGGCTGCGCCACCTCGTCGTCTATGCGCTGCAGGGCCGCTTCGAGGTCGACGCGGTGGACACCGAGGCGCGCGGGCACGCCACCGAGCTCTGCCGCGAGGCCGCGCACGAGGGCTACGACGTGGTCGTCGCCTTCGGCGGCGACGGCACCGTCAACGAAGCCGCCAACGGCCTGCTCGGCTCGCCCACGCCGCTGTGCTGCCTGCCGGGCGGCTCGGCGAACGTGTTCGGCAAGATGCTCGGCATCCCCGGCGACGTCGTCGACGCGACCGAGCACCTGTTGGCGATGGCCGACGACTGGCGCCCGCGCAGGGTCGATCTGGGCGTCGTCAACGGCCGCTGCTTCACGTTCGCCTCGGGTCTCGGCCTCGACGCGAGCGTCGTCGAGCGCGTCGACGCCAACCCGAAGATGAAGGCGCGCCTGGGGCCCTACTTCTTCACGTGGGTCGCCGTCAGCACGTTCCTGCGCCGCTACCTGCTCTCCCCTCCGCAGCTGCGGGTGCAGGCAGGCGAGGACGGCGAGACGCTCGAGGGGGTCACCGCGATCGTCCAGAACGGCTCGCCGTTCACCTACTTCCAGAACCGCCCGATCGAGATCGCCGACGGCGCCGCGCTCGACTCGGGCGCGCTCGCGGGCGGCGTGCTGCATCGCGCGACGCTGCTGTCGATGCCCTCGATCGCCTGGCGCGCGTTCTCGCCGCGCGCGCGCGTGAGCCGCCACCGGCAGATCACCCCCCTGCGCGACCTGCACGAGCTGGTCGTGCGCAGCGCCGACGAGCGCCCGCTGCCGCTGCAGGTCGACGGCGACTACCTCGGCGAGGTCACCGAGGCGCGCTACTCGATCATGCCAGACGCGCTCTCGGTCGTCTCCTAGCCCTACGCCGCAGCGCCGGGTGTGACGCGGTAGGCGTCGAACACCGACTCGGTGTTGCGCAGGCGCGTGATCGCGCTCTTCAGCGAATGCGTGTCCGCGACCTCGACGACGAACCGGTTCTTGACCATCGGCGGCATCGACAGGCAGCGCGCCTCGAGGATGTTCGCGCCAGACTCGGAGAAGGCGCGGGAAAGGTCGGCCAGCAGGTGGTGGCGGTCCCATGCGTCGATCTGGATTTCCACGACGAAGCCGGTCGACTGGTCGCCTTCCCAGGCGACGCTCGTGAAGCGCTCGGGGCTCTTGCGCAGCAGCGTCGCGTTGGGGCAGTCCTCGCGGTGGATGGTGATCCCGCGGCCGAGCGAGATGTAGCCGACGATCTCATCGCCGGGCACCGGCCGGCAGCACTTGGCCAGGCGCAGCATCACGTCCTCGACGCCTTCCACCCGGATCCCGTACTGGCCCGAGGACTTGGTCGGCCTTCGACGCGCGCGCCCGACGCGCAGCAGGTCGGCCGCGCTGTCGCCGCCGTCGGCGGACTCGCCCTGCTTCAGGCGCTGCAGGACCTTGCCGACGACGAGCTTCGGCGAGACCTTGGCCGCGCCGAGGGCGATGTAGAAGTCGTCCGCCTTGCGGTAGCCGACCTCGCGGATCACGTCCGCCAGCAGCGCCGAGCCGGTGATCTTCTGCGCCGGCAGCCCCTGTTTGCGCAGGTGCTCCTGCAGCAGCTCGCGCCCCGAGTGCTCGGTGTCCTGGCGGGACTCGGCCTTGAACCACGCCTTGATCTTGTTGCGCGCGCGCGTCGTCTTGACCATCGCCAGCCAGTCGCGCGAGGGTCCGCGCTCACGCTTGGCCGTGAGGATCTCGACGATGTCGCCCGACTGCAGCTCGTAGTGCAGCGGCACGATTTTCCCGTTCACGCGCGCGCCCACGCAGCGGTGGCCGATCTCGGTGTGCACCTCGTAGGCGAAGTCCAGCGGCGTGGCGCCGGCCGCCAGCGACTTGACTTCGCCCTTGGGTGTGAAGACGTACACCTCTTCCTCGAACAGGTCGGTGCGCAGCGTCTCCATGAACTCCCTCGGGTCCGAGAGATCCTTCTGCCAGTCGAGCATCGAGCGCAGCCACTTGAGCTTGGCGTCCTCGCCCGCGACCGCCCAGCCGGAGCGCTCGCCGCCGGCGCCTTCCGGCTGCTTGTAGACCCAGTGGGCCGCGACCCCGAACTCGGCCATCTCGTGCATCTCGTGGGTGCGGATCTGGATCTCCAGCGGCTGGCCCTCCGGCCCGATCACGGTCGTGTGCAGCGACTGGTACATGTTGAACTTGGGCATCGCGATGAAGTCCTTGAAGCGGCCCGGCAGCGGCTTCCACAGCGAGTGGATCACGCCGACGGTGCCGTAGCAGTCCTTGACCGAGTCGACGATCACGCGCATCGCGGTGAGGTCGTAGATCTCGTTGAACTCGCGGCCCTTGTTGGTCATCTTCGAGTAGATCGAGTAGAAGTGCTTGGCGCGGCCGGCGATCTGCGCCTGGATGCCGACGTCGGCCAGCTCCTGGTGCAGGTACTCGCCCGCCTCGCTGACGTAGCGCTCGCGCTCGTCGCGCTGCTGGGCGACGAGCCCCTTGATCTCCTGGTACTTGCGCGGGTGCAGCGTCGCGAACGCGAGGTCCTCGAGCTCCCACTTGATCGCGTGGATCCCCAGGCGATGGGCCAGCGGCGCGTAGATGTCGAGCGTCTCGCGCGCCTTCTCCATCTGCTTCTGCTTGGGCATCGCCTCGATCGTGCGCATGTTGTGCAGGCGATCGGCGAGCTTGATCAGGATGACCCGCACGTCGGTGGCCATCGCGACCATCATCTTGCGGTAGTTGTTGGCCTGCGCCTCGTCGCGCGACTGGAAGGTGATGCCCGTCAGCTTCGTCACGCCGTCGACTACGCCTGAGATCTCCTCGCCGAAGCGCTCGCGCACCTCCTCGATCGACGCCGAGGTGTCCTCGACGGTGTCGTGCAGCAGCGCCGCGCACAGCGTCTCGGTGTCCAGGCGCATGCTCGCGCAGATGCGCGCCACGCCGACCGGGTGCACGATGAAGTCCTCGCCCGACTTGCGCCGCTGGTCGGCGTGGTGCTCGCACGCGAACACGAAGGCGTCCTGGACGCGCGCGCGGTCGATCTCGATCGCGGAGTCGGTCGCGTGCTCGGAGACGATCGCGAACAGATCGCTCAGCAGGCGCCGCTCGGAGGGGCTGAGGCCGAGCGGCGCGGGCGCCGCGTCGCTGATCGCCGGCGCGTCGGCCACTTCGGCGAGCTGCGACGGCTTTGGATCTTCGGCGATGGCCATGCTCTAAGGGTAGGGGACGTTCGGGGCGGATTGAAGGCGCCGGCCGCTCACAGCGCGAACAGCACGAGCTCCCCCTCCGCGGTGGCATCCTCGACGGGCTTCTCCGCGGCCTGCGTTCGGCGCAGCACCAGACGTGGCTCGCTGACGCCGTTCCATTCGTTGACCTCCAGCGCGAACGTCGCCTGCACGGCGCCCGCCGGCTCATCCGCGGGGTCCGCGGCGGCGGCCGATCGAAGATCGGCCAGCAGGCGGCCGCCGGCGCCGAAGGCCACGGCGCGCGCGCGGGCGCCGCGGGACTCGACGGTGAAGCGGGCGTGCCTGCCTTCGCCCATCGGCCTGACGTCGGCGAAGGTGGCGTCGGCGACCATCAGCGACACGGCCGGGTTGCCGCGGCCGAACGGGGCCAGCGCCTGCAGCTCCTCGGCGAGCTCCATGCCGAGCTCGTCGCCGCCGACGAGCGCGTCCACGCGCTCTACCGCCACGAGGTCCTGCGGGCGCAGGACGCGCTCGGCGTGCGCGCAGAGCGCGCTCGCGAAGTCCGCCACGCGCCCGCGCTCGATCTCCAGGCCCGCCGCCGCGCGGTGGCCGCCGAAGCGCAGCAGATGCTCGCCGCAAGCGGTCAGGCCTGCGAGCAGGTCGAACGACTCGATGCTGCGCCCGGAGGCCTTACCCGTGTCCCCGTCCAGCGCGATCAGCACGACGGGACGCGCGCTGCGCTCGACCAGGCGCGAGGCGACGATCCCGATGACTCCCGGATGCCAGCCGTCTGCGGCGAGCACGTATGCCGGGCGCTCGCCGAGCTCGTCCATCTGCGCTTCGGCCTCGAAGCGGATGCGCTGTTCCACGCCTCTGCGCTCGCGGTTGGCGCGGTCGAGCTCCTCGGCGATCCGCGCGGCGCGATGCCCGTCTTCGGTGAGGATCAGCTCGAGTCCCGCGTCCGCCCGGTACAGCCGCCCGGCGGCGTTCAGGCGCGGCGCGAGCGCGAAGGCGACAGAGCGCTCGTCGATCTTCGCTGGGTCGACTCCCGCGACCGCCATCAGCGCGCGCAGGCCCGGCTTGGCCGTACCGGCCAGCGCGCGCAGCCCGCGGCGCACGAGCACGCGGTTCTCGCCGAGCAGCGGCACGACGTCGGCGATGCTCGCCAGCGCCACCAGATCGAGATCCCGCTCGAGCGCGCGGCTCGCCAGCATGCCGCGTGCCAGCTCGGCGCAGCGCTCTCCCGCCGCGCCGCGCGTGGCCGCCTGCGCCAGCGCCTGCGCCAGCTTGTAGGCGACAGCGGTTGCGCACAGGTCCGGACATGGGTAGCCGCACAGCGCCGGGTGCACGAGCGGCGCCTGCGGCAGCTCGCCGTCGGCGCGCGGCGCGTGGTGATCGGTGACGACCACCTCGATGCCGAGCGCTCGCGCCTGCGCCACCTCCGCGACCGCCGTGATCGCGCAGTCGACGGTCACCAGCAGCCGCGTTCCCCGCTCCGCCAGCCGTTGCACGGTCTCCGCGTTCAGCCCGTAGCCGTCGGCGCGGTCGGGCAGGTGGAAGTCGACGTCGGCGTGCAGGCCGCGCAGCGCTCGCACCAGCACTGCCGTCGAGCAGATGCCATCGACGTCGTAGTCGCCGTGGACGGTGATGCGCGTGCCGTTCGCGACGTGACCGAGGATCGCCGCGACCGCCTCGCCGATGCGCGCGAACGCCTCCGGCGGATGCTCCTCCTCGCCGGCCAGGAACGCGCGCGCCAGCCGCGGGTCGGCCATCCCCCTGCGCACGAGCACCTGCGCGAGCGCCCCGCTCACGCCCAGCTCGCGCCGCAGCCGCTCGACGTCGGCGGGCGGGCAGTCGGGTATCTCGAAGCGGCACGGGAGCACGCCGCGAGACTACGGCCAGGGCGAGACGGAACGGCGAGCAGCCGCTGGGGAGGCGCCGGCCGCGCCTCCCCACTCGGCTGATGTCTGCGTGGCGCGACTCAGAGCACGACGTTGAACGTCGTGCTTTCGTCCACCACCGCCTGCGCGTTGCCGGACAGCGTGCTGCCGCTGAGGGTGAAGCTGCCGGCGTGATCGCCCGACGCTTTATCGGATTCGACCTTCACGGCCGCTTCGCTCATGCCGTCGATTTCATCGTGCGCGGCACTCGACGTCGGCGCGTAGGGCTGCTGTTCGTATTGGAACAGGTCGATCCCGATGTTGCCGGGACCGGCGATCGTGTCGTTCTTCAGCGACGCGTCGCCCTTGTCGAGTGCCACGCCCTCGTAGCGATCGCCGCTGATCACGTCTTTCTCGATCGTCAATTCAGGCGAGGTCGGCTGCGTCGGGCTTTCCGAGTCCAGATACACGCCGATGTCGTTTTCCTTCAGCGCTGTGCCGGTCACCTTCGATCCGGAGGCAGCGCCGTAGAACAGCAGTCCGGTGGCCTGGGTCTTTTCGAACGCATCCGAGCCGCAGTTGCTGTTGTCGCACTCGTTGCCCGAGATGCTGGACGAGCTGATGCTCGCGCGGGCGCCGTTGCTCACCTGAATGCCGTTCTGCGCGGTTTCCGGCGTGGGGCCGGCGCCCACCACGGTGGTGTGGCTGATCTTGGCGCTCGAGCCTTCACCGTCGACCGTGATCCCGTTCTTCTGGTATTCGCTGACCGTGTCCTGCGAGAGCGTCGCGTGCCCCGGTTCTACGGGGGACGCCCACGCCATGCCGACCTGAATCGACACTCCGCCCTGGCAGCCGTTGATCGGGAACGCGCCTCCGCCATCGACGCTCACGTTGGAGGCTTTGAGCGTCGCGCCACCGCCGATGAGGATCCCGTACAGGCTGTCGTAGCAGGTGCCGCCCGGCCACTTCGGTTCGAACGTCAGTCCGGTGATGGTGACGGTACCGGCGGTGCAGATCGAGACGGCGTCCTCATCCGGCTGGGCGTCGCTTTCGGGATTTCCTTCCGCGACCTCGAGTTTCTTCAACCCGCGCAACGATGCTTCGTCGCACAGCGTCGTCGAGACCGCCGGCGAGCCGGGCAGCACCACCTTCGCCGTGCCGGCTCCGTTCACCGCGATGAGCTTCACCGACTTGGTGATGGTCAGCTGTTCTGTGTAGGTGCCGGTGCAGACCTCGATGGTCGGCCCCGTTCCGGCGAGCGCCGCCCGGATCGAGTTGTAGCCCGGGTGGGTGCAGCTGTTGGCGGGGCTCGAGACGGGCGCCGAGTTCGAGACCCACTCCGTCGCCGCCGAGGCGCCGGCCGCCGAGACGGCCATGGCCGACAGCGCGGCGCACGCGCCGATCAGCGCGTGGACAAGTCGTCGTCTGGACACAGGTTCCCTCCTTAGTGCTGGTTGACCCGGGAGACCCTATGCGATACGGCCACCTGGCCGTATCCTCGTACCATTCTGGTACTCGGGCTTCTGGTCGAGCCGCTATCCGGGCGTGATCTCCTCGGATGCACGTTCGCGGCGCATGCCCTCCAGGTAGATCGCGGCGATCCCGATCAGCGCGCCTGGGACCGCGTACAGCACGACGCCGATGTCGGTCGCCTTTTCACCTGGGATCCGCAGCGCGGACACGCGCACGCCGTAGATGAGCAGCCCGACGACGATCGAGCCGATCAGCGAGCCGACGAACGCGCCGACGATCCCGCCCCAGAAGCGGTCGGGCAGGAAGATCGTGAAGTGCCAGATCGCAAGGCCCATGATCACCCACGCGAGCAGTCCCATCAGCGCGACCGCCCGTGGCGTTTGTTACGACGCGTGGCGCGCCGGGGCTTCTGGCGCGACTTGGGGTCTTCCTTGAGCACGAGGTCCTCGGGCGTGAGGTCGGCCGCGGGGTCGCGCTCTGCCTCCCCCGTACCGGGACTGCGCGGTGACGATGCGGGAGGAGCCGGGGGCGCCACGGTGGCGCTGGCGTCCGCCGTACCCGCACGGCGCCCACGACCGCTCGTCGGCGCGGAGGGCGCGCCGTTGGGCGTGCCCTCGACGTCGAGGTCGGCGACCAGCTCGCGGAACTCGTCGCGCGAGATCTCCTGGCCGGGCGCCTCCGGCGCGATCAGGCTCCCGCGCCGCGTGCGCCGGCGCTTGCTTTCGGGCTCGACGTCCTCGGGCGCACCAGTCGCGGTCGTGGCGTAGGCGGGCACGGCGCCCAGTTCGCGCACGATCCGCGCCCGGCGCACGCGGTAGCCGGGCTCGCGCTCCTTCCAGTGGGTCAGGACGGGCGAGGCGATGAAGATCGAGGAGTAGGCGCCCGAGGCAACGCCGACCATCAGCGCGAAGGCGAAGTCCTTGAGCGTTTCCCCACCGAACAGCAGCAGCGACAGCACCGGCAGCAGCGTGCAGAAGCTCGTCGCCAGCGACCGGGTGACCACCTCCGACATCGAGCGGTTGACGATCTGCGAGAACGCGGCGCGCGGCATGCGCGGGACGTTCTCGCGCACGCGATCGAACACGATGATCGTGTCATACAGCGAATAGCCGAGGATCGTCAGCAGCGCGGCGACCGTCGCTGTCGTCACTTCGCGGCCCGTCAGCGAATACACGCCGGCCGTGATCAGGAGGTCGTGCATCAGCGCGATCAGCACCGGCACCGCGTACTTCCACTCGAAGCGCAGCGCTATGTACGCGGAGATCACGAGCAGCGAGGCGATGATCGCGATCACCGCCGCGTTGGCGACCGTTTTCCCGAACGTCGGCCCGATCGAGGTAGAGGAGAAGTCCTTGGTACCCGGTTGGCTCACGCCGTTGCCGAACTTCTTGTCGAAGTCCGCCTGGATGTCCTTGACCTTTTCCGGGCCGAGCGTCTTGGTCGAGATCTGGTAGCCGTTGCCGCCGATGCTCGCGTTGGTGAACTTCTGCACCTGCGCGTTCGGATAGCCGGCTTCCTTCATCACCGTCGCGACTTCGCCCTCGGATGCCGACTTGATGAACGCCGTCTGGATGCGCGTCCCGGACTTGAAGTCGATGCCGAAGTTGATCCCCCGCCCGCCGATCGCCAGCGCGCCGATCAGCAGGATCGTGCCCGACAGCGAGAAGAACCACTTCGAGGCGCCCATGAAGTCGAACGTCCAGCCTTTGCCGCGCCGCGCCGCGCCGAGCGCGGCGGGGTGCGACACCAGCCGCGAGCGGCTCATCGCGCCGAGCGCCGCCTGCGTGGCGAGCACGGCGGTGAACAGCGACACGAGCACGCCGATGCCCAGCATGAACGCGAACCCCTTGACTTCGGCGGTCGCCAGCGCGAACAGGATGAACGCCGTCATGAACGTCACCACGTTCGCGTCGACGATCGCCGCGAAGCCGTGTTTGTAGCCTGTGGCGATGCCGGAGATGATCGACCTGCCGCCGCGGATCTCCTCCTTGACGCGCTCGAAGATCACGATGTTCGCATCCGCCGCCACGCCGATCGTGAGGATCAGGCCGGCGATGCCGGGGAGCGTCATGGTGACGGGAATCAGCTTGACCAGCGCGAACAGGTACGTCCCGTAGATGACGAGACCGCCGACGGCGATCGCGCCGAGCACGCGGTAGAAGACCAGCAGGAACAGGCACACCACCAGGAAGCCCGCGATCATCGCCGTGAGGCCCTGGTTGAGCGCCGTTTTGCCGAGCGTCGCGGAGACCTGCGAGCGGGAGATCAGCACCAGCTTGATCGGCAGCGCGCCGGACTGCAGCTCGTTGGCGAGGTTCTGCGCGGAGGTGAGCGTGAACCCGCCGGAGATCTCAGAGCCCGTGGAGGCGTCGATCCCTTCCGGGTACTTGCTGAAGTCGATCGACGGCACCGTGATCAGCTGGCCGTCCAGCACGATCGCGAAGTGCTGCAGGGCCGTTTCGTGACCGATCCCCGGGAGCTGGGCTTCCTGGCCGCGATGGGCGATTTCCTTGGTGACGCGTTCGAAGATCCCCTTGCCGTGCGAGGTGAAGCCGAACGTGACATCGGGCTGCCCCGTCTGTTCGTCGTTGCTCTGCGTCGGGTTGGTGATGTCGGCGCCGGACATCGCCGGTTCGTCGTTGAGCACGTACCAGCTGTTGGGCGAGGGGTTGCTGATCTTGCCCGCGGCGCTTTCCACTGGGCGGGCCTGCACCAGCACGGTGCCGGGATTGACGCGCACCGCCTTGAGCTTCGCCCCCTTTGGCTGCTTGGGCAGGTCCGAGTAGAGGTTGTGTTCGGTTTCTTCGGGGCCGCGCACGACCTTTTCGTGCGCCGTGTCGAGCAGATACCAGCTGCCGTAGATGCAGTCTTCGACCTGTGCCGAGGTGCACCCCGACGCCCAGGTCGTGTCGGCGCGGCGCAGGATCGGCGCGCGTTTGGCGGCGCGCTGCACGGCCTGGTACTCGGGGAGGCCGTACTGGACTTCGCCCGCTCGCGGCCCGCCCGTAACGGTCGGTTCGGAGGCGCCGGCGGGCTTGCCGCTGGGACCGATCACGTTCGTCTCCCAGTCGTAGAGCTCCAGCTGCGCGGTCTTGCCGACCTCTTCCTGCGCGCGCGTGGCGTTGCTGACGTCCGGCAGCGCGACGTCGATTTCTTCGGCGCCGGAGCGCTGGATTTCCGGCTGGGCCACGCCCAGCTGGTCCACGCGCGTGCGCATGATGCTGATCGCGCGTTCGAGCGATTCGGGGGTCACTTTGGCCTGGGCGGTGGGCTTGCCCTGGTAGACGAGCTCGACGCCGCCCTTCAGGTCGAGCCCCAGGCGCGTCTTCTTGGTGGCGATCGCGGCAACGGACGCGATCACGAGACCCGCGACGAGCAGGAGGATCAGGGTGTTGCGTCGGCGATCGGTCATCGTCGTCAGAGACTACTTGTCGGGGGTCAGCACCAGCAACAGCCCGCCGTCGTCGTCATAGGCGGGAAACATGTCCGCTTTGGCGCTGGCCGTCACGTCGCGTTCGCCGCTGACGCGCACCGGAACCTCCAGCGCGCGCACGCCCCACTCCAGGACCGTCGCCACGGGATCGTCGCCGCCCGCGAAGCTCAGGCCGAGCACCTGCTCGACGCGCTGGCCGATCACGTCTTCCTCCTCGAGGCCGGTGAACGCGAACGAGTTCTTCCCGCACCCGACCACGCGGCCCTCGCCGTCGCACACGAAGAACGCGGCGTCGGGTGCCGGGTAGTAGTCGTCGAGCAGTTCGAACAGGAACGCGAAGCCGCACTTCGAGCAGCCCTTGGGCTGACGCGTGAAGCCGATGTTGCGATCGAGCTCGCTGGTGCGGTGCCCGCAGTTCGGGCAGATGAACGGATGGGCCATGGTGTCTCCCACACAGACTACCCGGGGCCGGGCCGGGAGCGCGCCCCTTGGAGCGCCTGTTCACATCCCGACCACGGGCGCGCCGGAGCTCAGAACAGCGACGCCCCCGCAGCGGCCGGCGCCTGCAGGCCGAGATGCTCGTACGCCGCGACCGTCGCCATCCGCCCGCGCGGCGTGCGCTTGATCAGCCCCTGCTGCAGCAGATACGGCTCGTACACGTCCTCGATCGTGTCCTGCTCCTCCCCCACCGCCACCGCGAGCGTGGACAGGCCGACCGGACCCCCGTCGAACTTCGCGCAGATCGTGCTGAGGATCTCCCGGTCGACGCGATCGAGCCCGCGCTCGTCGACCTCGAGCATCTCGAGCGCCGCGTGCGCCGCGTGCGCGCTCACGACGCCTGCCATGCGCACCTCGGCGAAGTCGCGCACGCGCTTGAGCAGCCGGTTGGCCACGCGCGGAGTGCCCCTGCTGCGCGCGGCGATCGCCAGCGCGCCCTCGTCCTCCAGCTCGATCTCGAGGATCCCCGCGGAGCGGCGCACGATGATCGCGAGCTCCTCGATCGCGTATGGCTCCAAGCGCGCCTGGATGCCGAAGCGATCGCGCAGCGGCGTCGTCAAGAGGCCGGTGCGCGTCGTCGCGCCCACGAGCGTGAACGGCGGCAGCTCGAGCGTCACCACGCGCGCGCCGGCGCCCTGCCCGACGGTGATCGGCAGCCGGTGGTCCTCCATCGCCGGGTAGAAGGTCTCCTCGAGCGTGCGCGCCAGCCTGTGGATCTCATCGACGAAGAACACGCTGCGCGGCTCGAGCGCCGTAAGAAACGCCGCGATGTCTCCCTTGCGCTCGAGCGCCGGTCCGGCGGTCTGCACGAACGGCACCTCCAGCTCCGCCGCGAGAATCTGCGCGAGCGAGGTCTTGCCGAGACCCGGCGGCCCCGCCAGCAGCACATGATCGAGCGCATCGCCGCGCGCGCTGCACGCCTCGATCGCGACCGCCAGCTGCTCGCGCAGCGTCTGCTGTCCGACGAACTCCGCCAGCCGCCGCGGGCGCAGCGAACGGTCGAGCTCGTCCTCGGCGACGAGATAGGGAGTCTGGATACGGGGGGCGGCGGTCTCGGTCATGCGTTCCTCGGCGTCACGGCGCCGAGCGCGCGAGGCGCAGGGCGCCTCCCAGCAGCTCCTCGGCGGTCTCGCCCTCGACGCCGGCGAGCAGCTCCTCGGCCTCGACCGGCGCGTAGCCGAGCTCGAGCAGGCCGTCGCGCGCCAGCATGCGCGGATCCTGCGGCTCTCCCCGTCGCGCGACGATCGGCGTGCGCGCCGCGCCGGGCGCCTCGCCGTCCACGCCCACCTTCTCGCGCAGCTCGACGATGATCCGTTCGGCCGTGCGCTTGCCGATGCCGGGAACGGCCTGGAAGCGCGCGGCGTCACCCGCCGCGAGCGCCCGGATCAGCTCCCGCGGCGCGCCCGCCGAGAGCACCGCCAGCGCGACCTTCGGGCCGACCGCCTGCACCGCCAGCAGCATCAGGAAAAGGTCGCGCTCCTGCTCGGAGTGGAAGCCGTACAGCGTGAGCGCGTCGTCGCGCACGATCAGATGCGTGTGCAGCGTCACCTGCTCGCCGACAGCCGGCACGTGTGCGAGCGTCTGCGCAGAGACGGCCGCGCGGTAGCCGACGCTGCCGCTGAGCACGACCACGTGATCGGTGCGGCGCACGGCGACCTCGCCCCGCAGCAGCGCGATCATCCGCCCACCCCCGCCCCCGCGCTTGCCATCGCCAGCGCCAGCGGAGCGCAGTTGACATGGCAGACCGCCACCGCGAGCGCGTCCGCCGCGTGGTCTGGGCGCGGCAGCTCGGGCAGCCCGAGCAGCGTCTGCACCATGCGCGCCACCTGATCCTTCGGTGCGCGTCCGTTTCCGCAGACCGCGCCCTTGACCTGCTGCGGGGTGTAGCCCGCGCACGGCAGCCCGTGCTGGCCGGCCGCCAGCAGCACCGCGCCGCGCGCCTGCCCGACGGCGAAGGCCGTGCGCACGTTCTGTCCGAAGTACAGCTCCTCGAGCGCCACCGCGTCGGGCTCGTGCTCCACCAGCAGCGCGTCGACGGCGGCGTGGATCTCGGCCAGACGCCGCTCGGGCGCGAGGCCCGCGCGCGTGGCGATGACGCCGCCGTCCAGCGCCAGCAGGCGACCGTCCCGGCGCGCGACAACGCCGTAGCCGGTGCTGGCGAGGCCCGGATCTATGCCGAGGACGATCACAGCCTGTGATTCTGCGCCCGTCGCCGGACGCCTGCCCGCCCGGCGAGCCCGCCTGAGTCTCGAGGGCGCGCCCTCCGGGAGCGGGTGCCCTACGCTGCGCGTCATGCCAGGGCCCCAGATCGACTTCGCCGGCGAGGGCCTGCTCGAAGGCCTGGAGGGGCAGGCGCGCGCGGAGCGCCTGGCGCTACTGGAGCAGCTCAGCCGCGAAGGCGTGGCGCTGTCGGATCTGCGTCGCACGACCGCCACCGGCACGATCATCTTCCTGCCGGCCGACCGGGTGATCGTCGGTGACGAGCGCTACACGGCGGCGCAGGTGGCCGAGCTGAGCGGCGTGGAGCCGGAGTTCCTGGCGGCCGCTCGCCGCGCGATGGGGCTGCCGATCCCAGAGCCCGGCGAGGCGGTGTACACAGAGGCCGAGATCGAGTCCGCCGCGAGGATCGTGGTGGCGCGCGAGGCGGGCATCTCCGACCAGGACATCCTCGACCTGCTGCGCGTGCTCGGCCGCGGCCTCGCGCAGGCCGCCGACAGCCTGCGGCTGCTGCCGCTGAAACTGGTGCTCGAGCCCGGGATGAGCGAGCGCGACCTCGCCAGCCGCTACGCGCAGGCGGCCGCCCAGCTGTACCCGCTGGTGGACCCGATGCTGAGCAACGTGCTCGCGCTGCACCTGCGCCACACAGCGCAGAGCGAGGTGATCAGCGCGCTGGAGCGCGACGGCGGACGCCTGCCGGGATCGCGCGAGGTGGCGGTGTGCTTCGCCGACCTGGTCGGCTTCACGCGCCTGGGCGAGGAGGTGCCGCCGGAGGAGCTCGGCCACCTCGCCGCGCGTCTGGAGGCGCTGGCCTCCGAGGTCGCCGAGCCGCCGGTGCGGCTGGTGAAGACGATCGGCGACGCGGCGATGCTCGTCGCGCCCGAGCCCGAGCCGCTGCTGGAGGCGGCGCTCAACCTGATCGACGCGGCGGACGCCGAGGGCGAGGAGTTCCCGCAGCTGCGCGCCGGCGCCGCCATCGGCCTGGCTCTGCCGCGCGCCGGCGACTGGTTCGGGCGGCCGGTCAACCTCGCCAGCCGCATCACCGCGATCGCCCGCCCCGGCAGCGTGCTCGCCGAGCGCGAGGTGCGCGAGTCGGCCAGGGACCGCTACGGCTGGTCCTACGCGGGCGAGCGCCGCCTGCGCGGGATCCGCGAGCCGGTGGCGCTGTTCAGGGCGCGACGGCTGCCCGCCTGAGCGTCGGGCGCCCACAGCCGCCAGGGGGCCTCGCCCGAGTCCCACAGGTCGTTGAGCGCGACCGCGTCCTTGTAGGTGTCCATGCACTCCCAGAAGCCCTCGTGACGGCGCGCGCGCAGCTCACCGGCGCCCGCCAGCCGCTCGAGCGGCCCGCGCTCGAGCGCACTCGCGCCGTCCATGTAATCGAGCGCGCCCGCCGAGAAGCAGAAGAAGCCGCCGTTGATCCAGTGCTCGGAGGTGGGCTTCTCGCGGAAGCCGGTCACGCGCCCGTCGCCGTCCAGCTCGGTCACCCCGAATTGCAGCTCGGGCCGCACCACGGTCATGCTCGCCAGCGCGCCGTGGGCGCTGTGGAATGCGAGCAGCGCGCCGAGGTCGACGTCCGCGAGGCCGTCGGAGTAGGTCGCGCAGAACAGCTCCTCGCCGGCCAGCCGCCGCTGCAGCAGCTTGATCCGCCCGCCCGTCTGCGTGTGCAGGCCCGTGTCGACGCACTCCACCACCACACCCGCAGGCCACGCGTGCTCGGCGACGAAGCGTTCGATCAGCTCGCCCCGGTAGCCGGTCGCCAGCAGGAAGCGGCGAAAGCCCTGCACGGCGTACAGCTGGATCACATGCCACAAGATCGGCATCCCGCCGATCTCCACGAGCGGCTTGGGGATCGCCTGGGTGTGCTCCTGCAGGCGGGTGCCGCGCCCGCCGCACAGGATCACGACGGGCGGCTTAGCCTGCCACACGCTCGAGCACTTCGGCGGACACGTCGAAGTTGGCGTGCACGGCGCTGACGTCGTCGCTGTCTTCGAGTGCGTCGATCAGCCGCATCAGCTTGCCGGCCTGTGCCTCGTCGACGGGCACGACGGTCGAGGGCCGGTAGGCAAGCTCGGCGTTCTCCATCTCCACACCGGCGTCCTCCAGCGCCTTGCGCACCGCGGCGAAATCCGCCGGCTCGGTGATCACCTCGAAGACGCCCTCGTCGGTTGCGATGTCCTCGGCGCCGGCCTCGACGGCGGCCATCAGGTCGTCTTCTGAGTAGCGCCCGGCGTCGATCACCATCATGCCCTTCTTCTCGAACAGGTACGCCACCGAGCCGGGCTCGCCGAGGTTGCCGCCGTTCTTGGAGAACGCGTGACGGACGTCGGCGCCGGTGCGGTTGCGATTGTCGGTGAGCGCCTCCACGAGCACGGCCACGCCGCCCGGCCCGTAGCCCTCGTACAGCACGGTCTCGATCGCCTCGGCCTCGCCGCCCTCGCCGGTGCCCTTGGCGATCGCGCGCTCGATGTTGTCCTTCGGCATCGACGCTTCCTTGGCCTTGCGGATCGCGAGGTCCAGCGCGGGATTGCCGACTGGATCGCCGCCGCCGTCGCGCGCGGCGACGGTGATCGCGCGCGTGAGCTTGGAGAACTGCGCGCCGCGGCGCGAGTCCACGATCGCCTTCTTGTGCTTGATGCTCGCCCACTTGGAATGTCCTGACATGGCGAGAAGGATACTTCGAGGGGCATCCGTCCCCTCGTTCTGATGAATACGTGCGCCCTCCAGGCGCCCGTGACCGCCGGCCCTGGCGGTCCGGCTCTAGGATGCGAGCCCGCATGACCGCTCTCTCGCCCGAGATCTTCAAGGCCTACGACATCCGCGGCCTGTACCCGCAGCAGATCGACGGCGATCTGGCGGAGCTGATCGGCGGCGCGTTCGCGCGCGTGCTCGGCCAGCTGGCGGGCAAGCCGGTGGCCGAGCTGCGGATCGGCCTCGGGCGCGACATGCGCCTGAGCGCGCCGGAGCTCGCGGCGCGCTACCGCGAGGGCCTTCTGGCGGCGGGCGCGAGCGTGATCGACGCGGGACAGGTGGGCAGCGAGATGCTGTACTTCCTCGTCGGCTCGCGCGAGCTGGACGGCGGGCTGATGTGCACCGCCTCGCACAACCCGAAGGCGTACACGGGCGCGAAGCTCGTGCGCGAGGGGGCGATCGCGCTGTCGGGCGACTCCGGCATCCAGGACATCCGCCGCGAGGTCGAAGCCGAGCTCGCGGGCGGCACACGGGCCGGCGGCGGCGAGCCGCCGCCGCGCGGCGCGCTCGAGGAGATCGACCTGTACGAGGAGTTCCAAAGCTCCGCCCTGGGCTTCATCGACCCAGAGGTCGTGCGCTCCGCGAGCAGGAGGCTGAAGGTGGTGGTGGACGGCGGAAACGGGATGGCCGGCCCGATGGTCGGCCCGGTGCTGGAGTCGCTGAACCTCGAGCTGATCGAGACCTACTGGACGCCCGACGGCAGCTTCCCCGACCACGAGCCCAACCCGCTGCTGCCGGAGAACCGGCAGGTGGTCATCGAGAGGGTCCGCGACTCGGGCGCCGACCTCGGCATCGCGTGGGACGGCGACGCTGACCGCTGCTTCTTCATCGACGACAGCGGCGCGTTCGTCGACGGCGACTTCCTGACGGCGCTGCTGGCGCAGTCGCTGCTGCGCAAAAGCCCCGGCGAGGCGATCCTGTACGACGTGCGCGCCTCGCGCGCGGTGCCCGACACCGTGCGCCAGGCGGGCGGAACCCCGTACATGAACCGCGTGGGACACGCGTTCTTCAAGACGCGCATGCGCAAGGAGGGCTCGCTGTTCGGCGGCGAGGTCTCCGGGCACTACTACTTCCGCGACTTCTACTGCGCGGACTCCGGCACGATTCCGGCGCTGCTGGTGCTCGAGCTGCTGTGCCGCGAGGGCAGGAGCATGTCCGAGCTGCTGGCCCCCTACCACGCCAGGTACTTCATCTCCGGCGAGGTCAACTCCGAGGTCTCGGACCCGGCCGCGAAGATGGAGGAGATCGCGGCGCGCTACGCCGACGCCCGCCAGGAGCGCCTGGACGGGATCTCGATCGACTACGAGGACTGGCACTTCAACGTGCGCCCGTCCAACACCGAGCCGCTGCTGCGCCTGTGCCTGGAGTCGCTGGTCTCGCCCGAGGACATGCGCCGGCGCCGCGACGAGGTGCTCGAGCTGATCCGATCGTGAGCGACGCGGAGGACCCCCAGGCGCGGGCCGCGCGCGAGGCGCTCGCGCTGGCAGCCGACGCGGGCATCCACCGGCTGGCGATCCCGACGCCGTTCATGGTCGGGCGCGTGAACGCTTACCTGATCGAGGACACGCCGCTGACGCTGGTGGACTCGGGGCCGAACTCGGCGAAGGCGCTGGACGAGCTCGAGCAGGCGCTGGCCCGTCGCGGGCACGCGGTGGAGGACATCGAGCTGCTGGTGATCACCCACCAGCACATGGACCACTTCGGCCTGGCCTCGATCCTCGCGCGCCGCTCGGGCGCGGAGGTGGCGGCGCTGGACCGGCTGGCGCCGTTCCTGGCCAGCTACGGCCACCAGACCGACCTCGAAGACCGCTTCGCAGAGCGCCTGATGCTGCGCCACGGCATCCCGCCGGAAATCGTGACCGCGCTGCGCGCCGTCTCGGCGGGCTTTCGCGCGTGGGGCTCCGCGGTGGAGGTGACGCGGCCGCTGACCGACGGCTCGGTGCTGCAGCTGCGCGATCGCGCGCTGCGCGTGCTGCACCGCCCCGGGCACAGCCCGTCGGACACGGTGTTCGTGGACGAGTCACGCGCGATGATGCTGGCCGCCGACCATTTGATCGCGCACATCTCCTCCAACCCGCTGCTCGCGCGGCCGCTTGACGCCGACGAGGAGTACACCGAGCCCCGCCCGCAGGCGCTGATCACCTACATGGAGTCGCTGGAACGGACGCGCGCGATGGAGCTCTCGCTGGTGCTGCCCGGCCATGGCCGCCCGATCACCGACCACGCGGCGCTGATCGATGAGCGTTTTCGCATGCACGCGCGCCGCGCGGAGAAGATGCTGCGCCTGATCGCCTCCGAGCCGCGCACGGCGCATGAGATCGCGCAGGAGATGTGGGGCAACGTCGCCGTCACCCAGGCATACCTGACCCTCTCTGAGGTGCTCGGCCACGTCGACCTGCTGCTGCGCGACGGCGCGGTCGTCGAAGAGGAGCGCGAGGGCGTGGTGCGCTTCCGCGCGGCTTGAGCGACCGCGCCTACAGCGTGCCGGCCGGCGCCAACCACTCGCTCTCGAACACCAGACTGGTGTGCTCGGCGAGGATGTCGTAGTCGGCGTCGTAGTGGAGCACGCCGGCGTCGGCGCGATGGGCGCAGGCGGCGATCATGATGTCGATCGGCGCGAGTCGGTGGTGGCCGACCTCGGTGAGCTCGCGCTGCGCCAGGGAGGCCAGGCGTTCGACCTCGCTGTCGATGGCGATTCGTGGCAGATTGTTCAGCCGCATCATCAGCGCCTTGCGGTCCGCGGCCGAGCGCGCTGAGAAGCCGACCTCGAGCAGGAACGGCAGACAGACGGCGATCTCCTGCGCCTCCATCGACTTCGCGATCGTCTCTGCCCGCGCCTTCGCAACGCCGCCCTGGAGCATCCGGGCCCACGCGGAGTTGTCGAGCAGCAGCACGCTACTCGTCGTAGTTGGCTGTCAGCCCGAGGTACTTGACCTCTTTGGCGGCGGCGACGTCCAGCTTGGGACCGTTGCCGTTGCGTATCCAACCCGCAAGCTCCTCACGCGCCTTGCGCGCTTTCTCGTCGTCTGGCAGCCGCCGCGCCTTGACGCGGGCTCCAATGATCACCAGCTCGGCGAAGTCGATGGGGTCGCCGCTCAGCTTCGCCCGCAGCTCGTCGAGCGCCTCCTGTACGGGCGGCGTCTCGGTGATCGTATGGCGGGGCCTGGTCGTCGGCACGACCGTAGTGTAGCACGGTGCGACACCAACGAGCCTCCGCGTAGAGCGCCGGCCCCTGCGCTAAACTCATATTGTCGATGCAGTCGATGCACAAAACCACCCTGTTCTCGTTCCCGGATCCCGTGAACGAGGTGTCCGCGCGCCTGGTGGCGGGCGGCGTGGTGTTGCTGAGCGCGGCGACGATCGCGCTGGACCAGCGGTGGCTGACGGCGGTGATCGCATACGGCTTCCTCGCGCGGGTGGCGAGCGGTCCCACGCTCAGCCCGCTCGGCCAGCTGGTCACGCGCGTGGTCGTGCCGCGCCTGCCCGTCGCCGCGAGGCCGGTCCCGGGCCCGCCGAAGCGCTTCGCCCAGGGGATCGGCGCAACGCTGTCGCTGACGGCGGCGGTGCTGGCGCTGGGCTTCGGGCTGAACACGGCGGCGTACGCGCTGCTGGGGGCCGTGATCGCGGCGGCGACGCTCGAGTCGGTGTTCGGCGTGTGCCTCGGCTGCCAGCTGTTCGCGCTGCTGATGCGCGCCGGCGCGATCCCACCGGAGGTCTGCGAGCGGTGTGCGAACATCGCTGCAGAGCTGCGCGAGCCGGCGTGAGCGACAGCCCTTCCAGCGAGCGAGCAGACGAATGCTGTTCAAGCAGATAACCCACGACGACCTCGGCTGCGCCTCGTACCTGATCGGGGACGAGCACGCGGGTGTGGCGGCGGTGGTGGACCCGCGCTTTGAGATCGACGAGTACCTCGAGCTGGCGCGCTACCGCGGCGTGAACATCGAGCACGTGCTGGAGACACACAACCACGCCGATCACGTGTCCGGGCACGGACGGCTGGTGGCGGCGACGGGCGCGCGCATCCACGTGCACCGCCTGGCGGCGCCGGACTACGAGCACGAGCCGTTCGACGACGGCTGGCAGCTGCAGCTGGGCTCGCTGACGGTGCGCGCGCTGCACACGCCGGGCCACCGTCCGGAGCACACGGCGTTCCTGCTGATCGACACCGGGCGCGGAGCGGACCCGTGGGCGGTGCTGAGCGGCGACAGTCTGTTCGTGGGCGACGTCGCGCGCACGGACCTGGCGATCGAGGCTACGCAGGGCGCGCGCGAGATCTTCGCGTCGGTGCGCGAGAAGCTGCTGGCGCTGCCCGACGACTGCGAGCTGTGGCCGGCACACCTGGGCGGCTCGATGTGCGGCGGCGCGGGCATGGACGCGAAGATCTGCTCGACGATCGGCTTCGAGCGCCGCCACAACCCGACGCTGGCGATCACCGAGGAGGCGGACTTCGTGGCGCAGGCGCTGGCGAAGCTCGGACCGCAGCCGCCCAACTTCGAGAAGATCGTGGCGCTCAACCGCGGGCCGCTGGTGACCAGCGGCGTTGAGGTGCCGGCGCTGTATCCGCATCAGGTGCAGCTCAAGCGCGAAGAGGGCGCGCTGCTGGTGGACGTGCGCACCGACCTGCAGTTCGACGACGTCCACATCCACGGCTCGATCTGCATCCCGTCGTTCACCTCCGGCTTCGGCTCGAAGCTCGCGTGGCTGGCAGATCACGACCAGGAGATCGTGTTCATCGGCCGCGACGACGCCGACGGGCGCCGCGCTGCGAAGCTCGCGCTGGCGGTCGGCGTGCGCAACATCGCGGGCCTGCTGGCGGGAGGGATGACCAACTGGCGCCAGGAACGCCAACCTGCCGAGCACACCGACCGGGTGGCGGCGGAGGACTTGCGCGGTTGGCTGGCCAAGGAACCGGACCTGCAGCTGCTGGACGTGCGCGAGCGCCACGAATGGGACACGGGCCACATGCCGGGATCGGTGTTCGCCGCGTGGCACGACATCACGGAGGTGCCGCCCGGGATCGACCCCACGCGGCCGATCGCAGTGATCTGCGCGGGCGGCGCGCGGGCGGGCACCGCCGCCAGCCTGCTGAAGCTCCACGGCGCCCAGGACGTGATCCACGTGGTCGACGGCGGCGTGCCCGAGCTGGCGGACGCCGGCGTGCAGCTGGAGTCGAGCCCCGGGGCATACGCGGCAAACTAGCCGACACGCAAATGACGGCTCGACAAGGGCTTAGCGCAAACCTAAGTGTCTGCTCCTACGAGGGAGTTCATAGAGCTGTTGATACGGGGTCGCGATCGATCTCCACAAGGCCGTTGCGGGATGGATCGGCCCGGTGGCACGGCTGTTGGCTCAAGTAGAACCCGCCGTGCGGCCGCCGTGCGACCAGCGTCCTCGCTCGATGCGCGGCTGCGGTACGATAGACGAACGAATTGTCCATCCAACGATGAAGCAGCCATGCGGATCGGGACGATGTTGGAGACACCGGCCAGCCCGGGAGCGTGGCCAAACCCCGGCTTTTGGTGTCTCCAAGGCACCAAGTCGAGAACCGTGGAAGGGGACTGCGTGAGTCACGTACGATCGCTTTGTGCTCAGTCCTCTTCTCGCCTGCCGCGACCCAGCGCGATTATCCCGGCTACCGGGATGATGCCGGTCGTCGCCGCCCACCCCGCGGAACATCCGCAAATAGCGACTTTTATGGTCCAATTGCTAGGTTGTCCGTCCACCGGCGCGTGGTGTAGGTTGTGCACGGGTAGAGGTCTTTCGATTCGGATAGCGAACTAATCCGACTGTCGAGGACCATGACACGCCGTCACAACACGCACGCGAGCGAGAGAAGGGAATCCTTGGGCACGGTCATCGATGTCGCGACGGACCATCACGCAATACCTGTGGTAGAGGTGACGCCCGCGAAGCTCATGGGCGACCCCCATCTGACGGTCCAGCTCTCAGAGCAGGAACGCAAAGAAGCGCACGCAAAAGCACAGAAAGCGGGTAAGGACGCCCGTTCGAAGAGCTAGCGGGTGCCTGAACGCCTTCCGGGGCTGCCGCAGCTGCGGTCGATCCCGGACCCAACCAGCTACGAGCCGCTCGCAGGCTTCTCGTGCGGCAAGGCCGCACACGAGCGAGATGTCGATAAAGCGGTGGACGAACTCCTCGAGATGTCCTCCGAGGAAGCGGCGACCTACGAGGTTCGCGTCGCAGAGGACCGGGTGACCGGTGACCTCATAGGGATCTCTTGCTTCCACAAGAGGCCCCTATCGGACGATGAGATCTTCGCCGACGCAGTCTACCTCGCCGTCATCGCGATCAATGAGCCTTATCGTGGCTGGCGACTGCCGGACGGCGTTACGCGAATTGGGACGTTCCTGCTATGCGATTCGCTAGCCCAGATCGGGCACATATGGGGCAACCCGACGATGCCGTACGTCTGGGGAGTCGTTCACCGCGACAACCAGCCATGCAGGCGCCTGCTCTCCGCACATGGCTTCTGGCGCATCGGAGGCAGCAACAGGCACCCGTCCATCCCATACTTCGTACATATGAGGGACGAGGGCGTCAACTCGGCACATCGCTTCACGGCGCAGGTGACGGAAGCAGTCGAGAGGGCCGCTGAGAGCTAGCGGACCGGGGCGTCCTCAGGTCAGCTCGATCGTGCCGAGATGCTCGACGTTCGCCCGGTCCGCCGGCTCGGGGCTCGGCGACGAAGACAACCACGCGTCGAGGATCTCCACCAACTCGGCCGAAGAAGTCGCACGGAGGCTCAGCGCCAGGACGTTCGCATCGTTCCAGCGCCGCGCGCCCGCAGCGGTGACCGCATCGGCACACAGCGCTGCGCGCACACCTGCAACCTTGTTGGCGGCGATGCTGGCGCCGGTGCCCGTCCAACAGCACACGATCCCCTGCTCCGCCCGCCCGCCTGCGACATCGCGCGCGACCGCCTCGGACGCCCACGCCCAATCCTCTTGCTCGCCGTCCGCGAGCGCGCCGTGCGCGAGCGCTTGATGCCCGCGACGCTCGAGCTCAGCGACGAGCATGCCGGCGATCCCTGTGACCTCGTCCGCGGCGATGCTGATGCGCACGCTCGGAGTATCGCCGATGCCCCGTCGGACGCCGCTCGACCCAGGGACCGGAGCGAGCCGGCGGGGCAGTGCTCTCCTGGCGGTTACTCGCCGGTCAGCTCGAAAACGGCTCGGGCACACGCGTGCCCGCTACGTAGCTCTCCTCGGGCTCGAGCATCGCCTGCAGCTGCGCGCGCAGCTCGGGGGTGTCCTGGTGACCGTGTGCTGCAACGGCGTGCTGCGCGGCGGTGGCGATCACCTCGTCCTCCTCGCCGATGATCGTGAGCGAGCAGTTGTTGTCGCTCTCGAAGCGGCGGCAGTCTGCGATCTTGCGTGCCATGAAGCTCACCTCTCAGGTTTGGATGCTCGTTCGATCTCGCTATTCTTACCTACTAGTAGGTTGAAAGTCAAGGCGAACAACGATCGGCCTTATGCGAAAATGCGAGACATGGCGGTGACGCAAGCTCAAGCGCCGGCGAGCACGGCGCAGCGCATCCTCGACGTCGCCGAGCGGCTGGTGCAGAGCCAGGGCTACAACGGGTTCAGCTACGCGGACATCGCGGTGGAGCTTGGCGTGACGAAGGCCAGCCTGCACTACCACTTCGCCAGCAAGGCGGAGCTGGGCGAGGCGCTGATCGAGCGATACTCCGTCCGCTTCAGCGAAGCGCTCGAAGGCATCGACAGCACGACCCCCGGCCCGGGCGCGAAGCTGGACGCGTACACGGCGCTCTACGCGGACGTGCTGCGCGGAGACCGCATGTGCCTGTGCGGGATGCTGGCGGCCGAATACCAGACACTGCCGCCGCCGATGCGCGGCGCGGTGATTCGCTTCTTCGACCACAACCTCGCGTGGCTCGCGAGCGTGCTCGAGGACGGCAGGGCACAGGGGACGCTGTCCTTCGGCGGATCTCCCGCGGACGCGGCCCAAACGGTCCTGGGCGCGCTGCAGGGGGCGATGCTGGTCGCACGCCCATACGGCGACGTGGCCCGCTTCGAGGCCGCGGCGAAGCACACGCTCGCAGCGCTCAGCAGCACCACGGCTGCCTAGCCGCACCACGCGGCTGGGGCCGCTATCCGGTCGCGGCAGCCGGCCCCGTGGCCGGCCCTGCAGCGCGCCCCTCCCCCACGAGTCCCAGGAACATGCGGTGCAGGCGGTCGTCGGCGCCGAGCTCCGCGTGGAACGACACGGCGAGCACCCGCCCCTGGCGCGCGGCCACGGGATGGCCGTCGACCTCGCCGAGGATCTCGACGTCGGGCCCGTGCTCGGCGATCCACGGCGCGCGGATGAAGATGCCGCGGATGGGAGGCCCGTCGATGCCGCGCAGCTGCACGTCGGCCTCGAAGCTGCGGATCTGGCGGCCGAAGGCGTTGCGCTCGGCGCGCATGTCCATCACGCGGAGGTGGTCGCGGTCGAGCATGATCAGCCCGGCGCACGAGCCAAGGATCGGAATCCCGCCCGCCCTGCCGCCCGCGCTGCCGCCCGCCCCCCCGCTCCCCGCCAGCTCGCGCAGCGGCTCGGCGAGGCCCTCGCGGGCGATCCCGAGGGTCATCGTCGTGGACTCGCCGCCGGGCACCACGAGCCCGTCGAGGCCGTCGAGGTCGCCGGGGACGCGCACCTCGCGCGTGCGCGCACCGAGACCCTGCAGCATCCGCTCGTGCGCCTCGAACCCCCCTTGCAGCGCAAGCACGCCGATCAGCGCAGGACGGTCCATGACCTTCGCGCTGCGGCGTCCTCGGTCGCTCGCGTACGTAGTACGCCACGCTCCCTGCGTCCTTGCATCGCTCGACCCTGAACCGTCCTGGCCGCCCACTTTGGACGCAGCGCTACCAACCACGCTGAGCCAAAAGCTGCTCGTCCTCCAGCTTGGAGCTCTCGAGGCTGACCATGGGCGTGCCGAGGCCGCGGGAGGCGCGGGCGACGCGCTCGGCGTCCTGCCAGTGGGTGGTGGCCTCGACGATGGCGCGCGCGCGCGTGGGCGGGTCCTCGGACTTGAAGATGCCGGAGCCGACGAACACGCCTTCGGCGCCGAGCGCCATCATGAGCGCGGCGTCGGCGGGCGTGGCGATGCCGCCGGCGCAGAACAGCACGACGGGCAGGCGCCCGGCGACGGCTACCTCGCGCACGAGGTCGAGCGGCGCGGCGAGAGTCTTTGCGGCGGTGGCGACCTCGTCGGCGCCGAGCGTGGCCAGGCGCCGGATTTCGCCGGTGATCTGGCGCATGTGGCGGACGGCCTCGACGATGTCGCCGGTGCCGGCCTCGCCCTTGGAGCGGATCATGGCGGCGCCCTCGCCGATGCGCCGCAGCGCCTCGCCGAGGTTGGTGGCGCCGCAGACGAACGGCACCTTGAAGTCCCACTTGTCGATGTGGTTGGCCTCGTCGGCGGGCGTGAGCACCTCGGACTCGTCGACGTAGTCGACCTCCAGCGCCTCGAGCACGCGCGCCTCCATGAAGTGCCCGATGCGCGCCTTGGCCATCACGGGGATGCTGACGGCGTCCTGGATGCCGGCGATCATCTCGGGGTCGGACATGCGCGCGACGCCGCCGTCGCGGCGGATGTCGGCGGGCACGCGCTCGAGCGCCATCACGGCGGCGGCGCCGGCGTCCTCGGCGACCTTCGCCTGCTCGGGCGTGACCACGTCCATGATCACCCCGCCCTTGAGCATCTCCGCCAGCCCGCTCTTGACCCTGAATGTCGCCTCGTCGCGCATGCGCCCAGTCTATCCGGGAGCGCGCGCGCACTTTGACTGGCGGTTGCGTGAGCTGTCCCGGCCGGCGCATGCGCCGGCCGGCCGAGCCGTACATGTACGGCTCGGCACGGGGTCGCGCATGCGCGACCCCGACCACGCCGCATGCGGCGTGGTGACGATCGAAGGAGACGAATCTGGCCACACGAGCGTGCGATGATGAGGCCCATGTCCCGGCCGGACGCTGCCCGTCGCATGCTGAGCGCGCTCTTCGTACTCGGCCTCCTGGCCTGCACGTGGCCGGCGGGATCGGTGGCGAGCCCCTCCGCCGAGCACGCGGCGACCACGGCGCGACCGGCTCATACGGCGGTCAACCGCCGACATGCCCTCTCCCCCGCGACGGCTTCGACGGACGTGCTCAGCCTCGACCTGCTGCGCACGCTCGGCGCCGGCAACCTCATGTTCTCCCCCGACAGCATCGCGACCGCGCTCGCAATGGTGGGCACGGGGGCTGCCGGAGAGACCGAGAACCAGATCCAGGCTGCCCTGCACCTCCCGTCACCGGCGGCGCTCGCCGGTCTTGGCGCGCTCCAACGCAAGCTGGCAGCCGAGCAGGCCGCGGCCGGGATGGGTGGAGCGCAAGCGCCGACGCTCGACATCGCCAACGCGCTCTTTTTGCAGGAAGGCTGCTCAGTCGAGCCGGCGTTCCTCGAGGGACTGCGGGACAACTTCGGCGCGGCGCCCCGGAAAGTCGACTTCGAGGGTCCCGAGGCGGTGCGCGCCATCAACACCTGGGTGAGCGCGGAGACCCATGGACTGATCCCCGAGCTCTTCACCTCGCTCGAACCCACGACCCGGCTGGTGCTCGCCGACGCCGTCTACCTGAAGGCCGCGTGGCGCGACCCGTTCTCCAAAAACGACACCGCTCCCGCGCCCTTCTACACACCCGGGCACACCTCGAACGTGCCGTTCATGCACCAGACGGCAACCATCCCCTACGCGCAGGGAGACGGCTGGACGGCTGTCGAGCTGCCCTACAGCTCCTCGACGCTGTCGCTGCTGGTAGTGCTGCCCGCCGGCAGCCTTGCCGCGCTGGAAGGCGAGCTCGACCCGACGCTGCTCGCACGCATCGCCCAGGGCATGCGGCCAACCAGAGTCACCCTGAGCATCCCGCGCATCCACATGACGCTCCACGCGAACCTCGACGAAGCCCTGAAAGCGCTCGGAATCACGGACGCGTTCTCACCACTTCGAGCCAATCTGTCGCGCATCGCTGCCGCGCGTCTATACATCGGCGTCGTCGAGCACGCGGCCGACCTGAAAGTCGACGAAGCCGGCACCGAAGCGGCTGCTGCCACCGGGGTCGGCATCCAACCCACTTTGATAAGGATCCCGCGTCCCTCCCCGGTGCGCTTCGACGCCGACAGGCCCTTCCTCTTCTTCCTGCGAGACGACAGCACCGGCGCGGTGCTGTTCGCCGGGCGGCTGCTCAACGCTGCGGCAGCGCAGAACTGACCGGCACACCCACCCCACGCCATGCTCAAGGTCGTCGCGACAACCCGTACCGAGATCGAAGCCGCGCTGGTCATGGGCCGCCTAGACGAAGCTGGCATCCCGTGCATGCGCAAAGGCGACAGCGGGCGCTACTACGAGCACGGCATCACCATCTACGTGGAGGACACGCACCTCGAGCGCGCGAGAGAGACCCTGAAGGCGGACGAAGGGAACTTCGACGAAGCGGAACTGACACGCCTCAGCGAAGAAGCGTGTGCGAAGTGGTCCGACCAGAAGCCGGCCGAGCAGCCACTCGCCGAGCAGCAGCCACCCCGCGATGACTCAGACCAAGCCGGCGGCCGAGACACGCCCGCCCAACCCGCCAAACCTCCAGCAGACCCAACCAGACACGGCCTCCTGAGCGCGGTGGAGCGGCTAACGAGGCGAGCAGACCGCCAAGATCGCTCGCCAAACCCCTTCGGACACTGAAAGCCCTGACCGCCAAACGGTCTACGGGATGTCAAGCGGAGCCGTGAGGCGGCCCGGCTCGCCCGCCGCGAAGCGGCCGCGAGACGGACGACTCACGGCGCAGCGTTGCGTCACTTGAGCCGAAAAGCCTTGATCCGATCGTCGTACTGCGCGGTGTCGCGCGCATAAACCCCATAGGCGAGCGCCTGGATCACGCTGAGCAGCGCGGTGTGCGAACGCACGTAGGCGGGGCTGTTGGAGGAGTAGTAGAGCTTGATCTGCGCGAGCTTCGCGACCTCCGAGAGCGTCGCGTCTGTGATCGCCGCGGTGCGCGCCTGGCGGTGGCGGGCGAGCTTCATCGCGCGCACGACCAGCGGGTGCGGGCGCCCGGCGGACAGGCCGATGACGAGCGTGTTCGGGTCGATGCGCCCGAGGCGGCTGAGCGCCTCCTGCGAGGGGCTGGCGACGACGTCGACGCGCAGGTCGAGCAGCATCAACAGGTGGCGCAGGTAGCTGGCGAAGAACGCCATCTGGTCGGTGCCAGCGACGAGCACCTTCTCGGCCTCGACGATCGCCTCGATCAGCGCGTCGACGGAGCTGCGCGAGACCTTGCGCGCGGTGTCCTCCACGTTCAGGTGGTCGGCTGCGAGCGCCGCCTCGAACTCGTTCTGGTCGAGCGAGAACAGCGGCGTCGACGATGACGGTCCGCCCGGCCCGTCCTTGCCGGCCTTGGCGTTCACGCGCTTGTATTCCTCGCGCGCGGCCGCCTGCAGCTCGGGGAAGCCCTCGAAGCCGAGCGCCTGCGAGAAGCGCACGACCGTCGAGCTCGACGTGTTCGCGCGCCGCGCGAGCTCCTCCGCCGTCTGGAACGCCGCCTCGTCGAGGTGGTCGACGATGTACTGCGCCACGTCCTTCTGCGAGCGCGAGCACTCGTCGAAGCGCGCCTGGATGTACTTGGACAGGCTCTGGTGCTCGCTGGTGCCGTTTGCGGGGGGCGCCTCGGCGGTCTTGGTGGCTGCGCGCTTCATCGTCGGCGCTCTTGTTCGACATGCCCGGCTCGCTCTCCTTCCGGGCAGGTAGGGTCTCGATCGTGAGGCGCAGCCTGTTCGAGGACGTGCACGAGGATTTCCGCGCGAGCTTTCGCACGTTCCTGGAGCGCGAGGTGATCGGCGAGGAGGGCCGCTACGGCGAGTGGGAGCGCGCGGAGATCGTGCCCCGCGCGGTCTACGAGCTGGCCGGCAAGGGCGGCTTCCTCAGCATGGCCGTGCCCGAGGCCTACGGCGGCGCGGGCGCGGAGGACTTCCGCTTCAACATGGTCATCGGCGAAGAGACCCAGCGCGCGGCCGTCGGCAGCGTCGGCCTCGGCATGTCGGTGCACACCGACATCTGCTTGCCGTACTTCCTCAGCTACTGCACCGAGCCCCAGCGCGAGCGCTGGCTCGACGGCCTCGCCACGGGCGAGCTGATCGCCGCGATAGCGATGACCGAGCCGGGGATCGGCTCGGACCTCGCGGCGATGTCCACGAGCGCGATCCGCGAGGGCGAGCACTACGTGGTCAACGGCGCCAAGACGTTCATCACCAACGGCATCAACGCCGACCTCGTGATCGTCGCCGCCAAGACCGATCCGTCGGAGCGCCACCGCGGCATCAGCCTGGTGGTGGTCGAGCGTGGCATGGAGGGCTTCGAGCGCGGGCGCAACCTCGAGAAGATCGGCCAGCACGGCCAGGACACCGCCGAGCTGTCGTTCGCAGACGTGCACGTGCCGCTCGACAACCTGCTCGGCGAGGAGGGCGAGGGCTTCCGCTACCTCGTATCCAACCTGCCCCAGGAGCGCCTGTCGATCGCCGCCGCCGCCGTCGCCGCGGCCGAGGCGGCGCTCGGGTGGACGCTCGAGTACGTGCGCGAGCGCCACGCGTTCGGCCAGCCGATCGGCTCCTTCCAGGCCTCGCGCTTCACGCTCGCGGAGCTCCACGGCGAAACGCAGATCGCGCGCGCGTTCGTCGACCAGTGCGCGCTCGCGCTCAACTCGCGCGAGCTCACCCCCGAGGACGCCGCCACCGCCAAGTGGTGGTGCACCGACCTGCAGGGCCGCGTCGTCGACCGCTGCCTGCAGCTGTTCGGCGGGTATGGATACATGCTCGAGTACCCGATCGCGCGCGCGTACGCCGACGCCCGCGTCACCCGCATCTACGGCGGCGCGAACGAGATCATGAAGGAGATCGTCGGGCGGTCGTTGGGGTTGTAGCGGGAGGTAGGGGAATGTAGAGTCCGCTGGTCGGGATGATCAGCGTCAGCAATATCCTGCGCCGCACGTTGCGCCTCTACGTCGAAAAGCATGCGCTGGCTCCACTGGCGGCGCTGCTCATCGCGGTGTTCGTCGCGCTCGACCGCGCGCCGGGCGGACACTCCCTCGGACTCGGGGCCGTCACACTCGTTCTTGCCCTGGTCGTAGTCGGACTGTTCGTCGGCGTGGTCGTGATGTTGGTGGCGGACGTGCTCGATGGCGGGCCTCGCCGCAGCATCCAGGACCTGCTGCGAGCTGCCTGGTCGGCGCTTGCCCGGCTCTTGCTGGTCGGGGTCGTCGGGACTCTCACGATCATCGTCGTGAGCTCGATCGCGCCGCTCCTCGTACTCGCGATTCTCGCCACCGCGGCAGTCAACGGCGGCACACACCTATTGGCGCTCATACTCGTGCTGCCACTCATCTCGATTCTGCTGCTCGTGCTGCAGGTGCAGCTCTGCACGAGCTGGTCGGTCTCTGCAGCTGTCGCTGTGCTCGAGCGCCCAGCTGGGCTGCGAGCATTGGGGCGCAGCCGCGAGCTGGTGCGCGGCAACCGCTGGCGCGTGCTCGTGCTGATCTTCGCGCTCGCGATTCCACTTGCCATCGCTGCCGGCGTGATCGACGCTGCCAGCGGCAGCGTGAGCAGCATCCTGGGTCTCGCCGCCAGGGTGCTCGTGGCAGCCGTGGTCGCACCGATCCCGGTGATAGCTGCCACGGTGTTGTATTTCGAGCTTCGGGGCGCCCAAACAGCCGTTGCCCCCGCAGAGCATGTCTGACGCCGCCGAGAAGGCCCCTAACCCCGTATCATTCTGCTACGCTGCGTAGCAGTCTTCTACCAAGGAGTTTCCCATGGCTGCCGCCGCCGACCGGCCAACGCGAGTTTCATCTGACCTGCTCGACAGCGCGGTCGTCGAGGGTGCCAAGGAGAACCGTTCGGCCAAGCAACAGCTCGAGCACTGGGCGCGCGTCGGCAGGGCGGTTTGCGCGCGACAGACAGCTTCCAGGCATCGGGTGGAAGCCGCCATGGCAGGGACTCTCCCAGTCGAGCATCTCTCCGATGAGGAGGGAGTCGTGTTCGACTCAGAGGTGCAGTCCCGGCTGGAGGAGCGTCTGCGAACGACGAACCTCGGCGCGGTCCTTGCCGCGCGCGGGGTCACGACCGTGGCGCTGAACGAGCAAGGCGAGCTGACCGAGTATCGGCCTGACGGAACGAGCGCGTCCGTTTGAAGCAGCTGCACCTGGTCATTGGGCCGAATGGCTCGGGCAAGACCACGTTCGTCACAGAGTTTCTCGCGCTGGAGCTGCCGGGCTACGCGTATGTCAACGCGGACGAGATCGCCAAGGCCAGGTGGCCCGCCGACGCCGACGCACACGCCTACGACGCCGCTCGCGTAGCTGCCGAGACTCGCGCGCACCTCATCGCCAGCGGCCGGCCGTTCATCGCCGAGACCGTCTTCTCCCATCCGTCGAAGCTCGATCTGATCCGCTCTGCGCAACAGAAGGGCTATCAGGTGGTGCTGTACGTGATGCTCGTGCCAGAGGAGCTGGCGGTCAGGCGCGTCGCGTACCGGGTGCAGGCGGGCGGGCACGACGTACCGGAGCACAAGATCCGTGAGCGCTACCACCGGTTGTGGCGACTCGCCGCGCAAGCTGTCTCGCTGGCGGACAGGGCCGTTGCGTACGACAACTCGCGGCCCGCCGGGCCGGTCAAGATCGCGGAGCTCCTCGCGGGGATGCCGATCGGGGTCGCCACCTGGCCAGACTGGGCGCCCGAGCCGATGGCCTCCCGCTGGGGCGCATAGAGCAGCGTCGCCCCAAAGGAGCCGTCGCGGGCTTGCACGACCCTCGGTCGCACAAGCCCGCACGGCTGCGAGAGCTCTTGTACGCGAGCTCCTAGCTTTCTTCCTGACGCGTGTCGGCCTCGATCGCTTCTTCGTCGTTCTGCGTTCCCACAGCGCTCAGGCCGGCGAACATCGCGGGCCCGCCGCCGATCGAGGCGAGCGGGGCCTGCCACCCGAGCTCGTTGCTGCACGGCACCGGTTCGTAGCAGCTGGGCTCCTGGGAGCCTTCCTTGCCCGTCTGCAGGAGCTCGGCTTCGCTGTTGAGCGTCTTGTCGCGCTTGATCACGCGCAGGATCGGGCCTTCGATGATCACGCTCGTGCCGCCGCATTCGAAGTCGGCGAGCGCACTGCCCAACACGGGCGACCAGCGGATCAGCGCCTGGCCCCAGTATTCCTGCTTGCGGGTGACGAGCAGGCCTTCCAGCGGCGCGAACTGCACTTCGCCGGCTGACGCTTCCGTGGACTGGCACGCGGCCGACCCCTTGGCGCAGCCCGTCAACGTCAGCTCGAGGCTCTCGGTGTCGGTGCCCGTGAACTCCCCCGTCGTGCGCGACGCCGAGCACGTGAGCACCGGTGTCGCCCGCTTGCCGGTGATGATCCCGGCCCACTGGGTGAGCGCGACGCTGCCCGTGGAAGCCGTGAAGCCCGGTTTGGGACCGGGTCCCGGCAGCCAGTGGAAGCGGGCGCCCGACGCGACCATGCCGGTGCACGTGGAGTCGGAATAGCCGCTACCGGATTCCCCTTTCGGATATTTGACGCAATGCCCGAACTCCGGCGGTACGAATCTGCTGGCGCTCGCCGTGCCTACCGACACGAGCGCCGTGGCGATGACCGCAGCCGCCACCAATGCGAGGCGCAACCTTCTCATGAATTCCCCTCCTCCGCGCCATTGCGCGGTGTCCCTCCTTGCGCGCAACCCGGCCTCTTCCAGGTGACGCCGTGCGGAGAACTATACGCCTGGCGGTGCGCCAGATGTCAACCGGTCGGGGAGCCGCTCAGGCCAGCTCCCGGGCGAGGTCCACGAAGTAGTCCAGCGACCGCGGGTTCGCCAGCGACTCCACGCTCGCGGCCTGCTCCGGCGGGGTGCCCATCAGGATGCGCTTGACCGGCACCTCCAGCACCTTGCCCGACAGCGTGCGCGGGACCTCCGCGATCTGGCGGACCTCGTTGGGAACGTGGCGCGGCGAGCAGTCCTCGCGGATACGCCGCTTGATGCGCGCCGCGAGCTCGTCGTCTAGGAGGATGCCCTCGCGCAGCACCACGAACAGGATCATCGAAAGCTCGCCTCCGGGCTCCCCGGCCGCGTCCCTGCCGGGGATGTCGACGACTAGCGCGTCCAGAACCTCGGGGACGCCGCTGGCCGCCCGGTAGATCTCGCTCGTGCCCATGCGCACGCCCTGACGGTTGATCGTCGAGTCCGAGCGCCCGTAGATGACAGCGCCGCCGCGCGGCGTGATGCGGATCCAGTCGCCGTGGCGCCACACGCCCGGATACATCGCGAAGTAGCTCTCCCGCAGGCGCGAGCCGTCGGCGTCGCCCCACAGGAACAGCGGCATCGACGGCATCGGCTCGCGCACCACCAGCTCCCCCACCTCGTCCACCAGGCTGTTGCCCTGCTCGTCCCACGACTCCACCGCGCACCCCAGCGCACGGCACTGCAGTTCGCCCTCATAGACGGGCAGCAGCGGACAGCCCGCCACGAACGCCGTGCACACGTCCGTGCCGCCGCTCGTCGAGAACAGCCACACGTCGCCCTTCACGCGCTCGTACACCCAGCGGAAGCTCTCCGGCGCCAGCGGCGAGCCCGTCGAGCCGATCGCCCGCAGCGCGCCGAGGGCGTAGTCGCGGCCAGGCTCCACGCCCGCCTTCTCCGTGCTCGCCAACAGGCCCGCGCTCACGCCCATGCACGTCATCCCCGTCCGCTGCGCGATGCCCCACAGCACGCCCAGGTCCGGGTGCGCGGGGCTGCCGTCGTACAGCACGATCGCCGCGTCGCTGTGCAGGCAGCCGACCAGGAAGTTCCACATCATCCAGCCCGTCGTCGTGAACCAGAACATGCGGTCGCCCGCGCGCAGGTCCAGGTGCATGCGCTTCTTCAGCTGCTCCACCAGGATCCCGCCGTGGCCCTGCACGATCGCCTTCGGCAGGCCCGTCGTGCCCGACGAGTACAGCACCCACAGCGGGTGGTCGAAAGGCACCTGCTCGAAGCTCGGGGCGGAGCCCTCGCCGCGGTCTATGAGCTCGCCCCATGTGAGGACGCCGCGAACGCCGCCGCCGAAGGCGGACATATCCACTCCATCGCCCGCCAGGTACGGCAGCGCGACCACGTGCTCGACCGTCGGCAGCTCCGAGAGGATCCGCTGCACGTTCTCGCTGCGGTCGAAGTCCTTGCCGCCGTGGCGGTAGCCGTCCACCGCCAGCAGCACCTTCGGCTCGATCTGCGCGAAGCGGTCGATCACGCTGCGCGCGCCGAACTCCGGCGCCGCGCTCGACCAGATCGCGCCGATGCTCGACACCGCCAGGAACGCGACCAGCGTCTCCGGGATGTTCGGCATGTACGCCACCACACGGTCCCCCCGCCCCACGCCCACGCTGCGCAGCCCGCCAGCCGCCGCCGCCACCTGCGCCGCGAGCTCGCCCCACGTGAGCTCTCCGAGCTCCGGGCGCAGCTCCGAGCAGTGCAGCACCGCCACCTCCTCGCCGCGCTCGCCCGCGCGCGCGAGCATGTTCTCCGCGTAGTTCAGCTCCGCGCCCTCGAACCAGCGCGTGCCCGGCATCTCGCGCGAGGCCATCACGCGCTCGTACGGCTTCGACGCGCGCACGCCGCAGAACTCCCAGATGAACGCCCAGAACTCCTCCAGCTCGTCCACCGACCAGCGCCACAGCTCCTCGTAGTCCGCGAACGGCTCGCCGCGACGCTCACCCGCCCACTCCATGAAGCGCCCCATCTCCACCTGCTCGCGCTGGTCGGGCGGCGGCTCCCACAGGGGCTGCTGGCTGTCGACGCTGGACATGCGGGTATTCTCGCGGTTTGTGAGCCTGCCGGGGTTGCGCGACGAGTTTCCCGTCCTTGACACGCTCGCGTACCTCAACGCAGGCACCGACGGCCCGCTGCCCGCGCGCGCAGCGCACGCCGCGCAGCGGGAGCTCGAGCGTGAGCTGCGCGACGGCCGCGCCATGGCGCACTTCGAACGCCGCTCCGAGCTGAACGCGCAGCTGCGCGCCGCGTACGCGCTCGCGCTCGGCGCCGAGGAGGCCGACGTCGCGCTCACCACCTGCACCACCGAGGGCATCGCGCAGGTCATCGGCGGGCTCGAGCTCGCGCCAGGCGATGAGATCCTCACCAGCGACGAGGAGCACCCCGGCCTGCTCGGCGCGCTGTCCGCCGCGCGCGAGCTGCGCCGCGTCGACGTGCGCGAAGTCCCGCTGGAGGAGGTCGCGAGCGCCGTCGGCCCGCGCACGCGCCTTCTCGCCTGCTCGCACGTCGGCTGGGTCAGCGGCTCGCTCGCCCCCGTCGAGCTCGCCCAGCTGGACGTCACCGTGCTGCTCGACGGCGCCCAGGGCGTCGGCGCGATCCCCGTGGATGTGCGCGCGCTCGGCTGCGACGCATACGCCGGCGCCGGCCAGAAGTGGCTGTGCGGCCCCGACGGCACCGGCGTGCTGTGGGTCAGCCCCGCGCTGCGCGAGCGCCTGACCGTCTCCAGGCGCGGCTACGGCAACCTCGCCGACCCCGGCGACGGGCTCGAAGCGCGGCTGCACGAGGACGCGCGGCGCTTCGACACGCTCTCGCTCAGCGCCGAGGCCACCGCCTGCGCGCTCGGCGCCATCGAGGTGCTGCAGGGCGCCGGCTGGGGCGCCGTGCACGAGCATGCGCGCGCGCTCGCCGAGCGGCTGTGCGCGATGCTCGCCGAGCGCGGCCGCGAGCCCGCGCCGCGCGGGGCCACCACGCTCGTCTCCTTCCCCAGCCCCGACCCCGTTGCCGAGCGCGCGCTGCTCGCCGAACGCGGCGTCATCGTGCGCAACATCCCCGACCGGCCGTGGCTGCGGGCTTCCGTTGGGGCGTGGAACGACGAGGAGGATTTGCAGCGACTCGTGGAGACGCTCCCGGTTTGAGCACCACCCAACCGCGGCTTCCCCATGCGCCGCCGAATCTCCGCCTCGCGCAACCGTACCTCAGACACGCCGGCCTGCCCTTCGTTGTGGCCGCCTCCGCGGTGCTGAACACGCACCGCCTTGCCCAGAACGGCTACGCCAACATCTTCTACTCCGCCGGCGTCAAGTCGATGCTGCGCTCGCTGCACAACTTCGTGTTCGTGTCGTTCGACCCCGGCGGCCTCGTCACCGTCGACAAGCCGCCGCTCGCGCTGTGGGTGCAGGCGCTCAGCGCCAAGCTGTTCGGCCTCTCCCCCCTCTCGCTGCTGCTGCCCGAGGCGCTCGCCGGCGTGCTCGCGGTGGCGCTTCTGTATGTCGTGCTCGCGCGGCGCCTCGGCGCGGCGGCCGCGTTCGCCGGCGCGCTCGCGCTCGCCGTGTTCCCGTCGTTCGTCGCCGTCTCGCGCGACAACGGCGTCGACCCCGTCCTCATCCTGCTGCTACTGCTCGCCTGCGCCGTCGCGCTGCGCGCGTGCGAAAGCGGGCGCTGGCGCACGCTCATCGGCGCCGGCGTGATCGTCGGGCTCGCGTTCAACACCAAGACGCTCGCCGCCGCCCTCGTCGTCCCGCCGATCGCACTCGGCTACCTCGTCTGCGCGCCCGGCTCGCTGCGGCGGCGCATCGCCCAGCTGCTCGTCGCCGGCGTCGCCACCGCCGTCGTGTCCTTCGCGTGGATCGCCTTCGTCGAACTCACGCCCGCCTCCAAACGCCCATACGTCGGCAGCTCGACCAACAACACCGAGCTCGGCCTCACCTTCGAATACAACGGCCTCGGCCGCGTCGAAGGCCAGCTCGGCGGCCCCAGCAGCATCCTCACGCGCCCCGGCGCCTACGTGCCCGCCGCACGCCAGCGCGCCGTCAACGCCGCCCTGCGCGCGCACCCGCGGGCGGCCGTCGCTCCGTCCGCGCCCGTGCGGCTGCGGCCCGCCGCCAAGCCCGCGCCCGCGCCCAAGGTCACCGGCAGGGAAAGCGAGCCGATCCCCTTCGGCGAATCGCCCAAGCCGTTGCGCCTGTTCGGCAAGGGCCTCGGCGACCGAGGCCGGCTGGCTGTTGCCGCTCGCGCTGTTCGGGCTGCTCGCGCTGGCGGCGCTCGTGCTCGTCGACCCGCGCGATGCGGCGCCACGGGCGACTGTCGAGCCTCGGGCGCCTGCGGCGCCACGCGCCCGTGTGTGGAGGTCCGTCGACCGGCGCGACCCGCGCCTGGCGACGCTGCTGGTGCTCGGCGGCTGGTTCGTCGTCGAGGCGGCCGTGCTCAGCCTCTCCAAGGGCATCATCCACCCCTACTACGTCTCCGCGCTCGCGCCCGCCACCGGCGCGATGGCCGGCGCCGGCGCGGTCGCGTTCGTCAAGCTCGCGCGCCGGGCGCAGGTCCGCCAGCGACTCCTCGGCCTCGCGCTCGCCGCGGGCGCGCTCGCCACGACCGCGCTCGTGCAGGTCGTGCTCATGCACCGCGAGCACTACATGACCTCGTTCGTGCCCGTGCTCGCCGTCGGCCTCGCCGTCGGCTTCGCCGCCATGCTCGCGCTGCGCCGGCTGGCCGCGCCGGCGATCGCGCTCATGTTCCTGCTCGCGCTCGTCGTGCCCGCCCGCTACGCCGCCACCACCTGGCTTGCGCCCGTCGAGGGCACCTTCCCCGTCGCCGGCCCCAAAGCGTTCGCCGGCACCGGCGGCTACGGCGTCAACGCCCACGACCTCGCGATCGACAGCGCGCTGCTGCGCTACGTCGCCAGCCACCGCCCCGGCTCGCGCTGGGCGCTGCTGACCGTCGCCTCCGACAGCGGCTCGCCGCTGATGCTCCTCGGCCTCGACGTCGGCGCGCTCGGCGGCTACAGCGGCACCGACCCCGCCGTCGACGGCCCCCAGCTCGCGCGCTACGTCGCCCGCGGAGAAGCGCGCTACGTGCTGCTCGGCGGCGAGTACTCGCTGCGCGGCGGCAACCGCGCCACCAGGGCGGTGCTCAGCGCGTGCACAGAGCTCGCGCCTTGGGAATGGAACAGCCCGGTTGGGTATCCGTATGGGCTTGTGCTGTTTGACTGCAAGGGCGATGAAAAGGGGCTGGCGGCGGCGGGCGAGCCCTAAACTGCTCCACGTGGCACGAACGCGCACCCACGAGATAGGTCCCAGCGCGAGGCCGGTCGCGGTGCCCGAGGATCTGGGCGATCCGTCATTGCCGAAGGCCACCGGTCAGGTCGAGCTTCCACTTCACATTCGCTGGAGCGGCCCGCCGATGACATACGACCTGGACGATCCCGCAGGCCGCGCGCGCGTCTATGAGCAGGTGCTCAGGGAGGGCACCAAGGACGACGTGCGCTTCTACATCGACGCCGACCAGCTAGCCGACATCTTCGATGAGCTGGTTCTACCGGCGCGCGTGCGGCAAGCATGGGCCGGCTGGCTGGACCGTCACCGCCGCCTCTGACGTGTTGAGTCCGCTACAGGAGCGGGTTGCGGGAATCATCGCCGGCTTGGATGAGGCAAGAGACTTCGCTCTCGCCGGCGGAGGCGCGATGATCGTGCGCGGTGATGTCCAGCGTCAGACTCGCGATCTCGACTTCTTCGGACTGACCGCCAACGCAGTCGATGAGCTGGTGCCTGCCGCCGATCACGCGCTTCAAGCCGCCGGCTTCACGGTGCGCCACGTCCAGGAGAGTCACGGCTTCGCCCGCCTGATCGTCGAAAGCGGCGAGGATCGGACCGAGCTCGACCTCGGCACAGACGCGAGACTGTTCCCCATCGAGCCCGGGAGCCCCGCCGCGGTATTGAGCGGCGAGGAGCTGGCGATAGACAAGGTGCTTGCAGTGTTTGGACGAGCCGAGGCGCGAGACTTCGCCGATCTGATGGCGGTCGAGCCGCGCTACGGCCTGGATCGGCTCTGCCAACTCGCCGCGGAGAAGGACCGCGGGTTCCTGCCCAGTGTGTTCGCCGACATGCTCAGCCAGTTCAGCCGCTTGCGACGTGACGAGTTCGAGCTCGACGACATCGGGTACGAGCAGCTGCGCCACGCAGTCGAGCGTTGGCGCGAGCAGGCAACCGAGCTTGCCCTGAGCCAGGGCCCTGAGTCCGGCTGACCGTACAGGTCGTTGATAACTGTCACCTCGTCTGTTGCACGGCTCGTGATGGTTCGAGTTCACTCGGGCGCAACGACGGAGGTGTCCACCGGGTGGGTACATTGGGCGTCGTGCCGTCGGCTAAGCCCCGCATCCAGGTCACCGTCGACAAGGATCTCGCCGCCGCTGTCGCGGAGTTCGGAGGCGGAAAGTCGAGGTCGCGCGCGGTGCATGATCTGGCGCTGCGCGGCGCAGATGCCATCCGGGCGGAGAATCGGCGACTTCAGGAGAGCCGGGAGTTTCTGCGGCGATTGGATGCCGGCGAAGACGATCGCTTCGACTTCTCGGTCTCCACCCAGCTTCACGCAGAACGTTGAGCGGTCCGGCTGGGACACCGCGCTCGTATTCTGCCGCGTTCTCATCATCGAGAGCATCTGGATCGCGGAGCCCGGATCGATCGACTGACCACCAGTGCTGGCTACAGCGCCGAGCTCAGGCGGCGACCGACAGCTCACGATGGAAAGCCCGCGCGAACAGCTCGCGCTCGCGCCCGGCCGCCCAGCGCGGCACCGCCGACTCGCCATCGGCGATCAGACGCAGCTCGACCTCGCCGTCGGTGAGCTCGAGCGTGGTGCCGCGCACGAGCTGATCGCGCGAGCGCTCGAGATCCTCGGCCAGGCGCAGCAACGTCGCGCAGCGGTCAAGGCGCGCTGTGTCGCCCTCGCCGAACAGCGGCGCCAGCGGCCCCGGCACGGGCATGCCCTTGCGGTGGTATCGCGCCGCCTGCGCGATGATCGCCGTCTCGACCGGGGTGAACCCCGGCAGGCCGCCGTTGAGGATCAGGTAGCGGGAGTGCTTGTGGTGGTCGTCGTAGTCGATCGACATGCCGATGTCATGCAGCATGCACGCCGCCCACAGCAGCTCGCGCTCGCGGGCATCGCCATCGTGCAGGCCGAGCTCGGCGAGCTCGTCGAACATCCCCAGCGCCAGGCCGGCGACGTGCTCGGTGTGGTCCACGTCGACCTGGTACTGGGCCGCCATGTTCAGCACGCTCGCCCGGCGCACGTCCTCGAACAGCTGCGGCTCGCGCCCTGCCAGCAGGCGCTCGAAGAAGATCCCCTCGCGCAGGCCCGCCTCGGTCGTCTCCAGTGCCTCGAAGTCGCCCGCCTGGAGCACGCCCTGCACCACGAGCGCGCCCGCGAGGATCAGGTCCGCACGCGCAGGCTTGATCCCGGGTACGCTCGCGCGCTGGGCGGCGGGCAGCGCGGCGAGGCGCTGCACGAGCTCCTCCAGTGCCGCCGCGTCGACGACCATGCCCTGCACCCCGTTGGAGGGCAGCCCGGCGGCGCGCTGCGCGGCGGCGGCGAGGTTGCGCACCGTGCCTCCGGTTCCCACCAGGCGCCTCGCGCGGTCCTTCGCGGCGTCCCGCGCCAGCCACGTGGCCTCGGCGAGCTGACCGGCGACGTGCTCGCGCAGCTCCTCCAGCTGCCTGCGCTTGGCGGGGCCGTTCGGCGGCAGGAAGCGCTCGCTCATGCGAACCGTGCCCAGCGGCCACGAGCCGGAGCTCTCGATCAGCCGCTCGGCGACGCGCACCAGCTGCAGCGAGCCGCCGCCCAGATCCAGCACGCTGCCGGCGCGCAGCGTCGTCGAGTTGACCGCCGCCAGATAGCCGTAGCGGGCCTCCTGCTCGCGGCTGAGCACGCGGATCGGAACGCCCAGGCACGCGCGTGCACGCGCCAGGAAGGCGTCGGCGTTCTCGGCGTCGCGGATCGCGCTCGTGGCGACGGCGTCCACGGATCGCTCCTGCAGTCCCGCGGCGCGGCAGAAGTGGGCGAACACGTCGAGCGTCGCCAGCGCCCGCTCCATCGGCTGCTCGCCGAGCATGCCCGTGGCCATCATCCCTTCGCCGATGCGCACCGGCTCGTAGATCTCGTCGGTGCGCTTCCACCAGCCCTCGCCGGCCATGAACACCACGAGCCGGAAGGAGTTCGATCCGAGGTCTATGACCGCGAGCCGCTCGTTTGGCTGCATGTGTTGAGCGTATTCACCGCGCCGGAGGGGTCCCGCGGCGCGTGCTCAGCCCGATGCGCTCGCGCCCGTGCGCCTGGCGGCGCGCATCGCGCGGTCGGCCGCCAGCAGCGCGTCCTCGGCGCTTGCGACCTGCTCGTCCACGAGCGTGAAGCCGATGCTCGCGGACGGGTGCACGAAGTCGTCTCCGACGTCGATGCCGCACGCCGCGATCACGCGCGAGAGGCCCTCGGCGACGACCGCGAGCCCGTCCAGGTCGATGTGCGGCAGCAGCACCGCGAACTGGTCGGCGCCGAGGCGCGCGATCAGATCCGTCTCCCTGAGCCTGCGGGTGAGCGCGCGGGCGATCGCCTCCAGCGCCTCGTCGCCAGCCCGCTCGCCGTGGCGGTCGTTGACGTGCCGGAAAGCGTCCACGTCGATCAGCATCAGCCCCGCGACCTCGCCGTAGCGGCGGCAGCGCGCGACCTGGAGTTTGAGGTCGTGGCCGAACAGCCTGCGGTTGCGCAGCCCCGTCAGCGGATCGTGGTCGCCGAGGCCGCGCATGTTCTCCTCCAGGCGCTTGCGGTCGGAGACGTCGTGCAGCTGGGCGATGTAGTTCAGCGGCGTGCCGTCGCGATCGCGCACGAGCGACATCGACAGGATCGCCGAGACGGTCTCGCCGGCCGCGTCGAAGTAGCGAACCTCGACGCTGTATGCGGGGATCTTCCCCGCCAGCAGGCGCCTGCGCTGCTCGCCGTCGTTGCCGACGTCCTCCGGATGCACGATCCCGTCCAGGCGCCGGCCGACCAGCTCCTCGCCGGTGTAGCCGGTGATGTCGCACAGCGCGCGGTTGACCAGCAGCCAGCGGCCCTCGCTGTCCAGCAGCCCGGTGCCGATCGGCGAGCGCTCCAGGCGCTCGACGTGTTCCTCGAAGGCGCTCTGCGGACGCGGCGCCAGCAGCTCGGCCTGCCGGCGCACGGTGATGTCGAGCACGACCGCGATCCCGCCCACGATCGAGCCCTCCGCGGCGGCGCCCGCGCCGGGCTCGCGCAGCGGCCCGACGTCCACCATCACGCAGTGGCGCTGCCCGGCCGTCCAGATCTCGCGCGAGCGGGTCTCGCCTGCCAGCGCCGAGCGCAGCAGCGGCGCGATCGCCCGCCACAGCTCCGCCGGGAGCGCGTCCACGAGCAGCCTGCCCTCGTTGAAGCTGTCCGGGTCGCCGAGGCGCTCGAGCGCCTGCCCGGCCGTGCGCACGAAACGCAGCTCGGTGTCGAACACGAGCACCAGCGCATCGGGCAGCTCGCGCAGCGCGGCCTCGGCCGCCCGATCGGCGCCCGCCCGCAGCGGGTCGGTCCTCGGCTCACGCGCGAACGACACAGACACGCCCAAGCATCGGCCGATGGCGCGGATTACCTGAACGTCGAGCCCGCCGGCTGGGCGGCGCCGGGCGCGATCTTGCAGCGATCCGCCCGGCGCCGGGCGCGCCGGCGCCTATTTCACCGCGTGTCCAGAGGCGCTCAGCGCGTACCAGCTGCCGCCGAACGCGCTCACGCCGACGTACGACGTCGAGCCGCGACTGTCGCCGACGTACGTGTACAGCGCGTGGCCGTCGTAGGTGACCTGCTTGGCGCCGCCGGCGATGCCGATGCTCGACAGCAGCGACGCTTTGACGCCCGCGCCCGCCGCCGGCTTGCCGCTCGTGGTCAGCGCCGGCCACGCCTGCGCGCAGCCGCTGACCTTCACGCAGCTGTCTTCGCGCGCCCTGTCGCGCGTGAACTCGTACAGCGTCATGCCTGAGGAGGTCGTGAGGATCGTGCCGATGCTCGTGTGGCGCAGCACCACCTCGGTGGCTCTGCTCGCGTGCGCGCTCGACGCGCCCGCCTGTGCGCCGGCGATGGCCGAGCCGCCGGCCGCGGCGGCCAGGACGCCTGCCAGTAGGGTGTACGTTCGCTTCATTGGTTGCCTCGCAATGTCGGGGGTTGGGGGTTCGGAGGTCGATCGATGCTCGACCACCTAGACACCGCGCACCGCGCAACCTTCCCGGCGCAAACTCCGCGGAGCTTGCGGCTTCGCCGGCGCCGCGCATGCCGAATTGGTGGACTTCCGTCGGCTGCCGGGGTTACGCTTGCAGCGTCGTACCTCTCGTCCATCCCTCGAAGGGGCCGCGTCCCCGGGACGCGGCCCCTTTTCTTGCCCGCGCCGCGACACCGCGCTGGCTCAGCGCGCCTCGCCCGCAAGCTCTACGGGCCGCAGGCGCGACTGTCCGCTCTCCAGCTCCAGCAGGATGCGCTTGCGCTCCAGGCCACCGCCGTAGCCAGTGAGCGTCCCGTTGGCGCCGATCACGCGGTGGCAGGGAACGATCACCGCAATCGGGTTGCGCCCGTTGGCGAGCCCCACCGCGCGCGCCGCCGACGGCTGGCCGATCCGCCGAGCAAGCTCGCCGTAGCTGATCGTCTCGCCGTAGGGGATGTCCCGCAGCGCCTGCCACACGCGGCGCTCGAAGGCGCTGCCGTCGATCGCCAGCGGCACCTCGAACTCCGTGCGCTCGCCGACGAAGTACTCGGCGAGCTGCGCCTGCACCTGCACGAAGGGCTCCGGCGAGCGCTCCCAGCTCGCGTCGATCGCGATCGGGCGGCGCCCGTGCTGCATGTACAGGCCATGAAGCGTGCGGCCGTCGCCAAGCAGCAGCAGCTCGCCGATCGGGCTCTCCAGCGTCGTGTACACGATTTGCGTGGCACTCATGCGGCCAGCCTTTCGGTCTCGCCCACCGGCGTCGGCGCGCCGGAGGCTGGGGTGGATTGGTCAAGCGACGCCCACAGGTGAGCGACCGCGTAGGAGCGATACGGCCGCCAGCTCTCAGCGAGCTCTGCGGCCGCGGCGGGACAGCCGTCATGGCCGAGGCGCTCCAGCGCGTGGCGCACGCCGAGATCGCTCGCCGGGAACGCGTCCGGGTCGCGCAGCGCGCGCATCGCGATGTACTCGCTCGTCCACGGTCCGATGCCCGGCAGCGCCAGCAGCCGCCGGCGCGCCTGCGCGCGGTCCGCGCCGGCGTCGAGCGCCAGCTCGCCGCTTGCCAGCGCATCCGCCAGGCACAGCAGCGCGCGGCGGCGCGCGCGTGGCATCGCCAGCCGCTCGGGGTCCGCGTGCGCGAGCGCCCGTGCGGTCGGGAACGAATGCGTGACGGTGCCGAGCGGGCGCCGCAGCGGCTCCCCGCAGCCCTCGAGCAGGCGCGCCGCCAGCGTGCGGGCGCCGCGCAGCGACACCTGCTGGCCGAGCACGGCACGGATCGCAAGCTCGTGCGGGTCCACGTGCCCGGCCACGCGCCGCCCCGGCGTCGCGCGCACGAGCGCGCCGAGGCGCGGGTCTGAGCCCAGGACCTCGACCACGCTCTGCGGGTCCGAGTCGAGGTCGAGCAGCGCGCGCGAGCGCTGCATCGCCGCCGCGAGATCGCGCAGGTCGTCGAGCCGAAAGCGGGCATTGACATGCCCGTCGACGGGGCGCAGCTCGACCGTGCCGGCGCCGTGCGGCAGCCGCAGGCTGCGCCGGTAGGCGCCCGCGCGCACCTCCTCCAGGGCCGGCACCGCGCGCAGCTGCAGGAACGCGAGCAGCCCGTCGGCGTCGAACGGGGCGCGATAGGGCAGGCGCAGCGAGAGCTCCCCGCCCCCGTCCGTGCTCCCCGTGCGCCTGGCGCGGGCGCGCAGCTCGCCGGGCGTCATCGCGAAGATCTCCCTGACGGTCGCGTTGAACTGCCGCACGCTCTGGAAGCCAGCGGCGAACGCCACGCCGGTGATCGACACGTCGGTCGTCTCCAGCAGCAGCCGCGCGTTCTGCGCGCGCTGTGCGCGCGCGAGCGCCAGCGGTCCGGCGCCGACCGTCGCCACCAGCTGGCGGTGCACGTGGCGCTCGGTGTAGCCCAGGCGGCTCGCGAGTCCGCCGACGCCCTCGCGGTCGACCACGCCATCGGCGATCAGGCGCATCGCGCGCCCGACGAGATCCGCGCGCAGATCCCAGTCCGGCGAGCCCGGCGTCGCGTCCGGCCGGCAGCGCTTGCACGCGCGAAAGCCCGCCGCCTGCGCCGCCGCCGCGGTTGCGAAGAAGCTCACGTTCTCGCGCTTGGGGGTGCGCGCGGGACAGCTCGGTCGGCAGTAGATGCCAGTCGTCTTCACCCCGCAGAACACCCATCCGTCAAAGCGCGGGTCGCCGAGCTCGAGCACCTGCCAGAAACGCTCAGAATCGAAGATCACGCCGACACCGTCGCACATCGCGCGGCCGCTGTCTCGCGGGAATCGGACTTGGTGGTCGCGCCGCTCAGAGGGCGACAGAGACGAGCTTCGGCGACTGCGCGAGCAGCGTGGAGTCGCGCACGGCAAATGCCGAGTCGCGGTACCACATGTCCACTCCGAACATCCGCGGCGGGACCTCCAGGCAGATCACGCGATCGGCCTCCTCGGCGAGCATCGACACCGCCTCGCCGCAGCCCACCGGCACCGCCACGACGATGTAGCCGGCGCCGCGCTCGCGCAGCGCGCGGACGGCGGCCAGGTTGGCCCCGCCGCTCGCAAGCCCGTCGTCGACGACGATCACCGTGCGCCCCGCCACGGGGATCGAGGGTTGAGCGTCGGGCTGGCGCGTGACGCGCGCCGCCAGGATCTCGAGCGGCGCGGCGAGCGCACGCGCCACCTCGAGCGCGACCGGCACTCCGCCGCGCGGCAGCGCCACCACCACGGGCTGCTGCGCGCGCAGCCACTCGAGCTCGCAGGCGAGCCGGCAACCGGCGTCCTCGCGGTCAAGGAACTCCATGCGGTTGATCGTCCCCGCTTCCGCCGCCGTGTGCGTCCGGGGATGCCCGCCACCACGCGCGGTCACACCACAGGTGACGCTCAGTAGTTTCGCTCGGAAAGCTGCGGCAGCCAGCGGATACGCACATGGTGCCACGAACGTAGGTTTCGACCCAGACACCGACACTACCCCGGTGGGTGTCTGGGAAAGCACCTCTCCCGATGCGCGAGCCTTCCGCTGCTGCATGTCTGGCACCCTGCATGCGGCGCGGAGGGCGCGTCGGGCGACCGTGACATGCGAGTATCGGCCGTCCGATGCCGGACGCGGCCCTCGAGCACCTGCGGATCGTCGACTTCTCACGCGTGCTCGCGGGCCCGCTCGCGACGATGGTCCTCGCCGACCTCGGCGCCAGCGTCACCAAGATCGAGCGCCCGGGCACGGGCGACGACACGCGCGCGTGGGGACCGCCCTACGACGCCGACGGCACGGCGACCTACTTCCAGGCGGTCAACCGCAACAAGCAGAGCGTCGTGCTCGACCTGCACGACGCGGCCGACCTGCGGCGCGCCCGCGAGCTCGTCGCGCGGGCGGACGTGCTCGTCGAGAACTTCCGCCCCGGCCTGATGGACGATCTCGGTCTCGGCTACGCGGATCTGCATCGTGAGCGGCCGGCGCTCGTGTACTGCTCGATCACCGGCTTCGGCGCGGCGAGCGCGAGCGCGGCGGCGCTGCCCGGCTACGACCTCCTGGTGCAGGCCCTCGGTGGCCTGATGAGCATCACCGGCGAGCCCGGCGGCGAGCCGCAGAAGGTCGGCGTGGCACTCGTCGACGTGATCTGCGGGTTGTTCGCCGGGGTGGGAATCCTGGCGGCGCTCGCCCATCGCGAGCGTACGGGCGAGGGCCAGCGCGTCGAGGTCAACCTGCTCTCGTGCCTGCTCGCCGCGCTCGTCAACCAGGGCTCTGCTTTCACCGTGGCGGGCGAGGTCGCCCAGCGCATCGGCAACGCGCACCCGAGCGTCGCGCCATATGACCTGCTGAAGACCGCCGAGGGCGAGCTCGTCCTAGCCGTGGGCACCGACAGGCAGTTCCGCGCGCTCACGCAGGTCCTCGGCTGCCCGGAGCTTGCCGAGGAGGAGCGCTTTGCCACGAACGCCGCCCGGGTGAGGGCCCGCGAGCAGCTGCGAGAGTGCCTGGAGAGCCGTCTGCGCGCGCGGCCGGCCGCGCACTGGGTCCGCGCGCTGTCGGCCGTGCGCGTGCCCGCCGGCCAGGTCAACGACATCGCAGGCGCGTTCGCGCTCGCCGAGGAGCTCGGCCTGGATCCGATCGTCGCGGTGCCGGGCCCCGACGGGCGTGCCACCCGGCTTACGCGCAACCCGATCGGGCTGTCAGCCACGCCACCGAGCTACCGCACCGCGCCGCCCGCACTGCCCACGTCCGCGGCGCACGACCGTTCGATCGATGAAACAGACAGCGCGTAAATGAGAAACATACGAGTCCTTGATATCCGCCGGGGCAACTCGTATTGGACTTTTGCCGACGGTTGACCGAAGCTTCCCCGCAGCGTGCCCGCTGTCCTCATACCCCTTGCCTGGGTGATCGTCGTCGCGTTTTTCCTTGCGGCATGTCGCACCTCGGCACGCGCCGACGACGTCCAGGCCCGCGAGGCTCGAGCCCGCGAGGCGGCGCCGGCGAGCGACGGAGCGCAAACGTCGAGCGCGCGCCGTCGCGACTGGAACGCGCGACGCGGAGACGCCGCCCCGCTCTGCCCCCCCGCCTTCGCCTGCCCGGCGCAACCGCGCTCCTCGTCTCGCGGCGAGCGGCGGTGGGTGCAGATCAACCGTCCCTGACACCCCGTTCTGACACCCCGTTGGGAGCGTCCTACAGCAGCGGCGCGGTCCCACAGCCGCGGGTCAGCCGCGAGCGCGCGCCTGCCCGCTCAGGAGCCGCCCGTGAGGTCATCCCCCGGGGCCGGGCCGGCGTCGTCGCTCCCGCGTGCGAAGCCGAGCAGCGTGTCCACGAGCGGGTTGGCGCGATCCTCATGTCCGACCAGCGCGATCGTCGCGGGGTGCGCGTCGCGCAGCGGGATCGCGACCACGCCCTGGAGCAGATCGGGGATGAGTTTCGCGACGGACGCCGGCACGGTGGTGATGGCGCGTCGCACGGCGAGCGAGGCGATGACCTCGTGCGGATTGAGCGCACGGTCGCGGGTCAGCCGCTGCGGCGGCCCGCCGCGATGGTCGTCCAGGCTCCAGAAGCCCGCCCACGACGGCTCGATCGACGGATGAAAGCCGATGAACGTCTCCTGGAGCACCTCGGCGACGAACAGTTCCGGGGACTGCGCGAGCGGATGACGCCTGTGCGCGAGCACGGCGCGCGGTTCGGAGCGCAGCTCATGCACCCACACGCGCGGGTCGGCCGGCGGACGGTGGCAGACTGCCAGATCGACACCGGCGAGCCAGGAGCTGGTCGTGGCCGATGGGAACGGAAGCTCGCGGTAGCAGACGTCGATCTCGGGATACGCGCGAGCAAACATCTCGAGCAGCACCGGGCTGTCGAGCCCGGGCGGCATCCCGACGAAGCCGAACTCGATCGTCCCGTGGCGAACGCGCGCCATCGAGCGCGCCGTCTCGGCGGCGTCAGACCAGGCGGCCACGGCCGCTCGCGCGTTGACCAGGAAGGCCTCCCCGGCAGGTGTGAGCGTGACGCCGCGGGCATGGCGATCGAGCAGCTTGAAGCCCAGGTCGGACTCGAGCTGAGCCATCGCCTGCGAGAGCGCCGGCTGCGCGAGATTCAGCCTCCTCGCCGCACGCGTGATCTGGCCCTCATCGGCGACGGTCACGAAGTAGAGCAGGTGATGGCGCTTAAAGTTCATCGCCGCTCGAGACGTCGCGCTGGGCGGCCTCGACGAGCTCCTCGACGAGGTGATTGCCGCTGTCGGTGCGCCAGACGAGCGATATGGCCGCCGGAGCCGCGTCGCGCAGCGGCAGCGCCACGACATCGGGCAGGACCTGTGCCACCACCTTCGCATCGGCGTACGGCAGCGTCGTGATCGCCCGCGGCGAGGACAGGATCCCGAGCATCTGCAGTGCGGTAAGGGCCTGGTCGTCGGTCAGCTTCGCGGGCGGTCGACCGCGGTGGTCGTCGAGGCTGTGAAAGCCTGCCCATGCCGGCTGCACGTCTGGGTGATATCCGACGAACGTCTCTTCCAGCACGTCCGCGAGCTCGACCCCGGCACACCGCGCGAGCGCGTGGTCGCGATGAACCACGACCGCCCGCGGTTCAACCCGCACCGGCTGCACGCTCACCCCGCGTTCGATCGCCGGCAGGTGACACAGGGCGACATCGACCTCCGCGAGCCAGCTCCAGGTCGCGCCGCGGGGAAACGGCATGTCCTGGAAGGAGACCTGGGCCTCGGGCTCGCCGGCGGTGAGCGCCGCGAACAGCCCCGGCGTGGTGATCGCCGGCGGGGGGCCGACGAAGCCGACCATGATCGTCGCACTGGCGGCGCGCCGCAGCGCCAGCGCCATCTGTGCCGTCTGCTCCTCAGCGGCGAGCGCCGCACGCGCCTTGACCAGGAACGCCTGGCCGGCCGCCGTCAACGTGACGCCCCGAGGATGGCGCACGAACAGCTCGATGTCGAGCTCCGACTCCAGCTGGGCGAGGGCCTGCGAGAGAGCGGGCTGGGCTATGTGCAGCTTCCTCGCCGCGCGCGTGATCTGCCCCTCCTCGGCGACCGTGATGAAGTACCGCAACTGCCCTTGGCTGAACATAAGCCTCTCCTCCGGCCACTCCACCGGCCCGCTCACCACCGTTGCGAGGAACCCCCCAGGAAGCCATCACGGGCTCTGCGGACCTACGACTCCGATAGAAGTATTCAGTTGGTTGGGATATGCGGGCTTTATATCATGCCCAACCATCGCGTGCCCTGCACACTATCGGTACATGTCCATCGTTGACCACTATGTGTAACCAGGAAAGACATATACCTATCAGAGGAATTTGGTGAGATACGTGTGGTAGGTTGCCGCCGCACAGTCAATCTGGGGCTCCCTGCAGTGTGAAACGACGACGGAGGGCGGGAGTCCCGGCGCCTACAGCACGAATGGAGAGTGACATGATGGGAAGGACTCCTACGAATGGCTCGCGGCTGGCCGCAGCGCTGATTGCGGCGATCGCCATGCTTGCGACCACAGCCGGGACCGCGAGCGCAAGCCCGTCGTCTGCCAGTTCGACAAAGTCGGCCCTCTCGAACCAGGGAGACCCGCTGTCGCGGTTCGCCGCGAACACGACCGTCGTGTTTGAAACGGAATACGACGCCGAAGGCTATTACGGCGCGGTCAAGTGCAAGATCAAGCACCAGACGAGCGAAAAGAACGAATACCCGGGAACCGCGCCGGGCATCGTGCCGGCCGAAGGCGGCCGCGACGTCGAGCGGTGCAAGAGCACCACCGGAAAACCACTGATCGGCCTTGCGCCCGGGGAAACCGTCGCGCTGGGAGGCTGGTTCCCCGGCTCCAGCGGCTGGGACTCCGACTACGACGGCCAGGCCGCCAGCGCCATCGAATACACGGTGGCAGCCAGCGCCAAGACGTTCAAAGTCATCGCTTACTACCCGTTCGCCGGCTGAGCATCCCGCGGGCGCCCGCGCGGGGGCCCGGTCCAGGAGACTGAAGGTGGAGCGCCCCTCGACGGGCGCTCCACCTCATATCAACCCCCTGATGCTGAGGTCGGCCCATACCGCGGCCTCGCGATAGACCTGTTCGATGTTCGGCTGGCGACGAATCAGCCCGCCGGCGGCGTCGAAGTCGCCGCGCTCGTATGCCATGACTTCGGTGAGCATCTCGCCGAGCTCGCCGGCGCCACGCAGCAGCGCGGCGGCGACGTCCTCGCGGAATGGGAGCTGACCGATTACGTCCGGCATCGGCGCGTTGGCGAGCGCGTCGGCGACGGAGAACAGGCCGACGGTGAAATAGGAGTCCCCGACGTCGTCCTCGCCGGCGCCGGAGAGCATCTGGCACATGTGAGCTCGCACGAGCGCCGTCACCAGCAGCACGTCGGGAACGTCCCTGGCGCCGGCGAGCGCGACCATCAGCGCGAAGCGCCGCACGGTCTTCGCGCCCAGCCACGCGAGCGCCTCCTGGACGGAGCCGACGCGACGGGGAACCGCGACGTACGCCGAGTTCGCGTAGCGCAGCAGGCGCATGCTCAGGCCGGCATCGCGTGTGATGATGCGATGCAGCTCGTCGAAATCCTCGGTCGCGCTCAGGTCGGCCATCCCGCGCAGCGCGGCGATGCCCTGAGAGGGCAGGCGCTGCTGGCGCACCCGCGCCGGGCTCGCGAAGAAGTAGCCCTGGAAGGCGTCGAACCCGAGCTCGCGGCAACGCTCGAACTCCTCGCGCGTCTCGACCTTCTCCGCGAGCACCAGCAGCGATGGGCGGTGCTCGCGCAGGCGCGCGAGGATGTCGCCGAGCGCGTCCCCGGTGTGCTCGAGCACGTCGACCTTGACGACGCTCGCGAACTTCAGCAGCTGTTCGGTCTCGGCGGTGAAGCGGAAGTCATCCAGCGCGATCGTGAAGCGCTGCTGGACGAGCTCCTCGAGCACCTCCAGCAGCTCGTCGTCGACGAGCTGGTCCTCGAGCAGCTCCAGCACGACGTGCTGGGCAGGCAGCGGCAGCGGACGGACGCTGAGCAGGAAGTCCCGCGAGACGTTCAGATAGGCCGGCTGCTCCCCGACGAGGTCGAGCAGACCGACGTCGAGCAGGCCGTCGACGATCACCGCGGCGGTCGCCTCGCGGTCGTCGAGCACGCCGGCGGCCTGGGCGAAGGGCGCGCGGAAGAGGAGCTCGTAGCCGATCAGGCCCGCGTTGCGGTCGAGGATCGGCTGGCGCGCGACCCGCGCAACAGCCGGTTCGACGGCCGCCAGCGGCACGCCGGCAGGGCGTGCAGGCCTCGCTCTCGTTTCGCTGTCGGTGGCCCCCACACTAACTTGTCGGCCCGCGCAGAGAACGGCTTGAGTAGGGGAAAACCACCGACTGGACGCCCGGTGGCCGACTCGCCCGCGACGGGGAACCGTTTGGCTGGGTCGCATTCGGCTGCCTCAAGCGAGGACGAGCCGCCGGGTGAAGAACGCAAGGATCTCGTCGCGAGCGGCGAGCGTCGGCTGGCCGGCCTCGTCGATCAGGTGTGCTGTAACAACGCTGTGCGGGCTCGCGACCACCTGCTCGAAGAACGGCGGCGTCTCGGGATTGGCGGCGTTGTCGGGGAGCACCCTCGGGATGAAGCGCTCGCCGAGCGCCTGCGAGTACGCGGCGAACCGCTGCGCCCTGCAGAAGCGGTCGCCCGCAAAGCGGTAGGCCATGACGGTCAGGTCCTCGCGCTCCAGGCGCCCGCGCACCGCGGCCAGCTCATCGGGTGCGATCTCGAGCCCTGCTGGGTCGTCCAGCGGCAGCGACGGCTGCGAGAGAACCGGTGCGAGCATCGCGGGCTCGAGCATCATCGTGAGCGCGAAGTTGCCGGTGAAGCACATGCCGATCGCGCCCACGCCCGGGCCTGCGCACTCCCCGTGCGCAAGCCTCGCCAGCGAGCGCAGCCAGACGGTGACGGGGCTCGACTCGTTGGCTGCGAATGCGCGGAACTCGGCGCTGACGCACGCCCGCCGGAAGACGGCCGCGCCCTCCTCCACGCCGGGGACCGCGCCGTCGCGACCGAACAGCGACGGCATGTAGACGGTGAACCCCGCGTCCCTGACCCAGCGTGCGAAGCGGGCGACGTGCGGGCTGATGCCAGGCATCTCCGTCATCACGATCACCGCCGGCCCGGCGCCGGCGACGTGCACGACCTTGGCGACGCCGTCGAGCGCGATCTCGCGATGGTCGAAGTCCTCGAGCGGGTCGTCTTCGTCGACGTTCGCTTCAGCCATCCGCGATCACCTCCGTGTCCGGCGGCTGGCAGGTCGATGCCCGTCGAGCTCCGCCCGCCAGGCGGCGCGCGCGTGCCCGACGCCCGCCGAGTCCTCGAGCAGCTGCCGCTGCCAGTTGGCGGCCATGCCGAGCGCGTTCAGCCGGAACGCCATCGCCGCGGGGTCGAGGCCGCCACGCAGGTCCCCGGCGGCGACCGCAGCCCGTACGTTGGCGCTCAGCACGGCGAGCCATTCGCGCATGACCGCCGCGACCGCGTCGCGAACGGGGCCCGGGCGGCCGTCCATCTCCGCCGAGGCGGCGCTCAGGAAGCAGCCGCCCTCGAACACGTCCGAAGCGAGGTAGTCGCACCACGCCTCGCCGATCGCCTGCAGCCGCGGCAGGCCCTCCTCGCTCGACGTCGTGGGCGCGATCACCTGATCGATGAGGATCGCGCGCGCCGCAGCGAGCGTGGCCAGCTGCAGCTCCTCCTTGGACCCGAACAGCGCGAACACGCTGCTCTTTCGCACACCGAGGTCCGCGGCGAGCGCGCCGACCGTCAGCCCTTCGAGCCCCTCGCGCGAGGCCATCTGCACGGAGCGCTCGAGCACCGCCGCGCGGCTGCGCACGCCCCTGGCGCGGCGGCCGTCGGTGGGCGCCCGCGCGGGCGGATCCTCGGCGAGCGGCTGCGGGCTCCGGCCGGTCATCGCCGGCCCCTGGCTCTTGGGAGGTTTGGCTTGCCGGCTCGCCGCACGGCAAACATCCTACATTATGAACGTCCGATCGTCCATATTTTGTGGGACTGGCCGGTGCGACTATGCGCTGAGCGCGGGCGCGCGCAACTCGCTCGCGACGCGCCGAGCCCACGCGCGGATCTCCTCCCAGTCGCGTCGATCGCGGTACTGCTCAGGGGTGTTCTTGACCATCGCGCGCTCGATCGGGCCGCGCGGCTCGGCGGGAACGCGGCCGCCGAAGACGACGTGATCGCGAGCGCCGAGCTCCTGCGCGCGCTCGAGGATCCGCGGCGGCTCGAGCCACGAGGGGTCCGGCGCATCGCCGGGGTCGCCGACGGGCCCGGAGCTGAACACCCAGAACGGCCGCGTGGCCAGCTCGTCGGCGTATCGGCGCAGAAAGTGCTTGGCATCGCCGCGCCAGCGCTTCATGTAGACGGCGCTGCCGAGCACCACCGCGTCGTAGGAGTCGATGCCCCCCACCTCGCCGGCCGCCCTGCAGTCGACGTCCACGCCCGCTCGCGCCAGCTCCTCGGCGATCGCCTGCGCGATCTCCGCGGTCGCGCCGCGCTTGGAGGCGTGCGCGACGAGCACGCGCGGCACACGAGCCGGCTCGTTCATAGCCCGGTCCCGCCTGCAGCGGCACGGGGTGCGACGTGTCGGGGAGGGTTCACCGTCATCTCGCAGAGCATGCGCCGCCGGACCGCGCCTGCCATCGGGGCGAGCACCGATCCGTGTGGCGGAGAATTACGGACACCGAGCTGGACGACGCTCCAACATGAGACCGATCCGATGACAGAGGACCCCCACCGGCTGCAGCGCTTCGTCGACGCGCAGGACGAGGCGGACACGTACGAGCGCGCGCTGTCGGAGCTGCGCGCGGGCCGCAAGACGAGCCACTGGATGTGGTTCGTGTTCCCGCAGATCGCCGGTCTCGGCCGCAGCCCGACGGCGATCGCCTACGCGATCGCCTCGCTCGAGGAGGCACGCGCGTATCTCGCCCATCCTGTTCTCGGCCCGCGCCTGCGCGAGAGCACGCGCGCGCTGGCGGAGCTCGACGGGGCGAGCGCCGGCGATGTGCTGGGCACAGTCGACGCGATGAAGCTGCGCTCCTCGATGACGCTGTTCGCCCGCGCAGCACCGGACGAGCCGCTCTTCAGGCAGGTGCTGGATGGATACTTCGACGGCGTCGCCGACGAGGCCACCGAGCGCCGGCTCTGACGAGCGATGGCGGCCACCCCAGATCCGGCATGAGCACACCCGAACCCGCCACCGCCGACGACAGCCCACCGGCGACGCTCGTCCAGCTCAGCGACCTGCACCTGTGCGAGGGCGAGGACGGACGCGGCCCGGCCGCGCGCCTGGAGCACGCCGTGCGCCACGTGGCCGCGCTGCCGGTGCCGCCGCGCGCCGTGCTCCTGAGCGGCGATCTCGCCGACACGCCCTCGAGCGCTGCCTACGAGCAGGTGCGCGAGCTGCTCGCACCGCTCGGCGTGCCCGTGCACGCGATCCCTGGCAACCACGACGATCGCGATCTGCTGCGCGCCCGGTTCGGACCGGGCCCGGCACCCGCTGGTGCGCCGGTGAACATAGACGCCGAGTGCGGACCGCTGCGTCTGGTGGGCTGTGACAGCACCAGCCCGGGCGACGACGGCGGCGCGCTCGGCGGCGAGCAGCTGCGCTGGCTGGATGTGGCGCTCGGCCAACGGCCCGAGACGCCCACGCTGCTCGCCCTGCACCATCCGCCGGTGCTCACGGGCGTGCGCGTGATGGACGCGATCGCGTTGGCCGCAGAGGATCGGGTCGCGCTCGAGGCGCTGCTGGGCGGCCACCCGCAGGTGCAGGCGGTCACCTGCGGGCACGTGCACACGACGATGACGACGGCGTTCGCCGGGCGGCCGCTGCTGATCTGCCCGAGCACGAACACGACGATGCGGCTGGACCTGCGTTCGCGCGATGACCTGCAGTTCGCCGCGAGCGAGCAGCCGGTCGGGTTCGCCGTCCACGCACTCGTGGGTGGGCGGATCGTCTCGCATGTGCAGGCGGTGGAGCAGCTACCTAATCCCGTGCTCTAGAATAGGCCGCCCATGCGGAGGGCACTATGACCATGAAGCACACCGCTCTCATTGGGGTCTACATGCTGGCCACCTGCGCACTGCATTCGGCGACTGCCTCGTCGTCCGCGCTCGCGGGAGAATATGGCGTCTGTGCCAAGGCGCCGAAGGTCGAGGGCAAATACACAGGTCGGTACGCCGAGAATAACTGCCAGACCGAAAGTGGAGGCGCTGAAGGCAAGTATGAATGGATTCCATACCCGGGACCCATTGGAACGAAGTGGGGCTACACGGCAAAGGCTAGGACAGTCACCCTGAAAGGCAGTGGAGGTAGCGTGGTCTGCAGCTCATGGACCGCTCAGGGTATGATCGAGAGCATAAACACCGCCGAGGAACGAGTCGTGATGTCTCACTGCAAACTCAGCGTGACCAGCGAAACCTGCCAGAGCGGCCCGACGGCAGGCGAAGTCCTAACCAACGAACTTCACGTCAACTTGATCGAGTCCGGCGAGCGGGGTCTCAGTGGCAAGGAACCGGCCAGCGGCGAAGTCTGGAGCCAGCTTGTGGGCAGTGAAGGACCCTCGTCGAGTCAGGTCGAATTCGAGTGCGCTGGCATCCCGTTCAGTACGTTCGGCTCAGTGAGCGGGGTGGCCAGCGGAAACGTCGGCGTGATGTCGAAAAGAGGCAGGGTCAACTACTCAGAAGCGGACGGCGAACAAGATCTCCTGACGACGTTCTTCAACCCGTTCACGAGCAAAGTCGAAGTTGGACCCGTTGAAGAGCTAGCCGCGAGCGTGAGCAAGTCCGAATCAAGGATCGAGATCAAGCCCTAGACACAACGGCCGCGGGGCGCGGTCGCAACTGGACGACGCGTCAGCACACTCGACCAACGAGCGAGGCCCTACAGCTCCGCCGCCACGATCTGAAGCAGTTCGAGGGCGCTCGCGCGGTCGGCCTGCTCGTCGCCGACGAGCGAGAACTCGCCGGTGAGATTGCGTACCCGCACCACCGCCTGGCTGGCGTAAACGGTTTCTTCGCCCGCCGGGCGGGGTTCTTCGCTGGAGAGCAGCTTGCCTTCGCTGCCGGCGCTCACCGCCTGCGCTCCCGGCACCGCCGTGGCGAACGCCCGCCGCGCGATCGCCACCGAGGGATAGTCATGTACGGCGACAACGAGCGCGGTCGAGCCGCGGAATGCTTCGCTGCCGTCCAGGGCGGGGAGGACTTCGCCGCTGTCGAGATACAGGCACGAGTACGAGGCGTACGGGGTGCCGACGCCCGTTTCGATGACCGTCGGATGCGAGCCGACGGCGCCGGTGATGCGTTCCACCGTTTCCGCCAGTTCGGTGGAGTAGCCCGGCAGCAGGTCGACGCAGGTGCGCACGGGCAGCGCCTGTTCGCAGTGCACTGGTCGGAAGCTCACCTGCGCGCCGGTGCTCGCGCCGGCGAGCGCGAGCGTGCCTTCCGTGAGACGCGAATCCCCGCCCTGGGGTTCTCCGGGGCATGCGCATGTGCGCGCTCCGGGCGTGCACACGGTCAGCTCGCCGCGGATCACACGATCGAGGCTGCCGGAGCTCGAGCGCAGCCGCGCGGTGCCCTTCTTGACGACGAGTTCGATCAGCGGCGTGCTCGCGGGCACATGCAGCAGCGACAGGTGAAACAGCGCGTCCGTGTAGGCGCCGGTCCCGACGGGCGGGTGAGCGGAGGCTTTCAGCGAGACGGCGGTGGTCGAGGCCGGGCTCGTCCCGGCGGGAGGCGCGCCGCTCGGGCGCGGGTCCCACGGCCAGCCGGCGCCGTGGTCGAGCAGGAACACCGACGCCTCGGTTTCGTGGAACGCTTCGGCGTCGGCCGCGGAGGGGAACGCCGCCTGGTATGCCGCCTGGCTGCTCCTCGCGCCGAACATGGCGCGGAACCGGCTCCACGGCGAGATCCCCACCTGCTGCATGTGGTCGTAGAAGCCGATCGCGTCGTAGGTGCGGGCGAACAGCCTGCGTCCGGGGTGGCGGAAGTATTCGCGCCGCCATTTGCGCGTGTGCGAGTCGGCACCGGCCACGTCCGAGCCAGCCCATTCGGCGGCCCCCTCGACGAGCCAGGCGCCTTCGTGCAGCAGCCACGACGCGCCGGCGGGACTCCCCGTCATCTGCGACTCGAGCACGTGAAAGACCTCGTGGGCGGCGGTCGCCGCCAGCAGGCCTTCGGTATGCGCCGAGAGCCCGAACACGATTTCGCAGCTCACATAGTCGCCGCTCTCCGGGTCGACGAAGCAGCCCGTGTAGGCCAGACCGGCTGACTCGACCTTGAAGGTCGCGGCCTGCTTGACCTCGATGTAGGACTGCGGGCCCCCGGGCAGCGCCACGCCCGCGAGTTGTTCCTCGAGCTGGGCGTAGTGGGTTACAAGCGCGCGGTCTTCGGTCAGGTAGCGCGCCGGTGGAGCGGCTGACGCCGCCGGGGCGCTGAGTAGACCGGCGACGAACGCGAGCACAGCGCCAACGCGTGCCGCCCGGCGCGAGGGTCGCCTGCTCATCGCGCGATTGTATGCACCTGTCAGGCGTCAGCCGCGACGTCGCGCCCGGCTCAGCGGCGCGGGGGTCGATACGTCCCGGCGCCCCGCAATCTCATCCGCCGATGTCCTGCGGATCGCCGAGCAGCTGCTGCGCGATGGTCGCCTGGTCGAAGTAGACCCGCTCGCACACGATCCGCTCGCCCCCCGGCTCGAAGATGAACAGCGCGCACATGCGGCACCTGAAGCTCCGTCCGGTCGGCGCGATGCCTTTCAGCTCCCCCAGATGGGTGCCGAGCAGGTCGAACTCTGCGACGACGACGTCCTCGCCGTAGCTCAGCACGACGTTCTCGTTGCGCTGGTCGGGGAACGCGCTGCGCGACGCCTCGTAGTAGCGCGAGACCTCCTCGGGGCCGTCGTAGATCTCCCCCGTGGCGATCAGCTCGTAGCGGGGGTGATCGAACGTTCCCAGCGTGACGTCGAAGCGGAGCTCGTTCTCCGACTGCATGTGCTCGCGAACGAGCGCGATGCGGCGCTCTCGAAGGGCTGGGTCATCGGCCTCGCTCACCGGCGAGCAGCTTACATCGGCGCGAGACGCGGATAGGCCATTCGTGCGCCACTGCCCATGATCGCGAGAGACGTCGCCCAACCACTTGCGATCGAGGGCTACGGGAGCGAGCCGGAAGGCGCGAGCCAGACAGACTCGAACCCCATGATCTCGGCGAGCGTGCGCATGGCGTCCTGCGCGGCGCGTGCCGTGGTGGCTGTGAGCGGAGCAGTGCGAATCGCCGTCGGCCGTTCGGCGAGCACGTCAAAGTCCGCACCACTGCGAGCGCTGAGCAGGATCTCCAGCCGCACAGCGGGCGGGACGCGCAGACGGCCTGCAAGCAGCGCCTGCACCCAGCTGTCGCGGACAGCCGCATGGTGCGCGCGCGACCACCGGTGTATCGCGGGCACGTGCAGCCGCCGCCACGACATTCAAGGACGCGGGCGGGGCCGCCACCTCGAACGGCCCCGCCCGCATCCCGCAGCCGCGGGCGGCTCAGGCCGGCCACACGTCGGCGGCCAACCTGAGCGTGTCCGCGATCCGGTCAGTAACCGATCAGCGCCGCACCTTTCTGAGCCTCTTCGAGCACTTTGCCCTTTGGCAGCGCCAGGTAGTCGTGGCCTTCCACGAGCTTCTGGCCGCCGCCGCCCTTGGAGTTGACCACGAAGCTCAGGTCGTTGGCGACAGTGGTCGCCTCTTCCAGACTCGTCCCCGGGTACGCCGAGTAGTTGGTCAGCGCAAGCTCCACCACGATGCTGCAGATCGGGTACGCCTTCTCGGTCGTCCTCGTCGTCACTTCGTCCCACGCGTTCTGGGCGCTCGACGGCGGGAACTGCACTTCACCGTTCGTGTATTCGGTGTTCTTGCAGTTGGCGTCGGCCACGGTGCCGACGTCGCCGTTGCTCGACGGGTCTGCCCACTTGATCTTGCCCGTCGTCGCCAGACCGGTGTTCTCGATCGGGACCCAGAAACGCGCCGTACCGGGACCGCCGGTGCCGGGGCTGCTCGCGAACGAGCCGTTGGCGCGGGCTTCGGCGAACGTCGTGTAGCTGATGCTGCCCGGCGTTTCGGCGACCTTCGTGTCGATCGCCGTGTCGCCGGTTTTGGCCGGCCTGACCACGTTGGCGGCTTTCGGCCAGTCCGTGTTCAACGTTCCCTCGGACGTGCTGTTCCACGTCTGACTGCCTTCTTTTTCGTCGGTGAAGCTCGACGGGTTGATCAGGCTGAGGTACTTCTTGAAGATGTGCGTCGTCCCTGCGCCGTCGAGACGAACGACCGGGATGATGGGCGAAGCCGGGTTGCACCCCGCTCCGGAGAGCGCGTCGCCGCCGTCCGTGATCTGACTCCACTGCGTGATGGTGCCGCGGAAGATTCCCTCCAGCGTCACGTTGTTGAGCACCAGGCGGCCTTTGTCCTTCGCACTCGTGGCCACGCAATTGGTGGGCAGGTTCACGATCACAGCAATGGCAGTCTGGAGAACCGGAATCGACAGCAGCGTGTTGGCGGTCGGAGTCGTCTCGAAACCTTCGATTTCCGATTTCTGCAGCAGGTTGGGCGGTTCAGACGCGCCGATGAACGCGTTCGTCAGCCCGAAGCTCGCGCTCGGGTGTTTGTTGGCGCCCCACGATTCCAGGCCAACGGCCGCGCTCGAAGTCGTGTACGACACCGTCGGTTTCTGCAGACTTCCCTGCCCTTTGAGCCCGGCGCAGGCCGCTTTGTTCGTGGACGTGTTGAAGTCAGCGTCCCACACTATCTGAGCATTCTTCAGAACGTTGGCTCCCTGACCAGTGATGTTCACTCCTGAGCACTGCGTGCCGAGCGACGCGCCGGCGGAGCCGGGCGCCGCAAGCGCCGCAGCGACCACGGAAGCCGCCAAGCCAAGCGTGCCCAGCAATCGTCGCGCTGAGAGAAGCGTCATTTCAACCTACCTCCTGATTGAAGCTTCCATTTGCGATGGGCACCTGCGTTCGCGAAGGCCACCGAGATGAGAAGCTATTTCTCATTTTGTCGATCGACATTATAGTCGCTGGCCGGCGCATAAGGTTGCAAACCTGTGACCAGGTGGTAGCCCATGCCACACATCCGGCACGGCCGCATGGGGGTACGGCACGGCTGCTCGCCGCCCGTACCGTGAAACGCACCACCCTCCCCCATCGCCGGACCCCACGGCAGGCGGCCGACCTTCGGCCGGCCGCCTGCCGTGCAGTCAACGGCGCTTCGTGGCCACCGTGAGCGTGATGGTCGCCGTCGTGGTGCTCGATGCGCCACTCGGGTTCCGCGCCGCGATCGTCGACTTGGTGCGAAGCACGTGCGACCGTGCCAGCAACATGCGCGCCTTCTTGGAGAGCTGGAGCGTGAGCGTCTTGCTTGCCCCGCCCGCGATCGTGAACGACCCCGACGCAAGCGTGAGGACCGACTTCTTCCCGGCCGCGGCCACGGGTCCAAGCGTCTTGAGCGTGATCGTGCCCGAGCAGCTCGCTACACCCGCCGCACAGCTGATCTTGATGTTCACCGCGCCCGCGAATGTGACCTTCAGCGACGCGCCCGCGACGCTGGCCTGCGGGCTGTGTTCGGTGAAGGGAAGCACGCCGCTGCCCGGCGGAGGTCCCTGCTGCTGCGACGGTGCACTGGTCGTCGGTTCTTCCCCGGGCTTTTCGTTTGACTGCTTGGCGCTCACCGTCAGTTCTCGGCTCGTGCTGCCACTGAGCTCGAGCGCATCCGTAACCTGGAGCGACACGACGTATGGACCAGCACTGGCGTAGGTGTGTTCGACAGAGCCGGATTCCGTCGTCGCTTCCTGTCCGTCGCCGAACTTCCACACGTATTTGACCAACGGGCTTTTGTTTGGATCCGTCGACGTGCTGGTGAACTTCACCGGCACACCGGCGGTTGGGCTGGCCGAGCTCGTGAATTGGGCGATGGGCGTCTTGGCAGCGACCATGACGGTCGTCTGCGCGGTCAGCGTGGGATTCGCCAGGTTGTCGGTGTGCACCGTCTCGGTGACCGTGTAGGCACCGGGCGCTTTGAACGCGTGTTCCACCGCCGTCGTCTGGAACTGATAGGCGGCTTCTTCCGCGGTCGTGCCGTCGCCAAAGCTCCAGGCGACGCTCAACGCGTTGCCGAGCGTCAGCTTCGACGACAGCGTGATCGCCTGATTGACGTTCGCGGGATTGCCGGCCGTACCGACCACCGTGCCTTTGGCGCTGGCCACCGGAGCTTCAACGGTCGCTTCCAGGCATCCGGATCCGCCGGGGCCGAACACGGCCACATGCGGTTTCGCCGTTTCCTGCGAGTTCCCGGGCGGAACGTCCGCGTCGAACACGTACACGAGCTGACCCGTGCCGCCGGCGACGAACGGTTGGCTGAAGGCGCTTATGGCACAGCTCGGGTGCTGCTTTTTGTTCTGTCCGCCCGTGAACCCGATCTCACCGATGTTCAGCGCGCCGCCGGCTTCGGCGACTTTGAACGACAACACGGCCGGGAAGCGTGGATCGAGGATCGAGCCCGGCTCGAGTTCGCCCATCTGATACAGCCTGCCTTCGCCGGCGGCTTCGGAGGTTTCGTGGACGAACGACAGCGAGCCGCCCTCGGTCGGTTCCAGCCCGCCCGGGAAGGACAGCAGGTCCTGCAGGTTGCTCTGGAAGCGCAATACCGGCTTGGGCACCGCCTGCGCGGAGAAATCGCTCGGGACTTCCCAGATTTCATCGCCGAGAACGTCGACGAGCACGTGTCCGGTCTGCGTGACCACAGGCGATATGGGGTCACCGGGCTGCACCTCTTCTTCTTCGCCTTCGGAAAAGCACAGCGGTGAGCTGGCTTCGCCTTCGAAGCACCCGTGGACGTCGACCCAGCGCGGCCCCGGCGTTCCTTCCGGTTCGACTCGCTGGGCCGCCGTCAGCCGCTGTCCGTCGCCCTGGTCTTCCTGGCCAAGGATGATCACATCGTGGTCTGTGGGATCGACGGCGATTCCGGCCGGTTCGAGCAGTGCCGCTTGCGCGGGGTCGTGAACGGCTTCGGACTGCGCGTTGAGCGTCACTTTGTCGGCGAACACGCCTTCCGGGAAGGCTTCGCCTTTCGCGTTCTTCGCCGGGACCAGTTTTTCTCCGGAGGGCACTGTCGAGAACGCATACAGGATGCCGGCCGCCGGTTCTTCGCCATCGATCCTCGGAACCGCTTTGCCGTTTTCTATTTCTTTGAGCCGTTTGGGCCCCGCTTCTTCCTCGCGTTCGTAGACGACCAGTGCATAAACCCGCCCCCCGCCCGGCGCCGTCGGGTCAACCGCGATCCCCTCCAAGCCGACCGGGTACCCACCTTCGGGTCCTTCGGGTTTGATCTTGAACGAAGCCGACGCGAGGAATTTGCCGCTGGCGTCGAACTTCTGAATGCGATATTCGGCGCTGCTTTCTTCCCCTTCGACCGGTTCGTCGCCGACATAGACGCTGTTGTCGGTTGGATCGACGCCAAGCGCATGCACACCATGACTTGGGTTGAATTGCCCGTTTTTCTTGCCTTTGGCACCAAAGGATCTTTCGAGATCGCCATAGGATCCGAAGGCGGCGGCGCAGAGGCCGCTCGCACAGATGAGCGTGAGCGCGAAGAGGGCGAGCAACAACGATCGACGGGGTGCTGGCGACAGTGACATTTGAATGGTCCGTTTCGACGGGTTGATGGTGATCATTGAAGCCTCCGAATCCATGCACATGCAACTTTCTTCACTGGTTCATTACAATGCTTCACAGCTATTCGTCCTGTTCTCGTTTTCACCAGTTCCGCCGCCCCGGCGCCATGCGTCGCTGTGCGTGTGTGGCGCTCACCGTCGCCGGCGCGAGCTGCGCCCCGCGCCGACGCCCCCGCGGGCGCCGCACGAGCGATACCCCGGCCAGCGCCGCGAGCACCACGACTCCCAGCACGTACGCCGGCTCGAGCGCGTAGTCACTCGCGCGATATGCGACCGCCTGGTTGCTGACACTCTCGGTGGCCTGCTCGGGATCCTCTTCGCGTTCGGCCATCTCGACCGGCGAGGTGACCGCCGAGGTGCCGCTCGGCGGTGCGGGCCTCGCCGGCGTCGGCAGGGGCGGCGGCACGAACACCCGCAGCGAGGACAGCGCCGCCGCCGGTGCCACGAAGAGGTTCGCACGCGGCGCGCCCGGCGGCGCGGCAGGGCTCGGCGGCGGCGGTACCAGCGCCGTGGCGCTGAGGACGACCGGCCCAGCGGGAGTTGGCGCGGGTGCCGGCGCAGGCGCGGGTGCGGGCGCGGGCGCCGAGGCGCGCGCGCGGACTTCAGCGAGCGGCACGGTGCCGCACGGCTGGCGCACGCTGCCAGCCTGAACCGTCACCGGCAGTGAGGATGACAGACCTCCGGCCGTGATCGTGACGATCGTCGTGCCCGAGTTGTACGCGCAGAACAGGCCCGACTGAGAATCGTGCACAGGTTTGCCGTTCGCACCCAGTGCTACGGCGCGCGGGTTGGATGAGGTGAGATCTGGTTCGACGAAGTCTCCGATGTCGGGCCGCGAGGAGCTGAATTCGTATGCCGGCAACAGGCCGCTCGCGCAAGCCGCGCCAATGCAGTTGGAGGGAATCGGTATGTATGGGTCGGTTTCCGGCTGTGACTGCTGGTTGGCCGCACGGTTGCCCGCACGCGGGCGGCGTGCGAGCCCGGCGAACCGCGCCACCGCGCTGCGGCGCAACAGCGTGCCTTCCTTGGCTTCGAGACCGAGTTCGCCGATGCTCGGGATCAGGCGGACCGTCACCGGCGCGACGTTGCCGGCTTCGCGAGCGCTCGGCGACGCATCCACGCTTGCCAGCAGGAAGCCGCTGGCGCCGAGGAAGTCCCCGGCGCTCTCCCTGAGGAAGCTGACGTAGCCGAGCGTGCCCGAGCCGAACGTCGGGATCGACGCGTTGGCGATGCGCAGCGGCCGCGAGACGTTTTCTTCGGGCGCGTCGAAGAAATAGGCCGATGCGCGAGCGCCGGAGTTGGAGCAGGTGGGAGAGTTTTCAGCGCATGCGCCCAGCAGGATCCGTGCCAGTTCCGTCGCGTCGGGATCGCCGCCCGCCAGTTCGACGCTGACGTCCGCGTTGCCGACGACGATCGCCGGCTGTGAGCTCTGCTGAGCGGCAAGCAGCTGGTGCGACAGCCACGCCTGCTGGACGGCACCGACGCGAGCGCTGTCGTCGAGCACGATCACGCGTACCGAACCGCCCGGTCCGCTCGAGTCGAAGGCGTAGTAGGACTGACAGCCGGGGCTCCCTCCGCATTCGGCCTCCGCACCGCCGGCCGAGGCGATTCCTTCGCGCGGGGGACCGGTGCCAAACGGCTCGGGAAAGCCGGAGAACGCCTGCTCGAACAGCGACTCGCCTTCGCCACCCGCAAGATCTGTCTGCGAAGCGGCCGCGAACGTCGGCAGCGGGCTCGCGCCGAGCAGCTGCGCGTAGCGAGCGTACTCCCGGCCGTATGGGATCGTGGCTGTCGGCGGACCGTCGGTTTCGCCGCTCGTGACCCGCGGTCCGGTGTAGAGGAAGGCGCGTACGCCGGCGATCGTGCCCGCGCGCGCGAGCGCCGCCGACAGCCACACGTCCGGGCCGATGCCAGCGGCTGCACGGTCCGCGCAGGGGGCCGCGCATTGAGCGCCACCGCCGATCGCGAACGTCGCGCCACCGCCGCTCGCCACCGGCGTTTCGTTCGCGCCGAGCGGCGTGGTGCCGTCGGCCGGATAGCGATCGATGTCGGCGGTGTCGAGCACGCCACCGTGTTCGCCCGCAGATTCGACGAAGCCTCCCACCGCCCACCCTTGCGTGCCGCTCGGGTCGATGAGCACCGCCGCGATCGGGTCCGGCTGGAAGACCGTGTCGTAGAACGAGTAGTGCCCGGCCGGTTCGCGCGCGTTGTTGAGGTCGTGCTCCTCGTCGTTCCACCCCGTCGCGGTCTGCCGCAGCACACCGCTTTCCGGGTTGGCTTCCAGCGGGTAGGGCTTGATCAGCGGCGGGGGAAAGCCCGGCGGCGACGGCGTGACGCTTTCCACGCCGAACGTGTTCAGCGCGCTGCCGGCGACGATCGCACGCAGTTCGCCTTCTTCGCGAAACAGCGCCAGCGAGCCGGGCTCGCGCCCACCCGGCAGCGGCGTGGGCGTCGGCTGCCATGCAACCCCGGGCCCGTTGCGCTCGAACACGCGGGCCGGTTCCGGCCCGTTGGCGGCGAACGCCGCTCCACCGTCGGGCAGACCGGCGACCACCTCGGGCACGTCCGCTCCGACGACCGCGGCGGCGCCTTCGTCGACATGCCAGCCGGAGCCGTCGTTGACGAGCAGGCCGCCCGTGTAGCGGTTCCGCGACGGGTCGGGGAGCTCGCGGTAGGCAACGATCGCCTCGGACCCCGCGAACGCGATCGACGTGAAGCTCGCGTCGGCGGCCTGTGCAGGGACGGCTTCCTGCGTCCATTCCTTGCCGTAGCCGAGCAGCACGCCGTCCTGGCCGACGGCGTAGCCGCGTTCGGGATCGTTCGGGTCGAACGCGACTCCCATCAGGTTGCCGCTGAAGTCGACGGGCGTCGCGGGATCGCGTTCCCACAGGCCCGTTTCGCTGCGCCACAGCCACATCTGCCCTTCGTCGCCCACGGCGTACGCGCGCCCCGGTTCCGGCCATGCCACCGACCGCAGCACGGGCGCCGGGCTGACCGGGCGTCCGGACGGTTCCAGCAGGCTTTCCGGCATCCACCCCTTGCCGGGCTCGTAGCGGGCCACCTCGCCCCGGTCGCCGACGGCGAGCGCTTCGCTGGTCAGCGCTCCGATCGGAGCGTCCGGCTGCGGCGCGATGGACAGCAGCGTGTGGCGGAACGACACGGGCCACGGCGCAAGGCGGGAGGCAGCGGGGTCGAGCGTGAGGTGCACCGGCAGACCTGCCTGGCCGAGCCATCCCTCGCGCGGGCTCGAGAAGGCCGCGCCGTAGGTGCCGCCCACGTCGTTGGGCGCGACCGATCCGCCAAGCGCCAGCACACGCGAGAACTGAGTCCCGTCCAGGCGCAGGCTGACACCGTCGGCGAACCCGGTTATCACGCGCTGGCCGAACGGAGCGGACGGATCTGCCCAGGCGATGCTGCGCATCGCGTCGACCGGGAGCTCTTCGGGCAGTTGGTGCTCGCAGGCGGGGGCGTTCGCGCGCGGCGGGCACCAGCTGGCGATTTCCTTCGCCCCCGTTTCGCCCTGCGGGCGCAGGAACATCGTGACCGACTGGTGAGTATCGGCGCGTTCCCCGTCGATCCACACCCCTTCGTCGGTGACCGTCAGCAACTGCGTGAGGACGCTCGGCGCGTTCGGGACGGTGAACGCGGCCGTGCCGGCGCCTTCCAGCGGGACCGCCAGCGGTTCGCCGGGCTGAGCGCCAGGCGCAGGCGCGACGGGCCGCCAGCTCGCTTCGCCCGAGCTGTCGATATGGCGCCGGAACAGCGCGAACGAGCCCGAGGAGAGTTCTCCGAGCAGCCACGCGTCGGCCGGCGCGCTGGCGCCGATGCCGACGACGTGGAATTCGCCGCCGCTCGACGGTGGCACTTCGATCGTCTCGCTCGTCCATTCGCTCCCGTTCCAGTGCAACACGGTGTCTTCGGGTTCGCCCCTCGTGGTCACGGGGACCAGCAGCGCGCCCGCGTGGCCCCCGGCTTCTTCGAGCGCAGCGACCAGCGGCGCACGGTTGGCTCTTGCGAACAGCAGCGCTCCGGCAGGGAGCGCGCGGGGCCCTTCGCCGGGCGACGGCGCTTCCTCGAACGAGCCGCCGGGGTCGCGCACGAGCACCACCTGCCGGGACGAGGTCGAGGAGCCCGTGCCTTCGCTGACGGTCCCGACGAGCACGCCCGCGCCGGCCGGGGTCATCTGGCCCGCGAGCGGACTCGGCGCATAGGGTCCGGGCTGGTCGAGCTTGAAACCCGCCAGGGGGGCGCCGGCGTGATCGAGCAGCGGTGGACCGAGCGTCCAACCGTCGCCATCGACATAGCGAACCAGCTGCGCCGCTCCTTCTTCGCTGCTGCCGACGCCCCACGTCTCGTCGGGCTGCTCCTGTGGCGAGGAGCCGATCATCGTGACCCTTGACGCTGGAACCGAGTCGTCGGTCTGCGCCGTCGGTTCGCCGGGGTCCGTCTGCGCGGCGGCGTGTGAATCGGAGCCGGCGAGGGAGACGGCCGCGGCGGCCAACGACACGACGACGCACACGATCGCCAACCTCCCGCCGGCGCGCGCGGTCATCGTGACAGCCCCGCTGCGAGAGGATCGGTGAACGAGGGTCGCAGCAGCGCGGTGATCGGTTCGTAGCCCGATGCCGGCCCGGACTGCAGCGGCAGCGGCGCGAGCGCGCGCGTCTGCAGATCCAGCTTCGTCGGCCAGCTGCGTCGTTGCAGCCTCAGCATCAGTCGGCGATTGCCGCCGGCGAACGTGCGGGCCGGGCTGCGTGCCACGACGGTCGCGCCACGCTTGGCGAGCAGAAGCACACGCGCCTCGACGGCGAGGTGGAAGCGCAGTTCGAGCGTGGTCCCGTCGACCAGGCGCGAGTGTATGTGTGACAACAGCGCCGCCCTGACCTTCGTCGCGGTGCTCGGCGACTGCGTGATCGGAGTGAGTTCGGGGCCCTGCGGCTGCGGTTCGCCCGAATCGTCCGGCGGCGGCGCATCGCTCGAGGATTGAGGCAGCCCGGCATCCGCGGGCCGGATCGTGATCAACCCCGCGAACGCCGGCGAATGGTCGCTTTCGCTTTCCGGCAGCTGCTGTTCGCCTTCGGGCGCCAGATGAAAGAGCCAGCCCTGCGTCGTGACGAGCCAGCAGTCGTTGAACGCCGGGCACGTGACCAGCTTGGCCGCTCCCTTGGGCCCGACGCCGTCTTCAGGCGACGGCAACGTCTGCGTTTCGACCTCGCCTCCGAGCGTGACCCGTGCCACGAGCGCGCGCGCCAGGGGGCTCGGCTGCTGCGCGTCCGAGGGGGTGTCGAGCGCGACCCACGCGCTTTCCGTGCCCGGCTCGGGCGCGATCGCGTTGACCACGTCGCCTTCGATCGAGGCGACTCCCGGCAGGGCCGCTTCCGGACCCAGCACCTGTGTCCATTCGCCGCCGGTGCTGCGCAGCACCGTCACCGGCGCGGGCGCCGATCCGGCCGGCGGGTGTTCGACCGGGCCCGCCGCGGCCCACAGCGAGTGACCGTCGCTGCCGAGGTGAAGGAAGTCGAGCGCTTCGGGGAACTCCCGGGCGGAGTAAAGCGGCATCCCGAGCACGGGTTCGACCGTCGGGCTCACGCCGGCCGGGTTGATCGTGTGAAGCGCGAATGGAAACGGCACCTCGGGTTCCTCGGCGAGGTCGCCCGGCGCGAGACGCACGCTTTCGTACAGCCGCGATTCGAACTCGGTCATGTCCTCCACCACATGGCCCTGCCGCGTCGGCTCGGCCGAAAGCGAGCTTCCGTTCCAATGCAGGTGGAAGGCCTCGCCGGCATCTTCGGGAAGCGCGTCTCCGGCGAACCAGCAGTCGTTCGGACCGATGCAGCCCAGCGCGTGCATCGCCTGGTAGGAGCTGGCCTGGAACGCGGGCGAGGCGAACGAGCCCACGACTTCGCCGTGGGCGAAGCGACACAACGTGCGATCGGCGAGCGGTGCGGGTTCCCCGTTGCGGGGATTGGCTGCCTGCCCGGGTCGCCCGTCCGAGATCGTCCAGAATTCTTCCGGGCCGGCCCAGGCGACACGCCCGTCCGTGGCGCCGCAGACGATCGCCAGCTCATGCCATTCGCGGCCGTTGTAGGCCCACAGTCCGGGCGGGATCGTGCTGCCGTTGCCGGCCGTGATGAGCACCCCGCGGTTGCGCGCCTCGAACTCGACGTCGCCGACGGAGCCGAGCCCGATCGGGGTCGGCGAGCCGCTCACGCCCGGCGGCGGAGCGGGCGGCGGCGGCTGTGCCAGTCGCCATGCAACGCCTTCTTCCGCTTCCTGCACGGATTGTGCGCCCGCAGGCGTCGCCGGCAGGGCGATCGACAGCGCCGCCAGCAGGACGCCCGCGGGCGCCCATCCGAGCCGCGATGCGGTCATTATGCCTTTGCTCCTCGTCTGGCCGCGCCGGCCCGCCGTCCCGCGTGCTTCAGGAACGAGACTTCCAGCGTCTGGCGCAGCACGGGATGCCCCGCGGCGGCGAATGTGACCGCCACCGCTCCCGACAGGCCCAGGCGCGTGGAGGCGAGGTTGCGGTAGCGCGGCGCGAGCTTCAGTTCGAGCCTCACGACCGCTCCTGCGGGCGCCAGCACCGACCTGGTGGCCGTGGCGACGCTGGCGGTGGCAACCGCCGTGCTGATGTGCCCGCGACGGCGGATGCGCACGCGCATCGCGCTCCTGGTGAGGGCCCGCAACGTCCCCGATGCCGGCACGGTCACGTACAGGTCCACGCTGCCGTCGGGGAGCGAGCGCGCCGTGACCCCGAGTCGCCACGCCGGAACGATCGCCGGCGGCGGCGGTGGCGGGGCCACCGACTGGGGCGTCGGCACGGGATCGAACAGCTCGCGCGAAACCACGAACCCGTCGCTCCCGTCGAACCGGTCGCTGCCCAGCGGAGGCGTGTTCCCGTCGCCGAACGCGAGGTTGGAGGCGGTCGAGGTGAACGCGAGGGTGTCGCCGTCGCTCGAGTACGACGGCGACAGCGCTCCGTCTCCGGCCCTCGGATATGGGTCCGTGCCGGTCGCCAGCGCTTCGTGCGGATGTTCGCTGCGACCGCCTTCGAATCCCTGGGTGACGCGTGTGAGCGTGTCGTCGAGCAGATCGACGTCGAACAGCTCCAGCATCCCGGGGACCGCCGCCGGAGCGCTCACGTATGCGGGCGAGCCGAGCGGAAACTGCGTGCGCTTGGTCGTGAACGCGACGTAGGTGCCATCTGGCGCGATCGCCAGGTCTTCGATGGGCGCATCCTCGGCGAGGCTCTGCTGGTCGCCGCCGGCCAGCTCCGTGAGCGGCCGCAGCGCCTGGCGGCGGCTGATGCCTTCGTGCATGTCCACGACGTAGACGTCGCTCTTGATTTCCGAGGCCACGAAGCCCTGGCCTAGGCTCACCGGCGGCGCGTTGCTGAGCAGCGCCACCGTGTATCCGTCCGCGCTCAGCTGCGGAATCACGTTCCCCGTGCCCGCGCTCCAGGTGCCTGTCGAGCGACCCAGCTGCGATGAGGCGAACGGGCCCTGGCACGGATCGCTCAGGACAGGTGTCGCGGGCAGGGCCAGCTCGCCGCTGGCGGCGCAGCCCGGCGCTTGCGGGTCGGAGCCGCCGGTGATGCGTCGCACGGGTGCGCCGGGACCATCGGCGATGCGTCGCCACAGCGGCTCTGTGTAGCTGTCCAGGGGCGCTTCAGCGGGCAGCATCCGCGCCTGGCGGTCGACATTCACGCCCAGCCAGGCGACCGTCGTCCCGTCGGCGCTGATCGAGGCGCCCACCGACGCCGGCGCTTCGTAGGGCTGCGGATCGGCGAAGATCGGCGGCTGTCCCCCGCTCGGCGAGTAGACGGCGCCGTAGACGTTGCTGCCTTCGCTGCTGGCCACCGGCTTGCCGGGCACCGGAGCGCCGGTGTCAGGTTCGTCGGCGACGCTCACCAGTTCGGTCGTTTCGGTGGCGAGGTCACGCACGGCCACCTGCATCGCCGGCGTGCCGGGACCGGCCAGGTTGGATACGGCGGTGGTCACGAAGGCGACCTTCTGGCCGTCGGCGCTCAGCGCGCTGCGACCCGCAGCGAGCGAGCCGTAGTTCCTTTCTTCGAATTCCGGAGCCACCCGGCCCGTCGGCTGGTAGGTCAGGCCAGCGCTGGAGCCGTTGACCGCCGAGGCGAGAACGTAGGCGCACGCTCGTGGCACGCCCGGTTCCCGTTCGCAGGGCGTCGCAGCCGGGATCGTCATGTCACGCACGTACACGTCGGGGCCCGGGTTGGTGTCGTCGACGGGGTCCAGCGCCGCCGTCGTGGTGAAGCTCACGTAGCGCCCGTCGGCGCTGATCGACGGCAGATCCGCGTCGGGGGCGCTGATCGCGGGGTCGAGCGGGTTCTCCGCGGCCACCGCTTCCACCACGCCCGTCTGCAGGTCGCGCCGCCACACGCCGGTGAGACCGCCGTAGGAGCCGTCGAAGGCGACATACCGTCCGTCCGCGGAGATGACCGCGTCGTGCGCGTAGTCGGCCTGCTGATTGTCGGGCGAGCCCGGGACGGCGCTCTCCGACACGAGCGAGATCGGCCCGAACTCGTCGGCGCGCGCAGGCGCCTGCGCGCAGGCGATCGGCAGCAACGCCAGCAGGAGCCCCAGCGTCGCGACGCTTCGCCGACGGCGCCTCATCCGACGCTCACCAGACGGCGCAGCGTGACGCCATTGCCGAGCCTGTCGCGCGCCCGCACGGTGACTTCGTAGACGCCCGGCCGGGAGTAGCGGTGGCGGAACGTCTTCCTGCCGTGGGCGCTCGTGCCGTCGCCGAACTCGACGCCGGTCGTCCTGACGGACACCCCCGACTGCGCATCGCTGATGCGCACGACGATGGTGTTGCCACGCGCATGCGAAATGCGCACCTGCGGGGGCGTCCCGTCGATGCGCAACCGCACTGGCGAGCTCAGGGTGGACTGGTCGTCGTCGTCGGTCGCCAGCACCTGAAGCTGGTGTACGCCGCTGCTCAGCGCGCTCTGATCCAGGCGCATCGACAGCGCACCGGCTGGCGCCGGCAGGAGCCGGCCGTCGAGCACGACGCTGTACTCGAGTGGGCCGTTGGCGCTCTCGGCCGGCTGCCACGAGACTTCCGCGCGGCCAGGCTCGATCCAGCCTTCGGGCACCTCCGCGGCGAAGCGGACGGGCGGGGCGGTGACCTGGTCGACGACGATCGCCGCGTCGCCGAGCGGCCCCTGCCTGAACGCGACCAGCCCGTCGCCCAGTCCCGAGCGCCCGACGGCGAGTTCGCCCACGGGCCCGCCGTCGCCACCACTGACCAGGGCGGTCTGCACCGCGCCGTTCGGGAAGTCCTCGCGCACGGCGACCCCGGGGCGGCCCTCGGCATCTCGGCTCGACCATGCCGATACGCCTCCCCCGGCCTTGTTCAGCACGCTCGCCGCGAACGGTTCCGAGCCGACGAACGGCGGTCCCAGCGACAGCCCCGCCGACATCTCGCCGTCGTTGCCCTCGAGCACGCGCGGCGTGCCGTTGGCGTCGTAGAGCAGGCGCACATCGAGCTTTTCGTCGCTGTCGACGTCTGGCGGGCCGACGAAGGCCGAGGCGCCGCCGGCCAGTCCCGCGTCGATCACCTGTGCCCCTTCGAACTCGGTGCCTTCCGCCGATTCGCCGTCGTGCAGCGTGTTGACGAGCACACGCGGCCCCGGTAGGGGCGATCCGGGCCCGGCGGCCTGCCTGTATGCGACCACGGCCTGGCCCGAGCGTGAGATCGTCACGCTCGGTGCGTCGGCGTCCGCGGTGATCGGCGTGGAGCTCAGGCTGGTGGCGCTGACCGGCATCACGTAGTCGAGCGTGCGCCCGAACAGCCGTCGTGCCCAGATGCGCGCGACGCCACCTTCGTCGGGCTCCTGCCAGACCACGATCCCGTTACCGGTCGGGCCGATCGCGATCTGGGGCGCGTTGTCGGCCGTCGGCGGGCGCATCGACAGCGCTGGGTTGCGATTGACCACAGCCGGCGGCGACCAGGTTTCTCCTTCGAAGGTGGCGAGGCGAACTTCCTCGACCACGTCGTCGGGACGCAGCAACGGGATGCTCGTGGGCTGTCCTTCTTCTTGATCCACCACGCGGTAGACGACGTCGGCTCGACCGGTGGAGCTCATGGCCAGCATCGGGCTGGTGCCCGTGCCCGAGCGGATGTTGCGATCGACGACCCTCGCCGGGCCGAAGGACGACGAGCCGGGCCCGAGGGTCGAGCTCACCAGATCGTCCAGCGGATGACCGTTTTCGGAGGCGAACGGGGTGGCCCACACGACGAGCAGCTCGCCGCCGTCGGCGGCGCCGATCTGGGGCCAGCTTGCGGCGAACTGGTTGCCCGTGTCGACCCGCTCCGGCGCGAGCCAGTGCCCTTCGACATAGCGCGCGACGAACACGTGCGCCGCTCCTTCGACGCGCTTGAGGTAGACCGCTCCGCCGGTGCCGTCTTCGGCCATCGCCACACCGCCGAACCCGACGATGTCCTCGCTTGGGCCGTCGATGGTGACCGCCGGCAGAATGACGGCGCCGGCCGACCCCGCGAGCACCAGCAACGCGCCCAGCGTGAGCACGACGCCGCCAACCCCCCATTGGCAAGTCCGCCTACGCGATCGCGCGCCCGCCGTGACCCCGACCGTCATCCGCGCCTCACGATTCTTCGTGTCTGGTGGCGGCACCCGGCGCCTTGTCGAAGGCGCAACGGAAGTTCTCGGCCTGTTCGACGGGCTCGGAGCCGGCGAAGCCGCCCTTGTTGCCGTTGTCGTAGACGGTCACGTACTGCAGCGTCCGCGGCAACGGGTTCGCCGGCTGCGGCGTCGGGTTCGGCTGCCCCTGGGTCGGGTTGCCGGTGCTCCCTTCGCTGACGCCCTCGGAGCCGGCGGCGGCGGAGCCCGCTGCCGTGGTGACGAGCGTCGATGACATCTCACGTTTGTCGAGCAGACCCAGCGCCGGTTCCAGCGCCACCGTCGCCGTCAGTGGCGAGTCGTGGATCGTCGACTCCAGCTGCACGCGGTCAGCGGCGCCCAGCAGCTCGGAGGCGCTGGGCAGCCATCCGCCTTCGGCCTGGCACGCTTTGCTCGCCCAGATGAAGTTGTTCTTGCCGGCGTCGGGGCCCGGGACCGGGTAGGGCGAGGCATCCAGGCACCAGGTGCCGAGATCGACTGTCTGCGGCGGGCAGGTGCCGGCCACTTCTTCAGCGTTCTTGCCGTCCAGGCGCGAGGCGTTCTTGACCGTCGGGATCGCCGAGGCGGGGAATTTCCTGTTCCCGCCGAGCAGCAGCAGACCGTTCGCGGTCGGCTTGGAGCTGACGACGTGACCGGAGATCGCGGCCGCGACCGCGTGGCGCGCCGCGTCAGCGAGCCCGGTCGTGGAGAAGACGAGCGCGACCAGGGAGATGATCAGCGCGGGAGAGGGGAGTCTTCTGGGTGCTCTCACCGCAGCCCCTGCTTGCCGGCGGGTGAGGTACGGCGGACCTCGCGCAGGTCCTCGAGGCTGGTCTCCTCCACGGTTGAGAGCAGCGCGTCGAGCGCGACCCCGGAGAGGGTCTCGTGCTCGAGCAGGGCGCTCGCTGTCTCCTCGACGGTGCCCCAGTTGCGGTCGAGAATCGCGCTCGCGCGGGCGGCCGCGTCACCGACGAGCCGCTCGACCTCGTTGTCGATCACGTTCAGCGTCTCGGGACCGACCGACCCGAGGTCCTGCAGGGAGGCCCCGAGGAACACCTCGCCGCTCTTCTCGCCGATCGTGACCAAGCCGAGCGCGTCACTCATGCCGAAGCTGGTGACCATGCTGCGGGCGAGGGTGGTCGCGGCGTGCAGGTCCTCGTTGACGCTCGTGGAGCTGTGTCCGAAAGCGATCCGCTCGCCGGACAGGCCCGCGGTGATCACGATCAACTGCGACTGCAGAGCTGGCTCGGTCATGATCACCTGATCACGATCGGAGAGCATGTGCGCGGCGGTCCCCAGCTGGCGCCCGCGCGCGACGATCGACAGCTTGCGGATGCTGGTGGCGTGCCCGAGCGACTCGGTCACGACCGCGTGCGAGGCCTCGTGGATCGCGATCAGCCACCGCTCCTCTTCGGTCAGGATGTGGTGTTTGGCCGGGCCGGCCACGACACGGTCGATCGCCTCCTCCAGCGTGTGCTGGTCGATCTGAGCACGACCGTCGCGCACACTCAGGAGCGCTGCCTCGTTGATCACGTTCGCCAACTCGGCGCCGCTGAACCCCGGGGTCTGCCTGGCGATCTCCTCGAGCGACGCGTCGGGCGCCAGCGGGCGCTTGCCGCCGTGCAGACGCAGGATCTCCAGGCGCCCTTGCACGTCGGGGTTGTCCACCACCACCTGCCGGTCAAAACGGCCGGGGCGCAGCAGTGCCGGGTCAAGGATGTCCGGACGGTTGGTGGCGCCCATCACCACCAGCCCGCCGTCGCCGGCGAACCCGTCCATCTCGACCAGGATCTGGTTCAGCGTCTGCTCGCGCTCGTCGTTGCCCTGGCCGATCCCCGCGCCGCGCTTGCGCCCAGCGGCGTCGAGCTCGTCGATGAAGATGATCGCCGGCGACATCTTGCGCGCCTTGCGAAACAGGTCACGCACACGCGCAGCACCCACCCCGACCAGCGACTCCACGAAATCCGACCCGGACACGCTGAAGAACGCCGCGTCCGCTTCACCCGCCACAGCCTTCGCCAACAGCGTCTTGCCCGTCCCCGGAGGCCCAACCAGCAGCACACCCTTCGGGGCGGCAGCGCCAACCACCAGGTACTTGGTCGGGTCGGCCAGATAGTCGCGGATCTCTCTGAGCTCGGCAAGCGCCTCACCAGCGCCCGCAACATCCGCGAACGTGACCTTGTCGCGCGAGCCCTTCCCTTTCTTGCTTCCCTTCCCGGCGAACTCCGAGAACGACGCCAGCCCGCCACCAGCGCCTTCAGCACCAGCCCGCATGAACAACGAGAACAAGCACACCAACAGCAGGATCGGGATCAGGAACTGCACCACGATCGCCTTCGTCGGCTTACCCGACTGCTGATCAACCGACACCACCGCGCCAGACGCATTCAATTCGCCCGCCAATTGCTGAGTCTGCGCACCCGAAGCCGGATATGCCGACCACAGCTCCTGATCAGCGCCGCTCGCGCTCGCTTGCACTTCGACACCGCTCGCAAGCCTCCCCGTCGCCATCACCACCGGCGCCGCGCTTGTGGTCGTGATCTCCACACGGCTGTCGTGATCCAAGAGCACCGCCCGCGCGATGTCCTTCTTCTTCGCCAGCGCCTGAATCGCGCTCAACGGCACTTCACGACCGGAGCTGCCCGGCGCGATCTGGCCCAGCAACGTCGCGAAGGAGATCGCCAGCAGCAGCGACGCCACGACCAGGAACAGCGACAGCCTGTCCCGCAGCGCGAAACGCGCCAGCGAGGAGCCGAAGTCCCTGGCCGCCGTCACGGCCGGATGGCGCCGTTCCGCCAAGCCGGAACGCACGCGCTTGGAGCCTGCCTCGCTGAACCCGTTGCTCCTCGGAGAGCCGGGCTCCGTCTGTGGCGCCGCCTCGGGCGGCTGGTGCTCGTCTGTCATATCGGTGAGATCGCTTTCTGGATGTGCTGTCAGGCGGCCAACGTCGTCGGCACGGATGCCCTGAGGGGGAGCCGGACAGGCTCCTGCGGCGCACTTCGCCGCTCGGGCTGGAGGCGGTAGCCATGTCGGTAATGGGTATGGATGTACATCCAGTCAGGCGACGCCACTTCGAGCTTGCGCCTCACTTTGTGCACGAGAACGTCGACCGAGCGCCCGCAGAACGCCGCCTCGGCATGCCAGATCGCCTCGTAGACAGCCTCACGCGCGATCACCTCTCCCACCGCACGCATGAACGCATCGATCAGTTCGTACTCGCGTCGCGTCAAGCACAGGCTGTCCCCGCGGACGAATGCCTGGTACAGGTGAGGGCGAATCTCCAGCTCACCCAGCCACAGGGAATCGAGTGTGTGGCGGACGAAGGGACGGCGGTATCCGGTGACCGCCTCGATGCGCGCGATCAGCTCCTCCGGGTGGCATGGCTTGTTGAGCCAGTCGTCAGCGCCCGCGCGCAGTGCGCATATCCGTTCGCCGACGGTCGAGGGACCTGCACAAACGATCACATGCAGGTCGGGACGCTGCTCGCACAGCTTCGCCAGCCAGTTCCACCTCCGGGCACCCATGACCGACAGGTCGACGACCAGCACGTCGTTGTCGATCGCGCAGAGCGTCTTGGCCCTGGCCCGCGGTGACAGCGTCCGCTGCTTCCAGCCGAGACGGTCGAGCCGGTTGGCCAGAACGACGAGAAATGCAGCGTCACCGTCGATGATCGCGACCGATGGCGCAGGGCGCTCAGCGCCCCCCTCGCCAAGGCTTCGCACCGCCGACAGGACTCGCCTTCGGCCCTGTTGCACAGCCGGAGAGACGTCCTGCGGACGTGGCTGGCCAGCTTCGAGATTGCGCGGAAATGACGGTGCCCCCTGTGCTCCGAAATGTGCGGACATAAATGCCCAAGGGTGTCTAACAGACTAATCCTCACTTTTCAAGTCGATTTAATTGGAATGTAACGAGCCGGTTACCGTCGCGAGATGTCGTCCAGGCGTGTTCGGTCTCGGACTCGACCCGTCTCGGGGGTGTAAACGGCAGGACGGAGCGCGAGCTGAAAGCTGGAGACATGGCGGCCGGCGATGGATTGCCGAGCAGCGGTCCGACGGCAAAGCCATCGGTCTCGAAGCGCCGCTGCCCAGCTAGAACGACGGCACGGCACACCAGCGGAACTAGAGCCCTGTCGCGTTCGCAGGGGTTGACGATGGGCCCGCCTGGACTCGAACCAGGGACCTACCGATTATGAGTCGGCAGCTCTAACCAACTGAGCTACGGGCCCGCCGCGCGGGCGGATCGTGGGCCGGCCGCGCCCGCCAGACGCTACCAGCGGAATGCGCGCGCGAGATGTGGGATGCTCCCGCGCGCCGCTCCCGCGTTGGAGTGGTCGCTTGGATTCGGCCTACCACCGGGAGGGACCCGCAGATGTCAGCAGAGCGTGCAGCGATCGTCACCGGAGCGTCAAGCGGCATCGGCCTGGCGATCGCCAGGGTGCTCGGCGAGGAGGGCTACGGCGTCACGATGGCCGCGCGGCGCCCGGAGAAGCTCGAGGCCGCGGTAGCGGGCCTCGCCGCCGACGGGCTCGACGTCCACGGCGTCGCCGCGAACGTCTCCGACGAGACGGAGATCCAGCGAGTGGTCGCCACCCACCGCGAGCGCTACATACGCCTTGACGTGCTCGTCAACAACGCCGGCGTCGGCGTCGGCCAGGCGGTCGCCGAGATCGAGACCAAGCGCCTTGACATGCAGCTCGACATCAACCTGCGCTCGATCGTGCTCTTCTACCGCGAGTGCGTGCCGCTGCTCAAGGAGGCCGCCGCCGAGCACCGCAATGCGCTCGTCGTCAACACCTCCTCGATCTCAGGCAAGCGCGGCGAGGCGTGGCTGTCGGTGTACTCGGCCACCAAGCATGGCGTCGTCGGCTGGACCGAAGCGATGAACAAGGAGCTCGGCGCCGACGGCATCAAGTCCACCGCCCTGTGCCCCGCGTTCGTCGACACGCCGATGACCGACTTCGTCAAGGAGCACGTGCCCGCCGAGGACATGATCCGCCCCGAGGACATCGCCGAGGCGGTGCGCTACCTGCTGAAGGTCTCCCCCGCGTGCGTCGTGCCCGAGATGATGTTCGTCAGGCCCGGCGACGCTCTTTAGCCAGGCGCGCCGGCGCCAACCAGGCGTCGCAGCGAGGGCGCGCGCAGGCGCCTCGCCCTGATCTCACCCGACGGATCCGCAGCGTCCGGGAGCCGTCGGCGCAAGCGCAGGCGCCCGACGATCAGCGCGCGGTGCTCGGCAATCGCCACGTCGAGGTCCACGCTGCTCGCGCTCGCCAGGCTGTCCTGCAGCTGCGCGATCAGGATCCGCACCTCGCGCTCCGTCGCCGTTCGCGAGCCGCGGGTCGTGCGCGTGAAACGGTCCCACGAGCGCGCGAACGACAGCAGGTCCGTGCGCCCGCCGGCGCGGTGCGCCGCCAGCATCGGGCACACGCCGCCCTCGCCATCGACGTACGCGCCCGCGATGATGCGCTCCTGCGCGCTCACGCCCGCGAGCATCGCCTCGCGCGTGCCCACCGGCAGGCAGTCGATCGCCAGGCGCAGGCGCTCGACCGGGCTGGTGCTGTGGCGGCGGCGGTTTCGCATAGGCTGTGCACCGCCGTCCTGGCCGTCCAGCCAATGCTCGGTGGCGCGCGGCCAAGCGTATGCCACGCCCTCTGAGCCGGCAACGGATTCCCTCCCCCTGAAAGGAAACTTGCACATGAAGCTCGGCGTGCACATCGGCTACTGGGGCATGGGCCTCAGCTCCGAGGACCAGCTCGAGATCGTCCAGGAGGCCGAGCGACTGGGCTATGACTCCGTGTGGGCGGCCGAGGCCTATGGCTCTGACACCGCCACCGTGCTCGGCTGGCTCGCCGGGCAGACCAGCAGGATCCGCCTCGGCGCCGGCATCTTCCAGATGCCCGGCCGCTCACCGGCGATGACCGCGATGACCGCCGCCACCATCGACCAGCTCTCGGGCGGGCGCATGATCGTCGGCATCGGCTCCTCCGGGCCGCAGGTCGCAGAGGGCTGGCACGGGCAGCGCTTCGCCAAGCAGCTGCAGCGCACGCGCGAGTACGTCGCCGTCGTGCGCATGGCGCTCGCGCGCGAACGCGTCGAGTTCCATGGCGAGACGCTCGAGCTGCCGCTCCCCGACGGCCCCGGCAAGGCGCTCAAGCTCACCATCTCCCCCGTGCAGGAGCGCATCCCCATCTACCTCGCCGCGATCGGCCCCAAGAACACCGCGCTCGCCGGCGAGATCGCCGACGGCTGGATACCCACGCTGTTCTCGCCCGAGCACGTCTCCGAGCTGCGCCCGCTGCTGCAGGAAGGCGCCGAGCGCTCGGGCAAATCGCTCGACGATTTCGACATCGCGCCCACCGTCAGCCTGTGCATCACCGACGACCTCGAGGCCGGCCGCAACAGCATGCGGCCGTTCGTGGCGCTGTACGTCGGCGGCATGGGCTCGCGCAAGCAGAACTTCTACAACCAGCTCGTCCAGCGCTACGGCTATGAGGCGGAGGCGCAGGAGATCCAGAACCTGTACCTCGAAGGCAAGCGCGATGAGGCGATGGCGGCGATCCCCGACGCGCTGATCGACACCGTCTCGCTGTGCGGCCCGCCCGATGTCGTGCGCGAGCGCCTGGCCGTCTACCGCGACGCGGGCGTCGGCACGCTCGGTGTCACCCCCACCGCGTTCACCGCCCCCGAGCGTCTGCAGCAGCTGCGCCAGCTCGCCGAGCTCGCCGCCTGAGCGGACGCGCCGTGGAGGGCAGCGCCGCACCTCCGGGCGCAGCCCGTCGCGAGGCGGGGCCGCCGCTGCGGGTGCTGCTCGGCGCCTTCGGCGACCCCGGCCACGCGTTCCCGATGATCGCGCTCGGGCGGGCGCTCGCCGCCCGCGGGCACCAGGTCACGTTGCAGACGTGGCGGCGCTGGCAGCAGCACATCGAGGCCGAGGGGATGAACTTCGCGCCCGCGCCCGAGTATCAGGTCTTCCCGTCCGGCCCGGAGCCGCTCGACTTCTACGAGGCGGTCGTACACGCGACGCTCGACACGCTGCCGCTCGTGCGCGAGCTCGCGCCCGACGTCGTCGTCGCCGACATCCTCACGCTCGCCCCCGCGCTCGCCGCCGAGCTCGACGGCCGCCAGCACGCGACGCTCATCCCCCATGTCCACCCGCACGGCGCGCCCGGCTTCCCCATCTACTCGCTCGGCGCGCGCCTGCCGCGCACCGCCGTCGGGCGCGCGTTCTGGCGCCAGGCCCAGCGCGCCTCAGACCGGGGGCTCGAGCGCGGTCGCGTCGAGCTCAACCAGACGCGTGCGCGCGTGGGACTGCGGGCGCTCGACTACGTCCATGGGGGCATCAGCCGCCAGCTCGCGCTCGTCGCCACCTTCCCGCAGCTCGAGTACCCGCGCGTTTGGCCTGCGCACACGCACGTCGTCGGCCCGCTGATGTGGGAGCCGCCCGCGCGCGACGTCGAGCTGCCGAGCGACGGCTCCGGCGGCGTCGCGCCCGACGCGCCACTCGTGCTCGTCGCGCCCTCCACCGCCCAGGACTCCAAGCACACGCTGCTGCGCGCCGCCCTGCGCGGCCTCGCCGGCGCGCCCGTGCGCGTGCTCGCCACCTACAACCGGCGCCTGCCTCCCCGCTCGCTGCGCGTGCCCGCCAACGCGCGGGTCGTCGACTGGGTCTCCTACTCGCGCACCATGCCCCACTGCGACCTCGTCGTCTGCCACGTCGGCCACGGCACGCTCGTGCGCGCGCTCTCCAGTGGGTGCGCCGTCGTCGCCTGCCCGGCGGTCGGCGACATGAACGAGAACGCCGCCCGCGTGGCCTGGGCCGGAGCGGGCGTGCGCGTGCCGCGGCGGTTCGTCACGCCGCGCGCGCTGCGACTCGCCGTCGAGCGCGCGCTCGGGGATCCGGCGATCCGGGCGCGGGCCAGGGAGTTCGCGGCTTGGGCCGGCGAGCACGACGCCGGGGAGACCGCCGCGGGGCTCGTGGAAAAGCTGGCGGCGCGCTCCGATCCTAAGCTCGTTGGATGACCGACTGGCGCCGAGACCCGCTGCGCGGACCTGTCCCAGGCTGGCTGCGAGACGGACTGGACGCCGCAATGGCGGACCTGCAGCAGCCCACTCCGGTCGATGTGCTCGTCGGGTTCGAGCCCTCGACCCAGATGCTCTGGGTGAGCGAGGCAGGAAGTAGCGCCGCGGGCTTCGCGCCCCATGGCGATGAGACCGGCGTCCAGCTACTTGTCTCGCTCGCGGACTACCTGCAGGAGCAGTTCTTCCCAGAGACGCGCGGCGCCTGGGGCCAGGCGCGGCCCGCGTGCCCGGGGCATCCGCATCCGGCACAGGCCGATGAGATCGACGGCGAGGCTTGGTGGATATGCCCCGTCGATGGTCGCCGGATCGCGAGGATTGGGCGATTGGGCCGGGACTGACACGTGTCCCCGTGAAGCCTGAGCTGCCTCCGAAACCTCTTTCTATAAGCTCCGGGGGTGGGACTCGAACCCACAACCAATCGGTTAACGGCCGACTACTCTGCCAATTGAGCTACCCCGGATCGTCATGTGCTACCCCGGACGGGCGTCGTCCTGTCCAGCGCGTCGGTCGGGATGGATACGATCCCATCCTCGACCTCGGCGTGGCAATTAGAGCATAGAAGGACGCACTTCCGCGCCTCGGCCCGCAACTTCTCCAGGGCGATCGCGACTCCCCGGGCGTTCATTTCGAGGCGCTTCTGTGACGGCTCGACGTGATGGAAGTGCAGCGCCCGCATGTTGCGGGCGTATCCGCAGATGCAGCATGCGCCGCCCGCCTCCGCGACGAGGATCGTCTTGACCTTCCGGCGCCTGCGAACCACGGCCTCAGACCGGCACTGCTTGCAGCGGTATCGGCCGCGCCCGTCGAGCCAGAAGCCGGTCTCCCCGTGGTGGATGCAGCGCATCGTCACCGTGGCGAGCCCGGCCTGCTTGGCGGCCTTCGCCTCCTCCGAGGAGCGACGCCCGTGCCCGCCTCGCGTCTTCAGGCCAAAGCGGAACAGCCAATGCCGCACCGTCGCCTTGCTGCGACCGACCGCCTCCGCGATCTGCGCGATCGACATCTCGGCATCCACCAGCCTCTCCAGATCCTCGCGTGCGATGCCGCCGCGTGCCGCGTGCCGCTCGCGGTTGACCGCCTCCAGCCCGTATTTCTTCGCCCAGTAGCTGACCGTCGATTCATGCAGGTCGAACCGCCGGCCAATCTCCGCCAGCGAAAGCCCCTGCCCCAGCAACTGCTCCAAGGAAGCGCGATCCATGCACTGCATTGTCACGCGAACATACGTACGTGTGTGTGGCCTCTGTGCCGACTCTGTGACTTCTCAGGATCACGGCTGTAACACCGCGCCACCCGCGGCCGGACGCCGGCCCCGGCCCGCCCCTCACTCGCCTCTCCCGGCCCACCCCCGCTACCAGCGCGACCCCGGCAGCCGCGCCCCCTACCCCTCCCGATCCCCCGTCTGCTCCAACACCCGTCCGTAAGCGCGGTCAAAATCGCGCTTGACCTCGGCCTTGCGCCGCGCGAGCGCGCTGATGTCGCCGCGGTCCTGCCCGCGCGCGCGCTGGATCTGGCGGTCGACGCGCGCGAGCTCCAGCTGCAGGCGCTGCACCTCGAGCATGGAGGTGTCCGCGCGCTCGCGCCCCGCTTCCACCACCAGCTCCGCGAGTAGGCCCTTCAGCTGCAGGTCGTCCTCCAGGCGCTCCTCGGCGCCCGCTGGGTCGCTCATCGGCGCGCGCAGGTCGCCCGCGCGCAGGCGCGCGGCGGCGCGGCGCAGCAGGCCGCTTGAGAAGTGCTCGTCGATGTCCAGGCCATCCAGCGCGGCCGCGCCGTCGTCGGGCGAGGCGATGCACAGCGCAAGGAACGCCCGCTCGGTCTCCTCGCGGCGCGTCAGCTCGCTCACCCGCGGCTGGGGCGTCCGCGCCTGCTGGCCCCCGCCATCGCCCTCACGAGCGCCCTCACGGCCGCCACGCCCGGGCTGGGATCCGCGCTGAGCGGCGGGGGACGGTTCCGCCAGCAGCTTCTCCGCGCTGATGCCGCGCAACGCCATGCGACTGTCAACGGTCTGGGTCAACTCCAATCGCAGCGTCCCGGGAGGCAGCTCTGCGAAGACTGGCCGCAGTTCGTCAATCATTCTTTCCTGATCTTCGCTGTTAGACGGATCACCGCTCGCCAGCACACGCTCTGTGCGGAAGCTCACGAAGGTGACCGATCTCTTCACCACGTCCTGCATCGCGTCCGCGCCGTCGCGCTGGATCAGATCCGCCGGGTCGGTCCCCTCCGGCAGCATCACCACGCGCAGCTCCAGCTTGCGCTTGTTCGCCAGCTTGAACGCCTTCAGCATCGCCTCCTGCCCTGCGCTGTCGGCGTCCAGCGCCAGCAGCACCGTCTGCGCCATGCGCGCCAGCTCGCCCACCTGCTCGGCTGTCAGCGCCGTGCCCATCAGCCCGACCGTGTTGCGCATGCCCGCCTGGTGCATCGCGATCACGTCGGTGTAGCCCTCGCACAGGATCACCTCCCCGGCGCGCGTCGCGTGTGCGCGCGCCAGGTCCGCGCCGTACAGGTGCGAGCCCTTGTGGTAGATGTCGTTGTCGGACGTGTTCAGGTACTTCGGGCGCTGTTCCTCGCGCGTCGCGCGCGCGCCGAAGCCCAGCACGCGCCCGCGCACGTCCGCCAGCGGGAACATGATGCGCGAGCGGAAGCGGTCGTACAATCGCCCGCCTGCATGTCCTCCCGCAGGGAGGGTGCTCCCGGAGGGAGGACCCTCCTTCGAGCGCTGCGCAAGACCCGTCGCGTACAGCTCCTGCTCCGAGAACCCGCCCCTGCGCGACGCCAGCAGCACGCGGTCCCACGCGCTCGGCGCGTAGCCGACGCGGAACTCCCTCAGGATCTCCTCGCCGAGGCCCCTGCCGAGCAGGTACTCGCGCGCGCGCGCCGCCTCCTCGGACTCCCACAGGTAGCGCTCGTAGTAGGACGCCGTGCGGCTCAGCAGCTCCAGCAGCCGCTCCCTGCGCCTGCGGCGCTCCTCCTCCTGCGGGTCCTCCGCCTCGCGCTGCAACTCGACGCCGTAGCGTTCCGCCAGCAGCTCGAGCGCCCCTTTGAAGTCCACGCCCTCGGTCTCCTGCACGAACGTGAACACGTCGCCCGAGGCCTGGCAGCCGAAGCAGTAGTACACCTTCTGCACCGGGTCGATCCCGAACGACGGCGAGCGCTCGTCGTGGAACGGGCACAGGCCCTCGTAGCGGGCGGGTCCGGCGCGGCGCAGCTCCGTGCGGGCCGACACCAGCTCCACGAAGTCGACCGCGTCGCGCACGCGGTCCTTGGAGTCGTTCGTGTACAGCGCCACGCCGCTACGCTAGCGGGCGAACGCCCGCGGCACCTGCAGCTCCGTGTACTCCCTGATGCAGTACCGGTCGGTCATCCCCGCCAGGTAGTCCGTCACCCGCTCCGCCAGCTCCGCCTCGCCGCCCGCGCCGGCCCGCGCGCCGTCCCCGCCCCCACCCGCGGACCCGCCGCCGGGACCCAGCGGCAGCAGCTCGGGGTGCTCGCAGTAGTGCTCGAACAGCCTGCGCAGCACCGCTTCGATCTTGGTGCGCTCGGCGCGCACCGCCGGCCCGAGGTACACGCGCTCGAACATGAACTCGCGCAGCTCCGCCATCGCGGGCCCCGCGTGCGGGCCCTGCACGATGTCGCCCGCGCGCTGCGAGTGCTCGACCATGTCGTGCACGAGCGCGTCGATCCGCGCGGAGCCGCTGGCGCCGAGCACAGCGATCGGCTCGCGCGGCAGCTCGTCCTCGCGCAGCAGCCCCGCGCGCACCGCGTCATCGATGTCGTGGTTGATGTATGCGACGCGGTCGATCACGCGCACGATCCGCCCCTCGAGCGTCCCCGGCATCGGCGTGCGGCTGGAGTGGCGCGCGATCCCCTCGCGCACCTGCTCCGTCAGGTTGAGCCCGGCACCGTCGCGCTCGAGGCGGTCGACGATCCGCAGCGAGTGCTCGTAGTGGTGGAAGTCGCGCCCGAAGCGCTCTTTCAGGCAGCCGTCCAGCACCTCCTCGCCGATGTGGCCGAACGGCGGGTGCCCGAGGTCGTGGCCGAGGCCGATCGCCTCCACCAGGTCCTCGTTGAGCTCCAGCGCGCGCGCGACCGTGCGCGAGATGCTGGTCACCTCCAGCGTGTGCGTCAGCCGCGTGCGGTAGTGGTCGCCGCGCGGCGCCACGAACACCTGCGTCTTGTGTGTCAGCCGGCGAAACGCCTTGCAGTGGACGATCCTGTCGCGGTCGCGCTGGAACGGCGTGCGCAGCGAGCAGTCGTCCTCCGCGCGCGCCCGCACCGCCGGGTACGAGCGCGCCGCCAGCGGCGACAGCAGCTGCTCCTCGCGCTGCGCCCAGCGCGCCGCGAACTCCGCCGAGACGCTCAGCGCTCGCGCATCCAGTCGCCGCGCAGCGTCGCCTTGTGCACCCAGTGGTGCCAGCCCTTCATCTCGCCCGGGTCCTCGTCGAACACCGGCGCGCCGCCGCCCGGCTGCGGCAGGCTCTGCGCGGCCGCCGAGTCGATGCTCAGGTCCACGCCGAGCTCGTGCAGCGACGCCACGTCCGCCGCCTCCACGAAGCGCAGGCCGTGCTCCGGCGTCGAGATCACGATGCCGTGGAAGATGTCCTTCTCGGGCGCCGACACCACATGGTGCACCGTGCCCACCTGCTCGCCGTCCGACGCCAGCACCGGGATGCCCTTCTCCAGCACCTGATATGCGATCGGCAGGCCCTCGTCCACGAAACACCACCATATCGGGATGCCGTTCCGGTCGGCACATGTGCCGACCGGCCTGCCCGCACATGTGCGGGCAGGGACCATGCCGCATGCGGCATGGTCTTCTGGGAGGAGATCGGGGGGCGATCAGCCGGCGTGCCCGACGGCGGGCGTGAGGCGAACGTGCGCGTGGTGCTCGAGTGTCGTCGCGATCGCGCGCTCGACCTGGCCGAGCGCGTGCGCGGCCGCATGCGGGACGTCCGTCAGCGCGCGGCCGAGCGCCTGCGTCATGAACGCGTACGCGTCCTCCCCCAGCGGGAACGAGCCCGCCTCGCACGCCGAGCACACCACGCCGCCAGCCGCGCCGGAGAAGCCCACCAGGTGCTCTTGCTCGCCGCAGCTCGCGCACGCAGCCAGCTGCGGCGCGAGGCCCGCCGCCAGCAGCAGCTTCAGGCGGAACGCCAGCGCGCCCGCACCGCCGCCCGCCGGCGCCTGCTCACCCGCGGCCGCGCCCTCCGCGGTGGCAGCACCGGCCCCAGCCCTTGTGCCCGCGCCCGCGTCCAGCAGCGCCAGCTGGCGGCACAGCAGGTTGAACACGCCAGGGTGCGGCTCGGAGGTCTCGAACAGCCGCCCCACCGCGTCGCACGCCCGCGCCGCCGCATCCAGCGCGCGCGCGTCGCCGCGCAGGCGCGCGTGGCCGTCGATCGTCTGCGCGCCCGTCACCGTCAGCAGCTCGCCGCGCCCTTCGTGCAGCTCCACGTGCAGGCGGAAGAACGGCTCCAGGCGCCCGCCGAAGCGGCTGCGCGCGCGCCGCACGCCCTTCGCGATCGCGCCCACGCGCCCGCGGTGCGGCGTGTACATGTGCAGGATGCGATCAGCCTCGCCGTAGCGCATCGAGCGCAGCACCACCGCTTCCGTCTTCACCGACCGGCTGGACATGACCCATCATGGTGACCGATGCGCCCGACGCCACCGCGCGCGCCGCGGCCCTGCGCGCACGCAGCCTGCGCGGCCCCGCGGCTCGCGCGCCCTGTCGCCGCCCCCATCGTCTAACTTGGGCACACGTGCAGGAGCTCAGCCACAAGGACTACGAAAAGGAGCTGCTGCGCCTGCAGACGGAGCTCGTGTACCTGCAGGAGTGGGTCGTCGCCACCGGGCAGCGGCTGGTGGTGCTGTTCGAGGGTCGCGACACCGCCGGCAAGGACGGTGTCATCAAGCGCATCATCGCCTACCTCAACCCGCGCACCTGCCGCGTCGTCGCCGTCCCCAAGCCCGACGAGCGCGAGCTCACGCAGTGGTACTTCCAGCGCTACGTCGCGCACCTGCCGGCCGCCGGCGAGATCGTGCTGTTCGACCGCAGCTGGTACAACCGCGCCGGCGTCGAGCGCGTCATGGGCTTCTGCACGGACGACCAGTACGAAGAGTTCCTGCGCTTCTGCCCGCTGTTCGAGCAGGCGCTGCAGAACGAAGGGATCGTGCTCGTCAAGTACTGGCTGTCGGTCAGCGACGACGAGCAGGAGCGCCGCTTCGAGAAACGGCTGTCCGATCCGCTCAAGCGCTGGAAGTTCAGCCCCATCGACCTGCAGGCGCGCGCCCGCTGGGTCGACTACGCAGAGGCCAAGGACCGCATGTTCGCCTACACCGACGTCGAGCACAGCCCCTGGTACGTGGTCGAGGCCGACGACAAGCGCACCGCGCGGCTCAACCTCATCAGCCACCTGCTCTCGCTGATCCCCTACGAGCACGTCCACGAGGGCAAGACGCCCAAGCTGCCGCCGCGCCAGGAGCGCAAGTACCTGCGCCCGCCCAAGCGCACCGAGCACCTCGTGCCCACGCGCTACGTCGTCGACGAGCACTGACAAACCGCTATACTTTATGAAGTAATGAGTCTGGTGACCGTGTACACAACCGAGCCGTGCTCGTTCTGCAACCGCGTCAAGGGGCTGCTGAAGGCGCGGGGCGTGGAGTTCGCCGAGATCAACCTCTCCAAGGACCCCGACGGCCGCGCCGCGCTGGCGCGCGAGACGGGCATGCTGAGCTTCCCCCAGGTGATCGTCGACGGCCAGCTGCTGGGCGGCTTCACCGAGGTGCAGGCCGCCGCCGAGAGCGGCCGCCTGGACGAGCTGCTGGCTGCCTGACCGCCGCGCGCCGCCTGTACGGCGGCTGGCACGTCTCGCACACGTACGTCCCGCGTCCGCCCACCACCATCTTCACGATCGTCGAGCCGCACCTCGTGCACGGCTCGCCCTCGCGCAGGTGCACCACGAACTGGTCCTGGAAGGAGCCGCGCACGCCGTCCACGTGACGGAAGTCGTCGATGCTCGCCCCGCGCGCGTCGATGCCCGCGCTCAGCGCCGCGATCACGCCCTCGCGCAGCCGTGCGTACTGCTCGCGCGTCAGCCTGCCCGCCGGCCTGCGCGGGTGCACGCCCGCCCGGAACAGCGCCTCATCCGCATAGATGTTGCCCACGCCCGCGATCCTGCGCTGGTCCAGCAGGAACGCCTTGATCGGCGCCGTCCTGCTGCGCGCCAGCTCGCGCAGATGCTCCGCCGTGAAGCGCTCGTCGAACGGCTCGAGCCCCAGCCGCGCCGCGAAGAACGCCTCCAGCGCGTCTGAGCCAAGCAGCAGCTCGCCCGTGCCGAAGCGCCGCGGGTCAACGATCACCAGCTCGCGCGGGCGCGCCGGTCGCGTGCGGCTCAGCTGCATGCGCACGCGCACGTGCTGCTGGTCGGGGTCCGGGTCGGCGAGCACCGCGCCCGTCATGCGCAGATGCTGCGCCAGATGCACGTCGCCGTCGAAGCTCCACACCAGGTACTTGCCGCGCCTGCCCAGGCGCTCAACCCGCCTGCCGCGCAGCGCATCCTCGAGCTCCGCCGGCGTCAGCGGGCGCGACCAGCGCGGGTCGAGGATCTCGATCTGCTCCAGTCTGCGCCGCTCCACCAGCGGCGCCAGCTGGCCCCTGATCGTCTCCACCTCCGGCAGCTCTGGCATCGGCGAGCAGCTTATTGACTCCGCTCGCGCGCGCTGTGCGCCATGGTTATACCGCTGCTGCTGCTGTCGTCACCCCGCCGCTTCGCAGGGCAGAACCCTTCCACACGGTTAGCCGCGAAGATGGTCGGCTAGCTGTGAATCAGGCCACCCGGCCCCACATGCGGAACCTGGGATGGACCTGGAACCGGCATGGGCGCTGGCTCGTATGGCAGTGGCGGGATGCCCTGTGGCTGCTGTGGAGCGCCCGGCTGCTGTGGAGCGCCCTGCTGTGGTCCCCAATCGGGCTGCACCGTGTGAAGATCGTGGGCATTCATACGAAGGGATTCTAGTCGGATGTCCTATCGCAATCAAGAGCGCTGCAAAACCTAGCCCAAAGACCAGCACGGACAGCGCGTTTCGCAAGAGCAGGATCTTTTGTGCGACGCGCTTCCCGTTCTTCTCGAAGGCCGTATTGAGATCAGCCAACAGTTGAAGCCGGGCTTGGCTCGACTCCAGGCCACCATAGGTCGCGTAGAAGCCCAGGGCTTGCGGGCCTAGATCGGTGTTTTTTGCGAAGGCGGACCACAGGCACATGCCTGTGACCATCACTATGAACGGGAGAGGACTCCACCACCATTCGCCGATCAGATCCTTTGCGGCCACTACAGCAGCGAGCAGCGCGCCGTTGAAAGCGAGTAGACCCATTGTGCGCCCATCAATACTTGCCTCATCGCTGATCTGAGCCTGGAGCTGCGCCTGAGACAACGAGAGGGCAGCGTCGAGCACCACCTGGGCGTTTGGCGAAAGCGGCTTTGGCTGTCCGTCCTCCTCCGGCGTCAATTCCGATCAATCGTATATCCACTGGGCCATGCAGTCAGACTTTCAGTGCCTGTCAGACGAACGCCTCCCCGGGCAGCTCCGAGTCCCGGCGCCCGGTCAGCCACGCGAGCGCCGTCGCGCCGACGTCCGCCAGCGGGCCATCATGGCGCGCGCCGCCCAGGCCCCCACCGCCCCGCTGGCGGGCGAGCATCTCGCCGCTGACCGCCAGCAGCGGGGCGTACTCGCGCGTGTGGTCGGTGCCCGGGTGCGCCAGATCGACGCCGTGGTCGGCGGTCACGATCAGCAGCTCGCCCTCGCGCAGGCGCTCGAGCATCGCGCCCACGCGCGCGTCGATCTCGCGCAGCGCGCGAGCGAAGCCCTCCGCGTCCTTGCGGTGGCCGTACACCTGGTCGGTCTCGATCAGGTTCGCGAACACCAGGCCGCCGCCCGGCTGCGCGAGCAGCTCCTCGACGATCTGCAGCGCCCGCGCGTTCGTCGCCGCCTCGTGGCGCACGCTCACCCCCACGCCCGCGAACAGGTCGCCGATCTTGCCCACGCCGTGCACCCGCACGCCCGCGTCTCCCAGCTCCTGCAGGTAGCTGCGCGCGGGCGGCTCGAGCGCGAAGTCGCGCCTGCCGTCGGTACGCACGAACGCGCCAGGCTCCCCCGTGAACGGCCGCGCGATCACGCGCCCCACCGCGTGCTCCCCGCGCATCACCTCGCGTGCCGCCGCGCACGCGCGGTAGAGCTCCTCCGCGGGCACCCGCTCGACGTGCGCCGCCAGCTGCAGCACCGAGTCCTGCGACGTGTACAGGATCAGCGCACCCGTGCGCAGGTGCTCGGGGCCGAACTCCTCGATCGCCGCCAGGCCGTTGTCCGGCCGGTTGCAGATCAGCGCGTGGCCGCTCGCGCGTTCCAGCAGCGAGACCACCTGCGCCGGAAAGCCCTGCGGGTAGGTCGGCAGCGCCCGCTCCGCCACCACCCCCATCAGCTCCCAGTGGCCGCTGATCGAGTCCTTGCCCGGTCCCAGCGCGTGCAGGCGCCCGTGGATCGCCGGATCGGCACTCGGGGGGACGCCGCGCACCGGCACGATCGACCCGAGCCCCAGCGCCTGCAGCGCCGGCAGCTGCAGGCCCCCCACCGCGTCCGCCAGGTGTACGAGCGTGTTCGTGCCCTCATCGCCGTACGCCGCCGCGTCCGGCAGCGCGCCGACGCCGCACGCGTCGATCACCAGCACCACCGCGCGCCGCGCCTGGGTCCCGTTCATCGCCGGATGTCTACACACTGCCGGGCGCGCGCGACTCGGCGGTCGCGTCGCGCACCCATCCGCGGCTCCTACGGCCCGCTCGTCGCGCGCGGGTGCGCGCTGAAGTACGCGTGCTTGAGCCGCTCCGCCGACAGGTGCGTGTAGACCTGCGTCGTCGTCAGGTCCGCGTGCCCGAGCATCTCCTGCAGCGAGCGCAGGTCGCAGCCGCCCGCCAGCAGGTGCGTGGCGAAGCTGTGGCGCAGCGTGTGCGGACTCATGCGCTCCTCGAGCCCCGCGCTGCGCGCGTGGCCCTGCACGATCTTGTACAGGCCCTGGCGCGTCAGGCCCGCGCCCCTGCTGTTGAGGAACAGCCGCGTCTCGCCGCGGGTGGCCGACTGCGAGCGCAGCAGCGCCGGGCGACCCGCGCGGCAGTACGCGCGCAGCGCCGCCACCGCCTGGCGCCCGATCGGCACGATCCGCTCCTTGGAGCCCTTGCCGCGCGCGCACAGCACCATCTCCTCGACGTCAACGTCCGCCAGCTCCAGCCCCACCGCCTCCGACGCGCGCAGCCCGCACGCGTACATCAGCTCCAGCAGCGCGCGGTCGCGCAGCGCCAGCGGCTCTGTCCCCAGCGGCTGGGCCAGCAGCCGCGCGACCTCCTCGCGCGTGAGCACCCGCGGCAGCCGCTGCGGCTTGCGCGGGCCGCGCAGCTCGGCCGTCGGGTCGTGCACGATCGCGCCCTCGCGGCGCAGGTGCCGGTAGAACGAGCGCAGGCACGCCACCTTGCGCGCGAGCGTGCTCGGCGCCACCCCCAGCCCCGACAGGAACGCCGCCAGATCGCCGTGCGCAGCGTTCGCCGCCGTCAGCCCGCGGCGCTCGAGGAACTCGCCGAACTGCAGCAAGTCCGAGCGGTATGCCTCGAGCGTGTTGCGCGACAGGCCGCGCTCGAGCTCCAGGTAGGCCAGGAAGTCCAGCAACAGCGGCTCGATGCCGGGTGCCGGCGGAGGGGACGCGGCCGGCGCAGCGGGCTGGGTCAGCGGGCCGCCGGGAGCGGGCGGAGCCGTCTGCGTTGGCGTCATCCCCTCAGCTTCGCTGACCGCGCGGGCGCTCCTTGGCGGTGCAATCAGGCATTCAGACGGCGCGCGAGCCACATCAGGCCGATGAGCGTCTTCGCGTCGAGGCACTCGTCGATCGCGCGCTGCAGCTGCGCCAGCGGCCAGGGCACGATCTCGATGCGCTCTTCCTCGTCGGCGTGCGCGTGCGACGGGTACAGGTCGGTCGCACAGAACAGGTGCACCCGCTCGTCGGTGAAGCCGGCGCCGGTGTAGTAGGCGACGATCGGCTCCCAGCTGCGCGCGCCGCGGCCGATCTCCTCGGCGAGCTCACGCTGCGCCGCCTCCAGCGGCTGCTCGCCGTCGACGTCCAGGCGCCCCGCGGGGATCTCCAGCAGGTCTGGCACGCCGACCGCCTCGCGCGGCTGGCGCACGAGCCACAAGTGCTCGTGGTCGTACGCGACGATCGCCACCGCGCCGCGGTGGCGGACGATCTCGCGCGAGACCTCCGCGCCGTCGGCGTGGCGGAAGCGCTCGATGCGAACATCGACCAGGCGCCCGTGGTAGACGGTCTCGCCGCCGAGCTCCTCGAACGCGCTGCTCACTCGCGCTCGTCCGTGTCGATCAGCTCCGCGAGCACGCTGCCGCCGGCAAGCGCCGCGCCGAAGAACAACGGGTCGGCGGCGACGCCCCGGCCCATCGTCTCCGCGGGCAGGCCACTCGCCGCATACGCCGGCAACTCGACGCTCGCGGGCCGCCAGTCGTGGCGCGCGACGCGCGCCGGGCGCTCGACGTCGAGCGCCAGCTGCCGGCGCTCCTCCGCCGGCTGGCTGCTGGGCATCGCGCCGCCGAATACCGCGCTCAGGCCTGCGCGCAGGTCGGCGCCGACGGGAGAGCGCACCCCCGCAGGCAGCGCCACGGTGACCGGCTCGAGCAGCAGATCGAGCACGGTGAGCGTGTGGTGGGAAATGCCGCGGTGGCGCGCGCGCGCGTCGCCCGAGGACATGCGCGCGACCAGCAGCGTCGGGCAGCCGAGCGCCAGCGCCGTGTGCGCGGAGTCCAGCGCGACCATGCCGCCGTGCCCGAGCACGGAGCTCGAGCCGACGATCCCCGGGCCGGGGCCGCACACGGCCGCGTCCCAGCCGAGCACGCGCAGCCCGTGGTGCAGCGCGCCGGCCGTGGTGATCGCCTCCCCCTCGCCGCCGAACGCCGCCCCCGCGGTCAGGTGGCCGGCGAGCAGCCCGCGCTCGCGCAGCATGCGCACCGTGCGCGAGTGCCCGCCCGGCAGCGCGCCGCCCGGCGTCTGCACGTAGCCGAGCTTCGCGTCGGGCGCCGCCTGCGCGAAGGCCCACGCGACGCCGGCGAGCTGGCCGTGCAGCGCGAGCACCGCCGCCGGGCGCCCCACGGGGATCGCCGGCGACCCTCCCTCGCCGCCCGCTCCCTCCTCGACGGGCTCGACGGCGTGCTGCAGGCTCGTGTAGTTGAGCTTCATCACGTGCGCGCCGGTGGGATCGTCCTCGCCGCCCCGCAGGCCGCGCGTGAGGTTCACATGCACCACGTCGAAGCCGCCCGAGCCGAGCCCGAGGTCGAGCGCCTGCACGTTGACGATCACCTCATCGCCCACCTGCGAGCTGCCCACGAGCGCGACGTCGGCGATCGCTTCGCGATGCCGGCCCGTGCCGGCGTCAGCGGCGAGCTCGATCACGAGCCGCTGCTCGGCGCCGCCGGCGGGACGCTCCAGGCTGCCAGCGTCCGCACCCCCACCCCCACCCGCGCCGGTGCCGGCGCGGCGGGTCTCGACGACGATGGCGGGGCGGAGCTTCAGCATCGGCGCTGCAAGCTACAGGGCGCCGGTCGGCGGCACGTTCGCCGCCTCGTCCAGCAGGGCGAGCACGACGTCGAGCATCTGCTCGAGCGCGACCACGCTCACGCGCTCGCCCGGCTCGTGGTTGCGCTCGGTGCCGTTTGCGAGGTTGACCGTCGCGAAGCCCTGCGCGATCAGCGCGTTGGCGTCCGAGCCGCCGCCGCTTGCGATGTGCACCGGCTCGTGCCCGCACGCGCGCAGCGCCCGCTCGGCGACGTGCACGGGCGTGCTGTTCACCGGCAGCTGGTAGCCGGAGAAGGTGCGCTGCACGCTGACGTCGACGTCGCAGTCGCAGTCGGGGAGGTTGGCCGCCTCGTGCATGCGATCGACGATCTCCGCGACGATCGCCTCCGCCCGCTCGTCGCCGAGCGCGCGCGCCTCGAGCGCCAGCGAGCAGCGTTCGGCGACGACGTTCAGCGCGCTGCCGCCGGCGATCGTGCCGAGGTTGACGGTCGTCTCCGGGTCGACGCGCCCGAGCGGCATCGAGGTGATCGCGCGCGCGGCCGCGAGGATTGCGCTGCGACCGTCCTCGGGGCGCACGCCCGCGTGCGCGGCGGCGCCGCGAAACGTCGCGTCCAGCCGGTAGTGCGTCGGCGAGGCGACCACCACCTCGCCGATCGGCGAGGCGTGGTCGAAGACGAACCCGAAGTCGCTGTTCAGCCGCGAGGCGTCGAACGCGCGCGCGCCCGCCAGCGAGGCCTCCTCGCCGACGGTGAACAGCAGCTCGACGTCGATCGGCGCGCCCTCGCGGCGGATGTGGCGCGCGAGCGCCAGCAGCACCGCGATCGCGGCCTTGTTGTCGGCGCCGAGGATGCCGTCGTTGGCGTTCGTCCAGCCGCCGTCCAGCAGCACCGGATCGACCGGCGCCTGCACCGGCACGGTGTCCAGGTGGGCGCACAGCAGCACCGAGCGCCCGTGCTTGTCCTCGTCCTCGGGGGCGCTCGGCCACGCCGAGGAGATGTACGCGCGCAGGTTGCCGCAGTCCGAGTGCGCACGTGGACCCGCGTCGTCCTCGTGGGCCTTGATGCCGAGCGCGCGCAGCTCGGCGATCACGCGCTCGGCGCACGCGCGCTCGTGCCCGGACGGGCTCTCGATCCGGCACAGCTCGACGAACGTGCCGTGCAGGTAGCGGCGCTCCAGGTCGCCGATGCTCACGAGACGCTTGCGTGCAACTCGTCAGCGCGCACCAGCGCGGCGGCGACGAACTCCCTGAACAGGGGCGCGGGGCGCTCGGGACGCGACTTGAACTCCGGGTGGAACTGCGAAGCGACGAAGAACGGGTGCTCGTCGAGCTCGATCACCTCGACGAGGCGCTCGTCGGGCGAGGTGCCGGAGACGCGCAGGCCGGCGCTCTGCAGGCGCTTGCGCAGCAGGTTGTTGACCTCATAGCGGTGTCGGTGGCGCTCATACACGACCGCCTCGCCGTACATCTCGAGCGCCCGTGTGCCCGGGTGGAGCTTGATCGGGTCGGCGCCCAGGCGCATCGTGCCGCCGAGGTCGGCGACTTCCTTCTGCTCCGGCAGCAGGTCGATGACGGGATAGGGCGTCTCGATGTCGAACTCGGTGGAGTTGGCCCCCTCCATGCCGGCCACGTGGCGGGCGAACTCCGCGACGGCGACCTGCATGCCGAGGCACACCCCCAGGTATGGGATCCGGCGCTCACGCGCAACGCGCGCCGCCGCGATCTTGCCCTCGATCCCGCGCCCGCCGAAGCCACCGGGAATGAGGATGCCGTCGGCGCCGGCGAGCCGCTCGAGCGCGTCGCGGTTCTCGGCGCCCTCGAGTCTCTCGGAGTCGATCCAGTCGATCTCCACGCTGGCGTCCTGGAGCGAGGCGGAGTGACGCAGCGCTTCGGAGACGGACAGGTAGGCGTCCTCCAACTGCACGTACTTGCCCACGAGCGCGATCCTCACCTTGCGCGTGGCTCGTGCGGAGCGTTCGATCGGCTCGGTCCACTCGGACAGCTCCGGCGCAGGCGCCTCCAGACCGAAGTGCTCGAGCACGAAGTCGTCGACGCCCTGCTCGCGGAACGTCAGCGGCACCTTGTAGATGTTGTCGACGTCGCACGCCGAGACGATCGCCTCGACGGGCAGGCTCGCGAACAGCGCGATCTTCTTGCGAATGTCGGTGGACAGCGAGCCCTCGGAGCGGCACATCAGCATGTCGGGCGCGATGCCGATGCGCCGCAGCTCGTTCACCGAGTGCTGCGTGGGCTTCGTCTTCAGCTCGCCGGCGTGGCCGATGTAGGGGACGAGCGTGAGGTGGATGAACATGCAGCGCCTGCGCCCGACGTCCACGGGGAACTGGCGGATCGCCTCGAGGAACGGCAGCGACTCGATGTCGCCGACGGTGCCGCCGATCTCGGTGATGACGAAGTCGACGTCGGAGGACTCCGCGATCAGCGCGATCCGCTGCTTGATCTCGTCGGTGATGTGCGGCACCACCTGGACGGTGCCCCCGAGATAGTCGCCGCGGCGCTCGCGGCGGATGACCGTGTCGTAGATGCCGCCGGCGGTGACGTTGGAGGCTTTGCTCGTGTTGGAGTCGGTGAAGCGCTCGTAGTGGCCGAGGTCCAGGTCGGTCTCCGCGCCGTCCTCGGTGACGAACACCTCGCCGTGCTGGTAGGGCGACATCGTGCCCGGGTCGACGTTGATGTAGGGGTCGAACTTCTGCAGGCCGACGGTCAACCCGCGCGAGACGAGCAGCCGGCCGATGGAGGCGGATGCGATGCCCTTGCCGAGCGAGGAAACCACACCGCCGGTCACGAAGATGAACCGGGTCTTGCTGGGCGCCTGCGCGTGGCGGTCGGAGTGGTGCATGCTCATGAGGGCCTGCCCAAGGAGTCTAGTTGGCGCAGGAGCGGTGTCCGTTCGATCAGCGCAGAAATCGAGCGCATCTCCCCATATAGCGTGATTACGAGCAGCAGCGCGAGCGCCACGAGCTGTCCGGTGCCTGACAGCGTCAGCACCAGCCACAGGCCGGCGAGCGCGCCCAGCAGGTTGGCGCCGGTGTCGCCGAGCATCGCGCGCTCGCGCAGGTCATACGCCCCGGCGACGAGCGCCGGCGCGGCGAACAGGCCGAGCGCCCACAGCGTGTGCAGGTCGGCGGAGCCGATCGCGAGGCCCGCGCCGAGCAGCACGAACGCCTTGGTCGCGCGGCCGGGCCGCAGGTCGAGCAGGTTGAACGCGTTGGTGGCCAGCACGAGCACCGCGGCGGCGAGCAGCCAGCGGCCGTTGGACAGGCCGAGATAGCTCATCGCCAGCAGCGCCAGGCCGAGCGAGCCGGCCGCCTTCAGCGCGCCCGTGGACAGCTCGCCGCGCAGCGTCGCCGCGCCGTGTCCGCGCCAGCCACGCGGGGACGCCTCGGGCGCTAGCGTGTCGTCGAGCAGGCCGAGCGCGAGCACGCCAAGCGCGTAGGTGGCGATCGGCAGCAGCTGCGCGGGCAGCACCTGCGTGGAGACCAGGCGCTGCAGCGCCACCAGCGGGATCAGCGCGATCAGCGCGGCGGCGAGCGTCAGCACGCCGAATGGGAACGGCAGCTGGCGCCGGCGGTAGTTCGCGCGCGTGTGCCCGCCGTCGCGCAGGGCCCGCAGCAGCGCCGGCGCCAGGATCGCGGCGGCGAGCAGCGCGGCGAGGAAGGCGAGAGCGTGCACCCAGCCAAGCTAGCGACGCGGGCGGACGCGCCGCTCAGGGCCCGTTGGAGCTTGCGGTGACGCTCGGCAGCAGCGATTCGGCGGTCGACTTGACGCCGAACGCGCCGTGCGCGCCGGCGAGCGCGTAGTCGAGCGCGGCCTGTCCGGCGAGCTGGTCGAGGTCGTCGACGCTGGCGATGCCCTTGCCCTTGTACCAGGCGATCTGCGCCGGTTCGCCGCTGCTCAGTTCGACACCCACCGCGGGGACCTTGACGGCGGCCACGCCGGCGAGCAGCCCCGCGTCGAACGCGGCGCTGGCGGTGGCCTCCTCGGCGCTCATGCCTGCCGGTTCGGCGCGCATCACGACGAGCCCTTCCAGGCGCGTGAGCTGCCCGTCGAACGCGCTCAGCAGGCTGGCGCTGACGCGGCTGATCAGCTCGTGGCCGACGAGCGCCCCGCCGCTGACGAGCTGGCGGCCGATCAGGCCGCCGAAGGCTTCCAGCAGCTTCGGCGAGCCGGCGAGCGACGCGTAGTGGGTTCCGGCCGTCTCGTGCTCGATCCCGGGCAGGTCCAGCGGCTCGCGCACGGCGATGACGGTGGTGACGCTGGCGCCCGCCTGCGCGACGGCGGCGCGCACGAGCGAGTCGACCTGGTCGGAGGAGCCACCGAGGAACACCAGCCCAATCGTGCGCCCGGCCAGCAGTTCGTGCACCGCCAGCGGATACAGGCCGTTGGCGAACGCTTCCTCGCCGGTGAGGCGGCTCTGGAGCGCGCCGGCCTGCTGGCGCTCCTGGCCGAGTTCGGAGTTGAGGTTGTGGACGATGCCGTTCTTGGCCGAAGAGACGAGGTTGGAGTCGCCGATCGCGACGCCTAGGAGCACACCGAGCGCCAGCGCGAACAGGACAGCCGCCAGGGACAGCGCGTGGTAGCGGTAGTCGAACATGGGCGCTCGCCCCGGTTGCGGGTCAGCCGGCGCCCGCAGGCGCGACGGCGGCGAGCGTCTTCAGCTGGATCCACAGCAGTTCCGCGACGTCGCGCAGCGCGGGGGTGCTCCAGACGACGGCGATCATCGCGAGCAGCCCCGCGACGATCACGACGAGCAGCGGGGTGAGCCCCGGACGGGGTCGGTAGAGGCGGCTGACGCCCTTGGCGTCGACGAGGATCTCGCCGATGCGCAGGCGCGTGAGGAACGTGGAGGACATGCCTTTGCGGTTGCGGTCGAGGAACTCGACGAGGTTGAACTGCGAGCCGACGGAGACGATCAGGCGCGCGCCCTTCTCGGCGGCGATCAGCATCGCCACGTCCTGGCTGGTGCCGGGCGCGGAGACGAGCTTGAACGGCAGCCCGAGCTCCTCCAAGCGGAGGCGGCCGGGGGCGCTGCCGTCCCCCTTCGGGGACTCCGCCGGGTAGCAGTGCACGACGAGCTCGGCGCCGCAGCGCAGCGCGGCCTCGCCGGCGGAGTCCATGTCGCCGACGATCATGTGCGGCGTCAGCCCCGCCTCGAGCACCGCGTCGGCGCCGCCGTCGACGGCGACGATCAGCGGGCGCTCGCCGCGGATGAACGGCCGCAGGGCGCGCAGGTCGCGCTGGTGCCCGACGCCGCGGACGACCACCAGCGTGGAGCGGTCGCGGAAGTCGGTGGCGAAGCGCGGCATCGGGATCCTGCCGGCGAGCAGCTCGCGCTCCTCGCGCATGTGCTCGATCGTGTTGTTGGCGAAGCGCTCGAGCGCATCGCCGATCTCGCGCCTGCGCAGCTCGGTTTCGGCGGACACGCGCTCCCGGTCGAGGACTTCGCCCTGCGCCAGCAGCCTGCCCTTGCGCAGGATCTCCGCGCGCGCGGGGCGCTCCGCGCGGGCGGGCCGCGCGACCGGATCGGCGCCGGCGGGCAGGACCCGGACGACGAGCGGATCCCCGTCGGAGAGCACGTCGAACAGCGCGTCGTCGGGCAGGTCCACGAGCACGATGCCCGCCTCCGCCAGCAGCTGCGGGCCGAGGTTCGGATAGGAGCCGCTGGAGGACGGGCTGCAGTTGAGCACGGCGACGGCGCCGGCGGCGATCAGCTCCTCGGCGGAGACGCGGTCGATGTCCCGATGGTCGACCAGTGCGACGTCGCCGCGAACGAGATGCCTGACGAGCAGCTTCGTGCGCCTGCCCGGCCGCACCGGGCCGGCGACGGTCAGCGCGGGCGCGAGCGCCGGCGCGGGCCCTATCGATTGCGTGGCCACATTTGCGAGGGTAACGCCCGCGGCGCGGAAACGCCGCGCGTGCGGGGGTTTCGCCCTGCGCGCACACGCAGGAGGACGGACGTCTCAGGCCGCCTTGCGCAGGTCGCGCGCGTGCCTGCGCGCGGCGGTGTCGTCGGTGTCGGCGCCGAGCATGCGCACGAGCTCGCTGACGACCTCGCCCTCGCCGAGCTGCACGACGCTCGTGCGCGTGGGCTCGGCGTCGGTGTCCTTGACGATCGAGAAGTGCCGCGCGCCGAGTGAGGCGATCTGCGGCAGGTGGGTGATGCACAGCACCTGCCGGCGCTCTCCCAGCTCGCGCAGCCTGGCGCCGACGACACGCGCGGTGTGGCCGCCGATGCCGGCGTCGACCTCGTCGAAGACGAGCGTGGCGTCCTGCGGCGAGGCGCCGGCGACGCTCATGATCGCGAGCATCACCCGCGAGAGCTCGCCGCCGGAGGCGATCTCGCGCAGCGGTCCCGCGGGCACCCCCGGGTTGGGAGCGATGGTGAACTCGACCGCGTCCCCGCCGGTGGGGCCCGGCTCGCGCTGCTCGAGCACCACCTCGAAGCTAGCCTCGCCCATCGCCAGCGAGCGCAGCTGCTCGCGCACGGCCCGCGCGAAGCTCGCGGCCGCGGCTGTGCGCGCGCGCCGCACGGCCAGCACCTCGCGCTGCAGCTCGGCGCGCGCGTCGCTCAGCTGCTCGGTGGCCTGCGCCAGCGCCACTTCGGCGCCTGACAGCTGCTCGTGACGGGCGCGGGCCTTCGCGGCGTAGTCGAGCACCGCCTGGACGCTGCCGCCGTGCTTGCGTGTGAGCCGCTCGATCGCGGCCAGACGATCTTCGAGCGCGTCCAGCGAGGCGTCGGGGCCGAGCTGTGCGAGCACCCCGTCGAACGCGTCGGCTCCGGCCTGCTCGCAGTAGGCGCGCAGCTCCCCCGCGAGGTCCTCGGACTCGATCGCCAGCGCGCGCGTGCGCTCGGCGAGCACGTCGAGCGCGGGGTCGACGCCGGCGAGGGCATCTAGCCCGGCGGCGGCAGCGGCAGCGAGCTGCACGGCGCCGCCCGCCTCGCCGGACTCGGGCGATAGGGCTTCGGCGCCGGCGCCAGCGGCGCTCAGCAGCGCGTCGAGCCGGCGCAGGCGCTCGCGCGCGGCGAGCAGCTGCTCGTACTCGCGCTCGTCGGGCGCGAGCGCGTCGATCTCGCCGAGCTCGTAGGCGAGCAGGTCGAGCTCGCGCTCGCGCTGGGAGGAGAGCTCGCTGAGCGTCCGCAGCTGCTCCTCCAGCTCGCGGGTGCGCGCGAAAGCCTGGGCGCAGGCAAGCAGGTGCGCGGGGTGCGTGGCTGCGCAGTGGCTGTCGAGGATCTCCAGCTGCGCGGCGGACAGCGTCAGCTTGCGGTGCTCGTGCTGGCCGTAGAACGCGAGCAGGCTCGGCGCCGACGTCGCGCAGCTCGGACACGGTGGCCGAGCGGCCACCGAGGTAGGCGCGGGTGCGCCCGTCTGCGCTCACGCGGCGGGCGAGCGTGAGCTCCTCGGCGTCGGCGGGCAGGCGCTCGCCGAGCTGCTCGCGGATGCTTTCGGGCAGGTCGAAGACGCCCTCGACGTACGCCTCGGCGGCGCCGGGGCGCACGATGCCCGCTCGCGCGCGCCCGCCGAGCAGCAGGTCGAGCGCGTGGGCGAGCACGGTCTTGCCCGCGCCGGTCTCGCCGGTGAGCACGTTCAGCCCCGGCGCAAGGCGCAGCTGGGCCTGCTCGATCAGCAGCAGGTTCTCGACGCGAAGCTCTTGCAGCACATCAGTGGTCTACCAGCGGGCGGGGACGGATCGGCACGGCTTGCCTCGGCGGGCGGCGACGGGCATAATCGTGCTGACGGTTCAGGAGGGACCAGTTTACGGGCGTACACTCGTCCGCGACCGGCATGGCTGCCAGCGACACCAACCCGCGCTCCGATCGGCCCCCTGCGGGGAGCGAGTGCCTGGGCGCGGCCGCGCTGATGGAGCGCCTGGAGGAGGAGATCGGCCGCGCCGAACGCCATGGCACGGGACTGAGCTGCCTGCTGGTGTCGATCGAGAACCTCGACGAGCTGGCGCGCGAGCACGGGACCGCGCTGCGCGAGCAGACGATCGCGTACGTGGCGACGGCGCTGGCGGGCGAGCTGCGCCGCTTCGACCGGGTGGGCCGGGTGGGATCGGACGGCACGCACGCGGGCGCGTCGGAGAACGATCTGCTGGTCGTGCTGCCCGGCGCGGAGGGATCGCGCGGGGAGATGGTGGCCCGGCGGGCGCTGCAGCGGCTGGGCACGATCAAGGTCGAAGCGGCGGGCACGCGCGAGTCGCTGCAGGTCTCGGTGGGGCTGGCGAGCTGGCAGCGAGACGCGAGCGCGCACGAGCTGCTGGCGCGCGCACGGGCGGCGCTGCGAACCGTCAACGGCGAGAACGGCAACGGGCTGCCGGCGTCGGCGGAGGCGCCCCCTCGCCAGGCGGCGGAGAGCCGCTGAGAGAGGTTCCGAGCGCGCGCGCCGCGCCGGCGTCCATAATCCGCCGATGCTCTCCGGATCCGAGCTGTGGCTGCTGCGCCTGATGGCCGACCGCGGCCTGGCGCTGCTGGACGCGGGCACGCTGCTGGTGGTGATCGAGGAGCGCGGCGAGCTGCGCGTGGCGGCGAGCAGCGGCGCGCAGTCGGTGCGCCTGCGGATCACGCGCGTGCAGGGCAGCGCCCTGGGGGCGTTGTACCTGGAGGGCAAGTCGCTGTCGCTGGACCGTCCGCGCGGCCAGGAGGCGGCGTGGCTGCACGAACTGGGCCTGGAGGCGCGCGCGGCGCTGGTGGAGCCGCTGGACATGGAGGGCCACGGTGGCGGTCTGGTGATCGCGCTGCGCGAGGACGGGAGCTTCCGCGAGCCCGACCGCCAGGCGCTGAGCGCGTTCGCGTCGAGCGTTTCGCAGCGGCTGGCGGCGGAGCGCTCTGTGGAGATCGAACGCCTGCGCTACGGCATGGAGGCACGCGAGCGCGAGCGCACGCGCTGGGCGCGCGAGATCCACGACGAGAGCATCCAGGGCATCGGCGCGCTGCGCCTGCAGCTGGCGAACGCGCGCGACCTGGATGACCAGCAGGCGCTGAGCGCAGCGGTGGACGTGGCGCTGGAGGGCCTCGGCACGGAGATCGACGGCCTGCGCCACCTGATCACCGAGCTGCGCCCGGCGGCGCTGGACGATCTGGGGCTGGCGGCGGCGCTGGAGGCGCTCGCCCGCCGCGCGCAGGCGATCGACGGGCTGGAGGTGAAGACGGAGATCGACCTGGGGACGGACGCGGGCGACGCGCCGGACGCGATCGCGGCGGCCGGCGGCCGGCGCCTGGACGCGGAGCTGGAGAGCACGATCTACAGGGTCGTGCAGGAGGCGCTGACGAACGTCAGCCGCCACGCGGAGGCGACGAAAGCGGTCATCAGCGTGGTCGGGCGCGACGGCGTGGTGACCGCGTCGGTGACCGACGACGGACGCGGGCTGCCAGAAACCTCGCGCCTGGGTCCGCGCGGCGACGGCCTGGAGGGCGGCTTCGGGATGTCGGGCATGCGCGAGCGCGCGGAGCTGGTGGGCGGCGAGCTCGAATGGGAGCGGGCGCCGGAAAAAGGCACGATCATGCGCCTGACGGTGCCGCTGGCGGGCCGCCCGGCGACGAGGCTCGGCTGAATTCGATTGGAGGCACATGATGCGCGGCGACATCGAGGTCGGGGCACGCCTTCCCGACTATGAGCTGCCCGATCAGGACGGCGTCGTGCGCCGTCTGTCGGACCTGCAGGGCTCGAACCCGATGGTGCTCCACCTCTCTCGCGGCGGGTTCGATCCGAAGGAGCACCGTTTCCTTCACCACCTGGTCGATGCATACCTCGACTTCCGCGTCGGGTATACGCGCGTGGCCCTGATCTCGACGGACAACCAGCTCGAGATCAATGAGTTCCGCGACAGCGTCGGCGCGCAGTTCCCGTTCCTCTCTGACCCGGAGCGTACGGTCCGCAACGATCTCGACATCGTCGAGTACACGGACCCGGTCCACGACCCGATGGTCCCGCACACGTTCGTGCTCGCCCCCGGGCTCGAGATCTCCGCAATCTACAACGGCTACTGGTACTGGGGGCGCCCGACGGTCGAAGAGCTGCACCGCGACCTGCGCGAGGTCATGCGCAACCTGCGCCCCGACTTCGACCTGGGCGCGCCGGGGCTGCGCGAGGCCTGGGACCGCGGCGAGCGCGAGCAGTTCCTCGTGAGTCCGGTCGAAGGAGAGGCGATTCGCTACACCGAGGGGGCTGAGGTGGGAGTGAAGCGATGAGCTGACCGTGCCTCCGTGGGGCCGACGACGAGGTCGTGCAGGTCGCCGCCCACCTCGAGTCGACCGGACTGTTGGAGCCCGCCGGCCTTCACCGGCTCGAAGCCGGCTGTGCGGATCAACCGCTCGACTTCCTCGCCGGCACGGTCGTCATCGGTCGCGTAGAAGAGAACCGCCGGCTCCGGCGATCGCCTGCTGGAGGACTCGAGGAGATCGGCCGACATGGTTCCAAACGCCATCGCCAAGCGCGCGCCCGCCGGCAGCCACCCGGCTACCACCCCGCCGGAGGCTTGCCCTTTCGGCAGCAGACGTGAGACGTTGCCTTGCGCGTCGGCGGTGAGCGGGTTGCTCGGAACGACCACGAGCTTGTCGGTCAGCAGGTCGGCGATCTCGTCTATGACGCCCTTCAGCGCGGTGAACCGTAGCGCGAGGACGACGGCATCGGCGCTGTGCAACGCGTCGCGGTTGTCATCGGCGACGACCGCAGCTGGACCGATGTCTGCAGCCAGCGTTCGTGCCGACTCCTTGTCGGCGCCCGAGAGCCGCAGGGTCTCGCCGCCTGAGGCGAGCAGGCGTGCGATGACCGATCCGAGCGTCCCGGTGCCGACGACCGCGGTCGTCATGACTCTTCGGCGGACGTGCTCGATCGCCACTGAGGGGGCGTCCAGTCCCCCTCTGGGTCTGTGGTCTGCCCCACCTCGATCAGATGACCGTCGGGATCGCGGATGTAACAACGGATCTCGAACTGGTGCTGCTTGGGCGGCGTCAGAAAGTGAGCGCCCCGAGCGCTCCACTCGGCGTATACGGCCGCGATGTCCTTGACCCTGATGTTGAGGAAGCTGCTGACCCGGTCGGGCTCGCGTGGCGTCTCGAGGGTCACCGCCGGCTTGTCGTCGGTCGGGCCTCCCCCGCCGTTGATGATGATCCAGCTGTTGGAAAGTGCGACGTAGGTCAGCCCTCCGGGGCCGGAGAAGGCCAACCTGCCGCCGAGCACCTCGGTGTAGAAACGGCGCGAACGCTCGACATCGTCCGAAACGATGAAGTGAGCCAAGACGATCTCCTTGTCGATGTCGTTCATGCTGACCTCCGTCATAGAGGACTCCAGCGACCACGTCCTCGATCTCGCCGACTCGGCCGATGGGGAAGCCGATCGCTCATCGCCGCTCATGTTTGCATCCGCCGGCCGGGAGAGCCTTGACATCGGCCGGGATGAGCTGGAGAGTGTCGCGATGAGCAGCGACTATGACGTGATCGTGCTCGGTGGCGGCTCGCCGGGCGAGCACTGTGCGAGCGCGCTGGCGGAGGGCGGTCTGCGGGTGGCGGTCGTGGAGCGCGAGCTCGTGGGAGGGGAGTGCTCCTACTGGGCCTGCATTCCCTCGAAGACGCTGCTACGGCCGGGCGAGGCGGTCCATGGGGCGCGCGAGGCGGCGGCGACCGCGGAAGTCGATGTCGAGGCGGCGCTCGCGTGGCGTGACTTCATGGTTTCCGAATACTCCGACGCCGGCCAGGAGCGCTTCCTTGTCGATCGCGGCATCGCGCTGCTGCGCGGCACCGGGCGGCTCGCCGGCCCGGGGGTCGTGGAGGTCGACGGCGTGCGCCACACCGCGGAGCACGTGGTTCTCGCCAACGGCGCCGATCCGGTGGTGCCGCCGGTGCCCGGCTTGCGCGAGCTCGACGGCGTTTGGAGCAACCGCGAGGTGACCTCCATGAAGGCGATTCCCCGCCGTCTGCTGATCCTCGGTGGCGGGCCGGTGGGGGTGGAGATGGCGCAGGCCGTGCGCCGGCTCGGCGGCGAGGTGGCGGTGATCGACATGGCCGAGCACGTGCTCGGGCGGGAGCCGGCGCCGCTGGGTGAGGCGCTCGGCGAGGTGCTGCGCGGTGAGGGCGTCGAGCTCGTGCTGTCGGCGAACGCGAGCGCCGCACGACGCGAGGGCGAGGACTACGTCGTCGAGATCGACGACGGACGCGAGCTGCGCGGCGAGAAGCTGCTCGTCGCCACCGGCCGGCGTCCGCGGGTGCTCGGGCTGGGCCTGGAGACGGTCGGCGTCGAGGCCGACGCGCACGGAGTTCCGGTGGACGCGCACCTGCGGGCGGCGGCGAACGTGTGGGCGATCGGCGACGTGAACGGGCAGTGGCCGCTCACCCACGTCGGCAAGTACGAGGGCGAGGTGGTCGCCGCGAACATCCTTGGCGAGCCGCGGAAGGCCAACTACGAGGCCGTCCCCCGGGTCGTCTACACGGACCCGCAGGCCGCGGCGGTGGGCGCCTCCGCCGGCCGCTTCAGCGCCACGGTGCCGCTGTCGGAGGTGGCGAAGACCGCGACCTACACGCGAGCGTACGCCGACAGCAACGGCTTCCTGACGCTGCTCAGCGACGGCGAGCGGCTGACGGGCGCCTACGCGCTCGGCCCCGAGGCGGGCGAGTGGCTGCAGCAGGCGACGCTCGCGATCCGCGCCGAGGTCCCACTCAGCGTTCTGACAGACACGATCCAGCCGTTCCCGACGTTCTCGGAGATCTTCGTCGCCGCGCTGAAGGCTGTTCGCGGTGAGATCGCGGCAGCATCCAAGGCGGTCGGCGCGGGACCACCGATGGCGAGCTGAGCCGGCTCGCGACTCGGGGAACGGCCCTGACGCTACGCCTCCTCGCCCCCGCTCTCCCCGTCCGTCTCCCCTTCCTCCTCCTGCTCGTCACCCCCGTCCCGCCGCAGCCAGCCGGCGAGCTGCTTGCCGACGGAGTTGACGGACTCGCCGGCGTCGCGAAAGCCGTCGCGGATGCGCTCGGCGTAGAAGGTGACGGCGTCGCTGCTGTCGGCGCGCGGGTCGACGGGGTCGCCGCGGCGCGGATACTCGCCGCCGACGATGCGCTCGTACTCGCCGGAGCGCACCCACTCCATGAGCTCGTGTGTGCGCTTGACGGGCAGCGGATGGGTGACGCCGAGGTCGAGCATGAGCCTGGTGAGGCGCTCGAGGCCGCTGCCCTTCTCCTGGTAGTCGAGTCCCTGGCGCATGAACAGGTCGAGGTCGAGCTGGTCGACCATGGCGCCGGCGGCGAGCGACATGAGCGTGCGGCAGACGACGAGCGGGTCGCGCGTGACGAGCGCGGCGGCGCGGTCGGCTGACAGCTCGGTGGCGCGCCCCCACTCCATGAGCGCGGTGCGCACGGGCGCGAGCGGCAGCGGCAGCCGCGAGCTGCGGGTGAGCAGCACGAGGATCGCGAGGGCGGTGCGGTAGAGCTGGTGGTCGGAGAGGATGTGCGCGGCCTCGTGCGCGAACACCGCGCGCCGCTGCGGCGCGTCGAGCAGCTGCACGAGCTCTGACTGCACGACGACGATCGGCCTGCGCGCGCCGATGGCGAGCGCGTTGGGCGCGGGGTACTGCGTGAGGTACAGGTCGGGCACCTCGTCCATGTCGAGCGTCGCGTACGCGATCGCGTGCTCGCGGTAGACGTCGCCGAGCTGCTGTTCGGAGAGCCGCACCGACGATCCGAGGTAGCTCTGGCGCAGCGCGCGCTCGTAGCCGAGCTCGATCAACTTGCGAACGACGGTGTCGAGATATGGAATCGATCCGAGTGCGGCGGTGGCCGCGCGATCGGCGGGGTGCTGGAAGGCCCGCGGTGATATGTCTGTGAGCTGATAGCTCTCGACCGGCAACGTCAATCCCGAGGAGTCCATCGGTCCAGCGTACAGCGCAGCGCTAGCGCCATGGCGCCCGACGCGGCGATGTCGCGGCCGTGGCGCCGTCGTCGCGATCTAGCTGCCGGCGCTGCCACGCGACGGACGGCCGAAGTCCGAGCAGCGCGGGATCGCCAGCAGCATCCGCGAGGCACCGTCGGGGCGGCGCTTGGCGACCGTGACAAGGGTCTCGCCTGGTAGGTCGTCGGGCAGTCTCGGCACCATCAGCTTCGCCTGGTCATTCTCAGCCAGCACGGTGTCAGGCGAGACCAGCTTGGCCCACCCCATTCGGAGCTTTATCCACCATCCGAGCTTCACGTCCGCAATCGGCATCACATGCTCCTTCATGTTCCGCTAGTCCAATCGACCTCAAGGGCCGCCACATTCCGCGGCGACCCCCGGCCTTTCTACTTGATCACCGAGACGCCGGCGCTGAACCTGCCGCTACCGCCTCCGAGGTCGATCGCGACGTGCCAGTGCCCAGGTCTCGGGATCGCTAGGCGAAGCGGCGACTTCAGCGCCCGACCTCCGAGGAAGTTGTAGCGCCCGCCGCGCCCGCAGTACGTGCGATAGTCCGACTCATCCATCAGCCGGACGTTGACTTGGCTGTCTACAGCTACCTCAACGACTGTGCCTCCGGGCTGCTGCCCAAGGTCATAATGCTGATGCTGCATTTTCTTCGTACCTCCGATGTCGTTATCCAGAAATCGCCGGCTGGCTGGGTACCCATCCCATGCCAATTTATCCGACGATCTACAAGCTACGGATCGGGTCGGCGGAAAAAGTGAAGCCCGCCAGAGCGGTGGGTAACAGGTCCCCCTCTGGCGGGCTGTGAAGCGATTCTCTGGATGTAACGACGGGCCTAATAACTACAGCATGGAGAGGATGCCTACTGCGCCATGCAGCTACTCGGGTTCAGCGCAGGCGCCGCTCGCAAGCAGCCTCAGACGGCTACGCAGCGCCAGCACCGAGCAGTCTGGCGCTGCGACGCCGCGACGCCGGCTGCGTAGCGGCGATCTAGCGCCTGAGCCAGCGGCGTGGGCGCCGCGCGCCGTGCGCGTCGGGAAGACGCGCACGGTCAGGTCGCCTTCGATCAGCTCGAGCAACGCTGGTTCCGCGTTGCGCGGCCAGGCGAGGTACACGACCAGCGGCCAGTCGCCGAGCGTGGGCAGCGCCAGCCAGCCGCGGTTCACGAGGTCAGCCAGCGCCGTATACCCGTCGTCGTAGGGCGCGTGCCCGGCGTAGACCGTCGATCCGTCGGACTCCCGCCTGCTGCCGCCGCAGAACGCACGAGCGAGGGCGGCAGGCGGGCACGGCTCCAACGGACCGCCGAGGCCGGCGAGAGCTGCTGCCGCATCGATCACAGCTGGTCTGCTTCCCACGCGACGATGGCGAGCAACACTCCCGCGATGAGCGCGAACGCGAGCATCACTCCTGCAGGCTCACGGTTCGCGCTCCGTCCACTTTATATCTCCTGAGTGTGTGATTAGAAAATGGTTTGCTCGCGCAGCGTAGCGCTCTCGGTAGAGATCGTCAAGAGGGCCGTTTGTTCTCGTCTTGCTCGTGGCGTAGACTGCGGCGCATGGCCGCCTGGCTCAAGGTGCTGGGCTCCGCTGGAGCTCAGCTACAGGACGACTGGCAGCACAGCAAGCACCCGGGCTTCTCGGAGAAGTTCGTGGCGTCGCGGCGAGGCATCAGGAAAATGGTGCGCGGCGACGGGATCGCCTACTACGCGGCTGGCTGGCAGGTCGTGTTCGCCTGGGGCGCGCTGACCAGCTCGCCCTACGAACAGGACAACGCGGACTGGCCCTGGCGCGTGGACGTCGAGCTAGAGCGCTCGGTGCCGTTCATCCACGATGGGCTCCCGATTCGCCAGGCCAACGCCAAAGAACCGGGCGTGCAAGACCGCGACCTGATGATCTCGCTGCGCTCGAAAAGCCACTTCGAGCTGCGGCCCGTCGAGTTCAAGGCGATCAGAGCGAAGCTGCACCCAACGCCATGATCGGGCTCATGGCGAACATCATCGTTGAGCCCTCGGAAGCGTGGCCCGTCGTCGCGGCCGGCCTCGGGTCGGCGGTGATCGTGGGGTGGATCACGTCGAGAGTCGCCAAGAAGCAGCGGAAAGCAGACAGCGATCGCTTCGACAAACAGCTGGTCCATGACCGTGACATGAGAGCCGAGCAGCTGAGCGAGGCTTCCAAGCGACTCGACCGCCAGCTCGCCCACGATCGCAAAATGCAGGAGCAGCAGATGAGGGCTGCCTCGTTTCGTCTCCAGTGGCAGCTAGGAGAGGATCGCCAACTGCGCAGAGAGCAGCTCGCCCACGACCGCGAGATGCGCGACCTCCAGCACATGCGCGAGACGCTCACTCCGATCGCCGCTCGCGCGCAAGATTGGGATGCATTCACAACACTTCATCAGCGGCTCAAGGCTGACGGCGTTCAGCCAATCGACGATGAAACGTGGAAGTCCAAGATCGTCCCGCTCGCGAGCGAGCTCGCCAGCGTAAACGAACGCCTGAGGCGTGATGCAAGAACGCTCGTAATCCTCGCCGGGCCGACGGCGCAGGTCGCGGTGCACCTCAAAGAAATCGCCAGCGAGGGCGACGCCATGGTTCATGTGACGAGACAACGCGTGGAAGCAGGAGGGACCACGCCAGAGCTGCAAGCTGCGGTGGACGGGATCTGGACGAAATATGCCTACGTCCACGCGCGCTTCATGGAAGCTGCCAACGAAGCCGTGCGGTGGGGCGAGGCTCCTGGCCCAAGCGAGCAGGAAAGTTGAACGCGCAACCCACCCCTATGGTCTGCGGCCCGGACGAGGTGCAGCAAATACGCGAGATCTTTATTTTCTGATTCGAGAAAATCAGATCAGAAAAAATCCCCAAATGCAAACTGTAGTTTTTAGAATCTGTTATCATGGCTACGTAGAAATACAAGAAAGTTCTGACGAAGAACTTTGTGCACGAGCGTGGCTGGGAACGTCTTCCTATAGTCGGAGGGGATTTGGCCCCCTCCTTCTATACCGGAGACAGTGACCTTTCAGAGGTGTGCCGGCCGGGCAGCCACAACTCGTGATCTCACACGTTAGCAGTTCACCTGACAGCCGAGGGTTTGCTACTCGGTCAAAGTCGCGCTATCCGACGGCACGGCGCCGCGTCAGCTGACCAGGCAGCACGCTACCTTCGTCGCCGTCACGCGGCCGATCAGCCGACGACGACGGCCGGCAGCCCCAGGCGTCTCGTGCTGGGCAGGGCGCAAGCAGACAGGCGCCAATGCGATTCCGAGATACTGCGGCGACATGCAGTCCGACCGCATAGGGGGAATCATTCATGGCTCTCGATTTCACGAAGCTACGCAATGTACTCACGTTCAGCCGCAAGCCGCAGGGCGCTCCGAACCTGACGCTCGATGTGCGGATCGAGGTTCGCGGGATCAACAGGCCAGAGCTCGGCGGCTTGATCTGGAAGGTCGCATCTCCGTCCGGCGGCTACGGCCGTAACACGAACCAGGCGTCGGGTGTCCTGGCGATGCTCGCCATTCGACTCGCCGATATGGAGCGAGCAGTGCGCCGCGAGATCGCCACCGGCCAGGCAGGCGAAGCCGACGACGACATAGATGAGACTGAGGACGCTTAGGAATCGTTCAGGTTGGCTATCAGCTCAAGAGCCGAGTGGATGCGATCCAGCGCATCGCGGATGCCGTGGAGCTCAGCCACCAGTTCATCAAGGCTTCCGATGCTGACCCGCGAGTCCTCGATCGCCTGCGCGAGCGTATTTACCTGCGAGTCCTCCACGCGGCCGAGTCTACCGCGACCATCGCCGTGTCGGGATCGTCATAGCCCCGGCTGGATCCGATCATCGCTTGTGAGGGGGATCGCGGTGCCACAGCCTGCTCCATTCATCCCGAACCGCGTTGCAACCTCGAAGGAGCCCGGCGACTGCGTACGCGAGGCTCTGGGCAGCGCGCACGAGCGCGGCTAGGTTCAGGAATACACTGGCAAGGACAGCCGCGACGAGGAAGAACGCGAGCAGCCACTCAGGCGTGTCGGGCGGGAAAAGGAAGGCCACCTACCTATTCCCCCTGAGCCAAGAAGCAAGCGCCATGCGGATCGCTCGGTTTCGGGCCAGCGCGTCGCTTCGATGATCCAGTTTGCCGAGGCTTCTAGGCCAGGGAGACGGACCGCGCATGCGTCCCCATGAGGGCTTGGCTGGGTGGTTACGCTGGACAGCCATTGGTCGAAGCTCCTTCCGCACCTGCAATCGCCATTGCGTTCCTCATGTCGGCGCGGAACAGCCCCTTGCATTAGACAATCCGTCTAGAGATGGACTCGTATCTATGTCCAGATTTGACGGAATATCTCATCGAACATTCGTCCAGTACGTAGCCCAATACCTCAAGCGACTCGAAGGCCGCGTGGTTGCTCAACCCGCAAGCAATGCGCCCCACGTTCGTCGCCCGGCCGGGAACGGCCGTCTCGCTCAGGTCGGCACCCTGACGGTCTTGGGCAGCTCTGGGATAACCGGCTCGCTGCCGTCCTTCCAGCGCAGCTCGATCCGCTCGTCCAGCGGCTGCCAGCGTCGGCGGTGGTCGGACTTCTTCAAGATGACGCTGCCGATGATCCGGCGCAGAAGCCGCCTGTCCGCCTCGGCATCCTCGCCCCACACCACGGACTGGCGGCTGCCGACGGTCAGGACTTCGGCGTCCTCGGGAAGCCCAGGATCCTCCAACTGCCAGAGCCCAGCGCGCGCTGCCTCAAGGTTGGCGCGCGCCTTGGCGATCCCGCGCCGCCAAAGGTCTTCCCCCAGGTCAGTGCTGAGCGTCGGGTCCGAGAAGCGCTCAAGCTCAGCCTCGGCCAGTGTGACGGCCTCTCGCGCCCTGATGAACTCGGCGTCCGCGCTGCCGGCGCCTTCGACCGCGCCGCCTTCGTCCTGGGACAGAAGCCAGAGCACATGCGCGTCAACCTTCGCGATGTCGCCGATCGCCGGCGCGTCGCACTCACGTCCGGCGTAGCGCTCCGTGCAGTGGTAGAAGGGCACGCGTTGCCGTCGCCACGGTCGCGCCCACCGATGTGTAGGCGCTTGCCGCACGACGCGCAGGTGATGACGCCGGCCAGCAGCGCCTGGGACGACAGGGAGCCATCCTTGGGGTAGTAGCGCCCGTCGTGCCGGGTGCTGGAAGGCGCGCGGCGAGATCTCCGTCAGGCGGTAGCCCTCGGCCGGAACGCTCGCTCCCGTAGCCATGCTGATCAGCGTAGCGTGGGGAGGGTTCGGGCGCCCACGGACCTCGCTCAAACGTCAGGCCGGCTGCAACAAGGCCGTAGATTCCATCTTTCCGACTGATTGAAGTAGTCTTGCCCTACAACCATGACACGACAGAAGTGGAAAGACCCACGCATGATCGCTGCTGGCGTTGGGGTCTGGATGGTGGGTCTCGCCGCCACTATTACGATCGCGTTTGCCGATCCTGCCCTAGCCCAACCGGCAGCCGATACTGCCTTCGGCTTGGCAGCGACTGCGGTCATAGGCACATCCTCAGAGATGATCAACAAAGGCAAAGGCCAAGGCCAAGGTGCACGCTAGCTCGCCTCGGTCTGACTCGGCTCGTAGGCCAATCGTGGATGTACTCCACCTTTGCGTTGCTGCAGGACTAGCGGTGGTGCTGGCCGCGGGCTTGGCGGTCGCTCTGACCGTGCTTCCGCACGCCGTCGAAAGCACGGGCGTACGGATCTGGCTTGGCGTCGGCCTGTTCGCGCTCACGCTCTCCGGTGCCGCTGGGATAGCCATCTACGCCCTGCGTCATGTCTCCTACCGCCCGGACTCTGAACTGATCGAAAAGGCCGAAAGCACAGCCCCCTCTGACTCCAGCTCGGCGGATTCAGGAGCCTCCACCGCTCCTCCCATCGTTCGGAGGAAATAACTCGTGCCCCTTCAGCTTGCTGGCGTACTGCGCGTTTCGAGATACGGGATCGAGCCGAGCGCGGCGGTCGCGGCGCGGTCAGCCGGGTGCTGGAAGGCGCGCGGCCAGATCTCCGTCAGGCGGTAGCCCTCAGCCGGAACGCTTGCTCCCGTAGCCATGCTCGTCAGCGTACATGGCCGAGCGCTCGGGCAAGCCACCTACGCTGTTAGAGGACGCGACGACGACGGTGCGGCCTCGAAGTTAGACCGCTGTCAATCCGTGCCCGTTACGACGCCGACGATCCACGACGTGGGCACCGGACCCCAGAAGCGGCTGTCGTCGGATTCACCACGGTTGTCGCCCATCAGATACCAGTCGCCTGCCGGGACCTTGATCGGCGTCGTGAAATTGCACTCGGGGCTCGCGCCGCATTCGCGAATGGACGAGTTCTGTTCCTTCACGAACGCGGACGAACCGGCCGCCTTGCGGAAGACCTGCCCTCCACGTACGTAGATTTCGTCGCCCGGCCCAGCGACGACCCGCTTGATGAACTTGATGCTCGTTTCCTCTTGAGGGACAGGTTCTGCACACGCCGCGCCGCCGAGCTTGATCACGTGCGGCGTAGGGCCACACTCCTCCTGCTCAGCGCCTTCGGGAGGGTGGAAGACCACGACCGCACCCACGCTCGGAGAGCGTTCCTCGACAATGACGCGCGCCCCAATGCCGTAGGTCGGCTCCATCGAGCCGGAAGGCACCCTATAGACCCGTTGCGGATTTAGCTGCACGGGCGCCGGGTTGTTGACCACGATCGTTGTGCTGACCTTGCTCCCACCACAGCCAGCCAACACGGCAGCCGCGACAAGCAGCAAAGATAGCACCACGATACGGAACATCGGCAGCGCAGCCTAGCGTCGGCGATACGCACGGTGCAGCCACGCCGACACTCACGCCCGGTCGCCGCATGCGGCGACCGGCGGGGTCGCACATGTGCGGCCCCGAACCGGACAGTGCATGCACTGTCCGGCCGGCCGGCACATGTGCCGGCCGGAAGACGATGATCTGATCCGGTAGAGCGGCCGCTCAGTCCGCGAGGCCCGTGCGGCGCACGTACGCCGTGATCTCCGCGCGCGATGAGAACCCCAGCTTCTCGATCGCGCGGGCGCGGTAGGTCTTGACGGTGCGCTCCGCCACGTTGAGCTGCTCGGCGATCTCCGGGTTGGTGTAGCCGTTGGCGATCAGGCGCACCACCTCGCGCTCGCGCTCTGACAGCACCACGCCGTCGGTCACGCCGTCCTCGCCCGTCGCCATCAGCGCGCCGAGGCGCGGGTGCAGGTAGTTGCCGCCCGCCACCGCCAGGCGGAACGCCTGCAGCAGCTCTGCCGGCTCCGCCTCCTTCAGCACGTAGCTGCGCGCGCCCGCCCGCAGCGCCTGGCGCGCGTACTCGGGGTCCTCGCGCATCGTCAGGATCGCCACCGCCAGCGTCGGGTGGGAGATGAAGCACGACGGCAGCGCCCCCAGGCTCGAGCCGCCCGGCATCGTCAGGTCGAGCGTCAGCAGGTCCGGCTTGTGCTCGCGCACCTCGCGGATCATCGACGGGATGTCCGCCGCTTCCGCGACCACGCGGAACTCCCCGCCCTCGCGCAGCAGCACTGCGCGGATGCCGTCGCGCACCACCGCGTGGTCGTCCGCGATGATCACGTCGATCGGTCGCGTCACCCCTGGCGTGCCTGCCTCCATCGCAAGGACGGTAGCGGCTCCGCAGGACCGAACCAACGTCTGCAAGGGACGACATGCCGTGCACCTTTCGGACGACACCATCCTGCACCTTTGGGACGACACGATCGGCACCATCGGGCCGACGGGAAATCCGCCATTTGGAACCCATCATGTTGAATATGGGGGGCGACACGAATACTCGCGCGGGCGGATCCTCGAGCGGCGATCGCGCCGAGCTCGGTCTCGCCGGGACCGACGCGCGCGTGCTCGTCGCCGACGGCGACGGCCCCAGGCGCGCTGCGCTGCTCGACGAACTGACCCAGAGGATGCCCGAGCGCACCAGCTTCGTCGAGGCCGCCACCGTCGCGCAGGCGCTCGAGCTCGCGCGCGAAAGCCGCATGGTGGTCATCGGAGGCCCCGTGCACGGAGCCTCCCCCGGCGCGCTCGCGCGGCTGCTCGCGCGGCGCTACCCGAACGTGCGCGTGCACGACACCACCGCGTCGCGGCGCCGCTCCCGCTAGCCGATACCGTCGCAGTCAGCCGTTAGCGTGGCGGGGATGAGTACCCCGCTGTCATCGCCGCGGCTACGCAGGATCATCCTCGCCTACACCGTCAACCGGCTGGGGTCGTGGATCGGCCTGGTCGCGCTGTCGCTCGCCGTCTTCGACCACACGCACAGCGCGCTCGCCGTCGCCGCGCTGCTGTTCGCCTGGCAGGCGCTGCCCGCGTTCCTCGTGCCCGTCGTCGTCGCGCGGGTCGAGGCGTCCGCACGCGGCAGCGAGCTGAGCGCGCTGTACCTCTTCGAGGCGCTCGTCACCGCCGCGCTCGCCGCCCTGCTGTGGCACTTCTGGCTTCCGGGGGTGCTGCTGCTCGCGGCATTCGACGGCACCGCCGCGCTCGCCGCCAGCGCGCTGCTGCGCACCGAGGTGGCGCGGGTGGCGCGCGCACAGGCCGCCGAGCAGATACAGGACGCGGCCCCGGGGAACGCGCCCCCCGACGGCGGCGCGCAGGAGGCCGAGCGCCGGGCCAACGCCGCGCTCAACGTCGCCTTCTCGCTCGCGTTCGTCGGCGGGCCCGTGCTCGGCGGCGCGCTGACCGCCGCCGCCGGCGCGCCCGCGGCGCTGTTCGTGGACGTCGGCTCGTTCCTCGTCTGCGGCGCGCTGCTGCTCGACCTGCACCCGCACGTCGCCGAGGCGAGCGGGGACTCGGTGGCCGCGCGCCTGCACGCGTCCTGGCGCTACATCAAGGAGTCGCGCCCGCTGCGCGCGCTGCTCGCCGCCGAGGCGATCGCGCTCGTGTTCGTCCAGGCCGCCGGGCCGATCGAGGTCGCCTTCGCGAAGGCCACCCTGCACGCCGGCGAACGCGGCTACGGCCTGATGGTGACCTCGTGGGGAGCCGGCACCGTGCTCGCGAGCATCGTCTTCGCCCGCTCCGTGCGCAAGCCCCTCGGCGTGATGCTCAGCGCCGGCATCTTCGCGCTCGGCGCCGCCTTCGTCGGCCTCTACCTGGCGCCGTCGCTGGCGCTCGCGTGCGTCGCCTCGCTCGTCGGCGGCATCGGCAACGGCCTCGAGTGGCCGTCGCTGATCAGCCTCGTGCAGCGCCTGACCGCGCCACACCTGCAGGGCCAGCTGATGGGCGCCGTCGAATCGCTCGCCGCGCTCTGCCTGGCCGTCGGCCTGCCGCTGGGCGGCGCGCTCGTCGCGCTCAGCTCCACGCGCGTCGCGTTCCTCGTCGTGGGGCTGGGCACCGTCAGCACGACCGTCGCATTCGTGCGCCTGACGCTGATCGGGCTGGAGCCCGCCGACGGCGGGCTCGATGCCCCCGCGGTCGCGGACGAGCTGCTGGAGATGGGCGGCCCGCTGCCGCCCGAGCCCGCCACCGAGTAACGCCCCCGGGCGGGCCGCGGCACGAGCCGGACGGCAGCGCCGCGACACCGTTCGCGCGCACACGCCGCACCATGGCGGCGCGCGTGCATCACCTCAAGTACCACCCCGCGACGGTCGAAAAGTACGACAGAGCCGCAATGCCTTCGACCAAGCTCACGACGCGTATCCTGCTGGCGGCCGAGGTGCTGCTCCTGGCGGCGATGGTGTTCGTCTCCACCTGGTACTCGCACCCCGCCGAATGGCATCCGCTGACGCTCGTCGGGCTGCTGCTGGTGATCGCGCTCGGCGGCGAGTGGTTCACCGTCGAAACCAGCCACGGCGTGCTCAGCGCCTCGCTCGGCGCGATGGTGCTGGCGATGGGCCTGCTCGGGCCGGCGCCGGCCGCCGTCTGCGGCATCGGCGCGATCGGGCTGCACTCCGCCCTCGGGCGGCGCCCGCCCGCCATCTGGCTGAACAACCTCGTCTCCTTCGGCGCCGCCGCGTTCGCCGGCGGGCTCGTGGTGCGCCTCGCCGCCGGCGACGTCGCGGGCGTCCACAGCCAGCACCTGGCGCAGAGCATGATCTTCGGGCTGGTCGTGCTCGGCGCGCTGATCGTGCTGCTCGTGCTCAACTTCGTCCTGTTCGCGCTCGACCTGTGCATCAGGCAGGGCCGCTCGCCCTCGCGCCTGACGCGCGACCTGTTCCTGCCGCTGCTCCCCGGCGAGCTCGCCGTCGGCGTCGTCGCGACCGTCCTCGTGCTCGCGTACCGCAGCGCCGGGCTGCCGGCCCTCCTGGCCGCGATCCCCGTGCTGTTGATCTTCCGCCACCTCACCGTCGCGCTGCTGCGCTCCGAGGATCGCGCCGAGCAGCTGCACGCGCGCACCATCCACCTCGTCTCGCTGCAGATGGGCGTGCTTCGCACGCTCGTAAGGGCGCTCGAGATGCGCGACCCCACCACCAGCCGCCATGCATCCGCCGTCGCCCGCTACTGCGCAGCGCTCGCCAAGGAGGTCGGCTGCTCCGAGGACGAGCAGGAAATCCTGCGCACCGCCGGCCTGCTGCACGACATCGGCAAGTTCACCTGGCCCGACAGCGTGCTGCACGCCGAGGTCGTGCGCCCCGAGGACCAGGAGATCGTCAAGCGCCACCCGCAGGACGGCGCCGAACTCGTGGGCGCGCTCGACGGCTACGGCTCCGCCGCCGACGCGATCCTCTACCACCACGAGCGCATGGACGGCGGCGGCTACCCGGCGGGCCTGATCGGCAAAGAGATCCCGCTCGAGTCGCGGATCCTCGCCATCTGCTGCACCTACCACACGATGACCGCGCGCGAAAGCTACCGCGCGCCCATGACCCCCGAGGAAGCCATGGGCGAGCTGCGCCACGCCGCCGCGAACGGCCAGCTCGACGGCGAGCTCGTCGAGAGCTTCATCGCGCTGCTCCAGCGCGATGACCCGATGTTCGGCCACGACGCCGACTTCGAGACGGAGCTCGAATTCGACCGGCGCGTGCGCGACATGGCCGAACCGAAGGCCAGCGCCGGCGCGAGCGCGTCGCGGCCCGGCCTGCCCGCGATCCTGCGCCGGCACTAGACGCACCGGCGCGCCGACGCACCCGCAGCGCCGCGAGCTCCGCGCCGCCATACGAACCGTACAAACGACGAGGGCGCCATGCATGTCGCAGGGCGCCCTCAGGTCGCACTCATAAGTCTTTGTCTACTGGCGTCTACTGGCCGTGAGGCTGTGACATCTTGGTCTCCTTCTCCAGCGCCATAGGCGACTTTCCTTAGCCGCGACCTGCCCTCTAGGACTCAGGAACGCGACCACCTTTGAGTAGGTTTGCGCTGCATTCTAACGGAATCGCGCGGAACCGTCTACCCCGCGTAGATACCTGCAGGATTGATTGCAGACGCAGGGGTCTGCACAGCTACGCAGACCCATGCGCTTCTGGCATGCCGAATGGGGCCCGCTCATCCGACCGAGGCGCGAGCCCTGTGGCGGCGCCGGGGACGCAAACGTCCACAAACCTCATCGGCGCTCAAGCTCTGCGCCATTTCGGACGAAACATCCAGCGACCCCTATCGATCGAGGCCAGCCGATGTCCGTGTCCATGTCCCCCACCCAACCACGCAACGAGCGCCAGCTCGTGTTCACGAGCTCGCAGGCCGCCCGCTACGTCGGCGTGTCGCTGGCGACCGTCCGCCGCTGGACCGACGCCGGCCACATCGAGTGCTACAGGACGCCAGGCGGCCAGCGCCGCTTCTCGCGGGCCCAGCTCGACGAGTTCATCGCCTCCATGCAGCGCACCGGCGCCGTCGAGCACGAGCCGGTCGTCGCGCGCCACGGCGCGCACGTCGCCTGAGCGCCGAGCCGAGCGCCGGGCGTGGCCTGAGCGCCGGGCATGGCCTGAGCGCCGGGCCGGGCGCGCTTGCGCTCAGCTGGCCAGGCGCCCGAACTTCTCACGCAGCCGGCGGTAGAACGACGAGCCGGGCAGCTGCGCGATCGTGCCGACGTCGTTGACGAAGCGCGCCTCGATCCGCCCGCCCGGCGGGATCTCGCCCGCGGGACGCCCGTCGACGGCCACGTCCAGCGGCTCGCGCGAGCGGTTGTAGATCGTCATGCGGTCGTCCGGCGCGACCACCAGCGCGCGCGCGCTCATCGAGTGCGGCGCGATGAACGACACCACGAACCCCTCCACCCCCCACGCCATCACCGGCCCGCCGTTGGCAAGGTTGTAGCCGGTCGAGCCCGCCGGAGTGGCGACCACCAGGCCGTCGCAGCGCACGCTGCCAGCCTCCTCGCCGTCGAGCGCGTACGCGAGCTCCGCCACGCGCTCGCCGACCTTGCGGTGGATCGCCACGTCGTTGATCGCCGTCTGTAGGCCGATCCGCGCGCGGTCGGCGCTCGCGGGATCGTCGGGCACGTCGAGCACGATCGCCGGCAGGCGCAGCAGCTCGAAGTCCCCGCTCAGCGCACGGCCGAAGCCGTCCTCGATGTCCTGCGGCTCGACCGTCGCCAGGAAGCCGATCTCGCCGAAGTTGATCGCGAACACCGGCACGCTCGTGTGCGCGTAGCGCTGCAACGCGCGCAGGATCGTGCCGTCGCCGCCGAGCACCAGGCACAGCTCGACGTCGTCCTTCGCCGGCGCGTCCACGCTCAGGCCCGGACCCGCGACCAGCCCGTGCTTGCGCGTCTCCTCCTCGTCCAGGCGCAGTATCACGCCCGCCTGCGCGGCGCGCTGCGCGAGCAGCGCCAGCGGCGCCTCCGTGTCGTCGGGGCGGCGATGCGTGAACACCGTCATCTCCCTCACGGCTCGACCTCCCGTGCCAGGCGCTCGAGCTCGCCCCGCTCGCGCGTGCCCGCGCCGCGCGCGGGGTCGGCCAGCCACACGAACGTCTCGAGGTTGCCCTTCGGCCCGGGAAGCCCCGAGGAGCGGTAGCCGACGACCGCCGCGCCCAGCTCCAGCGCCGCCTCGCCGGCGCCCACCAGCGCCTCCCGGCGGTCCTCCGCGGCGCGCACCACCCCGCCTTTGCCCACCCGCCCGCGCCCGAGCTCGAACTGCGGCTTGACCAGCGCGAGCACGTCATAGCCGCCGTCGAGGCAGCCGAGCACCGCGCCCAGCACCTTCGCGAGCGAGATGAACGACACGTCGACGGTCGCGAGGTCCGGCGGCGCATCGGCCCCCACGCGCGCCGCCTGCAGCATCGCGGGCGTCAGCGCGCGGGCGTTCGTGCGCTCCATCACCGACACGCGGGGATCGTTGCGCAGGCCGTAGTCGAGGATCCCGTAGCCGACGTCCACCGCGATCACCTCGCGCGCTCCCTGCTGGAGCAGGCAGTCGGTGAAGCCTCCCGTCGACGCGCCCACGTCGAGCGCGCGCCTGCCGCGCACGTCCAGCGTGCAGGCCGCGAGCGCGTTCGCGAGCTTGATCCCGCCGCGCGAGACGAACTGCGGGCGCGCCAGCACGCTGACCTGCTCCTCCGCGTCGATGAGCTCCCCCGGCTTGCTCGCGCGGCGCTCATCCGCGCCGACGCGCACCTCCCCCGCCATCACCGACGCGGCCGCGCGACTGCGCGACGGGAACAGCCCGCGCTCGGCCATCAGGGTGTCGAGACGGCGCTTGCCCATCGCGGGAAACCCTTGCACACAAGCGGGCCCGCGGCCCCTGTGTGCTCGATGTCACACATATGTACTAGAAGTATGTATAATGTTTGGCATGGACACTGAGAACGTAGCGCCTACGCCGAAGACCCGCGATAACCCGACGCGCCGGACGTCCTCGGAATCGGACTTCTCGCTGATGGAGTTCATGCAGCGCTACCCCGACGACGCCGCCTGCCTGGACCGGCTATGGCGCGAGGGCTTCGCGCCCGACGGGCACCACGCGGAGTGCCCGAAGTGCAAGCGCACCCGCAAGTTCCACCGCACCAAGACGCGCGCGGCGTACACGTGCGACACGTGCGGGCACCACGTCCACCCGATGAAGGGCACGATCTTCGAGGGCTCCCCGATCTCGCTACAGCTGTGGTTCTACGTCATGTACGTCATGGCGAGCACTCGCTGTGGGGTCTCGGCTAAGCAGATGGAGCGCGAGATCGGGGTGACGTACAAGACGGCTCACCGCATGATGAAGAAGATCCGCACGCACCTGATGACCGACGAGGACCAGCAGCCGCTGCGTGGAGACGTGGAGGTTGACGAGACCTCGTGGGGCGGCAAGCCGCGCCGCAAGCAGGGCGAGGCGCACTACACGACATCCCCGGAGGAACGGCGCGCCGCCGCAGCTGCGTTCCGTGAGGCGAAGCCCACGATCCTCGGCATGGTCGAGCGCGGCGGCAGGGTGCGCGCCCGCGTCATCGACTCACGGCACGGCGCGACGCTTAGTAGAGCCGTCACGGCGAACGTCAACCCCGAGTCGATCATCTTCACCGACGATTGGGCGTCCTACAAACCGCTTCGCCGCGTCTACATCGACCACAAGGTCATCAACCACTCAGCAGGCCGCTACGTCGAAGGCACGACGTACACGAACACGATCGAGGGGTTCTTTGGGAACCTCAAGACCGGGATGCGCGGCGCCTACAAGAAGGTGTCGCCGCGCTACCTGCAGACCTACCTGAACGAGTACACGTGGCGCTACAACGCGAAACTGTACGGCGAGGCGCTGTTCGAGCAGCTAGTCCTCCGCGCCGCCGCCGGCATCTGACGGGGGCGCCAGCCGGTGCGGGACGGCCCGGCGGACCAGCTTCTCGAAGTCGTCCTCAGTCGGCACGGGAATCTCGATCGGCTCGCCTTCCTTCGGCTGCGTCAGCTGCGTTTTGGGCGTAGGCTGCTGCTCGTGATCGTCGGGCATCTAGGGTCAGCGTAGCGTGGACGAGGCCGAAGCTGCCGAGAAGCAGCGTGAGGCAGGGCTAGACGACACGCTCCGGGCGATCGGGCTCTACTACGTGCGCTTCTCAGCGCTGATCTATCGCATGCGATACGTCATCTCGTGGAGGCTCACGCGGGGTCACGACCGCCAGGAGCTTGGCGAGCTTGCGTTTGCTCACGCGCAGGCGCAGCACATCGCAGATTCGTTCTTCGCGATGTGCCGCTTCGACGGCAATCTCGACGATCAGGAGCAGGCTGTTTGCGCCACCCTCTACGGTGCGGTCAACGACGTGATCGCGGAGCGCAACAACTTCGCCCACGGCGACTGGTGGACGAACCTACTGCCGTTCGAGCAGCCCGCCGACCCAACGGCTATCGAGCTAATCCGGATGCAGCCGAAGCGCAGAAAAGGCGAGTTCGCGGACCTGGAAAGGTGGAACGCCGAGAAGATCGACGGGCGATCAGCGACTCTCCACGAGCTACATGAGCATGTCGTGGAGTTCGGGGTGCTCGCCCTCGGCCTGCCGATCGTGGCAGCAAATGAGCAGGGTGGCGGCGTAACCATCGCCGAGAATCGCGAGTACCGCGTCAGCGACGTGTTCACGGTGCGTGCTGGCAAAGGCACGGGTCAGAAGGCCAAGGTCGTACGCAACGGCCCGAAGGCAAACAAGATCATCCGCGTGACGCCGGAAACTCCCCAGTAGCTATACCCCTTCCTCAGCCTCAGCCTCACGGGTCAGCGACTCGTCGTATTCCGCCGCATCTTGTTCCGCGTAGAGCGATCGTTCAGCGTCCTCACGCCCCTCGCGTTCGGCGTCCGTCTCGTCGGCGTCCAGGGTTGGCGGTTCGCCGGGGTTAGGGAACCAAGGCCGGCGCATCTAGCGCGCCCCGGCCGAGACGCGCCACGCCCAACGCTGCGACGTGGCGCCCCCGGCGAGTCCTACATCGCGTAGCCGGTCGTCTCCACGGCGACGATCCCGGCGCGCGACGCGAACACGAAGCCGTCCGATGTCCGGTACGCCAAGCCAGCGCGCAGTAGCTCGTTCACAGCGATGTCCGCCGCCTCTGAGCTTTCCAGCTCGCGCCCCAGGTCGTCCACCGACCACAGCGGCTGAGCGCCGCCGACGCCGGTCAGCAGGTACAGCACCATGCGGCGCCGGTCGTCGTCGTGCTCGGCCGTGTCCGCGTGGGTATCGTTCGCCTGCATCGGGGTACCTCCCGGTGTCACGGCCGGGGGGCAGTTCGCGCTGTCGCCCCGGCCACTTGGTTGATTGGGCCGGGGACGCTAGGGTGCGAATCGGATGGTGGATATACCTACTTGTAGTACACATGTGTGCTCGATGTCACACACACCTACGGTCGACACGTTCATCATTCTTATCGATCGAGAGCGCAGCATCGACTCTCCTGAATCCCTCCTCCCGAAACGGCCCGCTCTCCCCGGCGGGTCGTTTCATTTAAGGAGCGGGCGCGACCGCCCGGAGGAGATCAGGCGCCGATGATCGCCGAGCCGGCGCCTCGGGGCCGGGGCCGTTGGATCGTGCGGCGCTCGCCGCCGTCGGACATCGCCGCGGCGACACGCTGGGCGATGCGCTCGCCCGTGAAGCCGACCTCCTCGTGCAGCAGCGCCGGCTTGCCGTGCGTCACGTAGCGGTCGGGCAGCCCGACCCTGAGGATGCGCGCCGTCACGCCGGCATCGTTGAGCGTCTCCCACACCGCCGAGCCGAACCCGCCCGCCAGCACCCCCTCCTCGACCGTCACCAGCAGGTCGTGCTCGGCCGCCAGCTGGGCCATCAGGCCGGCGTCGATCGGCTTGGCAAAGCGCGCGTCCACGACCGTCGTGGCGATCTCCTGGCGGCGCAGCTCCTCGGCGGCCGCGAGCGCCTTGCCGACGCCGCTGCCGTAGCCGATCAGCGCCACGCGGCCACCCGACGCGGCGCCGCCCTCTGCGGGTGCGCCGTCGGCCTCGCACAGGATCTCGCCGGTGCCGATCGCGATCGCCTCGCCCTCGCCCGGCAGCTGCGCGCCCGTCCCCTCGCCACGCGGGTAGCGCAGCGCGATCGGGCCGTCGAACTCCAGTGCCGTGCGCAGCATGTGCACCAGCATCGCCTCATCGCGCGGCGCCATCAGCACCATGTTCGGCAGGCAGCGCAGATACGCGATGTCGAACGCGCCGTGATGGGTCGGCCCGTCGTCGCCGACGAGCCCCGCGCGGTCCATCGCGAACACCACGTTCAGGTTCTGCAGGCACACGTCGTGCACGATCTGGTCGTACGCGCGCTGCAGGAACGTCGAGTAGATCGCCGCCACCGGCTTGACGCCCTCCAGCGCGAGGCCGGCGGCGAACAGGATCGCCTGCTGCTCGGCGATGCCCACGTCGAAGTAGCGCTCCGGCATCGCCTTCTGCAGGATGTTCAGGCCCGTGCCCGAGTTCATCGCCGCGGTGATGCCCACCACGCGCTCGTCGCGTTCGCATTCGCGCACCAGCGCCTCGCCGAAGACCTGCGTGTATTGAGGCGGGGGCGCGGCGCCCTTCGCCGAGCCGTTCGCCGCCGCAGACGGGCGCGTGGGAGAGCCATTGAGGATCGACTTCGGCTTGGCCGCGTGCCACTTCTCCATCCCCTCCAGGCCGCCCTCCTCGGCCGGCGCGAAGCCCTTGCCCTTGACCGTCGCGATGTGCACCACCACCGGGCGCTCCGCCGCAAGCGCCTCGCGCAGCGCCTCGCGCAGCACGCGCACGTCGTGGCCGTCGACCACGCCCATGTAGGCCCAGTCGAGCTCCTCCCACCACAGCCCCGGCGCCCAGAACGCCTTGATCGACTCCTTCAGGTGCGGCCCCAGACGCTCGAACGCCGAGCCGATCCCGCCCGGCAGGCTCTTCAGGCCGCCCTCCACGCCCGAGCGCGCGCGCCACAGCTTCGGGTTCAGGCGCACGCGGTTGAAGTAGCGCGAGAGCGCGCCCACGTTGGGGGCGATCGACATGCCGTTGTCGTTGAGCACCACCACGATCGGCGTGCCCAGCCCGCCGGCCTGCCCGATCGCCTCGAACGCCACCCCGCCGGTCATCGCGCCGTCGCCGATCACCGCCACGACCTTCCCGTCCGCGCCGCGGGCACCAGCCTCCCCCGCGGCCTCCAGGTGGCGCATGCCCTCCTTGATCCCCACCGCGTAGCCGATCGACGTCGAGGCGTGGCCGGCGCCCATGATGTCGTGCGGGGACTCCGCGATCGAGCAGAACGGCGCCAGCCCGCCGTACTGGCGGATCGTGCTCAGCTGCTCGCGCCTGCCGGTGAGGACCTTGTGCGGGTAGGCCTGGTGCCCGACGTCCCACAGGATCTTGTCCTTCGGCGATTCGAGCACCGAGTGCAGCGCCACCGCCAGCTCGCACGTGCCGAGGTTGGCGCCGAAGTGCCCGCCGATCTCCCCCACCGTGTCGATGATGTGCTCGCGCACCTCCTGCGCGAGCTGCTGGAGCTCCTGCTCGGAGAGCCCGCGCAGGTCCTCGGGACCGTCGATCTTCTCGAGCAGGCTCATGAGGTGCGGGTATAGATGAAGTCGGCGATTCCCTCGAGCTCCGCCGTCGCGTCGGTGACGGCGGATCTGGCCGCGACCTGCGCGAGCGCCTCGCGCGCCATCCGGTGCGACTCCGCCGCGAGCTCCCGCGCGCGCTCGATCCCAAACTCGCTCACGTACGTGCGCTTCCCGTGACGCTCATCGCTACCTCGTGGCTTTCCAAGTGCATCGTCTGTGCCGGTGACATCGAGTATGTCGTCCACGATCTGGAAGAGAACGCCCAGCTCTGCCGCGAACGTGCGGAAGGGGGCCATATCCGGACCGTCTTCGATCCCCGTCAACAGTAGTACGCAGAGCACCGACGCACCGATCAGACGTCCGGTCTTCAGCTCGTGCAGGCGACGCAGCGTCGCGGGACCGGGCGGGGTGCGCGCGCTCACGTCCGCGTACTGCCCGCCGACCATACCGCTGACGCCGGTCGCGGCGGCGAGCTCCGCGGCGGCCGCCAGCACGCGCTCGGGCGCCGAGCGCTGGCGCGTGAGCAGGTGACGGAACGCCTCCGCGTACAGGCCGTCCCCGGCGAGGATCGCCACGTCCTCGCCGAACTTCACGTGGCAGGTGGGCAGGCCGCGGCGCAGCTCGTCGTCGTCCATCGCCGGCAGGTCGTCGTGGATCAGCGAGTAGGTGTGGATCAGCTCGATCGCGCCCGCCAGCGGCAGCACCTCGCGCTGCTCCAGGCCCACCGTGCGCGCGGTCGCCAGCGCGAGCACCGGGCGGATGCGCTTGCCGCCCGCCAGCAGCGAGTAGCGCATCGCCTCCCCCAGCCCCTGCGTGATCGGCTCCTCGGCGAAGCGCAGCTGCGCCAGGTAGCGCTCGACCTCTTCGCGCAGGTGATCGGGGTAGCTGGCGGTCACTGCGCGCGCGGAAGATGGCTGGGCGGCCGGTGGGTGAGCGGTCGGTCCTATAGAAGCGTGTCCTGGCCGGGCGCCGGGGCGGGAACCTCGGCGCGCGTGAGCTGCTCGAGCTCGGCGGCCGCCTGCGTCGCCAGCGACGCGCAGTCCTCGACCATCGTCGCGGCCGCGTCCGGCGAGAGCTCGCCGGAGCGCAGCTGCTCGCCCGCGCGCTCCAGGCGCGCGATCAACTCGTCAAGACGCTCGATGCTGCTCATCCGATCCGCGCATTCTCGCGCACCTCGCGCAACACTGCCGCGAGCACCCCGTTGACGAAGCCGGGCGCCTCCGCGCCGCAGAAGGTCTTGGCGCTCTCCACCGCCTCCTCGATCGCCCCCTCCGGCGGGATCGGCGCATCCGCCGGGGCCGCGTCGGGGTGCAGCATCTCAATCAGCGCCACGCGCATGATGCTGCGCTCCAGCGGCTGGATCCGCTGCACCGACCAGCCGTGGGCATGGCGGTCGATCACCTCGTCGAGCTCCTCCGCGCGGTCGGCCGCGGCGTGCGCCAGCGCGCGCGTGAACAGCGAGGAGTCGGGCTTGAGCGTGTCCGCGAGCGGCCGGCCGGTGAGATCGTGCTGGTAGAGCGCCACCACCGCGTCCCTGCGCTGATCGGAGCGGCGCATTTAGATGGTTGATGCCACGGTCGTGTGTCTAGGCGCGGGCGACGTATTCGCCCGAGCGTGTGTCCACGCGGATGCGCTGGCCAGGCTCCACGAACAGCGGCACCTGGATGACCGCGCCGGTCTCCAGCGTCGCCGGCTTGGTGCCGCCGCCGGAGACCGAGTCCCCGCGCAGCCCCGGGTCCGTCTGGGAGACCTCCAGGTCGACGGCGCTCGGCAGCTGCACGTCGGACGGCTGATCGTCGATGAACAGCACGTCGACCTCGCTGCTCGGCGTGATGAAGCGCAGCGCGTCCTGCAGCGCAGATTCGGCGACCGCGAGCTGCTCGAAGGACTCCGTGTCCATGAAGTGCGCGTCCGCGCCGTCCGCGTACAGGAACTGCATCGTCCGCGACTCCGTGCGCACCGGGCGGAACTTCTCGCCCGCGCGAAACGTCTTGTCGATCACGTTGCCGTCGGAGGCGCGGCGCAGCTTCGTGCGCACGAACGCGCCGCCCTTGCCCGGCTTGACGTGCTGGAACTCGAGGATCTTGTAGACGGTGCCGTCCACCTCGATGTGGTTGCCGTTCTTGAATTGGTTTGTGCTGATCGCCACTTGTTAGCTCCTTCGGGAGAGAGGGTAGCGCGTGGGTGTCAGCTGAATGCGTGCGCCGGCAGTATGTAGCGTCGTGCCTGGGTGGCCTGGCGTCCGAGCCCGCCAGCCGGGCCTGGGCTGTGCAGGCCCTTGCTCTGCGAGTGTGCAAGCGTCGAGTCGGGAGCGCCGCCATGGTCGGCGATCCAGGCGAGGATCGCCGTCGAGCGTATGCCCTCGGCGAGGATCACGGGGCGATCGATCACAGTACCGCCGGAGGGATGGGGCCGGGCCAGGCGCTTGACGATCACGCCGATGGCGTCGGTGTCGTTTGCTGTCGGTGTGTCCATGTCGTTTCCTATCTTCCGCTCGGTTGCAGTGCGATGTGGCCAAGGCCGTGTGGCAGCTCGCGATTCGTGTGCGTGAAGCCGGGTTGCAGGTCCAGGAGCGTGGTGAGCAGCTGCAGCGGCGCGCCGGCCGCCCATGCCTGGGGGCGTGAGGCGGTCGGATAGGCGACGGGCACGGTCGTGAGGGCGGCCGGGTAGCCCGCGAACACCTCCGGCAGGCGATGCTCGAAATGCGGCGCCGCGGAGAGCATCGCGGCGGCGAGCGTGGCGGCCTGCTCGTGATGGCCGTAACGCGCGAGGCCGGCCGCGATCAGCGAGTTCTCGTGCGGCCAGACCGTGCCGGTGTGATACCCGAGCGGGTTGTAGCCCGCCTCGTTGTCGCCGAGCGTCCGCACGCCCCAGCCCGAGTACAGCTCGCTCTGCAGCAGCCGGCGTGCGGTGGCGGCTGCCTCGACCTCGTCGAGCAGGCCGGACCACAGCAGGTGCCCGATGTTCGACGTCAGGCTGTCGATCTGATGCTTGTCGCCGTCGAGCGCCAGCGCGTGGCAGCCTCGCTCCGGCATCCAGAAGTCGCGATGAAAGCCCGCGCGCAGGTCGCTCGCGCGCCGCTTGAGCCGCTCGGCCAGGGGCGCGTCGCCCCAGACCGCGCGGGCCAGGCGGGCGGCTCTCCCCAGCGCGTCGTAGACGTAGCCCTGGATCTCGCACGTCGCGATCGGGCCCTCCGGGAAGGTGCCGTCGGCGAACTGGATCGCATCCCAGCTGTCCTTCCAGCACTGGTTGATGAGGCCGGTGGAGAGGTTTCTGCGGGCGTACTCGACGTATCCGTCGCCGTCGGCGTCGCCGCTGTCCTCGATCCAGGCGAGCGCCGCGCGGGCGCTCGGCTCGAGCGCCCGCACCAGCTCGTCGTCGCCGCTCCAGCGGTGGTACTCATCCAGCAGGACCAGGAACAGCGGGGTCGCGTCGGCCGATCCGAAATACGGGGAGTGGGGTCGCGCGCCGCTGTCGGTCAGCTCGCCGAAGCGCAGCTCGTGCAGGATCTTCCCCGGCTCGCGTTCGTGGAAGTCATCGCGGTCGTGGGCCTGGGCGCCCGCGAGCACACGCAGCGTGGTGGCGGCAAGCTCGGGCAGGTATGGCAGCGCCTGGAAGCTCGCGATGATGCTGTCGCGGCCGAACAGCGCCATGAACCAGGGCAGCCCGGCCGCCGGCAGCGTGGCGCCCTTGCCGATGTCCGGCGGCAGCCGCAGCGCCCCGAGGTCGCTGAGGCTGGCGTGATAGGTGCGCATCAGCGCGGGGTCGCTCGCGGCGAGGGCGGGAGCGCGAGCGAGCCAGCGCTCGAGCTCCGCTGCTTTGGAGGCGCTCATCTGATCCAGGCTGCCGCGCGCGGCGCGCGGCGCGAACGTCGCCGTGCGCTGCGCCGCCGACGGGGTGATCGTGAGCGTCGTCGACCACGCCTCGCCCGGAGCGAGCGTCAGCGAGTAGGCGAGTCCCTCGCGCGTGACCGCCGCGCGCTCGCTCGAGGCGACCGTCACGGAGCGGCAGAAGTCCTCCCGCCCGTAGGACAGCGTGAGCGAGTGGGCGTCGCCTTTGAAATCGATCTCCCGCGCTGCCACCGCGCCGTCCTTGACCTCGAACATGTCGGCGAAGTCGGTCCCCAGCTCCATCCAGACGTGGATCGCGCTGCGCACGTGGCGGTGGTTGATCACCGACAGCTCCTCCATCCAAACGTGGTCGATCAGGCGGCGACGCATGACCGAGCATGGCGCCGCGTCCTCGGGGCCGACGCGCGGCGTCAGGAAGAACTGCGCCGCGAAGTGCGCCGCCTGGTCGAGCCCGAGCACGTCGAGCGGCGCCTCGTCGATCCGCAGCAGCCAGCGCGACAGGAAGCGTGTGTCCTCGCAGAAGAACCCGTGCTCGCGGCCCTCTTCGGCGCAGATGTCGCCGAGGCCGTCGCTGACCACGAACGTGCTGCCATCGAGAACGTTGACGGTGCGCTCAGGCAACGACGATCCCCTGCTCTCGTCGAGACGGCGCCGCGCGATACGCTGACTCATACGCCTCGGCGACGACGTCGATGTCGCAGTGCTCCGCGACCCACGCGCGGCAGTCGCCCGCGCGGATGCTGCCAAGGCGGCCGATGGCGGCCGCCATCGCGCGCTCGTCGCGCACGAGGAAGCCCGTGCGCCCGTCGAGCACCAGCTCGCTCGCCGCGCCGGCGGGGTACGCGATCACCGGCGTGCCGCACGCGAGCGCCTCGACCATCACCATCCCAAACGGCTCCTCCCAGGTGATCGGCATCAACAGCGCCCTGGCGCCGGCGAACACGGAGCGCTTGAGCGCGCCGCCGACCTCGCCGAGGAATCTGACGCGATCGCCGTCGATGTGTGGCGCGACCTCACGATCGAAGAAGGACTGCTGGCCGGGCTGGATCACGCCGGCGAGCAGCAGCGGCACGCCGGCCGCGCGTGCTGCGGCAATCGCGCGATGCGGCCCCTTCTCAGCGGTCATCCGCCCGATCCACAGCACGTAGTCCTCCTTGTGAACCTGCAGCGGCCAGCCCCGCACATCGATCGGGTTCGGGATCACCGCCACCCCGCGCATCGACTGCGGCGCGTTCGCGCGCTGCGCGCGACTGATCGCCACCAGCGTCGCCTTGGACTGATGCCGCGCATAGAAGGCCGCCGTCGCATCCGTGAACTGGCCGTGCAGCGTGTGCACCAGCGGCGTGTCCAGCCGGTCGGCCATGCCGAGCGCCGTGAAGCCACAGTGATCGTGCACCACATCGAATCGCAGCGGCCCACGAGCTCGATCGATCGCAGCGAACGCCCGCGCCACGTGATCGACCTCGAACAGCGAGCGCTCGATCTCGTCGGGATGAGCCTCCGCCAGCAACGTGACCACGCGCGCCGTCGATATCGACCCCGGGGCGCAGAACAGGGTCACGTCGTTGCCGCGTCGCACGAGCGCCTCGCTCAGCACGCTCACCACCGCCTCCACGCCCCCATAGCCGGCAGGCGGCACCGAGATCCAGGGCGGAGCGAGCATCGCCACCCGCAGGCTCCCCCCATCCTCGCGGCGCCGCGCGAGCGGCTCGCCGGCAGAGCGCCCGGCCCGGCGATCAGCGGGAGGGTCGGCGATAAGCGAGGGCGGCAAGCTCATACCTCGCATATCTCTGGAGCCCACCAAACAGGGCAATGCTGGACAGGACCCGCCTCGTTTCGATCACGCGCGAGCCGCACGAGAGGCACGCCATTACCTGATCATCATAACATGAAATTAGTGTCCGGATTTAGTAGAATTCGTCAATGGCGCAGACGCCCTCACGCTGGACCTTCCTCACCAACCACGCCCAGGTCCTCATCTGCATCGCCGAAGATCCAGACGTGCGACTGCGCGACGTCAGCGAGCGCATCGGCATCACCGAACGAGCCACGCACCGGATCGTCAGCGAGCTCGCCGACGCCGGCTACATCACGCGCAAGCGCGCCGGCCGGCGCAACACCTACCGCGTCCACACCGATCTGCGCCTGCCTGACGCGCTCGCCCGCAACCAGCGAGTCGGCGACCTGCTCGCGATCCTCACCAGCCCGGGTCGCAGCGCTCCTATGCGGCCGCCAGGCTCGCCACGTCGATCCCGATCACCTTCAGCCGCCGGTTCAGCGCGTTGAACGCGAACGTGTTGGTTTCCTCCATCGAGTAGTCGAGGATCGAGTAGCTCTCGGGGTCCTCGCCGGCGGGGACGAGCACCGCGGCGGCCAGCGGGATCAGCTCCGCAACGCGCTGGGCGATGCGCTGGCGCAGCGCCGGGTCGGCGGCCTTCTCGCGCAGGAACCACGTGCCGTAGGCGACGTGGCGGTGCTCGTCCTGGGAGATCAGCTTGAAGCCCTCCACCCAGCCCGGCAGGATCCGGTTGCGCTCCATGAAGTCGGTCAGGAACCACTGGCCGGTGAGCGCGAGCGTGCCCTCGATGATCATGTGGTAGAGCGTCACGAAGTCGACCTTCGCCTCGATGTCGCGCGGGTTCTCCACGAGGCGCGCGCCCCAGTCGACGAGCACGCCGTCGAACATCTCCACGAACGCCGGGTTGAGGTCCTCGCGGGCCCGGCGCAGGCGATCCTCGAACGTGCCGTCGATGCCGAGCACCTGCTCGTAGAAGCGGTTGAAGTGCTGCGCGTGGCGGGCCTCGTCGACCTGCTGGGTGGTCAGAAACGCCTCCTCGCCCTGGCTCTCGTAGGCCATCACCAGTCCCGAGAACTGGGTGGTGACGCGCTCCTCGCCGATGAAGAACGACGACAGGTTCCACGCCAGCCTGCGGCGCAGATCCTCGTCCATCTGCTCCCAGTCGCGGCGATCCTGCGCGAGGTCGATCGTGTGCGACTGCCAGTTCTGGCGCTCCCACAGCTCATACAGCTGCTGCGGGGTCATCAGCGTGATCGACGACAGCTTCGACTCGTCGGAGATGGTCCCGACATCTCCCTGAGTGGTCAGATCCAGAAGCGAGGGCATGATCGAGAGACCTCCTGACGGCGACTGCGGACGGGTTGACTCCTGCGCCGACGAACATACTCGCTCTCAGACGCTCAAGCCCTCCCGCGAATGCGCCGATGCGAGCGCATGCGCCAGCGCCTGCGCGAGAATGCCGTGTGCGCGCTCGCCGCTGCCGGCGGCTGCGCGGCAATGGCGTGGCTGGGGCTGTACACGTTCGGGTGGAACGACTACGAAACGGAAGTCCAGCCGGCCTTCGAAGCGCTCCAGGCCGGCCACGTCGCGGAGTTCCTGCGTCTCGCCCCCGTTTACGGCGGCTCGCTGATCGAGCGCGCGCCGTTCGCGCTCCTGCCCGGCCTGTGGGGCGGGGGGCAGCTCGCCGTCTACCGGCTGGTCGCCGTGCCCGGCCTGCTCGCCGCCGCTTGGCTCGGCGTGTGGCTGGCAGCGCGGATGCGCACAGCGGGCGCCCCGATGTTGGCGCGCGCGCTCACCGCCGCGATCGTCGTCGCCAACCCGCTCACGCTGAGCGCGCTGGAAATCGGGCATTCGGAGGAAGTGCTCGGCGGATGCCTGTGCGTCGCCGCCGTGCTCGCCTGCCGCGGTCCGGCAGGTCGCGGGCGCGCGGTGCTTGCGGGTGCGCTGCTGGGCCTGGCGATCGCCAACAAGGAGTGGGCGCTCCTGGCGGCAGGGCCGGTCGTGCTCGCGCTCCGCGCCGAGCCAGGCGGCGCTCGACGCCGGCTCGCGGCCACGCTCAGCGCCGGGGGCGTCGCCGCGCTGCTGCTCGCGCCGCTGCTGCTCGCGTCCTCCGCGCGGTTCGCGGCCGGCACACGCGCGATCACGCTGTCTGCAGGCGCGCCGTTCAAGCCGTGGCAGGTGTTCTGGTTCTTCGGCTCGCACGGCAAGCCCGTGTCGGCGGAAACGCCCGCCGGCTTCCGCGCCGGTCCGGCATGGGCGGCCACGATCAGCCATCCGCTGATCATCGTCGTCGGACTGGGTCTGACGGGGGCTGCGTGGCTCCGCTACCGACGTAGCGCACGCCCCTTCGACGAGCGCGACGGCCTGCTGCTGCTCTCGCTGGTGCTGCTGCTTCGCTGCATGCTCGACACATGGGACATCGGCTACTACATGCTGCCCTTCATGCTCGCCCTGGTCGCCTGGGAGGCGGCGGGTGAAGGAGGGCGCCCGCCGTTGCTTGCGCTCGGGCTCGTCGTGTTGCCGTGGTTCGCCCTGCAACAGCTCGCTCCGCACGGCTTCAGCCCCGACGCACAGTCGGTGGTCTTCCTCCTATGGACCGTGCCGCTGGCGGTATGGCTGGGCTCGCGTCTGTTCTGCGTGCGCAGCGCGGCGCCGGCGTCGCTGCCCCGATCGAGCGGGCAGCCGCGCGGATCGTGGGGGCCGGCTCAGGCGATGACCGTCAACGCGCGCGGCAGGCTAGTGAGCGGCTCGCAGCCGCTGTCGCCGACCACCACGAGCTCCTCGATGCGCACACCCAGCACGCCGGGCAGGTAGACCCCGGGCTCGACCGTGACGACGTTGCCCGCGCGCAGCGGCTCCTCGCCGGCGGTCCGCGACAGGCGCGGGCCCTCGTGGATCTCCATGCCGACGCCGTGGCCGAGGCCGTGCCCGAAGTGCTCGCCCTGGCCGGCCTGCTCGATCACCTCGCGCGCGGCAGCGTCCACCTCGCGCCCGCTCATCCCCGCCCTGAGGGCGTCGAGGCCGCGCTGCTGGGCTGAGAGCACCAGCTCGTAGATCTCGCGCGCCCGCGCGGAGATCCCCTCACCGGTGGCGTACGTGCGCGTGCAGTCAGAGCAGTAGCCCTCGTGCAGCGCGCCCCAGTCGATCGTCACCAGCACGTCGCGGGCGATCTCCACCGCGCGCGGCTCCGCATGCGGCAGTGCGCCGTGCGCGCCCACGGCCACGATCGACGGGAAGCTCGGCGCCTGCGCGCCCAGGCGCCGCATGCGCAGCTCCAGCTCGATCGCGACCTCGCGCTCGGTGCGCCCGACGAGACCGTCTTCGAGCACCGTGCGCAGCGCCTCGTCCGCCAGCTCGCTGGCAGCGCGGATGCGCGCGATCTCCCCGGCGTCCTTGACGGCGCGCAGCCGCTGCACGGCGCCCGTGCAGGGGACGAGCTCCCAGCCCTCCCCCAGCCGCTCGGCGAGCTGGCGGTGCGCCCTGACCGTCAGGCTCGCCTCGTCGAAGCCGAGCCGCCCCGCCTGCTCGGCGAGCGTGCCCGCGAGCGCCTCGAGCAGCTCGCCGGCGACGATCTCGCGCTCGAAGGCGGCGGAGACCTGCGCGGCCGACTGCGTGGCGTAGCGGAAGTCGCTGAGGAAGCGGTGCGCGCCGAACTGCGGGCGCGCCCGCTCGCCGACCACGAGCGCTAGCCCGTGGCTGCCGCTGAAGCCGGTCAGGTAGCGCACGTCCACGAGCGTCTCGACGAGCAACGCGTCGAGCTCGAGCTCGTCCAGCTCGCGCGCCAGCCGCGCCGCGCGCGCCCCGTTGGCGTCCACCTCGCGCCCGCTGACAGCCGGCTCGCGCGCCGCGCTCACGCTGCGCCCCCGTCTCGCTGGAGCTGCTCGCGCAGCAGCACGAGCGCGTCACGGTAGCCGTCGGGGCCGCGCCCGGAGATGGTCGCGAAGCACAGCTCGCCGATCACCGACACGCGCCGCCAGGGCTCGCGGCTCTGGACGTCGGAGAGGTGGATCTCCAGGGCGGGCAGCGCGGCGATCTCCAGCGCGTCGCGGATCGCCCACGCGTAGTGGCCCCAGGCGCCAGGGTTCACGAGGATCGCGTCCGCCTGCGTGGGCGGGCCTCTCAACGAGTGCAGGTGCTCGACGAACTCGCCCTCGTGGTTGGTGTGGAAGAAGCGCGTCGTCAGCCCCAGCTCCCGCGCGTCCGCGTCGATCCGCCGCTCGAGCTCCGCCAGCGTGAGCGTGCCGTACAGCAGCGGGTCGCGCCGCCCGAGCTGGTCGAGGTTGACGCCGTGCATCACCTCGATGCGGTGCGCCGGGGCACTCATGCGAGCAGCTCCGCGACCGCCGCCCGCACGTCCTCGGTGGCGAGCTCGCAGCCGAACTCGACCTCGCCCGGCGCCCGCACCAGCACGAACGGGACGTGCGCCCCCACACGCTTCTTGTCGCGGGTGATCGCCTCGAGGACCGCGTCGAGCGATACGCCCTCGAGCGTCACCGGCAGCTTGCGCGCAAGCATCAGCGCCCGCACCTGCGCGCGCAGCTCGCCCTGGCCGGACAGCGTGAGCGCCGCGAGCATCCCCAGCCCAACCGCTTCGCCGTGGCGGTAGCGGGCATAGCGGCTGGCGGTCTCGATCGCGTGGCCAACCGTGTGCCCGAGGTTGAGCACCTGGCGGCGCCCGCCGTCGCGCTCGTCCGCGGCGACGACCGCGAGCTTCGTGCGCGCGCAGCCAAGGATCGTGCGCTCGTCGACCTCGCCGCCTCCGGCCACGCTCTCCCACAGCCCGCCCCCGGCAATCAGCGCCGTCTTGAGCACCTCCACCCAGCCCGCGGCGAGCTCCGCCGCGGGCAGCGTGTCGAGCGTGTCGGGATCGACGAGCACGCCGGCGGGCTGGTGGTAGGCGCCGACGTAGTTCTTCGCCTGCGGCAGGTCCACCCCGGTCTTGCCGCCGTAGGCGGAGTCGACCTGCGCGACCAGTGTCGTGGGTACCTGTACCACCGGCACGCCGCGTTGGTACGTGGCGGCGCAGAAGCCCGCCAGGTCGCCGACCACGCCGCCGCCGAGCGCGACCACGTGGTCGGCGCGAGTCAGGCCCGCGTCGATCAGCGCAAGCCACACGCGCTCGGCGCCGGCGAGCGTCTTGTGCGTCTCGCCGGCCGCGATCGCGACCGCGCCCGCAAGCTCCCCCAGACGCCCGCCGTAGGTGGGCATGACGGTCTCGTCGCTGACGCAGAAGGCGCGCGAGCGCGAGCGGTCCAGCGGCCACAGCGCCTGCAGGGGCCGCGCGTCGCCCTCGGCCAGCAGGCCGCGCGCGACGAACACCGGGTATTCGCCCGACGCGGCGCTCGCCCACAGCATGCGCGTCCCCTTCGGCGCCGCCGCGAGCGCGCGCAGGGCGCCCAGCGCACGCGAGGACGCGCCCTCGGGGAGCGCCATCAGGAACGCGTCGGCCAGCCCCTCGTACAGCCCCCGCCGACTGTCGTGCAGGGCCAGGAACGCATCGCGCTCACGGGCGAGCGGGCGCTCCTCGCCGTCCTGCTGCGCTGCCACGCGCTCCCACGCGGTCTGCGGCTCGACATCCAGCAGCACGGTCACGTGGCCGGCGAGCGCCTCGCGCACGCGCTCGGAGGTGACGCTGCCTCCCCCGAGCGCGATCACCTCCTCCGCGCCGGCGCGGTCCAGCAGCTCGCACACGAGCTCCTCCTCGGCCGCGCGGAACGCAGCCTCGCCGCGCAGCTCGAACTCGCGCGCGACGGGATGCCCGAAGCGCTCGGCGAGCAGCGCATCGCTGTCGCGCGCCATCACGCCGAGCGCGTCGGAGAGCTCGGCGGCCGCGGTCGACTTGCCCGCGCCCATGAAGCCGATCAGGACGAATGCCATCCGATCCGGTCTGTGTAGGCGGCCACGGCCGCCACCACGTCATCGACGTGGTCGCCGCCGAACTTGCGCCGGTAGGCCTCGGCGAGCACGAACGCCACCATCGCCTCCCCCACCACGCCCGCTGCGGGCACGGTGCACGAGTCGGTGCGCTCGCGCAGCGCCTGGGCGGGCTCGTGCGTGGCGGTGTCGACCGAGCGCAGCGGCTTGGTCAGAGTCGGCAGCGGCTTCATCGCGCCGCGCACGATCAGCGGCGCGCCGTTGGTCATGCCGCCCTCCAGCCCGCCCGCGTGGTTGGTCTCGCGGAAGTAGCCGCGCTCCTCGGAGTAGAAGATCTCGTCGTGCGCCTGCGAGCCAGGCACGCCGGCGATCGTGAACGCGTCGCCGATCGACGCGCCCTTGATCGCCTGGATCGAGCACATCGCCATCGCCAGGCGGCCGTCGAGACGCTCCTGCCAGGAGACGTGCGAGCCGAGCCCCGGCACCAGCCCGAAGGCCTGCACCTCGAACACGCCGCCGAGCGACTCGTTGGCCTTGCGCTGCGCGTCGATCTCGCGCACCATCGCCTTCGATGCATCCGCATCGAGGCAGCGCACGGGCGACTCGTCCACCTGCGCGAAGTCCTGCGCGCTCAGCGGCCCTGCGTACGGGGGCGCGTGCACGGAGGCGATCTGGATCACGTGCGAGTGCACGCTCACCCCGAGTGCGCGAAGGAACGCCTTGCACACGCCGCCGCCCGCCACGCGCGCGGCGGTCTCGCGCGCCGATGCGCGCTCGAGGATGTTGCGCACATCGGTGTGCTTGTACTTCATCGTGCCCACCAGGTCCGCGTGCCCCGGGCGCGGCAGGTGCACCTCGGCGGTCGGCTCGCCGACCGGCCACGGGTTCATCCGCTCCTCCCAGTTGGCGTAGTCGCGGTTGGCCACCTGCAGGGCGATCGGGCCGCCGAGGGTGCGCCCGTGGCGCACGCCGCCCGTCACCTCGGCGCTGTCGCGCTCGATCTTCATGCGCCCGCCGCGACCGTGGCCGAGCTGGCGGCGCGACATGTCGCGGTTGAGGTCCTCGGGGGTCAGCTCGATCCCGGCCGGCAGCCCCTCGACGATGCACGTCAGGCCCGGACCGTGCGACTCGCCGGCGGTTGTCAAACGGAGCTCCATGGCTCCTAGCTTATTTGGGGCGGCGACTCAGCGCCCGTGGCGGCGACTCAGCGCCCGTGACGGCGGTGCGCGGCGCTGTGGGCGTGCGCGCCGAACGCCGAGTGCCCGGCGAACACGAGCACGCCCGCCTGCGCGGAGTAGCGCAGGTCGGGAACGCTGACCAGACCGGCGTGGCTGAGCACCGCAAGGCCCGCCCTGGACTCATCGCCCACGATGTTCTTGACGGACGCGCTCGACGCCTTGCTGGAGACGATGCTCACAACCCGCAGTTCGTAGAGGACGGGGATACCCGTGGACCCGATGTATTCGAACTGCTCGGAGTGCCCCGCCTGCAGGTCGATCGCTTCGCACTGCGTGGCGCTCGGCAGGCAGGCGGCGCCGCCGTGCAGGATCGCTTCGCTGACCAGCGTGAAGGTTGCGCTCTTGCCGCCGACGGTGACGCCCCTGAAGACGATCAGCGGCTGCTTGGCGGAAGGCAGCGGTGCGAGCAGCTCGAGGCTCTCGTACGGCGTCAGCTGCACGGTCTGCGCGGTTGCGCCCGGTGGCACGACGCCGAACAGCACCGCCACGTGGTAGATCGTCTTCGGCTTGGAAGGCTTCGAGCTGGGTTCGGGTGCGCTGGAGGAGGAGCTCGTTTCGGAGGAGGCGCTCGAGGAGCCAGAGCTCGCGGGGCTCGCGCTGGGGGTGCTCGCGGATGCCTTGCTCGCCTTGGGGTGCACGAGCGGGGTGAATGGGTTGCGCGCCTTGCCGCCGCGCTGCAGCGAGGCGCCGCCGGTGGTCTCCGCGACCGCCTTTTCGGGGTCGACCTGGCTGATCGCCACGCCCGAGGAGGCCGTGGCCGGAGCGGGCGAGACGACGCTCGCCGGTGTCGCGGTGCTCGCGCCGGCGCCGATCACGACATATGCGACCGCGCCAGCGAGGCCGAGCGCGACCACGACCACGAGCGGCAGCAGGCGGCGGTCGAGCAGGTCGGCCTTGACAGAGCTCAGGAAGTTGCTCATTGATCCACCCCCACGACCGCGGGGGAGGTCGGCGAGCTCGCTGCGGGCGCGCTCGCAGCGGGGCTGGCAGCGGCGCTGGAAGGGGACGCGGCGCTCGTGGCGCCGGTGAGGCCCTGGCTCGCGGGCAGCACGTACGCGGTCGCCGTGATCGAGCCGGTGAGCTCATTCCCGGTGCTCACTTCGGACGTGGAGGAGCTGACAACCGGTGTGAGGCTGACGCTGCGGACCGTCAGCAGGCGGCCGTTGACATCGATGTGACCGGCGCTGTCGAGCGTCGCGAAGTCCGCAAGCTGGTGGAAGAGATGTTCGAGGTCGAAGTAGCTGCCTTCGAAGGTGAACGTGAACGGCAGCTGCGCGAAGCCCGCGGCCGCGACGCTTGACGCGTCCGGCGAGCTCGCCGCCGTGCCGGCAGCGCTCGAAATCGAGGAGAAGTTGACCTGCCTCTGGTCAGACGCCTGTGTCAGCTGGTAGATCAGCGACGCCACTTCCTGGGTGGGCGGCACAGCTTTGCCGAGGTTGACCATCGCCGCGTACGCCGCCGCATACTGCGATTGCGCGGTGCGCGCATTGGCCACCTGGCTTTCGGCGCTGGCAAGCCGCGACTGGGCCGCGGCGACCTGCGCGCTGAGCGTGTTCGCCTGCTGGCGCTCGGGCGAGACGACCTCGATCCACGCCGCCGCGAGCACAACCGCGACGACGACGACCATGATGACGATGCGGTCGCGCCCGGTCATCGCGCGCCCGCCCCGGACGTCGTGGTCGCGCTGGCCGTCGAGCCCGCGCTGCCCTTCTCAGCGACCGTCTTGGCCGCCGCGGCCACCGCCGAGGTGCTCGGCAGCGGATCGAACTCGATCTGCACCGAGAAGACCGGATCACTGGCCGGGCAGCCGTTGCTGCCGACGCCCGCGCTCGAGCTCGTGCCCACCGGTCCGCCGGTGGAGCTCTGCAGCGTGACTTCCTTGACGCCGTCGATCAGGCGCAGACGCTGCAACGTCAGCGCGACCGTCGGCTGGCTCGTGGCGCAGCCGGAGAGCGTGAACGTGGGGATGCTTCCTGGAGGCGTCGCCGACGTCACGGAGCCGGCGCCCGCGGCGCTGCCGGCGGAGGTCGAGCTCGTCGAGCCGGCCGAGCTCGCGGAGCTCGCCGTGCTCGCCGTGCTCGCCGTGCTCGTGCCGGCGCTCGCCCCGATGGTGCCGCTCAGTGTGGACACCGATACGCCCTTCGGCAGCACCCGCCCGAATTCGTGGAAGACGTGGGCCCAGTCGAAGCGCGAGTCGATCAGCGACTCGACCGCGCTGGTGCGCGCTTCGCGCTCGGCGATGAAGCTCGTGTACGGCGCGAGTCGTTCGGCCGTCGCCTGCGCGCGCTGTGCCTGGGCTTCGAGCGAAGCCACCTGCGTGCGGCGGCTGGCCGCCTGGTGGTCGGCGCTGCCGTATGCGTAGGCCATGATCGCCAGCCCGCCGATCAGCGACAGCACGGCGTAGGCGCCGCCCTGCGAGCGGCCGGCGCCGACCGGCTGGCCGGTCCGCTGCTCGGCGGGGATCAGGTTTACGGCTCTCATTGCGACACCTCGGCGGCGGCCAGGCCAGTCGCGACCGCGAGCCGGTGTGGAGAGACGATCTCCGAGAGGTGCTCGTCCACGATGCTCACCTGCTCGCAGCGGACCTCGACCCCAAGTGAGCTCTGCAGCGCCTGCGCGAAACCGGGGATGTCCTGGGCGCAACCGCTCATCACGACGTGTGAGACCTCGCCGCCGCCCTCCTGGGAGCGGTGGAAGTCCAGCGAGTTGCGAACCTCGCCGGAGATGTCGCGAATGCCGTTCTCGAGCACTGCCCACAGGTCCGATTCCGATTGGGGCGTCACGGGGACCTCCTCGACTGCCGCGAGCTCCTCGTAGCTCATCGCGCTTTCGCTGTCCTGCGCGTCCTCCTCGCCGCCGAGCTGCTCGCCCGCGTCGAGCGGCTGCTCGGCCTCGGAGTGGGACTCGGCGCGGGTGTCGGCGGTGGCGCCGGCCTCGTGTGAGGGTGAAAGCTTCTGCTCCGCCAGGGCGGGAGCACTGAGGTCGACGGCCGCGAGCAGCGAGCGCGCCTCGGTCAGGGCGATGCTGCGCCGCTCGGCGAGCTCGCTGGCCATGCCCTCGAAGCCGCTGCCGACGACGCGGGTGAAGCGGCAGACGGTACCCTCGGCGATCGCGAGATTTGTGAGCCCGTCGACGTTCAGGTACAGCACCCGCCCGGTCTGCTCGGCGTCGTGCCGGTAGAGCGAGCGGATCAGCGCGAAGGCCGACAGGTCGACACCCTCCGCGGTCAGGCCGGCGCGGCGGATGGCGGTGAGCAGCCGTTCGATCATGTCGCGCTGTGCGGCCACGAGCACCACCCGCTGGCGCGGGCCGGCGGGTGTGTCGACGATGCCGAGCGGATGGAAGTCCATGACGGCGTTGTTGAGCGGCATCGGCACCTGGTCCTGGGCCTGGAAGTTGACAGCGGCCGCGAGCTCCTTGCGGTCGGTGACGGGGGGCAGCTCCAGCGTGCGCAGCACCGTGCGCTGGTTGGCGACGCCCACGCGCACGCGCTTGCCGAGCTTGCTCTGGGCGAACAGCTCGCGCAGAGTGTCGGCGAGGACGTCCTCGTCGATCACTTCGCCGTCGCGCACCGCGTCGGCGGGGAGTGCCAGGCTGGCCGCGCGTTCGATGGCGATCGACCCGTTGATGCGCGCCTGCACGGCCGCGACGAACCCCGGCTGGATGTCAAGGCCGACGAGGTCCTCGCTCGCGCGTCGGCCACGATTGAGGGGAAGCTTGAGCTGTGGCGATGGGATTCGTGAAGGGAGTCGCATCTCGGGTGGGCGCTTCAGACGGCCGACGGATCACCGCATGTGGGGTATCGGCGCCAGGCGCGCGGCGCTTTAGTGAAGGAGGTGATTGACGTAGACACCCACCAACTGGTGTCCGACGAACACGGCCAGCAGCGCGCCGAGCGCGAGGAACGGACCAAACGGCACGGCGGTCCTGCGTCCCGCCTGCGCGCCCTTGTGGGCGATCACGACCGCCCCGAACGCCACCCCCGCCAGCAGCGCGATCAACAGCGCCGGCGCCACGGCGGCGCCGAGGAACAACCCCATCACGCCGGCCAGCTTGACGTCGCCCATGCCCATGCCGCCGGGATAGGCGAGTGCGGCGATGAGCAGGAAGCCGCCGGCGCCGGCGCCGGCGATCAGGCGTTCGGGCTCTCCCGCGGGGTCGAGCGCGAGCCCGATCGCGAGCGCGACGGGCACGCCCAGCGCGGTGATGCTGTTGGGGATGATCCGATGCTCGAGATCGATCAGCGCCGCAGGCACGACGAGCAGGATCAGCGCCACGCTCAACGCGATGCCGGCGGCCGAGTGGTGAGTGAGCACAGCGCCAGCGCAGAGCGCGGCCGTCAACGCCTCGACCAGCGGATAGCGAGCCGATATCGGCTCTCCACAGCCGCGGCAATGTCCGCGCAGCAACAGCCATGAGAGAATCGGGACGTTGTCGTAGGGCTTCACCGGCGTGCCGCACTTGGGGCAGTGCGAGGCAGGAGCGACCAGCGACTCGTGGCGGGGCAGGCGATGGACGACGACGTTCAGGAACGAGCCGAAGATCGCGCCGAGCACTCCTGCGAAGGTTGCCTCCATAGGACAATGATCGGCTTTCGCGCGACGGCGCTTGAGGCCGTGCGCGTGCTCGCATGCCGCAACGCGGGGAGGCGGCCCGAGGGCCGCCTCCCGTTGACTGCTCTGGTCTGATTCCGAGCGTCAGCTCGAAACCGCTGCTACCAGTTGCTGCTGGAGTTCGAGTGACCCGGGCAACCGTTGTTCGTGCTCACACATTTGTGTTCGAGTTCGCCTTCGGAGTTGCGGTGGATCGAGTATTTGTCGCCGGTGTTCGCCGCCACCGCAGTGACGGTGTATTCGTGGGCGCTGACCGTCGGTTCTTCGAGCTCGGCTTCGTTGGTTTTGGTGATGTTGATCGAGGGCTCGATTTCGTGCAGCTTCGTTTTGTTGCCGCCGGTGTATTCACCGCTGTTTTCGGTCGCGTAGGTCTCCATGGCCGTCTGCGCGGTCTGCGCAAGCGTCTTGGCCGAGGAGTCGTATGCCTTGCTCTTCTGGCTGAGGAACGCCGGGATGGCGATCGCGGCGAGGATGCCGATGATCAGGATCACGACAAGAAGTTCGATAAGGGTGAAACCACCCTCATCGCCGGCGCGCTGGCGTAGTGAGTTGAACATGAATCCTCCTGGGATCCGATTTGGCGCCAGCCCGCGGTAATCGCCTCCAACGGCGATGCGTCCCCCTCGCGAGGGCCGCCGGCTTTGCTACGCATCTATCGATGCTTGCCTTGGCACCTCGGCACTGGCTCTGTCAGCCGCTGAATCGACCCCCGCGCCAGCGACCTTTACGGCTGCACGAATGCTTGGACAGATGGCCGGCGCGCCGTTGGGCGCTTCGCTCAGGCGGCCGGCTCGGGCGCCGGGGACGCCGGCTCCCGGATCGCATCTGCCGGCGCGCCGTTGGCGCCCGACGCAAGCCACCGCGCCTGGGCGTCGATGTCCGGCGCGCGCACGCCGGCGCCGTCGCACCACGGACACGCGAGCGTGCTCGGCGTGCCGCCGAGGTTGGAGATCACCTGGCCGGTGCCGCGGCAGGCCATACACTCCCGCGGCTCATGGGACGCCGGTGCCCGATCCTCGCTGTCGCTGTCCACGCTTGCCACGAGCCGACCACACTAGCGTTCCCCGCGTGAGAAGACCGGGACGCACAGCCGAGTGGGCGCTCGTGGCGCTGATCACCGCGGGCGCGGCGGCGCTGCGCCTGGCGCACATCGAGCAGGTTCCCCCCGACCCGTTCTACGACGCCGCTGTGCGCAGCATGGAGCTGTCGTGGCACAACTTCTTCTTCGGCGCCTACGAGCCCGGCGGCAGCGTCGCGATCGACAAGCCGCCGATGGACCTGTGGCTGCAGGTGATCAGCGTGAAGCTGCTCGGCTTCAGCTCGACGACGCTGAAGCTGCCCGAGGCGCTTGCGGGGATCGCGTCGGTGCCGCTGCTGTACGCGACGGTGCGCCGGATGTGGAGCGCCGCGGCGGGCATCGCGGCGGCGGTGGCGATGGCGGCGCTGCCAATCGAGGTGATCACCGCGCGCAGCGACACGATGGACGGGGTGATGATGCTGGTGCTCGTGCTCGCGCTGCTTGCGATCGTGCGCGCGGTCGAGACCGGGCGCAGCACGTGGCTGCTCGCCGGCGCAGTAGCGCTGGGAGTGGCCTTCGACGTCAAGCTGCTCGAGTCGCTGGTGGCGCTTCCAGGGCTCGCCGCGTTCGCCTACCTCGGCCTGCCGGGCTCGCGCGCGCGACGTCTGCTGCGACTGGCGGCGGCGGGAGCCGTGTATGTCGCGGTGGCGCTGTCGTGGCTGACGGCCACGCTGCTGTTCCCCGCCCACGAGCGCCCGTACGCGATCGGCTCGACCAACGGCAGCGCGTGGAACGCGGCGTTCGTGTTCAACGGCACCGATCGCCTCGGCGGAAAAACGCAGGAACTGGGGACGGTGGAATTCGAAGCCAACCACCATTACCCGGTGGCCACACAGGAGGAGCGCGACCACATCCCGATCGGCCCGCCCTCGCCGACGCGGCTGCTGGCGAGGGTCGGGCCGCTGTCGGGCGAGCGCCTCGGCCTGGAGCTGCTCACCGGCCTGCTGCTCGGCATACCGGCGCTGCTGTGGGGCCTGCTCGCAGACGCGCACGCGCCGCCCGCGGAGGCCGAGCCGCGCGCGCAGACGCGCCGACGGATGCGCCGCGGGGCGGCGGCAGGGCTCAGCCTGTGGATGCTCGCCGGCATCGTGCTGTTCAGCCACCAGATCCGCCTGCATCCGCGCTACGTCGAAAGCTTCACGCCGGCGGTCGCGGCGATGCTTGGGATCGGCCTGGCGTGGGCAGCCGCGCCGCGCGGCGCCGACCGGCGGGCGCAAGGCCGCGCGGCCGACGTGCGCCTCGCGCTCCTGACGGTAACGCTCGCGATCGTCGTCTACTACGGGGAGCGCCTGATGTACGGGTACCCGCTCGCGTGGTGGATCTCGCTGCTGGCGGCGCTCGGCGCGCTCGCGCTCGCGCTGCTTGCACGCGTGCCCTCGCTTCCGGCAGGCGCGCGGCGGGCAGCGGCTCCCGCAGGCGTGATCGCGCTGGCGCTGGCGGCGGTGCTGGTGATCCCGCTGAAGGCCGACTTCACGGCGATCGCCGACCGCGTGAGCGACGCCGGCCTCGTCGGCCAGCTGCCGGGCACACAGCAGCGCCCGCTCAGCGCCTACCTGCGCGCCCACCAGGACAGCGCCTTCTACGAGCTCGCCGCCGAGTCGGCCACGGCCGTCGGCTCGCTGATCGTTCAGGATGCGCGGCCGGTGCTCGTCCTGACCACATACGACGCGCGCGTGTTCACCTCGGTGCCCAGGCTGAAGCGGCTGATCGCGGCGGGCAAGGTGCGCTACGCGTTCCTGAACACGTTCTGCGCGGGCGCGAACCAGTCGGTGAACCCCGCCTGCTCGGAACCGGCCCGCTGGGTGCGCGCGCACGGGACCGACGTCTCCATCGAGGCGGGCCTGCGCCACGGCGGGCTGCTGTATCTGCTGCCGGGAGCGAGGCCGTGAGCGCAGACTCCGAACGCGAGCGGCTGCAGACGCTGGCCGACGGCGCCCGCGCGGCGGGCCGGTTGGCGCTGGACACGGAGTTCATGGGCGAGGGCCGCTACCGCACGCTGCTGTGCCTCGTGCAGCTCGCGATCCCGGAAGGTGGGAATGCCGACGAGCGCATCCTGGTGCTCGATCCGCTGCCCGAGGAGCTCGACGGATCGGCGCTCGCGCAGGTGCTCGCCGACCCCGAGGTCCAGATCGTCGTGCACGCCGGGCGCCAGGACATCGCGCTGGTCCGCCGCCGCTTCGGCACGGAGGTGCGCAACGTCTTCGACACGCAGGTGGCCGCGGGCTTCGCCGGGCTGGGGGCGCAATCCTCGTATGACTCGCTGCTGACCGAGGTGCTCGGCCTGCGCGTCGCAAAGACCGCGAGCTTCACCCGCTGGAACGCCCGCCCACTCTCGCCCGAGCAGCTGGCGTACGCGCGCGAGGACGTCGTGCACCTGCTGGAGCTGGCGAGCGAGCTGGAGCGGCGCCTGAGCGAGCTCGGCCGGCTGCAGTGGGCGCGCGAGGAGTGCGAGCCGCTGGCGCTCTCCAGCGACGAGCGCGACCCGGACGCGATCTTCGAGCGCCTGCCGCGCGTCGGCACGCTGAACGCGGCCGCGCGGCCGATCGCGCGCGAGCTGGTGCGCTGGCGCGAGCGCACCGCCGCCCGCCACGACCGCCCCGTCCAGAGCGTGCTGGGCGACCCGACGCTCGTGGAGATCGCCAAGCGCAGGCCCGCCTCGCGCGCCGAGCTCGAGCGGATCCGTGGCGTTGGCGCCGCCGCCGGCGGGCGCCGCGCGGAGGACCTGCTCGAGGCGGTGCAGCGCGGCCGCGCGCTTCCAGCCGACCCGCCGCCGCAGCTGACGCGGGCGCCCGCGCCCAAGCCCGACGACGCTCCGCTGGTAGCACTCGGGGAGGCGCTGCTGCGAGCGCGCGCACGCGAGGCGGGGCTCGCCTACGAGCTACTGGCCGCGCGCGCCGACCTGCAGGCGATCGTCGCCGCCGCGCGCACCGGCGGCGCGGAGGCCGACGTGCGCACCCTGCGCGGCTGGCGCCGCGAGCTCGCGGGAGCAGAGCTGCTGGAGCTGCTCGAAGGCAGGCTCTCGCTGTCGGTGACGAACGCCGGCGCGGGCAGGCGCGTGCGGATCAGCGACGCGCCGGAGTGAGACCGAGCATCTCGGCGGCCTCGAGCACCGCGGGGTGCGAGAGCGTCAAAGGCGTGGCCTGCGCGAATTGCAGGCGTGGGGCGGCGCGGTCGTAAAGAGTGACGTTGATGAGGCTCGCCTCGAGCGTCGACCACCATCGCAGGCCCAAGACGTTGGGACGTTCATCGAAGATGCGCTCCGCCTGAGCCTGCGTGGCCACGCGGATATTGGTGGCAACTTCCGACGGGCGCAGGCGAACGCCTGCGAGCACCTGCGGGCTGTCGAGATCCACGAGTGCCGCATCCTCGTCGAGTCGCAGTTCGGCAAGGGCGAGCCACAGGCCGCTGCGCAGCAACATCGCAGTCGTCAGCCGGCCAGTCCCACGGAAAGGCGACAACGCCTCCGCTACTGCCGAGACAGGGCGCTCGGCTGCGTACACGCAGCCATAGCGGGCTGGATTGTCGTGGCGTCCTGCGCCCTGGAGCTCGCGTGGGAACCACAGCGCACCACCGGGTTCCGCTGATGGAGCATCCGGCACCCACGGCAACAGCCGCCAGAGGATCATGCGTAACTGCCGGCACGCTCCTGGGCGATCGCGTCGAGCAGCTCTCGCGAGCGTCCAGCGCGGATCACGTCGATCGGGCGACGTCCGCCAAGGTGCGGATTCAAGCCCTGCAACCAAAGCTCCGCGGCTTCCGAGGAGTACAGCCGCAGCAGGCTGGACATCGCGAGCTCGAGCAGATCGACTCGGCGTGCGTTGACCTCGTCGATGCCCTGCCCGCGCCGCCAGCGCGTGACCTGAGCTGGGCTCACCCCGAGCAGCTCGGCCAGCCGCCGCTGCGAGTGGAAATCCTCGCTCAGCGCAGTGATCTTCTCGGCGGTGCTAACGGGCATCGAGCCGATGATAGCGCAACACTATCTGTTGCGTTATTCGATGCGGTTGTAAACTTCGAACAGCGGCAGGTACATCGAGATCACGATGAACCCGACCATCGCCCCGATCACGATGATCATGATCGGCTCGAGGATCGACATCAGCGCCTTGACCGCCGCTTCCACCTGTTCCTCGTAGAATTCGGCGATCCGGTCGAGCATCTCGTCGAGCGCGCCGGTTTCCTCGCCGACGCCGACCATGTGCGTGACCATCGACGGGAAGATCGGCGCCTGTGCGAGCGGCGCCGCGATCGTGCCGCCGCGCTTGACGGAGGCGATCACGCCGTCCATCGATTCCTGCACCGCCACGTTGCCGCCGGTGCGCCCGGTGATCTCGAGCGCCTGCAGCAGCGGCACACCGGCGTGGGTCAGCGAGGCGAGCGTGCGCGACCAGCGCGCGACCGCGACCTGCTGGACGATCGTGCCGATCTTCATCGGCACGTGCAGGCGGAAGTGATCCCACTGCCGCCGTCCCCACGTCGTTTTCTTCCACTTGACGAACGCCACGACCACGGCCGCGGTGACCATGAACATCATCCACCAGTAGTGGGTGACGACATCCGACATCGCCACCGACACCTGCGTCAGCGCCGGCAGGTTGCCGCCGAATTCCTTGAACACGCCCTCGAACACGGGCACCAGGAAAGCCACCAGCGCCATCATCACGCCGACGGCGAACACGAGCACGAGCGTCGGATAGACCATCGCGGATTTCACCTGTTTGCGCAGCGCGGCGTCTTTCTGCAGCTGGTCGGCCACGCGCACGAGCGAGCTCTCGAGCACACCGCCCATCTCGCCCGCCTCGGTCATCGCGACGAACAGCGGGTTGAACACCTTCGGATGGCGCGACATCGCGTCGCTCAGCGACAGCCCCGCCTCGACGTCCTTGCGCACGGCGACGATCGTTTCCTTCAGGAATTTGTCATCGGTCTGTTCCTCGAGCACGTACAGGGCGCGCAGGATGCTCATGCCGGATGAGATCATCGTCGAGAGCTGCCGCGCGAAGATCGCCAGGTCGGCGGGCGCGACCCGCTTGACCAGGCTGATCTCGATGTTCTTCGAGGAGTGCTTGTCGGAGATGTCGAGGACGATCAGCCCGCGCTGCTTGAGCTGGTCGGAGACCGCCTGCTTGGAGTCGGCCTCGACCTCGCCCTTGGCCTTGCCGCCGGAGAGGTCGATCGCCTTGAAGACGTAGGTGCTCATGGTTTGGAACCCACCCGCTCCCCCTACGCCGCCGCCAGCGTGCTCGCCCCCATCAGGCGCCTGAGCTCATCCGGGGTCGACGAGCGCTGTTCGGCGAGCTTCTGGCTGATCTTGCCCTGGCGCACGAGCGTCACCAGCGCCGCGTCCATCGTCTGCATGCCCACCGCCGAGCCGGTCTGCATGACCGAGTAGATCTGGTGGGTCTTGCCCTCGCGGATCAGGTTGCGCACGGCAGGGGTCGGCACGAGCACCTCGCATGCGACCACGCGCCCCGAGCCGTCCGCGTTGGGCAGCAGCTGCTGGGTCATGATCCCCTGCAGCGCCACCGACAGCTGCACCCGCACCTGCCCCTGCTGGTGGGAGGGGAACACGTCGATCACGCGGTCGATCGTCTGGGCGGCATCCTGGGTGTGGAGCGTCGCGAACACCAGGTGGCCGGTCTCGGCGGCGGTCAGCGCGGTTGAGATCGTCTCCAGGTCGCGCATCTCGCCGACGAGGATCACGTCGGGGTCCTCGCGCAGAGCGGCGGTCAGCGCGGCGGAAAAACTGTGCGCGTCGGAGCCGAGCTCGCGCTGGTTGACGATGCACTTCTTGTGGCCGTGCAGGAACTCGATCGGGTCCTCGATCGTCATGATGTGCTCCTCGCGCGAGCTGTTGATCGAGTCGATCATCGCCGCCAGCGAGGTGGACTTGCCCGAGCCGGTGGGGCCGGTCACGAGCACGAAGCCGCGCGGCTTGCGCGTGAACTCGTGCACCGCGGGGGGCAGCCCGAGCTCGTCGATCGAGCTAAGCCCGAACGGGATCAGGCGGAAGGCGGCGCCGATCGCGCCGCGCTGGTAGTAGGCGTTGACACGGAAGCGGGCGTGGCCGGGGATCGAGTAGGCGAAGTCCAGCTGCCAGTCGGTCTCCAGGCGCTGGCGCTGATCGCCGGTGAGGATCGAATAGACGATCTCCCTGGTGTCGGTCGCCGAGAGCTTGGGGTAGGTCTCAAGCGGCGTCAGGCGCCCGCGCACGCGGACGGTAGGGTGCGCGCCCGAGGTGAGGTGCAGGTCAGACGCCTTGCGATGCACGACCTCCATCAGCAGGTCCGCGAAATCGATGTCCATGGGTGCGTGCATCGACAAATCGCAGCAAGTCCATTAGGGCGCGCGGCGCAAGCAGCGCGCCCCTGGACGAAGATTCGAGCGCCGCCCGCCGCCTGCAAGCCGGCTGTCAGCGCTGCGGGCCCCCGCCAAGCGAAGGTCGTCTCGAACGGGACGCCCGCGCAAGCCGGCGTCCCGGGCGAGACGACCTGAGCGTCAGTTGGTGCCGATCACGCGCGCGATCTCGGCCATCGAGGTGCGGCCCTGCCTGACCTTCTGCAGGCCGTCGTCGCGCAGCCGTGTCATGCCCTGGGAGACGGCCACGTCGCGGACCTTCTCCGCCGGGCTGCGTTCGAGCGTCAGCGCCTGGATCTCCGGGCTCATCTTCATCACCTCGTACAGCCCGACGCGGCCGCGGTAGCCGCTGCCGCCGCAGCGTCGGCAGCCCACCGGCTCGTAGGCCTCGAGCTCCACGCGCGCCCTGTAGCCGTTCTCGCGCAGCACCTTCGCGGGGATGATCGTGCGCCGCTTGCAGTTCGGGCACAGCATCCGCGCCAGGCGCTGGGCCACGACGCAGTCGAGCGCCGATGCGACGAGGAACGGCTCGATGCCCATCTCGATCAGCCTCGTGATCGCCGACGGCGCGTCGTTGGTGTGCAGCGTCGAGAGCACCAGGTGGCCGGTGAGCGCCGACTCCACCGCGATCTGCGCCGTCTCGCGATCGCGGATCTCGCCGACCATGATCACGTCGGGGTCGGCGCGCACCATCGAGCGCAGCCCCGCCGCGAACGTCAGGCCGACCTTCGCCGAGACCTGAACCTGCGTGAGGCCGCTCATTTCGTACTCGACCGGGTCCTCGACGGTGATGATGTTCTTCTCCGGCGTGTTCAGCATCTGCAGCGCCGCGTACAGCGTCGTCGACTTGCCCGAGCCGGTCGGGCCGGTCACGAGCACCGCGCCGTGCGTCTCGCGGCAGGCGTGTTCGAAGCGCTCGCGCTCGGGGTCGGCCATCCCCAGCTTGTCGAGCTCCACCACGACCGATTCCTTGTCCAGCACGCGCATCACGACGCCCTCGCCATGGACGCTCGGCAGCGTCACCACGCGCAGGTCGACGTGGCGGCCGTCGACCACCAGCCCGACGCGCCCGTCCTGGGGCAGGCGCTTCTCGGCGATGTTCAGCTCGGCCATGATCTTGATGCGCGAGATCACGCCCGCGGCCATCCGCCGCTGCACGGTGGTCACGTCCTGGAGCACGCCGTCGACGCGGTAGCGCACGCGCAGCTCGCGCCCGTCGGGGGCCAGGTGGATGTCGGAGGCGCCACGCTCGACGGCCTGGGCGACGAGCTGGTTGACGAGCTTGATGACGGGCGCGTCTTCTGAGGTCTCGTGCAGCGCGACGACCTCCGCGCCCTCCTCGGCCTCCTCGAGGCTCTCCGCCGACTCGCCGACCACGTCTTCGAGCCTGTCCAGGCGCGAGATCAGCGTCGCGATGTCGTCCGGAGGCGCAACCGCCACGCGGATCTCATAGCCGGTCATGATCGCGATGTCGTCGACCGCGAGCACGTTCGACGGATCGGCCATCGCGACCAGCAGCGTGCGCTTGTCGGCGAACGCCACCGGGACCGTCTGGTAGCGCTTGGCGACCGCCGTGCTCACGAGGTTGGCCGCCGACATGTCCACGCTGAACACGCCGAGGTCCAGGTGGTCCAGCCCGTAGCGCTCGGCCAGCGCGCGCGCGAGCGCGTCCTGCGTGAGCGCGCCGCTGTCGAGCAGCACGCGCTCGGGCGTCGTGCCCGACACGCGCGAGCGCTCCAGCGCTTCGTCGACCTGCGCGCGCGTGGCCAGGCCGAGATCGACGATCACGTCGGTGAGGAAGCGCTGCGAAGAGCCCCGGCGCGAGGGCTTGGTGATGCCCGTGTACCCGTCCGGGGCCGCCGGCTCGCTCCCGGTCTGCATGTTGGCATCCGCGTACGGATCGCCGTCGAGATCCGCGCCGGCGATCCGCTCGAGCTCGACCTCCGCGCCGCCCTCCTCACGCGGGTCGGCGCGTTCGACCGAGATCACGTGATCGCCGTGATCGACACCGGTGCCGCCGTCGCCGTCGCCGTCGATCCCGAAGATCGCGTGCAGATCGGGGTCGGCCTGCTGCGGGATCTCGCTCATCGCGCGCGCTCCCGCAGACCGCCGCTATGGCTCGGCCGGGTCCTCCCCGCGCGCGGCACGGCGCATGAGCTCCAGCGGCGCGGCGCGGCCGGTCCACAGCTCGAAGCTGAGCGCCCCCTGGGCGACCAGCACGTCAAGCCCGTCGACGGTGCGCGCTCCGTGCGCTGCGGCGGCGGCAAGCAGCGGGGTGGGTTCGGATCGGTATACCAAGTCGACGACATACGAGTACTCACCGACTTGATCGAACGTCAATCCGAGTTGGTTGAGCGCCTCAGCGTCAGTAGCCGAGCGTTCTACGCGGACGCCCGTGTGCAGGCCGACGGAGGTGCAATTGACCAGCAGATCCGCCGCAGGCGCCGCCGAAACCGCCCGCACGCCGAGCTCCTTCGCGAGCGCCTGCGCGCGCTCTGGCGTGCGGTTCCACACGGCCACCTCGCTCGCGCCCGCCTCGCGCAGCGCCCACGCCGCCGCCCGCGCGCTGCCGCCGGCGCCCAGGATGAGCGCGCGCGGGTGGGCGGGCATCTCGCCCAGCGAGCCGAGCGCCGCGATCAGCCCGGGCGCATCGGTGTTCTCGGCGGCGATCGCCCCGTCGGCGCCGAACGTCAGCGTGTTGGCCGCGCCGATCTCGCGCGCCGCCCGCGAGGCGTCGGTCGCCAGCGCGAGCGCCGCCTGCTTGTGCGGGATCGTCACGTTCGCGCCGAGGAAGCCCGCCGCCCCGAGCGCGCGGGTCGTCTGCGCGAACAGCTCCGGGGGAACAGGCAGGCGCTGATAGCGCCAGCCGTCCATTCCCAGCGCGGCGAGCGCCGCGTTGTGGATCGCCGGCGAGCGGCTGTGCGCGACCGGCCAGCCGAGCACGCCCAGACGCGGCATCACTTTTGCTTGCACGTCGGCGGCCGTCCGCCGTTGCGCGCCACCGCAGCCTTGTAGGCCGCGGCGTTGACTTCGAATTCGGCGAGCGTGTGCGAGAACACCTGCTCGCCGCAGCCGTCCGCGCCGGCGACGTAGTACAGATAGGAGACGTGCGCCGGGTTGGCAGCCGCTTCGATCGATTCCGCACCGGGATTGGAGATCGGCGTCGGCGGCAGGCCGACATGCGTGCGTGTGTTGTACGGGGAGTCGATGTGCAGTTGCGCTTCGGTGAGTTCGTGCGTGTACGTCGCGATCCCGTCCGCCAGCTCGACGGCGTAGTAGATGCTCGCGTCGATCCCCAGCGGCATGCCCGCGGCCAGGCGGTTGTAGATGACCGCCGCGATCTTCGCCCGGTCGCCGGGTATCTGCGCCTCGCGCTCCACCATCGACGCCACGATCAGCAGCTGGTAGGGCGTCACGTGCAAGGCATGGGCGCGCGAGATGACGCTCACGCCGAAGTGTTCCTGAAAGGCGGTCAGCTGCTCTTCCACCAGCCGGCTCACGGGCGCCCCCGGGTCCATGTCGTAGGTCGCCGGGAACAGGAAGCCTTCGAGGTCCGGCGTCTCGCGCGACGCGCCGTATGCGGCCGGATCGAGCAGCGACGAGTGCCGGGAGGCCGACACATAGCTGCCCTTCAGGCCGTCCGCGGCGGCGATCTGAGCGATCTGGGCCCGCGTCTTGCCCTCCGCGATCAGCACCTTCACGACCGGCGGCGGCGCCGGCGGCGCGGCGCGCTTGGGATCGTGCGAGCTGAGCAGCGCGATCAGCGCCGCGATCACCGCCGCGAGCGCAAGCAGCGCCGAGAAGCGCGCCAGCGAGGAGCGCGATCGTCTCCCCGCCGCCGGCATGCCGGCCGGCGGGTGGGATGGGCTGACCGATACACGCGCCGGCGATTCGACGCGCGGCTCGGCTGGCGGCGAAGCGGCATACGACGATTGAGGCTCGACGTACGACGGCGACTCGACGGGCGCCGACAGCTCGACAGGCGGCGGCTCGACGTACGGCGGCTCGACATGCGGTGGCGGCTCGACATACGGCGGCTCGACATGCGAGGGCGGAGCGACAGACGGCAGCTCGGCGGTGGGCGGGAGCTCCGCCGGTGCGGCGTCGGGGGGGGCGGCAGCGGCAGGCGGCGGCACGGCAGCCTCGGGCGCCGGGGTCACGGGAGCCTGCCCGCTCGCGGCAGCGCGCCGTTGCTCCCGCTCGAGGCGATCGCGCTCACGTTCGGCCGCCGTGCGTTCGCGCCCTGGTCGTGATCGATCGCCGCGGGACAAGGTCCGGAACCTAACGGGACCTGGCCGCGAGCCAGCTCTCCAGCAGGTGGGCGGCGGCGCGCGAGTCCTCGCTCGCGCGCGAGCGCCCTCCCGCCCCATCGATCCGCTGAGCCAGGCGCGTGGTGAAACGCTCGTCGTGCATCTCCACCGGGACCTCCGCGCCCAGGCGCAGAGAGAGCTCGCGCGCGAAGGCCCGCGTCTCGCGCGTCTGCTCGGTGTCGCCGCCGTCGAGCGACAGCGGCAGCCCGACCACCACGCGCTCGACCTCCCGGTCGCGCACGAGCTCGCGCAAGCGCGCGAACCCGCGCTTGGTGGCCGGCCGCTGGACGACCTCGACGGGCGTGACGATCGTGCCGGTGGGATCGCTCACCGCACAGCCGCAGCGGGCGCTTCCGTAGTCGAGTGCGAGCACCCGCATGCTCGAGCTCAGCCCGCTAGCGCCGCTTCGATCGCCGCGCGCCCCGTCTCGATCGCCTCGCCGAGCAGCTCGGGGTCGCGCCCACCGGCCTGCGCCAGCGTGTCGCGCCCGCCGCCGCCGCCGCCCACGACCGCAGCCGCGCTCTTGACGATCGCGCCCGCCCTCACACCGCGCTGCACGAGCTCGGGGGCGACGCTCACCACCAGGTGCACGCGGCCATCGGCCACGGTGCCGAGCAGGATCGCCGCGCCCTGCAGGCGACCCTTGAGACGGTCGACGACGTCGAGCAGCGCCTTCGCGTCCGGGACCTCGAGCTGCGCAGCGAGCACCGGCGCGCCGTCGGTCTGCCGCGCGCCGTCGGCGAGCGTCTGGATGTCCACGCCCGCCGCACCGCCGTCCGCGGTGCCTCCCTTCTTCAACTCCTTCTCCAGACGCTTGCGCTCACCCACCAGCGTCGCGAGCGCCTGCGGCGCCTCCTCGGGGCGCGTACGCAGCTGCGTCGCCATCTCTCGCAGCAGCCGGTCGTGCTCGCGCAGCAGCTCCGCCGCGGCCGGGCCGGTGACCGCCTCGATGCGGCGCACGTTGGCCGAGCTCGAGGTCTCGTGCAGGATCCGAAACGCGCCGATCACCGCCGTCGAGCGCACGTGCGTGCCGCCGCATAGCTCGCGCGAATACTCGCCCTCGCCCACCTCCACCATGCGCACCACCTCGCCGTACTTCTCGCCGAACAGCGCCATCGCGCCGAGGCTTCTGGCCTCCTCGAGCGTGGTCTCGAGCGCCCGCACCGGGTCGTTGCGCGCGATCCACCCGTTGACGCGATCCTCCACGTCGCGCAGCTCCTCCGCACTCAGCGCCTGCCCGTGGCTGAAGTCGAAGCGCAGCTTGTCCGGTCCCACGTAGGAGCCCGCCTGGCGCACGTGGCTGCCAACCCGCTCGCGCAGCGCCGCCTGCAGCAGGTGCGTGGCGGTGTGGTTGCACTCGGTCCTGTGCCGCGTGAGGTGGTCGACGCGCGCGAGCACCTGCTCGCCGACGTCGAGCGTGCCCGCCTCCACGATCACCTCCGGGATCCGGTCCTCGCCGACCAGCAGCACGTCCTGCACGCGCGCGACGCAGTCGCCGTGCGCGCACTCGATCGTGCCCACGTCCGAGATCTGCCCGCCGCCGGCCGCGTAGAACGGCGACTCCGCGAGCTTCACCAGCAGGCGCCTCGGCGCGCCGCCATTGTGCCCGTCGCCGCCGTCGCCCTGCTCGAGCGCGCGCAACGCCACGACCGTCGTCGGCTGCACCTCGGTCTCATACCCGGTGAAGCGGGTGACGACACCGCCGTCCAGGGCCTCGATCGCGGTGGCACTCCTGCCCGCTCCCGCGCCGGCGCGCACGGCGCCGCCTCTGCCGCGTTCGCGCTGTTCCTCCATCAGCTCTTCGAAGTCGCCCTCGATCGCGAGGTCCGCTTCGGCGAGCAGCTCGCGGGTCATCTCGTGCGGGAAGCCGTGGGTGTCGTGCAGGGTGAAGACCTCGAGCGCGGGCACGGTCGAGCGGCCGGCGGCGCGCGCCTGCTCGATCTGGTCCTGCAGCATCTCCATGCCCTGCGCGAGCGTGCGCCCGAAGCTCTCCTCCTCGGCGGCGAGCCACATGTCGGTGACGTCGGCCTGCTCGTGCAGCTCGGGGTAGGCGGCGCCCATGATCTCGCGCACGCGCGCGGAGTAGCGCGTGAGGAAGCCCGGCTCGAGCTCCAGCGCAAGCCCCTGCTGGATCGCGCGGCGCATGACCCGACGCAGCACGTAGCCGCGGTCCTCGTTGGAGGGAACGACGCCGTCGGCGGTGAGGAACGTCATGGCGCGGGTGTGGTCGGCGAGGATGCGCAGCGCCCGGTCGCTGTCGAAGCCGGAGCCGTAGCGCGTGCCGGCGAGCTGCTCTCCGAGCTCGATCAACGGCTGGAACTGGTCGGTCTCGAACACCGACTGCTTGTCCTGCAGGATCGCGGCCATGCGGTTGAGCCCGAGGCCCGTGTCGATGTTGTTGGCGGGCAGCGGCTTGAGCACCGAGCCGGGCTCCTCGGGCGCGGGCTCTTGGTCGTACTGCATGAACACCAGGTTCCAGTACTCCAGGAAGCGCTCGTTCTCGCCGCCGGGAAGATCCTCGGGCGTGCCGTGCTCGACGCCGCGATCGATGTACAGCTCCGAGCACGGCCCGCACGGCCCGGTGGGTCCGGCCTGCCAGAAGTTCTCCGAGCGCGGGCAGCGCACGATCCGCTCGGGCGGCAGCCCAAGCTCGCTCCACATCCCGATCGCCTCCTCGTCGGGTCCGAGCCCGAGGCCGTCGTCGCCTTCGAACACGGTCACCCAGATGTCCTCGGCGGCGAAGCCGAACACCTCGCGTGAGAGCTCCCACGCGAAGTTGATGGCCTCGCGCTTGAAGTAGTCGCCGAACGAGAAGTTGCCGAGCATCTCGAAGAAGGTGAGGTGGCGCGCGGTGTTGCCGACGTTGTCGATGTCGACGGTCCTGAATACCTTCTGGCAGTCGGTCAACCGCGGCCTGGGGGGCGTCTGGAGCCCGAGGAAGTACGGCTTCAGCGGGTGCATCCCGGCGACGGTGAGCAGTGCAGAGGAGTCGTGCGCGGCGGGCACGAGCGAGGCGGAGGGAATGCGCAGGTGACCGCGCTCCTCAAAGAAGCTCAGGTAGCGCTCGCGGATCTCATCCGTGCTCATCATCGATGGATGATCTTAGGCGTCCATGGCCACACGCCACTGACGGGGCCGAGGGTCCGTCAGCTGATCGTGCCGTGGCCCACGACCACATCGCCGTCGTACAGGCACGCCAGCTGACCCGGCGCGGTGCGCTCGGCGGGCTCCTGCAGCTCGATCTCCAGGCGCTCATGGCGCCCCGCGGGGATGCCCTGCGGCAGACGGCACGCGAAGCGCCGCCCGTGGGCGCGCACACGCACGCCGTCCACGCGCGCGCCCTCGCGGTGCAGCGTCGCATCGAGCACGCTCAGCTCGCTTGCGAGCAGCGCGCCGCGGGGACCGACGGTGACCGTGTTCGCGCGCGTGTCGGTGGCCAGCACATACAGCGGCTCGGGCGCCGCCACGCCCAGGCCGTGGCGCTGGCCGACGGTGTAGCGATGCGCGCCCGCGTGCTCGCCCAGGCAATTCCCATCGCGATCGACGATCGCGCCGGGGCGCACGCCGAGGCCCGCGTGGCGCTGCAGGAACTCGCCGTGGCGGGTACCCGCCAGGAAGCACAGGTCCTGGGACTCGCGCTTGCGCGCAACCCCCAGCCCGGCGCGCTCCGCGAGCTCCCTGACCTGCGGCTTGCTCAGCTCCCCCAGCGGGAAGCGCATGCGCGCGAGCGAGCCCGGCGCGAGCCCCGAGAGCACGTAGCTCTGGTCCTTGCGCTCGTCGAGCGCCGTTCGCAGCAGCGGCGCGAGCGCCGGCGCGCCGGGGGCGGGCGATGCGGGGGCGGACGGATCGTCGACCACGCGCGCGTAATGGCCCGTGGCGAGCGTCTGCGACCCCAGGCGCCCGGCGAGCTCCAGCATCGCGTCCAAGCGCACGCTGCCGTTGCAGCGCACGCACGGGTTCGGCGTCAAGCCGGCCGCATGCTCGGACAGCCAGCCGTCGACCACGCCGGCGCGGAACTCCGCGCGCAGGTCGATCGACAGGTGCGCCATGCCGAGCTCGTGCGCCAGCGCGCGCGCACCGCGCACCGCCTGCGCCGAGCAGCAGCTGAGATCGCCGTCGTTCTCCGGGTCCGACCACAGCTCGAGCGTCACGCCCACCGCCTCGCCGCCCGCCTCGCCCACCAGCAGCGCCGCCACCGCGCTGTCCACGCCGCCGCTCATGGCCACGACCGTGCGTCCCGCGCACTGCGCGAGCCCCGCGCGGGCGCGCGCGGCGGCGCCGAGCGCGCGGTGCAGCGCGTCGGCCGCGAGCTCTGCCGCGTGACGCTTGGCCGCGCTCAGCCCACCGAGCTCGCGCGCGATCTGCGCCGGCCCGATCCGCGCCGCGTCGAGCAGCGGCGCCCCGCGCAGCAGGCTCACCGCGGCGCTGCCCGCCGCGAGCGTCGCGCCGCAGCCGCTGGCGTCAAAGCCGGCGTCGGCGATACAGCCGTCCGGGCTGCGCGGATCGAGTGCGATCGACACGCGGATCAGATCGCCGCACGCGGCCCCGCCGGCCGCGCCAGTGAACGCGTCCAGGGGGCAGTGGCCGTGCCCGAGCGGAGTTTCGAGATGGGTGAGCAGCTGCTCACCCGCCCCTTCCAGGGACGCTGGCGAGGACGGTGCCGTGGAGGAGGCGGTGGTGGCTCTCACTCGAGCGAGTGTAAGCGTATGCCTGCGGTGTTTCGACTACGCCTGGCGTGCTTCGGCGATCGCCTGCTCGATCGAGAAGGCTTCCTGCACGCCCGTCAGCACGATCGCCTTCCCGCTCTTGTTGATGACGAAAAGCGTCGGCGTCGCGTAGACCTGCACGCCGCGAGTGACCGAGCCGAAGCTCGCGACCTGGCTGGCCGGCGCCTCGTGCACCGCGACCAGCTGGCCGCGATCGGCCGCCTGCACCTGCTGCAGGGCGCGGTGCACGACCACATCGTCGGTGCCCCGCGGGTTCCAGAACAGCAGCAACACGACGTCGCCCTTGGCGAGCTGCGCTTCGACGCTGCGCTGCCCGGCGGGCCCCGTGGCCGCGGCGCTCGAGCTGTGGTGGGCGCTGCTCGTGGAGGTCTTGCTCGAGGTTGTCGACGCCGGCCGCGTCGCGGGCGTGGTCGTAGTCTTGGCGGCGGTCCTGGTGGGCGTTGCGGCAGCCTTGGTGGGCGCAGCGGTGCGAACGGGTGCAGCGGTCCGAGCGGGCGCGGTTGCGCTGGAGGAGCGCGGCGTTGCGGCGGCGCTCGAGCTCTGCGGTGACTCGCCGGTCTTCGCCACGGCTTCGCGCGCGTGCTTGACGTCGCGTGTCAGCCCTTCAAGGCCGGGCACGGGGCCGTGGTAGACGTGGCCGGAGGAGCCAGCTGAGGATTTCGCGCCGGCGGCCGCGCTCGTGGACGCGGAGCCGGCGTGCCCCGTGGCCGCCGTTACCGGAGCGGAGGTCGAGGGCGTGGTCGCCGAGACGACCGGCGTCGAGCCCGAGCCGCTGGTGCTCGTGGAGCGCCCCTGCAGGGCGAACAGCCACACGCCGGCGAACAGCACGACGACCACGAGCACGATCTGGAAGGGGCGAGAGAGCTGCGCCATCGCGTCATGCTTCGGCATCTGCGGCCCGGAAGTTGAACGTCGATATGCGCGTTGTGGACGCTTCGAGCGCGCCCGCGCGGCGTGCTACAGCGCGTGGTGGCCGCGCAGCACCGCGTGCACGACCGCGTTCGTCGCCATCTGCTCCTGGCCGCCGCCCTGCATGTCCTTCAGCAGCGTCTGCCCGCCTGCGCCCCCGTCGGGGGTGTCGGCGAGGATCGCCACGTAGCGGGCACGGAGCGCGTCGGCGTGGCCGAGCTGGCCTTTGAGCGAGCGCCCGCCGAGGTCCATCTGCGCGGAGAGGCCAGCCGAGCGCGCGGTGCTGAGCAGGCCGAACGCAGCGGCACGCAGGTCCGCGCGCGGCTCCTCCAGCGCGACGAACAGCTCCACTGGCGTCAGCGCCGCTGGCTGCGCGCCGCCTCCGGGGGCATCGGCGCCCGCGCCCGCCAGCAGGATCCGCTCGATCCCCGCCGCCCAGCCCATGCCGGGCGTCGCCGGCCCGCCGAGCTGCTGCACGAGGCCGTCGTAGCGCCCGCCGCCCCCCACCCCGCTCTGCGCGCCGAGCGCCTCAGAGGTGAACTCGAAGACGGTGCGTGTGTAGTAGTCGAGGCCGCGCACGAGCGTTGGGTCCAGCTCGTAGAGGACGCCCGCCGCGTCCAGCAGCTCGCGCACGTGCGCGAAGTGCTCGGCGTCCTCGGCACTCAGGTGCTCGCGCAGCAGCGGCGCGCCCTGCATCACCTGCCGCGTGCCCGGGTGATCGGAGTCGAACGCGCGCAGCGGGTTCAGGTCGATCCTGCCGCGCACCTCCTCGGACAGGCTGTCCTCGTTCGCGCGCAGGTATGCCTGCAGGCGCTCGCGGTACTCCTGCCGGCTCTGCAGGCTGCCGAGGCTCGACAGGCGCAGCCTCAGGTTGCGCACCCCCGTCTCCGCCAGCAGCGTGGCGAGCAGCGCGATCGACTCGGCGTCCACCGCCGGGTCCTCCGAGCCGATCGCCTCGGCGCCGACCTGCCAGAACTCCCGGTAGCGCCCGGCCTGCGCGCGCTCGTGGCGGAAGAAGCACGACAGGTACCACAGCTTCACCGGCTGGCGGCGCTTGTGCATGCCGTGCTCGACGTAGGCCCTGCACACGGGCGCGGTGCCCTCGGGGCGCAGCGTCAGCGAACGCCCCGCTTGGTCCTCGAACGTGAACATCTCCTTGCGCACGATGTCCGTCGACTCGCCGACGCCGCGTGCGAACAGCTCGGTGGCCTCGAACACGGGCGTCTCGATCCGCTCGTAGCCCGCCCCCTCGAGGATCGAGCGAGCGCGCGCCTCCAGCGCGCTTCGGCGCGCGGCGTCCTCGCCGAGCACGTCGAAGGTGCCGCGCGGCGCTTTGAGCTTGGCCTCGCTCAAGAGCTCAGGCTGCCGGCGAGTCGGCGCTGCGAGCGACGGGCACGCGCTCGCGCAGCTCGCTGAGGAACGGGTTGGCGGCGCGCTCGCGCCCGAGCGTGGTGACGCCCATGTGCCCCGGGTAGACGACCGTGTCATCCGGATAGGCGCGCAGCAGGCTCTCGATCGAGCGCTCGAGCGTCGGCCAGTCCCCGCCCGGTAGATCGACGCGACCGACCGACCCCTGGAACAGCACGTCTCCCGACAGCAGCGCGGGGTGGGCGGGCGATCGGACCGCGTAGGTCACGTGGCCGGGGCTGTGCCCTGGCGTGAACAGCACGTCGAGCTCGAGGCCCGCGAGGCTCAGGCGCTCACCGCCGCTGATCAGGTGCTCTGGCTCGTAGCTCTCGAACGGCCCGAAGCCTGGCGGCGTCCAGCTCGTGATGTCGGCGAGCAGCGGGCGCTCGATCTCGGGGCAGTACACGGGCGCGCCCGTCGCGCGCGCGATTGGCGCGACCGCGCCGATGTGGTCGAAGTGGCAGTGCGTGAGAAGGATCGCCTCGATCTCGACCCCCAGCGACTCGATCGCCGCGAGCAGCCGCTCGGGCTCGTCCCCCGGGTCGACGATCACCGCGCGCGTCTGCTCGGCATCGGCGCGCACGATGTAGCAGTTCTCCTGCACGGGGCCGACCGTGAACGCGCGCACGTCGGGCGCGCTCATCGCGACGGCGTCCTTCCGCCCGCGCCCTCCCTGGCCTTTTTGCGTTGGCGACGGTCGTATACGAACTTGTCGGTGTAGTAGCTGATCACCGTGTACAGCGCGAGCACGATCGGGAACAGGCTGATCGCCTGGTTCGACTGGTGGAAGATCAGGATCACCACGAGCAGCAGGACGATCGCGGCGAACATCGCCTTCGTGAACGCCGCCCGCCACGTCGGCGGCCGGTCGCGCTTGTCCAGCAGCTTCTCCTTCTCACGCGCGCGCTCGCGCGCGTCGCCGCTCTTCTCCGCCGGCGTCGGCTTGCGCCCGGTGCGACCGCGGGACTCGACGACGCCGGCGGCGTTGCCGCGGTGCTTGGTCTGGCGTTTGCGCCTGGTCTGAGCCATGACTCAGCAGCGTAGTGCGTTCTCGATCAGCTGGCGCTCGGGGTCGAAGCCCGGGATCGGGATGTCCACCGGAAAGTCGTTGAAGGCGGATGCCGGCGCGAGCCCGACGAGCTCGGCGCTTGCGACCTCGGTGTGCGCGCGGACGGCGCCGACGATCCGCGCGAGCGGCAGCTCCAGCGGGCGCTCGACGTTCATGGACAGCTGGACGATGCCGCCGCTGAGCGCGAGGCCGAGCGCGCGTAGACCCGGTAGCCCCTCCTGGCCGCCATCGCGGATCAGGGCTGCGATCGCGCGCGCGTCATCGACGCTCGCGGGGGGCGAGAGCTGCAGGTTGAACGCCACCAGCGGCGGCCGGGCGGCGACGAGCGTCGCGCCCGCGCGGGGGTGCATCCGCGCCGGCCCGAAGTCGGGGGTCATCCGCGCGTCGCCCGCGGCCATGCGCGCGGCGAGCCCCGCCACGCCGCCGCGCCGCAGCTCGGCGCGCGTGCGCCCGCCCGCAGGCTCCGTCCCGGAGAGCTCGCCGTAGACGAACACCGGGACGCCCAGCTCCTCGGCGATGCGATCGCCGACGACGAGCGCCTGCGCGCACGCCGCCCCCCGCTGGTCCTCGTGCAGGTACACGATCGGCACGACGTCCATCGCGCCCACGTGCGGGTGCATGCCGGCGTGCTCGGCGCCGCTGCCGGCTGGCCCCATCACGTCGATGCGCTCGACCGCCGCGCGCGCGCCGCACAGCAGCGCGTCCGCCAGCGCGCGCGGCGGACCGGCGAGCGTGAACACCGAGCGGTTGTGGTCGGCGTCGGAGTGCACGTCCAGCAGGCGCACCCCTTCGGGCGCGCCGTTTTGCTCGGCGCCGTTCGCGAACGCGGCGGCGATGGCCGCGATCGTCTCCGCGTCGCGCCCCTCCGAGACGTTCGGCACCGCGAGCAGGGTCGATGGCGTCATCGCGACACGAGGCTAGCGGCGCGGGCGCTCGCGCGCACAGTGCCCGGGCGCGAGCGCCCGGGCGACAGGTTCCCGCCTCGCACGCGCGCGCCGGTCAGGCTCGAGCCGGACTCGAGACCGGCCGCAATCTCAGGTGCGCGATCTCGCCTGGCGAGTAGGAGCGGACCTCGAGCGTCCGGCAGTCCTCCAGCGATGTGGACGCAGTGCGGGCGCTCGCCTCGACGACACGCAGCAGGCGCCGACCGTCCGTGAAGTAGCTGTCGAGCTCCATGCGGGGCGAGCGCATCGCGCGGGGAAGGAGCGATCGGGGCGGTGTGGTTGCCATCGATCGACAGTCTGGCCCCGCCACCGCCGCCGCGCATCCGCCCGGGGCACCGCTTTCGCTGGCGGGAAACTACGTATGCGCCCGGCCGGCCACGCGACCCGTGGCTAGACTGTGCTGCCCGATCCGGGCCGGAGTAGCTCAGCTGGTTAGAGCAGCGGAATCATAATCCGCGTGTCGGGGGTTCGAGTCCCTCCTCCGGCATATCTAACGTCGAGTGGTCAGGCTAGATCTGCGTCAGGCTGAGGCGCGAAGCCGCGCTTGATCCACGCCCGGTACGCGTCGTAGAAGGCCGGGAAGTTGCCAGTCACGATGAGAGCGGACTCGTGAACCTGCTCGGCTGTGGCGGTCGCGTATTCGTGGACGAGCATGCGCCGCAACTCGCGCAGTCGTTGCAGGCGACGAGTCAGCTCGCCCGTGAGCACGCCGGCATCCCGTAGCGCGTCGAGATCTCGCCGCGCGTTGGTCTCAACGCGACGTCCACGAAGCTCGGCGAGCTCCAGTCCGAAGGTCCGCAAGCTCAGCGACGTAGTTGTAGAGCTGATCGACGCCTCGCTCGACGGCCTTCACGCGGTTGAGCTCGACCGGATCCTCCGACGCGTAGGCAGTGCGAAAGGCATCGAGCTCGAAGTCATCGCCGAAGTCCGCCATAGCGGTGCGCAGCGCGAGCAGATGGCGGCGCACGTCGCTCACGCGATCGCGGATCTTGGCCTTCAACGCCCTCGCACGCCGAGGGTCGTTCGCCTCGAGCGGGGCAGCGACCGGATCGGCTGCCGTCACGCGACGTGATGGTCGAGGTCGTGCTCTTCGATCGCCGCAATCGAGGATCGTTCAGCACTACGCGCAAGGCGCCTCCACTTCGCGGCGGCGTCTCCCAAGCCAGCCCAAAGATCGTCTCGATCGATCAGCACGCGCCCGTGATCGATGACGTCGACCATCAGCACAGGCGAGCTCTGCGCCTCGGAGAGCCGCACGAGCTGCAGCTCGCGACCAATGCTCCGGGAAAGCCGCCCCGCCAACTCAGCCAGCCGGCCCACACCAGGATCGTGCAAGGCCACCAGCACGTCGACGTCAGAGCGCTCGTCATCGCTCCCGATGGCCGTCGAGCCGAACAGCACCGCGAGCCTGACGTTCGGCTCGGTACGCAGCGCCCTGCGCAGTGCCCGCAACAGCTCCCAATGACTACGCAGGTACGCCTCCTCCCGGAACGTGATCCGAAACCGACGGGGGCTGACGCGCTCTCCACGCACCAGGCCCTCGGACGCGGCACGCCGCAGCGTACGCTCCGGGATCGAAAGTTCGCAAGCAACCCGCCTCAGAGACTCCATTGCGCGATCAACAGTAGCGCCGTATGGCCGATAATTCAAGCTTGTATGGCCGATAATTTCCACCCATATGGCCGATACTGTCGGAAACCCTCCGGGCGGCCGCTACGCTTTGCCCGCGGTCTTGGCCGGGCTCGCCCCGAGCAGCCCGACGAGCGCGCCCGCGCTGGCCGCAGCCAGCGTACGCAGTTGCGCCGCATCGGCCGCGTTCACGTGTCGCTCCAAGATCATCGCGCCGACGAGCACGACGATCAGCAGAGCCGGCTGCGCGATTGACACCCAGTCGGGTCCTTTTTCTCCGATCTTCGCTTCTTTCTTCTGCACGCGCGCAGCCTTTTTCTGGCTCGGGGAGGGCACCAGGATCCCGACCAGCGCCCCGCTCAACGCCGCGCCGATCGTCCAGAATTCCTGCGGCATGTCCTTGACATGCCCCGCGGAGCCAACGATCGCCGCGCCGAGCAGGAACGCGAACAGCGCCAGCGAGACCCCGCCGATTGCAAGCCGGTAGCCCCACGGGTCGTGGGGCGCTTCCGCGGCCTGCGGAGGCGCCTGAGGCGGCGGCTGCTCGCCGCTCGGCGGAGCTGGAGCGGGCACCTCTGCCATGAGGTGGCACGGTACCAGCTACCGGAACTCAGCGTGCGGATGCCGGCGGGCGCTGGCCAGCCGCGAGCTTGGCCTTGTACAGATGCTTGTCAGCGCGTGCGAGCGGAGCATCCAGCTCCTCGCCGCGCACCCACTCGCTGATGCCGATCGACCAGCCGATCACGTCCTCGCCGCTGCACAGGCGCTTCAGCGCGGACTCCGCGCCGGCGGGCCCTGTACCCGGGAGCAGCAGCACGAACTCGTCGCCGCCGTGGCGGGCGATGATGTCGCTGGGTCGCATGCGCTCGCGCCACTGCCGGCCGAGCCTCGCCAGCAGCTGGTCGCCGGCAGCGTGGCCCGCTCGATCGTTGACCTGCTTGAAGCCGTCGAGATCGATCACCGCCACGGTCAGCGGCGCGCCGGTGCGATCGGCCAGCGCGCGCTCGCGCAGCGCCGCCGCCAGGAAGCCGCTGCGGTTGAGCAGTCCCGTGAGGTGGTCGGTGCCCGCCTGCAGGCGCAGGCGCTCGCTGAGGTTGCCCAGCAGGAAGCAGATCGACCAGATCGTCACGGTCACGACCACCCAGTAGATGGCGACGTGCGGGAGATGGCCGAGCAGCAGGCCCGCGCCGAAGCCGACCGAGATCAGCAGCCCCTGGACGTTGACCGCGCGGCGCGGGAAGAAGTGCGCCGCGTAGATCGCGATCCACGGGTAGGCGAACGCCGCGAGCATCATGCCCCCGTGGGTGGTCGCGTGGGCGATCAGCGCGCTCGTCAGTAGCGAGCCGCACGCAGCGAGCAGCTCGAAGCCGAGCAGCGGGATCCGCCTCGCGAACAGCCACACGCCGATCCCGCCGACGATGCCCATCGCGCCCGCCATCGCGACCAGCCGTGTGGGCTCGGTGGCGCTGATCGGGAAGGCGACGATCGCAAAGCAGATCACCGCCTTGAACACGTAAAGAAGCGCCAGCGACCACGCAATCGCGGGGCGTCCCACGGTGATGCGGCGCGCGAGCGCGCGCATCGGCGCGGGCGCCGCCGTCGCGCGCATCGGCACGTCGGCGATCAGCCTCGCGTCGGCGGAGTCAGGCGCCTGCGCCAGCAGCTGGGATGATTCTGTGTACATCGATTTGCCCATCTCTTCGGATTCGCGTCCGCGGCGCTTGAGATCGGGCAGCAACGATCCGACGGACGAATTCGGCAGAATGGAGCCCAACGTGCCACTGACGGCGGGATATAGGGACGAAGGGATGTTCGGCTCGATCGAGACCGTCGGCGCGGCCGGCGTCTTCGGCCAGGTGATGGGCCTCGTCGCGGTCACGCTCTGCTTCTTCACGCTCGGCTCCTACCTCGGACGCGAAATCGCGCAGGGCGCGTCGATCGTGTGCTTCATTGTCGGCTTCGTCTGCATCATCGGCCTGAACCTCGCGCGCCGCTCCGAGGCCCTGTCGATCACGCTGCTGTTCGCCGCCGGCCTGCTGCTCGGGCTCGGGCTGGGCGGCGTGCTCGATCGCTACGCCGAAGCCGAGCCAGACGCCGTCTGGCAGGCGGCGGCCGCGACCGCGCTGTTCGTGGGCGCACTCGGCTGCACCGGCTATGCCATCCGCAGAGACCTCTCCGGGGGCTACCGCATGCTGTTCTTCCTGCTGATCGCGCTGATCGTCTTCGGAATCGCGACCATCTTCCTGTCGATCCCTGGCGGCAATGTGATCTACGCGCTGCTCGGCCTAGGCGTGTTCGGCGCCTACACCGTCCTCGACTTCAACCGCATGCGCCGCGCGGGGATGCAGGAAGTCGTCCCCCTCGCTGCCGGGATCTTCATCGACGTGCTCAACATCTTCCTGTTCTTCCTGCGGCTCTTCGGGGGCGGGCGCGACTGACCGCCGCTCCCCTCGCCCCTGCGGGCTACCACTGGCCGTCGACGAGCGAAACCCGAGCAGTTGGCGGCGACCCGAGCTCGCCGACGACCCCTCCTATGCGGCTTCCACGGCCAAGGCCAGCTCGACCAGGCTCACGTCGAGCGCCGCGGCGATCTCCCGCACGGTCGCCCACGCAGGACTCGCCTGCCCGAGCTCGATGCGAGCAAGTGAGCCGGTCGTGATCCCTGAACGATATGCGAGTGCTTCCTGAGTGGCGCCCCGCTCCAGGCGCAGGCGCCGCAGAACGGCAGCGAGGGCGGGGTCGGGCGCAGAGTGCCGCGGCACGCGCCAAACATCCCACGCCATGCACGCCCAGGTCTATGCGCTTCACTACCCATCGTCAACTACCCACAGTATACAATTGTCTGCGTAGGCGCAGTCTCCTCGCCGGGGAGCGACCGCCGCTCGCCGACGACGTCCGGCGGCGCAGCGTATATCGATCATGGCTCCTGCCCGTTGACCGCGGGCGCCTCGGGAGGCGCGCGTCGGTATCGCCGCGAGCGTGGGTGCTGCTCGAGCAGCCCCACGGCCATCCACGTGCCGATGTAGCGATGGGTGGTGCTCGGCGACAGGTCGAGCTGGCGCGCCACGTCCGTCAGCTCGCGCTCGCTGCCGTCCGGCGGAAACGCTCCGAGCACCAGCAGCGCGCGCAATGTGGAGCGCGAGTATGCCGCGTCGTCCAGCAGTGGCAGCACGGCGCTGCGCAGCTCCCCGAAGTCGTCGAGCCCTGCCGGCAGCGCGGTCAGCCCAGGCAGAGGCGAGGCCTCGCGCACCACCCGCGCCACCTGCCAGTCGGTGAGCGTGATCGTCACGGCGCGATTCCCGCTCAACGGAACCCTCCACCTGCAGAGGCGGTCGGCGACCGAGTGGGATTCTTCGCGCTGTTCGACATGACGGCCTCGATCATGGCGGCTGTCTGCGCAACTGAATAGTCACGCGTGACGGGTTGGCAATTAGGAAACAGTCAAACGGGTAGTCGTGTTTTCGATCTTCCGAATCGAACTTCGACCTTCCGAATCACGCCTTCGAGCCGCCTGTTCCATGCCAGCGGCGGGACCGTGTTTGGCGTATCGTTCCGCTGGGCAACATCGGAGCAGACGAGGAGCGATGTCCGGGAGGAGCGCCGGCAAGGAACGGTTGAGCGGGTCACCTCTACAGGGGGTTCTGCTCGCGCTGCTGCTTGGCGAGCAGGAGCAATCGCTGCACGGCTACATGCTGACCACGCTCGTCGAGCGGCGTCTCGGCCCCGCCTGGGGCGTGACGCGTCAGAGCGTGTACGCGGCGCTGAACCGCCTGGAACAGGAAGGGCTCGTGTCCTCCGCATGGAAGACGGCGTCCGTGCGCGGGCGGGGCCACGGGCAGCGGGTATATGCCGCGACCGAGCGGGCCGAGGGCGCGCTCTCCAGCTGGATGCGCAGTCCCGCCTCCAAGGAGCCCGTGCGCGTCGAGCTGCAGGCGAAGATCGCGATGTCGCGCGCACAGGACGCCCCCCAACTGCTGCAGGCGCTGGACGCATACGAGCACGAGTGCTTCGAGATGCTGCGCCAGACCAACGCCGCCGAGGTCCCGATGGGCTCGTGGGCCGGCCTCGCGCTGAACCTCACGCGCATGGCCGTCGACGAGAGCCTGCAGGCGGACCTGCGCTGGATCGCGACCGCCCGCGCATGGATCGGCGAGTTCCTCGCCGAGCTCCCACGCGAGCTGCCCGGATGAGCCTGCTCTCGCTGCAGAACATCGTCAAGCGCTATCCCGACGGACGGCGCGAGATCACCGTGCTCGACGACGTGTCGCTGGAGGTGGACGACGGCGACTTCATCGGCATCTGGGGCGTGCGGCGCTCCGGCAAGAGCACGCTGCTGCACATCGCCGCCGGGAAAGAGTCCCCCGACCAGGGCACCGTGCGCTTCGACGGCGCCGACGTGACGAGGATCTCGGCCGACCGCCGCGCGAGGCTGCAGCGCCGTGGCGGGATCGGGCTGGTGAGCGCGAACTGGTGCCCCGAACGCAACAAGCCGGTCCTGGAGCACGTGGCACTGCCGCTGCTGAGCGACGGCATGAGCCTGCGGGAGGCCAGGGAGCCCGCCTGGCGCGCGCTCGAGCGGGTGGGCATCGCCGGCTGCGCGTACATGCCGGCGGACAGGGTCTCGCACGGCGAGCGCGTGCGCGCGGCGCTCGCGCAGACGCTCGTGCACGAGCCGAGGGTACTGCTCGTCGACGAGCCGTCCGTGCCGCTGCGGCCCAGCGAGGGAGTCGAACTGTATGAGCTCCTGAGCTCGCTCGGCCGCGACTCGCAGCTGGCGATCGTGATCGCCTCCGAAGACATCGCGCCGATCCGCAAGGCGCGGCGGATGTTCTCGATCGATGCCGGGAGGCTGCGCTCGATGGACCGCCCGGGTACGCTCGTGCCGTTTCCCGAGCGATCGCACACCCGGCAGCGCTCGCAGTCGTGAGCGGCCTGCAGCTGCGCAGCGTCGTCAAGCACTACCCCAGCGTCGGCGAGACCGTGCGCGCCGTCGACGGCGTCTCGCTGGACGTCTCGCCGGGCGAGCTCGTCGCCCTGTACGGGCCCAGCGGCTCCGGCAAGTCGACGCTGCTGCAGCTCATCGCCGGGATGCTCGTCCCCGACGCCGGCAGCGTCGTCTTCGACGAGCGTGACATCGCGCGGCTTTCCCCCCAGGAGAGCGCCGCCTACCGGCTGCACGACGTCGGCCTGGTGTTCCAGTCCTTTCACCTCATCGCAGGCGCCTCCGCGCTCGAGAACGCGGCGGTGAAGCTGCTCGCCGACGGCTTCAGCCTGCGCGACGCCCGCCGCCGCGCGCGCCCCTGGCTCGATCGCGTCGGGCTCGGCGCACGCGCCGAGCACATACCCGCGCAGCTGTCGATGGGCGAGCGCCAGCGCGTCGCCATCGCGCGCGCGCTCGTCAACGAGCCGCGCCTGCTGCTGACCGACGAGCCGACCGGCAACCTCGACTCCAAGCGCAGCAGGGAGATCCTCGAGCTGCTGCTCGACATCTGCCGCGAGCGTCAGATCCCCGGGCTGCTCGCCACCCACGACCCTCAGGCCGGCGCGCTCGCGTCGAGCGTCTACACGCTGCGCGACGGGCGCGTGCACGAGGGTCTGGACGCGGAGCTCGCCATCGCAGCGACACGATGAGACGCGGCGGGCGCCCGGCGCTGACGATCATGGGCCTGCGCCTGTCGGCGCTGGTCGACCTCTATCGCTGGCGGGTGAGCAACCACCGCTCCCAGGAGCTGCTGGCGGGGATGGGGATAGCGATCGGCGTCGCGCTGCTGTTCGGCGTGCTCGTCGCCAACACGAGCGTCGTCAGCTCCACGAGTCAGCTGCTGCGCGCGGTCACCGGCTCGGCCCGCTTCCAGCTCGCCGCGCGCAGCTTCGAAGGCTTCGACCAGGGCCTGGCCGAACGCGTGAGCAGGCTGCCCGGAGTGAAGGTCGCGGCGCCGATGCTGCGCGAGAACGCCGCGATCGTCGGCCCCAGCGGGCGCGAGTCGATCCAGCTCGTCGGGGTGACGGGCAGCCAGACCGAACTGCAGGCCGCGGCGACGCGCGATCTCGGCGCCGGCGCGCTGCTGCTGTCGGGCGGGGTCGGCCTGCCATCGGGTGTCGCCGACAGCATCGGCGCGCACGCCGGCCAGCGGGTGACGCTGCTCACCGACGGGAGCGCCAGCACGGCGCAGGTGCGCGCCGTGCTCGGCAGCCAGACGGTCGGGCCGATCGCCAGCAGCCCGGTGGTCGTGTCGCTGCTCGGGCTCGCCCAGCAGATCACCGGCAAGCAGGGACGGGTCACCCAGGTGCTCGTCGAGCCCAGGCGCGGCGCCGATGCGCTGGTCGAAGCGGAGCTGCGCCGTCTCGCCGCCGGCCGGCTCGACGTCGAGCCGGCGAACAGGGAAGTGGCCGTGCTGGGAGCGACCGCCGCCCCGACCAGCGAGTCGACCACGCTGTTCGCCGCGATCAGCGCGATGGTCGGGTTCCTACTGGCGCTGAACGCGATGCTGCTCACCGTGCCCGAGCGCCGGCGCTTCGCGGCGGGGCTGCGCCAGCAGGGCTTCGGACCGCGCCAGGTGCTGCTCGTGCTGATCTCCCAGGCGGTGATACTCGGCCTGGCCGCCTCGCTCCTCGGCGTCGCGCTCGGCGACCTGCTGTCGCACTCGCTCTACCACGAGGTGCCCAGCTACCTCACGCTGGCGTTCCCGATCGGCACCCACCCGGTCATCCCCGCCACCACCGTCGCCCTGGCGATCGCGTGCGGCGTGCTCGCCACGATCACCGCCTCGCTGCTGCCCGTGCTCGACCTGCGCCGCGGTCGCCGAGCCGACGCCGTCCTGCACGAGACCGGCGAGGCCGGGCAGAGCATCGGCCGCCGGGCGGTCGCGATCTGCAGCGTCGCCGGATCGCTGCTGGTGGCGGCCGTCAGCGTGTCCGTGCTGCTCGCGCCCAGCCTCAGCGTCCTCGGCGGGGTCGTCTTGGCGCTCGCGGCGTTCTGCCTGGTGCTGCCGATCTTCACGCTGGTGGTGCGCTGTGTCAAACCGCTCAGCGAACGCATGCGCGGCAGCATGCTCGCGCTGGCCGTCGTCGAACTGGACGCCACCGCCACCCGCTCGGTCGCGCTGGCCGGTGTGGCGGCGCTGGCCGTCTACGGGATGATCGTGATCCAGGGCGCACGGCACGACCTCATCGGCGGGCTCGACACGGCGGTCGTGCAGTACCTGGATACCGCCGACGTGTGGGTGACCACGGACAACAACTTCCTGACCATCGACAGCTTCCACGTCCCCGGGGCGCGGGCGGCGATCGCCCGCAGCCCGGATGTCGCCTCCGTGCGCGAGTACCAGGGCGGGCTGCTGGATGTCGGCACACGCAGGCTGTGGATACGCGCGAGGCCCGCCGCCGACGCGGCGCTGATTCAGGCCAGCCAGCTCCTGCACGGCGAGCTCGCACAGGCCACGCGGCTGATCCGCGGTGGCGGCTGGGCGGCGATCTCGAACGGCTTCGCCGAAGAACGCCGCCTGCGCGTCGGCGGCGCGTTCACGCTGCCGACGCCGTCGGGCCCCGCGCGCCTGCGCGTGGCCGCGATCACGACCAACGTCGGCTGGCCGCCCGGCGCGATCACGCTCAGCGACGCCACCTACCAGCGCTACTGGCAGAGCACCGACCCCACCGCACTCGAGGTCGATCTGAAGCCCGGCGTGGATCCCGAGGCCGGCAGGCGCGCGATCGCACAGGCGCTCGGGCACCGCCCGGGCGTGCTCGTGCAGACGCTCGCAGAACGCGAGGCCGTCTACGAAGGCAGCGCCCGCCAGGGCATCAGGAGCCTCAGCCAGATCGCAATGCTGTTGCTGATCGCGACCTCGCTGGCGATCGCCTCCGCGCTCAGCGCCGCGATCTGGCAGCGCCGCGCGCGCCTGGCCTCGCTGAAGTCCCACGGCTTCGACAGCCGGCAGCTGTGGCGTTCGCTGCTGCTGGAAAGCGCGATCCTGCTGTTCATCGGCTGCCTGGACGGAGCGATCCTCGGCATCTACGGCCACGCGCTCGCGAGCCGCTGGCTGGAGGTGTCGGTCGGCTTTCCCGCGCCTTTCTCGCTCGGAATCGGCATCGTGTTCGTGACGCTGGCGATCATCACCGGCGTCGCGCTGGTCGTGATCGCGCTGCCCGGTTTGGGGGCCGCACGGGTGCTTCCACGGGCCAGCTTCCAGGAGTCGATTTGAGGCGCCCGATGCTGTCGCGATGCTGTCACCATGACAGCCACTTATCCAGCCGGCCGCAGAGCGCTGGCAACCTACTTCCTGAGGGCCGCCAGGCGCTACTGGCTAAGCGTCTTTCCGTGCATCCGCCGTGAGACTCGCCACTGGCGAGAACGCGCCGAAGCGATCCCCGATCCGGTCCTGCGCCGGCTCGCGCTCGAAGCCCAGCGGATCAAGCGAGGCAACATCGAGGGCTCCGCCGCGTTCGCCGCGTTCGCGCCGGCTGCGCACCGCGGCAAGGTCGTGCGAGCCCAGGTCGCGTTCCAATCGGCCTACGACTACGCCGACACGCTCTCCGAGCAGCCGAGCGGCAACCCGGTCACCAACGGCCGTCAGCTCCACCAGGCGCTGCTGGTGGCGCTCGACAACGGCGCCGGTCAGCCCGACTACTACGCGCGCAACCCGCACCGCGCCGATGCCGGCTATCTCGCGGAGATCGTCGACACGTGCCGATGCGCGCTGAGCGTGCTGCCCTCGCGCCCGTCGATAAGCGGGCCAGCGCGCAGGCTGGCCACGCGCATCGTCGCCTACCAGAGCCTCAACCTCTCAGAGCCCCAGGGCGGCCATTGCCACCTGAGGCAGTGGGCGCTGCGGGAAACGCCGCGGGGAACGGGCCTGCGCTGGTGGGAGACCGCGGCGTCGGCCGGCTCCTCGCTCGGCCTGTTCGCGCTGATCGCAGCCGCTGCGCGGCCGGCGCTGGCGCCGGCGGAGGCGGTCGCGATCGAGCGCGCGTACTGGCCGTGGGTGGGCGCCCTGCATTCGCTGCTGGACAGCCTGGTCGACGAGCCCGAAGACACGGCCGTCGCCCAGCGCTGCCTGCTCGACTACTACGCCACGCCCCAGGAAGCCGCCGCCCGCGTGCACCTGCTCGCCCGCGAAGCGCTGCGCACCGTGCGCGCGCTGCCCAACGCCCACGAGCACGTGCTGATCCTCGCCGGCATGGCCAGCTTCTACCTGACCGCGCCGGAGGCATCCTCGCCGACGGCGCAGCTCGTCGCCGAGCGCGTAATCGACACGCTCGGGCCGGTGATCAGGCCGAGCATGGCGGTCTTCGGCGCGCGGCGCACCGCCAGCCGCATCCCGCGCCCCCATCACCCGCGCACGCGGTTTTCTCCGCAAGATGCGCGGAGCATGCACGCCACACTCTTGCAATCGGGCCCCACGCGACTTAGGTTGCAAACAGACGCGGTTCCGAGCCGTAAAGAGCGAGGCCACTGAGGTGTGAGGCCGCGCCACCCAACCGGAAGGCCCCCGGGCCGGAAGGGGAAGGTTCCTCAAGCGGCTCTGGACCGCGTCGTTTCGTTCTGCGGGCGCCGGCGCAAGCGCACACCTCGCGCGCAGACCTAGAAGCAGGGATCGAAGCGCTTGCCGTTGAGCGCGAGGTTGTAGCGCGCGCCCATGATCCCGGCCGCTTCGTCGGCCGCGCAGAAGCGCTTGGTGGCCAGGTGGTACTCGGCGTTCAGAACCGGCTCGCCGGCGGCCAGGTACGGCTGGAAGTCAGCGCATTCCCTGTATTGGTTGCACTGCTCGCTCAGCGCGCCGTCGAAGTAGGGAAAGAGCTGGGGCGTCTGTTCGCCGTCGTTCTTCTGCAGCACGGCCATCCCCAGCGAGTGGACCTCCGCGGCGACCCACTCGTTGTAGGTCAGCTGCTCTGCGGCGGTGAGCGGGAAGCCGGACTTGTTCGCATAGCCTTCGATGTTGTCGGGCTCGACCGCGTCAAAGCCCTTTTCCCTGCACATTTCAAAGCGCCGCGTCATGATCGGCTCGAGAATCGGGAGCTGGCGGATGTCCAGCCAGCGCTCGCCGGGCCACCCATTCCGGTCCCCGAGCACCGACGCGGGGAACTCCGAGTAGTCGGGGCGGAAGGCCTCGGCGGTGCCCACGTCGATGTAGCAGATCACGTGCTTGCCCTGAGCGTGCAGCGCCGCGACCTCGGCGGCGCTGTTTTCGAAGCCGTCGATGTCGTACACCGCCACCGGCTCGCTGTTGTTCACCGTCCCCGTCAGTTGCCAGTACCACGTCAGGTGTTGCGGAGGCGTCCACCATGCGCCGCCGGCGCGCGCCTCCCCTGCGCTCGCGAGCAGCAGCGCGGCGAGCGCCAGCGCAGCGCACGCCGCAAGCGCCATCCCCCAGAGTCGAAGCCTGCTGGGCACCGTCATCGCCGCTTGATGCTAGGGAACGCGCGGCGAGCGTGTCGCGCTTGCCAGCACCCGTCCCTGAGCATCCTGCCATCGACCTCTTAGCGTGACCTTAGATCCCGGTTAGCGACGGTTCACCGCCGCCGGCCATCGTGTGTCCACGCCATGCACACGATCGACACGACCATCCTCGCCACCGCGGTCGGCCCGCACCTCTTCTGGCTCACCAGCCGCGCCGCCGGCATCGCCGCGCTGCTGCTGTCGAGCCTGTCCGTGTGCGCCGGCCTGCTGATCGGCGGACGCTTGGTGAAGGGCCGCCGCCAGGAGCTGCGGGTGACGCACGAGGCGTTGTCGCTCGCGGCGCTCGCAGCGCTCGTCGTCCACGGCGTCACGCTGCTCGGCGACGGCTATCTGCACCCGAGCGTCGGCGACATCGCGATCCCGTTCCTCAGCGGCTACAGGACGCTGTGGACGAGCATGGGGATCGTCGCCTTCTGGGCGCTGCTCGCGCTCGGCCTCTCCTACTACGCCCGTGCCCGCATCGGCGTGCAGCGCTGGCGCCGGCTGCACCGCTTCGCGGCACTCGCCTGGCTGCTCGGGCTCGCGCACTCCCTCGGCGAGGGCACCGACGCCGGACAGACGTGGTTCCTGGCGATGACCGCGCTCGCCGTCGCGCCGGCGCTGCTGCTGTTGCTCGCGCGCCTCTCCGAGTCCGTGGGCGCCCTCGACGCGCGCACGGAAGCTCAGACGCCGGTGACCCGAGCGCAGGACTCCACCGCCATCGCCCGCGCGAGCGCCGCGCGATGAGCCGCTCTCCCCGCACCGCTCGCACGCTCACAGCCGAGCAGCTCGACGCCCGCGCGCTCGCCAGACGCCATCGCGCGAGCATGCACCGGCGCACGCGCCGCATCCGCCGCGCGGTCGCCGGGCTCGCGGCGACGCTGTTCCTCGCCGCGTTCCTCGTCGTTTACGTGCAGCTCGCCTCCGGGCACGACCCCGCGCTCGTCGCGAACGCGCGCAAGCGCGCCGCCACGTCGAGCAGCTTGAGCACCGGCTCGAGCTCGACCGGCTCGACCGCCGAATCCTCGACCACCACCGAATCCGCCACCGGCAGCGAAAGCTCCAGCGAATCAGGTTCTTCCGAAAGTGGAGAATCGAGCGCGGGCGCCTCGGCGGTGACCACGTCGCAGTCATGAGCGCCGAGCGCGAGGCCATCGAGGAGCTCGACTGCTTCGGCTCCCGCTGCGGCGCGCGCGTGATCGGCTCGGGGCGGGCGGGCACCGCGCAGGATGCCACCGCCCTGGTCAGGCGCGCGCTGCTCGCGTGGCACACGCGCTTCTCGCGCTTCCTGCCCGACAGCGAGCTCTCGCGCCTGAACGCCGATCCGCGCGAGACGGTGCCGGTGCACCCGCTGATGGCGCGCCTGGCGCTCGCCGTGCGCGAGGCGGGCGAGCGCAGCGACGGCCTGGTGGACGGGACGCTCGTGGCGGAGATCGAGCTCGCGGGCTATGACCGCGATCTGCGCCACGCGCCGCTCGCGCTGGCGACCGCGCTCGCGCTCGCTCCAAAGCGCGAGCCCGCCGGCGCGTCCCCGTCGCGGCGATGGCGTGAGGTCGAGGTGGACGTCGACGCGAGCACGGTCGCCCGTCCCCCCGGCGTGATGCTCGACAGCGGCGGCCTGGCGAAGGGCCTGTTCGCGGACGTGCTCGGCGCGATGCTCGCCAGCCATCGGGCATTCGCGATCGACTGCGCCGGCGACCTGCTGATCGGCGGCGCGGCGCAGATCGAGCGGCCGATCAGGGTACGGAGCCCATTCGACGGGCACACGCTGCACACGTTCGAGCTCTCCCGCACGGGCGTCGCCACCAGCGGCATCGGCCGGCGCAGCTGGCTCGACCGCGACCGCCGGCCCGCACACCACCTGCTCGACCCCGGCAGCGGACGGCCGGCGTTCACCGGCGTCGTGCAGGCGACCGCGCTCGCGCCCACCGCGCTGGGCGCCGAGATCAGGGCGAAGGCGGCGATCCTCAGCGGCCCGCGCGCCGCGCGCGGCTGGCTGACGCACGGCGGCGTGATCGTCTTCGACGACGGCTCCCACCTCCTCGTCGCGCCGCCGCCGGTGGTGACGCTCGAGCAGCTCTACGCCACGAGCTCGCGCCCGGCGTCGATGCCGAACGCGACGGCCAGCTGCTCGGTGAGCTCATCGGCGGGCAGCGGGCGCGAGATGAAGTAGCCCTGGCCGCTGTGGGCGCCGAGGCCGGCGAGGTGCTCCATGACGGCCTCGGTCTCGATGCCCTCGGCGACGACCGTCAGGCCGAGGTTGCGCGCGAGGTCGATGGTCGAGCGCACGATCGCCTCCGCGCGCGCGTCCTCGAGCATGCCGGTGATGAACGAGCGGTCGATCTTGAGCTCTGAGGCGGGCAGCGTGGCGAGGTACTCGATCGAGGCGTTGCCGGTGCCGAAGTCGTCGATCGACACGCCCACACCGCCGTCGCGCAGCGCCTGCAGCGCCGCGACCGCGCGCTCGGGATCGACGAGCGCGGCGCTCTCGGTGACCTCCACCGTCAGCCGCGCGGCGGGGATACCGTGCCTGTGCAGCAGCTCGGCGACCTGCTCGGGCAGCTCGGGGTCGAGCAGGTTGCGCGCGGACAGGTTGACCGACAGCTCGAGGTCGATCCCCCGCCGGCGCCAGGCGCGCAGCTGCGCGAGCGCGCGCTCGATCACGTACAGCGTGAAGGGACCGACGAGCGCGGTCGGCTCGATCTGGGGGATGAACTCGTGCGGGCCCAGCAGCCCGCGCTCGGGGTGCTGCCAGCGCACGAGCGCCTCGACGCCGGTGATGCGCGCGCGCTGCACGTCGACCTTCGGCTGGTAGTGCACGACGAACTCCTCGCGCTCCAGCGCGCCGCGCACCTGGCCGAGCAGGATCAGCCGGTTGGCGTCGAAGTAGTCGCACGCGGGCGAGTGCACGTGGACTCTGCTCGAGCGCGAGCGCGCGCGGGCGAGCGCGGTGTCCACGCGCTGGAGCAGCAGCTCGGGCCCATCGGCGTGCTCGTCCATGACCGCGATGCCGATGCTCGCCTCGACGTTGATGGCGACGCCGTCGACCACCACCGGCGGCTCGAGGCTGCTGTGCACGGCCTCGGCGGCGCCGCGCGCGCCGGCCTCGCCGTGCGTGTCGCGGCACAGGATCGCGAACTCGTCGGCGCCCACGCGCGCGAGCTCGGCGGCGCCGGCGAACGTGTCGCCCAGCCGCCGGGAGACCTCGCACAGCACGCGGTCGCCGCCGGCGTGGCCGAGCGTGTTGTTGATCTCGGTGAAGCGGTCGAGGTCGATCAGCAGCACCGCCACCGTCCCCGGCCGCGAGGATTCGTGCCGCACGGTCTGCGCGACGTGCTCGATGAACAGCGTGCGGTTGGGCAGGCCGGTGAGCGCGTCGTAGTGGGCGAGGCGGTAGTTCTCGCGCGCCTGGCGGCGCAGGCGGCGGGAGGCCTGCACGACGATGCGGTAGAGGACCAGCCACAGCAGCAGCAGCCCGATCGCCACGAGCAGCGCGATCGTGCGCTTGTCGTGGGCGATCGCGGAGGCGATCGGCCGGTAGCTGAGGTAGATCTCAAACGCGCCTTCGGGCGGGCCGGACGACGCGAAGCGCAGCGGCACGTACACCTCGACGAGCTGGCCGAGGCCGACCTCGCTGGCCGTCTCGGTGCCCAGGCGCGGCGTGACCACGTCTGCGTCGTCGGGTTTGCCCTCGAGCGCGTCGCGCAGGTCGTCGCTCGGCGGCAATGTGCGCCCGATCAGGCTGTGCTCGTCGGAGTAGATGACCCTGTAGTGCGAGTTCCAGATCTTGATGCGCGCGAGGTCCTGCGTGACCGAGCGCGCGCTCAGCTGCTGGTCGAGCGCGCGGATGCCGGCGGGCGTGAGGCCGGTGCGCAGGTCCTGCGCGGAGAGGTGCGGCTGGATGCCGATGTGCGCGATGATGCGCGCCGACTCGCTGGAGTCGGCGAGCGTGCGCGAGACGATCTGCGCCTGCAGCACGCGCGCGAGCACGAAGCCGAACAGCACCATCGGCAGCAGGCTCAGCAGGGCGACCTGCCGGGTGAGGCTCATGCGCCCGCTCAGGGCGTCGCGCTGGCGGCGTGCGCGCATGCAACCGCTTTCGAAAGCCCGCCCGAAAAGCTGGAGTTTGCGGGGGAAAATCTGGACGACATGCCTCGCGGGCGACGCCGGCGGCTGGCATACTCGCGTGCCATCGAGCACCGCGCGACCGTGGAATCGACCGTCTAGATGCGCGCGCTGGTGCAGCGGGTCAGCCGCGCGTGCGTGCGCGTGGAGGGCCGCGTGGTGGCGGAGATCGGACCGGGGCTGCTGGTGCTGCTGGGCGTCGCCCGCGACGACGAGCAGGCGGCGGCCGAGCGGCTGGCTGCGAAGGTGCGCGCGCTGCGCGTGTTCGCGGACGCCGACGGCCACATGAACGAGGCGCTCGGCGAGCGCGAGATCCTGTGCGTGAGCCAGTTCACGCTGTACGGCGACGCCCGCCGCGGCAACCGCCCGAGCTTCGTCGCGGCCGCCCCCGGCGAGCTGGCGGAGCCGCTGTACGAGCGCTTCTGCGAGCTCGTGGGCGCCAGGCGCGGCGTGTTCGGCGCGCACATGGACGTAGAGCTGGTCAACGACGGCCCGGTGACGCTGATGCTCGAGGCATAGACCCGCGCGAGCTCCACACGCGAGCGCAGCGGCCGCCTGTCGCCGTCGTCGTCGCCGCCGCCGCCGCCGCCGCCGCCGCCGTGGGCCCTACCAGCCGCGCGCCCGCTGCGCCCAGCGCTCGGCCCACGCGTCGAGCGGCGGGTAGGCGGCGAGCAGCAGCCGGCCCTCGTCGGTGAGGCGATAGCCGCCCGGCCCGGCCTCCAGCACGCCGGCGTCGCGCAGCTCTCCCAGACGCTGGTTGAGCACGCTCGAGGACATCCCCGCGCACCGCTCCTGCAGCGCGCGGAACGCGAGCGGCTGCTCGCGCAGCTCCCAGATCACCCGAAGCGCCCAGCGCCGGCCGAGCAGGTCGAGCAGCGCCATGATCGGCCGGCCGCTGTCGGAGCCGCGGACCGGGCGGTCGGGGCGCGGCCTCTCCACGAGGCGCTCCTCGCGCCCGCGCGCGCCCGCCGCTGAGGACGCGTCGCCGGTGCCGTCCAGCTCGAGCCTCCTCCCTGTCGCGCTCACCCGCCTGCGCCTCCGCTTCTAAAATCAAAGCAGTTGCGATAGCATCGACGGCCGCGCTGTGAAAATCGAAGCATGACTGTTGAGGAGTGTATAGAGGGATGCCCGAGCAGACTGCACGTATCGCGCCATTGCAAGCGCCGTATCCCCCCGGGGTGGAAGAGATGCTGGCGAAGTGGATGCCGCCGGCGAACGAGGCGGAGCCGCTGGCGCTGTTTCGCACGCTCGCCGTGCACGGAGAGCTGATGAGCCGCATGCGCCCGCTCGGCTCGGGCATCCTCGGCGCGTCCGCCACCGTGCCGCCGCTGCTGCGCGAGATCGTCATCCACCGCACGTGCGCGCTGACTGGCGCGCAGTACGAGTGGGGCGTGCACGCGCTCGCGTTCGGCGCGCCGCTCGGCCTCAGCGAGGCGCAGCTGGCCTGCACCGTGCACGGCAGCTGGGCCGATGACTGCTGGGAGCCCGAGCAGGCGAGCGTGTTCCGCCTCGCCGACGAGCTGCACGAGACGAGCGCGCTATCCGACGAGCTCTGGCTGGAGCTCGTCGCGCGCTTCGAGGACGCGCAGATCATCGAGCTGATCGTCACCGCCGGCTGGTACCACGTGATCGGCTACCTGTGCAACGGCCTGCGCGTGCAGCGCGAGGCGTGGGCGCCGGCGTTCCCGCCGGCGGGTCCGGTGGAGGCCGGCCGGCAGGCCATCAGCTGATCGGGGCGGGCCGATCGGGGCCGATCAGGGCGCGGGCATGCTGCCGGCGACGGGCTGAGCGCCGACGCTGCCCACTAGCTGCGCCTGCGCGCCGGCACCGGACGTCGCCCAGGTCGCGGTGAACGAGCCCCTGCCGACGCCGGGCGCCTTCGTGGTCAGCATCGCGAGCACGGTCGCGCCGTCTTCGGGGTCGGCTGCGGGCGCCAGCCGGACGGTGCCGCTGACGGCGACGCCCGGCACGAGCTGGTCGCCGTGCAGCGTCAGCAGCGCGCCGCCCCTGCTCGCCGTCACCGAGCCGCCCGCCAAACCGCGGTCGTGCCTTGTTTCGATCGCGTCGTAGCGGGCGATCGCGTCGCCGGCCGTGCTCACAGCAGCCGCCGCCAGCTGCAGATCCGCCTGCGGCGCGCCGTTGCCGGGCGCAGCTGTGAGCGCCGGTTCTTCGGCGAGCCGCGCGGCGTACACGCCGACCGTGTGGATCGGCGCCACCGCCGGCGCGCACGAGGTGCTCATGGAGTCGAGCGCCTGCGGGTCGGACACGAACTCCTGCACGAGCGTGGAGCCGCACACCGTGTCGCCCTCCCCCACCACGTGCGTCGAGTTGGCGAGCTCGACGAAACGCGCGTGACCGCCGATCTGGGCGAGCACCTGCGGGACGCCGGCAGCGGGGGTCCAGGTGTCGAGCTCGCCGCCCAGCACCAGCACCGGCAAAGAGCTTTCGAACAGCGGCGGGCTCTTGGCGATCGGCGGCTGCGCGACGGTCGGGCTCGGCCAGTCCAGGCAGGCGGTGTACGCCTCGGTGTTCTCGTCCTGCGCCAGCCACTCTTCGCTGCTGAACGGGCTGAACGTCGCCGCCGGCAGCGCCGCCTCGCCGGCCGCCAGTTCCTGCTCGCGCAGCGCCGGGCTCGCGTCCATATCGAACAGCTGCGGATAGTCCAGGCAGGAGGTCGCCAGGTACAGCTCGACCGAGTATTCGTTCGCCGGGCCGCCGAAGTACGCCTCGTCGACGGCCAGGCGCTGCGCGTACAGGCGCAGCAGCGGCGCCGAGTCGCCGGCGCCGAGCAGCGCGCGGGCGGCGGCGTCCAGCTCGCGGTACACGTTCGGGTCCTCCGCCGCGTCGCTGACGAGGTTCACCAGCCCGGTGACGCCCATCGTCACGCTCTGCAGCGTGCCGCTCGGCCCCGGCACGACACCCGTGATCGGGTGTTCGCGAAGGCTCTGCGCGAGCGCGCCGATGCGCGGCCACGACGGGCCCGGCGCGGCGTCAGCGCACGCGGACGAGCGGCTGCACGCGGCGTCGAACGCAGCCGGCATCGAGCCGATCGTGCTGCGGTACCACGGGTCCAGGCCCACCGTTTCATACGTCGAGTCGAGAACCACGCTGCGGACCAGCTGCGGGAAGCGCGACGCGAACACCTGCGCGAAGAACGATCCGTAGGAGTCGCCGTACAGGTCCACCGGCGGGAGTCCCAGCGCGGCGATCACCGCCGCCAGATCCTCGGCGGCGGGCGCCGAGGTGAACAGGTCGGACGCGTGCACCCAGCTGCCGTCTGCGTACTTCCAGCGGTGATTCAGCGCCGCCGCGCACGACGCCGCCGCCTGCTGGAACGCTTCGGTGCCGCTTTCCCCCGCGAAGTCCTGCAGCGCCGGGCAGCTCAGCGGCGTCGATTCGCCGGTGCCGCGGTCGTCGACCGCGAGCATGTCGAAGCGCTGCAGCAGCGGGCCGTACATCGCCGCGTAGCCCGACGCCGAGCCGCCCGAGCTGTAGGCGACCGAGCCGATCGACGGGTAGCCCGGGCCACCCTCCACCGGCACGACCGTCCCCGACGCGTGCCCGCCGGGCGGCGCCGACGCCGGATAGAAGCGATAGGCGATCGAGATGCGCGGGCTCGCCGGCGTGGAGTAGTCGAGCGGGACCGACAGCGTGCCGCAGTAGGCCAGCGGGGAGCTCTCGCAACGGCGGAGCGTCTGCGTGCCGAGGCGGAGCCTGGCGGCTGGGCGCGCGGTCCGGGCGCTCGCCGTCGCGGGCCACGCGCATGCGCACGCGACCGCGAGGAGCGCCACATTGCGCAGTCGCAACCTACCCGCCGCCTTCAGGCAAACTGAAGCCGACCGGGCGCTTTGGCTGCGGCGGTGGCGAGATCAGCTGCCGCAGTGCCTCGAAGATTTCGTCCAGCTGCTCATCGTGTTGGCCAAGCGCGGCTTTGGTCTCTCGCTCGAAATCTTCAAGGCGCCTCTCAAGCGCGGTGTAGGAGACCGCAGCGCGTCGCAGCTCAACGAATGCCCGCATGATCGCGATATTCACCGCGACCGCCGTCTTGCTGCGGAGAACGCCGGACAGCATCGCCACGCCTTGCTCTGTGAAGACGTAGGGCGCGTAACGACGTCCACCGCGCCCTACGTTTGAGGTCGCAATCTGCGACCTCAAAGCCGCGGCCTCATCCGAGGTCAGTTGGAACATGAAATCGGACGGGAACCGGTCGATGTTCCGCTTGACCTGCTGGACAAGCCGGCCTGTCTGCACGCCGTAGAGCTCTGCTAGATCCTGATCGAGCATCACGTGGCGCTCCCGAACGACCAGGATCCGCCGCTGGATGGCAGGGAGCGGGACCAGGTCCAGTGGGCCCCTCGCCTTGGTTTGATCCGCCATTCACCGAGGGTGCCACCAGCTTGGGACGCTACTCTCGTTTGAGGTTGCATTTTGTGATCTCAAAAGCTGGCTGAGCGAGTCTGACCGGCAGCCACCTGAGGATCCCGCGGCACCCGCAGATCAGGGCCTCACGGCCCGACCGTGATGCCCTTCCAGAATGCGAAGCGGTCCTTGATCTCGGCGGCTGCGTCCTTCGGCTCCGGGTAGAACCATGCCGCATCGGGGTTGGTCTGGCCGTCGACTCGGATCGTCTTGTAGCTCGCCTCGCCCTTCCACGGGCAGATCGTGTGCGTGTCGCTGTCGATGAAGTACTCCGCGGTGATGCTGTCCGCCGGGAAGTAGTGGTTGTCCTCGACGAGGACCGTGTCGTCGCTCTCGGCCAGCGTCGCGTCGTTCCAAGTCGCCCTCATGCTCGCTCCTCATCGTCGGTGGCTGCTGGACACAGCCTAGAAGCGTCCTGCCGCCGGTGGCGCCGCAACGTCGGCGCCTGCCCCGATAATGCCCGTATGAGGCGGCTCTGGCACAAGCACGTATGGGGCGAGTGGGAGCGCGCCTGGGGGAAAACCAGCCCCAAAGGCTACGTTCTCGAGCGCAAATGCACGATCTGCGGGAAGACGCAGACGCAGGTCATCCGCTGAGCGGCGCCTCGGTGGAGCGCCGACCAGTCGCCGCGGCCTCACACCGCGACCCAGCAACCGAGCGCCGCGACCGACTGCTTCCGTGGATCGCCGCCGAGCGCGCCTTTCGCACGGTCGTGCTGCTCGCCGTGGGGATCGTGCTCGTGACCCACCCCCACGCCAATTGGGCCAGCGACATCGGCCATCTCGCCCAGCGGCTCGGACTCGATCCCAAAGAAAACTGGATCCAGCGCATCATCGACGACGTCAGCAAGATCCACGCCCACCAGGACGTCGTCTTCGGCGTGGTTGCGATCGGCTATGGGATCCTCGAGGGCGCGGAGGCCTACGGCCTGTTCACCCGCCGGCGCTGGGGCGAGTGGCTGACGGTCGTCGCGACCTCGCTGCTGTTCGTCCCGGAGATCTGGGAGCTCACCAAGAGCGGGACGTTTCTGAAGATCGGCGCGGTGCTCGTCAACGTGGCGATCGTCGGCTACCTGCTGTGGCGGCTGCGTCACCCGGCCGACCGGGCGCGCGTCGCGGCTTGACGCACGCCCAGTCGGCGATTCCGGCTCACTCTGATCGCTATGCCAGGATGTGTACTTCTTCTTCGAACGTCAGCGTCTCGGTGCTCGTGAAGCCCGCCAGTTCCCAGCCGAAGGATTCGCTGCCTTCGCCTTTGACTTCGAGCGCGTTCGTTTCGGTTTTGACTATTTCGCTTTCGCCTTCGACTTCATCTTCGGTCACTTCCTGCACGCCTTTGGTCGCCTTACAGGTGACCGTCAGGTTTATTCCGAGTTTGTTTACAGGCGCAATCGGGCAGATGAGGTTGCCCCTTACTTTCAGAGTCTCGGAGAGTAGTCCGGTGCATTCGATCGTAAGCACCCCGACCAGCGCGGATAACAGGCCGACTTCTTTTTTTGCTTTGTCGATGTAGACAAGCGTGCTATCGACCTTGGCTGCGATTTCTCCAGAGTTGGCGCCAGCGCTCTTGCATTTGAGGAGCCCGGCCGCCGTGGTACACCCGGTAAAGACGAGTTCCGCTTCGGCCGTTTTCAGCCCGGTGACTTTGCCGGTAATCGTGTCCCCTTTGCACTTTACGTTTGCGCCGCTCCTCGCTTCAAGTGTGCTTTCTGTGCTCGTGCCTGTAAATCTTTTCTTCACAGGTGCTAAGCCTGCGCTGTTTAAGAGCTCGGGCAGCCTCGCCGAGGCCGTCGCCGACGCGATCGCGCTCGTCGCGAACGCCGCCACGACCACGAGCCCCAACGTCTTGACGTGTATGTCTCTCATCTCCTGCTCCTTGGTGGTTGGTTTTCTTAACCGGCGCCAGCGCGTTCAGGTCTCCGGGCCACAGGGCCGAAAGCCGGTTCTGAGCTATGTGCCGTGATTGCAAAGCTACTGCGTCTCACGCAGCCGCTCGGCGAGATCCAGGCCACCGTGCTCGATCCCTGGTCCCGACGCGCGCAGCGCCGGCACGAGCTCGCTGGTCACCAAGCCCGTCTCGCTGGTCATCTCATCGACGATCTCAAACCAGCGGCGCATGTTCGCCGGCGTATCCAGCAGCAGCGTCAGCACCGGCACGTGCCGGTGCAGCGACCAGAAGCGTTCACCGTGCGGGCGGTGCTCGCCGTGGTAGCCCCACTGGCCGCGCAGCGCCGTGGCGCCCGCGGCGCCCTCCCGGCGCAGGCGGCGGATCAGCGCGCTGTGCAGCGGCTGGTGCTCGTGGCGGGTCTGCTCGCTGGAGTACACGACGAGCTTCTGCCAGTACGCGAGTCCCGCGCCGTCCTGCGCCGGGGGCTGCAGCGGCTCTGCCAGCGTCGCGCCGTCGCGCTTGCACACGCGCACGCGCTCGAGCGTCATTGCCGGCTCCGCCAGCATCCCCGCGATCTCCTCCATAGCGCTCGCGATCGTTGTGCCCTCGCCGACGCTCTGGATCATCAGCGGCACCTGCGCGTTGCTCGCGAAGAAGCGCCCGCGCCGGCGCACGCCACGCATGGTGCCGTCCAGGCCGAGCAGCACGCTCGCGCCCGCCACGCCGTGACGACGCAGGCAGTCGACCAGCGCGAGATGCGCCGGGCGGCCCGCGACCCGCTCGCGGCGACCGACGTAGACCGTCAGCTTCACCGCGTCCGAGCCCGGCGAGCGCTCCGCCCCGACGTCAGGCCCGCTCAGCAGGCGCGCGCGCTCGAGCGTGATCATCCCGTCGCCGCTGAGCGAGCGCACCTCCTCGAGCGCCGCCTCGATGCGCGGGCCGGTGTCGAGCGCGAGCGCCAGCAACGGCAGGTCTTCGGAGAGCGTCAGCAGCCGCTCGGTCTGCAGCCGGTGCTTGATGCCGAAGCCCTCGATCCCGCGCAGCAGCACGCTCGTGCGCACGCCGTGGTGGGCGAAGACGTCGATCAGCCGGTCGGCGAGCAGCCGCCCGTGCACGTGGTCGCGCTCGCCGAAGTACACGCTCAGCCGCAGCCCGTCCTCGACCATCACCCGCCCCCGATCAGCCGGCCGAGCGCGGCGGCGCCGACCCCCAGCACGAGACTCAGCGCGACGTTCGCCCCGAGCAGCCAGCGCCTCCCGTCCTCGGCGAGACGGTGGGACTCGAGCATCCATGTCGAGAACGTCGTGTAGGAGCCGATCACCGCCGTCCCCGCCAGCAGGTAGGCGTCGCCGCCGAGCGCGATCCCCACGAGCAGGCCGAGCACGAGCGCGCCCGAGAGGTTCACCAGCAGCGTGCCGAGCGGGAAGCGCGCGCCGCTGTTGGCCGACACGAGCGCGTCCAGCAGGAAGCGCGCGAGCGCACCCACCCCTCCGAGCACGCCCACCCCCAGCCACAGCGCCACGAAGCTCATCGCGCCGGCCTCGCGCGGCGCACCAGCTTGGTGGACAGGAACACCGCGGCGAAGCCGCCCGTGAGGCTCGCCGCCGCGTACGCGAGTGCCAGCGCCACGTGCGCTCCGTCGAGCATCTTCACCAGCTCGACCATCACCGTCGAGAACGTCGTCAGCGCCCCGCACACGCCGGTGCCGAGAAACGCGCGGCGGTACAGCGACGGCGGCAGGCGCTCCTGCAGGCGGGTGACGAAGTAGCCGAGCAGCGCCGCGCCGAGCATGTTCACGATGAACGTCGCCCACGGCCACTGGCCGGGGCGCGCGACCAGGCTCTGGGCGAGCGCCGCGCGCGCGATCGCGCCCACGAAGCCGCCTGCGAAGATCGCCGCCAGCTCCTGGCGATCGAGCGGCGGCAGCGGCGCCGCTCGCCACAGTCTCGACCGCGGCAGGCCCCCCATGATCGAATCGCGCTCCACGACATTCCCTCACTTACGTTCGAGTGACGGTGACGTAGAAGCCATCAGCGGCCCGGAGCCGCGGTTATGGAGCGGGCCTCATCGCTGCGCGCGGAGCATAGCGGCCGCGCCCGTCGCACCCTGCAGGGACGCTGGCGCCGGCGCACGCAGCCGCGGCGAGCCAGCCCCTCGACCTGATACACCCCGCCTGATGGGTGCACCGGAGAATGTTCCCCTGTGGTCTCGCGTGACCGTGCTGCGGCGCGTGGGCGTCGTGATCGTAGTGATCGTGCTCGCCGGGCTCGTCGCATTCGCGCTCTCGCGCCTGGAACTGGGGCGCGTCGGCCACGCCCTCGTCACCGCCTCGCCCGGTTGGATCGCGCTGGCGCTCGCGCTGATGGGGCTGGCGATGCTGATGCGCTCGATCTCCTGGCACCAGGCGCTGCGCGCGGCGCTGCCCGACACGCCGATGCCGTGGCCCGCGGTCATCCGCGCGACGATGATCGGCGTGATGGGCTCGGCGCTCGTCCCGGGACGGCTCGGCGAGCCCACGCGCGTGCTCGTGCTCTCGCGCAGGCTCGACGGGCGCACCAGCCGGCTGGTGCCGGTGGTCGCCGGAACGGTGTTCTCGCAGACGCTCATCAACCTGCTCGCGCTCGCGATCCTGCTCGCCGTCAGCTTCACCAGCGTGCCGCTGCCCAGCGGACATCTGGCGGGAATCGCGACCGCGCTGGCGCTGCCGCTGGCCGTGTGCGCGCTGGTGCTCGCCGGACCGCGCCTGCTGGCGCTCGCGCGGCGCTCGCACCGGCCGCGCGTGGCGCGCGCCGCCCACGCCGTCGGACGCATGCTGGCGCTCGCGCGGCGCGGCCTGGTCGTGTTCGCGCGCCCGCGCTTCGGGTCGACCGCGATCGCCTTCCAGCTGCTGGCGTGGGCGCTGCAGTGGCTGGCCTGCTACATGGTGATCCTCGCGCTCGGGCTGCAGTCCCAGGCGGGCCCGGTGGCGGCAGCGGCGATCCTGCTCGCGATCAACCTCAGCGCGGTGCTGCCGGCGACGCCGTCGAACGTCGGCGTCTTCCAGGCCGCGTGCCTGGTGGTGCTCGCCGCCTACGGCGTCGGCGCCGGCGAGGGCGTCGCCTACGGCATCATCCTGCAGGCGGTCGAGGTCGTCACCGCCCTCGCGATGGGCGTACCGGCGCTGCTCGGGGAGGGCCTGAGCTGGCGCGAGCTGCGCCGCAGCGGCATCGACGCGGAGGCAGAGCTCGACTCCGCCGGCGCGTCGTAGGCGTGCTCAGCCGGCGAACGCGCGCAGCGACTGGCGCAGCGAGCTCGTGGTCTTGAGCACCGCCGTCGGCTCATAGCCGCAGTGGGCCATGCAGTTCTCGCAACGCGGGTCCTTGCCGCGGCCGTACCTGCTCCAGTCGGTCGTCTCGATCAGCTCTTTGTAGGTCTGCGTGTAGCCGTCTGACATCAGGTAGCAGGGCCGCTGCCAGCCGAACAGCGAGTAGCTGGGTATCCCCCACGCGGTGCAGTCGAATTCGGCCTTGCCTTCGAGGAAGTCGAGGAACAGCGGGCTGTGGTTCAGCCGCCACTTCTTGCGTCGCCCGTCGGCGAACGCCTCGCTGAACAGCTTGCGCGTCTGCGCCACGCCGAGGAAGTGCTCCTGGTCGGGGGCTTTCTCATACGCGTATGCGGGCGAGATCATCATCTCGTCGACCTCGAGGTCGTCGTTGAGGAAGTCGAGCACCTCGCGCACCGTCTTGGCCGAGTCGTGGGTGAAGAAGGTCGTGTTGGTCGTCACGCGAAAGCCCGCCGCCTTCGCCGCCTTGATCGCGGCGACCGCCTTGTCGAAGACGCCCTCGCGCTCGACCGAGGCGTCGTGGCGCTCGCGCAGGCCGTCCATGTGGATCGCCCACGAGAAGTACGGGCTCGGCCTGAAGTTCTCGAGCTTCTTCTCCAGCAGCAGCGCGTTCGTGCAGAGGTAGACGAACTTCTTGCGCTTGATCAGCTCCGCCGCGATCACGTGGATCTCGGGGTGGATCAGCGGCTCGCCGCCCGCGATCGAGACCATCGGCGCGCCGCTCTCCTCGATCGCGCCGATCGCCTGCTCGACCGGCATCCGCCGGCGCAGCTCGTGCTCGGGGTGCTGGATCTTGCCGCAGCCCGAGCACGCCAGATTGCACTGGAACAGCGGCTCCAACTCGACGATCAGCGGGAACTTCTCGCGTTTGGCCAGCCGCTGGCGCATCAGGTACCAGCCCATGCGCGTGCTCTGCCTGACTCGGACAGCCATCGCGCCTACCTTAGACCGCAGGGGCCCACTCGTGAAGGGCGCCCGCCACGCGCCGCAGCGCGAGCGCCGCGCGCAGCGCCCCCGCGGCAGCCCGCACGCGCAGCAGCTCGTGCTCGGGGCTGTCCAGCACGACGCGCACCACGCCGAACGGGCGCTCGCCGGCGCCGGCCGCCAGCCACACCGACTCCATGTCCACCGCGATCGCCCCGCCGGCGTGCAGCTGCGCGCGCCGCTCGCCCAGCGCGAGGCGCGACACGCACACGACGGCCCCCGTGCGCACCTTCATTCCCCGCCCCGTTAGCCGCTGCACGAGCTGGTCGTGCAGGGTGCAGCGCACGCGCTCCTCGGCGTGCCCTTCATCGACCGCCGCGTACACCTCCTCGGCGACGATCACTTCCCCCGGCACCGAGCTCGCGTCAAGGCCCCCGCAGAAGCCGAGCACCAGCATCGCGCTCGTGCCAGCGCCCGCGCCCACCAGCTGGCCGGCGGCGGCCTTCGAGCGCTTCGGGCCCATGCCGGTCTTGCGTACGTGCAACGTGCCTGCCTGTCCCGCGAACAGGGCGGTGCCCATCACGGTGCCCGCCGAGGAGATCAGCGCCGCCTCGATGCGCATCGGCGCGGCGACCAGCAGCTCGCCGGAGCTCGTCGTGGCACTCATCGCGCCACCGCCTCGACGGGGGTCTGCTCGAGCGCCCGCAGGGCGCCGGCGGCGGCGGCGTGGCCGCTGAGGACCGCGCCCTCGAGCGTCGCCGGCCAGCCGGTGGCCGTCCACGCGCCCGCCAGCACGAGGCCGGGGACCGCCGTGACGGCGCCTGGGCGCAGCGCGCCCGACCCTGGCGCGGCGCGGAAGGTGGCGGCGTGCTCGCGCGTGGCCAGGAAGCTCTCGACCTTCGCCTCGCGCGCACGCGGAAACAGCTCGCGCAGCGCGGGCAGATAGCGCTCACGCAGGCGATCTACGCTCATCCCCATCTCACGCTCGGCGCCGGACAGCGACACAGCCAGATACTGGCAGCCCGCGGGCGCGCCGGCCGCGGCGGTGCGGTCGAACACGTACTGGACCGGCGTGCCCACGCCGGCGGCGAACGGCACGTCGCAGACGGGCCGGTCATACACGACGTGCAGGTTGACGATCGGCGAGCTGCCCAGGCCGCTCAGCGCGCGCGCCTGCCGGCCGAGCAGCGGCTCGAGCAGTCGCGCCGCGCGCGCGTGCGGGACCGCCACCACGACCGCCTCGGCGCGCAGCTCCTCGAGCGCCTCCGCGTCGCGGCCGCCGGCGCCCTGCTCGGATGAGCCCTCCTCGCCGGCGCTCTCACCCGACGCCTCCTCGCCGCGGGCGCCGCGGCCGTGCACCTCCACCCCGCTCGCGGTGCGCGCCAGGCGCTCGGCGCGCCAGCCCAGCCGCACCCGCACGCCAGCCTCGCGCAGCGCCCGCTCGGCGGGCCCGCCGATCGTCTGCCCGAGCGTGCCCTCGTGAAAGCCGATGTCGCCGGCGTCGGGCGCGGACAGCAGCCCGGTGCGAAACACGAATGCGGCGAGCGCCAGCGACGCCTGCGCCGCGGGCAGGTTGAGCGTCGGCAGCGCGATCAGGTCCCACAGCGCCGCCACCGCGCGCGGGCCCTGGCCGTGGCGGGCGAGCCAGTCCCCGAACGTCTGCGCATCCAGCTCCTGCTCGCCCCCGCGCAGGCGCATCAGCCCGAGCGCCGCCCGCGCCGCGCCCGCGCGCTCGACGAGCGTCAGATACGGGTAGCGGGCGAGCGCGCCGGCCAGGTGCAGCGGCGCCGGCAGCGACCCGCGCCGCAGCAGCGTCGGCTGGCAGCCGGGCTTCAGGACGGGGATCTCCAGGCGCGGCTGCAGCCGCGTGAACTGGGCGCCGCCGATGCGCTCGAGCAGCGCGCGGTAGGCGACGCAGCAGCGCAGGAACACGTGCTGGCCGTTGTCCAGCTGCAGGCCGTCGCGCTCGAACGAGTAGGCCGCGCCCCCGAGCCTGCGCCGGACCTCGACCAGCGTCACCTCCGCGCCGGCCGCGGCGCAGTCGAGCGCCGCGGTGATGCCCGCGAGACCGCCGCCGAGGACGAGCACGCGCCCGGCGGTCGAAGCGCGAGCCGCGCTCAAGCGCCGACTCCGAGCATGCCCCGCGCGGCGACCCATGCCTTCTCGTGCGCGGGCAGCGACATCCGCCGGCGCGCCACCTCCTCGGGGTGCGCCTCGATGCGCGCGAGCAGCCGCCTGTAGATGCCGGCCATCGCCAGCACGCATGCGGCGCTGCGCCTGTCGAGCATCCGCGTCAAGGCGATCCCGCGGTCGAACCACTCGCGCGCGCGCTCGCACTCGAAGCGCACGAGCGCGCACAGACGCTCCAGCTGTTGCGCGTCGGCGAGCCCCGCGTCCGGGGAGCCGGCGACGATCACGACGCCGAAGCGCCGCAGATCCTCGGCGGGCAGGTACACGCGCCCGTTCTCCGCGTCCTCGCGTACGTCGCGCAGGATGTTCGTCAGCTGCAGCGCCACGCCGAGCTCGTCCGCGAGCCGTTCGGCGTGCGCGGAGTCGGCGCCCGCGTCCGCGCGCAGGCCGAAGATCGCCAGGCACAGGCGCCCGATCCCGCCGGCCACGCGGCGGCAGTAGGAGACGAGCTCGTCGAACTCCTCGTAGGCGGTGCCAGCGACGTCCATGCGCACCCCCTCGATCAGCTCCTGCAGCGCGTCGAGCGGCAGCGGGAAGCGCCGACGCGCGTCCGCGAGCGCGACCATCACTCGGTCCCCGCCGCTCGGCTCCTGTTCGCCGAGCGCGCGGGCCTCGCCGTCGAGGCGCGCCAGCTTCTCCTCGCGCACGAGCGTCCCGTCGCCGATGTCATCGACGCGACGGGCGAACGCATACACCGCGCACATCGCGCGCCTGCGCTCGCCCGTGAGCAGGCGGATCCCGTAGAAGAAGTTGGCTGCCTGCTCGCGCGTCACCGCTTCGCAGTGGCGGTAGGCGTCGTCGATCTCCGCCGGCGTGCTCACGTCCGCGCGCTCCGCCCGGCGCTCGCATCCACGCTCTCAAGCGGGCCCCGGCCGGCGCTCCGGGCCGAGCGGAGCGTCGCCGCGAGCGCCGCGAGACGCCGTGCGCGCCCCGCGCACGGAGGGCCGGCGAGCACGTCATAGCGCGCGCGCTCGATCGCCTCCAGGGCCGCCAGCCCGCCGGCGGCGAACGCGGCGACGGCAAGCTTCGGGCGCCCGGACAGCTGGGCGATCAGCGGCTCGCCCTCGGCCAGCAGCGCGCGCGCACGTGCGACCTCGAAGGCGAGCACCTCGCGCAGCGGCTCGCTCGCGTGCGCGCCCGCCAGATCCGTCTCCGCGCACCCGAACCGCCGCAGGTCCTCGGCCGGCAGGTAGACGCGCCCGCGGGCGAGGTCCTCGGCCACGTCCTGGCAGTGCTCGGTCAGCTGCAGCGCCGTGCAGATCGAATCCGACAGCGCGATCCGCTGAGGGGTGGCCAGGCCGAAGACGCCCAGCACGAGCTCGCCCACGGGGTCAGCCGACAGCGCGCAGTAGCCGCGCAGCTGCTCCCAGGTCTCATAGCGCGAGACGCGCTGGTCGACGCGGTTGGCCTCGATCAGGCGCGCGAACGGCTCGCGCGCGAGGCCGCACTCGCGCACGGTGACCGCCAGGCGCACCAGCAGTGGGTGCTCTCCCTCCCCCTCCCCCTTCCCCTCCGGGGACGCTGCCGGGGACGATGACGGGGAGGAAGCGGTCTGGCCGCTGAACACCCGGTCGAGCCCCCGCTCGAGCCAGTCCAGCGCGACGAGCCTTTCCTGGGGTCCCCCCGCCGCGCCCGCCGCGCCCGTCTCGGTCTCATCGGAGTCGCCCAGTTCGTCGACGAGCCGCGCGAAGCCGTACACCGCGAGCAGATGGGCGCGCACGTGCCGCGGCAGCACGCGGCTGGCGACCGGGAAGTTCTCCGTCGCGGCCCGCGCCATCACCGCCTCCGCGGCGGGGGCGTCGATCGGCGCGGCGGCTGTCGGCATCACTCCCGCCGCTCGGCGCCGTCGCCCGCCGCGTCCTTCGGAGCGTCCATGGCCAGGCAGCGGCCGAGGGCCATGATCGGGAACGTCAGCCTGTAGAGGTGGTAGTTGATGTAGTAGTCGGACGGGAAGCCCGTGCCGGTGTACTGCGGCTCGTCCCAGCCGCCGTCGGCGCGCTGCGTGGACACCAGCCACGCGACGCCGCGCCACAGAGCCTGCGAGCGCTCGCCGGCGGCGTGCAGCGCGAGCAGCGCCCAGGCCGTCTGCGAGGCGGTGCTCGGGCCGCGACCGACCCATTTGGGGTCGTCGTATGAGCGCGGGTCCTCGCCCCATCCCCCGTCTTCGTTCTGGTGGCCCTCGAGCCACGCGACCGCCCGCCGGATACACGGGTGCGAACGGTCGACGCCGGCGGCGATCAGGCCGGGCACCGCCGCGCCGGTGCCGTACACGTGGTTGACGCCCCAGCGCCCGAACCACGACCCGTCGGCCTCCTGGTGCTCGATCAGCCAGCGCACCCCGTCGCGCGCGGCTGGCGTGTGGCCGAGCCCGAGCACGCCGAGCAGCTCGACCGTGTGCGCGGTGACGTCGGCGCTCGGCTCGTCGATCACCTCGCCGAAGTCCAGGAACGGGAGCTCGCGCACGAGCGAGCGCGTGTTGTCGGCGTCGAACGCGCCCCAGCCGCCGTCGGAGCTCTGCATGCCATCGACCCAGCGCAGCGCGCGACCGACCGCACCGTCGACCCGCGCACGCAGCGGCCCCCGCTCCTGGAAGCGCGCCAGCGCGAGCACGACCTCGACGGTGTCGTCGACGTCCGGGTAGTTGACGTTCGCGAACTCGAACGCCCAGCCGCCGGGCTCGAGGGAGGGCCGCGCCACCGACCAGTCGCCGCGCTCGGTGACCTCCTCGCCGAGCAGCCAGCCCGCAGCGGCGAGCATCGCCGCATCGTCCTCGGCCACGCCCGCATCGCTGAGGGCGACCAGCGCGAGCGCCGTGTCCCACACAGGCGACTGGCACGCTTCCAGGCGCCGGCTGTCACCGGCCGGCGCGCCGACGCCGCGGGCGTCGTCGCGATCCTCGACCATGAAGCCGTCCAGCCCCCGAAGCCCGCGCTCGAGCACCGGGTGATCGAGCGGATAGCCGCACAGATGCAGCGCCATCAGCGAGTACACCCACGGCGGCTGGATGCCGCCCCACGAGCCGTCCGCCTCCTGGCGGCGCACGATCCAGCGCTCAGCGCGGGCGAGCGCGACACGGCGCAGCGGCGCGAACGGCCGGCGCTCGTACGCGCGCAGCAGGCGGTCCAGGCGCCCGAGCCAGACGCCGCGGCGCGAGACCGCGCGCTGCGGGACGGGCGCAGACGCGGCGGCCGGCGCCGGTGCAGGCGCCCCGGCGCGCAGCTCCTCCAGCGCAAAAGGGAGCGCGTGCACCGGACGGTGGGCTTTGACGACCGACAGCGCGACGATCGTCTGGCGCGCCCAGCAGGCGAAGTCGTAGACGTTCAGCGGCACCCACGGCGGCAGCAGCGTGACCTCGGGCGGGAGCGCCGGCACCGCATCCCACGACCACAGGCCGAACAGCGCGAGCCATACGTGCGTGAACACGCGCGCGCCCTCGATGCCGCCGTGGCCGCGGATGAACTCGGCCGCGATGCGCATGTGCGCGGCCTGCGCGTCATCGCCGGCCAGCCGCAGCGCCCAGTAGGCCTCGATCGTCGTCGACAGCTCGCCGGGGCCGCCGTGAAAGTTGGCCCAGGTGCCGTCGGCGCGCTGCTGGGAGCGGATCCATGCGGCCGTGCGCTCTGTCTCCTCGGCGCGGCGGATCCCGAGGAACTCGCGCAGCAGCATGTCCTCGGCGTCCATTGTGACGTTCGTCTGCAGCTCCCCCCGCCACCAGCCCTCGCCGTCCTGCAGGGACAGCAGGTGCTCGCGGGCGAGCTCCAGCGCCACCTTCGCCTCGCTGCGGGCCTCCAAACTCAGCTGCGGCATGCCGGAAACCTAAATCTTTTCGATCTCAAAAGACAGTTGCGCATATTCGCTCCCATCTGCACCCCTCACGATGACACCTGGGAGCCCGCCGGCACGAGCACTTCCGGGGGGCCGGCGTGTGAGATCACGTGCCTGCGCAGTGTCTCCTCGCTGAGCGCCCGCGCGATCGGCGAGACGAAACGGTAGACGAACAGCCCGTCCACGTCCAGACGAGCCACCAGGCGAAAACCCGGCGCGGGCGGCTCGCCCGCGGAGGCGAGCAGCGGCTCGTAGCCGGTCTCGTCGATCTCGCGCACGAGCACGGAGGTGCGCGGCGTGAGCTTGTGCAGCCCCGGCAGGTAGTACTCCAGCGGCGCCGAGCCCAGCTCGACGGTCGTGACCGCGCGTTCTCGAGCCCCACCCACTCCGCCGCGCAGCGCCTTGGCGAGATCCCGCCAGTTGCCGCGCTGCAGGCTCGGGCTCAGATCGACGTCGACGCTGATCGCGAGGAACCCCAGCGCCATCGTCGCGGCCAGCAGGGCCCCGACCCGGCCGGTGCCCGGCCAGACCGCCACCACCGCGATCACCGCGGTGACCGGGATCATCGCTCCGACCAGGTTGCGCGGCGCCAGGTAGTCGGCCCCGAAGGCGATCATCACGATCGGGATCAGCACCCCGCAGGCGGCGATCGACAGCGCCAGCAGCACTCCGCGCAGCGCGCCCGCGTCGCGGGGCTCGCGCCGGCGCGAGGCCGGCTGCGGGTCGCTGATGCGCCACAGCCCGAGCGCGAGGCCGGCGAGGATCGGCAGCGCGACGAGCAGCTCGATGCTGTGGCCGAGCGGCAGCCCCGAGTAGCCCGTCAGGTAGTACTGGGGGATCGCTTCCAGGCGTTGTGAGAGCGCCCATTCGCCGATCCACTGCGTGTTCTGCCCGCCCTGGGCGAGGATCAGCGGTATCAGCGCCGCCCCCACCAGCACGATCGCGGCGATCGCCGGCAGCGCCGCCCGGCGCGTGCGCGGCCGCCACAACAGCCACAGCACCATCGGGATCAGCAGGAACACCTCGAAGTAGTGGGTCAGCAGCGCGAGCGCGCCGGCCAGCGCGAACACAGCCATGCGCCCGCGCGTCGGCTCGCGCTCGGCGCGCAGGAAGCACAGCATCGACAGCGCCGCCATCAGCACATACAGCCCGTACGCGCGCGCCTCCTGCGAGTACCACACGAACAGCGGGTTGAAGGTGGCGAGCGCCGCGCACACGATCGCCGCGCGGCGATCGGCGAGCTCGCGCCCGATCGCCCACGCGACCGGCACGACCGCGATCCCGGCGAGCGCCGAGGGCAGGCGCAGCGCGACCTCGCCGGTGCCCAGCACGCGCGAGTCCACCCACTCGATCACGTACCACAGCGGCGGCGTGTTCTCGGTGCGGGAGACTCCGCGCAGGGTCGCCCACAGGCTCGCGTGCAGGACGTGCACGGGCGTGTACGCCTCGTCGAACCAGAAGCTCTGCAGGTCGAGCGTCGACAGGCGCAGCGCGGCCGCCAGCAGCGTCAGCGCCGCCAGCGGCCACCACGCGGGCAGCCCGGAGGCGGCTCGCGATGAGCGCGTCGCTGGCGCCGTTTGGATCGGTGCGATCCCCGCCTGGTCGGTCGCGCTCATCCCGGACATCGTCCTCGCCCAGCCGGACCGAAGCAGCCGTATCGCCTCGCGGGCACGTCTTCGGTGCCCGGCGGCAGGTACCAGCCGCCGTGGACCGCGCGCCTGCCGTCATTCACCGACCCCCAGATCGCAAGGCAGAGCTGCGTGCGGCCTTTCGGCGGGCCGGCGCTGGTGTTGCCGCAGAGCACCTCGCGGTCGCTGTCCACGCCCAGCGCTTCCTGGTCGATCGAGATGTTGCGGTAGTCGTGGCCGGTGTAGCCGCGCCACGTCTTCAGGTCGGCGATCAGGCGGTGGTTGACGCCGACCTCGCGCCCGACGTCGTTGATCGTCGCGGTCGCCAGCACCACGCCGACGAGCACCAGCAGCGTCGTCTCGATCAGCCACAGGTTGCCGGCGCCCTTGCGCTCGACCGCGCGGGGTTGCAGCCACGGCGGCAGGCGCTGCCAGCGCTGCTCGACGGGCGCTCGTACCGCCTCGCTTGCGGGCGACCCGTTCATTGCACCGGCGCCAGCAGCGGCGTTATCTGGTGGACGACGAACAGCGCCTGCACGGCGAGCGTGGCGGCCAGCAGCCGGCGGTCGCGGGTGACCGCGGCGAGCGGCAGCGGCCACAGGATGTACCAGGCGAGCAGCCACGTGCTGGTGACGGAGATCGCGAGCAGCGCCCACCCGGAGGCCGCGACCCAGTCATACCCGCGCCACGTGCGCCACAGCAGGTGCAGGAGGATCAGCACGAGCGCCGCCTTGAGCAGGTCGTGGTCGATCGGGAACACCCCCGGCTTGCCGAACAGGTGGGCGATCTCGGTGGCGAAGCTGTCGGTGGAGACGAACGCGGCGTCGCGGTTGAGCGCGGCGACGACGTCGATGCCGTGGATCCCGAACGCCGCGTAGCCGACGATCGCGCCGAGCGCGAGCGCCGCCAGCGTGCCGAGGATCGGCGCCAGGCGGCGTTTGGCGAGGATCATGAACGGGAGCAGCACGGCCACCGTGGCCTTGATCAGCGCGCCGGCCACGATCCAGGCGGCGGCGCCGGCTTCGCGGCGGGCGGACGGCGTGCCGGCGACCGTGAGGCTGACGGCGGCCATCATCGCGAGCATCATCAGCAGGTCGTTGTGCGCGCCGCCGAGCCCGTAGATCACATACAGCGGGTTGGCGCCAACGACGAGGATCGCCGCGACCGGATCGAAGCCGCGCACGCGCGCACAGCGCCACACGAGCGCGAGCGTGCCCGCGCTCGCGAGCAGCGCCTCGAGCTTCATCGCCCACAGCGCGCCCACCACGCCGAGCAGCGCGAGCGGATAGGAGAGCAACGTGTACAGCGGCCCGTAGGCGGTGGCCACGCGCTCCCAGTCGTGGCCGACGTACTGGGAGACGGCGTCGCCGGCGATCGCGATCGGGCCGTGCGTGTATGGGTCCAGGCCGTGCTCGACGCCCATGCGCGCGTAGGCGATGTAGCTGAAGACGTCAGTGGACAGCAGGATCGGCCCGGCGAACACGATCACGTGCAGCGCCGCGACCAGCGCGATCGCCCAACGTTTGGAGATCGCCCGTACGCCGCTCGCGGCTCGGCGGGAGAGCACCACCAGCCCCGCGTAGGCGCCCGTCGAGACGAGCAGCGCGATCAGGAACACGCGGTAGCCGAGGCGCTCGCCGAGACCTTCCAGCCAGCCGGCGATCTGCGGCGATTTCGGGATCAGCGGCGAGATGCCGGCGGCGCCGTCAAGGACGATCTCCGCCGCGCCCGCCACCAGCAGCAGCCCGCAAAGCGCGGCGAGCGCGGGCACCCACCGCTGCGAGCGGACATCGGCGATCGCGCGCTCGCTCTGAACGGCGACGCTCACGAAGCGGCGAAGCTCACAACGCCGTCCACACGGTCTTTGTCTCCAGGTAGGCGTCGAGGCCCTCGTGACCGTGCTCGCGGCCGAGGCCCGAGGCCTTGAAGCCGCCGAACGGCGCGGACGGGTCGACGACGCCCCAGGTGTTGATGTAGATCATGCCCGCGCGCAGCATCGCGGCGAGCCGGTGAGCGCTCGAGAGATCGCGCGTCCACACACCGGCCGCCAGCCCGTACTCGCCCGCGTTCGCGCGCGCGGCCACTTCCTCGAGCGAGTCATACGGAGACGCGACGAGCACCGGACCGAAGATCTCCTCGCGCGCGATCCGCAGCTCATCGGAGGTCGTGCTGAAGAGGGTCGGCGACACGAAGTAGCCGCCGCTGTCAGGCAGCGCCGCCTCGCCGCCGGCGAGCAGCTCGGCGCCCTCCTCGCGGCCGGAGTCGATGTAGCCGAGCACGCGCTCGTGCTGCTCGGCGGACACCAGCGGCCCGAGCTGCGTGCCGGCCTGGAGGCCCGGACCGAGCCGCGCCGCGTTGGCGGCGTCGGCGAGTCCGGTCATGACCTCGTCGAAGCGCTCCGCGGGAACGAACAGGCGCGAGCCGGCGTTGCACGCCTGCCCGGAGTTGAAGTAGATCGCCTGGAAGGAGCCCTTGACCGCCGCTTCGATGTCAGCGTCGGGGAGGATGATGTTCGGCGACTTGCCGCCGAGCTCGAGCGTCACGCGCTTGAGCGCCCTGCCCGCCTTCGCGCCGATCTCGCGGCCGACCTCGGTCGAGCCGGTGAACGCGATCTTGTCGACGTCGGGGTGATCCACGAGCGCGGCACCGGTGCTGCCGTCGCCCGTGAGCACGTTCAGCACGCCCGGCGGGAAGCCGACCTCGAGCGCGAGCTCGCCGATCCGCAGCGCCGACAGCGGCGTCTGCTCGGCGGGCTTGAGCACGATCGTGCAGCCGGCTGCGAGCGCCGGGCCGAGCTTCCAGGCGGCCATCAGCAGCGGAAAGTTCCACGGGATGATCTGCGCGCACACGCCGACCGGCTCGCGGCGCGTGTAGCAGTGCATGTTCGGCGCGCTCACCGGCAGCAAGCCGCCCTCGATCTTCGTGGGCCAGCCGGCGAAGTAGCGCAGGTGTCCGACCGCTCCGGCGACGTCCACGTACTGGGCGAGGCCGACCGGCTTGCCGTTGTCGAGCGACTCGATCTGCGCGATCTCCTCGGCGCGCTGTTCGATCGCGTCCGCGAGTGCGTGCATCAGGCGCTCGCGCCCGGCGGCCGGCATCGAGGACCACGGACCGTCCGCGAAGGCCGTCCGCGCGGCCGCGACCGCCCGCGAGACATCCTCGAGACCCGCGAGCGCGACCTCCGCGATCTCGGAGCCGGTGGCCGGATCGAAGGTGGCGAACGTGCGCCCGTCGGCGGCGCCCAGACGCTCTGAGCCGATCAGAAGACGATGGGGCTGGGAGACGAACTCGCGCGCCTGGGCGCCCAGCGCGTCGGGGAGTGTGTCTGCGGAGATAGTGGTCATGGAGGGGAGCGTACCTCCCCCCGTAGCCGCCGCGCTGCGCTCGCCTCTGTCGAGGTCGCGTGGGTCTCCTCCGCGAGGCTGGCGAGGGCATATGCTGCGCCGATGGCCGAGCCCTCGAAGGCGGTGCTGATCACCGGCTGCTCCTCCGGGATCGGGCGGGCCACCGCGCTGCGACTGGCGGGTGCCGGCTGGAGCGTGTACGCGAGCGCGCGCCGCCCGGAGTCGATCGCGGAGCTCGCCCAGGCCGGCTGCCGCACGCTCGCGCTGGACGTCACCGACGAGGAGTCGATGCGCGCGGCGGTCGACGCGGTCGAGCAGGCCGAGGGCGCGGTCGGGGTGCTGATCAACAACGCCGGCTACAGCCAGAGCGGCGCGATCGAGACGGTGCCGATGGACGCCGTGCGCAGGCAGTTCGAGACGAACGTCTTCGGGCTCGTGCGCCTGACGCAGCTGGTGCTGCCGAAGATGCGCGCGCAGCGCTGGGGCAAGATCGTCAATCTCGGCTCGATGGGCGGGCGCCTGACGTTCCCAGGTGGCGGGCACTACCACGCGACCAAGCACGCGCTCGAGGCGATCTCCGACGCGCTGCGCTTCGAGCTGCGCGGCTTCGGCATCGACGTGATCCTGCTCGAGCCGGGGCTGATCACGACCGACTTCGGCGAGGCGGCGACCGCCAGCATGGCCGACGTCGGCGGATCGGACGCCGACGGCGCCGGCGAGGACCCGTATGCCCGCTTCAACGCGACCGTGGGCGCCGTCACCGCCGGCGCCTACGACGGCCCCATGCGCCACCTCGGTGCCGGGCCCGAGCGCGTCGCCAAGGTGATCGAACGCGCGATCACGCGGCGGCGGGCGCCGACGCGGATCACGATCACGCCGTCGGCCAAGCTCTCGATCGCCACGCGGCGGCTGCTGAGCGACCGCGCGTGGGACGCCGCGATGCGCGGGCAGTTTCCGCAGCCGAAGTAGCGGCCGCTCAGAGCTCCCTGGCGAGCGCCGGCTGCGGGCGTCCGACTGCGAACCCCTGGGCGTAGTCGACGCCGTAGCTGCGCAGCATGCTCATGGTCATCTCATCGCCGACGAACTCGGCGATCGTGCGCCTGCCCATCCCGCGAACGACGCCCGCGAGCGCCCTGACGAGCAGCTGGTCGGTGCGCGAGACGGGCAGCAGGCGGATGAAGTCGCCGTCGATCTTCAGGTAGCTGAAGGGCAGGTGCTTGAGGTACTGGAAGGAGCCGAAGCCGGCGCCGAAGTCGTCGAGCGCCACCTCGCAGCCGAGCGCCAGCACGCCGGCGCAGAAGGCCTTGGCGACGTCCATGTCGGAGATCGCGGCGGTCTCGGTGACCTCGATCACCAGGCGCGAGGGGTCGACCCGGTAGCTGTCCAGGAGCCGCGCCACATAGGCGAGCATGCCGGGGTCGGTGACCGACACGGCGGACACGTTCACCGCGATCCGCGCGGGCGGGCCCGCCGCCTGCGCGTCGGCGCCGCCCAGCGGCGGGCCGGCGTCCGCGCCGAGCAGCGCGAGCACCTCGTCGAGCACCATCCGGTCGATGTCGCGGATCAGCCCGTAGCGCTCGGCCGCCGGCAGGAAGCGCCCGGGCGCGACCAGGCGGCCGTCGGGCTCGTCGGCGAGGCGCAGCAGCGCCTCGTGATGGGACACGCTGCGATCGCTCAGCGCGACGATCGGCTGGAAGTGCAGCACGAATAGCCCGCCGTCCAGTGCGCGACGCAGGCGCGCGAGCCACGGGCTGCGGTGCAGGCCCGCGGGCGAGCAGAGCCCCGCGTTCAGCGCCCGTGCGTCGGCGTCGTCGCGGGCGCCCGCGCGCGCCGGGGCGGACCGGTCGAGCAACAGGCGCGGCGTGGCGTCGGTTTTGGTCGAGCTCGACATCTGCGCAGTGTCTTCGACGGCGCCGCGGGCTCACCTTCGGGCGAACGGCGCCCGTCAGCGGCGCTTGGGAGCGACATACGGGCGCCGCGCGCGGTCTGAGACGACGAGCAGCAGCGCCACCAGCACGAAGTTCATCACCACAGAGGAGCCCCCGTAGGCGACGAACGGCAGCGTCACGCCGGTGAGTGGGATCACGCGCGTGACGCCGCCGACGATCACGAACACCTGCAGCGCCACCACGAACGACAGCCCCGTCGCGAGCAGCTTGGAGAACGAGTCGCGCGCCAGCACCGCCGTCTTCAGCCCGCGGGCGATGAACAGCAGGTAGACCCCCAGCAGCGCCGCGGCGCCGGCCAGGCCGAGCTCGTTGACGATGACCGCATAGATCATGTCGCTTTCGGGCACCGGCAGGATCGAGTGCCCGTGGGCTCCGAGGCGCAGAAGCGAGCGGTCGAAGCCGGTGCCGAGCAGGCCGCCGTCGGCCTGCGCGAACAGCGACTGCGCCAGCTGGTAGCTGCCACCCACTTCGCGGTGGTAGAGCGTTTCGTTGAACGGCTGTTCCCAGGCGAGCACACGTGCCTGCACGTGGCTGACGTGGGCGGTCAGGAACCAGGCGCCGAGCGCGAACAGCGCGATCCCGATCAGCGGAAACGAGAAGCGCCCGGTGGCGACGTACAGCAGCGCGAGGAACGCGCCGTAGAACATCAGCGAGGTGCCCAGCTCATCGGTGAGCAGCAGCGTCGCCATCGCCGCGCCCCAGACGATCAGCAGCGGCCCAAACTGCTTCATCGGCGGGATCGTCAGGCCGAGCACGCGCCGGCCGGCGGTCACCAGGATCTGGCGGTTGTCGCGCAGGTAGCTGGCGAGGAAGATAACGATCGCGACCTTCGCGAGCTCGGCCGGCTGGAAGGACACGCTGCCGACGTGGATGTCGAGATATGCGCCGTTGACCTGCTCGCCGATCCCGGGAAGTCGCGGCAGCACGGTCATGCCGATGCCGGCCGCGGCGATCGTGTAGCGGTAGCGCTCGAGCACGCCCAGGCCGCGGCGGCGCAGGGCGAGGATCGTCGCCGCGAACAGCACCAGCCCGAGCACCATCCACTGCGCCTGCTGACGAGCCAGCGTCGGTTCGATGCGGTAGACCATCACGATGCCCACGCTCGCCAGCACCGCCACCAGCGGGAACAGGTAGGGGTCCGCATTCGGCAGCGCGAAGCGGATCACCAGGTGCGCGGCCAGGCACAACCCGAGGAACAGCGCGCCGTAGGTGAGCGACACGCTGGAGGCGTGGTTGAGGGTCAGGTTCGTCGAGGCCGCCGGGCTGTTGCTCTGCTCCTGGACGAAGATCGCGGTGAAGCCCGCGGTCACGAGCAGCGCGGAGGGCACGAGGCCCAACAGCTCACGGTTGCGGGGGCTGAGCACCGATCGAGCGTACCCGCAGATGCGGCGCTTGCGCTCCGATCGGCCCGCTACCCTTGGATCCAATGGATGACGAGCGCCCGCCCTCGCTGTGGTGGGGCATGTGGAAGCGCTTCCTGCTCGCCGCAGTGCTGATCATGGCGCTCAGCGGCGCCGCGACGGCGACCGTGGCCTTGAACAAGCTGACGACGCTCGCCGACGAGGTGTTCCCGTCGCTCAGCCACATCAGCGCCCCCAAGGGCCTGATCACGCCCGAATACGGCGGCGGCCCGCAGACGTTCCTGATCCTGGGCTCTGACCGGCGCTCGGGCTCGAAGAACTCCGGAGAACGAGACGCGGCGCCGCACAGCGACACGATCCTGCTCGTGCGCTTCGACCCCGAACAGGGCCAGACCTCGGTGCTGTCGATCCCGCGCGACCTGATGGTCGACATCAGGACCCCGGCGGGCCAGGTCTACGCGGGCGAAAAGATCAACGCCGCCTACACGATCGGCAGCCAGATCGGCGGCCCCAACGAGGCGACCGTGCTCTCTGCGGAAACGATCGTGCGCGAAGTGTTCCCCGAACTCGCGGGCAAGCTCAACGGGATCATCGACGTCAACTTCGCCGGCTTCATCAAAGTCGTCGACACGCTCGGCTGCGCCTACGTGAACGTCGACCACCGCTACCTTCACGAGAAGGGTGAAAGCAATGAAGAATATACGGCGATCAACCTGGAGCCGGGCTACCAGAAGCTCTGTTACGAAAACGCGCTCGACTACGTGCGCTACCGCCACACCGACTCTGATTTCGTGCGCGTTGCCCGCCAGCAGGACTTCCTGCGCGACCTGCGCGAGCAGATCGATCCCGCCAACGAGCTCGGCCAGATCGACAACGTGGCAAAAACGGTGGGACACGCGATCAGGACGAACTTCCCCGCAACCCCCGCCGAGCTGGTGCTGCTGTCCAAGCTGATCGCCTTCTCGCAGACCAAGCCCCTGCGCCAGGTGAAGTTCCTGAGCACCAACGTCGACTACCAGCCGGGCGGCCCCACCGGCGGCGACTACGTCACCTCCGACCCCGAACTGGAGAAACGAACCCTCCACGCGTTCCTCGACGGCCACGAAGAACTGCGGCTCCCAGCATCCCCTTCACACCGCGGGCACTCCTCCCATCACAGCAGCCACCACAGCAAGGGCTTCTCGCCGGCGGCGCTGAACCTGTACCCGACGTCCTCCTCCGACGAAGCCGAAATGGTCAAAGGGGCGCTCGAAGTGCCCTTCCCCGTCCTCTACCCGACCCTGCAGACGGGGCAGGCCGAACAGCAGCAGGTGCGCGCCTACCCACTCAAGAACCAGCAGAACATCCGCCACCACGCCTACGTCGTGGTGTTTGCCGAGAACGCGACGCTCGGCGGTTACTACGACTTCGAGGGCACCGACTGGCTGAACCCGCCGCTGTTCGCCCACGCGCGCACGCAGGTGATCGGCGGGCGCACATACGAGTTCGTCGACGACGGCTCCCACATCCACGACGTCGGCTGGCGCGTCGGCGACGTCCTGTACTGGCTCACGAACACGCTGCTGGAGGAACTCTCCAACTCGCAGATGCTGGCCATCGCCAAATCGGCGCAGCCGCTGCACTAGCGCTCCGCGTCCACCGCGATCGTCGGGGCGCTTCGCGCGGCCGCCGATCGACGTGGACACTCCGCTTGGCCCAGAGGCGGATACTGCGGCTCGCCACGCTCGGTCGTCGGCCCAGCGTCCCTTCTGAGCCGGAGCGCTAGCGTCACAGCCATCGGCAGCGACTCAGCGCGTCGCAGAAGTGCTACCGGGACGGTACATCGTGATCTTCCCCGACCAACGAGGGGGCGGGGACACCGGCCTGATAATGGGGCTCTGATACGTTTCGCGGTGTTTTCTTGGGGCCCTGTCCGGCTCGCAGCCAGTCACGGGGTGTTCACATGGATGGAGGGGATACCTATGAGACGGCTTGATGGCTTCTCGCGAGGAGGGGTAGTCCGTTTGACTGGGGTGCTGGTCGCCGCGGTAGCCGTCGCGGCATCCGCCGTCGTTGTGTCCTCGGCGGCCGCAGCAGGCGTCATCCGCACGATCCACGTCGGCAATGTTCCCGACGGTGTGTCCTCTGATGGAACCCACGTCTGGGTCACCAACTCCTGGGAAGAAACAGTCAGCGAGATCGAAGCTTCGAGCGGCAACGTCATCAAGACAATCTACGTCGGCAGTTTTCCGAGCGACGTTTCTTCCGATGGGACTCATGTCTGGATCACGGTCCCCGGCAACGGAGAAGGTCCGGGTACGGTGAGCGAGATCGAAGCTTCGGACGGCAACGTCATTCGCACAATCAACGTAGGCATTGACCCGTTCGGCGTGTCGTCGGATGGAGTCGACGCTTGGGTCGTGAACAAGGGCGGAGGTACAGTCAGCGAGATCGAAGCTTCGAGCGGCAACGTCATTCGCACAATCAACGTCGGGAGGCTCCCCGAAGCCGTTTCGTCGGACGGAACCCATGTCTGGGTCACGAACCTCGTAAAAGGCACCGGGAGCAAGATCGAAGAATCAAGCGGCACGGTAAGCGAGATCGAAGCTTGGAGTGGCGCCGTCATCCGCACGATCGACGTCGGCCAGGAACCCGTTGGCGTGTCATCGGACGGAGCTCATGTCTGGGTTACGAACATGGGAGAAGGCACCGTGAGCGAGATCGAAGCCTCGAGTGGCGCCGTCATCCGCACAATCAACGTCGGCATGGAACCCGAAGGCGTGTCATCGGACGGAACACATGTCTGGGTCACCAACCGGGGCGGAGGTACAGTCAGCGAGATCGAAGCGTCGAGCGGCAACGTCATCAACACAATCAACGTCGGCAACGAACCCATTGGCGTGTCATCGGACGGGATACATGTCTGGGTCGCAAACTCCGCCGGGGAAACGGTCACTGAGATCGGAGAATCGGGCGGCGGGGGCCGTGGCGGATGCACAGGCAGCACCGGTACCGTCAGCCTCTCACCGGGCCTGACCGATACACCGACAATTCAGACGATGAAGATCAGCGGTACCTTGACGGGCTGCGAGGGCGAGCCGTTCACCGAAGCAAAATACACGGCGACTCTGAAAACAGCCGGTCCGGCGGCGTGTCCGGTGCTGAACACATCGGGCGAGCCGGCAACCGCGGCCGCGACATACAAGTGGACGCCGAAGACGAAAACCTCAACAGGGACGCTTACGATGCCGCTCACTGAACTGCCGGGCATCGCATTCTCGGGCGAAGTGACGGCTGGGTCCTACTCGCCGCTGACATTCACAGGAACGGCTACGGAGACTTACACCGGCGGAGCGACATGCGGCGAGAATGTGGGCAAGAAAGCCGCGAAGGCAGTCAAGAAGGGCATATTCAGTGGATCAGCGGTCGGCTTCGGATAGGCCGCCCGCCAGAAAGGCGGACAATGGCCTGCGCCGACGAAGGGCACAGGCCACCACTCGGCGTCTGAGCACTTTCCAGACAATGCGAGCGCAACGCCACCTCGGCCGTGGGCGGCCATTTCTCGAGCAGGGCGCGGGCAGTTCAGTTGGCGGTGGAGTACAGTGCGCGGCATCGCTGGGCAAACCACCGCGCAGACCGCGCGAAGGGGGATCGAATGGCGCTGGGCTTCTACATCACTGCCAAGGGCTTTACGCAGGAGCGGTACGACACGACGCTCGTCCAGCTCGAGGAGGCGGGTGTAGGAGCGCCCGACGGACGTATCTCCCACGTAGCCCTCGAGGCGGACGGCGAGATCCGGGTCTTTGACGTTTGGGAGTCGCAGGAGGCATTCGACGCATTCGGGGTAACACTTCTGCCGATCCTCGCGGCGGCGGGCGTCGAGATGAACGAGCCGATGGTGGCTCGGGTTCACAACGAAATCAAAGCTTGATCGACTGAAGCCAGCACGCGGCCGTCGTCACCTCGTGGGCGGCTTCGGGCGCTGCCCGTCGGGCAGCGTCGCCTTGCCCAGGGTGACGGTGCCGACGATGACCGATTCGTGGGGTGCGCCGGCCGAGGGGCCCTGACGGTTCAGGTAGGTGACTTCGAACCCCTCGCGCGATGCGCAGGACGGCGTGAGCACGAAGAGCCCCAGCGAGGTGGTTCTGATTGCTTCGTGCGCTCTGACCTTGCGTCCCAGGCCCCAGCTCGTTTCGGGGCGGCCGCCGGCCTTGCACTTGGCGAACCCCTCGATGGAGTATTCGGCGGCCCTGGAGTAGCCGCCGGCCGCAGAGGTGACCGCGTAGGGAGCCGTGAAGGCGACCTCGCCCTTGTAGCACGGGTGGAGCAGGAACGCGGCGTCGCACGCCGCGCGGGGCTGGGGCAGGAGCGTGAGATGAATCGTCGCGTGCAGGCTGCGCGTCGGGTTGGAGCGCCTTTCCTGTTCGACGAGACGCCTCGGCAGCGGTATGGGGTGCGTGCCGGGCGGCTCGTGGATGGTGATGCTGCCGAGGGGCGTGGGTCGTGGCAGGCCGCCCAGGAAGCGGACGTATTCGACGGTGAACCTCACCGACCGGCCGCCGCACGCCTGCGAGAGATCTCTCCCGACGGGTATGGTCACGAGCTCGCCGCGCGCGATGTCGGCCTGAGTGCTTTCTCCGGTGAGGCCATGGCGGCAGACGGGCGCGCTCACCGAATAGTCCTCGCCGGCGTTCGTGACGGGGTAGGGCGCGTGGAAGCTGATCTGCGCGCTCGTGATCACGTGGTCGTGGATCTGCAGGTGTGCGCGCAGCGGCTCGTGCACGACGGGCAGCGCAGCCGGCCGTGGTGGCGGCACTTCCGAGAGTCCGCATGAGGCCAGGCGCAGGTCGCCGCGGTCGACGCACGTTCGTCCCGCGTAGCTGTACGTGACCGCGGTCAGCGCTCCGTTGGGGCCGGCCGGTGAGCTGTAGTTGCCCGGTTCGTCTCTGCCGTCGGTCTCGCTGACGCTTCCCAGCGGCCTGCCGCTCGTGTAGCGCTGCACGATCAGATACGCGCCCAAGCCCGGAAGCACCGGCTGGGTGCGCGTCTGCGAGCCTTCGCGGTAGGCGATGCTCACCGCGTGTACTCCGAGCAGCCCGAAGGAGATCTCGCGGCGGTCGGCGGGCACGCCGGCGCCCTGGGGCGGGCTGGTGGCCGCGTTGAGCTCGAGCCCCACGCTGTCGCCCGAGTAGATGGCTCCCGGACTCGAGCAGTTTCCGGTCGTCCATCCGGCCACGTCCGCGAGATCGCCCGGGAGCGCGTCTGTGGGCAGCGGGTGGAAGCGCCCGTCGTCGTGGAACGCGCCGTCGACGCCGAGCTGTCCGAGCTGGTTGTCATAGACGCGGCCGATCTGCACGCAGATGAGACCGCGCGTGGTGTGGATGATCCGCATTCCCCACGGCAGGCCGCCCGCCGGGTCGGCCGCTCGCAGGGGGAGCAGCCGCGCGCCGCCCGCAACCGGGATGCCCTCGCCGGCGGTGGCGATCGGAGCGCGCGCCGTGCCGACCGGCGAGCCCGTGAGGATCACTCCGGTCGCCGCGAGCGTGATCGCGGCGGTGGCGAGCACGAGCGCGAGCGCGAAAAGCGCGACGCGCACATGCGCGGATACGCGGCGCCGCGGCGATGTACGCGCGAAGCGTGTGCCGAACAGCGCCGGCAGCAGCCTGCGCCCGACGTGTCGGCGCCGCCCGGCCAGCACCAGCTCCTGCCCGAACCTGTCCATTGCGTCCATCGTCAGGCCTCCTTCATTCTCGTGCGCAGCTCAGCGAGCCCGCGGCTCACGCGCTTGCGGACCACCGACTCCGAGCACCGCATGCGTCGGGCCAGCTCGTCGTATCCGGTTCCTTGGAGCACCCGCCCTTCGATCGCGCCGCGCTGCTCAGCCGACAGCCGCTCGAGCTCCAGCAGCGCAGCGCCGCCGTCCGCCGCCGCCGCTCGCTGCTCCACGCGCTCGATGTCCTCGTCGCTGAACACCAGCGGCTCGAGGCCCAGCCGCCTGCGCGCCCGGTCCTCGACCTGTCCGCGGCGGATCGAGTCCACCAGCTTGTGGTGTGCGATCGTGAACAGCCACGCGAGCGCCGAGCTCCGCTGCGGGCTGTAGCGCGGCAGCGCGGACAGCGCCGCGGCGAACGTCTCCGCCGTCAGGTCGGCGGCAAGCTCGCGGTCGCCCGTGCGCCGCAGGAAGAAGGCGAGCACCGCGTCCACGCGGCGTCCGTAGAAGATCCCGAACGCCTCCGCGTCGCTCCTGCCGGCAACCAGAAGCGCCTCATCGGCATCCTCGCTATCCACGCCCACAACCACTACATCGTGAAGGCCCGCAACCTGTGACGCGGTACCCAGGCGCACTGACGCGTGTGAGCGCGAGCAGAGGGACGCCTGGAGGCCCGAATCTCCCTCAGCTGGCGGCCTTGGCCTGGTCCAGCGCTGCGTTGACGAGGGCGTCCGCCTCCGCGTTCTGGGCTCGCGGGACCGTTCTGATCGACCACCGCTCGAAGGCTCTCAGCGCCTCCATCGCCTCAAGGTAAAGCGGCCGCATCGACGGGTGCTTGACCTTGTAGAGGCCCTGCACCTGCTTGGCGATCAGCTCCGAGTCGCCGATCACCTCGACCTCGTCGGCGCCCAGCTCGCGCGCTCTGGCGAGGCCGAGCAGCAGCGCGCGGTACTCGGCGACGTTGTTGGTGACGGTGCCCAGCAACTGGGCGCGCTCGTCGACGAGCGCGCCGTCGGGCGAGGTGACCACGCAGGCGGCGGCCGCCGGGCCGGGGTTGCCGCGGGCGCCGCCGTCGACGTGCACGATCAGCTTCATCGCGGCGCGATTATGAAGGTCGCCGGGGACGGGGACGCCAGCCGCGCCGTTCGGACGCACATTCGCGCGCCGTGGCGGCGTTTCGTCGAGTGCAACCGGCGGGCTCTTCTAGGACGCGCGCGCGAGCGGCAGCAGGTCGCCGGCCACGCGCGCACGGCGGCGGTCGCGCACGACGCGCCGCTGCTCGTCGTCTGCGGCGGCTGCGCCGGCGGCGGCGTAGCGCGCCCGGCGGTCGAACTTGCGCCGGTCGACGATCACCGTCACGTTCTCGTCGCCGCTGTAGTGCTCGACGAGCTTCGGGTACAGCTCATCGGCGAGCGGCCTGGGTACCACGCAGTAGATCATCGCCAGCGATGTTACTCCCCGTGCGCGAATGCGCAAGCGCCTCGCACCGAATCGTCACACGCCCCTACAGCGCCAGCGTGCCCGACTCCGCAGCGGCCGCGTTGCCGATCCGGTCCTCGCGCGCGAGCTCCCCGAGCTCGGTGCCCTGGGCGATCACCTGCGCCTCGGCCGCCGGTTCGCTCAGATCGACCTCGTAGCGGTACCAGCACAGCTCCCACGCGACCACGATCGACACCACGCTGCTGAGGTGTTCGGCCGAGCGCACGCTCACCAGCGGCGCGCCCAGGGACCGCGTGACGCCCGCCACGCGACGCGGGAACTCGCTCGCGTTGAACACCGCGATCGCCTGCTGCACGTACTCCGATGGCTGCTCATACGCGATGTGTGTCTCCGACCGCGCCTGCGCCGGCGGCTCGGCCTCGAGCGGGGCTGCGACGATGGCGTCCACCTCGCCGACGTCGGCGAGCGGGAATCGAGGCTCGTCCGTCTCCGCATATGACGGCGCCGCCGCCACCGGCTGCGCTCGCACGCGCCCTGCGCGCCCTGCGAGCCCGGGCTCGGCATCAGCCAGCGCCGGGTCGGTGAGCACGTCGTAGGGACCATCCTCGCGCTCGCCCGGCGACCCGGTGCCGAGCCCGGCGCGGGCGTCGCCCGGCGGCTTGGCGACCTGGCGTAGCCGCTCGAACAGGCTGCGTCCCCGCCGCGAGCGCATCGGCGCCAGCTTCAGCGGCTGGCTGTCGGTCTCGCGCAGCCAGCCCTCGTGCGCGGCGCGCGGCGCGCACAGCTCGCACACGATCCGCCGCCGCCCCGCGGCCACGAACACATCCGGCTGCTCACCGCGCAGCAGCCGCCGCGCGCACACGTCGCACGCGACATCCGGCTGTGATGTGACGATCGTCCGCGTTGCCATCGGCCCATCAGCCTAGCTGGCCGGCCAAGAACGCAGCGTCGCGGCGCCGAGCGGCCGTCTAGGCGTGGACGGCGGCGCGCTCCTCGCCTGCCTGCTCGACGACCTTCTGCGCGAGGTGCGCGGGCAGCTCCTCGTAGCGGAGGAATTCGAGGGTGTAGTCGCCCTGGCCCTGCGTGATCGAGCGCAGGTCGGGGGCGTAGGTGAGCATCTCCGCCATCGGCGCCTCGGCCTTGATCTCGGTCATCGCGCCCACCGGCTCCATCCCCTGCGGGCGCCCGCGGCGGCTGTTGAGGTCGCCGATCACGTCTCCGACGCTGTCCTCGGGGACGGACAGGGTGACGAGCATGATCGGCTCGAGCAGCACCGGGTCGGCCTGCTCGAGCGCCTGCTTCATCGCCTGGAAGCCGGCGAGCTTGAATGCGATCTCGGAGGAGTCCACCGAGTGGTACTGGCCGTCGAACAGGCGCACGCGTACGCCCTGCACCGGGTAGCCGGCGACCACGCCGGCCTCCAGCGCCTCGCGCACGCCCTTCTCGACGGCGGGAATGAACGAGCTGGGGATGACGCCGCCCTTGATGTTGTCGACGAACTCGAAGCCCTCCGCGTTGTCGGGGTCCTCCAGCGGCATGATCTCGATGTGGCAGTCGCCGAACTGCCCGCGCCCGCCCGACTGCTTCTTGTGGCGCCCGTGGGCGGTGGCGCTCGCGCGGATCGTCTCCTGGTAGGGGACGCGCGGCGGCTTCAGCGTGACCTCGACCCCGAAGCGCGAGCGCAGCCGGTCGACGATCACTTCGACGTGCACCTGCGAGAGCCCGGCGACGATCTGCTCGCCGGTCTGCTGGTCGCGGTGCAGGTCGATCGTCGGATCCTCCTCCTGCAGGCGGCGCAGCGACGAGAGCACCTTGTCCTCGTCGCCGCGGCTCTTGGGCTCCACCGCGAAGGCCATCACCGGCGCCGGCAGCTTCGCTCGCGGCATGTCGATCGGCTCGTCGCGCTCGGCCAGCCAGTCGCCTGCGCGCGTCTCCTTGAGCTTGGCGACCGCGCCGATGTCGCCCGGCCCGAACTCCTGCACGTGCTCGACCTCCTTGCCGGTGAAGGTGACGAGCTGGCCGATGCGCTCCTTGACGTGGGCGCGAGTGTTGAGCAGGTGGCTGTCGGCGCGCATCACGCCCTGGTAGACGCGCAGCAGGTTGATGCGCCCGGCGAACGGGTCGGCGCGCGTCTTGAACACGTACGCGTACAGCGGCTCGCTCTCGCTCGGGCTGAGCGCCGCCTCGCCCACCTGCAGCGCGCCGTGCTTGACCGGCGAGGGCAGGTCCTCGACGATCGCGTCGAGCAGGCGCGTGGTGCCGAGGTTGCGCGTGGCGACACCGCAGACGACGGGGAAGATCTTGCCGTGGTTGGTGCCCTCCTTGAGGGCGTCCACGATCTCCTGGTGGGAGATCTGCTCGCCCTCCAGGTAGCGCTCCATCAGCGCGTCGGAGACTTCGCACACCTCGTCCATCAGCTTCTCGCGATATTCCGCCGCCCGCTCCTGCAGCTCGGCGGGGATCGGGATCTCATCCGCGGCGCCGCGCTCGGGCGTGGCCTGTGCGCGAAACGCCTTCATGTCAACGAGGTCGATCACGCCCTCGACCTCGTGCTCGGCGCCGATCGGTATCTCGGTGGCGACCACGTGCGGGCCGAACGCGCGCTTGAGCTGCTCGAGCGTGCGGTAGAAGTCGGCGCGCTCGCGGTCGAGCATGTTCACGAACAGCATCCGCGCGATGTCCTGCTCGGCCGCGCATGCCCACAGGCGGCTGGTGCTCACCTCGACGCCCATCACCGCGTTGACCACGAACACCGCCGACTCGCACACGCGCAGCGCGCCCAGCGCGTCCGCGACGAAGCTCGGCTCCCCGGGCGTGTCGAGCAGGTTGATCTTGCGCTCCTGCCAGCTGAGCGTGCTGAGCGTCGTCGAGATCGACATCTGCCGCGCCTGCTCGTCCGGGTCGGAGTCAGAGACCGTGCTGTGGTCCGGCACCGAGCCGAGCCTGGAGATGCTCCCCGCCTCGAACAGGAGCGCCTCATGCAGCGAGGTCTTCCCCGACCCTCGATGTCCGACGAGGGCCACGTTGCGAATCCGGTCCGCTGGGGGGTGCATGGGTATCTCCTTCCTCGGTGTGAAAGGACCATACCGCCGCGTATGAGCCAGCGCCAGTGCAGTTCGACACTCGTCAGGGCCGCATCGCGCACGCGCGCTCTCGGAGCTGTGCCGGTGGGCACATGTGCCCACCGGCGTGGCCGCACATGTGCGGCCACGGGCAGGGTCGCATGCGACCCTGCCTGACCACGGCGCATGCGCCGTGGTCAACTACACAGGACTGCGCCGCGGTACGATCGTCTCCATGCAGCGCGCAGGATGGAGTTTGCTGAAGGTTCTGGCCTTCGGGCTTGCGCTCACCCTCGGATTGGAGCTGATCGGCTTCGTCGGCGACCGCTCGGCCGCTCTCGCGACTGCGCTCGTGCTCACCTTCCTCGCGCTGGTTGTCTCGATCGCGGTGGATGCGCTAAACCGGCTCAGGCCCTAGCGAGACTCGACGCTAGACCCGGAGGCTGGCAGCTGGCCCACTTTCAGCCGATTGCCGTCGGGGTCGGCGACGATCGCCTGGCGGACCCCCGGGCCGATCGTCTCGACCGGGCCTGCGTGCACGTCCCGCTGCGCCATCTCGGCGAGCAGGGCGTCGAGGTCGGCGACGAGCACCGTGTGAAGCGCCGTGCCTGCGCGCGGCGGGTCGGCCTCGATGACGATCCAGCCAGTGTCGGTGAGTCGCCAAGCGGCCTCGCGCTCGTTCGGCACGAGGTCCGGCGGACGCCCGAGCAGCCGCTCGTACCACTCCCCTGCCTGCACGCGATCGCGCACGGGGACGTTGGCGAAGAGGTGGTCGAACAAGGCGTCAGGTGGTAGCCGCGCGAAGAGGACCGACGATCTGGTGACGACCCGTCGCTCGTCGCCTCAAGCGGGGACAACGACGCGGAGCGACTGCGTCGCCGGCGTCACCGCCGCCTGCGGCACGGAGTCATCGTCACTCGTGTAGAGCGCCCATGCTTCGCCCAGAGACTCGATGAGCTCATCCATCGTCTCACCGGACGCAAACAGACCAGGATGGCTGGGTACCCTCGCCCAGTACATACCGTCCTCCCGGTGCACCTCTGCGACCAGCTCGATCTGAGTTCCCATGCCGCGCTTCATGATAGGCCCGCCTGCCTGAGTATCGCCCTTTCCAAGCCTTGCCGTAGTCGCGGCCCTTGTGCATCGGCAGCGTGATCGGACGCTCCCCCGGCTTGGTCATCTTCACAGCGTGCTTGCCGCCACGGCCCTCGCGCCACCCGTTCTCCACCAGCAGCTTGCGCATCGACTTTTGATTGTGCGCCACAACGCACAATCCGACGAACCAGTCGTCGCGGGACTAGTCGTCGAAGGACTCCTCTTGCATCCTCGAGCGCAGGCGCAGCACCGCCTTGGTGTGCATCTGCGAGACGCGCGACTCGGTCACGCCGAGCACCTCGCCGATCTCGCGCAGGGTCAGGTTCTCGTAGTAGTAGAGGGCGATCACCAGCTTCTCGCGCTCGGGCAGCTTTGCGATCGAGTCCGCGATCCTGTCCTTCAGGTCGCCCACGTCCAGCGCGCGCGCCGGGTCCGGCGCGCCGGGGTCCTCGATCGTGTCCATCAGCGAGACCTGGTCGCCGCTCGAGTCCGACACGCTCCACAGCTCGTCCAGCGCCACGATCGACGAGTGCGAGATCGCCAGCAGCGAGTCGTTCAGTTCGTCCACCGTGATGCCCAGCTCGCCAGCCAGCTCCTGGTCGGTGGGCGCGCGCTGCAGCGTGTGCTCGAGCTTCGCGTTCGCGCGCTCCACTTCGCGTGCGCGCGCACGCACGCTGCGCGGCACCCAGTCCAGCGAGCGCAGCTCGTCGATGATCGCGCCCTTGATACGCATGATCGCGTACGTCTCGAACTTGATGTCACGGGACAGGTCGAAACGCTCGATCGCCGAGATCAGGCCAACCAGGCCGTAGGAGATCAGGTCGGCCTCCTCCACGTGCGGCGGCAGCCCCGCCGCCGTGCGCCCGGCCACGTACTTGACCAGCGGCGAGTACGCCACGACCAGGCGCTCGCGAACGCGGCTGTCGCCTTCGCTCTTGTAGCGCCGCCACAGTTCGCGCAGCTCGATCGGTTTGACGTTCGTCTCCAGGGTCATCTCCGAAGGGCGGGCGGGCTTTTGTTCATGCCCGCGGGTGACTGCGCGCATACGCGCTTCTAAGCCTCGCGGACTCTACCCGAGTATAAATCTGGGTGCTCGACACGCTCGCATGGCCCAGCAGCTCCTGGATGCTGCGCAGGTCCGCCCCGCCGTCCAGCAGGTGCGTCGCGAAGCTGTGACGCAGCGCATGCGGCGAGGCGCCCTCGCCGACGCCCACGCGCTTGGTCCACGCCCGCAGCCGCCGCCGCACGTCGCCCGTGCCCAGCGGCCGCCCCGTCTTGCTCAGGAACAGCGCGTCCAGCGCGCTCAGCGCGCGCACCGCCGTATCGGGCGCCAGCCCCGCCCGCGTCGCCGACCCCGCCCGTGTCGCCGGCGCGGCCAGCTGGCCGCGCCCGCGCTCCACGTACGCGCGCACCGCCGCCATCGCCGGCTCGCCCACCGGCACGAAGCGCGTCTTTCGCCCCTTGCCCTCCACGCGCAGCTGCTCGCCGTCGTAGTCCACGTCCGCGCAGCCCAGCGACACCAGCTCCTCCGCGCGCAGCCCGCACGAGTACGCCAGCTCGAACATCGCGCGGTCGCGCAGCTCCAGCGGACCCGCCGGGATGCCATCGGGGATGCCGTCCAGCAGCCTGCCCGCCTCCCGCGCGCTCAGCACGCGCGGCAGGTGCGAGCCCCGGCGCGGGGTCGACACCAGGTCGGCCGGGTTCTGCGCGATCAGCCCGTGCTCGCGCTGGCTCGCGAACAGCGCGCGCAGCGCCGCCAGCTTGCGCGCCGAGGTGCTCGGCGCCGCCGCCGCGCCCGCCGGCGCGCGTTCTGAGAGATGCGCGACGTAGCGGCGCACCGCCTTCGCGTCGACCTGCCGCGGCTCGAGGCCGCGCGTCGTCGCCCACAGCGCGAACTGCTCCACGTCCACCGCGTACGCGCGGCGCGTGCGCGGCGCCGCGTCGCGCCTGCGCAGATCCTCCTGCAGCAGCGCGCCCGCCTGCGCCCACGCGTCGCGCCCGCCTTCCCGCTCCCCCGCCTCCGGCTCCTGCCCCGCTCGAACGCTCATCTCCACCACTACTTCGCCGCCCACCATCCTCCGCCTGCCTCGCCCGCCGCTGACAGCGCACCCGTCTGGAGTACAGTCAAACGGTGAGCACCGGTTCGCGCTCCAGCCAAGCGACGCGCACACCCGCCAGCGAGGCAGCCCCTTACGGTCCCGTCGGACGCTCGCGCTGGCTCGACGTCGACTGGCGTGCGCATCAGCGCTGGGTGATCGTCGACGGCCAGCCCGTCAACACGATCGAGCTCACTCCCGAGCGGACCGCGAACAATGGGGCCGCGAGCCAGCCGCTCGTGTTCGTCCACGGCCTCTCCGGCTGCTGGTCCAACTGGCTCGAGCAGCTCCCCGTGCTCGCCGCCCGGCATCGCGTCATCACGCTCGACCTGCCCGGCTTCGGCTACTCGCCGATGCCCTCCCAGCGGATCACCATCTCCGGCTACGCGCGCCTGCTCGACCGGCTGCTCGGCCAGCTCGGCATCGACGCCGCCGCCGTCGTCGGCAACTCGATGGGCGGCTTCATCGCCGCCGAGCTCGCCATCGCCTTCCCGCAGCGCGTCGAGCGGCTCGTGCTGATCTCCGCCGCCGGCATCTCCACCACCGGCCATCGCGGCTCCACCCGCGCCGTGCCCGTCATCCGCCGGCTGGAGACCGCGCTCGCCGGCGCCGGCGCGTGGGTCGCCGCCAAATCTGACACCCTCGCCCGCCGCGCGCGCGTGCGCGAGGCGCTGCTGAACGTCGTCGTGCGCCACCCCAGCCGCCTGCCCGCCGCGCTCGCCGCCGAGCAGCTGCGCGGCGCCGGCAAGCCCGGCTTCCTGCAGGGCCTGCAGGCCGTGCTCGACTACGACATCCGCGAGCGCCTGCCCGAGATCGCCTGCCCGACGCTCATCGTCTGGGGCGATCGCGACCGCCTGATCCCTGTGCACGACGCCGACGTGTTCGCCGAGCTGATCCCCAACTCCCACAAGGTCGTCTTCGAGGACACCGGCCACATGGCCATGCTCGAGCGCCCCGCCGCGTTCAACGCGCTGCTCGAAGACTTCCTCGCGGAGTAACGCCGGCACGCCCCGTGCCAGCGGCTTGCTAGCGCGCGATCGCGCCTTCCGCGGCAGAGCCGACCAGCTTCGCGTACTTCTGGATCGCCACGTCCACGTGCTCGTCCGCACGCGGCGGCTGGGTGTACGCGCTCACGCGCGCCGCGATCTCCCCGTCGGACAGCGCCACGTCCAGGCGGCGCGTGTCCGCGTCGATCGTCAGCTCATCGCCGTCGCGCAGCGCTGCGATCGGGCCGCCGCGGACCGCCTCCGGCGCCACGTGCGCCACCATGAAGCCGTGCGTGGCGCCCGAGAAGCGCCCGTCGGTGATCAGCGCCACCTGCTCGCCGAGCCCCTCGCCGACGATCGCCGCCGTCACCGACAGCATCTCGCGCATGCCCGGGCCGCCCGCCGGCCCCTCGCCGCGGATCACCACCACGTCGCCAGCCTGGATCTGGTGGCCGAGCACCGCCGCCATCGCCGCCTCCTCGCCGTCGAACACGCGCGCCGGGCCCGAATGTTTGCGCCGCTCGTGCCCCGACAGCTTCACCACGCAGCCGTCCGGCGCCACGTTGCCGCGCAGGATCGCGAAGCCGCCCGTCGCTTTGATCGGGTCCGACAGCGGCCGCACCACCGGCTGGCCGTCCGTCTCGACCGCCTCGGCCGCGTGCTCGCCGATCGTCCTGCCGGTGACCGTGCGCGCATCCGCGTTGAGGATGCCCGCCTCCCGCAGGCGCGAGAGCACCAGCGGCACGCCGCCCGCCTCGTACAGCTCCGTCGCCACGTAGCGCCCGCCCGGCTGCAGGTCGCACAGCAGCGGCGTGCGCTCTGAGATCGCCTCGAACTCGTCGATCTCCAGCGGCACGCCCATTTCGCGCGCCACCGCCAGCAGGTGCAGCACGCCGTTCGTCGAGCCGCCGCTCGTGGCCACCGCCGCGATCGCGTTCTCGAGCGCCGGCTTGGTGATGACGTCGCTCGGGCGCTGCCCCCGGCGCAGCACGTCCATCGCCAGTTCGCCCACCTCGACCGCCACCCGCAGCTTGCGCCCGTCCTCCGCCGGCACCATCGACGAGCCCGCCGGCGAGATCCCCAGCGCCTCGAACGCCATCGCCATCGTGTTCGCCGTGAACTGCCCGCCGCACGCGCCCGCGCCCGGCGAGGCGACCTCCTCCAGCTCGTGCAGCTCCTGCTCGGTGATCTTGCCCGACGCGAACTCCCCCACCGCCTCGAACACCTGCTGGATCGTAACCTCCGCGCCCTTCCAGTGGCCCGGCCTGATCGAGCCGCCGTACAGCATCACGCCCGGGATGTTCAGGCGCGCGAGCGCCATCACCGTGCCCGGGATCGTCTTGTCGCAGCCGGAGATCGCCACCAGCGCGTCGAACTGGTGCGCGGAGGCGACCAGCTCGATCGAGTCGGCGATCAGCTCGCGTGAGACCAGCGACGCGCGCATGCCCGACGTGCCCATCGTGATCCCGTCGGAGATCGCGATCGTGTTCAGCTCCATCGGCGTGCCGCCGGCCGCGCGGATGCCCTCCTTGACCTTCGCCGCCAGCACGCGGTTGTTGAAGTTGCACGGCATCGTCTCGATCCACGAGTGCGCCACGCCCACGATCGGCTTCGCCAGGTCCTCCGCCGAGTAGCCGATCCCGTGCAGGTACGCGCGCGCGGCCGCCCGCTCCGGCCCCTCGGTGAGGGTCCGGCTGCGGTGCTTGACGTCGAAGGCGGTGGGAGTCGGAGCGCTCACGCGGCGCGCACGTTATCGCGCTCCAGCTCCCAGCGCCGCAGGCGCGCCAGATCGCGGCGCACGCGGTCCGGGTCCACCTGACGCCCCGGCAGGTGCATGTTCGCCTCGCCCACCAACCGCCGCTCGTCCGCGGTCAGCGCCATCCACTTCGCGAGCACGTCGTCGGAGTCCGGCAGCCGCGAGCTGCCGTAGGGCTTCGAGTGGTCGGGGAACGCCACGCAGTACTCGTTCAGCAGCTCGCCCGTCTTCGGCACGTACGCCACGATCGGCTTGTGCGGGTAGATCAGGTACGCGTACGCCGACCCCTCGCCGCGACCGCCGTCGCCCAGGCCGCCCCACACGCGCAGGAACCCCAGGTCGCTGTACATCGCCCAGTCGAGCTCGCTCACGCACGAGCGCAGCAGCGCCCGCGCGCGCTGCTCCGCGCGACGCTCGCGCCCCGGGTCATAGCCCGCCGGCGAGCTGCCGCGCCGGTACGCCGCCCACAGCTCGACGCCCCGCGCGAACCCGCGTTTGAGCGTCGGGCGCGCGAGCTCCCACAGCAGCACCACCAGCACGACCGCCGCGGTGCCCAGCGCGAGCGCCACGGTCGTCCTAGCGCTTCGCCGCGGACGCGCCCGTCGCCGGGGCCGCGCCGCCCGCCGCGCGCGGGAAGAAGATCACGCGCTCGGCGTCCCGCGGCACCTCCGCGAAGCTCTTCACGAGCTCCGCCTCGCGGCGCCCGCCCGGCGCCTGCGTCGGCACCGCCGCCCACATCCCCGCGTCCAGCTCGCGCCGGAACGCCTCGATCAGCTCCCGCTCCTGCTCCGGCACCTCCACGTCACCCTCCGCGAGAACGATCTCCCCATGACCGGGCTTCATGCGCAGCAGCTTCATCAGACACCGATTATGTCAAACGCGCGGGCGCCGATCGCCGGCAGGACGAGGGGCACGCTCGGGACACGCGCGCGGCGCTCAGCTGCCGCGCATGCGCGCCAGCCCGATCACGTCGACCGGCCCCGCGCCCGCGCCCACGTCGCGCAGGCCGCCCGCCACCGCCGCCCCCGCCATCCGCCGCGCGATGCGCGCGGCCTCCAGCGGCGAGTGGCCGAGGGCCAGCTGCGCCGCGAGCACCGACGAATGGGTGCAGCCCGAGCCGTGCGCGGCGCCGCCGGGGTGGCGCTCGCCCTCGATCTCCACCGCCGCGCCCGCGCCGTCCACGAACAGGTCCACCGCCCGCGCGCGATGCCCGCCCGTGAGCACCACCGCGCGCGGCCCGAGCGCCAGCACCGCCCTCGCCAGCGCCTCCGCATCGGCGTCCGCGTCCGCGTCCGCGTCTGCGTCCCGCCCGGCGCCACCGGCGAGCGCCCGCGCCTCCGGCACGTTCGGCGTGAGCACGCTCGCGCGCGGCAGGATCTCCCGCACGAGCGCGCGTTGGGCGTCCGCCGCCAGCAGCCGCGCGCCCGACTCGGCGACCATCACCGGGTCGACCACCACCGGCGTGCCCGGCGGGAGCTCGTCGAGCGCCGCCGCCACCGCCAGCGTCACCTCGGCCGTGCCGAGCATTCCCACCTTGACCGCGTCCACGCCGATGTCGCCAGCCACCGCGCGCACCTGCGCGAGCACGATCTCCGGCGGCACGTGGTGGATGGCGCTGACGCCGACCGTGTTCTGCGCCGTCACCGCCGTGATCGCGCACGTGCCGTGCACGCCACAGCGCGCGAACGCCTTCAGGTCGGCCTGGATGCCGGCGCCGCCGCCGGAGTCCGAGCCGGCGATCGTCAGCACGGTCGGCGTCATCGCGCCCACCGCGCGCGCGGCGCCCGCGGACGGCACCGGCCGGCGTGTGCGTCGGCGGCCGCGGTCCGCACGCCTACGCGCGCAGCTCCCGCGGCACGCGGATCGAGTAGATCCCCACGGCCGTCACCAGCAGCCGGTCGTCCTCGTGGCGCACCTCCGATTTCATGATCCCGACCGTCCGGTTGCGGCGGTCGAGCTGGGTCCTGCACACGATCTCCCCCTCCGTCGCCGTCTGGATGTAGTTGATCGAGATCGAGATCGTCGCGATGCGCTCCTCCTCGGTCGTCTGCACCCACAGCGTCGAGCCCATGCAGTAGTCGACCATCGCGTACGTCGCCACCCCCGACAGCAGCCCGCCGCCGTTGATCAGCTCCGGCCGGATGCGCATGCGAACCGTCTGCGCGTCCTCCCAGCGCAGGCCCATGAAGGCGCTCACGCCGTCGAGCGAGCGCGGCCCTCCGTGGCTCGAGCCCTGCGCCGGGACGCCGTCCGCGTTTAGGTCAGCCGCCCCCTGGGTAGCCTGCTCGTCGGTGGCACTCCGATCGTCATTCATCGCACGCAGGCTACGCGACAGCTGGCCCTTGATATTCTGAATATTTTCGATATACTTTGTGCACAATGTCCGATCGCACGCTCGCCGCGCCGGCGCCCACAATGGCCCCCAGGCTCCGGATCCGCGTCGCAGTGACGCCGGTGGGCGTGACCGGGCGATGTCGACGTACCTGACGTTTCGTCTCATACCTCCTGTCCGGGGAGGGCGAACGCCCTCCCCGGACGAACTTCCCGACGCGCCCGCCGCCCTTCCGGGGGCGCGCCCGTGCACAGCCACCGCGCACCACGCACAGCCACCGCCCACAACCAGACAGAGGAGAGACCCCATGCCCAGGATCATCGTCACAACCGACCCACTCGCCTCCGAGTCCGCGAACCAGACCGCCGTGCTGCTCGACGAGCATGTGCACTCGGTCCATCTGAGCAGCGGGCACTCCGCCGCGCAGCTGATCGAGCGGCTCGCCTGGGCGATCGGCGACGCCGAGAGCGCCGAGCGCGTGCGCTCCGAGCGCCGCGCGTGGAAGGACCGCTCGGCCCGCAGCCGCGCGTCGGCGCAGAGCTCGCGCGCTCGTAGCGCGGTCGGCGCGTAGGCGCGCTTGACCGGCACGCCTGGGCGCCCCCACGCCTCCCGAAGTCGGGCCTGCGCTCTTCGCGCGGCAAGGGCACACCCCTGACACAACCGGCGCGCTGAATCGGCACAGATCGCACCCGCAGGTCACATTTGCGGGCATAGCGTGCCGGTCGTGCCCACTCCACAGCGCATCGGCCGAGACGCGAGCAGCCCACGCGGCGCACAGCGCGGCGCCGACGCGCGTCGCACGCTCGGGCGCCTCGGCGAGGACCTGGCCGCGGCGCATCTCACCCGCCTTGGCTTCAACACGATCGCGCGCAACGTGCGCACCCGTCACGGCGAGATCGACCTGATCGTCTTCGATGGAGGTGTACTCGCATTTGTCGAGGTGAAGACGCGAAGCGCGGGATTCGGCGGACGGCCGATACGCCCAGACCAGGAGCCGCTGCCGTGGCTGCGCCCGCGCCAGCGCGCGCGCCTGCGCCGGCTTGCGCGCGCCTGGCTCGCTGACGAGCGTCACGAGCGCCCGTCAGCCCGCACGATCCGCTTCGACGCGGTGGGCGTGATCGTCGACGAGCGGGGCGAGCTGCTGCGCCTGGACCACGTGGAGGCGGCGTGGTGATCGTCGCTGAGAGCTGTTTTCAGAGCTGCTCGGCGAGACCCGCCGGGTCGACGCCGGGAATCGCGAGCGCGCGCACGAGCCGTTCGGCGACCTTGCGCCAGGTGAACAGGCGTGCCCGCTCCTGCGCGATCTGCGCGAGCTGCGCGGCGACCGCAGGCTCGGCCAGCTCCAGCATCGCGTGGGTGATCTCCTCGAGGCTCAGAGGGTCGACGAGGCGGCCTGCGTCCCCGATCACGGTGGCGGCGCCGCCGTTGGTGCTGCCGATCGAAGCGATGCCGGCGCCGGACCGCCTCCGCGTAGACGGTGCCGGTCGGCTCGTGCAGGGAGGGCATCACGAAAACGGTGGCGCTCGCATACAGCGCGGCGAGCCGCTCGCGCGCGGCGGGGTCGCCGAGCGAGAGCGAGCCGTGCCCGGTGACGCCCGGCTCCTGCAGCCGCGGATGACCGCCGACGACGTCCAGCCGCGCCTGTGGCCAGCGCTCGCGCACGCGTGCGAATGCGCGCAGGACCGCCGGGCCGTTCTTGCGCTCCCAGGCCACCCCCACGAACAGGAAGCGCGGGGTCGAGAAGTCGCGCGGCAGGGCGCCGAGCTCGTGGTTCTTGCCCAGCCCGACCACGTGCACGCGGGCCGCATCCACGCCGTAGTCCTCGACCACGCTCTCGGCGGCCCAGTGGGAGGACACGCACGCTGCGCGGACCTCGTGGTAGATGCGCCGCTGGCGCGCCGCATAGCGGTCGAGCTCGGCCTGGCGCAGCCCCTGCAGGTGCGGCCACGGGTAGGAGCGCACGGCCTGCAGCAGCGTGGAGTCCTCGAACGTCACGACCGGCGCCCAGCGGGGCAGCAGCATGTCGCAGCCGCGCTGCACGACGCCGCTCAGCGTTCCCGCCCGCCGCAGGCGGCTCCACGCGGCGAGCCGGCGCGACGCGGTCAGCGAGCGCCCGAGCAGCGCCGAGTTGGACACCCTGTGCGCTCCGCTCCTGACGTCGCGCAGATCCGTGACGCGCAGCCGCGCGGCCATGCTCGCGAGATACAGCAGACGGTGCGCAGGACGGGGCAGCTCGGCATGGATGGGCACCACCTCCCCCACCACCTCCGACAGCGCCGACGTCAGCGAGCTCGACCAGCCCGATCCCAGCGTCACATCCTCGGGGTCATGCGAGTCGACGACTGCCACCCGCAGCTCCGTCAGCTCCATCCAGCGCCTCCCCAGCGTGTATGTTTGACGCGCGCGATGACCGGCTGGTCGGCCATCCGCGCTCGGCGATCACCTGTTAGGTAAGTAACCTACCAGCAGGGCTTGCGGCAGTGCGGCAGTGCTGGCGGTGACGGGCCTCGGGAGCGTGGTATGCCCCGGCGCATGTCGTGGATCCACAGGCAGACGAAGCGATCGAACGCTCGAGCGACAAGCCATTCGGAGAGGCGCTGCGCGCGCTGATGGACGAGCGCGGCTTCAGCTATCGCAGCCTCGCGGAGGCCACCCGTCAGATCGACGGCAGGGGGATGACCCACGCCCACATCAATATGCTCGCGCGCGGGCACGACAAGCCGTCGATGCGCGCGATGGAGCTGATCGCACAGGCGTGCGCGGTCGCGCCTGAGCACTTCGCCGAATACCGGCTGGCTGCGGCCATGCGCGAGCTGGACCCGGCCGAGGTGGGACTCGAGCGCGCGCTCGCGAACCTCAACGCTCGACTTGGCGCCCAGCGCCGACCCGCCGCGCGGCGACAAACAGGGCAAGCGCCGCGAGCAAGACCTCGTCCCACCGGCTAGCGATCGGGTCGAGCCGGGCTGACGGCGATGCCGAACAGCAGCATCCACACGAGCCAGGCCATCTGCACGCTGCGCCGCGTCACCTCCGGATAGCGCCAGATCGTGCGGTTGAGGCGCCCCGCAAAGAAGCCCAGCTCGTGCTCGTCACCGAGGAGCTTCGCCGTCGAGGACAGCGCCGCGAGCGCGACCACGAACGCCAGGTAGCCGAACGGTCGCAGACAGGCACGGCCCGCGGAGTGCGCCGCTCGCGCCAGTTGCTCCCAGCTGCCCGTCAACGCCCCGGCCCTCCCTCACACATCCGGCGAGGTGACGCCGGAGCGCTCACAGCGCGAGCTGCTGGTAGGCGAGCGACTGGAAGGACATCCTGTGCAGCGGCGAGACGCCCTGCCTGAGGATCGCCTCGCGATGCGACGGCGTGGAGTAGCCGACGTGCTCGGCGAAGCTCCACCCCGGGTGGCGGGCGTCGGCGAGGCGCATGTAGCGGTCGCGGGTGACCTTCGCGACGATCGACGCCGCCGCGATCGCGGCGCTCGTCGCGTCGCCGTCGACGATCGCGCGCTGCGGCCGCTCGAACTCGGCCACCGAGAAGCCGTCCAGCAGGCACAGCACCTCCTCGGAGACGCCAGCGGTGACGCCGCGCACAGCGTCGCGCAGCGCCGCCAGATTGGTCTTGTGCAGTCCGCGCGCATCGATGCCGCGTACGCAGCGGGACACCACCACGACCCGCGCGGCGCTGCGCATCACCAGCGGATAGAGCTCCTCGCGCGCCTCGGCGCTGTGCTGCTTGGAGTCGTTGAGCGCCCCCAGCGCGCGCAGCTCCCGCGTGGTCAGCGCCTCGTAGTCGAACAGCACGCCGGCCGCCACCAGCGGCCCGGCGAGGCAGCCGCGCCCGGCCTCGTCGGCGCCGGCGATCAGGCGGTAGCCGAGACGGCGGTCGAATGCGAACAGGCGCCTGCCGCTGCCCGCCCGGCGCGCGCGGCGCCTGGCGCGCGCCGAGGAGCCAGAGCTCGGCCGCGAGGGGCTGTCCACGCCCGCCTCGCTAGAGGGTGCCGATGCGGTCGGGTGGCCAGTAGGTGGCGAATGCGTCTCCGATGATCCATCCCGTGGGGACTGGTCCCCAGAACCTGCTGTCGTCGGATTCGCCACGGTTGTCCCCCATCATGAACCAGTGACCGGCGGGAATCTTGATGGGTGTCGGGAAGTTGCACTCTGGGCTCGCGCCGCATTCGCGGATGTAGGAGTCGTGCTCGCGCACGAACGTGCTCTTGCCAGCGGCCTTGCGATAGACGTGGCCTTCCTTGACGTAGAGTTCATCGCCCGGCCCGGCCACGATGCGCTTGATGAAGTTGATGCTCGATTCCTGTTTGGGCACCGGTTCCGAGCACGCGGCGCCGCCGAGCCTGATCACGTGCGGCGAGGGGCCGCACTCCTCCTGCTCGGCGCCCACCGGGGGATGGAACACGGCGATCTCGCCGACGTGCGGTTCGCCGAAGTCCATGCCGATGCGGTCGACCAGCACGCGCTGGTTGATGTGCAGCGTCGGCAGCATCGAGCCGCTCGGGATGCGGTAGGGCTTGACGATGAACGCCTGGATGCCGAGCGCCAGGCCGAGCGCGACCGCGATGATCACGACCAGCTCGACGATCGAGGCGACCGTCGATTTCGAGCGCTTCTTGGCGGTCTTCGCGCCGGTGCTCACGCGGTCGAATCGCCGGCGGCAACGCCTTCCTCGGCGTCCGCGGCGTCGGAGGAGGGATCGGTGGCGCCTGCCGTGGCGGAATCGCCGGCGTCAGCCTCGGCCGGCGGCGCGGCGTCCGCGACGGGCTGCGTGGACGGCGCGTCCTCGCCGTCGCCGGCCGATGCGGAAGCCGTCGCATCCGTCTGTTCCTGACTCCCCCCCTCGGCGGCCCCGCCGCCGTCCTGCGCGCGCTCGGCGACCGCCTCCTCCGCGGTCATGCCCTCGGCGTCGGTGGCCTGGTCGGGCTCGACGCTCGCCGGCTCCACCAGCAGGCCCGGCTCGACCGTCTGCTCGGGGCCCGTGTAACGGCGCTCGCGCACACGCGCGCGCTTGCCGACGCGATCGCGCAGGTAGTAGAGCTTCGCGCGCCGCACGTCACCGCGCGCCGCCAGCTCGATCCGCTCGATCTTGGGCGAGTGCAGCGGGAACATGCGCTCAACGCCGACCCCGAAGGACTGCTTGCGCACCGTGAACGTCTCGCGCGCGCCGTGGCCCTGGCGCTTGATGACCACGCCCTCGAACACCTGCACGCGGCTGCGGGCGCCCTCGATCACCTGGAAGTGGACCTTGACGCGGTCGCCCGGCGCGAAGTCGGGGACGCGGCGCAACTGCGCGCGCTCGATGGATGCGATGACGCTGCTCATAAGTGAAGGGAGGGCCGCCTCTTGACAGACGGAAGACGCCCCGAGACGCACATCTCGGTCGGCGCGAGGTGCAATGGTAGCGGACGGGCGGCCAGGTTCGCCGCACCGGGCGGCGCGCGGCTCAGCGCTCGGGCTCAGCGCCCGAGGCAGCGCCCCGTTCGCGGCTGCGCTCGCGCCGCCAGCGCTCGATCTGCTCGTGGTGGCCGGATAGCAGCACGTCGGGCACGCGCCAGCCGCGATACTCGGCCGGGCGCGTGTAGTGCGGATACTCGGGGTTCCCCTCGAGCGCGGCGCTGAAGGACTCCTCGGCCGCCGAGCGCTCGTGCCCGAGAGCGCCGGGGAGCTTGCGCATCACCGCGTCGCACAGGACCATCGCGGCGAGCTCGCCGCCGCTGAGGACATAGCGGCCGATCGACACGACGTCGCTGGCGAGGTGCTCGAGGATGCGCTCGTCGAACCCCTCGTAGCGGCCGCACAGCAGCGTCAGCTCCCGCTCGCCCGCGAGCTCGTCCACCAGCCGATCGTCGAGCAGCCGCCCGCCGGGCGCCAGCGCGATCACGCGCCGCCGGTTGCGCAGCTGCACGGGGTCGATGCCGTATTGCGCGCGCAGCGCGCTGTCGAGCACGTCCACGCGCAGGACCATCCCGGCGCCGCCGCCGAACGGCGTGTCGTCGACCTGGCCGCCGCTCAGCGGCGTGTGATCGCGCGGGTTCACGCACTGCAGACTCGAGCCCGCCGCCAGCGCGTTGCCGACGTGGCGCTGGGAGGCGAACCAGCCAAACCACTCCGGGAACAGCGTGAACACGTCGATGTTCACGCGCCCGCGTCTCCCCCGTGCTCTTCCCCGTGATCTTCCCGCGACGCCTCGTGCCCGCCTTCGCGCACGGGCAGCGCGCGCCCCCGGTCGGCGAGGTCCAGGAAGTCGAGGTCGACCTCGATCCGGCCGCGGGCCGGCTCCACCCGGCGCACCGCGTCTTTGACCATCGGCACCAGCACCGTCGCGCCGCCATCCTCCGGGTGCACCTCGAGCGCCTCGCACGAGGGCAGCTCGATCAGGCGCGTGACGACCCCCAGCCGCTGCTCGCCATCGACGACCGCGCAGCCCTCGAGCTCGTGCGCCCACCACTCGTCCTCGCCGAGCGCGGGCGCGTCGGCTCCGGCGATGAAGAGCTCCATCCCCCTCAGCGCCTCCGCCGCGACGCGGTCCTCGATGCCCTCGAGACGCAAGATCGGGCGCTGCTCGGTCCCGGCGCGCCGCACGATTTGTGCGGTGATGCCCGCGACGGTGACGGTGACGTCGACGCTCAGCAGCTTCGGACGCGGCCGCGTCACGTAGAAGCTGCCGTCGAGCCCGTGGGGCCTGCCCACGCGGCCCGCCGGCAGGCCGTCCGGCGCCGTCCGCGCGCGCGTGCTCAGATCGCCGGGCCGCTGCGTCAATCGACGATGTCGACGAGCACGTGGCTGCCCTCGCCCGCCGCCGCCGCTTTGACGACGGTGCGCAGGGCGTGCGCGGTCCGCCCGCCGCGCCCGATCACCCTGCCGTAGTCGTCGGCCGCGACGCACAGCTCGAGCACGATCGTGCCGTCGTCCTCCTCGAACTGCTCAACCGCCACCGACTCGGGATCGTCGACCATGCCTTCGGCGAGGTACTCCAGCAGCCGCCTTGGGTTCTCGCTGGCCATCTCGACGCCGCCCTTCGAACGCCTAGCCGGTCGGTGTGTCGATGCCCTGGATGCGGAGCAACTTGCGCACCGTGTTCGACGGCTGCGCGCCCCGTGCAAGCCAGCTGCGCGCGCGCTCCTCGTTGATCACGATCGTCGACGGGTCCGTCTGCGCGTTGTAGTGGCCGATCGTCTCGATCACGCGACCGTCGCGCGGCGAGCGCTGGTCGGCGACGACCACACGCCATATCGGGTCCTTCTTGGCGCCCACTCGGGTGAGCCTCAGCCTTACCGACACATTTTCCTCTCTGCTGCCTTACGAGATCTCAAACTGCATACCGAACGATGACATTGAGCAACGTCATCGAGGTCGCGCCAGAGAGCTTAGACGGTGTGCTCGGCAGAGGCCGGCACGGGGCCGGCGGGCGGACGGACGGACCGGCGCCTGCTTTATGCTGCGGGCGACGAATGATGAAGGCAGTGAGACTCCCAGCGCTGTTCCTGGCCCTGCTCGTGCTCGCCGGCGCACCGGTGCTCGCAATCGCCGCAGGAAGAGTCAAGGACGGCTCCTACTCCGGGTCGGTGGGCCCCGGCTGGCCGCTCAGCTTCAAGGTCGCCGCGCACGGCACCAAGGTCGAGGACCTCGTGGCGGGGTTCGACGCAGGCTGCAATGGCGCACCAGGCCAGGTGGCGCCGCTGTTCCACTTCGGCACGCTCGAGATCAAAGACGGCAAGCTCGCCGGCTCCACGAGCCGCACCTTCACCAGCTCGGTGACCGACGTCCTGCACATCAGCGCCAGCTTCAGCGGCGAGGAGCTCAGCGGCAGGATCACCGTCGATCAGACCATCAAGAGCCTCGGCACCTGCAGCGAACCGGCCACCGTCACGGCCAAGCTCAAGTAGGAGCAGAGCTCGCGCAGACGGCGTCAGCGCGCGCCGCGCATGAGCGCGCCGAAGTCGGGCATCTTCCCGCGCCCGACCTGGCGCATCACCTTGCGCATCTGGCCGAACTGCTTGACCAGCCTGTTGACCTGCTGGACGTTCGTGCCCGAGCCCCGCGCGATGCGCAGCCGGCGCGAGCCCTTGATCAGCTCCGGGCGGCGGCGCTCCTCGGGGGTCATCGACAGGATGATCGCCTGGATGCGGTCGAACTCCCGTTCGTCGACCTTCATGTTCTGCAGCTGATGGCCGGCGAGCCCGGGGATCATCCCGAGGATGCTCGTCAGCGGCCCCATTTTGCGCACCATCTTCAGCTGGTCGAGAAAGTCGTCGAGCCCGAACTCGTTGCGGCGCAGCTTGCGCTCGAGCGCGAGCGCGTCGCCTTCGTCGAACTGCCGCTCGGCCTTCTCGATCAGGCTCATGACGTCGCCCATGCCGAGGATCCGCTGCGCCATGCGGTCGGGGTGGAAGCGTTCGAACTGCTCGAGCTTCTCGCCGGTGGAGGCGAATAGGATCGGCTTGCCGGTCACCGCCTTGACCGACAGCGCCGCGCCGCCGCGGGCGTCGCCGTCGAGCTTGCTCATGACCACGCCGTCGAACTGCACCGCCTCGGCGAAGCTCTCCGCGACCTGCACCGCATCCTGGCCGGTCATCGCGTCGACCACCAGCAGCACGTTCTGGGGTTTGACCGCGTCGCGAATCCGCACCAGCTCGGCCATCAGCTGCTCGTCCACGTGCAGGCGCCCGCTGGTGTCGACGATCAGCACGTCCTTGCCGTCCTCGCGCGCGCGCTCGAGCGCCCACGCGGCGATCTCCACCGGGTCCTGGTCCGGGTGGGTGGGCTCCCGGAAATACACAGTGGCGCCCGCCTGCGCGCCCACCTTCACCAGCTGCTCGACCGCCGCCGGGCGGTAGACGTCGCAGGCGGCCACCGCCACCGAGGCGGAGTGCTCCTCGCGCAGGTAGCGCGCGAGCTTCGCCGTTGCCGTCGTCTTGCCCGAGCCCTGCAGCCCCGCCATCAGGATCACCGTCGGCGGGCGCGGCGAGAACCTGAGCGCGGGCGGCTCCCCCCCGCGACGCTGCCGTCGCCGTCCTCGCCGGGCGCGCCGGTGGGCGAGCCTCCCATCAAAGCGGTCAGCTCCTCGGCGACGATCTTCACGACCTGGTGTCCGGGGTTCAGCCCCCCGATCACGTCCGCCCCCAGGCAGCGCTCCTTCAGGTGGGCGGTGAACTGCCTGACGACCTTGAAGTTGACGTCAGCCTCCAGCAAAGCGAGCCGGATCTCGCGCATCGTCGCGTCGACGTCCTGCTCGGTCAGCGTGCCGCGCTGGCGCACGTCGGCCAGCGTTCCCTGGAGCTTCTCGGCGAGGGCGTCGAACATGGGCGCTCGAGCTGGCGCGCGGCCGGCGTCAGTCCTCGTGGCCGGCAGGCGGCGCCGGCGGGCGCACACGCGCGGGCGGGGCCGGCGGGCGGGCGGGCGGAACCCCATCCCCGCGACCCTTCAGCGCCTCGCCGATGCCGCCGAACGCCTCGGCGAACTCGGACGGCACGACGAACACCTTGTTGGAGTCGCCTTCGGCGAGCTGCGGGAGCATCTGCAGGTATTCGTAGCTGAGCAGCGCGCGATCTGGTTTGCCCTCGTGGATCGCTTTGAAGACGGTGTCGATCGCCTTCGCTTCGCCCTCCGCGCGCAGGATCGCCGCCTGGCGCTCGCCCTCCGCGGTCAGCACCGCCGCCTGCTTGGCGCCCTCGGCGGTGAGGATCTGCGACTGCTTCTCGCCTTCCGCGGTCAGGATCGCAGCGCGGCGGTCGCGCTCGGCGCGCATCTGCTTCTCCATCGCCGTCTTGATGTCCGGCGGCGGGTCCACCGACTTGATCTCGACGCGGTTGATCCTGATCCCCCACTTGCCGGTCGCCTCGTCGAGCACCGTGCGCAGCTCCGCGTTGACGTTCTCGCGCGAGGTCAGCGTCGCCTCGAGCGTCAGGCCGCCGATCACGTTGCGCAGCGTCGTCACCGTCAGCTGCTCGATCGCCTGCAGCGGATTGGCGATCTCATAGGTAGCCGAGCGGGGGTCGGTGATCGTGAAGTACAGGACCGTCTCGATGCCCACCACCACGTTGTCCTCGGTGATCACCGACTGCGGCGAGAAGTTGACGACCTGCTCGCGCAGATCCACCAGCGGCCGCACGCGATCGATGAACGGCGTGACGATCGTCAGGCCGGGCTCGAGCGTGCGGCTGTAGCGGCCGAGCCGCTCGACCACCCCCGCGCGCGCCTGCGGGATGACGCGAATCGTCCGCGCGGCCACCACCAGGGCAAACAGCACGACGACGATTACGACGATGAGCACGGCCATGGGGTTCCTTTCAATGCATTACGAGCGCTGTGGCGCCCCTGATCTCGACGACCTCGACGCGCTCGCCGACGTTGATCACCTCGTCTTCGTCGTAGCTGCGCGCGGTCCAAACCTCGCCGTTGTCGATCTTCACGCAGCCGACGCCCTCGTCGTTGGCGATCCGCTCGAGCACCATCGCGCGATGGCCGACGAGCGCCGCGGCGCCCGTTCTGATCGGCGGCGGCAGCCGCCGGTGGCGCCGCGCGACCGGGCGCAGCGCGCCGAACACGATCGCCGAGGCGAGCACGAACACGATCACAGCCAGCGGCGCGCCGACGCCCAGCACGCTGACGACCGCCGCCAGTCCGGCGCCCGTGGCGAACGGAAGCAGGTACAGCCCGCCGGTGTGCATCTCGCCGAGCCCAAGGATGCAAGCGGCCACCACCCACATAATCCACATGCCGTCAGATTACCCCTCCCGGCGCCCGTTACAGCCGGATCACTCCTGCGCGATCAGAGCGCGTGCGAACTCCTCCGGGTCGAACGGGCGCAGGTCCTCCACCGACTCGCCGACGCCGATCAGCTTCACGGGCAGGCCGAGCTCGCGCGCGATCGCAAGCGCTATGCCCCCGCGCGCCGTGCCGTCGAGCTTGGTCAGCACGACGCCGCTCACGTCCGCCGTCTCGGCGAACAGCCGCGCCTGGCGCAGCCCGTTCTGACCGGTGGTCGCGTCGAGCGTCAGCAGCGTCTCGTGCGGCGCGCCCTCCAGCTGCCTGGCGATCACGCGCCGAACCTTCGCGAGCTCTCCCATCAGGTCATCCTGCGTGTGCAGCCGCCCGGCGGTGTCGACGATCACCACGTCGATGCCGCGCGCGCGCGCCTGCGCGATCGCGTCGAAGGCCACCGCGCCGGGGTCCGAGCCCGCGGGCCCCGTCACGATCTCGCAGCCCGCCCGCTCGGCCCAGCCCTCGAGCTGCTCGCCCGCCGCCGCCCGGAAGGTGTCCGCGCCGGCCAGCAGCACGCTGCGCCCCAGCTGCTCGCGCAGGTGCCACGCGAGCTTGCCGATCGTCGTCGTCTTGCCGGTGCCGTTGACGCCGACCGCCATGATCACCGTCGGCCTGGGCCGGATGTCGATCCGCCCGTCGCCGACCCTCGCAGTCGCCGCCAGCAGCTCGATCAGCCGCTCGCTGAGCGCCTGGCCGCCCTCGAGCTCGCCCGCGGAGACCTCCTGCTCGAGCGTCTGCACCACCGACGCGGTCGTGCTCGCGCCGACGTCCGCCATGATCAGCGCCTCCTCCAGGCGTTCCCACGTCTGCTCGTCGAGCACCCCGAACAGCGTCGCCTGGATCTCCGAGCCGAGCGCCTGGCGCGTCTTGGCCATGCTCTCGCGCAGGCGGCGAAGCAGCCCGCCCCGCTGACGCGCCCCGCGTCCGCCGCCTTCGGCGTCCTGCGCGCCGTCGGCACCCACGGCGCCGCCGGCGCGATCGTCCTCACCGGTTATGAACAGTTCGCTCCAGTCGCGGGCCACGGGGCGCGCGACGATAGCAGCGGCCCCGACCGGCGGCCCGCGGGAGGGCGTCCCGCAGCGGCATCCGCGGCCGGGCTGCGTGCGCCTCAGGCGACCTCGGCGACCTCGGGTGGCTGGGCCTCCTCGGAGGGCAGGCGCCGCGAGAGCACCTTGGATACGCCGTTGTGGCCCATCGACACGCCGTACAGCCAGTCGGCGGCCTCCATCGTGCGCTTCTGATGGGTGATCACGATGAACTGCGCGCGGTCGGAGTAGCGGCGCAGCAGCGTGAGGAAGCGGTCGAGGTTGAGGTCGTCGAGCGCCGCCTCGACCTCGTCGAGGATGTAGAAGGGGCAGGGGCGCGCGAGGAACACCGCGAACAGGAACGCCAGCGCCGTCATCGACTTCTCGCCGCCGGACAGCAGCGTCAGGCGCTTGGTCGACTTGCCGGCGGGCGTGATCTCGATCTCCACGCCGGGGAGCTGCTCCTCCTCGGCGCCCCTGAGCTCGGCCTCGCTCTCCGCCTCCGCGGCGGCCTCGATCGCGTCCTCGTCGGCCGCCTCGCCGCCGGGCAGCGGCTGGCCGCCGAGCACCGGCCTGGGCGCCTGCCTGTGCCCGTCAGGGTACTCGTCGCGCACCAGCCGCAGGCGCCCGCTGCCGCCGGGGAACACGTCGCCGGCAAGCTGCTCGAAGTTGCGCGCCGCCGCGCTGAACGTCTCCTCGAACGTCTCCTGGATCTGGCGGTCGGTTTCGCGGATCACCGAGCGCAGCTCGCGCAGCGCCGTCTCCAGATCGCCGCGCTGGCTCTCGAGCTCCTCGACGTGCGCGAGCGCCTCCGCGTACTCCTCCTGGGCCAGCGGGTTGACTGGGCCGAGCTGCTCGCGCCGGCGCGTCAGCCGCGCCACCCGCGCCTGCAGCGCCTGCGCCTCCTCCTCGGCCAGTGGCTCCTGCTCGGCGGTCTCCTCGCTGCCGTCCTCGCCGAGCCCCAGCTGCTCGCCGACGCTCGCGAGCTCCATTTCCGCCTCGCTCGCCTGGTCGCGCAGGCGCTGTGCGGCGACCTCGGCGTGCGTGACCGCCTCGCCGGCGGCGCGCAGGGCCGCCTGGATCTCCGCCTCCTCGGCGGCGCACGCGCGCAGCGCGCTCGCGAGCTCCTCGCCAGCCTCGCGGTCGGCCGCCAGCTCCTGCTCGAGCTGCGACACGCGCTCGTGGACCGCGACCGCGACGCTTGCCAGCACCGCCGCGAGACGCTCGGCTCGCGGCGCGGCAGCCGTGTCGAGGGCGTGCTGGGAGCGCAGGCGCTCGATCCTCGCCAGCCGCTCGATCCGCTCGCGCTCGCGCCGCTCGCCCTGGCGGCGCTCGGCCGCGAGCTCGCCCTCGAGCTCCGCCTGCCTGACCGCGAGCGCGCCCTGCGCGGGAGCCGCGCGGCGCTGCTCGATCAACCACTCCGTCCGCCGGCGCGCCTCGGCCGCCTCGGCCTGTGCTCGCTCGGCGTCGCGCAGCGCGGCGTCCGCGCCGACGCGCGTCTCGTCGGCCGCTCGCAGCTCGGTCAGCGCCTGCTCGCATGCGGCGCGGGCGCCGTGCTCGGCCTGCGCGGCGCGCTCGGCGGCGGCGATCAGCCGGTCGCGTTCGTTGCGGCGCGCCAGCACGCGCTCGCTGCCTCCCTCTCCCAGCTGGCGCACCTCGCCCCACGCGGCAAACCACACGCGCCCGTTGCGCGTGGCGGCGATTCCCGCGAAGTCCTGCGGCAGGTCCTCCAGGCGCTCGACCACCCACGCGTCCGCCAGCAGCCGCCCGGCCAGCTCGAGCACCGCGGACGGGCCGCTGAGCAGGTCGAGCAGCCTGCGCGCGCCGGCGACCGGCTCGGGGCGCGAGCTCGCGGCCGGCCGGCCGGCCGACTCGAGGTTCGCCAGCAGCGCCGTGCCGCCGTCGGGACCGGCGCGGTCCAGCAGCGACTCGGCGCCGGAGACGTCCTTCACGAGCGCCGCATCCAGGCGCCCGCCGAGCGCCGCCGCCAGCGCCAGCTCGTAGCCGTCCTCCACGCGCAGCTCCTCGCTGAGCGCCTTCGGGGAGTCGGCGTGCTGCGTGCCGACACCCGCGTGCGCGCGCAGGAACTGGTTGGCGGCGGCGAGCTCGGCGCCGACGCGCGCGGACTCGCGCCGCGCGTCCTGCACGGACTGCTCCGCCGCCGTCAGCCGCTCGCGCGCGTCCTGCGCCTGCGCGTCCGCACGATCGCGCTGCTCGCGCGCGTCCGCCGCCTGTACCGCGGCCTGCTCGACGAGCGCGAGCTGGCGCCGGTGCTCGCTCTGCAGCTCGGCGATCTCGCGCTCGATCTCCTGCTCGCGGCTGGCCTGGATTTCCTGCAGCTGCGCTTCCAGCGCGGCCGTGCGGCTCTCGCTGCGCGCGGCCTCGGATGCCTCGCCGTCGGGCACGGGCCCGTCTGGCTGCTCGCCGGCGGGCGCGAGCCCCTGCAGCTCGAGCTCGACGCGCTCGATCCTGCGGGCGAGCGCCTGCGCGCTGGAGCCGACCTGCTCGCCGCGCAGGGTCAGCCGCTCGTGCGCGGAGCGCGCGTCGTAGAGCAGCCGCGAGAGCGCGTCGTGTCGCTCGGCGCGCTCGGCCAGCGCGCGCTCGGCGACGCCGCGGCGCTCGATCGTCTGCGCCAGCCGCTGCTCGATCTCGGCGAGCGCCGCGCGCTCGCGCCCGACGCGCTGCTCGGCGCCCTCCAGCTCCAGGCGGCGGGCGCGGCAGTCCTCGCGCGCGAGCTCCCAGCGCGCCTGCAGGATCTGGCGCTCCAGGCGCTCGTGCAGCTCCGCCGCTTCGGCCTGGCGCTTGAGCGGGCGCAGGCGGCTGCGCGCCTCGCGCTCGACGTCCAGCGCGCGGTCGAGGTTCTCCTGCGTGCGCTCGAGCTTCAGCTGCGCGCGCCGGCGGCGCTTGCGGTGCTTGCCCAGTCCCGCCGCCTCCTCGATCAGCAGCCGCCGATCGCGCGGCTTGGAGGTCACGATCGCGTCCACGCGCCCCTGCGAGATGACCGAGTGCGTCTCCTTGCCGAGGCCCGTGTCGGAGAGCACCTCGATCACGTCCGTCAGGCGGCAGCGGGCGCCGTTGAGGCGGTAGGAGCCCTCGCCGCTGCGGTCCAGGCGCCGCACGATCGAGATCTCGCTCAGCGGCAGCTCCACGGTGCCGTCGGAGTTGTCCAGCACGATCTCGACCTCGGCGGCGCTGCGCGGCTGCACGCCCTTGCCGCCGCCGAAGATCACATCCTGCATCGACTGCCCGCGCACCGCCAGCGGCGACTGCTCGCCCATCGCCCACAGCACCGCGTCGGTCACGTTCGACTTGCCCGAGCCGTTCGGCCCGACCACCACGCTCACCCCCGGGCCGAAGTCCAGGCTGGTGCGGTCGGGGAACGACTTGAAGCCGTTCAGCGTCAGCGACTTCAGCCGCACGCGCATGCCCCCGAGTATGGCGCGCTCACGACTCTGCCGCCAAGCGGTCGACGGCCATCCGCGCGGCCTCCTGCTCGGCCTGCTTCTTGCTCTTGCCGCTGCCGCTGCCGAGCTCGCGCCCGTCGACCCGCGCGACGACCGCATACGTTCGCTCGTGCGGCGGCCCCTGCTCGCCGGTGATCTCGTAGCTGACCTCCGCGCCGCGCCGGGCGAGCAGCTCCTGCAGCGCCGACTTGAAGTCCACGGGATTCTCCAGCGCGCCCTCGATCTCCGGCGCGAACGCCTCCACGACCGCCTCGGCCGTGCGCTCGTAGCCCGCATGCAGGTAGCAGGCGCCGATCACAGCCTCGATCACGGACGCGAGCACGCGCTCGGTCTCCACCAGCGCGGCCGCGCTCTCGCGCACGCCCGCCGGCGCCGCCGCCCGCAGCCGCTCGGGCAGCGCCAGCCGCTCGGCGACGGCGCGGCAGGACACCCCGGAGACCGCCTGCGCGCGGATCTTCGTCAGCCTGCCCGCGCCGAAGCGGTCCGCCTCCAGGCGCGGATACAGGTACGCGGTCACCGCCAGCGCCAGCACGCTGTCGCCGAGGAACGCGAGGCGCGTGTAGGAGTCGCTCTTGCGCTCGCTCCAGGACGCGTGCGTGAACACCTGACGCGCGAGCTCCTCGGGCAGCTCGTCCAGCAGCTCGCCCAGCAGCATCAACGCTCCTCATCGGCGGTCCCGTTGTGGGCGATCACGAAGTCCACGGCGGCGCCCACGGTCAAGATCTGCGCGGCCTGCTCGTCGGACATGCGCACGCCGTAGGTGTCCTCGAGCTCCTGCACGAGCGTGTACAGGTCGAGCGAGTCGGCCTCCAGATCCTCCTTGAAGCGGGTGCCCTCGCCGATCGCGTCGGGATCGACGTCGAGCTCGTCGGCGAGATGGGTTCGAATCAGGGTCAGGACTTGCTCGCGGGTCATTGCGCCTGCGGCAGGCTAGCGGCCGAGGCGGACGCGGGGGAGCGCCTGAGCGCGCCCGCCTGCGCGAGCGCGGCGTGCGTCTGCGCGACGATGTCCTCGCGCGCTCCCCGCTGCGCGCGCAGGATCGCCTGCGCGAAGCCGGCGCGCGTGAAGCGCCCGTGCGGCACGACGCCCAGACGGCGCAGGCCCAGCAGGTAGGCGCCGCCGCTGGCTTCCGGATCGAGCTCCCGGCGCAGGCCGCCGAGCGCGGGGCGCAGCAGCGCGCCGCCGAGCTTTCCGCGCGTGGAGGACATCGCCGCGTCGCGGATCGCGCGGAGCATCGTCTGCGAGACGCCCTCCATCAGCTTCAGCGCGATGTTGCCGGTGAAGCCGTCGGTGACGATCACGTCCGCGCGGCCGGAGACGAGGTCGCCGCCCTCGAGGTTGCCGACGAACTCGAACGCATCGCATCCTGCGCCCGCGCGCTCTAGCAGCTCGGCGTGCGCTTCGAGCACGAGCGAGCTGCCGCGCGCGGCCTCCTCGCCGTTGGACAGCAGCCCCACGCGCGGCATCGCCACACCGAGCACCGTCCGCGCGAGCGCGGCGCCCATGAACGCGAACTGCACCAGGTGCTCCTGACGCGCCTGCGCGTTGGCGCCGACGTCGAGCAGCGTCACCGGATGATCGGGAACCGGCACGGGGATCGCGAGCGCCGGGCGGTAGATGCCCGACGCGCGCTTGATGTTGAAGGTCCCGGCGGCGAGCGCCGCGCCGGTGGCGCCCGCGCACACCAGCGCCTCCGCGCGGCCGTCCGCGACCGCCCGCGCGGCCTGCACGATCGAGGCCTCGGGCGTCCTGCGCGCGGCCATCACCGGATCCTCGGCCTTCGCGATCGAGACCGGCGCGTCGATGACCTCCACGCCGGGCGGCGGCTCGCCGAGCTCCGCCGCGGGGCCGAACAGGAGCACGCGCGCACCCTCGCCGGCGGCGAGCGCGGCGCCTGCGGCCACCTCCGCCGGGCCGAGATCGGCGCCGTTGCAGTCGACCGCGACGACCGGCTCCTGGCGCTCACGCGGGAGCGACGGCGGCCGAGAGGACGAGGCCCCTGGCGTCACCGCCGGCTAGTCGTGGTCGTGATCGTGGTCGTGATCGTGCGCCACCGGCGCCACGATCTCGCGGCCCGCGTAGCTGCCGCACACGGGGCACACCCGATGCGGACGGCGCGGGCTGTGGCACTGCGGACACGCGTTCACCGCGGGCGCGCCGATCTTGTGCTGCGCGCGTCGCTTGGCGGTGCGGCTGTGCGACTGCTTTTTCTTGGGGACGGCCATCGGCGTGAGAAGGCTAGCAGCCCGTCCGCGCCCGCCGGGGTGCCGGCGCCCCGAGGGTCACTCGAGCTCGAGCTCGCGCAGCTTCGCCCAGCGCGGATCGGGCGCCGCCTCGTGATGATGATCCGCGGGAGCCTGGTTGAGATCGACGGCGCACACCGGGCACAGCCCGGCGCAGTCCTCGCGGCAGAGGATCTGCACCGGCAGCGCCAGCGCGAACGCGTCGCGCGCCCACGCCGCCAAGTCAAGCGTCTCATCGTGCACGTACGGGCTGTCGAGCTCATCGCCGCCGCCCGGCCGGTCGACCTCGCGCGCCTCCACCTCCACGCGCGGGCTGGCGGGCTTCAGGCAGCGCATGCACGGACCGGTCACCTCCGCGGAGAAGCGCAGGCGCAGCGCGTAGCCGCCGCTCATGCGCGAGATGTTCAGCTCGACGGGCACCTGCCGCGGCTGCGCGGCGTAGCGCTCGCTGCCCAGCAGCAGCGGCTCGATCGGCGTCGTCAGCTCCAGGCGCCGCCCCTCGCCGGGGCTCAGCCGCAGGCCCGCGAGGTCGAAATCGTGGGTCTCCAGGGCCATGGCCCCAGGCTAGCGGGGCGCCGCAGCGCTCAGGAGTGCGTGCGCAGCTCCCGCTTGAGGATCTTGCCGGTGGCGTTGCGCGGCAGCTCTTCGACGAACACGACGTCGCGGGGGACCTTGAAGCGGGCGAGGTTCTCCTTGACGTAGTCCTGCACCGCCTTCGCGGTCAGCTCGGTGCCGTCGTGCGGCACGACGAACGCCTTCAGCCGCTGGCCGAACTCCTCGTCCTCGACGCCGACGACGGCGACCTCTTCGATCTCCGGATGGTCGGCGAGCAGGTCCTCGACCTCCCGCGGGAACACGTTCTCGCCGCCGCTGACGATCATTTCGTCGTCGCGGCCCTCCACGAACAGCCGCCCGCCGGCGTCCAGGCGCCCGACGTCGCCGGTGCGCATCATCCCGCCGACGATTTCCTTGCCGCCGCCGTCGGTGTAGCCCTCGAACTGGAACTCGTTGGCTACGAAGATCCGCCCCACCTCGCCGCGCGGCACCTCGCGCCCGTGCTCGTCGAGCAGCTTCACCATCGTGCCCAGCGGCGGGCGCCCGGCGGTCCCCGGCGCGACGCGCAGATCCTCCGGGTTGGCGATCGTCGCCCACGCGACCTCGGTCGACCCGTAGAGGTTGTAGAGCACGTCGCCGAACGTGTCCATCACGCGTGTGGCGAGCTCGCCCGGCAGCGCCGAGCCGCTGACGGCGATCACCTTCAGGCAGCTGACGTCGTAGCGCGCGATCGTCTCCTGCGGCAGCTCGAGGATCCGCTGCAGCATCACCGGCACCACCACCAGCGCGCTCGCGCGGTGGTAGGCGATCGCCTTCAGCGTCTCCTCCGGATCGAACTTCCTGCGCAGCACGAGGTTCGACAGCAGCGGCAGGCTCAGCAGGAAGTGGGCGTAGCCCCACGAGTGGAACATCGGCGCGGCGATCATCGTCGTCTCGCGCGCCTTCAGCGGGATCTTCGAGAACAGCGCGGCGGCGGGCTCGACCGAGTCGCTCTGCGGGCGCGCGGCGCCCTTGGGCGTGCCGGTGGTCCCCGACGTGAGGATCACCACCCGCCCTTTCTCCGCCGGCGGCTGCGGCTCGGACTCGTCGCCGCGCGCGATCAGCTGCTCGAGCGTCTGCGCGTCCGGGTCCGCGGACGCGTCGTCTGAGGACGCGGAGCGCGGGTCGCTCCAAGCGACGAACCGCATTCGGCCCTGCGCGCCGGCGCTCACCAGCGCGCCGAACTCGTCGTCGTAGATGACCGCCGCGGGGTCCTCGCGCGCGAGCACGTCGGTGATCTGCGGGCCGGCGAAAGCGGTGTTGAGGTACAGCGCACCCGCGCCGAGCTTCGAGCACGCGACCGTCGCCTCGACGAAGCCGCGGTGGTTGCGGCACATGATCGCGACACCGTCGCCTTCGCCGATCCCGGCCTTGCGCAGCTCGTGCGCGAGCGCGTTGGTGCGCCGGTGCACCTGGGCGAAGCTCAGCACGCCGCGCTCGTCGATCAGCGCCGGTCGGTCGGGATGGCGAGCCGCCGCGCCGGAGTAGGCGCCGGCGGGCGTCGCGCCCCAGCGGCGCAGCGCCACCAGCGACTGCAGCACCCGGTCCGGGCGCAGCGGTTCGAACATGCCGGTGTCGATGAGCGACCTGGCGATGAGCAGCTTGTGCCTGGCCATGCGCGTGGCCGACTGCGGGTTCACGTGTGGACCGTACCCAAAAGAGAGGCTCTACGCGCGCGCTCGCGCGGCCGGCCGCTAGCTGACTTCAGCGGGTTCGTCCTTGCCCTGCAGGCGCTCGCGCCCGCGCTGGACGGCGGCGATGAACTTCGAGAGGTTGACCTCGAGCGTGTTCAGGATCTCGTCCGCGTAGTCCTCGGCTCCGAGCCTGATCTCGCGCTCGCGTGCGCGGGCGTCCTCGACGATGTCCTCTGCGGCCCGCTCGGCCTGCTTGGTGACCTCCTCCTCGCCCACCAGCTGCTCCTGGCGCTCGCGCGCGTCCTTGATGATCCGCTCGGCCTCCTTCTTGGCCTCCGCGAGCATCTCCTGGCGCTCCTTGACGATCCAGCGCGCCTGCTTGATCTCCTCGGGGATCGTCGCGCGCATCTGGTCGAGGATGTCGTAGATCTCCTCCTTGTCGACGCGCACCTGGTCGGTCATCGGCACCGACTTGGCGTTGTGCACCAGGTCGTCGAGCTTGTCTATGAGTACCAGGACATCCATCGCTATAGCCTACGGCTCGACATCGTGTCTCCCGTCCATTTCGTCAGCGTCGCAGCTCTTCCTGCAAGCGCCGGGCCACCTCCGCGGGGACGAGATCGTCGATCTTGCCTCCGAACGTGGCGAGCTCCTTGACGCCGCTGGATGACAGGAAACTGTACTGCGGAGAGGCCATCAGGTAAACGGACTCGATCTCCGGGTCCTGGCGGCGGTTGAGCTGGTTCATCTCCAGCTCGTACTCGAAGTCGGAGATCGCGCGCAGGCCCTTGACGATCGCCTTCGCGCCGATGCTCCTGGCGAAGTCGACGACGAGCGTCGAGAACGGCTCCACGCGCACGCAGTCCAGGTCGGCGAGCGCGTGCTCGACGAAGCCCACGCGTTCGGTGATGTCGAACAGCGCGCCGCTCTTGCGCACGGAGCGGTTGACGACCGCCACCACGACTTCGTCGTAGAGCGCGGCGGCGCGGCGGATCACGTCGAGATGCCCGTTGGTGATCGGGTCATAAGAGCCGGGGCATACGACGATCGATTTCCTGGGGGTGGTCATTGGTGGCGGTGGATTGTGATCAGTGTGTCCCCGTAGCGGCGCTGGCGCTCGAGCGCGATGGCGAGCTCGAGCGGCGCTCGCCGGTCGCTCTCGACGACGACGCGCGCGCCCGGGCTCAGCAGCGACGGCAGGATCGCCGACAGCTCTGGACCCCACCGGTCGGCTGTCGGGGACCCCGAAGCCGAGGGTGCTGGCCGCGCCCGCCCGTAGGGGGGGTCGATGAAGACGAGATCGTATGTCTCTTGGCGAGCGCTTGCGGCGTGGAGCGCCTGCAGCGCGTCCGCGCGGCGCACCTCGACGGTCTCCGGGGCGATGGCGAGCTCCTCGAGATTCCCGCTCAGGACCCGCACCGCGCCCGCGTCGCGCTCCACGAACACTGCCCGCGGCGCGCCCCTGGAGAGCGCCTCGATGCCGAGCGCGCCGGTGCCCGCGAACAGGTCGAGCACGCACGCGCCCTCGACGTCGCCGAGCATCGCGAACACGGCCTCCCTGACGCGGTCGGAGGTCGGCCGCGTGCCCCTGCCCGCCGGCGCGCGCAGGCGCCTGCCGCCGAGGCTTCCGGCTATCACGCGCATACCACGGACCGTAGCGACGTCAGGCGGGTATCGGCTGCAGCGCCTCGCCGCCGAGCTGGCGCTCGAGCACGAGTCGGAGCAGCGCATGCTCGGGCTCCCGCAGCTCGGGGTCGGCGGCGAGGATCGCCTCGGCGCGCGCACGCGCGCGCTCGAGCAGCGCGGCGTCCTCGGGCAGGCTGGCGATGCGGAACTGCCCGATGCCGGACTGGCGGGTGCCGACGAGCTCGCCCTCCTTGCGCAGCGCGAGGTCGATCTCGGCCAGGCGGAAGCCGTCGGCGTGACGCACGAGCGCGGCCAGCCTCGCCGAGCCGCCCGGCGGGCCGACCAGCAGGCAGCGCGCGCTGTGCTCGCCGCGCCCGACGCGCCCGCGCAGCTGGTGCAGCTGCGAGATGCCGAAGCGCTCGGCGTTCTCGATCAGCATGACGGTCGCGTTGGGCACGTCGATCCCGACCTCGATCACAGTCGTCGCGACGAGCACGTCGGCGGCGCCGGAGGCGAACGCGGCCATCGCCTCCTGCTTCTCGCGCGGGCGCATGCCGCCGTGCAGCAGCGCGAGCTCGTAGCCGGCGAGCTCGCCCTCGCGCAGGCGCAGCAGCTCGGCGCTGGCGGCGCGCAGACCGAGGTCGGCCGCCGGCGCGCCATCCCCTTCGGCCTCGTCGATCAGCGGGCAGACGACGTATGCCTGGCGGCCGGCGGCGAGCTCGGCGCGCAGCTCCTCGTAAGCGCGTGCGCGCTCACCGTCGCCGCGGACGAGCCGCGTCTCGATCGGCTGGCGCCCCAGCGGCAGCTCGCGCAGGGTGCTGGTGTCGAGGTCGCCGTAGCGCGCGAGCGCGAGCGTGCGCGGAATCGGCGTGGCGGTCATGTGCAGCGTGTGCGGTGCGTATCCGAGTCCCGCCCGCCCGCGCTCGCGGGCATCCGCAGGGTCGCGCTCGCCGAGCGCGGCGCGCTGGCGCACCCCGAAGCGGTGCTGCTCGTCGATGACGGCGACCGCGAGCGCGTCGAACTCGACGTCGGGCTCGATCAGCGCGTGGGTGCCGACGATCAGCGACAGCTCGCCGCTGGAGAGCTTGGCGAGGATGTCCCGGCGCCGGCGCGCGGGGGTGGAGCCGGTGAGCAGCGCGGTACTGATGAGAGCCCCGGCCACCTCGCCGCCGAGCAGCCGCTGGATCGTCGCGAAGTGCTGCTCGGCGAGCGTCTCGGTGGGCGCCATCAACGCCGCCTGGCGCCCGTGCCCGACGGCCTGCAGCATCGCGTACAGGGCGACGACCGTCTTGCCGCTGCCCACCTCGCCCATCAGTAGGCGCTGCATCGGCGCGGGGCGCGCGAGGTCGCCGGCGATCTCCGCGATCGCGGTGCGCTGGTCGCCGGTGAGCGCGAACGGCAGCCCGTCCTTTAGCCAGCGCGCACCGAGCGCGTCGCGGTCGGCGAGCGGCGCGGCGCCGGTGCGCGCCCTGCGAGCGGCGCGTCGGCGCAGGAACACCAGCTGCGTCAGCAGCAGCTCCTCGAACGCCAGGCGCCGGCGCCCCGCCTGGAGGTCGTCGGGCAGGCGCGGGAAGTGCATCGCCGCGAGCGCGCTCGCACGGTCTGGCAGCCGCTCGCCGGCCCTCGTCGCCGCGGACAGCGCCTCGACGATGTCGCCCAGCGCGTCCCTGTTGGCGTGCACGAGCGTAAGGATCTGCGTCGAGGTGACGCCCTCCGCCGCCGGGTAGTGCGCGACCGAGTCGCCCTCGCCAGCGCCCCTCCCCTCGCCGGCGCCCCTCCCGTCGGCAGCCGCCGCGAGCTCGCCGACGGGCTCTCCGCCGAGCGCGTGGTGGGCGACGTTGAAGCCCCCGCGCGCGTCGGCCTTGCCGTGCAGCAGCAGCCGCGTTCCGGGTGGGTAGCGCTCGACCAGCCACGGCTGGTTGAAGAACGTCGCGCGCATCGTGCCGGTGGCGTCGAACACCTTCGCCTCGACCAGCGGGCGCATGCCCCGCCGGCGCACCGGGCGCGCGGCGATCGTGCGCACCTCCACCGCCACCGTCGCCGCTTCGCCCGCCCGCAGCGCCTCGACCGTGCGCGCCTCGCGGCTGTCGCTCGGCAGGTGCTCGAGCAGGTCTCCGACCGTTTGCAGGCCCAGCGTCCGCATGCCCGCCGCCAGCTTCTTGGCAGGCAGCTCGAGCGGCACGTCCAGCCGCGCTGGCCGCGGCCAGCGCACCGGCGCCCCCGTCAGCTCCTCCCGCGTCAGGCCGCGCGTGGAGGCGAAAGCATGCGCCACCGGGCGAATGCGCTCCGGGGTGGCCGCCTCCGGCGTATCGGGCGTGGTCGCCGGCATCCCCCGCCCATGATGATCGTCGCGGCGGTCGTAACCGGCCCGATCATGGACGCTTTGGGTCAGGGCCGCATGCGGCCCTGCCAGGGGCCGCACATGTGCGGCCCCTCCGGCCGGCGCATGCGCCGGCCGGCACAGATCACTCCGCCGCGAGCAGCCACCAGTACGCCGGCTGGCCGCCGTGGCGCAGCTCGAGCTCGACGCCGCCGTTGACCATCCCTTCGATCTCCTCGAGGTCGAGCGGCGCGTCCTCGCCGCCGAGCACGCTGATCAGCTCGGGCGGGCCGTCGCCGTTGGCGGGAGCGGCGAGCTTGTGCAGCACCGCCTGGAGGGTCTCGCGCGGCCCGCCCCAGGCGAGCACCTCGTCCTCCACGAAGCCGACCGCGTCGCCGCGCCGGAAGCGCCCCTGGGCGTCGTCGCGGGCTGCGGGCGCAACCGCGCCGGTGCGCAGATGCTCGAGCGCGTGCGTCAGCGCCTGGGCGTTCTCCTCGACCGAGCGCTCGGGCGCGAGCGCGACGGCGGCCGCGAGGCCCGCCTGCTGGCTGGTGGTGCGGGCGACGTGCACGTCCTTGTCCGACAGCCGCGCCGCGTGTTCGGCCGCCATGATCACGTTCGCGCTGTTGGTCAGCAGCACGACCTCCTCGGCCGGCACCTCGTGGATGCCCGCCAGCAGGTCGTAGGTGGACGGGTTCAGCGTGGGACCGCCGTCGATCGTGTGCACGCCGAGCTCCTCGAACAGCTGGCGCAGGCCCTCGCCGCTGACGACCGCCACGGCCGCACAGCGCACGTCCGCGCCGGGCGCCTGTGCGATTGCGCCGGAAGCATCCGGGTCCTCCGCCGCGCCGGCGCCAAGACGGCCCTCGCGTTCGGCCACCTGCGCGCGCATGTCGGCGACGTCCAGGCGCGAGACCTCGCCGGCGTCCGCGAACACCGCCGTCGCCATCTCCGGCTGGTCGGTGTGCAGGTGCACCTTCAGCGTGCTCGCGTCCCCCACCACCAGCACCGAGTCGCCGAGCGCTTCAAGCGGCGCGATGAAGCTCGCGGGGCTCAGCTCGCTGCCGGTGACCGCGAAGTTCGTGCAGAAGCGGTACGTGCCCGAGCTGTGCTCGGGATGGGTGATGCGCGCGGGCGCATGGTGATCCAGCGGCGGCGGCTCCTCGCCGCGCAGCGCCGCGACCACGCCGGCGAAGATGATCGTCAAGCCGTAGCCGCCCGCGTCGACCACGCCCGCCTCGCGCAGCGCCGCGAGCAGCTCCGGCCCGCGCTTGACCGACTCCTGCCCCGCCTCCACGGCGCTCTCCAGCGCCGCCGCGATTGCCCTGTCCTGCTCCCGCGGCTCGGTCGCCGGGCCGAAGCGCGGGCTCTCCGGGCCGTGCGCGAGATCCGCGACGATCCTGCGCGACATCTCGCGCGCGACCGTCAGGATCGTGCCCTCCGCGGGGTCGCGCACCGACGAGTACGCGCGGTCGGCCGCGTTCGCCAGCGCCGCGCCCACCAGCGTCGCGTCGATCAGCTGCCCGGGCCTCGACACCAGCTCCTCCGCCGCGCCGCGGATCAGCTGCGAGAGGATCACGCCGGAGTTGCCGCGCGCGCCCAGCAGCGCCGCGCGCGCGACCGACTGCACGATCTCCTCGCGCCCGATCTCGTCGATCGTGCGATTCTCGTCCGCGCCCTGCAGGCGGTCGAGCTCGGCCAGCACCGCGCGCAGCGTCAGCGCCATGTTGTCGCCCGTGTCCCCGTCGGCGACCGGGAACACGTTCAGGTCGTTGACCTCCTGCCGGCGCGATTCCAGGTGAGCGAGCGCACCCGCAACCGCCACGCGGAAGCGGACCAGATTGGTATCCGTCACGACGACAGGTCTATCAGCTTCACCGGGCTGCTCGCCAGGCCGCGACGGCGATCGTACGCTCAGAGCGTCCCTACAGGGCCTTCGTGACCTTGCCGGCTTTGAGGCAGCGCGTGCACACATATACCCGCTTCGGCGCCTTGCCAACCAGGATCCGCACCTTCTGCAGGTTCGGATCGAAGCGCCGCTTGGTCGCGACCATCGAGTGGCTGCGGCTCTGGCCGAACGCCGGGCCCTTCCCGCAGCTGTGACACACCTTTGCCATCCGCCGCAGTCTAGCCGCTCGCCTGTCCTGCCGCAGGGAGGGCGAGCTCGGCCCGCAGCGCCGACATCCTGAGCACGGCCTCGGCGGCGTGGCGGCCCTGGTCGCGCTTGCCTGTGCCGCCTGGCGGCCCGCCTCCCGCGCGCGCGAGCGCCTGCTCCATCGTCGCGCACGTGAGCACGCCGAACGCGCACGGGACGCCCGTGTCCAGCTGCACCCGCATCACCCCGCGCGCCACCTCCGCGCACACGTAGTCGTAGTGGTCGGTCTCGCCGCGGATCACCGCCCCGAGGCACGCCACGCCGGCGAAACCGCCGCTGTCGGCCGCGTAGCGGGCGGCCAGCGGCAGCTCGAAGGCGCCCGGAACGTCGAACACCTCGACACGCGCGACATCGTGCTCGGCGAAGCACGCGCGCGCGCCCGCCACCAGGCGCTCGGCGAGGTCCTCGTAGAAGCGCGCGACCGCGATCGCGAACGTCACCGCTCGAGCGGCCCTTCGCCCTCGCCGTCGCTGTCACCGAGGCCCTCCCCGGCACCGGTGCCCCCACCTACTCCTTCGCGCGCGCCGCGCAGCAGCTCAGCGTCGAGGTTCAGGCCCTGGTGGTGCAGCGTGTGCCCCATGCGCTCCGCCTTCGTGCGCAGGTACGCCTCGTTGTGCTCGTTGGGCGCATGCTCGATCGGGATCTGCGCGCTGACCGACAGCCCGTAGCCCTCCAGGCCCCTGATCTTCTTGGGGTTGTTGGTGAGGATCCGGATCGACGACAGGCCGAGGTCGACGAGGATCTGCGCGCCGATGCCGTAGTCGCGCAGATCCGCCGGCAGCCCCAGGCGCTCGTTGGCTTCGACCGTGTCCAGCCCGTCCTCCTGCAGCCGGTAGGCGCGCAGCTTGTTCAGCAGGCCGATCCCGCGCCCCTCCTGGGAGAGGTACAGCAGCACCCCCCGGCCCTCGCGCTCGATCATCGACAGCGCCGATTCCAGCTGCTCGCCGCAGTCACAGCGCAGCGAGTGGAACACGTCGCCGGTGAGGCACTCCGAGTGCACCCGCACGAGCACATCCGGCTCGCCGGCAACCTCGCCCTTGACGAGCGCCACGTGGTGCTTGTCGTCGATCAGCGAGCGATAGCCGACCGCTTCGAAGTCGCCGAAGGTCGTCGGCAGCCGCGTGGCGACGACCCGTTCGACGAGCTTGTCGTGGCGGCGGCGGTAGGCGATCAGGTCGGCGACGGTGATCATGCTCAGCTCGTGGCGCGCGCAGTACTCGGCGAGTTCTGGCACGCGCGCCATCGTGCCGTCGTCGTTCATCACCTCGCAGATCACGCCCGCGGGGTTCAGGCCGGCCAGGCGCGCGAGGTCCACCGCCGCCTCGGTCTGGCCCGCCCGCTCGAGCACGCCGCCGCTGCGGCTCTTCAGCGGGAACACGTGGCCCGGCTGCACGAGGTCGCGCGGGCGGCTCGCGGGGTCGATCGCCACCTGGATCGTGTGCGCGCGGTCGTGCGCGGAGATGCCCGTGGTGACGCCGTCGCGCGCCTCCACCGAGACGGTGAACGGGGTTTCGAACGGCGACTCGTTCTTGGCGGCCATCAGGTCCAGTCCGAGCTCGTCGCAGCGCTCGGCGGTCAGCGACAGGCAGATCAGCCCGCGCCCCTCCTTGGCCATGAAGTTGATCGCCTCCGGCGTCGCGAACTGCGCCGCCATCGTCAGATCGCCCTCGTTCTCGCGATCCTCGTCGTCGCACACCACGACCATCTTGCCCTGGCGAATGTCCTCGATCGCCCGCTCGACGGTCGCGAACGGGGTGGCTGTCTGCGATGAGCTCATACGTGTGCCTCCTGATAGGACTGCATCAGCCGCTCCACATGCTTGGCGAGGATGTCCACCTCGATGTTGACGATCGCGCCCTCGCCGATCTCCCCCAGGTTCGTCCGCTGCAGGGTCTCGGGGATCAGCGACACCGAGAATGAGTCCTCCCCCAGGCCGCTGACAGTCAAGCTGACGCCGTCGACGGCCACCGATCCCTTCTCCACGAGATAGCGCGCGAGCGGCGGCTCGACCGCGAAAGTGAGCACCCGCGAGAAGCCCTCCTCGCGTACCGCGCTGACAGTTGCGGTCCCGTCGACGTGGCCCTGGACGATGTGCCCGCCGAGGCGATCGTCGGCGCGCAGCGCCAGCTCCAGGTTCACGCGCGCGCCCGCGTGCAGACGCCCCAACGACGAGCGCCGCAGGGTCTCGGCGATCGCCTGCGCGCGGAAGCCGGCGCCGTTGACGCCGGTCGCGGTCAGGCACACGCCGTTGACGGCGACCGAGTCGCCCTCCCGCAGCTCGGCGGCCAGCCGGCTCGAGATCTCGAGCGTCGCGCCCTCGCCGTTCTGCTCGAGCGCCGCCACGCTGCCGAGATCGGCGATCAGACCCGTGAACACCGTGTCAACTCGATTACCACTCGCGTAGGCGCGCCGATATGAGCAGGTCCTCGCCGACGCGCTCGCAGTCGAACGTCAGCGCGCGCAGCGCCTCGGAGATGCGCTCGACGCCTTCGCCCTCGAGCGGGTCGCGCGCGGCGCTGCCGCCGAGCAGCAGCGGGGCGAGGAACAGGCGCAGTTCGTCGATCTCGCCGGCGTCGAGGAACGCGCCCGCGAGGTGCGGGCCGCCCTCGAGCAGCACCGAGGCGACACCGAGCGCGCCGAGCTGGTCGAGCGCCGAGCGCACGCGCGCGGGCTCGTTTTCGCCGGTCGCCACCAGCACCTGCACGCCCGCGGCTTCGAGCGCGTCGGTGTCCGCGCGAGCGGCGGCGCGCGAGACGACGATCGTCAGCGGGATCTCGGCGGCGGCGGCCACCAGCTGGGAGCTCGGCGGCAGCCGCGCGAGCGAGTCGAACACGACGCGCCGCGGCTGCGCATCCGGCTCGGCTGGCAGGCCGTCGGGCCTGGCGGTGAGCTGCGGGTCGTCGGCGAGCGCTGTGCCGATGCCGACGACGACCGCATCGACAGACGCGCGCCAGCGGTGCGCGAGCTGGCGGCTGTCCTCGCCGCTGATCCACTGCGAGTCCCCGGTGCGAGTCGCGACCTTGCCGTCGAGCGTCATCGCCGACTTGAACAGCACCCACGGGCGCCCCACACGGGCATGCTTGCGGAAGGCCTGGTTGAGCAGCCGCGCGCTCGCCGCTAGCTCGCCGTCGGCCATCACCACCTCGACGCCCTCGTCGCGCAGGATCCCCAGCCCGCGCCCGGACGCCTTCTCGGTGGGATCGTCGGAGGCGACGACCACGCGGCCGATCCCCGCCTGCAGGATCGCGTCGGTGCACGGCGGCGTCTTGCCCTCGTGGCAGCACGGTTCCAGCGACACATACAGCGTCGCGCCGCTCAGATCCGCCAGCCCGCACGCCTCGATCGCGTTGACCTCCGCGTGCGCGGCGCCGTATTCCCGGTGCCAGCCCTCCCCCAGGACCTCGCCGTCGCGCGCCACCACCGCGCCTACCACCGGGTTCGGCCTGACCGCGCCGCCGCCGTTGTGCGCGAGCTCGATCGCGCGCGCCAGGTGCAGCCTGTCGGTATCGGTGCAGCTCGCCATGTGAACCCCAGGATAACCCCGCGCAGTCGCAAGCCAGATGCCCCATGCGGGTTGGAGCCCGCTCATGCCGCGCGGCAGCGCCCTCCGCGCAGGCGGTAGATCGTCATCAGCGGGCCGGGCCGGTCGTAGGCGAGCGGGTAGTAGTCGAAGCTCCAGTCGAAGTTGAACGCCACCGGCCCCTGGCCGCGGGCGTATGGCGAGGCGCGATAGACGACCCTGCCGCGTCGCTGCAGCGCGCGGTAGTAGGCGATCGCGTGCGCCACGGCGCGCGGATCGGCGAACGCGCGCCCGGACTCGGTCGAGCCGGTGATCACCCAGCAGAAGCCTTCACGCTCGTAGAAGTCAATCAGCGCCGGATACAGCGTCGTCTCGTAGTTCTCGAGGCCGACTTCGCGCATGTATGCCGTCGCGATCGAGCCCTTGGAGTCGATGCGCGGGAACAGCGCCGGATACAGCCGCCAGCGGTAGGGGTTGTGCGCCGTCGCGGTCCCTGCCATGACTTCCCGCGCCCATTCCTCGGGCTCGACGGGCTCGGCGACGATCTTCGCGCCGGCGGGGATGTGGGCGAGCATCCATTGGCGCGTGAGGTTGCGGGTGTCCGCGCGCGAGAGCGCGATCCCAGCGTGCACGCTGTAGACGAGCCCCTGCACGAGCAGCGCCGCCACCAGCAGCGCCGTGAGCGCCGCCCGCGGCGCGGGCTCGCTCAGCGGCCGCGCCGCCCAGCGGGCGAGCCGCACGACGAAGAACGCGCCCAGCAGGCAGGCGATCGGGAAGATCGGCATCAGCCAGCGTCCGAAATAGCGGCCCTGCAGCCCCATGAACGCGACGAACAGCACCGCCGCGGGAACGAGCAGCCAGCCCAGGCGCCGCTCGTCGCGCCACACGGCGAGCGCGCCGCCGAGCGCCGCGAACGCGGGCGCCCAGCCGAGCCCCCACGTGAACGACCACAGGTAGTACGCGAGCCCGCCTTCCCTCGGCGCGCCCAGCTTGCCCTGCGATTCGGCCGACAGCGCCGACTGGTGCACGAGTTCTGCGTGGAAGCTGTGGTAGTCCAGCAGCGCATAAGGATTGGCAAGCAGGAACGCCGCCAGCGCCGTGATCCCCGCGAGCGCGATCCCGACGAGCGCGCGCATGCCGGCGCGGGCGCCCCCGCGCCCCTTGGCGTCCGCTGAACCGCCCGACTTCCCGCGCGCGGCGCGCGCCTCGAGGAAGCGAGCGACGGTGGCCGCGGCCAGCGGCAGGATCACGATCCCGGCGGTGTACTTGGTGGCGCACGCGAGCCCCAGCCCGACGCCTGCGATCAGGTAGTCGCGCGCCCGCCCTTTCCTCAGCACCCCGGCGCTGCCGAGCAGCGAAAGCGTCGCGGGCGCGAGCGTGGGCGCGTCGTTGAGCGCGAGATGGGCGTAGAAGACAGGCAGGAACGCCACCGCCTCGATCGCCGCCGCGAGCAGCCCGACGGCGCGGCTGAACAGCCGCGCGCCGGTCGCGTACAGCAGCCACAGCGCGGCCGTGCCGAGCAACGCGGCGGCGACGCGCGCGAGCGTGTAGACCGCCTCGGGGCGCACCGCGAATGCGTGCTCCGCGCCGGCGGCGCCCCCGTAGGCGACGGCGAACAGGAAGTGCAGCACGTACGTGAACGCGGGCGGGTTGGCGAAGTAGTGCGGGTTGAGCGTGCCCTTCGCGAACATCTCGATCGCGTGCGGCACGAAGTGGTCGGCCTCGTCGGCGTTGTACGCGTAGGGCAGCCCCTGCCCCACCCCCCACAGGCGCAGCGCGAGGCCGCCGCCGAGCACCATCGCGAGCCCCGACCACGCCCATCGCCGCGCGCGGTCGGGGCCGGCGCTCGCCTCAGCCGGCGGGGCCGGCGGCTCGGCGGCGCCCGGCGGCTCAGCGGCGCCCGGCGGCTCAGCAGTTGGCATACACCGCGTAGAACTGGCTCGTGTAGATGCGTTTGAAGCCCGTCAACGGCACCTGGTCGAGCGGGTCGTCGCCGGGGTCGACGATCGCGTCGACGAACACGGCGGTGCCGAGCGGGTAGACCGCGACGCTGCCCGCACGGATGCGGTCCTCCAGCGCGTGGTCGCCCTGCTCGACGTCCGCGCGCACCTGGCTGCGGGCAACGATGTCCTTCTGCCCGACGCTGTCGAGGATCCAGCGCGCGTCTGGGATCAGCTTGTTGTCGGGCAGCGACACCAGCGGGCAGCGCCGCAGCCGCTGCCTCACCGGCGGGCTCTCGAGCGCGGTCGCGAGCGCCTTGTGGAAGTCCTCGTGCTCGGCGAGCGTCAGGCGCAGGCTCGAGAGGCTGAGGCTGCCAGCCGCGGCGAGACTGCCATAGGCGACGAGCACGACGGCGCCGGCGATCCACGCCCGCCGCAGCCAGGAGCCGGGCGCGAGCATCGCCCAGCCGCCGACGGTGACCGCGCAGAAGGGCAGCAGCGCGGTGGCGGCGCCCAGCAGGTAGCGGTCGACCACCGAGGCGCCGACGGCGCCCTCGGCGAGATATACGCCGATCAGCAGCAGCAGCGTGGCGAGCGGCACCAGCGCCCGCCGCGGCGCCAGCCACACCGCCAACGGCACCCCGACGAACCCACCGAGCAGGACCGCCAGCTTGTCGATGCGGATGCCATAGGTCCACAGCGAGCCGACGACGCTCGTGAACCCCTGGGTGCGTTCGAGTTCCGCCGCGAGGCCGGCGGTCGCCGACAGCGAGTAGAGGGGATTGCCCGTGACGATCGCGTCGAGCGCCACCCACACGACCGGCGCGATCGCCGCCAGCGCGAGGCGGCGCAGGGCCCTGGCGAGCGCCTCAGAGCGCGCGGGCCCCCGCGCGCGCTCGGCCTTCGCCGGCCACGAGCACCACAGCCAGTAGGCGCCGCTGAGCACCCACGCGTCGGGGCGCAGCAGCCCGGCGGCGGCGAGCGTCAGGAAGACCGGCGCGCCGCGCCGGGGGCGTTCGACCTCGAGCACCACCGCCCACACGATCAGCGCCAGGTAGGTGATGTCCAGGTAGCCCTGCGCGGCGAGATTCTCGATGAAGAAGCGGCTGAGCAGCAGCAGCGCGGCGACGAGCCCCACGACCGGGCCGAAGCACAGGCGCCCCAGCCGGTACATGCCGGCGACGGCGGCCACGAACGAGGCGATCGAGCCCAGCACCATCAGCCGCGCGCCGCCCTGGCCGAAGATCGAGCAGAGCATGCCGAAGGCGATCGCCAGCGGATGCTCGGTGGGACCGCGGTAGACCCTGAAGTCGGGCAGGTGCAGGTGCAGCAGGTCGCGCCCCCACAGCAGCGCGTAGAAGGAGTCGTAGGTCGGGTACGTGGGGAAGGCGAGGTAGCCGATCAGCGCGCCGGCGCACATCGCCGCGAAGCCGATCCGCGCCCACGTCCCCGGGGGCACCGCCCGCAGCCCAGCCAGGCTGATCGTGCCCGGGGTCCGCCGGGTTAGTGTCGCGCTCTGCATCGGGCGTCAACTTGGGACACTAACCTGATCGCCGTGAAGCTCATCATCCAGATCCCCTGCTTCAACGAGGCGGAGCAGCTGCCACAGACGCTCGCCGACCTGCCGCGCGAGCTCGCGGGCTTCGACGAGGTGCAGTGGCTGGTGATCGACGACGGCTCGACCGACGAGACGGTCGCGGTGGCCCGCGCGCACGGCGTCGACCACCTCGTGCGCCTGACCAACAACAAGGGCCTGGCCGCCGGCTTCCAGGCCGGGATCGACACGGCGCTGAAGCTCGGCGCGGACGTGATCGTGAACACCGACGCCGACAACCAGTACTACGGACCGGACGTGGCGCGGCTCGTGGCCCCGATTCTCGAGGGGCGCGCGGACATGGTGATCGGCGACCGCGAGGTGGTGCGGATCGAGCACTTCTCGCCGCTGAAGAAGACGCTGCAGCGGCTCGGCTCGTGGGTGGTGCGCCAGGCCTCCTCGACGTCGGTGCCGGACACGACATCGGGCTTTCGCGCGTACAACCGCGAGGCCGCCATCCAGATGATGGTGGTGTCCAGGTTCACGTACACACTCGAGACGATCATCCAGGCCGGCAAGCTGCTGGTGGCCGTCGACCACGTCCCGGTGCGCACCAACCCCAAGACGCGCGAGTCGCGCCTGTTCCCGTCGATGGGCGCGTATGTTCGCCGCAACGCCGTCTCGATCTTCCGCATCTACGCCCAGTACGAGCCGCTGCGCGTGTTCTGGAGCCTGTCGCTGCTGATCGGCCTGGCCGCCTTCGGCGTGTGGATCCGTTTCGCCGTCGCCTACGCCGAAGGCAGCGGCAAGGGCCACGTGCAGTCGCTGATCCTCGGCGCGGTGCTGTTCATCGCGGCGGTCGTGCTGTGGGCGCTCGGCGTGATCGGCGATCTGCTTGCGGCCCAGCGGGTGATGACGCAGCGCACGTTCGAGCGGGTGCGGCGGATCGAGCTGCAGCTGGGCGTGGAGCCCTCGCACTACGAAGCCGGCGAGCAGCCGACGGAGATGCCGCCGGCTGGCCCGCGGATCCGGGCGCCGGAAGCGCCCGAGGCCGAGCGCCCCGGCGAGGCGATTCGCCTATGAGCGGCGTGACGGTCTCCGAGGACGGCGTCGTCACCGGCAACACCTACGACAAGTACGGATCGAGCAACCCGCTGGTGCGCCGGCTGATGGCGGGCTTCGAGCGCGACCTGGACGAGCTGTTCGAGCTGGCGGCGCCGAGCTCGGTGCTGGACGTGGGCTGCGGCGAGGGTGTGCTGGTGCACCGCTGGGCGCGGCGGCTCGGCGAGGAGCGCCGGGTGGTGGGCATCGACCTGGAGGAGGAGTCGATCCAGGCGGGCTGGGCCGAGCGCCAGGCGCCCAACCTCGAGTACCGGATCATGGCGGCCGCGAACCTGCCGTTCGCGACGGACGAGTTCGACATGGCGAGCGCGATCGAGGTGCTCGAGCACGTGCCCGACCCCGAGCACACGCTCGGCGAGATGGCGCGCTGCGCGCAGCGCCACCTGCTCGTGTCGGTGCCGCGGGAGCCGCTGTGGCGGATGCTGAACATGGCGCGCGGCGCCTACTGGCCGGCGCTCGGCAACACCCCCGGCCACGTCAACCACTGGTCCAGGCGCTCGTTCGTGGCGCTGCTCTCGCGCCACGGCGAGGTCGTCGAGGTGCGCTCGCCGTTCCCGTGGACGATGCTGCTTGTCCGCCTCTAGCATTGACCGGGCCCCGCCCGCCCGGCAGGCGCGCTCGTACGGGGCCGGGGCGCGGATCCTGTCGATCGGGATCGCCTCGACGGGCCTGCTGACGTTCGCCTACTTCTCGATCGCAAGCCACGTGCTCGGGGAAGAATCGGCGAAGCTGCTGGACGTCCTGTGGTCGGTGATGTTCGTGATCATCTCGGTGATCTACCGGCCGATCGAACAGCTGCTCTCGCGCACGATCGCCGAACGCCGCGCACGCGGCAGCGTGGAGCACACGCTGCGCGTGCCGATGCTGATCCAGGCCGGCTTCGCGCTGAGCTTCCTGGTGGTCGCGCTGGCGTTGCACGGCGAGCTGGTCGACCACGTCTTCGAACGCCAGGGCGCGCTGTACGACGTGCTGGTGGTCGGCACGCTGGCGTACGCGGCGAGCTACTTCGCGCGCGGCTGGCTGGCTGGGCATCAGCGCTTCGGGCTGTTCGGCGGTCTGGTGCTGATGGAGTCGACCTCGCGCATCAGCTTCGCGATCGCGGTCGCGCTGGGGATCGCCAGCGGGCAGACGGCGGTGGCGCTGGGGATCGCGGCCGCGCCGTTCGTGTCGCTGGTGGTGGTGCCGGCGGCGTTCGCTCGCAGCAGAGCCGAGCGGGCGTCCGGGCGCGGCGGGCCCGACAGGGCTGTCTCGGCGCTCGACGATGCGCTCGCGGGGCCGGCGGCACCGGCGGGCGGGACGCTGATCACGGTCGACGAGGCCGACGCGGCGCTGGCGGGGCCGGGCACCGAGGGCGTCCAGGAGACGGCCGCCCACGACGAGCTGTCGCTGCGCCGCGGCGGCGGCTTCGCGGTGTCGGTGTCGAGCATCATGCTCTCCGAGCAGACGCTGCTGAACGCGGCGGTGCTGACGGTCGACGCGACCTCGCACAACGGCGCGCTGGCGGGGATCGTGTTCAACGTGCTGCTGATCGCGCGCGCGCCGCTGCAGCTGTTCCAGGCGATCCAGACGTCGCTGCTGCCGCATCTGACGGGCCTGGAGGCGACGGCGGGACACGACGCGTTCGCGCGCGCGATCCGTGTGACGATCCTCGCGATCGCGGGCTTCGCGGCGGCGGTGGCGCTCGGCCTGCTGGTCCTCGGCCCGTTCGCGCTGCGCCACGTGTTCTTCGGGCAGGTGTTCAGCTACAACCGCTTCGGCCTGGCGCTGATCGGCGTCGGCATGGGCCTGCACCTGACCTCCGGCGCGCTCAACCAGGCCGCGCTCGCGCGCGATCGCGCTCGCGCGGCCGCCTGCTGCTGGGCGTGCGCGGCGGCCGTTTTCATCGTGTGGATGCTGAGCTCGCCGGTCGGCGAACAGCTGCTGCGCGCGGAGATCGGCTACGCGGGCGCGACGGCGCTGCTGGCGCTGATGCTCGCCGTGCTCTACCGTCGCGGCTCGCGCGCGGGCGGGCTGGGTGCGATTCAGCCGGCGGCGGGGTCGGCGGCGTCGACGGACCCGGCGATCGCGCGGTAGGCCTCAGCGGGGTCGGCCGCGGAGAAGATCGCCGAGCCGGCGACGAACACGTTCGCGCCGGCCTCCAGGCAGGCGGGCGCGGTCAGCGGCTCGATGCCGCCGTCGACCTCGACCGCGACGCCGGCGCCGACGAGCGCGCGCACGCGCGGGAGCTTCTGCAGCGAGTGGGCGATGAACGGCTGCCCGCCCCAGCCGGGGTTGACGGTCATGCACAGCGCCATGTCGATCGCCTGCGCGACCTCCGCGAGCGCGCCCACGGCCGTCCCGGGGTTGATCGCGAGGCCTACGCCGGCCCCCGACTCGCGGATCAGGTTCGCCGTGTAGGCGACGTGTGGCGTGGCCTCGGCGTGGAACGTGATCGAGTCGGCGCCCGCCTTGACGAACTCGCTCACCTGCCGTTCGGGCCGCTCGATCATCAGATGCGCGTCGAGCATCGCGCCGGCGTCGTGCACCGCGTCGGCCAGCGACGCGACGATCAGCGGACCGAGGGTGATCGGCGGCACGAAGTGACCATCCATGACGTCGACGTGGATCACCCGCGCGCCCGCGTCGAGCACTTCCCGCACCTGCTCGCGCAGCCGCCCGAAGTCGGCCGACAGGATCGAAGGCGCGACGCGCACGTCGCGCAGCAGCTCACGCGCTGCGTCGCTCATACGGGCTGGAGCATCGAGTCGCCGCAGTTGTTGCACTTGAGGATCGCGGTCGATGACATCCGCACGATCGTGGAGTGCTCGCCGCAGTTGGGGCATACGGAGGTCAGCTCGAAGCGGTGCAGGCAGTAGACGCAGCGGTAGCGCCCGGGGAGGTTCGTCGGGCGCAGCCACGGCTCGCCGCAGTTCGGGCACTGCGGCCCGAGGTCGATCGCGGCCCTCGCCGGCGTCTGCCTGTGCCCTTCGGGGTGCGGCTCCTCGCCCATCTCTCAGCTCTTTAGCAGGCGGGCGATGAAGAAGCCGGCGGTGCCGTCGCGCTGCGGGAGCGTCTGCAGCATCCCGGGCGCGTCGGCGGCTGCGTACGCGCCCGCCATGGCGGCCAGATCGTCGAGGCCGAATTCGGAGTGGGAGTCCAGGAAGGCAGCGATCAGGCGCTCATTCTCAGTCGGAGAGATCGTGCACGTAGAGTAGACAAGCACGCCCCCCGGACGGAGGGCAGCGGCCCCCGCGGCGAGAATCCGCGCCTGCACGCGCGCCATCTCGCCGACCCCTTCGCGCGTCACGCGCCAGCGCAGGTCGGCGCGCGCCTGCAGCGTGCCGAGCCCCGAGCACGGCGGATCGACGAGCACGCGGTCATACACCGCCCCCTCGGGGCGCTCGAGCTCGGCGTCGGCGACCTCCACGCGGACGTTGGCGGCGTGCAGCCGCTGCGCCGTGCGCACGAGCGCGCCGGCGCGGCGCGTGTTGCGCTCGACCGCGAGCACCTCGCCGCGACCCTGCATGAGCGCGGCGAGGTGGGTGGTCTTGCCGCCGGGGGCGGCACACAGGTCGAGCACCCGCTCGCCCGGCTGCGGATCGAGCGCGCGGGCGACGAGCATCGCCGCGCGCGACTGCGCGTGGAAGGCTCCCTGGGGCCACAGCGGCGAGGCGTGCGCGTCGAACGGCTCCTCGAGCACCAGCGCCTCGGGGATCGCCGGGTCGCCGTGCGTGCGCACGGGCAGCTCGCGCGCGAGCGCCGCGGCGTCGGTCACGAGCGTGTTCGCTCGCAGCGCCACCTCCGAGGGCTCGTTGTCGGTCGCCATCAGCGCGCGCGCCTGCTCGGGGCCGAGCGAGTCCCACCACATGCGGGCGATCCACTCGGGGTGAGAGTGCTTGATCGCGGCGCGCTGGGGTGTTTCGTCATCGAGCCCCGCCAGTAGCGCGTCGGGCCCCTCGCGCCCGGCGCGGCGCAGCACCGCGTTGACGAGGCCGTGGCCGGAGCGTCCGTTCGTCTTCGCGAGCTCGACCGCATCGGCCACGATGGCTCGATCGGGCGCGCCGCGCAGGTACAGCAGCTCGTACAGCCCCATGCGCAGCGCCGCCAGCAGCGGCGGGTCCAGCTTTGCCACGGGGCGCTCGGCGAGCCGCTCGATCAGGTGGTCGAGCGTGCCTCGGCGCTGCACGGCGCCGTAGGCCAGGCGCATCGCGAGCGCGCGATCGCGCGCGTCCAGGCACGCAGCCTGCGCCTCGGCGGCGAACGCGTGATCGGCGTACGCGCCGCGCTCGAAGACGCGGCGCACGACCGCGTAGGCGCAGCGACGGGCCGGTGCGGTCGTGGTTGCGGGCGGACTGGACACTGCGGGGATCATCGGCTATCCGCTGCGGCTGACAAGCGTGGGGGCGAGCACGTCCGCCACGTCGCCCGCCAGGCGCGCGGCCTCCTCCTCGGTGAGCGTCGCGGTGGTGACGCGGATGCCCGGCGCCGCGCCGGGCAGACGGTAGGCCGCTCCTGGCGCCACCACCCAGCCGCGCTGCATCAGCGCCCCCACGGTGCGCGCTTCTTCGGGGACGGGGATCCACACGTTCAGACCGGACGCCCCGTGAGCGCGCACGCCCTCGCGAGCCAGGCACGCCAACAGGTGCTCGCGCCGCTGCGCATAGGTGGCGCTCGCGCGCTCCACCAGCTCGTGCACGGCGGGATCGCTCCACAGCGCGAGCACGAGCGCCTGCAGGATGTGGCTGACCCAGCCGGGCCCGCACCGCTGGCGCCCCTGCACGCGCGCGATCGTGTGCGCGTCCCCCGCCAGCACGGCGAGGCGCAGATCGGGCCCGAGCGCCTTGGCGACCGAGCGGGTGGCCGCCCAATACCTGGGACGTGGCCCCTCGGCGAGCAGCGTGTGCAGGCGACTGCCGGCGACCGGGCCGAGGTGGTCGTCCTCGATCAGCAGCACATCCGGGAACCCGGCGAGCGCCGTGCGCAGCTCTCGCGCCCGCTCGGAGTCGAGCGCCGCGCCCGTGGGGTTCTGCCCGCGGGGCGTGATGAGCACGGCGGCGACGCCGCGAGAGAGCGCGGCGCGCAGATCGCCGGCGCGCATCCCGCGGTCGTCGACCGCCACCGGCTCGAGCGCGAGACCCTGGGCGCGAAGCAGGTCGTACAGCGCGGCGTAGCCGGGGCTCTCGACGGCGACCCGATCGCCGGGGCGCAGGTGCGCCTGCAGGACCCGCTCGATCGCATCCATCGCACCGCTGAGAACGCACAGGTCCTCGCCGCGGACGCCGTCGGCGCGCAGCTGCTCGCGCGCGAGCTCCAGCAGCGCCGGCAGCGCCTGGCGCTCGCCGTAGAGGCGCACGGGCAGCTCGCAGCCGCGGAGCGCCGCTTCGAGGTCGGGCAGCAGCGTCGGGTCGGGGTTGCCGCGGGAGAGGTCGCGCGCTCCGGGCGGCACCGGCAGCGGCGCGCGGGGCGATCCGATCGGCGCTCCCGGGCCGATGCGCGTGCCGCGGCGCGGCTCGCTCAGCACGACCCCGCGCCGGCGCAGCTCGGCGAGACCGGCCGCGACGGTGACCGGGCTGAGCCCCAGCTCCGCGGCGAGCCTGCGCACCGACGGCAGCCTCTGCCCTGGAACGAGCGCCCCGCTCGCCACGCCCAACTCGACCTCGCGCACCAGGTCGGCTGCGCTGCCAGCCTTGATTCGATACTGTGTCAGCTCAGTCATCAATCTGTACTATTACAGATCAGAAGGGAGGCGACATGCCCGCTCCGCAGGAAGGCCAAGCCGCGACGGCCCCACCCCCCTCCGATCGCGTGCGGCTGCGGCGCAAGCGCGAACGCGGCAGCTATGACCGCGCCACGATCGACGCGATCCTCGACGAGGCCCTGATCGCCCATCTGGGCATCGTCGACGAGGACGGCCAGCCGTTCGTGATCCCGACCCTGCACGCGCGCAGCGGCGATCTCGTCTACTGCCACGGCTCGAGCGCGAGCCGCACGCTGCGAGCGCTCGCGGCGGGCGCGCCGGCGTGCCTGACGGTGTCGCTGATCGACGGGCTGGTGCTCGCGCGCTCGGCGATGCACCACTCGGCCAACTACCGCTCGGCGATGCTGATCGGGCGCGCGCGGATCGTGGAGGAGCCCGACGAGAAGCGCGCGGCGCTGCGCGCGGTCGTCGAGCACATCGTGCCGGGCCGCTGGGATGACGTGCGCGCGCCGACCGACAACGAGCTCAGCGCCACGGCGGTGCTCGCGCTTCCGATCGACGAGGCCTCCGCGAAGCTGCGCGGCGGCGGACCGGTGGACGACGAGGAGGACTACGCCCTGCCCGCATGGGCGGGCGTGATCCCGCTCACCAGCACCGCGGGCTCCCCCGTACCGGACTCGCGGCTGCACCCGAGCATCGCGCCGCCTACCTATGTCACCGGCTATCGGCGCCCGGGCAGGCCGCCTGCCGGCGCCCCTCAGGGTGTGCCCCCGAAGGAGGTATGACCGCGCAGGTACGCGGCGGCATCCATCGCGCGCCCGCCCGGCGGCTGCACGACCAGCAGCTCGAGCACGCCGGGGGCGCAGTCGAGCAGCAGGCGCCCGTCGCGCGCGACCGTTCCTGGCGCGTCCGGGGGTGCCGCGACCTCGTCGAGCAGCGCCGCGCGGTGGACCCCGAGCATGCTGCCGTCGGCGAGCGCCACGCGCGCGCCGATGTGCGGGTGCAGCGCGCGCACCACGCGCTCGAGCTCGACTGCGGGCCGCGCGGGGTCGAGCAGGCGGTCCTCGGGACCGAGCTTCTCGGCGTAGGTGACGCCATCCTGCGGCTGCTCGACGAACGGCGGCTGCTCGTCGAGCGCACGCACGAGCAGCTCCCCGCCGAGCTCCTGCAGGCGCGCGGCGAGCGATCCATACGTGTCGTCGGGGAGGATCGACTCGACGCCCGACAGGCACACGGGCCCGCTGTCCAGGCCTGCCGTCAGGCGCATGATCGACACCCCGGTGCTGGCGTCGCCGGCCATGATCGCGCGCTCGACCGGCGCGGCGCCGCGCCAGCGCGGCAGCAGCGACGGGTGCACGTTCAGCAGCTCGTGCTCGGAGAGCAGCGGCTCCCTGATCAACGCGCCGAACGCGCACACGACGACCGCATGCGGGCTGGTCCGCGCGATCGTCGCCCTGGCGTCGGGGTCGTTGACGTTCTGCGGCTGCTCCAGCGGGATCCCGAGCGCACGCGCGCTGTCGGCGACCGGAGGCGCGCTCACGCGCCTGCCGCGACCGCTCGGGCGATCGGGACGCGTGATCACGAGCGCCGGGCGGTGGGCCTCGCTGCGGGCCAGTCGCTCGAGCACCGCAGCCGCGAACTCGGAGGTGCCGATGAAGACGGTGCTCAACGCGCGCCCGGCCTGCCACCCGCGCTACGCGTCGTCCGCCGAGCGCTCCTCGGCTTGTGCCTGCGTGTGCGCGTCACGGTGGGTGACTCCGCCGGGGTCCCCGCGCCCGTCAGGCCCCGCTTCGCGCATCGCGCGCATCGCCTCCTTGCGCGCCTCGCGCGAGATGCGGTCGAGGATCAGCACGCCGTCGAGGTGGTCGATCTCGTGCTGGATCACCCGCGCCTCGAGCCCCTCGGCCTCGATCTCGAGCTTCTTTCCCGCAGGGTCCTGCGCACGTACCCGCAGGCGCGCTGGGCGCTCGACCTCGACGTGCACGCCCGGCAGGCTGAGACATCCCTCCTCACCGAGCTCGAGCTCGTCGCTGGTCCACTCCAGCACGGGGTTGACCAGCGCGGTGATCGGGTCATCGACGTAGGCCCTGTAGACGAGCACGCGATGGAGCACACCGAGCTGGGTGGCGGCGAGCCCGATCCCGAGGGCGTCGTGCATCAGCTCGCCCATGCGCTCGACCTCCCGCTCGAGGTCCTCGTCGAAGCGCGCGACGGGCAGCGCAGTGGCGCGCAGCACGGGATCGCCGAACTTGCGCACGTGGCGCAGCGCCGCGTCGCGGCGGGCGCGCGTCTCGGGATCGAGCTCGGCGGGCTCTGGAGCGTCCTGCTCGCGCTCGACCTCGACGTCGTCGTACTCGGAGCTCGGCGCCGGCAGCTCGACCGACTCGGAGACATCGCTTGCACCATCCTCTGTGGCCATCCCGTGAGTTTATGAGCAGTCGCGCAATCCGTGTCCGCGGTCGCGGCACGCCCATCTCTCGCTGACGCCGGTCTGAAACAAACACGCCAGGCGTATCGCTGCAGCCGCCGATACAGCACAATTCAGGATCGATGCGGAGGGATGCATGCCACGGATGGGCCCTGGCGCCGATCGCGCTCGCGCTCGGTCTCGCCCTGCTTTGGGCGCAGGCCGCCTCAGCGCGCACGATGTACAGGCTGCCCCGCTCCGACTACACCGTGCGCGCCGCGTGCGCCGCGCCCACGATTGGCCGCGCCGAGTGCCAGGCACTGCAGCTCGTGCCGCAGACGGCGGAAGCCCGCGCGCACACGCATCCGATCGGGGTCGCGAGCGCCCCTCTCGCCACGCCGGCGACGCCGCCGTCCCCAGCAGCCAGCGCCTTCGGCGTGACGCCGGCTGACCTGCACACGGCCTATCAGCTACCGACAAGCGCGTCCTCCACCCAGACGATCGCGCTCGTGGACGCGTACAACGACCCGAGCGCAGAAGCCGACCTCGCGACCTACTCCAAAGAATTCGGGATTCCCGAATGCACCGCGGTGAGCGGGTGCTTCAAACAGGTCAACGAGGACGGGGAAGCCGGGAACCTGCCGTTCCCGCAAACCAGGGCGATCCTCACGAAAGCCGAACGGCAATGCTTCGAAGAAGAAGACGAACAAGCGTGTTACGAAACCGTGGAAGCCGAGGGATGGGCGGTCGAGATCTCCCTCGACATCGAGACCGCCCGCGCCGTCTGCCAGGACTGCCACATCGCGCTCGTCGAGGCCGAAACGCCGACATACGAAAATCTCGAGACCGCGGAGAACACGGCCGTCGCGCTCGGGGCCAACGAGGTCTCGAACTCCTGGGCCGGCCCGGAATGCAGAGGCGGGTGCCTGGGCGACAACTCGGCCTTCAACCATCCCGGAGTCGTGATCGCGGCCGCGGCCGGCGATGACGGCTATCTCAACTGGCTCGAACGATCGCCATCGCCCTACGCCGACTTCCCGGCCGCCTCGCCGCACGTCGTGGCTGTGGGCGGGACCCGCCTGACTCTCGGGTCCGGTGGGGAACGGACCGGCGAGACCGTGTGGAACGACGGCGGCGAGAACAAGGGCGTCAGGGACGGGCACGGCGCCGGCGGCGGCGGCTGCAGCGCCCAGTTCGAAGCCCAGCCCTGGCAGCAGGCTCTACCCGACTGGTCCGCGGTCGGCTGCGGCAATAAACGCGCGGTTGCGGACGTGTCCGCGGACGCCGATCCATACACGGGCGTAGCGGTCTACGACTCGGGCCCAGGACTCGAATGCGAGACAGAATCCGGGGGACACGTGGTCCACTGGTGCACGTACGGCGGAACCAGTGTCGCCAGCCCGCTCATCGCCGCGACGTTCGCCCTCGCGGGAGGCGCGCATGGCGTGGAATACCCGGCCAAGACCCTCTACGAAAACGAGGCGAAGTCGCCCGGCTCGCTGCATGACGTGACCGAAGGCTCGAACGGCGAATGCCTGACGCCGTTCAACGGAAAAACCGGCCTGCCGAGCTGCACCTACAGCGAAGAGGGCAAAACGAGCTGCAACTCTGAAGCCATCTGCCTGGCACGCACGGGCTATGACGGGCCGACGGGTGTGGGCACGCCCGACGGGATCGCCGCGTTCGCGCCGACGCCGAACGCCCCAACCGTGACGACGGGCCTTGCGTCCGCGATCACGCAGACCTCGGCGACGCTGGCAGCGACGGTCAACCCGAACGGCCACGAAGTCAGCGCATGCACGCTCGAATATGGAACCACAGCCGCTGACGAATCGAGCGTGGCGTGTTCATCACCTCCCGGATCGGGCACGAGCCCGGTCGCGGTCTCCGCGCCGGTCACCGGCCTGAGCGCAAACACCACCTACCACTACCGCATCAGCGCAACCAACAGCGCCGACACCAGCAAAGGCAGTGAACGGGAATTCGAGACACTGCCCGAGCCGCCGACCGTGACGACCGGCGACGCCTCATCGATCACTCCGACCTCGGCGACACTCGAAGCGAGCGTCGACCCCAATGGCGCAAAAGTCATCACGTGCAAGCTCGAATATGGCACCGCGAACGCAGACGAAGCGAGCGTGCCATGCGCATCGCCGCCCGGTTCGGGCACGAGCGCCGTAGCGGTGTTCGCCGTGGCCAACGGGCTCCGCGCGAGCACCACCTATCGGTTCCGCATCTCCGCGACAAACGCTGGCGGCACGAACAAAGGCAGCGAACAGACCTTCGAGACGCTGCACCTCCGACCAACGACGACCACGGTCGGTGCGTCATCGATCACACAGACCTCCGCGACACTCGAAGCGAGCGTGAACCCCAACGGCTACGAGGTCAGCGAATGCGAGCTCGAATACGGCACCAGCGCTGCCTACGGCTCGAGCGCGCTATGCGAACCGTCACCAGGGTCAGGAAGCAGCGCGGTGTCGGTGAGCGCGCCGATCACCGGCCTGCTCGCCGACACGACCTATCACTACCGCGTCGTCGCGACCAGCGGGGACGGCCCGAGCGAAGGCGACGATCAGACGTTTACGACGCTGCCCAATGCTCCGACCGTGAAGAGCGAGGCGGCATCGGCGATCGCACAGACATCTGCGACGTTGAACGCGGAAGTCAACCCCAACGGCCAGCTCAGCGAATGCGAGCTCGAATACGGGACGACAAGCGCCTCTGGCTCCAGCGTCCCGTGCAGTCCCTCGCCAGCACCGGGCGGCGGCCTGCAGCCGGTGTCGGCGTCGCTCACCGCCCTGGTGGCAGGCACCACCTACCACTTCCGGATCGCCGCGAGAAATGCGGGTGGCACCGGCAAAGGCAGCGAAGAGACATTCACGACGCAACTCCCGACGACGCTGCAGCCGCAGATCCCCGGCGAACAGGGGCCGCCGGCCAATCAAGGCGTGGCGGCCTCGCAGGCGCGTAGGAAGCCCGTTCCCGATGCCGAGCTCGTGAGTACCTCCCTGACGGCGAGCTCCTCGGGCACCGTCGTCGTCAAGCTGAGCTGCCCTGCCGCGGAGAGCAGCTGCGCCGGCACGGTGACGTTGCGCACGCTGAGCGCGGTGGTCGCGGGCACGAGCGCCCAGCAGTCCAAGCGAGCCAAGGCCGCAATCCTGACTCTCGCGGTCGGCTCTTTCAAAGTGGCGGGCGGGCAGGTGAAGACGGTCAAGCTGCGCCTCTCGGCGAAGGCACGCGCGCTGTTCGCGCGCACGCATACGCTGCGCGCACGAGCGACGATCTTCGCGCGCGACCCGGCGGGGACGACGCACACCGCGCAGAGCACGGTCACGATCCGCGCGGGCAAAGCCGCTGGCGGCCGCTAGTCCTGAACTACGCGTCTCGTTGCAGGCGCTGAGCCCGACGAGAACGACATACTGCGTGCGGCCGAGGCCCTCCTCGCGCGACGCGCACCGCGAGGAGGGCCCCCTATCTCTCAGCCCGATCCGTGCTTCGCCTTTGGCGCGCGCAAGGTCGCAACCACATACCCGGTGTGCGTCCCGCCCGTGGGATCGTGTGCAACGATCTTGGCCCGCACACGCAGCGTATGCAAGCGTCCGAGCAGCCGTCGTGCCTTCATCGACAGATGGAGCACCACTGTCACAACCTTCCCTCCGGCGACCGTGAACGACCCCGAAGCAAGCGTCAGGATGGCCGGCTTCGCCTTCGCAGCACTGACCACGCCGGCAGTAACGGCGCCGAGCGTACGCAGCGTCACCGAACCGGCGCAGCTACTCACCCCAGTGGGACAGCTGACCTTCAAGCTCACTGCCCCTGAGGCGCTTGCCCGTAGGGACGTTCCCGCAATCGTCGCGTCCGGGGAGGCTTCTTTGGCGCCCAACACTCCTTTGGCCGCTTCTTCTTCTTCGTGTTTCTTCTTCGCGGCAGCTTCTTCGACGGACCGCACAGCGGCTTCTTGGGCTGATTTCTGAGCGGCTTCTTCCTGCTGTTTCTGCTTGATGACCGCTTCTTCCACCGTGCCCGTGACGGTCTGCGTGCCGCCGCTCTCGTGGTAGCCGATGCGCATCGTCTGCGACGGCCTCGCCCCACAGCTTTCTATGAATCTGATCGGCAGTTCCGGACTCGATTCAGCCGCATTGGCAAATGAGCCCGACAGCGTCCCGGTGGTAGTGACGAACGTGTAGGTCTCACCGGGAGTGAGAATGGGACATGGCTTGCCGGCTTCAGGCGGGCGAACGATCACTTCGACGGCTGCGTTGTCGAGTTCGATCGCGCCGTGAGATACGAGCTGCGCATAGTCTTCTCTGGCCGTGGTGCCGGTCCCCGTGATCTGGAAGTTAAGCCGGCTGCCGGTGCCCAGCTTGGCGCTCGTCGCTTCAATGGCTTCGGCGGGCTCGCGCCCGCTACCAATGGTGATTTCGCCGTCATCGGTCGTCAGTGGCCCGATCGTGCCGCTGCCGAGCAGGAAGATGTGATTCAGGCTCACCGGCTGCTCGTCAACCGCGTTGAGGTCGGCGCGCGCGAGGTAGAGCGCGCCATTGAACACGCCGGCTTTTCCGGGTTCAGTCCCGGCAATCGTCAGGGGGCCGACCTCGATGGGCTCCTCGAGGAACGGCTCTGCCTCGTTGCCGATTTCAATGTTCAGGCCGGTGCTGGCTGAGCCCGTCACGCCGCCACCTTCCAGAAAGATCTCGTCTTCGTCGACTTTGGCGCCGATACGGTTGGCGAGAAGCCACGTCTGCGTGGCGCTGAGATGCAGCGGCATGCCGATGGCTGCATATCCAGCCCCGCTCGTGGCAGCGGCCGGCGAGATGTTCAGGCCGCCTTTTCCGAGGGTCAGTTCTTCGCCGAAGATGAAATATTCGTTGCCGCTGTCGATCGTCATCGATTCGGCGCTCAATTCGCTCACGTTGTTGAAGCTGATGTAGCACGGCTCGGTGCCCAGTTCATCGATGCATGCTTCGTTGGTCAACCGCGGGAACGTGAGCGTCCCGACTTCCTCGTCAGCGGTCGGCGCCGAAGCATCGCCTTCCCAGTTGGCTAGGGCAGACCAGTCTTCGGTGACTGTGGAGCGACCGGTCCATGTAAAGGAGGGATGACTCGCGACAGCCGCCGACGCTTGAACCAGAAAGAAGCCAAGCGTCGTCAGCAGGCACAGTGCTCAAGCTGCGCGTGAGCAGACGCCAACTCGTGTACGCCGTCCAGCCGCAGCCCGTCCAATAGCCTTCTGCATGTCACCCTCCCTGTGGTCGCCCGCCGAGGTCGGGCAACGTACCACATGTCGGAACTGATGACAACTAGACGCAGGCGCGCACGCGATGTCGATTGCCGCGCGAGTCTCTCCCGATGTTTACGCCATTACCTACTGCGGATCGACGTCCACGCTGAAGTTCACCCCAGCGTGGGTACGCGCCCCGGCCACCCGCTGCACCGCCTCGCCGACGGCCCGCACCGCCGGACGGCGCTCGGGCGCCTTCACCATCACGACCGAGCGCTCGCGCCCACGCAAGCGAAACAGGGTGGCGGGACCGAGCACGCTCGGCCCCGCACCGGCGGGGCTCTCCAAGCCGGCGCCCGGCGTGGCGCCGTCGAGCTGCTCGACGAGCGACTCGCGCACCGCGTTCGCCGCCGCGCGCGCCTGCGCTGCAGCCTCGGCAGAGCACACGATCCTGATCAGGTGGGAGAACGGCGGGTAGCTCAGCGCGCGGCGGCGCTCGAGCTCGCCGGCGATGAAGCCGTCGCTGTCGTGTGCGGCCGCGTGCACGATCGAGCGCGCTTGCGGCGCGATCGTCTGCACGAGCACGCGTCCATGCCCGCCGCGCCCGGCGCGCCCGGCGAGCTGGGCGATCAGCGCGAACGTCCGCTCCTCGGCGCGGAAGTCGGGGAAGCGCAGGGTGGCGTCCGCGTCGAGCACCACCCCCAGGCTCACGTCGGGAAAATCGTGGCCCTTGGCGACCATCTGGGTGCCGATCAGCACCCCCCGTTCGGCCGCCTCGAAGCGGCGCAGGATCGTGCCGACGCCGCCGTCGCGACTGTCAGCGACCGCGTCGGCATCGAGGCGGAACACGGGGAAGCGGCCGTCGTCGAAGACGTGCGCGAGGTCGTGCTGCAGGCGCTCGGTGCCCGCGCCGTGGCGGGCGACGGCGGTCGAGGCGCAGTCGCAGCAGCGCTCGGGCACCCGCTCGCGGTGGCCGCAGTGGTGGCAGGCGATGTATCCGCCGGCCCGGTGCAGCACGAGCGCGACGTCGCACTCGGGACAGCTCCACACGCGCCCGCACGAGCGGCACGACAGGAAGTTCGACCAGCCGCGGCGGTTGAGCAGCACGATCGCCTTGCCGCCGGCGGCGCGCACCTCGGCAAGCGCCTGCGCGGTCAGCGGATGCAACCCCTGGGTCTCCCCGCGCATGTCCAGCACCTCGACCGCCGGCAGCGGGCGCCCGTCGACCCGTCGCGGCAGGACGCTGACGGGTAGGCGATACACGCTCTCCGGGCGCGGCGTTGCGCTGCCGGCCAGCAGCACCGCGCCGCAACGCTCGGCGCGCTCCGCGGCGACGTCGCGGGCGTCGTAGCGGGGGTCGCCCTCGTGCTTGTAGGAGGCGTCGTGCTCCTCGTCGACGACGATCAGGCCGAGGTCCTCGATCGGCGCGAACACCGCCGAGCGCGGACCCACGCACACCCGCGCCTCCCCTTCGCGCAGGCGCCGCCACTCGGCGTAGCGCTGGCCGGGCGTCAGGCGCGAGTGCAGCACGGCGACGGTGTCGCCGAAGCGTTCGACGAAGCGCCCGACGATCTGCGGCGTGAGCGCGATCTCCGGCACCAGCACGATCGCCCCGCGACCCTGCTCGAGCGCCGCCTCGGCGGCCTGCAGGTACACCTCCGTCTTACCCGACCCGGTCACGCCGTGCAGCAGCCGCTGCTCGGCGCGCCGCTCGCGCAGCGCCGCGGTCACGGGCGCGAGCACGACCTGCTGGTCAAGCGTCAGCTCCGGCGCGCGCGGGCTGCGCGCCCCCACCGGCAGGTGCGTCGGGCGGGCCACCGCGCGCCGCTTGCGCCCGCTCAGCCGCCGCGCGGCCCCCGGCGGCAGCACCAGGTTGAGCGCGCGCGCGATCGTCGAGCAGTACTCGGCGGCGATCCATTCGGCGAGCGCCACCAGGTCGACCGGAACGCCGAGCTCGAGCGCGCGCAGCGGCGCCAGCAGCTTCTCCTCCGCGACCTCGCTGGCGTCCGCCAGACCGACGACCACCCCCAGCACCTGGCGGCGCCCGAACGGCACCACCAGCATCGAGCCGATCCCGACATCGCCTCTCAGCTCCTCCGGCAACCGGTAGTCGAACGGCCCGCGCAGAGCACGGGCCGTCGTCATCGGCTGCACGCGGGCGATCGTCGACGTCGCCGCCACCGCGGCCGCACCATCGTCGATCAGAGCGACGCTCCCCATCGCCCTGACACTAGACGACCGACAGGCGGCGCCAGGCGGCGTCCTCGGTCGCTCGTGTGCCAAGCACAGGTCGCTCCCTGCGTCCTGGCCTGGCTTGCCTGTAGGCCGTCTTCGAGCCCGCGCCGGTCAGAGGCCGGCGGCGGTGCGCAGCGCGGCGGCCTTGTCGGTGCGCTCCCACGTGAAGTCGTGGTCGTCGCGGCCGAAGTGGCCGTAGGCGGCGGTCTTCTGGTAGATCGGGCGGTGCAGCTTGAGCTCCTCGCGGAAGGACCCCGGGCGCAGGTCGAAGACCTGATCGACCGCGCGCGCGATCTGCCCGCGGCTGACGCCGTCGCGCTCGCTGCCGAACGTCTCGACCATCACCGACACCGGGTGCGCGACTCCGATCGCATAGGCGACCTGCACCTCGGCGCGGTCCGCGAGACCGGCGGCGACGATGTTCTTGGCCACCCAGCGCGACGCGTATGCCGCCGAGCGATCGACCTTCGAGGGGTCCTTGCCCGAGAACGCGCCGCCGCCATGGCGAGCCATGCCGCCGTAGGTGTCGACGATGATCTTGCGCCCGGTCAGGCCGCAGTCGCCCACCGGCCCGCCGATCACGAAGCGGCCGGTCGGGTTGACGAGGAAGTTCTTGCGCAGCTTGTGGGCGTCATACAGCTCGCTCGGCAGGATCGGCTCGACCACGTGCTCCCACAGGTCGTCGGGGATCAGCGCCTCGGCGCCGTCGCTGTGCTGGGTGGAGATCAGTAGCTTTTCGATCTCGACCGGCCTGCCGTCCTGGTAACGCACCGTCACCTGCGTCTTGCCGTCGGGGCGCAGGTAGTCCAGCGTCCCCGCCTTGCGAACCGCCGCCAGGCGCTCGGCGAGCCGGTGCGCGAGCGAGATCGGCAGCGGCATCAGCGTGTCGGTCTCGTTCGTGGCGTAGCCGAACATCATTCCCTGGTCGCCTGCGCCGGCGACGTCGAGCTCGTCCTCGTCGTTGGCGTCCGTGCGCGCCTCATAGGCCTTGTCGACGCCCTGGGCGATGTCGGGCGACTGCTTGTCGATCGCGTTGAGCACCGCGCACGAGTCCGCCGAGAAGCCGAGGTCGGCGTCGGTGTAGCCGATCTTGCGGATCGTCTCGCGCGCGACCTCCTGGATGTCGACGTAGGTCTCGGTCGAGATCTCTCCGGAGACGACCACGAGGCCCGTGTTGACGAGCGTCTCGCAGGCGACGCGACCGTAGGGTTCGTCGGCGAGCACGGCGTCGAGCACGCCGTCTGAGATCTGGTCGGCGATCTTGTCGGGGTGGCCCTCCGTGACCGACTCGGAGGTGAACAGGAATTCGTTGTCGGAAAGCTCACTCATGTCTTGCGGGATCAGCTCCGGTGGTCGTGGGCGGACAGCGCGCGCGATCGCGCGCCGGCGGTTGACGAAAGCCGCAGAAGTCTATGCGGCGCGGGCGCGCCCGCGCTGGCCGCGCTCGACGAAGTCGATGATCAGCGGCACGCCGTCCATCCCGTAGCGCGCGCGCAGGCGGTTCTCCAGGAAGTAGGCGTAGTCGCGGGTGACGCGCGCGCGCGAGTTGACCTGGATCGCGAAGCGCGGCGGGCGCTCCCCGATCTGGGCCATGTAGATCAGCTTCAGGCGATGCCCGCTCGCGCCGCGGCGCGAGCCGACCGGCGGCTGGCGCGCCTGCACGGTCTCAGCGAGGAAGCGGTTGAGCTCCGGTGTGGGGATGCGTCCGCTGATGCGGTCGCCGAGCGTGATCGCCTCGGTCAGCAGGCGCGCCACGTGGCGGCCGGTCTTCGCGCTGACGGTGAGCACGCGCGGGCGCAGGCGCAGCTTTTCGGCCACGCGCGCGCGCTCGTGCTCGAGATCGATGCCGACCCCCTCGGCGTCCTCGCCGCGCTCCTGCATGTCCCACTTGTTGAGCACGATCGCCGTCGCGCACCCCGCCTTCATCGCCAGCTCCGCGATGCGCAGGTCCTGCGCGGTGACGCCGTCGCCGGCGTCGCACACGACGAGCGCGACATCCGCCCGCTCGGCGGCGCGACGCGAGCGCAGCGACGTGTAGTACTCGACCGAGTCAGAGACCTTCGCCTGGCGGCGGATCCCGGCGGTGTCGACGAGGATCAGCTTGCGCTCGCCGACCAGCAGCGGCGTGTCGATCGCATCGCGCGTGGTGCCGGCGACGTCGGAGACGATCACGCGCTCCTCACCCAGGAAGCGGTTCACGAGCGAGGACTTGCCGACGTTCGGCCTGCCGATCACGGCGAGGCGGACCGTGTCGTCCTCCGGCTCGGAGTCACCGGCCGGCAGCAGCGCGACGATCGCGTCGAGCAGGTCGCCCGAGCCGAGCCCCTGCGCCGCCGAGACGGGCATCGGCTCGCCCAGGCCGAGACGGTGGAAGTCGGCCGCGAGCGCAAGCTCTGAGACGCCGTCGCACTTGTTGGCGGCGACGATCGTCGGCAGCGGCGCGCGGCGCAGCAGGTCGGCCATCTCCTCATCGCCGGGCCGCACGCCGGCGCGAGCGTCGACGACCAGCACCGCCACCTGCGCGTCGGCGATGCCCGCGCGCGCCTGCTCGCGGATCGAGCCCGCGAGCGGGTCCTCGTCCTCGAAGTCCACGCCGCCGGTGTCGATCAGCGTGAAGCGCCGCCCGTTCCACTCGCAGTCGAGCTCCTTGCGGTCGCGCGTCACCCCGGGACGCTCATGCACGACCGCCTCGCGGGTGCCCGTGAGGCGGTTGATCAGCGAGGACTTCCCCACATTTGGATAGCCGACGACGGCGACCTTCATCTGGCCAGTATGCCTACTGCGTGTGTACGAGCTCGGCGATCCGGCCGACGACCTCATCCACGCTCAGCCCGCTCGTGTCGAGCATAACCGCATCTGGGGCAGCTTCCAGCGGACTGTGCTCGCGACTGCGGTCGCGCTCGTCGCGCATCGCCTGCTCGGCGAGCACCGTCTCGACGTCGGCACCCAGCTCCACCGCGCGCCTGCGTGCGCGCTCGCGCGGATCGGCGGTGAGAAACACCTTTACGGCGGCGTCCGGTGCGACGACGGTGCCGATATCGCGCCCCTCGGCCACCCAGTCGCCGTGGGCGATCAGCTCGCGCTGCTTGGCGACCAGCGCCGCGCGCACCGCCGGGTCGGCGGCTACGACCGACGCCGCCGCGGAGACCTCCGGCGCGCGGATCGCGGCGCTCACGTCGCGCCCGTCGAGCAGCACCGCCCGCGGCGTTCCCGGCGCTGCCCCGGCAGGCGCATCGCCGAACTCGATCGTGGCCGCGCGCGCCAGCTCGCCTAGCGCGCCTGGGCCCTCGGGCAACTCCCCCCCTTCGCTCTGCAGCGCCGCCAATGCCACACAGCGGTACATCGCGCCGCTGTCGAGGTAGGTGAGGCCGAGCTCGCGCGCGAGCGCCCGGGCCACCGTCGACTTGCCCGCCCCGGCGGGACCGTCAATCGCTACGAGCACCGCGTCCCCGCCCCCGCCGGACTGCCGATCGCTACGAGCACAGACGCTCGAGGTCCGCGACGAAGCCCGGATAGGACACGGCGGCGGCGTCCATGCCGATCACCTCGACGCCCTCGCGCGAGGCGAGCCCGGCGACCGCGCCCATCATCGCCATGCGGTGGTCCCCGCGCGCGTCGATCACGCCGCCGCGCAGTCCGCCGGTGCCGCGCACGGCGAAGCCGTCGTCGGTGGCCTCGATGTCGGCGCCCAGACCGCGCAGGCCCTCGACGACGCCTGCGATGCGATCGGACTCCTTCACGCGCAGCTCCTGCGCGCCGCGCACGACCGTCTCCCCCTCGGCGAAGCAGCCGAGCAGCCCGACGAGCGGCAGCTCGTCGATCGCCAGCGGCACCTCGTCGGGCTCGACGACCGTCCCCTCGAGCGCGCCGTGCGCGACGTCGAGGTCGCTGACGGGCTCCTGCGCCTCCAGCTCGCCGGCCTCGCTCTCGAGGTCGCCGAGCACGATCCCACGCATGCGGCGCACGATGCGCAGGAAGCCCGTGCGCGTCCAGTTGACACCGACGTCGCCGATCAGCAGGCGCGAGCCGGGCACGAGCACGCCCGCGGCGACGAAGAAGGCCGCGGAGCTGGGGTCGCCCGGCACGCTCACGCTGTCCAGCAGCAGCTCGTCGGCGTTGACGACCGTCACGTGCAGGCCGTTGCGGTGGATCGCCACGCCCGCGCGCAGCAGCATCCGCTCGGTGTGGTCGCGGCTGCGCGCCGGCTCGCCCACGGTTGTCGCGCCGTCGGCGGTGAGCGCCGCGAGCAGGACGCACGACTTGACCTGGGCGCTCGCGACGTCGAGCTCGTAGGAGATCGAGCGCAGCCGCGCGCCGCGAATGTGAAGCGGCGGGAAGCGCCCGTCGCGCGCGTCCAGCTCGGCGCCCATTTGGCGCAGCGGCCCGGCGATCCGGTCGACCGGGCGGCGGCGGATCGACTCGTCGCCGTCGAGCGTGAACGCGCGTCCCTCCTGCGCGGCCAGCCAGCCCGGCAGCAGCCGCATCAGCGTGCCCGCGTTGCCGACGTCGATCGGCCCCTCCGGCTCGCGCGCGTCGCGCAGGCCGGTGCCGCGCACGACGACGTCCTCGCCGTGGACCTCCACAAGCGCGCCCAGCGCGCGCACTGCGTTGAGCGTCGAGGTCGTGTCGGCGGCGTGCAGGTAGCGCTCGATGCGCACCGGCTCGGAGGCCATCGCGCCGAGCAGCGCGGCGCGATGCGAGATCGACTTGTCGGCCGGCGCGCGCAGCTCGCCGGAGAGTCCCTGCGCGGGCTCGAAGCGCATGTTCATCGGCTCGCCCTCATGCTCGCACGACCGGGAAGCCGAGCCCGGCGATCAGCTCCTCGGCGCGTCCGGCGTGATCGTCGCCCGCGATCCACAGCGCCACCACGCCCTGCCGGTTGTCCTGCGAGGGAGAGAGCACCATGTCCACGATATTGACGCCGGCGCCGCCGAGCGCGAGCGCGATCTCGGCGATCACCCCCGGCCGGTTGGGCACCGACGCGCGCAGCTCGTGCACCGAACCCCCCGCCAGGCCGGCGCCGAGCAGCGTCTCGCGCTCGCCGCGCGCCCGCTCGTTCCATGCGCTCACCGCTGTCGCGTCGCTGTTCTGGAGCCACGCGCGCACCTCGTGCAGGCGCTCGGCGAACTGGTCGATGCCCGCGATCAGCGCATCGCGGTTGGACATGTAGATGTCAGTCCAGATCGCGCTGTTGGCGCCTGCGACGCGGGTGGCGTCGCGGAAGCTAGGCCCGACCACCGGCAGGCGCTGGGACTCCTCGCCGAGCAGGCTGGCAGTCTGTGCGACAAGCAGGTTGGCGAGCACGTGCGGCAGGTGCGACACGCACGCCATCAGGCGGTCGTGGGTGTCGGCGTCGATCGCAGTCGGGCGCGCGCCGAAGCGGCTGAGCAGCCGGTGCAGCCGCTCGTACAGCACGCCCGCGGTGCTGCCTTTGGCGGGCGTCAGGTACCAGGTGGCGCCGTCGAACAGGTCCTCGCGCGCGTGCTCGACGCCCGCCGTCTCGGCGCCCGCCAGCGGATGCCCGCCGACGAAGCGCTCGTCGGCGACCGCGTCGGTGAGGAAGCGCTTGGTCGAGCCGACGTCGCTGACGACGCAGTCGGCGTGCGCGGCCGCGAGCGCGAGGCGCACCGTCTCGCCGAGCGCGCCCACCGGCGCGGCGGCGAACACCACGTCGGCGCCGGCGACCGCGCCGGCCACGTCGGCGGCCTGCGTGTCGATCGCCCCCAGCTCGAGCGCCTTCGCGCGCACGCGCTCGTCCGGGTCATACCCGCACACCTCCGCATCCGCGCGCCCGCGCGCAGCCAGGCCGATCGAGCCGCCGATCAGGCCGACGCCGAGGATCGCCACTCTCAAGGAGCGTGTCCTACGGCGCGGCCCATCAGACGGCGCTGAGCGCCTTGCCCGCGAGCGCGGCCGCCCGCTCGACGGCGAGCGCGTACGCGGCGAAGTCCTCGGCTTTCAGCGCCTGCGGCCCGTCGCAGATGGCCTCGTCCGGGTTCGGGTGCACCTCGACGATGATGCCGTCGGCGCCGACAGCGGCGGCGGCGAGCGACAGCGGCGCCACCAGCTCGCGCCGCCCGGCCGCGTGGCTCGGGTCGACGATCACCGGCAGATGCGAGAGCTCCTTGAGCACCGGTACGGCCATCAGGTCGAGCGTGAAGCGGTAGGCGGTCTCGAACGTGCGGATCCCCCGCTCGCACAGCATCACGTTGGGGTTGCCTTCCTTGAGGATGTACTCGGCCGCCATCAGCAGCTCATCGAGCGTCGCCGAGAGGCCGCGCTTGAGCAGCACCGGGCGCCCGGCGCGGCCGAGCTCGGCGAGCAGCGGGTAGTTCTGCATGTTGCGCGCGCCGATCTGGATCACGTCTGCCACCTCGAGCACAGGGTCGAGGTCGCCGATGTCCATCAGCTCGGTGACGATCGGCAGGCCGGTCTCGGCCTTCGCCTCCGCGAGCAGGCGCAGACCCTCCTGGCCGAGTCCCTGGAACGCGTACGGGGAGGTGCGCGGCTTGTAGGCGCCGCCGCGCAGCAACGTCGCGCCGGCGTCGCGCACCACGCGCGCCGTCTCGAGCATCTGCTCGCGCGACTCGACGGTGCACGGGCCGGCGATCAGCGCGAAATGCTCGCCGCCGACCTTGCGCCCGTCGATGTCCAGCACCGTGCGCTCGCCGTGCGTGATCTGCGCGGAGGCGAGCTTGTAAGGCTTGAGGATCGGCACCACGCGGTCGACGCCCGGCTGGCCCTCGAGGCCGAGGCTCTCGATGTTCGCGTCCTGCTCGACGTCGCCGATCGCCCCGATCACGGTCACGCGCGCGCCCGAGCTGCGATGCGCGCGCGCACCGGCTCGCTCGATCTTGGCCACGACCGCCTCCACCTCCTCCTCGGTGGCGGTCTCTTTCATGACAATCATCATCGAATCATCCTTTCAATAACACCTGGGCATGTTAGAGGTGCCGGAGAGCCACCTCTCGATCGATCGTGAGGAGGACGTGCAGACGCCCCGTAGGTGGCGCTCGGTCCGCTTTGGGGACCCGGTGCGGCCGGTGGCACCCGCTCACGCACGGATGCAGGCCGAAGCGCCTAGATAAATCGCCAGGCGAAATAGGCGCAAGCAGACGGCCACGCCACGAGGGCGGAAGAAGCGGATGTGCTGAGCGACGCGGTCATGGCTGTCTGCAGCTGTTTGTAGCAGACGTGCGGCTCGCAGTCGAGCGGTGGGAGACAATCTTCACAACCGGATGCGGGGGCGAGCGAGGCCTGCGCGCCGCGGCGCCGATCGCCGTGCGTGGCGGCGCTCAGCGTGCCGGCGCCGGCGCCAGCACCTCCGCGAGCGCGTCGAGGAAGCGCGCGTTCTCCTCTGGCAGGCCGTAGGTGACGCGCAGCGCGGGCGTGGGCGAGCCGAGCGCGCTGCCACCGCGCACGAGCACGCCGCGCTCCTGCAGGCCGCGCATGACCGCCTGCTCGTCATGCTCGGCGCCGAGTGCAAACCAGCAGAAGTTCGCCTGCGAGTCGGCCGGCTCGAGGCCGAGCGCGCGCAGGCGCTCATCGACGGAGATGCGCTCGGCGACGGTGCGGATGACGCGATCTTCGACGACGTCCTGGTGGGCGAGCGCCTCGATCGCCGCGGCCTGGGCGAGCGCGTTGCAGAAGAATGGCTGGCGCACCTGGTCGAGCGCGCGCGGCAGCTCCTCAGAGCCGCACAGCGCGAAGCCGACGCGCAGGCCGCACAGGCCGTGGACCTTGGAGAAGGTGCGCAGCAGCGCGAGGTTGGGGTGCGCGTCGAGCAGCTCCAGCGAGGCGTCGGCGTCGTCGAGCGTGTTGAACTCGCAGTAGGCCTCGTCGAGGATCACGCACACGTACGGCGGCACCTCGGCCAGGAAGGCGGCGATGTCCGCGAGCGGGACGGCGGTGCTGGTCGGGTTGTTGGGGTTGCACACGAGCATCAGCCGTGTGGCGACGGTGATCTCGCGCAGCATCGCCTGCAGGTCGTGGCGCTCCTGGTCGTCGAGCGCGACCGTGATCGCGCGCGCGCCGGAGGCGGCGCTGAGGTGCGGGTAGACGGAGAACGACGGCCACGCGTACACGAGCTCCGCGCCCGGCTCCAGCAGCGCCTCGCCGGCGGCGAGCAGGATGTCGCACGAGCCGTTGCCGATCGCGATGCGCGAGGTGGGCACGCCGTAGCGGTCGCTGAGCCGCTGGCGCAGCAGCGAGTTGGTGGGATCCGGGTAGCGGTTGAGCGAGCCCAGCGCGCGCTCGATCGCCTCACGCACGGCCGGCAGCGGCGGGAAAGGGGTCTCGTTGCTCGCCAGGCGCACGAGCGGCTCCTTCTGGGCGTAGCCGCCAGCGGCGGGATAGACGGGGATGCGCCTGATGCGCTCTGAGAACTCGAGGCCCACGGGTACATTGTGTCGAGTTCCGTCCGTGACGGCGCTTCGCGCCGGCCGGAAACCTACCGTTCCATCCGTGACGGCGCTGCGCGCCGGCCGGATTACTGTGCCGCGTGCAGGTCCGTGCGCAGCTCGCGGGCGTCCCCGAGGTAGACGTGCGCGGGTTCGTGGCCTTCGTCGGCGTAGTAGTGGATCAGAACTCTGATCACGTGCGGCATCGACTGCGGCACGGGGATCTCCTGCGCGCACAGCAGCGGCACGCGGTCGAAGCCGACCGCGCGCGCGGCGACGGCGGGGAACTCGGCGTTGAGGTCGCGGGTGGTGGTGAAGATGCAGCTGACGACGTTGCCCGGCTCCAGCGCGTTGCGCGCCATGATCTCGCGCATCAGCTGCGTCGTCGCGTCCAGGATGTCCTGGGCGTTGTTGCGCTCGACGCTGATGGCGCCGCGCAGGGCGAAAAGCCGCATGGCGGGCGATTCTTTCAGAGCGCACCCAACGGGGCACCCCCCGCGGCGACAGGGGCGGTCAAGCGAGCGCGCGCAGGCGCTCGACCTCCGCGTCCGCGAGGCGCCGGTGCGCGCCGACGGCCAGGCCATCCAGCGCCAGCGGTCCGAAACGGGTGCGCTCGAGCTCGAGCACCGGATGGCCGACCGTCTGGCACATCCTGCGCACCTGGCGGTTGCGACCCTCGTGGATCGTCAGCTCGATCACGTTCGATCCGCGCCCGCCAACGCGACGCACGCGCGCGGGCGCGGTGCGACCGTCCTCGAGCGTCACCCCCGTGCGCAGCGCACGCAGGGCGCTCTCGGCGATCGGCCCCGCGTCCAGGCGCGCGCGGTAGGTCTTGGGCACCTCGAAGCGCGGGTGCGTAAGCCGATTGGCGAGCTCGCCGTCGTTGGTAAGCAGGATCAGGCCGGAGCTGTCGATGTCCAGTCGACCGACGGGATACAGGCGCAGGCCGCCCGCGGGCACCAGCCCGGTCACCGTCGGGCGCCCGTGGGTGTCGCGCGCGGTCGAGACGACGCCGACGGGCTTGTTGAGCGCATAAAGCACGCGCGGCTCGGCGCCGGCCAGCGGCCGGCCGTCGAGCGCCACGCCGCTGTGCTCGTCGACGTCGCGTGCGGGGTCGGTGACGACCTCGCCCCCCACGCTGACGCGCCCCGCGGCGATCAGCGTCTCGGCGGAGCGCCTGGAGGCGACGCCCGCGTGGGCGAGGAACTTGGCTAGGCGCATGGCGCAGGGGCCGAGACGGAGCTCATCTGCTGCAACCATAGGATGCGCACGCTCGCCGTCGTACCGCGGCGCCGCACGACTCGCCATGGACCTCCAGCTGCTCGACCAGATGCTCGCCGACCGCGGCGAACCGCGCTTTCGCGCCCGCCAGGTGTGGGCGTGGGCGGCCCGCGGCGCGAGCGGTTATGAGGAGATGACCGATCTCCCGGCCGAGCTGCGCGAGGCGCTCGCGCGCGAGCTGCCGTTCTCGACGCTGAGCGTCCGCGACGAGGCCCACTCGCGCGACGGCACCGTCAAGGCCCTGTTCGAGACCGCCGACGGCCGGCCGCTGGAGGCGGTGCTGATGCGCTACCGAGACCCTCCGGGAGCTGGAAACCCTCCGGCAGGTGGAGGCGGACGCCGCTCGATCTGCGTCTCCTCGCAGTCGGGCTGCCCGCTGACGTGCACGTTCTGCGCCACCGGCGCGATGCGCTTCGCCCGCAACCTCAGCGCCTCGGAGATCGTCGACCAAGCCTTGCACTTTCGCCGCATCGAAGCGATCGACCACTGCGTGTTCATGGGCATGGGCGAGCCGATGCTGAACCTCGACAACGTGCTCGCCGCGTGCGAGCGCCTGCCCAACGTAGGCATCACCCACCGGCGCACGACGATCTCGACCGTCGGCTGGATCCCCGGCATCGAACGGCTGGCCGAGTGCGACATGCCGATCCGTCTGGCGCTGTCGCTGCACGCGGCCGACGAAGCGCTGCGCTCTCAGCTGATGCCCGTCAACGAGCGCTATCCGCTCGCCGCGGTGCTCGACGCCTGCCGCGCGCTCTATGCGCGCAAGCGCCGGCGCGTGTTCGTCGAGTACGTGATGCTCGCCGGCGTCAACGACCGCTACGAGCAGGCGCTCGCGCTCGCGGACGCGCTGTCGGCCGGGCGCGAGACCCAGCCGATCTTCAAGGTCAACCTGATCCCCTACAACCCCACCGCTACTGGCGCCCACCGGGGATCGAGCCGCGAGTCGATCGCCGCATTCCGCGCGGCGCTAGAATCCCGCGGCGTGCCGGCGACGGTCCGTCTGACGCGCGGGCGCGACATCGACGCCGCCTGCGGGCAGCTGGCGGCGCGCGCAGCCTAATGACCTAGCAGCCAAGCCAGCACTGCAGCGGGGATCGCCCATATTGGCTCGCTGGCGCCAGTCATCAACGGCGAGCGCGTGACCATCACGCCGCGACCGTGACGAGCCGCCATCGTAAGGGACTCCCTGCGCCAGCTGCCGTCGGTGTACTTGCACTCGAACGGGACCTCCAGATCCAGACCGACGAAGTCGATCTCCGCGCCGGTGGTGGTTCGCTCGTACATGACTCGATCGGTTTGCACGAACGCTGCAGGCGCGTGAAGCGACACGGCCCGTGCCAGGGCCAGCCCGACCTGCTGCTGGGTTAGCTTGGCGGTGTCCGGGGCCGGGAAGCTGGGGTTGCGCAGGTGTGCGAGGCGCGCAACGAGCGGGTCCACGAAGTAGAGCTTGCGCTGTGCGGCGGTATCGGGTCTGCCATCGCGGATGCGGTGGCAACGCCAGGCCAGGAATGCACGGACCAGATCCTCGACGCGGTTGACCGCCGCCTGGTGTCCGGGAAGACCAACGTCTCGCGCGATGCTCGAGACGTTCATCGGACTGCACAGATTCGTCACCAGACGGCCCAGCAGCGCGGTCACGTCCGCTTCGGACATGGGCGCCGCGCGGATGGCGTCACCGAGCACCACATCCCATAGACCCTGAACGAAACCGTCGCTCACCGCACCGCTGGCCACCATCTCGCCAACTGCGCGCGGAAAGCCTCCGACGTCGAGGAACAGCTCCCATGCGTCCGCCAGCGCATCGCTCCATGGCTCGAGCGCCGCGATCGCCCGCTCGGCGACCGGGGACAGGATCTCCTTGGGACGAACGATCTGCGCCGGGAGCTCATCGAACCCTTCCAACGCCCGGCAGAACGCGCGGAAGCCCATTGGCAGCAGCAGCCTGTCCGAGGTCGCGATGCCTCCGCGACGGTCGGCCAGATCCTTGCGAGCCTGCTCCAGGTCACGAGCCGAGGATCCTGTCAGCACGACGCACGCTTCACGGAAGGTGGTGTCCTGATCGCGGAGCTCCTTGATCGTCTGCGACCAACCCGGCACGGCCGTCACCTCGTCCAACAACCAGTGGCGCGAGCCGCTCAGCGTGCGAGCAACGCTGTGCCCCTGTGCCACCAGGCGCCGAAGGTCCTGTTTCGAGAGGCCATCGCAGGAGCAATAGAAGACGGTCTTTGGGTTGACTCCGCTCGCGAGCAGCTGCACGACGGCGCGCTTGAGCTCCAGGCTCTTGCCCACGCGGCGCGGACCTCTCAGGACGTATAGCCCGGGGGCCTTGATGTCGGCGAGCGGCTCCGGCTCGTAGCTGAGTGGAAGCCGTCCCGCCGCCCGCAGGTCGGGATCGTCCCCCTCCCAGCTCGTCCGGGCACGCCAGGGACTGCGCTCGGCCAACAGGCGTCTGAGCTGAGAATCGTTCATGCAGCGAGGTTAGCGAAAAACTATATTTTTTCGCTCTGTATATAGCGAAAATATATACTAAATAGCTAGATCTACCGAGATCGACGCCGGCGAAGGCGGCCTACGCTCCCCCGCCCGCCCGCGCCTCGCCTGCCCGCAGCAGCCGCTCGCGCAGCTCCGCCTGCTCCTCGGGGGTCGGGTCCCAGCGGGCGATGTCGGGCAGCTCCTCGAGGCTGCGCAGCCCGAACAGCTTCAGGAACTGGACGGTGGTGCGGTAGAGCACGGCGCCGAACTGCGAGTGGCCGGCCTCCTCGATGAGGCCGCGCTCGAGCAGCGTGGCGCTCGCGGAGTCGGCGCTGACGCCGCGGATGCGCGTGATCTCGGGGCGCGAGATCGGCTGCAGGTAGGCGACGATCGCGAGCGTCTCCGCCTGCGCGGGGCTGAGCGTGGAGGCGCGCGGGCGGCTGAACAGGCGCCGCGCGGCTTCCTCGGTGTCGGGATCGCTCGCGAGCGTCCAGCCGCCGCCCAGCTCGCGCAGCCTGATGCCGCGCCGCCCGGGCGCGTACCACTCGGCGAGCACCGCGAGCGCCGCGCGCACCGCGCCCTCGCCCGCCTCGGTGGCGTCGGCCAGCTCGGCGGTGCTGAGCGGGTCCGAGGACAGGAACAGCAGCGCCTCGACGGTACGGGCCAGCGACGGCTCCTGCTCGGCGCCGTCTCCCGCCACGGCCACCAGCTCGAAGTCGCCCTCCGCCGTCGGATCCTCGACCTGGCTCATCCGGCGATGCCTCCCGCCGCGCCCGCGCTCAGCGCGAGCGGCGCCGCGGCAAGGGAGGCGCGGGCGGGCGCCTCGTGTGCCTGCGCGCGAATCGCGATCTCGCCGAAGCTCTCGCGCTGCTCCCAGTCGGCCTCGCCGCGTTTGTAGAGCTCGAGCAGCGCGAACAGCGTCACGGCGACGGTCATGCGGTCGGCTCCGCGCACGGCCTCGTCGAAGCTGAAGCTGCCGCGGCGCAGCAGGCCGCGCAGGTGCGCGAGGCGCTCGCCGACGCTGACGCGGGTAACGGAGATGTGCTGGACGCTGATCGTGGGCGGCATCAGCAGCAGCCGCCCGATCGCCTCGCCGAGCAGCTGCGGGTCGTGGGAGCCGTCGGCTGCGTGCACGATCGCGCGGCGCAGGTGCGCCGGCGGCGGCGCGACGCGGAAGCGCACCCCGTCCTCGGCGGCCAGCAGCTCGCGCAGGTGCGTCGCGGCTGCGCGGTAGCGGCGAGCGTCGAGCATCCGCGCGAGCAGCTCCTCGGCGGCCTGTTCGGGCTCGATGTCCAGCAGCTCCTGCTCCTCGGGGCTGAGCATCAGGCGCGACTTCAGCTCGAGCAGCGCCGCCACCAGCACGATGAACTCGGTGGCGGTCTCCAGGTCTAGCTCGCCGCGCTGCTCGAGGTGGTCGAGGTAGGCGAGCACGACGTCGGCGAGCTGGAGCTCGAGCAGGTCCACCTCTTCGCGCAGCACGAGCGTCAGCAGCAGGTCGAACGGCCCGCTGAAGACGTCCAGGTCGAGCTCGAGGTTTGCGAGCGCCACGGCCGTCACGGTAGCGCCCGCTCCCGACGGGGCGCACCGACGCCCATGCGCTCGCGCACGTCGGCGAGCGTCGCGGCGGCGATCGCCTGCGCGCGCGCGGCGCCGTCCTCGAGGATCGCCTCGAGCGCGCCCTCGTCGGCGCGCAGCTGCTCGTAGCGCTCGCGCACCGGCGCCAGGTAGTCGACGACGGCCGTCGCCACCGCCGTCTTCAGCTCGCCGTAGCGCGCCTGCGCGAGCTCGGCCTCGATCGCCGCCGGATCGACCGCGCGCACGGCGGCGAGGATTTCGATCAGGTTGCTCACACCCGGCTTCTGCGGGTCGCGGCGCACCTCGCTGCCGGAGTCGGTGACCGCGCTCTTGAGCTTCTTCTCGATCGCCTTCGGCTCGTCGAGCACGTACACGGTGCCCTGCTCGCTGGAGCCGCTGGTGGACATCTTGCGCGTCGGATCCTGCAGGTCCATGATCCGCGCGCCGACCTCGGGGATGCGGTGCTCGGGCACGACCAGCACCTCCTCGCCGTCGCCGAAGCGCGCGTTGAAGCGGCGCGCGACGTCGCGCATCAGCTCCAGGTGCTCGCGCTGGTCCTCGCCCACGGGCACCTCCTCGGCGCGGTAGGCGAGCACGTCCGCCGCCTGCAACACCGGGTACAGCAGCAGTCCTGCGGAGACGAGCTCGCGCTGGCCGAGCGACTTGTCGCGGAACTGGTGCATGCGCTGCAGCCGGCCGAGCTCGGTGACGCTGCACAGCAGCCATGTGAGCTCGGTGTGCTCGGCGACGTCGCTCTGGCGAAAGAGAATGCAGCGCGCCGGGTCGAGCCCGGCCGCGAGCAGGATCGCGGTCGTGTCGTACAGTCGCGCCCGTAGTTCCGCGGGGTCGTAGGCGACGGTGGTCGCGTGCAGGTCGACGATGCAGAAGATGCCCTCGCCGCGCTCCTGGCTGGAGACGTACTGGGCGATCGCGCCGATGAAGTTGCCGAGGTGCTTGCGCCCGGTGGGCTGGATGCCGGAGAAGATCCGCATGCGACCTCAGCGGCGCCGCTGCGAGCTGTCGGTGAGCCAGGGCGGGTCCCAGCCGGTGTCGTTCTGGTTGACGTTCGTCCCCGGCGGGACGATCTCGTCGATGCGGTCGAGCACGTCGTCGCCGAGGCGCGTCTCGAGCGCCGCCAGCTGGCTTTCGAGCTGCTCCATCGTGCGCGGGCCGATGATCGCGGCGGTTACCGCCGGGTGGTTGACGACGAACGCGAGCGCCATCTCGATCAGCGACATCCCCGCGCCCTCCGCCAGCTCGCCGAGCGCCTGCGCGGCCTCGAGCTTGGCCTGGTTGGCGGGGATCGACATGTCGTAGCGCGAGGGGAGCATCTGCGCGCGCCTGCTGTCCGCCGGCGAGTCGCCGCCCCTGCTGTAGCGGCCCGACAGCCAGCCGCCGGCGAGCGGGCTCCACGGGATCACGCCCATCCCGTACTTGGCGCACACCGGCAGCACCTCCGCCTCGACCCGGCGCACGAGCATCGAGTACTGGGGCTGCTCGCACACGAAGCGCTCGCGCCCGCGGCGCTCGGCCACCCACTGCGCCTCGACGATCTGGGAGGCGGGGAACGTGGAGCTGCCGACGTAGCGGACCTTGCCCGCGCGCACGAGGTCGCTGAGCGCGCCGAGCGTCTCGTCGATGTCGGTGTCGGGCTCGGGGCGGTGGATCTGGTAGAGGTCGATCCAGTCGGTTTTCAGCCGCCGCAGGCTGTTCTCGACCTCGGCGACGATCCAGCGTCGCGAGTTGCCGAACTGGTTTTGATCGTCGTCGTGCATGCGGCCGTGGACCTTGGTGGCGAGCACGACCGCGTCGCGACGCCCGCCGGCGAGCGCCTTGCCGACGATCTCCTCGGACTCCCCGCGCGAGTACACGTCGGCGGTGTCGATGAAGTTGATGCCGGCGTCGAGCGCGCGGTGGATGATGCGCACCGAGTCCTCGTGGTCGGTGTTGCCCCACGCGCCGAACATCATCGCGCCGAGGCACAGCGGGCTGACGCTGACGCCGGTGCTGCCGAGTTTGCGCTGCTCGATTGCCATCTTCTCGCCTCCTACGTCCTGGCCTCGGGGGTCATGCCAGAACCTCGCGGATGATCGGGCTCTTTGCCGCGGCGACCTCGTCGAGGCGGCGCACGGGCGTGCTGTAGGGCGCGCCGAGCGCGATCTCGGGGTCCGCGGCGGCCTCCTCGAGGATCGCGGCGACGGCGTCTGCGAACGCGTCGAGCGTCTCCCTGGTCTCGGTCTCGGTCGGCTCGACCATCAGCGCCTCGTCGACCAGCAGCGGGAAGTAGACGGTGGGCGGGTGAAAGCCGAAGTCGAGCAGGCGCTTGGCGAGGTCGAGCGTCTTGATCTGAAGCTCGCGCTTCATCGGCCCGCCGGAGAGCACGAACTCGTGCATGCACAGCTCGCCGTAGGCGAGCGGCAGGTGCTGCGCGACGCCTTTCTGCTTCAGCCGCGCGAGCAGGTAGTTGGCGTTGAGCACCGCCGCTTCGGAGGCGTCTTTCAGCCCGTCGCCGCCGAGCGAGCAGATGTAGGCGTAGGAGCGCACAAAGCAGCCGTAGTTGCCGTGGAAGCCGCGCAGCCGCCCGATCGACTTGGACCCGACCTGGCCGCTGCCACCCGCCGGGCCGTGCTCGTCCCCATTCCCGCTGCCGTGCTCGTCCCCATCCCCGCCGCCGTGGTCGAGCTCGAACGTGCCATCCTCGTGGCGCGCGACGACGGGCAGCGGCAGGAACGGCGCGACGCGGTCGGAGACGGCGATCGGCCCGGAGCCGGGGCCGCCGCCGCCGTGGGGCTGCGTGAAGGACTTGTGCAGGTTGAAGTGCACGATGTCGAAGCCCATGTCGCCGGGGCGCGAGAGGCCCATGACGGCGTTGAGGTTGGCGCCGTCGTAGTACAGCGTGGCGCCGACGCCGTGCACGATCTCGGCGATCTCGGCGATGTTGGGGTCGAACAGGCCGAGCGTGTTGGGGTTGGTGAGCATCAGGCACGCGACGTCCGCGTCGGCCTTGGCGCGCAGGTCGTCGAGGTCGACGCCGCCGTCGGCGTTGGTGGCGAGCTTGACGACGTCGAAGCCGGCCATCGTCACCGTCGCGGGGTTGGTGCCGTGGGCGGTGTCGGGCGTGAGCACCTTGTGCCGTGACTCGCCCCGATCCTCGTGGTAGGCGCGCGTGAGGAGCACGCCGGCGAGCTCACCGTGGGAGCCGGCCGAGGGCTGCAGCGAGACGTGCGGCAGGCCGGAGATCTCAGACAGCGCGCCCTGCAGCCGCCACATCAGCTCGAGCGCGCCCTGCGCGCGCTCGGGGTCCTGCAGCGGGTGCAGCCGCGCGTGGCCGGGCAGCGCGGCGGCGCGCTCGTGCAGGCGCGGGTTGTGCTTCATCGTGCACGAGCCGAGCGGGTAGAAGCCCGAGTCGAGGTCGTAGTTGCGCTTGGAGATGCCGACGTAATGGCGCACGATCTCGGGCTCTGAGACCTCGGGCAGGCGCGGCGGCTGCTTGCGGCGGAAGCGCTCTGGCAGCAGCTCGCCGACGTCGACCGCCGGCACGTCCATGTCGGGGCAGACGAACGCGCGCCGCCCGGGCGCGCCCTTCTGGAAGATCGTGCGCGCGACCTCGCGCTGCATCGGCGTCGCGCCGCCGGCGGCCGCGCTCGGGTGCGGGTGGTGGGCTTCGATGCCGGGGTCGGCGTGCAGGTGGCCTTCGTCGATCGGGCTCATACCGCCACCGCCGTCTGACGCTCAGCTGCGACGGCGGCGCCGAGCACCTCCGCCAGCCGGTCGATGTGGGCGCGCGTGCGCCGCTCGGTGATCGCGACGAGCAGCACGCCGCGGTCCTCCTCGCGCCCGCTGAGCGCGTGCGCGTCGACGCCGGGGTTGACGCCCTGCTGGGCGCAGCGGCGCCTGACGGCGGCGACGTCGGCGTCCAGGCGCAGCGCAAACTCGCGGACGACGGGCTGCTCGTGCAGCTTCTCGACGCCGGGGAGCGCGGCGAGCAGCTCACGCGCGTAGTGCGTGCGGGCGAGTAGCAGCTCGCCCAGCTCGACGATCCCGCGGCGCCCGAGCCATGTGAGGTAGACGACGCCGGCGAGCGCGTTGAGCGCCTGCGAGGTGCAGATGTTGGAGGTGGCTTTCTCGCGGCGGATGTGCTGCTCGCGGGTCTGCAGCGTGAGCACGAACCCGCGCCGGCCGTCGACGTCGACGGTCTCGCCGGCGATGCGACCGGGCATGCGCCGCAGGTACTCCTCGCGGGCGGCGAACAGGCCGAAGGACGGCCCGCCGAAGTCCAGGCGGTTGCCGAGCGGCTGGCCCTCGCCGACGGCGACGTCGACGCCGCATTCGCCGGGCGCGCGCAGCACGCCGAGCGTGATCGGGTCGACCTGCGCGACGACCACCGGCGCCTTCGCCGCGCCCTCGCCGCCGGATGTCTTGGCGGCGGCGCTGAGCGCGGCGGCGTCCTCGACGGCGCCGTAGAAGTTCGGCTGCGCGAAGATCGCGGCGCTGGTGTCCACGTCGATCGCGTGCGCCCACGCGTCGGGGTCGGTGACGCCGTCGCGCAAAGGGACCTCGACGACGTCGACGCCGTAGCCGTGCGCGTAGGTGCGCAGCGTCTGGATGGTGTGCGGGTGCATGCCGGCGCTGACGACGAACCGGCTGCCGCCGTTGTGCAGCTTGGCGAGATAGGCGGCGGCGGCGACCGCGGAGGGGCCCTCGTAGACGGACGCGTTGGAGACGGGCAGGCCGGTGAGCTCGCAGATGGCGGTCTGGTACTCGAACATCACCTGCAGCCCCCCCTGGGAGATCTCGGGCTGGTAGGGGGTGTATGGGGTGAGGAACTCGGAGCGCTCCATCAGCATGTCGATCAGCGCGGGCACGTAGTGGTCGTACATGCCGGCGCCGAGGAAGCTGAGCTCGTCCTCGGCGCTGGTGTTGCGCGCGGCGAGCGCGCGCAGGTGCTCGTAGACGTCCTGCTCGGTCTGCCCGTCGGGCAGCTCGAGCGGGCGGCCGAGGCGCACGGCCTCGGGGATCTGGCGCTCGAAGATCTCCCGCACCGAGCCGACGCCGATCGCCGCGAGCATCGCGTCGAGGTCCTCGGGCGTGATGGCGGTGTAGCGACTCAACTACCCGCCAGCCTAGCCAGCCAGCGTGGCGATGTAGGAGGCGGCGTCCAGAAGCGCGTCGCGCTCGGCGGGATCGGACAGGCGCACCTTGACCAGCCAGCCCTCGCCGTAGGGGTCCTCGTTGATCATCGCGGGGTTCTCGGCGGCGACGTCGTTGACCTCGACGATCTCGCCGGAGAGCGGCGCGACGACGTCGGAGACGGCCTTCACGGACTCGACCTCCGTGTAGGGCTCGTCCTTGGTGAGCGCGGTGCCGAGCGCGGGCGCCTCGAAGAACACGACCTCGCCGAGCGAGTCCTGCGCGTACCAGGTGATCCCAAGCGTGGCCAGGCCGGGGTCATCGGCGTCGATGCGCGCCCAGTCGTGCTCGGGGTGGTAGAGCAGCTCGGGGGGATAGCTGGCTTGGGCCATTCACGAGTCCTTTCTGTAGAGCGGCTTGTCCGCGACGACGGCGGGGCGCATCTTGCCACGAACGTCTATCTGGAGGTGGGTGCCGGTGGCGGCGCGCTCGGCGGGCACGTAGGCGAGGCCGATGCCGGTGTGCAGGCACGGCGAGAGCGTGCCGCTGGTGACCTCGCCGCCGCCGATCACGGGGTTGCCCTGGCGGGCGATACCGGGCCCGTCGATCGCGAACGCGACGAGCTTCTCGCCCACCCCGCGCTCGCGCGCGGCGCGCACGGCGTCGGAGCCGATGAAGCCGGTGTCCTCCTTGCAGCACCACCCGAGCCCCGCTTCGATCGGCCCGCGATCGACGGACAGGTCGTTGCCGTACAGGTGGAAGCAGACCTCCAGGCGCAGCGTGTCGCGCGCGCCGAGCCCGGCGGGCGTGGCGCCGCGGCGCACGAGCTCGTCCCACAGCGCGGGCGCGTCCCGCGGCGCGCACAGCAGCTCGACGCCGTCCTCGCCGGTGTAGCCGGTGCCGCAGACGATCGCCTCGGCGCCGGACAGCCGCCGCGGCTCGGCGCGCATGCGCGCGGGCAGCGGCGCGTCGGAGATCGCCTGCACGATCTCGCGCGCGAGCGGCCCCTGCACGGCGAGCATCGCCCAGTCGTCGATGCGGTCGCGCACCTCCACGTCGGGCACGTCGATGGCGTGCTCGCGAAACCACGCGACGTCGCGCTGGTGGTTGGCGGCGTTGGTGATCGTCAGGTAGCGATCGACGTCGAGGCGGTAGGTGAACAGGTCGTCGAGCACACCGCCGTCCTCGCGGCAGAGCACCGAGTACTGCGCCCCCCCGCCCACGCCCGCGCCGACGCTCACGCCGACGCCGGTCGCGGCGAGCGCGATCTTGGCGACGTCGTTGGAGAGCAGCCGCTGCAGCAGCGCGAGCGCGCCGGGCCCGCTGGTTTCGATCTCGCCCATGTGCGAGACGTCGAAGATCCCGCACGCCTGGCGCACGGCCATGTGCTCTGCGATGACGCCCTCGTATTGCACGGGCATCTCCCAGCCGGCGAAGTCGACGAGCTTGGCGCCGGCGGCCTGGTGGCGCTCGAACAGGGGCGTGCGGCGCAGCGTCGGGGAGGCCGTCGAGGACATGGGCCCAGGCTAGCGAAGGCGCCCGGAACCGATCGGTCGCTCTGTTCTCGACCATCGACCGCAGGGCACTGCGAATGCCGCCGGCCATCAGCAGCGTCACGCGGACGCGGGCACCGGCGTGACGAGCGCGTGGGTGACCCCGGCGGCGGCGGCGAGCAGCTTCCGCAGCAGCGCGTGGGACTGCGTCTCTTCCAGCCGCGCGAGCTTGTGCGCGAGGCGCGCAGCCGCCGGGCTCTCGTACGCGGCGAGCTTGCGCTCGATCGTCGCTTCCGTGCCTTCGGTCTCGACGGCCGCGTGATACTCGAGCAGCAGGTAGCGGGCGGTCGCGGCGGGCACGACCTCGTAGCCGCTTGCGACCCACGCGCGCATGTCGGCGCACAGGTTCGGGCCCGGGATCGTGGCCCGTTCGGCTTCGCCGTCGGCGTTCTCGTGCACGAGGCGGGTGAGCGCGCTGCTGCTCCAGCGCAGGCGCGCGACGAAGCCGGCGAAGCGCTCGCGCCGCACCGCTTCGGTGCTCGCGGCGGCGCCGAGGATCGCCTGCAGGACCTCTTCGGAGATCGCTTGGGCGCTGGGGTTGGACGACGCGCCGGGTGCCGGGTGCGGCTCTCCGGCGATCACGCCGGGGCATTCCGCGCGCACGTTCGCGGCGAGCTTGTCGACCGCCGCGAGCGCCGTGGGGAAGCTGTCGACTTCCACGCGCGCGGCCGCGTAGGCGGCCTGCAGATATGTCTGCGTCGTGCGTGCGTCGCCGGCGCTCAACCGCGCCGCAGCCGTGCTCGCCGGCAGCGCCGGCACGGCCGTCAGAAGCGCCGCGAGCAACACCGTGGAGCGGACGCTTGAGCGGTTCACGCGCGCAAGTGTTGCAGCCCTCGCCGATGCCAGCCGTCGAGCGTCGTCCGCGGTGCGGTCGGCGCATGCGCCGACCGTGACGGGCCGCATGCGGCCCGTCCTCGGGGCCGCACATGTGCGGCCCCGCCGGATGGCGCATGCGCCATCCGGTCCCCCTGAGCTAGCGCAGGAACGGCGGGACGTCTATGTCCTCGTCGGAGATCTCGAGCGAGGAGCGCTGGCGGTCGGAGATGCGGGGGTTGCGGTCGCGGGGAGTCGCGCGGGCCGACTCGCGGCGGGCGCTCGATCGAAGCCCACCCGCCCGGTGGTCGAAGCCGGTGCCGATGACGGTCACGCGCACGTCGTCGGACATGCTCTCGTCGATGACGGCGCCGAAGATGATGTTGGCGTTGGGGTCGGCCTCGCCCTGGATGATCTCGGCGGCGTCGTTGACCTCGAACAGGCCGAGGTCCTTGCCGCCGGTGATGTTCAGCAGGATCCCGGTGGCGCCGTCGACGGACTCTTCGAGCAGCGGCGAGGAGATGGCGGCCCTGGCGGCGTCGGCGCAGCGGCTCTCGCCGCTGGCGGTGCCGATGCCCATCAGCGCGGAGCCGGCGTCCTGCATGATCGTGCGCACGTCTGCGAAGTCGAGGTTGATGAGGCCGGGGATCGTGATCAGGTCGGTGATTCCCTGCACGCCCTGGCGCAGCACGTTGTCGGCCTCGCGAAACGCGTCGAGCATCGACGTGCGCCGCTCGACGACCGTCAGCAGCTTCTCGTTGGGGATCACGATCAGCGTGTCGACGACCTCGCGCAGGCGCTCGATCCCCTCGATCGCCTGGCGGCCGCGCTGAGAGCCCTCGAAGTCGAACGGGCGCGTGACCACGCCGACGGTCAGCGCGCCGATCTCGTTCTTGGCGATCTCCGCGATCACAGGCGCGGCGCCCGTGCCCGTGCCGCCGCCCTCGCCGGCGGTCACGAACACCATGTCGGCGCCCTTCAGCGCCTCCTTGATGTCGTCGCGCGACTCCGACGCGGCGGCCAGGCCCACGTCGGGGTTGGCGCCCGCGCCGAGGCCCTTGGTGGACTCGTGGCCGATGTTCAGCTTGATGTCGGCGTCGCACATGGCGAGCGCCTGCGCGTCGGTGTTGGCGGCGATGAACTCCACGCCGCGCAGCCCCGCGTCGACCATGCGGCTGACCGCGTTGGTGCCGCCGCCGCCGACGCCCACGACCTTGATGACCGCCAGATAGCTTCCGCTTCTCTCCATGATGGGTTCCGTCCGAAGCCTTCAGTAGGAATGTAGGGTTGGCAGCATACTGGTCGCCGAACCGCAGGGATGTGCACGTTATGCAGGGAACTTCGCCCTGTCAACGAGCGCGACGAGTCTCGCAACAAACGTTGCAGATCGCCCGACTCTCGACCACTGCCTGAGAATCGACCCGACGGTGGTATGAGGCTGAAGTCGAGGTTGATGGTTGGGGAGGCTTGCTAACCCCCTGCCGGGACGGCGGTCTGGGAGCCCTGGGCAGCGCCCGTAGAGCCCGCTTCGCCGGTGCCCGCTTCGGTGGCGCCTTCGGAGGACGGGGTCGAGGTGGACGGGGTCGTCGTGGCCGAGCTGGACGAGCCGGGTGAGCCGGAGGCGCTGGACGAGCCGGCGGTGCTGGACGGTTCCGCGCCAGTCGGTGAGCCCGTAGCGGCACTGCTGCCGGAGAGGGCGGCGGCGAGCGCGGCGATCGCAGATTCCTGCGAGCCGGCCACCGGTTCGGCGGAGCCGGTGTTCGAGTTGGCGTTCGCGTCGGGTGGGGTGACGCCCGCGGGGAACCCGGCGGCGGGGTGCGAGGGCAGGCGCACGTCCACGTAGGAGGCGCCGGCGGAGCTCGGGTCGGCGAGCACGCGCACGAGCGACAGCCACTTGGCGTGCGGACGGCTGGCGTCGCCGAAGTACACGAGCAGGCCGTTGCGCATCGCGACCGTCAGGCCCTCCGCCCCAGTGAACGCGCGTTCGATGTACTTGACGAGCGGCGCGGGGGCGGCGCCGAGGACGGCGAGCACCGCGCGCAGGCTCGCGCCGCCGACGCGCCTGCCGGGCGCGGGCGCGAGCGAGGCGCTGACGGTGGGCAGCGCGCCGGACAGCAGCGCCGGCCCGAGCACGACCCCGTCGGCGGCCACCGCGGTGCGCACGCCGGCGACGTCGAGCGCGGCGACCGGCAACTGCTCGCTGACGTCGATGCGCAGCCCGTGCGGGAAGTCGGGGATCGCGCGCACGCTCTGCACCACGCGCAGCGACGCCACCGCAGCGGTGAGCGCGCCGTCGCTGACGTCGAGTGTGCTCATGCCGTGCGCCGCGTCCGTCAGCGCAGCTTCCACCGCGTGCGTGTCGGCGCCGTGCACGCCGACGATCTGCACGCGCTGCACCGACACGAACGAAGACGTGCGGAACCACAGCCAGCTGCAGCCGAGCAGCGGCAGCGCGATCGCGGCCGCGAGCAGCGCGATGCGCAGGCGCCGGCGGCCGAGGGCGAGGCTCGCAGCCACGCGCGCGAGATCGGCGGCGGCGGTGAACGGGCGCAGCGCGCCGATTGCGGGGGGCTGCGATTTGGGGGCGGCGCGACGCGGGCGGGACCCGGCGGCGCGACGGCGGCCGGGAGCGGCGGCGAGCGATCGACTCATTGGTGAGGTGTTCGACCTGGGGGCGGGAAGCCCTACACGCGTGCTACCGGTGCAAAGGACGAAGCTCGACCCACTCCTCGTAGCTGTCGACGGTCATCAGGAACGGGTCGAGACCAGCCAGACCGAGCAAGCCAAAGGCCCAAGGCCAGGGATCGCAGAAGTAGACCGTCGGACTCCACACATGACTGTCGGATCCTTGCCGCAACTCGAGCTGAACACTCGCCGCCTGACCCGCCGTGCGCAGCCCGGCGATGACGATCTCACCGCTCGGGTTGGCGTCAAGTGCGATGCCAGCCAGCTCGGCGACGTGCTTGCCCATGCGCACGTCGCTCGCACCTGTATCCAGCAGGCATGCCTGCGGAGCAAGCTCGAGCCCCTCCACCACGAGGTCGACGACGGGTCGAGCTCTCCCTCCCAGCCCGGGCAGCGCCTGAAAGGAGTGCTTCACAGCGGTGCGAGCCCGCTGGCCTGGAACTCCTCGGCTGGCACGCGAAACATGCTGTCCGCCTGCTGCCGGTGCTCGGCGAGCCAGCTCACGACCGTGCGCGGATCACCTGCGGCGACCAGCACTTCGGGCCCCTTCGTCGCGACCCACTGCCCGATGAACGGCTCGAGCGTCTCGGCCGTCGGTCGCAGCGAAGCCGTCGATCCTCGGGAGCCGGTCTGCCTGGCATGAGCGCTCGCGTCCAGACGTGGCGCCTTGGACTCGCCGTTCGCATCGCGCAGAGCCCCAGGCCTCCGACCAGCCTGGAATCCGAGCCCGGTAAGGATGCGTCGCGCCTGATGCGACGTGAAATCCGCTCGGTCGAGGCCCGTGAGCACCCCGAGCACCTGCTTCGGCGGGTATCGCCGGCGATCGATGACCACGTAGTGGCTCGTGATCGGCTCCGGCAGCACGCGGCGCATAGCCCGCTCGACCCCGTCTCGCCGCAGCTCGAATCGCTGTCCCGCCACCGTGACTGTCTTGGCTGCCGTCTCTGTCATGGCTTCTCCGACACGGTTTCTCCGTGTCGTCTCTGTTGAGCGTAGCACGCGGACGCACGATGGCGACAGGTCGCCGACGAGCTCCGCGATCTAGCGCAGCGGTCAGCCGGCAGCGACAAGCAGTGACGCACCAGCGTAGACATGCGCCGGCGTGTCTGTGACGGCTTTGCGGACGAGCTTGGGCTCCTGGCCGATGGGCGCGATGTCGATTGCGAACTCCAAGCCCGTCGCCGCGGCGATCTTTACGAGGGTCTCGATCTGCGGGTTCTTCTCGCCCGACTCGAGCTCGACCACCCGCGGCTGGCTCACGCCGAGTCGCTCGGCGAGCTCGCGCTGCGAGAGCCCGTGATCGAATCGGTAGCCGGCCAAGCTGCTGGCAACCATGCGCGCCAACGCTAGACGTTCCCAGTCGGACCGCGAACTCCGGATCGGCCTCCAACGCCGCGGCCAGCACCTCATCAGCCGTCTTGATGCCCTTGGGCCAGTGGCTCGGTATCTCGGTCACAACCCCATGATAGGTCATGGCTTATCGACTTTCAACGGCCTGTCGCACTGCTCGGTGCAGGCCTTAAGCGCCTTTGATCAGCGCGACGAAGTTCTCGTGCCGATCGACGGCAAGGATCACGTAGAAGTCGCCGGTTCGACGATAGATGGCGCGCCGGCATCTCGCATGGGGGATCGAGGCCGGCTACACGTAGTAGTGGAGACCGCTGCCGCCGGAGCGCAGCCGCTCGTGCAGACGAAGCGCATCTGCATCGGTCAAGTTGCAGATGTAATCGACCACGCCACGCAGACGCTCGAGTGGCTCCAGCGGTTTCTCCATGTAGCGTCGCCGATCAAGGGGAAACAAGCGCAGCTCGCCACGGTTCGCTGCTTGTTGGAATACGTCGAGGAGCTCGCTGATGACTGCATAGTGGCCGTGCTGTTGCGTTGCCATGCGAGAGTCGTCCACAACGTACAGCCACAACAGTTTCTTCAATACGGAGACCTTGAACCGAATGTCTTGGCCAGGCTCGAACTCGAACGTGTAACGCCGGGGTAGCGTTTGCGGAACATTCGGACGACGCCTGATGGTGTACTGGCTCATTGCCTCGCCGAACACCTTGCCGCGGAGGCTCCGTATCGCGCGTCGTGCGGGTCCCGAGTTCGCATCGAAGATAGTCTCCGAGGCCCTGTAGGCGATGCGGAACTCCGCGAACGGTCCCTCTTCAGACTGGAGCAGCTCGAGCACGCGGCTGCCAATCTCATCCCCGTCGGGGCGCGACGACGAGACGAATTCGACGAATCGCGCCTGTTCGGCCTCATCGATCGCCAAGCGGGCGAGGGGCATGTACCCCGCCCGGTGCCAGTCCTCAAGGTCGTGGACCGAGTAGGCGACATCGTCAGCCCAATCCATCAGCTGCGCCTCGATGGTTGGCTCTGCCTTGAGGTCCGGCGGGATCGCGGCCCGCAACTCGTCGAGCTCGTCCGCCTCGGTCGGGTTGACGCTCCAGACCCCATGCTCAAGCGCCTTCGGAGAGCCGGCCACCCAGGGGTACTTCAACGAGGCGTCGAGCACGGCGTACGTGAGCTGAAGCCCACGCGTCGGGGGCCGGTGCCCAAGAATCCTGGTGACCAAGCGGAAGCTCTGGGCGTTGCCGTCGAAGCCGCCAGGTTCGGTGAGTCCCCAATCTGTACTGGCTCTTGCAACCCCGTCGGCTAGCGCCTTCTCGCCAACGTGCGCGAACGGAGGGTGGCCCAAGTCATGGAGGACCGCCGCCGCCTCAACTAGGTCCGGGTCGAGCTTCTGCTGCTCGGGCGGCAGGGCCCGAACCTCGTCGAGGTCGTCAACCCACTGAGGCGTAGCTGCCATGTCGCGCGCAACCGCGGCGCGTCGGTTGACACTCTCGGTGAGTCGCCTAGCCACCTGAGCGACCTCCAGAGTGTGGGTTAGGCGTGTACGGAAAAACTCTGCCTCTCCCGCTGGGGCGACCTGAGTCTTTGCCTGCAAGCGCCGAAATGCGGGTGTGTAGATCAGACGGTCGAGATCCCGTGCGAACGGGGAGCGCTCGTCGTCGTCGCCCTTCGGTCCCCGTAGCCGCTGGACGTCATCGTCCCCGTAGCCATCCGTCAGGGGTCTACCGGCGAACTCAGTCACTGGTTCCATCGCTCGGAATCATGCTGGGATAATCTACATCGTCGCGCGATGGGGCACACCGGCTTGACCACACCGCAGATCTCGATTGTCGTTCCGGCCTTTGACGAGGAGGTGGCGCTGCCAGGCACCCTGGTCGCACTCCAAGAGGCGTGCGCCGTCTACGAGGCGAGCGGCCTCGGCACAGCCGAGGTCATTGTGGTCGACAACGCCAGTCGCGACGGCACTGGGCGCGTCGCGCGAGAGGCAGGGGTCAGAGTGGTCGTCGAGCCCACGCCTGGTGTCGCTCACGCACGGAATGCCGGAGCCGCCATCGCGTCAGCCCCGTGGCTGTTCTTCGTAGACGCGGACACCTGGGTACCGGCGGACGCGCTTACGGCAATCGACGCGGCGATGCGGGTCGAGGCCTGCATCGGTGGCGCCCCAGCCACGCGATACGAGTACCGGAAGCGCATCCTTCGCCCTTACATGGAGATGTGGAAGGTCGTGGCTCGCCTACGACACATGACTCAGGGAGTCGGCCAATTCGTCACAGCCGAGGCGTTTGCTGCAATCGGCGGATACCCAACGGATCTCCGGATGGCGGAGGACAGCGAGTTCAATTGGCGCCTCCGAAGGTTCGCTCGCTGGCGCGGTCAGCACACGGCCTTCCTCATCGATACGGTGGTCGTCCCGTCCTCAAGACGTCTCGATCAGTGGCCGGTCTGGAGGACGGTGCTGATGACGAACCCGCTCACGACGCGTTTGTTCCTCCGCTCGCCGTGGTTCTGGAAAAGCTGGCGCGAGGGCGGGGTGCGCTAGGCGCAGCGAACCCAGCGCTGCAGCTCGGTGGTCGCTTGTGGGACATCGCGAAAGTGGATCGCGTGGCCACCGAACCCCTCAAAGCGCAAGCAGTTCCTGTCGGAATCGTCAATGAGAACGGCGTCGGCCGGACGAAGGCCATGCTCCGCCAGCAACTCCCCGAAGAAGCGCTCCGGGTCCTCGGCCTTCAGGACTCCCATGTCAGAGGAGCAGAGGGCGGCGTCAAAGACCCTGTTGAGGTTCACGTGCACCACGCTGTCTGAGAAGCAGTCCATGTTGTCCGTCGCGATCACGACTAGAGTCAACGGCGGGAGCGCTGCGAGCACCGCGAGTAGCTCCTCTCTTGGGCTCATCCGCTGACAGTCGACGAACAGGCGTCTGTAGAGATAGTCGGGCCGACATCTTCGGTCTAGCGGTGCTGGGATCTCCCCGACGACGCGTTGTGAAGTGGCTTTTCCGCGCATCCACGCTCTGACTAGACCTTCGCGATCCCGAAAAAGCGCGTCGACGGCCTCGCTCAGCGTCCGATGCTGCTGATGCTGAGGGTTCTGCGTAATGCTGTGCCAGAACGGCTGATCGCACAGCACCCCATGCCAGTCCACGAAGACCGCGCGCTCCCACAGCCGACGTTGACGCGCCGCCTGATCGCGCAAGTACCGCCGAAGACTGTAGGTGGATTTCGTTGGTTCGCTGGCGCTCATGGCCGCCCCCGGCGCTGAAGGATGGTCTGTTGGGCGCTGCGTCGGACATCCTGCGCGACCGGGCTCGCATCTAGGCTCACGATTGCGCCCGGCAGCAGACCCGGAGCCTCCTTCGTAAAGAAGTGGTCCATTTGCTCGTTCAGCCCCTCGCTTGCGTGCCAGGCATCGCTGTCACCGGCCGCCCGGCGCGCGGCTCGGCCGGCTGCGTCGAGCGCTAGATACAAGATGAGGTCGGGTGTCAGCAGCTCCTGGACCCGCTCCTCCATCAGCGCCCGGGCCGCTTGATAGGCAGCTGGGCCGCCAGTGCACTCAATCGCGTAGGTGTGCGCTAGTAGGCCGATCCGAGAGCGGTCCGCGATCACAATCGAGTCCGCCTCCGCGGCGGCGGCGATCTCGCGCCGCTTACGGTCGAGTTCTAGGTAGAACTTGAGCCCCTGCAGTTGCTCCTCGGCGTCTTCGCCGCGAGCGGGTGGTAGCTCCTGCTCAGCGAGGTCGGCATAGCACGGAATCACAAGCACCTCTAGCCCCAACGAGCCACGCAGGCCTTCTGCGAGGGTCGACTTGCCAGTGTCCGACGGACCGTCCAAGGCGACAATGAAGGCGGCGTCGGACATGAACGGCTGAACCCTAAGGGGGCCGCCGGCCGGAACCAGGGCGGCCGATCCGATGAGAGAGGGACTGCTCGCCTACCAAGGAAACCGCACGTCGCCCAGCGTCTGCACCTCCGGCTCGAGCGCCACGCCGAAGCGCTCCAGCACGCGGCGGCGGCCCTCCGCCATCACCGCGATCACGTCCGCAGTCGTGGCCACGCCGGTGTTCTCGATGAAGTTCGCGTGCTTGGGTGCGAAGCGCGCGCCGCCCACCGTCAGGCCGTTGCAGCCCGCCTCCGACAGCAGCAGGCCCGCGCTGCGGCCCTCGACAAGTGTCCCCGCCCGCCCGTCGGGGTTCTTGAACGTCGAGCCGAACGTGCGGATGCCCTGCGGCTGGGCCTCGTGGCGGCGGCGGCGCATCTCCTCCAGCGTCGCCTTCACCGCCGCCGGCTCTGCCGGGGACAGCAGCAGGCTCGCGCACGTCACGATCTCGCCCTCGGCCAGGCTCGAGCGGCGGTAGGCCAGGCCCAGCTCGCCCGGCTCGCGGCGCTCGACGCCCGACGCCGTCGCGATCCGCACCCACTCCAGCACGCGCTGCAGCTCGCCGCCGTAGGCGTTCGCGTTCATGCGCACCGCGCCGCCCACCGTCCCCGGGATGTTCACGCCGAACTCGATCCCAGACAGGCCCTCGCGCGCCGCCCGCGCCGCCACCGCCGGCAGGCGCGCGCCGCCGCCGCACAGCATCCGCTGCCCGTCCACCGAGATCGCCGCCAACTCGCCGTCCAGCTTCACGACCAGGCCCGACACGCCCTCGTCGGCCACCAGCAGGTTCGAGCCCGAGCCCACCACGCTCACCGCCGTGCCGTTCGCGTCCGCCCACGCCAGCAGCTCCAGCAGCCGCTCCTCGCTGCCCGCACGAGCGAAGAACTCGCCGCTGCCGCCCGTGCGCACCGTCGTCAGGCGCGCGAGCGGGTAATCGCGCTGGACACCCTCCGGCACGCTCATCGAGGGAGCCTCACAACGCCACCAGTGCGCGCCCCAGCGCGTCCACGTCGCCCGCACCCATCACCACACACAGATCGCCCTCCTCCAGCACGCCGCGCAGCACCCGCTCCGCCTCCGCGAAGCTCGCCAGCCACAGCACCCGCCTGCCGCCAGCCGCGTCCGCGCACGCCCGCGCGATCAGCAGTCCGCTCACGCCCGGGTGATCCTCCGTGCGCTCGCGCGCCGGGTACACGTCCAGCACCGCCACCACGTCCGCCAGCGCCAGTGCGCGGCCGAACTCCCGCGCCAGCAGCGCCGTGCGCGAGTACAGGTGCGGCTGGAACACCGCCACCAGCCGCCGGTGCTCCAGCGTGCGCGCCGCCCGCAGCGTCGCTTCGATCTCGCTCGGGTGGTGCGCGTAGTCCTCGTACAACAGCGCCCCGTGCGGCCCCTCGCCCAGCGGCTGGAAGCGCCGCCCCGCGCCGTGGAAGCCCGCCAGCCCCGCGATCGCCCGCTCCGCGTCCGCCCTCGCGATCCGCGCCGCCTCGAGCGCCCCCGCTGCGTTGACCGCGTTGTGGGCGCCTGGGACCGCCAGCGTCACCTCCTGCCCGCGCCAATCGAAGCGCGAGCCTCCCGCCGCCAGCACCGGATCGGGTGCGTCGTAGGCCACCAGCTCCACCCCAGACGCATCCGGCGCCAGCGCCAGCAGCTGCGGGCGGTCCCACACCACGACCGCCGTGCGCGCCAGCGCCAGGAACTCGCCGAACGCGTCTTCCAGCTGCGCCAGCGACGCGAACGTCGCGTGGTGGTCGAGCTCGACGTTCGTCAGCACCGCCACCTCCACGCTCAGGCTCAGCATCGAGCGGTCGGACTCGTCCGCCTCCACCACCAGCCACTCGCCCTCCCCCCACTCCGCGTTCGCCAGGCCGCCGCCCACCGGCGCCCCCACCAGCCACCCCGGCCGCATGCCCGCCGCACGCAGCGCGTGCACCAGCATCGAGCACGTCGTCGTCTTGCCATGCGTGCCCGCCACCGCGATCGTCCGCCGCATCGCGCTCAGCTGCGCCAGCAGCTCCGCGCGCGGAAGCTCCGGGATGCCGTGCTCGCGCGCCGCCACGCGCTCGACGTTCTCCGGCCCAACCGCCGACGAGTAGAACAGCTCCACGTCATCGCCCGCCGGCACGTTCTCCGCGCGATGGCCCACCGCCGCCCGCAGCACGCCGTCGGCCGCCAGGCGCTCAAGGTACGGGCCCTCCGCCGCGTCCGAGCCGCTCACCTGCGCGCCCAGCGCGTGCGCCGCGCGCGCATACGCGCTCATGCCCGCGCCGCCCACCCCCACCAGGTGCACGCGCCGCCCGCTCCACGGCCCGCTCATTCCGACCCGCCGGCGTCGTTGGCGTGCAGGACGCCGCCAGGCATATTCATGACGCCGCCTCCAGCAGCTCATCGGCCACATCGCGCGCAGCATCTGGCCGCGCGAGGCCCGCCGACGCCGCCGCCATCGCCTGCAGCCGCTCGCGGTCCGCCAGCAGCGCCGCCACCTCGCCGCCCAGACGCGCTGCGCTCAGCTCCGCGTCGGCGATCACCACCGCGGCGCCCGCGTCGGACATCCAGCGCGCGTTCTCGCTCTGGTGGTCCGCGGACGCGTACGGGTAGGGGATGAGCACCGCCGGCAGGCCGTTGGCCGCGATCTCGAACACCGACCCGCCCGCGCGCGCCACCGCCAGGTCCGCAGCCGCCAGCGCATCCGCGAAGTCGGGGAGGTCGAGGTACTCGCGCAGGTCGTAGTCCGCGGGCAAGCCGCCGGCAGCCAGCTCCGCGTGGTCGCGGCGCCCGCTGACGTGCAGCACGTGAAAGGGCGCTCCCGCGAACGCCTCCACCGCCGCCACGTTGATCGAGCGCGCCCCCAGCGAGCCGCCGAACACGAGCACGCACGTCTCCTCCGGCTCGATCCCGAAGCGCGCGCGCGCCGCCAGCCGGTCGCGCGTCGGCGGCGGCGTCGGGCGTCCGGTCACCCGGTAGCGCGCGCCGTCGCGGCGCGGCAGCGCGAACGCCAGGCACACGCGCCGCGCGAACGGCGCCAGCAGGCGGTTGGTCAGGCCGAGATGGCTGTCGGCCTCCGTCAGCACCAGCGGGATGCGCAGCGTCAGCGCCGCCACGCCGACCGGCCCCGCGACGTAGCCGCCGCCGCCCATCACCGCGTCGGGAGCCAGCTCGCGCAGCAGCTTGCGCGCGCGCGGCAGCGCCAGCGCCGCCAGCGCCAGCGCGCGCGCCGCGCGCAGCGGGTTGCTGCGACTCAGGCCCTCGACCGCGATCGCGTGCAGCTCAAAGCCCGCCGCCGGCACCAGCTGCGCCTCGGCGCGTCCGCCGCCGATGAACGCGACCTCCGCGCCCTCAGCCCGCAGCCGCTCCGCCACCGCCAGCGCCGGCACCACGTGCCCTGCGGTCCCGCCGGCGGCGATCACGATCTTCCTGTGCGTCCCCGTCATCGTTCCATCGTCCCTGTTCGCGCGTCCGCGCGTCGTCGGCGCGCACGCTCTGCGGCCGCTGCCTCACGCGGCGCGCCGGCGCCACCGCGCGCACATGCCCGGTCGCGCCCGAGGCGACGTTCAGCAGCAGGCCCATCGCCGCGAGCATCACGATCAGGCTGCTCGAGCCGTAGGACACGAACGGCAGCGGCACGCCCGTCAGCGGCGCGAGGCCCAGCACCGCGAACGCGTTCAGCACCGCCTGCGAGACGATCAGCGTGGTCACACCCACGGCGATCAGCGCGCTGTACAAGCTGCGCGCCGCCTTCGCCGCGCGCAGCCCCGCGTACGCGATCAGCCCGTACAGGAACAGCAGCGCGAACACGCCCACCACGCCCAGCTCCTCCGCGATCACCGCGAGGATGAAATCCGTCGGCGCCTCCGGCAGGTAGAAGATCTTCTGCACCGACTGGCCCGGGCCGACGCCGAACAGCCCGCCCGAGCCGATCGCGATCTGCCCCTGCACCGCCTGGAATCCCGTCGAGGACGCGTGCGCCCACGGGTCGATGAACGACGTCAGCCGCGCGCGCGCGTACGGCTGCACGATCGCATACAGCAGCACCAGCCCCAGAACCGTGCCCGCCACCATTCCCAGCTTCTGCATCGGCATGCCCGCCGCGATCAGCATCGCGCCGACCGTGAACGCGATCACCATCGCCGTGCCCAGGTCCGGCTCGCTGAACACCAGCACGCTCGCGCAGCCCACCACCAGCAGCAGCGGCTTCGCCAGCTCGCGCAGGTCGTGCACCTGGCGCGGATGCTTGGCCAGCAGCGTCGCCGCGTACAGCACCAGCGCCAGCTTCATCAGCTCCGAAGGCTCGAACTGGAACGACGACGGGCCGATCCAGCGGCGGGCGCCGTTGACGCTCACGCCGACGTGCGGGATGTGCACCGCCAGCACCAGCACGAACGACGCCGCCAGCAGCGGCGCCGTGATGCTGTGCACTTTCGCCACCCCGTCGCGCGCCAGCACCCGCATCGCGATCAGCCCCACGCCGCCGTAGAGCACGAACTTGACCAGGTAGCTCCCGCCGAAGCCGCCGCCCTGCAGCAGCGTCGTCGCCGAGGACGCGCTGTAGACCATCACCGCGCCGAACGCCAGCAGGCACATCGTCGCCGTCAGCAGGATGCGGTGCTCGAGCGACTGGCCGCCCGCCGTCGCCCGCGCGCCACCGCCGCCCGCGCCGCGCTTTCGCCGGCCGGCCTTGGCCCGGGTGGAGGAGCCACCCTTCCCTCGCGCTGCTGGCATCCATGCTCACTTCGACGCCGGCCAGCGGTTCCCTACACCCCTCTACTTTGACGGTAGATGGTGAATCCGATCGCGCCGCAGATCGAAGCGACTATCCAGAAGCGCAGGATGATCTTCGTCTCAGACCAGCCCTTCAGCTCGAAGTGGTGGTGGATCGGCGCCATCAGGAACACGCGCCTGCGGGTCATCTGGAAGGAGATCACCTGGATCGCCACCGACAGCGCCTCGACCACGAAGATGCCGCCGATCAGGATCAGCAGCAGCTCCGTCTTCGTCATCACCGCCAGGCCCGCGATCGCTCCGCCGAGGCCCAGCGAGCCGGTGTCGCCCATGAAGATCGTCGCCGGAAACGCGTTGAACCAAAGGAAGCCGATGCAAGCGCCCCCCAGGCAGCCGGCGAGCATCGCCATGTCGTAGTCGCCTGCGAAGAACGTGATGCCGATGTACGCCAGCAGCACGATCGCCGCGCAGCCGGCCGCCAGGCCGTCGAGGCCGTCGGTGAGGTTGACCGCGCTCGTCGTGCCCGCCACCACCAGGTAGATCAGCAGCGGGAACAGCGGGCCCAGTTCGATGTGGTAGTCGACGAAGTTCAGCGCCAGCGTCGGCTGCAGGTGCGCCTCGTAGCGCGCCACGTACCACAGCCCCAGCGAGATCGCGATCGTCACCCCCAGCTTCGTCCGCGCGCGGAGCCCCAGCGAGCGGCGCCGGATCAGCTTCACGTAGTCGTCGGCGAAGCCCAGCAGCGCGCACGCGATCGCCGCCCCGAAGACCCCCACCGAGCGCCATTCGTATTCGGTGAGGATCAGGAAGCACACCGACACCGCCAGGAAGATGATGATCCCCCCCATCGTCGGCGTCCCCGCCTTCTGGTGGTGTCCCTGCGGGCCGTCCTCGCGAATCTGCTGGCCGAACTCGCGCTTGCGCAGGAACTCGATGAACTTGGGGCTGAGGAAGATGCAGATCAGCAGCGCGGCCGTGCCGCCGAAGAGAATCCGGCCCATTCAGCGCGGCTCCGGGGCGGCGAGCGCGGCGGGCGCCGGCTCGCGCTGGGGATCGTCGCCCGCTGGGGAATCCTCGCCCGCCGAGGAGCCTTCGCCCGCCGAGGAACCTTCGCCCGCGGGCCCCGACCCGTCGCCCAGACGCTCGAGCACGCGCTCGAGGCCCACGCCGCGCGAGCCCTTCACCAGCACCGTGTCGCCCTCGCGCAGCAGCCCCGCGACCAGCTCGCCCGCAGCCTGCGCGTCCGGCGCCGCGTGGCTCTCGCCGGGAAAGCCCGCGCGCATCTCGCCCGCCAGCGGACCCACCGTCACCAGCAGCTCCACCCCCCGCGCGGCCGCGTGCTCGCCGATCTCGCGGTGCAGGCGCGGGGCCTCCGGCCCGAGCTCGAGCATGTCGCCGAGCACCGCCACGCGCCGGCCGGGCGCCGTCTCTGCAAGGTTGTCGATCGCCGCGCGCATGGACATCGGGTTGGCGTTGTAGCAGTCCGCGATCGCCTCCACGCCGCCGGGCAGCCGCTCGCGCTGCCCGCGCATCGCCGAGAAGCGCACCTCCAGGCGCCCGCGTGGCGTGTACCCGAGCGCGCGCGCCGCCGCCACCGCCGCCAGCAGGTTGCGCAGGTTGTGCGCCTGCGTGAACGATGGGTGCAGCTCGATCTCCGTGCCCGCGTGAACGATCAACACCGACCCGTCCGCGCGGCGCTCCGCCAGCGACACATCGCCGCCCTCGCCGAACGTGGTCGTCTTCAGGTCGCCGCGCAGGTGCGGCGCCAGCAGCGGCTCGTGCGCCGGCACCACCACGCTCGCCCCCGGTGCGAGGCCCGCGATCAGCTCCGCCTTCGCCGCCGCGATCGCCTCCAGCGTCCCCAGCAGCTCCAGGTGCGCGGGCCCCACGTTCACGATCACGCCCACGTCCGGCTCCGCGATCGCCGTCAGCTGCGCGATCTGCCCCCGGCCGCGCATCGCCATCTCGAGCACCAGCAGCTCCGTGTCCGCCGGCGCGCCCAGCACCGCCAGTGGCAGCCCGATCTCCGTGTTCAGGTTCTCCCGGCTCGACGCCACCCGCAGCCGGCCCGCCAGCAGCGCCGCGAGGATGTCCTTCGTCGAGGTCTTGCCCGTCGAGCCCGTGATCGCCACCACCATCGCTCCGCGCGCGCGCAGCTCCCGCCGCCACGCCCGCGCCAGCGCATGCAGCGCCGCCAGCGGATCGGCGTGCGCGAGCACCGCGCCGTCCCCGCCGGCCGAGCCCGCGGCCTGCGTCGCCGCGACCGCCGCCTGCGCGTGCTCCGGCGCCACCAGCACGCCCCACGCCCCCGCCTCCAGCGCACGCGCCGCGTGCGCGCCGCCGTCCACGTGCTCGCCGCGCAGCCCCACGAACAGCTCGCCCGGTGCGAGCGTGCGCGTATCCACGCTCGCGCGCAGCGGGCCCGGCCGCTCAAGCACAGCCGGCGCGAGCGCGCCCGACGGCGCGCGCACCAGCGTCGCGCCCGCCGCCGCCGCCAGGTGCCGGGCGTCCCAGTCCCTCACCGCGCGCTCCCCGCCGTCTCGCCCACGCTCGCTTCCAGCGCCGCGCGCGCGACCGCGATGTCGTCGAACGGCAGCTTGCGCCCGCCCTCGAATTCCTGCCCCTGCTCGTGGCCCTTGCCCGCGATCACCACCACGTCGCCCTGCCCGGCGTCGGCGATCGCCGCCTCGATCGCCGCGCGCCGGTCGGCGATCGCGCGCACGTGCGCGGTCCCCGCCGCCGTGTCCCGCACAGCGCCACCGTACGCTCCCACCGCGCGCCCGCCACCCACCACGCCATCCAGGATCTCCTCAATGATCAGCTGTGGATCCTCCGAACGCGGGTTGTCGGAGGTCACGATCGTCTCGTCGGCCAGCCGCGCCGCGATCGCGCCCATCAGCGGGCGCTTGCCGCGATCGCGATCGCCGCCCGCGCCGAACACGCACAGCACCCGGCCCTCCTGCGAGTCGCCCACCCCGACCAGCTCGCGCGCCGCGCGCAGCACGTTCTCCAGCGAGTCAGGCGTGTGCGCGTAGTCAACCAGCACCGCGAACTCCTGGCCCGCCTGCACCGGCTCGAAGCGCCCCGGCACGTGTACGCCGCGCTCCAGCGCCGCCACCAGCATGTCGAGCTCGCCGCCGAGCGCGTGCGCCGCCGCCAGCGCGCCGAGCGCGTTGGCCACGTTGAAGCGCCCCGGCATCGGCAGCGCCACCTCGCGATCACCGGCCGGTGTGCGCAGCGCGAAGCGGCAGCCATCGAAGCCGCAGCGGACGTCCGTCGCGCTGTAGTCCGCCGGCGCGTCCACCGCGAACGTCAGCAAGCCCTCGCGTAGGCCCATCTCCCCAGCCAGCCGCCGCCCGTACGGGTCGCCCACGTTGACCACGCTCACCGCCGGCCGGTCTGGCGTGCCCGCGAACAGGCGCCGCTTGGCCTGGAAGTAGTCCTCCATGCTCGCGTGGAAGTCCAGGTGGTCCTGCGTCAGGTTCGTGAACACCGCCGCCGCGAACGCCACCCCGTCGGTGCGCCGCAGCTCGAGCGCATGCGAGGAGACCTCCATCGCGCACGCGCGGTCGCCGCCGTCGAGCATCGCCCGCAGATCTGCCTGCAGGTCGATCGCCTCCGCCGTCGTTCGCACCGCCGCGCGCTCCTCGCCGCCGATCACCGACTTGACCGTGCCCAGCAGCCCGCACTGCTCGCCCGTCGCCTCCAGCAGCACGCGCACCATGTACGCCGTCGTCGTCTTGCCGTTCGTGCCCGTGATCCCCACCACGCGCAGCGCGCGCGACGGCTCGCCGTAGAAGCGCGCCGCCGCGCTCGCCATCGCCGCCCGTGCCGACGCGACCGTCACCTGCGGCACGCTCAGCGCCAGCGGGCGCTCCACCACCAGCGCCGCCGCGCCCGCGCGCACCGCCTCCGCCGCGAACTCGTGGCCGTCGCTGCGAAAGCCGCTCACGCAGAAGAACAGGTCCCCCGGCGCCACGTCGCGGCTGTCGTAGGCAAGACCGGTGATCTCCACGCCAGCCGCATCGTCCGCCGGCTCGGCAGCGATCAACCCGTCGAGTCGCATGACGCTGATGCTACTCAAGGGGCAGGAGGCCACCCGCCGGCGCCGGAGCCCATCGCGACGAGCGCTCCCCCACGGCGACTCACCCCAGGCTCACCCCGGAGGGATGCCCAGATACGGCAGCGCGAAGCTCATGATCTGCCCGAACGCCGGCGCCGCGACCGTGCCGCCGTAGATCGAGCCGGAGCTCGGTTCGTTGACCACGACCGCGCACAGCAGCTTCGGGTCGTTCGCCGGCGCGAAGCCGATGAACGACGCGACGTAGGCCGTTTTCGAGTATTCGCCCGTCGCCGTGTCGACCTTGCTCGCGGTGCCCGTCTTGCCCGCCAGCTCATAGCCCGGGATCGAGACCTCGCTCGCCGTGCCTTCCGGTCCGAGCACGCCCTCGAGCATGTGCCGCAGCGCCGCCGCCGTGCCCGGCGTGATGATCCGGTGGCCCGCCGGCTCGCGCAGGGGGCGCCCGCCGATCGCGCTGACGACGTGCGGCGGGCGCAGGATCCCGCCGTTGGCGATCGCCGCATACGCGCTCGCCATCTGCATCGGCGTCACCAGCTCGCCCTGGCCGATCGGCAGGTTGCCCATCGAGGAGCCCGAGTATTCGCTCAGCGGCAGCGTCACACCCTTTTCCTCGCCGGGGAGATCCACGCCCGTGGGCGCGCCGAAGCCGAAGCGGTGCACCCACTCGTTGAAGCGCCCCGCGCCCTCCAACGCGCCGATCTTGATCGCGCCCACGTTGCTCGAGCGCGCCAGGATCTGCGCCGTCGTAAGCGTTTCTTCGGGGTGTTCGGTGTCGTCGTGGATCGTCTTTTCCGCGACCTCGATCTGGTCGGGGATGTTGAACGGCGTGCTCGGCGTGATCAGGCCCGCTTCCAGCGCGCCCGACACCGCCACCACCTTGAACGTCGAGCCCGGTTCGTAGGTCAGGCCCACCGCGCGGTCCTCCATCGCTTCCGCCATCTCTTCCGGCGAGTACGCGCCCGGGTCGTTCGCGTCCACCTGCGGCCAGTTCGCCAGCGCCAGGACCGCCCCCGTGCGCGGGTCCATCACGATCGCCGTCGCGTCCTTCGGCGCGAACACGCGCGCGACCGCACCCAGCACGTCTTCCGCGCGCTGCTGGATGTTGGCGTCCAGCGTCAACGTCAGCGACCGCCCCGGCGTCTCCCGGCGCGGTTCGCTGATCGACACCGGCTGGCCGATCTCGTCGCTGACCACGCGCCGCTCGCCCGAATGCCCGGCCAGCACGCTGTTGCTCGAGTACTCCAGGCCCGCCAGCCCGCCGCCTTCGGAGCCGACCACGCCCAGCACCTGCGCCGCGAGCGCGCCGCGCGGATACACGCGGCGCATCACCGGCGTGCCCGTCACGCCTTCGATCCGCAGCGCCAGCACCGCCTGCGCGGCCTTCGCCGGCAGCGCGCGCGCCAGGTACACGAAGCCGCGGCGTTCGGACAGCTTCGTCAGCACGCTCGAGCGGCTCTCGCCCAGCAGCGGCGCCAGCTTCTGCGCCGCTTCCAGCGGGTCCTTGACCAGGTACGGGTCCGCCGAGATGTCCTGGGCCGGTTCGGACACAGCCAGGTCGACGCCGTTGCGGTCGGTGATCGCGCCGCGCGGCGCGCTCACCGTTTCGTTGCTCAGCTGCTCGTCGCTCGCCGCCCGGCGCAGCGCGCCCCCGCGCAGCACGCCCAGGTACACCGTGCGTCCGGCCGCCACCACCAGCAGCAGGAAGAACACGGCGAAGATCGCGCCCACGCGGCGCTGGACGACGGCCACGCGCCTATCCCGCGCCGCCCGCCGCGGTGGCCCCCACGCCACCCGCCGTGCCGGCGGAGAAGCCTTCGCCGCTCGCAGCGCTGCTCGCCCCGGCCGTCGAGACCGGCGCCGGCTGCGTGGCGGCGCCCGAGCTCGCCGGGGGCTGCGCCGCGGCGCTCGCTTCCCCGGACGGGCTCGCCCCAGCTTCGCTCGACGGCGTCGCCGGCGCTTCGCCGGAAGCCTGTTCGCCGGCGGGCTGTTCGCCCGAGGCGCCGGTGGCGGACGCGGCGCTCGCGCTCTGCGTCTGGCCGTCGGTGCCGGCTTCACCCGCGGTCGTGCTCGACGCGTGCACCGGCGCGGCCAGCGCCGCCGCCGCACGCGCGATGTTCGTCCGCGGATCGGCCGTCAGGAAACGCAGCGCGCCCACCGGCACGAGCTCCATGCCCAGACGCGCCGCCTTCGACTCGACCCGTTCGCCGCTCGCCAGTTCCGAGTTTTCGATGCTGTACGCCGCATTCGCGCGCTGGAGCTGCGCCTCACGCACGAGCGCGCGGCCGATGCTCGCGTTCAGCTGCAGCACCAGCAGCTGCAGCACCACGATGCCGATCAGCGCGAACGCGATCAGCGCAATCCAGATCCGCCCCCGGATCAGCCGGTCGAGCGCGCGGTGGCTTGCGATGCTCCCAGCGAGCGCCAGCACGCCTGGCACCAGCCCGCGCTCGAACTGCGCCGGCTGGCCGGCGGGCTGCGCGGGCCCGCGCGCCGGCGCACGGCTTGGCGCACGAACGGGACCGGATACACGCCGCGGGCGCGGCGGGGCAACGCGGGGGCGCGGCGGGGCGGCGACACGCCCACGGTGGACGCGCGGCGCGGCCGCGGCAGCCGCGGCGGACGGCGGCGTCACCGCTCCACCTCCCCGTCAGCGGTCAGCTTCCTGGCCGCGCGCAGGCGCGCGGAGGCGGCGCGCGGGTTGCGCGCGAGCTCCGCCGCGGAGGGCACGATCGAGCGGCGCGTCAGCAGCGCCGCCTCGGGCTCGCGCCCGCACGCGCACACCGGCAGGTCGGGCGGGCAGATGCAGCCACGCGCACGCTCGGCGAGGAAGCGCTTGACGCGCCTGTCCTCCAGCGACTGGAAGGAGATTCCCGCGAGCACGCCCCCCTCGCGCAGCAGCCCCCACGCGCGCGGGAGCGCGCGCTCGAGCTGCCCGAGCTCGTCGTTGACGGCGATGCGCAGCGCCTGGAAGGAGCGCTTGGCCGGGTGCCCGCCGGCGAAGCGCGCGGGCGCCGGCAGCGCCGAGCTGATCGTCTCCACGAGCTCCAGCGTCGTCGCGATCGGCGCCTGCTCGCGCCTGCGCACGATCGCGCGCGCGATCGCGCGCGCGTGGCGCTCCTCGCCGAAGTCGCGCAGCGCGTGCGCCAGGCTGCGCTCGTCCCACTCGGCCACGATCTCGCGCGCGCTCAGCTCCTGCCCGGGGTCCATGCGCATGTCCAACGGCGCGTCGTAGGAGTAGGAGAAGCCGCGCTCGCGCGTGTCCACCTGCATCGAGGACATGCCCAGGTCGAAATACACCATGTCCGCGCGCACGCCCTCGTTCGCCAGCAGCTCGAGCGCCTCCGCGTAGCCCGAGCGGATGAAGCGCAGCGAGCAGCTCGCCTGCGCCGCCAGCGCCGCGAAGCGCTCCTCCGCAAGCGGATCGCGGTCGATCGCCACCAGCGTCCCCGAAGCTCCGAGTCGCTCCGCCAGCAGCCGCGCGTGCCCGCCGTCGCCGAACGTGCAGTCGATCGCCAGCTGTCCGGGCCGCGGGTCGAGCAGCTCCAGCAGCTCGCTCGCCAGGACCGGCGTGTGCGAGACCTGCCCGCCCTCCTCGCCATGCGCGGGCGGGCGGGCATCCGGTCCCGCCGCCGCGCCGGACCGCCGGCCCCGTGCCGAGCGCGCGGACTCGCCGGAGCCGCGACGGCGCCGTGCCAACTCGGGCGCGCGGCCTTCGAGCGCGCGACCGTCGAGCTGCTCGCGGCCCTCGCATTCGCGGCTCTCCCTGCCCTCAAGCAGCGTCGTCGACACGCGCTGTCACCTCCGCGACACCGCTGAGCAGCGTCGATCGATGTTCGTTCCACGCACCCTTCGCCCACAGCTCCAGGCGGTCGCCCACGCCAACGACCACGACCTCCTTGACCAGCGCCGCGTGCTCGCCGAGGAAGCTCGGGACCATGATGCGCCCGGCAGAGTCGAGCTCGGCGTCGTGCGAGCTGCCGTAGAAGAAGCGTTCCAGCTCGGCCAGGCGCGGAGACAGCGGCGGCAGCTCGGCCAGCGCGCGGCGCGTGTAGCGCTCGTACTCCTCCGGGCGCCACACGCCCACGCACGGCTTCAGATCGACGGGCATCGCCAGCACCACGCCCTCCGCGAGCGCCGCGCGGTAGCGGGCGGGCACGGTGAGGCGGTTCTTCGCGTCGAGCGTGTGGTCGAAGGTGCCGCGGAAGGGGACCATGGGAGAGCGGGGCGGGAGGGCTCCAGTTGATTACCGAGCCGAGGTGGAGGAGTGGGAGGAGCCCCTCCACCCCGGCTCGCTGCCGCGAAGATATCCCACTTTCTCCCACAATGCAACCCCATTTGCACATCTTCTCCCACTTTCTCGTTCTCCCTCCGTCGATGCCGACAAAAGCCCTGCTAACAGGCGATTTTCGACGCCGCGCGCGATGCCGCGCATCGGAGCCGAACCGTGCAACCCGCCGTGCAGACGCTCATGCTGAAACCGCGCTTGCAGCCACACATCCCGCGGCGCGGTCCGGCGGCGACGCTACGATCGCGTCCCGCCCTCCGGCTGGCCAGCGAAAGGAACGACGCCTTGTCCTCAGCCTCCACCCACTCGCACCGACCTCGCTCCGCGACGCGCGCGCTCGCGCTGCCCGCCTGCGCAGCGCTCGCGACGGTCCTCTGCGCCGCGCTGGCCGGGTGCGGCTCGAGCGCCTCGACCGGCACCACGGCCGACCCCGCGAGCGCCGTGCCCGCCACGGCCGCGCTGTACGCCGGCGCCACCGTGCGCCCGAGCGGCTCGCAGAAGACGGCGGCGCTCGCGATGGGCAAGGCGCTCACCCACCAGGCGAACCCCTACCTGCGACTGCTCGGAGCGCTGCAGACGCCGGGGTCGGCGAAGCTCAACTTCAGCCGCGAAGTGGCGCCCTGGCTCGGACCCCACGCCGGCGTCTTCATCAGCTCGCTGGGCTCCTCGGGCGGGCTGACCGCGCTCCTCGCCCAGGGCCTGCTCGGTGGCGCCGGCGCCGGCGAGTTCGCGTTCGGCGCCCGCGGCGCCCAGGGCGCAATCGTGATGGACACGACCGACAGCGCCAAAGCGCTCAAGTTTCTCGACACCCAGGCAACACGGGCGGGCGCACACACCACCAGCTACCGCGGGGTCGGCTACGAGCTCACAGCGGGCGGAGTGGCCTTCGGGCTCGTTGATCGGTTCGCCGTCATCGGCAGCGAATCGGGGCTGCGCAGCGTCATCGAAGCGACCCATGGCGGTAGCGCCCTGGCGAGCAGCAGCGGCTACTCGAAGCTGCTCGCAGCCGCGCCCTCGAATGCCCTCGCACACATCTACTTCGACCCGGCCAGCTCGCCGCAGGCCACCAAGCAGGAAGGACTCTCGGGGCTCTTTGGAGCACTCGGCGGAGCACACGCGGCCAACATCTCGCTCGTGCCCTCCGCCAGCTCGCTGGCGCTCGACGCCGACACGCTCGCCGCAGGCCCGGCCGGCGCCGCGGGAGGGCTCCTGAGCGCCGATCCCGAAAGCGCGAAGGCGCTCGACGAACTGCCGGCGGAATCGTGGCTCGCGGTCGGCCTCGGCCACCTCGGCAGCAGCCTCGGGCAGGACGTCCAGGACCTGCAGGGCCTGGTCTCGCTCCCGAGCGCGCTCGTCGGCGGAGCCCCCGAAAGCACGGCCGGCATCAGCCTCGGCGGGCTGCTGCAGGGGATGATCGCGCCGCTGCGCGTGCTCGGCGCGCCCAACGCCGCGGCCAAGCGCGCCTTCGCCAGCTGGATGGGCGCGGCAGGGATCTTCGCGGCCGGCGCCAGCCTGCTCGAACTGAAGGCCGCGATCGTCATCGACTCCAAGGATCCGGCACTGTCCCGCGCCGCCGTCGGCGAGCTCGCCGGCCAGCTGCGCAAGGCAGGCGCGTCGGTCACGCCGGCGTCGATCCCGGGCACCGAAGCGGCGGTGGGCGTGCGGGTGAGCGGCCTGCCGGTCGCGCTCGACATCGCCGACGGACGGGGCGGTGGCGGCCAGACCAAGTTCGTGCTCGCGCTCGGCGAAGCATCGGTGCCCGCCGCCCTGAACCCATCCAGCACGCTCGCGAGCGCCGCGCCGCGCACCGCCGCCGCCGCGAGCCTCGGAGAAGGCACCCAGCCCAGCCTGATCGTCAGCTTCCCGACAGCCCTCAGCCTGTTCGAAGGGGTCGGCCTCCTCGAAGCGCCGTCGATCTCCAAATTCGTCCCCTACCTGCGCGCGTTCACCACGCTCGCCGGCGGCGGACGCGAACTCGGCGGCGAAGTCGAGCGCTTCCGGCTCGTCCTCGGCCTGCAGGCGCCGGGCGGCTGAGCCAGGCGCGGCGTCGGGCCGGACCGTGAGCCCGCCCGACCGCCCGGGCCAACCTACGGTGCCGGCGGGCCGGCGTCGATCGCGCGCCAGAACACTGGGCGCCCCGCGCTGACGCGGTCGACGCCGTATTGCGAGAGCGTCGTTTCGCCGTCGGCCTCGATCGAGTAGCGGCCGATCACGGAGTTGCGGCTCCTCGTCGCGAACACGCGATCGATCACGGTCTGGCGGTCGTCCCCGCGCGCACCCGAGCTCCTGACGGCGTCGAGCACGACGGTCATCGCCTCATACCCATACAGCGCGTAGACGCCGCCTTCGACACCGAAGACGCTGCGGTAGTGGCGCAGCACACCCTGCGCGACCGGCGGGTAGAACCGGAGGGGCAGCACCGGCGTGGTCAGGTAGGTGCTCTCGCCCGCCGAGCCGATCTGCGATGTGAACGCTTCGCTGGCCATCGAGCTCGAGCCGAGCATCAGCAGATGCGGCGAGGCCGCATGCAGCTCCTGCCACAGCGCTGCCGTGCCCTTCCCTGCCCCGCCTGCGAGGAACACCGCCTGCGCCCCGCTTTCGGTGATTTTTTCGACCTCGCCGGTGAACACCGCTCCGGCGACCGTCGAAAGGCTGTCGTGGGAGACGACGGCGATGCCCGCGCGTTCGGCGTAGTCGGCGACGATGTCCGCGAGCGGCACGTCGAACGGATCCTGGTCGTCGAGCACATACAGACGGCGCACGCCCAGCGAGCGCATCAACCGGACCTGCGCGCTCGCCTGCGCGATGTCGCCAGGCGCCAGGCGCACGAATGTGCGTTTACCGCTCGGGTAGAAGCGTTCGGGCTCATCCTGGCCGGCGTCGAAGGACGAGGTCAGCCCGACGTAGGGGCTGGCGGGGCTGATCTGCAGGATGCCGGCCGCGTTCATCAGCGGCAGCGAGATCGCCGTGGCGGCCGAGTCGAAGTCGCCCAGGTAGGCGATCGCGCTCGTGTCCTGCGCGGCGATCTTGGCGTTGCTTGCCGTGACACCCGGGCTCCACTGGCCGCTCGCGGGATTCGCGTCGTCGAGCGAGTCGAACGCGATCTTGAACTGTCCCGCGCGCCCGTTCGCGTCGGCGAGCGCGAGCTTCTCGCCACCGAGGATCTGTTCGGAGCTCGCCGTCTCAGGGCCCTGCAGCGGCAGGCTCGAATAGACCGTCAGCTGGCCGCCGGTCGCTTCGGCCACGTCCGAGACGGACACGCCCCCGCAGCCGACCACCCCGAGGAACACGGCGGCGAGAGCGACCAGGCTCAGCCAGCGCGCGAGCACCGGGCGCTAGCTGCGACGGCCGGGCAGGTAGCCGGAGAGGATCCTCAGCGACGCGCCGACCAGGATGATCACCGCGGCCAGCAGGAAAGCATCGAAGCCCTTGACGCCCAGCGCCCACAGCACGATCCACGCGACCAGGGCACCGGTGATGGTGATGACGAATCCCATGAGGGCGCAATCCTAGCGAGCCGTTCGCCCGTCGGTCGGGGCGAGGCCCGCCGCCAGTTCGCCCACCACCGCGCCGACGGCCGCCGCCGGATCGGAGGACTCGCTCGCGGCGCGCACCAGGCGGGTGCCGACGATCACGCCGTCCGCGCCCGCGTCCGCCGCCCGGCGAGCCTGCTCGGGGGTGCCGATCCCGAAGCCGATCGCCACCGGCACCGACGTGCTCGCCTTCGCCCGCGCGATGATCTGCTCGAGGTCATCGCCGAGCCCGCGCCGCTCGCCGGTGGTCCCGACGACCGACACCGTGTAAACGAACCCCCGCGCGCTCGCGCCGATCGCGGCCAGGCGCTCCGGAGTGGTCGTGGGCGCCACCAGCGGGATCAGCGCGAGGCCGTGCCGGTCACAGGACTCGAGCACCTCCGGCGCCTCGCCGTGGGGCAGGTCCGGCACGATCAGCCCGCACGCGCCCGCCCGCGCCACACGCTCCACGAACGCGTCCGCACCGGGAGCGAAGACCATGTTCGCGTAGCACATCAAAGCCACGGGGACGCTCTGCGACAGCGCCCGCGCCACCTCCAGCACACCCGCCACATCCGCGCCGGCGGCCAGCGCCCGCGTGCCCGCCTCGTGAATCACCGGGCCGTCCGCGAGCGGATCCGAGTACGGCATGCCGAGCTCGATCACATCCGCTCCCGCCTGCACGCATGCCTGGCCGATTCGCAGCGACTCCTCGAGCGTCGGGTAGCCGCCCATCACGTAGGGCATCAGCGCCGCGCGTCCGGTGGTGTGCGCGAACGCCGCCGCGATGCGCTCGATCCCGGTGGCCTGGACCGTGCTCACGCCTCACCCGCCGCCAGCACCTCGGCGAGGTCCTTGTCGCCGCGCCCCGACAGGCACACGAGATCCAGCGCGTGCCCATCAGGATGCTCGCCGTCGTCCTGCGTGTGCCCGTCGGGCTGGGCGAGCACCCACGCCAGCGCGTGCGCGGTCTCGAGCGCCGGGATGATGCCCTCCAGGCGCGCCAGCACGCGGAACGCCTCGAGCGCCTGCGCGTCGGTCACAGCCTCATAGCGCGCGCGGCCGGTGTCGCGCAGATACGCGTGCTGCGGACCTGCGCCCGGGTAGTCCAGCCCGGCCGAGATCGAATGCGCCTGCACGATCTGCCCCTCCTCGTCCTGCATCACCGCCGAGCGCGAGCCGTGCAGGATGCCCGGGCGCCCGCCGACGGTCAGCGGCGCCCCGTGCCGGCCGGTCTCGATGCCCTCGCCGCCCGCCTCCACGCCGACGAGCTCGACCTGCTCGTCCGCGATGAACGCGGCGAAGACGCCCAGCGCGTTGGAGCCGCCCCCCACGCACGCCACCACACGCGCCGGCAGCCTGCCCTCGCGCTCGAGCAGCTGCGCGCGGGCCTCGTCGCCGATCACCCGCTGCAGGTCGCGCACGAGCGCCGGATACGGCGCCGGGCCCACGACCGAGCCGATCACGTAGTGGGTGCTCTGCACGTTGGTCACCCAGTCGCGGATCGCCGCCGAGGTCGCCTCCTTGAGCGTGCGCGCCCCCGCGTCCACCGGCTGCACGCGCGCGCCCAACAGCTCCATCCGCTGCACGTTCGGCCGCTGGCGACGGGTGTCCTCGACGCCCATGTACACCACGCACTCCATGTCCAGCAGCGCGCACACGGTCGCCGTCGCCACACCGTGCTGGCCCGCGCCCGTCTCGGCGATGATCCGCCGCTTGCCCATGCGCTTGGCGAGCAGCACCTGGCCGAGCGCGTTGTTGAGCTTGTGCGAGCCCGTGTGGTTGAGGTCCTCGCGCTTCAAGTACACCGTGTGCCCGACGCGCTCGGAGAGCCTGTGCGCGCGATACAGCGGCGTCGGGCGCCCCGCGAAGTCGCGCAGCAGCAGGCCAAGCTGCGCGTGATAGTCCGGGTCCGCGCGCGCCTTGAGCCACGCCTGCTCGAGCTCGGCCAGCGCGGGCATCAGCGTCTCGGGCACGAACTGCCCGCCGTAGGGCCCGAAGCGGTGCTCCAGCGGGAGCTCCTCCGCGCCCGCGGGCGCGCTCACGCCGGACCGCCCACGGCCGCGGCACCGCCGACAGTTGCGGGGCTGCCAACGCTCGCGGGCTCGGCGCGCGCGCCCGCCACAGCCTCGAAGAACGCCCGCAGCCGCGCCGGGTCCTTGTGCCCGGGCGCCGACTCGGTGCCGCTTGCGCTGTCGACCGCGTACGGGTGCACGGCGGCGATCGCCTCAGCCACGTTCTCGGCCGTCAGCCCGCCGCTCAGGATCAGCGGCACGTGCGAGCGCCGCTCGCCAACGAGTGCCCAGTCGAAGGTCTCCCCCGTGCCGCCGCGCATGCCCTGGCGAGCGACCGCCTTCGCGCGCGCGTCGAGCAGGTGGAAGTCGACGTGGAAGCGCTCGAGGTCGCGCACGTCGCCCGACCCCGACACCTGCGCCGCCTTGATCACGCGCGCGCCCGTGCGGCGAGCCACCTCCGCGCAGAACGACGGGCCCTCGTCCCCGTGCAGTTGGATCAAGCTCAGATCGAGCCGTTCGCTGTCGCTGACGATCTCCTGCAGCGGCGCGTTCACGAACACGCCGCAGAGCTCCACACGGCGGCGCAGCGCCGCCGCGATCACCTGCGCCTCGGCCGGCGAGCAGCGGCGGGGAGAGCCCTCGTAGAAGATCATCCCGAGCGCCCACGCCCCCAGCTGCGCCGCCAGCTCGGCGTCGGCGAGGTTCGTGATCCCGCAGATCTTCACCAGGGGCGCATCCGACATGGCCCCAACGGTAGCGGGAGCGGCGCCCGTGCCGGGTCGCGCCCCGGGCGCCGCTGCTCAGCCTTCGGGCGTGTTCGGGTTTGGTACGGAGTTCGGGCGTTCGCCGAGGGTGGCGGTCACGGTTTTGCGTTCGTAATGGCCGTTGCCCGCCGCGCGCCACAGTTCGATCGTGACCTTGTCGCCGGCCTTCTTTTCACCGATGTCGTCCGCGAGGTCTTCGGAGCTGGCCACTTCCTTGCCGTCGAGCTTGACGATGATGTCGCCGCCGACCGTCACCTGCCCGTCTTCGGTGGTCGTATTCACCGATCCGCCGTGGATGCCGGCCTTCGCGGCGGCCGTGCCTGGCTCGACGCTCTGCACGAGCGCGCCGGCTTTCACCGGTAGGTTGAGCGCCGACAGCGAGCCGTCGACCGTCAGCGAGGTCAGACCGAGGTAGGCGCCGCGCACCGTGCCGCCCTTCTCGAGCGCCGCGATCTGCGACTTGGCCGTGTTGATCGGGATCGAGAAGCCGATCCCGACGCTGCCGTCGCCGCTGCCGCCGGTCTCGATCTGAGAGTTGATGCCGATCACTTCGCCCTGGACGTTCAGCAGCGGGCCACCGGAGTTGCCGGGGTTGATGGGCGCGTCGGTCTGCAGCACGTTGTCGATCGTGAAGCCGTTCGGGGCGGTGATCTGGCGCTGCAGGGCCGAGATCACACCGGTCGTGAGCGTGCGTTCGAGGTCGAACGGGTTGCCGATCGCATACACCGGGTCGCCCACCTGCACAGCGCTCGAATCGCCGAGTTTCAACGGGTGCAGTGTCAGGCCGTCGGTCGGGATGCGCAGCACCGCGAGGTCGTCGGAGGGGTCCTTGCCGACGACCTTCGCTTCGACGGACTGCCCTTTTTCGAAGCTGACGGTCACCTTGATCGCGTTCTCGATCACGTGGTAGTTGGTCAGGATCGTGCCGTTGGCGTCGATCACGATGCCCGAGCCGGTCGCCGTGCCCTGGCGCTGAGATTCTTCGCCGAACAGGTTGAACGGCGAGGATTCCGATTTCTGCACGACCGTCGAGGTCACGAACGCAACTCCCGGAGCGTCGCGCACGTAGGCTTCGTGCGGTGTCAAGCCGCTCGTACGCTCCGAGGCGTTCGACGGGGCGGGCGCCGCGGCTTCGACGGTGGTGACGATCGTCTTCTTGCTCGCGCCGAGCCCGCCGGCGGCGGCGATCACGGCCACGACGACGCCGCCACCGACCAAGGCGGAGAGGAACGGGATCACAAACATTCGTTTCATGGCCAGAGAGGATGAACGGCAGCGATCAATTCCATCTAAAGCTCACCGCTGGCGTGTCTAAATTCCTGTCAACGCGCGGCGAGGCCTTCAGAAACAAGTGCTCACTCGGGAGCCCGCGAGCGCAACGCCCGCAACGCTGCCGCGGGGTCGGCCGCACGCATCAGCGCCTCCCCCACGAGCACCGCCTGCACGCCGCGCTCGCCCAGCCGCCGCACCTGCTCGGCGGTCGCGATGCCCGACTCCGAGACGACAGTCACCCCGGCTGGGATGTCGTCCATCAGCTCCTCCGTGCGCTGCACGTCGACGCTGAAGTCCCGCAGGTCGCGGTTGTTGATCCCGATGATCTCCGCCCCCACCTCGAGCGCTACGTGCAGCTCCGCGCGGTCGTGAACCTCGACGAGCACGTCCAGCCCGAGCGCACCCGCGGCCCCGTACAGCGACCGCAGCTGCGCCGGGCTCAGCGCCGCCGCGATCAGCAGCACCGCGTCGGCGCCAGCGGCAACTGCCTCGTGCAGCTGGTAGTCGTCGACGATGAAGTCCTTGCGCAGCAGTGGCAGATCGCAGGCGGCTCGCGCCGTCTGCAGATCCTCGAGCGCGCCTTCGAAGTTCGGGCCCTCAGTGAGGATCGACGCGGCGACCGCGCCGCCGCGCTCGTATGCGCTGACGATCTCAGCCAGGTCCGGGCGCTCGCGCAGCGCCCCCGCGGAGGGCGAACGGCGCTTGAACTCGGCGATCACGCCGACGCCCTCGCCGCGCAGCGCGTCGCGGAAGCTCCGTCGGCCGCGCGCACGCCGAGGCTCGCCTTGCGAGGCGGCGTCCAACGGCCGCTCGCGCTTGCGGCGCTCCAGCGCCTCGCGGGTCTGCACGAGGATGCGCTCGAGCACGGTCGCGGCGCCCTGACTCACGCGCGCTGCTCCTTCTGCCCTTCAGGGTGAGCCGGAGCGTGCCTGTGGCTGGCCTGGACGTAGCGCTCGAGCGCGCCCGCCGCGCGGCCCTCCGCAAGCGCCGCGCGCGCCGCCTGCACGCCCTCGGCGATCGAGTCCGCGCCAGCGGCCGCGTAGATCGCCGCGCCGGCGTTGATCAGCGCGAGCGCCTCGCCCGCCGGCCGGTGCATCGGGTTCGCGCCGGCTTCCAGGATCGCGCGCGTGACGCTCGCGTTCTCGGCCGGCGTGCCGCCCTGTGGGCCGCGCGCCGCCTGCAAGCCGGAGGCGGGCGCCACGCCGACCTGCTGCGGGCTCAGCAGGTAGCGCGTAATCTCATCGCCGTTCACCTCGACCACTTTCGTGGGCGCATCCGCGGAGACCTCGTCGAGACCGTCCTCGCCGGCCACCACCAGGGCGCGCTCGACGCCCAGCTTCGCCAGCGCGCCCGCCATCGTCTCCAGGAACGCCGCATCGGAGACGCCGATCAGCTGGCGGGACGCGCCCGCCGGGTTCGTCAGCGGCCCGAGCAGGTTGAAGATCGTACGCACCGCCAGCTCGCGGCGGACGGGAACGACGAAGCGCGTGGCCTGGTGATGGGCGGGCGCGAACATGAACCCGAAGCCGGCCTCGTCGATGCACGCCGCCACCGCCGCCGGGCCCAGGTCGATGCGCGCGCCCAGCGCCTCCAGCAGGTCGGCCGACCCAGAGCGGCTGGTGGCCGAGCGGTTGCCGTGCTTGGCCACCGCGCAGCCCGCTCCTGCCGCGATCAGAGCTGCGGTCGTGGACACGTTGAAGCTGCTGCGCCCGCCACCCGTGCCAGCGGTGTCGAGCAGGTCCTCGCGCCCGCTCGGCACGTGCGCGGCGAGCGCGCGCATCGTGCGCGCCAGGCCGGCGAGCTCGTCGACTGTCTCCCCCTTTGTCCGCAGCGCGATCAGGAAGCCCGCGATCTGTGTCTCTGAGACCTCGCCGTGCATGATCTCCGCGAGCACCTCCGCGGTCTCGTCGGCGCTGAGGTCGCGCCGCGAGGCGAGCGCGTCGATCGCGCGGGTCAGGATCGCGTTGGGCATCGAGCGCTCATTGTCCGGGATCGGGGATCGGCTAGGACGCCAGGAAGTTGCGCAACAGCTCGTGTCCCTGCTCGGTGAGCACCGACTCGGGGTGGAACTGGACGCCCTCGGCGGGCAGCTCGCGGTGGCGCACGCCCATCACCACGCCGTCGCCGTGCGCGGATTCCTCCAGGCAGTCGGGGAGGTCGGCGTCGACCACCAGCGAGTGGTAGCGCCCGACGGTGAGCGGCGAGGACAGGCCGCTGAAGATCGTGCGCCCGTCGTGCTCGATGCTCGTCGCCTTGCCGTGCACCGGCGCGTGCAGCCGCCAGCGCCCGCCGAACGCCTGCGCGAGCGCCTGATGGCCCAGGCACACGCCGAGCGTGGGGATCCCCGCTTCGGGCATCCGCCGCACCAGCTCCAGCGTGATGCCGGCCTGATCGGGCGTGCACGGCCCCGGCGAGACCACGCAGCGCTCGTAGCCGTCCGCCAGCAGCTCGTCCACGGTCGCGCGGTCGTTGCGCACGGCGTGCACCTGCGCCCCCAGTTCGCCCAGGTACTGGACCAGGTTGTACGTGAACGAGTCGTAGTTGTCGAGGACGAGGGTCTTCATCCCATCGACAATGATGAGTGCGCAGGGCAAGCTGGGCAAGGACGCAGGGAGCGTGGCGTGCTGTGCACGCGAGCGACCGAGGACGCAGATCCAGCGCCGCCATGCGTGCTCATCATGACCAATCGGGCTGTTCGCAGGCTAGCTCGACGGCGCGCAGCACCGCTCGCGTCTTGGCGACGGACTCCTCGTACTCGTACTCGGGCTTGGCGTCGGCGACGGTGCCGCCGCCCGCCTGCACATGCGCGACGCCGTCCTTGACGACGACCGTGCGGATGTGGATCGCGGTGTCGAGATCTCCGGTGTAGCTGAGGTAGCCGATCGCGCCTCCGTAGCCGCCGCGCTTGACCGGCTCGAGCTCGTCGATGATCTGCATCGCGCGCACCTTCGGCGCGCCCGAGAGCGTCCCCGCCGGCAGCACCGAGCGCAGCGCATCCATCGCGCCGACGTCCGCGCGCAGCGTTCCCGACACCGAGGAGACGATGTGCATGACGTGGCTGTAGGACTCGATCTCCATCAGCTCGTCGACGTGGACGCTCCCGTACTCGCACACGCGGCCGAGGTCGTTGCGCCCGAGGTCGACGAGCATCACGTGCTCGGCGCGCTCCTTCTCGTCGGCCAGCAGCTCCTGCGCGATCCGCCGATCCTCCTCCGGGCTCGCGCCACGGGGGCGGGTGCCGGCGATCGGCTTGGTGCTCACCCGGCGCCCGCTCACCGTCAGCAGCGGCTCGGGGCTGGCGCCGGCGACCTGGAAGTCGCCGAAGTCGAGGAAGTACATGTAAGGGCTCGGGTTGACCGTGCGCAGGCCGCGGTAGATCGAGAATGCCTCGACCGGCACCGGCGCCGACCAGCGCTGCGAGGGCACGACCTGGAAGGCGTCGCCGGCGTAGATGTACTCGACGATGCGCGAGACCATCGCTTCGAAGCGCTCGCGCGGCATGTTCGACGCGAACGCCGGCATCTCGCGCGGGGGACGATCGGCGGGCGGGTCGATCCCGGTCATCGGCTCACCGCGCGGGACCGGGCCGGCGAGCACGCAGCGCACCTCGCCGATCGTGCGCGCCGCCTGCTCGTATGCGCGCTCGACGTCCGGCTCGGCCTCGAGGTCCGCGTTGGCGATGATCGTGACCGAGTGCTTGAGGTGGTCGAAGACGACCAGCGCGTCGGAGAGCATCAGCGCCATGTCCGGCAGACCCAGCGGATCCGCGCCCGGGGGATCCCCGAGCGGCTCCACCGTGCGCACCAGGTCGTAGCCGAAGAAGCCGACGGCGCCACCTATGAATGGAGGCCCACCCTCCCCACCCGCCCCGGACCCCCCCACCCCAGGCCCGACCATCGGGGCCTGGTTGAAACGAGCGACGTGCTCGGCGGCGAGCGCGTATGGGTCGCCCCCGTCGGCCAGCGACCAGCGCAGCACCGCGCGGGGTCGAAAGCCGATGAACGTCCAGCGCCCCATGCGCTGGCCCTGGTCGGCTGACTCGAGCAGGAACGCGGGCTCTCCGGGCGCGAGCGCGCGGAGCTTGAGGAACGCCGAGACGGGTGTCTCGCAGTCCTCGATGAAGCTGTGGTGCAGGGGAATCAGGTTGTGCGAGCGCGCGAGCACGCGCGCCTCTTCCAGGCTCGGGGAAACCGGCCCCGCGGTCGCCCCGGGGGCGCTAGGAGCGACGGCCATCGAGCACTCGCTCAGCGTCAGCGAGCGAGCGCTCGCGGCTGTGCACGAGCACGACCAGGTGGTAGAGAACGTCGGCCGCCTCTTCGTCCACGCGCTCATCGGACTCCTCGCGCGCGGCGCGCGCCACCTCCTCGGCCTCCTCCATCACCTTCTCGCCGATCCTGGCGGGGTCGTCGAGGAGCTCCACCGTGTAGGAGCCGGGTGGCCGCGCGTGCGCCCGCGCGGCCACGGTGCGCTCGAGCGCCGGCAGCGTCTCATACGGCGCCCCCGGGTGGAGCTCGCCGCGGTGAAAGCACGTGCGCTCGCCTGTGTGGCAGGCGGGGCCGGCGGGCTCGACCAGCGCGAGCAGCGCGTCGCCGTCGCAGTCCAGGCGCAGCGCGCGCACCGCCTGCACGTTGCCGCTGGTTGCGCCCTTGTGCCACTGCTCGCCGCGCGAGCGGCTCCACAGGTGCAGCTCGCCGGTTTCGCGCGTGCGCGCGAGCGCCTGCGCGTTCATGTACGCGAGCATCAGCACCTCGCCGCTGCCCCAGTCCTGCACGATGCACGGCACCAGGCCATCGCGGTCGTACTCGAGAAGATCGTCGATGCGATCGACGCCGGGAGCGCTCATCCGCACGATTGTAGGTCCCGCCGCCGTGTGTCTGGTTTTCAGAGACACTGCCGCTGCATGCAATCGCTGCTCGACCGCAGGCTGCTCGTGATCACCGGCAAGGGTGGCGTGGGCAAGACGACGATCGCCGCGGCGCTCGGGCTGGCGGCCGCGCGCGGCGGACGGCGGACGATCGTGGTCGAGGTGGGCCAGGAGAGCCGGCTGCCGGGCCTGTTCGCGGTCGCACCGGCGCGCGCGGGCGTCGAAACGCGGCTCGCCGAGCGCCTGTCGAGCATTTCGATCGACCCCGACCGCGCGCTGCTGGAGTGGCTGCAGGTGCTCGGCGGGCGCGTCCCCGGCCGCGTGCTCGCCTCCAGCGGGACCTTCCAGTACTTCGCGGCGGCGGCGCCCGGCGCGAAGGAGCTGGTCGCGATGGTCAAGATCTGGCAGCTGACCCAGGGAGCGGGTCGGCGCTCGCGCTCCGCCGAACATGACCTCGTCGTGCTCGACGCCCCGTCCACCGGCCATGCCCTGGGCATGCTCGGCTCACCGCAGACCTTTGGCGCGATCGCGCGCGTGGGCCCGATCGCGAGCGGGACGCGTCAGGTGCAGGAGCTGCTGGAGAGTCCTGCGCACTCGGCCTACCTGGCGGTGGCGCTGGGCACGGAGATGGCCGTGACCGAGGCGTTGGAGCTCCAGGACGGCCTGCGCAAGCGGCTCGGCCGCGGCCTGTCGACGGTGGTGGTCAACGCGTTGCTGCCGCGGCGCTTCTCGGCGGCCGAGCTGCGCCGCATCGAGTCGCTAGGCGACGATGGGCCCGGCACCGGCACGCGCCAAGCGGTCGTCGACTCCGCTGTGCGGGCCGCCCGAACCGTCCACGACCGCTCGAGCTTCCAGCACAACCAGCTCACGCGCCTGCGGCGTCGCAGCTTCGACGTCGTTGGTGTGCCCTATGTGTGGGGCGGGCGCCTGGACATGGCGGCTTTGAGCGCGATCGCCAGGGGGCTCGAGCGCAAGCTGTGAACGGGCGCCGGCCTAGGTTGAACAGAGCCTCAGGGTGAGGCGAGCCGGTAGCGGCGCGTGGCCGGGTCGCGCTCGAGCAGGCCGACGGCCAGCAACGTGGTCACGTAGCGGTGCGTCGTGCTCGTGTTCATGCCCAGCGTGCGCGCCAGCTCGGCGATCCCCAGATAGCCCCCGTCCGCGGGAAAGCAGGAGAGCACGAGCAGACCGGACAGCAGCGAGCGCGACAGGCGCCTGTCCTCCATCTGCGCGGGATAGGCCCACTCGTCCGAGTCGAGTGCCAGCGTCCAGTTCGGGTCTTTCAGGGCGGACAGCAGCACCGACATCGTCCCGCCCTGTCCGGCCGCGCGGACGATCTGGTCCACCTGCGCCTTTGAGAGCTCGATGCTGATCGTCTCGAGCCCGTTTGATCCATTCGAACGGGCCGGACGCCGTCGAGGACGCCCGGCCCGCTGCCACTGGCGAGACGACGCGGCTCTGGATGAACTGGGACCGCCCGACTTCGGCCGCCCGGCGAGGCGTCCGTTCTCTGTCCCTGCGGGCAGGACCCCGGTCGTGTTCTCATCCTTCATCGCGTGCGCTCATCATGCCGTCGAACCCCACGCACGCAAAGGCGGCGCTGAATATTCAGTTCTGACTACGCGAAGCGCTGAGCATATGCGACACGCCACAGCCGCAGAATCGGCAGCAGCACTCGCGTCAACGATCCGCCGGCAGCCGCAAGTCGATCGGTGCTCGCGCGTATCGCCGGATCGCGCACGCGGCCGTTGGACAGGTACATCGCAACCATGCACGCGGCGATCACCGCGTGCCGGTGGCCGCCGGGCAGGCGGCGGGCCTCGTGCGCCGAACGCCCGATCAGCTCGGACAGGCGCCCGACCGCGACCTCGCGACTGGGGTAGTAGGCGATGTAGCTGTGCTCGCCGTCGAGCGTGTCCCCGACCTCGTCGACGTAGCTGTCGAGCAGCGTGCTCACGGCGCATATCCACGGCACGTACGCCGAGTGCACCCGCGCCCAGTCGTGGCGGTCGCAGGCTGCGCCGGCGAGCAGCGCATGCACCCCCAGCGAGCTGCTCGCCGCGGCCGTCAGCTCCCACCAGTCCGCCTCGCGCTCGCCCGGGAAGTGGCTTTCAGACCATCTGCGCAGCGCGGCGCCCCGGCGAGCCGTGTCGGTTTCATGGTTGAGGCTCTGAACGCCACGGCACCTGCTGGCCCCCTGCAGCAGCAGGCGGCGCACGTCCTCGTAGAAGGGCAGCGACATGCAGCCCTCGCGGCAGGCTTCCACCAACGCGAGCAGATAGCCGCCATCGTCTTTCCAGGGGTGGTGCAGGTAGTAGTCGGAGATCGGCGCCGACGGGTCCAGCGCCTCGACCAGTGCGCGGTGAAGCTGAAGGCCGTTGCGCCGGTGGGCGGCGCGCTCGTGCGCGTTGTCGAGGAACTCGAGGATGATCTCGTACGCGACGAGCACCCGCAGCAGGCGGCGGTCGCGACGCCCGGGCAGAATCGAGAACAGGCCAGCGCCGACGATGTGCGTGCGCTTGCGCTCGAGCGTCTGCAGCGCATCTTCGCGAATCGGGCCGTCGGGGATCAGGCGCGCGCGGCGACGCCAGCCACGCATCTCGCGCGAAACCGCCCTCAAGCCCCAGCTCAGCTCGTGCATCGCTGCAGCCGTCAGCGCCCGAAGCTGCCCGCGGGACAGCGGTAGGGGATCGGACATCCCACCGAAGATCGGAACTTGTCCACGGAGTAGTTAGTACAACGCCGTACTTTGGACGCGTTGACGCATTGGGCGGACTTTTTTGAATTAATGGGATGCTTGCCGAATTCACTCCTGGAGGCTGACGGCGGCGCGCGCGCGCGCCGCCACGTGACCGGGTATCGCGACGATCGCGACCGCCACCGCGGTGACCGCGAGAAAGCTGATCAGCGCAGTCGACAGGTCGGCCGAGAAGACCACCGGAAAGCCGGTGACGGTCGCCAGCGCATGGCTCAGCAGCAGCTGACCGTAGATCCCGAAGACGGCCCCGATCGAGCAGCCGGTCCCGAGCAGCAACACGCTCTCGAGCAGCAGCGAGCGCCACAGTTCGCCCCGCCTGAAGCCATCCACCTTCAGGTCCGCCAGCTGCCTGCGACGCTGCCAGACCATTGAGCCCATCGCAGCCCCCATCGCCAGCACGGCGGCGATCAGCACGAGCCAGGATATCTGCGTCAGCCGCGCCAGCCCCTGGCGGCTGGCCGCGCGCTGGCGCAGTTCGCGCCGGCGCGACGTTTCCACCCCGAGCCCCGACCCTGGACCGAGTGCGCGCTGAAGCAGCGCGCGCACCTGCTGCGGCGAAACGCCCGGGGCGAGCTTGACGTAGTAGGCGCTCGGGTCTGCGCTGGCCCACGCCCGAGCATAGTCGGACGAGCTGAGGATGATCGCCCCGGGCGGCCAGCCGAGGTTCGTGCTGAGCGCCGCCACGCGCAGTCTCAGCGGCCGTGGCGAGGGCAGTTCGAATGACTGCCCGACCCGCAGGTGGTGTTCCTGGGCGAGCGCCTGCGAGACGACGGCCCAGCCGCCCGCCCGGATCCTCGCCACCGCCGTCGCGAGCCCGCCGCCGAGCAGCTGGCTCGGAGGAATCGGCTGGCTGGCACCGGGGGGAGCGCCGAGCACCCACACGCGGCGATCTTCGTAGTCGAGCAGCCCCCCCAGCACAGGTTCCACCGCACTGACACCCCGCACGCTCCTCAGCGCCGCGACGTCGGGCGCTGGAAAGGGAGCGGTAGCGAGCAGGTTCCCTTCGCCGGGCGGGACCACCCACAGCTGCGCGTTCGTGTTGAGCTGGTGGACCAGGCGATCCAGACCCTGCTGGAGGTTGCTGTGGGCCCCCTGGATGGCGACGCTGCCGAACACCGCGATCGCGCCGGTGGCGCTGATCGCGAGCGCGCGAGCGCGGTTGGCGCGCGAGCGCAGCTCGATCACCGCCAGGTACGGGGCGACCCCGGAAATGAACCGCCGCAACCTGACGAGCACGGCGACGACGCCCGCCAGCGCCACCGGCAGCAGCAGCAGCAGCGCCGCGAGCAGGCAGACGATGCCCACGATCGCGGCCTGCGGATCCGCGAGCAGGATCACCGTCGTCCCGGCCAGGCAGGCGATTCCGACCACAAGCGCCACCACCACGCTGCCGCCCGAGCGCTCCGGGCGGGCGAGCGCGCTGGACAGCGGCGCGAGCATCTCGCGGCGCAGCGGCGCGAGCACCCCGAAGATGGCCGCCACAATGCCACCGCCAAGAGCGATCGCGACGCTCTGCCAGGTGACGATCCGCTGGGAGCCGACCGGAAAGCCGAGCGACAGGTAGCCGGGATTGGCGCTGAACAGCTCCAGGGACAGCAGCTCGCCGAGCGCCAGCCCGACGAGCGAGGCGGACACTCCCAGCACCAGCGCGTCGAACAGCAGGATCCTGGCGATCATTTCCGCCGAATACCCGTCAAGGCGCAGGTCCTCGACGAGGTTGCGTCGCTGCGGAACGGTGAGCAGGATCGCATTGAAGGCGAACAGGAACCCGACGAGCGCGCTGATAGCGGAGAACAGCAGCGTCGACTGGTTGGTCGGACCGGCGGCCTGCGTGAAGAGTTTGGCCTCGAAGTCGGCGGGCCGCAGGTTCAGCGCGCTCGCCGCGGCAAGGCGCGCGAGACCGCTTCTCACCTCGCGGTCATCCCCCGGCCTGGGGCTGACGAAGATGCTCGTCACGCGCCCGCTCATGCGCGCCAGATGCTGGACGTAGCGCAGCGGACCGAGCGCGATCGGGCTGTCCGCCAGCGCTCCGATGTTCTGCGTGGTAAGCGTCGCCCCGACGAACGCAGTCGGCGCCAGGCTGCCGATCTGCAGGGTGACCTTGCCGAGCGAGGCCACGCCGACCGCTCGCGCGACCGGGGCGGTGACCGCGAGCGCCTGCAGGCTGGCGAGCCGCGCATAGCTGAACTGGCGCACCAGCGGGCCCGCCTGCTCGGCCAGTTCCGGTTCGGCGCCCAGCAGATCCACCGCGCGCGAGCCTGCCGGCCCGACCATGTTGAGCCTGACCTCGAGCACGGGCAACGCAGCGCTCACGCCCGGCAGATCCTGAACCTGGCCCAGCAGCTGCTGGTCGAACCCCTCGGGAGCGCGCGCGGCCAGCTGGAAGCGCATGTTCCCGACGATCCCTTCGGTGATCTGCTGAATCGAGCCGGTGAGGCTCGTGCTGGCGACCTGGGACGCGAACAGCAGCGCGACGCCGACCGCGATCCCCGAAAGCGCGAACGCCTCCTGGACGAGCCGGCTGCGCAACCGCACGCGGTAGAGACGTACGACGTTCGACAGCCTCATGGGCCGGGGTCGCGCCTACTCGGCGACAGCGAGGGCCAGCCGCTCCGGCTCGTACTCGACGAGCCTCCCGTCGCGCAGCGCAAGTACCCGGTCGGCGTGCGCGACGGCCCTGGGATCGTGCGTGACCAGCAGCACCGCCGCGCCGCGCTCGCGGCACACCTCGGTGAGCAGGCCCAGCACCTCCTCTCCTCTGGCGCTGTCCAGGTTGCTAGTGGGCTCGTCCGCAAGCACGAGCTTGGGCTCGGTCGAGAGAGCGCGCGCGATCATCACCCGCTGGCGCTCGCCCATCGACAGCCGCTCGGCGCGATGCTCGACTCGCGCACCGAGGCCGAGCCGCTCGAGCAGCGGCAGCACCCGCAGCTGCGCCGCGCCCACCCCGAGATCGGTTCCCATCAGCTTCAGCGCCGCGTTGTCGAGCGTGCTCGCGCTCTCCAGCAGATGCAGCGATTGGCGCACGAAGCCGAGCTCCGAAAGCCTATAGCGCGCGGCCTCGCGCTCGCTGAGCCGGGACACGTCGCGGCCGTCCATCGTCACCGTGCCGCTGTCCGGACGCAGCAGCGCGGCGATCATCATCAGCAGCGTCGTCTTGCCCGACCCGCTCGGCCCGTACAGCGCCACCAGCTCGCCTGGGCCGACCGCCAGCGAGACGCCGTCGACCGCGCGCACGGGCTCGCCGTCGCCGACCGGGTAGCGCTTGACTAGGTCGCGTAGCTCGAGCATCTACGCCGAGCGCTCCGTGCTCGGGAAATCGATCACGTTGCCCGAATGGCCGGGTGGATCGGGAGGCGCGAGGATCCGCCCGCCGCTGAGTCCCCAGAGCCGGTGCGCGCCCATCGCGTCGGGGATGTCCGGCACGGCCATCAGCACGCCGATGCCCGCATCCTCGGCGAGATGACGCAGCAGCGCGATCAGCCCCTCGCGCTCGCGCACGTCGAGATTGGCGGTCGGATCGTCGACCAACAGCAGGCTGGGCGCCCGTGCGATGCCGCGAGCGATACCGACGAGCGCGCGCTCGCCGTCGGAGAGGCTCGCCCATGCCTGCGTCGCGCACTCGCTCACACCCACACGGCCGAGCGCCTCGCGCGCGTGCGAGTAAGCGCTGCGGTGTCCGTGCGATGCGAGCAGCGGCAGCGCCACGTAGTCGAGCATCCGCAGCTCGCTGCGCGGGCCGGTCCGCCTGACCCAGCCGATCCGCTCGCGCATCAGTCTTGCGTGCTCTGTCTCTGACATGCCCGCCAAGTCCCCGTCTTCGAAACGCACGCTGCCGCCATCGCAGCACTCCAGCCCGGCGGCGATCTTCAGCAGGGTCGTCTTGCCGGCGCCGCGCTTGCCCCACACGACGATGAACTCGCCCGCGTACACCTCCAACGAGACCCCCGTCAGCACCCGCAGCTCGTGCGATCCGCGCCAATAGCTCTTGCTCACTCCGTCGAGCGTGAGCAGCGCACCCGCCATCAGAGCGCTCGCAGCCGGCCCATCCGCCCGCCGGGCGACCTCCGGTCGGGCGATCTGTGCTCGGGCGATCTTCGATCGCTCGCCGTAACAGCGCCCTCGTGGTGGGAATGCTCTGCGTCCTCGAGCAGTCGCTCGAGCAGCTCGCGGGCGCTCTGCAGCCATTCGATCCGCGCCTTCCACGACGCGACCTCGGCGTCCCTGGAAAGGACACGCATCAGTCTCGCCCATTCGTGGCTGTCCCGCGCAGCTTCCCTGTCGGAGAGCTGTTTGAGATCGTGCAGCCGGCCGATACACGCGAGTTCCTGGCCATAGACCATGTCGATCAACCGCGGCAGGTCCTGAGGGCGACATAGGGCGATCTTCATGTGCAACTCGTCACGCAGAGGCGGGGCGGGCGATGAGCCGAGCATCCAGCTCTCGAAGTGGTCGATGCCGTCCTGGGTCGCCTCGTAGATCGTCCGCGGCGCGGCTCGGCGCGCGGGACCGGGCCCCATCTCTCCGGCGGCGCGGACGAGCTCGTCGCGGCTGAGCTGGTCGAGCGCCGAGTAAACGCCCGAGGGCGCGAAGCCAGAGGCGCCGAAGCGCTCCTCCAAGCGCTGCGCAAGCTGGTATCCGTAGCCAGGGCGCTCGATCACGAGGCCCAACACCGCGTGCTTCGCCGACAATTCGGACCCTCCTCGTGAATCTAATTGAATGCAGAAGGTATCCCAAACGGCGGCGGCACGCATACCAACGGTGAGATGAATCAGATGGGCTCGAACTCTTCGGGAGCCGACAGCTTGCGATTGTCGGAATTCTCTAGGTGATGCCGAGACGATCGAGCAGCCCCTCGTCGGTGCGCCAGTCGCGCCGTACCCGTACCGAGAGCTCGAGGTGCACCTGGACGCCGAGCGCCCGCTGAAGCTCGCGCCGAGCGGCCGTTCCGATCGCCTTGACCATCCGTCCGCGGGCGCCGATCAGGATGCCCTTCTGGGAGTCGCTCTCCACCCAGATCAACGCGCGCACGCGCACGAGCCCCGTGCGGATTTCCTCGAGCTCCTCGACCACCACCTCGACCGCATGCGGAAGCTCCTGGAACGTGCGCCTGATGACCGCCTCGCGAATCAGCTCCGCCAGCAGCAGCTCGCGCGGCTGGTCGGTGCGCGCGCCCGCGGCGAACATGAACGGCCCCTCCGGCATCAGCGCCGCCAGGTGCTCGAGCAGCGCGGGCACCCCCGCACCCGTGCGGGCCGAGATCGGAAACACCTCCGCCCGCGGCTCCAGCTCAGCCGCCTGCTGCAGGGTTCCCATCAGCGACGCTCGCGAGAGCCGGTCGACCTTGTTGAGCGCGATCGTCAGCGGTTTCCGCGCGTCGGTGAGCGTCCCGGCGATGAAGCGGTCGCCCGGCCCCACCCCCTGCTGCGCGTTGAGCATCAGCAGCGTCGCGTCCGCGCCGTCGAGCTCCTGCTGCACACGCCGCGCCATGCGCGCGGTCAGCGCGTCGCGCGGACGCTGGACGCCCGGCAGATCGACGAGCACGATCTGGCAGTCGCCGCGTTCGCACACCCCCCGAATCGCGCGCCTGGTGGTCTGCGGACGGTCGGAGACGATCGCCACCTTCTCGCCCACGACCGCGTTCACGAACGTCGACTTGCCGACGTTCGGCCTGCCGGCCAGCGCGACGAACCCGCCGCGCGTCACCCACCCGCTCCAGCGAGCAGCTCGCGCTGCAGCGCGAGCATCGCGCCGTCGTCGGTCTCGTGGTCCATGCCCAGCAGATGCAGCATCCCGTGGACGATCGCCTCGCGCACGTCCGCAGTGTGCTCCGGGCAGATGACGACGTCGCCGAGCTCGCGTGGGACAGGCTGGGCATCAGCGGCGCCCGCGATCGGATCTGCGCCGTCGATCGGGAAGGACAGCACATCCGTGGCGACGGGCTTGTCGCGGTGTTCGCCGTTGAGCTCAGCGATCCGCCGCGCGTCGACGAACTCGATCGCAACGTGCCCCCGCTCGATGCCCATGCGAGCGGCGACCGTCGTGCACAGGTGCCTCACCTCCCGTGGCGAGGGCGCCTGCGCAGCAAGGCTCGCGCCGAACACCTCGACCTCGATCATCGAAGCTCAGGCGCTGCGAACGGCAGCTCGCGCCCCGATCTCCGTGCGCAGGGGTGCATCGCGCTGGGAATGGACGTCGTAGGCCTCGACGATCCGCTGGACGAGCTTGTGGCGCACCACGTCCTCGGCTCCGAAACGAATGAACTCGATCCCCTCGACGGCCTCAAGGACCTCGCCCACCACGATCAGACCCGACTGCTGCTCGCGCGGGAGATCCACCTGCGTGACGTCTCCCGTGACCACCATCCTCGAGCCGAAGCCAAGGCGGGTGAGGAACATCTTCATCTGCTCGGGCGTCGTGTTCTGCGCCTCATCGAGGATCACGAACGAGTCGTTGAGCGTGCGCCCGCGCATAAACGCCAGCGGCGCGATCTCGATCACGCCCCGCTCGATGTGCTGCGAGACCTTCTCGGGGTCGAGCATGTCGTGCAGGGCGTCGAACAGCGGGCGCAGGTACGGGTCGACCTTCGCCATCAGGTCGCCCGGCAGGAAGCCCAGCCGCTCGCCCGCCTCGACCGCCGGGCGGGTGAGGATGATGCGATTGACCTCGTGGCGCGAGAGCGCCGCGGCCGCCATCGCGACCGCCAGGAACGTCTTGCCGGTGCCCGCCGGCCCCACCCCGAAGGTGATCGTGTTCTCGCGCACCGAATCGACGTAGCGCTTCTGGTTGACCGTGTTCGGCGCGACCCGCAGCGCGCGGTGGCGCCAGACGACGTCCTCCAGCACCCGCGCGGGCGATTCGTGCGCGTCGAGCGCCCCCGTCACCGCGGTGATCGTGCCGGGACCGATCTGGTGGCCGCGCGCGATCAGCTCTGCCAGCTCGCGCACGACCCGCTCGCCCACGTGCGTCTCGCTCTCCTCTCCGTCGAACGTCAGCAGGTTGCCGCGCAGGAAGACCTTGCAGTCGAGATGCGCCTCCAGCGCCCGCAGCACCACGTCCTGGCTGCCCGCGAGCTCGGCCGCCACGACGTTCGAGAGCTCGATCTGGGTTCTCATCCCTGAAGCGCCGCTCGCACGAGCTCGGACACCCGCTTTCCGTCGGCGCGACCGTCGACCGCCGCCATCGCCTGCTTCATCGCCATGCCCATGTCCTTCGCGGAAGCGGCGCCGCTCTCACGGACCGCCTGCTCGACGATCGCCGCCAGCTGCTCCTGCTGGAGCTCCGCCGGCAGGTAGGAGCCGATCAGCTCCGCCTCGGACTCCTCGCTGCCCGCCAGATCCTCGCGCCCGCCGTCGCGAAACGCCTGTGCCGACTCCAACCGGCGCTTGCGCTCGCGCCGCAGCACCGCCAGCTCCGCCTCCGGGGACAATGCGTCGTCCGAGCGCTCCTTGGCGGCCTTCTGCAGCTCTGAGAGCACGAGCCTGAGCGCGCCGACGCGATCCTTCTCGCCAGCGCGCATCGCGCCCTGCACGTCGGCCTTGATCTGCTCGACTATCGCCATCCGCAGATCAGGATACGCCGGTATGGCGATGGCGCGTGTAATTTCACGGCGCCTGATCGCGCTCGAGCGGGGTCGGACTGCCCAGGCGTCCCGGCGAGGACGGGTCGCGGCCGAACACGAGCGCCACGTTCCAGTCGACCAGCAGGCGCAGCCTGCGCCCGAGGCCGGGCATCAGCAGCAGGTGGTAGCTGCGCGCGATCAGCCACGCCGGTCTGCCACGCCAGCGAATGCCCAGGGTGATCGCAACCGCCTGCCTGCTGCCGAGCTCGGCCACCACGCCTTTGGTGCGATATCGGAACGGCCGTCCGCCGCCACCGGCGAGAGCGGCGGCCACGTTGCGCGCGACCAGCCGCCCCTGGCGAATCGCGTGCTGGGCGGTCGGCGGACAGGAGCGGCCGGGCCGCGAGGCATCGGGGACGGCGGCGCAGTCGCCGATCGCCCACACGTCCGCAGCGCCGGCGGCAGCCGCGGCGCCGATGGTCGAGGGCGCCGCCGGCGAGCGCTGCTGCACGCGCATCGTGCGGTCGACGAGCACCCGCCCCTCCCGGTCGAGCGGCAGACCGAGCCTCGCGATCACCGGGCTGGGCTTGACCCCGGCGGTCCACACGACCGTTCGTGCCGCGATCGTCTCGCCGCCCGAGAGCGTCGCCGCCCGCGCGCCGAGCTCGACCAGCGTCGTGCCCGTGCGAACCTCGATCCCGCGCCCGCGCAGCTCGCGTTCGGCGAACTCGGAGAGATTCTCGGGGACCTCCTGCATGATCCGCCCGGCGGCCTCGACCAGGACCCAGCGCATGCCCTGCCTGGCGCAGCGGGGATACAGCTCGATCGCCTGCGCGGCGAAGTCCTGCAGCTCGGCCAGCCCCTCGACTCCGGCGTAGCCGGCGCCGACGAACACGAACCCCAGGTACTCGGCCCGCAGCGCCGGATCCTCGAGCGACTCGGCGATGTCCAGGCAGGTGAGCACCTGATTGCGCAGCGCGGTCGCGTCGGCCAGCGACTTGAAGCCGATCGCGTGCTCGTCGAGGCCCGGGATCGGAAGCGTCCGCGACACCGAGCCGAGCGCGACGACCAGCTGGTCGTAGGGGAGGTCGAGCTGCTGACCGTCGATCCGGCGCACCCCCAGCGTCCGTGCGGCGGGGTCGGCGCCGGTGACGCGCCCGATCACGAGGTCGGTCCGCCGCAGCTGCGAGCGCAGCGGCACGATCACGTGGCGCGGGTCCAGCGTCGCGCCGGCGGCGCCCGGGAGCAGCGGCGTGTAGAGCATGTAGTTGGCGTCGTTGACGAGTGTCACGCGCGCGCTCTGCGGCGCGAGCAGGCGCTCGAGCGCGCGCGCCGTGTAGAACCCGCCGAACCCGCCACCCGCGATCACAACCTGCCACGCCACATGGACACAATAGGGTGCACGCCGTGAACGACTCCCTCTACGCCAACGCCCTCGCCCCGTTCCTCGCGGAAACCGAGCGCCTGCGCCCGGCGCAGGCGGAAGTGATCGACGCCCACACGCACCTGGGGCTCGACGAGGACGGACGTTCGCTGACGCTCGCGCAGCTGCTCTCCCAGCTCGACCGCGCCGATGCCCGCCGCGCGTGCGTGTTCCCGCTGCACGATCCCGAGCGCAGGCCCTCCTACAGCGTGCCCAACGACCGCGTGCTCGCGTGGGCGGGAGAGAGCGAGGGCAGGCTCGTGCCGTTCGCGCGGCTGGACCCCGCCGAAGCGCCGCTCGCCGAGGCCGAACGCTGCCTGGCGGCCGGCGCGCGCGGCATCAAGCTGCACCCGCGAGCGCAGGACTTCGTGTTCGACGGCGGCGACATGGACGAGGTGTTCGCGCTGGCCGAGAGCGCCGCGGTGCCGATCCTGATCCACGCCGGCCGCGGCCTGCCGCCGCTCGCCGACGGGCTCGTGGACCTCGCGCTGCGTCATCCCGGCGCCGTGCTGATCCTCGCGCACGGGGCGATCTGCGACCAGGGCATCCTCACCACGCGCCTGGCCGATCATCCGGGCGTGCTCTACGACATGTCCTGCTTCTTCCCGCTCGACGTGATCGAGCTGTTCGCGCGCGTGCCTGCCGAGCGGGTCGTGTTCGCGTCCGATCCGCCCTACGGGCTGCCCGCGACGACGCTGTACATGGCGCTGCGGGTGGCTTGGAAGGCCGGCATCGACGAGGCGACCACGAAGGCCGTGCTCGGCGGCACGATGGCTGCGCTGCTCGACGGTGGCGAGCTGCCGCCGGTCACGCCGGCGCGGCGCGGTCCGACGATCGAGCTCTCGGGACGCCTGGCGCGCGTGTACGGCTACGCGAGCCTCGTCGGACCGGCGCTGTTCAGCGGCGCGATCGAACAGGCGCAGGCGATGCTCGACATGGCGATCGCCGCCTGTCGGGACCCCCAGCCAGGGGCGGTCGGCGAGGCGCTCGAGACGATCGGCGCCGCGCTGAGCGCCGCGGGCACGCTGCTGCAGGATGAGGACGGCGTGCGCCCGGCGATCGACCTGGTCTACCGTGCGATCGTGCGCGCCGCCACAGAGGTGCCGGACAGCCTCTGAGCAAAGGGCGCCGGGCGCCGACGCGGCTCAGCCGGCGCTCAGCCACACGGCGGCCCACTCGCCGCGCGCGCGCCGCGCGCGCTCGCTCATGCCGAGCCGCGTCGAGAACGAGCGAGCGACCTCGTCGACCTCGTGCGTGAGCAGCCCCGCGGCCAGCAGGTGCGATGGCGCCGATGGCAGCGTCCGCGAAAGCTCCAGGAGCAGTGGGCGCAGCAGGTTTGCGAGCACCACCGGCGGCGCGCACGAGCCATCGGTGTCGCCCATCCACGGCAGCGCCTCGTCGCGCAGGTCGAAGCGACGGATCTCGATCTCGACCCCGTTGACGGCGGCGTTCGCGCGGGCCGCCTCGACGCTCTCGCGCTCGTGGTCGAGCCCGAGCACCGGTCGAAAGCCGAGCTGGGCGGCGGCGATCGCGAGCACGCCCGAGCCGGTGCCCACATCCAGCAGCGCCCCGGCCGGCTGCTCGCTCGCCGCGAGCGCGAGCAGCAGCTCCAGGCACAGACGTGTGCTCGCGTGCGCGCCCGTGCCGAATGCCTGCCCCGGATCGATCACGATCTCCCGCACCGCTCCGCGGCCGGGCTCGCCCGGCGCCTCCCACGGCGGGCGCACGCGCAGCGCGGGGATCGGCGGACGCCCGCCCCCCGGCTGGCGCGGGGCGTCGATCAACACCGGCCGATGGAACTGCTTCCAGCGCTCCTGCCAGTCGTCGGGGATCTCACTCGTGGAGATCTCCACGAGCGCCTCTCCGACGACGGCGCGCACATCGGGCAGCGCCGGCAGCTCCCCGGGAGCGCCGTAGACCGCGTACTCGACCGTCCCCGCCTCCCCCCTGGACTCCTCGACCCCCGCGGGCGCGAGCTCCAGCAGCTCGGCCAGGACCAGCTCCGCCTGCCCGCTGGCGACGCGTATGGCGAGCCTGATCACGCGGCCTGGCTGCCGAGCGCGCGGCGCAGCTTCGCGAACATCGACTCCTGAGAACGCAGGTTCTCCTCGCTCAGGCTGTCGTTCAGACGCTGCATCAGCTCGCGCTGTTCCGGGCTCAGCCGTCGCGGGACGACAACGTTGACGACCACGCGCAGGTCCCCGCGCCGGCCCCGCCGCAGCGACGGCATGCCCTGCCCGCGCACGGTGAGCACCTCGCCCGGCTGCGTGCCGGCCGCGAGCTCGACCGACGTCTCGCCCTCGAGCGTGGCCACCTCGACGGTGCCGCCGAGCGCCGCCAGCGGCGCAGCGACGTCCAGCGCGGTGATCAGGTCATCGCCCTCGCGCACGAAGCGCTCGTCCGCGCGCACCCGCACGAGCACGTACAGGTCGCCGTCCGGCGCCCCCGCCTCGCCGGCGTGGCCGCGGCCGCTGAGACGGATGCGCTGCCCCTCGGAGATGCCGGCGGGAACGTCGACCTCGACCGTGCGCGCGCTCGTCACGCGCCCCCGGCCGCTACACCCACCACAGGGCTGCCTGGGGACGCGGCCGTCGCCGTGGCACTCATCGCAGACCATCGTGCGCACCATCTGCCCGAGCATCGTGCGCGTCACCGCCTGCAGCTGGCCGGCGCCGCCGCAGCGCGCGCACGTGTCGATCGGCGTGCCCGGCTCGGCGCCGTTGCCATGACACTGCTCGCAGCGCTCAACCGCCTCGTAGGAGACCTCGATCCTCGCGCCGTTGGCCGCTTCGAGCAGGTCGAGCTCGACCGCGACCGCGACATCGCCACCCGGCGCGGGGCCGCCGCGGCCGGAAGGCCCGCCGCCGAAGAACGCGTTGAACAGGTCGCCGATCGACCCGAAGCCGTCGAAGTTGGGCGCGTAGCCACCCGATCGCAGCCCCTCGTGACCGTAGCGATCGTATGTCGCGCGCCGCTCGGGGTCCGACAGGATCTCGTTCGCCTCCGCCGCCTCCTTGAACTTCTCCTCGGCGTCGGGGTCGTGCGCGTTGACGTCGGGGTGCAGCTCCATGGCGAGCTGGCGAAAGGCCTTCTTGATGTCCTGCGCGGAGGCGTCGCGTTCGACGCCCAGCACCTCATAGGGGTCGCGGGGCATGCTCTGCGGTCAGTTCTCCGCGTAGGCGTCTTCGACGAAGCGCGACAGCTGGTGCGCCGCCTCGCGCACCGTCGCGATCGCGCCCGCGTAGTCCATCCGCACGGGTCCGATCAGCGACACCGTCCCCAGCTTGCGCTGCGCCATGCCGTAGCCGGTCGCGACCAGCGCCAGCGAGTGCATCGCAGGGAGCTCGTTCTCGTGGCCGATGCGTACGTACACGCCGGGCTCGACCAGCGCCGCGCGCAGCACGCGCAGCAGCGCCACGCGCCGCTCGAGCAGCTCGACCAGCTCGTTCACGCGCGTCGCGTCCGCGATCTGCCCGGCCTGGAACAGACGTGCGGTGCCCTCCACGAACAGCGAGTCCTCGCCCTCGCACGCGAGCTCGGCGAACGCCGGTGCGAATCGCGCGAGGAACGCCAGCTCCGTCGGTGACAGGCTCGGCTCGACCAGGCGCTGCTGGAGCATGCGCGCGCCCAAGCCGAGGCCCACCAGCCGCTCGTTCAGGTACTCCCCCGCCCACGCGACGAGACCCGGATCGACCGCGTTCTCGAAGGTCGCGAACATCTTCGACACGTTCCCCGCGGAGGTGATGATCACGACCAGCACAACCTGGGGCTGCAACGCCAGCACCTCGACGTGACGGACGGTCGCCGCGTTCATCGACGGCGCCGAGACGACCGCCAGCAGGTTGGTCATCTGCGAGAGCGACTCGGTCGTCACACGCATCGCCTCCTCGACCTCGCGGCGGATCAGCGACAGCTCCAGCCGCTGCGGCGGCGCCGGCAGGGGGTCGCCGGAGTGCAGCAGGCGATCGACCACATAGCGGTGGCCGGCGTCCGTGGGGACGCGGCCGGCCGACACGTGGGGATGGGCCAGCAGGCCATGCTCCTCCAGCAGCGCGAGCTCGTTGCGCACGGTCGACGGCCCGCACTCGAGATCGGCTTCGGCGGCGATCACGCGCGAGGCAACCGGCTGCCCGGTCCGCAGGTAGCCGTCGACGACCTTGCACAGAATGCGCTCTTGGCGCGGGCTCAGCATGGATGTGATTGTAGGCGGCGCGCTGGCGCCGGCATCGAGCGTCCCCAGGCTCTACAGCTCGAGCTCGGCCTCGGCGTTGCGGATGATCTGCTTGCCCGACTGCTCGGCGACGGTGTCGATCACCGCGCGTCCGTCGGCGAGCTCGCGCACCGTACCGCTGACGATGACCTCCTGCTCGGGAACACCCATCCCGCGGAACTGGACGGACAGACGCTTGAGGTGCTCGGGCCCGCCGGCCGCCTCGGTCTGCGCGCGGGCCACCTGGGCCATCGTCCACAGCCCGTGCAGGATCCTTCCCGGCAGTCCGACGGCGCGGGCGAACTCCTCGTCGATGTGGATCGGGTTGAAGTCGCCCGAGGCGCCCGCGTAGCGGACGGTGAGGAACTTGTCGGGCGTGACGCGCACCTCGGGGATCTGCCCGCCTGCCTGGAGCTCTGCCATGGCGTTCACACTCCTCGGACGATGTTCGTCCACGTTCCGCGGCAGACCTGCTCGCCGCGCTGGTTGGTGGAGATCGACTCAAACACGTAGTAGCCGCGGCCATCCTGTTCTGAGATGTCCTTGACGCTCGCCGTCGTCGTGATCTCATCGCCCGCCACGACAGGAGGGCCCCACACGAACTCCTGCCCGCCGTGAACCATCATCGCGAAGTTGAGCTCGATCTCGGGGTCGAAGATCGGCGGCCCGACCGACGGCGCGCTGTAGACGACCGCGAACATCGGCGGCGCCACCACGTCGGCGTAGCCCGCCGTGCGGGCCGCGTCGACGTCGAGGTGGACCGGATTGGTCTCGCCCACCGCGCGCGCGTACTCCCTGATCTTCTCGCGTCCCACCGCGTACACCACGGGGTCGTAGGTCTTGCCGATCGCTTGCGTGTTGACTGGCATCGGAGAGAGGGCTCCTTGCGGCCGAGGCTCGTCTGGGCTGGTCTGCGGCGCGCCAGTTTACGCACAGCGCGCCGCACGATGCTGTGACACCTCCACGCTGGCCGGCGGTGTCACCCTTGGAAACAGATCCTTAAACGCGAAAAGGCACCCCGGGACCAACGGCGGGAGCGCTGTCTGGTGCGCCCTCACCGTCGGTCCTCGCCGGGATGCCAGCCGGCCGGGCTCGGATCCTCGACCCGAGCCCGGCTGCTGCTAGAAGACGAGATCGTCCTCCTCGGCGCCAACGCCGACGCCGACGAGCTCGCGGCCCTCGTCCCCCTCCGGCTCCTCGCCGCCGCCCGCGTGCTCCTCGCCGCCGCCCGCGTGCGAGCGCTCGCCCGGGCTGTCCAGGAACTGGACCGTGTCGGCGACGATGCTCACCGCCTGCCGGCGTTCCTGCTCGGCGGTCTCCCACTCGCGCCACTCCAAGCGGCCATCGATCGCCACACGGCTGCCTCGGTGCATGTAGCGGCTGACGCTCTCGCCGGGGGCTCCGAAGACGCTCACGTCGAAGAAGTTCGGCCGCTCGACCAGCTCTCCGCCGGCGTCCCTGTGGCTGGAGTTGCACGCGATGCGCAGGCTGCAGACGCTCGTCCCGGAGGGCAGGGCGCGCAACTCGGGGTCACGAGTCAGACGGCCGACGAGCACGACGCGGTTGATTGCGAAATAGGACATTCGTGGTCTCCATTGCTTGATGGTTGACCCCCCACCGGCAAGCTACGCATCGCCGGGGACGGTACTCGCGGCCGACCCATCCGCCGGTTTCTCCCACTCGGCGAGGGCGTCCAGCCCTACGAGCGCGATCCGATCGCCCGCGTGCGCGCGCTCGATCGCTCGCGCCAGCGGCCCATGGACGGGCTCGGCGGCGAGATAGAGCGTGCCCGCGACGCAGCGGCAGCGCGCCCACGCCCTGCAGATCTCTATCAGCCGCCGCGGCGCCTTGACGGTCAGCTCGACCTCGACCGCCACCGGCAGCTGCTCGGACTGCTCGGAGGTGTCCTGCGGCCACAGCACCACGTCGGGCCGGTGCAGCAGCGGAGCGCCGTCGGGCCCGCGACCGACGCAGGCGCTCGCCAGCGGCACGCCGGCTTCGCGCTCATCGCGGCGCAGCTCGCGCTCGCCCATCACGCGGTGATCGGGGTAGGCGCGCTCCAGCGCGGCGGCGACACGCGCGCACTCGATCGCATGCGGGGCGTTGGCGACGCTCACGGTGCACGGCTCGATCCCGCGCAGACCCGACGCGCGCAGCCCGGCGCGCGTAGCCGTGTACAGCGCCGGGCCGCCGGCGAGCACGCGGCGGCCGCGGAGCAGCCCGGCGCGCTCGGCGGCGAGCAGGCGGGCGCGCGCCGATGCGAGCGTCCAGCCTCCATGTTGCGCGACGGCCTCGGGTGTGACCGCGCCGAGACGCACCGTCCAGCGCAAGATCGCCAGCCGCTCGGGGGAATGTGTCTTGCTTGCTCGGACCATGTGGTCCTCCTTCCTGTCGTTTGTCTTTGGTTGTCGAAGGTGTTCGTTGTCGGACGGCATCGATCGCGCGAGCCGGCCGCCCGGCAGCGAGCCGGCCCCGTGCGATCGCGGGAGGCCAGCGGGAGGGGATCAGCGTCTGCGTGCCGGCGAATGGATGCGCGCCACGCGCACGCTGCCTGCGTCGCCGAGCGCCAGCACCGCCGCCCAGCCCCGCCCGAGGCTCATCACGCGGTCTGGATCGAGAACCGGCGCGCGGGTTCTCGTGCGCGTGGTTCTGCCCTCGCTCTGGCGCGAGACCTTCCATGCGCCCCTCGTGCCCGCCATGCTCGCGATCAGCTCGGCCGAGCTGGGCACCGCCTGGCGGTGCGCGATCAACACGGACAGGTTGCCCAGCACCTGCTCGAGCAGCCGCTCAGCTCCGGGGGGCCTCAGATCGGAGACCTCCTGCGTGCCCAGCAGCAGGCTGAACCCGGCCGAGCGAGCCCGGCCGAACAGCCTCACCACCTGATCGGCAGCGAGCGCCGAGAACTCGTCGATGACGGCCAGCGTCGGCACTGGGGCCCCCTGCAGGGCGGCCACGGTCGTCTGCAGGTCCTGCACGATCGCCGCGCCGAGCATCTGGCTCAGCAGCGGCCGGCTGTCGGACTCGAGACTGAAATAGACGACCGCCCGCCTGCGCACCGCGGTGAGCAGGTCGAACCGATCGGCTCCGACCGTCTCAGGATCGAGCCACGGCCCGACGTCGGACTCCGCCAGGATCGCCAGCCGGTCGCGCACCCCCGCCAGCTCGCTCTGCTGGCGGGCCGACAGCGAGTCCAGGTACGCGAACGTCGTACGCGCCTGCGCCTCGGGCAGCTCGCGAGCGAGGACCTCCAGTGCCCCGGGGTCGAGCTGCTCGACGATCGCGGCGAGGCTGACCTCCCTGCCGGTGTGGCGCAGCGCCCGCACGACATGGCCGAGATAACGCTGAGCCTGGCGCAGGTAGTGCGGCTCGGTGAAGCGCTCGCCAGCGAGCACCTTGTCGGCGATCTCGCTCGCCCCGCCGCGCGCATACGGGTTGTAGACGGTGTCGCCCTCGGGTGTCCATTCGATGTACGGCCTTCCCGCATTGAGCGCAGCGCCACGCAGCTCTTCGCGCATGCCTCCATCGCCCTTCGGATCGACGACGATCGCACCCATCCCGTGCGCGATCGCGCGCGCAGCGATCCACGTCTGGGTCACCGTCTTGCCCGAGCCGGTGGCGCCGACCACGAGCGTGTGCATCCCCCCGCCTTCGCCGCCGAACGGGATCGACACGATGCGGCGGTCCTCATCGAGCCCCAGCACGAGCTGCTGGCCGCGGAACCAGCGCTCGGCGCCCAAGCGCGCGCGGACTCGCAGCGCCGTCGCTGCCGCGAGCGAGCGCAGGAGGTCCAGCGGGCGGCTGCGGCGAGCCGCGATCTCGGCCAGGTCGGCGCCGGCCTCGACGTCTTCGCGGTGCCAGCGCCGACCGCGCACGGTGGCGAGGAGCGCCGCGATCGCCAACGTCGACGCCGATCCGCCGAGGCTCGGCCGCGCGAGCGCCACGAGCGCGAGCGCACCGGCCGCCCAGCTCCAGTGCAGGTGCCTGCTGCGCATCGCTCGTGCAGCGAGCGTCCCCAGCAGGACGCCGACGGCGCAGTGAAGGCTCGCCGACAGTAGCCAGTGAAGGAGCTCATCGACGGCCGCCAGTGGGTCGACCGTGTTTTCGGGAATTGGGTTCGAGGGCATCTCAGCCGCTCCCTTCCCGGACCGGGCGACATCGCCAGGCCCGCTCGGACCGGCCGCGGCCGGCCATGGTGGTTAACGGCCGATGGCGGACCCAGGGGCCCGCCATCGGAGTGCTGCGTTCTTGCCTGCCGGGCTGCGTCAGCCCGTCAAGTGCTGTGCCTGCCGGCTGTGCGGCCGGTCCGGATTCGCGTGCGCCCGGCTCGCGGGTGCGTTCAGACCAGCCTGTAGCCGACGCCCCATACGCTGATCACCCAGCGTCGGGCGTCCTCGGAGGCGAGCTTGCGGCGGAGCCTGCTCGCATGGCTGTCGACCGTACGCGTCGATCCGCCATTGCGATACCCCCACACGGCGCGCAGGAGCTCGCCCTTGGCGAACACCCGCTCCGGCTCGCGGGCGAGGTGCACGAGCAGCTCGAACTCCAGCCGGCGAAGGTCCACGCCGCGCCCGTCCACAGTGACCTGGCGCGCATCGGTGTCGATTGCGAGCGGCCCCACCTCGATCGCGCGCTCGAAGCCCTGCGCGGTTGCGCTGCGGCGCAGGACCGCGCGCAGGCGGGCTCGCAGCTCGAGGTAGGCCGCCGGTCTGGCCAGGAAGTCGTCCGCGCCGGCTTCGAACGCCCGCAACATGTCGAGCTCGCGCGCCGGGCAGCAGACGACGATCGCCGGCAGCGCCCGGTCCCATGGCGTGCGGAGCTCGCCGGGGCGACGTATCTCCCGCAACAGCTCGAGCGCGCCGTGTTGCGAGTCCAAACAGCCGAGCACCGCCAGCTTCGGGGCTCTGGCGCTCGCGAGCATCCGCGCGTGCTCGGCCGTGCGAGCGAGCTCGACGTTGAAGCCGTCCGCGACGAGCTGCTCGGCGATCGCGTGACCGAGCTGCCGGTCGGACTCGACCACGAGAATCGGGCCGGCGGGATCGAGGCTCATCAGAGTTCGACCTCGCGCGGGCTGACGCCGAGACCACGGCGCGCGATCAGTGCGAGCACGTCGCTGTGGATCCATGGCGTGGGCGTGCTGTGCCCGCCCTCGGGGGCCAGCCCGAGGCGCCGCGCCAGCCAGCTCGTCTCGCCGCTCTCGTTGCCGCGCCGGTCGCACTTGACACGTTCACAGCGGATAGCGATCTCACTCATGCTCAGCGCGTGGCGCCCAACCGCGGCGAGCACCACTTCCCGCAGCCGCCGGTTGAGCACGATCGGGCTCTCCCGCACCCGCGCCAGCTCGGCGCGCAGCACGGCTGTGGAGACCTCGCCGCAGGAACCGTGCAACGCGAGGGCGTGGCGCGTGAGCGTGCATACCGGCTCGTAGCTCTCCAGCGCCGCGACCGCTTCGCGCACGCTCACCAGCTCGCCAGCGAGCGCCGGCTCGCCGCTGTAGCGGCGCCAGCGCAGCTCGGGGATCGACAGCCCGCCGTCCACGGGCTCGAGGCGGTAGGAGCACGCCCATCGATCCACGGGATGCCGATCGCCGTGGGCCAGCTCGGCGTGCGCGTCGAGCTCGGTCTCGTCGTCGAGCGGGGCGCTCGTCGCGTCCTCGGCCGCCAGCGGCCGGCAGCTGCCGCCTGCGACGGCGTCCTCGAGGTAGAGCGCGCAGACCAGCGCCGCGTTCTCGGCCGGCTCGTCGGCCGCGAGATGCGCCACCAGGCGGGGATCGCCGTGGGTGGCTCGGTGGCGATCGACTACCAGCGTGCTGCCCGCCGCGCCATGGCTGGCGATCACCTCACGGGCGTGGCCGTGGCGGTCGGTATAGCGACCGAGCAACCGGTGTTCGCGCGCGGCGCGGTCACGGCGCACGTGGGTTGAGCGACGGCGCGCGGCCCCGACGATGTCGGGGCCGGCGGCGCGATGGTGTGCGGGGAACGCGGGAGCGAGGGTGGGCGTCATGGCTGTCTCCTGCCGGTCGGGTGGCTGTGCCCGACGCTCCGCGCCGGGGTGTTGGGGGCGGGCTTGTAGGAGCACGGCAGGCGGCCGTCAAGTGGCTCAGACGGCGACGGACGGCGACGGACGGCATGCCGAGAACCCCTTTGGGGGTTCTCGGAGGTCTCGATGCGTGTGGCTGTTAGGAGACGAACTTGGCGCGGACGCGCTCATGACAGCCGTGTCGTCACATGACGCGCAGGCAGCGGCATGAAGCGCAGGCAGCGCATCTCGGCTCTAGCGGGCGTCGCGTGCGTGGCGAACGCCGACTGCAGGCGTACCGGTGTGCTCGATCGCTCGCCAGTGCGAGCTGTGGAAAGGCGTCGACGCGAAGCCGACTGGCTCAAGGGAAGGAGAGGTGAAGGACCGGGAGCGTAGCGGGTGCTCGCGAGGCGGCTCGGCCGCACGCGGGGGTCGAGGCTGCGGCTCGGCGCAGTCGCCACGACGGGATCGGCTGGAATTGGCTCTGTGATGCGGAACTGCACAGGTGTCTGGGCGCCGTTGCCAGCCTCCCGTGGGCGTGGGCGACTGCAGCTGGCGGGCATTGCGAGGGGCGGCGACTGCAGGCGAGGAGGGCGTGACGGCGTTCTCCCGTCAGCTACTGCATGGGCGTGCGCGCGCCAGCTTGGGCGTCGGCGCCGGGGATCTGACGCGGCTCCGCCGTCGCCTCGCCCGCACGGGGATCCCCGTGCGCTGCAGTCACGCGAACCTCCGGCGGCAGTCGCGGGACGCCATAGGCGTGCAGGCGCCCCTCGTGCACGTCGCGCTCGGCGACGAACAGGATCCGCTCCCTGCCCGGGTACTCCCAGTCCAGCGGGTACTCCCCCGCATAGGCGCGGCACGCGCACAGCACCGAGTCGGCGCGCCGGGCGCACTCGCGCGCCCGCGGCCGATCCCGGCACACGAACACGACCACCGGCACCGACTGCGCACGCCGACCGTAGCGGTCGGTGTGTATCGACCAGCCCGCGACGAAGTGGTCGTAGCGCTCGAGCTTGCGCGCCGCCTGGCCGACCGGCGGCCGGTCGTCGAGCTCCACCATCACGTCGGTCGCCGGCCGCTCTGCGGCCCGCGCGGCGAGCTCGACGATCGCGTCCGGACGGACCGTCTCGAAGCGCTCCACCTCGAGCTTGCCGCCGTCCGCATCGCCGCGCAGGAAGTCGTGGGGCGTGCGCCCGCCCGGCAGACGAAGATCGCCGAGCCCGAGCGCAACGCGCCCATCAGCGGTTGCGCGCGAGGGCGGCGAGAGGACCGATGCGCCCGGCCCGCGCAGCTTCGCGGCGGCGCCATGGGCGGTGGCGGCGGCATCGGCGGTGGCGGCGAGAGCGAGTGTCCAAGCGGCCACGTGCACGTCGTGCCTGGCCTGGCGCAGCCCGTCGTCCCGCGCGCCAGCGGAAGCGTGCGCGCGAGCGCCGGCGGCGCTGGACCCGTCGCCGAGCGCCGCCCCGCGGCCGTGGTCGGTCAGCACCCGCAAACCGGCGGCTGCGATCACGTAGCACATGGGTATCCCGCCGCCGTCGCGACGATGAAACTGGAAGCGCTCCACCAGGCCCGCGTCGGACAGGCGCTTGAGCCGGCGCTGGGTGGTCGTGGCGGCGCGTCCGGGATTGAACCGGCGGTGCAGCTGGCTGGTGAGCACATGCCTGAGCGTCGCGATCAGCTCGAGCATCTCGAGGTCCAGCGGATCGAGCTCGAGCGCGCGCGGGGATGCCACCCGCCTGGCCCAGCGGACGCTGTGCGCTCCGTCCAGCTCCACCAGCTCGCGATAGCTCTCCGCGGGAACCTGCGCCAGAACGGGATTGCTCTGCGGGGCGGGCTCGGGCGGGCCGGGCGAGCCTGATAGATCCGTGCCGACCAGCGCCGGGTCGATCGTCGGTGCGCCAGCGTGAGGTGAGACGGCAGCGTGAGCGTCTGGAGCCGCGCGCCGGCGGCGATCCCAGTGAGGCTGACGCAGGTCCGTGAGATGGCGCCCGCCGCGTTCGCGCTGGCGGGCCAGGTGCAGCGCGATCCGCTCGCGATCGACCGCAAGCGGAATCGTTTCGGCGATGAACGGCGACTGACGCCCGTCAGGGGTGACCCAGCTCGCGATCGCGTGGTGCTTGGGCAGGTGCAGCCGCACGTCGGGACGGCCGAGGCTCGACAGGCGCTCGATCCCCGGTCGCACGGTGTCCGAGAACTCGGTCATCGTCAGCGCGGCCGCGCCGCGCGCGTCCCGCGTGGAGGCGGTCGCGAAGTACACGCGATGGGCGAACAGCGCATCCAGCTGGTCGCGCACCTCGCGCTCGGTCCACTGAGCGTCGGCCTGCCAGCAGGCGACGGTCTCGAGGCCGGCTGAGCGCTTCAGCGCCATCGTGTCGGCGAACCCGCGGTTGATCACCACCGGCGCCTCGTCCACCTTCAGCGCGACGGCGACTCTCTGCTCGGCGGGCACGAGGTCCTGTTGACGGGCGAGCGCAGCGTCGAGCATCCCCACCAGCAGCTGCATCAGCACCGACGTGTTCCCCGCGCCCATCGCACCGAGCGCGCCCTTGACGACGAGCACCTCCGCGCCGGCGATCACCCGGTCGAAGTCGAGCCGCAGCGAGTCGTTGAGCAGGACGCGCTTGATCGACGGGGAGTTGAGCAGCCGTGCGAGCTTGTTCACGGGGGCGTCGAGCTTCGCCGTAGTGGTGCTGCGCGCGTCCGCCAATTGGGCGCTCAGCTCCTGCGTGAAGAACTCGCTGATCTCCTTGAACTCGGGCAGCGCGCGCACGGCCGACCCCACGGCGCTGCGATACGCATACCCCTCCTCGCCCACGGACAGCAGCCGGGCGGCGTCCCACAGGCTCGCCTCACGGTCGTAGGCGAGCACGGCGATGATCGCGTTTCGCAGGTACCGGTCGGACGACGCCCTGATGTCGGCATCGGTAAAGAGGTTCTTCAGCGCCGCTACCACGTAGTCGGCGATCACGTCAGCCGGCGCGTCCACCGCCAGCGGGTTGAATCCGCAGGTGGGGTGCGCGAGGTCGAGCAGCGTGCACGTCCGCTCAGCCGGCACGACGCTGACGGCGGCCTCAGCGGCGTCGCCCTTGGGATCGAGCACGATTACCGCGCAGCGCTCTCTTAGAAGGTCCTCCGCGACGGTCGCTACGAGGAAGCTCGACTTGCCCTGCTCGACCGTGCCCGGCACCGCGGTGTTCTGCCTGCGCAGCTCCGGATGGATCGAGACGGGCCCGAGCGCGTCGCGCAGCGTGCCGTGGCCGCTCGCGGGTCGCAGGATCGCCGGCGAGGCCGGAGCCAGCGGCACGCCGGTTCGCGCGAACGGGACCGTCAGGTAGTCGACCGATGGCAGCTGCCAGATGGGCGCGAGCTCGCCGGACGCGAAGACCCCCTTGCGAAACGCCGGCAGTGGGTTGCCCTCGCCGCGCTGGACGCGGCGTGTGTAGAGCCCGAGCAGCCCGTGGCGCAGCGCCGTCCCGCGCTCGACCAGCCGGTTCTCCGCCGCCTCGGCCCGCAGCTCGGCGGCGATCCGCTCACACACCTCGCGACGCGAGGCGATCACCCGCAGCTCGACGAAGAACAGCGGCTTGTGCTGCACCTGCAGACCGCCGCGGAGCTCCGCGTCCTCGACCATCGAGCGGTCCCTCACCAGCAGGTGCTCCCGGCGCTCGCGCGAAAGGCGCGCCTCGTGGCGCTTGTACAGGCGCTTGGCGAATGCCTCGAACAGCGCCGGCGCGGGCGTCAACGCGAGCTGCACGAACGCGGACTCGCCGCATGCGCCCATCACGGTCAGCAATCTGTTGATCGGCGGCTCGGGCCGCCTGTAGTAGTCCTCGAGGGCCTTCGCGCGCTTGATGAACTCGGCGCGCTTCTTCAGGCGCAGCACCGCCGGCGGGACGCCGACCTGCTGCTCGAGCGGGCGCAGCCGGCAGCTGGGATATGTGGCCTGCAGCGAGGCCTCGATCATCTGCTGCTGCCCCTCCGGGCACGAGATCGCAAGCCAGGCGCAGCGCTGCGCGCCGCCCGTGTGGTGCACCTCCAGCGCAAGCGACGGCTGGCCGTGCAGCAGCCGCCGCCACCACCGCCGCAACAGGCGCTTGTGCAGCGCCCCCAGCATCGTCGCGACATCCTCGACGCTCGCGTGATCGCCGCGATAGGTCTCCACGCGCAGGCGCACGTAGCGACGGCCTCCTCGCGCGCGCACGCGCATGACCGCGACCAAGAGGGCGAGTGCGGTCGCGAGCGCGAGCAGCAGCCTCGCGGGCACCACACCGGGCACCGCCGGCACCGGCCTCCAGCTCCAGACCACCGCCGGCCAGCGCTCGAGCGTCCCCGCTAGCGCGCCCACTGAGAGGTGCACGATGCCCGCCGCAGGGTGTCCTCTGAGCACCCGCCCCGGCCCTCCGTCGATGAACCATGCGATGAGAGCCAGGCCCGCGACGATCGCGAGCAGGCCCAGCAGCCGCCACAGCAGGAAGCGAAGCACCTGCCTCCTGCTCCGACCCGCGGCGCGGGCCGGGACAGAGCACGTCTATGCGCTCAGCGCGGGCGAGTCGCCCGCTCCACCTGCGCGCCACGCGCGGTCAGATGCCAGGCGTTGGCGGCTCCCTTCTCCTGCCCCTCGCCGAGGTTCTCCACGAGCTTCAGGCGCGCGAGCCGGTTCAGGAGCTTTGAGATCTGACCCTGGTCGACGATCCCCGACCCTTCCGCGATCTCGCGATTGCTCGCGCCCGGGTGCTCCGCGATGACCATCAGCACGCGCACGGTCCTGTACGTGAGGCGCATGTTCAGGCCTTCCAGCGGATCCTTGTGGCGGGCCGGCGTACGCACGCGACCGTCGCTCGGGACCTCCAGCGGCGGACGGCTCAGCTCCCTGCCCGCTGCCCGTGCGCCCAGATACGGCAGCACGATCATGCTCATCAGCGAGCCGAGCAGATCCGTGAGCGGCTCGCCGCCGCTTTCGAGCACGCGCGTGTGGAGCACCGCGAAGATCGCGCCCACCACCCCTTCGGCCGTGACCTCTGGCGGTTCGCGGTTGGCGTTGGTGGACGCGCGTCCCCGATCGATGACCTCCGCCAGTTCGTCCAGCACGCTGGCGCGGCGGTCGAGGACCCGCTCGCCGGCTCCCAGCGCCTCCACGATGCACAGCTTCGCCAGGCCCGGCTCCTCGTCCATGAACATCAGCAGCCTCGCCAGCGCAGCCCGAATTCCATCGCGCCAGTTGGACTCGCTCTCGTACGCCTCCTGCGCGATCAGCCGCGCCTGACCGAGCGCCTGCTCGAACGCCGCCAGGAAGCAGTCCTCCCGATCGGTGAACACGTCGTAGAAGGTCTTGCGCGAGACCCTCGCACGGCTGATCACCTGCGCGACGGTCATCCGCGCGTAACCGACGTCCTCGACCGCCTCCACAGCCGCCGCGAGCATCCGGCTGCGTTGTATCTGCGTGACCTGTCCGCGCGGAAGCCCCCCCGGGCCTGGGCGCAATCGCGGTGTCGCGGTGCGTGCCTTGTACATAACAGTCATGTCTACCCCGCTAGTCCTCTGTTTCGCCAGTAATAGTGAACACTCGAATCCGCTCGAGCCAGGGCGCCCGGTGGGACTCTGCCAAGAGGCAGGCGCCAGCCTGCCAACACGTACACAGAAGAGTCACGGGTCTAGACCCTTAAGTCGAGAGGCGTCTCCGACTTCTTTCCCGCTGATTCAAACGCCCTTCCGTAGGTTCAACAAGGGTTGACCCAGTGACCCATCCACGCCCACCGTCAAAAACTCCATGGAGTCCATTATGCAGAAGATATCCGATTGCAGAGCAGATAGACTAGCCCTGACGCAGGACGTTATGACCCGGGCCGGCCTCGCCAAGGCAGCATTCGCGCACGGGCGTTTGGATTATTCAACTCACGCTACGCTTGCGCCATGCAAGAGCGGCGCGGCAGCGGGTGGTTCGGCGTGCCCGCGATGATCGGGGTGCTCGTCGTCATCGCGGTCGTCCCCCACGTCGACGACCTGGGGGGCGTGCTCATCGCGGTCGTCGCCGTGCTGGTCGCCTTCCTGATCATCGGCGCGGCGATGACCATCGCCAACAGGCGCTGAGCTTCATCCTCGCGGGAGGCGCCCGGGCCGGCGCATGGCACGACGCGGCTCCAGGCGCCACTATCCGGCAACGACTTCCAGTAAGCACCCCGAGAACGCGAAACGCCCCGTGAACACGGGGCGCATCGAGTACCGCTACCGGGATTCGAACCCGGGTTTCCGCCATGAGAGGGCGGCGTCCTAGTCCCCTGGACGATAGCGGCGCGAAATCCGTTGGCCCCGAGGCTAGCAAAGCACGCCCGCGAACCGCCCCCTACGCGGCCCCGCACGCGCTGCCTGCCCTGCGGCCACCGCGGTGCATGTCCCGCCCGCGCCTCGCGTGTGCGATATCTTCGCCTTCGCAAGCGGATGTGGCGGAATTGGTAGACGCGCACGGTTCAGGTCCGTGTCGGGGCAACCCGGTGGAGGTTCGAGTCCTCTCATCCGCATTCGGAATGCTGAAATGGGCCGAGAGGCCGCCTGGCATCCAACTCGACGACGTGTAGCCGAGGGCGTGGTGGGTCTTCGGGCGGCCCTGCGGGCGGCCTCGACCCCGACTCGACAGTCATCTTCAGCGCCTCTGAGCGAACGTCGCGGCGGCTACGTCGCAGAATCGCACGCCGGTCGCTGCGCGACCCTCCCCGACGCGCTCTGCGATCTCAGCCATAGGATCGAGCGGCCATGCCACACGATCCCCTCCTGGACCGCCTACGCGCCTCCACACCGCCGGGCATACAGGCCGCGGTGAAGATCAAAGCCGCCGGCACGGCCTACGGCGAGCGCACCATCGTGCGCATCGACCACCGCCTCCCCGAGCCAAGCCGAGGCGCCCACGCGATCTTCCGTGTCACGACCCACGAGCAGTTCCTGCCCCGCGCACATTTCGACCGCACGGTACGAGAGACCGTCAACCGCGCCGCGCTCGAACGGGGACGGCGCATCTACGCGATCGAACTGAACGCTACGGGCCGGCGCTGACCAGCGCCGGCGAGCGGACGCCCCCGGAAGCCCGGTAGACCAGTCGCACCTGCTCGTACAGCTCGGCCGGCAGCGCCCGCTCGGCCTCCGCCAAGAACTCGCCCGCAGACAGCCCCGCGGGCTCGCCCTGCTCAAAGAACCGCTCGACCTCCTCCCGCACCTGCTCCGCGTGCTCAGGGGCACGCTCACGGGCACGGGTGATGAGACCGGCCGCCACCTCGCCCAGCGAGCGCTTGCGATACACGGCGGCCAGACGCATGACCTCCGCCGCTGCGACCCGCTTGTCACGCTCACCCATCCGCTCGCACGCAAGATCATCCCGGCGCGACAGCGTCGACGCGCTCACGCCGAGCAGACGCGCAGCCTCCGACAACGTCGGGTACGCGAGCAGCGAGATGTCGAGCATCTGAGCCATTGGGACAGCCTCACACAGCACCCTACACCATCACTGCACAAAACGCAACAGACGCAACGGATGGAAAAGACCCCGGGGATGAGGGCGCGGGCGCCTCGAGGTGGGTGGAGGTTCGAGTCCTCTCATCCGATTTTCCGAAGGGCGCCTATCCCGAGCCATCCGCCCCCAGCAGCCCGTCGAGCAGGTCGTGCACGACGCACCTGACCTCGGCGTGCGCCGCCGCGGGATCGTCGGCCGCGGCGATCACCATCGCCGCCTCGTCGATCGCGCCGAGCAGCACGGTGGCCAGCGGGCGCACCGGTTGCGGGCGCAGCTCGCCCGCCTCGATCGCACCGGCGAGGAGCTGTTCGGTCATGCCCAGGCCGTAGCGCTGGTTGAGCTCGCGAAACGCCGCCCAGCCGAGCACGGCGGGGGCGTCGAGCAGCACGATCCGCCGGATCTCCGGCTCGGTGGCGATCTCAAGCCATGCGTCGGCGGCGATCCGCATGGCCGCCGTCGGCGACGCGGGCCCGGCGGCCATCACCGCGGCGGACAGGCGCTCCATCGCCTCCGTCTCCACGACCTCGATCACGGCGCCGAACAGCGCTGCCTTGTCGGCGTACTGGTGGTACATCGCACCGCGGGTGACCCCCGCCGCCGCGGCGATCTCGGGGGTGCCGACCTCCGCATAGCCGCGTTCGCCCCACAGCTTGCGCGCCGCTGCGACCAAGGCGGACTGGGTGGCTGCTGAGCGCTCGGATTGGGTACGTGGCATTTACAGGCAGGTTGTTGGTATCTTACGTGCAGCCTGCACGTTACTTCGATTCCAGGAGGCCTCCATGCCCACCGTCACGCTCGATGCCGGAACGCTGCATTATGAGAGCTCGGGGCCGCTCGACGGCCCACCCGCGGTATTCGTCCACGGCTATGCGATGGGAGCGTCGCTGTGGCGTCCGTTGACCGAACGGCTCAGCGCGCGCGGCATGCGGTGCATCGCGCCGACGTGGCCGCTCGGCGCCCATCAGGAGGCGATGCGTCCCGGCGCGGACGTGACCGTGGGCGGCATCGCGGCGATGATCGCCGAGCTGCTCGAGCGTCTGGATCTCCGCGAGGTCACGCTCGTCGGCAACGACACCGGCGGCGCGCTCGCGCAGATCGTCGCCGGCACACGACCCGAGCGGCTGGGCGCGCTGGTGCTGACCAGCTGCGACGCCTTCGAGCACTTCCCGCCGCCGATCCTCAAGCCGTTCATCGCCGCGTCGCGAGCGCTGCCGCTGTTCCGGGCCGCGCTGCTGCCGATCGGCACCCGCTTCGGGCGCCGGCGAGCATACGGCGCGCTGGCGCACGCGGATCTCGAGCAGCTGAGCGCGGCTTGGGTCAAGCCGGCGCTGTCCGACGCCGCCGTCGCCGAGGACCTGCGACGACTGACCGCCTCGATGAAGCGGCAGGTGACGGTCGACGCCGCCGCTCGGCTGAGCGCGTTCGCCAAGCCCGCGCTCGTCGCCTGGTCGGCCGACGACGAGTTCTTCCCCGTCGAGGACGGCCGGCGGCTCGCCGACGCGCTCCCGAACGCGCGGTTCGAGCTGATCGAGGGAGCGCGAACGTTCTCGATGATCGATCGGCCCGACGTCCTCGCCGAGCTCATCGGCCGCTTTCTCGCCACCGAGGCCACCGCGCCGACCGCTATGCGAACCGAGGCAGTCGCCTGAGCTGCCACCCCCGCAGCACGAAGCGACCGCCGGGCTCCTTCAGCCGGCGGTCGCTCCTGCGTGTATCGAAGCTGCGTGTTGCTCAGCTGCCGCTGTCGCGGCGCTGACGGCGCTGCATCACGACGATCGAGAAGCCCGCGGCCATCAGCACGAGGCCGAAGCCGATGTCCCAGCGAAGGTCGAAGCCCGTGAACGGCAGCGTGCTCGCTTTTTCGGTGGGAGTGGTGCTCGTTTTTTCGGGTTTGGTTTCGCTTGCCGGCGTGGTGGACGTCGGTTTTTCTTCTTCTTTCGACGGTGCCACGCCTTTGCTCGGCGTCGTGGTGCTCGTCGTCGTCGGAGTCGGGCTCGTGTTCGTGTAGCCCGACGTCGGCGTCGTCGACGTGGTCGTGCCGTAGCCCGACGTCGGTTCTGCGCCGAAGGCGGCGCCCGGCGCGAACGCCAGTGCCATCAGCAGCACCAGCGACAGGAGCGACAGCCCGCGCAGGACGCTGGACGATCCTTTCCTCATCGGCGCTGCGCCTACTGTCCGTGGCCTGCTCGAGGCCATGACATCGGTCCGAGTCATGCCAACCTCCCATTCATGGTGTGGTGGTGAACGCCGGGACCCCGCCTCGGGGCCCGGATCCTGCTTGTCTCGTCGGCTCGCACTGGAAAAGCATCTCTTTTGGTTCGCCGTTTGCAGGCGGTCGCCTGCCTTCTCAGAGCGAAGGTGTATCACCTCTCGCGGTCGCCGCACCGGCCGGCGGACGCACTTTCCGGGCTCGCGAGCCGCTCGCGTCGGCTCCGGGGGCGCGAAACCGCCCTATGGGAGCGCGAAACCGCCCTATGGCACGCGCACGCGGCCCTCGAGCGTCCCCTCCGCGAGGCGCCCGCGCAGCACCTTCTTGTCGAACTTGCCGACGCTCGTCTTGGGGATCTCTTCCACGAACGCGAACTCGTCCGGCAGCCACCACCGGGCGACCCTGTCGCGCAGGTGCTCGACGAGCTCGGGCGCGCCGACGGTCGACTGCTCGCGCAGCACCACGCAGCACAGCGGGCGCTCGGCCCAGCGCTCGTCCGGCTTGGCGATCACCGCCGCCTCGACGACGTCGGGGTGCGACATCAGCTCGTTCTCGAGCTCGACCGAGGAGATCCACTCGCCGCCGGACTTGATCACGTCCTTGGAGCGGTCGGTGATCTGCACCGTCGCGTGCTCGTCCACCGACGCGATGTCGCCCGTGCGCAGCCAGCCGGTGGCGAACTTCTCGTCTTCGGAGCTGTCGGCGAAGTAGCGCGAGGCGATCCACGGCCCGCGCACTTCGATCTCGCCCGTCGATGTCCCGTCCCACGGCACCTCGCCGCCGTCGTCGTCGGCGAGGCGCAGCTCCACCCACGGCAGCGGGCGCCCCTGCATCGCGCGCTCGTCCCAGTAGGAGCCGTCGTGCTGGCGCTCGCGCGGGCGCGAATAGGTCGCCACGGGGCTCGTCTCGGTCATGCCCCACGCCTGGAAGATGCGCACGTCGTGGCGCTCCTCGAAGTCCTGCATCAGCTGCCGCGGCACCGCCGAGCCGCCGCAGGCGGCGTTGGTGAGCGAGGAGAGGTCGACCTCGGGATGCTCGTCGGCGTAGCGCAGCAGCGCCAGGAAGATCGTCGGCACGCAGCCGACCATCGTCGCGCGCTCGCTCTCGATCAGGCCGGCGAGCGGCTTCGGCTGCAGGAAGCGGTCGGGCAGGATCAGGTCGGCGCCCGCGAGCGCCGCACCGTAGGGCAGCCCCCACGCGTTGACGTGGAACATCGGCACGACCGCGAGGATGCGGTCGGCGCCGGAGATGCCGGTGCCGTCCTTGGCGAGCGTCACCGTGGAGTGCAGGCTGATCGAGCGGTGCGAGTACAGCACGCCCTTGGGGTTGCCGGTGGTGCCGCTCGTGTAGCAGAGCGCCGCCGCCTGACGCTCGTCGAGCTCCGGGTACTCGAACGGCTCGGACCCCGCCCCCGCATCGCCGCCGGCCTCGTCGAGCAGGTCCTCGTAGCGCACCGCGTTCGGCAGCTGCGCGAGCGCCGCGTCATCCACCTCGGCGCCGCCCATGATCACGTAGCGGGTGACCGTCTCGAACGTGGGCGCCAGCTTCGCGAGCGCCCCCACGAGCGACTCGTCGACGAAGATCACGCGGTCCTCGGCGTGGTTGACGATGTAGGTGATCTGCTCCTCGAACAGGCGGATGTTCAGCGTGTGCAGCACCGCGCCGATGCACGGCACGGCGAAGTACAGCTCGAAGTGGCGCTGGTTGTTCCACGCGAACGTGCCCACGCGATCGCCCTGCTCGATGCCGAGCGCCCGCAGCGCCCGCGCCAGCCGGTCCACGCGTTCGGAGACCTCCGCGTGCGTCGCCTGGTAGACCGAGGTCTCGTCGGCGGCGAGCGTCACGACCTTCGCGCCGTGGTTGTAGGCGCCCAGCCGGCGGCGGATGTGGTTGAGGGTCAGCGGAAAGTCGTTCTGCATCAGACCCTCGAGCATCTGCGTCATCCCCTCCTCGCCTGCACCCGCTGCGTCCTCGGCGCCGTGGGCGTCCTCGCTCCCCGCGGCGCCCTCGGCGCCCGCCCTGCCAGACCATCGTAGACGCCGCGCGTGCGCAGCGCGATGTCGTCCCAGTCGAAGCGCAGCACGTGCTCGGATGCCTCCGTCACGAGGCGATCGCGCAGCGCCTCGTCGACGAGCAGCCGTTCGATCATCACGCCGAGGTGCTCCGCGTCGCCGCCGTTGAAGCGCAGCCCCACGCGCTCGCCGGTCGGCACGACCTCGCGCAGGCCGCCGGTGTCGGCGACGATGCACGGGCAGCCGGAGGCCATCGCCTCGAGCGCGACCAGCCCGAACGGCTCGTAGATCGACGGCACCACGCACAGGTCGGCGATGCGGTAGAGCGAGTGCAGCACGTCGTCGCCGATCCAGCCGAGGAACGTGCCGTGCTCGGACAGGCCCAGGCGCTCGGCCTGCGTCTTCAGCTCCGCCTCATGCGTGCCGCTGCCGGCGACCAGGAAGCGCACGTCGCCGACCTGCTCGATCACGCCCGGCAGCGCGTCGAGCGCCAGCTGGAAGCCCTTCTCGTAGACCAGGCGCCCGACCAGCAGCACGAGCTTCTCGTGCGGCGCCGCGAACTCGCGCCGCAGCGCCTGCAGGTCGCCGCTGGGGCGCAGTTCGCTGGGGTCGACGCCGTTGGGGATCACCGCCACGCGCCGCTCGTCGATGTCGAAGATGTCGGCGACGTGGCCGCGCATGTAGTAGGAGCAGACGATCACGGAGTCCGCGCGGTGGGCCATCCGGCGCTCGACGGCGTGGATGTGCGACTGCGGCGGCTTGTCCACCCAGCCCTGGTGGCGGCCGTGCTCGGTGGCGTGGATGGTCGTCACGTACGGCACGCCCAGCCGGTCCGCGAGCTGCGCCGAGACCTGCCCGACGAGCCAGTCGTGGCCGTGCACGAGGTCATAGGTTTGCTCCTGCGCGAGCGCTTCGCCGGCGGCGAGCATGTCGCTGTTCATCTGCTCGACCCACGCGACGAAGCGGTCGAGGTCGCGCGGCCAGCCGGGCTCGCGCACTCGATATACGTTCACGCCGCCCCGCTCCTCCGGGCAGGCGGGGTCGAGCTCGGCTTCGCAGCCGACGCCCCGCGTGAGCACGTCGACGTGCACGCCCTGGCGCACGAGCGCCTCCGAGAGCTTGCGCACGTGCCGGGCCAGGCCGCCCTCGATCACGGGCGGGTACTCCCAGGAGAGGATGAGCACGCGGCCGCTCATTGCAGAGACCCTATCTCCCCGCCCGCAAACATCCGCTCCCCACCGTGTCATCCGCGTTGTGCGGCGGTCCGCCGGCGTGCGCCGCGCGGCGGCAGCGCCCGGCGGCGGGCGAGGCCCTAGGCTTGGGCGCCGTGCGCTGGCTCGTGGACGGGATGAACGTGATCGGCACGCGGCCGGACGCGTGGTGGAAGGACAGGCACGGGGCGATGGTCAAGCTGGTGGGCATGCTGGAGAGCTGGGCGGCGAGCAGCGGCGCGGAGGTGACGGTGGTGTTCGAGCAGCCGCCGCGACCGCCGATCCGCTCGACGGTGATCGAGGTGGCGTTCGCGCCGCGCCCGCGCCGCGACTCGGCGGACGATGAGATCGTGCGCCTGCTGAAGGCCGACCGCGAGCCGGGCTCGATCCGCGTTGTGACCTCCGACGTGTGGCTGTCGGACCGCGTGCACGCCGCGGGCGCGACGGTCGAGCCGGCGGCGCCGTTTCGCGCGCTGCTGGAAGACGACTGATGGTGCCCACGACCCGCTACACGCGCAGCGAAGGCGCGAGCATCGCCTACCAGGTCGTCGGCGACGGCCCGCTGGACATGCTGTTCGTGACGGGCTGGCTGACGCAGCTGGAGCAGCTGTGGGAGGCGCCGGCCAACCGTCGCTTCCTCGAACGGCTCGCGACGTTCGGGCGCCTGATCCTGTTCGACAGCCGCGGCACGGGGCTGTCCGAGCGCGTGCTCGAGACGTACACGATCGAGCAGGAGGCACGGGACGCGATCGCGGTGCTCGACGCGGCGGGCAGCGAACGCGCGGCGGTGTTCACCTACCAGCAGGGCGGGCTCGTGGGGGCGCTGCTGGCGGCGGAGCACCCCGAGCGGATCGGCGCGCTGGTGATGTACGCGTCGATCGCGCGCAGCTCGTGGGCTCCGGACTACGAGTGGGCGATGCGCAGGGAGGACCGCGAAGCGCTGACCGAGCAAAACGTCGCGACGTGGGGCGAGACCGGCACCGAAGCGATGTCCGGGTGGGCGCCGTCGCTGGCGAGAGACCCGGCGCTGATGGCGTGGTTCGCGCGCATGCAGCGCCTGGCGGCGAGCCCGGGCGAGGCGCGCGTGATCTTCCAGGCGATGATCGACCAGGATGTGCGCCACGTGCTGCCGCGCATCCGCGTGCCGACGCTGATCATGCACCGGCCGAACGAGCAGGTGTGGGACGTGCGCCACTCGCGCTACCTGGCCGAGCACATCGAGGGCGCGCGCTACGTGGAGCTGGAGGGCATCGACTCGTTCCCGTTCCTGGGCGACAGCGACGCGATCGTGGAGGAGGTCGAGGAGTTCCTGACGGGCGTGCGCAGCGGCGGCGAATTCGCGCGGGCGCTGCTGACGGTGCTGTTCACGGACATCGTCGACGCAACGGCGCACGCGGCGCGGCTGGGCGACGCGCGCTGGCGCGACCTGCTGGCTCACCACGACGAGCAGGTGCGCGCGCAGCTGGCGCGCTTCGGCGGGCGCGAGGTCAAGACGGTGGGCGACGGCTTCCTGGCGACGTTCGACGGGCCGCCGTCGCGGGCGCTGCGCTGCGCGCTTGCGATCACGCGCGCGGCGCGCGAGCTGGGCGTGGAGGTGCGCGTGGGCATGCACACGGGCGAGTGCGAGCTGATCGGCGCGGACGTGGGCGGCATGGCGGTGCACATCGCCGCCCGCGTCGCGGGCCTGGCCGGTCCGGGAGAGGTGCTGGTGTCGGGCACGGTCTTCGGCACGGTGGTGGGCGGCCCGTTCTCGTTCGAGGACCGCGGCTTGCACGAGCTCAAGGGAGTCCCCGGGCGCTGGCCGCTGTTCGCGCTCGGCAGGTGACCGCGCCCGAGCCTCCTCTTAATAATCAAAAAAATGCTCGCGACGCGCCAAAGCGGGGACCAAGACGCGCCGCGAGCTGACGGAGTGCCAGCCTTGGCCCCATCGCCCTCGGAGACGCCCCGCGCGCGGATTCCTTCCCGGAGCCTCGGCGAATGTTCCCGCCGCGCTTTCGCGCGCGTCAGCGGAACGCGTGGATGCCGGTGAGCGCGCCGCCGACGACGAGCGCGTGCACGTCGGCGGTGCCCTCGTAGGTGACGATCGACTCGAGGTTGTTCATGTGGCGGATGACGGGGTACTCGAGCGTGATGCCGTTGGCGCCGAGCACCTGGCGGGCCGTGCGGGCGACGTCGAGCGCGGCGTTGACGTTGCCGAGCTTGCCCATGGACACGTGCTCGGGCAGCAGCCGGCCGTCGTCCTTGAGGCGCCCGAGGTGCAGCGCGAGCAGCGTCGCGCGGTTGACCTCGAGCGCCATGTGCGCGAGCTTGTGCTGCTGGATCTGCGTGGCGGCGATGGGGCGCCCGAAGGCGATGCGCTCCTTGCTGTAGTCGAGCGCCGATTCCAGGCACGCGCGCGCGGCGCCGGCGGCTCCCCAGACGATGCCGTAGCGCGCCTCGTTGAGGCACGACAGCGGCCCGCGCAGCGAGGTGGCCTCGGGCAGCACGGCGTCGGCGGGCAGGCGCACGTCGTCGAGCAGCAGCTCGGAGGTGACGGACGCGCGCAGCGACAGCTTGCGGTGGATGTCCTGGGTGGTGAAGCCGGGCGTGCCGGCGGGCACGAGGAAGCCGCGCACGCCGTCGTCGGTGGCGGCCCACACGACGGCGACGTCGGCGACGGAGCCGTTGGTGATCCACATCTTCTGCCCGTGCACGATCCAGTCCGATCCGTCGCGGCGCGCGCGCGTGCGCATGGAGCCGGGGTCGGAGCCGGCGTCGGGCTCGGTCAGGCCGAAGCAGCCGAGCGCCTCGCCGGTGGCCATGCGCGGGAGCCACTGCTGCTTTTGCTCCTCCGAGCCCCAGCGCCAGATGGCGTACATGGCTAGCGAGCCCTGCACGGACACGAGCGAGCGCAGGCCGCTGTCGCCGGCCTCGAGCTCCATGCACGCGAGGCCGTACGCGGTGGCGGAGGCGCCGGCGCAGCCGTAGCCCTGCAGGTGCATGCCGAGCACGCCGAGCTTGCCGAGCTGCGGCGCGAGCTCGCTGGTGGGGAACGTGGCCTCCTCGAACCAGTCGCCGACGTGCGGCAGCACGCGGTCGCGCACGAACGCGCGCACGGTGTCGCGGATGTCGCGCTCCTCGTCGGAGAGCAGACGGTCGATGTCGAGGAAGTCCTTGGGGCTGATCGCCGGGGGCGCAGCTTGGGTGCTCGCCATGCCTGTGTGCTCCTTTGGGGTGTGGGCCGCTGAGGATCCGGCTTCTAAATATATGGATGGGTTGGTGGTGGGACGGGGGGCGTGGGGTGTCAGCGTTGGGCGGTGTCGCCGCTCAGGCGCCGAAAAGCGCCACACTGGGTGCCGGTCACGTCCGCATGCCGATAGGGGGCGCAGGCGGATCGCGATGGGTTGTTGGCGGGCGCACCGGATCGGCACCGGGGATCAGGATGCCGTCGCGGAACAGACAGAGCGCCTTGTGGTCAGGGCGAGCGGCGCTCGGGTAGAGCACTCCCCGGTGTCCCTCGTCGTGCAGACGCTCGCCTACGGCTTGGAAGGCCGCCCAGGTCCGCCGGCCCGGTCGAGGGACGGGCAGGTCGAGCCTGGCGAGCTTGTCCGCAGTGGAGAGATCAGCGATGTCGCCCACGGCGATCGTCCAGCGCCAGAGGTCGCGGGGCATGCCGTGGTTGGGCGACAGCGCGATCTCCGCGAGCCCCCGGTACCACTCTGCCCACGCCGTGCCCTCCTCGTCAGCGAGGTAGACAGCCGCCACCGTCTCCCCGCGTTGCCAGCGGCCGTTCGAGGGCGGCGAGGCGAGCCACAGCGGATCGGACCCATGGGGAGTCTGGCGCCACCACGAACCGGCGACCGATACGCGCTCGACCGGAGAGGCCACGGCAGCTAGGAGAAAGGAGCCTCTTCGAGCGCTGAGACCAGCTCGGCGACCTGCATGTAGTTGCCGCTGGCGATCACGTCGATCGGCTTGCGCTCCTGTAGCGCAGGTACCGGCTTTCGCAGCCAGACCGCGATGTAGGAGGGCTCCATCACGCGCGCCAGCCGCTCCACAAGCGCGGAAAGCTCGATCAGCCGCTCCGCACGCTCACCCGTCGGCGAGCGCGTGTGGGCAAGCCACGCCCGCGCGGTGCTACGGGCTACACCTGTGGCACGTGCGATGTCGGCATCCGACAGCCTCGCGATCTCATGCAGGTAAACCGCCTCCCGGATAAGCGCATGAGGGGCTTCAACAGCCGACATAGGGCTACTGTAGCACGATTGCAGCCGGTTTGTGAACTATACGAGACGCTGCGCCGCACTGCCAAATATATGGATGGGTGGGTGACGGATGGGGCGTGAGCCGTTGCCTGTACACGTCGCGTACACGTGCGGTGTATCATTGGTGTATGAGCACTGTGCGTACAAACATCGAGATCGAGGACACGTATGTCCAGGCGATCATGGACCGCTACGGCGTGCGGACCAAGACGGCCGCGGTCGACCTCGCGCTGCGCCACCTGGCGGGGCAGCCGATGACACGCGAGGAAGCGCTGGCGATGCAGGGAGCCCACGCGATCGCCGAGCTGCCCACGGATGTGCCACCGCGCGCGGCAGCGTGATCCTCGTCGACAGCTCCGTGTGGGTCGAGTACGACCGCTCGACCGGCAGCGCCCCAGACCTTCGGCTCAAGGAGCTGATCGAGACCGGTGGTCCCATCGCGGTCAGCGAGCCCATAGTCATGGAGGTGCTCGCGGGCGCGCGCGACGAGAAGCGTGAGAACGATCTGCGCCGCCTGCTGGAGGGCTTCCAGCTCGTGGGCTTCGACACTGTGACTGACTTCGACGGCGCCGTCACGATCTACCGCCGCTGCCGGACTGCCGGCGTCACCCCGCGCGGGATGATCGACTGCATGATCGCAGCCGTCGCGTGGCGCAGCGGTGCGACGCTGCTGTCCCATGATGCGGATATGGATCGGGTCGCGCGCGTTATCGAGATCGAGCTTGATGAGGCGTCGCTTCGCGCGTAGGGGGTCGGCGCAGATGCACCCTCGACGTCAGCTTGCCGGCTGCCGGGTCCTGCGCTACGGCGAACTCACAATCGACACGGCCTCCCGCGTCGTCACATACGGGCCGATGCCCGTCGAGCTGCGCCGTCGTGAATACGCGCTGCTCGCGCACATGGCACGCCACCCCGAGCGCCTCTGGACCCGACACGAGCTGCTGCGCAATCTATGGCTACCGCTCCGCCGGCACCACGCGCACCGTGGACAGCCATGCGTCGCGACTGCGCGCCAAGTTGGCAGCCGCAGGGGCCGTCGGGTGGATGGTGTCGGCGTGGGGCGTTGTCTACCGGCCCGCGCCCGGAAGGTGGAAGCGCTGATGCCGCCCGCACGGAAGCGCAAGCCGCGCAGTCGCGGGCCAGCGGCACTCGGGCGAGCCGTAGAGCAAGTGATCGCCGAGCGGCGTGGGATCAGCCAAGAATTCGTGGCGAAGAAGGCGAGCCTCGATGTCAGGCAGGGCAACACGATCATCTGCGGGCAGGCCAACCCAACCTATCTAACCCTGCTGCGACTCGGCGACGGCCTGCGCATCCCGCCCAGCGAGCTATGCGACAGATCGAGGCGCTTCGACCCCGCGGACTGGCTGACGACCGGCGCCCGGAACGGCACTGAGCCGAGCCATCGGCGACCGGCACGCCGTTGAACGGCACTTGTGCGACGTGCCGCGATTAGGGTCGCGGCACATCCCCTCGCATTGTGGCCGAACGGTAGTGCATGATGGACTCTATGGATGAGGCTTTCATCATCATGCAGATCGGCGACACGCAGCTGGATACTGTCTGCGACGCCGTATTTATACCTGCGATTGCGGAGGCCGGCTTCGTCGCGCGTCGTGTTGATCGTCACAACGCCGGTGATCTGCTCAAGAGCGAGATTGTGCAGTTCATCGAGCGTTCCCAGATTATTATCGCAGACGTCACCAATGAGCGGCCCAACTGCTATCTGGAGATCGGCTACGCGATGGGTCTCGGCAAGAAGGCCAATCTGATTCTCACGGCGCGGGAGGATCACCATCACAGCAGTCCAAACTTCCGCCCGGACGGGCCGAAGGTGCACTTCGACCTCGAAGGTTACGATCTCCTGTTCTGGAAGCCAGATGAGCTGCCTGCTTTCCGGGCCGAGCTGACCAATCGCATCAAGCGCCGCGCGACGATCGTTCGTAGTAGCGCCCGCGATGTCGCGAGCGCACCCGAACAGGCAGAGTGGTCCACCGAACTGTATGAGAAGGGTATCGCCGGGCTCGCCGGCCTCGAGCGAACCGGCTACATGGAGGTCATGGCGCAGCTACGGCCGGCCGGCAATTGGTCGCAGCCCGATTTGCTCAATGCGGTGCGTGATGCTGAGGTGCATACCTTCGGCTGGCCGATTGGCATAACGCTTGAGAACCGCGACGAGTACCGGCCCCGCCCTACAGCGGACGGAATCATCGCTGAGGTGGCCGTTAGCAACAGTGTGACGGCCCGCACATCGTACGATCTCTGGAAGCTCTTTCGAGACGGCCGCTTCTACACGATCCTCAGCCTCTTCGAGGACGAGCATAGACCCAACACTATCTCTCTGGACACCCGGATAGTTAGAGTCACAGAGGCCCTTCTGTTCCTTGTCCGCTTGTATCGTCGACTCGATGCGAGCGACACCGACGAGATAACTGTCCGTCTGCGACATGGAGGTCTTGCAAATAGAACGCTGGGCGCCGCCGACCCATTTCGCTTTATGAGTAGCGACGGGCGAGCTACATCTGAGGATGAGGTCCAAGCTAGCTTTACAGCGACGCTTAGCGAGCTTGAGTCGAACTTGGTCGACTACGTAAAGCAGATCGTTCAGCCACTGTTTGTGCTATTCGACTTCTTTGAAGTCAGCGATGGGGTCCTGGCCGAACTCGTTGAGAACTTCACGACCGGCAAGAGACGGTAGTACGAGTCGTAGGCAGCAACCGTCGCTCAATACCGGTTGTGCCACAGCGGTCCCCTGTGCGACGGGAGATTCCGGAGAACCGCTACCAATGCCGACGACCCATCGGAAGACGGTGCGATATCATCCGCTTGTGACCGCCCACTTTGATGAGGCTTGGAGTCGACGTGACGCTCGCCTCCGACGTGGCGACCTGCCAGGATCAAGCGCTCTCCCCTCACGCCTCTTTCTGGATGCGGACATCCCAACGGTGCGCCTAACGGAGCAAGACGTCTTGCGGATGCTTCGATCGATGAATGAGGCGTCGACCGACCCGCTCGATCAGGAGGATCCGCCTGAAGCACCCGATCAATAAGACGATTCAGTGCTGACGGCCCTGATCGGCGTCGTCGGAGTCGTAGTCGGTGCTGTCTTGACCGGCACGATTGGGCTGTACAAAGACCGCATCGAGGAGAGGGCAAGCCTTGAGGGCAGCATTCGTCTCCTCGCTATCGACCTGGTCCAACTGGACTCCCTGATTCGGTGGTCCTTGGATGATGGTGTTGCCAGATTTTCCAACACGGATGTCGCCAGAGCGACAGATAGTTGGCTCGCAGCGCGGGCGTTGCTTGCTCGAAAGCTCGACGAGCGCCACTGGGCGATCATTGCGCGTGTCTTCCAAACAGCGCTCGTATGGGAAGAGGAGGACGGCCAGAAACTCGACGTCGATGACGAGAATCTCCTCCGCGCGTGGCTAGCCAGACTGGAACACGCCCAGAACATCTTGGAGCGCTGGCCAGACACCAAGTCGGTATAGAGCGTTAGCGCAAGAGCCGGACTGCCTCGCGCGTGTCGCGCACCTATTCTTTGGTCGGGCATCGCTGATTATGCGACGTAAGCAGCGGGAGTCGCATACCGATGGCGAGTGCGAGGTCATCGCCGGCGGGCGACCGAGAACCGCCACCGGCTAGTGGTAGCCGTGAGAGCAGGTGCGTCAGATAGCTCAGGGCGCTCTGGGTCTGGCCTCCGAGGCGGCCTTCCGTCAGAGGTCTCTTCGATCGACAAGCGACCGTGCCGAAAGTCCCCCGGCCTGATCGAGCCATGTGTGTAGATCCCCCGCAACATCCACCGCGTTCCTGCGCGACGCCTATATGCAAAGGCATATACTCGCAAACAAGCATCACCAACAGCTAGTAGGTCAGCAAGGTTGAGCGAGCCGTCGCGGCGCGTCTTTCGGATCGTCTCGGGAAAGTACCGGAGATCGCGCTCGTTGCAAATCTCCGGGAGCAATGTGATCGCTATGGCCTGGGCGACAACCGGACGCCATTCCTTGTCGAGCGGAATTGGTACGACCTTTTCTACATGTGGCCTAAAGCCAATCCCAGTTACCGCTACTCGAGCGTAGAAGCGTGCATCCATTGGACCTCGGCGTAGCGGCCGAAGAAGCCGCCTCCTAGTCCGGCCGATCTTCACTTGATAGATCGATCGGCCGCTCGGATCGCCTTCCGTCCAGCTGATCTCGGATGACCAGCGATATCCGTGTGGCCACGTCTGAAGTAGGAACACCGCGATGATGGCGCTGACCACGCCAACTCCAATTGCGAGCAGCTCGTTCATCGCTCCACCATCCAGCCTCCGTGCACGGCCTACCGATTGTAGCCTGCCTCGCTCCGCGCGAACATGGCATCGTTTTGTGTAATTCGGGTTGTACTACGTTCGTTCTCGCACTTTGCGCGCTTTTCTGTTGAGCCTCTCGCAGTCCGAAGGTGTTTTGTCGATTGGGCGTCGAACAAGACAGCGGTACAAGCCTAGCGAGATATACTATGAGACTTGAGCGGGAACGGAACGGCGATCGATCAAGGTGGTGCTGTGAGACTACCGGGGCCATTGACCGAGCACTGGCCATGTTGATTGTGCTATTCGCGGCGCTGGTGGCGCACGCGTCTGGACTCTCCGCAGAAGCCTTTCGCATTATTAGTGCGATTTGATGGTGACGCTCGCCTAATCAGGCTGCCCAGTGTGCTGGCGTCAAATGCTGCTTGTGCGACGCGAAGTAGTCTCTGGGCCGATGTGGGGGGGCGTCTGATCGAAGCGGTAGCGTTGCCGGATGGACGAAGCGCCCTTTGACGTGATCGCTTACACGTTGCTGTCCCTCTTGGGGGTTGTAGCGCTCCTGTACCTGATCGTCGAGACTTGGGCAATGTGGACGAGGCGCGCAGGAATACAACGTATTCCTGCTCCGCTAGCGCCGACTCGCCCTCAGCCTGAGCCGGCGGGACAACAGTCTTCTTCGCGAGCCCAAGCCTCAACCAAACCGCCAGCGCCTACATCCAACCCACGGGATCGACTTCAACGACTCCTCGACCGTGGCGTTGCACTCGAACAACGTGCGGCCGGACCACTCGCCGGCTTGTCGATCCTAGAGCCTCAAACCCGGCCTGAAGATGTTGACGCGTGGGAAGCCGAGGTGGAGGCTGCCTTGCGCGGTCGACCCCGCGACGTGGCGCTCTTTCGGTATGAGCCTCTTCGTTCACCGCTCGACGCCATAGGAGTCGCAGCGATTATGGAATCACCCCTCAAGCGCCGGCTCCGGCAGCGGACAAAGCAGCTCGGCACGATTATCCAGCGTATGCCATGAAAACCAGTCTTGCTCTGTACTCCACGGCTGCCCAGATCATTCCCCTCTTTCTGGGTTTCCTCGCTTTCGAGCTACGCGCCTTTGCAGCTGATGAGGCGCTGCGAGAGGCCGGAAAAACGGCCAGCAGCTTTACCGTGGCCACTTGCGTACTTCTCATTTGCCTGCTCGCGCTCGGCGAGTTTGCGGCCATTCACGTCCTCGCGCGCGGTGCCGCAACCAAAGCAGCTCGTTCGGCTGTCTTGACCGCAATGTTTGCAGGCGGCCTGCTGCTGACCCTCGGCATCATCGAGTCGAGCGTAGGATCACTCTTCCGTTCTCGACCAGGCACTATGCGGATAGCCAGCAGCACCGTATTGATTTTCGCGATCTCCGCCTGGCTTCTGTTGTCGTGATCTGGAAGTCCGGAAGATGGGATTCGAACCAGGTTCGAATCCCATAGCGACCCTCTCGAGCACTGCTAAGCGCCTCCACTTGCCGCCGCACTCGCTCCGCACGATCCCCGGACACCAAAGCCCCGGCCTCCCTCTCGGAGGCTGGGGCGGTTCGTCCTGCTAGAAGATGGTCGGGACGGCCGGATTCGAACCGGCGACCTCACGACCCCAAATCGTGCGCGATACCAGGCTTCGCCACGTCCCGACTGACATCCGAGTCTACTGCTGCACGAGGCTATCCGGGCCTACTGCCAGTCCGATCGCAGGCGATCCATCCACGCCTCCAGCCGCGCCCGCAGCATTGTGTCGTAGACGCCGACCTCGAGAACACCGTGGCGGGAACGCCAGGTGCGGCCCGTCAGCTGATTGCTGTTCGACTTCCGCTGCAGCCGGATCGCAGCTGGGTCGATCTCGAGCACGCCACCCCAGAACTCAAGTAGCTCCCTAAGATCTTGGTCTGCGTGGTACTGGATCGCGAAGCGCGGCGCCTTGTCCGTCAGACAGCGCATCCAGCGAGTCGCGAGCTTGACGACCACAGGATCGGAGTTGCCGAGCGAGGCCGTGTTCCGGTTCCGCTTGTAGCCCTCCGCGATGTAAAGGCACACGAAGTCGCGAAACGTAGGATCGACTGCCAGCGTCTCGAACTCCCGCAGCCCCTCCGCATAGGCCTCTTCCCGTAGCAACCTGTACTTCCGCTGCATAGCGCGACTCCCCTTTCGCTGCGCAGACTCCGGCCATCCGCCGCCCGACCCCGACCCCGGGATCGGCAAATCCCGCACCCAGTAGTAGATCGTGCTGCGCGACAGCGCCAGCCGCTCGGCGAGCTCGTCGATCGTGAGCTGGCGCTCGATCCGCATCGAGCGCGCCTTCTCTCGCAGGTACTTTGCGTGGGCCATTACGAACACATGTTCGCATGCAGTGCGGACAGAACGCTACATCGTGGCCACGGCCCCCGCGACGTCCCGCTGCTACCCTCCGCCCCGCCATGGCCGACGTCCAGCCCCTGCGCGCCCTCCACTACGACCCCACGGTCGTCGGCCCCCTCGCCGACGTCGTCGCCCCGCCCTACGACGTGATCGACGCCGGCCAGCGCGCGGCGCTGATCGCGCGATCCCCCTTCAACGTCGTCGCGATCGACCTGCCCGAGGGCGAGCCCGACAAATACGCGGCCGCGCGCGAGCTGTTCGAGAGCTGGCAGCTGCAGGGGGCGCTCGTGCGCGACGGCGAGCCGGCGCTGTGGGCGCACACGCAGGACTACACCGGTCCCGACGGCGTCACGCGCACGCGCCGCGGCTTCTTCTGTCGCGTGCGGATCGAGGACTACGGCCCCGGGCGCGTGCGCCCGCACGAGCGCACCCATCCCGGCCCCAAGGAGGACCGGCTGCGGCTGACCAGGGCCACCCGCGCGAACATCTCCCCCATCTTCTCGCTCTACTCCGACCCCGCGGAAGCGGCCTGGAGGGCGCTCGCGCCGAGCACCGAGCAGCCGCCGTGGGCGGACATCACCGACGCCGACGGCACCGTCCACCGCCTGTGGCGCGTGTCAGACCCCGCCGCGATCGCCACCGCCCAGGCCGCCGCGCGCGACGCCGAGCTGCTGATCGCCGACGGCCACCACCGCTACGAGACGATGCACGCCTACGCCGAGGAGATCGGCGGCGAGGGCGAGCACCGCTACATCCTCATGTGCCTCGTCGCGCTCGAGGACCCGGGCCTCACCGTCTTCCCCACCCACCGCCTGATCGGCGGCCTCGACGAGCCCCGCCGCCAGGCGCTCGAGCAGGCGCTGCAGCGCGACTTCGACATCGTCGAGGTGCCCATCGAGGAGATCACCCCGCCGCCCGGCGAAGGCATCCTGCAGCTCGGCTACTTCGACGGGCGCGGCGAGCGCTCGCTGCGCCTGACGCTCAAGGACCAGGCGATCGCCGACGCCGCCCTGCCCGACCACTCCGACGCCTACCGCCACCTCGACACCGGCGTGTTGGAGACATTGCTACTTAAGAACGCGCTCGGCTACAGCGACGATGACATCGCCCACTTCAACGGCCTCTTCTACGCGCGCGACACCGCCGAGGCGCTCGCGATGGTGCGCTCGGGCGACTTCGACGCCGCCTTCCTGATGCGCCCCACGCCCGTCGGGCAGGTGCGCGACGTGGCCGCCGCCGGCGAGAACATGCCGCCCAAGTCGACCTACTTCTACCCCAAGCTGCTCACCGGGCTGCTGTTCAACCCGCTCGCCTGACCCCCGCTCGCCTCCCAGGTGGGTATCCGACCGGCCAGTATGATGAGAATGAGCATAAGCATCGGCCGATCGAGGGGATCGAGATGACTCAGACGCAAGGGCTCACAAGGATGAAGGCCTCGGCGCGGCGTGACGGCGCGACGTTCAGGCACACGGTGCAGGTGCGCGACCACCAGCTGACGGTCGACGAGCCGCTGGACGTGGGCGGCGACGACATGGGCCCGGATCCTCAGGAGCTGCTCGCGGTGAGCCTCGCCACATGCACGGCGATCACGATGGAGATGTATGCCGCGCGCAAGGGCTGGGACATCGGCCACGTGGAGGTGGACGTCGAGTACAGCCCCGCCGAGCGCGGCTGTCCCACCAAGTTCCAGCTCGTGATGCGGCTGCCTGACGACCTCCCCGAGGAGCAGGTGGAGCGCCTGCGCGTGATCGCCGCCAAGTGCCCCGTGCACCGCGCGCTCGACGGCGAGGTCATGTTCCAGGAGCGCATTGAGCGCGTTCACCTGGCCGCCTGACCCCTCCGCCTCCGCCAGCTTCGCTGCGCCAGGGACCGGCGAGCCGGTCGCCGCGGCCGTGCTCGTGCCGCTGTTCCTCGCCCCGGACGGCGGCGAGCCGCACGTCGTGCTGACCCGCAGGCGCGCCGACCTGCGACGCCACGCCGGCGAGATCTCCTTCCCCGGCGGCCGCCGCGACGCCGAGGACCCGACCCTCACCGACACCGCGCTGCGCGAGGCCGAAGAGGAGATCGGCCTGCCCCGAGCCGACGTGACCCTGCTCGGCGAGCTCCCCCCCACCTCCACGTTCGTCACCGGCTACATCATCCACCCGTTCGTGGGCACGATCCCGGCGAACAACGAATGGCGTCCGTCGGCGCGAGAGGTGGACGCGGTGCTGGAGCTAGCACTCGAGGCCGTACGCGAGAGTCGCACGAGAACCACCATGGAACGCCGCGGCATCACGTTCGAAACCGACGTCTACACAGTCGAGGATCACTTCATCTGGGGCGCGACCGCACGGATCCTCGACAACCTCTTCGAGTATCTGGCGACCACTCAGCTCGGCTGCGGCACCAGCCTGATGTAAGGCTTGGGCTCCTCCCACCCGTCCGGGTAGGTCTCTTTTGCTTCGTCGTTGGACACCGACCCCGCGATGATCACCTTCTCGCCCTGCTGCCAGTTGACGGGCGTGGCGACCTTGTGCTTGGCGGTCAGCTGCAGCGAGTCGATCACGCGCAGCACCTCGTCGAAGTTGCGCCCGGTGGTCATCGGGTAGACGAGGATCAGCTTGACCTTCTTGTCGGGCCCGATCACGAACACGTTGCGGACCGTCTGGTTGTCGGCGGGCGTGCGCGTGGCGGCGTCGCCGGACGTGCTCGCGGGCAGCATGCCGTAGAGCTTTGAGACGTTGAAGTCGCTGTCGCTGATGATCGGGTAGTTGGGGGCGGCGCCCTGCGTCTCCTCGATGTCCTTGGCCCACGCCTCGTGGTTGTCGAGCGCGTCGACCGACAGGCCGATGATCTTCACGTTGCGCCGGTCGAACTCGGGCTTCGCTTTGGCCATGTAGCCGAGCTCGGTGGTGCACACAGGGGTGAAGTCCTTCGGATGCGAGAAGAGGACCGCCCACGAGTCGCCGATCCAGTCGTGGAATTTGATGCGGCCCTCGGTGGTGTCGGCCTCGAAGTCGGGGGCCTCCTGGCCAAGTTGCAGCGACATTGATGTTGCTCCTCTCGTTACAGATCGCCGTGGCGCGCTCGCGAAGGGGAGCGAGCCGCCACTTCAGTCGAAATCCTGATCGGCTTTAGGGGGATTACTACCAGGATAGCGTTCCCGGGCGCATCTCCCGGGCGACGAGGCCGAAGTTGCGCGGCCACATTCCGCCGAGCGCGATCGCCAGCGAGCCGAGCAGCGCGAGCCACGCGCCGACGCTGAGCGAGAGCTCGGCGACCCCGACGCCGGTGGCCGGGGGAAAGAGCATGCGGTAGAGCACGAACGCCGCCGCGATGGTCCCCAGCAGCACGACCGAGCCGCCCGCGCCGCCGGGCATCGGCCTGCCGATCGACGCCAGCGGCGCGAGCGCGTCGAGCATCGCAAGCGCGGCGAGGACCAGCAGCACGACGTTGACCTCGCGCAGCGCTCGGTGCCCGGTGATCGTCGCGAGCCTGTGTCCCGCGGCGGCGCCGGCGCTCGCGTGGAGGGCCGAGGTCACCTCGTACCACGGCAGGAACACCGACACGATCAGCAGGCTCGCGCCGAGCGCGGACACCAGCAGGCCGTATCGGGAGCGATCGCCAGCCATCGTGCTTGCAGCATCGGTCACAAGCTCCGGAGGCTTGACCGCGGCGCGCGATTATGCGCGCGAGAGCAGCGAGTCGACGGCGGCGAGCGCGGCCGCGAGCCAGGCCTCGACGTCGCGCGGATCGGCGGTCAGGAACGCCGCGGGGATCGCGTTGCGCGCGGCCAACGCGCGCACGATCGCCTCGCCGCCCACCAGCATCGGCGCCGCAGAGCCCGCCCCGCGCGCCTCGTAGACGACCCCCCGCACGGTCGTGTCGATCGCTTGCGTCATGAAGAACTCCAGGCGCGAGCCGTGCAGCGCCTCCAGCTCATCAGGCGGGCCGCCGGCGGTGGCGAGCATCCAGCAGAGGATCGTCACGTTCTCGAGCGCCCCGCGCAGCGTCGCCAGGCGATCGGGGGTCCCGACCCAGCACTCGGCGCCGGCCGCCTCGATCGCCGCCCGCCCGCGCTCCTCGCGCGTGGTGACGCGCACCGCGTGGCCCTCGCCGGCCAGCGCCTGCGCCAGCCGCCTGCCCCGGCAGCCTCCCCCGACGATCAGCACCCGCGCCACGGCGCGCCATGTTATGCGGGCTCGACTACCATCCGCAGCCCGCGATGACCGAGCCGACGCCGACACACGCAGACGTGGTGACGATGGAGAAGATCGTGGCGCTGTGCAAGCGCCGCGGCTTCGTGTTCCCCTCCTCGGAGATCTACGGCGGGGTGGGATCGACGTACGACTTCGGCCACTACGGCGTGCTGTTGAAGACGAACGTCAAGAACGAGTGGTGGCGGGCGATGCTGCAGGAGCGCGACGACATCGTGGCGATCGACTCGGCGATCCTGCAGCACCCGAAGGTGTGGGAGGCGTCGGGCCACCTGGCGGGCTTCACCGACCCGCTGGTGGACTGCAAGACGTGCGGCCAGCGTTTCCGCGCCGACCACCTGGCGGAGCTCCCGTGCGGGCGCAAACCGTCCAAGCATCCCGGGGAAACGGACGAGTGCGACCTGACGGAGGCGCGCGACTTCAACCTGATGTTCGAAACGACGATCGGTCCCGTCAAGGAGTCTGGCGCCACCGCGTACCTGCGCCCGGAGACCGCCCAGGGCATCTTCATCAACTTCAAGAACGTGCTGCAGTTCTCGCGCAAGAAACCGCCGTTCGGGATCGCGCAGGTCGGCAAGTCGTTCCGCAACGAGATCACCCCCGGCAACTTCATCTTCCGCACGCGCGAGTTCGAGCAGATGGAGATGGAGTTCTTCGTGCCGCCCGACGACGCGCAGCGGTGGTTCGAGCACTGGCTCGCCGAGCGCGAGCGCTGGTACGTGGAGCTCGGCATCCGCCCCGACCACCTGCGCCTGCGCGCGCACGACGCAGACGAGCTCTCGCACTACTCCTCGGGCACCAGCGACGTCGAATACCTGTTCCCGATCGGCTGGTCTGAGCTCGAGGGCATCGCCAACCGCGGCGACTTCGACCTGACCCAGCACGCCAAGCACTCGGGCGAGAAGCTCGAGTACTTCGACCAGGCGACCGGCCAGCGCTACGTGCCGCACGTGATCGAGCCGGCGGCCGGCGCCGACCGCGCGACGCTGGCGTTCCTGGTGGACGCGTACGACGAGGAAGTGGTGGAGCGCGAGGGCACGGGCGCGGGCGAGGTGCGCACGGTCCTGCGCTTGCATCCGCGCCTGGCGCCGGTGAAGGCGGCGGTGCTGCCGCTGGTGGGCAAGGACGGCCAGCCGGAGCTCGCGCGCGAGGTGCACGCGGCGCTGCGCGGGCGCGTGCAGAGCGAGTACGACGAGGGCGGCGCGATCGGCAAGCGCTACCGCCGCCAGGATGAGATCGGCACGCCGCTGTGCATTACGATCGACCATATGAGTCTCGAGGACCGAACTGTCACATTGCGCGACCGGGACTCGCTCACGCAGGAGCGGCTGCCGATCGACGGCATCGCCGACGAGATCGAGCGGCGCATCCACGCGCCGTGGAAAACCCCCAAGCTCGCCGCAGCCGTATAGCGATGGTTATTCGGCGCTCGCGAGAGGACAATATGCGCGGACCGACCACCCGCACGGCCGGCAACCGGCGCGACCGGATAGGAGACGGATGGACTTCGACCTGACCGACGAGCAGCGCCTGATCAAGGAGACGGCGCGCGAATTCGCGGACAAGGAGATCGTGCTGCAGTCGCGCGAAAACGCGCGCAACCACCACTTCGACCTGGAGATGGTGAGGAAGATCGCCGACCAGGGCTACCTCGGCGCGATCGTCCCGCCGGAGTACGGCGGCGCGGGCCTGGACTACCTGAGCTACGGCCTGGTGGTGGAGGAGATCGGGCGCGCGGACTCCTCGATCCGCACGGTCATCTCGGTCCAGACGTCACTGGTGTGCTCGGGGATCCTGAAGTTCGGGACGGAGGAGCAGAAGCACCACTACCTGCCGAAGCTGTGCTCGGGCGAGTGGCTCGGCTGCTTCGGGCTGACGGAGCCGGACACGGGCTCGGACGCGGCCAACCAGAAGACGCGCGCACGCAGGACGGACGCCGGCTGGGTGATCAACGGCGCGAAGATGTGGATCTCGATGGCCAGCCACGCGAAGGTGGCGCTGGTCTTCGCGCAGACGGACCCGGAGCTCGGCTACAAGGGCATCGCGTGCTTCCTGGTGGACACCGAGCACCCTGGCTTCACGACGCAGACGATCGAGCACAAGATGGGGCTGCACGGCTCGGACACGGCGTCGATCTCGCTGGACGACGTGGAGGTCTCGGACGAGCAGATGCTGGGCAACGTCGGCGACGGCTTCAAAATCGCCCTTTCGAACCTTGAGTCGGGGCGCTACTCGGTGGCGTGCGGCGCGGTGGGCATCTGCCAGGGCTGCGTGGAGGAGTCGGTGAAGTACGCGAAGGAGCGCGAGCAGTTCGGCAAACCGATCGCGACCTTCCAGCTGGTGCAGGCGATGATCGCGGAAATGGTGCTGAAAACGGACGCGTCGCGGATGCTGGCGTGGCGCGCGGGCTTCCTCAAGGACAGGGGCCGCCCCAACAGCCTCGAGACGTCGATCGCGAAGCTCCACGCGACGGAGGCGTCGCTTGAATGCGCGAACCTCGCGATCCAGGTGCACGGCGGCGCGGGCTACGTCGACGACCACCCGGTCGAGCGCTACTTCCGCGACGCGCGCGTGACGACGATCTACGAGGGCACCTCCCAGATCCAGCAGATGTTGATCGGGCGCGCGATGACGGGTATCAACGCGCTGGTCCCCGCCTGAGGCGGCGCGGACGCGCGGGCGATGGCAAGCGAGCGGGAAACGACGACTTTTGATGAGACCGGCTCCGCCGGTCCGGCGGGTCGCGCAGCGTCCGTGATCGGCGTGCTGGGCGCGGGCACGATGGGCAACGGCATCGCCCAGCTGGCCGCGCGCTCGGGCGCGCGCACGCTGCTGTATGACCCCTTCCCCGAGGCTCTCGCGAAGGGCACGCAGAGCGCCCGCGACGGCCTCGCGAAGGAAGCAGCCAAGGGCAAGATCAGCGAGGAGCAGGCCAGGCGGGCGGCGGAGAGCCTCGAGCCAGTGGATGACATGGCGGCACTGGCGGACTGCGAGCTGGTGATCGAGGCGGCTCCCGAGCGGCTGGAGCTGAAGCACGAGATGTACGGCAAGCTGTCGCAGATCGTCAGCGCGGAGTGCGTGCTCGCGACGAACACGTCATCGCTGCTGGTGACGGCGATCGCGGCCGGCGCGACGCACCCCGAGCGCGTGGTGGGCATGCACTTCTTCAACCCGGCGCCGCTGATGGCGCTGCTCGAGGTGGTGGCGGGCGTCGAGTCCTCCGAGCAGGCGCTGGCGCTGGCGGTGGCGACGGGCGAGGCGATGGGCAAGACGGTGATCGTCGCGAAGGACGGGCCTGGGTTCATCGTCAACCGCTGCAACCGCCCGTTCGGCCTGGAGGCGCTGCGCCTGCTCCAGGAGCAGATCGCGGACGTGGAGACGATCGACCGCATCTGCCGCATGGAGGGCGGCTTTCGCATGGGGCCGTTCGAGCTGATGGACCTGGTGGGCGTGGAGACTGGCTTCGAGATCTCCAAGAGCTTCTACGAGCAGAGCTTCGGCGAGCCGCGCTGGCGCCCGTCGATGATCGCCGCGCGCCAGGTGGCGGCGGGGCTGTACGGGCGCAAGAGCGGGCGCGGCTACTACGACTACTCCGCGGGCGCCGGCGCCGGCCGGCACCGCCCCGAGGACCCGCAGCCGCCGCAGGGCGACGCGCCTGGTCGCGGCGAGGGCGTGGTGGTGATCGCCGGCGAGGGCGCGATCGCGGACTCGCTGCGAGCGCTGGCGGGCGACGTCGGCTACGAGGTGCGCTCGCCCCACACGCCGGCCGGCGGGGTGCTGCCGGCGCTGTTCATCGACTGCGACCCGGTGCCGGCCTCCGAGCGGGAAGCGGCCCCGCCCGCCGGCCGGCCCGACCGCCGCGGCGCCGGCGCGCAGCCGCCGGGGGGCGCCCACGTGGTGCTGTGCGCGAGCGGCTCGCTGAGCGCGCTGGACCCGGGCGGCAGCGCGGTCGGCTTCCACGTGCTGGCGCCGCTGCAGCGGTCGAGCCTGGTGGAGCTGACGCGCGGCGAGAGCTCCTCGCCGGTGGCGGCGGCGCGCGCGGAGCGCTTCTTCGGAGCGCTGGGCAAGCACGTCGAGTGGGTGGGCGACGCCCCGGGCCTGGTGCTCGGCCGGATCGTCTGCCAGCTGATCAACGAGTCGGCGTTCGCGCTCGGCGAGGGCGTGGGCGGCGCGCAGGACATCGACACGGGCATGGTGCTCGGCCTCAGCCACCCGCGCGGCCCGCTCGAGTGGGCGGACGCGATCGGCCTGGAGCACGTGCTGAGCGTGCTGAACGCGCTGTGCGAGGAGTATCGCGAGGAGCGCTACCGCCCGGCGCCGCAGCTGTGCCGCCTTGCGGCGGCGGGGCGGCTGTTTCGGGGCTAAAGGCCGGGCAGTCCCGTTGACGAATATCAAACGATGAGCTCGGTTGCGAATCGACCGGAGGGCATCAGCGACGCGGTCCCCCGCCGCTTCGCCGCCGGCGACGGCCTGCGCGCAATCGCGGCGATGCTCGTGCTCGTGTTCCACGCGGCCGTCTCGACGCTCATCTGGAAGTACGGGCAGGGCGCGGTCAAAGGCGAAGGGCCGAACCAGTTCCGGCCGATCTTCGGCATGTTCGCGGCGGAGTTCGTGAACATGCGCGCCGGCATCTACATCTTCTTCGCGCTGTCCGGCTACCTGCTGACGCGCACGTTCCTGGCGGCGTATCTGCTGGGGACGCCGGCGCCGTCGATCACGCGCTACTTCCGCAATCGCGCGCTGCGCATCATCCCGGCGTTCTGGGTGGTGACGACGGTCTACTTCGCGTGGAACCGCTTCCACACGGACGGCGGCTTCCTGGGCCTGGCGGCCGTGTACGGGTTCGCGCAGAACTACTACTCGACGCCGTCGGCGGAACTGATCGGGCAGGCGTGGACGCTCGACCTCGAGGTCGCGTTCTACATCCTGATCCCGATCGCGTCGGTGATTGCCCTGTACGCCGCGCACAGGATGCGCACGACGCCGCGGGTGCGCCTGGCGATCGTGCTGACGGTCCTGACCGTGCTGTATGCGCTGAGCCTGCAGTTCAAGCACGACGCCGGCAACCCGGGCACGCTGACGTACAACATCGCCGACTACCTGTTCGCGTTCGTGCCCGGCGTCGCGATCGCCGCGCTCGAGCCGTTCGTGGCGCCGCGCCTGCACGGGACGCGGTCCGGGCGCGTGTGGGCGTGGGGGCTGCTGGCGGGGAGCGTCGCGCTGCTCGGCACCTACATCTCGTGGCCGGCGACCGAATACGGGTGGCGCCTGATCTTCGTGACGCTCGGCTGTGGCGCGCTGCTGGCGGCGCCGCTGGCGCTGCAGTGGACGACGGGCGGCAGCTGGCGCTGGCTGGACAATCGCGTGATGCGCTGGCTGGGCGAGCGCTCGTACGGCATCTATCTGATCCACCTGGGGCTGATGACGCACGTGCTCGCGCGCGTGGGACACAGCTACGGGGTCAAGGAGACCTACTGGCTGCTGGTCGTCGGCGTGACGATCGCGACGCTGATCGCCGCCGACCTGCTGTGGCGGTTCGTGGAGCGACCGGCGCTGCAGCGCCGCCTGCCATGGCGCCAGGCGGAGTTCGCCCGCCCGCCTGCGGTCGGCGCCGTCAAGACCTGAGCGCGTCGGCGGCTACTGAGCGGCTGTCGCCGGCTGCTCGTCGGCTGCCGGCGTTACTGGGCGGTCGCCGGTAGCTGGTCGGCCGCAGGCGCCCACTGCGCCGTGGTCGGATCGCCCGCGGGCATCCCCTCCGGCACGGGCACGCCGGGCGTGTCGCGCAGGTACCACTCGGCATCGAGCGCCGCTTGGCAGCCGGAGCCGGCGGCGGTGATCGCCTGGCGGTAGGTGTGGTCGACGAGGTCGCCGGCGGCGAACACGCCGGGGCGGTTGGTGCGGGTGGATGCGCCCTCGGTTACGACGTAGCCGTTCTCGTCGATGTCGATCTGCCCCTTGACGAGATCCGACTGCGGCTCGTGGCCGATCGCGACGAACGTCCCGGTGACGGGTATCTCGCGCTCCTCGCCGGTCTGCGTGTTGACGAGCGCGGCGTGGCCGAGCGCGCCGTTCTCGCCGGCGACGAACTCCTTGACCGTGTAGGGCGTGACGAACTCGATGTTCGACTGGGCGTGCGCGCGCTCGAGCATGATCTTGGAGGCGCGGAACTCCTCGCGGCGGTGCACCACGGTGACCTTGGCGGCGAACTTGGACAGGAAGATCGCCTCCTCCATGGCCGAGTCGCCGCCGCCGACGATGATCGTCTGCGCCTCGCGGAAGAACGCGGCGTCGCAGGTGGCGCAGTAGCTGACGCCGCGGCCGGCGAGCTCCTCCTCGCCGGCGACGCCGAGCTTCTTGTGCTCGGCGCCCATCGCCAGCACGACGGTGCGCGCGCGGTGCTCGGTGTCGCCGACCCACACGCGGTGCACGCCGCCGGGCTCGCTGGCCAGCTCGACGCGGTCGGCCTGGTCTGTGATGAGGCGCGCGCCGAAGCGCTCGGCCTGGTCGCGGAACTTCTGCATCATCTCGGGGCCCATCACGCCGTCGGGGAAGCCCGGGTAGTTCTCGACGTCGGTCGTCTGCTGCAGCAGACCGCCCCAGGCGAAGCCCTCGATCACCAGCGGGCGCAGGTTCGCGCGGGCTGTGTACAGCGCCGCCGTGTACCCGGCGGGACCGCTGCCGATGATGATCACGTTCTCGACGTCGCTCATCTACCCTCCTGGTGGCTGGCGATACGGCCTGTGGGAACCGATCCCACAGGCGCTTTACTTTGTATAGTATAGCAAGAAGGCTGGCTGCGCGCGCCGCTCACGAGCTCTGCAGCACGCCGGTCGGCGTCGCCGCTCCCGCCGCAGGGGCCCCTGCGGGCAGCGCGCCCTGCTGGCGCCAGCGCGCGACGGTGCGGCGCAGCTGGAAGTACGCGACCACGCCGGGAAGCGTGGGCAGCCAGAAGGAGATGCCGCGGTAGGAGAGCACCGCGAGCACCGACAGGTTGAAGTCGACCCCGAACGCTGCGAACGCGCCGATCATCCCGCCCTCGACGCCGCCGAGGCCTCCCGGGAGCGGCAGCAGGTTGCCGAGCATGCCGACGAAGTAGGCCATCCAGATGACGGTGAACGGCGGCGGCGAGCCGAACGCGTGGAACATCGCCCACAGCACGGCGATGTCGAAGCCCCACCAGGCGGGGGCCCCGAGCAGCCCGGCGTCGCGCGTGCGCAACAGCCGGATGGCGGTGCGCACGCCGCTGGCCGCGAGCGCCGGCACGGCCACGGCGCGCGCCACCCAGTGGGCGAAGCGCCCCGAGCCCGAGGCCCAGATGCCCAGTCGCCGCTCGAGGTCGTCGGGCAGCAGCGCCATCGCGCCGGCCGCGGCGAACAGGATCGCGGCGACGATCGCGGGGACGAGCGTGATCGCGAACGAGCCGCCGCCGGGGAACACACCGGTGCCAAGCCCGATCCCGTCGAGCAGCAGCGAGCCGGCGTAGATGACGTACAGGAGCACCATGAACGCGACCATGCGGCAGGCCACGAGCCTGGAGGCCATGCCCGAGCGGCGCAGCGCCCACGCGGTCAGCGCCACCCCGCCGGCGCCGGCGGCGGCGAACAGGCGCGTGGCGACGAGGCCCGCCATCGTGATCTCGTAGCTCTCGTGCCAGCCGATCCGCGCGGGCTGGGGAGGCTGGACGGACGCATCGGACGCGTCAGACGGGTCGAGCGGGTCAGACGGGTCGAGCGCGTCGGACGGGTCGAGCGCGTCCGGCACGTGGACGTTGACGACGAACACCGAGCGGAACAGGACGACGTAGCCCGCGAACGACAGCAGCTCGAGCACGACGCCGACCGCTATCCACCACTTGTCCCCGCCCTCGATGCGGTGGACGGTGGCGCCCACGCCGGCGAGCTTGGGCAGCACGAAGTACAGGAAGCCGACGACGACGAGCACGAACACCACGAACGCGACGATCTGCCGGCGCGTGAGCAGCACGCGCGGCATCTCCTCCTCGCCCGCATGCGCCCCGGGTGCCGAGCGGGGCGCCCGGGGCCGCTGCTCCTCCTCGATCCTCCTCCCCCCATCGCGTCGGTCGCCGCGCTCCATCTCGCTGGTGCTCACCCCCTCTCCTCAGCCGGCCTCGTGGGCAATCTCCTCCAACGCCGCGACCGCGCGCCCCAGGAGCGCGACGGCCGGTCCCGCGCGCGGCTCCAGCCGCCGCACCGCCAGCGTCAGCCCGGCTCCTGCGATCAGGTCGACGACGTAGTGCTCGCCTAGGTACACGAGCGCGAACCCGAGCGTGGCCGCGTATCCGAACCCGACCACGCCCGCGACCGGCCCCACCTCGGCGAGCAGGAGCGCGGCCATCAGGGATGTGGCGAAGTGCAAAGAGGGCATCGCAGCCAGGGGATTGCCTCCGAACACACTGTAGAGCGAGCCCCAGCCGTCCCTCCAGAACGCCTCTCCGTACTCGACCATCAGCCGCCGCACCGGCGGCGGAGGCTCGCCCGGTTGGGCGCGTTGGCCGCGCTCGTCCGGCTCGCCCCCCTCGGCCGCCATCTCGGCCGCGTACCACGGCGGCGCGGTCGGCAGCAGCCAGTAGGCGCTCGCGCCGATGTCGAAGACCGCGTAGGTGAGCACGGCGGCGCGCGAGAAGCGCCGGCGATCGCGCACGAGGATGTACAGCAGCGAGCCGTGCGGAATCATGAACCAGCTCCAGTGCGCCCACACGAGCACGCGATCGAGCGTGCTCCAGCCGCCGCCGCCGGCGCGTTCGGCGGCGAGCGCCCGCTGCAGGCGCACGGTCGGCAGCTCGCCGAGGCCGAGCACGCGGTCGGCAACGATCGGGTAGTCGACGTGCACGCGCGCACGCTGCGCGTCGGGGTCGTCGTGCGGGGACTTGTACGCGTACAGGTAGGCCCACATCTGCAGCGCGCACACGGCGACGTCGCGACGTCGCGAGCGGCGCACGGCCACGCACAGCCCGAGCGGCGCGCCGAAGGCGACGGTCTGCACGACCAGCGCCGGCGCGCTCACGCGCCTGCGCACGATCGGCGCGGCGACCCCCGCCACCACCATCCCCCAGGCGGTTGCTCTGATCGCCCTCGACAGCCGCACAGGGCGGGGAGTATATGAAGGCGCCTACTCGGCGACGCGCGCGGCGGTGGCGGCCTCGACGAGCGCGCCGACGACGGAGCTCGCGACGTCCGCCTCCGGGTGCCACTGCACGCCGAGCGCGAAGCGCGCGTCCGGCAGCTCGATCGCCTCGGGCAGCTCGTCGAACGTCGAGACGCCGCTGACGACGAGGCCCTCCCCCAGCCGGTCGACGCCCTGGTGATGGTGGGACTTGGTGGCGTGCACGAGCTCGCCGGCGGCGCGCGCCGCGAGCGAGCCGTCGATCAGGACGACGTCGTGGTCGGCGCCGTCGAAGGAGCCGAGCACCCGCCGGTGCTCGTGATGGCCGACGAAGTCGGGGATGTGCTGCACGAGCGTGCCGCCGCAGGCGACGTTGAGCAGCTGCATGCCGCGGCAGATGCCGAGCACCGGCAGGTCGCGCTCGAGCGCGCCGCGCGTGAGCGCGACCTCGAACGCGTCGCGCTCGGGCACCGTGCCGACGGTCTCCGGGTGCGCCTGCTCCCCGTAGGTGGCGGGGTCGATGTCGGCGCCGCCGGCGAGGATCAGGCCGTCGATCAGCTCGAGCGCCTGCTGCGGGTCATCCGCGAGCAGCGGGTCGGGCGGGAGCATCACGACCAGGCCTCCCGCGCGCTGCACGGCCTCGACGTAGTTGAGCGCGAGCAGCACGGCCGGCTGGTCCCAGACGCTCCAGCTGGCGCGCTCGAGCGCGGTGCAGATGCCGATCACGGGACGTCTCATGTCCCACACCATAGGATCAAAGCGAGATCGAGCCAAGGGAGAGCGATGAGTACCCAGACGGGCACAGGCGAGTCGAACATGCAGCTTGAGAGCGTCAACGTGCGCGTGGCCGACGGCGTGGCCACGATCGAGCTCAACAGACCGCAGGCGCTGAACGCGTGGAACGCGCAGCTCGGCGCGGACCTGCTCGCGGCGCTGCGCGGCGCGGCCGGCGACGACGCGGTGCGCGCGCTGCTGATCACCGGCGCCGGGCGCGCGTTCTCCTCGGGCGCGGACCTGAAGGACATCAGCGGCGGCGACACCACACCGGACGGGCGCCCGGACGTGTACAAGACGCTGACCGAGCGCTACCACCCGATCATGCACGCGATTCGCGAGGTGCCCAAGCCGGTGATCGCGGCGGTCAACGGCCCGGCGGTGGGGATCGGCTGCTCGCTGGCGCTGTGCTGCGATCTGATCCTCGCCGCCGAGAGCGCGTACTTCCTGCTCGCGTTCGTCAACATCGGCCTAGTCCCCGACGGCGGCTCCTCGCTGTTCCTGCCGACGCGCGTGGGCATGGCGCGCGCGAGCGAGCTGTCGATGCTGGGCGAGCGGCTGGCGGCCCCGAAGGCGCTCGAGTGGGGCCTGATCAACCGCGTGATCGCCGACGAGCGCCTGCACGAGGAGGCCGCCGCGCTCGCCGCGCGCCTGGCGGCCGGCCCGACGCGCTCGTACGCGGGGACCAAGCGCCAGCTCAACAACTGGCTGTACGCGCGCATGGCCGAGCAGCTCGAGCTCGAGGCGCGGATCCAGCAGGAGATGGCGGGCAGCGAGGACTTCCTGGAGGGCGCGATGGCGTTCGTGCAGAAGCGCCCGGCGAGTTTCTCCGGGCGCTGAGAAGCCTCGTGGCAAACGTCATCAAGCGCGTCCCGCCCGCGCGTGAATAGAATCACCGCCGCCTTGGGCCATCTGCTCCCCGCAACGCTCGCGTTCTTCACGCCCGCGCATGGCGCGTCGCCGAACGCGGAAGAAACCGACAGCCTCTACAAGGTCACGCTTGTCATCGCCCTGGTGATCTTCTTCGCCGTCGAGATCGGGCTGGGATACGCGCTGATCAAGTTCCGCAAGCGCAAGGGCGCGATGGCGGCGCAGATCCACGGCAACACGCGCCTGGAGATCGGCTGGACGGTCGCCGCGGCCGTGATCCTGGTGGGGCTGGCGGTGCTCACGTTCACGAAGCTGTCCTCGATCCAGAACCCGCCCAACTCGGGGCCGGGCGGCGCGCAGCTGGGCGAAGCGGAAAGCCTGCTGTACGCGAGCAACGAGCGCAAGCTGCCGCCCAACGGCAAAGCGCTCGAAATCAACGTGATCGGGCGCCAGTACATCTGGCAGTTCGTGTACCCCGGCGCGAACGAACCGGACGGGCTGGGCGCGCCGTACTCGTACGAGGAAATGGTCGTGCCGACCAACACGACGATCAGCCTGAACATCGTCTCCTCGGACGTCGTGCACTCGTGGTGGGTGCCGGAACTGGGCGGCAAGTTCCAGGCGGTGCCCGGCTACCACAACTACACGTGGTTCAAGGTGAGCAAGCCGGGGATCTTCCGCGGGCAGTGCGCGATCCTGTGCGGCCGCGGCCACGCGCGCATGATCGCCACCGTCAAGGCGGTGCCGCCGGCGCAGTTCGAAGCGTGGCTGGCGCGCCAGAAGCAGCTGATCGCCGAAGCGAACGCCGAAGCGGCGAAGGCACGCAAAGCACTCGATGCGCAGACCGGCGCCGGCGCGGTCGAGAACCCATGATGGCGCGCACGACCATGGAATCGACCATCTAGGACACCGAGGAGACCAGCGGACGACATGGCCACCTACGCAGCCCCGATCCCGGAGATCACAGCCCATCACGTCGAGCGCGAGACCGGCTGGACGAGCTGGATCACGACGACCGATCACAAGCGGATCGGGATCATGTACATGGTCACGACGTTCGTGTTCTTCATCCTCGGCGGCGTCGAGGCGCTGATGATCCGCCTGCAGCTGGGGGCGCCTAACAACACGCTGGTGACGCCGGAAATCTACAACCAGCTGTTCACGATGCACGGGACGACGATGGTGTTCCTGTTCGTCGTGCCGATGATGGCGGGGCTCGGCAACTACTTCCTGCCGCTGATGATCGGCGCGCGCGACATGGCCTACCCGCGCCTGAACGCGCTGTCCTACTGGCTGCTGCTGGCGGGCGGCATCGTCTTCTACGCGTCCGTCTTCTGGCACCCGCCGGAAGCGGGCTGGGTGAGCTTCGTGCCGCTGGCGAACGCGACGTACTCGCCGAGCGGCGGCGAGGACGCGTGGATCTACCTGATCCACCTGACCGGGCTCTCGTCGCTTGTCGGGGCGATCAACTTCTACGCGACGGTCGCGAACATGCGGGCGCGCGGCATGAGCTGGGGCCGGCTGCCGCTGTTCGTGTGGACGATGCTGACCTACGCGGTGCTGCTGATCCTGGCGCTGCCGGTGGTCGCCGCGGCGGTGACGATGCTGCTCACCGAACGGCACTTCGGCACCCACTTCTTCGACGCCACCGAGGGCGGCTCGCCGATCCTGTGGCAGCACCTGTTCTGGTTCTTCGGGCACCCCGAGGTCTACATCATGGTGCTGCCGGGCTTCGGCGTGATCTCGGAGATCCTGCCGGTGTTCGCGCGCAAGCCGATCTTCGGCTACAAGGCGATCGCGGCCTCGACGGTGGCGATCGCGTTCCTCGGCTTCCTGACGTGGGCGCACCACATGTTCACCGCCCCGATCCCGGAGGCGATCCTGGTGTTCGTGATGCTCAGCTCCTACCTGATCGCGGTGCCGACGGGCGTGAAGATCCTCAACTGGGTGGCGACGCTGTGGCGCGGGACGATCGAATTCAAGACGCCGCTGCTGTTCTGCGCGGGCGCGATCGCGATCTTCCTGATCGGCGGCATCTCGGGTGTGTTCCTGGCGACGTTCCCGATCGACTGGCAGGTCAACGAAACGTACTTCGTCGTCGCGCACCTGCACTTCGTGCTGCTCGGCGGCGCCGTGCTGCCGATCTTCGCGGCGATCTACTTCTGGTTCCCGAAGATCACCGGGCGCATGCTCGGCGAAGGCCTCGGCAAGCTGAGCTTCTCGCTGATGTTCATCGGCATCCTGGTGACGTTCCTGATCCAGCACGTGATCGGCCTCGACGGCATGCCGCGGCGCATCTACGCCTACGACAACGTCGGCCACCTGGCGCTCTACAACTTGATCTCCACCGTGGGCTCGTTTATCCTCGGCGCCGGCGTGCTGACCACGATCATCAACGTGTGGCGCAGCCTCAAAGTGGGCGCGATCGCCGGCCCGGACCCGTGGAAGGCGAACACGCTCGAGTGGTTCACGAGCTCGCCGCCGCCGGCCAACAACTTCGACGTGGTGCCGCTGGTGCGCTCGTTCGAGCCGATGAAGGACATCCGCAACGAGGTGCAGCGGCGCAGCGAGGGCAGCGGTGCGGCCGCGGGCGCGGCCACCGTCCCCGCGGGAGCCACCCAGGTCGGTCCGTAGGATGGCCCCGGCGCCCCGCACTGGCGCAGCGCCGGCGCTCGAGACGCCCAGCCTGGCCCTCGCCGGCAGCGCGTCTTCGCGCACGCTGGCGCTGCTCAGCGACTACCTGGAGCTGACGAAGCCGAAGGTCCAGTCGCTGCTGCTGCTGACGACGATCGCGACGATGTACGTGGCGGGCGACCCCTCGCCGCTGCTGGTCGCGCTGACGTGCCTGGGGGGCTACCTGTCGGCGGGCGGCGCGGGCGCGGTCAACCACTGGTTCGACCGCGACATCGACGCGCAGATGAAGCGCACCGCCAACCGGCCGATCCCCGCCGGGCGCATCGCCCCCGCGGCGGCGCTCGCGTTCGGCTGCGCGCTCGCGCTGCTGTCGGTGCTGGAGCTGTCGCTCACAGTCAACCCGCTCGCGGCGGCGCTGTCGTTCTCCGGCTTCGTCGGCTACGTGGGCGTGTACACGGTGTGGCTGAAGCGGCGCACGCCGCAGAACATCGTGATCGGCGGCGCGGCCGGCGCGGTGCCGCCGCTGGTCGGCTGGGCGGCGGTGCACAACAGCGTCAGCGGCACGGCGGTGATGCTGTTCTTCATCGTCTTCTTCTGGACCCCGCCGCACTTCTGGGCGCTGTCGCTGCTGATGAAGGAGGAGTACGGCAGGGTCGGCGTGCCGATGCTGCCGGTGGTGCGCGGCGAGGCGGAGACCCGCAGGCAGATCCTGCTGTACTCGGTGCTGCTGTACGCGGTCACGCAGCTGCCGTTCTGCGCGGGCGGCTTCGGCGTCGCCTACCTGGCCGCCTCGATGCTGCTCGGCCTCGGCTTCATCGCCGGCGCGGTGCGCCTGTACCGGCGCGCCGACCGGCGCTCGGCGCTGCAGCTGTACCTGTACTCGCTCGGCTACCTCGCGCTGCTGTTCTGCGCGATGGTCGCGGACAAGCATCTATAGGATCGGAGTCCGGAGGACGACGTTTCGATCGCGGCCTGGACGGCCGCAGGAGGTATTCTTTCCGATGATGACCCGACGCCTAGCACGCAAGAACATCCGCACCGGGCTGATCGTGGGCGCGATCAGCATGTTCATGTTCGGCATCACGTTCATCGTGGCCGCGGCCTACGTGTCGTGAGCCCACTCGACCCAGAGGTGCCGCCGGTGGGCGAGGAGATCCACCTGCCCGGCCCGAGCATCCTGCCGATGCTGACGGCGGTGGGCATCACGCTGGCGCTGATCGGCGTGACGACGTTCATCGAGTTCACGGTCGTCGGCGTGATCCTGACGGTCGTGTGCATCACGCGCTGGATCAAAGACACCCGCCGCGAAATCAACGAGCTACCGCTAGACGAGCACTAGCGCCGCGCCGGTCCGCGCCGCGTCCACGATCCGCTGGCCGTGGCGGTGGCAGAGGTCCGCTCCCCAAAGCAGACCTCGCCACCTCCCCTTCTACCCCACGGCCACCCGGGACGGCACGGGGCAGATCGCCCCGTCGTCGGTCCAGCAGCGAACGACGTCGCGGACCGACAGGATGCCGACCGTCTCGCCCCCTTCCAGCACGATCAGGTGACGGAAGCCGCCGTGCGCCATCGCGGCGGCGGCCTCCTCGAGCGACCAGTCCGGCGCGGCGAAGACGACGTCGCGCGTCAGGTGCTCGGCGACGAGCTCGCTGTCGGGGTCCTGGCCGGCGCCGACGGAGACGAGGATGTCGCGCTCGGTGATGATCCCCGGGCCGTGGCCGTCGGGGTCCATGACGACGGCCGCGCCTACCTGCCGCTGGGACATGAGCCGCGCGACGCCGCGCAGCGTGTGTCCGGGCGCGACCGTGAGGACCATCTGCGTCATGCCTTCGTGGACCTGCATGCCCTCACCTCGCGTTCGCCGCTCGGGCTCTCGTCGAGCCAGTGGCCGCCCTCTCCAAACCGGCCGGCTCGCTCGAAAGCCATCGCTGAGCATTTGCAACGATTGCCTCAATCTACTGCTTTGACTCGGCGCCGTCAAGGGTTTGACGGAAATCCGCGCACCGATGGCGAGGAGCACTGGCGGTCCGTCGGCGAAGGCATTAGGATCACGCCCGGGATGGAGTGGACCGCGGCACAGAGCTTTCCTGCGCGCACCGGAGCGGCCGCGCGTGTCTAGGCGCGGCTCGCTGACGCTGGCGATCGTCGCGGGGCTGATCGCGATCGCGCTCGGCATCCTGCTCAGCTACGAAATCCACTGGTTCCCGGTCCAGGCGTCGGCGCAGGCGCACAACACCGACCACCTCTACCACGTGCTGGTGATCGCGACGATCCCGATCTTCGTGCTGGTGGTCGGCGTGATCCTGTACTGCGTGTGGCAGTTCCGGATGAAGCCCGGCGAGGAGCTCAAGGACGGGCCGCCGATACACGGGAACACGCGCCTGGAGGTCTTCTGGACGGCGCTCCCTGCGGCGCTGCTGCTGAGCATGGTGGGCTACTCGTTCGTGGTGCTGCACGACAACGAAAAGAAACCCGCGCACGAGCTCCAGATCGGCGTCACCGGCCAGCAGTTCTTCTGGTCCTTTCAGTACCCGCCGTCGGTGACCGGCGGCGCGCCGATCGACAGCTACCAGCTGTATCTGCCGGTCAACGAATCGGTGTACTTCAACATGCGCTCCAAGGACGTCATCCACGCGTTCTACATCCCGGCGTTCCGGCTGCAGGAGGACGTCGTGCCGGGCATCACCACGCACTACCTGGCGACGCCCGACCGCATCGGCAACTACGTGGCCGAGTGCAACCTGCTGTGCGGGGTGGGCCATTCGCTGATGCGCACGACCATCCACGTCGTCTCGCAGACGCAGTTCCGCGCGTGGATCAAGAGCCAGCTGAGCACGAGCTCCAGCAGCACGGGAAAAGTCTCGACCGTCTGGGGGGCGAGGGGATAATGTTCGTCGGCGAGGCGGCCGCCTCACGGGACAAGGGGTTCGCGGGAGAGAGGCTCATGGGAGACCGGATCGATCTGATGGCTGCGCGGGAGGCACGCTGATGGCGGCCAAGCTGCGCGCCCCGGGCTTCTACCGCGCCAGCTGGCTGATGGTCGGGGGCGTGGGCTTCGCGGCGCTGCTGACGTGGCTGGTGCGGATGTCCACCGGCCACAGCACCTATCAGCACTACCTGTCTGGCGACGCGATCCTGACGGTCTCGCTGCTGGCGGTGCCGATCGCGTTCCTGGTCGGGATCGGGGGCTTCGACTACTGGTTCTACTGGGCGACGGGACGCCCGACGCGCCCGGAGGACCACTCCGGCCACGGGGCGCACACGTGGAGGGACTACTTCCGCGTGAACACCGACCACAAGGTGATCGGGATCCAGTACACGGTCAACTCGTTCATCTTCCTGCTGATCGGCGGCCTGCTGGCGATGCTGATGCGCGCGCAGCTGGCGCAGCCGGGGTCGCACTTCGTGAGCGCGAACACGTACAACGGCCTGTTCTCCGTCCACGCGACGCTGCTGATCTTCCTGTTCGTGATCCCGGTGTTCGCGGGCCTGGGAAACTTCGTGATCCCGCTGATGATCGGCGCCCCCGACATGGCGTTCCCGCGCCTGAACGCGCTGTCGTTCTGGCTGCTGCCGGTGGCGGGGGCGATCATGCTGCTCAGCTTCCTGGCGCCGGGCGGGGCGTTCGCGGACGGCTGGACGGCGTACGCGCCGCTGTCGGACCAGGCGCCGATCGGGCAGACGTTCTTCTCGATCGCGGTTCAGTTCGCGGGCGCGTCGTCGATCATGACCGCGCTGAACTTCCTGGTGACGATCATCACGATGCGCGCGCCGGGGATGAGCTTCTTCCGCCTGCCGCTGCTGGTGTGGGCGAACTTCGCGACCTCGCTGCTGGTCGTGATCGCGACGCCGTTCATCGCCGCGTCGCAGTTCTTCGTGCTGCTCGACCGCGCGCTGGGCTTCAACTTCTTCAACGCGGCGGGCGGCGGCGACGTGCTGATGTACCAGCACGTCTTCTGGTTCTACTCGCACCCGGCGGTCTACATCATGATCCTGCCGGGGTTCGGGATCATCAGCGAAATCCTCGCGGTGAAGTCGCGCAAGCCGATCTTCGGCTACCGGATGATGGCGTTCTCGCTGCTGGCGATCGTGGGGCTCGGCTTCACGGTGTGGGCGCACCACATGTTCACGTCGGGGATGGCCAACTGGATCCGCATCCCGATGGCGATCACGACGGCGATCATCGCGGTGCCGACCGGCATCAAGGTGTTCTCGTGGCTGGCGACGCTGTGGCGGGGGGTGCTGCGCCTGGACACGCCGATGCTGTTCGCGCTCGGCTTCCTGACGACGTTCACGCTCGGCGGCATCAGCGGCGTGATGCTCGCGATGATCCCGTTCGACATCCACGTCAGCTCGACGTACTTCATCGTCGCGCACATCCACTACGTGCTGTTCGGCGGCTCGCTGATGACGATCTTCGCGGGCGTCTACTACTGGTTCCCGAAGATGACCGGGCGCATGTACGACGAGCGCCTGGGCAAATGGCACTTCTGGACGACGTTCGTGTTCATGAACCTGACGTTCGGCCCGATGCACGTGATCGGCCTGCAGGGCATGCCGCGGCGCGTGGCCACGTACGCGGCGAAGTTCGCGGACCTCAACCTGTTTATCTCGATAGCGAGCTTCGCGCTCGGCCTGAGCACGCTGATCTTCCTCTACAACATGGTCAACAGCTGGCGCGGCGGCCCGCGGTCGGTGGCCAACCCGTGGCGCGGGATGACGCTCGAGTGGCAGGTGTCCTCGCCGCCGCCGATCTTCAACTTCGACCGCGTCCCGACGGTCGTGGGCGGTCCCTACGAGTACGGCGTCCCCGGCGCCGTGCACGGGATCCTCACGCCGCCCGTCCCCGCCACGGTGGGAGCGGGCGCGGGCATGACGCACCCAGCAGGGCACACGCGGGCACCGAGCCAATGACAAGGAGGCAAGAGCGATGAAGGAAGTCCTGGTTGTCGCCAACCGCACGCTCGGCGGCGTGAAGCTGCTGGAGGCGGTGCGCGAACGCGCGTCGGCCGGCGATGTGCGCTTCCGCCTGGTAGTGCCCCGGACGAACCCCTCCGCCGGCCTGGTGGTCTACGACGAGGCGGTGCGCGAATCCGCGCAGGTGCGCGTCGACCTGGCGCTTTCGGCGGTCTCCGCCGAGGGCATGGAGGCGAGCGGCGAGGTCGGCGACCCGGACCCGTTCAGCGCGACGATGGACGCGGTCGCGCTGCACCGGCCGGACGAAATCATCGTCTCCACGCATCCGGCGCAACACTCCGGCTGGCTGCGACGCGATCTGATCGAGCGCATACAGAACGCCAGCGGCCTGCCGGTGCAGCACATCGTCGTGGACCTCGAGCAGGAGGGCCTGTCGTTCAAGGTGACGCTGGTGATCGCCAACAAGACCTCCAGCGGCGAGGAGCTGATCTCGCACCTGGCCGCGAAGGCGGGGCAGGAGGGCGGGCACCTGTTCATCGCGGTGATCCCCCAGGTGGACGGCAGCGGCAGCGCGCCGCGCGAGGCGCGGGCGCGCCTGGCGAGCATGCTCGACCGGCTGCACGCCGCCGGGCTGCTGAGCTCGGGGATGATCGGCGATCCCGACCCGTACACGGCGGCGATCAACGCGCTCGAGCTGTTCCACGTCGACGACGTCGTGATCTCGACGCTGCCGGGGGAGCGCTCGGGCTGGCTGCGCTCGAATCTCGTCGAGCGCGTCCAGGGCGCGACGTCGGTGCCGGTCGAGCACGTGGTGGTCGATCCGCAGGCAAGCACGATCGCGGCGCCGGCGGCGTAGCGGGGGCACCGTGGAGGCAGCCAGCATCCCCCACCCGGCCGGACACGCCCACGGGGCGGACGAGCATCACGGCCCGCCGCCGGCGAACAAGAGCTCGCGCGTGGAAGCGCCGCTGCTGGGGATGCTGCTTTTCATCATCTCCGAGGTGATGATCTTCGGGGCGTTCTTCACCGCCTACTTCTTCATCCGCATCGCCGAAGGCGAGCCGTGGCCGGCGCCGGGAACACACCTGCCGGTGCCCGTGGCGCTCGTCAACACGCTGATCCTGATCTCGTCGTCGTTCACGCTGCACTGGGCGGAGACGTCGATCAAGCGCGGCAACCGCTTCGGGCTGAAGGCGGGCATGCTCGCCACGTTCCTGCTCGGCTGCACGTTCCTGTTCATCCAGATCAACGAGTACGCCAACATCGGCTTCGCGCCGCAGGACCACGCCCAGCAGACGATCTTCTACTCGCTGACCGGCCTGCACGGCTGCCACGTGTTCATCGGCCTGCTGATCCTGCTGGCGGTCACCGTGCGCGCCTTCCGCGGCCACTACAGCCCCGAGTCCCACCGCGGCGTCGACGTGCCCGGCATCTACTGGCACTTCGTCGACATCATGTGGATCGTCGTCTACACGACCGTCTACATCCTCTGACGGCCGTGGACGCGGCGCGGACCGGTGTCCTCGGTCGCTCGCGTGCGAAGCACGCCACGCCCCTGCCTGTGCCCCGAAGGGGTGCGTCCGTGGTCCGCTTGGTCCACGACCGTCAGCCGTGCTGAACCCGCTGCGCTCGGAGGGCGATGCTTTTCGCCTGCTGCTGTACGTGCTCGGCGTCTTCGCGGTGATCATCGCGCTGATCGAGATCGTGCGCGCGATCGTGTGAGGGTCCACGCCGCATGCGGCGTGGACAGCCCAGCCGCATGCGGCTGGGCTTCGGGACCGCGCATGCGCGGTCCCGCGGCGGGCGCATGCGCCCGCCGAACTACTTCACCGTGAGCGTGCCGTACATCCCGGCGGCACGGTGGCCGGGAGCCTGGCAGAAGAACGTGTACTTGCCGGGTTTGAGGTTGACGGTGATCGAGGTGCTGCCCTTGCTGATGAAGCTGCTGGCGCCGATCGTCGCGCCCTTCGCGCTCGCGCCGTTTTCGCCCGCTTCGATGGCGATGTTGTGCGAGACGCCTGACATGTTGGCCATGTCGATCGTGACCGGGCCGGCTTTGGCTTCGGCCTTGCTGGAGCTGTAGGCGAGCTGCCCGGCGGGGTTGGCGTCGATTTCCAGCTTGCCGGCCTTCTCGACCGCCGGCTTGCCGGAGCCGGGCGCTTCGACGGCGCTGGCCAGCAGGCCGGTGTCCTGCCCGGACTTGTCGACGGACTGTTCGACATACGCGGCGATGTCGGCGAGCGTGGCGCCGCTGGCAAGGCCCTTCGGCATGATCCCGATCGGGTCCGCGTTCTGCACCTGACCTTCGACTACGGTGCGCACCGCGTTGCGCTGCAGGCCTTCGGCGACGCTCGAACGGAACACTTCGTCGAGGTTCGGCCCGACGATGCCTTTGGTGCCGGCGCGCGCGAGCGTGTGGCAGGAGCCGCACTTGGCGACGAACTCCTGCTTGCCGAGGATCAGGTTCGCGTTCTCGGCGCCCTTCACCGCGCAGCCCGATGCGCCGATCGCGAGCGCACCGAGCGCGCCGACGGCGCCGACGCTCGCGGCCAGCCTGCGCGCGCGCGCACGGCCGCCGAATGCGAGGTGGCTCTCCTCCACGAAGCTCACGGTCGGAACCCTATCCGAAGCTGCGGCTGGCGAACAGACAACCTTGCCGCTCGGCGGCGCGCCCGCTCACGGCGGCGCGAGCGCGCCCAGCTGGCCCTGTGCGGCGGCGATCACACCGCGCGCCACGCCCTCCCACGACCAGTGCTCACGCACACACGCGACCAGCCCGGCGCGCGCGCCGGCGCGCAGTTGCGGCTCGGCTCCCAGCCAGCCTGTCAGGCACGCCGCGAGGGCGCCGACGGCGCGATCGTCGATCCTGAACGACAGCCAGCCGGCGGCGGGCTCGGGCACGGCGCCTGCGAGCACCCGGCTCACCTCCAGCAGGCCCGAGTGGGCCGCGCTGACTGGTAGCGCGCCGCACGCGGCGGCCTCCGCGGCGACCATGCCAAACGACTCCGGGAAGGTGCTCGGCACGACCACCGCCGTGCACGCCGGCAGCAGCTCAGCGAGCTCCGCGTGGTCCAGGCGTCCGGTCAGCAGCACGCGCTCGTCGAGCCCGCGCGCCGCCCGCAGGTAGCGCTCTCGCTCCGCGCCCTCCAGACCGTCGAGGAATGCGAGCAGATGTCGCAGCGGCTGCGCGGGCGGCGTGGGTTGCACGGGCTGCGTGGGCTGCGACGGCTGCGACGGCTCGGACTCCCCCTCCAGCGACCGCCCGGCGAGCGCGATCTCGCGCGCCAGGTCCAGCTCGCCGGCGCACAGCGCCGCGCACAGGCGCTCCAGCGCGTCCCGGTATGCGCCGAAGCCGACCACCACCAGCCGTGCGCGCGGGACCGACTCGAGCACCAGCGGCCACGCCGCCAGCAGCAGGTCGACGCCCTTGCTGACGATCAGCTTGCCGACGTAAGCAACCAGTACGTCGCGATCGGGGTCGACGCTCGCGAGCGCGGTCGCCGCCGCGGCGTCGTCGCGGGCGAACGCGCTCGCCTGGGCCTCGCCGCCGGTGTCCGCGTCGCCGCCGGCGTCCGCGTCGCCGCCGGCGCCTGGCTGGACGGACGCGGCGTCGCGCAGACGGGCCGCCAGCGCCCTCACCGCGACGGCCGCCTGCGCGGGCTCGCGCGGGCGGAAGCGCTCGACGTCGACGCCGGGCGGGCCGAGCCGCGTGCGCCGGCGCAGACCGTCGTCGCCGAGCGCCGCCCACAGGCTCTCGGCGGTGTGACGTGAGCCGACGAGCACCGTCCGCGCGCCCGCGAGCCCCTCGCGCGCGAGGCCGAGGAAGCGCTGCGGCTCGGGCTTGACGGTGTACTCGAGCGCGCTGCCGTGGATCTTGACCGCGTACGGCACCGTGCCGGCGAGCGCGCGAGCGAGGATCACCGGGCCCATCACCAGGTGGTTGGCAAGCGCCACCTGCGGGCGCGCCAACACGCACAGCTCCGCCACCGCGGCGACGTTCGCGGCGATGTAGCGCGCGAGCACCGCGTCGCTGCACTGCGCGAAAGTGCGCGCTTCGATGCCCTCGTAGCGGTCGGCGACGTACACCGGCAGCAGGCCGTGCACATCTGGCCGGTAGACCGTGCAGCGCCCCGCTGCCGCCGCGTCGCGCTCGGCCGCCGCGCCGCGCTCGGCCGGTGCGTCGCGCTCGGCCGCCGGCCGCTCCAGCTCGCGCACCCGCAGCGCGCCGCCGTCCCAGTCGCCGGCCGCGTCCACGAACGGATGGCGCTCGGGGTGGCGATCCTGGCTGAGCAGATGCACCTCGTGGCCGAGCGCCACCAGCGCAGCCGCGAGGCGCGCGTTGTAGACGTTCGACCCCGTCCCGTCCAGCAGGTAGCCGTGGAAGATCAGCACGCGCACGGACGCGCAGCCTATCCGCGCCGCGATCTCCCGCCCACCGGCTCAGGTAGAGTTGGGGACATGAGCACGAAACAGCGCTACCGCATGCGCACCCCCTCGTCGGGGCGGGAAGTCGTGATCGAGGCGGAGCCGGACCGGATCTACCGGGACCGCGAATCGGGCGAGCCGATGGAGGTGGTCGGCAAGATGCTGCCGCTGGCGCCGTCCGGCTCGCGCCTGCCGTGGGCGGTCGAGAACCTGCGCTTCTGCCCGTGGTGCGACCAGCACGCCCAGAAGGACCTCAACGACTGTCCCACGTGCGGCAGGCGCATGGGACCGTTGTGAGAGCCCGTGTAGCGCTCGCCGCGTGCGCGGCGCTGCTGTGCGCGCTTGCGCTCGGCGCCTGCGGCGGCACAAGCGTCTCGGACGCGGTGCCCAAGAGCACCCCCGACATCACGCCGCCGACGAACACCAGCGCCGAAGCCGCCGCCGCGCAGACGACCTCCACGTCGACGACGGCCACCAAGACGACCAAGGCCAGCGAAACGTCCTCCACGAGCGGCGAACCCGCCGCCGGCGAAAGCACCGAAGCGTCCGCGAACGCCCCCAGCGCGGCGACACCCTCCGGCGGCGCCTCCGCCGAAGCGGAAAAACCGGCCAAAGAAGAAGCGAAAGCCGAAACGCCGGCCAGCCCGACCGGCGGCGCCAGCGCTCCCTAAGGCGTGGAGATCTCCGTGGCGCTGTAGGTCAGGCGCGCGGTCTGGTAGAGGCAGTAGTACTGGACGGCGGAGCCGACCGTGGTCTGGCTGGTCTGCGAGCTGGTGGTCGTGCAGCCGCTCTTGGGCCGGCTGGCGCGCCAGGAGGTGCTGTTGGCGAAGCCGAGCGCGAGCGCGGGCGCCCATGAGGGCACGGTCAGCGCGACCACGTAGCCCTTCTTGACGGGGATCGTCGTTTCGAGCGGGAACTGCGCGGTCTTGCCGAAGTACGGCTGGAGTTTGACGTACGGGCTCTGCGCGATCAGCTTGTACGTGAGGTTCGGTTTGGCCTGGGGGGCGAGGATCGCGATGCCCGCTTCGGCGGGCCCGCCCTCGTTGGCGTTGAAGAACTTGATCTGGGTGGCGTTGGGGTTGCCGAGCGTGATCGTCCACGCGACGATCGTCCCGGTGCGCGGCGTGCTCAGGATGTTGCGTTCGGAGCCGACCTTGACCTGGAAGCCGGTGGTGCGGCTGATCGCGTAGCACGGGGTGCCGGGGCAGCTGGGGACCGTCGGGGGCGTGGTCGCGCCGATCACGCCGACTTCGGTCAGCGTCGCGGGCGCGACGGCGGGCAGGATCAGCGCGAGCGCGAACACGCCCGCGAGGACGGCTGTGGATATGCGTCTCATTTGTGCCATTGAACACGCCCGCCTGCTGTATGTAGCGGTGTGCTTATTTCGCTACCGGCCCGACAGTTCCTGCGCGGCGGCCTGGATCTGCGCCTGATCGCCCTCGCCGGGCACCCACGGCAGCCGCAGCGGATCGCCGTCGTAGCGCGGGATCACGTGCACGTGGAAGTGGAAGACGGTCTGCCAGGCGGCCGCTCCGCAGGAGTTCAGGAGGTTGACCCCGTCGGCGCCGAGACGCTCCTTCATGCTCCCCGCCAGGCGCTGGGCGGCGAGCGCCACCGCGGCGAGGTCCTCGCGCCCGACGCTCAGCAGGTCGGCGCTGTGCGCGCGCGGGATCACCAGCGCGTGCCCGCGCGTGGCGGGGGCGATGTCCATGAACGCGATCGTGCGCTCGTCCTCGTCGACGATCCGCGCGGGCAGCTCGCCGGCGACGATCTTGCAGAAGATGCAGTCCGGGTCGGCCATGCGGCGCAGATCCTAGCTTCGCGTCAGCCTGCGGGCGTACTCGAGCGCCTGCTCGCGGCTCTCCAGCTCGCCCGCGTACTCCGCCGCGGCGAGCTCCTCCAGCAGCTCGCCCACGCGCGGACCGGTGGGTATGCCAAGCGCGCCCGCGAGCTCGTCGCCGCGCAGCAGCGGCTTGGGCGGACCGTCCGCGCGCCAGCGCAGGGCGTCCGCGAGCAGCCCGCCGGCGAGCGCCAGGTGCGCCTGCACCGCCTCCTGCGCGCGCTCGCCGCGCGTGGCCAGTCGGTCGGCGATCGACAGCAGCGTCACGTCGACCTCGACGGGCGCGCACGCGCGCATATAGGCGAACACGGTCCTGCGCGCGAGCGGCTGGTCCTCGTGCACGAGGAACCCCAGGCGCAGGTGGTTGCGCACGAGCGCGGCGACGTGCGCGCGCAGCCGCTCGCTCGCGCGCAGGCGCCCAAGCACCGTGCGCGCTAGGTCGGCTCCGCGCACGTCGTGGCCGATGAACGTCACGCGCCCGTCCTCGGGACGGACGGCACGCGTGAGCGGCTTGGCGGCGTCGTGCAGCAGCGCCCCCCAGCGCAGCGCCTCGCCGCGGGTCATCTCGTCGGCCAGCGGCTCGGCGAGCAGCGCGTCCACCGCCGCGCGCTGCTCCCCCACCCCCTGCGCCAGCTCCTCGCTCCACGGCTCTGCGCCGCTCGTCATCTCGACGGTGCGGTCGAGCACCTCAAGCGTGTGCCCGAGCACGTCGAGGTGGTGGAAGCGACTCTGCTGCACGCCGCGCAGCGCCTCCAGCTCCGGCAGGACCACCGCGCTCGCCCCCAGCTCGCTCATCAGCTCCAGTCCCCAGCGGGCGCGGCGCGCGGCGACGATCCGCCGCAGCTCCGCGAACACCCGCTCGGCGGACACGCCGCTCAGCCCGTCCGCGTGTGCGCGCGCGGCGCGCACGGTCTCCCCGTCGGCCTCCAGGTCGAGCTCGACGGCGAGGCGCACCAGGCGCAGCACCCGCAACGGGTCCGCGGCGAACGCTCCCGGCGCGGCCATGCGCAGGCGCCGCGCCCGCAGGTCGTCGCTGCCACCGAGCGGGTCGATCGGCGCGCCCCCGTCGATCGGCTCGGCGATCGCGTTGATCGTGAAGTCGCGCAGCGCCAGGTCCTCCTCGATGCCCTGCCCGCGCAGCGGCTCGACGTCGACCTGCCAGGCGCCCCCGCGCGCGACCACGCGCCAGGAGCCGAAGTCCTCGGACAGCGCGAAGCACGCGGCGCGGCCGGCCGCGCGCGCGATCGCGCGGGCGGCCGGCTCGGTGTCGCCCGCGACGACGACGTCAACGTCGGCCGTCGCCCTGTCCAGCAGGCGGTCGCGCACCGCGCCGCCGACCAGCCACGCGCGCGTGCCCGCGAGCGCCGCGCGGGCCGCGTCCGCGCCCGCGTGTGCCCCGTCGCGGGGTGCGCTCATGCCAGGCCGGCGTCCGCCGTTCGCGCCCGCGCGCCCGGCGCACCGCTGTCGAGCGCGACGCCGTCGCGGTGGTAGACGCGCGGCACCCGCGGCGTGAGCGCGCACGTGATCTCGTAGTTGATCGTCTCCAGGCGGCGGGCGACCTCCTCGGCGGTGATCCGCTCGCTGCCCTGGATGCCGATCAGGATCGCGCGCTCGCCGCGCACGCGATCGGGGTCGACCTGCAGGCCGAGATCGACGGTGATGCTGTCCATGCTGACGGTGCCCACCAGCGGGTGGCGATGCCCGCCGATCAGCACGTCGGCGTTGTTGGACAGGCCGCGCCGCCAGCCGTCGCCGTAGCCGATCGGCAGCACGCCGATATAGGTGTCGCCGTCGGCGACGAACTGCCGGCCATAGCCGGCGCTCTCCCCCGCCCTGCACAGCTTGGCCTCGGCGACATAGGAGCTCAGCTCGAGCGCCGGCTCGAGCGCGCGCGCCGCGGGGTCGCGGCCGAACGGATCCATGCCGTAGATGGCGATCCCGCAGCGGACCATGTCGAACTGCGCCTCGGGCTCGCGCATCGTGGCGGCGCTGTTGGCGGCGTGGACGATCACCTCCGGATGCTCGTCCTTGATCGTGCGCGCCCAGCGCGTGAAGTCGGCGAGCTGGCGCGCGAAGAAGCCGTCGTCCTGGAGCTCGTCCGCGGTCGCGAAGTGCGTCATCACGCCCGCCAGTCGCACGCCGGGCGTCCGCTGCGCGACGGCCGCCACGCGCGATGCCTCGGCCTCGTCGCGCGTGCCGAGCCGGCCCATCCCGGAGTCGAACTTGACGTGCACGCGCCCGCCGCCCGCGGCGGCGATGGCCTGCAGATAGCCCTCGTTCCACACGACCACGTCGGCGTCGGCCGCCAGCGCCTCCTCGAGCTCGAGCGGGCTGAGCGCGCCCATCACCAGGACGCGCACGTCGCGCAGGCCCGCCTCGCGCAGCTCGCGCGCCTCGCATGCGTCGGCGACAGCCAGCCAGCTCGCGCCGCCGGCGAGCGCGGCGCGCGCGCTCGGCACCGCGCCGTGACCGTAGCCGTCGGCCTTGACGACCGCGCACAGCGCCGCCCCGCTGCGCAGCTGGGTGCGCAGGCGTGCGCAATTGCGCTCGATCGCGGCGAGGTTCACGCTCGCCCGCGTCCTGCGCATCGCCGCCGCGTCAGTCATCGCCATGCGCTGCATTGTCCATCGCCGTGGAACCCCCTCACTCGTCGCCGTCGAGTGCAACCCCCGCGATCAATCATCACACGTGCCGCGGCGGCGCGCGGCCGGCAGCGCCGCGATCACGTCGGTGGCGATCACGCCCTCGGCCGCGCCGAGCCTGCGCGCGGCCTGCCTGCCGGCCTCGGCGTGCAGCCACACGCCCGCGGCGGCGGCGGCGAACGCGTCCAGGCCCTGTGCGAGCAGCGCGGCGATCACTCCGGTGAGCACGTCGCCGGTTCCCGCGGTCGCGAGCGCCGGGCTCGCGCCCGGGCTGACGGCCACGGTCCCGTCCGGTTGCGCGATCAGCGTGTCATCGCCCTTCAGCACGACCACCGCCGCCGCCTGCTCGGCGGCCGCGCGCACGTGGCGCAGGCGCTCGCGCTCGATCTCAGCGGTGTCGCACTCGAGCAGCCGGCCGAGCTCGCCGGCGTGCGGGGTGAGCACCGTCGGCGCGCTCCTGGAGGCGAGATCGGCGAGGTGGCCCGCGTGCGCGTTCAGGCCGTCGGCGTCCAGCACCATCGCCACGCCCGCCTGCGCGGCGAGCGCGCGTGCGAGCTCGATCGCGCCGGCGCGCCGTCCGAGCCCGGGTCCGAGCGCGAGCGCGCCGCCGCGCGCGCACGCCTCCAGCACCTCGGCGACCCCCTCGACGCTCAGCGCGCCGTCGTCGTCGGGCAGCCCGCGCGTCATCAGCTCCGCGGTGGCGGCGCCGGCGAGCACGCTCTGGAGCGTGGCGGGCACGAACGCCGTCACGTACCCCGCGCCGGCGCGCATGCTCGCCTCGGCGGCCATCCGCGGCGCGCCGCTCAGCCCGCGTGAGCCGCCCACGACGAGCACGTGACCGGAGACGAACTTCGTCGAGGCGGCGTCCCTGCGCGGCAGCTGCTCGAGCACGCGCGGCGCGATCAGGCCGATCGACGCCGCGCCGGGCGCGCCGCGCGGAATGCCGATGTCGAGCGTCTGCACCTCGCCGGCGTGCGCCTTGCCGGGACTGATCCACAGGCCGGGCTTGGCGGCGTGGAAGGTGACGGTCAACGACGCGTGCACCGCCGCGCCGAGGACGACCCCGGTCGAGGCGTCCACCCCGCTCGGCACGTCGACGCTGACCACCGGGCCACCGGCGGCGTTGAGCGCGTCGATCGCCTGCGCGACCGCGCCGCGGGGCTCGCCCTGGAAGCCGGTGCCGAGCAGCGCGTCGACGAGCACCGCCTCGCCCGTCCATGGCGCGCCGCTGAGCCGCACCGGCCCCTCCCCCGGGAGCCGCTCGAGGTTCGCGCGCGCATCGCCCGTGTACTCCTCGGGCGCGGCCACGCACACGACGCTAACCGGCCGCCCGGCCTGGCGCAGCAGGCGCGCGGCGACGAGCCCGTCGCCGCCGTTGTTGCCCTTGCCGCACACGACCGTCACCGGGCCGTCTGGCGCGAGGCGCTCGACCGCGCGCGCGACCCCCGCGCCGGCGCGCTCCATCAGCTCCAGGCCGGCAACCCCGCGTTCGTCGATCGCCCAGCGGTCGACGGCGCGCATCGACTCGGCGTCTGCAAGCGGCACGAGCCACGGCGGCAGCGGACGCACGCGCGCTACTCGACTGTGACCGTCTTTGCGAGGTTGCGCGGCTGGTCGACGTTCAGGCCGCGACGGCGCGCGATCGCGTACGCGAGCAGCTGCAGCGGGATCACGGCGAGGATCGGCTGCAACATCCAGTCGGTCGCCGGCACCTGGATCGTGGCATCGGCGTGGGGCTCGACCGCGTCTTCGCCGGCGGTCGTGACGGCGATCACGCGCGCGCCGCGAGCGCGCGCCTCCTGGATGTTGGAGATGAGCTTCTCGAGCACCGGCGAGCGGGTGGCGACGCACACGACGGGCGTGGCCTCGTCGAGCAGCGCGATCGGGCCGTGCTTCATCTCGCCGGCGGCGTACGCGTCGGTGGAGATGTAGGAGATCTCCTTCAGCTTCAGCGCGCCCTCGAGCGCCACCGGCAGGCCGATGTGGCGGCCGATGTAAAGGAAGAAGTCGGCATCCCAGCAGCTCTCGGCGATCTCCTCGGCGCGCGCCTCGCCGTAGCCGATCAGCTCGTCGATGCAGTGCGGCAGGCGCTTGAGCTCGGCCACCAGCTCGGCGATGCGCGCGGGGGCGAGCGTGCCGCGCAGCTCCGCCAGGCGCAGGCCGAGCAGGTACATGACGGCGACCTGGCAGACGAACGTCTTGGTCGCGGCGACGCCGATCTCGAGACCCGCGCGCGTGTAAAGGACGCCATCGGCGTCGCGCGTGGCCTGCGAGCCCATCGTGTTGGTGATCGCGAGCACGCTCGCGCCGCGCTCGCGCGCGAGGCGCATCGCCGCGAGCGTGTCGGCGGTCTCGCCCGACTGCGAGATCCCGATCACCAGGTCGCCGGGCCCGACGACGGCGTTGCGGTAGCGGTACTCGGAGGCGATGTCGAGCTCGACGGGGACTCGCGCCCACTCCTCGATCGCGTAGCGGCCGATCAGGCCGGCGTGGTAGGCGGTGCCGCAGGCGACCACGACGATCCGCTTGACGCCGGCGAGGATCGCCTCGTCGAGCGCCCCCTGCTCGTCGAGGTCGACGCCGTCGCCGCGCGCGGTGCGGTCGGCGATCGTCTCGGCGACCGCGTCGGCCTGTTCGTGGATCTCCTTGAGCATGAACGTCTCGTAGCCGCCCTTCTCGGCGGTCTCCTGGTCCCAGTCGACGGTCTGCACCGCACGCTGCACGGGCTCGCCGGCGGCCGTGGTGATCAGCACGCCGTCGGGCCGCAGCACGACGATCTCGCCGTTCTCCAGGTACTGCACCCGGCGGGTCTCCGCCAGGAACGCGGGCACGGCCGAGGCGACGAACTGCTCGCCCTCGCCGCGCCCGATCACCAGCGGGCACTCCTTGCGCGCGCCGACCAGCAGCTCGGGCTCGTCGAGGCTCATCGCCACGAACGCGTAGTGGCCCTCGAGCTGCGCGTACGCGGCGCGCACCGCCTCGGCGAGATCGCCGGCGTAGCAGTCGGCGATCAGGTGCGCGATCACCTCCGCGTCTGTCTCTGACGTGAAGACGCTGCCCTGTGCCTGCAGGCGCTGCTTGAGCGTGACGTAGTTCTCGACGATCCCGTTGACGACGACGTGCACGCGGTCGTCGCTGTCGTAGTGCGGGTGGGCGTTCTCCTCGCTGACGCGTCCATGTGTCGCCCAGCGCGTGTGCCCGATGCCGGTGGTCGCGGGCCGCGCAACGGTTGCCACCGCGCCGGAGCTCGCCGCCTGCGCCTGGCGCTCGAGCTTGGCGCGCAGCGCGTCGAGGTTGCCGACCGCGCGCACGGCCTCGATCCGGTCCTCCGCGATCACGGAGATGCCCGAGGAGTCATACCCCCGGTACTCGAGCTTGCTGAGGCCCGCGAGCAGCAGCTCCTGGACAGGCCGCCTGCCGACGTAGCCAACGATGCCGCACATCCGCTCGAAGATATCAGCGGGGGTCGGCTACCCGAGCTCGCGCTCGACGAGCGCGACCAGGCGGCCGCACACCTCCTCGGCCTCCTCGTCGGTGGGCGCCTCGACCATCACCCGCACCAGCGGCTCGGTGCCGCTCGGCCGCACGAGCACCCGCCCGCGACCGGCCAGCTCGTGCTCGGCTGCGCTCACGGCCGCGTCCACCTCGTGCGCGTGCTCGAGCGCGCCGCGATCGCGCACGCGCACGTTGACGAGCCTTTGCGGCAGCTTGGACATGGCGTCGCGCTCGCTGAGGTCCCTGCCGCCGAGCGCCTCGAGCGTGAGCAGCGCGCTGGCGACGCCGTCGCCGGTGCGGTTGAAGCCCATGTCGATGATGTGCCCGGACTGCTCGCCGCCGAGCGTCCAGCCGCGCGCGCGCAGCTCCTCGAGCACGTAGCGGTCGCCGACGTTGGTGATGCCCACCTGCACCCCCTCGCGCTCCATCGCGGCGTGGAAGCCGTAGTTGGTCATGACGGTGACGGCGACGCCGTTGCCGCTGAGCCGCCCGCCGGCGCGCAGGTGCAGCGTCGCCAGCGCCATCAGCTCGTCGCCGTCGACCACCTCGCCGCGGCGGTCGACCGCCAGCACGCGGTCGCCGTCGCCGTCGAAGGCGAAGCCCACCGCGTGGGCGCCCGCGAGCACCGCTCGCCCGAGCTCGTCCACGTGCGTGGAGCCGCAGCCGGCGTTGATGTTGCGCCCGTCGGGGGTGTCGGCGATCACGCTCACGCGCGCGCCCAGGCGCCTGAAGATCTCGGGCGCAACCTGGTAGGTGGCGCCGTTGGCGCAGTCCAGGAGCACGTCCAGGCCGTCGAGGTCGAGCTCGCGGAAGCGCGCGTGCAGCTCGCGCAGGTAGTCCTCGGGCGCGCCGCGCAGCTCGCGGATGCGCCCGATCGCCGGCGCGCCGCCGGGCGCGCCCGGCCCGGCCTCGAGCTCGCGCTCGATCGCGAGCTCGGACTCGTCCGAGAGCTTGTAGCCGTCGCCGGCGAAGAACTTGATGCCGTTGTCCTGGTAGGGGTTGTGCGAGGCGGAGATGACGGCGGCGAGGTCGAAGCCGTAACGGTGGATCAGCAGCGGCGCGGCGGGCGTCGGCAGCACGCCGCCCAGCAGCGCGTCGCCTCCCGCGGCGCTCACCCCGGCGGCGAGCGCCGCCTGGAGCATGTCGCCGGACTCGCGCGTGTCGCGCACGATCAGCACCTGCGGACGTTCGGCCCCCGTGTTGCGCGTTGCGGCCGCGCCGAGCGCGAGCGCCAGCTCAGCGCTCAGCAGCTCGCCGGCGACGCCGCGGACGCCGTCTGTCCCGAATAGCTTGCGGGTCATGCGGGTGGGCGCGTCAACTGGCGCTCGGGTGCTAGCGCTTGGAGAACTGCGGACGCTTGCGCGCCTTCTTGAGACCGGCCTTCTTGCGCTCCTTCGCGCGCGAGTCGCGTGTCAGGAAGCCGCGGCGCTTGAGCTCTCCCCGCAGGTTCGGGTCGGCCTCGAGCAGCGCGCGCGAGACGCCGTGGCGCAGCGCGCCCGCCTGCGCGGAGATGCCGCCGCCGTGCAACCGCGCGACCACGTCCATGCGGTCCTGGTAGCCGACGGTCTCCAGCGGCTGGCGGATGTTGCGCTGCAGCGTCAGCCGCGGGAAGTGGTTCTCCAGCGTGCGCCCGTTGACGAGGTAGGTGCCCGTGCCCGGCCGCAGCGTCACGCGCGCGATCGCGGACTTGCGCTTGCCGGTGGCGCGGTAGCGGGCGCCGGAGGCGAGGTCGATGGCGGCTGTGGAGATCGGCTGCGCGAGCACCTCATCCTGCTCCTCCTCTTCCTCCTGGGTCGCCGCGGTCTCCTCCTCGATCGCGTACGGATCGATCGCGTAGGTGTCCTCGTAGCCCTCGCTGCGCCCCAGCGGGTCGACGCCCTCGGGGACGATGTCCACTTCCAGATGCGCGCCCGGCACCGACGGCTTCTCGCGCGGCGCCGGCTCCTCCTCGTCCTCCTCGTCGGACTCGGCCGCCTCTGCCGCGGGCTGCTCGGCCGCCTCGGCCACGGGCTCCTCGGCCACAGGCTCTGCAGCCACGGGTTCCGCGACGACGTCCGGGGCAGCCTCCTGCTCCTGCGGGACCTCGACGGGCGCCTGCGGCGCGTCCGCGGCCTCGGGGGCAGGGGGGGCGTCCTCGACGGCGCCCTCGGCCTCGGTCGCCTCGACGTTCTCGCCCTGCGGTTGCTCCTCGTCTGCCATCAGGCCTCGATCTCCAGCGGTTGCGGTTTCTGGGCGACGTGCGGGTGCTCGGGCCCGGCGTAGATCTTGAGCTTCGTGATCTGCTTGCGAGCTAGGCGGTTGCGGGGCATCATGCCCTTGACGGCCAGCCTGAGGATCTCCTCAGGGCGCCTGGCGAGCATCTCCTCGAAGGTGCGCGAGCGCAGGCCGCCCGGGTAGCCGGAGTGGCGGTAGTAGCGCTTGTCCTTGCGCTTGTTTCCCGTCACGTGGATCTTCTCGGCGTTGATGACCACGACGAAGTCACCCGTGTCGATGTGCGGCGTGTACTCGGGCTTGCGCTTGCCACGCAGCACGTCCGCGATCTGCGTCGCCAGGCGCCCGAGCGTCTTGCCGTTGGCGTCGACGATCAACCAATTGCGCTCGCGATCGGTCGGCTTCGCTACGTAGGTCTTTACAGAGGGGGCCATGGCGTGAAAAAGGCCACGCGGACTCGCGCGGCGAAGCGAACATCATAGGCGATGTCGGACGCGGTCGCGGAAACGCTCGCTGTCGTGACCGGCGCCGGCGGGGCTGTAGAGGAACGGGCGACCGTGTCTCCCGAAAAAATGTCTGCAGAACTGCGCCGAGGGCCGACGGATCGTGGTTCCTGGCAAGGACGCACCAAGCGTGGCGTGCTTGGCACGCGAGCGAGGGAGGACGCCGCCAGGGGCCGCGAGACTAGGCCCGACTCACTCCCACTCGATGGTTCCAGGCGGCTTCGAGGTGATGTCCAGCACGACGCGGTTGACCTCGCGCAGCTCGTTGATCATGCGCGAGGCGATCGTCTCGAGCAGGTCGTAGGGCAGGCGCGCCCAGTCGGCGGTCATCGCATCGTCGCTGGTGACCGCGCGGATGACCACCACGTAGCCGTACGTGCGCTCGTCGCCCTGCACGCCGACGGTGCGCACGTCGGGGAGCACGCAGAAGGACTGCCACAGCTCGCGGTAGAGGCCAGCCTGGCGGATCTCCTCCTGCAGGATGTGGTCGGCCTCGCGCAGCACGTCCAGGCGCTCCTTGGTGGCTTCGCCGCCGACGACGCGGATCGCGAGGCCGGGGCCGGGGAACGGCTGGCGCCACACGAGGCGCTCGGGCAGGCCGAGCTCGGCGCCGACGGCGCGGACCTCGTCCTTGAACAGCGCGCGCAACGGCTCGACGAGCTCGAACTGCAGGTCCTCAGGCAGGCCGCCGACGTTGTGGTGGGACTTGATCGTCGCCGCCCCGGTCCCGCCGCCCGACTCGATCACGTCCGAGTACAGCGTGCCCTGCACGAGGAAGCGCGCGGCGTTTGCGGTGTCGCCGGGGTGGGCGGGATCTGTTCCCTCGGCGAGCTTCGCCGCCTCCTCCTCGAAGACCCTGATGAACTCCGCGCCGATCGCCTTGCGCTTGGCCTCGGGCTCGGTGACGCCCCTGAGCTTCTCCAGGAAGCGCGTCTCGGCGTCGACGGCGACGAGCGGCACCTTGAAAGTGTCCCGGAAGGTCTTCACGACCTGATCGCCCTCTTCCTTGCGCATCAGGCCGTGGTCGACGAACACGCACGTCAGCTGCTCGCCGACCGCGCGGTGCACGAGCAGCGCCGCCACCGAGGAGTCGACCCCTCCAGAGAGGCCGCAGATGACCCTGCCCTCCCCCACCTGCTCGCGGATGCGGCGCACCTGTTCCTCGACGATCGATGCCGCCGACCACGTCGGCTCGCAGCCGCAGATCTCGGTCAGGAAGCGCGTGAGGATCTGCTCGCCGTAGGGCGTGTGCACGACCTCCGGGTGAAACTGGATGCCGTAGATCTCGCGCTCGGGGTCTTCGACGGCAGCCACCGGCGAGCCGCTGGAGGACGCGAGCGCGTGGAAGCCCGGCGGCGGCTCGAACACGGTGTCGCGGTGCGACATCCAGCACGTCTGCTCGTGCGGCATCCCCGCCAGCAGGACGCCGGGGTCGGCGACGTGCAGATCGGAGCGGCCGAACTCCCCCACCTCCGCCTGCTCGACGCGCCCGCCAAGCGCGTGCATGAGCAGCTGCATGCCGTAGCAGATGCCCATCACCGGCACGCCCAGCTCCAGCAGGCCGCGCTCGAGCGGCGGCGCGCCGTCCGCGTACACCGACGCGGGCCCGCCCGAGAGGATGATCCCGCGCGGCCTGCGTGCGGCGATCTCCTCCAGCGGCACGTGGTGGGGCAGCAGCTCGCTGAAGACCCCGCAGTCGCGCACCCTGCGGGCGATCAGCTGCGAGTACTGCCCGCCGTAGTCCAGCACCACGACCTCCTCGACCGCCGCGCGCGGGAGGCTCGGCCGCTCGGCCTCCGGTGCGGGAGCCGTGGCGGCCGCGTCAGTCATTTACGAGGGCGGCTGCCTTCCCGTTGGTGGCGCCCATGCCAACGCCCTGGTCGCGCTGCAGCGCCTTGCCCTCGGTCTGCAGGGAGGGCGCGACGACGACCTCGGCGCGGTTGAACTCCGCCAGGTCCTTGTGGCCGCACGTCGCCATCGACGTGCGCAGGCCGCCGAACAGGTTGAAGGTGCCATCGTTCTCGCGCGCGGGCCCCACGAGAATCTCCTCGAGCGTCCCGTTCTGCGTCGTCGCCACCCGCGCGCCACGCGGGAGCGTTGGGTGGAAGGTCGCCATGCCCCAGTGAAAGCCCCGCCCCGGCGCCTCGAAGGCGCGCGCGAGCGGCGAGCCGATCATCACCGCGTCGGCGCCCAGCGCGATTGCCTTGGAGACATCGCCGCCGTTGCGCATGCCGCCGTCGGCGATCACCTGGCAGTACTCGCCCGTCTCGAGCATGTGTGTGGAGCGCGCGTGCGCGACGTCCGCGATCGCGGTCGCCTGCGGCACGCCGATGCCGAGCACGCCGCGCGTCGTGCACGCGGCGCCCGGGCCGACGCCCACAAGCACGCCGGCGGCGCCTGTGCGCATCAGGTGCAGGCCGGTGTGGTAGGAGGCGCAGCCGCCGACCACCACGGGCACGTCGAGGCTCGGGATGAACTCCTTCAGGTTCAGCGGCTCGGAGACGGTGGACACGTGTTCCCCGGAGACGACCGTCCCCTGGATCACGAGCACGTCGAGCCCCGCGTCCATCGCGATCTCGTGGTAGTCGAGCACTCGCTGCGGGGTCAGCGAGGCCGCGACGACGACCTTCTGCTCCTTGATCTCGCGGATGCGCTGCGCGATCAGCTCCGGCTTGACCGGCTCCTGGTAGATCTCCTGCATCCTGCGCGTGGCGAGCTCCTTCGGCAGCGACGCGATCTCCTCGAGCTGCTCGTCCGCGTCCTCGTAGCGGGTGAAGATGCCCTCGAGGTTCAGCACCGCCAAGCCGCCGAGCTTGCCGACGATGCCGGCGGTCTCGGGGGAGACCACGCCGTCCATCGCCGAGGCGAGCATCGGCAGCTCGAACTGGTAGGGACCGAGCTTCCACGAGATGTCGATGTCGTCGGGATCGCGCGTGCGCCGTGAGGGCACGATCGCGATGTCATCGAAGCCATATGCGCGGCGGCCCTTCTTGCCGCGCCCAATCTCTATCTCCATCGCTGCATCCTCGCAGTCGTCGCGGACATCCGGTCGCGCCGCACGGGCGTGGGCGCCCCGCGCCCGGCGGCGCCGGAGCTGCTCCGGCGGGGCGCCATCGGGGGCATGTGGGCGACGCGAGCCAAGTGGGCTGAGCATAGCAATGGTCACACCGCCGCCAATTGCCTTGGATATGCTCGAACGACGATGAGCGACGGCACGCACAACCGCTATGAGCCCGCTGCGGTGGAGGCCGCCCGGCAGGCCGCCTGGCGCGAGCGCGACGCCTTCAGGACGCCGCCGCTGAGCGACGAGCGGACGCACATCTACATCAAGCCGTCGGCCCCGTTCACGTCCGGCAACGTCCACATCGGCCACGTCCGCAGCTACTCGATCGGCGACGCGTACGCGCGCTTCCGCCGCGCGCGCGGCGACGCGGTGCTGTTCGCGTTCGGCTTCGACGCCTTCGGCCTGCCCGCCGAGCTCGGCGCGATCGCCGGCGGGGAGCCGCCGAGCGACTGGGTGGCCCGTTGCGCGGAGCACATGACCGGCCAGCTGCAGCGGCTGGGGTTCTCCTTCGACTGGGAGCGCTCGTTCATGAGCTCCGACGCGATCATGTACCGCTGGTCGCAGTGGCTGTTCCTGGCGCTGCTCGAGGCGGGCCTGATCTATCACGGCACGGGCAACGTCGACTGGTGCGAGAACTGCCAGACGACGCTCGCCTCGATCCAGGTCGAGCCGGGCGGCACCTGCTGGCGCTGCCACGGGCCGGTGAGGCTGATCCAGCTGCCGCAGTGGTACCTGCGCATCAGCGCGTACGTGCCCGAGAACGACGAGCGCATGGCGGCGCTGGCGGCGAGCGGCATCTGGGACGACGTGGCGCTCGCCTCCCAGGAGATCGTGCTAGGGCGCATCGACGGCGTCGAGCTCGAGATGCTCGCGCCCGACGGCGCGGCGCTGACGGTGTTCACCCCACACGCCGACGCGCTCGCCGACGCGCGCTTCGTGCTGATGTCGGCGCGCCATCCGGACGCCGATGCGTGGGCGTCGGACCCCGGCGTCGCAGAGCAGCTGGAGCAGCTGCGCTCCGGCGGCTGGGAGCGCAGCTCGCGCGAGGCGGAGACGATCCCGGTGATCGACACCGGGCGCGTGGTCGGCGCCCCCGGCGGGGCCGCGCTGCCGGTGCTGGTGTCGCCGCTGGTGGACGCGCGCTTCGGCCCCACGGTCGTCCTCGGCGTGCCCACGCGCGACCGCACCGACGAGGTGATCGCACGCCGGCTCGGCTTCGAGCTCCCCGACGGCGAGGGCAGCGGCGACGGCAACGGCGAGGAGCCCACGGCGGCGACCGGTGGCGCGGGCGCGAACGGGGCGAGCGCGAACGGCGCCTCGGCGGCCGCCGGCGCGCGCGCGGCGGTGCGCTACAAGGCGTTTGACTGGGTGATCTCCCGCCAGCGCTCGTGGGGCACGCCGATCCCGATCGTCTACTGCGATCAGTGCGGCACCGTGCCCGTGCCGCGCGAGCAGCTGCCGGTGCTGTTGCCGCGGGACATCCGCCCGACCGGCACCGGCAACCCGCTGGCCGAGCTCGAGGACTTCGTCAACACCAGCTGCCCGTCCTGCGGCGGGCCCGCCCGACGCGAGACCGACACGCTGGACTGCCACTTCGACGCGCTGTGGCTGTGGGTGCCGGCGTGCGTCCCCCCCGAGGCGCGCGAGGAGCCGCTGGAGGAGATCTTCGCACTGGCTGACCTGCGCCACTGGCTCCCGTCCGAGCGCCTGGTCGCGGGCTCGGACAGCGGCAACTTCGTGTTCGACCAGCGGATCGTGACGAAGGCGTTGCGCGACATCGGGCCGCTGGGATTCCTGGCCGACGGAGAGCCGTTCGCGGGCTGCCTGTTTCACGAGATGGTCACCGCCGAGGGACGCAAGATGAGCAAGCATCTCGGCAATGTCGTCGACCCCGACGCGCTCGTCGAGCGCTACGGCGCCGACACCGTGAGGCTGGCCGTGCTCTACGCCGCGAGTCCGCAGAAGTCGCTCAACTGGAGCGACTCGGCTGTGCTGCGCTGCCACCGCTTCCTCGGACAGGTGTGGGAGTACTCGCACGCGCGGCTCGCCCAGGCGCAGCGGGCGCGCGAGCAGGCCGCGGGCGTGGCTGCCGATGAGGGCGGCGAGGAGGTCAGAGACACGACCGAGCACCTGCGGCTGAAACTGTCGCAGTGGTGCGAGGCGGGCGTGGGACGCATCACCAAGGACATGGAGAGCCTCGAGATGCACAGCGCGGTGCGCAACGTCATGCGCCTGTTCGACCGGATCAAGGACTTCGAGAAACGGGTGGTGGCCCGCGACGGAGAGCTCAGCGCGGCCAACCTGCAGGCGCTCGTGGAAGCGCTGGCGGTGCTCGTGCAGACGCTTGGCCCGCTCGCTCCCCATCTCGCCGAGGAGCTGTGGATCGCGCTCGGGCGCGAGCAGACCGCACAGACGCCGTGGCCGGGCGTATCGTTTGGCGTACCCGCATGAGCACACAGGCCGCACACCCCACGCAGGGGGCCGGACAGCGGACGCGCTCGTGCGCGACCGGCCTGGTCTGTCACCGCTGCGAGCACAGCTATCCGCTGGAGTCGACCGTCTTCGCCTGCCCGGACTGCGGCAAGGGATTGGACATCGTCTACGACTACGAGCTCGCGGCGAGCCACTTCAGGGACGTGCCCGGCGCCGAGCGCCCGCAGAACATCTGGCACTTCGAGGAGCTCTTGCCGATCGTCGACGCATCGGCGCAGGCGCGCGTCGGGCGCCACTCCGGCTACACGCCGTTGATCCGCGCCGACCGCCTGGGCGCGGAGCTGGGGCTCAGCAACCTGTATCTGAAGGACGACTCCAGCAACCGTCCGAGCCTCTCCTACAAGGATCGCGTCGTCTCGATGTCGGTGGCCCGGCTGCTGGAGCGCGGCGGCACGGAGATCGGCTGCGTGTCCACCGGCAACGTCGGCACGGCGGTCGCCTCGCTGGCGGCGAAGGCGGGCGTGGACGCGTACGTGTTCTACCCCAACGCGCTCGAGGACACGAAGGCCCGCGCGTGCATGGCGCTGGGCGCGAAGGTGTGCCAGGTGGAGGGCAACTACGACGAAGCCAACAAGCGCTGCCGCGAAGTCGCCGAAAGCACGGGCATGGACTTCGCGAACATCACGCTGCGCCCGTTCTACGCGGAGGGCGCGAAGACGGCGTCGTTCGAGATCGTCGAGCAGCTGGACTGGCAGTCGCCCGACCACATCATCACCGCGGCCGCCGGTGGCACGCTGTCCTCGCGCCTGCACAAGGGCCTGGTGGAGCTGCAGCTGCTCGGCCTCTCCGAGACCGACGGGACCCGCATCCACATCGCCCAGCCAAGCGGCTGCAACCCGATCGCCACGGCGATCGTCGCCGAGGAGGCGGAGATCCGCGCGGTCACGCCTGAGACGGCGGCGCACTCGCTGGCGATCGGCAACCCCGGCGACGGCTACCTGGTGATCGACGCGGTGCTCAAACGCGGTGGCACCGGCGGCTTCGCCAGCGACCCGGAGATCTTCGCCGGCATCGACCTGCTAGCGGCGACCGAGGGGCTGCTGACCGAGCCCGCCGGCGGCACGACGGTGGCGGTGCTCGAGAAACTCGCGGCGGCCGGCCGCTTCGCGCCGGACGACACGGTCGTGGCGATCATCACCGGCAACGGCCTGAAGACGCTCGACGACCACCCGCCCAAGCAGTGGCCGGCGAAGATCGCCTGCGAGCTCGACGCGATGCTGAACGCGCTGAGCGAGCTCAAGAGCGGCGGCACGCTCGTCGAGAGCGCGCGCGAGCAGCTGCACTTCTAGCGCTTGCGCGCGAGAGTAGTCTTGAGGCGTGGAGCACTCTGACGATCTCGACGACGCCGGCGGTCCGATCGACGACGCGCTGGCGCTGCGCCGCCGCGAGGCGCGCCGGGCGGTCGAGGAAGCGGGAGGCGGCGAGTCCGAGGGCTTCGAGCTCGCCGAGCAGGAGCTGATCGAACACGCCTCCCACGGTGACGAGCACACGCCCGCGCGCATCATGCTCGACGCCGCCTCCGAGGTGGAGCCGGGCGGCCCGCTCGGCGGCGAAGCCGACGAGGCCGTGTACGGCGAGGCCGACGAGGAGCACAAGCCCGACTGACCCTCGCGCCCTGCGCCGTGATTGGCGTGTGTCGCGGGAGGGCAGTGGAAAGGCACAGATGGCTAGCCCATTCGCATCGCCGCAGGAATTCCGCGAGGTGATGGACCGGATCTTCAAGATGATGAGCGAGGATCCCGAGATGGGCCCGCGGCTGCGCGACGCGGACGTGCCGCAGCGCTTCGAGTTCACGGACGTCGGTCTGGTGATGAACATCAGGGCGGGGCGCCCGCGCGAGCACGCGAACCTCGTGTGGGCGTGGACGGACGAGGTCGAGTGGTCCCCGCGCGTGCGCATGACGATGTCCTCGCAGACGGCCAACCGCTACTTCCAGGGCCGCGAAAACATCGCCTACGCGATCGCGCGGCGGCGCATCAAGACGGGCGGCGACCTGAAAGCGGCACTCGAACTGATCCCCGTGACCAAACCCATCTACGAGCGCTACCGGGCGCTGGTGGAGGAGGAGTACCCGCACCTGAAGGTGTAGCGGCGGCAGCGTCCTTGCGCGCCACGATCGCACCGAGCGGCGGTGGCTCAGGAGGCGAGGAACCGCTCGACGTCGGCTGCCTCGCGCGCGAGCGCGGCAGCGGGCGCCTGGCGCGCGAACCACGCCGGCCTGGGGCGGCCCTTCTCGATCGACCAGGTGCCGGTCGCCTGCCCGCGGGCGAGCACGACGGGTTTGAGCATCCCGCCGCCCCTGAGAATGTGGTGGTCGTGCTCGGCGGCGACGAACGGCTCGCGGGTGCGGTGCCCGAGCATCAGCGTGTCGAAGGCGGCGAGCAGCAGGCAGGCCGGCGGCTCGTCGGTCGGCGCCGCGTGGTCCTCGCTCTGCGGGCCGGCCGCGTCGAGCGCCCGGCGGGCCTGTGTGATCGGTAGCGAGGACCACTTCGCGAGGTCGCTGGCGTCGCACGGGCCGTAGCCCGCGCGATAGCGGGCACCGAGGACCGCAAGCGCCTCGTCGCGGTCGACGCCCGGCGGAGGGTCGGTCGCGTGCAGCAGGCCGGCGGTGTCGGTGACGATCAGCCCCTGCGCGGAGAGCCACGGAACGAACGTGTTGATCGGGCCCTGCTCGAGCGACGGGTGGCCGCGCTCGAGGAGCGCACGAAGCAGCGACGCCCGGTCGCGGGGCTGCTCGGCGCACAGCTCGACGACGTCCGAGCGCATGGCGCGGACCTGCTCGACGATGCCGAAGCGCTCGAAACGGGCGCCGAGCACGCGAGCGTTGCGCTCGGCGAGGAGCGCGTGCAGCCATGGCCGATCGGATGCGGCGATCAGATGCACGGTGCCGCGGACGGTCCACGTGCGCACGAGCGGCGCGGCGCGTATGTCCTGACGCGTAAGCCTGGGCACGCGCGAGCGCAGCGCGAGGGCGGCGGCGCGCAGATCCTGGGCCTGCACGCCGATCACCGCCAGCGCCGCCTCCTCGACGCTCGCGCAGGCGCTCGCGGGCGTCAGCCGCTGCGCCACCAGGCGGGCACTGCGCAGACGCTCCTCGACGTCCATCAGCTCGGGGCGGGCGCGAGCGCGAGCAACGCGGCGCTCAGATCAGAGCCGAAGACGAGCGCCCTGGCGCGATCGGCGTCGAGGATCAGATCGGCGGCCGCGCGCGGCGCGCCGGAGGCGCTGTAGAGCTCGGTGTCATCGCCGCCGCCCGCCGTGCACGGCTCCGCACCTGGACGACTGGCCTTGAAGCCGTAGTAGAAGACGTGGGCGGGTGCGGTGGCGGGAATGAGGGTGTCGAGGAGGTAGGACACGTCGTCAGCCTGCAGCGCTTCGCCACGCAGCTCGTCGCCGAGACAGTAATACGCGCCGACCTCGGTGAACCAGATCTGCGCGCCGGCGCCGTGGTCTGGCAGCGTCTGCTCGAAGCGCAGCACGGTGGCGTCGCTGTGGTTGAACAGCGAGCGATACGGGTGAATACCCCAGATGGCGGGTGCGAAGTCGAGCGCGCCGATGTACGCGCGCTCGTAGGCGCCGATGGATGGCGCATCTTCGAGGTCGCCGGCGATCACCTGACAGCCGCGACGTTCGCAGATCGAGTTGGCCCAGTTGGCGATTTCGCCGGCCCTGCCGGCGGGCTCATCGCCCTGGCCGTTGGGCTCGTTCCACGCCTCGACGTAGCCCGCTGGCTCGCCCGCCGCTGCGGCCTGCGCGAGGAGCGCTTCGAGCGCGTCCTGGTATTCACCAGGCGAACGGGGGTAGTCGTGCGTGTAGCTGGTCAGCGCGATGACCGGGGCGAGACCGAGGCTCCGCACGTCCTCCAGCCACGCTTCGAACTGCTCGCGGTAGTCGCCTTCCGCGCGCGGGCCGTCGCTCGCCTGGGCCATGGCGTTCCACTGCACGACGTAGCGCGCGAGCGCGATACGCCCTCTCCACGCGGACGTGAAGGAGCTCGCGAACGAACTGCCGGCGAACGGGCCGGCCCACGCGGGGAGGCTCTGGTCGGAGATGCCGTCGACGTAGCCGGCGCTGGCACGGGCCGGGGCGCAGGCGATGCTGAGCGCGAGCGCGCAGGCGAGGCCCAGCGCGACGGCGAGCATTTTGCGGACGTCGGGTAGACGGCGCCGGATCCCCTCGCCGTGGCCGCGCCCATAGAAAAGCCCCGCCGGAGCGGGGCCTTTCCTTAGCGGATCGATAAGCCGGATTCTGTCGTTGAGCAGCCATCCATCTGAGCGGCCTACCTGGACCTCGGCGGGCACCTGCGAACGGTCCTGTTTGGCCTTGCATCGGGTGGGGTTTGCCCAGCCGCCGCGTCGCCGCGACGCTGGTGCGCTCTTACCGCACCATTTCACCCTTGCCGGCCCGCCGTTCACGTGGGACGGCGGACGTAGGCGGTTTGTTTCTGTGGCACTTTCCCGCGGGTTTCCCCGGGTCGATATCTCGACCACCCTGCCCTTTGATGTCCGGACTTTCCTCGAAGGCCGACGGCCTCCGCGGCTGCCTGATCTGCACATCCAACCTAGCGGGCGCAGCCCGCCTTGTGAAGACGTGGGCGTTGCGATCGCATGGCTCGCAGCGCCACAGACCGGTCGATCACACGGCCCGCAGCAGGCCAACGACGCGTCCGAGCACCTTGACCTCCTTGCTGCGAATCGGCTCCATCGCGTCGTTCTCGGGCTGCAGGCGGATGTGGTCCTTCTCGCGGAAGAAGCGCTTGACGGTCGCCTCCTCCCCCAGGAGCGCCACGACCACCTCGCCGTCGTTGGCCGTGTCCTGCGGGTGCACAACCACATAGTCGCCCTCGAGGATGCCCGCGTCCTTCATCGAGTCGCCGCGAATCCGGAGCACGTATCCGCCGTCGCCGCCGCCGGCAATCTCCGGCACCGACACGTAGTCCTCGACGTTCTCCTCGGCCAGGATCGGCTGCCCGGCCGCGACCGAGCCCAGCAGCGGCAGTCCTTCGGCGCGCACGATCCCGCGCACGCTGTCCACCGCGGTGCCGACCGCCCGGTCGAGCAGCTCGATCGCGCGAGGCTTGGAGGGGTCGCGGCGCAGCAGACCGATCTTCTCCAGGTTCGCGAGATGCGCGTGTACGGTCGAGGAGGATGCCAGCCCGACCGCTTTGCCGATGTCGCGCACGGTCGGCGGGTAGCCGTACTTGGCCGAGTACTTGCGGATGAAGTCGAAGATCTCCTGCTGGCGCTTGGTCAGATCCATGCCTGCGTGCCTCCGAGTCGGGTTGGGCGACGGCCTGCAACGAACATGTGTTCGCACTGTAGCGACGGTCGTGGACGGATGCAAGTCCCGCACAATGCGGCCGTCCGCGGCGGGCGGGATCCCGAGGCTATACTCGCCGCTCTGCGCCCGTGGCGGAATTGGTAGACGCGCAAGGTTGAGGGCCTTGTCCTGTGTAAACGGGGTGGTGGTTCGAGTCCACTCGGGCGCATAGAAGAACCAGAAAGCGACCACAAAGGTGTGCGGCTCCGCGAGCAGGACGGTCCGCGGAGCTTCATCGTGCAACCGCGACGTTCAAGGTTCGGCAGATGTCGGCGCCGACGTGCAGGTGCGGCGCGTGATCGGCTCTCGCCGTCGGAGTGCCAGTGGTAGTCGAGGCGAAGCGGATGCGCCCCGCGCAAACTTTGCGTTGTCGGAGAGGCTGCTCCGGAATGTCCGAAGCGTGGTAGGCGCCGACGGCGTGTTCGCTCGTCACGCACGAGAGCAGCCGCACGGCTTGGCCGCGATAGCGTTCGACCGCCTCGGCGGGCGTCCTACTTTGGTGCGGCGTGGAGCGGGAGCATCATCGCGATGCGCGTCACGGCAGGGCTGTGGTCTATGTCGATCTCGCCCGCCTTCAGACGCCGCTCGAACTCCGCGCCACTCATACCCAGGTACCTGCGTGCGTTCCCGTCGACTCGCTGCGCCCACTCCTCTGGGCTCAGCTCGTGGATCTCGTTCTCAGCTCGGGAAGCCATCCCAAGATGCTCCTTACCGGGGGAATTGGCCGCGCCGGCTCGTTGAACGTTCATGGTAGATGAGCACGAAGGCGACGTCCATCAGTCTGCTCGCTTGTGGTTCGCCTGTGATCGCGTACCGATGCAAGCCTGGCAAAACCGGATATGCCCTCCGGGAGCCCGCGTAGGCTTGGATTCTTCATGCTGGAGCAGCTCTCGAGTGTTCTCAGTGAGGTGATCGTGGAGCGGCTGGCTTCGCCGCGCTCATTTGCGCGAGGGACGGCCTTCCTCGACGAGGGTCGGGTCGGCCCGTTGCGGATGGGTGCCGGGCGTGTCAACGCGACGGTGCAAGGCAGCGAGAGCTACGCGGTCGAGCTGCGTATCAGCGACGGTCGGCTGCGATTCGCCTGCTCGTGCCCGGTCGGCATCGAGGGGGAGTTCTGCAAGCACTGTGTCGCAGTCGCGCTGAGCTCGCTCGAGGACGGCGGCTCATCGGCACCGACGCTCGATGATGCGCGCATCTACCTGGAGGGCCTTCCTCCGAGGTCGCTCGTGGAGTTGTTGGTCGACCACGCACACGACGACGAACGACTCGCGCGGAGGCTGCTGTTGCTGACGGCGCGCTCACGGGAGCGATCGCCGGGAGACGTGGACTCGCTGCGCGTGCTCATCGACCGGGCGTTCGCGTTTCACGAGTTCGTCCCCTATCGCGAGGTATGGGGCTATGTGCACGGGATCGAAGAGACAATCGATGCGCTCGACGAGATGCTCACGGATGGACATGCGGGCGAGGTCATCGAGCTCACGGAGTACGCGCTGACGGCCGTCGAGCACTCACTGGAACACGTCGACGACTCCGACGGCCAGATGGGAGATCTGGCAGCGCGTCTGCAGGGGCTGCATCTGGAAGCCTGCCGACGGGGAGCGCCCGACCCGGTGGAGCTCGCGGAGCGCCTCTTCGCGCGCGAGCTCGAGGGAGGCTGGAACATCTTCCACCGCGCAGCGATGACCTACGCGGACATCCTCGGGGAGGTCGGCTTGGCGCGCTACCGCGAGCTCGCGCACGCGCGCTGGGCGACCGTGCCAGAACTCGCGCCGGGTGAGGGCTCGCGAGAACGCTATGGCTCGCGCTTTCGCATCACCCAGATAATGGAGACTCTCGCTGAGCAATCCGGTCACCTCAACGACCAGATTGCGGTGCGCGAACGTGACCTTGGGAGCCCCTACAGCTTCCTGCAGATCGCAGAGCTCTGCCGCTCCCACAGCGAGCACGACATGGCGCTCGAGTGGGCACAGAGGGGTACGGTCGAGTTCCCTGACTCGCCCGATCATCGCCTGCACGACTTCCTCGTCGAGGAGTATCGGCGGCGAGGCAGCGCCGCCGCGGCGATCGAGCACACCTGGGCGGCGTTCAGCTCGCGACCGGCGCTCGAGACCTACCGAGAGCTCGCGATCGACGCGAAGGCGCTCGGCGAATGGGGCGGCCGACGCACAGCCGCGCTCACGCTGCTGCGAGCTCCTCTGACCAACCCAGACGCAGGCGTTAGCCGTCCACTGCTGCGTAGCCGCCGCGACGCCACCGAGCTCGTGCGTGTACTGCTCTGGGAGGACGATCCGGACGGGGCATGGCGAGCAGCAACCGAGGGCGGCTGCGGGCACAACCTGTGGTTGCAGCTCGCCGACCAGCGCCGCGCCGAGCACCCCGAGGACACGCTCACCGTATACCGCCTCCACGTTGAGCAGACGATCGCCGGCAAGGACAAGCAGTCATACGCGGAGGCCGTCCGGCTGATCGAGGAGACGATCCGCCCTCTGTTCACCGAGTGCGGCAAACCGGACGACTACGAGGGCTACCTCGACGAGATCCGCAGCCGCCACCGACCCAAGCGCAACCTGATGAAGCTCATGGACCAGCTCCAGACACGCCCGGGGGCACGCGCCTGACGGGGGTGGCCGCAGCCACTCGGGGGCCGAACCGAACTCTAGCCACTTATGCGAGCTTATAGCCTCTATGCGCATAAGTCTATATAACCTGTCATAACATGGACCCGATCAAGAACCCCTACACCCCAAACGCCGGCTCAAGGCCACCCGCGCTCACCGGTCGTCACGCGGAGCTTGAGCAGTTTCGCGTCCTGATCGGGCGCTTGGCGCGCGGCGCGACCGAGCAGAGCATGATCGTCCGCGGCCTGCGGGGCGTCGGCAAGACCGCGCTGCTGAACATATTCGAGGACCAGGCCGAGAACGCCGGCTTCCTGACCTTCTACCACGAGCTGACGCCACAAACCGGGCTCGCCGGCGAGCTGGCTCGCGACACTCAGATCGCGCTCTCGCGCCTGAAGCTCACCACGAAGATGCTCGCGACGATCCGAGGCGCACTCGGACACTTGCAGTCGATCAAGCTCTCCGGCCCAGAAGGGATCGGCCTCTCGATCGACTTGCGCCGCGCCGACGAAGCAACGCTTGCCAGCGATCTCACCCAGCTCTTTCTCCAGCTCGGGCAGGCGGCGCGTGAGACCAAGAGCGGCGTTGTGTTTCTGCTCGACGAGGTCCAGTTCGCCGAGCCGGCCCAGTTTCGCGCGATGATCAGCGCGCTGCATCGAGCGACCCAGCGCAGCCTGCCGATAACGCTCGCTGCTGCCGGCCTGCCGCAGATCCCGAAGCTCACAGGCGAGGCCCGCAGCTACGCCGAGCGACTCTTTACGTTCCCCGTGATCGGCAACCTCTCACAGAAGGACGCTGAAGCCGCACTGGTAGAGCCCGCCGAGGCACACGGGGTGGCCTTCGAGGCGAACGCTATAGCCGCGGCGCTCGATTGGACCGCCGGCTACCCCTTCTACATCCAGCAGCTCGGCAAGCATGCATGGAACCTCGCCTCCGCCTCGCCGATCTCACTCGCGGTGATCAGAAGCGCCGAGCCGGCCGCCCAGGCGGCGCTCGACCAGACGATGTACGAGGTCAGAATGCAACGCACCACCAACACCGAGCGGCGCTACATGCGCGCGATGGCCGAGCTCGGACCCGGCCCCTACCGCTCCGGCGACGTAGCCCGCGCAGCCGGAAAGCCGACGACCGCCCTCTCCCCCGTCCGCCAGAGCCTGCTCGAGAAGGGCCTCATCTACGCCACCGAGAACTACGGCCACATTGACTTTACCGTGCCACGCTTCGACGAATACCTCAGACGCCAGCTCACATACCGCCCGCCACGCCCACGAGGAAGGACACGCAACACGCCGACATGATCCTCCTCTGCCGTGACAAATCTCTGACAAATGTCATTTCGTCCGATGCGTCCGATGCGTCCGCAAACCCGGACAAAACGGACGATCTGGACGCGCGCGGACGCATATGGCACGGGCGAATAAGGTTGAGGGCCTTGTCCTGTGTAAACGGGGTGGTGGTTCGAGTCCACTAGGGCGCATAGAAGAACCAGGAACGATCACGCAGGTGATGCGGAGGCTCCGAAGCGTGGTGGGCGCTGGCAACGAGGCGAGATCGTGGCCGCGCTGCTTCTCGCCGAGACGGTGGCGACAGCAACGGCGGAGTGGTATCGCTCGCTTGCCGAGTGGGGACTCTCGCCGCAGGATCACATCCCCTACGACCACCATCGCTGGCGCCTTGACCTCGAACTGGCTGACCTCAGCGACGTCCGAGCAACTATGGTTGGAGTCGTTCTGCCACCGCCCGTTCGCGGTAGTCGAAAACCCGCTTGAGATCGCGCTTGACGAATGCCGCATGAGCGATCTGCCCGAGCGGGCCCAGGGGCATCGAGTAGCGGACGCGGTCGCCGATCAGGACTGCGTGCTCGCCATCGCGCTCAAAGGTGTGGGTGTGCTCCCAGAGGGCGTACGGGCCGCGTACCTGGACGTCGATGAAGCGCACCGGCGGCTCCCAGACGTCGATCCGCGTGCGCCAGCGGAGGGGGACACCGTGCAGCTTCAGGCGGTAGTCGATCAATGCGCCGGAGCGAAGCTCGATGGGCCCCGGCGTGATCACCTCGAAACCCATCCAGGGCGGCGTGATCACCGCGAGGTTGTGTGCTTGGGCGTAGAACTCGAATGCCCGCTGGACCGGCAGCTCGAGCTGCTGTCTGCGCTCCAGTACGTGAACACGTCCGGCGCTCACGAGACGAACTGCTTGGTTCCGAGTGTCTCGCGCATACCAGCGAGGGCGCGATCGCCGACCCGCTTGAAGGCAAGCGCGAGCAGCGGGTGGGCGAGCTTGAACGGACCCTTCAGCACGAGGTCCGCGTCGTAGGTGATCCGTGTGCCGCCGCCCGACTGCTCGAACGTGACCCGGTCGAGCGAGACGACGCTTGAATTCTCGCCGCGAAACGTGACCGCGTCCGGCGGGTCATACTCGACGATGCTGTATGTGAGCGTTGTCTTGCGGTGAAGGAAGTCCGCCACGAGCCGAAACTCGCTCCCCTCTGCGACCGGCGCGTCGCCGAGGCGCTCGGCTTCGACGACCCCCGGATCCCACTCCGCGGTCGTAGAGAAGTCGCTGAGGTACGCGAATACCTCATCGGGGGGATGGTGCGTGTCGACAGTTGCCTTGTAGCGGGCCATCTGGTTCTCCTTATCTGTTTGAGTGGGTTGTGGCCGGAATGTTCTCGTGTAGCCCGCGACCACGGTGCGGTCGAGGATCGTGTCGAGCAGCGAGTTGATCATGCGGTCCGTCCCGGACAATCGAGCCGCTCGCACGGCGCGCTTATCGCATCGGCTCGCCGTGTCGGCTTGCTCGCGTCGGCTAGGTTTGTGTTCCCGTGCAAGTCCTCGTCACCGGCGCCAGCGGCTTCATCGGCGGGCGTCTCGCCCGCCGACTTCGCGACCGCGGCGATGAGGTGCGCTGTCTGGTCCGCAACCGCGACGCCGCTCGCACCCGAGCGCTCCTCGACGAGGGCTTCGAGATCCACGTGGGGGACGTTCTCCGTCCCGAGTCGCTCTCGGGCGCCGGCTGCGGCGTCGATGTCGCCTACTACCTGGTGCACTCGATGGGCCGGGGCGGCGATGGCTCGGACTTCGCAGAGCGCGAGCGACGGGCGGCCGAGGGATTCGGGCGCATGGCCAGGCAGGAGGGCGTTGGCCGCGTCATATACCTCGGTGGCCTCGGCGACAATCCCCGCTCCGAGCACCTGCGAAGCCGCCACGAGACTGCCACACAGCTCGCGGCGCACGGACCGCCGCTGACCTACTTCCGCGCCGGGATGGTCGTTGGCAGCGAAAGCGAGTCCTATCGCACCCTGCGCTACCTGGTCGAGCGTCTGCCCGCGATGATCGCTCCCGCCTGGCTCGCCACCAGAACCCAGCCGATCGGAATCGACGACGTCCTGAGCTACCTCTCGCAGGCGCCTCACCTCGAGGCCTCGACCGGCCGCGAGCTGCAGATCGGAGGCCCGGACGTGCTCACCTACGGTGAGATGCTCGACGTGATGGCACGCGCTCTCGGCAAGCGCCCGCGCCCGAAGATCCCGGTGCCTTTCATAACCCCGTGGCTGTCCTCGCTCTGGATCGGTCTGGTGACACCGGTCGACGCGGGTGTCGCGCGCCCGCTGATCGAAGGTCTCAGCACCGAGACGGTCGTGACCGACGACTCCGCCCGCCGGCTCTTTGACATAGAGCCCGCCGGGTTCGAGACAACGCTGCGCCGAGCGCTCGCCGAGGACACGCGCGTCAATAGCTGAGCTCAGGGGCCCCCAACCGCGCGCGGGCCGCTCACGCTGCAACGCGGGCCGCCTCGCCAATGGCATCTCCTCCAAGCAACTCAACGCCCGTCGCTTGGGCGAGCGCCGAGGTGGCGCCTGCGCCGCCTATGCACACGCGCACACGACTCCCGAGAACGCCGATTTCCTCGCTGGCGTCGAGGAAGCGCTGCGGGCTGGTCGCGGAGAGCACGACCATGGTCGGCAAGAGCGCCCCGAGAGCGTCGGTGATCTCGCACAGAGGCGTGTCTGCGCCGAGGTAGGTGATCCGCCAGCCGTGCTCCCTAAGGGCGAGCCCGAAGCAGAGCAGCCCGAGCTCGTGTCGCTCGCCGGGCGGGCATGCGAGCACGGCGCGCGGGCCCACGCCGTTCCCCCAGCCCTGAGTCAGCGCGCGCAGCCGCCCGCCGAGCACGTTGCTCGCGAAGTGCTCGTGGGCGATGCTCGTTTCCGCCGCCTCCCAACGGTCACCGAGTCGGTGCAGGAACGGGAGGATCACTTCCGACAGCGCGAATGGAAGCGCGAAAGCCCTGAACAGCTGGTCGAGCGCCGACTGGGCCATCGGTTCGTCGAGCGTCTCGATGCCGTGCGCGAGCGACGTCTGGATCTCGGCGAAGCTCGCCGAGCTCTCGCGCGCGGCCGATTCCTCGCCCGACCTGGCGAGTCTGGCGGCCTCCGAGGCGGACAGCCCGGCGGCGATGTGCTTGCGCATCAGCTGCACGCGCCGCTCGTCCTCTTCGGAGAAGAGACGAAGCCCGCCTGCGGTGCGGTCAGGGCGCAAGAGCCCGTAGCGCGTTTCCCAAGCCCGCAGCAGCTCGGGGCTCACACCAACGCGTCTGCTGAGCTCGCCGATACGCAGTCGTGGACCGTCGGTCACAACCGGAGTCTAACCGAACTTCCACGGAACTTCTACAGAATCTGTACACTGAGCCACGGATGACGCTGAAACCCACCAAAGAAGCGGGCTACGGCAGGTTGTGCGCGTCCAGCGCTGGGCCGTGTTCATCGACCGTGATCTGCGGCGCATTGCGACCCGTATAGGTTGAGCATGAGGGTCGCGATCATCGGCGCAGGAGTCTCCGGGCTCGTATGCGCGCACCGGCTGAACTGCGAGCACGATGTCGTTCTGTTCGAGGCGAGCGATCGGGCCGGCGGACACGCCAACACGGTGCGCGTCGAGACCGAGGCCGGGGTCTATGATCTCGACACGGGGTTCATCGTCTTCAACGATCGCAACTATCCGAACTTCGAACGGCTGCTGAACGAGCTCGACGTGGGGACGCAAGCCTCCCTGATGAGCTTCGGGGTGAGCGACGGAGTCGACTTCGAGTACAACGGGGCCTCGCCGAACGGGCTGTTCGCGAGCCGCACTCAGATGATCAGGCCCACCGTCTATCGGATGGTCGCGGACCTGATCCGCTTCAACCGCGACGCCCGCGAGCTGCTCGCCTCCGATGGGGATCCCTCGCTGTGCGAGTGGCTCGAGGAGCGGCAGTATTCGCGCGCGTTCGTGCAGCGGTTGATCGTCCCCCAGGCCTCCGCCGTATGGTCGGCAGATCCGACGCAGATGTGGTCGTTCCCGGCGCGCTTCCTGGTCGAGTTCTTCGACAACCACGGCGTGCTCGGATTCCGCGACCGCCCGCGCTGGCGAACGATCACCGGAGGCTCGCGCAGATACGTCGAGGCGCTCACGCGCCCCTGGCGCGAGTGTCTCAGGCTCTCGACAACGGTGACGGAGGTGGCCCGTCACAGCGACCATGTCACGGTGTCAGCGCGCGGCTGTGGGCCCGAGCGCTTCGACGCGGTGGTGATCGCGACACACTCCGACCAGGCCCTCGCCCTGCTGGCCGACCCCAGCGAGCGCGAGCGCGAGCTGCTTGGGGCAATCCCGTATCAGAGCAACGAGGCGGTGCTGCATACCGACCGCTCGCTGCTCCCGCGGCGCCGGCGCGCGTGGGCGAGCTGGAACTACCATCTCAATGAGGGCGTCGCGGAACGCTGCACGGTGACCTACCACATGAACCGCCTGCAGTCACTGCGGGCCGACCGCGAGTTCTGCGTCACCCTCAACCGCACCGCCGCCATCGACCCGGAGCGGATCATCCGCACGATCCAGTACCAGCACCCTGTCTACACGCCCGCGGGCGTCGCGGCGCAATCACGCCACCACGAGATCAGCGGATGCAATCGCACGCACTACTGTGGCGCCTACTGGGGATGGGGCTTCCACGAGGACGGCGTCAACAGCGCGCTGCGGGTGGCGCGCGAGATCGGCGCCCGGCGCGCAAAGACGGGGAGCGTATGACGGCCAGCGCGATCTACGAGGGCACGATCCGCCACCGGCGCTTTGCGGTGCGCCACCACGAGTTCAGCCACCGCGTGGCGCTTGCGTACCTCGATCTGGAGGAGCTCGATGGCCTGCTCGGCGGGCGGCTTGTCGCTGACCGTCCGGGCCTCATTCGCTTCCGCCGATCCGACTACCTCGGCGATCCCTCCGTTGGGCTCGCAGATGCGGTGCGCATGCAGGTGGAGCACCGGACGGGCTGGCTGCCGACGGGACCCATCCGCCTGCTCACGCAGCTGCGCACGTTCGGGCACTGTTTCAACCCGGTCAGCTTCTACTACTGCTTCACTGTGCAGGAGCAGCTCGAGGCGGTCGTGGCAGAGGTGACCAGCACGCCGTGGGGAGAGCGCCACTCCTACGTGCTCGCGCGAGCGGATGACGGGCCTGTTCTCACGGGGAGCTTTGAGAAGAAGCTGCACGTGTCTCCGTTCATGCCGATGGAGCAGCGCTACCTATGGCGCGTCGCCGCGCCCGGCCCGACGCTGTCGGTCCATATCGAGAGCCAAGAGCGCGAGCGACCTGCTTTCGACGCGACGCTCGCGCTGCGTCATTCCCCGTTTACCGGCGGCCGTCTCGTCCGCGTCACGGCCCGCTACCCGGCGGCAACGTTGCGCGTGTTGGCGCTCATCTACGGCCATGCGCTTGCGCTCAAGTTCAAGGGCGTGCCACTCCAACCCCGTCCGCAGGTGCCGGCGTGACCGCTGGGCAGCGTATGGCGCGCAGCCTCGTGCTGGGCCTGCTGGCACATCTCCGCGAAGGCCAGCTGACAATCGTCGAGGGCCAGCAGCGGCTGGTATTCGGCCACGGCAGCCCGCAGGCGACGGTGGAGGTTCGCTCGCCACGGGCCTGGCCGATGCTGCTGCACGGAAGTCGCGGGATGGCCGAGGCCTACATGGATGGGCTGTGGACGTCCCCCGATCTGACCGCTCCCGTGCGGGTGGCGGCACGCAACATCACAGCCCTGGACGCGTGGCGTCGCCGTCTTGCGCCGGCGCGGATACCGCTCCAGACGGCGCGCGGCATCCGAGCACGCAACACACGCGTGCGCAGTCGCCACAGCATCGCGGCCCATTACGATCTCGGGAACGAGTTCTTCGCGCTGATGCTCGACGAGACGATGATGTACTCCGCCGCGTACTTCCCGCGCCGAGAGATGACGCTCGCGGAGGCCTCCAGAGCCAAGCTCGAGCTGGTCTGTCACCGACTCGACCTTCAGTCCGACCACCACGTGCTGGAGATCGGCACGGGATGGGGCGGCTTTGCCGTGCACGCCGCGAGAACACGAGGCTGTCGGGTCACGACCACCACGATCTCGCGCGAGCAGTACGAGTACGCCCGAGCGCACGTGCACGCGGCCGGGCTTGCCGACCGAGTCACGGTGCTGTGCGAGGACTATCGCGATCTGGGTGGGAGCTACGACAAGCTCGTCTCGATCGAGATGATCGAGGCGGTCGGCTGGCGCGATTTCGACACGTTCTTCGCGTGTTGCTCAAACCTTCTCGCTGAGGACGGAAGCATGCTGCTGCAGGCGATCGTCATCGATGACCGTGCCTACGCGGTTGAGAAGGCCTCGCGAAGCTTCATTCGCACGCACATCTTTCCCAACGGCTGCCTGCCCTCGCTCGAGGTGATCGCACGCAGCGTCGCCCGTCACACCGACCTTCGAACAGTCGGGCTCAAGGACCTCACGCCACATTACGCCGAGACGCTGCGGCGCTGGCGCACCAACTTCGAGGCCGCCGACAAGCGGCTGGAAGATCTGGGCTACGACGAACGCTTTCGACGCCTGTGGCGGATGTATCTCGCCTACTGCGAGGCCGGCTTTGCCGAGCGGCGGATCGGCGTCGTGCAGATGCACCTGGCCAAGCCACAGTGGCGCGAACCCGCCTGCCTCGAGAAGGCGCGTGCGGCGCCGCTGGCGCTGGCGTCTTAGTTGGTTGAGACTTGCAGGCCACCGAGACGTGCTGCATTCCAATCAGCTGCTCGTGGCTGGCGATCACGGCCCGATGAGATCCTGGTCACGGCCGGCTTGAAGCAGCTCGCCGCGGGAGAAGGCGACGGCGACGAGCTCTGCGCGCGTGTGAACCCCCAGCTTGGCCATCGCATGCTGCACGTGCGTGCGAACCGTCTGTGGAGAGATGACGAGCTCCTCGGCGATGCGCTTCGTCTCCTGCCCCAGCGCGATCAGAGCGACGACCTCGCGCTCGCGGACGGTCAGCGGCGCGGTCTCGTCGCCGACCTGCCGTGCAAGGGTGACGCGGCCGAGCGGCAACACGACGGCGACGAGCAGCGTTCGTTGCCCGACCCGGACGAGCCTTATGGCGAAGTCGATCTCGATTTGCGAGCCATCGCGCCGCCGGTATGTATGGCTCCCCGACTGCTCGCCCGCCTGCACCAGGTGCTGCCATTCTTTGTCCCTCAGCGCTCGCGAAGGGCTCGCGATCAGCTCGTCGATCGACCTTCCGACCAGCTCGTCGGAACGGTACCCCAGCAGCTCGACCACCGCAGAGTTGACCGCCAGCAAACGTCGCGACTCATCGAGCATCGCGATCGGGTTCAACGTACGCTCGAAGACATCCCAGAAGAGCGTCTCCCAAGCGGGCCCAAGATCTGGATCGAGTAGTCGCCTGCTCCCGGTGTCCATACAGCTTGCACAGTCCTTGGTCCCGTGCTCGCGCCGAGCGCCCCCCAGCGCCGCGGCGCCGAGCATAACATCCGCAAAGCCACGATGGGCAAAGCGAGGCGCCGGCTAACGGAAGATACGTCAACCACCGTATGGAGCCTCGCGGGTGAGCCTCCGAAAACACCTGCATGCCAGGAGAAAGCCGAAGCCCAGGGCCGCGCGAGGGCCCTTCGGCCCGCAAGAGCGCCGCCGAGCGCATCATGCGTCCTGGGATACCGCTGGCGACGGCGATCCTTGTGATCGGGGTGTTCGTCTCGCTCGTCGTTGGCCGCGAGTGGCAGGCGACAGAGAACGGGCAGGAAGAGGCAGGCATTCGCGACGCAGGCCACGCAGCTCACCACGACGTTGGACGCGCTGCTGCTCCACGACACGGACTTCCTCGCAGCCCTCCGGGCAACTCTCACTGTGCACCCCGACCTGAGCCAGGCAGGCTTTCAAGAGCTCTACGACCAGCTCGAAGGAACGCGGCGGCAGGTCGGCGCGATCGGTACGACGTTCGTGAGGCCGGTTGGTGGCGCCCAGCTCCGCTCGTTCCTCGCCTGGCGGGCACACAATCCAGCCTTGCGAGACCTGGTCAAAGGACGATGGCTTCCCTTCCGCCGGCGTGACGGGGGGCCGTACTGCCTGGCGTCGGTCAGCGCTTCCGCCGCCGGGGCGTTGGGAAGACCTCTGGCCGCCATCCTCCAGGGAGACTGGTGCGACAGCTCGTCGACGATCGGCGGCTCCCAGGCGGCGATGCTCAGGCTGGCCACTGACACAGGCGGGCTGACCAGCGATCCGGTGGCGACCGAAGGCATCTCGACGATGGTCGCGACCGCCGCGGTGTACCGGCACGGCGCAAGCCTCCGGGATCGCGCCGCCAGACGGGCCGCCCTGGTCGGATGGGTCGCGACGTCGTTTGACGTGCAGCGGCTGCTGCATACCATCCTGGCGAGGCATCCGGGGCTGGAGCTGGCCGTCTACCACAGCAACCCCCTCAGCACGACCGGCACGCTCATCGCGAGCGCCGGGGGCCGCCGCCCGCAGGCCGATAGCGAATGGCGGGTGCTCCCAGACGAACGGTCATGGACGCTGCGCGTTGGCGGCGCGCTGCCGGCGATTGGCGTGGCCGCGAATGTGCAGGGGCTCCTGATCCTGCTCACCGGTTGTGTGCTCAGCACGCTGTTGGCGGCGATCGTGCTGCTTCTGGCACGCTCGCGAGCTGTGGCCCTGGCGCTCGTTCGCGCTCGTACAGCCGAACTGGAACACATGGCGATGCACGACGCGCTCACCGGCCTGCCGAACCGCCTCCTCGCGATCGACCGGGGAGGACAGATGCTCGCGCGCATCCCACGCGCCGGCCGACCTGTCGTCGCGCTGTACCTCGACCTCGACGGCTTCAAGAGCGTCAACGACACGTTCGGGCATCCGAGCGGCGACCTCGTGCTGCGCGAGGCTGGCGCAAGGATCCAGAGCGCGATCCGCGACGCAGACACGGCGGCGCGCCTCGGCGGTGACGAGTTCGTCGTTCTCACGGAGATGTCCGGAGATGCCTCTGACATCGAAAGGCTTGCGGCGCGGCTTCACCTCGCTCTCTCTGAGCCCTACGAGCTCGGCGCCGGCGCCGAGGAGAGGTCCGTGACGCTCACGGTCAGCATCGGCATCGCCAAGGCCGTCAGTGGCTCGATCGACTCCCTGCTGGGGGACGCCGACATCGCGCTCTACGCGGCGAAGCAGAGCGGGCGCAATCGCACCGTGTCCTTCGAACCCAGGATGAAGCGGGCGGCGCGCGACCGCCTGTCCTTGCAGATGGACCTCGCCAAAGCCCTGGCGCGGGGCGAGATGAGCCTGGCATACCAGCCGATCTTGGATCTGCGCTCCCGGCAGATCGTGGCCGCCGAGTCATTGCTGCGCTGGCTGCACCCGAAGCGCGGATCGGTCTCGCCGGACGAGTTCATTCCCGTGGCGCAGGAAAGCGATCTGATCGTCGCACTGGGCCGCTGGGTCCTGCAAGCGGCGTGCTGGCAGGCGGCGCGCTGGCATAAGAGCGGACACCGCCTGTCCGTGGCCGTCAACGTCTCGGCCCGCCAGCTCGACGACGACGAGCTGCTCCGGGACGTCAGCTGCGCGCTGGCCGAGACACACCTGCCCGCGCACTACCTCACGATCGAGGTGACCGAGACGGCGATCATGCGCGACGGCATGGCCAGCGCGAGGAGATTGCACGAGCTCAAGCAACTCGGAGTGCAAATAGCGATCGACGACTTCGGCATCGGCTATAGCTCGCTCGCACAGTTGCGTGCGTTCCCGGTCGACCTGCTCAAGATCGACCGCGCGTTCGTGGCTGAGATCACGACATCGTCCGCCTCGCTCACCCTGCTCCAAACCCTCGTTCAACTGGGCCGCGACCTCGGTTTGAGGACACTGGCTGAGGGCATCGAGACCGAGTTGCAGCGCGAGATGCTCGTTGGGCTCGAGTGTGACCTCGGCCAGGGATTCCTCTTCTCGAGGCCTCTCGACCCAGCGGCGCTAGGTGAGCTCTTGCAAGGCAGCGCGAAGTCGCGGCGCGCGGATGCCGCGATGTTCAGCGCTCGTTAGCGCGAGCGCCCGCGAATCGCCGCCTGCGCGGCGGCCACACGTGCGATCGGGACGCGATAGGGCGAGCAGGAGACGTAGTCGATTCCGGAGTCGTTGAGGAAGTCGATCGAGTCGGGGTCGCCGCCGTGCTCGCCGCAGACCCCGAGCTTCAGGTCGGGGCGCGTCTTGCGCCCGAGCCACGCGCCCATGCGAAGCATCTGCCCGACGCCGGGGGTGTCGAGCGTCTCGAAGGGCGAGCGATCGAGGATCTTCACGTCTATGTAGCGCGCCAGCACGCGGCCCTCGATGTCGTCGCGGCTGAAGCCGAGCGCGGTCTGCGTGAGGTCGTTGGTGCCGAAGGAGAAGAAGTCCGCGTCGCGCGCGATCTCGTCGGCAAGGAAGCACGCGCGAGGGAGCTCGATCATCGTGCCGATCTCATAGCCGTCGTAGTGGTGCTCTGCGGCCACGCGCTCGATCAGCCCGCGTACCAGCTCGAGCTCACGCTCATAGGCGACGAGCGGGACCATCACCTCGATGCGAGCGCCGGGAACCTTGGCGGCGGCGGCCAACAGCGCGCGGACCTGCATCTCATAGAGCGCCGGGAACAGGATGCCCAGGCGCACGCCGCGAGTGCCGAGCATCGGGTTTGACTCCTGCAGCTGCTCGACGCGCCTTCGCTGCGGCGAGCCCTCGGGCAGCTCCTCGGGGCGGGGCAGGAACTCGTGCAGCGGCGGGTCCAGGAGGCGCACCGTCACCGGCCGTCCCGCGGCCGCCTGCAGGATCTGCTCGAAATCGCTCTCCTGCAGGGGACGCAGCTGCTCGATCGCGCGGGTGCGCTCCTGGTCGTCAGCGGCCATGATCATCGCCGCCATCAGCGGCTGGCGCTCGCCGAGGAACATGTGCTCGGTGCGGCACAGGCCCACGCCCTCGGCACCGAGTTCGACGGCCTTCGCGACGTCGCCGGGCGTGTCGGCGTTGGCGCGCACACCCAGGGTGCGCAGCTCGTCAGACCACGCGAGCACGGTCCGGAACTCGCTCGAGACCTGCGGCTCGACGAGCGGCACGTCCTCGGTCGTGATCCTGCCGCTGCTGCCGTCGATCGCGATCGTGTCGCCCGCCTCGAGCACCCGCCCGGCGACGCGCACCTGGCTTGCCTCGAGGTCCACCTCGACGGCGCTCGCCCCCGTAACCGCCGGCCGGCCCATTCCGCGCGCCACGAGCGCGGCATGGCTTGCCTTGCCGCCCTCGCTGGTGAGGATGCCGCGGGCCGCGTGAAAGCCGGCGACGTCGTCCGCTTCGGTGAACGAGCGCACGAGGATCGTGTCGCGCCCCTCACTGGCATCGCGCACCGCATCGGCGGCGCTCAGCACTATCTGTCCCTTCGCCGCGCCCGGCGAGGCCGCGACCCCGGTCGCGATGACCTCGTACTCGGCGCTCGGGTCGAACGTCGGATGCAGCAGCGCATCCAGCGCGGAGGGGTCGATCGTCAGCAGGGCCGCCTCGCGCTCCAGCAGTCCCTCTGCGACCGCGTCGACGGCGAAGCGGACCGCCGCCTGGGCCGGGCGCTTTGCATTGCGCGTCTGCAGCATGTACAGGCGCCCGTCCTGCACGGTGAACTCGGTGTCCTGCATGTCGCCGTAGTGGCGCTCGAGCGTGCGCAGGATCTCCATCAGCTGCTCGTGGACGTCCGGCAGCCAGTCGCGCAGCTCCGCGAGGTCGCGCGGAGTGCGAACGCCGGAGACGACGTCCTCGCCCTGTGCGTTGGCGAGGAAGTCGCCCGAGGGCCGTGGTGCGCCCGTCAGCTCGTCGCGGGAGAACGCGACGCCGCTGCCGCTGCTCTCGCCGAGGTTGCCGAACACCATCTGCTGCACGTTCACAGCCGTCCCCCAATCGTCGGGGATGCGGTTGATCCGCCGGTACACGACCGCACGCTCGCCCTGCCAGGAGTCGAACACCGCCCGAATCGCCCGCTCGAGCTGCTCGCGGGGATCGGGCGGGAACTCATAGAAGCTCTGGAACTCGCGCGTCAGCTCGCGCAGCGCAGCGGCGTCGAGCTCGGTGTCCAGCGAGACTCCGCGCTCGGCCTTGATCGAGGCGATCGCGTCCTCGAAGCGCTCGCCGGGGATACCCAGCACGACGTTGCCGAACATCTGCACGAAGCGCCGGTAGGAGTCCCATGCGAAACGTTCGCTGCCCGAGCGCCGAGCAAGGCCCGTCACCGTGTGGTCGTTCAAGCCGAGGTTCAGCACCGTGTCGAGCATCCCCGGCATCGACTCGCGGGCGCCCGAGCGAACGGACACCAGCAGCGGATCCTGCGGGTCCCCCAGACGCTTGCCGGCGCGTGCCTGCAGCCGCTCGAGCGCGCCGGAGACCTGCTCGTCCAGGCCAACCGGGAGCGACCCTTCGGCCTGCATGTAGGCGACGCAGGCCGTCGTCGTGATCGTGAAGCCGGCCGGCACGAGCTCCGCTCCTAGCACGCGCGTCATCTCCGCCACGTTGGCGCCCTTGCCACCGAGCAGCTCGCGCATCTCGCGCGAGCCATCGGCGAAGTCGACCACCCAGGTCGGCGCCGCGCTGTGCTGAGGGTCCGTTGTCACTCGGGCTGCAGCTCCTCTGCGGGCTGCGTCGGCTCGGGGAGAGGCCGGCGCGCGATCTCGGCGGCCTCGCTGCGGTCGAGGCCGAAGCTGCGCAGCACGCCCTCGGCATGCAGCACGTCCGCCTGCTCGCTGCGTTCTCCCACGAGCTGGGCGTGGATGACCGCGAACAACGCGCCGCCGCTCGCGTTCAGAGCCAGCTCGGGGTCGATGACCTGGAAGCGGCCGGCCTCGATCGCGGCATCGAGATCGCTGCGCGCCGACTGCCCGAGCACCGGCCACGCGGCGCGGAAGGGAATCTCCAGCCGGACGAGCAGCCACGCCCAGTCCGCGTCGCTCTGAGCCGCGCGCACGAGGTGGCGGTGGGCGATGCTGATCTTCTCGGCCGGGTCCTCCACGTGAGCCTGGCGCAGCTCCAAGAGCGCGAGCTGCTGGGCCAGCTCCTCTTCGAGCAGCGCGTCGAGCAGCTCCTCCTTGGTGCGGAAGTAGTTGTAGAACGACCCGATCGCGATGTCCGCGTGCTCGGCGATCTGCGCGATCGTCGTGTGCTCCAACCCGTGGGCGGCAAACAGCTGCCGCGCCGCGGCGAGCAGGCCCGCCCGCGTGCGTGCCTTGCGCTGCTGCACACGAGTCCCCGCGCGGGGTGCGTCGTGGCGCTGGCTCGCTGGCATCCGCCCATTCTCCAGCATAGGCATGATCTGAATGTATCATCAGGATTGAATCTATATTCACTTTCTGCTACGATGGCGCCACGAATGTCGAGGGTCGGGGAGGAGATGAGATGACCGAGGAAGTGCCGGTGCTTGTCGTTGGCGGTGGCGGCGCGGGGCTCACCGCCTCGATGCTCCTTGCCCGGATGGGTGTCGAGCACCTGCTGATCAATGCCCGCGCCCAGACGTCCGACCTGCCGAAGGCGCACGTCCTCAACCAGCGAGCGATGGAGATTCTCGAGGATGTCGGGGCAGCCGCGGAGATCGCCCGCCGCGGCACGCCCGCGCAGAACATGGCTGCCACGGCCTTCTACGCCGGCTTCGCCGGGCCGAGCGAGGCGTACGGGCGGCGCCTCGCGCGGCTGGAGTGCTGGGGTGCGGGCGGCGCCGATGAGAGCTGGCGCGCCGCGAGCCCGTGGGTCCAGCAGAACCTCCCGCAGATCCGGCTCGAGCCGATCCTGCGGAGGCGCGCCGAAGAGCTCTCACCCGGGCGCATCCGCTTCCACCACGAGCTGCTGCGGCTCGAGCAGGACGGCGAGGGCGTCACCGCCCACGTCCGCGACCACGACGCTGGACGCGACTACTCGATCCGCTCGCAGTACCTGATCGGGGCCGACGGGGGCCGCCTCGTCGCGCGGGAGATCGGCGTGGAGTACGTGGGGCTCGGCGTGGTGGTGCAGGCCGCGACGCTGCACGTCAGCGCCGACTTCTCACAGTGGGCGCGCGACCCCGACGTGCTGATCCGCTGGATCCTCTCGCCGCAGAGCGGCGTCGGCGTGGTGATGGTGCCGATGGGCCCGGAGCGCTGGGGCCCGGACTCGGAGGAGTGGGTGATCCACCTGAACTACCCGGTCGACGACCCCCGCGCGCAGTCGGACGAGCAGGTCGAGGCGGATGTTCGCCGCGCGATGGGAATCGGCGATCACCCGATGAAGCTCCACAAGATGACCCGCTGGTCGGTGGACGCGGTGATGGCCTCCTCGTTCAGCGTCGGCCGCGTGCACCTGGTCGGCGACGCCGCCCACAGGCATCCGCCAACCGGCGGCCTCGGGTTGACGAGCGTGATCCACGACGCAGGCAACCTGTGCTGGAAGCTCGCGGCGGTGCTGGAGGGACATGCGGCCCCGGCGCTGCTCGACACCTATGCGCCCGAGCGGCGCTCCTCCGACGAGCAGAACGCCCAGCGTTCGCTGGAGAACGCGATCAACCATGTGACGATCACCGCCGCGAGCGGCGTCTCTCCCGAGCAGGCGGAGGAGCAGAACCTCGCCGCTCTGCGCAGGATCTGGAGCGGCCTGCCGCAGGACGCCGAGCACCGCTCGACGCTGCTGCGCCACATGCGCGCGCAGTCGATGGAGTTCAGCGAGCTGAACGTCGAGCTGGGGTACCGCTATCAGTCCGCGGCGATCGTCGACGACGGCAGCCCGCTGCCCAACCCGGTCGATCCGGTGCGCATCTACGAGCCATCCACGCGACCGGGCGCACCCCTCCCCCATGCCTGGATCGACGACGAGGACGGACAGCGACGACCGATCAAGGACCTCGTCGGTCCCGGGCGCTTCCTGCTGATCGCCGGCGAGCAGGGCGAGAGCTGGTGCGAGGCGGCACGCGAGCTGGCGGCCGCCACGGGCCTGCCGCTCGACGCGCTGCGCATCGGCCACCTCGACGGCGACCTGTTCGACGCCCGCTGCACCTGGCTACGTCACCGCGGGATCGGCCCCGACGGGGCGATCCTCGTGCGCCCCGACCGCTACGTGGCCTGGCGCTGCGTCGGCGCCGGCGGCGACCCGCTGGAGGAGCTCGCCTCCGCGCTCGGCCAGATCCTCGCCACGCCGATCGCCGTGGTCGCTCAGACCTGACCCGCGTATGCGCCCCTCCTCCCACGACATCGACGTCGACGTCGCGATCGTCGGGTTCGGCCCGGTCGGGCAGGCGCTCGCGGCGCTGTTGGGCCGTGCCGGACACTCGGTGCTGGCCGTCGAGCGGTTCGCCGAGATCTACCGGATGCCACGCGCCGTTCACCTCGACCACGAGATCATGCGCCTGCTGCAGGGCCTCGAGGTGGCGGATGAGCTGGCCGGCGAGCTGCTGGCAGTCCACGACTACCACTGGTACGGCGCCGACGGGGAGCCGCTGATGACGCTCGAGTCGCCCGTACCCTCCGCGTCGGGCTGGGAGCCCGACTACATGTTCTTCCAGCCGGCGCTGGAGCGGGCGCTGGAGCGCCGCGCCAGCGAGCAGCCGTCCGTCACGGTGCAGCGCGGGTGGGTCGCCGAGGCCCTGACCGTCGAGCCCGACCACGCGCTGCTGAGCATGCGCCGTGTGAGCAGGGAGCGTCCTGAGGGGACCGCGGCTCGCGAGGCCCGGACGATCCGCGCCCGCTGGGTGATCGGCGCGGACGGCGCGAATTCCTTCGTCCGTGAGACGCGCGGGATAGCCCGCCGCGATCTCGGCTTTCGGGAGCGCTGGCTCGTGGTCGATCTCGAGCCGCACGACATGGACGCGCTCGACCTGCCCCCGGCCTGCCAGTGGTGCGATCCGGCGCGCCCCACCACCCACATTCGCAGCGGCACCCGCCACCGGCGCTTCGAGTTCATGCTGCTCCCCGGCGAGAACCCCGCCGACTTCGAGAATCCTGCCTGCGCGTGGGAGCTGCTGGCGCCGTGGTTCACGCCCGCCGACGGAACACTGATCCGCCATGCCGTCTATGAGTTCCGCTCGATGCTCGCCGAGCGGATGCGCGACGGCCGCGCGCTGCTGGTGGGCGACGCCGCGCACCTCACGCCACCGTTCCTGGGTCAGGGCCTGTGCTCGGGGCTGCGGGACGCGGCCAACGTCGCCTGGAAGCTCGACCTCGTGCTGAGAGATGTCGCCGGCGAGGCGCTGCTCGACACCGTCGAGGCGGAGCGCCAGCCGCAGAACGAGTGGGTCATCACCCTGGCCGTCGAGCTCGGGCGGGTGCTGTGCCAGCTCGACGCCGCCCTCGCGGCCGAGCGCGACGCCGCGCTGCGCGCCGCTGGAGCTCCGCCTGCGCCCGCGCTCGCGCCGCTCACCGGGGGGCTGCTGCGGCGCGACGCCGACGGCGCGCCTGGGCCACTGGCCGGCCACCTGTCCGTGCAGGGTCTCGTCGCGACGCCGTCAGGTGACGTGCTGTTCGATGAGGTGACCGGCGGCGGGTTCGCCCTGGTCGCCGCCACCGGCGACCCGCTGCAGGAGCTCGACGAACGCGACCGCGCGCTGCTGGACGCTCTCGGGACCCACGTCGTCTCGCTCGACCCCGGCGCCGGCTGCGGCCGGCGCGACGCCGACGGGCGCCTCACGGGCTGGCTGCGCGAGCACGGGGCGCACGCGGTGCTCGTGCGCCCCGACTTCTACGTCTTCGGCAGCGCCACCGACGCCACCGATCTGCCCGCGCTGATCGACGACCTGCGCGACCAGCTGCCCCTCCCGACCCCCGCCTGACCACAAGGAGCCACCGATGTCCGATACCGCCGCGGTCCACCCGAAGTTCCACCACTTCAACCTGAAGACCACACGCTTGCAGGAGATGATCGACTGGTACGGCACGGTCGTCGGCACCGAGGTCGTCTTCCAGGACGCAACGGGAGCCTGGCTGAGCAATGACGGCGCCAACCACCGAGTGGCGCTGCTCGCCTTCCCCGGCTTCGCGGACGATCCGGACAAGGACACCCGCACCGGCATGCATCACAGCGCCTTCGAGTTCGAGAGCTTCGAGGAGCTCAACTCGAACTACCTGCGGCTGCGCGAGGCGGGGATCACGCCGGCCATCTGCATCGACCACGGAATGACGTTCTCCTACTACTACAGGGACCCCGACGGCAACCACGTCGAGCTGCAGTGCGACAACTTCGGCGACTGGACAGCGTCCAAGCATTGGATGCGAACCAGCGAGGAGTTCCACGCCAACCCGATCGGGCACTTCGTCGACGCCGAGAAGGTGGCTGCCGCGGCGGCTGCCGGGGAGCCGTTCCCCGAGATCCACCGCCGGGCGATGGCCGACGAGCTCGCGCCCGCGCAGCCGCCCATCGAGATCCCCACCGAGGGCTGAGGGCGATGCGCCTGGTCACCTACGACAGCGGCGCCGGCGCCGAGGCCGGCGTGCTCGTCGAGGATCAGATAGTCCCGGCGTCCGCGCTGGACGCGCCCGCGCGATCGGTGCGCGGCCTGCTCGAGCGCCTCGACCCCGCCGGCCTGCGCGCGCTGGGCGAGCGCGCCGCGGTTAGCGACGAACGGCTGGCGCTTGAGAGCGTGCGCCTGCTGGCGCCGGTTCCGGACCCCGAGAAGATCATCTGCCTCGGCCTGAACTACAGCGACCACGCGGCCGAGACCGGCCAGGAGCCACCGGCGGCGCCGCTGTGGTTCGCCAAGTTCGCCAACTCCCTGATCGGCAGCGGCGAGGAGATCGTGCTACCCGCGGCCCACCCCGACTACGTCGACTACGAGGCCGAGCTCGCCGTGGTGATCGGGCGTCGCACGCACCGCGTCGAGGCAGATCAGGCGCTCTCGCACATCGCCGGAGCGATGCCGTTCAACGACGTCAGCGCCCGCGACCTGCAGCTGCAGAACCCGCTGTGGACGAGCGGCAAGGCGATCGACACGTTCGCGCCGTGCGGGCCCGCGCTCGTCACCCTCGACGAGGCCGGCGACCTCGGGGCTCTCGGCCTGCGCACGCGGATCAACGGCAAGCAGGTCCAGGAGGGCAACACGTCCAACCTCATCTTCTCGGTCGCCGCCGCCGTCGCCTGGCTCTCCAGGACGATGACACTCCTCCCAGGCGACATCATCGCCACGGGCACGCCCGCCGGCGTGGGCGGCCCCCAGGGCATATTCCTGCGCGCTGGCGACACAGTCGAAGTCGAGGTCGACCGCCTGGGCACCCTCACCAACCACGTGCGCGCGGAATGAGCGCAGATCAAGGAGCTGCCGAGAAATGAACACGATCATCTGGGTCGCGCAGGGCATCCTGGCGGCCGTATTCCTCGCCGCCGGCCTGCTGAAGCTCACCAACACCCGCGCCGCGCTGAAAGACAAAACACCGTACGTGGAGGACTTCACCGACGGCCAGGTGAAGGCCATCGGGACGCTGGAGCTGCTCAGCGCCATCGGAGTCGTGCTGCCGGGCGCCCTGAAGATCCTGCCGGCGCTCTCGCCGATCGCCGCGTGCGGCCAAGCGCTCACGATGATCGCCGCCGCGGCGACGCTGATACGCCGCGGCGAAAATTCGCATGTGCCCCTGAACGTCGTCATCTTCGCGCTCGCCGTGTTTGTCGCCATCGAGCGATTCGGGGCGTACGCGCTTTAGCGCCGACGCGGCAAGGCCACGTCGCGATCTCCGCATGCCAGAACGTGTTCACCATGCAGCGCTGCTTGCGGCAGGGTGGCAGTCGCGCTCACTCGGACGCTGGTTGAACCATTCGTCCATCCCCTTGACACTGGGCGACGCTGCGATATAGCGTCGCCGCATGACGGGTAAGGGGGGTGGTCTGCTGGCCCTTGGAGCAATGGTGCTGCTCGCCCTGCTGCTGTCCGCTGCGCCGGCCCTCGCGACGGAAACCGTCATCGGCTTCGACCACTTCCCTGGCGGCGGGGAAGTGCCCGCCGGCACCGTGGTCGGCAATCAATGGGAAGCCGAAGGCATGAAGCTCGGCAAGGCAGAAGAATTCGGGCAGGCCTCGGTCGCCGGCAACTGCGGCATGCCGACGGTCGAACGGGAAACGGCCACGCCCGCGGCATCGCCCCCGAACTACGCCGCGCTGGCGACGTGCATCGCCGCATTCAACACGCAGGGCACGTTCGGCGCCCTGACCGCCCCCGCGCGCGGCTCGCTGTCAGTCGAGGTCCGCGACCTGACCTCCGCGCCGAACGTCGCCGTGAGCCTCGTCGGATACAGCAGCGCGGGGAAGGTGGTCGCCGAAGGACACGGCGAAGCGACGAGCGGCGCGTGGCAGAGCATCACAGCGACGCTGAGCGGCGAAGGGGACATCAGCTACTTCGCAATCGCCACAGGGAAAGTCACCTCACAGAAAGTCGCGATCGACAACCTGGGCTTCGAAGCGCCCCCGACCACGACGACGGCCACTCCCACCCCTCCGCCACCTGGCCCGACTCCTCCGACGGCGACGCTCGCACTGACCACGCCCAACCCCCAGGCGGGGGCGCTGGTCACGCTGAGCGGCGCCGGCTCGACCCCCGGCAGCGGGCACATCGTCTCCTACGGCTGGAACTTCCGCGGGGGCGAACGGGAAGAAACGAGCACCGGCACCGACCCCGAAGCGCACGTCACCTTTGGGCCCGGGCTGCACACCGTCACGATGATCGTGACCAACTCGAACCACGAAAAAGCGACCACGCGCTTCAGCATGACGCTCCAGCAGACGGTGAAGGCCCACATCCCCGACGGCGGGGAAGGCGAATGCCAGCCGACGCTCGAAATCGGAGACGCTCGCCTGCTGGCGGAATGCATCCAGAAGCTCGGCGAAGGCTACGTGATCGAGGGCGACCTCGCGATGAACGGCACGCTGATCGTGCCGAAGAGCGGCTTCCTCAAGATCAAGACCGTCCGCGGCATCGCCCTCGGGGGCGGCAGCGAGACGGAGCTCTCCGGCGCCCAGGTCTACATCGAGCTCGAGAACACGCCGCTGGGCACCATGGTGCTCGGCGAACGGGACCTCGAAGCCGAACCGATCGCCCTGGAAGTCCACGCCGTCGCTCCCCCGAAATTCGAAGGCGTTTTCCACGACTTCAACGCGCCGGCCGCCCGCATCGCCAGCGGTGGCGGCGGCTCGGGCGGCGGGGGCGGCTCGGGCGGCGGCAGCACGCCGACCGGCGGCGGCGCGAAACCGTCGAAGACGCTCGTCTTCGTCTTCGGCGTCGGCAAGGCCTGCAAGGCCGGCGAAACCAAGAAGGCCGGCTGCTGCCCGCCGCCCGCCGGGCACAGCGCGTGCGCCGAAATCCCCGGCAACTTCCCGATCACCGGCCTGGTCGACGTGTATCTGACGAACACGGGCCAGACGCTGCTCTACGTCCAGGTGGGACTGAACCTCAAGGAAGTCAACCTCGAAGCGACCGGCGCGCTGGAAATCAAGGTCAACAACGAAAGCGGAATCGAACTCCAGTCGCTCAAGTTCGAAATCGGCGAAGCGGCGCTGAAGCCGATCTTCAAGATCAAGGGAGCCTCGTTCGAATACTACTTTCCCTCCTACGAAGAAGCGTCGAAGGCCGACACCTGGCAGGCGAAGGGCACGATCACCTTCGGGGAAGAAGTCGCCCAGCTCAAAGCCGAAATGGCCTTCAGGAAAGGCAACTTCCACTCGGCTGCGATGAGCCTCAAAATCAAACCCGGCGTGCCGATCTATGCCGGCGTCTTCCTGAACGAGATCGGCGCCACGCTCGCCGTGGAACCGGTCGAATTCGGCGGCAGCCTGGGCGCGAGCATCGCGGAAGTGCTCGAGCTCGAACTGGAATTCAGGTATCGGGAAGCCAACGAACATCCCCCCGAACTCGGCTATTTCGGCGGCGAAGGCAGGCTACTGTTCAAGGAAAACAAGATCGCCTCGCTCGCCGGCGACATCTACTCGGACGGCTACGTCGACGCCGCGCTCAAGGTTCAGCTGAGCCTTCCGTTCGGATCCAAAGAACCGGTCGTGGAAGTCCGCGGCGGCGTCAGCTTCTGGGATGAAACCAACCACAAGCCGGAAGCCCTCTGGCAGGTGCAGGGCGAAGCGTACGTGAAGATCTGGATCATCGAACTGGAAGGCCTCGTTCTGGTCAACAACAACTACGTCGCCGGCTGCGTCGCGGCCAACGGCTTCGGGATCCAGGGGCACTATCAGTTCAGCGACAGCGGCGTCGGGGGCGGGTTCTTTGCCGTCAGCAACTGCTCCGATCAGCTCAAAGAATTCAAACAGCAGCCCGCCACCAAGCACAGCGGCGGCTTCGTGAAAGAAGAATCGCTGCGCTTCCCGCCGCGGCCCGGCAACCTGCTCGCCGCTGCGCAACCGGGACGCCATGCGACGGCAGCGGCGAGCGGCGAAAGCGAGACCTTCAACCTCCCCGAAGGCACGGAAGGCCAGGAGCTGCGCATCAGCGCCTCCTCCGGCAGCCCCGTCGTCCGCATCACCGGTCCTGCGGGTCAGACCTACACCACCCCGTCGGCCCCCAAGCAGGTAGCGAGCGCGCCGGGCCAGTTCATCGCTGCGCTCGCCCCGAACCCCGATCAGCTGCTCGTCCTGCTCAAGCATCCGAAGGGCGGCGTCTGGACCGTTCAGACGCTTCCCGGCTCCGGTCCGCTCAGCAAGCTCGAAAGGGCCGAAGACGTGGCGCCCGCGAGCGTGCACGTGCACGTCCATCACACGCGCAGCGGCGACTACGCGCTCGAATACAAGATCGCCCACTACGTCGCCGGCAGCGCGGTGCGCTTCGTCGAACGCGGTCGCGACAGCACGCATGTCCTCGGCACGGTCAAGAGCGCCCGCGGGACGTTGCGCTTCGCCCCCGCGGAAGCCCTGTCGCGCGGACGCACGATCTTCGCCTACCTGCTCAACGGCGAAGGCGTGGAGGTGCGCGAGCTGCCAGTCGGCAGCTACACCGCGCCCGGCCCCTTCAAGCCCGGCGCGCCGAAGGTGCGGATCGTTCGGCGCAGGAGCACTGCGCTCGTCACCTGGAGGGCAGTCCCCGGCGCGCGCAGCTATCGCATTGCGGTCCGAGGCAGCGACGGACGCCTGGAAACGCACGTCCTCAGGTCCCCCGCTCACAGCGTGCTGATCCCCAACGCGCTCGGGTTCGAGAGCTTCACCGCAACGGTCACCGCCGTCGGAGGCAGGGACATGCTTGGCGGGCGTCCCGGCACGGCGAGCCTGAAGGCGGTCAAGGCGCCCCGCCCCGCGCGCAGGAAGCGCTAGACGGAGCTCCTCGCTTCCGCACCCCGGGCCGGTACGATGGCCGGCGTGCGCCCGGGGACCGATGTGAGCTGAACACGCACGCAAGTGACCCGCCGGGAGCAGATCGCGATGCCCGCCGTCAGTAGCCGCAGCCGTGTGCTCGCGCGGGCGCTTCGCCTGACAGTCGTCGCCACCGCCATCGCCGGCTGGCTCCCGTCACCCGTCGCGTTCGCGCAGCCGCCGGCCGCGCTCGCACGCGGGCCCGTCGCGCTCGCGCGCACGCCCGGCCTGTCGGCGCCGCCGTTGTCGACGTCCCCGTCCACGACGCAGCCGTATGCGGCGTGCCCTGCTCCCGCGAGGCGCCACGCGGCCTGCCAGTCGGTGGTCGTGCCGCCGGCGGCGAAGCCGTTCTCGCTCGCGCTGCCCTCCTCCCCGGCCAGCGGCGGCATCGAGGGCAGCGGCCTGACGCCCGCCGAACTGCAGTCTGCCTACAAGCTGCCCTCGTCGACCGCCGGCGCTGGCCAGACGGTCGCCCTGGTCGACGCCTACGACGACCCGACGGCCGAATCCGACCTCGCCACCTACCGCTCGGACTACGGCCTGCCGCCGTGCACGTCCGCATCGGGCTGCTTCCAGAAGGTCAACCAGACCGGCGGCACGAGCTATCCGCCACGTCCCACGGCGGAAGACGGAGACTGGGACCTGGAGGAGTCGCTGGACCTCGACATGGTCTCGGCGGTGTGCCCCAACTGCCACATCCTGCTGGTCGAGGCGAGCTCGAGCAGCTTCTCCAACCTGACGACTGCCGAGAACGAGGCGGCGACCCTCGGCGCCACCGAGATCAGCAACAGCTGGGCAAGCCCCGAGTTCGGCGAAGAGACCTCGCTCGATGCCGACTTCGAGCACCCCGGCATCCCGATCACGGCCGCCAGCGGCGACTGGGGCTATGACAACCGTGAACTCGGCGACGACGTGCCCGCCTATCCGGCGGCCTCGCCGGACGTGATCGCGGTCGGCGGCACCGTGCTGGCCCCCGCGGCGAACGCGCGCGGCTGGTCGGAGAGCGTGTGGTCGCGCTCGGGCAGCGGGTGCAGCGGGTATGAGCCCAAGCCCTCCTTTCAGACGGACGGCGGGTGCGCGCATCGCGCCACCAACGACGTCGCCGCCGTGGCCGAAGACCTGTCCGTCTATGACACGACACACGCCACCGGCATAGTCGGATTGCCTGCGTGGATCACGGTCGACGGGACGAGCGCGGCGACGCCGATCGTGGCCGCCGTCGAGGCGCTGTCGGAAAGCGCGGAGCGCTCCCTCGGCGCAGCCGCCTTCTACCAGAGCCCCGGGTCGCTGTTCGACATCCTCTCCGGAGCCGACGGCAGCTGCGCCGAGGAATACCTGTGCACCGCCGGCGGTGGCTACGACGGGCCCACCGGCAACGGCACGCCCGACGGCGCGCTGTCGCTGTCCGCGCCCGCGCCGGCGCCCGAGCTGACCGTGAGGGGCAGCGGCACCGGCTCGGGGACGATCGACTCCTCGCCGGCCGGCATCGAATGCGCCAGCTCGTGCAGCGCGTCGTTCCCGCGCGGGACGCAGGTCACGCTGACCGCCACCCCTGCCCCCGGCTCGACGTTCGCGGGCTGGCGGGGACCCTGCGCCGGCACGGGCCCGTGCACGTTCTCCCTGACCACGGGAGCGGCCGCGACGGCGGTCTTCCGCGGCTCCGGCACCCCGGACGGCTGGGCCGAGCGGACGCTCGCGGCGCCCGGCGAACGCGAACCGCTCGCCCCCGGGTCGAGCTTTGGGAGCTCGTTCTACGGCGTCTCGCTGTCCACCGACGACGAAGTCCGCGCCAAGACGATCTACAACCCGCCGAGCGGCGCCTGCACCTACGCCACAAGCAACACCGGCGGCGTCTTCCTCGAACGCGAGTCGGGCTCCAACTGGATCTCCGAAGGCGAGCTCACCGCCCCCCTCGTCGGCAGCGGCAACGTGCCGCGCTGGGTCAACTGCGCCGGGTTCGGCTCTGTGACCAAGCTCTCGGCGGACGGGTCGACGCTGCTCGTCTCCGAGGACATGAACTCGATCTACACGGCCGAACTCGGATTGCGTTATACGTGCGCCGCCTTCGTCTACCGTCACGGCCCCAGCGGATGGAGCCTCGAAGCCACGCTTCTTCCCGCCCGGGATCGGCGCGACCGGCTCGAAAACGTGGGAAGGATGCAGGTACTTCGGCATCGAAGGCGCGATCTCCGACGATGGCGATCGCGTCGCGGTGGCGAGCGACGGGCGCGTCGAGGTGTTTGCGCGAGAAGCATCGGGATGGGCGCTCGAACAGCAGATCGTCCTGCCCGAAGGCTCCGGTTGCACCGAAACCGTCGGCCCGCGCAAACTCGCGCTCTCCGGTGACGGCGAAATGCTGCTGGCGGGCGAGTCCGACTGCGAAACGAACGGCTTCTTCGCGAGCGGGCGGGTCTTCGCCTACACCCGCTCGGGCTCCGGCTGGTCGCTCTCGCAGACGCTCGAATCGCCCGAAGCCCAGAACCAGAACGAGTTCGGCAACGTGATCGCGATCTCGAGCGACGGCTCGACCGCGGCGATCGCGACGGGCCTGGCCGGCACCGGCCTGCCGAGCTATGCGGGCGCGGTGTGGGTCTACGAACACGGCCCCGGGGGATGGCAGCCGGCAGGCCGCCTGACGGCGCCGGCGCCGGAAGGCGGGGCCGGCTTCGACTGCCCGGCGATCGCGGCCGGCGGTGCGCGCATCGTCTGCGGCGCCACCGACACAGTCGGCTTCGACAGTCGCCAGGGCTCGGTGTACGTGTTCGAACGCCCGGCAGGTGGCTGGGCGTCTCCCGGCACCACCCCCGAGCGTCTCTTCGCCACGTCCGGCTTCCCCTCCGACGCGCTCGGCATCACCGGCCCGCTCGCATGGCGCATGTTCGCGATCTCCGAAGGCGCCACCATCATCGACGCGCCCATCTCGGCGGCGAACATCGCGAACGGCCTCTATCCAGATGACGTGATCGGCTACGAATTCGACCTCTCCATGTCCTCGACACCCACGATCGAAGGCTTTTCGCCGACTTCGGGCCCAGTCGGCGCCTCGATCACGATCACGGGCACGAACCTCTCCGGCGCCAGCGCGGTCAGCTTCGACGGCGCCGACGCGAGCGGCTACACCGTCGAATCGCCGACGCAGATCACGGCCACCGTGCCCCCCGGCGCGAGCTCCGGGCCGATCTCGGTGACGACCCCGCAGGGCACGGCCACGAGCGCGGCGAGCTTCACGTTCGTCGAAGCCCCCACGGTGGCGGGAGCATCGGTCTCGTCGCTGGGTCAGATCACCGCGACGCTGAACGCGACCGTCGACCCCAATGGCGGTGCTGTGAGCGACTGCCACTTCGAATACGGCACCTCCGCCTCCTACGGGACCAGCGTGGCCTGCTCGGCGCTGCCCGGATCGGGCACCAGCCCGGTGGCCGTGTCGGCGCCGGTGACGGGCCTGCAGCCGAGCACCGCCTACCACTTCCGGATCCTCGCCACCAACGCGGGCGGGACCAGCTACGGGACCGACCAGCTTTTCGAGACCGCGTCCCCGGCCCTCCCCGAACTCGGCCGCTGCGAATACAGGAGCTCCGCGTCGGCCCGATACGACAACGAAGCGTGCACGAAGGTGAGCGCAGGACAGGACACCGGCCGCTTCGAATGGCATCCATGGCCTGCCGGGAACAACGACTCCGGCGGCGGGACCACGGGCCCCGTGAAGATCGAAACCGTCGGCAGGACGTCGGTGACGTGCAAGCTGGCGGTTCTCGCCGGCGAATACACCGGCTCGCAGACCGCCGCGGAGACGATCGCGTTCAAAGAATGCGAAGCGCCCGCGCTCGGGGGGCAATGCCAGAGCGCGGGCGCGAGCGCCGGCGAAGTCCGCACCCACCCGCTCGAAGGCCGCCTGGGATTCATCAGGGATGCAGCCAGGCCGTCCGTCGGCTGGGAGCTGCAGCCGGCTGCGGGGTCGGACCTCGCCAACTTCGCCTGCGCCGAGACCGAAGTCTCGCTTGCGGGCTCCGTCATCGCGCCACTCACCAGGATCGACAAGCCGGACGGGTACTTCACCGTGAAGTTCAGGGCCTCCAGGGGCAGACAGAAACCCGAAGCTTTCGAAGGCCTCCCGAAAGCCGTCCTCGGCCTGCTCGCGGCGGGCGGCGAAGAACAGGCGGGCCTGACGATGACGGGCGCCTTCGGGGAAGGCGGCGGGCTCGAGATCAAAGCGATCTCCTAGGTAATGGCCGCCCTCGACTCCCTCGGCGTCGTCGCCGACGCGACGGCCCGCGCGAACGAGACGCTGGAGCTCGCCACGCGCCACCTCGACCCCTCGCTCGTCGACGTGCTCGGCATCCTCGGCTTCGACAGCCGGTACGTGACCGCGCGGGGGTCCTACCTGTACGACGCGGACGGCCGCGCGTACCTCGACTTCCACAGCGGCGAGGGCTTCGCGAGCCTCGGCCACAACCACCCCGACGTGCGCGAGGTGCTGCAGGCGACGCTCGCGGCGGACCTCGTCGACGGCGTGCAGATCCACTACTCGCCGCTGGCCGGCATGCTCGCCGAGGAGCTCTCGCGGCGCCTGCCGCAGGGCCTCGACGCGGTGTTCTTCGCCAGCACGGGCGCCGAGGCGGTCGACTCGGCGATGAAGTTCGCGCGCGCCGCCACCGGGCGGCCGCGACTGGTCTCTTGCGAGAGCAGCTTCCATGGCGTCACGCTCGGGCCGCTGTCGCTCGTCGGCGACGAGTTCTTCAAGGAGGGCTTCGGCCCGCTGCTGCCCGGCTGCGCGAGCGTTCCATTCGGCGACCTCGCGCGCCTGGAGGCGGAGCTGCGCGCCAAGGACGTCGCCGCCTTCATCGTCGAGCCCGTGCAGGGGCGCATGGTCACGCTGGCGCCCGACGGCTACCTGCGAGGCGCGCAGGAGCTCTGCCGGCGCCACGGCACGATGTTCGTCGTCGATGAGATCCAGACCGGGCTCGGCCGCACCGGCCACTGGTTCGCGCTCGAGCAGTGGGAGCTCGCACCGGACTTCGTGCTCGTCGGCAAGGCGCTCAGCGGCGGCTACATGCCCGTCGCCGCGATGGTCACCCGCCGCGAGATCTACCAGCGCGCCGTGGGCACGCTCGAGCGCTCCTACGTGCACCAGTCGACGTTCGGGCGCAATCGCCTGTCGATGGCCGCCGGGCTCGCGGCGCTGCGCATCATCGAGCGCGACGGCCTCGTCGAGCACGCCGCGCGCATGAGCGCCGTGCTGTGCGACGGGCTCGCCGAGCTGCGCCAGCGCTACGAGATGATCAGGGAGGTCCGCGCCAGCGGGCTGATGATCGGGATCGAGCTGGGCGCGCCGAGCAGCCGCATGGCGCGCCTGAGCTGGAACCTGATCCACATGGCCAGCGAGGGGCTGTTCCCGCAGCTGATCGTGATCCCGCTGCACCGCGACCACGGCGTGATCACGATGGCGGCCGGCAAGAACGACGTGATCAAGCTGCTGCCGCCGCTGACGATCTCCGAGCAGGAGGCGCGCGAGTTCCTCGGCGCGCTCGACGCCGTGCTCGCCGAGTGCCACGGCAGCACGAGCAGGAACCTCGCGGTCGTGCGCGACATCGCCACCACGACGCTGCGCCGCCGCGCCCGCGCGAAGCTCCCGTGAGCGCGCAGGCGCCGCTCGGCCAAGGCTCCCCTCCGCTCGGCCAAGGCCCCACCGATCGCGCGCGCGGCGAGCTGTGCCTCATCACCGGCGCGAGCGGCTTCATCGGCGGGCGCCTGGCGGCGCGCCTGGCGCACGAGGGCCGGCGGGTGCGCTGCCTCGTGCGCGCGAGCAGCGACACCGAGCAGCTCGAGCGGCTCGACGTCGAGCTCGCCGTCGGCGACCTCACCGACGCGGACTCGCTCGCGCGCGCCGTGCGAGGCGCAAGCCACGTGCTGCACTGCGGCGCGCTCGTGTCCGACTGGGCCACCACGCAGGAGATCGCGCGTGTCAACGTCACCGGCACGCGCGAGCTGCTGGCGGCGGCCGCCGACGCATCGGTGCGGCGCTTCGTCCACTTCAGCACCACCGACGTGTACGGCCATCCCGGCGGCGCGGAGATCGAGGAGTCCCATGCCGCGTCGCGCTTTGGCAACTGGTACGCGCAGAGCAAGCGCCAGGCCGAGGCGGAGGTCCGTCGCGTGCAGGCGGCGTCCGCGCTGGACGCCGTCATCCTGCGCCCCGCGACCGTCTACGGACCCGGCTCCAGGGACGTCGTCGGCGAGATCGCGCGCGCGATCCAGGGCCGCCACATGCTGCTGATCGACGGCGGTCGTCCGCTCGCCGGCCTGTGTTATGTCGAGAACCTGATCGACGCGGCGCTGCTCGCGCTGCGCCACGAGGCCGCACCGGGAAACGTCTTCAACGTCAGCGACGGCCTGCGCGTCAGCTGGCGGCAGTTCACCGACGACCTGGCCGCGGGCCTGCGCTGCCCGCCCGTCCGCTGGAGCCTGCCCTACGCGCTCGCCAACGGCATCGGCTTCTCGCTCGAGCACGGCTACCGGCTGCTGCGCAGGGCCACAGGCCTGCGCACGCCGCCATTGCTGTCGCGTCAGGCGGTGCAGGTGCTGGGCCGCGACCAGGACTTCAGCAACCGGAAGCTGCGAGACACGCTCGGCTGGGAGCCGCGCGTGGACTACGCGACCGGCCTGCAGGCGACCCTCGCGTGGCTGAGGAGCGAGTACCCCGCGTCCGTGTAGAGCGTCCCGCCTCCTGAGCGGCTGTAGAGTGCTCGAGGTGACATTGGTCCTGATCACCGGGGCGACCCGCGGCATCGGCCAGGCGGCGGCGGTCGAGATGGCCCGCCAGGGCGCAGAGGTGGCGCTGGTCGGTCGCGACGCGGACCGCGTGCAGGCGGTGGCGCGGGAAGCCAGGGCCGCCGGCGGCGCCCCGGTGCACGAGCACGTCGCCGACCTGACGCTGATGGCCGACGTGCGCGCGCTGGCCGAGGAGGTGTGCGAGCGCTACGAGCAGATCGACGTGCTGGCCAACAACGCGGGGGCGCTGTTCAGCTCGCGCAAGGAGACCTCCGAGGGCTTCGAGCGCACGTTCGCGCTGAACCACCTGGCGCCGTTCCTGCTGACGAACCTGCTGCGCGAGCGTCTGCGCGGCGGGCGCGTGGTGACCACCGCATCCGACGCCCACACCTCCGGGCGCCTGGACCTGGAGGACCTGCAGTCGCGCCACGGCTACGCGGCGATGCGCGTGTACGGGACCTCGAAGCTGTGCAACATCCTCTTCACGCGCGAGCTCGCCAGGCGCGCGCCGGAGCTGCACGCCAACTGCTTTCACCCGGGCGTGGTGCGCACGGGCTTCGGCAAGAACGAGAACGGGATCTGGAAGGTCCTGACGACGCTCGGCGCGCCCTTCTTCCGCACGCCGGAGCGCGGCGCGCGCTCGCTGGTGTGGCTGGCGCTCTCCGAGCAGGCCGCGGCGCTCACCGGCGAGTACGTCCAGGACGAGAAGGTGCTCGCGCCGAGCGCCCAGGCCCAGGACGCAGCGCTCGCCGAGGGCCTGTGGGAGCGCAGCGCCGAGCTCGTCGGGCTCTCCGCCGGCGCGCCCGCCTGAGCACCGTTCCCATCGTCGCCCGACGGCGACCGCGACGCACGCACCCAACGACGCTCGCCATCGCCGACGAACAGGCCCCTTCGGCAGATCAGGCGCGCCGCTTGAGTCGCGACAGCTCAAGTGCAGATCGCGGGATGCCGATACGTCCACGATCACGCGAATCCATTTTCTGGAACCTGCCGAAGGAGCCGATGAGCCGATGATCTCCCCCGCCCCCGCAGATCATCGTCCACGGTTGATCATCGCAGACGACGACCCGGTGGTTCGGTCCATGCTGGGCATGGCGCTTGGCGAGGCCTTCGAGGTGGTCGGCGTCGCCGCCGACAGCGAGGCGGCCGTCGAGCTCGCCCGAACCAGTCAGCCCGACGCCGCCATCGTCGATGTGGTGATGCCCAAGGGTGGGGGGGTGCGCGCCGTGCGCGGAATCCTCGAGGTCGCTCCCGACACCGCGATCGTGATTCTGTCCGGCGATGAGTCAGACGCGAGCGTTCGCGAGCTGATGCGGGCGGGCGCGATCGCGTACCGCCGCAAGGGCGTGGCGCCTGCAGTGCTCGCCGAATCTCTGATCGACTCGATCGACGTGTGTGCGCGCGAGCGGCGCGATGCTGTTCGGTGAGAGGGATGCCGAGCTGGCGGCTCTGCGGATCACCGACGAACGGTTCCGGGGCATCCTGGACAACGCCAACGCGGTGATCTACATCAAAGACGCGCACGGCCGTTATCTGCTTGTCAATCGCGAGTTCGAACGTATTCGATCTCTGAGAGCAGAGGAGGTCCTCGGCCACGGCGAGGACGAGATCGGCTCACGAGAGCAGGCCAGCCAGATCAGGGCCACCGATCAAGCGGTGATCGACAGCGGCGCTCCCATGTCCTTCGAGCAGGACATCGCCACGCCGGACGGCGAGCGCACGTTCCTCTCGGTGAAGTTCCCCGTGCAAACCAAGGACGGCGCGGTGACTGCGATCGCCGGCTTCTCGACCGACATCACCGATCAGAGGAACGCTCTGGCCCAGGCCCTCGAGACATCGAGGCTGAAGTCGGAGTTCGTGGCGAACATGAGTCACGAGATCCGCACGCCGCTGAACGGCGTCGTGGGCATGACCAGCCTCCTGCGCGACACATCGCTGGATCCGGTTCAGAGGGAGTACATCGCGGCCCTGGAGACATCGAGCGAGTCGCTGCTCGGCGTCATCAACGACATCCTGGACTTCTCGAAGATCGAAGCGGGCCATCTCGAGCTCGATCCGACTGACTTCGAGCTGTGCGGCGCTGTTCAGGAGGCATGTCTGATGCTCGCCGAGCAGGCCCACGCCAAGGATCTCAAGATTGGCCATTGGCTGGACGCGGATCTGCCCACGACCGTCAACGGCGATCGGCGTCGCCTGCGCCAGATCCTGCTGAATCTCCTCTCGAACGCCATCAAGTTCACCGCGTCCGGGGAGGTGCTGGTGCGCGTATTCGGCGACGCCGGACGGATGGTGCGCTTCGAGGTCTCAGACACGGGAGTCGGCATCGACGGGGACCACGCGGCACAGCTGTTCGAGGCGTTCGTCCAGGCCGACCAATCGATGACCAGGCGATTCGGCGGCACCGGCCTGGGGTTGACGATCTCGCGGGAGCTGGCCCATCGCATGGGTGGCGAGATCGGTGCGCGGCCCCGCGAAGGTGGGGGCAGCGTGTTCTGGTTCACCGCCGAGCTGGATGGGGTGGCGACGGCCGAGGAGCCCGCTCGAGCTCGTGATGAGATCCGAGGCCTGCGAGCCCTGATCGTCGACGAAGACCGGACCGATCGCACGATCTTCGCGCACTACCTGCGGGGCTGGGGGCTCACGACCGAGACCGTCGGCACGCCCACGGCGGCGGTCGCCACGCTGGAGCGGGCGTCGCGGTCGGGAGCGCCCTTCGAGCTGGTGCTGCTCGACTGCGACATGCCACAGGCACACATCGTCGATCTCGTTCGCGACATCCGTGAACGCCCGGCCCTGCGCGCGCTGCACATGGTGATAGTCGCTTCCTCACCGCTCGATCGCGAGGCCTTCGCCGGTTTCGGGATCTCAGCGCTCCTGGCCAAGCCCCTTCGCCGATCACAGCTTTACGACGCGATCGCCGACGCGGTCTCGTGTTCACCGTCGCGTGTCGAACCCGAGACCGAGGGAAGGACGCTCGCAAAGCGAGAGGCTGCGCTGATCCTGATCGCCGAGGACAACGAGATCAACAACGCGGTGGCCGAGGCATTGCTGATCAAGCAAGGACTGCGCACGGCCATCGCCCACGACGGTCGCGAGGCTGTGGAGCTGGCGCTGGCCAACGACTATGCAGCGATTCTCATGGACTGCCAGATGCCCGAGCTCGACGGATATGAGGCGACTCGGCGCATCCGCAGGGCGGAGCGCGGCCGCCACGTGCCCATCATCGCCCTGACCGCTCATTCGATGCCGGGCGACCGGGAGCGCTGCCTTGCCGCGGGGATGGACGATTACCTGAGCAAGCCCATTCGCGCCGAGCAGTTGGAGGATGCCATGAACAAGTGGCTCCGCGGCCACGAGCCAAGCGCTCGGTCTGACGGCGAGGGCGAAGACGCATGTGTCGATCCCGGGCGTGAGGAGCGTGACGCCGTGGTGGTGCTCGACGCGGCCACCATCCGCCAGCTCCGGGACGCGCTCAGCCTCGGCATGCGCGAGCGCCTGGTTCAGGTGTTCGACGCATCGCTGCCCGAGTGCGTCGCTGAAATCGTGGGCGCGGCCCAACGCGGCGATGAGACCGAGCAGATACGCGTAGCGCACCTGCTCAAAGGCAGTAGCGCGACCCTTGGCGCGACGCGCCTGAGCCTGGCCTGCCGGCGACTCGAACACACCGCCGACGATCGAGACCCGGCCCTCGAGGAGCAGCTCGACCAGCTGCGGACCACCGCCTCCGAGGCTCGCGAGGCGCTGCACAGGCAGCTGCTTTGACTGCGGGCGCGCTCCCGCAGCCAGGTCCCACTTCACGCTAGAGGTCCGACTGCAGTACCTTCACGCTCGTGACGATCGAGGAATTGAAAGAGGCGGTCGCGCTGGGCGGGGTCGACACTGTCCTGCTGGCGATGACCGACATGCAGGGGCGCCTGCAGGGCAAGCGCCTGACGGCGACCCACTTCCTGGACGAGGTGGCCGAGCACGGAGCGGAGAGCTGCAACTACCTGCTGGCGGTGGACGTCGACATGCGCACGGTCGACGGCTACGCGATGTCCTCGTGGGAGGGCGGCTACGGCGACATGGTGCTGAGGCCCGACCTCGCCACGCTGCGTCCGGTTCCGTGGCAGGAGGGGACGGTGGTGTGCCTGGCCGACGTCGCCTGGCCCGACGGCTCCGACGTGGTCGCGTCCCCGCGCCAGATCCTGCGCCGCCAGCTCGCGCGCCTGGCCGAGCGCGGCTGGAGCGCGAACGCGGGCACCGAGCTCGAGTTCCTAGTCTTCCAGGACACCTACGAGCAGGCGTGGCAGAAGGGCTATCGCGACCTGAGCCCGGCGAACCTGTACAACGTCGACTACTCGCTGCTGGGCACCGCGCGCGTGGAGCCGCTGATCCGCCGCATCCGCAACAGCATGGTGGCGGCGGGCATGGTCGTGGAGGACTCCAAGGGCGAGTGCAACTTCGGCCAGCACGAGATCAACTTCCACTACGCCGACGCGCTGCGCACCGCGGACGAGCATTCGATCTACAAGAACGGCGCCAAGGAGATCGCGGCCGACGAGGGCGTGGCGATCACGTTCATGGCCAAGTTCGACCAGCGCGAGGGCAACTCGTGCCACATCCACTTCTCGCTCGCCGACGAGGACGGACCGCTGTTCGCGCGCGACGAGGCGATGTTCCGCTCGTTCCTGGCGGGGCAGCTCGCGTGCCTGCGGGAGATGACGCTGCTGCTGGCGCCGCACATCAACTCCTACAAGCGCTACGCCGCCGCGAGCTTCGCGCCGACGACCGTCGCCTGGGGCCACGACAACCGCACGTGCTCGCTGCGCGTCGTCGGCCACGGCCCGTCGCTGCGCTTCGAGAACCGCGTCGGCGGAGCCGACCTGAACCCGTACCTGGCGCTGAGCGCGATCATCGCCTCAGGGCTGCACGGCGTCGAAGCGAACCTCGAGCTCGAGCCGGCGCTGGAGGGCAGCGCATACGCCGCGCACGAGCGCCCGCACCTGCCGGCGACGCTGGCGCACGCGCGCGAGCTGTTCGCCGCGAGCGACGTCGCCCGTGCGGCCTTCGGCGAGGAGGTCGTCGCGCACTATCTCAACGCGGCGGACGTCGAGCTCGAGACCTTCCACGCGGCCGTGACAGACTGGGAGCGCGTGCGCGGATTCGAGCGACTGTGATCGCATAGGAGCGGGGAGGAAGATGGCGGGTGCAGGAGAGCGTCAGGCGGCTGCGGCAGCGGTGCCCCTCCCCAGCGCCGTGTTCGTGCCCGTGCGCTCGCAGACGGCATTCGAGGAGACCGTCGACCGCCTCGGCACGGCGATCAAGCTCGGCCTGCTCGAGCCCGGCTCGCAGCTGCCCGCCGAGCGCGAGCTGTGCGCGCGCCTGGGCATCGCCCGCTCGACGCTGCGCCAGGCGCTGACCGCGCTCAGCCAGAGCGGGCACGTGTACGCCACGCGCGGGCGCGGCGGCGGGACGTTCGTCTCAGATCCGCAGCCGCCCGCCGATCCGCCCTCGCCGCAGATGCTCGCGCAGTGGCGCGACACGTGCGACCTGCGCCTGGCGGTCGAGCTCGGCGTGGCGGTGCTGGCGGCCGAGCGCGCCGAGCGCGCCGAGCTCGACGCGCTGGACGAGGTCGCGGCGACGCTCGAGGCGACGCTCGAGGACTTCGCCGCCTACCGCCAGGCGGACATCCGCCTGCACGTCGGGCTCGCCGAGGCCACGCACTCGACCCAGCTGGTGCGCGCGATGACCGAGGCGCAGGGAGCGATGACCGACCTGATCGCCTACATCGCGCACCCGCCGCAGGTGCTCGCCTCCTCCAACGCCCAGCACCGCCGGCTGCTGGCGGCCGTACGCGAGCGCGACGCCATGCGCGCGGTGCAGGTCATGGCCGAGCACCTGCACGGCACCGAGCACATCCTCGCGGGGCTGTTGCCGGAAGGGTGATCGGGGACTTGGCCAGCTGTCCGTCGCAAAGCGCGCGATTTGGGGCATCTGCACTTGACTTCCGTCCGGGATCGAGCGTATTGTCACGATTGAAGGACGGACAACCAAACCTTTTCTAGGAGGGGGCTAGCCGATGAGCACGACGGAGAGTTTGGGCAGAGACGAGCAAAAACTTGCCGAGCTCGGCTACAAACAGGAGCTGAATCGGGGTTGGAGCTCGTTCTCGAACTTCGCGATCTCGTTCTCGATCATCTGCATCCTCGCCGGCTGCTTCACGACCTACGGGCAGGCGCTGAAGAACGGCGGGCCGATCGCGATCTCGATCGCGTGGCCGCTGATCTGCGTGCTGATCCTGGCCGTCGCCGTGTCGATGTCCGAGCTCGCCTCCGCGTACCCGACGGCGGGCGGCATCTACTACTGGGCCTCGCGCCTGGGCGGACCGGGCTGGGGCTGGTTCACGGGCTGGTTCAACCTGATCGGCCTGGTCGCGGTGGTCGCCTCGGTGGTCTACGTGAGCGCGACCTTCCTGATCAACCTGCTCGGCCTCTACGAAGTGCACTTCATCTTCAACTTCGTCAAGGCGGCGGCGGGCACGAACGTCCACTACTCGGCGCACGTCAACTTCGCCATGTTCGTGGTCATCGCGATCGCGTGCGGGCTGATCAACGTGTTCTCGCGCCAGCTGATCTCGGCGCTCTACAACGTGTCGGCGTGGTGGAACATCATCGGCGTTCTCGCGATCGTGGTGATCCTGATCCTCGTGCCCTCCCACCATGCGAGCCTGTCCTACGTGTTCGGCCACAAAGCCAACGAATCGGGCTTCGCCGGCGGCGCGACGAGCGGGCTCAAATTCTGGATCTACATCCTGCCGCTCGGCTTCCTGCTGACGATGTACACGATCACCGGCTACGACGCCTCGGCGCACATCTCCGAGGAGACCCACGGCGCCGAACACTCCTCCGCGCAGGGCATCTGGCGCTCGGTCCTCTACTCGGCGATCTTCGGCTGGATCGTGCTGCTGGCGATCACGTTCGCGATCCAGAAGGGCCACGAAGCCGAAATCTACAAAGCCGGATTCCCGGCGCTGGCGATCTTCACGTCCGCGCTCAGCTCGGCGGGCGACAAGGCCGTGGTGCTGATCTCCACCGTCGGCCAGCTGTTCTGCGGCGTGGCGTGCGTCACGAGCGCCTCGCGCATGACGTTCGCGTTCTCGCGCGACGGCGCCGTCCCCGGGCACAACCTGTGGCGACGCCTGAGCCCGAGCAAGACGCCCACATGGGCCGTGTTCTTCGTGTGCCTGTTCGCGATCGTCGTCACCATCCCCGCCTACTTCCCGAACCACCTGGGCACGCCGGTGGCGTTCCTCGCGGTCACGTCGATCTCCGTGATCGGGCTGTACATCGCGTACACGATCCCGGTGTTCCTGCGCTGGCGCACCGGCGAGCGCTTCGTCGCCGGGACGTGGACGCTCGGGCGCAAATACAAATGGATCAACCCGATCGCGGTCGTGTGGGTGGGTCTGTGCGTGATCATCTTCTGCCTGCCGTTCAGCCCTGAAGGGGTCCCGTGGGAAAGCGCGTTCAACTGGTCGGCCGTCAACTACGCGCCGATCGTGACGATCGGCGTGATCCTGGGGGTGACGATCTGGTACGCGGTCTCCGCGAAAAAGACGTTCAAGGGCCCGATCCGCACGATCGACGACCTCGACGTCGAACAGTCGCTGCCGGCGATCGCCGAGGCGCCGTAGGTGCGATGGCGATGACCGCTCTCGACTGGGCCCCGCAGCCCAGCCAACGACGGACGGGCTGAGCGCTGACTCAGACGCTGACAGTCATCGAGCCGGCCACCGAGGCCGTGCTCGCAGAGGTCCCGCGCGCGGGCGTCGCCGAGGTGGACGCGGCCGTCGCCCGCGCAAAGGCGGCGCTGCCCGCGTGGCGCGCGCTCGCGCCGGGCGAGCGCGCGCGGATGCTGTACGCGCTGACCGACACGCTCGCCGAGCACCGCGAGGAGCTCGCGGTGCTCGAGGCGCGCAACGCCGGCAAGGCGATCGCCGACGCGCGCGCGGAGATGGGGATGGTGATCGACACCTTCCGCTACTACGCGGGCGCGCCCGAGCGGCTGCTCGGCGACACGATCCCGGTGGCGGGCGGGCAGGCGTTCACGGTGCGCGAGCCGGTCGGCGTCGTCGGGCTGATCACGCCGTGGAACTTCCCGCTGACGATCGCCGCGTGGAAGCTCGCGCCGGCGCTCGCGGCCGGCAACACGGTCGTGCTCAAGCCGGCCGAGCTGACGCCGCTGAGCGCGCTGCGCTTCGCCGAGCTGGCCTCAGTGGCGGGCATTCCCGACGGCGTCGTGGGCGTCGTCGTCGGGCCGGGCAGCACGTGCGGGCAGCGCCTGGTCGAGCATCCCGACGTCGCCAAGATCGCGTTCACCGGCTCGACCGAGGTCGGACGCTCGATCGCGGCGGGCGCCGCAGCGACGATCAAGCGCGTGACGCTCGAGCTGGGCGGCAAGTCCGCGAACATCGTGTTCGCCGACGCCGACCTCGAGGCCGCCGCCGCAGCGGCGCCTTCGGCGGTGTTCGGCAACGCCGGCCAGGACTGCTGCGCGCGCTCGCGCATCCTCGTGCAGGAGGGCGCGCTCGAGCGCTTCCTGGAGCTGCTGGAGACGCACGTGAAGGCGCTGCGCGTCGGCGACCCGCTCGAGGAGGCCACGCAAATGGGCCCGCTGATCTCCGCCGCCCAGCGCGAGACGGTCGGCTCGTTCCTCGACGGCCAGGCGCCGATCGCCTTCCAGGGCAGCGCGCCCGAGGGCCCGGGCTTCTGGTTCGCGCCGACCGTCCTCTCCCCCGTCAAGCCGAGCGACCGCGTCGCCCGCGAGGAGGTGTTCGGCCCGATCGCCGCGGTGATCTCCTTCGCCGACGAGGCCGAGGCTATCTCCCTGGCGAACGATACGATCTACGGCCTGTCCGGCTCGATCTGGACACGCGACGGCGCGCGCGCGCTGCGGGTCGCCCGCGCGGTCGAGACGGGGGTGCTGTCGATCAACGCGAACACGTCCGTGCGCGTGAGCACGCCGTTCGGGGGCTTCAAGCAGTCGGGCTACGGGCGTGAGCTGGGACCGCACGCGCTCGAGGCATACACGGAGGTCAAGACCATCTACTACGCGACGGAGGCATCATGAGCACACCGGGCAGACTCTCCGGACGGGTGTGCGTGGTCACGGGCGCCAGCGGCGGCATCGGCGCGGCCACCGTCGCGCTGTTCCAGCGCGAGGGCGCGACCGTCGTCGGCGTCGACCTGCAGCCCGGCGCGCCCGGCGACCTGGCGCTGGAGGTGGACGTCACCGACGAGCAGCAGGTGCGCGAGGCGCTGGCGCGCGTGCGCGACGAGTACGGGCGCATCGACGTGCTGTTCAACAACGCCGGCATCTCCCCGAACGACGACGGCTCGGTGATCGAGACGACGCTCGAGGCGTGGGAGCGGGTCCAGAGCGTGAACCTGCGCAGCGTGTTCCTGTGCTGCAAGCACGGCATCCCCCACCTGCTCGAGAACGACGGCCCGGCGCGCGGGTCGGTGATCAACACGGCGTCGTTCGTCGCGGTGATGGGCGCGGCGACCTCGCAGATCTCCTACACCGCCTCCAAGGGCGGCGTGCTGGCGCTCTCGCGCGAGCTCGGCGTGGAGTTCGCGCGCCGCGGCGTGCGCGTCAACGCGCTGTGCCCCGGCCCGGTGGACACGCCGCTGCTGAAAGAGCTGTTCGCCAAGGACCCCGAGAAGGCGGCGCGCCGGCTCGTGCACGTGCCGATGGGGCGCTTCGCGCGCGCCGAGGAGATCGCCCAGGGCGCGCTGTTCCTCGCCAGCGAGGAGTCGAGCTTCGTCACCGCCTCGACGTTCCTGATCGACGGCGGCCTCAGCGGCGCGTACACGACGCCGCTGGAGTAGCCCAGCGGCGCCGCGCTCGCTGCCGGCTACTTGGTGACGGTCACGCTCAGCACCGCCGAGCCCGCTCCGGGCCGGCCGCTCGCGCCCGCCCACTGGGCGACGAACACCGACGAGGAGGTGATCCGCCAGCTGGTGGTGAAGCTGCCGCCGTTGGCCCCGGCGACGACCTCCTGGTGCTGCCAGGCGCCTCCGGAGAGACTGCGGCGGGAGACGACGATCTGCTCGCCGCCGACGGCTCCGGTGAGCGTGCCGTTGACGGTGACGGTGTTGTGCGCGGCCTTCAGCTTGCGCTTGCTGAGCTTGCGTCTGGCGGTGCTCAGCGACAGCGTCTCCTGGGTACCGGCGACATCGCCGCCGGTGGCGGTCGTGAACAGCAGGCGATTCAGCGGTGTGCCCGCGGTCGGGGTGCCGTCGATCAGCAGCGACGCGTCGAGCGAGCTGGTCGCGAGCAGCCCGTCGCTCGGGATCAGGCCCGCGGTGATCTCCTGCGGGTGCCAGGTGGCCCCGGCGTTGGTCGTGCGCAGGACGTACGCATTGCCTTCCCCGTGCCCGAACGAGCCGACGCTGAGGAAGCCGTCGTCGGGTTCCGAGAACGCGAGCTGGATGCCGTTGCCGGTCCCCGCGGCGAGGACTTCCTTCCAGCTGGCGCCGCCGTTGCGCGTCACCCAGATGCGCCCCGCGGTGTCCAGCAGGTAGCCGTAGCTGGCGCTCGTGAACGCGACGCTGCGGACCGCGTCGCTGGTCTTGCCCTTCTTGTTGGTCAGCGGCAGCCGGATCGCCTTCCAGCTCGCGCCGTAGTTGGTGGAGCGGATCAGCGTGTGCGTGCCTTCGCCGAACGCGAACACGGTCGCGCCGGCGAGGTCGTAGTCGGAGAGGTGCGCCGAGGCGACCACCTTCCCCGTCACCGGTTCGAAGCGTCCCGAGCCGACCGCGCGGTGGATGCCCACCGGGCCGATCAGCAGCACCGCGTGGGTGCCGAGCGCCACCAGCGCCCTGGCGGGGGTGGTGGTGCCGGGGCTGAGCGTCTGCCAGCTGCCGCCGCCGTTGGTGGTCTCCTGCAGCCCGCCGTTCACGTCCAGCGCGTAGCCGAGCTGCGGCGTCGAGAACGCCACGTCGCTGAGCGTGGCGGACGTCTGCGTGGCGATCACCTTCCAGCTCTGGCCGCCGTTGGCGGAGAGCGCGAAGTCGCCTTTCGTGCCGGGTGCGAACACCAGCCCTTCGGGTCCAGCTCGCAGCCGGTCGTATTCGCCGCCGATGTCGGCGCTCAGGGAGGTGAACGTGGTGCCGCCGTCGCCGGAGAGGACGGTCGCGCCGCTCGCTCCCACGGCGACGATCTGCGTGGGGCTGGCGTACGCGGCGCCGTAGATCAGCGAGCTAGAGGGGGTTTTGACGGTGTCGGTGGCGCCGCCGTCGGTGGTCTTCAGCAGCTGGTTGCCGGCCGTGACGGTGAGGATGCATTCGGTGGCGGTCGCGCAGTCGATCGAGTTGAAGTCGTTTCCGGAGGCGATCGCCTGCGCTTCCCACGTTTCGCCGCCGTTGGTCGAGCGCAGCAGCGTGTTCGGCCCGATCGCGTAAGCGTTTTTTTCGTCCACGAAGTGCACCGAGGTGACCTTCGCGCCCGCGGGCAGAGTCACCGGCGTCCACGACACGCCGCCGTCGGGGGTCCTGTATGCGGAGCTGAGCCCGGAGCCCGGAGCGTTGACGAACGCGATGCCGACGCTCGCGCTGAGGAAGTGCAGGGCGACGCCCACACTGCTGCCGCCGCCGCTGGATGCGGACGTTCCCGGGATGCCGGTCTTGCGGGCGAAGGTTTCGCCGCCGTCGGTGGTCGCCTCCAGCGTGCCGTTGGCGAGCAGCAGGAAGCCGACCTGCGGTGAGACGAAGCTGAATGAGGCCACCGGTTCCGGGCAGCTGGATTCGGCGACGTTGAAGATCCTCGTGAACGTCTGCCCGCCGTTGGTGGAGATGCGCGTGATGCAACCTCCGCCGCCGCCCATGACGACGGTCGAGGACGACAGCGCCTGCACGCTTTCCAGGTTGCCGGTGGTACCGGTCGTCAGACCGCTCCACGACGCGCCCGCGTTGGCGGTCGAGAGCACCGTGCCGCCGTTGCCGACGGCGTAGCCGACGCCGCCCGAGAAGGCGATCGCCTGCAGCGTCCTGCCCTGCGGCGTGGGGTTCCCCCACGACCAGCCGGAGTCGCTGACGTTCACCGCGGCGACGCTCACACCGGCCAGCGCGACCAGCGCGATCGCGACGCCCAGCACAACGGCCGTCGTGCGCTTCCTGGAAACAGTTCGCATGCTCAAGACCCCCCGAGGATTTGATTGACGGCGACTCAAACCTACTGCAAAGGGGAAAGTTGCGCCGGCCGAGCGCCTCGCCGAGATCGCGTGTATAACGATCGGCCTACCGAAAGAGGAGCGACGCCATGCTGCAGCTCACGTACACGGGTCCCGACGCGCTCGAATGGCGCGAGGCGCCCGAGCCGCAGCTGAGCTCGGACGCGGCCGCGCTGGTGCGACCGCGCGCGGTCGCAACGTGCGACCTGGACGCGCTGATCATCGAGGGCGTCTCGCCCTTCCCGCCGCCGTTTGCGATCGGCCACGAGTGCGTGGCGGAAGTGCTCGACGTCGGCGATGCGGTCGGCTCGTTGCAGCCGGGCCAGCTCGTGTCCGTCCCCTTCCAGATCTCCTGCGGCGAGTGCGACGCGTGCCGCCAAGGGCGGACGTCCAACTGCAGCGGCGTGGCGTTCATGTCGACCTACGGCTTCGGGCCGGCGGTCGAGCGCTGGGGCGGGTTCCTGTCGGACGTCGTGTGCGTGCCCTATGCCGAGCACATGCTCGTGCCGGTCCCCGCGAGCCTCGAGCCGGCGGCGGTGGCGAGCGCGTCGGACAACATCAGCGACGCGTGGCGAGCGGTCGGCCCGGCGCTCGCGGAGGACCCCGGCGCGGACGTGCTGGTCGTCGGCGGCGCCGGCCCCGGGTCGATCGGCCTGTACGCGGCCGGCCTGGCGGTGGCGCTGGGCTCCGAGTCGGTGCTGTACGTCGACGCCGACGAGACACGGCGCCAGACGGCGGCGAAGCTCGGCGCGCAGACGCTCGCGCAGACGCCCAAGCGTGTGGGGCCGTACCCGATCACCGTCGACGCGAGCGCCGACGCGGACGGCCTGGCGCTGGCGCTGCGCTCGACGGCCGCCGACGGCGTGTGCACGAGCACCGCCATCTACTTCGGCGAGCAGCCGTCGCTGCCACTGCTGGAGATGTACACGAAGGGCATCACCTTCAGGACCGGCCGCGTGAACGCGCGCCCGGCGATGCCGCACGTGCTCGAGCTCGCCGCCTCCGGCGCGCTGCGCCCCGAGTTGGTCACTACGCGCGTGGTCGACTGGGGTGACGCCGCGGACGCGCTGGTGGAGCGCGACTGGACGAAGCTCGTGATCGAGCGCTGAGCGCTTCGAACAGCTTCAGGATGTGGGTCTAAAGTGAATCGCATGAGCCACGACGCGAGCGCATCGCCGACCGCCACTGCGCCCGCCGCCGGAGGGCGTGTGAGCCTATGACGGCGGCCTCCAAGCGATGATGGAGACCTACTTCATCGCGATGGTGCTCGGCGTGCCGCTGCTCCTGCTGGCGCTCGCGCTGCTCGCCGGACACTTCTACCGCGACGGGTATGCGGCGCTGCTCGACTGGAAGCCCACCCGCTCCCCGGAGCGCGAAGTCGAGCTCGAGCTCGGCGACATCCAGCAGATGCTCGAAGCCCAGAACAGGCACCGGCGCAGGCGCGGCGCGCCCGAGCGCACGCTCGAGCAAGTGACCGCGCGGGCGGCGGCGATCAACACGACCGAACTCGGAGGCTCGGGCATATGAGCGGACCATGCGACCTGGTGTTCGAGGGGGGCGGCGTCAAGGGAATCGGCCTCGCGGGCGCCTTCTTCGAGCTCTACAAACAGGGCTATCGCCCCGAGTGCGTCGCGGGGACGTCCGCGGGGGCGATCACCGCGGCGCTGGTGGCGGCGGGCTATGACGGCGAAGAGCTCAAGAAGCTGGTGCTCGACGACATGCACTTCCCGCTGTTCGCCGACCGCCCGCGGCTGCACCTGCTGGGCGCCGCCGGCGAGGTCATCGAACTGCTCAAGGACAGGGGGCTGCACAGCGGCGACTACTTCCACAACTGGATCCGCGACCTGCTCGAGAAGAAGGGGAAGACCACGTTCGGGGACCTGCGCAACGAGCAGGCGACCGAACCGACCCGGAAGTACCTGCTGCAGGTGATCGCCTCGGACCTCACCGACCACAGCATGCTCGTGCTGCCCCGGGACGCCGAAGCGAAGCTCGGGATCGAGCCCGACGAGCTGCTGGTGGCCGACGCGGTCAGGATGAGCATGTCGATCCCGATCTTCTTCGATCCGGTGATCCGCACGAACGCGAAGGACAGGAGCAGGCACATGATCGTCGACGGCGGGATGCTCTCCAACTACCCCGTCTGGCTGTTCGACAAGGAAGAAGGCGTGCCGGCGTTTCCCACGTTTGGGATGCTGCTCGTCGCCTCCGAACAGAAACGCCCCGTTCTGCCCCACCCTCCCACCGCGCCCGAGGACGACGGCATGCCCTCGCCGATCGGCTACGTCAAAGCGCTCGCAGACACGATGATGGAGGCGCGCGACCGCTTCTACGTCGAACAGGCCAACTACGTGCGCAGCATTCCAATCCCCACGTGCGGCGTGACGACCACGGAGTTCGACATCTCCAAGGAAAAGACCGAAGAGCTGTTCGCGTCGGGGGAAACCGCAGCGGCACAGTTCCTCAAGAGCTGGGATTTTGGGAAGTACGTGGCGAAGTTCCGCAGCGGCCCGGCGCCGGGACGCCGCGAGGGAATCTTGCCCTGAGAGACCCGTCTCGAGAAGCTCGGCGGGCGAGCGAGAAACATCGTCGAGGATCTGCTTGCACTCGTCCGCGACCCGTCGCCCGGCGACATCGACCACCGGTTCGGCTACGCGGACCGCACGATCGCGCGACCTGGATCGAGCAGGCGCTCGTCGGGGCCGAGCGCCAGGGCTCGCCTGCCTGGTAGCAGCGGGCCAGGGGAACATTTCTAACTGCTAGCGTTCGCAGAATTGGAGCCTCGGCCAGTGAAAACTCTGGCCGCGATCACGTCAAGCCGCGCTGAGACAGGAAGGGGACGGATCGAATGCAGGACTGGTCCAAAGTCGCAGCGGAGATGAAGGAGGCGTGGAACGCGCTGCCGCCGGACGAGCGCGCGCGTGTTGAACCGGAGATACGCCGCAACCACGAGGCACTGTTGAGCATTCGCGCCGGCGTTGCCCCGGCCTCGCGACCGACGCCGGAGCTGGCACTGGCCTACAGCCTCCTGCACGACGATCCCGACGGCCTGCTGCTCGACATAGCGACAGGGCGCATGGAGACATGGATCGGGCCCGACGGCCAGGTGCACGGGAGCACAGTCCAGTACACCGTCGACGATTACGGATGGGGGTACTGCCCGATCGCCTGGTGGCTCACAGATGGCAAAACGCCGCCGTTCCCGCCGTTCAGCAACAAGCCGGCAACGATTGAGATCGCAAACACCGTGACCATCGCGCTGCTCGGCGATTGGGGAGGAAACAACAAGGCGGCGCAGGACGTCGCGAGCAGCGCAAGGGCGGCGATCGGCGCGGGGGACATCATGGTTCACCTGGGAGATGTCTACTACGCGGGGACAGACGAATCGGGGCACGTCGAGCGTGACTACCAGCAGACGCACTTCCTTGCTCCTTGGCCCTGGTCCCTCACGCAAGGGATGTCGTTCGCGCTGAACTCGAACCACGACATGTATGCCCACGGAGACGGGTACTTCAACACCGCGCTCGCGTCACCGGCCTTCGCGGGTCAGAAGCGCTGTAGCTACTTCGCCCTCTACAACGACAGGTTTCGCTTCGTCGGGCTCGATACGGCCTACTACGACCCTGACCAGAGCGGCTTCGGATTCATGATTGGAAGCCTCGGGCTGCCCGAGCACGGGGCACAGGCGCAGTTTCTCAACGATCAGGCGCGCGCCGCGGCCGCTGCAAAGCAACAGCTGATCCTGCTCACTCATCACAACGGGCTTCAGTACGACGTCTCCACCCCGACACCGCCACTCTGGGAAGAAGTGGTTAAACAGCTGGCGCCCCTGTCCGGCGGCACGGTCATCTGGTATTGGGGCCACGAGCACATGGGCGTGGTCTACAAGGACCAAGTCGTGAGCGGCGGCATCACGATCCGTCCGAGATGCTGCGGGCACGGCTGCATACCGTGGGGCGTCGCAACAGGACTAAACGTGTCCGAAGTCGAGTGGTATGAGAAAACGGTTCTAAAGCCCGGCCCGAACTACTTCGTCGCGAACGGCTTTGCAACACTCGCACTCGACGGCTCGTCCATCTCAGAGAAGTTCTTTCGCCAGGACGGCAGCGAGAGTTGGCCAACCACTTCAGAGGGGTGAGCGATGGGGCTCGAACCCACGACCGCCTGGACCACAACCAGGAGCTCTACCAACTGAGCTACGCCCACCACGACTTGCGGATCCGAGTTTAGCGACCGCGCCCGCCGCCTGGGCTGGCCGCGGATTGCCCTGTCCGACGCCCGGAGCCCCGACTCGCGAGCCGATCGGCCGCTCAGGAACGCAGCTGCCGTTCGGCCAGCGCGAGGCTCTCACTCGGCGACAGTCCGCTCGAGCGCGCGGCGACCTCTTTCCACGCCGACAACAGCCGCCCGGGGTCCTCCCCGAGCAGCGACGCAAGCTGCACCCCCAGCGCGAGCGGATCTGCGAGCGCAGCCGCTTGCTCGGGCGCCTGCGCCTGTGCGACCGCACGCTGCGCGGGGACGGTCGGCGCAGGCGCCTGCGCCGCAGCGGCCAGCGCCTGCCTGGCGGCCGCGAGCACCGCCTCGGTGACGTCCTCGCCCTGGCGCTGCGCGGCGCGCCAGCCGCGACCCATCGTCAGCTGGTCGAGCGGCATCTCCGGGCCCTCGATGATCGTCAGCCTCGCCTTGTGCGGGCTCCATTTCTTTTCGCCGAACTCGACCAGCGCTTCGCGCGCCCACGGCTCGACGATCGCCTGCAGCTCAGCATCGCTGAGGTTGAAGCGCGACATGTTGTGGGGAAACTGGTGCAGCTCGATGTGGTACATGCCCGGAAGGCTCGCACGTCGCCGCCGCCGGCGCCACGCTCTACTCTGCCGATCCGCCAGCCGCCCGCGCGCCGCCGGTCGCCCCCACGTCGACCTGCGTGCCGCTCTCCCCCGCGCTGTCGGCCCCGCCCAGTCGCGTGCGCATGATCTCGACGGCCTGCGGATTGGAGTCGATCAGCACGTAGTGGCGCCCCAGCTGCGCCGCGACGGCGCCGAGCGTGCCGCTGCCCGCGAAGAAGTCGAGGCACCAGTCGCCCGGGCGGGTGGACGCGCACACCATGCGCCGCACGATCCCCTCGGGCTTCTGCGTCGGGTAGCCCGTCTTCTCGCGCCCGCTCGTCGGCACGATCGTGTGCCACCACACGTCCGTCGGCAGCTTGCCGCGCGCGGCCTTCTCCGGGGTGACCAGGCCCGGCGCCATGTACGGCTCGCGGTCTACCTCCGCGGAGTCGAACAGGTACGCCGCCGGGTCCTTCACGTACACGAGGATCGTGTCGTGCTTGGACGGCCAGCGGCGCTTGGTGCGCGCCCCGTAGTCGTAGGCCCAGATGATCTCGTTGAGGAAGCACTCGCGCCCGAAGATCTCGTCCAGCAGCAGCTTGCAGTGATGCGCCTCGCGGTAGTCGATGTGGAAGTACAGGGTGCCCTCGCGCGCCAGCAGCCTGTGCGCGTGCTCCAGGCGCGGCGCGAGGAACGCCAGGTAGTCGTCGAAACGGTCGCGGTAGCTGGACTGTGCGAGCAGCCGCGTGGTGTAGCGCCGGCCCTGGAAGCCCGTGCGCTCGCCATCCTCCGCGCGCGCCGCCTGCAGCGTCCTGCGCGCCTGCACCTTGCCCGTGTTGAACGGCGGGTCGACGTACACCAGCTGGAAGGACTCGTCGGCGTACGCCGGCAGCAGCGCCAGGTTGTCGCCGAGCAGGATCTGGTCGATGCCGGGGCGCTCGGGGACGGGATGCTCTCGGCCATCGTGTGCGCTCGGGTCGCTCACCCGCAAGAGCCTACGTCAGCGCACGATCGTGAATGACGCGCTCAGCGCCGCGCCGCTCTTGCCGGCGGCGTTGCGCGGCGTGGCCGTCAGGCGGTACGCGCCCGGGCTGAGCTTGCGCCCGTCCACGCGGCCGCTGAAGCGGAAGCGCTCGACGCCGGCGCTGTCGGCGTGGGTGAACGATCCGACGGCGACGTAGCGCGCGCACGAGACGTAGTGGCGACCGCGCTTGCGGCGGCGCGGCGGAGCGATGCACGCGTGTCCGCTGCGCACACCCGGCGCGCGCCTGAGCACGGTGAACGTCGTCGTCGCCGTCTGCGAGTCGCTGTAGCTGACGGTCGTGCCCACCAGCGTGCGCGCCGCGGTTACCGAGCTGCCGCGGGAAGCGGCGCGGAAGCGCGTGCTGCTCAGGCGCAGGGCGCTGTCGCTCGGCGCCGGCGTCGCGGTGGCCGCCGCCGTGGTGAAGGTCCCAGCGGAGCCGCTGCTCGCGCCGGCCACGTTGCTGGCCACGAGCTCGTAGTGGTAGGTCGTCCCCGCGGCGAGCCCGCTGAGGCTGGCGCTGATCTTCTGCTCCGTGAGCACACCCGGCCCGCCGAGCGTCTGCGCCGCCGTCTTCGAGCCCAAGGCGCTCGTCGGTCCGTAGGCGAAGTACCAGCTGGTCGCGAGGCCCTCGGGATCGACGGTGCCGGCAAGCGTTGCTGTGCTCTGCCCGATGGCGCTCGCGGCGCCGGTGCTCACGACCGGTGCGCTGTGCTGGTACTCGTAGGCGCCGATGTCGGTTGCCGCTCCGAACACGCGCGGGGAGCGTTCGATGTCGAGTGCGCCGCTGGCCGCGTCGAGCGTTCCCGCGTCGATCGTCGGGGACCCGGGCAGCTCTTCGAAGTCGGTCGCGGAAACGAACAGCGGTTCGCCGTGCGTCGGATGGTCGGTGTCGGCGATCGTCGCTTTGGCGCCTTCCGTGTGCTCCATCGCGGTACGCGCGTCGGAGTAGTGGAGGGTCACGGTCGCGGTGTCGCCAGCGCTCGCCGTGGCCTGGACGTCGACGCGGTCGCCCCGCAGGATCGTGTTGGTGGCGTTGACGGCGTTCGCTTCGCTGCTCGCGTTCGTCAGATCCAGCGCGATCCCCTGCCCTGCTTCGGTGCCGTGGGCGATCGCCGTCACGTTGTCGAGGTCGATCGTGATACCGGATGCGACGTCGAAGATCGCGGCGCCGGCTCCCGCGAGCACGACGGTGTCGCGCAGGCCGCCGGTCGGCGCGCCCGGAACGTTGGCGAAGTACATGCCGTTGAGCGCGCCGCTGATGATCGAGCGTTCGATCGTGACGTGGTCGTTCGTCTCGACGCCGCCGCCGTCGTGCCCTTCGGTGGCGGCGGCCTGATCGATCGCGAGATCCTTGACGACGTCGCCCGCATCGAGGGACAGCGTCGAGCAGTTGCATGTCGGGAAGGCGACCGTCTGCTTGATCAGCGGGCGCGTCGTGTCGCCGGGCGCCTGCTCGAGCGTCACGCCTTCGGGCACGGTGAGGCCCGATAGGTGTTCGCTGCCGCTGAGGGCATATTCACCCGACTCGAACTGGACCACGCCGCCGCTCGTGGAGTGCTGGATCGCCCAGACGTAGTTGCACGGCGCTCCGGTCGTGCACGGTTCCGCTTCCTGCGTCGAGCCAGGCTTGACGACGAAGCTAGTCGCCGCAACGGCGGTCGTCGCGAGGACGAGCGCGCCCAGAAGCGCCGTCGCGATCACGACGGCCGGCGCTCGCCGCGCCCAGCCGGCGTTCCCCCTGCTTGCCATACGGGAGGACGCTAACAAACACCCCGGCGCCCATCGACGCGAGCGCCTGCGAGGTGCCCCTGGATATGCCCCCGGCTGGACTCGAACCAGCAACCCCCGGCTTAGAAGGCCGGCGCTCTATCCAGTTGAGCTACAGGGGCAAGCGCACGCCTGCGAGCGCATGTCGGAGACGCGCGAGCACCCCTCCGACGCCATCATCGTGGCACGTCGCGAGGATCGATCCCAGCGCTGCCGCGGCCCCCGACGGCGAGGCGCTGCGACGAACTTAGGCGCGCTTGAGCGAAAATCTGTAAAAGTTCCATCCATGAGCCCAGTGGAGAGCGACGAGGAGGACCTGACACGCAAGCAGCGCCGCGAGCAGGCGCGTGCGCAGCGCAAGGAGATGGAGGAGGCGGCCGCGGCCAGCGCGGTGCGGCGCACGCGCATGACGCAGCTAGGGGTCGTGGTGTCGGTCGTGGTGGTGGCGATCGTGATCGTCCTGGTCGCAACCAGCGGCGGCACCAAATCCGGGATCCCGAAGTCGAAAACCGAACAGAGCTCGGTCACCCGCGAAATCGCCAGCCTGCTCGGCGGCATCCCCCAGAGCGGCAACGCCCTCGGCTCGCCCACGGCGCCGGTGACGCTCCAGTACTTCGGGGACCTCGAGTGCCCGATCTGCAGGGAGTTCACGACCGGCGCGCTGCCGTCGGTGATCCCGAAGTGGGTGCGCACGGGCAAGCTGCGCATCGAATACCGCTCGATGGAGACGGCGACGCGCGAACCGGAAACGTTCAAGACGCAGCAGACCGCCGCCTACGCCGCCGGCAAGCAGAACAAGGCGTGGTACTTCATCGAGACCTTCTACCACGAGCAGGGAGAAGAGGACTCGGGCTACGTGACCGAAAACTACCTCCAGGGCATCGCCAGCCAGGTCCCCGGGCTGGACCTCGCGAAATGGACGAGCGACCGCAACGATCCGGAATTCGCCAACGAGGTCGCCAGCGACACGCAGGCGGCAAACAACAACGGCTTCACCGGCACGCCGGCCTTCCTGATCGGCCGCAGCGGCGGCGCGATGAAGAAGCTCGAATACCCCAGCGCGCCGAGCGACCCGACGTTCGTCAACGAAGCCGTCGAAAAGCTCCTGAAGGAATCGTAGGACGGCGATGAGCGCCCGCGCCCTGAGGATCACGCTGCTCGTCCTCACGGTCCTCGGCCTGGCCGTCGCCAGCTACGTCACCTACGTCCACTACGCGGGGATCAAGCCGGCGTGCACGGCCGGCGAAAGCTGCACGAAGGTCCAGACCTCGCGCTACGCCGAGATCGAAGGCGTGCCGGTGGCCCTGATCGGGCTGATCGGCTACCTCGCGATCCTGCTCTCGCTGCTCGCGCCGGAGGACGAGCGGACACGTTTCGCGACGGCCGCGCTGACGCTCGGCGGCTTCGCGTTCAGCGCCTACCTGACCTACCGCGAGCTGTTCTCGATCCACGCGGTCTGCGAGGAGTGCGCCTCGAGCGCGGTAATCATGACGATCATGATGTTCCTGTCGGTGTTCAGGTTCCTGCGCGGCGACGTGGGCTCGGCGATGGGCGTGGCGGCACCACCCGCCGTACAGACCGGCGCGGGCGAGTCGGCCACGCCGCTCAGCAGCGCCTCCTGAGCGGGGCGCTCCCGGCTCGCCTGCAGCTGGCCAATACGTCCACTGGCGCGCGGCAGGCCCGGGCAAGCGGGCGCCGCGAGCCGACGTGGTCACCAGCAATGGGTTCCCACACGACGCGCAGACACCTCCGCGCGAGCACCGGCTCGGAGCTCGACGGCGGGACGCGCATAGCGCGACTGTTCGAGATGACCAGCGACCTGCTGGCCACGATCTCGCTCGACGGCCGCTTCACGCTGTTGAACCCCGCGTGGGAGCACCTGCTGGGCTGGACGCGCGCGGAGCTGCAGGAGCGCCCGATCCACGAGTTCGTGCACCCGGAGGACGTCGAGCAGGCGCTCGGAGCGATGCTCGCGGACAACGGCGAGCTGGCAGAGCTCGAGAACATCACCACGCGCTACCAGCACCGCGACGGCTCATGGCGCTGGCTGCTGTGGAGCGCGCGCCGCGACGGCGACAGCTGGTACGCGGCGGCCAAGGACGTGACCGACCGCGTGTGGCTGGAGCGACAGGCGCTGCACGACCCGCTGACCAGCCTGCCCAACCGGCTGCTGCTGATGGACCGCGCCCGCCAGGCGCTGGCGCGCCTGCACCGCAGCCAGGGCGTGGTGGCGATGCTGTTCGTCGACCTGGACAAGTTCAAGGCGGTCAACGACAACCTCGGACACGACGTCGGCGACCGCCTGCTGCTGTCCGTCTCCGAACGCCTGGCCGAGCTGATGCGCGACAGCGACACGGTGGCGCGCCTCGGCGGCGACGAGTTCGTGATCCTCGCCGAGGACATCGAGAGCGACGGCGAGGCGCTGGCGCTGGCGGAGCGGGTGCTGGACGCGCTCGAGCATCCGTTCCCGCTGGGCTCCGCCGAAGTAGCGATCCTGGCGAGCGTCGGCATCTCGGTGGCGCACCGGCCCGACACCGATCCGGAGGCGATGCTGCGCGAGGCCGACGTCGCGATGTACCGCGCCAAGGGCGCCGGCGGCCGTCGCCTGGAACTGTTCGATGAGCGGCTGCGCCGCGAGCTCAGCGAGCATCTCGAGCTCGAGGGCCGCCTGCGCAACGCGCTGCCCCAGCACGAGCTGCTGCTCGCCTACCAGCCGATCCTGCGCCTCGCCGGCGGCCAGGCGCTCGGCGTCGAGGCGCTCGTGCGCTGGCGCCCCACGGGCGCCGATCGCCGCATGGGCGCGACCGTGCTGCCGTCGACGTTCCTGCCGCCGGCCGAGGACAGCGAGCTGATCGTGCAGATCGGCAACTGGGTGCTGCACGCGGCGTGCGCGCAGGCGGAGATCTGGCGGCGCAACGGCATCACGATCCCGGTTTCGGTGAACGTTTCCGCGCGCGAGCTGACCGAGCTCGATCTCGCCGAGCGGGTGCGCGAGGAGCTCGCCTACTGCCGCCTGCCCGGCCGCGCCCTGTGCCTGGAGATCAGCGAGGAGGCGGTGCTGCGCGATCCCGAGCGCGCGCGCTCGGCGCTGAAGGACCTCAAGCGCCTGGGGGTGCTGATCGCGCTCGACAAATTCGGCTTCGGCCAGCTGTCGCTGGGCCTGCCCGGCAACCTGCCGCTGGACCTCGTCAAGCTCGATCGCGCGCTGACGGGGAGCTTCCACCAGGACAAGGAACGGCGCGCGATGTTCGCCGCGACGATCGCGCTCGCCAAGGAGGCGGGCCTGACGGCGGTGGCGGTCGGGATCGAGACCAACCGCCAGCTGGCGCTCGCGCGCGAGCTCGACTGCGCGGTGGGGCAGGGATTCCTGCTGCACGGACCGGCATCGCCCGACCGCGTGCGCCTCAGAGGCCCAGCGGGGTCGGTAACGTCCGCGCCATGGCGCCCTCTCGTGAAACTGCGCGGCAGCACCAGCAGCATCTGAGCGACGACGCGGCCGTCTCGCGCCAGAAGCGCGCGGCCGCGCAGGCCGCCGCGGAGCTGATCGAGGACGGCATGCGCGTGGGGCTCGGGTCGGGGTCGACGGTCGCCCACCTGCTGCCGGCGATCGCCGCGCGCGGCTGCAGCGGCCTGCGCTGCGTGGCCACCTCGCCGGCGACGGAGACGGCGGCGCGCGCGCTCGGGCTGACGGTGGAAGCGCTCGACGAGGTCGGCGAGCTGGACATCGCGATCGACGGCGCCGACGAGATCGATCCGCGCGGGTGGCTGATCAAGGGCGGCGGCGGAGCGCACACGCGCGAGAAGATCGTGGTCGCCTCCGCGCGGCGCTTCGTGGTGATCGCGTCGGCCAACAAGGCCGTGCGCGAGCTCTCGCCGCCGGTGCCGCTGGAGCTGGTGCCCTTTGGCGTCGGGCGCACGCTGCTGAGCCTCGGCCACGCGCGGCTGCGCGGCGTCGGGCCGAGCCCCGACGGAGGGCTGATCGCCGACTACCTCGGCCCGGTCGGCGACCCTCGTGAGCTCGCCGCCAGGCTGAGTGCGACGCCGGGCGTGGTCGAGCACGGCCTGTTCGCACCAGAGATGGTCAGCGTGATCCTGATCGCCGGCGAGACCAGCGTCGAGCGCCGCTCGGGCGCCAAGAGCGAAGGCTGAATCCATTTATGACCAGGCCGCATGCGGCCTGGTCCGGGGCCGCACATGTGCGGCCCCGCCAGCCGGCGCATGCGCCGGCTGCACAGCTCCGCCGCTACTACTCGTCCACGCCGCGCGGGCGCAGCTCCTCCTGGTAGGACATCGGATGGCGGGCGAGGACGCCGTCCGCGCCGATCACGTACGCGCCCATGCGCAGCAGCGGCGGCGAGTATACGTGCAGGGTGACGGCCGGATCGGAGCCGGCGTGGCTGACGCGGTGGATGTCGGAGGCGCAGAAGTGGAAGCTCGCGCCGGCGCGAAAGACGCCGTTGCGCGTCGGGCCCTCGATCGCCAGGCGCTCCTCGCGCACCGCGCCGCTGACGACGGCGACCGCGCCGGCGGACACGTCGTGGTCGTGGAACCCGGTGTCGTGCTCGTCCATCCAGCAGATCAGCCATGCGGTCACGTGCTCGTCGCTGAGCAGCTCCTCGTACACGCGCTGCGTGGTGTCGTGCTTGACGAGGTGGATCCACAGCTCCGGGCGATCGGCGAGCTCGGTGACGAACGCCTGCAGCTCGGGACCGGAGAGATCGCGCCCGCGCGGGCGTGGAACGCCGCCGAGATCGCTTCGATCGACCGCCGCCGGTCCCGGGGACGTCGTCACTCCGAGGCTCGTCAGCGAGGCCGGGCTCACCTCGCCACCGCCATGCAAGCGGCGCCGAGCGCGCGGCGGGTGCACTCGAGGATCGGCTCCCACGCGAGCCCGTCGGGCATGCCCAGCTCGCCTGGCTCGACGACCGGCCGATCGGAGCCGTACAGCAGCTGCTGCGCGCCGAGCCCCTGCTCGAGCGCGCGTACGGCCGCCGGCCCGTAGGAGGAGGTCTCGTAGAAGACCAGCGGGTCGGGCAGCGGCGGGCAGGGCCCGCCGCGGGCGGACAGCCGCTCCGCGTGCAGCGGCGCGAGGCCGGCGAGCATCGAGAAGACGACGCGCAGCCGGGGGTGGCGCGGCCGTCCCGCGGCCAGGAACGCCAGCCACGCGGCCTGCATGCCGGCGACGTACCCGGTGAGCGCGGGCCACCACAGCGGGTCCGAGAGCGACGCCTCGCCCGCGGCGCGGGTGGCGCGGAGGCCCATTCGCGGTCCCGGGTGCACGAGCAGCGGCGCGTCGCGCGCCTCCAGGCGTGCGAGCACCGGGCGCAGGTCGCAGATCGCCTCGACGCTCGCGAGCGCGCCCGCCGGGAGCGACAGGCCGACGCACCCGCGCGCGAGCGCGAGATCGACGTCGGCCGGGTCCGCCCTGTCGAGCGCGATCGCCGCCCACACGCCGAACGGCTCCTCCAGCGACAGCGCGCCCTCGTGGTAGGCGTCGATCAGCACCAGCGCCTGCTCGCGCGGGAGCCACTCGATCCCCAGCGGGCTCGACAGGCACACCAGCGCCCGGTCCAGACCGTCGAGCTCCACCAGCGCCGCGCGCTGAGCCGGAGCCTCGCCCGCCAGGTCGATCACGTACGGACGCTCCCCCGCCAGGTACAGCACCGTCAGCCCGTTCTCGCTACGCACGAACGGCAGCTCGCTGCGCGCCTCGAGCGCCTGCACGAGCGGCTCCGTCCAGATGTGTTGGTGAACGTCGATCTTCATCAGATTTCCGATCTAGTTTGTGGAGAATAGCAGACCGTGGGCCCTCCTACTCATGCCGAGCGTTGGGCATAGGCGATGCGCCATGCCCGGAGGATGGGAAGCAGGAGCCGGGTGAGGGTGCCACCAGCCCGTATGAGGGTGACCGTGCCGGTCTGAAGTGATCCAGTGCGGGCAGTGTCCTTGGAGAGATACATCGCGATCATTGCGGAGGCGAGCACAGCGTGCCTGTGGCCGTTGCGCAGCGAGCACGCTTCGGAGACCGACGTTTGGACAAGCGTGCGGATGCTGCGCACCGCGCTCTCGGGGTCTGGGTAGTGCCCGACGTAGCTGTGGTCCGCGTTGCCGATGTCTTCTGGCTGGTCGACGTAGCTGTCGAGCATCGTGGTGGTTGCTGAGAGCCAGGGGCAGTAGGCAGCATGAACGCTCGCGATCTCGCTCTGCGAGCAGTGCGGTTCGGCGGCAAGAGCCAGAAGGGCGTGGATCGTAAGCGGCGCGCTCGCGGACCCTGAGAGCTCCCACCAGTTCGCGTGCTGCCCGCCGGGATACTCCCTGGCCACCCAGCGCTTGAGCTGCGCTTCGCGCTGGATCGGATCCGGGTCGTGGTTCAGGGCGAGCACATCCGTGCGGAGCGCCTCGCGGACCGCAAGCTCTCGGATGAGCGGATAGGACGGAAGCGAGCGACAGCTTGTCCTGCAGGTCTCCACCAGAGCGCGGAGATAGCCTCCATCCTCGCGCCAGGGGTGGTGGCGATAGTAGTCGGAGAGCGGCGCGCTGGGGTCGATAGCCTCTGAGATTGCGAGGTGCAACTGGCGGCCGTTCCTGGTACCAACGGCTGCCGCGCGCTCGTTGAGGTTGTCGAGGAAGTCCCAGATCAGCTCGTAGGCGACGAGCAGACGCAGCAGCTGCTCGTTGCGTCTGCTTGGAAGCGTCCAGAACAAGGCCGCTCCGTGGGCATGCGTGCGCTTGTGCTCAAAGACATAGAGCGCGTCCTCGCGGATGGGCTCATCGGGGATCTTCTGCGCAAAGGCTCGCCACCGCCGGAGTTCCTTGGAGACGGCGTGCAGACCCCAGCGCAGTTCGCGTGCAGCCGCTCTGCCAAGCGCCCAAATCTGGCCCACGGTCAGCGGGGCTGGGTTTCGCTCTACAGAACACGGAATTGTTCTGATCTTATGGCCCACCCGCTCGTGCTAGTGCAACCACGGTCCATGGGCCAGGCTCCCGGTCTCTGCATAGACCGCCGGGTCAGGCCAAAGCGGGGGACCGAGGAGTCGAACCTCGCGTTGCGGTTTTGGAGAGCATTAGGAACGCGTTTCGGCCAGCAACGACGGGCGTGCCTGACCCGATGGACCGCTGTATGGACAGTGTTCATGCGGTCGCCGGACGCTTGGCCGATGGGCAGCGAGAAGGTGGCGATCGTGACTGCCGCGGCAGCGGGGGCCGCGAGAGGCGAGTCGGACGGACAAGTTGCCGACCGAGCCCGAGTGTGACCTCCTGTTTCCCATAATCAGAGGTCGGGGACCTCACGGGACCCCATCATTCCATGAGCTTTGACACCCAGACCCGTGGACCAATCACCCAAATGTGTGCACCTACCCGTCGCCTCGCCCGTCGGCTATATCGAAGAAAGCAACTCGCAGTGCTCCGCCAGCAGCTCGGTTCCCACCCACTCCTGCGCGAGTCGCCGTCCGCCCGTGAGCACCTCGATCGCATCGGCACGTACGTCATCCTGCAGCCAGGCGGTGAGCCTAAGCACCCGGTTGCGTGATGGGGGGTGCTCGACCAGCATTGGCTGACCGTGGTCGAGCAGCAGGCGGTAGAGCAGAGACGTGGGCTCGATCGCAGGCAGGCCCGCTGTCGTGGAGACGGCGCTCGCATGCACTGGGATGTCGAGGCCGTCAATGTCCAGATCGCCGAAATAGAGGACGCGCCGCGGCGGCGTCGGCAAGTCACCTAGAAACGTGACTGAGCCCTTGAAGTGCGCACCGGCGCCGTAGACGACAACACCGACTTTGCCATTACGCGGGAGCGCGCGGCACAGTGACACAAACGTGTGGTGATTCTCAACCACAAGCACGTCGGATGCCGAGCCAATGGTCTCGAACACGAAGGGCGGGTGAGTTTCCTCGCAGCGCAGCTGTTCCAGCGTGAGGCGACCGGGGAAGAACAGCTGGCCACCCATCAGCGTCTCCAGGCGCTTCTCGTAGCCGAAGAGGTGCAGCGAGCGCTCGCGCAGCGGGACGACCGGGCGCTCGCCGCCGCTGTCGCGGAAGAAGGCGTTGACAGCGCGCAGGTCCGACAGCGTCTGTTCATCGACGGAGAGCTCAGCCGCCCAGGCGAGCTCTGGGCGCCACGCGACGCCGGCGCCAGACACGCGCCGCGGCACCGGCACTGCGTGGTCGATGCGCACGAAGCGCGGCAGCGCGGGCTTGGCGCTGTGGTCGTAGGAGCGCTGGCTCGGCAGCTCGACGAGATCGGCATCGACCAGTTCATCGAGGATCTCATGCAGGCGGGCGCGCCGCTCGGGCGCGTGCTCGAGCGCCGGCTCTGCGGCGACGAGCAGCGCTTGCAGCTCAGCGAGCCTGAGCTGCCGCCGCGGCCAGCTCTCGAGCTTACGCGCGAGCAGCGCCGCGGTGACGCCTAGCGAGCGCGTGCTCACGCGGGGCTCGGCTCATCGGAGCGCTCATGCACGACGCGCGCGACGTCGAGGTAGCCGCGGCCGTCCTCCTCGGAGCGTCCGCTCAACAGCGCTGCACGCAGGCTGTCGGCAACCCGGATGCGGTGCATGCCGGCACGCATGTCGAGGTCGTTGCGCAGGCGCAGTACGCACGGAAACTTTGAGAGGGCGTTGGTGTCGAAGACGCCGGTCGTGTAGACGAGTTGGACACCCACGCGGTCGGCGACCTTGAGCTGGATGTCAAGCAGGTACTCGGCGCTGGCGATGCCGATGGGGTTGTCGAGGAAGAGCACGCCGGCGCGCGGCTTCTGACGTCCCCGCGAGGTCGAGCGCATCGCCGCCAGCGTGCAGTAGAGCGCGATGGAGGCGGTGAGTCGCTGGCCGCCGGAGAACTCGCCCATCGCGGTGACGGGCACGCGCTCGTCGCGCAGCACCGTGTCGGGCTTGAGCACGGTCACGCGGAAGCCGTGCGGGTCTACCGCGGCGCGGACGCCCCGCAGCAGCATCGTCATGCCATCGCGGTTGCGGTCGCCGCTGTCGCTGACCGCCGAGTCGAGCACCTCGCCGAGACGCTCCAGCAACACGTCCTCAGAGTCGGGCGTCTCGAAGTCGATACGCAGGAACTGCTTACCCGACCAGTCGCCGAGGTCGGCGGGCAGCCGCGAGGCACGTCCTGCCTGGCGCAGCGCGTTCAGGCCGGCTTGCACGAGCGCGGCCAGGCGCTGGAGCAGCAGCAGGCGGTGCCGCTCGATGGACGCGAGCTCCTTGGCAACCTCGGCGGCGCGCGCTTGGAGGTGCGGGATGAGCTCGCTGCTGCGCCGCGCGAGCGTGGCGGCCTCGTCGCGGGCGAGCCGCTCGCGGAGGTTGCCACCGGCCATCGCCTCGAAAGCGTCGTCTAGGGCGAAGCGGGAGACGTGTTCCGCGAGGTCGCGCACCTGAGTCTCGGCGCGGTCGAGCGCGCTGTCGGCTGCCTGCAGCGCAGTGGTGACCTGCCGCATGAGGGACTTGGCCTCGTCGGCGCTACCGGGGAAGGACGCGGCGCCGGGGGCGGCCTCGGGGTCGAGCTCCTCGCCGCTGGAGGCGACCGCGGTCGCGACCGAGTCGGCGTAGGAGCCAATGACCTGCGCACGCGACTCCGCCTTTGTCGCCCGCTCTCGCGCCTGGCGCGCCGCCTCGGCGGCGCTGCGCTGGTCATCGAGCGTCTGCACGCGCTCGGCGTCGAGACGCTGGTGCAGAGCGAGCGCGTGGTCGAGGTCGAGCGGGATGAGCTCGCCGGTCAGCTGCGCGCGCGGGCCGCGGCCGGACTCATCGCGCGGGGTCGCACGATCGAGCTCGCCCTGGCAGGCCTCCCGTTCGGCCCGGCGTTGCGCACGGCGCTCCTCGGCGCCCTCGACGTTGCGCTGGGCGCGGCGCTCGCCCTCGCGGCGGGCGGGGCGGTCAGTCGCCGCGGCGAGCAGCTCTGACGCGCGCGTGAGCTCATCGGGGCCGTACTCCTCAAGCCGGGCGCGCGCCTCCGCCTCGGATGTCTGCGACCGACGATGCTCAGCTGCGAGCTCAGACCCGGTGGTAGCTTCATCGAGCACACGTGTAGCCAGCACGTACGCGCTGTGCAGCTCCTCGATGGGCACATCGGCGCGCCGGCGCGCGATGTCCTCGCTGGCACCCTCGACCTTCTGTAGGTCATCACCGAGGCTGTCCGCGCGACGGCGCTGCTCGTCGGCCAGACGGGTGGCCTCCTGTGCGGCCTCGCGATGTTCATGCGCGGCGTGCGCGTGGCGCGCGGACGCCGCGTCGGCCGCGGATGCCTCTTCGCCACAGCGGCGGATGGTCTCGCGCAGCTCCCGCTCGCCGTCGGCGCGCTCGCGGAAGCCCTCGAGGCGCGCACGCGCCTCGGCGATGGCGTTCAGCTCGGCGCGCGCGGTACGGGCGCCGGCCTCTCGCTGCGGACGCTCGGTGGTGAGCGAGGCGCTCTCGTTGCGCGCCCTCTCCGTCCCGGTGGCCACCTCGGTCGCCAGCGTGCGCTGCTCCGCCGCTGCGGCCGCGAGCTCATCGAGCCACCCAGCAGGACAGTCGGCCAGGAACGCCTCGAACTCGTGGCGCAGCTCCTGGTCGCGGCGGTAACGGGTGTCGAGCTCGCGGCGGCGCTCGGTAACCTGCGCAAGCCGTTCGGCGCACAGCTCGAGCTCGTCCTCGCCTGCCTCCTCGTCGTAGAGCGCGGCGTTGGGGGCGACGACGAAGCGCTCGCGCGTCCCGTTGGCGCCGGCCACGACAAGCTCGGAGGAGTCGCCGAGCGTGATGACAGTAGTCGGCTTGAGGGCCGCGTCGACCAGCGCCGCCTCGGCACGCTCACGGTGGGCGAGATTGGTGAGAATGACGCCGCCCACGAGCTCTGGCACGCGGCGCAGAAGCGACTCGCGCTCCGCAGCGCGCACGGACTCGGCGAGATAGTCCCAACCGGAGACGGCGGGAACGCCCGCGCGGCGCAGCGCCTCGACGGCCTGCTTAGCGTCGCGCGCGGCGGGCAGCCGGCCGGTCTCCTCCAAGGCTCGCGCTGCATGGCGGTCGTCGGCAGCCTCGAGCTCCAAGATGACGGTGTCGCGCTCGGTCTTGGCCACCGCCTCGACGAGCGCTTGGTGCAGCGGGTCGGCCATCCGCCAGAGGTCGACGTGTTCCACCGACGCGAGCTCGCGCAGCCGCTCGGAGTCGGCGAGCCGCTCGGCGCGTCGGCGCAGCTCGCTGCGCTCGTCATCGAGGCGCGCCGCCTGCTCGGTCGCGCGCGTCTCCGCGAGACTGGCGTCTGCGATCTCTTGGGCCAACGTCTGCAGTCGCGCGTCGATGGCGACGATGCGCTCGGTAGTCTCGCGCTCGCGCCGCTCGGCGTCCTGCCGGCGCTTGTCGAGAGCGGCCAAGCCCTCATCGGCACTCTGACCGCGAGCGATGAACTTGGCGGCGATGAGGCGGTCGCGCTCGGCCTCGATGGCATCCAGGCGGAACTGCGCAGCGGACGCCTCGGCACGCAGTCGCCCCGTATCCTCGCGCGCCGCACCGGCTGCGGTGTTGTCGGCCTTGGCCGCGTCGCGACTGCCCGCAGCGGCCGTGTCCGCGCTGTGGGCCGCCGCGCGCGCGTCATCGATGAGTACGAGCAGCGCGCCGGCATAACCGCGCGCCGCGACAGCGCGGCGCTCAAGCAGCGGCGTCGCCTCTCGCTCGGCCTCGGCGAGTTGCTCCTCGAGAGCGTTGACGTGCGCCGTAGCGGCGCGCTGCGCAGCGAGCGGCTCGGCAGCTCGCCAGGCAGCCAGCTCGCGCTGTGCTGTTTTGCGAACGGTTTCCGCATCGATGAACGCGACCTCGGCGGCGTCGAGGCGGAACTGCGCGGCGCGGCGACGCAACTCGCGCAGCTGCTCTTGGAGCTCGCGACTGCGCGTGTCGAGTGTGCGGGCACTCGTCTCCTGCTCCTCGGCCCGCGCCTGGAGGCGCTCATGCTCGTCGGCGGCTGCCTGCGCCGCGGCCGCGAACTGCCCGTGGGCCTCCTCGGCGTCGCGCTGAGCGTCGCGCAGGTTCATGGCGGCAGTCTCACGGCGCTCCGCCGCAGCGGCGAGTGGACGCAGCCGGTCGAGCGCGCCATCGACGAATGTCTGCTCCAGCTGCAGCCGCTCACGGTCACGCAGCTTCTCGGCGTAGCGGTCAACGTTCGTCGCGAGCTCATTCGGCCCCTCGCGGTCGGTGACCGCCCTGAGCAGGAAGTCGATGAATGCCTCGTGAGTGCGGAAGGCGAACACCTCGTCGGCGTCGCCCTCGTCCGTGTTCATCTCCCGCTGGTACTTGAACAGCTCAGGGTCGAGGCCGAGCGCGTCGAGATGCTCCATCCACTTGCGTTGCACGTCAGTCCAGACCAGGTCGAGCTCGGGATGGGCGCGATTGGTCTCTTCGAGCATTTCCTTGTAGGAGCCGAACTGGCGCTTGAACTTCGACCCGTCGCGCTCGGCGCGGGTAGGCAGCGTGTCGAGCGTGAGCGCGTTGTCGCCGGGGCGCAGCGTGTACCAGGCCTCGCGCAGGTTTTGGGAGTCGGAGGAGTGTTGGCGTCCACGCCACTCGTAGACCTTGCCGGTGAGCAGTCGCTCCGGCAGCGCCTGGCCCTCGGCAGTCACGCGCCGCCACTCCAACACGACGTGGCCGGTGTCGCTCGTGAGGACGAAGTTCTCCAGCGTCTTCGTGTTCGAGTTCGCACCCAGGACGAACTTGCGCCCGGGTAGCAGCACCGAGAACAGCAGCTTGAGCAACACGCTCTTGCCGCCGCCGTTCTCCAGGAAGAGCACCGAGCCACGCGCCGGGTCGGCGTTGCGGTCGCGGAAGTCGAGCAGGACGTCCTCGTAGCGGGCGCCCTTGGGGCCGATCGACTGCAGCAAGACGCGGTTGAGCTCGTACATGGGCTAGCGCGGGGGACCTGCGTCGTTGGTGATGTGGTCGAGCTCAAACCACACGTCTTCGCGCGAGAGCTCGCGCACGTGGATGCGGTAGGCCGGCGTCGGCTGATAGGTGCCGCCGAGCGCGTCTGAGACCTTGCGCATCAGCCCCTGCTCGATGAGCGCATCGAACGCCTTGGTGATGACCTGGCGGGTCGCGCCCGACCAGGCGCGACGGTCCTCGGTCGCGCCTGCCTCCGGCTGGCGCGCGTACATCCGCCAGGAGCGCTCCAAGCCCGGATCGCCGGCAGGCGGGTCGAGCTCCTCCTCGGCGTGCTGCTCGTCGAGGCGACGGCACAGGTCGCGCAGGTACTCGTCGACCTCGTTGACGGCGACGCGTGGTGCGTGCTCAGCGTCCTCGAGGTCATCGGGGCGCGGGAAGCTCGTTGCTGCGATAGCGAGCTGCGCGAGCCCGTGCAGCACGCGCAGGCGCGGGTTGCGCTCGCGTGTGCGGCGGTAGTAATCCTCCATCCGCGTCGCGAACGCCGAGCCCTCGCGCGCACCCAACACCGCGCCCGCGGCCTCGGTCACGTCGAGCACGTCAAGCCCCATGCCGTTCGCCACCGCGCGGACCGAGCGCGCGAAGCTGTCCTTCTGGCGGTAGCGGCGCACGAGATCGAGGTAGTCGGGGTCCTCGATCGGCCGCAGCCTCGGGCGCAGGCCGTAGGCGACCAGCTGCGACGCCTGGCCTGTGTCTTCAACCAAGCTCACGCGACCTCCTTGACGAGATGCGCGGCAGTGCCGACGTCGAGGCGGACGATGAGCAGGTCGTCGCCGTAGAAGCTCAGAGCGTCGTCGCCGGCGAGAGCGACCTCGCTGCGGCCGCTGGCGAAGACGCGCCCGAATACGTCGCCGCCACGGCGCAGGACCGGCGGCAGCGGCGTGCCGTCCGACCACGCGAGCAGCAACGGAGTCTCGTCGCCGGCGCGCAGATGCGACTCAAGCGCAGGCGAGAACGCGTGCAGCGTGAGCAGCGCGACGAGATGCGCTGTGGCGGGCGAGTCGTCGAGCGCCACGACGAGGAGGGTGCTCAGCCGCGTCGGCTGTGAGCCGACGTCATCGAGCACGGCGCTGGCCGCCACGCGCACGGGCTCGGGGAATGCCTCGTACGGCGTCAGCTCGCGCAGTTCGGGTTCGACGAGCTCGGCACCAAGCTCGTCACGCTCGCGCGGCGGGGTCAGCAGCTGGGCGATCATTGTCGCGAGACGCCCGATGCGCTCGGGCCGCGGGCCGAGGACGCGCTCGAAGAAGCCGACGACAAGCGCCTCGGCGTCGGTGAGCGAGAGCGAGAGCGCCGGCAGCAGCAGCTCACGGGTGATGTCGCGCAGACGCACGCTCGCCGGGGGCGCGAAGACCTGACGCTCCTGCTCGGCCAGGAAGACCTGACGCGCCTCCATCAGCTTGCGCTGCAGGACCATGTGGCGATTCTGGCACTCGTCGAGCAGCTCGATGAGGCTCGCTGCCTGCGCGCGCTTCTCGGACTCCTCCGCGCGGTCGCGCGTCTCACGGATGTTGTCCACGATGCGCCGCTCGACTTCCAGGCGTTCGCGGATGTGCGCCAGCGCACCATCGAGCCGCGGCGAGACAACGCCGGCCCAGTCGACGGTCGCGAGGTTGCGCTTGGTCGCCGCGAGGTCTTGGCGGATGAGCTCGCCAAGCTGAATCGTGCGGTAGCGGGCCTGCTGGGCGGCGTACTGAGCCTCCGACAGCCGGCCACGGCGCACGAGATTCTCCAGCTTGGCCTCCGCGGCCGCCTGTGCCGACTCCACGTCGGCGTCGAGCGCGCCGACGAGCACGTTGATGGCCGCGTCGGTCGCGCGCAGGTAGACGGAACCGTCGGGTGCCTGGCGCTCGACGAGCAACTGGAAGCCGAAGCTGCGCCTCACGTACTCGCCGTTCCAGTCGCCGTACTCGACCGTGAACTCCCGCTGCGAGCTCGTGCCGATGAGCTCGTCCAGCACCCACTTGCAGACATCGCGGTGCTCGGCCTCGTCGCGGTCGGGCGCTTGGAGGCGGGCGTATGGCAAAACTGCCTCGATGACCGCCTCGTGCATCGCCCCGCGGTCGAAGTCCATCTGCACCGTGACGGTGTCGATGGCCACGAACGCCAGCCCCCAGACGGTGTAGACGTTGAACGCACCATCACGCATCCGGCCCTTGTTGGCCTCTAGCTGATGCAGCGGTACCGTGCATGCCATCGCCTTGGCCCGGCGCGCGAGCGCCTCGTCACCGAGCGCCGTGTCTACATCAGGAGGGACGTACGGCGCCAACGGGGGCTCGAGGATGAGCTGCATCGGCTGCTGGGGATGCGACTTGTCGCGATACACGACCTTGAATGTTGCCGCAATGGGCGGGCGAGTCATCAGCAGCGCGAGATCTGGCTACTCCTAACGTCATTTTGGATTGATCCCGACTATCGCTCATGTCCAGTGCATACACTGGACCGAGGCCAACGTCAGAAACCGCCTCAAGCTCAAGCCTCGATTGCGGCGATGAGCGCAGTCAGGGCTGCTGCCGCCTCGTCGATGTCCTCGGGTGTGAAGCGGTTCTCGCGGGCCAACTCGGCGAACGGAACGCGCCAGCTGTCGTACACGGTCACGCTCGGAGGCCATGTGTGCTTGTCGCGTACCGTGAAGATGTCCACGCAGGCTTCGCGCACGTGGTTCAGGCCCATGTCGTACAGCAAATCTTCGACCAGGAGGATGTCCATGACGTCGCGGAACCGGTCGTTCTCTCGCCCTTCCTCAAAGACCTCGGTACAGGCGTGGAGCTTCTGCGCGACCTGGTAGCGCAAGGAGACGCAGTTGGCCGCCTCGGGCAGCGGTACCCGCAGTGAGTCCAGCGACATGGCCTCGACGCGATCGAGCTCAAGACCCATCCTGCCCTCCACGGGCGCCATCTCCAGATGGACGCTGCCCCAGCTGCGGCCCTTGTAGCTCAGTCGCAGACGAACCCGCACCGCTTTCGTGTTGGGGATGGTCTCGGGCGCGTCGCGGGTCAGGTTGAAGCTATTCCAGGGCTGGGCCAGCGCCTCGTCGAGGCGTTCGATGGCCTCCTCGGTCCGCGTGCGGAATGCCGCGTCGTAGTCGCCGGTGACACGAGCTCGAAGCTGCAGGCGCAGCTCCATCGCCAGGCCGCCCTTGAGCAGAAAGATGGGCTCGCCATTCTCATCGCGAACCCGGTCAAGGACGGCGGTGACGATCATCGCGTTCAGCCACCGCTGCAACCGCGCCGGCGGCATACCTCGGTCGGGGGCGTGATCGCCGATGAGACGCTGCAGGTGACTAACGTCGCCCGGCAGCTTCTTGACGTTGTCAGCCACCGCGAGCCGCCTGCGGCAGATAGCGCATAGCGGCCAACCGCTTCGCGGCCGCCTTGGCGATGAGTCCCCGAGCGCGTGCCGTCTCGATCGCCTGGTCGATCAGCTGCCAGCCGAGCGCCTGTTCGATGCCGCCGAGAATGGCCTGTTCCGGGGTCACGATGGGGATGCCCTCGTGCCAGCCGACCTCGGCAGGGTCCAGATCGAAGCGGTGCAGCCGGTAGATCTCCGGCACCGCCTTGCGTGTGCGGAAGCCTCCTGGGACCGTGAGGTGGATAGCGCTCGGGTTCACGTCACACAGCTCGTGCAGGTCCAGGGCGGTCTCATGGCTGAGCACGCCCCGGCGGCCGGTCCACAGGACCGCCTCCATATAGGCGTCCAGCCGCGTGACCGGCACTATCGGCATCCGGTACAAGCCATGGCCAATGTGCTCCAGCGTGTGACGTGCCGCCATCAACCGCAGCTGGGTAGGGTCGATGTCCAGCTCGCGAGCGTCGTCCGGTGTCAGATAGCCGTACTGCTGCTGTGCGTGGTTAAGCAGCACCGTGAATGCTCTACCGGGCATCGTGTACCAAACGTATCATAATGATACGCATCGTGCAGGAGATCGCATCCACCTGTTCGACGCACCCCCGTCACGCACGGGTTGGCCGACTTGGCGCGCGCCACAGTTGAGATGCCAATTCAGGATGGAGTCGTGGTCGAGATCACCTTGCTGGAGCAGGACAACGGCCGGTCGCTCACCGCGCAGCAGCGGGCCGAGCTCGAGAACACCTGACCGCACCCGCAGAGTGGACTGCCCAGTGGACCCAAGTCGCCCTCGGGAGCGGACTCCAGCGTATCCATGCGGACCGCTTACGGCCGAAGAGACCGCATTGTTAGCTGCGGATTCCGCTCTCGAGCGCCAAAAACCCGCAATTTGCGGGCTCCTGGGAGGCGGGGGACCGAGGAGTCGAACCTCGCGTTGCGGTTTTGGAGACCACCGTGTTACCGATACACCAGTCCCCCCAGAGCTCGCTCGCGCTCGATCGCCTGCGCCGCCGATCGAGCTCGGCGCAAGCCACCGAGGACGATCGATTCTAAAGGGCGCGGCGCACTGGGCCCGCCCGGGAGCACCCGATGGCCCGTGGGCACGCGTATCCGGCGTGTACTAGGACGGTCCCCGGAAACCTAAAGCCGCAAGCGCCGCCTGCCGAAGCCGTGGGTAGACCTACGTATATGTCCTTGTGATGCTTGATACGTTCTTCTCCAGGCGGCCGCGCCGTGAGCCCGAGGGCCGGCTGTCGGCCGCGCGTCGAGCCTCGGCTTCGCAGGCAGGCGACACGCTGATCGAGGTCATCATCAGCGCGCTGCTCGTCAGCCTGATCGTGGTGGCCGTCCTGACCGGCTTCAACGAGACGGACAAAGTCTCCCAGGACGAGCGCGCACACGATCAGGCCAGCGTGCTCGCCGCCGAGTCCCAGGAGCAGTTGCGCAGCGATCCCGCCACCGAACTCGACGTCCTTGCGTCGACGCCGCACGAATACAGCCAGACGGTCGGCGGCACGACATACAAGATCACCCAGACCGCGCAGTTCGTCAACGGCTCAGGCGAATCCTCTGGCTGCAGCAACTCCAAGAACGAAACCGAACAGTCCAAGTACATCGAGGTCACCTCTGCGGTCGACTGGACGGCGCTGGGGACCAAGCGCTCGCCGGTCACGCAATCGAGCATCATCACGCCACCCGACGGCTCGGGGCTCGAGGTCGACGTCTCCAACCTCGGCAGCCCCGAAGCGCCCGTCCCGGGAGTAACGGTCTCCTCCGGTGGGGCGCAGACGACGACCGGCGCGAGTGGATGCGTGATCTACTCGGCGATCCCCGCGACCACTGCGAATCTCGAAGCGTACAAGCTCGGGTATGTCACGCCCAGCGGCGAACACAAGGTCGTCGCCAAGGAAGTCTCGATCGCCCCGAACATCATCACGCACTATCACGTGTACCTCGCGGCCGGCGGCTCGATCACCGCCAGCTTCGCGTACAAAGGCGCCGCCGCGAAGGGCGACACGTTCGTCGCGTTCAACAACAAGATGGGCGTCAACCCCGAATTCGAAGTCGGGAGCACCCGGTTCGCGTTCAACGCCGAAGAAGAATACGAAGCGCTGACCGGGACGACGACCGAAGGCTACGCCGCAACTGCCACAACCGCCGTCAAGTCGCCCTACTACCCGACCGGCGACCTCTTCCCCTTCACGACCGCGTGGACGGTCTACGCCGGCGACTGCACCGAAAACAATCCCGCCAAGTATGGCGTCAAACCGGGAGAAGCAGTGGTCCCCGCCGGCGCCAGCGTAACGGCGACGGTCCCGATGTCCTACGTCGCGCTCAACTTGTACCTGGGCACGAGCGGCACGACACCCGTTGCCACGCCCCAGGAAGTCAAGATCACGAATCTCAGTTGCAAGAACCAGACGCCGGCGCAGGTCGCGAACAACGCGAGCAAATCCAACTACGAACACCGTCAGCTGACCAACTCCGAAGGCCATCTCGCGGTCCCCTACCAGCCCTTCGGGGAATTCGAAGTGTGCCTGGCCTACAACAGCGGCAGCACCCACAGCCTCTACAAAGCCCCCTCCAAAAACACGACGGAAGCCGGATCGACGCTGCCCAACCTCTATGTGGGCGCAGCCAGCCCTGCTGCCCCATGGACCCTGACCAGCACCGGCGGAACAACGAGCAAATGCTGACCCACCGGCTGACAACCGCCGCCCTGTCTCGACTACGCTCCGAGCATGGCTTCACGCTGATCGAACTGCTGGTCTCGATGGTAGCCGCCATCGTGGTGACCGGCGCGGCCTTCGCGGTCCTTCAAATATCGCTGAAGCAGACAAGCCTCATCAGCGACAAGGTCCAGGCCAACCAGCTCGGCCGCACGGCGATGACCAGGATCATAGACGAGCTGCACTCCGCCTGCATCGCTCCAGACTTCACGCCGATCCAGGAAAAGAGCACTGGCTCGGAACTGATCTTCAAGAACGCCTACAGCAGCGAAGCGGTGATCCTCAACGCGAAAGAATCGGAACCGAAAGCCACCGGCACCGGCGTCTTCGAGCATGACATCGTCTGGAACTCTACGGCGAAGACGCTGACGGACTACGTGTACAAGAGCGAAAGCGGCGAAGGCGCGGAAGCCAAATTCCCGTCGCTCGACTACTCCTCCACCACACACGAAGCCGAACACGCGAGCCCCAAGAAGGGCATCCTGCTCGCCAGAAACGTGACGCAGACGGAAGGACAGCCGATCTTCACCTACTACAAGTACAACACCTCATCGTCCAGCAGCTCGACCCAGGGGGTCAGCACCCTCACCCCGGTCGCCACTGTCGCCACCACGCCCCTCCCCGCGGCCGAAGCAGAAGAAACCGCGTCGGTCCTGGTCCGCTTCCGAGAGGCGCCCTTCAATGGCAAAACCGAACGCGACCGGTACATCGACCTGAGCAACCAGGTGACGCTCGCGTTCAGCGCCCCCAACGCCGAAACCCCGATCAACGCGTCGCCATGCGAATGAACCCAGCCCAGATGCTCCTTGCACGCGCGCGCTCCCAGGAAGGCGTCACGATGGTGATCGTGATCGGCGTGATGCTCGTCACCGGCCTGCTGCTCACGGGCGCGTTCGTCGCCACCCAGGACGACGTCGGGCTCTCGCATACGGACACGGCGCAGAAGGAGGCCTACTACGCGGCCCTCGCCGGGGTCCAGGAGTTCGAGTATCAGATGCAGGTCAACCCGAACTACTGGCAGACCTGCGCGAAACCGACCAACACGCTTCCCCAGGAACCCGGCTCGTCATACAAAGTGACGATCCTCCCGGCGGCGGGCCACGCGGAATGCAGCACCGCCAACCCGATCGCGTCGGTGATCGAAGCAAGCGGATCGGCCGCTCAGACCTTCCGGATCGAATCGGTCGGGCACGCCGGCAAACACCCGGAAGAGCATCACGCGATCATCGCCACCTTCAAAGTCACGGGATTCCTCAACTTCATCTACTACACCAACCACGAGGATGAGGACCCCTCGCTGTACAACGCCTCCAAAGAATGCTCGGAACCCAACACCTTCTATCCCAACACGTCGGGCTGCACGCTGATCCAGTTCGCGACCGGGGACGCGATCAACGGGCCGGTGCACACCAACGACGCCGCCTGCATCGGCGGCTCGGCATCGTTTGGCCTCGAAGGTCACAAACCTCCCGACGTGGTCGAATTCTATCGGGGTCTGAACTCCAACTGCAATGGCAAAGGCACGTTCTACACGGCCACCAAAAGCTACGTGAAGGGCGAATTGCTGCCGCCGCCAACGAGCGACTCGAGTCTCGAAACCTACGCCAAGGCGGAAGACAAGCTCTCGGGCGTCACCGAACTCGTGCTCGAAGGCGGCACCAATGAAATCGACGTCACCAACGCCGCCATCAACAGCGGCAAACCCGAGAAAATAGCCTGGCCGAGCAACGGGCTGATCTATGTCAAGCAGTCGAGCGGTGGCGCCTGCGACTATACGTACAAGCCGTACGAAGCCGACGGCAGCTTCGAGGCCAGCACCGAGACGGACTGCGGCAACGTGTACGTCAGGGGCAGCTACAGCGAGCCGCTGACGATCGGCTCCTCTGACGACGTGATCATCGACGGGGAAATCTACCCCTACAACCAGCGCACGGTGGAACCGCCAACCGGCACGGCGACGCTCGGCCTGATCGCGAACAACTTCGTACGTGTCTACCACCCGGTCAAAACGACGTACGAAGGCACCGCCTCAGAACTCGAATCCGCCCACAATCTGAGGCTCGAATCGGCCTCCCACAAAGAAACGATCGCGGTCGAAGCGCGCTCTGGCCTGTCTGAAGGCATCAAACTGGAAGTGAAAACCTCGGGCAGTCAGTACGAAGTGGTGGTGCTGAGCGAATCGGGCTTCAAAACCCTGGAAAAAATTGGCCCGTACAAAGAAGCAAAACAGCTCATCGGCTTCGAATCACCGTATGTTATCTTCGCGGAAGGCGCGAAATACTCCGAAGGCGCGACCGAAAAACTGAAATCGCTTTCGGCCGAATCCCTCGGTCATCCCGAAGTGCTCAAGATCGAACCGAAACCTCCGTATCTGGGGAAGGAACTGAAGGTCGAAGTCAAGGAAAGCAGCTCGGGCGCGGAATACGAAGTGCTGCTGTCCAACGCCAAAGGAGTACAGCTTGAAAAACTCACGGGCCTCAAAGAAGTCAAAAACCTCGAGGGGAAATCTTCCTCATACGTGGTGTACAACAAGGGCAACAAATACTCTTCGGGCGAAAAAGAAAAACTGAAGCCGACCAGTGGCGCGTGGCTCGATGAAACCTGCAAGGAAAACGGCAAAAAAGAAACCGAGAAATACAGCACGACTGCGAGGGAATGCGAATACACCGACAACCCCGGAGAATGCGACGCGCCGACCGTGAACGCGAGCGAAGACTCCGTCCACGGTTGGGGAGCAATGGAAAACCCCTGGATCTACGCCGCCATCCTCGCGACGACGCACTCGTTCGTGGTCGACAACTTCAACTGCGGCCCCAAGGCACTCGGCGACCTGCACCTCTACGGGGCGCTGGCCCAGAACTATCGCGGCATCGTCGGCACGGGCGGCTCCGGCGGCATCGTCACCGGCTACAACAAGGACTACAAATACGACGAACGCCTCGCCGTCGATGAGCCGCCCTACTTCCTCAGCCCGCTCAACGCCGGCTGGAAAGTCGCGCGCGAGACCTCGCCCTCGGGTGGCTAGCGGTCCGCAGGCGGAGTGCGGGCGAAGGGACTCGAACCCCCAAGGGCTAGCGCCCACCGGCTCCTAAGGCCGGCGTGTCTACCAATTCCACCACGCCCGCGCGGCCACCACAGCGTACCCTGGCCGGTCCGCGTCGCGCACGGGGGCCGCACGAGCTTGTATCGTCATGTCTGCGATGTCATCGCTGCCAGCCCCGGAGCGCCAGCAACGCGTGATCGTCACGCACCCCAACCGCGACAAGCCCGTCGTGCAGGCCACGCGCGCGACGGTCGTGGCGCTGCTGCTCGTCAGCGCGGCGCTGGTGCTGATCGTGACAGTCGGCGGCTGGAGCGTGCTGGAGGGCGCGATCCCGATCCAGATCGGCTACATCGCCGTGTACCTGACCTTCGCGTTCTACGCCGCCCGCTGGAACCGCGGCGTGCTGCCGATCTCAGCCGTGCTGGCGGTGCTGCTGATGATCTTCGCCGCCGTAGCCGGGCCCGGCTGGTTCGACCGCAACAAGACGGGCTTCGCTCAGCCGACGATCAACGCCGGCCTGCTGGGGCTGCTCACGCTGTTGATCGTGCCCGTACAGATCCTGCTCGTCACGTTCGCTATGCGCGGCTTCTCCCAGGGCTGGAACGTCGAGCTCGAGCGCCGCGAGCCGGCCGCCGGAGCCGACATGCACGCGGGCGCGCCGCCGCACCCGGCCTGAATCCCAAGCGCACAACTCAGGTGCGGGCGCTCGAGCACGTCGGCTAGCCGCTGCGCGTTGGCAAGCTGCCCGAGGTCGCAGAACGGAGCGCGCCTCCCGCGCCGGTCACACGGGACCGTCCTTGTTTATCGCTCACTGCTCGCGTATTCTGCGCCAAGCGCAGGGATGGGCGGCGACATCACGGGAGGGGGCTGGTCTTGAGAGAGGCAGCGATGGGCCGTGTGTTGCAACCGGCGGGCAACGCTCCGGAGCCTGTCCGACGCATTCGCAGGCCCTGGGCGCGCAGCGCCCGGTCGGCTTGGCTTGCGAGCCTGGTACTCCTGGGTGCGCTCGCCGCGACGGCACTGCTGATCTCAGGGCATCGCGGCTCCGCCGTCTCGCCCTCTCTGCAGTATGCGCGCCATCGACTGGCAGCCGGTGGGCTGGTGGATCTTCCGGCTGCGGCACGGGCGCCTGTGTCCGCAGCGCTGGGGTATGGGAGCCGGGCCTACAGGGTGACGCGTTCATCGGGCGGCTTCCAGCTCGTCAATCCCACCCAGCGGCTGAGCGCGAGGTTCCGCCGCTCGGGCGTGCAGGTCGCCTCGAGGGGCGCTCGACTGGGGCTGAGGCTGGCCGCGTTCGGCGAGGGCGGCCAGCTCATGGCGCTGGGCGCGGCCACTCCGGTCGCGCGCGGCAATCGCGTGTCCTACGTCCACCCGTGGCTCAGCGAGTGGTACGCGAACGGTCCGCTGGGTCTGGAGCAGGGGTTCACGATCGGCAGGCGACCGGCCGGGCCGGCGACCGGGCAGCTGATGCTGGCGATCGCCGTCTCGGGCAACATGCGCGCGACGCTTGCGAGGAGTGGCGGCAGCGTCGAGCTCAGCCGCCGAGGACGGATCCTGCTGCGCTACACGGGCCTGAGCGCCAGCGACGCGCGAGGTCATGCGCTACCGAGCTGGCTCTCGGTCCGCGACGGCGTGATCTTGGTGCACGTCGACACGGCCGGGGCTCGCTATCCGGTGGAGGTGGATCCTCTGGTGCAGCAGGGTTCGAAGCTCGTGGACACCGAAACGACGTGGCCAGGCAATTTCGGGGTGGTGGCGCTGTCCAGCGATGGCCAGACCGCCCTGATCGGCGCTCCGCAGGATGACTTTGGAGGTGCGGCTTACGTGTTCACGCGCACCGGTTCGACCTGGACGCAGGAGGCGAAGCTCACAGCAGCCGGGGAGGCCGGCGCCTCGATCGCGTTCGGCGCCAGCGTGGCGCTGTCGGGGAATGGAAGCGTCGCGCTCGTCGGCGCCCCCGGGTACGGACCGCGCACCGGCGCGGCGTGGGTCTTCACACGGTCGGGCACAACATGGTCGGAAGGCCCGAAACTGACGGCTGGAGCACCCGAAAGCGAAGGCGGTTTCGGCTGGAGCGTCGCCCTCTCCGGCGACGGGAAGACGGCGCTCGTCGGCAGCCCCGACGAAGACAGCGGCACGTACCCGCATGTCGTCTACGAGGCCGGCGCGGCGTACGTGTTCGCCCGCAGCGGCAAGACATGGGTGCAACAGGGGGGGAAGCTGACCGGCGCGGAAGAGGCCTACCCCGAAGGGTATGCCGTCACTCTCGGCGTCCGTTTCGCAAGCAGCGTCGCCCTCTCGAAGGACGGGAACACGGCCCTGATCGGCGGTCCCTGGGACAACGAATACCGCGGCGCCGCGTGGATCTTCGACCGGTCGGACGGAACGTGGGCCCAGGACGGCAAGAAGCTCACCGACGAACAGAGCGACTCCGGCGGGTTCGGCGAAAGCGGAGCCCTCTCCAGCGACGGTCGCACCGCCCTGATCGGCGCCCCGGGGGAGGACGGCTATGCCGGCGCCGCATGGGTCTTCGGTCTAGGGACGACGGGATGGTCCGAGCAGGCGAAGCTCACCGGCAACGCTCGAGAATCCGCTTACTTCGGCTCGAGCCTGGCGCTTTCGAGCAACGGCTCGACAGCGCTCGTCGGCGCCCCCGTCGAAGAAAGCTATGTCGGCTCGGCATGGCTGTTTACGCGCTCGGGCGCCGCCTGGAGCCAAGGCGAAAGCATCCTCGCCGACGAAGAGAGCGGCGAAGGGCGCTTCGGTTCGGGCGTCGCCCTCTCCGGTGAAGCGAACATCGCGTTGATCGGCGCGCCGCTCGACGACAACGGAAACGGCGCCGTGTGGACGTTCGTCCCCGGGCAGCACCAACGCCCCGCGCTTACCCAGGAGGCAGCCTTGAACATCACGGCGAATGAAGCGACGGTGCAGGCGACCGTCGACCCCCACGGCAGCGAAATCAGCGAATGCAGCTTCGAATACGGCACCACACCGGGCTACGGCTCGAGCGTCCCCTGCTCGCCGCAGCCCGGAGCCGTCGAAACGCGGATCTCGGGCTCGCTCACCGGCCTCAGCCCCGACACCACCTACTACTTCAGGGCGTCGGCGGCGAACGGGTCGGGCACGAGCCACGGCCAGGAGAGCACGTTCACGACGCTGCCCGCTCCACCGGCCGTTGAAACGCTCGCGCCCACGGAAATCTGGCAGAGCGAAGCGACACTGGAGGCGAGCGTCAACCCGAACGGCAACGAAATCACCACCTGCACCTTTGAATACGGGACGACCTCGGAATACGGGAGCAAGGCGCCCTGCTCCTGGCTGCCCGGCGCGGGTCACAGCGCGGTGGACGTCTCAGCCCCGGTCAACGGGCTGAAAGCGGGCACGGAATACCACGTCCGGATCCTCGCCGCGAGCTCCGCCGGCTCGAGCACGAGCTCCGGGTTGACGTTTAAGACGCTCCCAACCCCGCCTATGAGCAGCAGCTCGGCGACCGTCGTGGGCGAACCCGGGTCCTACATCGGCGATGGGCAGGACCGGTTGTTCGACGCGCCGGGGGCCGTGACCGCCAGCGCTGGGGAAGAAGGCGGGCGCGTGGAAGCTCAGGCCGAATACCACAACGAACGGTTCAGCTTTCGTTTCGCCGCCCGCCGTGGCGAGCACCTCGAAGACGGCGAATACGTCCGCGCGGAACGGTTCGGGTCGAAAAGCTCCCCCGGGATCGAAATCTCGGGCGACGGCAGCGGCTGCAACGAGACTTTTGGACGCTTTGTCGTCAAGGACATCGAGCTCGGACCCTCAGGGCGCGTCGAACGCTTCTGGGCGCTCTACGAACAGCACTGCGAACGACGCGAATCGCCTGCGCTGTTCGGAGAGGTCAGGATCGGCGAGCCACCCACGCAAGCCCCAGAGATAGTCCAGCCGGCGGCAGTCGAATGGCCCCGCACCGAAGTCGGCGCGACCAGCGTCGAAGTCCCCGTGACGGTGGGCGGGGGAGAAGTCGGAGCCGATGTCACCTCGGTCGCCCTGGAAGGAGAAGACGCCGGCGACTTCGGCATCACGAGCGACGACTGCCAGGGTGTCGCGTTGGCGCCCGACGAACGCTGCCAGGTCGCCATCGATACCACCCCTACGGCAAGCGGGGTGCGCACGGCGACCCTCGTCGTCACAGACAGGTCGGGCGCAAGGACGGGCGTCCCGCTGAGAGTGGACACCGAACTGCCGCCGGAAGCCCCCGTCAGCACCGACTTCGCGACGATGGTGAGCCAGCGGGAATCCTTCCTGGGCGCCGGAGAAGACTGGCTGTTCGACGCGCCGTATGCGGTCTCCATGTCAGGCGAACCGCACTCCGTCTTCGTCGAAGCCGAATCGGGCGGCTCCAACTTCACGTTCCTGTTCGCGGCTCCCGGCGCACAGCCGCTGCGCGTCGGGCAATATCGCCGGGCGGAAAGCTACCCCGTCGAATCCAAGCGCGCCGCCGTCCTCTCGGTTTCAGGCGGCGGCCGGGGCTGCAGCCGGAACACGGGACGCTTCCGCATCAAAGATCTACAACTTGGGCCCTCGGACCAGATGGAACGTTTCTGGGCGCTCTACGAAGTTCACTGCGGAGGGCTGGGGGCACCCCCGGTGTTCGGCGAGATAGAGCTGGGCGAGCCTTCGACGAACGCGCCTGAGCTCGTACAGCCCAATGCCGTCGAATGGCCACCGACGCCCGTCGGCGCCAGCACGGTGGAAGTACCGATCACGATCGCCGCAGGCGAGGCCGGAGCCAGGATCGAGTCGGTGAGCCTTCGCGGCGGCTCCGGTGAATTCACAGTGGTTAGAGACGGTTGCGACGGCGTGACACTGAGCCCGGCTGCACGCTGCCAGCTGACGGTCGCCACCACGCCCGCCACGATCGGTCACCACGCGGCAAAGCTGCTGATCGCCGACGCATCGGGCGCGACGACGGTCGTGCCGCTGTCGGTCCGCGCGGAGTCGCCTTGAGCCGCCCGGGCGGCGCTCGGCGGCCGCCGAGCGCCGATGCGGCGGGTGGGATTCGAACCCACACGTCCTCTCGGACAATGCGTTTTGAGCGCATCGAGTCTGCCGTTCCTCCACCGCCGCGCGCGACCTCAGTTTAGTTCGGCCGACGGAGGGCGAGCACGGCATCGGGACCACACCGACGCCGTGATCGCCCTCACGGCCCCGCGACCAGCTCCAGCAACCCCTCCGCAATCCCTGCCCGCGCGACGAGGATCCCCCATGGCAGGTGCTCGTGCACGGGCAGCTCGAGCACGCGCAGCCCGGCGCGCTCGCAGATGAGCTGGCCGGCGGCGATGTCCCACTGCTTGACGGAGCGCTCGAAGTACGCGTCGTAGCGCCCGGCTGCGGTCCACGCGAGATCGAGCGCGGCGCTGCCGAAGCGGCGGATGTCTCGCACCCGCGGCAGCAGGCGCTCGAGCACCTTCGCCTGCGCGGCGCGCACGTGGGCGTCGTAGGCGAAGCCGGTGGCGACCATCGCGGTCGCGAGGTCGTCCTCGCGCGAGGTGCCCGCGAGCTCGATCGTCCCGTGCGGCCCGGCGAGCTGCGGGCGGGCGTGCCTGGTGGCGGTGAACAGCTCGTCGCGGTTGGGGTCGTACACGGCGCCCGCAAGCGTGCCCTGACAGTCGCGCACAGCGACGCTGACCGACCACTGCGGTATCCCGAACAGGAAGTCGATGGTCCCGTCCAGCGGGTCCACCACCCAGCTCAGCCCGCTGGTGCCCTCGGCGCGATCGCCCTCCTCGCCGACGAAGCCGTCATCGGGGCGCGCTCGCGCGAGCAGCTCGCGGATCGCCCGCTCGGAGGCGAGATCGGCCTCGCTGACGAGGTCGGTGGGCGTGCTCTTGGCGCTCACGTGTCGCTCTGCGCCGTGGCTCGCGCGTTCCATCAGCAGCGCGCCCGCGGTGGTGGCGGCCTCGACGGCGAGCTCCAGCAGCGCGTCGGCCTCGCGCGCGTCGGGCCCCGGCGCGTCCGCGCCACGCGCGTGGTCCTCGCTCACGAGAACCCGGGCGGGCGCTGCTGCGCCCACGGGCGCTCGGCCTCGAGCTGCCCGGCGAGCGACAGGAGCGTCGCCTCGTCGTTGGCGCGGCCGACGAGCTGGACGGCGCGCGGCAGCCCGTCGGCGCCGAAGCCTGCGGGGACCGACGCGGCGGGCTGGCCGGTGACGTTCCAGACGCCGTTGTAGGGAACCCAGCCGCCGACGGTGTTGAGCGTCCACAGCGCGCCGCGCCCCTGCAGCCGGCCGATGCGCGGCGGCGGCGTGGCGGTCGCGGGCGTGAGCAGCACGTCGTGGTCCTCGAGCACGCGGTTCAGCCTGCTCGTGAGCCCGGCCTCGCCGGCGAGCGAGCGCTCGAGCAGCGCCCGCGGGATCAGGCCGCCCAGCCGCGCCATCGCGCGCGTGCGCCGTTCCAGGCGCTCGGGGTGCGCGACCGCGGCGGCGTCGTCGTGCGTTCCGCGCAGGTAGCGCGCTAGCACGGCGGGGATCGCGTCAGCGCCGTAGTCGGGGTCTTGCTCTGAGACCTCGTGGCCGAGCGAGCGCAGCAGCGAGACGGTGTCCTCAAGCGCCCGGCGCGCGTCGGCGTCGAGGCGCGAGATGACGCCGAGCGGGACGCGCGTGGAGTAGGCGATGCGCAGCGGCCCGGGGGGCGTGCGGGCGGCGCTCACGAACGGGATCGCGGGCGCCGGCGCGCGGTCGTGGTCGCTGTCGATGGCGCCGGAGGCGACGTCGTAGAACAGCGCGCTGTCGGCGACGCCGCGGGTGAGCACGCCGTTGACCGACAGGCCGTACCACGGGCGCGGACGCGGCGCCATCGACACGCGCCCACGCTGGGTCTTCAGGCCGAAAAGCCCGCACCAGGCGGCGGGAATGCGGATCGAGCCGGCGCCGTCGGACGCCAGCGCCGCCCCAACGAGGCCTGCGGCGACCGCGGCGGCGCTGCCGCCGCTGGATCCTCCTGGCGCGTGCTGGCGCTCCCACGGGTTGCGCGTGGCGCCGTATGTGGCGGTCTCGGTGAACGGCCACAGCGTCAGCTCGGGCACGTTTGTCTTGCCGATGATCACGGCGCCCGCCTCGCGCAGGCGGCGCACGACCTCGGCGTCGGCGGGCGCGGGCGCGTCCTGCGCGTTGGTGCCGTACGCGGTCAGCTCGCCGGCGACGTCGATGTCGTCCTTGACGGCGATCGGCACGCCCAGCAGCGGGCGCTCCCCGCCGGCCCCGCGCCGCGCGTCGGCCTGGTCGGCCTCCATGCGAGCGCGTTCGGCGAACACGACGCGAAAGGCGTTCAACCTGACGTCCAGGCGCTCGATGCGCGCGAGATACAGGTCGACTAGCTCGCGCGAGGAAACCTCGCCGGCGGCGATCAGCTCGGCCTGGCGGGCGATTCCGGCGTAGGCGAGCTCCACGGCGTCCATCGGCGCCATGCTAGACGGGCGTCACGGCGTTGTGCTTGGCGGGCCAGTCGCGCGGCTTGGAGGCGGCGTGCGCGAAGCGGCGGATCAGCTCGCCGCGCAGCTGCTCGGGCTCGACGACGGCATCGATGACGAGCTCTGATGCGAGGTGCAGGATGTCGATGTCCTGCGCGTACTCCGCGCGCAGCTCCTCGGTGCGCCGGGCGCGCTCGTCGTGGTCGTCGATCGCCTGCAGCTGGTTGTAGTAGACGGCGTTGATGGCCGCCTGCGGGCCCATGACGGCGATCGACGCGCTCGGCAGCGCGATGCAGCAGTCGGGCTCGAACGCGGGCCCGGCCATCGCGTACAGCCCGGCGCCGTAGGCCTTGCGCACGATCACGGAGATCTTCGGCACGGTCGCCTCGCTGACGGCGCTGATCATCTTGGCGCCGTGGCGGATGATGCCGCCGCGCTCGACCTGCGTGCCGATCATGAAGCCGGGGACGTCGGCGAGGAACAAGAGCGGCACGTTGAACGCGTTGCACGTCCAGATGAAGCGCGCGGCCTTGTCGGCGGAGTCGGTGAACAGCACGCCGCCCTTGTGCTTTGGCTGGTTTGCGACGATCCCGATCGCGCGGCCGTCCAGGCGCGCGAAGCCGACGACGAGCTCCTTGGCCCAGCGCGGCTGAATCTCCAGCAGCGAGTCCCGGTCGACGAGCGCACCGATCAACGTCTTGATGTCGAACGGCTTGTTCTCATCGTCGGGGATCAGCTCGGCGATGGCGCGGCCGGGCGCCTCTCCCTCCGCGGCGGACGACGCCGGCTGCGCCGCCGGTGGCTGGGTTTGCCAGTTGTTGGGAAGATATGAGAGGTAGGCGCGTGCGGCGTGGATGCCGTCCGCGTCGGTGGACACGAGCTGGTGGGCGCACCCGGAGACACCCGTGTGCATGCGCGCTCCGCCCATCTCCTCGAGGCTGACCTTCTCGCCGATCACCATCTCGGCCATGCGCGGCGAGCCGAGGTACATCGAGGCGTTGCCCTCGCGCATGATCACGATGTCGCAGAACGCGGGGATGTAGGCGCCGCCGGCGGCGCTCGGCCCGAACAGCACGCACACCTGCGGCACGACTCCGGAGAGCTTGACCTGGTTGTGGAAGATGCGCCCGGCGCCGCGGCGCCCGGGGAACATCTGCACCTGCTCGGTGATGCGCGCGCCAGCGGAGTCGACGAGGTAGACCATCGGGATCTGAAGGGACAGCGCGCGTTCCTGGATGCGCAGGATCTTCTCGACCGTCTTGGGGCCCCACGAGCCGGCCTTGACGGTGGGGTCGTTTGCCATCAGCGCGACGGCGCGCCCGTCGATCTCCCCCACCCCCGTCACCACCCCGTCGGCGCCGAGGCCATCCTCCTGCCAGTTGGCCAGCAGCGCCTCCTCCGCGAAGGAGCCGTCATCGAGCAGCAGCGCGACGCGCTCGCGCACGGGCAGCTTGCCCTGCTCCAGCGCCTTCTCGCGATGGCGCTCCGGTCCTCCCGCGAGCGCGCGCGCGCTCGCGTCCCCGAGGGCGCTCACGGTCGCGGCAGCCCTCGGTACCGGTGGCGTCCGCGCCCGCCGCGCGCGAGATGGCGTTCGTGGCGCGCCTGCAGCCGCGCGTGAACGACCTCGAGGTCCGAGCCGGGCCCGAGCAGTCGCCACGAGTCGCGGATCACGACGAGCAGCGTCGCGCCGATCACCCACGCCGGCCAGAAGCTCGCGTGCGCGCCGCTGGCGAGCCACACGCCGACGCACACGGCGGAGACGCCCAGGCCGCCGCCGGCCTCCTGGACGAGGCGCCGGCGCAGCTGCCCCTTGCGCTTGCGCAGCGCGAGTGCCACCGAGGTCGAGCTTACGGGCAGGTCGGCGCGCAACGCGTCGAGGTCGGCGCGCGTCCTCGCGCCGTACGCGCGACCGATCCGCTCCTCCATCTCCTCGGAGGACAGGCGACCGGCGAGCGCGTGCTCGCGCAGCTCCTCGACCAGCTGCTCGCGGTCGGCGTCGGCGACGCGCAGCTGTGATGGATCGCTCATGCCTTGAATGTAGTCCAGACGCTGATCGCGCGCCTGAACCCGGCCGCGCCGCTAGATGCCCGGGTTCTCGACCGGCGCCTCGCCGGCGTAGTCGTAGAAGCCGATCCCGCTCTTGCGTCCGAACCAGCCGGCGCTGAGCATCTTGCGCAGCGTCGGCGGGCGCGCGAAGCGGCGCTCGCGGAACTCGTCGAAGAGGACGTCGCAGATCGACCCGAGCGTGTCCAGGCCGACGAAGTCGGCGAGCGTGAGCGGCCCCATCGGGTGTCCGGCGCCGGCCTTCATCGCCTCGTCGATCTCGGCGACCGAGCCGACGCCCTCTTCGTAGGCGCGGATCGCGTCGAGCATGTACGGCACGAGCAGGCGGTTGACGATGAACCCGGCCTTGTCCTTGGTGGGGATCGCGAGCTTGCCCTCCGAGCGCGCGAACTCGAGCGCGAGCTCGAACGCGTCGTCGCCGGTGGTCACGCAGCGCACGACCTCGACGAGCTTCATCACCTGCGCTGGGTTGAAGTAGTGCAGCCCGACGAACTGGCTCGGGCGCCCGGTGGCGGCCGCTTGGTCGATGACGGCCAGCGAGGACGTGTTCGTAGCGAACACCGCCTCGGGCTTGACGATCTCGTCGACCTCGCGCCACATCTCGAGCTTCAGCGGGAGGCTCTCGGTGATCGCCTCGATCACCAGGTCGCAGTCGGCGAGCTCGCGGTAGTGCGTCGTGCCGAGGATGCGCCCGCGCAGCGCGTCGGCGTCATCCTGCGAGGACTTGCCCTTCTCGACGGCGCGCGCGAGCTGCTTCTCGATCTTGCCGAGCCCCTTCTGCAGCGTCTCCTCGTCGACCTCGCGCAGCACCACCTGATAGCCCGCCGCGGCGGCCACCTGCGCGATGCCGTGACCCATCAGTCCCGCTCCGAGCACTCCCACCTTCTCGATCCGCTGCGCCATCTGACCTCCCTCGAGCTCGCTCCTGTTTGCGCAGCGGAGCCTAGTAGGTAGCCTGCAAGAGTGGGCGATGACAGCTTCGACCTAGCGGCGGCGGGCCTGCGCGGCGACGGCGCCGAGCTGGCGATCTCGCTCGAGGTGCTGGCGGCGAAGCTCGAGCAGGCGCTGCCGGGGCAGGCGCGCGTGGAGCGGCGCGGCGGCGGCCTGCTGGGCCGCGGCGAGAAGCGCGTGCGCGCGGTGCGCGTGGAGCTCGGCACGGCCGCGTACCTGCTGGGCGTCGAGGACGGGCGCCTGGAGGGCTTTCGCGAGCGCCAGGTGGGCGGCATCGCGATCAAGCGCGAGTCGCTGGGACCGGACGAGTGGGTGGCGGCGCTGACGGCGGACCTGCGCACGGAGGCCGAGCGCAGCGCGCACGCGCGAGCGGCGCTGGAAGAGCTGCTGCGCTGATGGGCGGGCCCGAGCCGACGGCGGCACAGGAGCGCGAGCAGGAGGAATCGCTCGCGCGGATCGAGGCGGGCGGCATCCCGCTGTCGGCGGAGCGGCGCCTGAAGGAGCTCGGCGCGCGGCGCGCTGACGGCGCGAGCGGCGGCTCGTTCACGTCTGATCTGTCGGTGAACGGCTTCGCGCTGTGCCACCAGCTCGGCCTGAAGCCGCTGTCGCAGGTGATGGGCAGCTCGATCTACCAGCTGGGCTACCAGGGCGCGTGGGGCGCGTCGGGCTACGGCAGCAACGCGATCCTGATCGAGCTGGACACGCTGTCGCAGGCGCTGAACGAGGTGCGCGGCAGGGCGCTCGTGCGGCTGGGCGAGGAGGCGCGCCACGTGGGCGCCGACGCGGTCGTTGGCGTGCAGACGCGCGCGGGCGAGAGCCAGCTGGACACGGGCACGCTCGCGCTCGAGCACGTGGTGGTCGGCACGGCCGTCTCCCGCGCGGGCGCGCGCGCCAAGCATCCGGTGTTGACCGAGCTGTCCGTGGCGGAGTACGCGATGCTCCTGCAGGGCGGCTTCGAGCCGCTGGGGATCGTCGCATGGAGCTCGGTGTTCTTCACGAGCTACGTGTTCGGCGGGATGGCCGGCGGGGGGATGCTCGGCGGCGGCTCGCTGACGATGGGCGTGCGCAACTTCGAGCTGCGGGAGTTCACGCAGGCTATGTACAGCGCGCGCGAGGCGGTGATGGCGCAGATCACCGGCCAGGCCGCCTCGCTCGGTGCCGCGGGCGTGGTGGGTGTGCAGATCGGGCACACGGTGCGGCCGCACACGCTCGCGGGCGGTATGGGCATGGGCGGCGGCCGCGAGCTGAGAGGGCTGATGGTGACGTTCACCGCCGTCGGCACGGCGATCCAACAACACGGGGAGGCCACGATCGCCGCTCCCAAACCGACAATCGACCTGTTCACCTGAGAAGGAGCACTACATGAACGAGCGCGAGACCGCATACGACCCGACCTCCCTGGAGGGCGTCCCCGAGGCCGGCCGCGCCCGCCTGCAGCAGAACCGTCAGGGTCTCTTCACCTCAGACCTTTCTGTGAACGAGTTCCTGCTGGTCAAGCAGGCGGGCTTCGAGCCGGTGGGGCTGGTGGTGGGCAGCTCGATCTACCACATCGGCATCCAGATGGCCGGTTGGAAGAAAAGCCAGGAGATGACGGTGCTCTCGGAGGCGATGTACGGCGCGCGCCAGCTGGCGATGACGCGCATGGAGGAGGAGGCCGACCAGCTGGGCGCGGACGGCGTGGTGGGCGTGCGCCTTGACATCGGCCGCTACGAGTGGGGCCAGGACATGGCTGAGTTCATCGCGATCGGCACGGCGGTCAAGCACAGCGGCGGCGTGCTGCACCGCGCGCCCAACGGCAGGCCGTTCACGAGCGACCTCTCGGGCCAGGACTTCTGGACGCTGCTGCGCACCGGCCACCGCCCGGTGGGGATGGTGATGGGCAGCTGCGTCTACCACGTCGCCCACCGCGGCATGTTCCAGTCGATGGCGCAGACGGGGCGCAACGTGGAGCTGTCGAACTTCACCCAGGCGCTGTACGACGCGCGCGAGCTGGCGATGGAGCGGATGCAGTCGGAGGCGCAGGAGATCGGCGCGGAGGGCATCGTGGGCGTACAGCTGCAGGAGAAGAGCCACGGCTGGGGCAGCCACACGATCGAGTTCTTCGCGATCGGCACCGCGATCGTCCCCCGCGAGGGCCACGAGGAGGAAATCGAACCGCCGACGACGGTGCTGGACCTCAGCTGACAGAGACGTTTAGGGGCTCCGCCTTGCGGCTCCGCTTAGCGGGGTCGCGTGGCTGGTTCAATACCGCTGGAGCGGATCGCCGGGCCACGTGACGTCTCATGGCGCTGCTACGCGGGCAGCAGTTCGAGCGCGTCGACGTGCCGCGGGCGCATGACGGAGAAGTGGCGATGGTCGAGCGTCGCGAGCTTCGGCTCGCGCAGGCGCTCCACGATCGCAAGCACGGCGGCGTCGACAAAGCCGACGCGCAGGTCGGCGTAGGTGTCGAGCAAGTCACGCACACGTCGATAGTCGCTCCCGAGCAGCTCCTCGACGACGTACGTGCCTCGCTCGATCTCGTCGAGAAGCGCGTCGACTGCCCGACGATCCGTGCCGCGTGCAGCAAGATGATCGAACTCGACCAGCACCGGCGCCGGGACGATCCGTACTCCGCGCGCTTCGGCCAGCAGCTGCACGCAGGTGGCGTGATCGTGATCGGCGCGGTCGAATGTGGCCCACAGTGGGCCCGTGTCCACGATCAGCGGAATGGCTCAGGCTCGAAGATATCCTCGCTCGCCAGGCGCGCAAGGCTGCCGTGACCCGAGGAGACGACGCCTACGTGTCTGAGCGGAGGCGCGAGCAGTTCCTCATCTTCGTCGACCCCCAGCTCGTGCTCCAGCGCGTCCCGCACGACCTGCGCAACCGACACACCGCGCTCACGCGCGCGGCGCTTCGCCCGCTCGACGAGCTCCGGCTCAGCCTGGATCATCAGCCTCTGCATCATCGGTGCAATCATGCTAGCAGTCGCGTCCTTCCGTACGCTGTTGTGACCAATTGGCCCTGTATGAGGCTCATCCGACCGGAGGATGCCCGACGGGACGCTCATCAACAGGAGGCGCCGCCATGAGCATCGTCTACACAGAGGACCGCGGGCCGGTCAGGCATGTGGTGCTGAATCGCCCGGAGAAGCGCAACGCGATGAGCCAGGAGTTGCTGCTTGCGCTTGGGGAGGCCCTGCGCGAGGCAGCGGCGGAGCCGTCGGTGCACTGCGTGGTGCTGCGGGGCGAAGGCAAGGTGTTCTCCGCAGGCGTGGACCTCGTGGAGCTCGCCGCCTCCGCCGGCACACCCGGCATGCTGCGCCCCTTCCGCACGGTGTTCCTCGAATGCGCGAACCTGTGCGAAGAGATGGCCAAGCCGGTCGTCTGCCAGATCCACCGCACGTGCGTCGGCGGTGCGCTGGAGGTGGCGCTCGGCTGCGACCTGCGGATCGCCTCCAGCGACGCCCAGCTCGGGCTGCCGGAGGTCAAGTTCGGGATCATCCCCGACGTCGGCGGCTCCACCCGGCTGCCGGCCGTCGTCGGCCTGGGACGCGCGAAGGAGCTGATCATGACCGCGCGCACGATCGACGCCGCCGAGGCCGAGCGCATCGGCCTGGTCAACCGAGTCGTCGCACCGGAGGATCTGGAGCAGGCGACGCAGGCGCTCGTCGACGAGCTGCTGGCCAACTCGCACATCGCGGTCGGCCGCGCCAAGCGCGTGATCGACGCCTCCGCGCGCCCAACGATCGCGCAGAGCTTGGAGATGGAGGTGTCGGTACAGGAGTACTGCGTCGCCGCCGCACGCGAGGCATCGCGCGAGCAAGCCTCAGAGCCCGCGCTCGCCGGCTAACGCTGCCAGTTGATGGGTCCCGCCACCAGCGTGTGGCTGCCGAGCGGGCGCCCGAGGATCTCCTGCGCGCGCCGCGCGCACGCGAGCAGGGCGGGTAGGTCGATACCGGTCTGGATGCCCATCTCGTGCAGCATCGATACGAGGTCCTCGCTGGCGATGTTGCCGGTGGCGCCCGCCGGCACGGGGCAGCCGCCGAGCTCGCCGAAGCTCGACTCGAAGCTCGCGACGCCCGCCTCCAGCGCGGCGAGCACGTTCGCGAGCCCCTGCCCGCGCGTGTTGTGGAAGTGCGCGGTCAGCTCCACGCCCTCCCCCAGCCGCTCCTGAGCCAGGCTGAAGAACTCGCGCACCTGGCGCGGGTTGGCCATGCCGGTGGTGTCGCCGAAGCCGATCTCCTGCGCGCCCGCGTCGCGCAGGCGCGCGGCGATCTCCAGCACCCGCTCGGGCGGCACGTGGCCCTCGTACGGGCAGCCGAACGACGTCGAGATCACGCCCTCGCAGCGCAGGCCCGCGGCGCGCGCGCGATCGAGCACGACCTCCAGGCCGGCCAGCGACTCGGCGATCGAGCGGTTGACGTTCTTGCGGTTGTGGGTCTCCGACGCGGACATGAACACGTTGATCTCGTCGAACGCCGGGCGCCCGCCGCCCGCGTCGGAGCGGTGGGCTCCGGCCCGCTCGCGCAGCTCCAGCGCCAGCTCGAGCCCGCGCTCGTTGGGGATCAGCACCGACACGCTCACGTGCGCCGGCACGTCGATTCCCGCCAGCACCTCCGCGGCGTCTGCGAGCTGCGGGATCACGTCGGCGCGCACGAAGCTCGTCGCCTCCAGCCGGCGCAGGCCGGTGCGCGCGAGCGCGTCGATCAGCTCGATCTTGCGCTCCGTGGGGATCACCTCCGGCTCGTTCTGGAAGCCGTCGCGCGGACCCACCTCCCTGATCAGCACCTCGTTCGTCACCCACATATCCGTAGCAGCCCGGCCGACGCATGCGTCGGCCGGCGGGGCCGCACATGTGCGGCCCCGTTCAGGGCCGTGCATGCACGGCCCTGCCGGCCTGCACATGTGCAGGCCGGAACACCAACGCTGACCGCGCATATACTCGGCCGCCGTGCCACCCTCGAGTCACGACCCCGTCGCGGTCATCGGCGCCTCCGGGGCGCTCGGCTTCGGGCTCGCGCTGCGCCTCGCGCGCACGGGCGTGCCGGTCGCGATCGGCTCGCGCGACGCCGCCCGCGCGATCGACACCGCCGAGCGCGCCCGCGCGATCGTCCCCGACGGCTCGTTCTCCGGCTACGACAACGCCGGCGCCGTGCAGGCCGTCGGCGACGCCGGCATCGTGGTGCTGAGCGTGCCTTTCCGCAACCAGTCCGAGACCCTCGCCAACCTGAAGCACGCGCTCGCCCCCGGGCAGCTGCTGATCGACGCGACCGTGCCGCTTGCGGCCGCCGTCAGCGGCAAGGCCACGCGCATGCTCGGCGTGTGGCAGGGCTCGGCCGCCCAGCAGGCGCTCGAGATGGTGCCCGAGGGCGTGCACGTCGTCTCCGCGCTGCACACCGTCAGCGCCGCCTCGCTGAGCGACCTCGAGCACCCGCTCGAGCAGGACGTGCTCGTGTGCGGGGACTCGCGCGCGGACAAGCAGCGCGCGGCGGCGCTGATCGAGCGCATCGACGGGCTGCGCTGCGTCGACTGCGGCAAGCTCGAGATGGCGCGCACGACCGAGGCGCTGACCGCGCTGCTGATCTCCGTCAACGCCCGCTACAAGGCGCACGCGGGCATCCGCCTGACGCAGCTGCCCGATCAGCTGTGGCAGTGAGCGAGGGGCAGTGAGCGAGCCCGACATCGTGATCCTCACCGGCGGCACCGGCGGCGCCAAGCTCGCGCGCGGGATCGCCGACGTCGCCGGCCCCGAGCGCCTGGCCGCGATCGTCAACACGGGCGACGACGTCGAGATCTACGGCGCGCACGTCTCGCCCGATCCCGACCTCGTCTCCTTCTGGCTGGCCGACCTGATCGACGAGCGCGGCTGGGGGCTGCGCGACGACGGCTTCGCGGTGATGGACGCGCTGCGCGAGCTCGGCGTCGAGGTGTGGTTCAACCTCGGCGACCGCGACCTCGCGTGGTGCATCGAGCGCGCGCGCATGCTCGCCGACGGCATCTCCCCCACGGCCGCCCTGGCGCGTCTGAACGGCGCGATCGGCGTGCGCTCGCGGGTGCTGCCGATGAGCGACGACCCCGTGCGCACGTGGGTGCGCACCGGCGCTGCCGGCTGGTGCTCGTTCCAGGAGTTCATGATCCGTGAGCGCGCCGCCGGCCTGATCGAGGGCCTCGAGTACCGCGGCGCCGAGCAGGCGCGCCCCGGCGAGCAGGCGCTCGCGGCGATCGCGTCGGCGAGCGCGATCGTGATCGGACCGTCCAATCCGCTTGCGTCGATCGCGCCGATCCTCGCCGTGCCCGGGATCCACGAGGCGCTTGCCGCGGCCGCCGCGCCGATCGTCGCCGTCAGCCCGATCGTCGGCGGCGAGGTGCTGAAGGGCCCCACCGCGTCGTTCATGGCGTTCGCCGCGCTCGAGTGCAGCGCCGACGGCGTGGCGGACTTCTACGGCGAGCTGCTCGACGGGATCGTCGCCGACGAAGACGTCGGGCGCCTCACGACCCTGCAGACCGACACGCGCATGGACGACGCCGACGGCCGCGCGCGGCTGGCCGAGCAGACGCTGTCGTTCGCCCAGGCCCTCGCCGGATAGCCGCCCGCAGGCCGGACCCGCCGAGGCCCGGCGGGCGCCGACCGCGAGCTGCCCGCCCGCGCGTCAGCCGGCGACGGGCACGCCGCTCTCGCGCCATGCAGAGAGCGCGCCGAGGGCGCCGTCGACGACGCGTTCCAGGAACGTGTCGCGGTCGTTGGCGTGCGGGAACGGCGTGTCGGGGACGTCCACCCCCAGGAACTCGCACAGGGGCTCCCAGCCTTCGCCGACCTCCCACACCAGCAGCCGCTCCGCGGGGACGACGCGCTTGACCTGCTCGTTGTGCGCGAGCGCCTGCTCGATCAGCTGCGCGGGCTGCGCGTGGCCGGCCGCGAAGGTGCCCTGCGGGCCCCAGAACATGCGGTCGACGAGCGCCATGTAGCGCTTCCAGCGGGGGTCGATCTCCATGCGGGCGCGCGCGAGCAGCGGCATCACCGTGTCGCCGTGGCACATCGTCCAGATGGTGTCCCTGAAGCTGCGCTCCCACGACTCCGGCTCGCGCACGCTCAGCAGCACCTTCGCGTCGGGATAGGCCTCCATCAGCTCTCGATAGAAGTAGCCCCCGGGCCAGTCGGCGCTCGAGCGGCTGTCCTCGAAGATCTCATCCCACGGCGGATCTCCGTCCATCGCCCGCTCCCACAGCGGCACCTGATCGAGGTCGGCGATCAGGTTCACCCAGTGGTAGCACGGGCTCAGCCCCAGCTCCTCGAACGCCAGCTTCTGCGTCAGCGTGCCCGTGCGCGGCAGCCCCGCCCCTATCAACTCGATGCTCATTGCGCGTGCTCTCCCAGGACGCCTGTAATGCGTGTAACCTATCGTGCTCGCGCTGCCGAGACCGTTGTTTGAGGGCCAATCGAGCTGCGGGCGCGCGAAGAAGTCGATAAGAACGCCGCCTGGACACCCGCTAGTGTCCGGTGTGCGCATATCGTCGGAACCACAACTTGGACGGCGCTGATCGGTTTTCAACCGGTACGTCCACCGGCAGAAGAGGGGTCTTCACTGTGTACAACGGCTCGCATCGCGGCACCGGCGAATCGGCTCTCGCCGACCCGCTTGCCGACACGCGTCCGAGCGCCCGGCGGGCGGGCACGCGCATCGCAGCAATCGCGGTCTCCCACCCCGGAGAGGCCCTCACACAGGAGCAGGTGCTCGAGCGCCTGGGGCTGAGCGGCGACGAGTTCGCCGAGCGGATCTTCGCGCGCAGCGGCGTGAGGAGCCGCCACCTGCAGCTCGACGAGGACTTCCTGGGAAAGACGTTGCAGGGGCGCGCCCAGCAGATCGAGCGGGATCTGCTGCGCCACTCGATCGACGCCGTCGACGCGCTCGAGCTCGACCCGCAGCAGGTCGGCGCGGTCATCAGCTCGAGCCTGTACTCGCTCGGCTGCCCCACGCTCGCCCATCGCATGGTCGACCACTACGGGATGCACCCGGCGACCGACAAGTACCACATCAGCGGCGTTGGCTGCGCGAGCGGCGTGCCGCTCATGCGCCTGGCGATCCAGACGATGCGCGAGCAGCCGGGCAAGCAGGCGCTGGTCGTGGCAGCCGAGAGCATGAGCGGCATCCTCACGCGAGCGAGGACCGACGACCCGCGGGCCAAGACGGTGGGCTCAGCGCTGTTCGGCGACGGCTGCGCCGCGGCCGCGCTCTCCGCCGATCCCGACGCGGACGGCCCGGTGATCCTCGACTCGCAGGTCCATCAGATCGCGGGCACGCTCGACGCCGTCCGCCTGGACCTCACCGCCGAGGACAGCTACCTGCACCTCGCCAGGGACCTGCCGGACATCGGAGGGGCGGCCCTGCCGGAGGTCGTCGACGGGTTCCTGCGCCGCAATCGCCTCGCGCGCTCGGACATCGACCACTGGATGGCGCATCCCGGCGGCAGGCGCATCGTCGAGAACGTGCAGAGCGCGCTCGAGCTCTCAGACGACGACCTCGCCACGAGCTGGAGCGCGCTGGCCGAGCACGGCAACGTGGGCACGCCGTCGATCCTGTACGTGCTCAAGGACACGATCGCACGCTACGAGCCCGAGCCGGGCGAGCGCGGGCTGATGGTCACGATCGGCCCCGGGGTGACCCTCGGGCTGATGCTGCTCGGCTGGTAGCAGCGGCGCTCGCCGCCGCTCGGCTACTGGCCGCGGTGGCTCGCATCCGCTCGGCCGGTGGCCGCGGCGCTCGCGCCACTATCGTCTGCGAGCAGATGCGCACCGCAGCGATCCTGCCCGTCAAGCGCTTCGCTCGCGCCAAGCAGCGCCTCGGCGTGAGCGTCGCCGACCCCCTGCGGCTGGAGCTCGCCGAGGCGATGGTCGCGGACGTGCTCGCCGCGCTCGCGCAGACGGAGTCGATCGAGCGGACGATCCTCGTCACCGGCGAGCGCTCCGTCGCGACGGCTGCCCGCGAGCGCGGGGCGATCGTGATCGAGGACGACCATGAGCAGGGCCAGCCGGCGGCAGCGACGCTCGGCGTGCGCCACGCGCTCGCCGAGGGCATCGAGCGAGTGCTGTGCGTACCGGGGGACTGCCCGACGCTTGACCCCGCGGAGCTGGACGCGCTGCTGCACAGCGGCTCGGACGGCGATGAGGAGCCCCAAGTGGTGATCGTGCCCGACCGCCACGGCGCGGGCACCAACGGCCTGCTGCTGACGCCACCGGACGCCATCTCCCCCAGCTTCGGGCCCGGCAGCTGCGAGCGCCACCGCGCGCTCGCGCATGCCGCCGGCGCCGCCTGTCGCGTGGAGCGCCTGCCGTCGCTGCTGCTCGACATCGACACCGGCGATGACCTGGACGTGCTGCGCGCCCGACTCGCGGCCCACCCCGCCCGGGCGGCTCGCACGCGCGCCGTGCTCGGCCAGCCCGAACGCACGAACGTCCTCTCCACGGCATCCTCCGCCTGAGCCGCTTGCGATCGTGGCGAGCCTCTCCGCACGTGGACTTCACGGCCTCCCAGAGGTGCGCGCCGGCGACGACCTCGCGGCGCTGATCCTCGCCGCGCTCGGCGCCGACGGGCTCCGCGGCGGCCAGGTCGTGGCGATCGCCCAGAAGGCCGTCTCGAAGTCCGAGGGCGCGGTCGTGGCGCTCGCCGACGTGACGCCGAGCGCGCGCGCGATCGAGCTCGCCGCCGCCGCGCCCGCCGGCCAGGAGAAGGACCCGCGCGCCGTCCAGGTGGTGCTGGACGAGTCCGTCGAGGTGCTGCGCGCCGAGCGCGGCGTGCTGATCTGCCGCACGCGCCACGGCTTCGTTTGCGCCAACGCCGGCGTCGACGCCTCCAACGCGTCAGAGCGCGGCGACGGCGAGACGCTGGTGCTGCTGCCGCGCGACCCCGACGCCTCGGCGCGCCGCATCCGCGCGCGCCTGCGCGAGCTGAGCGGGGCGAGCGTCGCGGTGCTCATCAGCGACAGCTTCGGGCGCGCATGGCGCCACGGCCAGCTCGACGTGGCGATCGGCCTCGCCGGCTTGCAGCCGCTCGACGACTGGCGCGGACGCGCCGACTCGAGCGGCATGGAGCTGCGGGCGACGTGGCTGGGTGTCGCCGACGCCGCCGCGGCCGCCGCGGATCTGGCACGGGCGAAGGACTCGCGCGAGCCGGTCGTAGTCGTGGACGGCCTGCAGCGCTACGTCACAGACGAGGACGGCCCCGGCGCGGTCGCGATCATGCGTCCGCTGCAGGAGGATCTGTTTCGCTGACGCTCGACCAGAAGCGGATGAACTCGCGCTCGTGGCCGATTCCGCATTCCAGCGCCAGCACCTGCCCGCGCGGAGCGTCCGCCATCGTGGCCAGCAGCCGCTCGTAGGTCTCGAGCAGGCGCCTGTGGGCCTCCAGCTGGCTCCCCGCCAGCGCGGCCGGGTCGCCGCCGAAGAACAGCTTCAGCGTGCTCGCGTCGCGCAGCTCGTAGACCTGCGCGGTGGGCGTGTCGCGCCACTGCTCCAGCAGCTCGCGCCCGCGGGCGGTGAGGCTGTAGGTGCGCCTGCGCCGGCCGCTCTGCTCGCGATGCTCGTCCAGCAGTCCCGCGATTGCCAGGCGCGCGCACTCGGTGTACAGCTGCGTGTGCGGAATCGACCAGAAGTTGCTCGTGGTCAGCTGCGCCACCCGCTTGAGGTCATACGGCGTCGCCCTGCCCGAGAGCTCGAGCAGGCCGAGCACGATGTAGGAGGTCTCCGTCAGGCGCGGCAGCGACCGGCCGTCGGGCTCGCCTGTCGATTCGTCGTCGTGCGGGCTTGACATCGCCGCCAGCGTAGCCTACGGTACGTATGGTCCGTGTCGAACCATTCAGGAGGAACCGTCATGTCAGTCGCCGTGACTCCCACGACCGGGCCGACGCTCGGCTTCTCGACGCTCGAGCGGGAGGTGGTGGTCGACGAGCTCGCGCTGAGCGGGGCTCTTCCAGGCTGGCTGCAGGGCTCGCTGCTGCGCACGGGCCCCGCCAAGTTCGAGGTCGGGGGCACCGCCGCCGCAGGCGGTGGTCAACGGATGCGCCACTGGTTCGACGGCCTGGCGATGCTGCACCGCTTCACGATCGACGGCGGCCGTGTTTCTTACGGCAACCGCTTCCTCGACAGCCGCTCCTACCGTGCCGCGCGCGAGCAGGGCAGGATCGCGTACCCGGAGTTCGCGACCGACCCCTGCCGCTCGCTGTTCAAACGCGTGCAGACGGTGTTCTCGGCCGGGTCCAACCTGTCGGACAACGCAAACGTCAACGTCGCGCGGCTCGGCGAGCGCTTCGTGGCGATGACCGAGACGCCGCTGCCGGTGCAATTCGACCCGCACACGCTGCAGACGGCCGGCGTGCGGCCGTTTCAGGCACCGGGGCACCTCACGACCGCGCACCCGCACCTCGATCGCGCGAGCGGCGGCATGCTCAACTACGCGGCCAAGCTCGGCGCGCGCAGCAGCTACCGGTTCTTTGCGCTCGAGCCCTCGCGCGCGGGCGGGCAGGCGCTGACGCCGCGCCTGATCGCCTCGCTGCCGGTGAAGAAGCCCGCGTACATGCACTCCTTCGGCCTGACCGAGCGCTGGCTGGTGCTCGCGGAGTTCCCGTTCGTCGTCAACCCGCTCGCGCTCGCGCTGTCGGGGCGCCCGTACATCGAGAACTACCGCTGGGAGCCAGACCTGGGGACGCGCTTCACGCTCGTCGACCGCGCCAGCGGCGAGACGGTGACGGGCTTCCAGGCCGAGCCGTGCTTCGCCTTCCACCACGTCAACGCGTACGAGGATGGCGACGAGGTGGTGGTCGACCTGTGCGCGTATGCGGACGCGGGCGTGATCGAGGACCTGTACCTCGAGCGCCTGCGCGCTGGCAAGCCGATCGCCACCGCCGAGCTGACGCGCTTTCGCCTGCGTGTACCGCCGAAGGGGGTGCGCGTCGACGACCGCGCGGTCACGCGCGAGCGGCTGGCCGACGCGGACATCGAGCTGCCGCGCATCAACTACGCGCGCTGCAACGAGCGCCCGTACCGCTACGTGTGGGGCGTCGGCAGCGGGCCCGGAGGCTGGCTCGAGCGGATCGTCAAGATCGACACCGCCACGCACTCGACGCTCTCGTGGTCACAGCCGGGCTGCTACCCGGGCGAGCCGGTGTTCGTCGCGCGCCCGCAGGCCGCATCCTCCCCGGAGGGCGAGGCCGAGGAGGACGACGGCGTGCTGCTGTCGGTCGTGCTCGACGCGAGCGCCGGCACGTCGTTCCTGCTGGTGCTCGACGCCGGCGATCTCAGCGAGCTGGCGCGCGCGCAGGCGCCACACCACATCCCGTTCGGCTTTCACGGGCAGTTCGCGCGCGGGTAGGCCACGCCAGCCGAGGCGACACTTCACAAGTTCGGCATGACTGAGCGATCTTGCTCTGGCAAATGATGGCGCATCGTCTTCCGTCTCCCCTGCGACTAGTGTTTCGGGCGACATGGCGAAGTTCAAGACAGATGCTGAGCGTGATCGCGAGCGCGCCGTCTATTACATGTCTCTGGCCGTCGCAGTTCGCAACAATGCCAATTGCTGGGGCAGCGAGGTCGGCGCAGTGCTCGTCTGCAACGACCGGGTGATCAGTACTGGATACAACGGAACTCCCGCCAGGTTTCTCAACTGCCGTGAGGGTGGCTGTCTGCGCTGTCAGGAGCGCCATCTACTTGACGAGGATCCGACCTATGAGTCACCCCACCCCGAGGTCATGGAAGGCAAGGCGCTCGACATCTGCCTTTGCGTTCACGCCGAGCAGAACGCTCTGCTGAGCGCGGCACGGCACGGAATAGAGGTAAACGGGTCCGTGCTCTACGTGACCCATCAGCCGTGCTTCTCGTGTCTGAAGGAGTCCGTTCAGGCCGGCGTGCGGCAGGTCATATACCTGAAGGCTTGGTATGGCGCAAAGGGTCAGGAACTTCGCGACCAGTACGATCGGCTCAGCGACCAGTTTCAGGCCAGCAAGGCGTTCGCAGGGTTCACTCAGCTAGATGAAGCGACTTTCCGAGCCTTCACGGCCAGCGTCTCTCCTCTTTTCGAGGAGGACAGCGAGACGCAATAGATACGGGGCCCAGTCCGCGCAAGTGTAAGTCAGGAAACGCGGTCGGGATAGACCCAGATCATCCAATCGCCCAGACTCAGCGGTGTCCAAGATGTTCGCCACCGCTCGGTAGGAAAGCCGGCGATGTCCGCGAGTGCCTCCTGAACACGACTCCGGGCCTCTTCATTACGGGCAATGACGGCCACGAGTGGCTCAGGACCGGTGCCGTTTTGATGCCAAGACGAGCGAAGGACGTAGGTGTCCTCAACCAAGGCGAGGCGTCCGCGCACCAGTGCCTCCGCCCGGTTACGACGCCGTAGACTCATGGTGGGTCGTGGCGATGCACTCGACTCCATCGTTTGAAATTCCCGGGGGCATTGAAAGAAGATACGACCGGAGTCGGACGCTGCGCCCGGTTATAAGCAACGCGATCCCGCAATTTGGGAGCAGCAGGCCGGCCGGCTCGAGCTGCCATCGAATGGGCCCGACCTACACCGCCACCGGCAGCTCGCCCAGGGCGGGCGGCGCACCCAGCGGGAACTCGCGCCTGATCCCGTACAGCGTCGTGCGCTCCGCCGCTGGGCGACCGGCCTCGTGGGCGGCGGCGATCAGCTGCTCGGGCTCCAGGCGCGTGCCGTGGTAGCTGCCGGCGAGGCGGCTGATCGACTCCTCCATGAGCGTGCCGCCGAGGTCGTTGACGCCCCAACACAGCGACTCGGTGGCCGCGTCGAGGCCCATCTTCACCCAGCTGGCCTGCAGGCTCGCGACGGTGCGCCCGAGCGCGAGGCGGAAGACGGCGGTGTGCTTGAGGTTCTCCTCACGCGAGATCTCCTCAACGCCGTGCGTACGGCCGAGCAGCGTCTGGAAGGGGATGAACGACAGCGGCACGAACTCGGTGATCCCGCCCGTGCGCTCCTGCAGCTCACGCACCACGCGCATGTGCTCGGCGAGCTCCCACGGCTCCTCTATGTGGCCGAACATGACGGTGGCGGTCGAGCGCAGACCGGCGGCGTGCGAGGCCTCGATGATCTGCACCCAGCGCGCCACCGGCAGCTTGTTCGGCGAGATGCGCTCGCGCACGCCGTCGTGCAGCACCTCCGCGGCAGTTCCCGGCGTCGAGCCGAGGCCCGCGTCGCGCAGGCGCGCGAACACCTCCGCCGGTGCAAGCCCCGAGATGTCGCACATGTGCGCGATCTCCATCGGGCTGTATGCGTGCAGGTGCAGCTCCGCTCCCGCGTCCGCCGCCGTGGCCTTCGCCAGGCGCAGCCACCCCAGGTAGTCCTCCAGCTGCCAGTCGGGGTGGATGCCCGACTGGATGCACAGCTCGGTGGCGCCGAACTCGAGCGCGTCGTGGATGCGCGCCACGAACTCGCGCTCGTCGTGCTCGTATGCGTCGGGCGAGCGCTTGCCCTGGCCGAAGCCACAGAACGCGCAGCCAACGGTGCACACGTTCGAGATGTTGATGTTGCGGTTGACCACGAACGTGACCGTCTCCCCCGCGAGCTCCGCGCGCAGCTCGTCCGCCGCCTGGCGCATGTCCTCGATTGCCTCCGGCCGCGTCTCCGCGAACATCGCCGTCAGCTCCTGCGCGCTCAGCGCCAGCCCGTCGCGCGCTCGCGCGGTCGCACCGGCGACCAGGTCCGGGCGGATCGGCGGGGCACCGCTCGCGCTCGGGTCGGTGCGTCCGGAGCCGCGGCGGGGGATGAAGCTCCAGTACTTGACCTTGATCGTGTCCATCACGCCCTGTGCCACCCACTCGGGGTCGATGTACTGCGGGTACACGCACAGCCGCTCCGTCAACGCGAAGCCGTCGCGCTGCAGCTCCTTGCGCACCTGGTGCGGCGAGGGGAACGGGTGCTCGGGCGAGATGTGATCGCCGTTCGCGCTCAGGCCGCCGAGGTCGGTCGCGCCGGCGGCCACCAGCTCGCCCCACCAGTCGGCGAGGTTCGGCGGGATCTGGATGCCCACGTCGGGCATCAGCCGCCGCGTCTCTGAGATCAGCCGCTTCATGTCCTCGATGTTCACCGGACACGCCCACTCGGGCAGCGGCAGCTGCGGGCGCGAGTCGGCGACGCCCGTGCGCCAGTATTCGCGCGCGGCCGCATCGGCGATCTGCGCCGGCTCCTGGCCGTAGTAGCGCTGGTGGGGCACGAAGTTCTGCAGGATCACCTCCTGGATGTGCCCGAACTCATCGTGCACGGCCGTCAGCGCCTCGAGCGATTCGAACCGCTCCTGCTCGGTCTCCCCGATCCCCACGAGGATGCCGCTCGTGAAGGGGATCTTCAGCTCGCCCGCCGCCCGGATCGTCTCGAGGCGCCTGGCCGGATGCTTCGTCGGCGAGCCCGCGTGCACGGTGTCCATCAGCCGCTCTGAGATCGACTCCAGCATCAGCCCCTGCGAGGCCGTCACCTCGCGTAGACGCGCGAGGTCCTCACGCGAGAGCACGCCGAGGTTCGTGTGCGGCAAGAGGCCCCGCTCGAGCGCCCGTTCGCACGTCCACACGACATACGCCGTGAAGTCCTCGTGGCCGTAGGAGCGCAGCCGCTGGGCAACCTGTGGGTTGACCTCCGGCTTCTCGCCCGTCAGCACCAAGAGCTCCTTCACCTGACGCTTGGCGGCACCGTCCAGGATCTCGAGCACCTCCTTGGGCGCGTACAGATGCGCCTGGTGCGTCGCGAACGCGCAGTACTTGCAGTAGCAGCGGCAGGTCCGCGAGAGCGAGAGCGTCAGGTTGCGCGAGAACGTGACTCGGCGACGCATGAGCGGATTCTATGACGCAACCGACTGGGGCCCGGCGCGACTCGGCGCACCGTCGGCTACCGACTACTGCGCCGAGTCGCGGAGCGGTCGCGGCGCCGGCCGCGAACCTCCACGACCCTCCGCGATTCCGATTGACGTAGGCGGGGCCTTGATCTGGTCTGGAGGCAGAGGCTTCGGCGTCATGAGCTCAGCTTACCGCCAGTGCCGCCAACCAGGCGATCGTCTGAAAGACCATGAGCACGCCGAGCACCCCCGAAAGCCACGCACCGCGCCGTTGATTCCATCCGAGACGACCGGGGTTATGCCTCCGGCCTGCTTGCATCAGTACCCTCGTGCTCGCCGAGGGCGCCGGTCCCTCGGCGACGAGCAGCCGTCAACCAGAAAGGGACAGGAGCAACACATGACTGAGAGCACCAGCGAGAGCGAGAACCCGGCGATCCCGAGCCCCACTCCCAAGGTGCCCAGTCCGAGGACGAACCACGACTGGTGGCCCAACCAGCTCGACCTGAGCGTGCTGCGCCGGCACTCGGCCCTTTCTGACCCGATGGGCGAGGACTTCGACTACGCCAAGGAGTTCCAGACCCTCGACCTCGACGCGCTGAAGGCCGACCTGATCGAGCTGATGAGCACCTCGCAGGACTGGTGGCCCGCCGACTACGGCAACTACGGGCCGCTCTTCATCCGCATGAGCTGGCACGCCGCCGGCACCTACCGCATCGCCGACGGCCGCGGCGGCGGCGGACAGGGGGCGCAGCGCTTCGCGCCGCTGAACAGCTGGCCCGACAACGCCAGCCTCGACAAGGCGCGCCGGCTGCTGTGGCCGATCAAGCAGAAGTACGGCCGCAGGATCTCCTGGGCCGACCTGCTCGTCTACACCGGCAACGTCGCGATGGAAGCGATGGGCTTTCAGACCTTCGGCTTCGGCTTCGGCCGCGAGGACATCTGGGAGGCCGAGGAGATCTACTGGGGCAGCGAGGACACGTGGCTGGGCGACGAGCGCTACAGCGGCGAGCGCGAGCTCGCGGGGCCCCTCGGCGCCGTGCAGATGGGCCTCATCTACGTGAACCCGGAGGGCCCGGGCGGCAATCCCGACCCGCTCGCCGCCGCCAGGGACATCCGTGAGACGTTCGGCCGCATGGCGATGAACGACGAGGAGACGGTCGCCCTGATCGTCGGCGGCCACACGTTCGGAAAGACCCACGGCGCCGTCGACCCCAGCAACATCGGTCCCGAGCCCGAGGCCGCCCCCCTCGAGCAGCAGGGCCTCGGCTGGAAGAACAGCGCCGGCAGCGGCAACGGCGCCGACACCATCACCAGCGGCCTCGAGGGCGCGTGGACGAAGGAGCCGACGAAGTGGGACAACGGCTTCCTCGAGAACCTCTTCGAGTACGACTGGGAGCTGACGACGAGCCCCGCCGGGGCGAAGCAGTGGACCCCGAAGGACCCGGCGGCCCAGGGCACCGTCCCGGACGCGCACGACCCGTCCAGGCGGCACGCGCCGATGATGCTCACGACGGACCTCGCGCTGAAGGTCGACCCGACCTACGGGCCGATCTCCAAGCGCTTCTACGAGCACCCCGACCAGCTCGCCGACGCCTTCGCCAAGGCCTGGTACAAGCTTTTGCACCGCGACATGGGTCCCATCGCGCGCTATTTGGGCCCGTGGATTCCGGCAGAGCAGCTGTGGCAGGACCCCGTACCCGCCGTCGACCACGAGCTCGTCGGCGCCGCCGAGATCGCGTCGCTGAAGCAGCAGATCCTCGCCTGCGGCCTGTCGATCGGGCGGCTGGTAGCCACCGCCTGGACGTCGGCCGCGTCGTTCCGCGGCACCGACAAGCGCGGCGGCGCCAACGGAGCGCGGGTCCGCCTGGCGCCGCAGAAGGACTGGCAGTGGGGCGAACCGGGAGAGCTCGCGGGCGCGCTGCAGACACTCGAGCAGATTCAGAAGGACTTCAACGAGTCGCAGTCCGGCGCCAAGCGGATCTCGATCGCCGATCTGGTCGTCCTCGGCGGCTGCGCGGCCGTCGAGCAGGCCGCCAGGAACGCCGGTCACGACGTCTCGGTCCCCTTCACGCCGGGGCGCACCGACGCCTCCCAGGAGCAGACCGACGTCGAGTCCTTCGCGGTGCTCGAGCCGACCGTCGATGGCTTCCGCAACTACTTCCGCCCCGGCGAGACGATGGCGCTCGAGCATGGGCTGCTGGAGCGCGCCTACATGCTGAGGCTGACCGCGCCGGAGATGACGGTCCTGATCGGCGGGCTGCGCGCGTTGAACGCAAACCACGAGCAGTCCCCGCACGGCGTCTTCACCGACCGGCCCGAGGCGCTGAGCAACGACTTCTTCGTGAACCTGCTCGACATGAGCACCGAGTGGAAGCCGTCGGACTCGGCCGAGAACGTCTACGAGGGGCGCGATCGCGCGACCGGCGAGATCAGGTGGACCGCCACCTCCGTCGACCTCGTATTCGGCTCCAACTCCGAGCTGCGGGCGCTCGCGGAGGTTCACGCGTGCGACGACGCCGGGGGGAAGTTCGTGGGCGATTTCGTCGCCGCCTGGGACAAGGTCATGAGCCTCGACCGCTTCGATCGATCCTGACCGAGCGCTCCGCCACCCCGCGCCCCGCCACGGGGCACGGCGTCTACCTTGCCCGCCACGGCGAGACCGCCTACAACCACGAGGGCCGCTTCCAGGGCCAGCGGCCGGTGCCGCTCAACGACACCGGCCGCGCGCAGGCGGCGGAGCTCGCCGAGCGCGCCGCCGGCTACGGCTTCCGCGCGCTGTGGTGCAGCCCGCTGCTGCGCGCCCGCGAAACCGCCGACATCGTCGCCGCACGAATCGGCCTGGGGCCGAAAGAGGACGCGCGGCTGATGGAGACCGACGCGGGCGACTGGACCAACCTGACGTTCGTGGAGGTGCGCGCCAAGACCCCGGAGCTGTTCGACGCGTTCGCCGCCGCCGACCCCGGCTTCGCGTTCCCCGGCGGCGAGTCCTTCGCCGAACAGGAGGTGCGCGTCGCCGCCGCGCTCGCGGACGTCGAACGCGGCGCGCTGCCCGCCCTGGTCGTCTGCCACGGGATGGTCATCCGCGCCGCCTTCGCCAGCCGCTCCCCGGACGGCACCCTGCCGTTCAAACGCCTGCCCAACGCCGCGCTCGTGCCGCTCGACCCAGTCGCGGCCGCGAGCACCGAGGTCGGCGGCGGCGAGGCTACGCTCGCGAGCTGAGCGCGCTATCCGTCGATCTGCGCCACCCCGTTGACGTCCTCGCCGGAGACGAGCAGGAACTCGTTGCGCGCGCCCCGCTTGCGCGCCTCACGATAGGGCCGGTACTCCTCGCTGTCGTAGAACTCCTCCGCCACCTCCTTCGAGGGCCACTCGATCAGCAGGACCACCTGCGGCGCCGCGCGCTCGCCCTCGATCTTCTCGATCCGCACCGAGCGCGACAGATAGCGCCCGCCGCGGCGCTCGACCATGCCGGTGACGTTCGCGACGTAGTCCGCGACCCAGCTCGGGTCCGTCACGTCCATCTCCGCAACCGCGTAGTACTTCATCGTCCCTCCTTCGCTCGTTGACTGCCCGGCCTCTGCGCCACCCGGCTCCTCGCCGCTGCCCGATGCTGCGGGGGGCGAGAAGCGTCGCCGACCTCGATGCCGACGAACCGGCGCAGCGCGCGCCGCGCGCCTGGCAGACGACGGCCGGCGTCGAGCTCGCGGATCGCAAGCTCCGAGGTCATCGCCGCGAGCAGCTGCGCCGCCGCCTTCGGGTCCGGCCAGCCCATCGCCCTGAAGCTCGGGACCGCAGCCGCCGCCGCGCGCTCGTGGCGCGCCGACATCGATGCCGTCAGCGCCGCCTCCGTGCGCGCCTCCAGCGCCAGCGCCTTGATCGCGCGGTCGGCCAGGCACACATCCAGGTACGCCTCCACCCCGCGCACGATGCGCTCCGCTCCGGGCGCCGTGTCCGCCGTCGCGGCGGCAACTGCCTGCGCGACGCGTTCGTGGAAGCGCTCGTGCAGCGCGTCCACGAACGCCTCCCTGTCCGCGAAGTGCACGTAGAAGGTGCCCTTCGCCACTCCCGTCTGCGCGACCACGCGGTTGACGCTCAGTCCCGCCAGCCCCTCGCGCTCGGCCACAGCCACACCCGCGTCGAGCAGCATCTCGTACGTGCGGTGCGTACCTCGTGAAGCTGCGCTTGGCGCGGTGATCGTCTGCGCGGGCATCCCTATAAAGAGGCTATCCGACCGACCGGTCACTCACTATGACCGACCGGTCAGTCATGTGGTACGGTGCGCCCGTGCCGATGCTCGAGCTGCCCACTGGCCCGATCGCCTACGACGAGCAAGGCACGGGCGACACGCTCGTGCTGCTGCCCAGCGGCGCGCACGATCGCCACGACTTCGACGAGCTGCGCGCGCTCATTCCCGCGCGCCTGCGCACGGTCGCGCTCGACTGGCCCGGACACGGCGAATCCCCGCCCGGAGAGGCCCCCGGGAGCGCCATGCGCCTCGCCGACATCGCCGAGCAGGCCGTCGAGCGGCTCGCGCCCGACGGCGCGATCGTGCTCGGCAACTCCGTCGGCGGCTTCTCCGCCGCGCGCCTGGCCATCCGCCGCCCGGAGCTCGTCACGGGCCTCGTGATCGTCGACGGCGGCGGCTTCGCCGGGCGCCCGCCGCACGTGCGCGCGTTCTGCGCGCTGATGGCCCAGCCGCGGTTCCTGCGCGCGATCTACCCCGCCTTCTCCAGCCTCTACATGCGCGCGCACACCGACGCCGACCGTCGCGCCCGCGACACCGGCGTGCGCACCACCAGGTCCGACCCCGGGCTGCGCGCCGTCAGCGAGCTGTGGCGTAGCTTCGCCTCGCCCGAGCACGACCTGCGCCACGAGGCGCCGGCGATCACCGCGCCCACGCTCGTCGTCTGGGGGCGGCGCGACCCCGTCATCCCGCTGAAGGTCGGCAGGCGCATCGCCGCCACCATCCCACGGGCCGAGCTGGTCGTGTTCGACAGCGGCCACGTCCCGCACACGACCGACCCGCAGGGCTTCGCCGAGCGCCTGATCCAGCTCGCCGACGCCGTGTTCGCGGGCGCGGGCGCCGTGGAGCAGACGCGCGCGGGCGCGGCACCGGCCGCTTGACTCGCCGCGCTGCGGCTCAGCCCAGGATCGCGCAGCCGGTGCTGCCGTGGGCGATCAGCCGCTCGTCGTCCTGTGCGAACAGCCGGCCCTCCGCCGTCGCAGTGCGCTTGCCGCCGTGGACCACGCGCCCCTCCGCCAGCACGCGACCGGTCGAGTGACTCATCCCACGGATGTAGCGCACCTGCAGATCCGTGGTCGTGTAGCCGACGCCCGCGGCGAGCGTGGTGTGAACAGCGCAGCCCATGCACGAGTCCAGCAGCGTCGCCGCGATGCCGCCGTGCACGGAGCCGATCGGGTTGTACATCCACTCGGCCGGCTCCATCGCGAACACCGCGCGGCCATCCTCCACTTCCACGATCGTGAAGCCCAGCAGCCGCGCGATCGGCGGCGGCGGCAGCGTTCCGTCCATGATCGCGCGCATGCACTCGAGGCCCGTCATCTCGAGACCCGCGGCAGCCGTCGCGGTGGGGTCCTCCCAGCTGAAGCTGCGCGTCCGCAGCCGCTCGACCGCGCTCACGCCACGTTCTCCGGCACAAGCGACGCATCCGCCAGCGCCTCCTCCACCAGCGGCAGTCTCGCGCCTTGCGAACCCGCCGCGGCGCCTTCCGCACCCGCCGCGGCGGCCGCCGACGCGCGCTGGGCTGCCGGGCGCCCGAGCGCCGCCAGCGCCACGCCCGCGCTGAGACCGCCCGCGACGCTGATCAGCCACGCCGAGTGAAAGTCCGCGGCGCTGCCAGTCGTCGTGCCCAGAACCGCCACCAGCAGCGCCACGCCCAGCGCCGCGCCGATCTGGCGGCCCATCGTCAGCACCGCCGCGCCGGTCGCGAAGCGCTCGGGCGCAAGCGAGGAGGCGCCCGCGCCGGTCAGCGTCGGGATCACCAGCCCCACGCCCGCGCCGCTGATCGCGATCCCCGGCAGGTACTCCGAAAGGTAGGCGGGACGATCACCGGTCTGGGTTATGTACCAGAGCTGGCCGGCGATGAACAGCAGCGCGCCGACCACGCCCGGGATCCGGTAGCCGACGCGCGCGCCCAGCCGCGCCGACGGAACGCTGAACGCGGTCGCCATCGCCGGACCGGGGAACAGCATCAGGCCCGCCGTCAGCACCCGCTCGTGCCACACGCCCGTCAGGAACAGCACCCCCGCCAGCAGCATCGCGCCGAAGCCCGCGAAGAACAGCACCGACGCGCCCACCGCCAGGCCGAAGCTGCGCACGCGCAGCATCGCCGGCTCCACGATCGGCGAGTCGTGGCGCTCCGAGCGCAGCCAGATCGCCGGCAGCCCCACCGCGGTGACCGCCAGCAGCGCAATGATCGTCGCCGAGCCCCAGCCCCATTCCTGGCCCTTCACGATCGCCACCACCAGCGCGCCGATCGCCACGATCAGCGCGCCCGCGCCGAGCACGTCCGGGCGCCCGGAGCCAAGCTCGCGCCGCTCCGCCAGCGTGCGCACGCCGAAGCCGAGGCCCGCGAGCCCTACGGGCACGTTCACCAGGAACACCCAGCGCCAGTCCGCCTGCACCAGCAGGCCCCCCAGCGGCGGGCCCGCCGCTGCCGCGATGCCGCCTGTGGCCGCCCACACGCCGATCGCCACGTGGCGCTCCTGCGGGCCGAACTCCGCCAGCATCAGACCCAGCGACGTCGGCACCATCAGCGCGCCGCCCGCCGCCTGCACGACGCGCGCCGCCACCAGAAAGCCGACCGACGGCGCCAGCGCGCACGCCGTGCTCGCCGTCACGAACACCCCCAGGCCGAGCAGGAACGCGCGCTTGCGCCCGAACGCGTCCGCCCAGCGCCCCGCCGGCACCAGCAGAGCCGCGAACACGATCGCGTAGGCGCTCAGGATCCACGACAGCGAGCCCAGCGACGCGCCGCCGAAGTGCCTGCCGATCGCCGGGAACGCGATGTTGACGATGAACAGGTCGAGGCTCGCCATGAACACCCCTGCACCGACGATCAGGGACACGCGCCATTTCCGTTGCATGATGAAACGCACCCTAGCAAAGAGAGTTGCATCATGCAACCCATTCGTCTAGAATGCGGGACAGGATGCTCGGCAACGAATACGACAGCCAGGTCTGCAGCATCGCCAGCGCGCTCGAGGTCGTCGGCGAGCGCTGGTCGCTGCTGATCGTGCGCAACGTCCTCCTCGGCCTGCGCCGCTTCGACGAGATCCAGGAGAACCTCGGCATCGCCCGCAACGTGCTGCAGGCGCGCCTGACACGGCTTCTCGACCACGGCGTGCTCGAGAAGCGCCTCTACCAGCAGCACCCGCCGCGCTACGAATACCGCCTCACCGACAAGGGCCTCGACCTGTGGCCGACGATCGTCGCTCTGCAGTTCTGGGGCGACCGCCACGCCGCCCCCGCCGGCGGCCCCGTCGTGCTGCTCGAGCACCGCGGCTGCGGCGGCGCCGTCGACGAGCACCGCATCTGCGAGACGTGTGGGGCGAGGATCTCCGCGCGCGAGGTGTGGGCGACACCCGGCCCGGGCGCGCCGCCCGATCACCCGCTCGTGCGCCGCGAACAGCGCGCGCACGCCGCCTGAGCGGTTACTCGGGCGTCGGGCGCAAGACGAGCGCGCGGGCCACCTGAGCGCTCACTCCGACGCGGGCCGCGGAACCTCGGTGGCGGGCGCGAGCAGCCCCGCAACCAGCGCCGGGCCTTCGCGCGCCATGCGCGAGCGCGGCACCAGCAGGTCGAAGTCCGCGCGCTCGGCGCGCTCACGCGCCCTGACGTCCACATGCGAGTAGAAGCCCAGCGTGCGCGTCGTCGCGAGCGCGTTCCCATCGGCACCCGAACCCGTGCCGGCGCCGGCCAGCGACTCGACGACGCCCGCGCCGTCGAGCTCGCCGTCCGTCAGGTCCACGATCAGCACGTCCGCCGCCGCGCTCCCTGAATCCGCGGACGCGGCCAGCCGCTCGCCGAGGCGCGGCGCATCGCCGATCAGCTCAACCTCGTGGCCGGCCAGCGTCAGCGCGCCCTGCACCTGCGAGCCGAACAGCAGGTCGCGGGTCAGCGCCAGCACCCGCGCCATCGGCTACTGCGCCCGCAGGCGGCGAAACTCCTCGCGCGCGGACTCCGGGCGGCCCCACATTTGCGTGACCTCCACCCGCCCGCTGCGCACCTCGCGCACGACCAGCTCGCCCTCGATGCCCGCGTCGTCGAGCAGGACCAGCGCGCCGTGCACCGTCGGCGCCGCGGCCGCGTGCCCGAAGCGATGGGCGACCAGCAGGCGCCAGTGCCAGTCGTGGTGGGAGTACGGGCGCGCGTTGCACGTCGCCAGGTAAAGCGCCGCCTCGACGTAGCGCGACTCGTCCGCGATCCGCAGATCCAACTCGAGGTCGGTCCAGTCCTCGGGCAGCGAGTCGACGACGCGCTGGAAGTCCTCCGCAAAAGCCATTGGCCGGAAGCCTAGCGCGGCTATTCTCGAAGCAATGGCCGGCACGCAGACGGACACGATCGCAGGCACGCCAGTGAACATGGCGGCGAGCATCGACGAAGACGCGTTCGCTGGCGACTACGCGGCGCTCGTCGAGGGCTGCGGCCTGCTCGATCGCTCCGAGCGGGGCAAGCTCGCGCTCACCGGGCCCAGTGCCGTCGAGTTCCTGAACGGCCAGGTCACCAACGAGCTCGCGACGCTGCGCCCCGGCGAGGGCTGTTACGCGGCGTTCCTCACGCACAAGGGCAAGATGCTCGGCGACCTGCGCATCCTCGCGGTCGGCGAGAGCGCCGACGCCCCCCCGTCGGAGCTGCTGCTCGACACCGAGCGCGTGGCGCTGCAGGGGCTGTTCGACATGATCCGGCGCTTCAAGATCGGCTACCAGCTCGAGTTGCACAAGCGCACGCTCGAGCGCGGGCTGCTGTCGCTGATCGGGCCCCGCGCCGCCGCGATCGCCGTCGACGGACCCGAGAACGTCTTGGCGGACATCGAGCACGCCAACGTCGCCACCCTGATTGACGGCATCCGCGCGCTCGCCGTGCGCACGGACCTCGGCGTCGACCTGATCTGCGACGCCGCCCACACGGGCGCGCTGAGCGCGGCGCTGCACGCGCGCGGAGCCAGGCCCGTCGGCGAGCCGGCAGCCGAGTGTCTGCGCATCGAGCACGGCCGGCCCCGGTACGGGATCGACCTCGACGACAGCGTCATCCCGCAGGAGGCCGGGCTGAACGAGCGCGCCGTCAGCTTCACCAAGGGCTGCTACGTCGGGCAGGAGACCGTCGCGCGCCTCTACTACAAGGGCAAGCCCAACCGCCACCTGCGCGGGCTGCGCCTGTCCGAGCCCGTCGCGCCCGGCGCGACGCTGACGCTCGGCGAGCGGGTTGTGGGACACCTCAGCAGCACAGCCCACTCCCCCAGGCTCGGGCCGATCGCGCTCGCGCTCGTACGCCGCGAGGCCGAGCCCGGCAGCGTCGTCAGCGTCGGCGAGCACGGTGTGAGCGCTCGAGTGGTCGAGCTGCCGTTCGCGCTCCAAGCCGGCTGAGCGCGCACCACGGGCCGCGCGCCCAAAAAAGGGTCCCGATCGCCCGCCTACTCCTCCGGCTCGCCCTGGCCCTCCGGCTCGTCCTCGCGCGGCTTGCTCTCGCGCAGGTGCTTGCGGATCGCCGCGTCCTGCGCCCTGACCGCGTCCGGGCGCGGCGGGGAGTCGAGCGTGCTGATCAGGTTGGGCCCCTTCAGCGGAACCTTCGTCGGCCCCATCTCCTCAGCGCCTTTGAGCGGCTCCTCTTCGGTCATCTTCCTCAGTCGTCGCGCTCACCCTCGGGCGGTATGCCCGACTCCTCAGTGTACGCCTGCCACTGTTCCCCGAGCAGGTCGAGCAGCTGGCTGGCGAGCAGCGGTGAGAACGACACGCGCGAGACGACCATCCCCTGCTGGCCCTGCGGGCCGATGCGCATGAAGTCGAGCGTGAACTCGTGCGGCGTGCGCGCGATCGACGCCGCGTTCGCCCATTTGCCGGCGAACTCCTCCGGCGGCATCATGATGTTCGGGCCCTGGTCGGCTGGGCTCTGATCGGCGTCGTCGGGGGGCTCTGCGTCCGGCACTGGGGAGCGAGCGTACCGCGATGTCCCGTGTGATGCATGACACACAGGCAACCATTGCGCTGGCTATATAGTTGCGCTCATGCAAGCAACTTCAGCGGACGCGCGAACCGACCGCCGGGCGCTCACGCGCGACATGTACGCGCTCGCCAGCTATCTGATGCGCACCGCCAACGTCGGCACCTTCAACGCGATCGCCGAGCTCGACCTGTCGTTCACGCAGATCAAGGCCCTGTGCGCGCTCGAGGCCGACGGCGAAGAGCGCTCGGTGAAGGCCCTCGCCGAATCGCTCGGTGTCTCCCTCCCCGCGATGAGCCGCGCCGTCGACGGCCTGTTCGAGCGCGGCTTCGTCGGGCGCGAGGAAGACCCCGAGGACCGGCGCATGAAGCGCGTGCGCCTCACCGACGCCGGGCGCACAGTGCCGCAGGCGCTCAACGAGGCCCGCCTGTCCGCCCTGCAGGAACTGCTGAGCTCGCTCGGCGACGAGGAAGCCGACGCGCTCCAGCACGCGCTGTCGCTGATCGTCGAGCGGCGCGCCGAGATCGCCGCCCACAGACCCACCCAGAAGGGAGCCGCCCGATGACCGAGAGGATCCGCTCGCTGCAGATGAACGAGGACAACCGCCGCTGGTGGGCGCTCGGAGCGATGTGCTTCGCGCTTTTCATGATCATGCTCGACAACACGGTGGTCAACGTCGCGCTGCCCTCGATCCAGCGCAGCCTGCACGCCTCCACCGCGTCGCTCGAGTGGACGGTCAACGCCTACACGCTCACCTTCGCCGTGCTGCTCGTCACCGGCGGGCGCCTCGGCGACCTGTTCGGCCGCCGCCGCATGTTCCTCACCGGCGTGATCGTGTTCGCGTGCTCCAGCGGCGCCATCGGCTTCTCCCCGAACGACACCTGGCTCGTCGCCTGGCGCGCCGTGCAGGGCGTCGGCTCGGCGATGATGATGCCCGGCACGCTGTCGATCATCACCAACGCGTTCCCGCCCGCCGAGCGCGGCAAGGCGATCGGCACGTGGGCGGGCGTCTCCGCGCTCGCGCTCGCGATCGGCCCCGTGCTCGGCGGCTTCCTCGTGGAGACCGTCAGTTGGCAGTCGATCTTCTTCCTGAACCTGCCCGTCGCCGCCGGCGCGATCGTCGTCACGCTGTTCGCCGTGCGCGAGTCGCGCGACGAGAGCGTTGCCCAGCGGATCGACGTCGGCGGCGTGCTGACGCTGACGAGCGGCCTCGCCGCGCTCGTGCTCGCGCTCGTCGAGGGCAACGAATGGCACTGGGGCTCGCCACGCGAGCTCGCGCTGTTCGCGGCCGCCGCCGTCGGCCTCGGCGCGTTCGCGCTGGTCGAGCGCCGCCAGCCCGCACCGATGGTCGACTTCGGCTTCTTCCGCTCGCGCACGTTCCTCGGCGCCAACATCGTCGCGTTCATCGTCAGCTTCGCCATGCTCGCCATGTTCTTCTTCATGGCGCTCTACATGCAGAACGTCCTGCACTACTCGCCGCTGCAGGCCGGGCTGCGCTTCCTGCCCTCGACGCTCATGATCGTGCTGATCGCGCCACTCGCCGGGCGCCTCGCCGACCGCGTCGGCCCGCGGCCGCTGATGACTTTCGGCCTGCTCACCGTCTCAGGGGCGCTGTTCTGGCAGTCGCACCTGACGGTCTCCAGCGGCTACGGCGCGCTGCTGCCCGGCTTCGTGCTGATGGGCATCGGCATGGCGTTCGTGATGTCGCCGATGAGCACCGCCGCCATGAACGCCGTCGAGCAGGCCAAGGCCGGCGTCGCCTCCGGCATCCTCTCGATGAACCGCATGGTCGGCGGCACCTTCGGCGTCGCCGTGCTCGGCGCGATGGTCGCCACGCTCGGACGCTCCAAGATCGACCAGCTGCTACCGCAGGCGTCCTCCGGCGAGCGCGCCCGCCTCGCCGCGGGCCTCGGCTCCGGCGCGGTCCCGCACGGCGTCTCTGCGCAGATCCTCGACGCCGGGCAGCGGGCGTTCGTCTACGCGCTGCAGTACGGGCTGCGGCTCGGCTCCGCCGTCGCCCTGCTCGGCGCGCTGCTCGCGTGGACGCTCGTCAGGGCGCGGGTCGGCGAGCGGGATCTGCCCGTGGCCGCTGTCGGGCCGGTCGAGGGACAGCTGGCCGTCGAGCAGGGAGCGCCCGCGGGTCTGCCCGCGGCCGAGACGCTCAGCGTCTGACCCGCGGTCCCGACGGCCGACACTGCGGCAAATACCGGATCCTGGCGGCACGTACCAGCCGCTAGGCTTGGCGAACACGCGCCCTGAATGGGGGTCCGGGCGCACCTGTCGGGATCGCGCCGGCGGTGTCGACACCGACACGCGGCGAGCAGGCCAGGGATCGCCGTCGCTGTGCGCAGAACCGCCGAACTGATACATCGACGTGCCCGCCTCGTGCTCGCGGCGACTGCCGTGCTGACCGTCGCCGCGGGCGTGTTCGGCGCCGGCGTGGTCGGCTCGCTCAGCAACGGCGGCAGCTCGGACCCGCACGCCCCCAGCGAGATCTCTGGGCGCCAGATCGTGGCGGCGACCGGCGTGCCCGCGCAGCCGGGGGTGGTTGTGCTCGTGCGCACACCCGAGTCGGCGCTCTCCCCACGGGGACGCGCACTGGTCGCGCGCGTGGCCGCGGACGTCGGGGCCCAGGGCGCGATCTCGCGGGTGCTCAGCATCCTCGACGCCAGGCGGCCGAGCGGGCTGATCTCGCGCGACGGACACGCGACGGTCGTGCTCGGCTACCTCGGCGCGCACGCCTCCGAACATGCCGCCACGGCGGCGGTGCGGCGGATCGCCCAGGACGTGCGCGGCGTCCCCGGCGTGAGCGTCGGCGGCGACCAGCTCACGTTCAGCCAGCTGGAAGACACGATCTCCGATCAGCTGCCGAAGGTCGAGCTGATCGCCTTCTCGATCCTGCTCGCGCTCTCGCTCGTCGCCTTCCGCGGGCTCGTCGCGGCCGCGCTGCCGCTGATGGTCGGGGCGGTGGCCGTGGCGGGCAGCCTGATGATCATGCGCGCGCTCACGCACGTGACCTCGCTGTCGGTCTACTCGCTGAACCTCGTCACCGGGCTCGGCCTGGGACTTGCGATCGACTACTCGCTGTTCGTCGTCTACCGCTACCGCGAGGAGCTCGCGCGCTGCGGGCACTGCTCGCAGGCGCTCGAGCGCACGCTCGCCACCGCCGGGCGCACCGTCGCGTTCTCCTCGCTGACCGTGTCGGTGGCGCTGCTCTCGCTGCTGGTCTTCCCACAGCCGATGCTCTCCTCGATGGGCATCGCCGCCGCGATCGTGACGGTCTTCGCCGCGAGCGCCGCGCTGATCCCGCTGGCGGCGATGCTCGCGCTGCTCGGCCCGCGCGTCAACGCCCTCTCGCCCAAGCGCCTGCAGCGCGCGCGCCGGCACGCCGAGGGCCCTGCCGTGCACGGCCACTGGTATCGCCTGGCAACGCGCGTTATGCGCAGGCCCGGCTGGGTGGCCGCGGCCTGCGCGATATGCCTGCTGCTCCTCGGGCTTCCCGCGCTACACCTGCAACTCGGCTCGACCGACGCGCGCGTGCTGCCGCCGGGGTCCAGCGCGCGCACGGTCGAAGCAGTCGTGGCCAAGCAGTTTCCCGCCGACGCGACCAACCCGGTCGTGGCGCTCGTGCACGCCCCGAGCCAGGCCGGGCCCGCGCTCGAACGCTACCGCGCGCAGCTCGCGCGGCTGCCCGGCGTCGCCCTCACAGAACCCGCGACCCGCATCGCCCCCGGCCTTTGGACGGTCGACGTGCTCGCCGCCCATCCGCCGCTGAGCTCGCCCTCCCAGCGCCTGATCGGCGAGATCTACGCGCGGCATGCGCCCTATCCGGTGGCGCTCACCGGCGTGGCCGCGGGCCAGTACGACCAACATCTGAGCCTGCGCTCGCACATGCTCCTCGCGTTCGCGATCCTCGCCGCGACGACGCTGCTCGTGCTGTTCACGATGACCGGCTCGGTCGCGCTGGCGATCAAGTCGCTGGTCATGAACCTGCTGACGCTCAGCGGCGCGTTCGGCCTGCTCGTGCTGATCTTCCAGGACGGCCGCCTGCAGGGCCTGCTCGGCTACACCGCCACCGGCTCGCTGGAGCAGACCAACATGATCATCCTGTTCATCATCGCCTTCGGCCTGTCCACCGACTACGGCGTGTTCCTGCTCGCCCGCATCAAGGAGGCGCACGACGCCGGCGCGAGCGACGAGGTGGCGGTCGCCACGGGCCTCGAGCGCAGCGGGCGCGTCGTCAGCCAGGCGGCGCTGCTGTTCTGCGCGGCCGTCGGATCGCTGGCCATCTCGAGCGTCTCCTCGCTGAAAGAGTTCGGCATCGGCGCGGCGCTCGCGGTGATCATCGACGCGACGGTCGTGCGCGCGCTGCTCGTGCCCGCGCTGATGGGACTGCTCGGGCGCGCCAACTGGTGGGCCCCGCGACCGCTGCGCCAGCTGGTCGCCCGCTCGTGGGGGCACCCGCACGAGGATGCGCCGCCAGCCGCCGCGCCGTCGACCGCAGCGCCCTGAGCCTCAGAATACGATCGTGCGGCCGTCGTGCACGAGCACGCGGTCGTCGAGCTCGCTGCGGACCGCGCGCGCCAGCACCAGGCGCTCGAGGTCGCGTCCGACCCGCGCGAGGTCCTCGACCGTGTAGCGGTGCCCGACGCGCACCACGTCCTGCTCGATGATCGGCCCCTCGTCGAGGTCCTCGGTCGCGTAGTGGGCGGTCGCGCCGATCAGCTTCACGCCGCGCTCGTACGCCTGCCGGTAGGGCTCCGCGCCGGCGAACGCCGGCAGGAACGAGTGGTGGATGTTGATCACCGGGCAGCCCACCCGCCGCAGGAAGTCCGCCGAGAGGATCTGCATGTAGCGCGCCAGCACCAGCAGCTGCGCGCGGCCGGCGAGCTCGTCGAGCGCCAGCTGCTCGGCCTGCGCCTTTGTCTCTCTCTCGACGGGTATGTGCACGAAGCGCACCCCCAGCGCTTCGACGTCTCGGCGCACGTCTTCGTGGTTCGAGATCACGCACACGACGTCCATGTCCAGCTCGCCGCGGCTTCTGCGCCACAGCAGGTCGAGCAGGCAGTGGTCGGCGCGCGAGGCCATCAGCGCCACCCTGCGGCGGTCGCTGGCGTAGGCGATCCGCCACTGCATCGCGAAGCGCTCCGCGAGCTCGCCGAACGCCCCCTCGAACGCGGCGCGATCCTCCTCGATCGCCGGCAGGTAGAAGGCCGAGCGCATGAAGAAGCTCCCGTGCTGCGGGTCGGTCGAGTACTGATCGGAGCTGACGATGTTCGCGCCGTGCTCGAACAGGAAGCGCGAGACCGCCGCCACGATCCCCGGCCCGTCCGGGCAGGAGATCAGCAGCCGGGCGGTGTGGTCGGCGCCGTGACCGGTGTGCGAGCCGAGGTAGGCCATCAGTGGCTGACCGCCGCCGCGGCGAGCTCCGAGACCAGCCTGTCCTCGTAGAAGCGCTCGAGCGCGAACGGCGCGATCAACCCGGGGGTGCGGCCGCTGTGGATCAGCTCGGCGAGCGTCCTGCCGACGATCGGCGCGGCCTTGAAGCCATAGGTGCCCCAGCCGGCGCTGACGTGGAAGTTCTCGACCATCGTGCGCCCGAGGATAGGGCTGTAGTCAGGCGAGAGATCGCACAGCCCCGCCCAGCTGCGCAGCAGGCGCGCGTGCTCCAGCTGCGGAAACAGCTCGAGCGTGTGGCGCGTGAGGTCCTGCAGGAAGTTGAGCGTGCCCTGCATCCGGTAGGTCGTCCACGGTTCGATCTCCGAGCCCATCACGAACTCGCCGCGGTCGGACTGGGAGATGTACACGTGCATCTGCGAGGAGACGATCACCACGTCGAGCAGCGGCTTCACCGGCTCGGTCACGCACGCCTGCAGGATGTGCGTGGTGATCGGCAGCTCCACTCCCGCCAGCGCGCACACGAGCGTGCTCCAGCCCGCCGTCGCGCTGATCACCTGCCCCGCCCTGACCGTGCCGCGGTTGGTGCGCACGGCGGCGATGCGCCCGTCGCCCGCCATCTCGAAGCCCTCGACCTTCGTGTACGGGTGGATCTCCACGCCCGCGCGATCGGCGCCCCGCGCGTAGCCCCAGACGACGGCGTCGTGGCGGATGATCCCGCCGGGCGGGTGATAGAGCGCGCCGAGGATCGGGTAGGTGACGTCCTCGGAGACGTTCAGCTGCGGGCACAGGCGCTTGACCTCCGCGGCGTCCACCAGCTGCGAGTCGATGCCGTGCAGGCGGTTGACCTCGGCGCGGTTGGCCATCACGAACATCGCGCGGTCGCTGTGCGCGAGCGTCAGGTGGCCGCACTGGGAGAACAGCACGTTGAAGTCGAGGTCCGCCGAGAGGCCTTCGTAGAGTTTGATGCTCGCGTCGTAGAAGCGCGCGCCCTCCGGCGTCTTGTAGTTGGAGCGCAGGATCGTCGTGTTGCGGCCCGCCGCGCCCGAGCCGATGTAGCCCTGCTCGAGCACCGCTACGCGCCCCACGCCCAGCTGGCCGAGGTAGTACGCGGTCGCGAGGCCGTGCGCGCCGCCGCCCACGATCACCACGTCGTAGGAGTCGCGCAGCTCGCCCCGCGCCCGCCACATGCGCCCCGGGCGGAAGATCTCACGCATCGTCGCCACCCACGTGCAGCGCATGCGCTTCCGCCCCGACCGGCCCGCCGCCGAGGCCCGCGGCCGCGTCCGCGACCACCTGCCACAGGTACTCGCCGAGCGCCCAGCCGACGAGCACCAGCAGGCTGTCGTGCGCCTCGAGGAGCACGTAGCCGGGCGTGCGCGCGACCGAGCCCGGGCGAAATCCCGCGACCGGCGTCACCGCCGGGCGCACGTCGATCGCGCAGAAGCGCGCGAGCAGCTCCCGCGCCTGCGGGCCGATCAGCGACAGCGCCGTCAGGCCGCACGTGACGTCCACCACGCTCACCGTGCCCGATGCGCCGTCGGCCGCCTGCGATATGTCCGCGCGCAGGGTCGCCGCCGCCGCGGGCTCGCCGAGCACGAGCACGCGGCCGGGCGTCACCGGACACCACCAGCTCCCCGTCGCATGCGCCGCCAGCCCGGGCTCGAGCGCCAGCCCGCCGCCTGCGCGCGCGACGATCCCCGCCAGCGCATCCGGCTGCGCCTGGATCTCGAGCTTGACGAGGCTCGAGCGATCGACGAAGCCGACCGTCTGCGAGAGGCGGGCGTGTTCGACCGTCGGCTCGTCGTAGGCGTTCGGCACGTTCCAGCCCTCGACGCGGGCCAGCCGCGCGCCGGCGGCCACCGCCAGGCGCTCCATCGGCGAGCGCGCGAGCGCATCGCGCGCGAGCGCCGCATCGGGGGTGAGGAAGGCGAGGCTCACGGGCGCGGCATCCCCGTCATGAGCGCGAGATCCCGGTCACGAGCGCAGCAGCTCCCCGGCGGGGTCGTAGAAGGGCTCGGTCACCACCGACGCCGACAGGCGCGCGCCGTTGTCGGCGATCGTGATGCTCTGGCCGTCGCTGGCGAGCGCGCTCGGCACCCACGCCATCCCGATCACGCGCCCGAGCTGGCGCGAGCGGCGGGCGCTCGTCACCTGCCCCGCGGCGCGCCCGCGGTGGTCGAGCACGACCGCGCCCTCCGTCGGCACGGCGCCGTCCCCCGATGCGGCGAGCGTGAAGCCGACGAGCGCGGTCTCCGCGGGCGACTCGGCGACGTGCGCGAGGGCCCACTTGCCGATGAACTGCTCGTCCTTGTCGAGCTTCACCGCCCAAGGCATGCCCGCCCCGTACGGCGTGGACTCCGAGTCGGTGTCCTGGCCGACGATGATGTGCTGCTTCTGCAGGCGCAGGATGCGCTGCGGCTCGAGGCCGAACGGACGGATGCCCGCGGACTCGCCGGCGCTGAGGATCGCGTTCCACACGTCCTCGCCGTAGGCGGCGGGGAAGTGGATCTCATAGCCGAGCTCGCCGACGAAGCCGATGCGCATCAACAATGAACGCACGCCCGCGACCGCCGCCTGGCGGGAGTCGAGGTAGGCGAACGCCTCCGGCGAGCAGTCGGCGTCGGTGAGGCCCGCGAGGATCTCCCGCGCGCGCGGGCCCGCGAGGTTGACCGCGCACAGCGCCTGCGTGACGTCTGAGAGCTGGACCTCCAGCCTCCAGTCGGCGAGCCACCACGAGAACCACTGCTCGACCGCGCCCGCGCCGCTGGAGGTGGTGGTCACGTAGAACGTTTCCTCGTCGATGCGGCTGATCGTGCCGTCGTCCATGATCCGGCCGGCGTCGCTGGTGAGCACGCCGTAGCGCACGCGCCCGGGCTTGAGGTTGGAGATGCGGTTGGGGTAGAGGCGATCGAGGAACTCGCCCGCCTGCGGGCCGCGCACGAGCAGCTTGCCGAGCGTCGAGACGTCGATCAGGCCGGCGGCCTCGTGCACGTTCAGCGCCTCGCCCTCGGGGTCGCCATAGTCGTAGGCGCGCCGCCAGTCGCCCGCCCATTTGATGCTCGCGCGCAGGTCGCGGTGGCGACCGTGGATCGAGGAGCGCTTGGCCGGCTCGATCGGCCTGCCTGCGAGCGCGCCGAGCGGCACCGTCGACCACGGCGGGCGCGCGGTCGTCGTCCCGACCTGCTCGAGCCCCTGGCCGGTCTCGGCGGACATCAGCCGGATCGAGGAGAGCTGGCACATGCGGCCCTGGCACGGGCCCATCGTCACGGTCGTGAAGCGCTTGCACAGCTCGATCGAGTCATAGCCCTCCTGCACGCCGCGATGGATGTCCTTGGCGGTGACGTCCTCGCAGAAGCACGTGAACGCCTTGCCGGCGCTCGCCGCGCCCGTTGCGAGCACCGGCGCGGGTGCCTCCTCCCCGCGCGGGGCGGCAGCGATCCGCGCATCGAGCTCCGCGCCGCGGGCAACGGTGCGATTGTCGCGCAGACCGAGCGCACGGGCGGCCTGAAGCCCCGCTCGCTCGCCCGAGGCCTGCGCCGAGTGTTCGTCGCCCTCGCCCGCGACCTGGCCGGCCGCCCACACGCCAGGCGGCAGCTCGGCGAGGCGGAAGTGTCCACGCTCAGGGTCGTACTCGGTGCGCCCGCCGGCCTGCGCGATCAGCGCCGTGGCGGGAGCCTCGCCACCGCACATGAGCACCAGGTCGCACGCGAGCTCGCGCCGGACGGAGGCCTGCACGGACGCCGTCGCCGTGCCCGGCGCACCCGGCACCCCCGCCCGCTCGACCTCCGCGACGGGCGCGAGCGTGACGCGCTCGACGGCGCGCCGCCCGGAGGCCTGCACCACGGTCCAGCCGTTCAGCGTCTCGATGCCCTGCTCGCGCAGCAGCTCGTCCGCCGGCGAGGGCGTGCTCCTGACGTCGGCGACGGCGAGCACGTCGATGCCGAGCTCGGCGAGCGCGCTCGCCGCCAGCAGCCCGCGATCGGAGGTGCTGGCGATGACCGCGCGGGCCCCGGGGCGCACGCCGTAGAGCGCCGCCAGCCGCCGCGCGCCGGTCGAGAGCATCACACCGGGCAGATCGTTGCCGGCGAATACGAGCGGCTGCTCGATGGCTCCCGTCGCATACACGTGCTGGCGCGCGCGCACCTGGTGCAGCGTGTCGCCCTGCCACACGGGCACGAGGCCGTCGAAGTGTCCGAGCGCAGGCGCCGAGCAGAGGATCTCCACGCCCGCCGCGCGCGCCCGCGCGGTGAGCGTCCGCGCCTGCTCGTGCCCGCCCTCCCACAGCAGCCGCCCACCGGGCTCCGGCCCGTCGTCGACGAGCACCACATCGGCGCCCAGCTCGGCCGCCGCGATCGCGGCGCTCAGGCCGGCATGCCCGGCGCCGACGACCAGCACGTCGGCGTGGCGGCGGCGGTATTCGGTCCGCCACGTGCGCTCGGCCTGGCGCTGGGGCAGCCGGCCGAGGCCGGCCGCGTGGCGCAGCACCCACTCGTACAGCGGCCACAGCCGCCGCGGGCGGATGAACGTCTTGTAGTAGAAGCCTGGCGGCGTGAACGGGCCGCCGAGCACGTCGGTGACGGCCATCGCGTCGAGCTCGAGCCCAGGCGTCGCGTTCAGATGCTCGACGCGCATGCCCTCGCGCACCGGCTCGGTGCACGCGCGCACGCCCGGCGCCCCGTCGACCGCGACCATGCAGTTGGGGCAGTGGCCCGAGCAGCACATCAGCCCGCGCCGGCGGTGGTACTTGAAGCTGCGCGAGAACGTGCGCCTGCCGGCCGCGTACAGCGCGGAGCCGATCGTGTCGCCGCCCAGCGCCGTCACCGGCTTGCCGTCGAACGTGAAGCTGAGCGTCTGGCTGCGGTCGATCCGCTCGCCGGGCTGTGGCGCGAGGCGGCTCACGCGGCGCCGTCCGCGCCGCTGCCGACGAGCTCGTCCGGGAGCCCGACGCGCAGCACAGCGTTGGTGCGCGTGTCGCGTTCGGCCTGGAACCACGTGCGACAGCCGGAGCGGTGGTACCACCACTCGCGCTGGACGCCGGCGACGTTGCGGCGGAAGTAGTTGTACTCGCACAGCTCGCGCAGCGTGGGGGTCGCGCGCGGGCGGCTGCTGACCTCTCCGCCGAACGCGAAGTCGGCGACCTCGCGGACGCCGCAATGCGGGCACTCGAGAACGAACGACATCGATGCCATCCTAGACAGGTGTAACGCAAAGCGCAATACTGTTGCCGATGGCGCAACAAAAATCTGATTCGGGGGCCGCCGCGGGCGCTGCTCCGGCCGCGCGCGGGTTGGCGACGCGGGCGCGCCCCGTCGCCTCGGTCGCGCGCGCGCTGGCGCTGCTCGACGCGCTGCGCGAGAGCGAGCGCGACCTGGGTGTAAACGAGCTGGCACGGCGGATCGGCGTCAGCCCGAGCACCGCCTCGCGGCTGCTCGGCACGCTGGAGAGCGCCGGCATGGTCCAGCGCGATGGCCAGGGACCGTTCCGGCTGGGACTGGGACTGGTGACGCTCGCCGACCGCGTGCTCGAGCGCCTGGACCTGCGCGCGCTGGCGCGGCCGGTGCTGGTCGAGCTGATGGAGCGCACGGGCGAGACGGCGACGCTGTCGGTGCCGGGCGAGCGCGAGGCGATCACCGTCGACTCGGTGCCGTCGCGTTCGAGCGTCGTCAGCATGGCGCGCCTGGGACGCCCGAGCGTTGCGCACGCGACGGCCGTGGGCAAGGTGATGCTCGCGTTCGGCGGCGGGGCGCTGCCGCGCGACCGCGACCTGCGGGCGCTGACCGAGCGCACGATCACCGACCGCGCGCGCCTGGCCGCCGAGGTGCTGGCGGTGCGCCAGCGCGGCTACGGCACGGTGTTCGGCGAGCGCGAGGTGGACGTCAACGCGATCGCGGCGCCCGTGTTCGACCGGGCCGGCGGGCTCGCGGCGATCCTCGGCCTGCAGGGCCCCGCCAACCGCCTGCAGGACCCCACGCGCCTGCTCGCCGACCTGCGCGAGGGCGCCGCCACGCTCACGCGCGCGCTGGGCGCGGGGCGCTGATGCCGTCCATGCGCGCACTCGGCAGGAGGGGCTGATGCCAGCCATGCGCCTGCTCGCCACCGTGCCCCGCGCGCTCGCCGCAGTGCCCCGGTCGCTGACGCCGCTGGCGCTGCTCGCGGCGGCGCTCGGCCTGCTGCTCCCCTCCCCCGCGCTCGCCGCCCGCTCCGATCTGCTGCTCGCGCTGCTCGTGCTCGCGACCGCGCTCGGCATCTCCTTCGCCGACCTCGCGCGCCTGCGCGAGCACGCGCGTGCGGTACTGCTCCTGTCGCTGCTGCCGCTGCCAGTGCTCGTCGGCATCGCGTGGCTGCTGGGACAGGCGTTTTCGCCGCTCGTGCGCGACGGGCTACTGGCGGTCGGGCTGTCCTCCTCGGAGGTCGCGGCCGTCGGCCTCGTCGCGCTGGCCGGCGCCGACGCGACGATCGCGCTCGGCGTCGTGACCGGCTCGCTGGTGCTCGCCGCGCTGGTCGGCCCGGTCGCGATCGGCTGGCTGGCGGGCAGCGCCGCGCACGTCAGCTCGGCGCACCTGCTCGGCCGCTTTGCGCTGGTCGTGCTCGTGCCGCTGCTCGTGGGCGTCGCCGCGCGCAGCCGTGCCGCGCTGGCGCAACGCCTGGCGGCGGCCGACGCCGAGCGCGAGGGCGTCGCGGCGCTGACGGTGGCGGTGCTCGTGTATGCGGCGCTGAGCGGCACGCGCCACGCGCACCACCTCGGCGCCGCGCTGCTCGCGAGCGTGACGTTCCTGATCGTGTCCGCGTGCCTGGCGGAGATGTGGCGACGCGCGCGCCGGCGCCACACCGACGCAACCCCGGGCGCCTTCACAATCGGGATGCGAGACTTCGCGGTCGCCGCGGCGCTCGCCACGCAGGCGTTCGGTACTGCCGCGGGCGCCGTGCCAGGGGTGTACGGGGTGGTGATGCTCGTGGCGGCGGCGATCGCCGCCGGGCGTTTCTCGAGCGGTTAGATGACCGCTGGGCACATCTCAGTGATGGATGCTGCGAGCACTCACAGTGAGCGTCGCCTGCCACCTCACAGTGAGCTTCAGTTGCTGGAACTGACGACCGAGGACCTCAAGCCGTTCGCTGTCGGAGATAACTTCCGACGCCTTCAGGTTACCCGCGCCTCACTTCCGCACATCGGATTCTGCCGGCCGCGCTGAATCCGGGCTGACCGTGGTAGCATCCGCGCCCCCGACTCCTGGGAGGATGAGGCATGGCTGAAGAAAACGGCGATCATCAACGCGATGGCAGCGACCCTAAAAGCATTATTGAGCTCTTTCTGCGAGCCGTCACGGATACGCACGCGGAGCGCTCGCCCGACGGACATCCCGACGAGGGCGTGCTGCGCACGATGGTCGCCGAAGCGACACACAGCCTCAAGGGCCGCGTCGAGGTGCCGCCGACTGACGTAGACGCGATCTTGAACGCGACACTGGCGCGTCCATCCTACGCTGCGGGCTTCGAGTACACCCGCGGGCAGGTCGCTCGCTGGTACGAGGTCGCGCTGGACGAGTTCGATGCCTTGCCGATGACCAGCTTGCGGCCCGATGTGCTCTTCCGCCACATCTACTACGAGGATCTCATCGCCCGCTGGTTCCGCGATTGGGGTTACGTCGTCGAGGCCGGCGAGGAGCTAGAGGGCCTCGATGGCGCCGACTTCGTCCCCGACGTCTACGCGGAGCTGCCAACGCTACACGGAACGTTCCAAGTAGCGATCACCCTATTTTGCGACAACCCGCCCAATACTTGGCGAGCGCTCGGCATGCTGGAGAGCATTGAGGCGTTCGCGCCAAAAGGAAGCGAGTTTGGCGAGCACGACCTCTATCTCGTCGTCACGCCCTTTCGGTTTCGGGAGCAGGCGAGCACACACTTTCGCATCCAGTCCCAAGAGGAGAGCTACTCAGTTGTCGCGATTGAGGGCAACGATTTGCAGGACCTCGAACATGCAAGTGATCCCGACGCCCGTCGTGAGCGACTCTGCGATATGGTGACAGCCGCGAGTCGGAGGCGATCAAACTGACCCGCCCGCAGACGCGGGGCGCACCCACCAATGCGATCACGCAAAACCCCGCCGAGCAGGTCGAACGCGACCTCGCCGAGGCCCGCGAACTCTTGGACGCTGGACACACTGAGATGGCGCTCATCCGTGCCGTCGCGAGCTTCGAGTGGTTTATGAAGCGCGCATTCATCGAGCCGTACTTGCGTCTGGGAACCGCTGATCCTGACGGTGAGCTGGGTGACGTCATCGTGAAAGCGACACTGCGTAGCGCAAACGGCTGGAATAACGCGGTGTCCGAACTCCTGAAGGCGTTCTGGGGGATTGAGACTAAGGCATTTCCCCTCTGGAAAGATTTTGGGCCGATCTGGAAACTGCGGTCACGGATCGTTCACGACGGTGCGCGCTGCACCGCAGCCGAGGCCCGCCAAGGGCTGGACACGTGCACCCAGCTCCTCAAAATCCTGCTTATCGCTCGAATAGATTCGCGCGTCGAAGCTACCGCCAGCGTGCAGAGCTGACTGAATAGATGAGCTAAGCGCAACGTAAGCTACCGGGCCTTAATGGCCCAGAAGGTGGAGAGTGCAATGGGCGAGAAAGCTGTCGAGTTTACGACATCACTCAGCGTGAAAGACTGTGGGCAACGGTTTCAGTCGGGAATCGTAAACGGCCGAGGGCTGAGTTCGATGATTGGCGGCCTCACGGCGAAGCTGTTGGGCGGCGAGAGTCTGACTTTCTACACCCCAGAAGATGACTCGCCGTTCGCGGCGCTGAATGACGACCCTCCAGCCTTCAGCGTTGGCGTGGCTGTGCCAAAGGCACAGGGGGCTCATCAGCACGGAACCAACGTGCACATGTATGTCTGGGATCGCGGGAATCATCGTGACGTAGTGCTGGCGGCGCATTACTCACTCACCGGCGGATCTCACGCCACCAAGTTGATCGAAGCCGTCCGGTCGCAGGTCGAGGCGTAACTACAGGGTCACCACGACGCCGAGAAGAGCCATGCTAGGAATCGGCCAACTAGCGCGCGAGGAGACGCTATGAACTCTGCCGAGCCTCTTGAGACACTTCCAGGCTTCCTGCGGGAGTACCTCGGGGCGACCGACCCAGAGTGGATAATCCCTCCGTTCGAGAATCTCGGCGCCGGAGCGTGGCGCTTCCGGGTGTCTGATGTGCCTCACGCGCTCATGGCCGTGAAGATCCTCGGCAACGAGGATGACGAGATGCGGATCAACGCGGGACTCGCGATCGATGTGCCATACAGTGCCACGGTGGCAGAGTACGTCAACCGGCTCAACAACAAGGATCTGATCTTCGGGCGGCTGTTCGCCGCTGGCGATATCCCCTTCATCGGCGAGAATGGGAATGGGCCGTGCGTGATCGTCATGCAGGAGATTATGTTTGGGCCGGCACTCTCGTTCGACTTCTCGCCGTCTATCCAGAATCTCCTGAATGTGGCGGCGAGGCTCGCCGGTCAAGCGCACCGCTACTCATCGGACCTTATCGAGCGGTTTGGTGGCCGCCATTTTGCCGATGATGACGAGATGGTTCTGACGTTCTACTAGCTTGGGCCGGCCAATACCGGCTGTGCGACACTCTGCTACCCAATCTCGGATTGGCCTGACGCGAACTCTGTGGCTCTGGCTGTGTCGCGATAGCTAGCCCAATCCCCAGAATCGATGAGCGACTCGTCCGCTATTTTGCGATTGTAGACGTACACCCACGCGTCAATGTTCGCTGGCTCATGAAGGCGGACCGCCTTGCGCAAGTAGAGTGAGTTCTCACAATCGTCGGCGTTGTATCGCTCATACGTATCGATCATCGGGAATACGGAGAGGTCAGGCACTTCATATAGCTCACCCGCTACGTCGCCGTCACCGGAAACAAGCCCCGGATAGCCGCCGAGGTCATAGAGTTTGCCGGGGATGCTGCAAGGACCTCTTGAGCGAAGCTGCTCACCCAGCTTCGGGCCGTGCGGCAGCTCAAAGCCTTGACGCAGCGATCCGTAGACAGCTACGTACTCACGTTTGTGAGCACCAAGCGCACGCACGACCCGCTCAAAGCGGAACCTTACGGCGTATCGCCGCAGGCTGGCGCACTCAGGCTCTTTCAAGAGATCAAACCAGTATTCGAACACGGCTAGGCGATCTTTTTTGGCCAACTGGTGCTTATCCTCAAGATATAGGACATACTCAAAGTAGTTGAGAAGGGTGTCCAGTTCTCGTAGCAGCACCTCCTCACTGCCAGTCGGTGGAATCTCGCGATCAAGAATCCGGCGTGACAGGAGCGGTCCGGCGGTCTCGGCGTAGTGATACTCAAGTACTTGCCGTATCGGCGCAAAAGTGTCTGCTAGGTAGAAGTCCTTATATACGCCCTGAAGCCAAGCTGCAGCCCCGTACCGGCGAGTTCGGCGGTAGTTGAAGAGGCTCCACAAGCCAGTGGAGATCGCGCCGATTCCAAGCAGCATCTCGCCGACCGCCTGCCAAGCGGCAGCGTCGAGGCCAAGAAAAGCAAACGGAACAAGTGCTGCCACGATCCGACAAACGATATCGCGCCGACAACTCGGACTGCCACCGACGCCGAGTGTGCGACGCCTCAGTATTCGAGGGGGCGCACGCGCCATCCTTATGGCGTCGGCGTAGCCGTCCATCCCGACTGATAGAACATGGCCACTATCCACCGGGCGGCGAATCGTCGCCGCACTACGACGAGAGGAAATCGAATGGCATGGTGGCGGTTTCGGCGAGGGCACACTGGCTTTGACCTAGGCCAGGGGAAACCGGACGGCCTCAGGGCCGCAAGTGGCACTGCTACGTCTCGAAGCAGACCCCCTGGATCAATCGGACTTCCCGCGAGAAGTTCTTCCACGGATCATCCCGGAGTTGGAAGGGCACCTTCCCGAACTCGAACGCGAGTTTGCCGAAATGGTGAGCCAGTACCTCGGCTCCGGGTACAAGCCGGGTCAGATTCAGATTAGGGAAGGCAGCATCGTGCTGCTCGCGCCAATCCATAGTGCTGCCGAAGCCGTCCTCTACTACGTTGGCCTTCGGCAAGCGCTGGAGCTACTTCTCCGCGACTTCCGGGGTGCCGTAAATCGATGGTTCCGACGATCTGTGCACGTACAGCTACAGGTAACTCACAGCGCCCTTGTGCAGCGACCGTCCCTCACGAAGGCAGAAATCGCGCGGAGCTATCCAACTGAACCCGCTGCCCGCGATCTACTGCTGACGTACCTCGTTGCTAGCCACGCGGTCCTGCTCGCTGCAGTGCTAACCGCGGATGGGGTCTTGCTCGCTCATGTGATCTAGAGCCCAGTCCCCGGAGAGGCTGGGCCGTTTCGACTGTCTTCTAGATGGTGGACGTAACGGGACGGATCGCTAACGCAGCCGACGCATCCTGGCGGGCTTGACTCGCGCATAGTGGATCAGGTGCTCTTGGTGTCCAACAGCCTCAACAGCTTCTGCCGCTGCTTCCGACCATCCGGCTCGAGCAGTAGCCGCACCAAAGCCTCCACCTGGGCTTGAGGCTTTGATCGACGTCCAGCTTGGCGCACCCGAATGTCCTCCTGAGCTCAGGGCCTGGGTCGCGCTTGAAGGTAGACAAGGCAGTCGGTGAGCTGCCGGTCCGCGACATCGCGGACTGCGGTGACAAGGGGGCCGATACCTGCCGCGCGGCGCGAGAATCGCGATGAGAGCGCGATCAGCACGCCGGGGTGGTGCTGGCCCGCTACGAGATGATCGGCGGAGATGCGCGTGAAGTCGGCGACGTTCTCCGTGAGCAGCGTACGCTCGTCCGCGACTGCCGCCGCGAAGACCTCGGGGTCAGAGCTTCCTGCCAACCCGAGCTCGATGACGGTGCAAGCATCGACGTCGGCCGCTCGCAGTGCCTCGGCGAGTCCCGGCGAGTACATCTCGTCCAGCAGTAGCTTCAATGCGTTTCAGCGGCGGCCGTTTCGCGACGGTGCAGCTCGATACGTGCAGCGATCTCATCCGGGTAGGCGGCGCGATAGCGAAGCGCGGCGTCCACCTGCGAACGAGTGAGGACCGAGTCCTCGACGAGCGCCGCAACGGGATCGGCCTCCGCCGCCAGATCCTCCAGCCACATGACGACCTCCCACACGTCGGGGCCGCCGAGCAGCCCTGCGCGGCGGCCGGCCGGGCCGTCACGGAAGGTGACGAGCGGATGTTCGTCGCGGCGGGCTCCCTCCTCGGCATAGCGACGCAGCCGATCCGAGAGGGTCTCACCGGCGGTGCGTGCCCGTAGACGAAGACGCTCCGCGAGAGCGTCGTCGAGGCGTACCGAAACATTCACCGACACGTTTGCAGCGTAGCACAACGTCCGCAGCTCTGGGCCGGCTCTATATCGCCGAGCCGCGCCCCGGGATCCAGCTCGTCCCCGCGAGCGGCACGCGCGCCATCGCCGCGGCCTCGATCGTCAGCGCGACGAGGTCCTCCGGCTCGAGGTTGTGCACGTGGGACTTACCGCACGCGCGTGCGAGCGTCTGCGTCTCGAGCACCAGCGTGCGCAGGTAGTTGGCCAGGCGCCGGCCGCCCTCGACGGGATCCAGGCGCGCCGCCAGCCCGTCCTCCTGCGTCGAGATGCCCGCCGGATCCAGGCCCGCCTGGTAGTCGTCGTAGTAGCCCGCCGCCGAGCCGATCGCGCGGTAGTCGGCGTCGTGCTCGGGGGCGTTGTCGCCCAGCGCGATCATCGCCGCCACGCCGATCGACACCGCGTCCGCGCCCAGCGCGAGCGCCTTCGCGACGTCCGCACCCGTGCGGATGCCGCCCGAGACGATCAGCTGCACCTCGCGGTGCAGGCCGAGGTCCGTCAGCGACTCCACCGCCTGCGGGATCGCCGCGAGGATCGGGATGCCCACGTGCTCGATGAACACCTCCTGCGTGGCGGCGGTGCCGCCCTGCATGCCGTCGAGCACGATCGCATCCGCGCCCGCCTTCACCGCCAGCGCGACGTCGTAGTAGGTGCGCGTCGCGCCCACCTTGACGTATATCGGCACGCGCCAATCGGTGATCTCGCGCAGCTCCTCGATCTTGATCTCCAGGTCGTCGGGGCCCGTCCAATCGGGGTGCCGGCAGGCGCTGCGCTGGTCGATGCCCGCCGGCAGGTCGCGCATCTGCGCGACGCGCGCGGAGATCTTGTGCCCCAGCAGCATGCCCCCGCCGCCGGGCTTCGCGCCCTGGCCGACGACCACCTCGATCGCGTCCGCGCGGCGCAGGTCGTCGGGGTTCATCCCGTAGCGCGAGGGCAGCAGCTGGTAGACGAGCTTGCTCGAGTGCTCGCGCTCCTCCGGGGTCATGCCGCCGTCGCCCGTCGTCGTGCTCGTGCCGAGCTCGCTCGCGCCGCGCCCCAGCGCCTCCTTCGCCGGCCCCGACAGCGCGCCGAAGCTCATCCCCGCGATCGTGATCGGGATGTCCAGGTGCAGCGGCTCGCGCGCGAAGCGCCCGCCGATCACCACGTCGGTCGCGCAGCGCTCGCGGTAGCCCTCCAGCGGATAGCGCGACACGCTCGCGCCCAGGAACAGCAGGTCGTCGAAGCTCGGCACGCGGCGCTTGGCGCCGAAGCCGCGGATGTCATACATGCCCTCGCGCGCCGCGCGCTGGATCTCCGCGATCACGCCGCGGTCGAACGTCGCCGACTCGCGCAGGCCCGGGTGCCAGCCGCCGGCGGGCAGCGTGGCCGTCTGCGGCGAGCCGCCGTTCGCGCCGGTGTCCGCGACCCCGCCGCCCGCGCCCATCTCAGTAGCTCCCGAGGTTGTCGACGTGGAAGTGGTAGAGCGAGCGGGCCGAGCCGTAGCGGTGGAACTCCGCCGGCGCGACATCCTCGACCTCCGCCAGCTCGAGCAGCCGCGCAAGCTGCTCCAGGTGCTCAGCACGCATCTCCTTCTCAACGCAGTCCGCGCCCAGCCCAGCGACCGAGCCGCGCACGTACAGGCGCGCCTCGTACAGCGAGTCGCCGAGCGCTTCGCCAGCGTCGCCGCAAACCACCAGCGACCCACGCTGCGCCATGAACGCGCTCATGTGGCCGACCGAGCCGTGCACGACCACGTCGGCCCCCTTCAGCGAGATCGCGCAGCGCGCGGAGGCGTCGCCGTGGACGACCAGCAGCCCGCCGCGCGCGCTCGCCGCCGCCGACTGGCTGGCGCTGCCCTCGACCACCACCGTGCCCGACATCATGTTCTCGGCCACGCCCACGCCGCAGTTCCCGTGCACGCGGACCGTCGCGAGCTTGTTCATGCCGGCGCAGTAGTAGCCGACGTGCCCGGCGATCTCGACCTCGTGCGGCGCGTCGATGCCGACCGCGATCGAGTGCATGCCCGCGGGATGCAGCACGCGCACGTGCTGCATCCCGCGGGCGTCGTGGAGGCGCTGGTTGAGCTGTCTGACGCTTTCGCTCGCCAGGTCGACGGACAGCACGGCCTCCCGGATTGCGTCCGGGGCCGGCATCACGCCACCAACGTCGTTCCCCAGCTATACACGCGCCCCGGCTCCGGCTCCCAGCTGTCGGCGTCCTGCGCCCCCGGCAGCACCGCGATCGCGCGGTACTCCGAGGCGATCGCCACCCACTCGTCGGTCTCGGCCATCACCGCCGGCTTGCACGCGATCGGATCGCGCAGCACCGCAAAGCCGTCGGCGTTGCCCACCGCGAACGTGTAGAAGCCGTCGAGGTCCTCCAGGCAGCCCTCGAGCGCCTGCTCGAGGCTCGCGCCCTCGCGCAGCCGCCACGTCAGGTAGCCGGCCGCGACCTCGCTGTCGTTGTCGGTCTGGAAGCGAATGCCCTCGCGGCGCAGGTTGCGCCGCAGGCGATTGTGGTTGGAGAGCGAGCCGTTGTGCACCAGGCACAGGTCGAGGCCCGTCGAGAACGGGTGCGAGTGCTCAGTCGTCACCCGGCTCTCGGTCGCCATCCGCGTGTGCCCGAGAGCGTGGCTCCCGTCGAGCTGCTCGATTGCGAAACGCCGCACGAAATCACCCGGCCTGCCGGCCTCCTTGTAAATCTCGATCGAGCTGCCGGCGCTCATCAGCCGCAGCTCCGGGTGGCGCTCGGCGAGCCACGCCTGCACCTCCCCCGCCTCTGCATCGACCACGAACACCGCGTGCGTCGCGCGCACCCGCGGGTGCGAAGCCCCTTCGAACACATCCGCGAGCTCGGCCCCGATCGACGCCCAATCGGTCTCCCCGTGCGCGCACAGCGAGATCTTGCACGAGCCGGCTGGCGCCGGATCGCGGTAGAAGGCCACACCCGCGCTGTCGGGCCCGCGAAAGGAGAGCTGCTCGAGCATTCTCGAGAGGTGCTCGCCCAGCTGGGCCTGCAGCGCGGGAGACTTGGTGTAAAGCCCCGCGATCCCACACATGGGAATCACTGTAGAGCCCGGACTCGGCCGCGCACATGGCCTCCGCGCGCACACTTTCGCCCGAGAATGTGGCGGCCGGCGCTACAGCTTGGGGGGCGTCCACACGCCGAGGCGCTTCTGCTCGCGGCGCACCGTGTGCAGCGCCTCGCGCAGGTCCGCGCGCGCGATCGGCGCGAGCGCCCCCGGGTCGATCAGGTTATCCGGCGCGGCCCCCGCCGCTATCAGCTCGGCGTGGTGGGCGAAGCGCAGACGGGTGATCACGTCGAATGCCTCGCTCAGCGCGTCCGCCACGCCGCGCTCGATGCCGCCGGCGCTCGCCACCGCCTCGATCCGATCGAGCGTCGGCGAGATCGTCACGCCGTGCGCGAGCGCGTGGAAGCGCACGAGGTTCACCAGCGGCACGATCGCGCCGCGCTTGAGATCCAGGCGCCCCGCCTCCTCGCCGCGGCGCTCGACGGCGAGGTCGCCGCGACGACCCAGCGCCACGGGGTAGCCGGTGGCGGTGCGCGCGATCAACCGCATGAAGTCGGGGTGTTCGCGCGCGGCGCGGATACGCGCGCTCAGCGCCGCCGTGATCGCCAGGCCGCCCGCGCACGGGCGGAAGTCGAACGCCACCGACGCGCGGATCAGACGCGACTCGCTGGGGGCGCGCAGGCACTCGTCGAACGTCGCGATCCAGTCGGCCTTCGACATGCGCCACAGGCGATCGCCAGCGAGCACGTCGTTGTTGTCGACGCCGAAGCCGCAGCGCGCGAGCCCCGCGTTGACCTCGCCGCCGAGACGCGCGAAGTACGCGTCGACGGCGTCGTGCTCGCCATCGGGCGGCGTCTCGTAGGCGAGCGCGTTGTCCTGGTCGGAGGCCAGCGTGAACTCGCGCCGCGCCGCGCTGCCCAGGTCGAGCCACGCCCACGCCAGCGGGGCGGGGCCGTTCCGGGACAGCGAGAAGTCGATCAGCCGCACCGTCAGCGCGTCCTGCTGCAGGCTCAGCACGCGTCCGATGTCGCGCGGGGGCACGCCCGCGCGCTCGAGCAGCGCGAACAGCTGCGGCAGGTGCTCGGCGGCGCGCGCGAGCACGTCCTCGTCGGCCGCGCCGAGGATCGTGTGGCGCAGCGCGATCGGGCTGCGCGCGTCCAGGCCGAGCAGATCGGCAGCCGACAGCATCCCGCACACCCGCTCGCCGTCGAGCACCGCCATGTGCTCCACTCCCGCCGCGAGCATGTCGACGGTCGCCTCCACCGCCAGCTGTCCCACCGGCACCGTCGCCACCGGGGAGCGCGCGACGCTGCTCACCGGCGCATCGCCGTCCCCCCCGCCCGCGCCGACCCACGCGCGCAGCTCCGCGTCGGTGACGATCGCGAGCTCGTCCTCGCGCACGCGCATCAGCAGCGCCTGCGCCTCTCCCCGCGGGCCGAGGCGCCCGGCCGCCTCGCGCAAAGGCTGATCGGGCTCGCAGAAGACGGCGGGACGCATGATCGCCGACACCGGCGTCGTGCCGACGTCCAGCAGCCCGTGCACCGTGTGCCCGCTGCGCGTCAGGCGCGTGCGCATCGTCCTCGCCACGTAGGCAGCGCCGGCCTCCGTCGCAAGCACGCGACGCGACGCCTCCGCGCTCAGCAGCGCGCAGATCGACGGCTCGCGGGCGCGCACCGTGAACACCGGCGCCATCCCGCTCAGCAGCGACGGGTGGCCGAAGCACTCGCCCGGCTCGAGCACCACCATCGGCTCGCCCTCGTGGACGAGCTCGATCGAGCCCGCGCGCACGACGTACAGGCCAGTCGCCGGGACCCCGTCCTCGACCAGCACCAGCTCGCCTGCCTCGAAGGACACCTCGCGCGCATCGCCCGCCACGGCGGCGAGCTGCTCGCGCGTGAGCGAGTCGAACGGCGGCTGCAGAGACAGGAATGTGTCCAGGTGCTCCATGTCGCTCCCAACAATTGTGTTCACATCTCGCCTGGGAGAGCCGTCCCTCAAGTGGCAACCTGGCGCCGACACACACAACGTGATCGGGAGAGCATATGGCGGATGACACGGGCTCCGGGACCTACGATGAACTCGACTACGAGGGGGGTGGGCTGCCGAAAACCATCAACTGGTGGGGCGCCTTTGTAATCGGCCTGGCGGGGACGATCCTCGTCACCGGCATCGCCCCCACGATGGTCACCTCGCTGGGCGCCGCCGCGGTGCCGCTGATCTTCGTGATCACCGTCAGCGGCTACCTGCTGTGCCTGTTCCTGGCGGAGCTCTCGGCGATGATGCCCGAGCGCTCGGGCGGCTCGCCCTCGTATGCCTATCCCGCGTACAAGGACCGCTGGCCGCGCTTCGCCGAGCACGTCAACGGCTTCACCGCCTGGGCGTACTGGCTCGGCTGGTTCCCGGTCGCGCCGCTGAACATGATCCTCGCCTCGTTCTACATCGTCGAGCGCTTTGGGCTCTCCGAAAAGGGCTTCACGCCGATCGACACGCCGATCGCCTGGTGGACGCTCGGCATCTCCGTCGTCGGCATCCTGCTGCTGTTCATCCCCTCCTATCTCGGGCTGCGCTTCGGCACGTTCTTCGCCACGACGCTCGCGTTCCTGTCGATGATCCCGCTGACGTTCCTGGCGATCTCGTGGATCTTCCACCCGAGCGTCGTGCACTTCGGCGAACTGTTCCACTTCCACCACGTCGACGGCTCGGGCTTCTTCGCCAGCCAGTTCGGCCACGGCTGGTTCGTGATCGCGCTCGCCTTCTCGTTCCTGCTGACGTGGAACGTGATCGCCATGGAGGCCGCCGCGTGCTACATCGGCGAGACGCGCGATCCCGACCGCGACGCCAAGATCGCGATGAACGCCGAGGGCGCCTACGGCGTGTTCATCTACACCATGATCCCCGTCGCGTTCGTGATCGTGCTCGGCACCAAAGCGCTCGGCAACGTCGCGCTCGTCGATCCGAAGACGATCTTCGTGACGTTCGCCTCCAAGGTGTTCGGCACGGGCACCGGCGGCGAACTGCTCAACTGGCTGATCGCGATCATGCTGATCATCGCGCTCGTGCTCTCGGCGCTGAACGCGATCACCGGCACCGCGCGCTCGCTGCACCAGATGTCCGTCGACGGGCAGTTCCCGCGCTTCTTCCAGGCCACGAACTCCCACGGCGTGCCGCACCGCTCGATGATCTTCAACGTCGTCTGCTCGATCATCGTCGTGTTCTTCGGCGGCGCCGTGCAGATCTACACGTTCTCGAACGTCGGCTACCTCGCCTCGTTCATACCGGTGCTCGTCGGCTACTACCTGCTGCGCAAGGAACGGCCGAACCTCAGGCGGCCGTTCAAGCTGCCGGAGTGGATGAAGTACGTCGCGCTGGCGCTGGCGGGGGTGTACGCCCTGATCTACTTCTGGGGCGGGCCCGTGTACGCGGACTGCTCGTGCAACGCCGCCGGGCACAAGACGCTGATCTACTACTTCCTCGGCTTCGGCGTGCTCGCCTCCTACTACCCGCTGTACCTGTGGCGCAAGGCCGGGGACCGCAAGAAAGCCGAGCTCGTCGCCGCGACGGCGACCCCGGCTCCGGCCGAGGGCGCGAGCCCGTGAGCGCCACCGCGCAGGCGGCGGTCGAGATGAGCGACGACGCGAGCCGATCCGGCGAGCCTGGATTCGCCCGCATCCTGCTCGCGACGGAAGGGCGGGCGATCCCCGATGCGGCGATCGCCCGCGTGGCGGAGCTGGCCGACCGCGAAGGCGCGACCGAGCCCAGCGTCCACGTGTTCGCGATCGCGCGCATGCACGGCGTGGCCTTCGGGCTGCCAAACCCCGGCCTGCTGCCGACCAAGCGCGAGCTGACGGCGCTGCGGGAGATCGTCGACAGCGCCATCAGGCGCCTGGCGCGCGCGGGCCTGGAAGCCGAGGGCCACGTGCTGGCGACGCGCAAAGTCACGGCGCGCATCTGCGAAGAGGCGACCAAAGAGGAGTGCCAGGCGATCGTGATGGCCGCCGACGCCGCGCGCAACCGCATCGTCGGCGACATGCTCTGGACGCAGGAGCCCCAGCGCGTGCGGCGGCGGGCGACGGTGCCCGTGTTCCTAGTGATCGACGGCGACTGAGCTCGACGACGCCCCCGGGCGCCCGTGCAGGCGCGCGAGCTTGATCGCGAGCTCGAGCGAGAGCAGGTCGTCCTGGTCGAGCGCCACGCCCGTCAGCTCCTCGATGCGCGCCAGACGCTGGCGCAGGGTGTTCGGGTGGATGAACAGGGCGCGCGCGCTCTCGATCACGCTGCGCCGCTCGGCCAGGTAGCGCTCGAGCGTGTCCAGCAGCGATGCGCGCCGCCGCCTGTCGTAGTCGATCAGCATGTCGACCGCTTCGCGCATCCTGTCGCGCGGCGCCTCCTCGGCGCCGATGTGCACGAGGTAGCGGTAGGCGCCCAGCTGCGAGTAGCCGATCGCGCCGCCGTCGCGCAGCAGCGCGCGGCCGATCGTGGCCGCGTCGAGCGCCTCGCGGTAGGCGCGCGCCGCCTGCGCGGCCTCCCCGTGCAGCTGGCTCACGCCGATCGCCGCCCGGCTCTGCCTGCCGAGCTCCTCGCACGAGCGCAGCAGCTCCTCCGCGCGCTCGGGCCGGCCGGCGCCCAGCGGCACCGCCGCCCTGACCGGCCCCGGACCCGCCTCGATCGCCGCGCGGGGCGCGAGCGCCGCCAGGCGCCGGCCGAGCCCCTCCGCGGCCTCCCGCCACTCCACCGACGCCGGCTCAACGCCCCCGGCCGGCTCCGCGCAGATCATCAGGAACGGTTCGCTCAGATCGCAGCGGACCTCGGCGGCCTTGGCGACCGCGAACGAGGTCGCGCCCGCCGCCAGCGCCTCGAACAGGTCCTTGACGATGTTTGCGTTCGTCAGGCTCTCGATCAGCTCCGCGCGCTTGATCGCGACCGCCGCGATGTGCGCGATCGCGCGCGCGAGCTCGGTGTCCTCGCCGCTGAACTTGCGCCGCGGCGGCGAGCCCGCGCACAGCAGCCCGAGCCGCTCGCCGCCCGCCGTCAGCGGCGTCAGCAGCAGATCGCCGATGTCCACGCCGGGCCACAGGCTGCGGGCCGCCGGCCCCGAGCCGCCGCCGTCGAGCGCGTCGATCAGGAACCCAGCCGTGGACGCCGCCGGCGGCGCCGAGACCGCGGCCGGATCGGAGCGCAGCAGCTGCAGGCCGTCGTCGGGGTCCAGGCGGTAGACCTGGCAGAACTCGGCCTCGAGCAGCCGCCGCGTGCCGGTAGCGACGATCTGCCCGAGATCCTGCGCGTCGCCCGCCGATGCCACTTCCCCGCCCAGCCCCGCCAGCCGCGTGAGCGTGTCCACGCGGCGGCGCTCGCGCTGGTAGAGCTGGGCGTTCTCGATCGCGCCGGAGACGAGCGAGGCGATGTGCACGAGCAGCTTCAGCGTGTCCTCGGTGAACTCGCGCGGGGCCTCCGTGTGGAGCACGATCACGCCGAGCGTCTCGCTCGCGCGCGACAGGATCGGCACCGCGACCATCGACTGGAAGCGCTCCTCCTGCAGCAGCGGCACGTATTTCATGCGCGGATCGTCCATCGCGCCCTCGCGGATGAACTCGGGCGTGCGATGGCGCGCCACCCAGCCGGTGAGGCCCTCCTCGATCGCCAGCTGCACGCGCCCGACGGCATCCGCGAAGACCTGCGACGCCGCGCGGATCGTCAGCTGATCGTCTTCGAGCAGGTAGATGAAGCACGCGTGGCAGTCGGTCGCCTGCGTCGCCAGATCGACGATCCCCTGCAGCATCGGCCCGAGCTCGACCGACGACGACACGAGCTTGATGACGCCATAGAGGGTGCGGTTCTCCTCGCGGAGCCCGTTGGTCTCAGTGATAGTGGACATATGTGCGCTGTGCACATGCTACCCACGGCCAACATGAGCTTGCCGCCATTGCCAGGGCCCCGCGCGGGCGGATATACCTTCAGTCGATGACCGCGCCGCCACAGAACGCCGACGACGTCCGGCGGCTGGTCAAGGATGGAGGCGTCGAGTTCCTGTTCGCGCAGTTCGTCGACATGCACGGCAAGCCCAGCGCGAAGCTCGTGCCGGCGCACCATCTCGACGACCTGCTCGAGGACGGCGCCGGCTTCGCGGGGTTCGCCGCCGGCGACATCGGACAGGGCCCCGACGACCCCGACATCATCGCCATGCCCGACCCGCGCAGCTTCACGATCCTGCCGTGGCGCAAGAACGTGGCGCGCTTCGCATGCGACGTGACGGTCGAGGGCGAGGCATGGCCGTACTGCCCGCGGACGATCCTACGCTCGGCGCTGCAGCGCGCGGCGGGGCTCGGCTACGAGCTGAAGATCGGCGCCGAGCTCGAGTACTTCCTGCTGCGCCGTGGCGCCGACGGCCGGCTCGAGCTCGCCGACGCGCTCGACACGCTCGAACAGCCGTGCTACGACATGCGCGCGCTGACGCGCAACCTCGACTTCGTGACCGAGGTCTCCAAAGCGGTCACCGGCCTCGGCTGGGACAACTACGCCACCGACCACGAGGACGCCAACGGGCAGTTCGAGCAGAACTTCGACTTCGCTGACGCGCTCACCACCTGCGACCGCGCCGTGTTCTTCCGCTACATGGTCGAGTCGCTCGCCCAGGAGCGCGGCCTGATCGCGACGTTCATGCCCAAGCCGTTCGCGCAGCTGACGGGCAACGGCTGCCACTTCCACGTCAGCCTCTGGCGCGACGGCGAGAACGTGTTCGAGCGCGACCCCGCCGAGGATCCCCACGGCCTCGGCCTGTCCGAGCTCGCCTACGGCTTCCTCGGCGGCCTGAAGGCGCACGCGAAGGCCTACATCGCGATCACCGCCCCCACGGTCAACTCCTACAAGCGCCTGTCCGTCGGCGCGCCCACGAGCGGCGCCACGTGGGCGCCGGCGTACGTGAGCTACGGCTACAACAACCGCACGCAGATGCTGCGCATCCCCGCGCCCGGGCGGATCGAGGACCGCACCGTCGACGGCGCCTGCAACCCGTACCTCGCCGCGACCGCGATGATCGCCGCCGGCCTGGACGGGATCGAGCGCAGCCTGGACCCGGGCGAGCCCAACGCGGCCAACCTCTACACGCTCAGCGACGAGCAGCTCGCCGCCGCCGGAGTCGAGCTGCTGCCCGCCAACCTGCTCGACGCCACGCGCGAGCTCGAGCGCTGCGAGGTGCTGCGCACCGCGTTCGGCAAGACGCGCGATGGCGACTACCTCGACTACTACGTGCAGGTCAAGCGCCGCGAAGTGCAGGCCGCCCACGAGCAGATCACGCCGTGGGAGCTCGAGCGTTACCTGCAGCTGTTTTAGGCGAGCAGCAGTTCCAGCCGCCGGTCGGCGGCGACGAGGCTGCCCACCGTCTCGGCGCCGCGCGCGTCCAGGTGCGTGGCCAGCGCCACGAACGCCTGCGCGGTCGTCAGCGCGTCGCCGACCGCGTCGTGAGGATGGTGCGCGGGCAGGCCGAGCGCGCCGGCGAGGTCCGTGAGCGAGATGCGCCGCGGACCGCGCTGGTCGCGTTCGTGCAGCCACACGAGCCCGAGCACGCTGGTGTCGATCATCGGCCCGCGCAGTCGCAGGCCCTGGCGGCGCAGCGCCGGACGCAGGAAGCCGCGCTCGACCGCGGCGACATGCACTATCGGGATCCTCCCCGCCATCACCGCCAGCAGCGGGTCGATCGCGACGTCCAGCGGCGGCGCGCCGTCGAGATCGGCGACGCGGATCCCGTGCACGCGGATCGCCGCCTCGCTCATCGCGCGCAGCGGGCGCACGCGCCCGTGCACGGCGGCGCTCAGCTGCACGCGCCCGTCCTCGATCGGGATCGCGCCGAAGGAGACGATCTCATCGCGCCTGGGGTCGAGGCCGCTGAGCTCGAGGTCGACCGCGCAGTAGCTCGCCTCGCGCCACGGCGTCCGTCTGCGGGGCAGGCGCGCGCTCCTGTAGGCGAGGGCGCCGGCGCCGCGCGGCCGGCGCAGCAGCCTCATCGCACCCCGAGGCTGAGCTCGGCGGCGATCTGCTTCTGCACCGACGCCACCGCCCGAAATGCCTCCTTCAGGTAGCTGCGCGTGAGCGCGCTGAGATCGTCGGGGTTGAGATGGTCATCGGGCTCGAGCCCGGCGCGCAGTTGCTCGACCTGGTGCTCCATGCGCAGCTCCATGAACAGCTCGTAGGCGTCTTCGAGCGTGTGCACCTGGGCCGCCGGCAGCGTGCCCGCGTCGTCGGCGGCGCGCAGGCGCTCGAGCGTCGAGGCGCTCGTCACGCCCGCCGCCATCCCGGCCCACCGCGCGAGGTCGACGACCGGCAGCAGGCCGCCGTTCTTGAGGTCGAGCCGGCCGCGATGCTCGCCGTCGTGCTCGACCACAAGCCCGCGCAGGAAGCCCGTGGGCGGCCGGTGCGAGAGCGCGAACCGCGCCAGCAGGTGCAGCAGATCCGGCCGCCTGCGCGCCGCGCGGAACGTGTCCGACACCGGGCTGCCGCTATGGATGCCCCACACGGGCCGGCTGTCGACGAGCACCGACACGAGGATCAGCACCTGCTCGCGCGTGGGGTGTTCCATCCAGTCGCGCGCGACCTTCTGCCAGGACTCGATCGAGCGCACGAACAGCACCTCCGACGCGGTCGCGCCATGGCTGTCGACGCGGATCCCGCACGCGTCCAGCCCCGCGGCCACGGTGCCGGCGAGCGCGTGCAGGTAGGGCCTGATCTCCCGCTCATCGACGTCCCCGTACCAGACGATCGCGCTGTCGGCGTCAGACGCGGGCGTGGCCTCGCGCCGCGACTGGCTGCCGAGCGCGAGCCACGAGAACTCCGCCGGCGGCTCGCGGGCGTCGGCGAGCGCGAGCTCGATCAGCCGGCGCGTGAGCGCGTCGAGCACCACGGAGTAGATCGCGGCGACGCTCGACGCGGCCACGCGCGCGTCGTGCAGGGCGATCACCGCCGGGCGCAGCCCCTGCGCCACGCGCGCGAGCTCGGCGACGCTCTGCGCGCGGGCGATCGAGCGGCGCAGGTAGAACGAGGACAGCGTCTCCACCGCGAGCAGGTCGACCGCTTCGACGACGCCGATCACCTCACGGCTGGCGTTGAGCACCGGGAAGTGGCGCACGCCGCGGTCGAGCATCTCCAGCAGCACGTCGCCCCCGAGCCGGTCCGGCTCGACGGTGTAGGCGGGCGCGCTCATCACCGACGACACCGGGTCCTCGTAGGAGACGCCCGCGGCGACCACGCGCGAGCGCAGGTCGCGGTCGGTGAGGATCCCCAGCGAGTCGCCAAGCTCGATCACGATCGACGTCGCAGGCGCAGCGGCCATCTTGGCCGCGGCCTCGCGGATCGTGGTCGCGGGCGAGCACAGCAGCGGCGGATCGCGGATCAGCGCGGCGACGGGCTGATTGGCGGGGTCGGGCGCGGGCCGGCGCGGCGCGAGCGCCGCCGGCAGGCGCGTCTGCATCTCCAGCAGCGAGCGCGCGACGAAGCCGACGCTCTCCGGGCGCGCGAGCGTCGCGCGCGCGACCTGCTCGGGGATGCGGTAGCAGAGCGTGTCCTCCTGCGCGCGCGCAGCGAACCCGGGCGGCAGCCCCGTGAGCATCGAGGCGTGGCCGAACAGCTCGCCCGGACCGAGCAGGTCGAGCACGCGCTCGCCGAGCACGATCTCGACGGCGCCGGTGCGCACCACGCGCAGGTGCTCGATCGGCTGTGCGCCCTGCGCGAAGATCGTGGCGCCGGCGAGGAAGAACTCGACCTCCGCGGCGGCCGCGGCGCGCTCCACGTCGGCGAGCTCGAGCGCGTCGAACGGCGGGTGCGCGCGCAGGAAGTCGACGACGTCGCCGAGCGCCGACGGCGGGCTTGACATGTCGATCGTCTCGCGTGATTCGCCGGCCACGGTCGTGATCGTACGTCGCCGCTTGTGATGGTGGCAACGAGCGCGGCGCGGACGGTCCTCGCGCGGGCCGAGCGCGGTCACGAAGGCCACACACGCCCGCGTAGTAGCGTCCACGTTCATCATGGCAGTACGACCTCTTCGCGTGGCGGCGCTCGCATGAGCTCAGAGACACCGTCGCGGATCGTCGCCTCCGGCCTGGCGGAGCTCGCCGCCGGCGCGCTCAGCGGCTGGGCGTACACGCTCGCGCGCACGCAGCCCGAGCTCGCGAAACGGCTCGGCGTCGAGAGCGCCGCGCGGGTGCGCCAGTGGCACCTGGACCTCGCGATGCTCGGGACCGCCACGATCGCCTGCGGCCTGGCAGTACCGGATCCTCCGCCGCTGGCCGCGAGCGCGCTGGGCGTCGGCGCGTGGACCAACGCGATGCTGTTCCTGCCGCTGGCGTTCAAGCCCGATCTCGACGGCCACCCCGCCTACAGGGCAAGCGCGATCTGCTCGTTCGTCGCGACGAGCGTCGGCTTCACAGGCATGGCGCTGGCGGGCGCGCGGCGCCGACGCAGGCATTCCTCGTAGGATTGGGGTCCGTTTCCCGTTCCCGACCGACGAGGTTCCAGAGCACGTGGCGATCGATCTTCAACAAGTCTCCGCAGTAGACGCCGAGCCGGGCGAGCTGCCCAAGACGATGGCCGCGTGGGTCATCCGCGAGGAGCGCTTCGGCGAACCGAAGGACGCCTTCCAGATCGAGGAGATCGAGGTGCCCGAGCCGGGCGCGTTCGAGGTGATCGTGCGGGTGATGGCCGCGGGCGTGAACTACAACAACGTGTGGGCGGCGCTCGGCAAGCCGGTGTCGGTCATGCGCTACGGCGACCACCCCGAGTTCGGCCACCACATCGGCGGCTCGGACGCCTCGGGCGTCGTCTGGAAGGTCGGCGCCGGCGTGACCCGCTGGAAGCCCGGCGACGAGGTCGTCGTCCACTGCAACCAGGCCTCCTACGAGGACCCTGAGGTGCACGGCCTGGACCCGATGGCGGCGCCGTCGCAGATGATCTGGGGCTATGAGACCACCTGGGGCTCGTTCGCGCAGTTCACGAAGGTGCAGGCGCAGCAGCTGCTGCCCAAGCCCCACGCGCTGACGTGGGAGGAGGCAGCCTCCTACGGCCTCGTGTACTTCACCGCCTACCGCATGCTGATCACCCGCTGCAAACTGCAGCCGGGCGCGAACGTCCTGATCTGGGGCGCCGCGGGCGGCCTCGGCGTGTTCGCCACGCAGATCTGCAAGGCCGCCGGCGCCAACTGCGTGGGCGTGGTCTCCTCGGCCGAGAAGGGCGAGCTCGTCAAGCGCCTCGGCGCTGTGGACTACATCGACCGCGGCGAGTTCGACGGAATGATGCGCAAGGGCGGCGAGTCAGAGCTCGAGGAGGCCGAGCGCTTCAAGGTCTCGCGCGCGTTCGCCAAGCGCGTCAAGGAGCTCCTCGGCGACGCCCCCGACATCGTCTTCGAGCACGTCGGCAAAGCGACCTTCCCGACCTCGGTGTTCACGGCCAAGACGTTCGGCAAAATCGTCATCTGCGCGGGCACCACCGGCATCGACCTCGACTTCAACGTCGCCTACCTGTGGATGCGCCAGAAGGAGATCCTCGGCTCGCACTTCGCCAACGCGTACGAGTGCACGAAGGCCAACGAGCTGATCGAGAGCGGCCTGATCCGCCCGGTGCTGTGGCGCACGCTGGGCTTCGACGGCGTCGCCGAAGCCCACCAGCTGATGCTCGAAAACAAGCACCTCGGCAAGATCTCGATCCTCGTCGGCGCCGACTCCGAGGGCCAGGGCAAGACCGCCGACGGCCCCGGCGCGATCCACGCGGAGGTGGGCGCGTAATGGGATCCCACCCACCCAACCCCCATCCACCTGGCACGGTGATCGTCCCCTGGTATGCGACGGGCTTCCGCGGCGACGACTTCGAGCAGGCGCTGAACGAGGTCGCCGCCACGGCGCTGCGCTACGGCGCGAGCTCCTACGCGGTGTACCGCCAGCGCGACGACCGCTACCGCTTCCAGCAGCTGGCCGCGTTCGAGGAGTACCTCGACTGGGAACGCTACTGGGAGGGTCCTGAGATGACCTTCTTCCGCACGACCCACTCGAGCTGGTACCAGGTGCCGGTGCTCTACGGCTGGTGGGACCGCACCGCCCACGGCGCGGTCAGCGACGAGGAGCTCGCGCTCGGCAACGGCCACGGCGTGCACAGCGCCTGAGCGCCGCGCGCCGCGTCCACGGTCCTCTCAGCCCTGCTCTAGCGGCGCCATCGTCAGCCCGGCGCCCCTCAGCTGTTCCCAGTAGAGCTCGGCTGGCTCTTGGTGGCCGCTGTAGACGACGGCGCGGCCCGAGGCGTGGATCACGTTGGCGATCTCCATGCCGCGCTTGACCGTGATCCCCGGGATGAAGCGGGCGAGGGTGTTGGCGACGTGGTCGAAGGTGTTGTGATCGTCGTTGCACACGATCACCCTCCACTCGCCCCCGAGACCGGAGCCCGGCCCGCCCGCGCGCGGCTTCTCGAGCGTTTGATCCATGAGCGGCAGGATAAAGCCCGTGGCGCGACCGTACAATTGCTGCATGAGCGATGAGCACTCCGCGCGGCTGCCCGAACGCGACCGGCCGTGGATGATGCGGACCTACGCGGGGCACTCGACGGCGAAGGCCTCAAACGAGCTGTACCGGCGCAACCTGGAAAAGGGCCAGACGGGCCTGTCGGTCGCGTTCGACCTGCCGACGCAGACGGGCTATGACCCCGACGACGAGCTCGCGCGCGGCGAGGTCGGCAAGGTCGGCGTGCCGATTTCCCATCGCGGCGACATGGCCGCGCTGATGGACGGCATCCCGCTCGGGGAGATGAACACCTCGATGACGATCAACGCGACCGCCGCGTGGCTGCTGGCGCTGTACATCGTCGCCGCCGAGGACCAGGGGGTATCCGAGGGCCAGCTCCAGGGCACCACCCAGAACGACATCATCAAGGAGTTCCTCGCGCGCGGCACCTACGCGTTCCCGCCGGCGCCGTCGATGCGCCTGATCGCGGACATGATCGCCTACACGGTCGAGCACGTCCCCAAGTGGAACCCGATCAACATCTGCTCCTACCACCTGCAGGAGGCGGGCGCGACGCCGGTGCAGGAGATCGCCTACGCGATGAGCAACGCGATCGCGGTGCTCGACGCGGCGCGCGAACGTGTGTCGGAGGACCGCATGGAGCAGGTGTTCGGGCGCGTCTCGTTCTTCGTCAACGCGGGCGTGCGCTTCGTCGAAGAGCACGCGAAGCTGCGCGCGATGTCGATCCTGTGGGAGGAGCTCGGGCGCGAGCGCTACGGCGTCAGCGACCCGCGCCACCTGCGCTTCCGCTACGGCGTACAGGTCAACTCGCTCGGTCTCACAGAGGCCCAGCCGGAGAACAACGTGCAGCGCATCGTGCTCGAGGCGCTCGCGGTGACGCTCGGGCGCGACGCGCGCGCACGCGCGATCCAGCTGCCTGCGTGGAACGAGGCGCTCGGCCTGCCGCGCCCGTGGGACCAGCAGTGGTCGCTGCGCATCCAGCAGGTGCTGGCCTACGAAACGGACATCCTCGAGTACCCGGACATCTTCGAGGGCTCGAAGGTGATGGAGGCGCTCGTGGCGGAGCTGCTGGAGGGCGCGCGCGCGGAGATGGCCGTCGTGGCCGAGCACGGCGGCGCGGTCGAGGCGGTGCCGTACATGAAGGCGGCGCTGGTGGACTCCCATCGCGAGCGGCTGCGCCGCATCGAGGCGGGCGAGCAGGTCGTCGTCGGGCAGAACCGCTTCACCGAGACCGAGGTCTCGCCGCTGACCGCGGACGCGGAGGGCGGGATCCTGGTGGTCGACCCGTCGGTCGAAGCGCAGCAGATCGAGGATGTGCGCCGCTGGCGCTCAGAGCGCGATCAGACTGCCGTTGATGACGCTCTCGCAGCGCTGGCCGCCGCTGCCGGTGACGCAGGCGCCGAGGTCAACCTGATGCTGCCGACGATCGCGGCCGCACGGGCGGGCGCGACGACCGGGGAGTGGTCGCGGACGCTGCGCGAGGTGTTCGGCAGCTACCGCGCCCCCACCGGCGTGGGCGAGGCCGCGGCGGTCTCAGGGGATGGAGAGCTCAGCGAGCTGCGCAGCGAGGTGGCGCGCCTGCAGGAGCAGCTCGGGCGCCGGCCGAAGATCCTCGTCGGCAAGCCGGGCCTGGACGGCCACTCCAACGGCGCCGAGCAGATCGCGGTGCGCGCCCGCGACTCGGGCATGGACGTCGTCTACGAAGGCATCCGCCTGACCCCCGCGCAGATCGCCGCCTCGGCGCTGCAGGAGGGCGTGCACGTGATCGGCCTGTCGATCCTCTCGGGCTCGCATCGCGAGCTGATCCCGGCGGTGCTCGACGCGCTGCACGACGCCGGCGTGAGCGCCCCGGTGGTCGTCGGCGGGATCATCCCCGAGCAGGACGTCGCGGCCCTGCGCGAGGCCGGCGTCGCCGCCGTGTACACGCCGAAGGACTTCGACATCACCCGCATCATGCGCGACATCGTCGCGATCGTGGGAGAGGACGCCGAGCAACCGGCCGTCGCCGCTGGCGGCGCCTCCGCCAACGGCGCCGCGTGAGCGCCTGCACGTGAGCGCCGACGGAGCCGGTCTCGGCGAGCGTCTGCGGGCGCGCGATCTGAGCGCGGCGCCGGCCGCGCTGAACCTGCTGGAGAGCACCGCGCCGGCAGATCGCGAGCAGGCGGCGCGGCTGCTGCGCGAGGTCTCCCCCGCCGCGCTCGGCGGCGAGGCGCCCGGGCACGTGATCGGCGTGACGGGACCGCCGGGCGCCGGCAAGTCGACGCTGCTCTCGGCGCTGGTGCACGCGTGGCGGAATGGAAGCCCGCCCACCCGCACCGTGGCGGTGCTCGCCGTCGATCCGAGCTCGCGCCGCTCGGGCGGCTCACTGCTTGGCGATCGCGCGCGCATCGACTTCGACCCGGCCGACCGCGGCGTGCTGATCCGCTCGACCGCCGCGGGCGAGCGGCTGGGCGGCCTGGCCTGGGCGACACGCAGCGCCGCCGACGCGCTGGCGGCGGCATTCGACGTCGTCGTGATTGAGACGGTCGGCGTCGGGCAGGCCGAGACCGACGTCGCCGACGTCGCCGACACGGTCGTGGTCGTGGTGCAGCCGGGCAGCGGCGACGTGCTTCAGTTCCTGAAGTCCGGGATCATGGAGATCCCCGACGTGCTGGTCGTGACCAAGGCGGACCTCGGTCAGATCGCCGTGAGCGCCAGGCGCGACCTGGCCGCGGCGTTGCGCTCGCTCGGCAGCCGCGACACCCGCGTGCTCGCCGTCTCGGCGCTGGCGCCCTCGAGCGGTGTCGATGAGCTCGTGGCGGCGCTCGATGGGCACCGCGCCGGGCTCGACCTGGTAGGACGGCGCGTGGCCGCGCGCCGCGCAGCAGCGTTGACGGAGTTCGCTGTCGAGCATGGCGAGCTCGGCGTCAGGACGCTCGGCGGCCGCCGAGCCGCGCAGGCGCTGCTGGCCGCGCAGGACCCCGGCATGAGCGTGCCGGCGCTCGTGGCCGCGCTGGAGCGAAGCCTGCCGGCGGCAGAGCGAGACCCCGCATGAGACGCAGCCTGCTGCTGATGTTCGGGGCGTTCGTGCTCGCCAGCGCGCTCGCGGGTGCGCTCGGGGCGGTCAACCTCGGCACCGCGCTGGCGTTCGGGCAGATGGCGTTCGCGGCCACCACCGTGTACGTGATCCTCAGGCGCTGACTCCCATATGCTCCGGTCCGTGGGGACGGGGTGCTTCATATCGACCGGGCGCTCGCTCGACAGCGCGATCGAGCGGGTGAAGCTGGCCGAGTCGCTCGGCTACGAGTCCGTGTACGTGACCCACATCGCCGGGCGCGAGTCGCTGACCGTGCTCACCGCGTACGCGCTGTCGACCACCGGCATCCGCATCGGCAGCGGCGTCGTCCCGATCTACACGCGCACGCCCGCGACGATGGCGCAGACGGCCGCCACGATCGACGAGCTCTCGGGCGGACGGCTGACGCTCGGGCTGGGCGTCTCGCACCGGCCGGTCGTGGAGGGCTGGCACGGGCAGACGATCGATCGTCCCGTAGCCGAGATGCGCGAGTACGCGTCGATCGTACGCGCGATCCTGCGCGGCGAGGACCCGCCGCGCGGGGAGAAGTGGCAGACGGGCTTTCGCCTCGTGGGCCTCGACCCGCGCCCGGCCCTGCCGATCTACATCGCCGCTCTCTCCCCCGCGATGCTGCGGCTCGCCGGCGAGATCGCCGACGGCGTGATCCTGTGGCTGTGCAACCCGAGCTACATCGAGCAGGTGGTGATCCCGGAGGTGCGCGCCGGGCGCGAACGCGCGGGGCTGACGCTCGAGGGCTTCGACGTCGTGGCGGCGGTGCCCGCGGCGCTGACCGACGATCGCGCGAGCGCCTACGGGGCGATGCGCAAGGACCTGATCCCCTACTTCGGCCTGCCGTTCTACCGCGCGATGATCGAGCGCACGGGGTTCGGCGCCGACATCGAGGGCTATGACCGCGGCGCCGGCGCGGGCGACCTGCAGGCGATGCAGAGCGCGATCTCCGACGGCTTCCTCGACGAGCTGACCGCCGTGGGCGACGACTCGGAGCTCGGCGGCGGCATCGAGCGCTACCGCGCGGCGGGCGCGGGCTCGCCGTGCATCGGCCCGATTCCCGGCACCGACTTCGAGGCCACGCTGCGGGCGGGAATCGCCGGGTAGGGCCTGCCGGCGGCCGCCCAACCGGCGTGTAACGCAAGCGGCCCCCGCCAGACTGTAGGACAGGCACATGCTCGTCCTCCTGACCTTCGCCGTCCTCGCGGGCGCCGGCACGGCGCTGTCGCCGTGCGCTCTGCCGGTGCTCCCGGCGCTGCTGTCGGCTGGCGGCGTGGGCGGCCGGCGGCGGCCGCTGGGGATCGTGCTCGGGCTGTCGATCACGTTCACGGTGACGATCGTCGGGCTGGCGAACGTCGTCGACGGCGTCGGCCTCGGCGACGATCCGCTGCGCGACGTGGCGATTGCGGTGCTGCTGGTGTTCGGCCTGGCGCTGCTGATGCCGGACGTGGCAGCGCGCATCGAGGCGCCGCTGTCGCGGCTGGCGCGCTTCGGGCCGCGCAACACGGGCGACGGCTTCCTCTCGGGGCTGCTCGTGGGCGGCGCGCTCGGCTTCGTGTACACCCCGTGCGCGAGCCCGATCCTCGCGGCGGTGATCTCGGTCAGCGCCGCGTCGGGCAAAACGATCGCGATCGGCCTCGCCTACGCCGCCGGCTCGGCGGTCGTGCTGCTGGCGCTGGCGCTCGGCGGCAGGCGCGTGTTCGACCGCGTGCGCAGGGCCGGCCGCGGGCCGATGCTGCAGCGCGTGCTCGGCACGATCATGCTGCTCACGGCGGTGGCGATCGCAACCAACCTCGACGTCAACTTCGACCAATTCGTCGCCGAAAAGATCCCCAACGTCAACCTGGCGGCGTCGCTGGAGTGCTCGAAGACGGTGACCAGCCGGCTGCACGAGATCACCGGCCACAGGGCAAAGTTCGTCGCCGCGAACGGCAGCTCCGACTGCGAAGGTTCGGGCACCTCGAAGATCCACGTGGCCCCCCGCGACGCCAGCCAGGCAACGCTGCTCGCGGCCGCGCACGCCCTGCCAGACCTCGGCCCGGCGCCGGAATTCACGGAAACCGAGGACTGGTTCAACACGCCGGGCGACCGGCCGCTGACGCTGGCCTCGCTGCGCGGACACGTGGTGCTGGTCGACTTCTGGACGTACACCTGCATCAACTGCATCCGCACGCTGCCCTACCTGAAGGCGTGGAACGCCGCGTACGCCAAGGATGGCCTGACGATCGTCGGCGTGGAGGCGCCCGAGTTCTCATTCGAGAAGGACGCGAGCAACGTCGCCGACGCGATCTCGCAGTTCGGCCTGCGCTACCCCGTCGTCCAGGACAACAACATGGGCACTTGGAACGCGTACGGCAACCAGTACTGGCCCGCCGACTACCTGATCGACTCGAGCGGCCAGGTCCGATACGCGACGTTCGGCGAGGGCGACTACGACAGGACCGAAACGGCGATCAGGGCGCTGCTCGCCGAAGCGGGCCGCCAGGTCGGCGGCAAGAGCCACCCGACCGACGTCGTCGTGCCCTCCGAAGAGGCCACGCCGGAGTCATACACGGGCACCGCGCGCGCCCAGGGGTTCGTCAAGGGCCCGTACGCGGGCACCCACGACTACGGCCCGCCGCCGACCCACGAACTGGAGCTGAACCAGCTCGCCTACTCGGGCACCTGGAATGTGGGCAGCCAGCCCGCGGAAGCCGTCTCGGAAGCCGGGCTGTACCTGCACTTCCAGGCCAAGAACGCGTATCTGGTGCTGAGCTCGCAGGACGAACGGCCGATGCAGGTGCAGGTGATGCTCGACGGGCGCCCAATCCCCGCGGCGGAGTCGGGCGCGGACGTCCACGACGGCGTCGTCACCGTGCGCCGCCAGCGGCTGTACTGGCTCGTCTCCCTCCCCGGCGACCAGAGCCACGAACTGGAGCTGCGCTTCCAGAACGGGGTCGTCGCCTACGACTTCACGTTCGGTTAGCGGGGCTCATTTTTTCCTGTGTTTGCCCGCGACGCAGGTGTGGAAGGTGCGGATGTCCTCGTAGAGCTTCCCCGTGGACGATCTCGTGATCAGCGAGACCTTGAACGTCCCCTTGGGCAGCCCGACGAGGCTGACCGTCGTGCGGTCTTTGGAGAGCCTGCCCGTCTTGACGGTCTTGCCGTTGATCTGGATCTCGACGCTCACGAGCCTCACGCCCTTGGGGGCGCGCGGGTGCACGGCGAACCTGCGCCTGCTCAGGCAGATCTTCGCCGAGGGCAGCCCGATGTTGCTGTCCTGCAGCGCCACCACCAGCACCTCGCTGCCGCAGGCGCTCGTCGAGCCCACGTCGGCCGCGTCGCCGCTGTAGGTGGCCTTCCAGTAGTACGTGCCGGCCTTCGGCTTGACCGCCGAGGAGGCGCCCCCGAGGCCTTTCACCACCGACTTGGTGCTCGCGGCAGCCGCCGCGACCGTGCATTTGTTGTTCTTGTAGAGAGCGTAGGTGACCGTGCCGGTGGCGTTCGCCGCCAGGGCGCCGGCGATGTGCGCCTGGTCGGTGACCGAGGCGCCCTGGGGCACCGTCAGCGAGGCGCCGCTGATGCCGCTGCCCGACTGCACCGTGGTGGTGCTCGTCGGCGCGAGCACGGTGAGCACCTCGCTGCCACACGGGCTCGTGGATGGTTCGTGCGTCGCGTCGCCGCTGTAGCCGGCCCGCCAGTAGTACTTCCCGGGCGCCAGCGCGGCCGCGACCGCGGCCGAGGACCCGCCGGCGACTCCCGCGGACACCGTGCCCGATCCGGCCGTGGCGGGAGACCCCGTGCAGCTGGAGTTGTTGAAGACTTCGTACGCGACCGAGCCCGTCGCGCTGGAGCCGCCCGAGCCGCCGACGCTGGCCGTGTCCGTGACGGGGGTTCCCTGGGGAACGGCGATCGACGTACCGCTCTGACCGCCGCCGGAGAGGCTCGTCGAGAGCGTCGTGTTGGTCGCCAGGTTGGCGACCTCGACTCCGAATTCATCCGTGTAGGTGAGCCATCCCCTGCCATCGCTCGCCACCGCCAGTCGCGGAGGCCCGATGAAGGGGCCGTTGACCGCCGCCACTTCGCGTTCGCCGTGGAAGGTTTTGCCGCCGTCGGTGGATTCCGCGAGGTAGAGCACGAGGTTGCTGCCGCTGACGACCGGCCAGACCACGTAGAGGTTGCCCGTTTCGTTCTCGAAGATTCCGCTCGTGAGGCCGTCCTGCGCGAGGTCGCTCGTGACGAGCATCGGCGCTTCGAACAGGTTGGAGGTTTCGTTGAACTTGCGCAGCTCGAGCACCGCGGGGTTGGCTTCGCCCGAAACGAAGTCCGAGGAGAGCATGAACAGCCCGTCCGGACCGCTGGCGAGGCGCGGGCCGTAGCCTTCGTCGACGAGTTTCGGCCCTATCCAGTTTTTTTCTTCGCCGGCGGCGCCGCCTTTGCTGTTCACGTAGTAGTGGACTTCATCGTGCGTGGCGAGGTTGAAGAAGGTCTGGACGGGTACGTGCGAGCCGGTCGTGAAGCCGAGGCTCCCTTCGGCGGCAAAGACTCCCGGCGACGCGAAGGCGAAGTCCGCGGGGGTTTTCATGGTGTTGCCGACTTCGCCGAACGCCGGACCGGGATTGATGGACGCGACGTCGAAGAAGTCCGCGGTCGGTTCTTTTTCGGTGGCGGTGTGGTTCGGGTTGAGCAGCACGTCGTCGATGCCGGTCTTGCCGCCGTAGTTGTCGACTTTTTTGGGGCCGGAGAAGCTCGCGCCGCCGCTGGTCGAGGTCCAGATGACGGTGTCGTCCGTGTCGTAGCGGGGAGCGACGACGTAGACCACGCCCGGCCTGCTGCCGAGCACGGGGAAGGCCTGCGTGTCGTCTTCGGTGTCGGCGGTGCCGGGGCTCGGCAGCGGCAGCGCGATCGGCGCCGTGCACGTGCCGCCCCGCGGGATCTTGCAGAACAGCGTCGTATCCGCTTCGGAGCTGATCGCCGGCGCACGCTCCCAGGCGACGTAGGCCGTCCCGCCCGCTTCGGTCACGATCGCCGCGTTCGCTTCCGGGTGCCCGTCGAGCACGAAGAGGTTGTTGGCGAGGGCGGACGCGGGGAGCGCCAGCGCGCAACAGACACCGAGCAGCGCCATCGTCACGCGACCCGCCAGCCCTCCCGACCCGATCCCGACCCGACCTGAGCTGCGGCGCACGGTTGCCCCCCTTGGTAGCCCGCCTCGGCGCCGCCAGCCAGCGCCCCGGTAGATGCGCCAGCAACTTACACCCTCGCGCCGCCCGAGCGGACGGACGGTCGGCGAACGCGAGCGCACATCGCGCGGGCACCGGGACCGCGCTGGGTGCGCCTACAATGACCCCGATGGAGGGCTCAATGGCCGAGACGAGCGCACGCAGCTGGCTGCGCTGCTACCGCTGCTGGTCCCAGGACCTCGAGGTGCAGGTCCACTACGAGGGCATCCACAAGATCGACCCCGACACGGGCGAGCGCGCGGAAGTCGTCGACGAGCTCCAGGAGGCGGTCGTGCAGTGCCTTGACTGCATGCACGACCAGCCGCACCTGGGCTTCAACAACGGGCGCGTGGAGCCGATCGAGGACCGCTGGGAACGGATGATCGCGGGCACGCCGTGGGTCGCATCGTGCACGGTGACAGTCGACTCCGAAGATGTCGAGAGCTGCTCGGGGCCGGAGGCCGGGGACGCGCTGTCCTACGCCGCCTTCGGCGAGCACGGCGTGCGCGAGTTCTTCACGCACGTGCGCTTCCACAAGCACGAAGACGACGCGCGCATCATCGTGCACCTGCTCGTCGAGCTGTACGCGCGCTCGCTCGAGGAGGCCACCGAGGTGCTCGAGTCCTCCGCGCGCGGCGCACTGACGATCACGTCGCTGGCCGAGGAGTCGCGCCCGCCCGCCGCTGGCGGCGGCGAAAGCCACCCGCACGACTGACCGGCACGACTAGGAAGTCGGCTGGCCGGCGCGAGGCGCGCAGGTCAGCTCAGGCGCGCTTCGAGCGCCTTCAGCTGGGCGTGCAGCTCGTCGGGGAGGTTGTCGAACTTGGCGAAGTGCTCGTGGAACTGGGGGAGCTGGGCCTTCCACTCCTCGGCGTCCACGCGCAGCAGCTCGGCCATCGCCTCTTCGGTGACGTCCACGCCGCGGGTGTCGATGCCCTCGGGCCCTACCGGCGGGATGAACCCGATCGGGGTCTGCTCGGCGGCACCGTGTCCGGCGCAGCGCGCGAACACCCACGACAGCACGCGCGAGTTCTCGCCGTAGCCGGGCCACAGGAAGCGCCCGTCGGGGTCCTTGCGAAACCAGTTGACGTAGAAGATCTTCGGGAGCTTCGCCCCGGGGGTGCGCCCGATCTTCAGCCAGTGGGCGAAGTAGTCGGCCATGTTGTAGCCGCAGAAGGGCAGCATCGCGAACGGGTCGAAGCGCAGCTCGCCGACGGTGCCGGCAGCCGCGGCCGTCTTCTCCGAGCTCATGACCGCGCCGAGGAACACGCCGTGCTCCCAGTCGAGCGCCTCGGTCACGAGCGGCACGACCGTCGAGCGCCGCCCGCCGAACAGCATCGCGTCGATCGGCACGCCGGCCGGGTCCTCCCACTCCGCCGCAATCGCCGGATCCTGCGCGGCGGGCGTCGTGAAGCGCGCGTTCGGGTGCGCCGACGGCGTCTCCGAGGCGGGCGTCCAGTCGTTGCCGTGCCAGTCGATCAGGTGCGCGGGCGGCTCCTTTGTCAGACCCTCCCACCAGATGTCTCCATCATCGGTCTTGGCGCAGTTGGTGAAGATCGAGTTGCGCTCGATCGTGCGGATGGCGTTCGGGTTGGTGTTCTCCCCCGTCCCCGGCGCGACGCCGAAGAAGCCCGCCTCGGGGTTGATCGCATACAGGCGGCCGTCCTGCCCGAACTTCATCCACGCGATGTCGTCGCCGATCGTCTCAACCGTCCAGCCCTCGAGCGTCGGGATCAGCATCGCCAGGTTGGTCTTGCCGCACGCGCTCGGGAAGGCGCCGGTGATGTACTTGACCTCGCCCTCCGGCGAGGTCAGCTTGAGGATCAGCATGTGCTCGGCCATCCAGCCCTCGTCGCGCGCCATCACCGAGGCGATGCGCAGCGCGAAGCACTTCTTGCCCAGCAGCGCGTTGCCGCCGTAGCCCGAGCCGTAGGACCAGATTTCGCGCGACTCCGGGAAGTGCACGATGTACTTGTTCTCCGCGTTGCAGGGCCACGGCACGTCCTCGGCGCCGTCCGCCAGCGGCATGCCGACCGAGTGCAGGCAGGGAACGAACGCGCCGCCGCCGAGCGCGTCGAGCGCGCCCTGGCCCATGCGGGTCATGATGCGCATGCTCACGGCCACGTACGTCGAGTCGGTCAGCTGCACGCCCACATGGCTCTTGTCCGAGCCCAGCGGCCCCATCGAGAACGGCACCACGTACATCGTGCGCCCGCGCATCGAGCCCGCGAACAGCTCCGTCAGCGCTTCGCGCATCTCGCCCGGCTCGCGCCAGTTGTTGGTCGGGCCGGCCTCCGCCTCGGTGGGCGTGCAGATGAACGTGCGGTCCTCCACGCGCGCGACGTCGCCGGGATCGGACAGCGCCAGATAGGAGTTGGGCCGCTTGGCGTCGGAGAGCCGCTCGAAGGTCCCCGCCTCGACCAGGTCCTGGCAGAGGCGGTCGTACTCCTCCGCGGACCCGTCGCACCAGTAGACCTGGTCGGGTTCGGTCAGCGTGGCGATCTCATCGACCCAGGCCAGCAGTCGCTCGTTCGTGGTGGGTGCGGGAACGGTGGTGTTCATAGGGTCCAAGCGGCTCCTCGGTTCGCGGGGATGATCGGCGCGCTGGGCGATCTACGATCGGCTGCGCTGCGACCGGGCCAGATGTGGCGCCGGTGACGTGGAAAAGAAAAACGCCCCTCCGCGGGCGGCAGGAAAAGCGTACAGCACGCCCTGCTACTCGACAATCCCCTCGCCGGGCGTCCTGCGGGGAACGAGCACCAGGCGCTTGAACTCGGCCACGAGCACGCCGTCCTGGTTGAGCACGCGCGTGTGCACCTTGACCGTGCCGCGGTCGGGCTTGGACTGCGACTCGCGCTTCTCGAGCACCTCCGACTCGCAGAACAGCGTGTCGCCGTGGAAGACCGGCGCGGGGTGCTTGAGCTCTTCGGTGGCGAGGTTGGCGATCGCCTTGCCGCTGACGTCGCTGACCGACATGCCGAGCGCGAGCGAGTACACGAGCGGGCCCACCACGACGTTGCGGCCCTGCTGGGATTTGGCGGCGTAGACGTCGTTGATGTGCAGCGGGTGGTGGTTCATGGTGAGCAGGCAGAAGAGGTGGTCGTCTGACTCGGTCACCGTCTTCGCGGGCCAGTGCTTGTAGACGGCGCCGACCTCGAACTCCTCCAGGTAGCGGCCGTACGGATGGGCTCCGCTCGCCTCGCGTGCGGCCTGGTCGGTCTCGACGGTCTGGGCGGTGTCGGTTGCGCTCATGTAGGTGGTGGGTCTCCTGTGGCGGTGGGATCGGACGAAGCCGCGGGCCTTGAACTCTAGTGGGCGCCCGCCGCCGCTCGCCGCCTGGCGGCCGCGGAGGCAGCCGGCGGCGCGCTCTCGACGGCCCCCGGACACGCGTAGCCGGGCCTCGGCACGCAGCCTTCGCCGGGGAGTTTCCCGACGGGCGGGGTGGGGGTCGGCACCGGCGGGGATGACCCGGTGGGACGCGTGACCGCCTGCTCGAACGAGCTCGCGAACGGCAGCGAGCAGACGGCGTCGTAGGCCTGCGCGACCGCGCTCGCGCCGGCGTAGCCGGCGAGCGGCGCGCCGTGGGAGCGCAGCAGGTGCAACCGCGAGGCGCTGAGGGCAGCGCCGTGCAGCGGCAGGTCGCACATCCTCGGCTTGGGCGCAGCGGCCGCGCGCGTGAACGGGTTGGACGACCTCATGACAACCGGCGTCCCGAGCGCGCTCGCCGCGATCAAGCGCACTTGCACGGCCACCGGCTCGGCCAGCGGCGAGGGTCGGTTCACGAGCGCCACCAGCACCCGCGGAGGGCCCGGGAGGCGCACGGCGGCGGCGGCGAGGTAGTCGTCGCCGAAGGGCACGCTCACCCCGACCCGCAGCGACGCGCTCGTGACCCGCGCTCCCGCGGCGGCTCCGGGGAAGGCGATCTGCGCGAGCGCGAGGTCGTCCGGCGCCGGCGAGAGGGTCACGGTCCACGTCCGAGCAGCTGTCGCGGGTGGCCCCGGGTCGCGGCGCGTGCCGGCGGAGCCGGTTTTCGCGCCCGCGGCGCCGGCCGCGCAACCGCTGAGCAGCGCAAGCGACCCACATATCGCGACCAGCGTCAGCTGGGTCAAAGGACGGCGCATCATCGATACTTCCCAGCAGCGATCGTAGCGACGTCCACCGAACCGACCCAGGAGAGCCCTTGCGCAACCCCCGCGACTTCTTCAAGCCTCTCGCGATCGACGCGCCTGAGCCGGCGCGCGAGATCCCCTTCAAGCCCTCCCGGATGATCCACTTCCTGGACTTCTCGAACGAGAAGATGGTCGCCAAGGTGCCCGACATCGCGCCGACGGTCGACATCCTGCTGGGCAACCTCGAGGACGCGGTCCCCGTCGATCGCAAGCTAGCCGCGCGCGCGGGCCTGATCAAGGTCGGGCGGGAAATGGAGCTGGGCGACACGGCGCTGTGGACGCGCGTCAACGAGCTCGCCTCGCCGTGGGTGCTCGACGACCTCACCGAACTGGTGATGGAGATCGGCGACAAGCTCGAGGTGATCATGGTCCCCAAGGTCGAGGGCCCGTGGGACATCCACTACGTCGACCGCCTGCTCGCGCAGCTGGAGGCCAAGGCCGGCCTGCAGCGGCCGCTTTTGATCCACGCGATCCTCGAGACCGCCCAGGGCGTGGCCAACCTCGAGGAGATCGCGTGCGCCTCGCCGCGCATCCAGGGCATGAGCTTCGGCCCCGCCGACCTGGCGGCGTCGCGGCGCATGAAGACCACGCGCGTCGGCGGCGGGCACCCCGGCTACCGCACGATCGCCGATCCCGACCCCGAGAATCCGGACGCGCCGCGCCCCAGCTACCAGCAGGACCCGTGGCACTACTCGATCGCGCGCATGGTCGACGCGTGCACGTCCGTGGGCGCACTGCCGTTCTACGGCCCCTACGGCGACATCAAGGACGTGGAGGGCTGCGAGACGCAGTTCCGCGCGTCGTTTCTGCTGGGGTGCGTCGGCGCGTGGTCGCTGCATCCGGTGCAGATCGCGATCGCCAAGAAGGTCTACTCCCCCGACCCAGACGAGGTGGCGTTCGCGAAAAAGGTGATCGCGGCGATCCCCGACGGGCGCGGCGTGCACATGATCGACGGCAAGATGCAGGACGACGCGACGTGGAAGCAGTGCAAGGTGATGGTCAACCTCGCCGAAATGCTCGCCAAAAAGGACCCCGAGCTGGCGGAGGCGTACGGGCTGTAGCCCGGCGAGGATGCGCGCAGCACTGAAAAGAGTGGCGATCGCCGCCCGGCCGGCACTCGCGGCCACGTTGGCGCTCACGCTCGGCTGCTCGCCTGCTGCGGCCAGCGCCGCCGAACCGACGTCGGTGAGCGCCGAAGCAAGCGCCCAGGAAGGCATCGTGCGCGCCGTCCTCACCTATCGCGAAGGGCTCGGCGGGCCGCTCCCCTACTTCGACCTCAGGTTCGCCATCACTCGCTCGGGAACCGTCTTCTACGAACAGCCGGTCAGCTCGCACTTCTGCCCGTCCGGGTGCGAGCCCCAGACGATCGACAACACGCCGCCGAAGGGCGACTCCGTGGCGGTGGCCGAGCTGGAAGGCAACGAACAGCCGAACGTGGTGCTCGGTCTGACCACCGGCGGCGCCCACTGCTGCACCGTCGTGCAGATCTTCAGCTACGACCCCGGCACGATGACCTACGGCATCGCCGAACACGACTTCGGCGATCCGGGGGCACTGCTGAAGACGCTCCCAGGCGACCCCCGCCCGGTGTTCGAATTGGGGGACGACCGCTTCGCCTACGAGTTCGGGTCCTACGCCGAGTCGGCCTTCCCGCTGGAGATCTGGGGCTTTCAGGAAGGGCGCTTCCTGGACGTGACGAGGTCCTTCCCCCAGCAGATCGCCGCCCAGGCCGCGAGCCTGTTCAAGGGCTTCGTGGTCAGCCGCCACCGCGGCGAAGGGCTCGGCGCGATCGCCGCGTGGGCGGCCGACGAGGAGCTGCTCGGGCACGGCGCACAGGTCGCGCGCACGCTCGCGCGCGAATCGCGGCTGCACAACCTGCGCAGCTCCCACGGCCAGGGCCCGAGCGGACGGGCGTTCATCGCGAAGCTCGACAGGTTCCTGAAGAAGACCGGCTACACGTAGCGCATTACGAAACGCTATGCTCATTGCATGGCACAGCTGGTAACCAGACTGGACGACAAACTCGTGGCAGCGGTTGACGAGCTCGTGGACAGCGGCGTGGTCGGCAATCGCTCCGAGGCCGTGCGCATGGGACTCGAGAAGCTGGTGGACGAACAACGAAGGCGCCGGATAGGAGCCGAAATCGTCGCGGGTTACGAACGCATGCCCCAGACGGAGGAGGAGCTCGCGGGCATCGACGAGGCCACGCGCGCGTTGATTGCCGAGGAGCCCTGGTGAGTGTCCCCCGGCAGGGGGAGATCTGGTGGGCGGAGACCGAGAACGAACGTCGTCCCGTCCTGGTTGTGACCCGTTCTGAGGCGGTCCCTGTGCTGACTGCGATCGTCGTGGCACCAATCACGCGCACTGTGCGCCGCATCTCAACCGAGATCGCGCTGGGACCCGACGAGGGGCTGGAAGTCGAGTGCGTGGCGTCCTTCGACAATCTGCAACGCATGCGGCGCGCGACGCTCACCGAACGAGCTGGCGAGCTTGGCATCCGCACACCGGAGGTGTGCGGCGCGCTGCGCGCCCTCGCCGACTGCTGACCCGGCGCCGCCGTGTAGCTGACCCGGCGCCCGCCGTGTAGGCTTCCGCGCCGCCATGCGATTCTTCGAGTTCGAGGCGCGCGAGGTCGTCAAGCGCGCCGGCATCCCCGTCACCGACTACGGCTTCACGACCGACCCGGCCGAGGCCCGGCAGATCGCCGAGCGGATCGGCGGCCCCACGGTCATCAAGTCCCAGGTGCTGACGGGCGGGCGCATGAAGGCCGGCGGCGTCAAGTTCGCGGACACCCCCGAGGAGGCCGAAGCCCACGCCCGCGACATCCTGGCGCTGGAGATCAACGGCCACATGCCCCGCGGCGTGCTCGTCGACCCGAAGGCGGAGGTCGAGCAGGAGTACTACGCGGGCGTCGTCTGGGACGGGATCAAAAAGCAGCCGGTGATGATCTTCTCGCCGGTGGGCGGCATCGACATCGAGCAGGTCGCCGAGGAGCAGCCCGAGGCGGTCGGCCGCCGGCACTTCTCCAACATCCTCCCCTTCAGCGAGTTCCAGGCCAAGGAGGTGATCGCCGCCACCGGCGTCACCGGCTCGGCGCTTGGCAAGCTCGTCCCGATCGTCACGCGCCTGGCGAAGCTGTTCGTCGAGAACGACATGGTGCTAGCCGAGATCAACCCGCTGGGCAGGCTGGCGGACGGCTCGTTCGTGGCGCTCGACGCGCACATGGACATCGAGAACGAGGCCCGCGGCCGCCACAGGAAGCTGCTGGCCGACCTCGGCATCGGCGACGAGGAGACGCGCCAGGCGCGCGAGGCGACGCCGTTCGAGCTCGCCGGCGAGGCAGTCGACTCCCAGGACCACCGCGGCGTCGCCGGCAACGTCACCGAGTTCGACGGCAACCTCGGCCTCGTGATCGGCGCCGGCGGCGGCTCGTTGACGCTGTTCGACGCGGTGCGCGCGCACGGCGGCAAGCCGGCCAACTACTGCGAGATCGGCGGCAACCCGTCCGTCTCGAAGGCGTGCGGGCTGGCGAAGCTCGTGCTGCAGAAGCCGGGCGTGGACAAGATCGCGGTGATGATGTCGATCGTCTCCAACACGCGCGTGGACATCGTCGCGCGAGGCGTGATCAAAGCCTGCATCGAGCTCGGCCACGACCCGGCGGAGAAGATCGCGATCTTCCGCATCCCCGGCGCGTGGGAGGAGGAGGGCTTCAAGATCCTCGAGAAGTACGGGGTCGACTACGCCGACCGCTCCGTGTCGCTCAACGAGGCCGCCCGCCGGGCGGTCGAGAAGATAGAACCCCACCCACCCGAGGCCGCCTGATGTCGATCCTGATCGACGCGGACACGACGTTCATCGTCCAAGGCATCACCGGCCGCGAGGCCGTCAACCTGACGCGCGAGTGCCTGGACTACGGCACCGGCGCGAAGGTCGTCGGCGGCGTCACCCCCGGGCGCCTCGGCCGCGAGGTGCACGGCGTGCCCGTGTTCGACACGGTCGCGCAGGCGGTGGCCCACCACGGATCGCAGATCCACGGCTCGGTCGTGACCGTCCCCCCCGCCTTCACCAAGGACGCCGTGTTCGAGGCCGTCGAGAACGGCGTCAAGCTGATCGTGATCGTCACCGAGCGCATCCCCCGCCGCGACGTGGCGCAGATGGTCGAGCTGGCGAGCCTGCGCGGCGCGCGCATCATCGGCCCCAACTGCCTGGGGATCATCGTCCCCGACGTGATCAAGATGGGCGGCATCGGCGGGCCGGCCAAAAACGCGGCGCAGGCGTACAAGCCGGGGCCGATCGGCGTGATCTCGCGCTCGGGCGGGATGACCACCGAGATGTCCTCCACGCTGTCCGCCGCCGGGCTGGGACAGTCCACGGCGGTGTCGATCGGCGGCGACGCGATCATCGGCTCGAGCTACGCCGAGCTGATGCCGCTGTTCGAGGCCGACGAGCAGACGCAGGGGATCGTGATCTACACCGAGCCGGGCGGACGCATGGAGGCGGAGCTCGCGCGCTGGGTCACCGAGAACAACTCGCGGTTGCCGGTCGTGGCATTCATGGCGGGGCGCTTCATGGACGAGATGCCGGGCATGAGCTTCGGCCACGCGGGCACGATCGTCGAAGGCAAGGAGGACACCGCCTCGGAGAAGATCGCGCGCCTGGCGCAGGCGGGGATCACGGTGGCCGAGCGCATCGAGGACATCCCGGGGATGATCCGCGAGAAGATCGCCGAGCGGAGCGCGGCGTGATGCGCAAGGACGGGATCTTCATCGCGGTCGAGGTCGACGACAGCGTCGCGGCCGACGCCGCCGCGGCGGCAAAGCTCGCCGAAGTCTGCCCCGTGGACATCTTCGCCGCGGCCGACGGCAAGGTGGAGCTGGTCGAGAAGAACCTCGACGAGTGCGTGCTCTGCCGTCTCTGTCTCGACGCCGTGCCCGAGGGTGTGCGCGTGCTGAAGCTCTACGAGGACGGCGCCGCGCTGTAGCCGGCGAGGGCGCCACTCAGGCCGCCCGGTCCACTATCTTGACGAGGAGCCCATGAACGAAAACTTCTCACTGGTCGTCATGTGCATCTTCCTGCTCGCCTCGCTGGCGTTCTTGGCCGAGCAGCTCACGTCCTACCACTGACCGCCGGCTAGGCGTGCTTACGGGCCTTGGGCGTGCGCTCGCGCTCCTGCTGGCGCTCGACGACGTTGATCACCAGACGCAGGATCTGCTCGGGGCCGGACGCCTTCGCCTGGCCGTAGGTGAACGCCTCGATCCAGTCCGCGACCTTCGCTTCGCGGGCCATCACATTGAAGAACTCGCGACGCATGTCGACGCGCACGCGCGCGTCGGCGGCGGGCCCCTTGGTGACCTTCACGCCGGGCATCTCCAGGCGGAAGTGCTGCACGTCGCCCCTGCCACGGAGCTCGACGCCGACGACCAGCTTGATCGGCTCGAGCGCAGGCACTTCGCCGATGAACCTGCGGATCGAAAGCTCGATCAGAGACTTGGCGTCGTCGGCCATGTGGTGTTCATCCCCTCCTGGACCGGGTTGCCGGTCGGTGGCTGTCGTGTCAGATCTTATGCCGCTGCAGGAGCTTTCGCCCGATCACCATGCGCTGGATCTCGGAGGTGCCCTCGCCGATCAGCAGCAGCGGCGCGTCGCGGTACAGTCGCTCGATCTCATACTCCTTGGAATATCCATAGCCTCCGTGTATGCGGAACGATTCCTCGACGCAGAAGCGACCGGCCTCGGAAGCGAACAGCTTGGCCATGCCGGCCTCGAGATCAGAGCGCTCGCCGGCGTCCTTCAGACGGGCGGCGCGCAGCGTCAGCAGCCGCGCGGCTTCGACCTGCGTGGCCATGTCGGCGAGCTTGAACTGGATCGCCTGGTGCTCCGCGATGGGCTTGCCGAACGTCTTGCGCTCCTGCGAGTAGCGCAGCGCGAGCTCGAGCGCGCGCTGGGCGATGCCGACGCCGCGGGCGGCGACGTTCACGCGACCGACCTCCAGCGCGTCCATCATCTGCGCGAAGCCCTTGTTCAGGCCCTCCTGCTCGCCGCCGAGCACGTTCTCGGCCGGACAGCGGTAGCCGTCGAACACGAGCTCGGTGGACTCGACGCCCTTGTAGCCGAGCTTTTTGATCTTCGGCGGCACGTTCAGGCCGGCGTACTCGCCCGTGTTCTCGCTCACGCCGGGCTCCTTCTCGGCGATGAAGCACGTGAAGCCGCGGTGGCGCGGCTCGGCGTCGGGGTCGGTCTTGACGAGCACGAACACGAGCCTCGAGAGCGAGGCCGTTGGTCACCCACATCTTCTGGCCGTTGATCTCGTACTTGCCGTCCTCGCCCTTCTTGGCGGAGGTTTTGATCGCCTGCACGTCGGAGCCGAGCTCGGGCTCAGACAGCGAGAACGCCGCGCGGATCTCGCCGGTGGCCATGCGCGGCAGGTACTTCTGCTTCTGCTCCTCGCTGCCGAACTTCATCAGCAGGTAGGAGCCGATGAAGTGCGTGTTGATGACCCCGGAGATCGAGATCCAGCCGCGCGAGAGCTCCTCGACGATCATCGCGTAGGTCGTCAGGTCCAGACCCATGCCGCCGTACTCCTCGGGGATCGTCACCCCGAACAGCCCCAGCTCCTTCATCTGCTCGACGATCGGCCCCGGGAAGGTGTCCTCGTGGTCGTAGTGCTCGGCGTTCGGCAGGATCTGCTCGTCGGCGAACTGATGCACCATCTCGGTGATCGCCTTCTGCTCGTCGGTCTTCTCGGTGTACTGGGAGGCGGCTACGGCCATCTGATCAATGCTCCAAAGGTCGTTTGAGCTGGTTCGGAGAGAATACCGGCGTGAACTTCGCTCGCGACGTGCTGGAGGCCCGCAGCCCGCGCGACCTCGCCCTGCTCGAGCTCGCGCGCGACGGCAGCCGGCGCGAGTGGAGCTTCGGCGAGGTGGCCGAGCGCTCGGCACGCCTGGCGGGAACGCTGCGCCAGCTGGGCATCGGCCGCGGCGACGTCGTGATGACGCTGATCGGCAACCGGCCGGAGTGGGTGCTGAGCATGGTGGCGTGCATGCGCATCGGCGCGGTGGTGCTGCCGTGCACGGAGCAGCTGCGCGCGAAGGACCTGCGCCTGCGCATCGACGTGACGGCGCCGAGCCTGATCCTCGCCGACGAGCGCAACCGGGCGGAGCTGGAGGCGGCGGTGCGCGGCGCCGCGACAGCCATCCAGCTCGCGTATGTGCCCGACGAGAGTCTGTTCGAGGCCGAGCCGGCGCCGGCGGTCGAGTTGGCGCTCGAGGACCCGTGCCTGATCACGTTCACGAGCGGCACCGCCGGCGAGCCGAAGGCGGTGGTGCACGCGCAGCGCTACCTCGACGGCCAGCGCGTGCAGGCGGAGCACTGGCTGGGCGCGCGCAAGGGCGAGCTGGTGTGGTGCACGGCATCCAGCGGCTGGTCGAAGTCGGCGCGCAACGTGTTCATCGCGCCGTGGCTGTCGGGCGCGGCGGCGCTGCTGCACGACGCGCGCTTCGACCCGGAGGAGCGCGTCGCGCTGCTGGAGCGCGAGCGCGTGAACGTACTGTGCATGGCGCCGACGGAGTACCGCGTGATCGCCAAGCGCACCGAGCTGCGTCCGCTCGCGCAGCTGCGCGGGATGGTGGCCGCCGGCGAGGCTCTGAACCCAGAGGTGCTGCGCGCCTGGCGCGAGGCGACGGGCCTTGAGATCCGCGACGGCTACGGCCAGACGGAGACCGGGCAGACGACCGGCACGCCGCTGGACGTCGCGGCGCGACCCGGCTCGATGGGCAGGGCGCTCCCGGGGATGCGCCTGGCGGTGGTGGACGGCGAGCTGACCATCGACCCGCCGAGCGTGCCGACGTTCTTCCTCGGCTACCTCGGCGAGCATGTCCGCCACGGCGAGGACGGCGCGTGGGAGATCGACGACCGCGCGGCGCACGGACCGTGGCACACGGGCGACAGGGTCACGCAGGACGAGGACGGCTGGCTGTACTTCGAGGGGCGCGCCGACGACGTGATCGTCTCCGCCGGCTACCGCATCGGGCCGTTCGAGGTCGAGTCCGCGCTTGTCTCCCACCCCGCCGTCGCCGAAGCCGCCGCCGTCGCAGCGCCCGACGAGGAGCGCGGCGCGGTCGTGCGCGCGATCGTGGTCCTGCGCGAGGGCGACTACGCCCCCTCCCCTGAGCTCGTGCGCGAGCTGCAGGAGCACGTCAAGCGCGAGACGGCGCCCTACAAGTACCCTCGGATCGTCGACTTCGCGCAGGAGCTGCCGAAGACGGCCAGCGGGAAGGTCAAGCGGGCGGAGCTGCGGGTCGGCTGACCGAGAGCCGCCTCACGCTCATCCTCATGCCACCAGCCCTGGAGCTGCCACCTGCCGTGTTCGGTCACCCAGAGTTCCTCTACCTCGCCGCGCTCATCCTCCTGCCCCTCCCAACGCGCATATTTAGCGCCGACAAGCCCGGTCACGACCGGCTTGACATCGGCAGCGTCACGGCCGACGGCCTCCGCAAGCTCATCGAGCGTGACACGCGGCCGCGTGACCGCACCCTGCATCACGGCGAGTTCGAGATCGTCGCTCGACCCGCAGCGGTCCTTCAGCTCGTACAGAGTCTGGCGGCTAACGCCGGCGCTACGCGCTAGCGCCCGCGACGCTCAGGTCCGACGCCAGCGCGACAGGCAGAACGCGCGCGATCCGCTCCAGCTGCACGTCCGCTTCGTGCAACGCAGCGGCCCGAGCCGCCCCCGCGGCCTGACTCTCGGTCAAGTGCATCGTCCGCACGAACGCCTTGCCGCTCTCCTGCTGCCCCTGCCAGCCGCCTCGCGCGGCGCGGGCGCCTACGACAGCCCTAAGGGAACTTACGCCTCGCCTGGAACGGTGCCCCCGTACACGACCTCGAAGTCCCGCACGACTTTCGCATGCGCATCACGACCATCCCCTTCGAACATCTCCCGCCACTCTTTCAACCTGTTCGCGATCTTTTTGTCCGTCGCTCGCGGCGTCCTCGCATACTCGCCTCGGAGCCGCTCCCTCGCCGCCCTCACGACCTTCTGCTCGCTCTGATACACGATCGCCCTCACAACTACATCAACGAAACTCTCAATCTTGTCAGCAGGCAGAAATCTGCCAATACCCTGCATCGCGTCGAGCAAGTCCGGGTTTGGAGCATCGCGAACCCGCTCGAGCATGTGGTCAATGAGCATTGACCTGTCTTTCTCGCGTGCGAACTCTAGCCAGCCCCCCAGGAAGAAGTGCTCCTCATACACTTCGACCCGTGGCCCGCTGTCCTGTTGGATCACATCCACGTAGCGACTAATCACCAGCTCTTTCACCTCCTTTGAGGCCGAGTCAAAAGCCTCTCGGAACAGTCGCTCGTGCCGCCCCAGCGCCGGCAGCTCGGTCCCTTCTTCATCAAGCAGAGCGAAGTAGCGCGCGGGCAACACCTCCAAGAGGAGGCGCTTGAGCTCCGGCTCCCCGACAGCGCTCAAGAGATGCGCTGCAATCCCCAACGCGCTCGCATCTGTCTCAACCTTGTTCACAATCTGCTCTGCCGTGAATCCGCGTTCTTTCTGCTGCGTCGACGCGATTTCACGAGCGATCATGGTGACGAGAGCTTGCGCTACAAGTGCCCCGTCGCTATCAACCGTCTCGCCTAGCCGCTTAAGCCGCCCAGGATGAATCAGATTGCGATACTCCTTCAATGCCCCCGAGAGCTCGACGCTGCGCTGCGACAGCGCACCAGCCTTCTTGGCAGCCGCTATCAACTCACCGAACGTCATTTCTAGCGGGTCCTTCCCGCCTCCGGCGACCGGCGCGGCCGAGAGATAAGCCACGAGGAGTGCCTCGATAATACTTCCCGATAGCACGTAGACGGCCTTCCATGCCTCTTGCTCTGCGCACCGAAGCATTTCTGAGTGGTCACCCGCAAGCCCCTCCCGCAGCTCCCGATCACTGATGAAATCGAACCCGATCTCGCCCGCCATAACGCAACTGTACCGCCGACCTCCCACCCACGGGTCCTCACTGCTCTACAGAGACCAAGGGCGCTTCGCGCCTATTTAGCGCCAGATGGCTATTGGCCGTAGGAGCACGAGTGGCGCCGGCATCAGCAGATCGTCGATGGTTAGCTGCACCCCCAGCTCTGTCGCTGGCGCGATGAGCCCTACCGCGCCCTCCAACATGCCGTCGCGTTCCGCCTTCCCTGGCGGCGCGCCTCGTATGGCTCTCAGCGTCAGCAGCTCCTCTCCCTCGCTGAGAAGCATCTCGTCGATCTGAACCACCGCAGTGAAGTGCCCCGTCAGATCCTCTATGGGCACCTGTATCGCCGCCCGATCAGCGAACGCCACGATCCTCGCGGCCTGATCATCCCCTGTGTTCAGGTCAAGGAGTATCCGGCCATCCTGGTCGCCGGTGCCCATGAGCGCTTTCATAAACGGCAGCACTTTCCGCAGCTCCTTCGCTTGCTCGGCTTGCCCCAGCGCCGCTGCGTTCTTGATGTAGCTCGCCATGACAGCATCGATCTGGAATACAGGGTGCAGAGTCACACCCCCCCCGAAGCTGGATGACCATCCCCGGCTGCATCCCGCTCAATGCGTCGTCATCCAGGACGCCGTCAAGGACCCCCACCGCTCCGCGCTCGTTGAGCCGGTCTATCAGCGCGGAGGCAGCCGAGTTCTCGGTCCGTACCCGCCTGATCTCTTCCTCGATTCTCTGCGTTTTTCCCCGCTTGCCGCGTACTTTTACCGGCTCGATCCCGATCTCTGCGCCGATCTCGTGTCCTCCATCGCCACTGCGCTTCATCAGGATCTCGTCCACCTCACCGCCGTCGAGCGCCGACAGCGCCGCCAGAATCGCCGGCGCATCAAGCACGACAAACCGTCGAAACGCATCGATCTTTGGGGGGTTGAATGGCATCTGGTTAGTCTCGCACCGTGCCCGGCCACATTCGATGCCAAGTTCGGGCCGGCCGGCTCGACGGCGCGGGTGGCTCGACGGCGCGGGCGGTGCAGGCGGGCGGGGCGCTGGCGCGCCCCTCTCTGTCCGCCCCGCCGCTCCGGCGCTCCGGCCTGCCGCCCTCCCGCATTGTGCGCACCCCCCCGTTGCGTCCCGGCTAGCGGCAGCACCGAGGGTTCCGTGTGTGGCTGCACCGTGATCGCCTATTGCGCGGCTTGCGAGGCAATCGCCTTCGACCGGTTCCGGCGCCGCCGCCTGAGTGGGTTGGCTCAGAAGAGGCGCTCGGGTTCCGTCGCAGTGGTGGCTGCGACCACCAGTTCTGTGGCGTCCATACAAGGCGAAAGCGGCCAGGCATGTAGTGCCGCGTCCGCTTCCTTGTCGGCTCACCGCGCGCGAGCCCCGCTCGTGGTCCACGTGACAGGCACCCAGTCCTCGATTCGACACGCGAGTGCCCTCCGTACGCGAGACGCGTGCGAATCAACGATGCGCTTTGGACTGTGTGCACAGCGGCCGGACCTCGGGCAGCAGCTCGTCCTTCGTGTAAACGCGCATCGGATCGCACTAGATGGAAAGCGGCCGGCCCTCCAAACCATGCAGCTTGACGGGCATCGAGCCAAACAAGACGAGCACCATGTCGATGACCTTGACGAAAAGCGGCAGATCAGGTGCTCGCTGAATCTCCTCAACGGAGACCGAGCCGCTTAGGCCCGCCGAGAATCCGGATCAGCCAGGGCTGCCCGCGGGTTCCCCGATGTTCGAGACTGAGCTCCTGCCAGATGGCGAATATCGCAGCCGCCAAACGGCGATTAGCTCGTCCGCCGCCAACAAACGGGCGGGGCCAACAGCCCCCGCCCGCCCCGGCCACTCCTACGCCGCGACCAGCTCCACCTCGCCCCGCTGCTCGGCCAGGTCCTCGACCTCCTGCTCGCGCACGGCCGGCGGCCGCAACACCACGAACGCCGCCAGCACGCCGAGGCTCACCGCGGCCGCAGCCACCAGATACGCCAGGTGGTACCCGCCGGTCAGCGCGCTAGCCAGCGAGTGCCCTGTGCTGCTCAGCGCTTTCGTGTGGTCGGTCGCGATCGTGCCGAGCGTGGCCAGGCCGATCGCGCCGAACAGCTGCACGGAGACGTTGATGATGCCCGACGCGAGGCCCGCGTCGCGCGCGGGCGTGTCGGACATCCCCATCGTCAGCAGCGGCAGGAACGACGCGCCCGCGCCCAGCCCGAGCGCCAGGAACGCGAAGAACAGGCCGGGGAAGTAGCTCGCGTGGACGCCGTCGCCGGCGAGCAGCAGCAGGCCCACGACGATTCCCGCGAGGCCGGCCGCGAGCGTGGGCAGCGCGCCGAAGCGCTCGACCGCCCGCGCCGAGACGCCCATCGACATCACGGCGATGCAGAACGTCAGCGGCAGGAACGCGAGGCCGGTGTCGATCGCGTCGTAGCCGAGCACGCGCTCCAGGTACAGCGCCCCGAGGAAGAACGCCGAGAACATCCCCGTCACGAGCAGGCCGCGCACGAGGCTCGAGCCCATCAGCATGCGCAACCGCAGGATCCGCAGCGGCATGATCGGGTTCTCCAGGCGCGCCTCGAGCGCCAGGAAGCCGGCCAGCAGGGCCAGCGACGCGCCGCCCACGCCGAGCGTGCGTGCAGACAGCAAGCCGTATTCACTCGACTTCACGATCGCGAACGCGCCCAGCATCGTCGCCAGCGTGATCAGGACCGAGCCGAGCACGTCGACGCCGCCGGCCAGGCCGATGCCCTCGTTCTCCTCGATCAGCATCGATCCGAGCACGAACGCGAAGATGCCGATCGGCACGTTCACGAAGAAGATCCAGTGCCAGCTCAGGGACTGCGTCAGCGCGCCCCCCGCGAGCAGCCCGACCGAGCCGCCGCCAGCGGACACGAACGCATACACGCCCATCGCCTTCGCCTGCTCGGCGCGCTCTGAGAACTCGGTCACGATGATCGCGAGGATCACGCTCGAGGCGACCGCGCCGCCGACTCCCTGGAGGATGCGCGAGACGATCAGCATCGTCTGGTCCTGGGCGAGCCCGCACAGCACCGACGCCGCCGTGAACATCACCAGTCCCGTCAGGAACACCTTCTTGCGCCCCACCAGGTCGCCGAACCTGCCGGCGAGCAGCAGGAAGCCGCCGAACGTGATCAGGTAGCCGTCGATCACCCACGTCAGGTTGCCCTGCGTGAAGTGCAGGTCGCGCTGAATCGACGGCAGCGCGACGTTCACGATCGTCGCGTCCAGCACCATCATCAGCTGCCCGAGGCACAGGACCGCGAGCGCGATCCAGCGGCGGCGCTCCGACGCGGATGTCGTGCGCTCCGACGCGGCGGGCGTCTGTACAGGGGCCTTCGATCGGTTGAGCAAAGTCTTCATGGGTGTCCTCCGGGGTTGCGGAGAGCACACCATAGCAACTATCATCCATAGAACAAGGATGATCTACGAAAAATTAACGATCTCTGGTAATGTGATGATTGGTGCTTAGATGACGTATACACTTCGAGACATGGGCGATGGGAGAGATTGTGCCCCCGGTTCGGTGGTGCTGCTGAGCCGCCTGTCCAAGCAGATCTACCGCCGCGGCGACGAGCGGCGGCTGGGCATGCACCTGCGCCATCTCGTCTCCCTCAGCTACGTCTCAGACCACGACGGCTGCCCCCAGCAGGACCTCGCCGACGCGTTCTGCATGGACGCCAACAACGTCGTGCTGCTGCTCAACGAGCTGGAGCAGCTCGACTACGTCACGCGCCTGCGCGACCCCAGCGACCGGCGCCGCCACCTGGTGCAGATCACCGCATCCGGCCGCGCCGCCCTGACCGACGCCGAACGCGCCCAAGCGGCCATCGAGGACGAAGTGCTCGCCGCGCTCGACGCCGACGAGCGCCGAACGCTGCGCGAGCTCCTGGCCCGCGCGCTGCGCAGCGTCGAGCCAGACGACGGCCACCCCCAAGCCGGGCCGGCCGCCCCGATCTCGGCGTAGGCCCGCTCGCTCAGAGCGCGACGATCGCGTCGATCTCGACCTGCGCGCCGCGGGGCAACCCCGCCACCCCGACCGTCACGCGTGCGGGCGGGTCCTCGCCGAAGAACGACGCGTACACCTCGTTGACCTCCGCGAAGGCCGCCAGGTCGGTCATGTACACGGTCATGCGCAGCGCGCGCACCAGCCGCGTGCCCGCCGCCTCGCACACCGCCTCCAGGCTCTCCAGGCAGCGGCGCGCCTGCTCTGCCGGGCCGCTGCCGACGAGCTCACCGGTCTGCGGGTCGAGCGGTATCTGCCCCGAGCAGATCAGCAGCTCGCCGAAGCGCACCGCGTGGCTGTACGGGCCGACGGCGGCCGGTGCCCCCTCGGCGTTGACTGTCTCGCGCTCGCTCGCCACCCGCCAGACCCTACCGCGCCGCCGCCCCAGGCAATAGATTCCAAGGAATGCAACCTCAGGCGCGCAAGCTCGCTGCGGTGCTGCTCGCGGCGTGCGCGTGGATCTGCGCGCCCGTCGCCGCGGCGCACGCGCAGATCGAGTTCGCGCCGTGCGGGAACACGAACAACTTCGCCTGCGGCCACCTGACCGTGCCGTTGGACCCCACAGGCGCGACCCCGGGCACGATCACGCTGGCCATCCGCCGCCACCGCGCCGCCGTCGGCGAAGCGCGAACGGCGATCATCGCGCTCGCCGGCGGGCCGGGACAGCCGGCGCTGCCGTTCGCCGAAGAGTTCGCCGAACTGCTCGGCCCGATCGCCGCCACGCGCGACCTGATCGTCTTCGACCAGCGCGGCATCGGCCTCTCCGCGCCGCTGGCCTGCCACGCGTTCGAACGCCCCGACCTCTACCACAGCTACGGGGCGCTGATCGAAGCCTGCGGCGACCAGCTGGGGCCGACGCGCACGCTGTACACGACCGCCGACACCGTCGCCGACATCGAGGTGATCCGACAGGCCGGCGGCTATGAAAAGCTCGTCCTGTACGGCACCAGCTACGGCACCAAGGTGGCGGAGGAGTACGCGCAGGAGTACCCCAGCCACGTCGAAGCGCTGGTGCTCGACTCGGTCGTGCCGCCCACCGGGCCGGACCCGCTGAACCGCTCGACGTTCGCCGCCGTGCCGCGGATCCTGCGCCAGCTGTGCGCCGCGCGCGCATGCGCGCACATCACCGCCAACCCCGTCGCCGACCTCGCGCGCGTGCTCGGGTGGGCAGAACGCGGGCAGCTGAGCGGGCGCGCGATCGACGGCCACGGCACCGCGCTGCAGGTGTTTGCGTCCGCGAGCCAGCTGTACGAAATCCTGCTCGCCGGCGACTTCTCCTCGCTGCTGCGCGCCGAACTCCTCACGGCGGTCGCGGCCGCCGCGCGCGGGGACACCGCGCCGCTGGCACGCCTGATCGAGGCCTTCGCCCACGGCGAAGGCGAAAGCGAAGACTTCGACACGCCGCTGTACTACGCGACGACCTGCGAAGAGCAGGACTTCCCGTGGAACCGCGCCGCCGACCCGAGGGCCCGCATCGCCGAGGCGGCCGCCGCCGCCAGGGCGCTGCCGGCGAGCGCGTTCGCGCCCTTCAGCGCCGCCGACGCGCTGCAGGACAGCGACATCGGCGCGTGCGCCCACTGGCCGTACAGCACGCCCGCGCCGCCCGTCGAGGACGCGCCGCTGCCGAACGTGCCGGCGCTGATCCTCAGCGGCGCCGACGACCTGCGCACGCCGACGGCGAACGCCCGCGAAGTGGCGGCGCAGATCCCCGACTCACACCTGCTGGTCGTGCCCTACACCGGCCACTCGGTGCTCACCCAGGACCAGACCTCGTGCGCGAGCGACGCGCTGAAGGCGCTGTTCGCGAGCGGCCACGTCATTCCGTGCAGGCCCGCGCCCGCCCCGTCGAGCCTGCGCCCGCCGCCGCTGCCACCCGTGCGGCTCGCGCTCGTCGCGCCCGCCCACGGCTACGGCGGCGTCCCCGGGCGCACGCTGCACGCGGTCGCGTTGACGCTCGTGGACTTCATCCGCCAGCTCGGCCTGCAGCTGACGCTCAGCGGCTCGCTCGAAAGCGTGCTCTCGGGAGCGTCGCTGCACGTCGGCGGATTGCGCAGCGGCTCGGCGGAATACGCGGGCGGCGTGTTCAGCTTCCACGACTACTCCTACGTCCCCGGCGTGACGGTGTCCGGCTCGATCAAAACGGAAACCGAGGACCTGCAGATCGGCGGCTCGGCCGCCGCCCACGGCACGCTGACCGGCGTCCCCCGCAAGTCGCTCGCCGGAACGCTCGGGGGCCTGCACGTGGTGCTACCGGCGAGCGCGATCGCGAGTGCGGCTATTGTCGGCGACGATGCGGCGAGCTCTCAACCTGGCTCTGGCCCTGCTGCCCGCCGCGCTGCTGTCCTGCTGGCCGAGCTCCTCAGCCGCCTCGAGCCTTAGCTTCATCCCCTGCCCCAGCACCACCGCCCTCGAATGCACGTCCTTGCCGGTGCCGCTCGACCGCGCGGGCGCGGTGCCGGGGACGATCTCGCTGAGCGTCGAGCGGCGGCTGGCGGGCGCCGGCCCCAGCCGCAGCGCCGTGGTGGCGCTGGCCGGCGGCCCCGGCCAGGCGGCGCTCCCGCTCGCCGAATTCATCGCCGAGGCGATCGCGCCCGCGCTCGCGTCGCGCGACTTCATCGTCTTCGACCAGCGCGGCACCGGCACCTCGGACCCGCTGAGCTGCCCCGCCTTCGAAGTGCCCAGCGCCAGGCCCGCCAACGAGGTCTTCGAACAGTGCGCCAACGAGATCGGACCCGCCCGCGGGGCCTTCACCACACAGGAATCGGTCCAGGACATCGAGGCGATCCGCCAGGCCGGCGGCTATGAAAAGCTCGTCCTGTACGGCACCAGCTACGGCACCAAGGTGGCCGAGCAGTACGCGCAGGAGTACCCCAGCCACGTCGAAGCGCTGGTGCTCGACTCGGTCGTGCCGCCGGAAGGGCAGGAACCGTATGCGATCCCCACCTTCCAGGCGATCGCGGGCGTGCTCGCGGAGCTGTGCGCGGGCGACGCCTGCGCCGGGATCACCGCCAATCCGCTTGCCGACATGGCAAGGCTCGCCACGCAGCTGCGCAGCCGCGCGCTCAGCGGCTCGGTGTACGACGGCTCGGGCCATCGCCACGCGACCACGCTCAACGAGCAGGGCCTGCTCGACATCCTCGAGGCCGGCGACCTGAACCCGGCGCTGCGCGCGCTGCTGCCCGCGGCGGTGCGCTCGGCGCTCGCGCACGATCCCGACCCGCTGCTGCGCCTGCACCTGCTCTCCGAGGGGCTGATCCCGAACGTGCCGATCGAAAACAGCGGCGGCGAAGCCTCGCAGGAGATCGACGAAGCGCTGTTCGTCACGACCAGCTGCGAGGAGACCCCGTTCCCGTGGCAGCGCGGCGCCCCGCAGGCCACCCGCATGAGCGAAGCGCTCGGCTTCCTGCACGCCCAGCCCGCCGGCGACTTCTACCCGTTCGACTCCGTCACCGCGTACGCCAACAGCCTCGTGCCCGACTGCGCCGGCTGGCCCGACGCCTCCGCCCCGCCCCTCGCGCAGAGCGCGCTGCCGGACGTGCCCACGCTGATCCTCTCCGGCGAGCAGGACATCCGCACCCCCACCGCCGACGCGCGGCGGGTGGCCGCGCTGATCCCCGACGCGCAGCTGCTCGTGGTCCCCTTCACGGGGCACTCGGTGCTCGGCAGCGACCTCAGCGACTGCTCCTCGCTGGCGGTCAAGGCGTTCTTCGAGAATGAGCCCGTCCAGCCGTGCACCAGCACCCCCAACCAGTTCGCGCCCACCCCCGTCACGCCCACCAGGCTCGCCTACGTGCACCCGCCGGCCGGCCTCGGCGGCAGGGCCGGACGCACGCTCGTCGCGGTGCTCGACACGCTCGTCGACCTCAACCGCCAGGTGATCGCCGCGACGCTGCAGGCCGACGCCGAACTGCCGAGCGGCTCGAGTTTCGGCGGCCTGCACGGCGGCTACGCCAAGCTCACCGCCTCCAAGGCGATCCTCCACGACCTCTCGTTCGTGCCCGGCGTGCAGCTGACCGCGACCTTCCAGGTGCACAGAGGCGTGCTGCAGGCCACCGACATCCGCGTGTCCGGCGCGCAGGCCGCGCCGGGGACGGTCCGCTTCGGCGGCGGCTCCACACGCGTCACCGGCACGCTCGCCGGCAGGGACTTCGACGTGAGCCTCGCCAAGGTCAGGCTCTCGCGCGCCGGCGCAAGCGACGGCACATCGCCCCCGGACGGCGAATGGCCCTCGCGCGCAGCGATCGACAGGCTGCTCGCGCACGACGGCGGCACGCGGCTGCACGGCGCCGGCGTCGGCACCCGCGCCGGCGCGGGGCTCGGCTCGCTGCTGTCGGCGTGGCTACCCTGAGCGGGTGCCCAACGCGCTAGCGCAGGAGACCTCCCCGTACCTGCGCCAGCACGCCGAGAACCCCGTCGACTGGCTGCCGTGGGGCCCTGAGGCGCTCGCGCGCGCCCGCGCCGAGGACAGGCCGCTGCTGGTGTCGATCGGCTACTCGGCGTGCCACTGGTGCCACGTGATGGAGCGGGAGTCCTTCGAGGACCCGCGCACGGCGGCGGTGATGAACGAGAGCTTCGTGTGCGTGAAGGTCGATCGCGAGGAGCGCCCAGACGTCGACGCGCTGTACATGGAGGCCGTGCAGGGGATGACCGGCCACGGCGGCTGGCCGCTGCACGTGTTCCTGACGCCCGAGCAGCTGCCGTTCTACGGCGGCACCTACTTCCCGCCCGACGCGCGCCAGGGGATGCCAGCGTGGACGCAGGTGCTGCAGGCGATCGCAGAGTCGTGGGAGCACAACCGCGAGGAGATCCGCGCCGGCGGCGAGCGCCTGCGCGAGCGCCTATCCGGCGGCGCGCAGCTCTCGCCGTCCGCCGAGCCGCCACACGAGCGCGCGCTCGATCAGGCGGTGGCGACGCTCGCGGAGAGCTTCGACTCCCGCAACGGCGGCTTCGGCACGGCGCCGAAGTTCCCGCAGGCTCCCGTGCTCGAGCTCCTGCTGCTGCGCGGCGACGGGCGCACGATGGCGCTCACCACCCTGCACGCGATGGCCGGCGGCGGCATCCACGACCAGCTCGGCGGCGGCTTCGCCCGCTACAGCGTCGACGCCGCGTGGACGGTGCCGCACTTCGAGAAGATGCTCTACGACAACGCGCTGCTCGCGCGCGCCTACCTGCACGGCTGGCAGCGCTCAAAGGACGCGCGGCTGCGTGCGGTGTGCGTCGACACGCTCGAGTGGGCGCTGCGCGAGATGCGAGGCCCCGAGGGCGGCTTCTACAGCGCGCTGGACGCCGACTCGGAGGGCGTCGAGGGCCGCTTCTACGTGTGGACGGTCGCCGAGTTGCGGGAGATCCTCGGCGAGGACGCCGACGCGGCGATCGCCTGGTTCGGCGCCACCGAGCAGGGGAACTTCCAGGATCCACACCATCCCGAGCCGGGGCTGAACGTCCTGACCGACCGCGGGGACGGAGGCGGGCAGGCACTCGACCGGGAGACGCGCGAGCGCATCCGCGCACGGCTGCTGGAGGCGCGCGAACGGCGCGTACGGCCCGCGCTCGACGACAAGCGCCTGACGAGCTGGAACGCGCTGATGATCAGCGCGCTCGCGGAGGCCGGCGCCGCGCTCTCAGAGCCTCGCTACCTGGACGCGGCGGTTGCCTGCGCCGAGTTCCTGCAGGGCCAGATGAGAGACGATCGCGGCCGTCTCTTGCGCACGTACAACGACGGCCAGGCCAAGATCGACGCCTACCTGGAGGATCACGCGTTCCTGCTGGAGGCGCTGATCGCGCTGTTCGAAGCCACATGCGAGGAGCGCTGGTTCCACGAGGCGCTAGCGCTCGCCGACGAGACGATCGCGCGCTTCGCCGATCCCGACAGGGGCGGCTTCTTCTCGACGGCCGCAGACGGCGAAGCGCTGATCGTCAGGCGCAAGGACCTCGAGGACTCACCTATCCCGTCCGGCTCCTCCAGCGCGGCCGTCGGGCTGCTACGGCTGGCGCAGCTGACCGGTAGCGAGGAGTACGAGCGCCGCGCCCTCGGCGCGCTCGCGCTGGCCGCAGAGATCGCCCCGCGCCATCCCACCGCCTTCGGGCACATGCTGCAGGCGATGCACTGGCATCTCGCGCCCGCGCGCCCGATCGCGTGCGCGGTGCCGTTCAGCGAGTGATCTCGAATTCGACGCTGGCCGAGTGTGAGCTGCCACCTGTGTTGCGCGCCCTCAGCACTGCGGCATAGCGACCCAACGGCAGCGCACGCCGGCCGATCCGGCCGCTGAACGCGATGCCGTCCTTGCCTTCGGGCTCGGTCAGTCGCGTGAATCTGTCGAGAACGACGGTGCGCTGGCAGTCTTCGGTGCGCAGGCGCCGCGGACTCGCGGCGTTCGCGCTGCACGTGTCGGCGTAGTCGGTGCCACGCGGCAGACGGCTTATCGTGACGCTCACCTCCGCGGGGGCAGAGAGGTCGAACAGGAATTCCGAGCCGGGCTCGATGCCGACGGTCACGATGTCTTCCGCATTCACGCCGAACCGCTTGCGTGACATGTGCACCCCGGAGAGGTGCGGGGAGCGGCCGACCGGCGCGCCGACGGACGCCTCGACCCCGAGTATCTCGCCGATCGGGCTGATGAGCTCCGATCCTCCTTCCAGCGATGGCTGGGGTACCCCGCCGAGCGTAAGGCTCACGCCACCGCATCCTTCGAGATAGATGTCCGCGACCGCCAGCGGCGCGGCGCCGTCGCTCGCGTAGAAGCTCAGCTGGACGTTGCTGTCGGCGGCGCCCTCGAATGGACACAGTCTGAGTCCCGGCTGGGCCACCTCGAGCTCGTTCAACAGCGAGACGATCCTGTCGATCTGCGCCACCGACGTGACCTTCCAAGGCAGCCGCACGAGCAACGGCAGGGATGCCGGCTCGAAGCCGCGTCGCAAGCTCGGAGCATGCACGGCGATCCGCATCAGCCCCGCTCCGGAGGGGATCGTCTCGGAGGCGGAGCGAGGGGTGATCCACACGACCTGGGCGTCCGCACGCAGCGCCGTGGATCCGTCCGGCAAGCGCACAGCCCAGATGACGAGCGTGCCAGGCGTGCCCGGCAGCGCGAATGCCCCGATCGCGTTTTCGGGTGTGCTCGGCCCGGTTAGGCCCCCCTCGAAGATCGTCGTGCTGACCGTTCCGGCCGGGAGATGCGTGCAGACGTAGTTGAGCGCTTCTGAGGCGCTGAGGGGGACCAGCCACCAGCCGTGCTCGTCGACGGCGTTGGGGGTCGCCGGGGGGCCCTCCCCAGGGTGTGCGAGCAGAGCGTCGTCTTCCGCCGGCTCGGTCGGTGACTCGCTCGATCCGGGAGGCAGCGGCAGCTCGGCGAGAAGCGATGTCGCATCTGCCTGTGCGGCCGCTTCGCTTTCCGGGCTGACTCCAGAGCTCGATCCGAGTGGACATGCGGCCTTGATCTCGCTGACGGACGCACTCGCCCCGGGAACGACCCAGCCGCAGACCGCAACGATCGCGGCAGACGCGAGTGCCGCAGTGCGCATCGACGGCCTACAGAATCGCCAGGTACCGGTCGAGCTCCCACTGCGTGACGTGCACGCGGTAGTCGTCCCACTCCTGGCGCTTGATCTCGACGTAGCGGTTGAACATGTGCTCGCCGAGCGTGCGCAGCACGAGCTCTGACTCGGCGGTCAGCTCGATCGCCTCGCCGAGGCTCTCCGGCAGCTGCTCGACGCCCAGGCGCTTGCGTTCCTCGCCGGGCAGGTGGTACAGGTTCTTCTCCATCGGCTCCGGCAGCTCGTAGCCCTTCTCGATGCCCTCGAGGCCCGCCTGCAGCAGCACGGCGAACGTCAGGTAGGGGTTGCACGCGGGGTCGGGGCAGCGCAGCTCCATGCGCGTGGCCTTCTCGCGGCCGGGGTGGTACAGCGGCACGCGCACCAGCGCCGAGCGGTTGCGCCGCGACCAAGCGACATAGACGGGCGCCTCGAAGCCGGGGACGAGGCGCTTGTAGGAGTTGACCCATTGCGCGAAGATCGAGCAGATCTCGCGCGCGTGCTTGAGCTGGCCGGCGATGAACGCCTTGCCGACGTCTGAGAGGAAGTACTGGTCGTCGGGGTCGTAGAACGCGTTCTTGCCGGCGCTGAACAGCGACTGGTGCGTGTGCATGCCCGAGCCGTTCTCGCCGAACAGCGGCTTGGGCATGAACGTCGCGTGCCAGCCGTACTTCATCGCGTACTCCTTGACGGTGATGCGGTAGGTCATGCAGTCGTCGGCCATCTTCAGCGCGTCCGCGTAGCGCATGTCGATCTCGTGCTGGGAGGGCCCCACCTCGTGGTGGGTGTACTCGACGTGGATCCCCAGCTGCTCCAAGGCCAAGACCGTCTCGCGGCGCACGTCGGAGCCGGCGTCGAGCGTCGTCAGGTCGAAGTAGCCGCCTTCGTCGAGCACTTCGGTCGAACGCGAGTCTTTGAACAGGAAGTACTCGAGCTCCGGGCCCACGTTGAACGTGTCGAAGCCCATTTCCCGTGCGCGCTCCAACGCCCGCCGCAGAACGTGGCGCGGGTCGCCCTCATACGGGGTTTTCTCGGGCGTGATCACGTCGCAGAACATGCGCCCCACGCCCTGCTCCTCCGGGCGCCACGGCAGCACCGCGAACGTGCTCGCGTCGGGCATCGCGATCATGTCGGACTCCTCGATCGCGTTGAAGCCGGTGATCGACGAGCCGTCGAAGCCCATCCCCGCCTCGAACGCGTCGTCGAGCTCCGCGGCGTTGATCGAGAACGACTTCAGCTGCCCGAGGATGTCCGTGAACCAGAAGCGGATGAAGCGGATCTCGCGTTCCCGGACGATCGCCTTCACGTCATCCGCGGTCTTCGGCTGCTCGGGCATCGGCCCCGGACCTTAACCGATGGCCGGCTTCGACCGCTATCGACTAATGGCCAAACCGCCTACCGCCGTCGAGATCGCCGCTTGGAGCGCGCAGCCGCCTAATGCCCTGCCACAGCGGCGACAAAGCTGGCGATGTCTTCGGCTTCCTTGCCCTGATACAGCAGCGCGGGCATGTTGCCGAGGCCGATCGCGCGGCCTTCGGTGATCGCGTTCAGCACCAGCGCCTTGCGCCCGGCCGTCGTCGAGATGTCGTCGCCGACGCGGATGTCGAGGTCCGGGCCGGTGCGCCCCGCCGACCTGACGGCCGCCAGCGTGTGGCAGACCGCGCACGTGTGCGCGAACAGTTCGCGGCCCTTCTGCTGTTCCTTGTTCAGGATCACGCCGCCCACCGCCACGCTCGCCTTGTGCTCGCCGTTGAACGCCAGCACCAGCGCCGGCACCGCCAGGCCGAACGCGAAGACGATCACGATGCCGACCGTGGTCATGCGCTGGCTGAACGTCGACTCGGCCGCGTCCGGCCCGCTCGGGCGGCGCATCGCCAGGAAGAACGTGCCGAGGGCGAGAACGACGAATATCGCTATCACGATGATCAGCATGCGCGCGAGAAGATATCGGGTGGCGGCACGGACGCGTCGAACGATGCCCCCGCGGCCGCCTCGGTCGCCCTGAGCGCACATGAGAGCTCTCCCACCTTCAGGAGCCCGCAGGACGCCGCGCTAACCTGGGTGTGGTCGGACAATCCAAAGGACGTGGACGCGCAGCCGTGAACATCCTCCGACGACTACCCCTCTCCCGCCTGCTGCTGCTGTGCGGGCTCGCGATCGCCATCGGGGTGTCCGCCACCGCGCTCGCCTCCGCGCTCGACGCCGGGCCGACGCCGCCTGCCAAGCCGCTCGCGCAGGCGCTCCACGACGCGCTCGCCGGAAGCGCCGGCCAGCAGGTCCAGGGGCTCAGCGCGAACATCACGCTCACCGACCACCTGCTCGAAGGCGCCAACCTGGCGACCGGCGGGCAGGGCGGAGAACTGGCGTCCAACCCGCTGATCACCGGCGCCTCGGGGCGGCTGTGGGTCGCCAGGGACGGCCACGTGCGCTTGGAGCTGCAGTCCCAGCAGGGCGACACGCAGGTGATCTACGACGGGCACACGCTGTCGCTGTACGACGCCGCCACCAACACGCTCTACCGCTACACGCCGTCCGCACACGAACCGGCGGGCTCCGCCGAAGTCGACGTCGCCGTGCCCGCCCACGACCACGAAGTCCCGACGGTCGCCAGGATCGAAGAAGCGATCGCGCGCCTGAGCAAGCACGCCGACGTCTCCGGCGCGACGCCCACCGACGTCGCCGGCCAGCCCGCGTACACCGTGCGCGTCTCCCCCAACGAAGCCGGCAGCCTGTTCGGCGGCGTCGAGCTCTCGTGGGACGCCAACAACGGCATGCCGCTGCGCGCGGCCGTCTACTCCACCACCAGCGCCTCGCCCGTGCTCGAACTGGCGGCCACCGAAGTCTCCTACGGGCCGGTCGCCGACTCCGTGTTCGAACTGAGCCCGCCCGCCAACGCCAAGGTCGAGGAAATCGTCCCGCCCTCGGGCGGCGACGAAGGGCACACGCCCGGGGACACGGGCGAAAAGCCGACCGTCACCACCCACGGCCACGGCCCGGCGACGATCGCCGTCGTCGAACAGAAGGCCAAGGCGGGCGCCAAGGGCGGCACCGGCGGCGTGCTCGAAGGCCTGCCCAAGGTGACGATCGACGGCGCCAGCGCCAGCGAGCTGCGCACCGAGCTCGGCACGCTGCTCAGCTTCGAGCGCGGCGGCGTCAGCTACCTGCTCGCCGGCTCCGTCGCCCCCGCCGCGATCGAAGAAGTCGCGCGGGGCCTGTAATGCGCGAGTGGCGACGAGACCCCGCCCCGGCGGAGGGATCGTCGTTCGTGGCAAGGACGCAAGGAGCGTGGCGTGCTTGGCACGCGAGCGACTGAGGACGCAGCCACGGACGACGAGGCCCCGCCGGTCAAGGCGCGGGGGTTGGTCAAGCGTTACAAGGACGTGCTGGCGGTCGACCACCTCGACCTGAACGTCCGCGCGGGCGACGTGTACGGCTTCCTCGGCCCCAACGGCGCGGGCAAGACGACGACGCTGCGCATGGCGCTCGGGCTGATCACCCCCACCGAGGGCACCGTCGAGCTATTCGGGCGCGATCCCATGCACCACGGGGCGCGCGCGCTCGAGGGGGTCGCCGGGTTCGTCGAGGCGCCGCGCTTCTACCCGTACCTGACCGCCCGCAAGAACCTGCAGCTGCTGGCCGCGCTCGACGGCGACGGCGCCGCCGGGCGCATCGACGAGGTGCTGGAGGTCGTCGAGCTGAGCCCCCGCGCGGGTCACAAGGTCGGCGGCTACTCGCACGGCATGCGCCAGCGCCTGGGCATCGCCGCGGCGCTGCTGCGCCGGCCGCGGCTGCTGATCCTCGACGAGCCCGCCACCGGTCTCGACCCCGCGGGGATGCGCGACATGCGCTCGCTGATCCGCCGCCTGGCCGGCGAAGGCATCACCGTGCTGCTCTCCAGCCACCAGCTGCCGGAGGTGCAGGAACTGTGCGACCGCGTCGCGATCGTCGACACCGGGCGCGTCGTCTACGAGGGCGCGCTCGCCGACCTGCGCCGCCAGGGCGGAGCCGGCTACCGGCTGCGCACGAGCGACGACGCGCGCGCGCTCGAGCTCGCGCGCTCCCAGCCCGGGGTCGAGCACGTGGTGGCGAGCGAGCACGGCATCGGCCTGCAGGCCGACGAGCAGCACGTGGGCGAGCTGTCGCTCGCGCTGGGGCACGCGGGGGTCGCGATCCTCGCGCTGACGCCCGAGCTCGCGACGCTCGAGGATCTGTTCTTCCGGCTCACCGAGGGCAGCGACGGCAGCGGCGGGGCCGGCAACGGGGCCAAGCCGCAGGCGGTGCAGGTCGGATGAGCAGCGCCGCCACGCCCACCGCCACGGCCGCGCCTACCGCACCCGTGCACGCGCGCGGGCGCGCGCGACACCCGTCCGTGCTGAGCGTCTACCGCTGGGAGCTGCGCAAGCTGCGCTCGCAGGTGCGCACATACCTCGGCCTCGGCCTCGTGATCGTGCTGCCGCTGATCTTCGTCATCTTCGAGAGCCTGCACCACCAGCACGACCGCCAGGGCAACATCTTCGCCACCGAGATCACGCAGTCGGGGCTCGCCACGCCGGTGCTGATGCTGCTGTTCATGTCCGGCTTCTTCCTGCCGCTCGCCGCCGCGCTCGTCTCCGGCGACATCTTCGCCAACGAGGACGGCAACGGCACGCTCAAGACGATCCTCACACGCTCCGTCGACCGCGGCCAGGTGTTCGCCGCCAAGGCGCTCGCCGCGATGACCTACGCCGCCACCGCGGTGATGCTCTCGGCGGCGGTGTCGACCGTCGCCGGCGTCGCCTCGTGGGGCTTTCACTCCGTCAGGACGTTCTCCGGCACCGTCGTCTCCGCGCCCGAAGCGCTGCTGCTGGTGTTCGCGTCGAACGCCGTCTACCTGATCCCGCTGTTCGCGCTCGCCGGCGTCGGCGTGCTGCTGTCGGCCGCCACCCGCAACAGCGCCGCCGCCGTCGTCGGCACCATCGGCCTCGTGATCCTGCTGTTCATCGTCGCCCAGATCCCCGGCCTCGAAGGCATCCAGCCCTACCTCATCACCGAACAGTTCGAGGCCTGGCAGGGCCTGCTGCGCACCCCCACCGACTGGGCCCCGATCGCGCACTGCGCCTGGGTTTGCGCGCTGTACGGGGTGCCCGCGCTGCTCGCCGGATACCTGGTGTTCCTGCGCAGGGACGTCGCCGGCGGGTAACGCGCGCCCGGCGCCGGCGCCCGGCGGTAGCCGTCCGGGGCCCGTGCTCTAATCGACGCTCTCGCGGCCGCCATCCGCGCGCCGATTCGTCACCGGACCAGACGGGGGTTCTGGCATGTTTTCGTCTGCACGCAGGCACCTGAGCTACGCGAACGTCGTCGCCACGATGGCGCTCGTGTTCGCCATGGGCGGCACCGCGATCGCCGCCAAGCACTACCTGATCACGTCCACGAGCCAGATCAACCCGACGGTCCTGAAGTCGATCGAAGTGAAGATCGCCAGCCGCGTGCCGGCCGGCAAGGAGGGCGCGGCGGGCGAAAAAGGCGGTACCGGCGAAAAAGGCGAAAAAGGCAGCAACGGCGAACCGGGCGTCTCGCTGCTCTCGAGCTCGGAACAGGAAGCGCTGAAAGCGCTCCTGCCCTACATCAGGTTCGTCTCCAGCGGCGTCGGCAACAAGCCGACGATCCAGTTCACCGGGGCCAACGTGCAGATCCTCAGCGGCGCCGGCAGTGAGACCGCCACCCCCAACGGCAAGGGCAACCTCGTCGTCGGCTACGACGCCTCCCTGCGAGAGCAGACCGGCTCGAACAACATCGTCATCGGCAGCTCGGAACAGAAGTACACGTCGTTTGGCTCGCTCGTCGGCGGGTCAGAAAACGAAGCGACCGAACCCTACACCGACGTATTCGGCCTGTCCAACCACGCCGAGGGCGAAGGCGCATCCGTCAGCGGCGGGGACAGCAACTACGCGAGCGGCCTATGGTCGTCGGTGAGCGGCGGCTTCGGCAACACCGCCAACAGCTACGCCGCGTCCGTCAGCGGCGGCAACGGCAACCACGCGTCGGGCACCCAGTCTTCGGTTAGCGGCGGCTACGAAAACGAAGCGAAGGGCGAATACTCGTCGGTCGCCGGGGGCGGCTTCAACGTGGCCGAAGGCGAATACGCGGCGGTCGGCGGAGGCGGCAAAAACAAGGCCAAAGGCAACTACTCGTCGATCTTCGGCGGCGAAAAACTGACCGCCTCGGTCCTTTACGAAGCGATTCCGTAGCAGCGCGGCGATGGTCGGCTCCCCCGCCACGCGTCCGCGCGGTCGGGGGAGCTTGACCGAGTCCTTGGATCAGGCCACGTACGTGTACATCGGGCCGCCGCTCGAGCTGAGTTCGCCGTTGGTGACCACCACTTCGCCTTTGCCGGCAGCATGAGCCCCGGTCGTGACGACGAGTTCGGTCGCCGAGATCCATTCGACGTTCTCAGCTTCGGTTCCGCCGATCTTGACTTTGGCGTGTTCGGAGAAGCCGGTGCCCTTGACCAGCGTTTCCCAGCCGCCAGCGGTCGAACCTTCGGCCGGGCTGACCGACGTCACCGTCGGGACCACGGCGTAGGTGAATTCGATCGTCGCGCTTTGCGCAACACCGTCCTCGGTCACTTCGACGGGGAATGTCCCGGCTGCGTGCGCGACTGTTTTCGCCGTGATTTCGGTGGCCGAGACGACCACCACGGAAGCCGCTTCGCTGCCGATCTTGACTTTCGCGCCTTTCAAGAACCCGGTACCCGTGATTTTCACGGACGTGCCACCCGCGGTCGTGCCTTCTTTCGGCGAGATCGCGGTCACCGTCGCCGGCGTGATGTACGTGAACCCAGGGCCACCCGTCGAGGTGCCATCCGCATCCACAACAACGACTTCGTCTTTCCCGGCAGCGCCTTTCGGAGTTTTCGCAGTGATTTCAGTCGCCGAGACCACCACCACACTCGAAGCTTCTTCCCCACCCAACGTCACTTTCGCACCCGTCACGAAATCCGTGCCTTTCAGGGTGATCGAGGTGCCGCCGGCGGTGGAGCCTTCGGCGGGTGTGAGGCCGGAGATTTTTGGTGCGGAGTTGTAGGTGAAGTCCGGTCCGCCGGTGGAGCTGATTTCGCCGGTGGTGACGACGACTTCGTCTTTGCCGGCCGCGGTCGCGGCGGTCTTCGCCTTCAGTTCGGTCGCGGATTCGTATTCGACTTCCGTCGCCGCGCTGCCGATCTTCACGGTCGAGTGTTCCGTGAAGCCGGTGCCCTTGATCACGACCGCCGTGCCGCCAGCCGCAGGACCTTCAGCCGGTTCGACTTTCGTGACCGTCGGCGGCGCCGCGAACTTGTATTTCGTGGAAGCGCTCTGCGCGACACCGCTCTCGGACACTTCGACTTCGGCTTCGCCAGCCGTTTCAGCAGCCGTCTTCGCGGTGATTTCCGTTTCCGAGACGACCGTCACCGACGTCGCTTCTTTGCCGATCGTGACTTTCGCGCCTTTCAAGAACCCGGTGCCTTTGATTTTCACGGTCGTGCCACCCGCCGTCGTGCCTTCTTTCGGCGAGATCGACGTCACCGTCGGCGGCGTGATGTACGTGAAGGACCCATCCACAACCGAGCTGACTTCGCCCTGGGTCACGACAACTTCCGTTTTCCCAGCAGCATGCGCACCCGTCTTCGCCTTCAATTCAGTCGCAGATTCCTCTTTCACTTCAGTCGCAGCGACACCACCGATCTTCACGGCCGCACCCGAAACGAACCCGGTGCCCGTGATCTTCACGCTCGTACCACCCGCAGTCGAGCCTTCAGCCGGTTCGACTTTCGTGACCGTCGCAGGCACCGCGAACGTGTATTTCACCGTCGCGCTCTGCGCCACACCACCCTCAGTCACTTCGACTTCCGGTTCGCCAGCCGATTCCGCAGCCGTTTTCGCCGTGATTTCAGTCCCCGAGACAACAACCACCGACGCGGCTTCTTTACCGATCTTGACTTTCGCGCCTTTCAAGAACCCGGTACCCGTGATTTTCACGGACGTGCCACCCGCGGTCGTGCCTTCTTTCGGCGAGATCGCGGTCACCGTCGCCGGCGTGATGTACGTGAACCCAGGACCACCCGTCGAGGTGCCATCCGCATCCACCACCACAACTTCGTCTTTCCCAGCAGCATTTTTCGGAGTTTTCGCAGTGATTTCAGTCGCCGAGACCACCACCACCGACGTCGCTTCTTCCCCACCCAACGTCACTTTCGCACCCGTCACGAAATCCGTGCCTTTCAGGGTTATCGAGGTGCCGCCGGCGGTGGAGCCTTCGGCGGGTGTGAGGCCGGAGATTTTTGGTGCGGAGTTGTAGGTGAAGTCCGGTCCGCCGGTGGAGCTGATTTCGCCGGTGGTGACGATGACTTCGTCTTTGCCGGCCGCGGTCGCGGCGGTCTTCGCCTTCAGTTCGGTCGCGGATTCGTATTCGACTTCCGTCGCCGCGCTGCCGATCTTCACGGTCGAGTGTTCCGTGAAGCCGGTGCCCTTGATCACGACCGCCGTGCCGCCAGCCGCAGGACCTTCAGCCGGTTCGACTTTCGTGACCGTCGGCGGCGCCGCGAACTTGTACTTAGTCGTCGCGCTCTGCGCGACACCGCTCTCGGACACTTCGACTTCGGCTTCGCCAGCCGTTTCAGCAGCCGTCTTCGCGGTGATTTCCGTTTCCGAGACGACCGTCACCGACGTCGCTTCTTTGCCGATCGTGACTTTCGCGCCTTTCAAGAACCCGGTGCCTTTGATTTTCACGGTCGTGCCACCCGCCGTCGTGCCTTCTTTCGGCGAGATCGACGTCACCGTCGGCGGCGTGATGTACGTGAAGGACCCATCCACAACCGAGCTGACTTCGCCCTGGGTCACGACAACTTCCGTTTTCCCAGCAGCATGCGCACCCGTCTTCGCCTTCAATTCAGTCGCAGATTCCTCTTTCACTTCAGTCGCAGCGACACCACCGATCTTCACGGCCGCACCCGAAACGAACCCGGTGCCCGTGATCTTCACGCTCGTACCACCCGCAGTCGAGCCTTCAGCCGGTTCGACTTTCGTGACCGTCGCAGGCACCGCGAACGTGTATTTCACCGTCGCGCTCTGCGCCACACCACCCTCAGTCACTTCGACTTCCGGTTCGCCAGCCGATTCCGCAGCCGTTTTCGCCGTGATTTCAGTCCCCGAGACAACAACCACCGACGCGGCTTCTTTACCGATCTTGACTTTCGCGCCTTTCAAGAACCCGGTACCCGTGATTTTCACGGACGTGCCACCCGCGGTCGTGCCTTCTTTCGGCGAGATCGCGGTCACCGTCGCCGGCGTGATGTACGTGAACCCAGGACCACCCGTCGAGGTGCCATCCGCATCCACCACCACAACTTCGTCTTTCCCAGCAGCATTTTTCGGAGTTTTCGCAGTGATTTCAGTCGCCGAGACCACCACCACCGACGTCGAAGCTTCTTCCCCAGCCAACGTCACTTTCGCACCCGTCACGAAATCCGTGCCTTTCAACATAACCGCCGTCCCACCAGCCGTCGAACCTTCAGCCGGACTCACCGACGTCATTTTTGGCGCAGCGTTATACGTGAATTCGGGTCCGCCGGTGGAGCTGATTTCGCCGGTGGTGACGACGACTTCGTCTTTGCCGGCCGCGGTCGCGGCGGTCTTCGCCTTCAGTTCGGTCGCGGATTCGTATTCGACTTCGGTCGCGGCGCTGCCGATCTTCACGGTCGAGTGTTCCGTGAAGCCGGTGCCCTTGATCACGACCGCCGTGCCGCCAGCCGCAGGACCTTCAGCCGGTTCGACTTTCGTGACCGTCGGCGGCGCCGCGAACTTGTACTTAGTCGTCGCGCTCTGCGCGACACCGCTCTCGGACACTTCGACTTCGGCTTCGCCAGCCGTTTCAGCAGCCGTCTTCGCGGTGATTTCCGTTTCCGAGACGACCGTCACCGACGTCGCTTCTTTGCCGATCGTGACTTTCGCGCCTTTCAAGAACCCGGTGCCTTTGATTTTCACGGTCGTGCCACCCGCCGTCGTGCCTTCTTTCGGCGAGATCGACGTCACCGTCGGCGGCGTGATGTACGTGAAGGACCCATCCACAACCGAGCTGACTTCGCCCTGGGTCACGACAACTTCCGTTTTCCCAGCAGCATGCGCACCCGTCTTCGCCTTCAATTCAGTCGCAGATTCCTCTTTCACTTCAGTCGCAGCGACACCACCGATCTTCACGGCCGCACCCGAAACGAACCCGGTGCCCGTGATCTTCACGCTCGTACCACCCGCAGTCGAGCCTTCAGCCGGTTCGACTTTCGTGACCGTCGCAGGCACCGCGAACGTGTATTTCACCGTCGCGCTCTGCGCCACACCACCCTCAGTCACTTCGACTTCCGGTTCGCCAGCCGATTCCGCAGCCGTTTTCGCCGTGATTTCAGTCCCCGAGACAACAACCACCGACGCGGCTTCTTTACCGATCTTGACTTTCGCGCCTTTCAAGAACCCGGTACCCGTGATTTTCACGCTCGTGCCACCCGCGGTCGTGCCTTCTTTCGGCGAGATCGCGGTCACCGTCGCCGGCGTGATGTACGTGAACCCAGGACCACCCGTCGAGGTGCCATCCGCATCCACCACCACAACTTCGTCTTTCCCAGCAGCATTTTTCGGAGTTTTCGCAGTGATTTCAGTCGCCGAGACCACCACCACCGACGTCGCTTCTTCCCCAGCCAACGTCACTTTCGCACCCGTCACGAAATCCGTGCCTTTCAACACAACCGCCGTCCCACCAGCCGTCGAACCTTCAGCCGGACTCACCGACGTCACTTTCGGCGCAGCGTTATACGTGAATTCGGGTCCGCCGCTGTTGGAGCTGATTTCGCCGGTGGTGACGATGACTTCGTCTTTGCCGACGGCCGTCGCGGCGGTCTTCGCCTTCAGTTCGGTCGCGGATTCGTATTCGACTTCCGTGGCGGAGCTCCCGATCTTCACGAGTCGCGCCTTCCGTGAAGCCGGTGCCGGTAATCGTGACGGTCGTGCCACCCGCCGCAGGACCTTCAGCCGGTTCGACTTTCGTGACCGTCGGCGGGGTGAGGCCCGTGTCGGGCGTGACGCCGCCTTCGTAGGAGACGCCGTCGAACGGAGCCGCGACGAGGTCGAGCGGACCCGCGATCACGACCTGGCTCGGCGTCGCGGCGGACGCCGACCCGGCGAAGGTCGCCAGCAGCGCGGCGGTGAGCGCGAACGAGGATGCCAGCACTCTCGCGAGAGATGCTCTCGAGAACATGCGCGACGCGTCCGCGCCTCGCACCGTTGCACTACCTGCGAGCACCTCAATCCGCTTTGACACCTTGCGCCTCCTGGCCAGTTGACACGACACGTTCCTGTGGCTATCGGTCGCACCCGCGGAAAGCTTGACCGCGCACCGGTTCGACTGTTCGACGGTTCGCCGGAGCGGGGGCGATTCCTGCCGCGGGGCGAGGCTGTACGCCAGCTTGCGCGGCGATCCAAACGGCTTTCGTTCTCGCAGCGGGGGTGGGTAGGTCGGCTACGCGGCCAACGCTGGACGCAGCGCGCTGGCCTCCACCTGGGCCGGCGGCCAGGTGAGCTGCAGCTGTCCGTCGCGCTCGAGCGCGCCACGCACGCCCATCAGCTCGAGGCCGACGATTGCCCCGTGCTCGTCGTATTCGACCGTGTGCCCCTCGGCCGTCTCCAGCGCCTTCGCGGGCGGCCCGTTCGGCGGCCCCACGTGCACGTAGAGCACATCTCCACGCTCGTCGTAGTCGTGGTGGTCGAAGTCTATGCCGGCAATCGTGATCGTCATCGCGCTATCCACGGGGATCATTGTCCTGTACCACGACGGTCACGACCCACGCGGGATCCTCGCTGAAGTCTACGACGACCCGCAGCCAGCGGTTCGGCTCGATGTGCTGGCGGTAGAAGCGCTCGCGACCGGGGACCGGGTCCAGGACACGATGGTCCGGCCGCGCGATCGTCCCCGTGATCACCTCAATGTGATCGAGCAGCCAGGGACGCCGATAGGCAAGATGCAGTCGAGAGCCGGCGTCAAAGACGACCAGCCGACCGTCGGGGTCGGTTGCACTGGGATGTTCATCGGCCACGACTTCGGACCGTACGCGCGGGTTGGGACACTACGCTCGTTCGATCCGTGCGCGGCGTACCAGCTTCGGCAGAAGCGTCGTTTCTGTGGCTTTCTTCGCGAAGGCAAACACAGTCGCATCGGCATTGGCTCTGGCTTATAGAGCCAAACGGCTCCAAAACTTAGAGCCAGGCGCTGCGCTCCTGCACCTGTGGGACCACCCTCGATGCTGAACCTCGTGCGCCCAGCGCTGCGCGAACCTCAGGCGACCTCAGCCGGCAGATCCACCACCGTCAGCTCCACCCCGCCCATCAGCCGTCGCGCCTCGCGCGGGTCTATGAGGCCCGCCCCTAGGCGCGCCGTGGACTCCGCTCCACAGGCGACGCCGAAGCGCAGGCACTGGTCGGGCGCGCGGCCTTCGTAGCGCGCCGCCAGATAGCCGGCCAGGAACGCATCGCCGGAGCCGCTCCTGGCGACCGGCTCGCGCAACTCGATGCGCGCGCGCTTGAGCAGCCGCTGGCCGTCCACGAGCACCTGGGCGTAGCAGCCGTCGGGAAGCGTCATGATCGCTTCGCGGGGGCCCAGCGCGGCGATCTCCGCGACCGCCAGCGAGCGCTCCTCCTCGCCCGCAAACTCGTGGCCCACCAGCTCCTCCGCCTCGAGCACGTTCGGCGAGACCACGTCCGGCTCCGCACGCACCGCCTGGCGCAGCGGCTCGCCGTCGGTGTCCACGACCGTGACCACGTCCAGGCGCTCGAGGTCCCTGATCAGCGCCGCGTAGATGTCCGGCTCGACGCCGCGCGGCAGCGAGCCCGCGAACACCACGATCGCCGCCCCGCGCGCCAGGTACAGCAGCTTGTCGCGGAACAGCTCCACCTCGCGCGGCGTGACCGCCGGACCGCGTTCGTTGATCTCCGTCTGTTCGCCCGTCGTCGGGTCGAGTACCGAGGTATTCGTGCGCGACTCCTCGCGGATGCGCACGAAGTCGTTGAGGATCGACTCCTCCGTGAGCTGCTCGACGATGTGCGTTCCCGTCGCGCCGCCCGCGAAGCCCGTCGCGATCACCGGCTGGCCGAGCGCCTTCAGCGTGCGCGCGATGTTCACGCCCTTGCCGCCCGCCATCGTGCGCTGGTCGACCGTGCGGTGCCGGCGCCCGAGCCTGAAGTTCGGCACCGCGAGCGACTTGTCGATCGCCGCATTGAGCGTCACCGTGATGATCATCTCGACCCTCTACCCAGTTTCCGGCGCGCCTGAACGGCAGAAGATGCCCTGGCGTGCACGACACACAGGCTAGCGGACCGCTCTCTCATCGCCGACGCCTGTTTCCCGCGGCTGGACCCGCGGCTGGACGCTTCTCATGCAGCCCCACGCGGCCGCTGCTAGCGCGCCTGCAGGACCCGAGCGGAAAGCTCCCACGCCGTCTCGCGCAGGCGCTCCGCCTCGGCCCGCGCCGCCGCCGCCGGCTCTCCGCCGCGCGTCAGATGGGCGCCCGCGACGCTGCGCGAGGCCGACACCAGGCCGCCGGCGCGTCCGGGCGCGAACGCCGCCGCCAGGTCCTCCACGCGCCCGCCCTGCGCGCCCACCCCCGGCAGCAGGAAGGTGGCGCTCGGCATCAGCTCCCGCGCCCGCTCGAGATGCCCAGGCTCGGTCGCGCCGATCACCGCACCCACGTCGCTGAGGCCCGCATCGCCCACACCGGGCTCGCCGAGCTCGTCCACGAGCGCCGCGATCCGCTCCCACACCGTTCCCGAGTCCGCCAGCCGCAGATCCTCGATGTCCGCCGCGCCGGGATTGGACGTACGCACGAGCACCAGCACCCCCGTGCCCGCGCCCCGCGCCGCGGAGACGAACGGCTCGACCGCGTCCCTGCCCATCAGCGGGTTGACCGTCGTCAGATCCGCGCCGAGCCCCTCGATCCGGCCGAACGGCGTGTCCAGGCCGCCGATCAGCGCGGCCGCGTACGCCCGCGCGGTCACGTCGATGTCGCCGCGCTTGCCGTCCGCGATCACCAGCAGCCCCAGCCCGCGCGCGTGCGCCGCCACCGCTTCGAGCGCCGCCCAGCCGGCGGCGCCGAGCGCCTCGAAGCGCGCGAGCTGCGGCTTGACCGCCACGCACGCATCGGCGGTCGCATCGAGCAGTGCGCGGCAGTGCGCCAGGACCGCAGCCGCCGCAGCCTGCGCCGGGTTCGCGTCCGCCGGCGCCTGCTCTGTGCCAACGCCCGGCCACAGCGCCCCTGGATCCGGGTCCACGCCGAGCACGATCTGCGACTCGCGCTCGGCCACGCGCGCGGCCAGGATGTCGCCGAAGGATCGCGCCGGGCTCAGCGCCCCTTCACCGCGCTCTTCAGACCGCTGCCCGCGGTGAAGCGCGGCACCCGCGACGCCGCGATCTGGATGCGCTCGCCGGTGCGCGGGTTCACGCCCACGCGCGCGCCGCGCTCGCTCACGTGGAACTTGCCGAACCCCGACACCGACACCTCGCTGCCTCGGCGCAGCGCGTCCTCCACCGTCGCCAGCACCGCGTCCACGGCGCGCGCCGCATCCTGCTTGGTCAGATCGGCGCGATCGGCCACCTGGTCGACCAGCTCGGACTTTGTCACTTCGCCCTCCTCGTTCGTGAAACCGTTGTAACCGTTGTAACGAAGCTAACAGTGCGTGCGGACAGGCGCATCGGCAAGAATACGCCGATGGCGATCACCCGCATCGCATGGCTGGTGACCGTGCTCGTCGCGCTGGTCACCGCGCTGCTGCTCGCGCTCTCCGGATACGACGGCTACGCGGGGCTCGGCGTGGCCGTCGCCGCGTCGGCCGCGATCAATCTCCTCTGAGCCAGTCGAGCAGCGCCCGCGCGGCGCGGCCGCGGTGGCTGATCGCGTCCTTCTGCGCGGCCGACAGCTCCGCCATCGTCGCCACCGGCGCGCCCGCCTCCCCGGGCGGGCCGTCGTCGGGCAGGAACGCCGGGTCATAGCCGAACCCGCCCTCGCCCCGCGGCCGCTGCGCCAGCCGCCCGCCGCAGCGACCCTCGAACACGCGCTCCACGCCGCCTGCCGGATCCACGTACGCGATCGCGCACACGTACTCGAGCGCGCTGCCCGCCGGCGCCTCGCGCAGCAGCTTCTCGAGGTTCTCGGCGTCCGTGGCATGCTCGCCCGCGTAGCGCGCCGAGCGCACGCCCGGCGCCCCGCCGAGCGCCGCCGCGGCGATGCCGGAGTCATCGGCGATGCTCACCCTGCCCGTGGCCGTGGCCGCGGCGCGCGCCTTGCCGAGCGCGTTCTCGGCGAACGTCTCGCCGTCCTCCGGCGGCAGCACCACCGCGTCGGGCAGCGCGTCGATCTGCCAGCCGCCGCCGTCGGCCGCTTCGAACAGGCGCTCGAGCTCGCGGCGCTTGTGCTCGTTGTGCGTCGCCAGCAGCAGCTTCAAGGCGCCGCTGCGATCGCCTGCTCCTGCGCGGCGCGCAGGAGCTCGATGCCCGCCGCCGCCAGCGCCAGCAGCTCGTCCAGGTGCGCCCGCGACAGCGGCGTGCGCTCGGCCGTCGCCTGCACCTCCACCAGGCCGCCGCCGTCGGTCATCACCACGTTCGCGTCGACCTCCGCCGTCGAGTCCTCGGCGTAGTCCAGGTCCAGCAGCGCCGCCCCGCCGAGCATCCCGCACGAGACCGCCGCGACCGAGCCGGTCAGCGGCGTGCGCTCGAGCCGGCCCTCCTGCTGCAGCCGCGCGCACGCCAGCGCAAGCGCCACGTACGCGCCGGTGATCGACGCACAGCGGGTGCCGCCGTCGGCCTGCAGCACGTCGCAGTCGAGATAAACCGTCCTTTCGCCCAGCGCCTTGAAATCGACGACCACGCGCAGCGAGCGCCCGATCAGGCGCTGGATCTCGATCGTGCGCCCGTCCTGGCGTCCGCGCGTCGCGTCGCGCTGCTTGCGCTCGCCCGTCGACGCCGGCAGCATCCCGTACTCCGCCGTCAGCCAGCCGCTGCCGCGCCCGGTCATCCAGCGCGGCACGCCCTCCTGCGCGGAGGCCGTGCAGATCACGCGCGTCTCGCCGGCCGAGATCAGCGCCGAGCCGGTCGCCGTGCGCACGAACCCCGGCTCGATCGTCATCGGGCGCAGTCCGTCCGGTCCGCGGCCGTAGCTGCGCTCAGTTGTCCCGCCTTGCACGCGCGCCATCATTCCAGAGCGCTACGGTCGGGGAGTCTTGCGCGCGCTGGTGGTCTCCAACATGCTCCCCGACGCCGCCCATCCCGAGCGCGGGCGCTTCGTCCGCGACCAGGTCGCCGCGCTGCGCCGGCTCGACGGGCTCGACGTCGAGCTGCACGAGTTCGCGCCCGGGGCGCGAGCGCTCGCCGGCGCCGCGCGCGCGCTGCGCCGCCGCTACGCCGGGCGCTCCCGCGAGCGCTACGACGTCGTGCACGCGCACTTCGGCCTGACCGCCTGGCCCGCGCTCGCCGTTCCAGCGCGCGTGCGCGCGCTCACCGTGCACGGAACCGACGTCCGCCATCCGCGCACGCGCGTGGCCACAGCCGCCGTGCTGCCGCTGATCGATCTGCTCGCCGCCGTGTCTGAGTCGCTCGCGCAGGAACTGCCCGGGCGAGCGGCGCGGCGCCGCGCGCAGGTGCTGCCCTGCGGCGTCGACCTCGAGCGCTTCCACCCGATACCCCGCGCGCAGGCGCGGGCGGAGCTCGGCCTGGATCCCGCGCGGCCGTACCTGCTGTTCGCCGCCGACCCCGCGCGCGCGGAGAAGCGCCACGACCGCGCGCTCGCGCTCGCCCAGGCCGCGGGCGTGCAGCTGTTGGCGCTCGGCGCCGTCGAGCCCGAGCGCGTGCCGCTGTGGGTCAACGCCGCCAACGCCGTGCTCGTGCCGTCAGAGCGCGAGGGCTTCGGGCTGGCCGTGCTGGAGGCGCTCGCCTGCGACGTGCCCGTGCTCGCCACGCCCGTCGGCATCCACCGCGACGCGCTCGAGCGGGTCCCCGGCACGCTGTGCGCGCCGTTCGAGCTCGAGCGCTGGCTCGGCGCACTCGAAGCGCACCTGCGCGAGCCCGACCCGCGGGTCGACGGCCGCGCGAGCGCCAACCGCTTCTCGGCGGCGGCGATGGCCGCGCGCTTGGCCGGCGCATGGCGTGATGCGCTTGCGCAATCGGGGTAACGGTGCGGGTAGCATGAATCGGGCGTGAATCAGATATCAGGCACCATCCCCACCGACGCTCCCGCGCAGGCGCAGGGCGAGAGCGCACCCGAGTCCACTGGCGCGCCCGCCCCGCCCGCGGACGCCCCGCCCACGACCGAGCCGACCGGCTCCGCGCCCGAGCACCCCGGCTTCCAGTCCCGCGGTCGCGCACGTCGCCGCGCGCGCTTCCTGCGCAAGGCGCGCGAGCTCGCCTACCGCGACCTCGGCGGCCTGGTCTTCAACCTGCACAGGTTCGGAGCGCGCAACGACGCGCTCGTGCTCGCCAAGCTGAGCACGCTCACGCAGATCGACACCGAGCTGCGCGCGATCGAAGGCGCGCTCGGCGAGCGCCGGGCGCTCACCGTCCTGCGCGAGGCCGGCATCACCGCCTGCCCCCGCTGCGCCGCCATCCACGGCAGCGAAGACAACTTCTGCCCCAACTGCGGACTGTCGATGGGTCGCCACGTCGATCTGCCGATCGGGGGCGCGGCGGCGGCGCAGCCCGTGTCCGCACCGCCGAGCCAGCCATCCCCGCCCGCGGCGGCGCCCTCCTCGCCGTCTCCAGCGGCCCCTGTGGCGCACGCCGCGCCCGCGTCCACATCGGTCGCCGCGGCGACCGCCCAGCCCGAGCCGGCGCACGCGCCTGTCCCCGCGCATCCGCCCGCCGCGACGGGTGCGCCGCAGCCGGCGAGCGCGGCTCCGGCCGGACGCTCCCCGACCCCGCCCGCGAACGCCGAAACCGGCGGCCGGTCGCCGCTTACGCCGGCACCCGCGGCATCGACCGCGGACGAAGAAGCCACCGAGATCCTCCATCCCCCTGTCCCCGGCTCGTGAGCGTCGCCGCTCCGCCGCCTGTCGGCGCCGGCGCACCAGCCGCCGCGCCTGCGCAGCCGCCATCCGGTGAGGCATGCCCCCTGTGCGGCGCGCCGCTGCACCCCGAGCAGGAGTGGTGCCTGCACTGCGGTGCCGCCGCTCGCACGCGCCTTGCGGCCTCTCCCCGCTGGAAGGGCCTGATCGGCACGCTCGCGGTCGTGATCGCGCTGTCGCTCGGCGTGCTCGCTGCCGCGCTCGTCAAGCTCGCAGCCACGTCCGACTCGCCCGCGCCGACGACCACGCGGACCGTCACCACCGCCGCAGCCGCTCCCGCCACGACCACCCAGAGCGCCATCCTCCCGGGAGCCGGCACCTCGGCGGCGACCACGACAGCCAGCACCGCGACGAGCACCGCGCAGGCGAGCACGCCCGCGACCACGTCGACCGCGACGACGACCGCGACCGGCTCCACGAGCCCCGCCACCCCGCCGGCCGGCAAAGCGAAAGCAAAGAAAAAACGCAGGCTCGGCCTCGGTAAAAGAATCGAAGAACTGCTGCGAAAGCGCGGGGAAACCTCCGCCGCAGGAACCGGGTAGCGACCCCGAGGACCATCCGCGACGGCCCGGGAGCGGCGCCGAGCGCCCGGCCAGATAGCGTTCGCGCGATGCCCGTCCGCCCTTCGGCAGGGAACCACCAGGCCGACGTAGCCGTGGTGGGCGCGGGCGCGGCCGGCCTGTATGCCGCGCTGTGCGCCGCGCGCGAGCGGGCCAACGTCGTGCTTATCTCCGCCACGCCGCTGGCGCAGACGGCCAGCTACTGGGCGCAGGGAGGGCTCGCGGCGGCGCTCGCGGCCGACGACAGCTTCGAGCTGCACCTGCGCGACACCGAGCTCGCCGGGCGCGCGCTTGTGCGCCGCAGCGCCGCCGAAACGCTCGTGCGCGAGGCCCCCGAACGCGTCCGCGACCTGCAGGCCCTCGGCGTCCGCTTCGACGCCGACCGCTTCGGGCACCTCGCCCTCGGCCTCGAGGGCGGCCACTCGGTCAGGCGCGTCGTGCACGCCGGCGGCAGCGCCACCGGCCGGCGGGTCGTCCGCCAGCTCTCCGCGCTCGCCGCCGAAGAGCCGCGGATCGCCGTCTTCGAGGGCGCCCGCGCCCAGGCGCTGTGGACCGACGACGGCCCTGACGGCCGCCGCTGCCGCGGCGTGGTCTGCGACGACGGCCGCGCGATCGGCGCGCGCGCCGTGGTGATCGCCACCGGCGGCGCCGCCGCGCTGTGGGCGCGCACGACCAACCCACCCGGCTCGCAGGGCATCGGCATGCTGCTCGCCCACGCCGCCGGCGCAACGCTCGCGGACCTAGAGCTGCTGCAGTTCCACCCCACGGCCGTGATCGGGATTCCCGGGCGCGAGGGATTCCTCGTGACCGAGGCGATCCGCGGCGAGGGCGCCACCCTGCACGACGCCTCCGGCGAGCGCTTCGTCGACGAGCTCGCTCCCCGCGACGAGGTCTCGCGCGCGATCCAGGCGCTGCTCGAGCGCACCGGGCAGCGGTCGGTCGGCCTCGACATGCGCGCGATCGACCCCGCGCACTTCCCCAACGTCGTCGCGTCGCTGCGCGACGCCGGCCTCGACCCCACGCGCGAGCTGATCCCCGTCGCCCCCGCCGCCCACTACATGATGGGCGGCATCGTCACCGACCTCGACGGGCGCTCCACGCTGCCCGGCCTGTACGCCGTCGGCGAGTCCTCGTGCACGGGCCTGCACGGCGCCAACCGGCTCGCCTCCAACTCGCTCAGCGAGTGCTTCGTGTTCGCCCGACGCGCCGTCGCCGACGCGCTGTCGCGGCCCGCGCACGAGCTCCCCGCGCCCAGCGAGTCGGAGCTCGCGCGCCTGCGCGAGCTCCCGGCGCCCGCGAGCGCCGAGCGCGCCACGCGCGAGGCGCTGTGGCGCGACGCCGGCGTCGTGCGTACCCCCGAGGGCCTCAACCGCCTGCTCGAGGACCCGCACCCGCTCGCCCGCACGATCGCCAGGTGCGCGCTCGCGCGCACCGAGAGCCGGGGCGCGCACCTGCGCGCCGACCATCCCGAGCGCGACCCCGCGCTCGACCACCGCCACGCGCTCGTCGCCGGCGAGGACGAGATCTCCTGGGAGACGTGGCGCTGAGCGCTCCCCCTCGCTGAGGCCTCCCATCGATAAATAAGAATTTTGCGCGCGATCTTTATCTCGCGCTCCATTCCGTTTGCAACCGTGTTAGTAGCCGGGGAAGGTTCCGGAGGCGACGGAGTCTCCAGGAACAGGCGGGTGTGCTCTCTGACCATCGGGAACGAGCGAAAGAGGGCGAGGAGCAGTCACATGTACCAGTTCAGCAGAGCCATCTACAGGGAGCTCGCTCCCCGGATCCAGGCTCCACCACCTGGCGCGCCCGCGACCAGCAACCACGCCGCCGTGCTGCGCGCGTGCGAGCAGGTGATCACGCGCCTGGCCACCGACCGCCACCACTTCGCGCATCCCGCGCGCACGCTGTTCCTCGACGTTCGCAACCACTTCCCCATGTCCGCCCAGAGCCACGTCCACAGGGTGATCACCCGCTACATCGGCTACGCCCAGCTGTTCCTCGCCGAACACCCCCACGAGGGCTACACCGCCGTCAGCGGCGCGCCGCCGCAGTGCCGCGCCACCACTCGCAAGGGCTCCGCCTGCCAGCGCACGCCGCTGCCCCACAACGGCTACTGCCCCTCCCACCAGCACCTCGCCGACACCGAGAACCGCGAGCTCGCCGCCGCGTAGCCGGCTTGCCCGCGCACGGTCGAGCCTGCCGTCGCGCCAAGCTGACGTACGCTCCCAGGCATGCTCCTGGGCGTTGACGTCGGCGGCACCTTCACCGACGCCGTGCTGCTCGACGAGCACGGCGCCGTCCACACCGCGAAGGTTCCCTCGACGCCCTCCGAGGAGTCCATCGCGGTGCTCGACGCGGTGCGCCGGGTGCTCGCGCGCGCCGGTGCGCGCGCCGGGGACGTCGAGCGCTTCGCGCACGGCATGACCGTCGCCACCAACGCGCTGCTCGAGGGCCGCACCGCGCGCACAGCGCTGCTCGCCACCGCCGGCTTCACCGACGTCATCGAGCTCGCCCGCCAGAACCGCCCCCACCTGTACCGGCTGTGCGAGTCAGCGCCCGCGCCGCTCGTGCCGGCGCAGCTGCGCTTCGCGGTGCCCGAGCGCATGGGGCCCGACGGGCCGATACAGGCGCTCGACCCCGCCGCCGCCCGCAAGCTGATCGGGGAGCTCGCCGACTCAGAGCCGGAGGCGGTGGCCGTGTCGCTGCTCCACTCCTACGCCGATCCCGCGCACGAGCGGCTGCTCGCCGCGCTGCTCGCCGAGCTGCTGCCCGAGGCCCACGTGTCGCTCTCCTACGAGCTCGTGGGCACGTTTCGCGAGTACGAACGCACCGCCACGACCGTGCTCGACGCCGCCCTCTCCCCCCTGCTCTCCGGCTACCTCGACCGGCTGTCCGGCGATGCGCGCGCGCTCGGCGTCTGCGAGCCGCAGATCATGCAGTCCTCCGGCGGCCTCACCGACGCCGCCAACGCCGGCGCGCACGCCGCGCTCACCGTGCTCTCCGGTCCCGCCGGCGGCGTCGGCGGCGCACAGGCGCTCGCGCAGCTCGCGCACGAGGCCGACGTGCTCTGCTTCGACATGGGCGGCACCTCCTGCGACGTCTGCCTGATCGACGATGGACAGGTTCCAGAGACGCCCGCGCGCACGGTCGCGGGCCGGCCGCTGTCGCTGCCCGCGCTCGACATCCACACCGTCGGCGCCGGCGGCGGCTCGATCGCCTGGCGCGACCCCGGCGGCGCGCTGCGCGTGGGGCCGGCCTCGGCGGGCGCCGACCCCGGACCCGCCTGCTACGGGCGCGGCGGACAGGACGCGACCGTCACCGACGCCAACCTGCTGCTCGGACGGCTGCTCGAGGACTCGCCGCTCGCGGGCGGGCTGTCGCTCGACAGGGGCGCCGCCGAGCGCGCCGTCTCGACCCTCGCGCGCGAGCTCGGCCTCGAGCCGATCGCCTGCGCCGAGGGGATCGTGCGCGTCGCCGAGGCGGAGATGCTGGGCGCCCTGCGCGTGATGAGCGTCGCCCGCGGCATCGACCCGCGCGGCCTCGCGCTGATGCCGTTCGGCGGCGCCGGCCCGCTGCACGCGGCCGCGCTCGCGCGCGAGCTCGGCATCTCGCGCGTGCTCTGCCCGCGCGCCTCCGGCGTTCTCTGCGCGCTCGGCCTCGCCGCCGCCGCCCCGCGGCGCGACGCCGCGCGCACGGTCATGCTCGGCGCCGCCGGCGGGCGCCCCCTGTCCGCGCAGCTGCTCTCGCACGAGCGCGACGCGCTCGTCGCCGAGGCCCGCGCCGCGCTCGCGAACCCCGCAGCGCGCGTGCGCGTGCGCCACGAGCTGCGCTATCGCGGCCAGGCGTTCGAGCTGCCCATCGACGAGGAGCTCGAGCCGGAGGCATCGCGAGGCACACCGGGGGTGCACGAGGCCGGCGCGGGCGGATCGGCTGGCCTCGACCCCGAGGGGCTGCGCGCGGCCTTTGCGCACGCGCACGAGCAGCGCTACGGCTACCGCGACGACGACGCGGAGCTCGAGCTGGTCAACATCCGCGTGTCCGTCTGGGGCCCCTCGCCAGTGCTCGCGCTGCAGGCGACGAGCGCCGCGGCGGCGCCCGCGCAGTCCGGCACGATCGTCTTCGACGGCCAGCCCACCGCGAGTCAGATCCTGCTGGGCGAGCTCGCCCCCGGCACCCACGTCGCCGGCCCGGCCCTGTGCGCGCTGCCCGAGGCGACGCTGCTCGTCCCGCCCGGCTGGTCCGGCGAGGTCGACGCGCAGGGGACCATGCACCTGAGGAGCACAGCGTGAGCGCGCTCGACCCGATCGAGCTGCAGGTGCTCGCCGGCGGGCTGCGCGCGGCCTGCGAAGAGATGGGCGTCGTGCTGATCCGCTCGGCGCACTCCTCCAACATCAAGGAGCGCCGCGACGCCTCGACCGCGCTGTTCGACGCAGCCGGGCAGATGGTCATGCAGGCCGAGCACATCCCCGTGCACCTCGGCGCCATGCCCGCCGCCGTCGGCGCCGTGCTCGACGAGCGGCACGCGCCAGGGGTCTCGTGGATCCTCAACGACCCGTTCGCCGGCGGCACGCACCTGCCCGACATCACCGTCGTCACGCCCGTGTTCGCGGGCGCGCAGCTGCTCGGCTTCGCCGCCAGCCGCGCCCACCACGCCGACGTCGGCGCGCGCGTGCCCGGCTCGATGCCTGCCGACAGCCACCGCCTGCAGGACGAGGGCGTCGTCATCTCCCCGCGGCCGCTGGACGAGCGCACGCTCGAGCAGCTCGTCGCGCGCATGCGCCAGCCGCACGAGCGCAGGGCCGACCTGCGCGCGCAGCTCGCCGCCAACCGCATCGGCGCGCTGCGGCTGACCGCGATCGCCGGCCGCGTGGGCGTCGAGCGCCTGCGCGAGGCCACGGACGCGGTGCTCGACTACTCCGAGCGGCGCACCCGCGCGTGCCTGGCCGCGCTCGCGGACGGCGAGCGCCGGGCCGAGGACGTGCTCGAGGCGGTCGACGGCGATCTGGTGCTGCGCCTGCGCGCGGTGCTCGACGGCGAGCGGCTGCTGCTGGACTTCTCCGGCAGCGCCGCCCAGCACGACGGCAACCTCAACTGCCCGCTCGCCGTCACCCGCTCGGCGTGCCTGTTCGCGGTGCGCGTGCTCACCGACCCCGACATCCCGCCCACCGCCGGCGCCTACCGCCCGATCGACGTGCGCGCCCCGCACGGCTGCCTGCTCAACGCCCGCCCGGGCGCCGCGGTCGCCGCCGGCAACGTCGAGACCTCCTCGCGCGTGGCCGACCTCGTGCTCGCCGCCTTCGGGCGCGCCCAGGGCCAGGGCACGATGAACAACCTCACCCTCGGCGCATCGGACTTCTCCTACTACGAGACGCTCGGCGGCGGCCAGGGCGCGTGTCCCGACGCCGACGGCCCGAGCGCGGTGCACGTCGCCATGAGCAACACCCTCAACACGCCGATCGAGGCGCTCGAGCGCGAATTCCCGCTGCGCGTGCGCGAGTACGCGCTGCGCCGCGGCTCCGGCGGCGCGGGGCGCCATCGCGGCGGCGACGGCGTCGTGCGCGAGCTCGAAGCGCTCGCCGAGATGACCTTCTCGCTGATCGCCGAGCGCCGGCGCCACCCGCCGCGCGGCGCCGACGGCGGGCAGCCGGGCGCGTGCGGACGCGACACGCTCGACGGGCAGCCGCTGGCGGCCAAGAACACCGGCAAGCTGCTCCCCGGCCAGCGGCTGCGCATCGAAACGCCCGGTGGGGGAGGATTCGGACATGCCTGAGAGCTCGAGCGCCACCCCCGCCGCTCCCGGACCCGTCGGCTTCCTCGGCCTCGGGATCATGGGCTCGCGCATGGCCGCCAACCTCGCGCGCGCCGGCTTCCCGCTCGCCGTCTGGACGCACACCCCCGGCAAGGCCGAGCGCTGGGCCGCGGAGCACGGCGCCAGCGCGCACGCCACCCCCGCCGAGGTGGCCGAGCGCTGCGACGTGGTCGTGAGCATGGTCGTCGACGGCGAGCAGGTCGCATCGGTGCTGCTTGGCGAGCACGGCGCGATCGAGGCCGCGCGCCCCGGGCTGCTGTGCATGGACATGTCCACGATCGGCCCCGTCGACGCACGCCGCGTCGCGGGCGCCCTCGCGGAGCGCGGCGTGGCGATGCTCGATGCGCCCGTGACGGGATCCTCGCCGCGCGCCGAGGCCGGCACGCTGACGATCATGGTCGGCGGCGCGCACGACGAGTTCCTGCGCGTGCGCCCGCTGCTCGACGCGATGGGCGAGCTGATCGTCCACGTCGGCGAGCTCGGCCAGGGCCAGATGCTCAAGCTGATCAACAACACGCTCGGCGCCGCCAACGCCGCCGCCGTCGCCGAGGCGCTGCTGCTCGCCCGCGCCACCGGCGTCGACCTCGACGCGTTCGTGCAGATCACCTCCGCCGGCTCCGGCGCGTCCGCGCAGCTGGCGCTGAAGTCGGGACCCATGCGCGAGCACGACTACACGCCGCTGTTCAAGGCCGCGCACATGCTCAAGGACGTGCGCCTGTGCCTGCAGGAGGCCGAGAGCGCCGGCGTGCCCTTCCCGTCGGGCGGCCACGCGCGCGACATGCTCGCCGCGACGATCGCCCGCGGCCACGCCGAGCAAGACTACGCGGCCATCATCGAGGCCGCCGAGGGATTCGCCGGCCGGCGCCTGTGAGCGCAGTCGGAGACACGAAAAAGTTGGCCAGGCGACCAAAAATCGTCTAAAAACCTGCTGATTTGCAGGCGATTTGGGATTTTCGCCCAGGTTTCGTATCTTTAACGGATCGTGCGTCGCTCTTTGCGGGCGATGCGCGGATTTCAGTCCTGACGTTTCCCTCTCATCTCGTTCGTTTCTCGTTCCATGCCAATTGCTTTCAAAGAATGGGCTGTCACCGTCCGCGCCTTGGCGGAAGGCGAGCAGCTCCTCACTCTCCGCAAGGGCGTCCTGCCGTCCGACGGCAAGCCGCTGAAGCTCGCCCACGAGCGCTTCTTCCTCTACCCCACCTTCGAGCACCAGCCGGGCGACCTCGTGCGCGAGTCCCACCAGCCCGAGCTGCGCCGCGCGCTCGAGGAGGGCGTCTGGAGCGACGGCGAGCCGCCGCTGCATACCTTCATCTCCGGCGCGCCGCTGCAGCAGCCCGACCGCGTGCGCATCCGCGCGTGGGCTGAAGTCACCGACCACTTCACGATCGTCGACCCGCGCTGCGTGGACGCGCTCTCGCCGTTCTACGTGTGGACGCCCGACTACGCCGAAAAGCGCCTCGGCTGGCGCGGGCGCCAGCCACTGCACGTGCTGCTGCTGCGCACCTACCGCATCCCGCGGCCGGTCACCGTCAAGGTCAAGGACGAGTACACCGGCCCCGGCGCCTGGATCGAGCTCCAACGCGAACTCCCCTTCGAGGGCACGCCCGTGCTCTCCGACGCCGAGTTCGAGCGCGCCTCCGAGGAGATCCGCGCGATCACGGCCGAAGCAGCCGGCCAGCCGGTTTTGGTCTAGACAGGTCTGTCCCACTGCAACGCTTCGCGAGCGACCTCGGCTCCTGACTCGGGGACGAGCACGTCGCGCGGGCCGACCGCCGGGTCGGGCAGGTCGAAGCCGAGGGCGTGGCGCAGCACGCTCGGGATGCCCTCCTCCAGCAGCAGGCCCGTGATCATGTCCGCCTCCCCCTGGCTCGCCGCGTGAGCGACCTTCACCAGCGGCCCCTCGGCGTACTGGGGCTTGATCTTGCGCGCCGTCCGCTGGCGCTCGCTGGCCACGTGCTCGCTGCCCTCCGAGTGCACCAGCGGCATCCCGCACGCCTCGCAGAAGCGATCGCTGGGCGGGTGCCCGCGCCCGCAGGAGGGACAGACGATCTCATCCACCGCCATCAGCGCACCTCGAGCGGGACCTCCCGGACCTCGCCGCCGTCGATCAGGTAGGAGCGCACCTCCGGCTCGCCCTCGCCGGCGAGGCCGACGATGATCCACTCGACGCCCGGCCAGTTGGCGGCGAAGTTGATGTCCGTCTGCGACGGGTACGGGCGGCTGCGCACGTGCGAGTGGTAGATCGCGCCGAGCTCGTGCCCGCCGGCCTCGATCCCCAGGTACAGGTCGAGCAGCTCCTTCGGATCGATCTCGAACTTCAACGGGCTCGCGTGGACGTTCGTGGCGCGCAGCACGCGCACCGCGCTCGCATCCCGTTCGCCGCCGGCGCCCCGCTCCCCGTTCGCGCTCTCGCTCTCGACCTCGACGGCGACCACGCCGCAGACCTCGTTGCCGGGGTCCTCGAGCGCGTGCGCCACCAGCTCGTCGAGCAGCTCGCCGGAGATCCTCACTTCCGCCTCACCTGCATTCGCCTGCCGCGCCGCTGCTCGCGCGGGCGCCTACCACCAGACGGTCGAGTCGAGGTTCTCGATCTCGTCGACCGGCAGCGTGTAGATGCCGCTCGACAGATACTTCCAGCCGTCGTCGGCGACCACGAACACGACGTTGCCCTCGTCAAGCTCGCCCGCGATCCGCACCGCGATGCTCGCGATCGCGCCGCTGGAAACGCCCGCGAACACGCCCTCCTGGTCGAGCAGCTTGCGCGTCCAAACGATCGCGTCGCGGTTGGTCACGAAGATCTTGCGGTCGAGCAGCGAGATGTCGATGATCGGCGGGATGAAGCCGTCGTCGAGCGAGCGCAGGCCCTGCACCGGCTCGCCCTGCATCGGCTCGGCGGCGACGATCTTCACCGCGTCGCCCAGCGCCTCCTTCAGCCGCCGCCCGTTGCCCATCAGCGTGCCGCCGGTGCCGAGGCCGGCGACGAACGCGCTCACCTCGTCGAGCTCTTCGAGGATCTCCAGCGCCGTGCCGTTGTAGTGGGCGTTCGGGTTGGCCGGGTTGCCGTACTGGTAGGGCATGTAGCAGGACGGGTCTTCGGCGGCCATCTCCAGCGCCATCGCGACCGCCCCGTTGGAGCCCTGGTCGCCCGGCGAGTACACGATCTCCGCGCCGTACATCCGCAGCAGCTGCGTACGCTCGGGCGTCACGTTCTCGGGCATCACCACCTTCAGCCGGTAGCCCTTGCGCGAGCAGATCATCGCCAGCGAGATGCCCGTGTTGCCGGACGTCGGTTCGAGGATCGTCTGACCGGGACCGATCGCGCCCTTCTCCTCCGCGTCCTCGATCAGAGCGCGCGCCACGCGATCCTTGACCGAGCCGGTCGGGTTGCGCGACTCGAGCTTCGCCCAGATGCGCACGCCCGGCTTGGGCGACAGGCGCGAGAGCTCCACCAGCGGCGTGTGCCCAATCGACTGCACGATGTCCGCGTACCGGCCGCCGCACGGCCTGCTCCTGAGCCTCTCCGCCGCCATTACTTCACGGAATATAGCGCTGGTATGCGAGCGGGATCGAATCGACCCGCTGCGAGCGTATACGCGCACGTGAGGCGCGCTCCCCGGACGCGCTGGTAGGCTCGCGCCGCGCGCGTATCGGCGCGCCGGCGAATCTTCGAGATCGGGGGCGATCATGGGCGTTATCGGGTTGCGGCGGCGGCGTTCGGTGTGCGGCGCGCTGCTGGTGTCGATGTCTCTGGCTGTGCTCGGCTCCTCGCTCCTGGCCGCCACCGCCGGCGCGCTCTCCTTCCAGCCCTTCTACGAGTACGCGGTCACATTCAGCGGCAAGGGCAGCTACCACCGCACGCTCACCAGCGAAGGCGGCGGCATGCTCAAGGAAGAAGCCAGCTGGACGTGGACGACGCGCTATCCCGAGGTGCTGATCCCCACCAAGGCCAGCAGCCCACTGGAGGCGTCGGGCTTCCCCGCCTATGGCCTCGGGCAGGACGGCGACGGCAACTGGTCGATCACCAACACCGGCAGCGAAGACGAGGACTGCTCCAACAGCGGCACGCTCGGGCTCCCCAAGAGCGCGGACGGAGCAGGCGGCGGCTCGGTCACCGTCAAACGCCCGGCCGGCGGCAAGGGCGTGATCTTCAACATCATCGCGCTCGAAGGCTACGAAACGACCTCCGGCGCCGGCGACGGCGTCCTCGCGTGCGACCCCGAAAACTACTGGCACGACATCATCGAAAGCTTCGCCGGCGTCGGCTACAAGCACACCGACCCGGGCCTGCCGGACGTGCACCCGCTGACCGCCAAGATCCAGCTCTCGCCGAGCGATCTCAAGCACGGGAGCGTCACCAAGCAAGTGTCCATGGGCCCTGCCGAGGAAGTCTCCTCGGACTGCGGCAGCGGCGGCGGGAACACGTGCCAGCAGGAATACACGTGGTCGGGCTCGGTGAAATTCGTGAAGCACAAGTTCAAAAAATAGGCCGACGCGCCAGCCGCGCGGGTTTGGCTGCACGAGCCGGGCGGGTTTGGCTGTACGAGCCAGGCGGGTTTGGCTGTACGGCCAGCCAGCGACTAAGATCAGTTCCCCCAAGCGACGGAGGACAGGCGTGGACGCATCCCAAAACAGATTCGACTTCGACTGGCTGGTCGTAGGCTCGGGCTTCGGCGGCAGCGTCTCGGCGCTGCGCCTGTCGGAGAAGGGCTATTCGGTCGGCGTGCTCGAGTGCGGTCGGCGCTTCGCCGACCACGAGTTCCCGAGCTCGACCGCGGACCTCAAGCGCTACTTCTGGAACCCGCGCCTGGGCATGAAGGGGATCTTCCGGCTCACGACCTTCAAGGACGTGTCGGTCGTCTCCGGCTGCGGCGTCGGCGGCGGCAGCCTCGGCTACGCGTGCACGCTGTACGTGCCGCCGAAGAAGTTCTTCGAGGACCGTCAGTGGGCGGACATGCAGGACTGGGACACGGCGCTCGCGCCCCACTACGCCGAAGCGCAGCGCATGCTCGGCGTCGTCGAAAACCCGCACGACGACCCCGCCGACCAGCTGCTGCGCGAGCTCGGCGAAGAGCTGGGCGTGGGCGACACCTACAAACACACGCCCGTCGGCATCTACTTCGGCGAGGCGGGCAGGACGGTGCCCGACCCGTTCTTCGACGGCGAGGGACCCGAGCGCACCGGCTGCCACCTGTGCGGGCGCTGCATGGTCGGCTGCCAGCACGGCGCCAAGAACACGCTCGTGAAGAACTACCTGTACCTCGCCGAGAAGCGCGGCGCGCGCGTGATGCCCGAGCGCACCGTCGTCGACGTGCGCCCGCTGGGCGCCGCCGACGGCAGCGACGGCTACGAGGTCGAAAGCGTGCGCTCGGGCGCGTGGCTGAACAAGGAACGGCGCGTGCAGCGCGCGCGCGGCGTCGTCGTCTCCGCAGGACCGCTCGGCACCAACAGGCTGCTGGCGCAATGCCGCATGAAAGGCTCGCTGCCGCGCATCTCCGCGCGCCTGGGCGAGCTCGTGCGCACGAACTCCGAGTCGATCCTCGCGGTCACGGTCCCAGAGGACTACCCCGACGACCTGATCAAGCGCGTGGCCATCACCTCCTCCATCTACCCGGACCCGCACACGCACATCGAGACCGTCACCTACGGCGACGACGGCGACTCGATGCACCGTCTGAACACGCTGCTCGTCGGCGACGGCACGCGCGTGACGCGCCCGCTGAAGCTGATCGCACAGAGCCTGCGCCACCCCAAGCGCGTCGCGCAGGTGCTGTTCCCCAAGCACTGGTCGCGGCGCACGATCATCATCCTCGTGATGCAGACGCTCGACAACGCGATCGCGCTGCGCCTGCACAAAGGACCGTTCGGCACGTCCTGGCTGAAGACCGAGCAGGACCCCGAGCGCCCGATCCCGACGTTCATCCCACACGCGAACTGGGCCGCCGAATGGTTCGCCAAGCGCACCGGCGGGATCGCCCAGAGCTCGCTCACCGAGGCGCTGTTCAACATCCCCACCACCGCGCACATCCTCGGCGGGGCGGTGATCGCGCCCGACCCCGAGCGCGGGGTGGTCGACGTCCACCAGCGCGTTTTCGGGTATCAGAACCTGCTTGTTTGCGACGGGGCGGCGGTGCCTGCGAATGTGGGGGTGAATCCTTCGCTGACTATTACCGCGCTGGCGGAGCATGCGATGAGCCATGTTCCGGCGGCGGGGGCGGCGAGCGCTCCTGTCGAAGGGCTTTCCGAGGCCGCCTAGAATCGTCTTCCCTCGCGGTCCCGTCGAGCTCGAGCGCCGACCGGTCCTGCGCGCGCCCGATTTCGTGCGGGCACAACTGAAGCTCTCAGCTACGATCCGCCCATGAACCCGGAGGAAGACCGCTATCTGCAGGAGTTTTTCCGCGCGGTCGAGGACCGCCCGCTGGATCCCGATGACCCCGCCTACGTCGGGCTGTACGATGATCCGGCACTCGACCTCGAGGATCCCGTCACGCTGCTCGCTCGAAGCATCGAATTCACGGTCTCGGACAGCAGCGCGCAGCTCTTTTCCGGATTCCGTGGGGCAGGCAAGACCACCGAGCTGCGGCGGCTGCGCAAGCGACTGCGGGAACGCGGCTATCTGGTATTGCTGTTTGACGTCTTCGAATATCTGACCCCCTCGCTTCCCCTGGACGTGAGCGACTTCCTGATCGTGGTCGCCGGCGCGCTCAGCGATCAGCTGGAAGAGTCGGGCGTGTTGCCTGGCGCGGGCCGGGAGAGCTACTGGGGCCGGCTGAAGGCCTTCTTCGACACGAGAGTCGAGTTTCAGGAGATCGTCGCCGGGTTGGGGCCGCTCGAGATCAAGGCCAACCTGAGCGCCGATCCGACCTTCCGGCAGCGGCTGCAGGAGCGCTCGGCCGGGCATCTGGCCGCCCTCGTCGAGGATATGCGCGCCTACGTCACCGAGACGGTCCGCGCAATTCCCCAGGACAAGCGCGAGGCTGGCGTGGTGCTGATAGCCGATTCGATCGAGAACATCAGCGGAACGCTTTCAAACGCTCAGGATGTCCAGGAGTCGGTGGAGCGGCTGTTCACCAGCCACTCCGAGCATCTACACCTGCCCCAGATTCACATGGTCTACACGGTACCCCCGTGGCTCAAGATCCGGGCGCCGGGACTCAGCGCTCGCTTTTCGGGTGGCCTGCAGGTTCTGCATCCACTCAAGGTGCGAACGCCCGGCGACGGCCGCAAGCCTGTCCCGGAGTCCCTGGAGGCTCTGCACCAGGTCGTGAGCGCACGCGGCGATTGGGAACGACTGCTGGGCGACCGGAGCGTGTTGGACATGCTCGCGCTCGAGTCCGGTGGACACCTGCGGGACCTGCTCAGGATGCTCAGCGAGATCGTGCGACGGGCAGAGCAGCTGCCGGTGGACGATCGCACCGTGCAGCGAGCCATCACCCAGATGCGGAGCGACCTGCTTCCGATCGCCGAAGACGACGCGGCCTGGCTGCAGCGGATAGCGCAGACGCACGAGGTGTCGCTTGCGGACATCACCCGGCTGCCGCGGCTGGTCACCTTTCTCGACTCCCACCTGGTGCTCTGCTATCGCAACGGCGAGGAGTGGTATGACGTGCATCCTCTCGTCCGCGAGGAGATCGCCAGCATCACGCAGGCCATGGGCACAACGGCCACCCCGAGATCACCGTAGAGCGATGACCAGCATATTTCGAGCAACCCACCTCGGGAGAGCGAGAAGCCGCGCGGCTTGGAGAGCGGGCGAGCGCCCTCCCGCCTGATCATGTCCAGTGAGCGCTCGCCGGATCGATATCTGTCTCCGGAGGGGGAGGCTCAATGGACCAGGCTGCGCCGCCATCTCGAGCTGGCCGACGGCTTCTGGCTGGGATTCGTGTTCGCACGCTCGCTCGGCAGCGTGCGCATCTTCGAGAAGCGCACCGAGCGGGTTCTGCGGACCCATGCCCGCAGCCAGATCGTGCTCGCTCCGAGCTCACCCGAGGAGCTCGCGGGCGTTGCCCTGCGAGTACTGGAGTTCGCCGCCCCACGAAACGACTCGGATGCGCTGAGCTGCATCTGGATCGAGGCTGTATTCGCCGATGCGCCGGGCATACCGGACGGCCCTTGGGCTACCGCATGGGAGCAGGCGCTGCTCGCCCTCAACCAGGCACGTCAACCGTTGCGCAACCGATTGAACAAGGGGCTTATCATCGCGGTGCCGGCAGACCTCAAGGCGAGCGTCCGTGCGGCGGCGCCTGACCTGTGGTCGATCCGTACGCTGGTACTCGACCTTCCGATAGTGCCCGGCACCCTGCCGCCTCCCGATCACGACGAGCGGCCGAGGACGGAAGCCAGGGCTGAGAAGCGATCGTCGGTGGCGCCTGCGCTCGGCGGACTCGAAGCCGAAAGCATGGACGACGCGGCCGTCCGTGGCATCGTCGAGGATCTGCGCAACGTCGAGCGATTGGCGGTAGATGACCGTATAGCTGAGGCTGTCGAGCTGGGCCACGACGTGGTTGCGCGCGTCCGCGCCCTGAACCACCCCCAACTTCTGGCTAGTGCACTCGCCGTGGTGGGCACCACCGAGCAGACAGATGATCCGGCGGCCGCCGCCCAGCACCTCGACGAAGCCTTTGAGCTCATGCGAGAATCGCCCGCAACGGAGCCGGCCATCATCCGACTATTGAACCAGATTGGGGAATTGGCACTCGAACGTGGGGACATCGAGCGCGCGGCAGAGGTGTTTGAGGAACGAGCGGCTCGCTGCAGGAGACGTCTCCTCGAGAATGACGGCGGGGTTGCGACGATGCACGACCTCTCCACCAGCCTCAACGAGCTCGGCGACGCCCGCCGCTATAGCGGCAACCTCACCGCCGCCACAGCCGCATACGAAGAGGCACTCACACTCTCACGGCGCATCCTCGACACCTACGGCGAGACACCACAAAGCCTACGCGACCTCACCACCAGTCTTGAGAGGGTCGGCGACGCCCGCCTCTATAGCGGCGACCTCACCGCCGCCACCACCGCATACGAAGAGGCACTCACACTAGACCGACGCATCCTCAACACGTACGGCGAAACACCACAAAGCCTACGCGACCTCACCATCAGCCTCTACAAGCTCGGCGACATCCGCCGCCACAGCGGCGACCTCGCCGCCGCCACCACCGCATACGAAGAAGCACTCACACTCTCACGGCGCATCCTCGACACCTACGGCGAAACAGCACAAAGCCTGAGCGACCTCTCCATCAGCCTTGAGAGGGTCGGCGACGTCCGCTACGACAGCGGCGACCTCGCCGCCGCCACCACCGCACACGAGGAGGCACTCACACTCGACCGACGCATCCTCAACACCTACGGCGAAACACCACAACGCCTGCGGGCTCTCACCATCAGCCTCAACAAGCTCGGCGACATCCGCCGCCACAGCGGCGACCCCGCCGCCGCCATCACCGTACACGCAGAAGCACTCACACTCGCACGGCGCATCCTCGACACCTACGGCGAAACACCACAAAGCCTACGCGACCTCACCCTCAGCCTTGATAGGCTCGGCGACGCCTTCAACGAAAGCGGCGACCTTGCCGCGGCGACTACCGCGTACGAAGAAGCACTCACACTCGCACGGCGCATCCTCGACACCTACGGCGAAACACCACAAAGCCTACGCGACCTCACCATCAGCCTCAACAAGCTCGGCGAGGCCCGCCAAGACAGCGGCGACCTTGCCACCGCCACCACCGCATACGAAGAAGCACTCACACTCCGACGCCGCATCCTCGACACCTACGGCGACACACCAAAAAGCCTACGTGACCTCGCCGTCAGTCTGAATAAGGTCGGGGGCGCCCACTACAACAGCGGCGACCTCGCCGCCGCCACCGCCGCATACGAAGAAGCACTCACACTCTCACGGCGCATCCTCGACACCTACGGCGAAACACCACAAAGCCTACGCGACCTCTCCATCAGCCTAGAAAAACTCGGCGACGCCCGCCACGACAGCGGCGACCTCGCCGCCGCCGCCACCGCGTACGAAGAAGCACTCACACTCCGACGGCACATCCTCGACACCTACGGCGAGACGCCACAAAGCCTGAGCGACCTCTCCATCAGCCTCGCGAAGCTCGGCGACACCGACCACTCGGCGCCCATCACCGATATCGAAGCCGCGATTACGGAGCCTGCCGAGCCTGGCTAACCCCCGCCGGCCATAGCCGGCAGGATCACAAGCGTGTCCGTCTCCCCCACCGCGGTCTCCAACCCATCAAGCACCCGCACGTCCTCGTCGTTGAGATACACGTTGACGTAGCGGTTGAGCTCGCCGTCAGCTGAGAACAGCTGGTCCTGCGTGGCCGGGTGGTTGGCGGCGAGGTCGCGCAGCACCGCGCCGACGTTCTCGCCGGAGGCGCCGACCTCCTTCTCGCCGCCGACGGACGCGCGCAGCACCGGTGGGATCTTGATCGTGGCCATCTTCGGAGCGGCAGACTACCCTGCAGCGGCGCAAAAGGCCTCGTAGTCCGGGAACACGCCCATCTCCTCGTCGGCGATCTCGTCGGGCAAGCGCGAGCAGATCGGGCACTCGGGGTCGCGGTGGACCTTGACCTCGGTGAGCGTGGCGCCGAGCGCGTCGTACAGCAGCAGGCGCCCGATGGCGGGGTCGCCGATGTCGAGGATCAGCTTGACGACCTCGGTGGCCTGCAGCAGGCCCATCGTGCCGGGGAGCACTCCGAGGACGCCGTTGGCGCCGCACGAGGGCGCGAGCTCGGCGGGCGGCGGCTCGCGGAAAAGGCAGCGGTAGCAGGGGCCGTCGTAGGGCTTGAACACCGACAGCTGCCCATCGAAGCCGAGGATCGACGCGGACACGACGGGGATCCGCAGGCGCACGCTGGCGTCGTTGAGCAGGTAGCGCGTGGGGAAGTTGTCGACGCCGTCGACGATCACGTCGTAGCCGTCGATGATCTCCATGATGTTCGACGCGTCGATCCGCGTCTGGTACTTGACGACATCGACGTCGGGGTTGAGCGCGTGGATCGACTCCTCGGCGGAGTCGACCTTGGGGATGCCGATGCGCTGCGTGGAGTGGATCACCTGGCGCTGCAGGTTGGACAGGTCGACGTCGTCGTCGTCGACGATCCCGAGCGTGCCGACGCCCGCCGCCGCCAGGTACAGCGCCGTCGGCGAGCCGAGCCCGCCGGCGCCGAGCAGCAGCACCTTGGCGTCGAGCAGCCGCTGCTGGCCCTCGGCGCCGATCTCGGGGATCAGCAGGTGACGCGAGTAGCGATCGCGCTGCTCGGCGCTGAGCGCGCGCGGGATCTCGACCTCGTAGCCGCGGTCCTTCCACAGCGTGATGCCGCCGGTCATCGAGCGCACGCGCTCGTAGCCGAGGTCCTCCTGCAGCGTGCGCGCGGCGTACGCCGAGCGGTTGCCCGACTGGCAGTAGAGGATCAGCTCGGCCGAGCGGTCGGGCGCGGCGTTTTCGATGCGCTGCTCCAGATGCCCGCGCGGGATGCTCTTGGCGCCGGGCAGATGGCCCGTGGCGAACTCTTCGCTGCCGCGCACGTCGACGATCGTCACGCCCTCGCTGATCAGCTCGTTGACCTCCGAGGGGTCGACCTCTTCGATCTGGCTCTTGACTCGGCGGAGAAGCTCCGCGCCTGACGGGCTCATTCTGAAAACTCCTAAACCAAGGTCGGGATTCAGGGACTTCACAAAGTGTAGCGACTATTTGCGTGGTTGCCGACCCCTCGATGAGCTGGGCAGCTTGGTAATACCATGGTCAGACAGGACTTCGCGGGCGACAAACAAACCTCGAGGCACCCTCCGACCGCGGCACGACGCCCTCCCCTACCCTCACCGGCATGCCACGCCGAACCCGTCCCGTCCCACCCGCGCTGGCAGCCGCGACGGTGCTCGCACTGGCGCTGGCGGTGGCGCTGGTATTGCTGCTGCCGGGCTCCGGAGCGCACGACTCCTCAACCGGAGCGTCCGCTTCCACCGCCGCCTCGGGCCCGGAATCGCAGTTCGAGGGCGCGCCGTTTCCCGGCCGCGGCATCGCGGTCCCCGACTTCACGCTGAGCAACCAGCAAGGCGATCGCGTGTCGCTGAGCGACTACCGCGGGCAGGTGGTGGTGCTGACGTTCCTGTACACGACGTGCGGCGACACGTGCATCGTGATCGCGCAGCAGATCCGCGGCGCGCTGGACGAACTGGAAGCCGAACACGTGCGCGCGCCGGCGGTGCTGATCGTGAGCGCGGACCCCGCGGCGGACTCCCCGGCGCACGTGCGCGCCTTCCTGGCGCGAATGTCGCTGAGCGGGCGCGCGCAGTACCTGACGGGCCCGGAATCGCGGCTGCGCGCGATCTGGCGCGCGTACGGCGCGAAGCCGGCGAGCGCGGGCGCGCACGTGTTCGACGAGTACGCGCCGGTGCTGCTGATCGACCCGGCGGGGCGCAAGCGCGTGCTGTTCGAGACTGAAGAGCTGACGCCGGAAGCGCTCAGCCACGACATCCGCAAGCTGGATTGAGGGCCCGCCCCTCCCTGGACTCCATCCGCCCCTGATACCCTAGCGGCGAGGTAGGAAATCAAGCGATGATGTTCTCAACCAAGGCCGAGTACGGCGTACGCGTGATGGTCGAGCTCGCACGGCGCGCCGGCGACGAACCGGTGCCGCTGGCGGAGATCGCGGCGCACGACGGCCTGCCGCTGGCGTACCTCGAGCACCTGGTGGCGCGCCTGCGCAAGGCCGGGCTGGTGGACTCGCGCCGGGGCTCGCGCGGCGGCTACATGCTCGCGCGCCCGTCCAACGAGATCACGATGGCGGAGGTGGTGGAGGCGCTGGAGGGCTCGATCGCGCCGATCGAGTGCATCTCGCAGGCGCCCGACGGCTCGATCGTGTGCTCGCGCGAGTCCAGTCCTGATCACACGTGCCCGACGAAGCTGTTGTGGACCCGCGTGCGCTTCTCGATCGTGAACACGCTGCGCGAGACGACCCTCGCAGACCTGCTGGCGCCGGCGATGCCGGTCGCGGCGAGCGTGGCGCCCCTGCAAATACAACCCCTGACGACCGGAGCCTGACCACACGACATGGCCGACCTAGAGATCAAAGACCTGCACGTACGCACCGACGAGCGCGAGATCCTGCGCGGCGTTGACCTGGAGATCAACCGGGGAGAGATTCACGCGCTGATGGGCCCGAACGGCTCGGGCAAGTCGACGCTCGCGAACACGCTGCTGGGCCACCCCTCGTATGAGATCACGGAGGGCTCGATCACGTTCAAGGGGGAGGACATCACCGAGTCCGAGCCGCACGAGCGCGCGAAGGCGGGCCTGTTCCTGGCTTTCCAGTACCCGGTGTCGATCCCGGGCGTGTCGGTGGCGAACTTCCTGCGCATGGCGATCAACGCCAAGCGCGACGGGGTGGGTGGGGATCCAATCAATGTGAAGGAGTTCCGTACGCAGCTGCAGCACGCGATCGAGCTGCTGGACGTGGACCGCGCGTTCACCTCGCGCCACCTCAACGACGGCTTCTCCGGCGGCGAGAAGAAGCGCGCGGAGATCCTGCAGATGGCAATGCTCCAGCCGGACGTGGCGATCCTCGACGAGACGGACTCGGGCCTCGACATCGACGCGCTGCGCACGGTCGCGGAGGGCGTGCAGCGCCTGCACGACGAGCAGGGGCTGGGCGCGCTGATCATCACCCACTACCAGCGCATCCTGCATTACGTGAAGCCCCAGTTCGTGCACATCCTGATGGACGGGAAGATCGTGCTCGAGGGCGGCGTGGAGCTGGTGGAACGCCTGGAGCGCGAGGGCTACGACCAGATCCGCCAAGAGGTTGGCGCAGCCGCGGTGGCCGCCGGTGACAGCAGTGTCTGAGCCGGGCGGCGCGACAAGCGACGGCGCGGTCGGCAACGGCGCCGCGAGCGTGTCCACAAACGGCGCGACGCCCGTGCACCCTGACGGGCACAAGCAGGTCAAGGCGGGCCGCCACCGCGAGGCGAGCCTGTACCACGCGCTGCACGGCGCGGGGGCCGGCGACGGCCGCACGCTGGCGCAGCTGCGCGAGGCGGCGCTGAAGGCGTACGAGACGCTGGAGCTGCCGGTGTGGCGGCGCTCGGGCTTTTGGAGCACGAGCCTGCAGAGCCTGGACCTCGACGCATTGCAGACAAGCATCACCGAGCAGGGCGTCCCGGACGTGGTCACGCGCACGCTGCCGGACGGGCCCCGAGCGGGCCGCATCGTGCAGAGCGCGGGCGCGGTGGTGCAGGTGGAGCTGAACGAGCAGCTGGCGGAGCGCGGCGTGATCCTGTGCTCGCTGGAGCAGGCGTTCGCGCAGCACGGCGAGCTGGTGTCGGAGTGGTTCTCCAAGCGCCTGCCGATCGACCGCCACAAGCTGGAGGCGGCGAACGCGGCGTTGTGGACGGGCGGCGCGTTCCTGCACGTGCCGCAGGGAGTGGTGGTGGAGGAGCCGTTTGAGATCGTGTACGCGATCGACCGCGCAGGCGTGGCGCAGTACGGGCGCACGCTGGTGATCGGAGCCCCCAACAGCGACTTCCGCTTGCACGAGTACGACCTGGCGGAGGACTTCGATACCCACGGGGCAGGACCGGGGCAGTCGCTGCACGCGGGCGCGTTCGAGCTGTATCTGCAGGACGGCGCGCGCTGTCGCCTGGCGCAGTTCCAGGATTGGGGCTCGGGAGACGTGTTCGACGTCTCGACGCGCTTCGTGGGCGTGGGCCGCGACGCGTACTGCCACTGGCTGCCGGCGCTGCTGGGCGGCCACCTGGTGCGCCAGCACCTGGAGCTGGCGGTGATGGAGAAGGGCGGCGACATGGCGTTTCGCGGCGTGTTCTTCGCGGAGGAGCATGAGCACCTGGACGTGTTCGCGGTGGACCTGCACGAGACGGGGCCGTCGGGCGGGGACGTGCATTGGCGCGGGGCGGCAACAGGCGAGAGCCGCGCGAGCTTCGAGGGCCTGATCCAGATCGACCCGGGCGCGCAGCAGACGCACACGTACCTTCAGATCCACACGATGATGCTCTCGCCGAAGGCACGCATCGACGCGATCCCGTCGGTGCTGGTGTCGGCGGACGACGTGTCGGCGTCGCACGGCGGCACGGTGGGCGAGCTGGACGAGACGGCGATCTTCTACATGCAGACGCGCGGCCTCGACCGCGCGGCGGCGGTGCGGGTGATCGTGGAGGGCTTCTTCGAGCCGCTGGTGGCGGAGCTGCAGGACGAGGCGCTGGAGGAGCTCGTGCGCACGCGGGTGGCGGAGAAGCTCGCGGCGGCGCGCGAGGACATCGAGGCGTATGCCACCAGTCGCTGAGAACGACCTTTTTGAGGGGAGCCCCTCCGGGGCTCTGGCGGGCGTTCGCAGTGACTTCCCGATCTTCTCGCGGGACTTCGCTGGGCGTCCCCTGATTTACCTGGACTCGGCGGCGAGCTCGCAGAAGCCGCAGGCGGTGATCGACGCGCTGGCCAACCACCTGCGCAACCACAACGCAAACGTGCACCGCGGCGTGTACGCGCTGGCGCAGGAGGCGGACGCGGCGTACGACGGCGCGCGCCGGCGCGTGGCGGCGTTCGTGGGCGCCGAGCCGCAGACGACGATCTTCACGAAGAACGCGACCGAGGCGATCAACCTGGTGGCGTACGCGTGGGGGCGGGCGAACGTCGGCGCGGGCGACGCGGTGTTGATCACGCAGATGGAGCACCACGCGAACCTGGTGCCGTGGCAGGTGCTGTGCCGCGAGCGCGGCGCGCGCCTGCGCTACCTGGACGTGGACGAGCACGGCGAGCTGTCGCTCGAGCAGCTGGACGCGGAGCTCGAGCGCGGCGACGTGCGGCTGCTGGCGTTCGCGCATGTGTCGAACGTGCTCGGCACGATCAACCCGGTGGCGGAGATGACGGCGCGGGCGCGCGCGGCGGGCGTGGTGTCGCTGGTGGACGGCGCGCAGGCGGTGCCGCAGATGCCTGTGGACGTGGCGGCGCTGGGCGCGGACTTCTACGCGTGGACGGGCCACAAGGCGCTCGGGCCGACGGGCATCGGCGTGCTGCACGGCCGCGCGGAGCTGCTCGAGCGGATGGAGCCGTTCCTGACGGGCGGCGACATGATCGCGTCGGTCGACCTGCAGCAGACGACGTGGAACGAGCTGCCATTCAAGTTCGAGGCGGGCACGCCGCCGATCGCGGAGGCGGTCGGGCTGGGAGCGGCGGTTGACTACCTGTCGCAGCTGGGGATGGAGCGCGTGCGCGCGCACGAGCGCGCGCTGACGGCGTACATGCTCGAGCGCCTGGCGGAGGTGCCCGGCCTGCGCGTGGTGGGCCCCCCGACGGCCGAGCGCCGGGGAGGCCTCGCGTCGTTCACGGTCGAGGGCATGCACCCGCACGACGTCGCCGAGCTGGTCGATCGCGGCGGCGTGTGCATCCGCGCGGGCCACCACTGCGCGCAGCCGCTGATGCGCTGCCTGGGCGTGGGAGCAACGGCGCGCGCGAGCGTGGGCGTGTACAACGAGCGCGCGGACGTGGACGCGCTGATCGACGCGCTGATCGCGGGACGCGGGGTGTTCGGGCTGTGAGGACACGGGCCGCGCGAGCGCACGGGAGCCGCTGAGCATGGACGATCTGTACCGCGACTACATCCTCGAGCACTACAAGCACCCGCAGAACTTCGGCGAGCTCGATCCCCACGACCTGGAGGCGCTCGAGCACAACCCGCTGTGCGGCGACGAGCTGGGCGTGCACATACGCGTCAAGGGCGGGCGCATCGAGGACCTGCGCTTCCACGGCCACGGCTGCGCGATCTCGCAGGCGTCGGCGTCGATCGCCTCGGAGGAGCTCAAGGGCATGTCGCTGGAGGAGGTGGGCGAGCTGAACGCGGCCTGGATGATCGAGCTGCTCGGCATCCCGGTCTCGGCGACGCGGCGCAAGTGCGCGCTGCTGAACCTGAAGGTGGTGCGCGGCGCCGTCACCGGCGATCACGCGTGGCCGGCGTGATCCGGCCTGCGTGATCTGGTGACCCTGCCCGCGTGAGTCAGCCCTTGCGGATGGTGAAGCTGAGCGACGCCGGCGCGGAGGCGAGGCCGAGCGAGTTGGTGGCGAGCATCACGAGCGTGTAGCGACCCGGCGCGAGCTTCGTCCTGGCCGACACGCGGCCCTGGAAGACGACCTGGTTGGCTCCGAGCTGGCCGGCGAACGACAGTCGCCCGACGGTGACGGTCCTGCGACAGGTCCTGTGCTTGGCGTTCCTGCGCGTCCGCGCGACGCACTTGTGGTCGACGCTGGAGCCGGTGAGCTGCTCGGTGAAGCTGAAGCTGACGCTGGCGGGCTCGTTGAGCGCGAACGAGAACGTCGTGCCCAGAGGCAGCGCCGGTGCCTTCTTCTTCTTCCTTCTGGTGATCTGCGCCAGCTTGCTGCCCTCGCGCCAGAGCGATGCCGACTCGTGCGCGGCGGTGATCGTCGGCGGCGGGGCGATGACGGTGACCGGCGGGCTCGCGGCGCTGGCGGTGACGAGGAAGGGGTTGGCGTAGATGACGGTCTCGCTGCAGGAGAGCGCCTGGCCGACCTGTGCGAGGGTCGGAGTGTATGTCTGGCCGGTGGCGATCGCGGCGCCGCCGAGCAGCCACGTGTAGCCGTCGAACCCGAAGAGCGATGACGATGGCGCCACCGAGCCCCACGTCGAGAACGGCAGGTTGCAGGTCTGAGGCGTGCCGACGAGCCCGCCGCCGCTGATCGACCCGGACCCAGCGTACGCTTCGGGAGCGCCGGCGCTGATCTCCGCGACCTGGCTCTTGCCGCGCTCGGTGAACCACAGCTCGCCGTTGGCGGCGGGCGCGACGCCGAGCGGCCCACTTTGCGCGGTTGGGGTGAGGAACTCGCTGAACGAGCCGGTGGGCGTGATGCGCCCGATCGTGCGCCCGTTGCTGCCGCCGAACTCCGTGAACCAGACGTTGCCGTCGGGCCCGGCTGCGATGCCCACGGGATCGCTGTTTTCGGTGGGAATCGTGAATTGGGTGATCGTGCCACTCGTGGTGATCCGCCCGATCTTGTCGTAGTTGCGCTCGGTGAACCACAGGTTGCCGTCGGGGCCGGCGACGATGTTTTCGGGCTGGCTGTTTTCGGAGGCCTCGCCTTCGCGTTCGACCGTGAATTCTTTGATCGTGCCCGTCGGCGTGATCACGCCGACGGTGTTGTTGGACGGCTCGGTGAACCACAGGTTGCCGTCAGGGCCGGCGGCGATTCCGCCGGTCGGGTGTGCCGGGGGGAATTCGGCGACTTCGCCGCTGGGCGTGATCCGCCCGATGCGGCTGTGCTGGCTCTCGGTGAACCACAGGTTGCCGTCGGGGCCGAGCGTGATGTCTTCGGGGCCGCTTTCCTTCAGGCGCGTCGTGAATTCGGTGATGACGCCGCTTGGCGTGATGCGCCCGATCGTTTCGCCCTTGCGTTCCCGTTTGCCGCTGCCGTGCTCGGTGAACCAGAGGTTGCCGTCGGGGCCCGTCACGATCGCCGTCGGGCCGCTTTCGGCTGTGGGAAGGGGGAACTCGGTGACGGCGCCGGCGGGCGTGATGCGGGCGATCTTGTCGGCTTCGTACTCCGTGAACCACACGTTGCCGTCCGGTCCCGGCGCGATCCCCGCGACGCCGCTTTCGGCGGTCGGGATCGAGAACTCGCTGATCGTGCCTGCCGCGGCGCCCCACGCGGCGGCGGCGCACGCCAGCGTCGCGAGCAGCGTCAGCGCGCTCGCGAGCAATGCCGCTGCGAGCGCAGTCGGCGACGCAGCCGAAGCCACGGTGGCCAAGCGTGCGCGTAGCGACAAACGCCTCACTCCTCTATTAATCGGCCGATGGCGGCGATTCCTTGAGCTCACTGGACGATTCGCGGGCGATCCGCGCGGCGGTAGCGGGCGCGGTACAGGGTGTGGGCTTTCGCGACGCGACCCGCCGCCAAGCGGTCGCGCTCGGGGTGATGGGCTGGGTGCGCAACGCGGACGACGGGACGGTGGCGGTGCACGCGGAGGGTCCGCCGGCCGCGGTGCAGGCGCTGATCGCCTTTCTGCACGGGGGCCCGCGAGGAGCCACGGTGCGCGAGGTCGTCGTGCGGGACGTCCGGGTCGAGGGCCACGAGCAGTTCGCGATCCGCGGCGTGAGCGCGGGCGCGTTCGTCGTGCAGCAGCACGCGGCCACGACGCGCCACTTCGACCTGCGCCTGGAGGTCGCCGGTGCGATGCGCTCATGGGCAGTGCCCAAGGGCCCGTCGCTGGACCCCTCGGTCAAGCGCCTGGCGGTGCAGGTGGAGGACCACGCGATCGAGCACAACGCGTTCGAGGGCAGGACCGACGCCGGCGGCGCCGTGGTGGTGTGGGACCGCGGCCGCTACGAGCAGGGCGGCAGGGTGCCCTGGCCGGAGGCGCTCGAGCGCGGTCACGCGGTGTTCGTGCTACACGGCGAGAAGCTGCGCGGCGGCTTCGCGCTGCAGCGCACGGGACCCGATCGTGGGCTCGAGTCCCGATGGCTGCTGGTCAAGCGACGAGATGACGACGCACGCCCAGACTCGGACGTGGTCGCCGACCGGCCCGCGTCGGTGCTCAGCGGCCGCACGCTGGAGGAGCTTCTGCGCGCATCAGCTTGAGCGCTGCCTGCCCGGCGCGTTCGCCGAGCACGCGGTAGCCCTCGAACTTCTGGTCGGTGTACAGCTGGTCGACGGTGGAGTCATCGGGGAAGCGCGTGTCTGCCCGGTGATAGGCGAGCGCGTCCCAGGGCGAGCCTTTGGTGAGCACGTTGCGGACGTAGACCAGCCGGCAGGGCTCCTCGCCGGGCTGGTCGCCGGGGTAGTGGAAGTCCACGCTGACGGCCACCTGCGCAGCCTGGTCGGTGTCTTTGCTCGGAACCAGCGACGTGGGGTTGAGCGTGCCGATTTCGACCCCCAGCTCGCTGCGCGCGAGCGCGATCGCGTCGCCTAGCGCTTCGCCGCCGTCGCCTCCGCTGGCGTCGAAGCAGTAGATCTGCCTGCACCCGCGTCGCAGCAGCTCGACCAGTCCCAGGTTCTCGTAGTGGCCTCCGTCGGTCACGTACAGGTACTTGCCGCCGATCCAGTTGCGCCCGAGCATTTCCCTGAACAGATAGGACGGTCGCGGGCGACCGAAGACCCGGATCCGCCTGTTGCCTTCGCGCGTGTGGGCGACCCAGCGCGGGTTGGGCACCCACACGCCCAAGCGTATGTTGGCGAGCGCGAGCAGGAAGGTGTACGGGCGCCGCGTGAGCTTGCCCATCGACGGAGAGACTGCGGCGCCGGACATGGCGACGGCGGCGGGCAGCGAGAAGTCGCTCGCGCGCCGGCGCGGCTCGGAGCGCAGGCCGACGAGCCTCCTCGAGAAGAGGAGTGCGTCGCGAACCGTCTTCCTCCAGCCTTCCGGGGAGGGCACGCCGAACGCCTGCTCGAGCTCGGTCGTGGCGATGGCGCCGACGAGTGGGCCGCCGACCGCGTGGGGGCTGAAGGTGAAGCTCGTCACCCGCCGGCCCGGAGGCGTGGCGCCGCCGTCGGAGACGTTGGCCGCGGCGCACACGAGCAGCGTCGGCCACGGACGCCCGGTGACGGTCGTCTCCGACAGCCGCACGAGTTGGTCGTAGTCGCGTTCGATCGCGATCGGGGCTTCGCCGTCGTGCGGTGCCTCGCCCGCGCGCTGCGCCTCGCCCGCGCGCTGCGCCGCGCCGTCGCGCCTGAGCGCCTCGAAGCGCTCCTTCTCCCGCGCGTTCATGTCGACCGGATAGATGCGCTTGAGCGCGAAGGCGGTGCACAGGCGCCGCTTGTAGAACGGGTGCAGCGACCAGCTGGTGAGGTCCGCGCTGAAGTAGAGCGCGGCGAACGCGGCGAACGCGGCGGCCGCGAGCTCGAGCACCCAGGGACGAATCCCGTGCGGCGAGTTGGCCAGCGCGACCGAGACGCCGAACACGTACACGCCGGCCAGCAGCACGGGACCGACCAGCCCGCCCGCGAGATAGGCGAGCAGGCGTCGCGTGCCCGAGCTCAGCGAGCGCAGCCAGCTCCTGGCTTTTTCCAGTTCTTCGCCGGCCTTCTCGGCCGTGGCGAGCCCCTCCCTGAGCTGCGCGAGCACGCCGAGCACGAGCCCGGCGAGACCGGCGCCGCCGGCGACGACGCCGGCGCCCTTCGGAGCCCCGGAGGAGCTGGCGGCGAGGTTGACGGAGTCGGGACGCAGCAAGTCCACGAGCGCGGGCGTGGCGAGCAGCAGCAGCGCGAGCAGCGCGGCGACGAACAGCAGGCGGATCGACCACGTTTCGAGCAGCTGGCCGCTCTCTTCCCCGGTGCGGCGGAGCATCCCGACGAGCGCGAGCAGCGCCCCGAGCGCAAGCGCGCCCGCCGGCGGCGCCCACCACCAGCCGATGCCGGTTTTGCAGCCGCCGGCGTGTCGCGCGCACGCGCCGAGCAGATGCGACAGATGCGGGCGGTAGACGATCTCGCCGAGCAACAGGCCGGCGGCGAACAGCGGCAGCGACACGAACACGAGGTTGAACGCGAGGCCGAGCAGCGCGCGCAGGACGACGTAGACGATCGCGGCGCCGTCCGGCGCCATGTAGGAGGTGCGGTTGCGCAGGTACTGCTCCTCGGGCGAGCCGTTGGCGAACGGGGCCAGCCGCGGCTGCTCGCGCGCGCGCACGGCCGGGTCTGGGCTCGGGAACGCCGCCGGGTCGGAGTCGTCGCTGCCCGCGCCCGTCTTGGGTCTTTCCTTCAACTCGGGTTTCCACGTGTTGGCCACCATCGAGAACGCCGCGGCGATGTACGAGCCGCCCGAGACGGCCGCCAGGTAGGAGGCTTTCTCCAGCTCTTCTTCGTCCTGCAACACCTGCAGCGCGCCGAGGTTGAACGCGGCCGAGCGGATGCCTCCGCCGGAGCAGCAGATGCCGAGCTTGTGCGCTTCGGGGGCCTCGAGGAGCCCGTGACGGCTGGGCAGCGGCGCCGGTCGCGCGCCGTAGAGCATGTAGCGAAACGTGCGACGCTTGACTTCGCGCATCGCGCGCCAGCGCGGTCCCGCCGGCACCGCGTCGAGCAGGCCGCCGTCGTCCTTCCCGGCCGCTGCGGCCAGTCCGTTCCCGGCCGGCACGGCCGGAGCGGCTGCGAACGCTTGCGGTTCATCTCCGCCAGCCGCCGACCCGGCGGCCCGACCCTGCTCGCGCGCGTGCCTGAACCAGCCACGCGCCCCGCCCCCATGCACTCTCCACGCCTCCCTGTTTCGCCAGCGTTGGCATCGTACAGAACGACGAGTCACATGATCGCGATCGTTCCACGATGCGAGAGCGACGCCCGCGGCCGGCCGCGCTCGCACGCGCCACGCCCGGCGACGGCCGGCCGCTCGATACAATTCCTACTGCAGCGCACAGGATTCCCAAGCGACCGCCAGCGAGGAGCCTCATGGCCACGATTGACCGCACGAAGATCGACAAGCCGAGCCCGATAGTCGAGGACGAGCAGGGTCAGTTGCGCGCCCGCCAGGGCATCTCGCGCGAGGTCGTGACGGAGCTGTCGAAGATCAAGGGCGAGCCCGACTGGATGGCCGAGAAACGGCTGAAGTCGCTGGAGATCTTCGAACGCAAGCCGATCCCGACGTGGGGACCGGACCTGAGCGGCCTGAACCTCGACGACCTGGTCCTGTACTCGCCGCCGACGGCGGGGCGCTTCAACAGCTGGGACGACGTGCCCGCGGACATGAAGCAGACCTACGAGGATCTCGGCATCCCCCAGGCCGAGCGCGAGCACCTGGCGGGCGTCGTCGGCGTGTGGCGCCAGGAGCCGGTGTACGAGGGCCTGAAGGAGGAGTACGCCAAGCAGGGGATCCTGTTCTGCTCGATGGACACGGCGATCACCGAGTACCCGGAGCTGGTGCAGAAATACTTCATGACCAAGTGCGTGCCCGCGCAGGACAACAAGTTCTCGGCGCTGCACGGCGCCGTGTGGTCGGGCGGCGCCTTCTGCTACGTCCCCAAGGGCGTCAAGTGCGACCTGCCGCTGCAGTCCTACTTCCGCATGGAGGGGGCCGGCGAGGGCACCTTCGAGCACACGCTGATCGTCGCCGACGAGGGCGCCGAGGTGAACTACATCGAGGGCTGCACCGCGCAGACCTACAGCGTCAACTCGATGCACTCGGCGGTCGTCGAGATCTTCGTGCACGAGGGCGCGAAGGCGCGCTACACGACCGTGCAGAACTGGTCGAAGGACGTCTACAACCTCAACACCAAGCGCGCGGTGGTGGAGGCCGAGGGCACCGTCGAGTGGGTCGGCGGCTCGATGGGCGCCAAGTACGTGATGCTGTACCCCGGCTCGTTCCTGATGGGCGAGGGCGCGCGCGCCGACCACCTGAACGTGGGCGTGGCGGGCAAGGGCGTGCACAAGGACACGGGCGCGAAGGTCGTGCACCTGGCGCCGAACACGACGTCGAACATCCTCGCGAAGTCGATCTCCAAGGACGGCGGCATCATGGGCTACCGCGGCCTGGTCAAGATGGGCCACAACTCGGCGGGCTCGAAAGCGCGCGTGCAGTGCGACGGGCTGATGATGGACGGCGAATCGAAATCGGACACGTGGCCGGACATCCAGATCCAGAACCCGAACGTGACGGTCGCGCACGAGGCGACGGTCGGGCGCATCTCCGACGACCAGCTCTTCTACATGGGCTCGCGCGGCTTCACCGAGGACGAGGCGGCGGCGATGATCGTCAACGGCTTCATCGAGCCGGTCACAAAGGAGCTGCCGATGGAGTACGCGGTCGAGCTCAACAGGCTCATCCAGCTGGAGATGGTCGGCAGCATCGGCTGAGAGGCGCGATTCGCTGCGCCTGCCGGCGTCCTCGATCGCTCGTGTGCGGAGCACACTTCGCTCACTGCGTCCTTGGCACGCTTGCGACTCCCACCTCTCAGAGGCGTGGTGACCAGCCTTGCGCGCACCCGTAAATAACATCGTCGCGCCGCTGTTCCCGACGCGGCTGCCGTGGGTGAACGCGAGCGGGCCGCAGTCGATCATCCAGCAGGGCAGGCCGATGCTGGTGGAGTTCTGGGACTTCTGCCGGCCGAGCTCGCTGCGCACGCTGCCGTACGTGATGGCGTGGCACGAGCGCTACGGCCCGGCGGGCCTGCGCGTGATCGGTGTGCACTGCCCGGGCTTCGAGGTCTCGCACGACGAGCAGGCGGTCAGGGACGCCGTGGCGCGCCTGGGGATCGTCCATCCGGTGCTGATCGACAGCGAGCTGGAGGTGTGGCAGGAGTATGAGAACGTGGGCTGGCCCGCCCGCTACCTGTTCGACGGCCGCGCGCGCCTGTTCGAGTACCACTTCGGCGAGGGCGCTTACACGGAGACCGAGCGCGCGATCCAGGAGCTGTTGGGAGTGGACCGCGAGCCGCTTGCGCCCTTGCGCCCTGAGGACGCCCCCGAAGCGCTGCTGGCGCCGCAGACGCAAGATCAGGAGGGCGCCTACTCCGGCCCGTATGAGGCGGGCGGCGTGTGGGCGGTGCTCGACGGCGCGGGAACGTTGACGGTGGGCGGCGGCGAGAGCGCCGGGGGACGGGAGCTGGCGGTCACCCATCCGGGCGCCTACCAGCTGCTTGAGCACGACCGGCACACCGTCGGCGTGCTCGATCTGCGGATCGGACCGGGCGTGACGTGCCTGGCGACGTGCTTCACCCCCGGGATCGCCCGTGCTGATCGCGAGTAGCGCGACTGGTGGAGCCGCTGCTCGATCTGAATCGGCCGGCCGAGTCGACGCACGGCCGCGAGTATGCGGGAGCAGGCGCGAGGGACCGCTACAGGAGGAGCACCGCCTGGGGACTGAGGTCGAGCGGCCGGGCGTCGAGCGCCGGCGACACGGTCGCCGCGGCGGTTTGTCGATCGTCGCGGTCCAGCAGCAGGGGCTCCAGATACCCGAGGTCCGACGGCCGACTCTCGTCGTCGAGCAGGATCGAGGCGGCGGCCGACAGCGCGGCCTGTGCGCCCGATGCCGTCTGGGTGAGCGACGCGAGGAACGGCATCGCCGGGGGTTTCCACGTCGCCCCAAACGTCTCCAGGCCGTGGTTCAGGCAGAATTCGTTGTCGAACGTGCCGGGCGCCCCCGCAGAGCTGAGGCGCGCAAGCACTGTGCGCCAGGTGTCGATTCGCGGAAACACCCTTTCCACGTCGGCTCGTGAGCGGTGGTTGAGCTGCCCCCAGTGCACAGTCGCACCTCGCTGGGCGGCGGCCTGCTCGAACTGAATAAGGGCCTGTTCGTCGCCCGCGAGGCCGGCTAGCGAGGAGATCTCGATGCAGACCGTATTCGGCCACTGCTCGATCGCGAGCAGCGCAGCCGACTGCCCGCAGAACCGCAGCGAGATGTACGCGCCCACGAGCACGTTCTGCGTGGCGAGCGAGTCGATCATGGCAAGCACTTCGTTGACGTAGTCGACGTATTCCGTTTCGTCGGCGTTGAAGGCGACCTCGAGCGACAGCGCCTTGTAGCAGCGAGAGGAGTAGTCGTATCCGTCCATGATGTTGAAGCTCAGATCCTGGCGTGAGCCGACGCTCATGAAGCTGCCAAGGATCGAGTCGACGATTTCTTCGGCGATGCCGAACATCCCGACCTGGGTGGCCAGGTTCATCGCCGTGGCCAGGTAGTCGCCAATCGTGGTCCCGGGGTTCAGCAGCGGCATGAGCGTCGCTATCGCGAGTAGGTCGGCAGCGGCGAGGATCGGTCCGATGATGGGGATCGCGGCAAGTGGCGCCGCCGCCAGGGCCAGCGTCAGGATGATGCCAGCGACGAACGCAACCTGCTCGGGCGGGGTCAACTCGCAGGCGAAGTTGAACGGGCTGAAGCCCGACTGACCGAAGGCGGGACCGTCGGCGACGTCGCGAACGGTGACGAAGCACGAGTGCATGCCCGAGCTCGCATACGGCAGGACGAGCACCTGCAGGAAGCGATGCGCCGGGCGCAGGTCGGCGATCGTCGTGCCGGAAGAGCTCTGCTGCCCGCTCTGCGTGAGGCTGCTGACGTTCTCCCAGGTGTCATTGGAGACGCTCTGCAGCAGGATGTACTGCGGAACGACTTCGAGCACGACCGAGTAGATGATGCCCATGCGCCCTGCGGCGACGACCACCGCGTTCAGCACGTCGTCATCGGTGATGATGCGCCCTGCCAAGCACGGCTCGAGCGCGGCCAGCTTGCCGGGGGCGACGATCGCGTTGGCTCCGCTTCTCTGGATGAAGTACTCCGCCCCGCCGGGTCCAACGAGGTGCACTCCCTGAACCATGTCCGGCAGCGGAGCGACCGGCATGTCTCCCCCGTGTGTGCTAGTGCTCAGCGCGCCGACGATCGACTGACCGCCGCTGCCGCCGAGGGTCCACAGCGCGAAGCCGTGCTGTTGCGGCGCGCCACCGGGACCGTCGTGCAACGTGGGACCGCCGGGTATCCCCTCCAGCGCCTTGTACAGTTCATGAATCGTGATCCCTGCCTGAACGTGCGCGAGGTTTCGCTGGGCGACGTTTGGCGTGAGGGCGCCGAACACGGAGTCGTTCGGGTAGGCAGTGCCGCTCATGGTCTCGGAGAGGAGTTCGCTCAGCCCGCTCGTGAGCACCATGCAGTCCGTACTGACCATGATGTCGGTGAACGACCATCCGCTGCCGGCCGCGTGGACCGCGAGGCCCGACTGTTCCGCCGTGCGGACGATCGCGACGAGCTCGTCGATCGAGCCCGGTTCGAACGTCAAGCTCGGTGTGACGGTGACGTTTTGCGCCCAGTTGGTATAGGCCTGTCCGGCGACGGGCGTTCCGGGGCTCGGGCTTCGATTGCACGGCATCCGATCGCCCCGGCTGTCGGTCTACTGGGCGAGGGTCACGAGGACATGAGGTACAGGTTGTGGCACTCGGTCGACGGGCCGCCGGCGGCGGGCGCATCGCAGAAGGCGTTGACCTGCGATTGCGTGCCGATCGCCGCGAGCGCCACGGCGAGCATCTCTTTCTTGCCGGAGTTGGCAGCGTAGAACCACGTGCTCTGAAAGGCCCCTCCGGTATCTGTGAGGAGCAGGGCCACACCTGGATTCGGGGTCATCGCTCCGCTCGTTGCCACACCGGCCTGTTCGACAATGCACACGAACTCTGGCATCCGCTTCTCCTTGGTTCAGCGGCAGCGCAGCTCGACATGGGCGGGCTGCTGTGGTGACGGACCGTAGCAACAAGCCGAAACCGGATCAAGGCGGACCACCGGAACTCGAGCGCGCGCGGCGCGCGCATCGCGCGACAGCGACGCGCGCGAGGCGCTAACGACCGACGGAGGCGATCTGCGCTCCGGTGCGGTCCTGCAGCAGGCGCATGACCGCCGGCGGGCCGTCGTTCTCGACGAGCACGCACGTCCCCGGCCAGTACGGGTTGGCCGCGGAGCTCCCAGCGACGAAGATACCTGAGTAGGTCCAGCTGCCGGAGTTCACCAGCCGCGCGCCGCCGCGCCCGCGCCACTCGCGCGCATCGTCGCCTGGCAGCGGCCCCGTGCGATGGGTGTGGCCGAAGACGACATAAGCCCCACCGAGCCCCAGGCGCGCCGCGACCTCGCCCATCGCACGCAGCCCGGCGCGACGTAGCTCGGTCATCGACACGTCCGCGTGCAGCGGGCCAATGCCGGCGCGGTTGAGGGCGGCCACGGCGAGCGGGAAGCCGGCGGCGATCGCACGTCCGCGCAGGCGGCGCACGGGCGCCCAGCGGGCGCGGCCGTTATGCCCGCCGGCTCCCCTGAGCGCGGTCCAGGCCGAGACGGTCGCGGCTCCGTTGAGCGCCGCACCCGTGCGCGCGTCGCGCGCGACGGCGTCCCGCCACGCGAACATCGGCGCCCCGACGGCCTCGTAGTCATCGACGCAGCTGAACGTATCGGCGGGCCGTCCCAGCAGGCGGCTCATCGCGCCGACAGTCAGGCGCTCGAGCGTCGGAACCGTCAGATGACAATCCAGGTAATGGCCGTGCATCGCGTACACGTCCTCGCGCAGCCACAGACCGGGGTAGGCGACGCGCACGGTGGCGGGCGCCGCCCAGACCGCGATCCGCTCGAGCGCGGGCGAGACGTCCGACGCCTCCAGCAGCTGCTCCAGCGCGAGCGGCGGCGGCTCGTGCTCCTCGCCGCGGCGCTCGAGCCACGGTTCGACAAGCGCGTGGTCGTGGTTGCCCGCGACGATCACCAGCTCCCGGCCGGCGAGCGCGCGCCCAAGCTCCTCGAAGAAGGGGCGCGCGGCGGCCAGCGCTTCGCGCATCGGACCGTGGCGCAGCTCGAGCACGTCGCCGAGCAGCACCACCCGCTCGACGTCCGCGGCGGCCTCGAGCAGCGGCGCGCGCAGCTCGGCGCGACGCAGCAGGTCCGATCCCGAGACGCTGCCGAGGTGCAGATCGGAGACGACTAGAGTGCGCAGGCTTCGCGTATCGGCTTGGGGAGCATGAAACGGACGTCCTCGCGGACGACGTCGAACTCCGAGACGTCGCGCACGCCGCGCGCGCGGAAGAGCTCGACCAGCTCGGTCACCAGCTCCTCCGGCGCGCTCGCGCCCGAGGAGATGCCGACCACGCGCCTGCCCTGCAGCCACTCCTCGCGAACCTCGCGCGCGGAGTCGATCAGGTACGCCTCGGTGCCGCAGTCGCGGGCGACCTCCACCAGGCGCACCGAGTTGGAGGAGTTGCGCGAGCCGATCACGAGCATCACATCGCAGCTGCCCGCCATCTGCTTGACGGCCGCCTGGCGATTGGTGGTGGCGTAGCAGATGTCATCGGTGCGGGGCCCGACGATGCTGGGAAAGCGCTCGCGCAGACGCGCGAGGATCGCGCTCGTTTCGTCGACCGCGAGCGTCGTCTGGGTGATGTAGGCGATGCGCTCGGGGTCGGCGACCTCCAGCTCGTCGACGTCCTGCTCGCTCTCGACGAGCACGATCCGATCGGGCGCCTCGCCCATCGTTCCTTCCACCTCCTCGTGCCCGTCGTGGCCGACGAGCACGATCGTGTAGCCCTGCTCGGCGAAGCGGGCGGCCTCACGGTGGACCTTCGTCACCAGCGGGCACGTCGCATCGATCGTCTGCAGGCCGCGCTCGGCGGCGCCGGCGCGCACGCTCGGGGCGACGCCGTGTGCGGAGAACACGCACACCGCGCCCTGCGGCACCTCTGTCTGCTCGTCGACGAAGATCGCCCCGCGCTCGCGCAGCTGCGCGACGACGTGCTTGTTGTGCACGATCTCCTTGCGCACGTACACCGGCGCGCCGTGGATCGCGAGCGCGCGTTCGACCGTCTGCACGGCGCGGTCGACGCCCGCGCAGTAGCCGCGCGGGGCCGCCAGCAGCAGCTTCTCGACGGTGTTGGAGACAGGCTTCTCGAGGGCATTGGCCACGGGTGCCATTGTAGGGGTCGCCCCGGTACGCTAAGCCCATGAGCCAACGCCACCTCGACAGGCTGACTCCGGTAGACGCCTCGTTCCTGCATCAGGAGAGCGCCGTCTCGCACATGCACATCGGCGGGCTGACGATCATCGAAGGCCCGCCGCCGGACATGGAGGAGTTTCTCGAACAGATCCGCCGCAGGCTGCACCTGGTTCCGCGCTACCGCCACAAGCTGGCGCACACCGCGATCGACAGCGGGCGCCCGGTGTGGATCGACGATCCGAGCTTCAACCTCGACTACCACGTCCGTCACACGGCGCTGCCCGCCCCCGGGCAGTGGGAGCAGCTGCAGGATCTGACCGCGCGGATCTTCTCCCAGCAGCTCGATCGCTCCAAGCCGCTGTGGGAGATGTGGCTGATCGAGGGCTTGGAGGACGACCGCTTCGCGCTGATCACGAAGACCCACCACTCGCTGATCGACGGCATCGCCGGCGTCGACCTGGCCACGGTGCTGTTCGACCTGTCGCCGGATCCGCCGCAGATCCCCTACTCGGGGCGCCCGTGGAAACCCCATCCCGAACCTGGGACCGCGCATCTGCTCGCCGCCGGCATGCTGGGCGCAGCGCGTGCAGGGGTGACGCTGGCGGAGGGCGCAATCGATGCGCTCGCCCACCCCGAGCGCGCGCTCTCACACGCTCGCGAGGCGGCGGAGGGCATCGGCGAGATCGTGTGGGCGGGCCTGAACCCGGCGCCGGAAACGCCGCTGAACGTGCCGATTGGACCGCACCGGCGCTTCGTCGGCGTGACCGCCCGGCTCGAGGACTTCAAGACGGTCAAGAACGCCTTCGGCGGCACCGTCAACGACGTCGTGCTGGCGGTCGTCGCCGGCGCGCTGCGCTCGTTCCTGATCTCCCGCGGCAGGCACACCGCCGGCGTGGAGATGCGCGCGCTCGTGCCGGTGTCGGTGCGCACGGAGGGCGAGCATCACGAGGGCGGCAACCGGATCGTCGTGATGCGCGGCCCGCTGCCGATCTACATCAGCGACCCGCTCAACCGGCTGCGATTCGTCTCGAATGCGATGGAAGGCCTGAAGGAGTCCAAACAGGCGCTCGGCGCTGAGGTGATCGCGGGCGCCCAGAGCTTCGCGCCGCCGACGATCCTCGCGCAGGCCTCGCGGCTGAACTTCTCCACGCGCCTGTTCAACCTGATCGTCACCAACGTGCCCGGTCCGCAGTTCCCGCTGTATGTGCTCGGGCGCGAGATGCTGCACGCGATACCCGTCGCGTTCCTGCCCGAGAACCACGCGCTGGCGATCGCGATCATGTCCTACAACGGCCAGATGAACTTCGGCCTGCTCGGCGACTTCGACGCGCTACCCGACATCGGCTCGATCGGCGATGACATCGCCTCGGAACTCGCCAAGCTCGTCGCGCTCGCGCGCGAGTCCGCCGCCGCACCGGTTTAGAGCTCGACCGGCTGGGTACTGTGGCGTACATAAACGCCACTACCCGGGGAGGACTGGATCGATGAAGGAGAGGATCAGGACTTGTCTTGCGCACGCGAGGCACAGGCGCGAGCGCACCCTCGTCGCCACGCTCAGCCTGGCCGCCGCACTCGCGTCGCTCGCGGCCCCCGCGCCGGCGTCGGCCGGGCTGCAACAGGAACTCGCGGTGTTCGGCGAGTGCCCCGTGAACGTAGCGAAAGTCGCCCGATGCGTCTACTCGAAGGTCACCGGCGGCGAATTCACGCTCGGCAGCAAGACCGTTGCGATCAGCAAGCCGGTGATCCTGCAGGGGGGCCTCAGCTCGGTGTCCCCCGACCTCGTGCCGGCGGCCAACGGCGAAACGCTCTCCAAAACGCCGCTGACGGTCCCCGGCGGCCTGGTCGGGGTCGAAGGGCTCGGCGGGGAAGTGACGGCGACCGCGGAACTGGCAGGGCCGGTGGCGCTCAGCTCGGTCAACCTGCTGGACGGCGAGGGCACGGCGGCGTCGCTGCCGCTGATGGTCAAGCTCGGAAACCCGCTGCTCGGGGAAGGCTGCTACATCGGCTCGGGATCGGAACCCGTCGAAGTGCAGCTCACCACCGGCACCACGAGCCCGCCGTCGCCGAACAAACCGATCACCGGGAGCCCGGGACACTTCAGCGTCGTGGCCGGCGGCAGAATCGAGCTGATCACCGACAACTCGCTGGTCGGCAACTCCTTCGCGGTGCCCGGGGCGAACGGATGCGGTGGCTTGCTGGCGCTGCTGATCGACCCGGCGGTCGACCTCTCCGCGGGCATACCCGCGACGGCCGGCCACAACACGGCGATCATGAACGGCACGCTCGAGGTGGCCTCGGCACCGGAAGTCAAGGCACAGCTGGCGCTGCCCGAGCTCGGCAGGTGCGTGGTCGCGGAAAGCGTCGGCGAAGGCAAGCAGAAGATCTACAAGGGCCTGTATGCGGACCGCGGCTGCACCGAAGAAGAAATAGGGCACGAAGGCAAGTACGAATGGCTGCCGGGACCCGGCGCCAAACGCCAGTTCACGAGCACGGGCGCGAAGACGACGCTCGAAACCGTGAACGGAGCGAAGGTACGCTGCAGCAGCTCTGCCATCGCGGGCGAATACACCGGGTCGAAAACGGCGAGCGCGGTCCTCACGCTGACCGGCTGCGAGCGCTCGGCCAACAGCGAACCCTGCCAGAGCTCAGGGGCGCCGGCCGGTGAGCTCGTCACGAGCTCGCTGACCGGCCGGCTCGGGTTCATCGAGGATCAGGTCGCCGAATCGGGATTGCTCGTGTCGGTCGGCCTCGACCTGGGCGCCGCGCCGTCGCTGCTCAGCGCGGAATGCGACGGCGCGAGCGAAACCCTGGTGGTCAGGGGCTCGGTGATCGCACCGATCGGCAAGGCCAACAAGATGTCCTCGTCGTTCAGCGTCAAGTACTCGGCGAAGGTGGGCAAGCAGGAGCCCGAGCAGTTCGAAGGCGAACCGCAGGACACGCTCAGCGCGACGATGGGCTTCGGCGCCGAACAGGCGGGCCTGACCGCCACGCAGAAGCTCGCCAACGGGGAACAGCTGGAGATCAAAACGGAACACAGCAACTGAGACGACGCCGGCGGCGCGGCTGACGCGGCACAGGGCGCGGGAGCGCACCGTGCCGCGTCGGCATTTTTCGCGTCTTTCCAGCTTTATGCATGACGGCTCTGCGCCGATATGGAAGGGATGGCCGGACCCGGCAAGATCGACGATGCGAATGCGCACGAAGTCGAGGTCGCGTGGCGGCGTGAGCACGCCGGCTCGGGGTTGACCTCGCGGCTGATCCTTGCCTACGTCGAGCGTGAAGCCGGCGGGCAGGCGGTGGAGCGCATGCTCGACCGCGCCGGCCTGTCAGACGCCGCGGAGCGCCTGCGCGATGAAAACCACTGGTTCTCGTATGAGACGAAGCTCGCACTGTGGAGCGCCGCAGAGGAGGTGCTGGACGACCCCGAGATCGCCGAGCACGTGGGCGCGTCGGTGCTCGACCTGTCGGTGGGCGGCGGGCTCAAGCACACGCTGCGCGCCCTTGGCACACCCGCGTTCGTGTACGGCAACGTGGTTCGCGCCAACGCCAAGTTCAACTGGGCGCACGAGCTGGTGGTAGTGGAGAAGGGCGAGGCGCGCGTGCGCATGCGCTACACGGACGTCGCCGGCGTCGGCTATCACCGCTACGACTGCGCCTACACGAAGGGCCTGCTGGCGACGGTCCCGCAGCTGTTCGGCCTGCCGCCGGCGCACGTCGAGCACCCGGTGTGCGGCGCGCACGGTGCCTCGTGCTGCGAGTTCGACGTCCGCTGGAGCAACGGCACCCATGACCTCGCGCGCGCCGCGCTCGCGCTGGCCGCGGGCGCAGCGGCGCTGGCGGCGGCGGGCGCGCTGGCGGAGCCGGTGTTGGTGCCGGTGGCGGGCGCTGTACTGCTGGCGGGCGAGCTGGGCATCGGAGCGCGCGCGATGAAGCTCATGCGCCGGCGGGTCCGCGCGCTCGAGCTGCGCGTGCGCGAGCAGGACGATGCCGCCGAGCGCCTGCTCTCCTCACTCATGGACCTGTCCTCCGATCTGCGCCTGGACGAGGTGCTCGACCAGATCACCGCCAAGGCGCAGACCGCCGTCAGAGGCAAGGAGTTCGCGCTGCTGCTGGCCGACGGCGAGGAGATGTGCGCCGACCGGCACTCGGGGATCCCGGCGCAATCACTTACGGCGTTGCAGTCATGGGTCCAGGAGCATCGGGGGGAGCTGCTGGAACGCGGCGCGGTGGTGATCGACGACCTGGCCACCGACCCAGCTCTGGCAGCGCTGCCGCGCCAGCAGCGCATGCCGCTCGGGTCGATGTGCGCGGCGCCGCTCGTCTTCCGCGAGGAGCTGCTGGGGGTGCTGGCGGCGCTCGCGCACGGCTCCACCGTCTTCCTGCCGGGTGACGCCGCGGCGCTCTCCGCGTACGGCGCGCACGCGGCGATCGCGCTGTCGAACGCGCGCCTGGTCGACCGGCTGGAACGGCAGGCCGCCGAGGACCCGCTCACCGGGCTGGCCAACAGACGCGCCTTCTACCACAGCTGTGCAGCGGAGCTCGGCCGCGCCCAGCGCGCGGGTAGCGCGAGCTCGATCATCATGCTCGACCTCGACGACTTCAAGGCGATCAACGACGCGCACGGGCATCCGTATGGCGATCAGGTGCTGCTCGGGGTGGCCGAGGCGCTGCGCGTGGCGATTCGCGGTCACGACACGGCCGCGCGCATGGGCGGCGAGGAGTTCGCCATCCTGCTCCCCGACGCCGACGCGGCCGCCGCCTTCGACATCGCAGAGCGCGCCCGCGACGCGATCGCGCAGATCCCCGTCGCGCACAGCACGCTGTCGTGCTCAGCCGGTGTGGCAACCGCCTCGGCCGGTGACAGCTCGCCCGCGGACCTGCTCGCACTGGCCGATCGCGCGCTGTATCGCGCCAAGCGCCTCGGCCGCGACCGCACGGTCACTGGCGAGAGCGCCTCGAGCCGTTCGTCCCTCGCTCAGTAGCCGAGCGCAAACTTGGCGTCCTCGCTCATCATCTCCGGTGACCACGGCGGCGTGAACACCATTTCGGACTCCACCGTCCTGACGCCGTCGACGTCGCCGACGAACTCTTCGATCTGTTCGTTGACCTGCGGGCCGATCGGACACCCGGGCGTGGTCAGCGTGAAGGTCACGCGCACATTGCCGTCGGCGACCTCCACCCCGTAGATCAGTCCCAGCTCGACGAAGTCCAAGCCGAGCTCCGGGTCGATCACGTTCGAGAGCGCGTCCATCACGTCCTCCTCGGTGGGCATCGCGGTCGGCTCGGCCATGGTGCCAGTCTAGCCCCAACCCGGCCGGCATAGGCTCGGCAGATCATCGGGCGATAGCGGGCCGTAGGCCAAGCGAGGCAAGGACGCAGGGAGCGTGGCGTGCTTGGCACGCGAGCGACCGAGGACGCCGCCTCGCGCCGGCTTACGGCCCGCTAGTTGTCGCAGCCTAGGCGGTCCCACATATACAGCTGGATGCACTCGTTGGCGAGCTCGATGGCGCGCTCGCTGGACAGGCGCGGGAGCACGGTGTCGAGCGCCTGGTCCTCGGCGACGCCCGCCTGGAAGGCCTCCTCCCCACGGAAGCCGGCGGCGATCTTCAGCGCCTCGCGCCGGTTCTCGCCGAGGCTCGGGAACACGCCCACGAGGAAGTCGGTGTTGGGGATCGGCTGGCCCACCTCGAGCGAAGCGTGCCATGCGGCCAGCAGGTGCAGGTCGTCCTCGTCGAGATCGGCGATCGCCTTCGCGTAGTGAACCGACAGTTCCTGGTCGGGGATGTCATCGACCCATGCGCGCACGACCTCGCCCACCAGCTGACGGCGCGCCTCGCGGCCGACCGACTCGGCGATGACGCGGATCGCATCCTGAGGCTCGATGAAGCAGAGTGGCATCGGCGACTCCCGGGGGTTCGGAACCAACTGTCTGCACGCACTGTAGGTGGCCGTGTGGACGGCATTTCTCGCGCGCGCACTCAGAGCCCGAGCGCGTCGCCGGCACGCTCGAACGCGCCGCCGTCACGGGTCTCGCGCGGGACGCCGAGGCTCGCCGCCTGGGGCGAGATCCAGTTGGCGAGCGCGAGGTCGAGCGCCTCGATCGGCACCGAGACGGCCTGCGCGAGCGCCGTCGCGCGGCGCTCCAGCAGCAGCGGGTCGCCGATTCCGAACACGCGCTTGGCGGCGAGCGTGGTGAGATCCTCCGAGGAGAGCCCGCGCCCACCCGCCAGCTGCAGGGAGCCGGGCGAGAGCTCGTACAGGCCGAGGCGCCCGAGCGTTACCAGCAGGTCGTAGCGGCCCATGCGCGCGAAGCCCGGGAGCGCCAGCCGCTCGAACACGCGCTCGAAGCGACGCTGTGGGCTCCACGCGGGATCGCCCGTGAACGCCGCCGCCTGCGTGCGCTCGGCCTGCGACGGCTGCGCCGGCACGCTCGCCTGCCCGCCGCGCGCCACCCACTGGCGGTAGGCGATCAGCGTGTCGGCGCCGCGGGCCGGATCGTGGGAGGTGCGCGGGCCGAGCGGGATGCCGTCGAGATCGGGGATCTCGCCGGGCGCGCTCGCGAGCGCGAGGCGGATGCCGGCGAAGGGGTCCTCGCTCTCGAGCGGGCACAGGTAGGCGATCAGCACGCACATCCACGTCGCCCGCTCGAGATCCTCGCCCGCCAGCGCGCGAGCCTCGCCGTACAGTCCCGGCGGCGCTGCCGCGAGCGCCAGCAGCCGCCCGCTGGAGAACGCGATCTCCTGCGCCAGCCGGTCCGCATCAGCGGACGCGCGCAGGCCCGGTACCAGCTGCGAGCGGTAGCCGTCGTCCTCGGCGCGCCCCTCGCGGTGGACGCGCACGTCCTCCCCCCGCACGCGCCGGCGCTGGGTGCTCGCCGCGCCCGCGCGGCTGCGCGTGGAGGTCTTGGCGCGCGGCGGGGATGCCGCGCCGGGCGCGTTGCCGGGCAGCGTCTTGCTGCAGATGGGGCAGCGCTCTATGAAGCGATTGTGGCGGCAGAAGGTCGGCATGACGCCGGTGGGATATACCCGTTTGCGCGCGCCCGTGCGCCGCCCGCGCGCCGCTCGGCCGCGAGCGCGTGCAGGTAGTCGTCGTAGTCGACCTGGATCGTGTGGCGCTTGGAGGCCACGTAACGGGCGCGCATCGCCGCCTGGTCGGCCGCGATGTCCGCGCGCATGTCCGCCGCCGCGGGCAGCGCGTAGTCGCCGAGCAGATAGTCGCCCACCCACCTGCCCTGCGCCTCCGCCAGCGGCATGATCGCTCCCAGCGGCTGCAGCAGGCCGATGAAGAACACGTTCGGTATGTCCGGGTGAAAGACCCGCCGGAACAGCTCGATGTGGTTATCCGGCGCGGAGATGAGGTCCTCGTCGAAGAACGGGAAGGTGATCTTGTAGCCGGTGCAGTACACGACCACGTCCGCCTCGACGGTGCTGCCGTCGACGAAGCGGACCTGCGAGCCCGCGAAGGAGTCGATGTTCGGCTTCGGCGTAATCGTGCCGTGCTGGATGCGATCGAGGATGCGTCCGGAGATCGTCGGGTGCGCCTCGCCGAAGCGGTGGTTGGGCTTGGGCAGGCCGTAGCGCTCCGGCGGCCCCGCATAGCTGCGGATCACCTGCTGGATCATCCGCTGGCGGATCTTGAAGGGGATGCGCGGGTCGTTGCGCATCTGGTCGACCGGTTTGCCGAACACGTACTTGGGGACGATCCACACGCCCTGGCGCGCCGCCAGGTAGGTGCTCTCGGCCACGTAGGAGGACTCCACCGCGATGTCCATCGCGGAGTTGCCCATGCCCAGCACCACGACCCGCTTGCCGGCGAAGATCGAGTTGTCCACGTAGGAGTGGGCGTGCAGCTGCGTGCCCGGGAACGTGTCCGCGCCGGGAAACGCCGGTTCGGGCCAGCGGGGATCCCAGTGGTGCCCGTTGGCGACGATCAGCGCGTCGTAGGTGCGGGTCTCGCCGGTGTCGAGCCGTACACTCCACACGCCCGCCTCGTCCCTGGAGGCGTGCTCGACGCCGGTCTCGAAGGTGATTAGCTCGCGCAGGCCGTAGTGGTCGATGTACGTGTCGAAGTACGCCGCGATCTGCGTGTGATGGGGGAAATCAGGGTAGGAGTCCGGCATCGGGAAGTCCGAGTACTCCATGCGCGGGCGCGAGGTGTTGATGAACAGGTCGCGATACGCGGCGGACATCCCGTTGCGGTTCTCGAACACCCAGTTTCCCCCGACGCGATCGGACTTCTCGAAGCAGTCGAAGGGGATGCCGCGCTCGTGCAGCGCCTTGACGGTCGTGATCCCCGAGGAGCCGGCGCCGATCAGGCACACCTTCGGGAGCTGTGGGCGCGAGGGCTGCTCATGTCCATTTAGAGACATGACGTTCATTGTCCTCAAGCCTAGCTGCCGGGCGCGCCGATGCCGGGCCCGACGTGCTGGGGCGGGCCCTCGGGACCGTCGTCGGCGTCGGCGTGGCCGGCGAGCCCCGCGTCTTCGGGGAACGCGTCGGAGCCCTCCGCGCCGGCGCGCTTGCGGGCGAGATGGCGGTCGACCATGCGCGCGCACTGGCGGCCCTCGTTGATCGCCCACACGATCAGCGACTGCCCGCGGCGGGCATCGCCGGCAGCGAACACGCCGTCCACCGACGTCGTGTACGGCGCGAACGACCTGACGTTGCCGCGAGGATCCTTCTCGACGCCGAGCTGGTCCAGCAGCTCCTGCTCAGGGCGCAGGAAGCCCATCGCCAGCAGCACCAGCTGCGCGGGCAGCTCGCGCTCGCTGCCCGCGACGGGCTCGAACGGGGGCTCCGGGGCGGCCTGCGCGATGCGCAGACCGGCGAGCGCGCCGCCGGCGTCGGCGACGAACGCCGTGGTCGTGACCGAGTAGTCCTGCTCGCCCACGCCCAGCTTGCGCGCCTCCTCCATCGCGTAGCTGAGGCGGTACGTCAGCGGCCATTGCGGCCACGGCGTGCGCTCGTCGGGCCGGTGCGCCGGGGGCTCGGACAGGAGCTCGAGCTGCACCACCGAGCGGGCGCCCTCGCGCAGCGAGTTGCCGACGCAGTCGGCGCCCGTGTCGCCGCCGCCGATCACCACCACGTCCTTGCCGGCGGCCGTGATCTCGCGCTCGATCGGGGGCTGCTCGGCGGTCGGCGCGGGGCCGAGCTCGCGCGCCACCCAGCGGTTGCGCTGGTAGAGGTACTCCATCGCGAAGTGCACCCCGTCGAGCTCGCGGCCGGGGACGGGCAGGTCGCGCGGCACGCGCGAGCCGGTCGCCAGCACGATCGCGTCGTAGCCGTCGCGCAGCTCCTGCACGCTCACGTCGCTTCCGACCTCCACGCCGCAGCGGATATCCACGCCCTCGGCGATCAGCTGCTCTACGCGCCTCTGCACCACGGTCTTCTCGATCTTGAAGTCGGGCACGCCGAAGCGCACGAGCCCGCCGACCGCCTCGTCGCGCTCGAACAGCGTCACGCGGTGCCCGGCGCGGCGCAGCTGCTGCGCGGCCGCCATGCCCGCCGGCCCGGAGCCGACGACCGCCACCGCCTGGCCGGTTTCGCGCTCGGGCCGCGGAGGCTGCGGGGTGACCCAGCCCTCCTCCCACGCGCGGTTGATGATCGCGTTCTCGATCTGTTTGATCGTGACCGCATCGCCCTCGCGGATCTCCAGCACGCACGCCGCCTCGCACGGCGCCGGGCACAGGCGCCCGGTGAACTCGGGGAAGTTGTTGGTCGCGTGCAGCTGCGCGATCGCGTCAGCGAAGCGGTCGCGGTAGACGAGGTCGTTCCAGTCGGGGATCAGGTTGCCCAGCGGGCAGCCGTTGTGGCAGAACGGCACGCCGCAGTCCATGCAGCGCGCGCCCTGCTCGCGCAGCTCGGCGACCGGTCGCGCCAGCAGGAACTCGCTGAAGTCGTGCGTGCGCTGCACCGGGTCCCGCTGGGGGATGCCGTGCCGCTCGATCTGCAGGAACGCCCCGAGCTTGCCCATCAGGGGCCCTTCTCGCCGACCGCGTCCAGCGAGCGCAGCGCGGGCGAGCCGGGCGGGGTGGGCGGGGTTCCATTGCCGGCGGCGCTCGCCGCCAGCTCCGCTTCCTCCAGCTCGCGCAGCACGCGCTTGTAGTCGTGGGGCATCACCTTCACGAACGCGCCTCGCTCCTGTAGCTCGCTCCACTGCTCCAGCACGCGCGCCGCCACCGGCGAGTCGGTGCGCCGCAGGTGCTCTTCGACCATCGTGCGCAGCTCGATCGCGTCGGCCTCGGAGAGCGCTTCGAAGCCGACCATGCCCATGTTGCAGCGCTTGTGGAAGCTCCCGTCCTCGTCGAGCACATAGGCGACGCCGCCGCTCATGCCCGCCGCGAAGTTGCGTCCCGTCGGTCCCAGCACCACCACGCGCCCGCCGGTCATGTACTCGCAGCCGTGGTCGCCGATGCCCTCGACCACCGTCCACGCCCCCGAGTTGCGCACGGCGAAGCGCTCGCCCGCGAGGCCGCGGAAGAACGCCCTGCCGGCGGTGGCGCCGTAGAGCACCGTGTTGCCCACCACCACGTTCTCCTCTGCCCTGAAGTGCTCGCCCATGCCCTCGCGCGGGCGAATCGCGAAGACCCCGCCGGAGAGCCCCTTGCCGGCGTAGTCCTGGGCGTCGCCGTGCAGCGTGAACGTCACCCCAGGCGCGAGCCAGCCGGCGAAGCTCTGTCCCGCCGAGCCCTCGAAGTCGACGACGATCGAGTCCTCCGGCAGGCCCTCGGCGCCGTGACGCTGGGCGATGTGACTGGAGAGGATGCCGCCGACGCAGCGGTTGCGGTTGCGAATCGGCAGCTCGAGCTTGACGCGGCCGCCGGTGATCGACGGTCCGCTGCGCTCCGTGAGCGCGGCCTGCGAGCGCTCGACCAGCTCCCAGTCCAGCGCGTCCTCGAGCACCTTTGGCGGCGGTTCCACCCGCCGGCGCGGAGTGCCGGTCGACAGCTCGATGTGCGTGAGGATGTGCGTGAGGTCGACGCCGCGCGCCTTCCAGTGCTCGATCGCCGCGCTCGCGCCCAGCAGGTCGACCCTGCCGGTCGCCTCGTCGAGCGAGCGCAGACCCAGCGACGCGAGGATCTCGCGCACTTCCTCGGCGACGAAGAAGAAGAAGTTGACGACGTGCTCGGGGGTGCCCTTGAAGCGCCTGCGCAGCTCCGGGTCCTGGGTCGCGATCCCCACCGGACACGTGTTCAGGTGGCATGCGCGCATCATGATGCAGCCGGTGGCGATCAGCGGCGCCGTCGAGAAGCCCATCTCATCCGCGCCCAGCATCGCCGCGATCACGACGTCGCGGCCGGTCTTCAGCTGCCCGTCGGTCTGCACGACGATGCGCGAGCGCAGGTCGTTGAGCAGCAGCGTCTGCTGGGTCTCGGCCAGGCCGATCTCCCAGGGTATGCCAGCCGCCTGGATCGAGGACAGCGGCGAGGCGCCGGTGCCGCCGTCGTGGCCGGCGATCAGCACGCGGTCGGCGTTCGCCTTGGACACGCCCGCCGCGACCGTGCCGACGCCCACCTCGGAGACGAGCTTGACCGACACCTGCGCGCTCGGGTTGGAGCAGCGCAGGTCGTAGATCAGCTGCTTGAGGTCCTCGATCGAGTAGATGTCGTGGTGCGGGGGCGGCGAGATCAGACCGACGCCGGGGGTGGTGTGCCGGATCGCGCCGATGTAGGCGTCGACCTTGTGCCCCGGCAGCTGGCCGCCCTCGCCGGGCTTTGCCCCCTGGGCCATCTTGATCTGCAGCTCGTCGGCGTTGACGAGGTAGTGGATCGTCACGCCGAAGCGTCCGGAGGCCACCTGCTTGATCGCCGAGCGCCGGCGATCGCCGTTCTCGTCGGGGGTGAAGCGCGACGGGTCCTCCCCGCCCTCGCCCGTGTTCGAGCGCCCGCCGAGGCGGTTCATGGCGATCGCGAGCGTCTCGTGCGCCTCGCGCGAGATCGAGCCGAGGCTCATCGCGCCGGTGCAGAAGCGCTTGACGATCTCACTCGCCGGCTCGACATCCTCGAGCGCGATCGCCTGCGACTCCGACGGTCCGGAGGGGCCGCCGATCTGCAGCAGGCCGCGCAGCGTCGCCCTGCGGGCCGCGTCCTCGTTGACCAGACGCGCGTACTCGCGGTACTTCGCGAACGCCGGGCTCGCGCGCACCTCCTCGTGGGCCGCGCGATCGCCCTTCAGCGCAGCACCGACGTTGCCGTTGGCCGAGCGCACCGCGTGCTGCACGAGCGCGATCGTCTCCGGGTTCCACATGTGGTGCTCGCCGTCGCGCCGCCACGCGTACACGCCGCCCACCGGCAGTAGCCGGTCGAGCGCCGCCGGATAGGCGCGGGCGTGGCGCTCGAGCGCCTCGGTCGCCAGCACGTCGACGCCAACGCCGCCGATGCGCGAGGCGGTGTAGGTGAAGTGCTTGTCGATCAGCTCCTTCTCGAGGCCCACCGCCTCGAAGATCTGCGCGCCGCGGTAGGACTGGATCGTGGAGATGCCCATCTTCGAGATCGTCTTGAGCAGCCCTTTGCCGATCGCCTTGACCACGTTCTGCGCGGCCTCCTCTGCGTCGAGCACGACCTGCTCGCCGTCCGCCGGGCCACGCGCGATGCGCCCCTCGGCGACCATCTCATCGAGCGTCTCGAGCATCAGGTACGGGTTGACGGCGCTCGCGCCGTAGCCGATCAGCGTCGCGAAGTGGTGCACCTCGCGCGGCTCACCCGACTCGACGATGATGCCCGCGCGCAGGCGCGTGCCCTCGAGCACCAGGTGGTGGTGCACGGCCGCGACCGCCAGCAGCGAGGGGATCGCGACGCGCTTGGGACCGACGCGGCGGTCGTTGAGGATGATGATGTTGACTCGTTCGGCGATCGCCTCGCGCGCCTGGCGGCAGATGCGATCGATCGCATCGGTCATCCCCGCGGGTCCCTCGGCGGCCGGCCAGGTGATGTCGATCGTGCGCGCCTTGTAGACGTCGTGTTCGACGTTGCGCAGCGTCTCGAGCTCGCGGTTGAGCAGGATCGGCTGGTCGAGCAGCAGCTTGTGCGCGTGCTCGGGGGTCTCGTCGAACAGGTTGCGCTCGTTGCCGAGGCTCGTGGCGAGGCTCATCACGATTTCCTCGCGGATCGGGTCGATCGGCGGGTTGGTGACCTGGGCGAACAGCTGCTTGAAGTAGGAGAACAGCGGCGGCGCCTGATCTGAGAGCACCGCCAGCGAGATGTCATTGCCCATCGAGCCGACCGGCTCGGCGCCGTCGATCGCCATCGGCGCGAGCAGCACGCGCAGGTCCTCCTGCGAGTAGCCGAACGCCCGCTGGCGCAGATGCAGCGGCTGGTCGGAGAGCGTCACCTGTTCGGATGGCGGCAGCGACGAGAACGGGACGGCGTTGCGCGCGAACCACTCGCCGTAGGGATGACGGGTGGAAACCTCGCGCTTGACCTCCTCGTCCTCGACGATGCGGCCGCGCTCGAGATCGACCAGGAACAGCTTGCCCGGCTGCAGGCGGCCCAGCCGCCTGACCTGCTCCGGCGGGATGTCGAGCAGGCCGGACTCCGAGCCGAGCACCACGTACCCGTCGGTCGTCTCGACCCAACGTCCGGGGCGCAGCCCGTTGCGGTCGAGCGTCGCGCCGACCACACGGCCGTCGGTGAACGCCACCGACGCGGGGCCGTCCCACGGCTCCATCAGGCACGCGTGGAAAGCGTAGAACCCCTTCAGATGCTCGGGCAGATCGTCGCGGTCGCGGTATGCCTCGGGGATCATCATCATCGCCGCGTGCGGCAGCGAGCGCCCGGCGAGCATCAGCAGCTCGAGCACGTTGTCGAACGTCGCCGAGTCGGAGTTGCCGGCGGTCACCACCGGCAGGATCTTCTGCAGGTCATCGCCGAACAGCTCGCTGCGCAACTCGCTCTCGCGCGCGCGCATCCAGTTGACGTTGCCCATCACCGTGTTGATCTCGCCGTTGTGGCAGATCACGCGGTAGGGGTGCGCGAGCTCCCAGCTGGGGAAAGTGTTGGTGGAGAAGCGCGAGTGCACGAGCGCGAGCGCGCTCTTGGCGCGCTCGTCCCGCAGGTCGGTGTAGAACTGTGCCAGCTGGTAGCTGATCAGCATGCCCTTGTAGTTGATCGTCCGCGAGGAGCTCGACACGACGTACAGGCCGGGCTCCTGCGCGGTCAGGTCGCTGATCCGGCGGATCACGTACAGCTTGCGCTCGAACGCGTCGCGGTCGCCGCGCAGAGCCCCCTCGGCGCCCACGAACAGCTGGCGAATCGCAGGCCGGCACGCGGCCGCCACATCCCCCGTGTGCTGCACGTCGATCGGCACGTCGCGCCAGCCGAGCAGCCGCTGGCCCTCGGCGCGCACGATCCCCTCCAGCAGCGTTTCCAGGCGCCCCCGCGCCGCTTCGTCGGTCGGCAGGAAGCACATCAGCACCCCGTACTCGCCGGGCGGCGGCAGCTCGAATTCGACCACCGCGCGCAGCAGCTCGTCGGGCATCTGCATCAGGATCCCCGCGCCGTCGCCCGTGCACGGGTCGGCGCCGGAGGCGCCGCGGTGCTCCAGGTTCTCGAGCGCCGTGATCGCGCGCACGATCACCTCGTGGGTGGGCACATTGTCAAGCCTCGCGACCATCCCCACGCCGCACGCGTCGTGCTCGAAGCGGGGGTCGTAGAGTCCGACGGCCTTTGGCGGCTGCTTGATGTGCGAGTTCATGAAAGTGCTCCCTTGGGCGGTGCGTCCCGGCAGAGAGGCGGGTAGTCCACTTTGCGGGCAGACCCACCATCGCGCAGGCAGGCGGGCACCTGAGGCGGAGTCAAAAGGGTATCAGTGGAAAGCCGGCGTAAAGCGATCGCGCAGCGTCTCGCTCTCCCCCCACGAACACAGGCCCGTTCGTCCGGGGCACGTGAGGCACAGGCCGCGATGCGGCTGCGCGCTGACGCGGAACCCGCGCGCGTGCGCGCGGGCGACGCGTGCGGCGAGGCTGTGTTCGAGCTCGCCGCGCTCGCCAGCCTGGAAGCGCACGCTCACCGGCTCGCGCGGGCGCTCCAGGAACCAGTGGACGATCTCGACGCTGTCCGTCCCCGCGCGCAGGACCGCGAGCGCGTACAGCAGGCGCTGAACGGCGTAATCGCGCTCGACCAGCGCCTCCAGGTCGATGTCCGCGCCGACGCGATCGCTCTTGTAGTCGAGCACGAGCTGCCCGCCGTCCGCCTCGCCAGCCAAGAGGTCGATGACCCCCGTGATCAGCGGTGCGTCGGACCCCAGCGAGAACGCGAACGGGTGCTCGCGACGTACCGTCCTCGCCGCCGCCACGCGGGCAGCCGGCTGCGCGCCGCACGCCGTCGCGATCAGACGGGCGATCTCGGCGCGCTCCGCCTCCCCCACCCGCATGCCCAGCTCGCGTGCGCAGCGCGCCACGCTCTCGGGCGAGGGCGGACGCGGGGAGGCGAAGTCGAGCGACTCCATCAGCCGGTGGATCAGCGTTCCCCGCGCGCGCGCCTCCAGGCCCGTGTGCTCGGGCGCGGCTCGCGCCGCCGCGTGGTCCTCCGGCAAGCCGAGCACGCGTTCCAGATAGAAGCGATAGGCGCAGCGCTCCAACTCGCTCAACGCGGTGTAGCTCAGGGTCCGCAGTTGCGCCGCTGCGGCATCGGGCGCCTCGCGCTTGGGGCTCCCCGGCCGTCGTTGTGTCTCGTTGGACGGCCCGGTAGCGATGGTATCTACATCGGCCCCTGCAGGTATATACGATGGGGCACGCTCGACGTCGAGAGACAGTTGCTCGCCGGCGACCGGCCCGGTCGCGGCGGAAGATCCGACCCCGCCGCCAGCGGTGACAGGCTCGCCCGCAGGCGGCCCACTCGCAATGGAAGGCTCGACGCCGCCGCCGGCGGCCCCCTCGCCGCCCTCCAAGCGCAGCACGCTGCCGACCGTGGCCGGGGCGTTCAGGCGGCAGCGCACCCGCGCCAAGCCGTCGCCGATCTGGAGGTCGAGCACGGCCGCATCTGCGCTATCAGCCCGCGTGGGGAGATCGGCGACCAGCGCAGGCAGGTCCGCCGACAGCGCCGGCCCGAGCCAGGAGATCGCCGTCGGCGCCTGGCGCGAGGCGGGCCAGCGCTCGAAGTCGACCGCGCCGCTCAGCAGCAGGCGCTCGCGCGCCCGGGTCATCGCCACATACAGGATCCTGTCCTCCTCCTCCGCTTCCCGCGCGCGGCGCTCCTGGCTGAGCTCCTCGTAGTCGAGCGTGGGGCTGGAGCCGGCGCCGTCGAGCCTCACCAGCCGCAGGCCGACGCGCTCGCCGTCGACGAGCAGATCCGGCGTCTGGATGTTGGGCTGGCGCCCGAGGTCGGCAAGGCACACGACCGGGAACTCCAGGCCCTTGGCCGCGTGGATCGTCATCAGCCGCACGGCGTCCGGCTCGACGCCTTCGACCGGCGCGTCCGGCTCGGCGCCGACGGCGCCCTGCAGATGCTCGACGTGGTCGAGGAAGCCGCGCAGGTCGCGCCCCTCGCCAGCTTCGAATCGGCGCGCGAGACGCAGCAGCTTGTGGACGTTGGCGAGCCGGCGCTCGGCCCAGTCGAGCCCGAGCACGTGCTCGCGATAGCCGCTCGCGTCGATCGCCCGCTCGATCAGCTCCGCGAGCGTGCGCCGCGACGCCGCCGCGCGTTCTTGGCGCAGACGCGTGCAGAACGATGCGAGCGCGTCGCCGTCAGCTGGTGCCAGTTCAATCTCGAGGCCCTCCTCCCCGCCCTCGACCGCGGCGAGCGCCGTCTCCCACACCCCGCGCCGGCCCGCGCGCGCGGCGTCCGCGAGCAGCGCCAGGCAGTCGCGCGAGCAGCCGGCCAGCGGCGAGGCGAGCACCGCGTACAGCGCGCTCTCGTCCAGCGGGTTCGCGAGCGCGCGCAGGTACGCGAGGAGATCGCCGATCTGCAGGTGCCCCCAGAACGCGCCGACGGCCGCCAGCGTGCGCAGGCCGCACAGCTGCAGCGCGCGCTCGAACACCTCGAGGTCTCCGGCGGCGCGCATCAGCACCACCACCTCCTCCGCGCGCGCGCGTCCGCCGTGCACGAGCTCGGCCACGCGCTGGGCCAGCATCCGGGCCTCCGCCTGGCGCCACAGCTGCGCGGCGGGCAGGCCCGCGGCGATCGGCCCCGCCAGGTCCTCGCGCTCCTCCCAGCCTCGGACGTCGGTCAACAGCAGCTCGACCGGCGGTTCCTCCGTCCCGGCCCACGATGCCTCCACGGCCGGCTCCCCCCCGTGCTCGGCGGGCGGCGCCTGCGCCCTGCCGGCCAGCAGCGGCGTGTACCCGGCGAAGCGCTCGCCGAAGACCGCGTTGACGACGTCCAGCAGCGCCTCGCGGCTGCGGAAGTTCCTTGTCAGGCGCAGGCTCCCGCCTAGCTCCTCCAGCTCGCCCCGGCGCGCTCGGAAAAGGCTCACGTCGGCGTGCCTGAACCCGTAGATCGACTGCAGCTCGTCGCCGACCGTGAACAGGTTGCCGCGGTCGAGCGCCGCCAGGATCCCCAGCTGGCGATGGTTGGTGTCCTGGAACTCGTCGACCATCAGCAGCTCGAAGCGATCCGACCACGCAGCGCGCACGCCCTCGCGCTCGAGCAGCAGCTCCCGCGCGAGCAGCTCCAGGTCGTCGAAGTCCACCGCTCCGCGTGCGTGCTTGATCTGCTCGTACGCGACGCCAAAGCCGTGCAGCAGCTCGTCGAGCAGCTCGCACGCCCGCGCCGCGTCTACCTCCTCCCGCGCCGACGGCAGTCGCGGCAGGCGCCGGCCGCGACTGCGCAGCTCCCCGTGCACCTGCTCGAGCATCGCGCGCACGCGGTCGACGCCGTAGGCGGCGAGCAGGTCCACCGCCTCGCTGCGCTCGCCGGCGAGGAACTCGCGCACGGCCTGACCGAACGCGAGCTCGCGCAAACGCCCCGCGAGGCCCTCGTCGAGGATCGTAAACGCTGGATCCAGGCCCGCCGCCAGCGCATGGGCGCGCAGCAGCCGCGCGCAGAAGCCGTGGAAGGTGCCCACGAAGGCCGCCTCGGTGTCGCGCGCCGCCTCGCGATCGCCGAGCTCCAGCAGGCGTGCGCGCACGCGCGCACGCAGCTCGCCGGCAGCGCGCTCGGTGAACGTGATCGCAAGGATCCGCCCCGGCGCGACCCCGTCCTCGCGGACCGCCGCGACGAAGCGCTCCACGAGCACAGAGGTCTTGCCGCTGCCCGCCGCCGCCGACAGCAGCAGCGACTCCGTCCTGCGCGCGACCGCGTGCGCCTGCTCGGCCGTCAGCCCCGCGCCATCTGCCCCCGCGGCGCTCATCGCTCGCACCTGCAGATCGAGGGGTACATGCAACCGCCTCGAAAAGCGCAGGTCTGCGGGCGGGCCTGCAGCTCGCCGCGGCCGGCCTCGCCGGCCGCCTGCACGGCCATCGCCACCGCCTGCGCGACGAGCTCGCGCAGCTCCTCGTGCCCGAGCACATCCGAGCGCACGCAGTCGAGCTCGAGCCCCGCGTCGGCGTCGAGCGCGCCGCGCGCGCGCAGGTCCGCCCCCGTGAGCGGCTGGTAGAAGCCGCCGACGGTGGGCAGATGCAGCAGGCTTTCGACCGCGCGCATGTACAGCGCCACCTGCACGCTGCCATCCCTGATCCACCTCGCGCCCGCCGGCGCGCGCGCGCCCTTGTAGTCGTAGACGACCGCCTCGCCGCCGGCGCTAACGTCCACGCGGTCGATCCGCCCCCGCAGCCGCACGCCTCCGTCCAGCTCGAGCGCGGGCAGCTCGCTCGACCCGTCGCGCTCGCCCGCCTGTCCTCCCGCGGGGAGGGTCCCCGCATGCGGTTCGCCCTCGGCGAAGCCGAATCCGAGCTCCAGCGACACCGGCTCCAGCGGGCTGTCGGCGGCGGCCGCGTACTCTAGATAGCGCTCCAGGTCCGCCTGCAGGCGCCGGCGCGCCGCCATCCGGCGCTCGGGCGCCACCGACAGCGGGTGCTCGGCCTCGTTGTCAGCCAGCGCCCCGGCGAGCAGCTCGCGCGCGCGCCCGAGGCTCGTCGACGTCAGCCGCGCGCTGCCGGTCTGCGCGCGCAGAGCATCGAGCGTGTCCTTCAACGCCACATGGGCGAGCCCGCCGCGCGCGAGCGGCTCGGGGTCGGGGTCGAACGCGTCCGGGCGCAGCATGCGCTCGACGAACCAGCTCACCGGGCAGCCGATCCACCGTTCGAGCGAGGACGGCGACCATACGTGCGCGCGCAGCTGCGCGAGCAGCCGCTCGTCGTGCAGCGCGCTGTCCGCGAGCACCTCGCCGCGCGCAGCTCCCGCAGGCACGACCCCCGCAGTCCCGGCGAACGCGGCTCGCGACGCCGCGCGCCCGGGCTCGGCGCCGTCGACGGCACCGAGCGGCCTGCGGACGCGATCTTCGAGCAGGCTCTCCGTGAACAGGTCTCCGACGTCGTCGACGAACAGCGATCTGGAGGTCGCCTCGCCTTCGTCATCGGCGGCATGCCAGCTGAGGTACAGACGCTCCTGCGGGCGCGAGACGGCCGCATACAGCAGATAGCGCTCCGCCGCCAGCGCGTCCTGCTGCTCGCCGAGCCTCAGGCCCGAAACCTCCGTGAGCCGCCGTCGCTCCTCCTCGGCCAGGAACGGCTGCGGCCGCGCGCGCGCTGGGAACACCCCCTCCTGCAGCCCGCACGCGAACAGCACCCGCACCCTGCGCGCGCGCAGCGCCAGCGGATCGAGCACCGCCACCGCGCCGCGCGACGGATCTGCGCCGGCCCGCGGGTCCGCGCCGGCCGCCGGGTGCGCGCGACCCCCGTCGCCGAGGACATCCACCCGCTCCAGAGAGCGCGCCAGATCCCCCGCCGTCGCCGGCGCCAGCTCCGGCGCGATCCGCGCCAGCTCGCGCAACTCGCCGAGCGCCCGCCGGCCGGCCGCCAGCGCGCCAGCCTCATCGAGCTCGTCGGCGCCGAGCACGCTCGCGCGCTCGCGCCGGGGCGCGCAGAACAGCCACAGCAGCTCGCGCGCAGCGCGCTCGCACAGCGCCGCCGGCCCGCGTGCCTGCGCCTGCTCGAACCGATCTATCGTCTCCAGGCGCCAGTTGCGCTGCTCCCACAGCGCCCGCGCCCGCTCGGCGCTCGCGGCGCCCGCTCGCCGCGCTGCGATCTCCACGCGGTCCGCGAGCGATGGACCGCCTTCGCGCGCGCCCGCAGCCGCGAGCAAGCCTGGGGCCCGCAGCCACGCCAACAGGTCCCCCAGCTCGCCCGCTCCTCCGCGCCCGTCGGCGTGCGTCCCGTCCGGCTCGGGCACGCAGCGCAGCAGGCCGATCAGCGCCCCGCCGATCGCCGTATCGGCGAACGGCGTGCGCCGGCGCAGCATGAACGGGATGCGCGCCGCCGCGAACACCTCTTCGAGCAGGCCCACGTCGACCCCGCCCGGGCGCACGAGCACCGCGATCTCCTCAGCCGCCACGCCTTCGCCCAGCAGCACGCCGATCTCGCTCGCCACCAGCTCCAGCTCGGCGCGTTCGCCGCCGCCCTCGAGCAGGCGCACCGCCCCGCCCGGATCGACCCGTGCCGCGTCGGGCTCGAACAGCGAGCGCTCCAGGTGGTTGAGCGCGGCGCGCGAGGGCGCCGCGTAGTAGTCGGCGCGCGCGTCGAGCCGGCGATGATCGCTCGCCAGCGGCAGCAGGTCGGCGAACGTCCGCGCGCGGCCCGCGAAAGCCGTGCGCCCCGGCTCATACGTCAGCGATACCGTCACCTCGGCGCCCACCACCCTGCCGAGCGTCTCGATCGCATCCAGTTGCAGCCGCGTCAGATCGTCGAAGCCATACAGCAGCACCGGCGTGCCGCCCCACAGAGCCGGGCGCTCGCGCAGCGCGTCCAGCGCGCGCACCGCGCGCTGCTCCGCGTCCACACGCCCGAGCCGCTCAAGCGTCGCGCGATAGTCCCCGTACAGCCGCTCGAGCTCCTCCGAATGGACTGCAGCGCCATCCGCCGCACGCCAGCTGGACAGCGCCTGGCCCAGGCGCGCCGGCGTCACGCGCCGCACCTGCAGCTCGGTGAACAGCTCGCCCAGCGCGCGCACGAACCCGGGTGTGCTCGAGGCCGCCGTGCGCCCGCGCGTGCGTGCGGCGATCGCCTCGAGCATCCGCTCGCGCGCCACCGCCCCGAGCACCGCCTCGCCGATGCCCGCGCGCCGCACCGCCTCGCCGATCAACCCCGCGAAGCGCTCCACGCGCACGCCCATCGCCGCCTGCCCGCCCGCCAGCTCGCGCAGGTACAGCTCCGCGTCCGCGCGCGTCGGCACCACCAGCAGCGGCTCCGCCCCGTGCGCCACGTGCCGGCGCACCGCATCCAGCACCACCTGCGCCTTGCCCGCGTTCGCGGGGCCTGTGATCAGCGTGATCGGCACCGCTTACGCGGCGCTGCGCGCCTCGACGGTCGCGGCCGTCGTCTCAGTCTCAGCCTCGGCGCCCGCCTCGGCGTCGGGCGGCTTGGCGCCCTCCTTGGCCCACAGCTCGTCGAACTCGACGCGCCATTTGCCCTCCTCGGTCTGGCTGAGCGCGAGGTGCGCGCGGAAGCTGCGACCGCTGCGCCCGCGAAAGCCCGTCACCGCCTGATCGGTGTAGCCCTTCCTGATCAGCTCGCGCGCAACCGCCAGCGGCAGCGTCTTGCCCGCTTTGGCCTTCCAGATGACAAAGCCGCAGCCCGGATCGTCGCGTGCCCAGCACGAGTAGCCCTTGCGGTTCTCGACGATCTCGTGGCCACAGATCGGGCACGGGCCAAGCTTGGCGCGCGGAATGCGCACGTCTTTGAGCGTCTCGTCGAGCTCCTTGACCGTCTCCTGCGCGAAGCCCGCGATGTCGCTCATGAACTTCTTCCGCGAATCCTCGCCGCGCTCGATCTTCCCCAGCCGCTGCTCCCAGCTGCCGGTCAGGCTCGGGGATGTCAGCGCGTGCTCGTTGAGCAGCCGGATCACGTTCAGGCCCTTCTCCGTCGCCACCAGCGCGCGGCCGTCGCGCTCAACGTAGCCGACCGTGATCAGCCGCTCGATGATCGCCGCGCGCGTCGCCGGCGTGCCGATCCCCGAGTCCTTCATCGCCTCGCGCAGCTCGTCGTCGTCGACCAGCTTGCCGGCAGTCTCCATCGCCCCGAGCAGCGACGCGTCGCTGTAGCGCCGCGGCGGCTTGGTTTCCTTGCGCGTGCTGGCGACCTTGCGCGTCTGCACCTGCTCGTCTGCCAGCAGGCGCGGCAGCTGCTGCTCGGTCTCCTCGTCCTCCTCGCCCCGCGCCTCGGCCTCGGTGGCCTTCGCGTCCGCGGAGATCTCGTCGTACACCCCGCGCCAGCCGGGCACGATCAGCAGCTTGCCGCGAGTGCGGAACACGTGCCCCGCGGGACCGTCGCCGCCGTCGGCGACCGCGACCGTCGTCTCCACGCGCGTGTTCTCGAACACCGCCTCCGGGTGGAACACCGCCAGGAAGCGCCTGACCGCCATGTCGTACACGCGCCTGTCGTCGGAGCCCATTTTCTCGAGGTTGTGCTCCGAGCGCGTCGGGATGATCGCGTGGTGGTCTGAGACCTTCTCGTCGTTGACCACGCGCGCCAGCGGCAGCGTGTCGAGGCCGACCACGTACTCGGCGCCCTTGGCGTACTCCCTATGCGTGCCCACCAGCTCGGCGATCGGCTTGATCTCCTCGACCATGTCGCTCGTCAGGTAGCGCGAGTTGGTGCGCGGGTAAGTGAGCGCCTTGTGCTCCTCGTACAGCCGCTGCGCGGCCGCCAGGGTGCGTTTGGCGGTGAAGCCGAAGCGGTTGTTCGCCTCGCGCTGCAGCGTCGTCAGGTCGTACAGCATCGGCGCTTTCTCGCGCTGCTCTTTCTTCTCCAGCTTCGTGATCGTCCCCGGCCTGCCCTCACACGCCGCCACGATCGCCTGCGCCTGGAGCTCGGTGCCGATGCGCGGGCCCTTGGTGTTGCCGGTACTGCCCGCCGGTGCGTGGAAGTGCCCGACGTACACCCGCTCGCCGCTCGCCGCCTCGCCGTCTAGCGCCGGCGCCGCGAACGTCGCGTCCACCAGCCAGTACGGCTCGGGCTTGAACGCTTTGATCTCCTCCTCGCGGCGCGCCACGATCGCGAGCGTCGGCGTCTGCACGCGTCCGAGCGAAACCGCGCCGTCAAAGGAGCTGCGCAGCCTGATCGTCGCCGCGCGCGTGGCGTTCATGCCGACGATCCAGTCCGCCTCCGAGCGCGAGCGCGCCGCCTCCTCGAGGCTCGCGAACTCCTCCGCCGGACGCAGCGACGCGAGCGCGCTCTTCATCGCCGCGTTCGTCATCGAGCTCAGCCACAGGCGTTTGACGGGCTTCTTGCCTTTGGCCTTCTCGTACAGGTAGGCGAAGATCAGCTCGCCCTCGCGACCGGCGTCGCACGCGTTGACCACCTCGCCGACGTCCTCGCGGCCGAGCTGTTTGCTGACCACCGACATCTGCTTGCGCGAGCGCTCGTCGCGCACCTCGAGTTTGAAGCGCTCGGGCACGATCGGCAGGTCGGCCATGCGCCAGCTCTTGTATTTCGCGTCATACGCTTCCGGTTCGGCGAGTTGCACGAGATGACCGACCGCCCACGTGACCACGTGCTCCGGGCCCTCGAGGTAGCCCTCCTGCTTCTTGAAGGGGCCCGGCAGCACGCGCGCGAGGTCCTGCCCCACGGAGGGCTTCTCGGCGACCAGGAGCGTCTTGGACATGGCGGTCAGCGTAGCGGGCGCTCAAGCAGCCGACGTTCTGCCGGCGCGGGCGATGGCGACCGGCTCATCCGCTCGTGCACTCCTCCGTGCTCACCCGGCTGCCCGCGCGCTCGTGCGCGTCGGCTTCGCGCAGCACGCTCTCCACCGTTTCGTTGGCCACGCCATAGCCGCCGGGCTGGCGGCCGTCGACGGTCGCGGCGAAGACGGTCGTCAGGACCTGCCCGTCGACGTTCACGAGCGGGCCGCCCGAGTTGCCGGGGCGCACCAGACCGCGCAGGGGCGTCAGCAGCCGCGAGACCGGGCCCTGGCCGTAGGCGTTCTGCGTGATCACGTTCTGCGTGACCCCGATCCTCCCTGGCTGCACGTCGAATGGTCCGTTCTCGGGGTAGCCGAGAATCGCGCCCGCCGTGCCCGACGCGGTGCTCGGCGCGAAGCTCAGCGGCGCCAGGGTCAGTTCGGGCACCAGCAGCACGGCGATGTCGTGCTGGGGTTCGTAGGCGATCGGTTCGGCCGGCAGGCTCGGCGAGTCGCCGTCCACCTCCACCGTCGTGTCCGTCTCTCCGGCGACCACGTGCGCGTTCGTCACCACCACGTCCGGTTGCGCGACCCAGCCCGAGCCCTCGATCGCCAGGCCGCAGGCGGTGCCATCCACCCGCACAACGCTGCGCGAGGCGGCCCCCACCCCCGGAGCGTGGGCGATCGCCGGCTCCGGCGCGGCGACGTCAGGCGAGGGGCCGCTAATCGAGGGGATCGGATCCAGGCGCGCGAGCGCGTTCAGGATCGGCCCGGATGGCGGGAGCACCTCGTTGAGCTTGCGCAGGATCACCGACCGCTGGATGTCCGCCTGCAGCTGGCTTTGCCCTGGCGTCTGCCCGGCGACGGCCGCGGCGATCCACACTATCCCCAGCCCCAGCGCCGCGCCGAGCGCCGCGCCGAGCACGCCGTCGAGCACGCCGATGCCCGGGACGATCAGGGTGCGGCGCAGCCTGAAGGCGAGCCCCTCCAGCCCGCTCGCCAGGATCGCCCCGCCGAGCAGCGCGCCGAGCAGGCCGAACGCGGGGGCATACGGCGAGGCCGACCCCTGCGGCAGCACCAGCGGAGCGACACGCGTCCCCAGGAACGCGCCGAGCGCGAACCCGCAGAACGACAGCGCGCCCACGATGAAACCCTGCCGGAAGCCGAAGATCGCGAGGATCGACGCAAACGCGACGATTAGCCAGTCCAGCTGAGTCACCTGTCATGTTCTACAAGCTCCGTGACTGAAAGCCGCAACCAGCGTCTGCGACGCGCGCGCCCTGTCCTCGTGCTGGCCGCGGTGGCCTTTGTGGCCGGCGCGGTGCTCGGCGCAGGTCACGGCGCTTCCCCCGAGTACGCGCTCGCGGATCAGTTCGTGACGGCCTGGACCAGGGGCGACTACGCGAGCATGTACACGGACATCGCCGCCTCCTCGCGGGCCTCGACGTCCGTGAGCGAGTTCGCGGGCGCCTACCGGCAGGCGCTCGTCACCGCGACCGCGACCCGCCTGCGGATGACCGGGAGCGCGCATGGCGCTCCCGACGGCGAGGTGGCGGTGCCCGTGCGCGTGGACACCCGCCTGTTCGGGGCGCTCGCGCTCGACTTCACCTTCAGGACCGTCGAGGACCCGGGCGCGGGCACCCGCATCGTCTGGTCGCGCTCGCTCGAGTTTCCCGGCCTGCGCCCCGGCGAGCTGCTCAGCCGCCGCACCAGCCTGCCGCGGCGGGCGACGCTGCTGGCTCGCGACGGCAGCGTGCTGGCCGAAAGCCCGCCCGGTCCCGCCGCGGGGATCTCGGCCGAAGCCACTCGCGACTCCCCGCTCGGCAACGTCGCAAACGCCGTCATCGGCACCGTCGGCCCCGTCCCGGCCTCGCGCCGCCAGCAGCTCGAAGAACAGGGCGTGCCGCCCGAAGCGACCGTCGGCCTCAGCGGCCTCGAGCTCGCGCTGGACGCTCGCCTGCGCGGCACCGCGGGCGGCGAGCTGTTGGCGGGGACGCGCCTGCTCGCCTACGCCGCGTCCCGTCCGGCGCCGCCGGTGCGCACCACGGTCTCGCCGTCGCTGCAGCAGGCGGCGGTGAGCGCGCTCGGCGACCGCTACGGCGGCATCGTCGCCATGCAGCCGTCGACCGGCCAGGTCTTGGCCGTCGCCGGGATCGGCCTGAACGGCCTGCAGCCGCCGGGCTCGACGTTCAAGATGGTCACCACCACCGGCGTGCTTGCCGCCAGGATCGCCACCCGGCACAGCGTCTTCCCCTACGCGACGTCCGCCACGCTCGACGGGGTGAAGCTAAACAACGCCAACGGCGAGGAATGCGGCGGCACGCTGGAACTGGCGTTTGCCGTGTCGTGCAACTCCGTGTTCTCGCCGCTGGGAGTCAAGCTCGGCGCGGCGCGTCTGGTGGCGACCGCCGAACGGTTCGGCTTCAACCACGAGCCCGGGATCGTGGGCGCGTCCGAGAGCACACTGCCGCCCGCGGCCGAGATCCAGGGGGAACTCGACGTCGGCTCCACCGCGATCGGCCAGGGAGAAGTGCTCGCCACGCCCCTGGAGATGGCGACGGTGGCGGCGACGATCGCCGACGGCGGGCGCCGGCCCCAGCCGACGTTCCTCCCCGGCTCGGCCCCAGCCGCCACGACCGTGATGAGCGACTCGGTCGCGCACACCATGCGCCACCTGATGATCGCCGTCGTGCGCGAGGGGACCGGGACGGCCGCCGCGATCCCGGGCGTGACCGTCGCCGGCAAGACCGGCACCGCCGAACTGAAGACCGCGTGCACTCCCTCGACCTCGAGCGCCGAAGCGAGCTCGACCGAAGCGCACGAAGCGGGCAAGGAAGGCTGCCAGCAGAGCGCCGAAAGCGAATTGGCCAACACCGACGCCTGGTTCGCCGCGTTCGCCCCCGCGCTGAAGCCGCGGATCGTCCTCTGCGTGATGCTCGTCAAAGACGGCGCCGGCGGCGCCACCGCCGCCCCCGTCGCCCGCGAAGTGCTCGAGGCGGCCCTCACCGAACACTGACGGTCGTATCGTCGTTCCTGGCACGGACGCAGGAAGCGTGGCGTGCTGCGCACGCGAGCGACCGAGGACACAGCCAGGGGCGACGAGACGCCCGTCAGGTTAGACGTCGAGCTCGGCGGAAGCCGATTCGCTCGGGTCTTCCGGGTCGACGATCTTCAGCTCGAGCGGCCGGTTGTCGAGCGAGACGACCTGGATCTTGTACAGCATCACGAGGCCCTGGGCGGGATCGTCGTCGGCGATCGTGCCGGGCAGGGGAATCTGGTTTTTCGGCTGCACCATGCCGGCGCGGTAGGCGAACTGATTGGTTTCGCCGGGCGCGATCGGCGTGTAGGTGTTTTCCTGGGTGTCGGTGATCGTCATGCTGCTCGCCGCCTGGTAGGGCGTGTTGGTGTTGTTGTAGACCTGCATGAACACCGCGAACCACTCCTGGCCGGGTTCGAGCTTGCGCTGTTCCGCGGTCAGGCCTGCCAGATAGGTGGCGTCTTCGCTGTTTGCGGGATTCAGCTCGCGCGAGAGCTGAACCTCGTAGACCAGGGGCCCGACGTTCAGGTACGGCGCGTTGGCGCCGGACTCGCCCGCGTAGGTGCCGGTCGTGACCCGCGTGTGGGAGTCGCCGCACGCGCTGAGGGCGAGCACCGCGAGCAACGCGGGCAGGGCGAGCGGGAGCTTGCGCAGGCGAGTGACGTGAGCCCTAGACATGCGACGCGGCAGTCTACCCACCGGCGACCGTGACGCGACGGCCGCGGCCCTCCCCACGCTCGAGGATCTCTCGCAGCCTGTGCATCGCCCGCCGGTTCTTGCGCTGCGTCCACCTGCGCGCGCCGAGCCCCTCCATCAGCCGGTCCGACAGCGTCGCGGGCACCGTCTCGAGCGTGAACTGCACCCGCGTCGAGCCCGCGGACGCCGGGTCGAGGGCGTAGACGCCGAGCGTGCGGATGCGGTTGTTCTTGCCCGTGCGGCCGACCTCGACGATCCGGTGCGGGCGCTGCACCTCGGCGAAGGTGACGTCCCCCCAGCTGAAGCGGTTGCCGGGAGCCTTCACGCGAAAGCGCGCGCCCGCGCCAGCGCCGACGGAGTCGATCCGCGTCAGGTGCCAGTCGACCAGGTAGTGGTCGGTGAACTCCGGGTGGTTGGCGATGTCCTGCAGGTAGTCGAACACCTGCTCGCGCGGGGCGGATACGACTATCGACACGGTCACCGGATCCATGGCGCCCGCAAGTCTATTGACCGCGACCGCCGGGCCCGATCTACGCGGCGCGCGCGGTGAGCCGCACGGCGTGACCGTGCTCGCAGTGCCTGACGATCTCGGTGCTCTGCGGCGCCTCGTGCCTGCCCGGGCGGCACAGCTCGCACACGATGCGCTGCTCGCGGCCGGCGTACACGTGGACCTGCTCGCCGGTCAGCGGCGTGCGCCCGCAGTCCGCGCAGCAGTCGCGGTTGGCCTCGAGCGCGCCGAGCCCGCGACGCAGGAGCACGCGCTCGAGTTGCTCGACGTGAGTCGACGGCGAGGCCATGATCGTTCGGGTTTCGCCGCGGTGCGCGGGGCTCCTGCCGTTGGGCCGCCGATCCCGGCCGGCGCGGGCGCGGGCGGTCGCGCTGGCGGCGCTCCGGCGCCGGCGCGGGGATAGCATCGGGGGTTGCAGCCCACGCCTACGACCAACCGGAAGGCGCCCAAACTCTCACCGCGATACGATTATCCAGAACTCCGGCCGGTCTTGACAGTCTTGTTATGATCGCCACAAGTTTCCCCCGATCAGCCTCGCAGCCTCGATCAGCAGGATCGCTTCCCCGGCAGCGACCCCCAGCAGCAAGTCATAGGGAGGAGCACAGCATGGACTCACTTACCTCGGGCACCTTCGTCGGCGGCGGCTCGTTTCGTTGCGCGCGCTGCGACTACACGCTGACGCTCAACGGCTCCGACGTGCTCCCCGACTGCCCCGGCTGCGGCGGACGGGAGTTCGTTCGCGCCTCCCTGTTCAGCACCGAGCGCATCGCCGCAGGCGCGAGCTCGAGCGCCGCTGAGGTTGGCGAAGGGACGCTCGTGCAGCCGCCCGCGCCCGACCGCGCAGTCCAGCTGGCACATGCCAGGGAGCTGATCGAGCAGCCGGGCGAGTACCTCTGCTACGAGGAGAACGGCGAGCTGCGAACGGTGGCGCTGACGCGCGAGTGGACTCGCATCGGGCGCAGCCTGGCCGCCGACCTGCGCTTCGACGACCCGACGGTGTCCCGCCGCCACGCGCTGATCGTGCGCCACCCCGACGGCGTGCGCCTGCTCGACGACCGCAGCCTCAACGGCGTGTTCGTCAACGGCGCCCGCGTGGACGGCAAGACGCTGCAGGACGGCGACGAGATCATCGTCGGGCGCTACCGCCTGGCGTTCGTGAGCGTCCCGGCGGACCCCGACGCGCCACAGGAGCGCCTCGCGGCGACCTCGATGCACAGCATCGGCTGAGAACGGGCTCCGGGGGCGGCCGGCGCGGCTCGCACGGCGACCGCCCACCACGGCGCGCCGACGCGTAGTATCGCTGCGACGATGGCTCGCACGATCGCTGTGCTCTCGCAGAAGGGCGGCACCGGCAAGACCACGACGGTGCGCACGCTCACCGACGTGCTGAGACGCAGCGGCGTGCGCACGCTCGCGATCGACCTCGACCCCCAGGGCAATCTCTCGGACTACTTCGACCTGCCACCCGAGGTCGAGCCCACGATCGCCGACGTGCTCTGCACCCGCACGCGCGTGGCGGATGCCGTGCACGAGGACATCATCCCCGCCAACCTGAGCCTCGCGGAGGCCGAGCTGATGCTGGGCGGCAAGATGGGACGCGAGCTCACGCTCAGGCGCGCGCTCGAGCCGCTGGCCGACTCCTACGACGTGATCCTGATCGACTGCCCGCCGTCGCTGGGGCTGCTGACGGTCAACGCGCTGGTGGCCGCGGATCGCGCGCTGATCACCGCCGAGGCCCAGTACTTCGCGCTGCAGGGGGTCGAGCAGGCGATGGAGGTCGTTGAGCTGGCGCGTGACAGCCTCAACCCGCAGCTGTCGCTGCTCGGTGTGCTGCTCAACCTCGCCGACATGCGCACCGTCCACTCGCGCGAGGCGCTCGTGTCGCTGAAGGAGCGCTTCGGCGAGCTGGTGTTCGACTCGGTCATCCGCACATCCATCGCCTACGCCGAGTCGGCCGAGCGGGCGCGCTCGATCCTCGACCACCGCCCGGATCTCGGCGCCGACTACCTCGCGCTCACGGCCGAGGTGCTCGCGCGCCTGGAGGGTCTCGACGACGCCGGCGAGCGGCTCGCCCAGCTCGCCGCCAGCTCCTGAGAGCAGCTTCTAGAGGGCGTCCACGTAGGCGCCCTGCAGCTCGAAGGACACCCGCAGCAGCTTGGCCCAGCCGTCGATCTCCCGGCCCAGCGCCTCGGCCACGGCGCCCGTCTGCTCGTAGAAGCACCACACCAGCACCGACGGGCCCGCACCGGAGATCGTCGCCCCCAGGGCGCCCAGCTCGCGGGCGCGGCAGGCCAGCTCGAACGAGCGCGGGAACAGGCTCGCGCGCTGGCGCTGGTGCAGGCGGTCGTGCAGGCCGCGCGCGAGCACGTCCCAGTCGCCCAGAGCGAGGCCGAGCGTCAGCAGCGACGCGTGCGCGACGTTGAACACCGCGTCCGCCATCGGCACCTGCGCCGGCAGCGCCGCGCGCGCGGCGCGCGTGCGCACCGCCTGCTCTGGCACGACCGCGAGCGCCTCCAGGCCGGTCGGCGGATCGAAGCGCGCCGCCTGCCCGTCGGCGATGATGACGAAGCCGCCGTATAGCGCCGCCGCGACGTTGTCGGGATGACCCTCCAGCTCGCTCGCCAGCGCCAGCAGATCGGCGTCCAGCTCGAACAGGTGGTCGGCCGCCATCAGCCCCGCGACGATCGCCGCCGCGCTCGACCCCAGGCCGCCCGACAGCGGGATCTCCGATTTGATCCTGAACGTGAAGCCATCGGCGGGATGCAGTCGCTCGAACGCCCGCACGCACAGGTTCTCGCGCCCGGTGGACACCGGCAGGTCAGTCTGCACCGAGAACTCCCCCGTCTCCTCCACCTCGACCTCCAGCGCCAGCGCCAGCGCCGCGGCCATGCAGTCGAAGCCGGGGCCGAGGTTGGCGGAGGACGCCGGCACGCGCACGACGCGACGACGACTGAGGAACGAGGGGCCCGGCTGGTCGGCATCCGGCCGACTGCGCCACCCTCTAGGAATCACCCAACACCGCTTCCTCCAGCGGCCCCATCTCCACCGGGCAAGGGATCACACGGCCGTCGTTGTGGGCTATCGCCGTCTCGGGGTCCTTCAGGCCACGGCCGGTGAGCACGCACACGATCTGCTCCGCGCCGTCGGCGCCGTACTTGAGCAGGCCCGCGACCGACGCGGCGGAGGCGGGCTCGCAGAACATGCCTTCCTTGGAGGCGAGCAGCCTGAACGCGGCCAGGATCTCGCTGTCGGTGACCGCGCGGATCGAGCCGCGCGAGTCCCTCGCCGCGGCCATCGCGTCCTCCCAGCGCACGGGGTTGCCGATGCGAATCGCACTGGCGACCGTTTCCGGATGGGCGACCGGATGGCCGAGCACGAGCGGCGCGGCGCCCTCGGCCTGGAAGCCGAACAGCTTCGGGGCGGCGCCCATCTCACGAAAGCCGCGCCAGTAGGAGGTGATGTTGCCGGCGTTGCCGACCGGGATGCACAGCGCTTCCAGCGCGCCTTCGAGGCCCTCGTGGATCTCGAACGCGGCGGTCTTCTGGCCTTCGATGCGGAACTCGTTGACGGAGTTGACGAGCACGATCGGGTGCGTGTCGGTGAGCTCGCGCACGAGCGTGAGCGCCTGGTCGAAGTTGCCTTCCAGGACGATCACCCGCGCGCCGTGCATGAGCGTCTGTGCGAGCTTGCCCTGCGCGATCTTGCCCTCGGGCACGATCACCGCGCAGGTGATCCCCGCGCGCGCGGCGTATGCGGCGGCGCTGGCGGCGGTGTTGCCGGTGGAGGCGCAGATCACAGCCTTGGCCCCTTCGCGCACGGCGGCGGACACGGCGCAGGTCATCCCCCTGTCCTTGAACGAGCCGGTGGGGTTGGCGCCCTCGAGCTTCAGGCGCACGGTCGTGCCCACCATCTCCGAGAGCACCGGTGCGCGCAGCAGCGGCGTCGAGCCCTCCTGGAGGCTGACGAGCGGATCGCCGGGCGCGAACGGGAGGCGGTCGTGGTAGCGCTCGATCAGTGGCACGTGGATGCCGGAGAACGCCGCGCCTTCGACCATCGGCAGCGGTACTGCGGTCGGCTCACTCATACAAACTCCTCTTCGATCACACGAATTGTCCTGGGCGCCGAGCGCACGAAGTCAAAGCCCCCGATGCGCTCGATCGCCTCGCGCATGCTCGACTCGAGCACCGGGTGGGTGACCATCACCAGGCGGGCATTCTCCCCCAGGCCGCGTTGCATCACCGATTTGATCGACACGCCCCGCTCGTCCAGAACCTCCGTGACGGCGGACAGGACGCCCGGCCGGTCGGCCACGACCAGGTGCACGTAGAAGGCGTTCTCCACATCCTCGACCAGGCGCAGCGCCAGCGGCGGTGCGGGCGGACGCGCGCCGCCGGTCATCACGCTGACCACATCGCCCAGCACGGCGCTCGCGGTCTGGCGTCCGCCGGCGCCCGGCCCTGACATCGTGATCTCGGTGATCGGCTCGGATTCGACGGTCACCGCGTTGAAGGGCCCCGACACCGAGGACAGCGGATGCCCCGCGTACAGGAACGCTGGATGCACCCGCACCGACAGGCCGCCGTCGCGGCGCTCGGCGGTGCCGATCAGCTTCAGGCCGAGACCCAGCTCGCGGGCGTACTCGAGGTCGTCGGCGTGCAGGTGCTCGATGCCTTCGTAGCGCACGTCGCTGAGGTGCACGGGCGAGCCGTACGCCAGCCGCGCGAGGATCGCCATCTTCGCCGCCGCATCGCGGCCCGAGACGTCGTCGCTGGGGTCGGCCTCGGCGTAGCCGACGCGCTGCGCCTCCGCCAGCGCCTCGGCGTAGCTGGAGCCGGCGGCCATCTCGGTGAGGATGAAGTTGGTGGTGCCGTTGACGATCCCGTGGATGCGCTCGATCGGCGTGGCCGACAGCGACTCCTCGAGCACGCGCACGACCGGCACCACGCCCGCGACCGCTGCCTCGAAGCGCAGCCGCACGCCGTGCTCGCGCGCCGTCTCGAACAGCTCCTCGCCGTGCTGGGAGAGCAGTTGCTTGTTGGCGGTGACGACGTCCTTGCCGATGCGCATCGCCGCCAGCAGGTACTCGCGCGCGGGCTCGATCCCACCCATCACCTCGACCAGCAGATCCGAGCCGGCGAGGATCTCCTCGAAGTCGCCGCGGCTGCGCGTCAGCACCCCGCCGATCACCGGCCTGCGGCCGTTGAAGCGCTCGATCTCCTGCGCGCGCTCCTCGAGCAGCACGGCGAACGCCGAGCCGACGGTGCCATGGCCGAGCAGGCCGACGGTGAACGGCGGCGCCGAGCTCGGACTGTCAGCGGCCATCGGCTGCGCTCGCTGTTCTAGGAGACATCACGCGCGGTCAGGTCCTCGTAGCGCTCGCGTCTGACGACGACGCGCGCGTCGCCGTCTCGGCAGAAGACCACCGGCGCCCGCGGCACGCCGTTGTAGTTGTTCGCCATCGCGTAGCCGTAGGCGCCCGTGGCGGGCGTCACGACCACGTCGCCCGGGCGCGGGTCCGCGAGCAGCGCCTCGCGCAGGATCACATCGCCGGACTCGCAGTGCTTGCCGGCGAGCACGCACTCAGTCTCGCCGCCGAAGCGGTCGGCCACGTGCGCTTCGTATCTGGCGCCGTAGAGCATCGGGCGCATGTTGTCGGACATGCCGCCGTCGACGGCCACCCAGCGCGAGACGTTCTGCTTGACGCTCTCGACCGTGTACAGCGTCACGCCGGCGTTCGCGCACAGCGCGCGGCCGGGCTCGATCAGCAGCCGCGCGTCGGGGCCGATGCCGCTCTCGCGCGCCGCCTGCACGATCGTGGCGACGTACTGCTCGATCGACGGCGGCGGGTCCTGGTCCTCGGTGTACCGCACGCCCAGCCCGCCACCGAGATCGTAGATGGGGAACCCGCCCACCCCCTCGCCGAGCTTCGCGAGCTCGGCCGCCTCGCGGCGGAACGGCTCGAGACCCAGCAGCTGCGAGCCGATGTGCGCGTGCAGACCCTGCAGCGAGAGCCCGTCCACAGCCTCCACGCGCGCGATCGCCTCGCGCGCCTGCGCCATGCCGAAGCCGAACTTGGAGTTGGCCTGGCCGGTCGAGATCTTCTCGTGCGTGTCGCCGCTGACGTCGGGGGTGACGCGCACCAGAACCGGCTGGCCGCTGGCGCGATCGCCGAGCTCGCCGTCGGCGAGGATCGCGGCCAGGCGCTCGATCTCGTCGAAGTTGTCGATCACGATCGCCCCCACGCGATGACGCAGCGCTGTGCGCAGCTCGGCCTCGGACTTGGCGTTTCCGTGCAGCACGATCCGCTCCGCGGGAAAGCCCGCCTGCAGCGCCAGGTGCAGCTCTCCGCCCGAGGCCGCGTCGCACCACAGGCCCTCGCTCGCGAACAGCGCGAGCACCGCGCTGCAGGGGAACGCCTTGGAGGCGAACACGACGTGGAAGTCGCTGTGTCCGCTCTCGCGCCCCGCCTGCACGAACGCACGGGCGCGCGCGCGCAGATCCTCCTCGGCGATCACGTAGGCGGGCGTGCCGAACTCCCTTGCCAGCTCGATCGTGTCGCAGCCCCCCACCTCCAAGCGGCCGCGCTCGTTCAGCCGGCTGCCCAGGGGGAAGACTGCGGAGAGGCTCGTCCCGGTGACCATGGCCGCTGATTATGGCTTGCCGGCCGGGAAAGCTGGACCCACCGCCCGCCGATGCCGCCCACGGGGGTGCTGCGAGTGCTCTGCGTCTCCTACGCCGGCACCGGGCGCAGCCCAGCGACACCGCCGCCCCGTCGCACCATCATCCCCAACCACACGAGCCCGATCGCCAGCAGCGCGACGCTCTCGAGCTGCGGCGCGGTGAGCCCCACGAGCACCTCCTTGTTGCGGCGGATGAACTCGACGAGGAAGCGCTCGAGCCCGCTGCCGACGAGGTACAGCGCGAACACCACGCCCGGGCGCACGCGATCGCGCAGCTGCCACAGCAGGTACGCGAGCAGGCACATGCTCACCGTCTCGTAGATGGGAGTCGGCTGCACGCGCACGCCCGGCGGCGTGGGGACGGTCCCGTGCGGATAGCCCATCGCCCACGGCAGGCTCGAGCGGATCCCGTAGTCGCCGTCGCCGGAGACCTGGCAGCCGATGCGCCCGATCGCGTAGCCGAGCGCGAGCGCGGTGGCGCACATGTCGAACATCCGCAGTTCCAGCGCGTCGCGCCAGCGCATCCACGCCAGCACGCCGATCGCGCCGCCGATCGCGCCGCCGTACCAGACGAGGCCGGAGCCGGAGAAGATGCTGCCGATCAGGTCGTGCTTGACCTGGCTGTAGTTCTGGATCACGAAGTAGCCGCGCGCGCCGATCACCCCTCCCAGCAGCGCCGAGAACGTGACCTCGTAAGCCCAGTCGACCGGCTTGTCCATCTCGCGCAGCCGGCGCGCGAGGACACAGCCGCATGCGAGGAAGCCCAGCGCGAACATCACGCCGAACGTCTTGATCGAGATCCCCACGATTTCGATTTCGGGCTTCATCGCAGCGGATCGCGGGAGCGGGCGCGGAGCATCGTTCGCGGCCGAACTCTAAGGCACCCGCACGCGCTTCTGCGACAATCAGACACATGGCTGCACAAAGATCCAGCTTCGGCAAGGACACCGGCCTGCAGGCGCGGATGCTGTTCACGATGTTCCTGCTGGGGCTCGTGTACGTCGTGTTCGTCGGCGTGCTGTTCGCGGCCGGGGCCGCCGCCGGGCTGATCGTGATCGTCGCGCTGGTGCTGCTGCTCGTGCAGTTCTTCGGGTCGGACAAGATCGCGATGGCGACGCTCGGAGTCAAGGAGGTCACCCCCGCGCAGGAGCCGGAGCTGCATGCGATCGTCGAGCGTCTTTGCGTGCAGGCCAACCTGCCGAAGCCGAAAGTCGGCGTGATCGAGTCATCGATGCCGAACGCGTGCGCGATGGGCAAATCGAAGAAGTCGACCACTGTCTGCGCCACCCGCGGCATCCTCGACCTGCTCTCGCCGGCGGAGCTCGAAGGCGTGATGGCACACGAGCTCACGCATGTGATCAACCGCGACGTGATGGTGATGACGCTCGCGAGCTTCTTCGCGACGCTCGCGTCGCTGATCGCGCAGTTCGCGCTGTTCTTCGGCGGCGGCTTCGGCGGCGGATACGGGCGCAACCAGAACGAGGAGGAGGAGATCATGGTCGTCCTGCTCGTCTCGGCGCTCGTGTACGCGATCTCCTTCCTGCTGCTGCGCGCCCTCTCCCGCTACCGGGAGTTCGCGGCCGACCGTGGCTCCGCGGTGCTCACCGGACGCCCGAGCGCCCTCGCCTCGGCCCTGCTGAAGATCAGCGGCACGATCGAGCGGATCCCCAGCCAGGATCTCCGCAAGGCCGAAGGGATGAGCGCGTTCTTCATCATCCCCGCCCGCACCAAGAAATCGCTGATGAACATCTTCGCCGACCACCCGCCGCTCGAGCAGCGCCTCGCAGCGCTCGAACGGCTGGAGTCACAGCTCCAGCGCGCCGCCTGACCCGTGGGCCTGCGCGACATCCTCACCGGCCGCCACACGGTCCAGGGCCCCGCGCCCGACCGGCTGTTCGCGATCTCCACCGCCTACGTCACGCTCCAGGCCGAGCACCAGATCGAGCCCGTGGGCACGGCCGCGATCGTCTTCCAGGCGCTGGCGACGAGCGAGTTCGAAACGACGCTGCGCGAAATGGAAGAAGTCGTCACCGCCACCGGCGGGGAGAGCGGCACGAAGGTCTCCAGCCAGGACGACAGCTTCGGCTACCGCTGGATGGTGCTGCACAACCCCGACGGCGCGCCGAGCGTCGAAGATCTCGCCGTCGGCATCAACGCCGTCTCCAGCTCGATCGAGACCGCCGGCTACGGCGAGCGCCTGCTGTGCGCGGTGTTCGCGTTCGTCGATGCGCAGAAGCGGCGGATCTACTTCATCTACAACTACAAGCGCGGCAGCTGGTACCCGTTCGTGCCCACGGGCTCGAGCGAACGCTCGACCGAGCGCGAGCTGCAGCTGAAGGCGCAGATGTCCTCGGAACTGCCGATCGAGCCGGAACTGGAGCGCTGGTTTCCCCTGTGGGGGATCCCGATCTGAGGACGCAGATCCAGCGCCGCCCAGCGACTTCCTAGTCCGGGATCAGCCCCTCGCCGGTGAACTCCCGACCGGCCTCCTCGAAGCTGAAGTCGGGGGGCGGAAGGATCACGTCCGAGCCCGCGAGCTCGTCGTCGCCGAGGAGCGTGCCCTGCGCGCGCACGTAGTCGAGCAGCGCCGCGAACGCGTCGGCGAAGCCGGCCTCCTCGCCGCTGTCGACGATCGACAGCGCCTGGCCGCGGAGCTCCTCGAGGCGCTCGGCGTCGTCGTCGGCGAGCCGGTACTGGCCCTCGCCTGAGATGCGGACGATCATGCCTGCCCGCTCTCGCTCGGCTGAGCTTCCTCCGCCGCCGGCGGTGGCGCCGGCTCGCCGGCCTCCGGCGAGCTCGCGGCGAGCTGCGGCGCGGGGGCGCCCTGGCCTAGTTCGCTCTTCATCTTCGCGAGCTCGTCTTCGACCGCCGGCGCGGAGGAGAGCTGCTTGAGCTGGCGGTCGATGTCGTCTTCGCCGCCGCCCAGCTGGGTGATGTCGTCGAAGGTGCCGGCCGCTTCCAGCTCGGAGACGGCGTCCGCGCGCGCTTTCATGTTTTCGGTCTTGTCGACCGCGCGCTGCATCGCCAGCCCCACGTCGGCCATCTGCTCGCCGACGCCGGTGGCCGCCTCGGAGATCCGCACCTGGGCCTCGGCGGCCGAGTACTGCGCCTTGATGACCTCCTTCTTGGTGCGGAACGCTTCGATCTTCGCGCGCAGTTTCTGCTCGGAGTCGGTCAGCTTCTGCTGCTGGTCTTCCAGTTCGGCGACCTGCGTGTCGAGCCCCTGCAGCTCGGTCTGGGCGACGTTCTTGCGTTCGAGGGCGGTCTTTGCGAGCGCTTCGTTGCCGGCGGCCAGCGCCTGGCGGGCCTGCGTGTCGAGCTTGACGACGCTCTGCTGCAGCGTGCTCTCCTGCATCTGCAGGCGCTTCTTGGCGGTCACCACGTCGGCGATGCCCTTCTTGACGTTCTGCAGCTGTTCGACCTGCTTCTGGTAGCTGTAGTCCAGCGTCTCGGCCGGGTCTTCCGCCCGATCCAGCAGCTTGGAGACCTTCGCCTTCACCACGGTAGACATGCGCCCGGTCAAGCCGGCCATCTGATCCTCCTATTGCTTTGCTGAGAGGCGACCGACCTGAGCTCGGCCAACACCGTCAAGCGTAGCCGACCGGGAGCGCGCCACGCGCCTGCGACGGGTTTCTCAGAGCCCGAGCGGGTGGCGAACGACGAATCCGGCGTTGGTCTGGCGCAGCGGGCGCCAGCGCGGGCCCTCGAGGTTCGCGGGGTCTTCCGCGGGGCTGGTGTCCAGACGCAGGCCGGCGACGGTCATGTAGGCGTGGCCGGCGTTGGCGAAGATCGCGACCCAGCGTCCGGCCCCGTGCGACCCCCACTTCTCGAATTCCGAGGAGTCCTCCGGGGCGGGCAGCAGGTCGCCGCCGTGCAGGGCGAAGGAAACCGTGCCGGAGCAGTCGTAGCCGGGCGAGATGAACGAGGCGTGGCCGCCGCCGTAGATGTAGGGCAGGCCGATCAGCTCGTTGCCGGCCCAGATGATGTCCTGGATGACCGCGGGAACGCCCATCGGCGCGGCGGCGAGGCCGTCGACGAAGCGCGCGGTGGTGCCCGGAACCAGCAGCTCCGGCCGCAGCGTCGGGCCCGTCGCCGCGGTCATGCCGTCGCCGGTGGTCAGTTCGCTGGGTATGGTCGCCGCGAGTTCGGGCGCCGGTTCGCCCGGCACCGCAACGCTGCCGCCGGTGGCGCTGGCGGCGGTGCCGGTGGTGGTGCTGGCCTTCGCGGGGGGCGCATAGGGGACGACTTCGCCGGTCGTCGTCTTCTCGTAGACGGGCCCCTTGTAAGCAACATTGGGCGTCTTGGCGGTGATCGGATCCAGGTGGATCGACGTGGCGGGCTTGGTCGTCGTGGCCGCCGGTTCCGTGGCGGCGACTCCGCCGGTTCCGCCCGCCAGTGCGGCGGAGGCGGCGATCGCGTTGACTGCCGCGATCGACAAGCTGCAAATAATTACGCTGAGGGAACGACCCCGCACAAGCACAACCTCTTTCGTGGGCCTCCGGGGTTAGCTGACGGGCTAGCGCTGAAAGAGCCTGCGCTTCTCACGGTTACCGTGGGATTCGCCCCAACAACTTGGGTCCCCCGTTCCTTGACACCTGGTCAAGGACTCGGCATTCGGGCGGGCACGCTAGCAGAGTGCAAGGACGCTTGCAGGGGTTGCACATGTTTTGGCAGGTTTTCCCGCAAATGCCGCACTTTTCCCACGATCGCTAGTGTGCCCGCCATGCGCACCGTCGCGCGAGGACCGCTTCTTACCGCGCTGGTGCTGGCCGCCGGCCTGGCCGGCTGCGGCAAGGGCGGGTCCGCACAGCCCGCCGGCGCGATCTCGGCGCGCAGGCTCGCGCCGGTCGCCGCGCAGGGCGCGGTCAGCGTGGCCACGCGCAACACCACCCGCCTGGGCGGCTCCGACGTGGCGGCGGACGCAGCGGCGGTCGCCCGCGCGGTGTACCCGGGCCTGACCGCGGCGACGCGCCCGCTTGCGGTGGTGCTGGTCGACGAGCGCGAATGGCTGCCCGCGCTCGCGGCGTCCGTCCTCTCGGGCGCCCCCGCCGGTGCCCCGATCATTTACAGCGAAGGTGGCACGCTCCCCGCGGTCAGCCGCGAGACGCTCGAAGCGATGCACCCGCTGGGAGCGCCGGCGCTGGGCGGCGCCCAGGTGATCCGGATCGGCACCACCGCGGCGCTGCCGGGCGGCTACGTGACGCGCACCGTGCGCGTGGGCGTGCCCACTATCACCGCCGCAAGCGTCGAGCAGCTGGCGGCCACGCTCGATGGCGGCAGCACGCCGAGCCAGGTGATCGTGCTCGCCGCCGACGCCGCCCCGGCGCTGGCGATGCCCGCGGCGGGCCTCGCTGCCGAGAGCGGCGCGCCGATCCTGTTCGTGACGCGCGCGCGGGTCCCGGCGCAGACAGCCGCCGTGCTCGCGACGATGCACAAGCCATCGATCTATGTGATCGACACCGCCGCGGTCGGCCACCACACGCTCGACGAGCTGCGCAAGTTCGGCACGGTCAAGGGAATCACACAAGGCGGCGCCGCGTCCTCGGATCAGGAAGCGGTGCAGAGCGCGATCGAAGTCGCGCGCTTCACCGACGGAACGTTCGGATGGGGGGTCAAAGAACCCGGCCACGGCCTCGTGTTCGCGAACCTCGCGCGTCCGCTCGACGCGCCCGCCGCGGCGCTGCTGTCGGCGACCGGCGACTACGGCCCGCTGCTGCTGCTCACGAGCGCCTCGCAGGTCCCGCCGGCGCTCGTCAGCTACCTGTCCGACATCCAGCCCGCATACAGCACCCCACAGTTCCCGGCCGTGCGCGGCGCCTACAACCACGGCTGGCTGATCGGCGGCGAAACGGCGATCTCCGCCGTCACACAGGCCGAAATCGACTCGATGCTCGAGATCAGCCCGCAGGCCCACACCACCGAAGAATCGTCGGTCTCGCAAGTCGAATAATGTCGGCGGCGCAAGTCGCGCGATCACAGAGGCCAAATTGAGTCAAGCCGAGGACCCCCGTCGTCTCAGCCGCATGGCGAGCACACACGATGTGAGCGTCGAGGACGTGCGCCAGCTGATGGGCGCCTCCACCCCGCACTTCGCGCTGCAGCTGCGCAACCGCATCGCCAACCTGATCGCCGACCTGCCCGCCGATCACCCGGCGCGCGTGGAAGGCGAGCGCGAGATCGCGCGACTGCAGCGGCTCGGCTACGACGGCGAGACGCGCGGCGAGGGCGCCGCCGAGGGCGAGCGCCCGTTGCCGTCGCTCAACCTCGCCGGCTCCACGCCCGGCGAGGCCTGACGGGCGCGCGGCGCGGGCCTGGCCGGCCGCGGCGCGGACCCTCGGCCGGCGCTCAGCGCAGACCGGCGAACGTGCGCTCGCGGCGGGCGTCCACGTAGCGGGCGCGCAGCAGTTTGAAGCAGACGACGACGACCGCGACGTCGATCGGCAGCAGCGCGACGCTCAGCCAGGCCGGCGCGCGACCGGCGAGCGCGAGCACCGCCAGCACGACCGCCGAGTGGAACACGATCGCGGGGAGCGCGCAGAGCATGATCGTGTGCGAGCGAAAGCCGCTCAGGTGCTCGCGCAGCGTGACCTCGACGGTGCCGATCGCGACGGCGCCGATCGACGCTCCGAGCAGCGCCCCGTTGCTCTCGGGGCCTTTCACGAATGCCAGCACCGCGCCGATCGCGCCGACGAAGATCAGCAGCTCCGACAGCGGCAGCGGATGCCACGGGGCCTGCGGGCGCTCGCCGGCGGCCTTCAGGTCCCCCAGCGCGCGTGCCGCGCGCTGGGACTGGCGCCCCGCCGCGGGAGCGGCGGCTGCGACGCGGTGCGAGGCCTCGCGCGCGGCCTGCGCGCTCGGCCGGCGCTTGCGCGAGCGTCCGCGCCGCCCGGTGTTGCGCTTGGCCACGTGTGGGTCAGCGGCCGGGCCGCGGTTCGCAGCGGTGCATCGCCGTCGATGCTAGCGCCTATGCTGCGATACGTGTCCACGTCGGCCTCCCCTGCTCCGGCTCCCGCGAGCGGCATCCCGGAGAGCGGGCTGCCCGGTCCGTATCCGGTCGGCGAGTACGCGGCCGCGCTGCGCGCCAAGCTGCGCTCGTTCGCACGCGTGCAGCTGATGGGCGAGCTCGTCAACCTGCGCCCGTCGCGCGCGCGGGTGTACTTCGAGCTGCGCGACGCCGGCGGCGCGATCCCGTGCGCGGCCTGGCGGGGCGACTGGGAGGAGATGGTCGCGCGCGCGGGCGTGCCGGAGGAAGGGATGCAGGTGGTGGTGGCCGGCGGCTGCGACTACTACCCGGGGAGCGCCACGTCCTCGCCGGGCTTCTCCTTCTCGGTGCTCGACCTGCGCCTCGCCGGCGACGGCGACCTGCTCGCGCGGATCGAGCGGCTGCGCAAGCAGCTCGACGCCGAGGGGCTGCTCGACACGCAGAAGCTCCTGCCCAGACCCGTGCTGCCGCGCACGATCGGCGTGATAACGGGCGAGGGCGGCAAGGCGCGCGACGACGTGCTCGCGGCGCTCGAGCGCCGCGGCTGGGCTGGGCGCCTGGTGTGGGGCTTTGCGCCTGTGCAGGACCGCCACGCCGCGCCGGCGATCGTGCGCGCACTGGGCGAGCTGGTGGCGGTGGCGGGCGCGGAGGTGGTGATCGTCGCGCGCGGCGGCGGCTCGCTGGCCGACCTGCTGTGCTTCTGCGATGAGACCCTCTGCCGCACCGTTGCGCTGCTCGGAGTGCCTGTGATCGCGTCCGTCGGGCACCACACCGACCGCACGCTTCTCGACGACGTCGCCGCCGTCAGCTGCTCGACGCCGACGCACGCCGCACAGGAGGCTGTGCGCGTGGACTGCGCGCGCGCCCGCGCCGAGCAGGCGGCGGCGGCGGCGCGCCTGCGCGAGCACGCCGCCCGGGCGATGCGGCCGCGCGCCGCGCTGCCCACGGCCGCCGCGCGCCTGCGCGCGCACGGCCGGCGTGCGGTGTTGACGCGCGCGCGGCTGCTGGCGTCGCTCTCGCGCGCCCCCGGCGCGCACGTCGAGCGCCAGCGCACCCGCCTGCACCAGCAGCTGCGCGAGATCCGCGCGGGCTCGCGGCGGCGCGTGCAGGACGAGCGGCATGTGACCGAGCGCCGCGCTGTGGTGCTCGAGCGCAAGGCGGCGTCGTTCCTGCTGGATTGTCGCGAGCGCCGCCCGCGGGAGCTCGCGCAGCTGGCGCTGGCGCTCGCTGGCCACGACCCCCAGCGCACGCTCGAGCGCGGCTACGTGCTGGCGCAGTCGGAGACCGGCGATCCGATCGTCACCGCCGCGGCCGCGCGCGCGGCTCGAGACCTGCGCCTGCGATTCGCCGACGGGTCGCTGCCGGCGAGGATCGTCGAGCGATGAGCGAGCCGCAGCGCGAGGCGACGCCCGCCGATCTCGCCACGCCCGCCGGCGACGCTGGAACGCCCACCGGCGAGCCGCGGAGCTACGAGGCGGCGGCGGCGCGCGTGGAGGAGATCATCCGCCGCCTGGACTCCGGCGAGGCGAGCCTCGACGAGACGCTCGCGCTGGTCGGCGAGGGCAAGACGCTGATCGAGCTGTGCGCGAGCCAGCTGGCGGCGGTGGGCGACGCGCTGGAGGAGCTGCGCTTGGACGAGCTCGTCGCGAGGCTCGAGCGGGAGGCGGGCGCGTGAGCACCTGGGAGACGCTCGCAGCGCTGCCGCTGGTAATCGAGGACTATGCGCTGGAGCCGCTGCAGGCGACCGTGTCGAGCGCGTTCGAGCGCAAGAGCACGGTCATCCGACTGCGCGGCGCCGGCGAGGAGGGGCTCGGCGAGGACGTCACCTACGACGCGGTCGACCACGACATCCTGCAGGCGACCGGCCCCACGCTGGCGCTCGCGGGGCGCTTCACGCTGGGCTCGTTCAGCGCGCACCTGGCAACGCTCGAGCTGTTTCCCGAGCCGCCGCAGCGGGAGGTCTCCGGCCGCTACCGCACGTGGGCGTACGAGTCGGCGGCGCTCGACCTCGCGCTGCGCCAGGCGGGCACGACGCTGCACGCGGCGCTCGGGCGCGAGCCGCAGCCGGTGCGCTTCGTCGTCTCGCTGCGCCTCGGCGAGCCGCCGACGCTCGCGCCGCTGCGCCGGCGCCTGGAGCTGTATCCGGGGCTGCGCTTCAAGCTGGACCCGACGAGCTCGTGGGACGAGCGCCTGATCGCCGATCTGGTGGCGACGGGGGCGGTCGACTCGGTCGACTTCAAGGGCTTGTACCACGGCTCGATCGTCGACCAGCCGGCCGACCCGGTCCTGTATCGCCGCGTCGCGGAGGCGTTCCCCGCGGCGTGGATCGAGGACCCGGCGCTGACGCCGGAGACCGACGCGGTGCTCGCGGCGCACCGCGAGCGCTTCTCGTGGGATGCGCCGATCCACTCGATCGCGGACATCGAAGCGCTGCCGTATCCGCCGCGGATGGTCAACATCAAGCCCTCGCGACTGGGTGGCCTGCGCAGCCTGCTCGACGCTTACGACTACTGCTCAGAGCGCGGCATCGGCAACTACGGCGGCGGCCAGTTCGAGCTGGGCGTCGGGCGCGGCCAGAACCAGTACCTGGCCTCGCTGTTCCACGCCGACGCCCCCAACGACGTGGCGCCGACCGGCTTCAACCTGCCGGACCCGCCCGCCGGGCTGCCCGCCAGCCCGCTCGCTCCCGCGCCTGATGCGACGGGCTTCCGCTGGGGCTGAGAAACGTCTTAGGAATCCCAACCCGCGCAACTTCCGTGCCAGTATGCGGTTTGCGCCCCCATAGGCGATAACGTCGGGGGCCGCCGCTCGGGCGCGGATCTCAGCCTGCGCGGCCGAGGGTGGTTCCGCTCGAAGGAGTTTCGAGGTCTTGACGAGCACAGGCGCCCACAAGCGATCCAGCTTCGTTGCCGCGGCGTTCGTCGCGCTGCTGGCGTGCCTGCTCGCAGCGTGCCTGCTCGCCGCACATCCGCCGCAGGCGCTGGCGGCCGACGCGGGTGGCACGCAGGCGGCGGGCGGCAGCCCCGCGGCCGCCGGCGGCGGCTCCGCGCCGGCGAAGGCCAACGCCTCCTCGCCGCACGTCACGAGCGTGCGCATCGCGAGCGTCAGCTGCGTGCCGGCGGCCCACTGCAGCGGCAACCCCCATCAGGTCTCGGCGCACGGCATGCTGCTGTTCGAGGGCGTGGGCCTCTCGCCGGGCATGATCGTCGCCTTCCCGAAGGCTCCGGGCGCGCGCATCAGCAGGGTCTCGCCGGCGGCGCAGCCGGGCGCGCACCTGCGCTACGCGATCCCGGGCAAGCCGAGCGCCGGCCTGCTGGTGACCGTCCCGAAGAACGCCCACTCGGGGCACATCATGATCCTGCTGAGCGGCGGGCGCTACACGAGCTCGTACGGGCCGATCTACGTGTACGACCACGCGCTGCACCCGCCCCCGCCGAAGGACCCGCCACCCGCCAGCAGCAGCGCGGTCGCCGGCACGCCGTTCGAAGGCCAGGGCATGTGGATCTGGTATCTGAGCCGCTCGGACGGCGGCTCGGTCGCGGCGATCGCCGCGCAGGCGCACGCGGCGGGCGTGAGCACGCTGTTCGTCAAGAGCTCCGACGGCTCGAGCAACTACTGGAGCCAGTTCTCGCCGCAGCTGGTCGCGGAACTGCACGCCAACGGGCTGAAGGTGTGCGCGTGGCAGTACGTGTACGGCACCGAACCGGTCGGCGAGGCGGCGCTCGGCGCGCAGGCGGTGGCCGACGGCGCCGAATGCCTGGTGATCGACGCGGAGGGCGAATACGAAGGCCACTACGCGGCCGCGCAGACCTACATCGACGACCTGCGCGCGAAGATCGGCGCCGAATACCCGCTGGGGCTGGCGTCGTTCCCGTACGTGTTCGACCACCCCTCCTTCCCCTACTCGGTGTTCCTGGGCCCGGGCGGCGCGCAATACAACGTGCCGCAGATGTACTGGAAGGACATCGGCCAGTCGGTGGACACCGTCTACGCGAACACTTACATCGCCAACCGCGTGTACGGCCGCCCGATCTTCCCGCTCGGGCAGACCTACGGCGGCGTCTCCGCCGCGGACCTGCTGCGCTTCCGCGAGGAGGCGGTCGACTACGGCTCCCCGGGCGTGTCCTTCTGGGACTGGCAGGAAAGCGGCGCGACCGACTGGGGCACGCTGGCGACGCCGCTACAGCCGCTGACGAGCGTCGTCCCGAACACGACGTGGCCGGAACTGAGCAAGGGCGCCAAGAACGATGAGGTGCTGTGGATGCAGGAGCACCTCGCCAGCGCGATCCCCACCCAGGAAACCACCGGCGTGTTCGGCGCGCAGACGCTCGCCGACGTCGAGGCCTTCCAGACCAGCCACGCGATCGCGCCCACGGGCGTCGTGGAAGCAACGACGTGGGCGGCGCTGCTGGCGCTGCCCCCCGTCGCGGTCGACTGGACGGGGAGCGGGCCGAGCGACTGACCGAGGCGCCCCCGCCTGCCGTCACCCGGCCGGGAGCGTCAGGCGATGGGAGCGGGCGATCTGCTCGGCCATCCGCTGCTCGACTCCGACCTCGGCGGCGAGCTCGCTCCAACCCGCGACGACGGCGCGCACCTCCGCGAGGATCGCTTCGGCGCTGCCGCGCTTGAGACCGCCGACGGCGGCGACCGCGCGCAGGTCGGCGAGCGTGAACCGGTCGCGCTTGCCGTTGATCGACATCTGATGGCTGTCGAGCCACGGGTTGCCGGGCATCCAGGCCCAGATCACGTCGTAGGCCGGAGCCAGGGACCACGCGCCGTCGCGGTCCATGAGGAACGCGATGTTCTTGACGTGATCGTCCTGATTGCGGGCGACGACGTTGAAGACCATGCGCCGGAACTGCTGCTCGACGACGGGCGCGCCGAGGCCGAGCCTGCGGATCAGCAGCAGCACCTGCTCGTAGCTGTAGGTTCCGGGCTCGTTGTAGCTGACGTGCTCCAGCGCACCGACCGTCTGCATGTGCAGCTTGCCGCCGCCGTCGGGGCGGTCGAAGCGGCGGGTCATGAAGTGCCGGCGCCCGTGCTCCTCCAGGAGCCGGCACTCGGTCATGTCGATGCCGGCCGCCCGGGCCATCTTCGAGTACGCGTACTCGACCGCGCCCCAGCCTTCGGGGTCGGTGAGCCCATGGTCGCCGGCGCGCCGAACCCCGTCGAACTTCAGCAGCCAATGCCGAAAGCCCTCGCCGGACCCCACCTGCCCCGAGCGGACCTGGCCGGTGGCGTCGTTGTAGGCGATGAACGCCTTGGGGCGCGCGCCACCGGCGGAGCTGCCGACCGCGAGGATCGCCTTCATCGCCTCCTGGTCGGGGTTCTCGCTCAGCTCGGCCACGAACTCGGCGCGTTCGGCGAGCACCTCGCTCGCGAGGCGCACCAGCGCCTCGACCTTCAGGTCGGCGCCGGCGGGTGCGGACGGCTCGTTGGCCGGCTGGAACTCCAGCGCGCCGACGCCGCGAGTGCCGACGTAGCAGAGCCGTTGCACGACGTCGAAGCTCGACCGGTCGCGCCCCCGCGAAGCCAGCCAGGCATCGACGAGCGCCGTACCCCAGCGATCGGGCAAAGAGTCGGCGAGCAGCCCCGGGAGACCGCTGAACGAGTCCTCCGGCAGACCCGGAAAGCTGTAGGGCTGCGGGCGCAGCGGCATCCGCACCGGCGCGATCTGTATGCCGCTGCGGGCGAACGCGGGGTCGTACTGGAACGTCGCATAGCGAGCACGCGCATCGATCGACACCGCCGCGATCCGGGCGCCCCACAGCGTTACCGCCGCGACCGTCATACGCCCGCGCCAGGCTCGTCCCCCCACGTCCACGGCTGCTCGCCGGACGCAGCGGGTGGATGCCCCCGGCCGCTGGCGCGCCGCCGAGCCCTGCGCTGCTCGCGCTCCAGCTCGGCGATCGGCAGGGCGATCGACTCGGGTACGGCAGCGTCGAGTGCCCCGAGCAGCCCCAGCGTTCGCAGCAGCTTGATCATCGAGGTCATCTGCACCGACGCCCCGCGCTCTGCGCGCTGCACGGTCGCCTGACCGAGCCCGGCCTCAGCGGCCATGTCAGCCTGTGTCCAATTGCGCTCGAGGCGATGGCGCGTCAACCTGCGGCCGAGCTCGGCGAGAACGGCGGCGTCGGTCATGAGTTCTTCAAGCTGCATCAGTAGTGATGTTTTAGATGCCTCAACCGCGAGAATGCATCTGATCTGATGCAGAGCATAGCAGACGCGGACAGAGATCCATCATTCCTGATGCGTTACATGGATCTAGCCGCTTTACACATCACTATTGATGCACAAGTCGGCGTAGAGCGACCACAGGATCGCGGGGCGCTCGATCCGAGCCACCCCGCGACCCCGCATGCCGGCCCTCGAAGGCCGGCTCTCAAGCCTTCAGACGCGCTGGATGAGCGTGCCCGTACCGAGACCGCCGCCGCAGCACATGGTGACGAAGCCGATCTCCTTGTCGGAGCGCTCGAGCTCGTGCAGCAGCGTGGTGATGAGGCGCGCGCCGGTGGAGCCGAGCGGGTGCCCGAGCGCCATGGCGCCGCCGTTGACGTTGACGCGGTCCATGTCGGGCGAGAGCTCGCGCCGCCAGGCGGCGAGCACGGGGGCGAACGCCTCGTTGATCTCGATCAGGTCGATGTCGCCGATGGTCATGCCGTTGCGCGAGAGGATCTTGCGCGTGGCGGGGATCGGCCCCTCGAGCATTTTGACGGGATCGCAGCCGACGGTCGTCTGATCGACGATCCGCGCGCGCGGCGTCAGCCCGAGCTCCCTGGCCTTCTCAGCCGACATCAGCAGCACGGCTGCGGCGCCGTCTGAGATCTGCGAGGCGTTGCCGGCGGTGATCTTGCCGTCGGGCTTGAACGCTGGCTTGAGCTGCGAGAGCGCCTCGAGGTTGGTGTCGGGGCGGATGCCCTGGTCGGTGACGTAGGTGTCGCCGCCGACGGTCATGGGCACGATCTCGCGCTCGAAGCGGCCCTCCTCGGTCGCCTGGTGGGCGAGGCGGTGCGAGCGCACGGCGAGCTCGTCGAGCTCGGAGCGGGAGATCTCCCACTGGTCGGCGATCATCTCCGCGCCGAGGCCCTGGCCGACGATGTTGTGCTTGGCCATCAGCTCTGGCGGGAACGCGACGCCGAACTCCTGCTGGGTCTGCGCGACGGCGGCGAACGGCAGGTGGCCCATGTGCTCGACGCCGGAGCCGATCATCGCGTCGTGCACGCCGGCGGCGATCGAGGCCGGCGGCGAAGTTGACGGCCTGCTGCGCGGAGCCGCACTGGCGATCGACGGTCGTGCCGGGCGTCTCGATCGGCAGGCCCTCCTGCAGCCACGCGTTGCGCGCGACGTTCAGGCCCTGCTCGCCAAACTGGGAGACGCAGCCGGCGATCACGTCCTCGACCTGCGCGGCGTCGATGCCGGCGCGCTCGATCACCTCGGTGTACACCGTCCCGAGCAGCTCGTTGGGGTGGGTGTCCTTGTAGTAGCCCTTCTCCCTGTGCCCGCGCCCGATCGGCGTGCGCACAGCCTCGACGATCACGACTTCGCGGCCCTCTGGTTGCCTCATGTCTGCAGTCCTCCTACGGAGTGTTGCGCGGGGCCGCGGCGCTTGGCCGCCCGCTCACTCGCGCCTGAATAAGATGCCGGGCCCTGCATCCGTAATTCTACCGCGCCGATCGATTGACTGGTCAGTCAGCCAGGACGTGGCCGGCTCGCGACGCGCAAAGGAGAACCGTGAGCAAACAGCTTGCGATAGCCGGCAGCGGCGCCATCGCCTGCGGCCTGGCGGCGACGGCGGCCCACCACGGGCCGGTGCTGCTGCTGGCCCGCTCGGACAGCTCGGCCGACCGCGCGCGCGCGACGGTCGAGAAGACGCTTTCGAAGCTCAAGGCTGAGGTCGATCCGGAGCACGTCGAAATCGTCACCGACATCGCGGCGCTCGCGCAGGCCACCTTCGTGGTCGAGGCCGTGATCGAGGACCACGACGCGAAGGCCGCGCTGCTCACGGAGCTGGATGCGATCCTCGACGCGAACGCGATCCTCGCGAGCACGACGTCGTCGCTGTCGATCGAGCGTCTGGCGCAGGAGAGCGGCCGTCCGCAGAATTTCGTGGGCCTGCACGTGTTCAACCCGGTGACGAAGATGCAGCTCGTCGAGCTGATCTTCCCGCAGGCGGCGAGCGAGCGGACACGCGCCCGCGCACTGAAGCTGTGCGAGGACTTCGAGAAGACGCCGGTGGAGGTCCCGGACGTGCCCGGGTTCGTGGTCAACCGCCTGCTGTTCCCGTACCTGTTCAGCGCGGTGCGCCTGGTGGAAGAGACGGGCATGGACCCGGCGGACGTCGATACGTGCATGAAGCTCGGTGCCGGACATCCGATGGGTCCGCTCGCGCTGCTGGACCTGGTTGGGCTGGATGTTTCCAAGGCGATCGGCGAGACGATCGGCGAGCCGGTGCCCGCGCGCGTGCAGGAGCTGGTGGCCGAAGGAGCGCTCGGACGCAAGGCTGGGCGCGGGATTCACAGCTACTGAGCGCCGCCTGCCGGCCGCCCGGAACGTGTGCGACGGCGTGCCGCGGGGCGATCTTCGCGAACATTTATCCGCGCTGAGGCGACTTTTAGCTGCTGTTCATCAACATCGCGATACTGGTTCATGCGACGTCAAAGTCGCAACGCACACCCGCCTCCTCCCAGTGCGCACGATCCGGTCCGCTCCCCCCGCGGGCCGGACGTGTTTAACGACCTGTATTGATTGGGGTCGCCCCGTGGTGGGCGTCGCGGGCTGCGGATCGCGAAGCTAGTCGGCGGACTCGCGCTCGCGGCCCTCGCGCGGCGGCACGCGGCGGCGTTCGCGGATGCGGACGGCCTCGATGCGGTTGTCGCGCACGGACTCCACGCGGATCGAGTAGCCGTCGGCCGCGACGGTGTCGCCGCGCTTGGGCAGGCGCCCGAGCTCGGCGAACACGAGCCCGCCGATCGAGTTGTACGCGTCGCTGTCGGCGGGCAGGTGCAGGCCGTAGTCGGCGAGGTCGGTGACGGCGACGTGCCCGCGCACGAACCAGTCGCCGTCGGCCAGGCGGCGGACCTCGCCGGCGGCGGGGTCGGTCTCGTCGGCGATCTCGCCGACGATCTCCTCGATGATGTCCTCGACGGTGACGACGCCGACGACGCGCCCGTACTCGTCGACGACGACGGCCATCGACGTGCGCTGGCGCTGCAGGTCGGCGAGCAGGTCGTCCAGCGGCTTGGTCTCGGGCACGATCAGCGCGTCGTGGACGACCGGCTCGAGCGGCGCGTGCGGGCCCTCGCGCATCTGCAGGCGCACGAGCTCGGAGACGTGCACGAGCCCGCGCACGCGGTCGCGGTCTTCCTCTTCGGTGACCAGCAGGCGCGTGTGGCCGCTGGAGACGCCCAGCGCGAGCGCCGTCTCGACGTCCTGGGAGACGTCGACGGTGACGACCGCGGGGATCGGCGTCATCACCTGGCGCGCCTCCTGCTCGTGCAGATGGAAGACGCCCGTCAGCATCCCCGCCTCGCCCTGGTCGATCTGCCCGCCCTCGTGCGACTCGGCGATCAGCCGCTTGAGCTCGTCGCTGGAGCCGCCGCGCCGCTCGACGCTCATGTCGACGCCGAGCAGCCGCAGGATGCGGTCGGCGACGGCGGTGAGCGAGAGGATGAACGGGCGGAACAGGGCGCTGAACGCCTGCAGCGGGCGGGCGACGCGCCGGGCGACGGCCTCGGCGCGATCGATCGCGTAGAACTTGGGCACCATCTCGCCGGCGATCAGCTGCGCGGAGGAGATGATCGCGAAGGCGACGATCACGGCGATCGCGACGGCGACGCCGTGGCTGATGGTGTTTCCGAGTGCGCTCTTGAGGATCGCCGCGAGCGCGGGCTCGCCGAGCGCGCCGATGCCGATCGATGTCATGGTGACGCCGATCTGCACGGCGGAGATGTACTCGTTGACGTTCGCCAGCTGCGTCAGCGCGAGCGCGGCCCCCCTGGCGCCTTCCTCGCGCAGCAGTTCCAGCCGCGCGCGGCGGGAGCGCACGAGCGCGTACTCGGCGATCACGAAGAACGCGTTGACGGCGACCAGCAGCGCCGTCAGGATCAGCTTGAGCCCGTTCACGCCGGGGGCGCCAGGGCGACGCTACTTCGAGGAAGTTCTTCGTCGTCGTTCATCAGGTGCTCGACGCCCCAACGGTAGCAAGCGCGCTGGTCGCCTACGCGAGCAGCTCGATCTGGGTGGCGAGCTGGAAGTCGGCGTCGGTGAGGCCGCCGGCGGAATGCGTGGAGAGCGTCAGGCGGACCTTGTTCCAGCCGTGCAGCAGGATGTCGGGGTGGTGGTTGGCGACCTCGGCCGCCTCTGCGACGCGGTTGACGAACGCGATCGCGTCGGCGAAGTTGGCGAACGCGAGCTCGCGCACGATCGCGCGATCCTCGCCGAGGCGCCAGTCGGGCAGGGCGCGCAGCCGGTGCTCGACGTCGGAGTCGCTGAGCAGGCTCATCGGCTGCGAGCATAGACGCATGCGGATCGTGAGCCTCGTCCCCCACGCGACGGAGCTGCTGTTCGCGCTGGGGCTCGGCGACGAAGTGGTGGGCGTCACGCACGAGTGCGACTACCCGCCGCCGGCGGCCGAGCGCCGGCGCGTCACGCGCGATGCGCTGCCGGGCGGCATGGGCGCGGCGGAGATCGACGCGGCGGTGCGCGAGCGCACGCTGGCGGGCGAGGCGATCTACGAGCTCGACCGCGAGGCGCTGGCGGAGCTGGCGCCGGAGCTGATCGTCACGCAGGCGCTGTGCCCGGTGTGCGCGGTCTCCTACGAGGAGGTGGCGGAGGTCGCGAAGACGCTGCCGTCGGCGCCGCGCGTGATCGCGCTTGACCCGAAGACGCTGGGCGAGACGCTCGGAGATGTGCGCACGCTGGCGCAGGCGACCGACCACCGGGAGCAGGGCGAAGCGCTGGTGGCCGACGCGGCCGCGCGCATCGACCGCGTGAAGCTCGCCGTGCGCGGGCGCCCGCGCCCGCGGGTGGCGGCGCTGGAGTGGCTCGACCCGGTGTTCGCGGCGGGCCACTGGACGCCGCAGCTGATCGAGCTGGCGGGCGGCGAGGACGTGCTCGGCCTGCCGGGCGAACCCTCGCAGACGGTCTCCTGGGAGGAGGTGGCGGCGGCGCGACCGGAGATCGTGGTGGCGATGCCGTGCGGGTATGACGAGCGGCGCGCGCACGAGGAGGCGACGGCGTATGCGCGGGAGCTGGCGGGCGTGGGCGCACGGCGGATCGTGGCGGTGAACGCGTCGGCGTACTTCTCGAGGCCCGGCCCGCGGCTGATCGACGGCCTGGAGCTGCTCGCGGGGATCCTGCACCCGGCTATTCGGGACTGCTGAGCACCGACGCCGGGGCGGCCGATTCGACTTCGCTGGACTTGGCGGTGGCGATCGAGCCGGCGAACGCCGCGACGGCGATCGCGCCGCAGCTGGCCAGCGCGAGCGCGGGCGCGCGCATGCGATCGCCGAGCCGGATCACGAGGGCCGCGATCGTGCCGCCGATCAGGCCGCCGACGTGCCCGCCCCAGGAGATGCCGGGGATCGTGAAGCTGATCACCAGGTTGATCAGGATCAGGCCGCCGACGCCGCCCATCCTGCCTCCCATCAGCGGCAGCTGACGGGCGCGCAGCTCGACGGCGAACGCGCCCATGATCCCGAACACGGCGCCGGAGGCGCCGACCGTGGGGTCATGTGGCGAGACGAGCAGCGCGCCGAGCGAGCCGGTGAGCAGCGCGACGGCGTAGATCGTGCCGAACTTGACGCGTCCGAGCACCGGCTCCAGCTGCAGGCCGAGGATGTACAGGACGTACATGTTGAAGCCGATGTGCAGCAGGTTCTCGTGCAGGAAGCCACTGGTGACGATCCGCCACCACTGGCCGTGGGCGACGCCGAGGTGCGGAAATCCCGGGAGGCTGCCGAACAGGGCGCCTTCTTCGTAGACCTTGTTGGTCGGCCCACCGCTCAACGAGAGGTTGCCCTCGGCCAGGAAGGCGACGACGTTGATGACGATCAGCGCGTAGGTGACCTGCGGGATCGAGGCCATGTCGCGCATGCGCACCACCTTGGTGCGCTGGCTGGCGCACTCGGGGCAGCGCATGCCGACGGGCGTGGTGGTCATGCAGTCGGGACAGATGGGACGCCCGCAGTTGGCGCAGGAGACGCCTGTCTCGCGCGAGGGATGGCGGTAGCAGGTGGCCATGTGCGGGAGTCAGAGCCTAGATGATTGATCCGCGACGGCGGATGACAGGGGGCGTGCGCTCAGCGCTCGCCGAGCAGCTTGCGCGCCTCGCGCCCGAGGTCGCCGATGGCGCGCTCGGCGACGTCGCGCACGCCGTCGAGATTCGCGGGCGCGCCGTGCGCGCGCCTGCGCGCACGCAGCAGCACGAGCGCGGCGCCGGCGGTGCCGCCGACAACCAGCGCCGCCGCCGGACGCGCCCAGTTGCGCGGGTCGCGCATCGCCGAGAGCTCCCACGCCTCGAGCTCGTCGGCGGCCATCTCGGTGATGCTCGTCAGCGTGCCCTCGAGGCGCTCGACGAGGTCCGCGGGCGGCTCGACGGGTGCGAGCGCTTCGCGCAACAGCCCCTCGAGGTTGGGCACGGCCTCAGTCATTGACGATCTCCTCGAGCTGCTTGATCGCACGATGGATCAGCACCTTGGTGGCGCCGTCGGAGCGCCCGAGCGCACGCGCGATCTCGCGGTTGTCCATGCCGAGCGCAAAGCGCATGATCAGCGCCTCGCGCCGGTCGTCCGGCAGCTTCTGCACCCCCTCGAGCACGCGGCTGAGCTCGTCGCGCCCCTCCACCAGCTGCTCGGTGGTGTGCATCGCTGTCAGCGAGGTGGTGTCGTCGATCGGCGAGACGGGCTTGCGCGAGCGGTCGCGGTAGAGGTTGGCGGCGAGGTTGTGGGCGATGCGGATCAGCCACGGGCGCAGCGGGCGCCCGTCCGATTCGCGCTGCGCGCGCTCGAAGTGCCGGTAGGCCTGCAGGAAGGTCTGCTCGGTCAGGTCCTCGGCGTCGTGGTGATCGCCGACGCGGTAGTACGCGTAGCTGTAGACGTCGCGCAGGTGCGCCCGGTAGAGCTCTGAGAACTCCGCGTCCAGCTGCGCCTTGGGCTTGTGGCCGACCTGATCGCTCACTCATCGCACCCTACCCCCGCACACGCTCGGAGAGCCCCGCCCGCCGCTCACGCGGCGCGCGATATCTCGCGCCCGGGAGCCTCATCGGCGGGCGCCGGGCCGATCGCCTTGGCGCCGCCCAGCCAATCCCACTGCAGGCTGACGCACGCCCAGATCCGTTCGGTGACGGCGCTGGCGAGCGCCGGCGAGCAGCTCTCGACGGTGGGGTAGCGCAGCGGCGGGCCGACGCGCAGGCTGACCTTGCGCGGGCGTATGCGCCAACCGCGGCGCACGGCATCGCTGCCGATCACGGCTACGGGCGCGACGGGCGCGCCGGTCTCGAGCGCGAGGCGCCCGACGCCGCGCCGCGGGTCGCCCAGTGGACCTTTGCGCACGCGCGTGCCCTCGGGGAAGACGACCACGCAGTCGCCGCGCGCGAGGATCGCGCGGGCGGTGTCCATCGCGTCGCTGTCGCCGGCGCCGCGGTCGACGGGGAAGGCGCCGAGCGCGTTCAACACCCACGCCTGCCAGCGCTTTTCGAACAGCTCGCGCTTGGCCATGTAGTAGACGGGGCGCCGCACGAGCGTGCCGATCACGAACGGGTCGAGGAAGCTGCGGTGGTTGGAGGCCAGCAGCAGCGGGCCGCTGCGCGGCAGGTGCTCGCGGCCGACGCGCTGCAGGCGGAAGTACACGAGGAAGAACGGCACGAAGATCGCGCGCACGACCCAGTACAGCACTGGGTTCACGCCGCGCTGCAGCGAGCGCTCGCGAAAGCCGCCCAAGTCGAGCGCGGAGTTCTGCCTGTCGAGCATTTGGGACATACCTCAGATACACCGCCCGCGAGGGCGCCGTTACAGCCCGGGCGAAGGCGATGCGGGCGGCGTCCATCCGGCGCCTGCGGTGGCGACGTCGGTGGGGTAGGTGAAGCGGGCGCGCAGCAGGAACACGCCGGCGGCGGCGAGCGTGCTGAGCATGATCAGGAAGCTGACCTGCAGGCCGGTGCCGGTCGCCGAGGAGACGATGCCGTGCGTGTGCGTGCCGATGGGCGCCTGCGCGGGCTCGATGCCGACGACGAGGTCGGCGACGGCGCCGAACAGCAGCGGCGCGAACGCCTGGGCGACCGAGCGCAGGAACGTGCGCGTGCTCTCGGCGCGCCCCCAAAGGCCGGAGGGCATGATGTCCAGCCGGGCGGCGTCCAGCGGCGGGTTGGCGGCGGAGATCAGTGTGGCGCCGGCGACATCGAACCACAGCGCGGGCGTGAGGCTGCTGCCGAGCAGCCCGGGGATCAGCAGGACGGCAGCCCCCAGGTAACACAGCGCGGGCACCCACACGCGGGCCTGCAGGCTGCCGCGGCGCACGAGCGCGTCGGTGATGGGCCCGCTGGCGAGCGTGCCGGCGAGCGCGCCCAGCACGAGCAGGCCGAGCACGAGCGTGGCGGTGGCCTGGCTGGCGTGATAGTGGCCGCGCACGAACACGACGACGAACGTCTGCAGGCCGGCGAAGAAGAAGTACCCGAGCGAGGAGCCGACGATCAGCATGACGTTCGTGGGGATCGCGAGGATGTAGCGAACGGCGGCGCCGAGCGACATGCCGTTGGGATCGCTTTCCAGCACCAGCGCGGGGTCGGGCTCGAAGCCGCGCCGGGCGGCGGCCTCGCGCGCGAGGTCGCGATCGCGGTCTTCGCGCTGCGCGCGCGCGTCCTCGTCGTTCTCGTCGGCGGCACGGTGCGCATCGGCGAGCGCGCTCGCCAGGTCGAGCGCGCCGGGGTGCAGGCGGCTCTGGCCTCCCCGCCGCGGCTCGGGCACGGTGCGCCAGAGCGCCCGCGCGAGGAAGAAGCCGGGGAGCGCGAGCAGCGCGAAGGCCAGCCGCCAGGAGAAGACGCTGGCGACGGTGCCGCTCACCAGGAACCCGGCGGCGGTGCCTGCGATCTCGCCGCCGAGGATGTAGCCGTAGATGCGCCCGCGCTCGCGCGAGGGGAAGTAGTCGCCGGTCAGCGAGGCGATCGCGGGGCCGGCGGTGGCGGCCACCGCGCCGAGGCCGACGCGGGTGAGCAGCAGGGTCGAGTAGGAGTGCGCGAAGGCGGCGAGCAGCGTGGCGACGCTCCATAGGACGATGCTCGCGGCCAGCAGCGGTATGCGCCGCGCGCGGTCGACGAGCAGCCCGACGGGGACGACGGCGACCGCTCCGATGAGCAGCGCCACCGAGTTGAGCAGGCCGATCTTCGTGTTGCCGATGTGCAGCGAGCGCTCCAGCTGGGGCGCGACCGCGCCGACGGTCGCGATCTGCGCGCTCGAGAGCGCGAGCACGCACGCGAACAGCGCGATCACGCGCGCCCGCGCGGGTCCGCCGACGAGCTCGACGACGCGTCCGCGCAGCAGGCGCCCGAACCAGCGCACGGCGCGCATGAGCGCGAGCACGATGCGCTCGGAGGTGCTGAGGCTCTCCACGTCAGCGCGCCTCACCGCGCGAAGCCTGCTCCTGCATCCGAAGAACATAGACACGCGGACGTCGCCGGCGCGAAGCGGCGCACGCGGCGGCGCACCGCTTCGCGCCCGCCCGCGCGCTCTACGATGAGCGCGTGCGAACGCTGTCGCTGTGGTCGGAGGACTCCTTCCTGTCAGTGGGCTCGAAGGGCTCGTTCCTGTCGATCGGATCGGTCGGGTCGGCGCTCTCGATCGGATCGATCGGCTCGTTCGCGTCCGCCTTCTCCGTCGGCTCCGCCATGTCGCTGGGCTCGGTGCTCTCAGCTCGGGCGAGCACGTCGGTGCTCTCGTACCGGCGAACGGGGCGACGCTGGAGCATCGGGGCGTGGGCGCCTATCTGCTCGCCGCGACCGTCTCGACACCGCTGTGGGGCAAGCTCGGCGACCTGTACGGGCGCAGGTGCTTCTTCCAGGCGGCGATCGTCACCTTCCTGTGTGGCTCGGCGCTCTCCGGGCTCAGCGAGAGTATGACCGACTGATCGCGTCCCGGGCCATCCAGGGTCTCGGGGGCGGCGGCCTGATGGTGTCGCTCATCGTGTGGTCGTTGTCGGCGTGGCCGAGGTAGAGCTCTGCGGAGATCGCGCCGGCGCTCGGGTGCGGGCTATCCTCGTCGTCGCTCACGAGCCCCCCGGCATGCCCAGCCTTTCACGCACACACCTTGCGGCGTGCTCTGAAACGGCGCGCCCGATGGGTATAGCGGGCCCGGGCCGACGCATTCCGGTCGCGACAGATCTTGGCCACGTTGACATCTGTGGGTATTTGCCGATAGGCGATCGCAGCGTCTTCGCCGAGCACGGCAACGTCGAGCGTGCACGCTTCGAGCAGTGCCGTCGTATCCACTCCCTCTTTGGCGCATACCTTCCGTGCCGGCGTGGCGACCCTAGATTCCAGTTCGCTGGCGTAAAACGGCTTACTGGGATTTTCGCTTATTGGCTTTTCGTCGCATGCGCCCAATAGCGATTCGCTTTCCCGTACGCGCCAGCTTTCGCCGTAAACTTTGTAAAATTCGCTGAGAACGTACGGGGACGGGCTGAGCACCGTGCCGCCCCTCGTTTCGATGGCGTCTGCTTTGCCTTTGGGCGTGGCGTCGAGGCCGTGAACCGTGGTGGGCCATTCGCCAAGGCCCACCGACACGTTGATCCAGCTGGGGTTGCCGGAGTTAACTTCCGCGCGCACAGAATTCCCGCTATCTTGCCGGATCACATATACGTTTCCGTACCGAGCGACTTCGCCTTGTTCGTCCAGGTTGCGATGTTCTCCGCTCGCCAGTTCCTGAGTACGACCGTTGACAGCAAGCCGTTGGGGCGTGCAAACTGCGACGTCGTCGTCGCCCACCTTCGTCGCGACCCCTTGGTTGACCGCGGCGAGGGGCCACGTCGGTGCTCCGGACACCTGGTGCGTTTGCACGGTAAAGTTCGGACCGGTCGTCGCCGCGACAAAATTGCCGGACGCCTGGAAATCGTAAAACAGGCAAGGCGGAGGCGAAGGCGCCGTATTGCAACCGAACGTCTGGATATGGGTATCGCCCCATTTTGCGGAGGCGGAGCACGCCGGTGTGGATGCGTTTGAGCTCTCTTCATCCGTAAAATCCGTTGGAAAGTCGCCGGATCGTGACAATTCGAGCCCGGGGCTCGTCTGGAGTTCGAGATTGTTGCTCTCAAGGGTGTAACTTCTCGTTCTACACACTGGGTAAAGGCTGCCTGGTTCGACTTCGGTTTTCAGGCTCAGGTGTGTATTGGCGGTGAAATCGGCTTCGGTCCCATCGCCGGGTCCATAGATGCCCCATTCCTCGCCGGTCCAATGGCCTGCCAATTTGAGGGCGCTCGCTTCGGCCCCGCCGACGGCTTCGCCCCGCGTCGGGTTGATGAACTTCACTTCGTCGCAGAGGACGTTGCCTTTACAGTAGTATGACGCGGTGGTGTGAGTAGCGACCGTTCCCTGGAAGGTGGAGCCTTGCAATTCGTCGATTTTCGGGATGTCGGTTCCCAGCTTTGGCAGGCTGCCGCCCGCCCCGGTCCCCACGCAGTCGAGTGCGTTCAAGGCCTCTCTCTGCCAGTGGACTGTGGAAGTGTCGGGCGGACACGCATTGGTAGGGTTGACGTAATCGAGCAGCCAATATTCGATGTATACGAATCCCACGGCCGACATGTAAACGAACTGCTGCCAGCCCTCGCAGCCTGAGCTCGTCGAGCCCGAGCATACGCTTGTATTGAAGTGGCTCGTGTTGAGCTGAAGCGAGTAGTCGTTCGGGGTCGTCGATTTCCGTCCCGTGCAGGGGGGCACATCAGAACCCGTACATTCTGTGTATTCGGGCTCTTCCGCGCCATGGCTGACCTTTTCAAACGTCCCCGTTACACTCGAAAAGGAGCCCGTGGCGCCCGTCGGCAGTTCGAGCGCGTAGTCCGGGGGCACCTCCCCGATATTGATTGCCCCCCCGACGGTGGCCCGAAAAGCGTTCTCAGAGGGCTCGGACGGCATCTGCGGAGGACTCATGCACTTGGTTTTCCGCCATTCGGCGACAGGGTAGGCGGCAGCAAAGCAGCCTTCGCGCGGCAAGGGAGTCTTGTTTAGCTTCTTTTGCCAGGATTCCCTGCCTTCGGCTGCGGAGGCGGCAGCAGGCCACATGCTTAGTGCCAGTAGGCCGCTTGCTATAAGAAGCGCCCCGGAGAATGGAGAGACCCGCGCAAGCATTCCCCCGCTTTTGCATCGCATGCTTGCGACAGCCTTGACAGCCCTCATCGTTCTCCGCCCCCGTCTCGGTCGCTAGCGCGTACACCACCACCTGAGCGTCATGAGTGGAATCAATCCCGCTGTTGGATGAATTGTATGCGCCTTCGTGTGTGCGAGATGTGACCTGTCGCAGAACCGAGGACAGGGAACTTCCGCATTTTGCGGGAATAACGGCGAGGTGCAGGCGCGCGAGAGCCGGCCAGCTGCTTCGGAGCATCCACCTGCCGGCGAATGCGGAGCCAGGCACCGGCGGTTGAGGATCGTCGCACCGGCCTGGAAGAACCGCGGGCGGGACGCAATCCGGCGCTACGATACGACCGCCACGCCGACGTAGCTCAGCTGGTAGAGCACCGCTCTTGTAAAGCGGATGTCGCCGGTTCGATCCCGGCCGTCGGCTCTGCCTGGTGACGCGGCGCCGTCGCTTGCGCGACCATTGCCGCTGGTGAGAAGGAGACATGAACGCAGCCGCTGACTGGGACGTGCGCGTCGGGCGGCCCGAGGACGCCGCGAGCATCGGCCGGCTGCTCGACGACTTCAATCGCGAGTACGACGAGCCGACGCCCGGGCCCGAGTGGCTCGCCGAGCGCATGCGAGCGCTCCTCGCCGAAGGGCACACCGCCGTCCTGCTGGGCGGCCCGGGCCCGGACGGGCTGGCCGTGCTCCGCTTCCGCCCCGGCATCTGGACGCAGGCGCTCGAGTGCTATCTGGCCGAGCTTTACGTCGCCCCGAACCAGCGCGGCGGGGGACTCGGCAGGGCGCTGCTGCAGGCTGCGATCGAGCTCGCCCGCGCCCGCGGCGCCGACCACATGGACCTCGGCACCGGCGAGCAGGACCTCGCCGCCCGCGCGCTGTACGAGAGCTTCGGCTTCGACAACCGCGAAGGCAAGCCCGACGGCCACATCAACTACTTCTACGAGCGCGAGCTGTGATGGCTGGTCTCCCCACGGCGCGTCTGCGCACGGCGCTCCTCGTGTGCATCTCGGCGGCGCTGCTAGCCGGCTGCAGCGGCGCGAACGCCCCCGACAGCGCGGCCGGCGTGCGGGCGATGTACCGCTCGATCGGGCTCGACGCCGGCGCCGGCGACTTCAGCGACGTCTGCCGCTCGCTGATCGACGAACCGCTGCGCGCGCAGACCAGGCGCGCGAACAACGACTGCGTGCCGGCGAGCTCGACGTCGAGCCTCGAACGCTGGGCCGAAAAGATCCGCCTGTCGAAGGTCGGCGCCGGGACGCGCATCGTCGTCTCCGACGACCAGGCGCTCGTGTACGACGGCGCCGAGCCCGAACGAGCGGTGTACGTCGGCGGACAGTGGCTGCTCGCACAGGCGCCCGAACTGAGCTCGCCGCCGCATCGCAAACGCTGACGCTCCCCTGCGCACACCGCACCGGATACCGCGGCATCATGGGCGTGAGCGGGTTTTCAGGGCGACCCGGGAGGCCCGGAGAATGAGCTAGGACCTCCCGGGGGTCGCCCTCTACCCGGATGACCTGTCGGTCTTCCGGTGTTCGCTATCGGCCGCCGCGTACGGGCGCTTGAGGTCCGGGCGGGCACCCGCCATCCCGCCGCGCCGCAGGCCATACTGCAGCGCATGGATACACAACACGCCCGTGAGCTCCTCGCCCGGGAGCGTGCGCGCATCGAGCACGCGCTCGCCGGGCTGACCCCCCACGACAGCGAAGCCGTCGTCGACCCGCAGGAGGCCGCGGACGTCGGCGGCGACCTGTTCGACGAGGAGCTCGCCGTCGGCCAGGCTGAGCAGCTGCGCGAGGAGCTCGACGCGATCGCGCGCGCCGAACGGCGGCTCGACGACGGCACCTACGGCGTCTCCGTCGACAGCGGCGAGCCGATCCCGGACGCGCGCCTGGAGGCGATCCCGTGGGCCGAGCGCACCGCTGAGGAGCAGGCGCGCTTGCGCTAGATCGGGCTCGCGGGGACTAGCGCTGCGCCTGCGCGTCTGCCAGCGCCTCGCGCACAGCCGCCTCGGCGCTCGCGCCGGCCACCTGCAGCGGCTCGGTGCTGCGCATCGCGCGGCAGAACACGAACGCGCCCTCCAGCAGGCACAGCATCGACAGCGCCAGCTCGCGCGCGCGCTGCTGCGGGATGCCGGCCGCGGCGAAATACCGCGTCGCGCCCGCGATCCAGCTGTCGAACACGTCGGCCGTCGCCTCGCGCAGCGGCTCGCTGGTGCTCGCCACCTCCAGCGCCACCGTCGCGATCGGGCACGCGTCCGCATAGTCGGTCTCCACCAGCGTCTGCGCGGCCCCGCTGAAGAACTCGCCGACGGCGCTCGGCACGTCCGGCGCCTGCACGGCGATCGTCGCGAACAGCTGCCCGTACAGCGCGCCTGACGAGCGGATCGTCTCCGCCCCCAGCTGCTCCTTGCCGCCGGGGAAGAAGTGGTACAGCGACCCAAACGGAGCATTGGCGGCCGCGAGGATCTGCTTGATGCCCGTGCCCGCGTAGCCCTGGCGGCGAAACAGCTCCGCGCTCGAGTCCATGATCCGATCCTTCGTGCCCGCCACCTCGACCCCCTCCGCTCGCGCTTGCCGCCCCAATGATAGGCTCCGCACCACTAGAGCGATCTATCTAATCAGGTGCCGCCTGGAGGTGCGCTATGCCCGAAGTGGAGCTGTCGAGCGGGACGATCGACTACGAGGACACCGGCGGAAGCGGCCCGGTCGTGGTGCTCGTCCACGGGCTGATCATGGACGGCTCGCTGTGGCGTCACGTGATCGCGGATCTGCGCTCGGACTTCCGCTGCGTCGCGCCGACGCTGCCGCTCGGCGGCCACCGCCACCCGATGCGCGCCGACGCCGACCTGTCGATGCGGGGAGTCGCGGGGATCCTCGCCGAGCTGCTCGAGCGCCTGGACCTGCGCGAGATCACGCTCGCGATGAACGACTGGGGCGGCCCGCAGCTGCTGATCGGCGGCGCCTGCGATGAGCGCATCGCGCGGCTCGCGGTGTGCTCGTGCGAGGCCTTCGACAACGTGCCCCCGAAGGGCGCCGCCAAGCTGCTGCCGTACATCGCGCGCGTGCCCGGCGGCATCTACGCCGTGGTGGCGCCGCTGCGCTTCGATCGCCTGCGCAGGCTGCCGCTCACCTACGGGCCGCTCAGCCGGCGACCGGTGCCGCGCGAGGTGATGGACCGCTGGTTCGGCCCAGCGATCGAGCAGCGCGCGGTCCGCCGCGACCTGCGCAAGTACGTGTCGAGCGCCGCCCAGGGTCGCCGCGACCTGCTCGCCGCCGCCGAGGCGATGCGCTCGTTTGAGCGCCCCGCGCTCGTCGCGTGGGCCAGCGAAGACCGCCTCATGCCGCGCGAGCACGGCCGCCGCCTCGCCGAGCTGCTGCCGCAGGGCCGCCTCGTCGAGATCGCCGACTCCTACACGCTGATCCCCGAGGACCAGCCGGCGGCGCTCGCCGCGCACATGCGGGAGCTGCTCGCGCGATGAGCTTGAGCTTATCCTTGTCAGCTCGTCCCGGGCCTCGCCGGCGCGCCTGGGGTTCACACGAGCCCGCCCGGCTCAGACTCGAGGAGGTCACATGGGTTTCGATCAGTACCACGAGCCGCCGCAGGAGCTGCCGGCCGAGACCCGCACGTTTGCGCGCATGTGCGCGTCGCTGACCGAGGAGGCCGAAGCGATCGGCTGGTACGAGCAGCGCCTGGCGGTCGAGCGCGACGCCGAGGCGCTCGCGATCATGCGCGACGCCCAGGGCGAGGAGTTCAAGCACTTCAGCATGGACCTCGAGTTCCTCCTGCGCCGCACGCCACTGTGGCGCGAGATCGCCCGCGGCATCCTGTTCCAGGACGGCGACATCGTCGAGCACGGCGAGGAGTCCGAGGCGCAGGCGACGGGCGGCGGCGTGGCCGACGACGCGCGCGCGGACGACGATCGCTCGGGCTCGCTGGGGATCGGCGGCCAGGCCGGGAGCGTGCGCTGATGAGCCATCTCCTACGCCAACTCGCGCCGATCACCGACTCCGGCTGGCAGGCCATCGAGAGCGAGGCCAAGCAGCGATTGACGCCCGCTCTCGCCGCGCGCAGGCTCGTCGACTTCTCCGGCCCCCACGGCTGGCGGCACTCGGCCGCCAACCTCGGACGCACGGCGCCGCTCGCGCCAGCCCCGCACGAGGGAGTGGCGGCGCTCCAGCGCCGCGTGCTCGCGCTCGCCGAGCTGCGGGCGGATTTCACCGTCTCGCTGCAGGAGCTGCGCGACCTGGACCGGGGCGCGCTCGATGTGGATCTCGCCTCGCTCGACGATGCCGCCCACCGCATCGCCGTCGCCGAGAACGTCGCCGTGCTTCAGGGCTGGCCCGAGGCCGGAATCACCGGCATCGCCGCCGCCTCGCCGCACGAGACCAGGCGCCTCGGCGAGGACGCCGAGAGCTATCCCCGGGCCGTCGCCGGCGCGGTCGAGCTGCTGCTGAGCACCGGCGTCGGCGGCCCCTACGGCCTGGCCCTCGGTCGCGAGCAGTACCGGCGCGTCGTCGAGACCGCCGAGCACGGCGGCCACCTGCTGCTCGACCACCTGCGCAAGATCCTCGGCGGTCCCATCGTCTGGGCGCCTGGGCTCCAGGGCGCGGTCGTCCTCAGCCAGCGCGGCGGCGACTTCGTCTTCGATTGCGGGCAGGATCTGTCGATTGGCTATCAGCGCCACGACGAGCAGGCCGTCCACCTCTACATCGAGGAGAGCTTTACCTTCATCGTCGCCACGCCCGATGCCGCCGTCGCCTTCACGGCCTGACCCGTTGGTCGCGCCCCGCCAGATCTCTGTCACGTTCGACAACCTCGGCGAGGCCGCCCAGCTCGAGCTCGGGATGTGGCCCGCGGACGTCGCCCAGGGCGAGCACTTCACCGTCACCGAAGTGCTGCCGCGCCTGCTCGAGCTGCTCTCGACGCTGCAGCTGCGCGCCACGTTCTTCGTCGAGGGCCTCAACGCGGTGATGTACCCCGATGCCCTGCGCTCGATCGCCGCGCACGGCCACGAGCTGGGATTGCACGCCTGGCGCCACGAGGACTGGGCGAGCCTCGACGCCGAGCGCGAGACCTCGCTGCTGGGGCGCGCCCAGCAGGCGATGACCGACATCGGCCTCTCCCCCGTCGGCTTTCGCCCACCCGGCGGGCTGATGACGCCGCGCACGCTCGCGCTGCTGCGCGCCCGCGGGTTTCGCTACGTCTCCCCTGCCGGCACGCGCGAGGGCGTCAGCGACGGCGTGGCGGTGCTGCCGTTTCGCTGGCCGCTCGTGGACGCGTTCCACTACATGCCCCACTTCTCCGGCCTGCGCCGGCAAGAGAGCTTCCCCGAGCAGCCGCTGCCGGTGACACGCATGGGCGAGGTGATGGCGCAGGCCGTCCGCGAGCGCGCGCACGACGCCGAGCACGTGGCGCTGCTGTTTCATCCCTTCTCGCTCGCGTTCACCGGCGAGCAGGGCTGGTCTACGATGGCCGGCGTGCTGGGCCTCGTCGGCGAGCAGGCGGCAAGCGGGCGCACGAAGCTGGTGCGGATGGACGAGGCCGCGCAGACGCTGCTCGAGGCCGGCGGAGGCTCACGCGCTCCCGAGCTCTCACACGCCAGCTGGCCCGCGCCGTCGGATTGAAGCTGATCGGCAACGATGTCCCAGCGCACTGAGCACTCCCGACGGCATCGCCTGCGACGTCCGTTCACGGCAATGACCGCGCTCGGGACGATCGCCCACCACGGGTTCGAGCTGCGCTCGGGCGTCGGACTCGTTTTCGAGCCGTTTCTCGGGCGCCGCGGCGCCGTCGCGCTGTGGGCGGTGCAGCTCCCCGGCTGGCTGCTCGCAGCCGTGAGCAGCGACGACGAGCGCGTCGAGAAGCTGCTCGCGCTCAGCAACGGCATGGGCCTGTCCGGCGCCGTCGTGCACTTCGTCGAGTGGCCGTGGGAGCGGCGCGCCGGCATCCCCTACCTGACCGAAGCCGAGGGCATGACCGACGAGCGCCTGTCCGCCTACAACACGATCCTGCACTTCTGGTTCGCCTCCGGCGCGCTCGCCGTCCTCACCGAGACGCCGGCGCACGCCCGGCGCTGGGCGCTCGCCGGCGTGCTGCTCGGCGAGCCGCTGCGCCGTTCGGCGCGCCATCACTTCCGCTGGGCGCGCGAGCAGGCCGCCAAAGACCCCGAGCGCTGGAGCCCGGTGCTGCGCCCGCAGGCGTAGGCGCCGCCACGCCGGCGCGCGCTCGTGCCGCCGGACCCCGCTACGCCGCGTACATCGCCTCGATCGCGTCGTCGTACTTCTCCGCGATCGGCTTGCGCTTGAGCTTCATCGTCGGCGTCAGCTCATCGCCGCCCGGCAGCCAGTCGCCGGAGACGATCTCGAACTTCTTGATCTGTTCGACGCGCGCCAGCTTCGCGTTGGCCGCGTCCACCGCCTCCTGCACGGCGGCGCGCACGCGCTGCTCGCCGGCGAGCGCCTCGAGCGATGTGTCCTCGATGCCCTGCTGGGCGGCCCACGCGGGCGCGAAGTCGGCGTCGAGGACGATCAGCGCCGTGTTGTACGGGCGCCGGTCGCCGATGCAGCACGCCTGCCCGATCAGCGGCGAGGAGCTCTTGATCGTCGCCTCGATGTTCGCCGGCGACATGTTCTTGCCGGCCGCGCTGATGATCAGCTCCTTCTTGCGGTCGACGATCGTCAGGTAGCCGTCCTCGTCGAAGGCGCCGATGTCGCCCGTGCGAAGCCAGCCGTCCTCGGTGAACACCTCTGCCGTCTTCTCCGGCAGGTTGCGGTAGCCCTGCATCACCACTTCGGACTTGATCAGCACCTCGCCGTCGCTGTCCAGCTTCAGCTCGATCCCCGGCGCCGCGGGCCCGACCGTGCCGAGCTTGATCCTGCTGGGCGGGTTCACGCTGCCGGCGCCGCACGTCTCGCTCATGCCCCACAGCTCCGCCAGCGGCAGGCCGATCGCGTGGAAGAACTCGAGCACCTCGATCGGCGTCGGCGCGGCGCCGACGTTGATCGCCTCGACCTGGTCGAGCCCGAGCATCGCGCGCAGCCCCGTGAAGATCTCCGCGTCGGCCTTCGCCACCTCCTCGGCCAGCTCCTGCGGCACCGGTTCCCCGGCCTGTTCCATGCGCACCTTGCGCATGCTCGCGTCGAGCGCCGCCTGTAGCTCCTCGCGGCGCTCCTGCGGCTGGCCCGCGACCATCGTCTCCAGGCCCGCCTTCAGCTTCTCCCAGATGCGCGGCACCGCGAAGAACCAGCTCGGGCGGACTTCAGGCAGGTAGGAGAGCACTTCGCGCGGGTCCGCGCAGCAGGTGATCTGCAGGCCGAAGACGATCGGGATGTAGTGGTGGGCGTTGCGCTCGGCGACGTGCGCGGCCGGCAGCCACGAGATCACGCGGCCGTCGCGCGGGAATTTGATCAGGTCCTCGATGCCCTCGACCGTCGCGAACAGGTTGCGGTGGATCAGCTGCACGCCCTTCGGCGGCCCGGTCGTGCCGGACGTATAGATCAGCGTGAGCACGTCCGTCGGCTGGATCTGCGCGACCGCGGCCTCGACGTCGAAGCCCGGGTTCGAGCCCTCGACCTCCGACAGCGCGAGCGTCCCCAGCGGAGCCTCGCCGTCGACGACGATCACGTACTCGAGGTCCGGCAGCGAGCGGCGCGCCTCGCGCACCTGCGGCAGGTACTGCTGCTCGCAGATCAGCACCTTCGCCCCGGCGTCGGCCACCAGGTACTGGATCTGCTCGGGCGTGTACGTGTTGTAGATCGAGAACGGCGCCGCGCCGAGCATCATCGCCGCCAGGTCGCAGAGGTGGAACTCGGGACGGTTGGAGAGCATCAGCGCGACGGTGTCGCCGCGCTTCACGCCGAGCTTCGCGAGCCCTCCCGCGAGCGCGTCGACGCGTTCGCGCAGCTCGCCCCACGTGATCGTGAACTCGTCCTGCTTGGTGCGGATCGCGACATCGCCGGCGCGCTCGGCGGCGGTGATGCGGAACGCCTGCGCGATCGTCGGCGCGCGGAGGGCTGCCCGCTCATGCGTCATCGAATCCATGAGTTCGACCTCCATAGCACGCTCCCTCTCTCTCGCGGTTCGCCCATCCCCATGGGGTCTGACTGTTCAGACCCGCAGGTCCACATCGATCATACCTACTGCTGGCTACTCTCAAACGAATGCGCACGGGTGAGCTCGGCCACTGGTGGCGCTCGGTCGGGGGCCAGCCGCCCAGCCGGCCGCCGCTCCCGGGACCGGCGCAGGTGGACGTCGCGATCGTGGGGGCCGGCTGCACCGGCCTGTGGACCGCCTACTACCTCAAGCGCGCGCGCCCGTCGCTTCAGATCGTCGTGCTCGAGGCCGAGCACGCGGGCTTCGGCGCGTCGGGGCGCAACGGCGGCTGGGTCTCCGGGTTCTTCTCCGGTCGCGCGCGCGTGTATGAACGGGGCGCCGGACCTGCAGCGTATGCGGCGCTGCAGCGGGCGATGTTCGACACCGTCGATGAGATCGCCGCCGTACTCGCCGAGCACGAGATCGACGCCGACTTCGTCAAGGGCGGGCATCTCGCGGTCGCGCTGAACGCCGCGCAGCTCCTGCGCCTGCGCCGGCAGGTCGCAGACAGCCGCGCGCATGGGCTCGACGAGCACGACCTGCGCGAGCTGACACGCGAGGAGCTCGAGCAGCGCGTGCGCATCGCCGGAGCGCTCGGCGCGACGTTCTCGCCGCACGTGGCGCGCGTTCACCCCGCCAAGCTCCTCGGCGGCCTGGCCGCCACGGTCGAGCGCCTCGGCGTGGCGATCCACGAGCGCACGTCCGTGAGCGCGATCCGCGCGCACGAGGCGCTGACGCCGGCGGGCGCCGTGCGCGCGCGCTGGGTGGTGCGCGCGACCGAGGGCTACACCGCCGGCCTGGCCGGCCTGCGGCGCGCGCTCGTGCCGATGAACAGCTCGATGATCGTCACCGAGCCCCTGTCCGCCGCCGCGTGGGAGCAGATCGGCTGGTCGGGACGCGAGGTGATCGGCGACGGCGCGCACGTGTTCGCCTATCTGCAGCGCACCGAGGACGGGCGCATCGCGATCGGCGGTCGCGGCGTGCCGTATCGCTTCGGCTCGCGCACGGACGGCGCGGGCGCGACCGCGGCGGCGACGATCGCGGGGCTGCGCTCGAAGCTCTACGCGATGTTCCCGCCCGCGGCCGGCGTCGAGCTCGCGCACGCGTGGTCGGGGGTCCTGGGCGTGCCGCGCGACTGGTGCGTGTCGGTCGACGCCGACGCCGACTCCGGCCTCGCGTGGGCCGGCGGCTATGTGGGCGAGGGCGTCGCCGCCGCGAACCTCGCCGCGCGCATGCTGCGCGACCTCATCCTCGGCGAGCCGAGCGCGTTGACGGCGCTGCCGTGGGTCGGGCGCCGGCCGCGGCGCTGGGAGCCCGAGCCGCTGCGCTGGGGCGCGATCCGCTCGGTCTACTCGCTCTACCGGCGCGCCGACCGGATCGAGCAGCGCACGCAGCGACCCTCGCGGCTGGGACGGCTCGTGGACGCGGTCTCAGGTCGCGAGTGAGGCCGACGAGCGCCAAGCGGGGCCGCCCGGGGGCGCCGCTCGGGGTGCGCCACTCAGGACCCGGGCGCCTCGGAGATCACGAGGCGCAGCGCGCCGTCGAAGCTGTCCTGGTTGCGCAGGTGGCCGTGCTCGGCATCCCATGCGCCCGAGTCGAGCGCCGCGGCGAGCCGCTCGACGATGCGCCGTTCCTCTTCGGGCTCGAGCAGCGCCCACAGCGACTGCGCGCCGCGCACCGCCGGGTCGAGCACGGCCTCCGGGCGCCGCCAGAACGCCTCGAAGAAGCCGTCGACGCAGTCGCCGGGAGTGGGGATGCGCTCGATCCGGGTGCGCCCGCCGAGGGCCGACTCGATGTCGGCGAGCGCCGGGAAGCGCGCCCGCTCCTTGGCGAGCCCCTCGTGCAGGAACTCCCGCTGCCAGGCGGGCAGCGCGTCGAGCTCGAAGGTGAAGACCACGACCGGCCCGCGCGCGACGCGGCGAAGCTCCGCGAGGCCCGCCTGCGGCGACTCCCAGTGATGGATCGTCACGCACGCCATCGCCGCGTCGACCGCGCCGTCGTCGAGCGGCAGCGCTTCCGCGCGGGCGGCGATCGCCGGCGCCGCGCCCGGCGGGCGCTGAGCCCGCATCGTGGCGCTCGGCTCCACCGCCAGCACCCAGCGATCGGCCGGCTCGTATGAGCCCGCGCCGGCGCCGACGTTGAGCACCGTGCGCGCGTCGCCGAGCGCGGCGTGGATGCGCGCGGCGATCCGCGGGTCCGGGCGCCGGTGCTGGGCGTAGGTGCGCCCATGCCGCTCGTAGTCGACGCGAGCAGTCACCCTCCCGACCCTAACAGCGGCGCCGCGCCGCCCGTTGACAGTCTGGCGGTGGCCTATTCGAAGCTGAAGCTGATCGTCGAGCCGCTGAACGTGCCCTTCTTGACCGCTTTCGCGGCCGTTTTGCCCACTGCTTCGCCACATGTCGCTCCGCCTGTGTAGCTCTCCGTGACGGTTCCCAGGAGTGTCTGCGGCGAGTAGGAGCCGCTCGTCAGTTCGCCCGCGAATAGGACGTCCGGCGTTTCCGTCAGTGGCATCGACAGTGTCCCCATTGAGGTTTTCGCCTTCGGCGTCCACTTGAACGTCGGGGCCCCGGTCGCTGGCGCGCCCGCTCCCGTGAGCGCCGAGCACGAGACCGGACCGGCTGTTTTCAACGTCGCCTTGTATGTCGCTCCCGTAAACCATGGTTTCAGGAACGGGGCGTCCGTGCACCCCGTCAGGGATCCTCTGAGCTTTATCGTCTGGAGTGTCGCCGTATCGGTCAGGCCCGGCGAGAGCGTGACCGTCCCGCTATTGCCAGTGCATACGGGCGCAGGGCCGTTCACGAGAATCTCAGTGACCGTGCGTACGAAGTTCGCGACCCAGACGTCGGTTCCATCAGACGACACGCCCTCGACCCCGTTGGCGCCTTCGTAGCCGACATGGATCGTGCGGATGACAGCGCCGCTCGACGCTTCGATCTCAGCGACCGAACGGGCAAGCCCCACCCAGACGTGCGTTCCATCTGAGGATATGCTCCCAGGGCGGCTGCCGACGGGAATTTCGCGGACGACGGTGCCGGTCGAGGCTTCGATCTCAGTGACCGTTTCTTCGAGTTCCTTCGCGACCCAGACGTGGGTTCCATCCGAAGACACGTCCCCGACGGCACTGCCGAGGGGAATTTCGCGGATGACGGTGCCGGTCGACGCTTCGATCTCAGTGACGATGTCTCCGTAGAGACCCGTGACCCAAAACGTGGGCCCCATCTGAGGACACGTACTTGGGCGTGTTCCCGACGGGGATCGTGCGAATGACGGAGCCACTCGACGCTTCGATCTCACTCACCGTATCTGCGCCGGAGTCCGTGACCCAAACGTCGGCTCCATCCGACGACACACCGTAGGGCCCGCTGCCGACGGGGATCGTGCGGATGACGGAGCCACTCGACGCTTCGATCTCGCTCACCGTATCTTCTGCTTGGTTGGCGACCCAGACATGGGCTCCATCTGAAGACACGCCCCTGGGGGTTTTGCCGACCGGGATTGTGCGGATGACGAAGCCACTCGACGCTTCGATCTCGCTCACCGTATCGGCGATCTCGCTCGCGACCCAGACGTGGGCTCCATCCGAGGACACGCCCTCGGGACCTTCCCCCACGGGGATCGTGCGAATCACCCCTGTCGTCGCGGAGGCCACGCCCACGCAGCATGCGGCGACGACCAACATCGCGATCAGCACCCCGCCCAGTCGCTTTACACCTGTTCCCGAGAAGCCATCCGGCAGTCTCATAGGATCCCCTCCAGCTGTAGACGTCCCCCGACACCGGCTTCGAGCCGGTCAAGGCCGGCAAGCGCGTCCTGAAAAGTATCAGAAGCCTAATCTGGGCCCTGCCCTGCCCAGCCACGCCAAACGCCGAGGAGGCCCGATGCCCTACGAGACGCTGCTGTACGACACGGCGGACGCGATCGCGACGATCACGCTGAACCGGCCCGAGCGGCTGAACACGATCGTGCCGCCGATGCCCGAGGAGCTCGAGGCGGCGGTGCACACGGCGACGAGCGATCCGCAGGTGAAGGCGATCGTGCTGCGCGGCGCCGGGCGCTCGTTCTGCGCGGGCTTTGACTTCGGCGGCGGCTTTCACCACTGGGACGACGCGCTCACCACCGACGGCGCGTGGGACCCCGGCAAGGACTTCACGATGGCCACCTCGCAGAGCCTCGGCGTCGTGCCGAAGTTCATGAGCTTGTGGCGCTCGCCCAAGCCGGTGATCGCGCAGGTGCACGGCTGGTGCGTCGGCGGCGGCAGCGACATGGCGCTGTGCGCGGACCTGGTGATCGCAAGCGAGGACGCGCGCATCGGGACCTCCTACTCGCGCATGTGGGGCTGCTACCTGTCGGGCATGTGGCTCTACCGCCTCGGCCTGACCCGGGCCAAGGAATACGCGCTGACCGGCAAGCCGCTGTCGGGGACCGAGGCTGTGGCGGCGGAGCTGATCAACGCGGCGGTGCCGTTCTCGCAGCTGGAGCGGGAGGTGCGCGAGCGCGCGGCGCAGCTGGCGAGCATCCCCACGTCGCAGCTGTCGGCGATGAAGCTGATCGTCAACCAGGCCTACGAGAACATGGGGCTGGCCTCCACGCAGCTGCTCGGCCCGGTGCTCGACGGGCTGATGCGCAACACACCTGACGCGGCTCGCTTCATCGAGCTGGCCGAACGCGAGGGCGTGGGCGCGGCTGTGGCCGAGCGCGACGGCGGCTTCGGCGACTACAGCCAGGCGCCTGCCGAGGAGCGGCCGAACCCGGAGAACGTGATCGTCCCGTAGCCGCCTGGAACTGTTTTTATGGGGCCTGCCGGCCCGGTTTGATGGCGCCGTATCGTCGCCAATGGCGCTCGGGGATCGCGTCGGGATCCTTGTACCAGTACCACGTGCAGGGGTCGGTGGCGTAGTCCTCGGGAGGGTCCGAGGGGTACAGCGGGTAGCCCGACCACTGGATCGGCATCGACTCGTTCATGAAGCTGCAGTGGGTGCAGTACAGCGGGAAGCCCTTGCGCCCGAAGGACCAGTCGTGCGCCTCGCGCGTGCCGCCGCCGTCCGGGAGCCCGTCGTAGGCGCCATTGCGTACGAGCCGCTGCCCAGAGCCGCAAGGGTTCATCGTGAACGTCACCTTCTCCTCGTCCTCGGCGATTGTGAAGCTGCCGGGATTGGGGCCCACGCCGGAGCAGGAGTGCGCGCGCCAGGTGGCCGCGAGCAGTCCGACCAGCTCGCGCCGGTCGAGCGCGACGATCGCGTCGTGGTGCTTGCGCCAGCCGCGGCCCATGCTCTCGGTCCACGCCTCGGCGACACCGTCGTCGCCGAGGCGCTGCTGGATGAACGACACGAGGTCGAGCACGCCGCCGGCCATCAGGTCGTGCAGCATCTGCCACTCGTGCTTCATCTCGGCGCACAGGCGCCTGGCCTCGTGCAGATCGCCGGCGTCGATCGCCTCGATCGCGCGGTCCATCGTCGGCCGCGAGAGCTGCGCGAGCTCCTCCTCTGAGAACCAGCGGTCTGTCATCGTTCCCTCCTTCGATGATCGTCGGGAGGCAATTGTGACCGAGCGGCGCAGGGCGCTGGTGACGGGCGCGGCGCGCGGCATCGGCGCCGCCACCGCGGCGCGCCTGGCGGCCGACGGCTTCGAGGTGCTGACGCTGGACCTGCGCGAGGGCTGCGACATCGCGCTCGACGTCGCGCGCGACGAATTCCCGCCGCTGGACGTCGACGTGTGCGTCGCCAACGCGGGCGTCACGACCACGATCGCGCCCGGCCATCGCATGACGGCGGAGCAGTGGCAGCGCGACATCGACGTCAACCTCACCGGCGCGTTTCGCACGGTGCAGGCGTGCCTCGGCCAGATGCGCGAGCGCGGCTACGGCCGCGTGGTGGTCGTCTCGAGCGTCGCCGCGCTGGGCGGGCTGCCCGGACAGGTCGCATACGCGGCTTCGAAGGCCGGGCAGCTGGGGATGGTGCGCACGCTCGCCAGCGAGAACGCCGCGCGCGGGATCACGGTCAACGCGGTGCTTCCCGGCCTCGTCGCCACCGAGCAGGTGCTGGCGATGCCGGAGGAGGTGCGCGCGCGGGCGCTTGAGTCGCTGCCGACCGGGCGCGCGGTGCAGCCCGCGGAGATCGCCGCCGCGATCGCGTTCCTAGCGAGCGAGCAGGCCGCGCAGATCAGCGGCCAGGCGATCGCGATCGACGGCGCTGCATCGCTGAACCAGCTGTCGCTCGGCGGCAGGCGCTGATGACGCCCGCGCTCAGCCCTCCGCGGCGACGGCCTCGCTGACGGCGTCGCCGCGCACGCGCAGCCCGAGGACGGGGAAGGCGAGCGTCGAGAGCACCGCCGCGCCGACCAGCGCGGCGGCCGTCGAGGCGCGCATGTGCCCACCGCTGACGGCGAGCGTGGTGATCGCGAGCACGAGCGGCAGCTGGGTCGAGCACATCAGCGCCAGGGCGACGCGCTCGCGGGCGTCGAGCACGCCGCGGTAGAGCAGCAGCGCGGGCGTGCCGCGCACGAGCACGAACAGCAGCAGGAAGACCACCATCTTCAGCACTCCGGACGCCGAGGAGAACAGGGCCGCGACGTCGAGCTTCATGCCGCTGACGATGAAGAAGAACGGCACGAACACCCCGAACGCGACCGCGGTGAGCTTGGAGTCGAATGCCGGCAGCTCGTGCGCGCGCAGCACCTGGCGCGTGATCATGCCCGCGGCGAAGCCGCCGAGCAGCAGGTCGAGACCCAGTTCGGAGGCGATCAGCGCGAGCGCGAACACGAGCACGACGATCCAGCGCACGGCGAGCTGCGAGCTGCTCTCGAGCGTCTGCTCGAGCAGCGGCAGCGTGCGCTCGGCGGAGCGCACGGCGAAGACCGCGACGCCGACGGCGAGGCCGATGAACGCGATCAGGATCAGCCCGTTGTGCACGGTGCCCTGCGTGGAGAGGATCAGCGTGAGCAGCAGGATCGGGCCGAACTCGCCGACCGCCCCGGCCCCCAGCAGGTAGGTGCCAAAGCGCGTGCGCAGCTCGCCGGTGTCGGACAGGATCGGGATCAGCGTGCCGATCGCGGTGGTCGACAGCGCCGAGCCCGTGTACAGCAGCGAGAGGACCACGCCCGCGCTCGCGAGCACGCCGCCGATCGCGTACGCGAGCGCGAGCGAGACCGCCCAGCCGGCGAGCCCCAGCCACAGCGGGCGCCCGGCGATCCGGCGCAGATCGATCTCGTAGCCGGCGAAGAAGAACAGCAGTCCCAGGCCGAGATCCGAGAAGAAGGAGATGAACTGGCTGACGTGCAGGCCGAGCACGCGCGGCCCGAGCACGATCCCCAGCAGCAGCTCGACGACGACGACCGGCAGCAGCAGCCCGCGAGCGCCCGCGAGCGCGGCGATCGTGCCGGCTAGCGCCGAGGCGGCCACGATCGCGAGAAACGTGCCGGGGTCGACATCGGCGACGGCGAGCACCATCAGCGGGGCTTCGCGCTGCTCGCGGGATTCACGGTGGCGCGACGATATCGCGCGCTGTCGAGCGACCGCATCAAACCCCTCCCCCGAGGGTTAGAGGATAGGCACAAGCGCCGTACAACGATCGGCACGACAAGGAGAAGGCACAGATGCGTTCAATCAAGCTGACCGCCGCGGTCGCGACCGCAGCGGTGTCACTGGCGCTGCCCGGCGCCGCAGCATCCGCGGCGGGCAGGCATGCGGGCGAAGGCAGAAGGCGCTCGGGCGGCTGCCGCGTCACGCTCAACGTCGCCCCACGCCTGATCACCGCCGGCGAATCGGCGCTCGCGTTCGGGCGGATGTCATGCCGGACGGCCAACGAAGAAGACGGCCAGACGGTGACGCTGTACGCGAGCTCCGCGAGCTCGCCCGGCTTCAGCGTCGCCGGCACGACCACCACCGACACACACGGCTTCTACCAGCTGAGCACCGGCGCGCTCACCGTGAACAGCATCTTCTACGTGACCGCGGGCCCGGCCCAGAGCCCGCAACGAAAAGTCAGGGCCGCCGCGCAGGTTACCCTGGCGGGCCCCCCCGAAGGCGTGGTGCCGACGGACCTGCGGACCGGACGCCACAACCGCGTCACGTTCACCGGCACGGTCAGCCCGGCGGACGCCGGCGCAGTGGTGGTGCTGCAGCGCCAGAACGCGGTCAGGGGCAACGAATGGCACCGCATCGACCTCGGCTTGGTCGGCAAAGAAGGCAGCTTCTCGATCACCCACACGTTCCTCGCCGCCGGCCCCGCGAACATCCGCGTGGTGGTGCACAGCGGCAGGCGCAACGTCGCCAGCCCGTCGAACATCCTCACCTACGAGATCTCCCAGGCGCAGAACCCGAGCCTGACGATCGAAAGCTCGGCCAATCCGATCTCCTACGGGCAGTCGACGACGATCAGCGGCACCGTCGCCGGCGCCCCCGACACATCGGTGCAGCTGCTGGCGCACACGGCCGGGCACGTCCCCTTCACCAAGGTGGACGAAGTCAAGACCAACTCCTCCGGCACCTACACGTTCGCTCCGCAGACGCCGCTGGCGAACACGTTCTACCAGGTGCAGGGGGCCGGCAAACGCTCGGCGGTGCTGTTCGAGGGCGTCAAATACGTGCTCACCGCCGGCGTCTCCGACACCACGGTTCAATCCGGCCAGCCGCTGACGTTCTCGGGCACGGTCACACCCGGCGAGGTCGGTCACGTGATCTACCTCGAGCGCGAGAACCTCTTTGGGGGCAACTTCCACGTGATCGAGGTGGGAGCCGTCGGCGCCGGCTCGACGTACTCGATCGTGCACACGTTCTTCAGCGTAGGCACGAGCATCGTGCGGATCAAGATCCCGGGCGATCCGCAGAACGCGACAACCAACAGCCAGCCGTTCACGATCCAGGTGACGCCGGCGCCGTCGCCGGAAACGCTCACGCCGGAGACGCCGGGCAACTCCACGCAGCCTCCCGAAGGCCAGCTCTAGTCGGGGGACGCCCTCACGGTGCCCTGTGGCCGTCCCCGGCGGGGGCGGCCACAGCGGCGCCGGTGGCCTGCGCGCGCCCGCGCTTGCGCGCAGAGGCGGTTCAGGCGGCTTCAGGCGGCGACGGCGCGCGACTGCAGGTGCGCGCCCACCTTGCGCTTGACCCGCTGCAGCGCGTTGTCGACGGTCTTGGTGTCGCACGACAGGCGGCTGCCGACCTGCTCGTAGGAGTAGCCGTCGAGGTACAGCGACAGCACGCGGCTCTCGAGCTCTGAAAGCGCGGTCGACAGGCACCCCACGAGTGAGCGCAGCTCCTCGGAGGAGATCACCTGGTTGACCGGGTCCTGGACCGTCGGGCCGGGCAGCATCTGGTCGAGCGTCGGCACGTCGTCGCCCGTGCCGGCGGGCGTCGAGGAGAACGACACGTACTGGTTCAGCGGCGTGTGCTTGTTGCGCGTCGCCGTCTTCACGGCGGTGATGATCTGCCGCGTGATGCACAGCTCGGCGAAGTTGCGGAAGCTCGACTCGCGGTCGGTGCGGAAGTCGCGAATCGCCTTGTAAAGGCCGACGAGGCCCTCCTGGATGAGATCCTCGGAGTCGCCGCCGGCGAGGAAGTACGAGGAGGCCTTCAGGCGCACGAATCCGTGATAGCGCCTGACGAGGCGGTCGTAGGCAACGCGATCGCCCTGCTTCGCGAGGGCGATCAGGAACACATCCTCGACCTTAGGTTCAGAGTTAGGGTTATGAGAGATTCTTGCCACGAGCAGATCCTTTCTTCGGCGACCGCCTCCCTGGCGGCCCCAATCGTGCTCAGTGGCGCACTCCTCCCCTGGCGCCAAAGCTATGTAAACGCGCCTTACCTCGGCTTTTCTCAACCTTAGGTTCAGCGTTATGTCGGCGGAGCCTTACACAGTTATGGAACCTTGTCAAGACCCAGTGCCGCGACTCTGCAAGATCTCGTACAGGATCGCCGCAGCAGCGGCGCTCACGCCGAGCGACTCGATCCTCCCGCGCAGCGGCAGCGCGATCAGCTGATCGCACGCGCCCGCCACCCGCGGGCGCAGCCCGGCGCCCTCGCTGCCGAGCACCAGGACAACGCCGCCGCCGCGGTAGTCGGGCGCGTCGTAGGCGACCGGCGCGTGCGCCTGCGTGCGCTCGCTCACTCGCCGGGCGCCATGCTGGCCCTCGTCGCCCGGCTGGCCCTCGGCGCCCTGCTGGCCTTCGGCGCTCGCGCCGTAGCACCAGCAGCCGGCGCGGCGAGCGTCGGCGAGGAAGTCGGCGAGGTTGCGCACGCGCGCCACCGGCAGGTGCTCGACGGCTCCGGCCGACGCCTTGCACACGGCCGCCGTCACCTCTGCCGCGCGACGCTCGGGAATGATCACGCCCGCGGCGCCCACGCACTCCGCAGTGCGGCATATCGAGCCGAGGTTCTGCGGGTCCTGGACCTGGTCGAGCACCACCAGCAGCGGCTCCTCGCCCGCCAGCAGCTCGTCGGCGCTCGCGTAGTGGTAGGGCCCCGCGTCCGCGCACAGCCCCTGGTGCGCCTCAGAGCCGCAGCGGCGCTCGATCTCCTCGGCGCCGACCGTGCGCACCGCCACGCCCGTGAGCCACGGCTCGCGGGCGGCGCCCGCCGTCGCCCACACCTCCCCCACGCTGCCCGCCCGCCGCCCGCGCAGCGCCTCCCTGATGGGGTTGCGACCGTAGAGGATCACTGCGGGATCAGCTCGAAGCCAGCGGCTCCGTCCCGCACCTCCCAGCCCAGCGCCGCGATCTCGTCGCGCAGCCGATCGGCCGCCGCGAAGTCGCGCTCGCGCCGGGCCTGCTCGCGCTGCTCGGCCAGCTCATGGACCTCAGCCGGCGCTTCGGCGGGCGCGGCGAGCAGGGTCTCGAGCCCGAGCACGCCGAGCATCTCGCGCAGATGCGCATCGCCCGGCGAGTCCCACGTCCCGCCGTTGGCCTCGCGGAGCCACTCGTTGAGCAGCGAGAGCGCCTCGGCAGTGTTGAAGTCGCGGGCGAGGGCGTCGAAGAACCTGTCGCGCAGCCGCTCCAGCTGCGACGGCGAATCGCCCGCGGCGAGCCGGCGGCCGGCCTCGCGGATGCGCTTGACGTTCGCCTGCGCCTGCTCCAGCGCCGCCGCGGAGAACGCAAGCGGCTGGCGGTAGTGGCCGGAGATCAGGTACATGACCACCGCCTCTGAGCCGTACTGGTCGAGCACCTCGTGCAGCAGCGCGATGTTGCCCACCGACTTGGCCATCTTCTCGCCGGTGAACTGGATCATGCCGTTGTGCATCCACAGCTTCGCGAGCTCCTCGCCGCGGGCGGCGCGCGTCTGCGCGGCCTCGTTCTCGTGGTGGGGGAACACCAGGTCCGAGCCGCCCCCGTGGATGTCGAAGCCGACGCCCAGGTACTGCTCGGCCATCGCCGAGCACTCGATGTGCCATCCCGGCCGCCCCACTCCCCACGGCGCCTCCCAGCAGGTGTCCTCGCCCGGCTTGTGCGCCTTCCACAGCGCGAAGTCGAGCGGGTCCTCCTTGCGGGCCACCAGCGGGTCGGACGCCGCGTCTTCCCCCTGGTCCATGTTCTCGAGCTGCCGGTGCGACAGCGAGCCGTAGCCGCCATCCGAGCGCACGCGGAAGTACACGTCGCCGTCAACCGGGTAGGCGTGCCCGCCGGCGATCAGCGTCTGGATGTAGTCGACGATCGGGCCGATCGTCTCCGACGCGAGCGGCTCGTGGTCGGGGCGGCCGAGGCCCAGCGCGTCGGTGTCGGCGCGGTAGTGCGCTGTCATCTCCGCCGCCAGCTCGGCGCTCGGCCGGTCCTGTGGGCGCGCGGCGTCGTAGATCTTGTCGTTGACGTCGGTGACGTTCACCACCAGATCGACGTCATAGCCCTCGTGTTCGAGGAAGCGCCCCAGCAGACTGAAGACGACGTACGGACGCGCGTTGCCGATGTGTATGCGGCTGTAGACGGTCGGCCCGCACGCGTAGATCCCCACGCGCCCGGAGTCGCGAGGGCGCAGCGGCAGGAGCTCACCGCTGAGCGTGTCGTGCAGAACGATCTCGCGCATCGCCGCGCAACCCTAGCGGGAGACGTCGGCCACGGGGCTCGGCGCACCCCGCACTCAGGGCTGCTCGTCGCCCGGAAGCGCCACGAGGATCGCAGCCGCGATCGACTGCACGTCAGGCAAAGCCGCGAGGGCCTCGGCGACGCGCTCGTCCGGACTGTCCAGCACGGCCAGGAAGAGATGCCCGGTATTGAGCGAACGATGGCCGAGGCGGTGCGCGACCTCGAGCACGTGTTCGGCCACCAGGCGCCGGGTGGGCGCGGTGAAGATTCCGGTCGGGGTCGTCGAGACGCGCAGGCGGCGGACATCCACCGCGTCAGGTGGCTGCGGCGCCAGCCGCGCGGCCTTCGAGTCTGCGCCCAGCAGCTCGACCGCGCGCTCGGCGATGGCGTCGAACTGCCCCTGGTGACGAGGGCGCACGCGCGCGACGACGCCCTGCTCGGCGCCGAGCAGCGCCAGGAGCAGGTGTGTGGGCTCGACGTACTGGCTCTCGAGCGATCGAGCGCTTTGCTCAGCAGCCTCAACCGCCAGACGGGCCTGCTCGCTGAAGCGCTCGAAGATCGGCGGGATCGGTCCGGGACTCGGAGGATTGCGCACACCCCCTGCTGCGCGCGCCCGCGGGTCCACCGGCGCGCGCGTGACGGGATATGCGGTGTCGACCAGCGCGACCACGTCGGGGACTCCGAGATCGCGCAGAATCTCGATCGCGCTCTCGTGCTCTGCCAGGCCGAGCAGCAGATGCTCGGTGCTCGGGCCGCGGATCCCGCGCTCTGCGGCCGCCGCGATCGCACGATGCAGGACCGCTTCGCCGGCCGGCGAGCGGGGCATTGCTCCGAGGACGAGCTCCCCTCCATACCCAGCCCTGTCCACCACAGCGGCGTGGATCGCGCTCGCGACGATGCCCTCCCGAGCGAGCAGCCGCTCCACGTTGCCGCGTCGCGCCGTGGCGAGCAGCAGGTGCTCGGGCTCGACCGCTGGTCGTCCGAGCATCCGGGCCTCGTCCTCGGCCAACAGAATCAGGTTGTACGCCTGGTCGGTGAACCGGCCGATCGGATCGGCCCAGTGGACTTGCTCGCCGGCAGACGCCATACGATCAGTGTCGCACCGGACGGTCCGCTCAGGTGACCGTCTCGCGCCGGTGCTTTGCGATGAGCGCGAGCGCGTAGCGCCCGGCCGGGTGCTCGCGTGCACGCTCGACGAGCGCGGCCGTGGCAGGCGCCAGGATGTCGGGCTGTGGCAGGGTCACGCCATACACGGGCGACATGATGATCGACGCGGACAGTGCCGCGAAGGTCAGGTCGGCCGCGCTGAAGCGCTCGCCGCACAGATACGGGCGCCCGTCGGCGAGGCGCTCCGCGACGTAGTCGAGCTCACCCCACACCGCAGCCTCGTCCTCGATCTCGATCCCTGCACTGATGTCGAGCGCATGCGCCACGAAGCGTGCCATGAGCGGCCAGCCGTAGCGGATCGTGCGGTCCTCCCATGCCGGCACGCCCGCGTTGTTGAAGCTCAGGGCGAGCTTGCGCTGGGCGAGCATGTGAACGTACATCAGCCGCCGTCCCTTCGGTCCGAGCTCCTCGTCGAAGCGTCTGCAGAGCTGCTCGACCTCGCGGCGGGCCTCGGGCTCCTCTGGAAGCAACCGGCGCTCCGGGGATATTCGCGCGTCGACCCAGGCGAGTATCTCCTGCGACTCGCCGATCGCCCGCTCGGGGGTCACGAGCACCGGAACGGTCGCTCCACCACCGGCGCGCTTGGCAGCAACACGATGTATGCCCTGGACATGGCGCTCCTCGCGGTAGGACATTCCGGCCCGCTCGAGCGCCCACCGCGCCTTCTCGCAGTAGTGGCTGATCGGGATCGTGATGAGCCGCAGTTCGTCCATCTCAGTACACGAACGCGGACAGTGCATGCGCGATGTCCGCTGCTGGCAGTGGTCCAAACCGGAGAGTCCATGAGCCGTCGAGCTCCTGGCGGAAGGCGTGAGGTACCCGATCGCGTTCGAGCTCGGTCTGATGCTGGCGCGCACGTTGATAGCCGGAGGCTCCCTGAAACGTCGCGTCCAGTCCATATCTGCCGTCGTCCACCGGCCAGATCGTAAGCCGGTCGGGCACCGGGCCCGCGCGGCTCGGCAGCAGTGCGTCGCTCACACAGAGCTCGTCGGCTGATGCTCGCGCGCCCAGCGCACGATGCTGCCCGAGCCGGTGACCACCTCGCCGCCGTCGAGCACCAGGATCGGCACCGACCGCTGCCCGCTCAGCCGCTCGATCTCGGCGCGGTCGCGCGCCCGCGACGGCCACGTCCACAGCTTCAGCGAGCCGCCCCTCACCTGCTGGCACTCGTAGGTATGGCCCGCGTCGTCCAGCGCCTTCGCGGCCTTCCCGCACGGATGCACGGCCGCAGCCGACTTGCCGGCGTCACAGGTGTAGAGGATCACGTCACCACGCTACCGCAAAGACGCCACGAGTTTGACTTGTCCCGTTGCTCCGCTGCCCGTCGGAGCAGCGAGAATGAAGGTGCGCGAGATAATCCGGCGGATCGAACAGGACGGCTGGCGGTTCGAGCGCCAGCGCGGCAGTCACCGGATCTTCCGCCACCCGATCAAGCCGGGGAGCGTCACTATTGCTGGCCGGCCAGGCGAGGACGTCCCAGCCGGTACTCTGGGGAACATCCTCCGACAAGCAGAACTGAAAGGATCTCGGCGTTGAGCGAGTACGTCGTCATCTACGAGCAGGGACAGACCGGATGGGGCGCCTACTGTCCCGATCTACCCGGCCTGGGAGTCGTCGGCGGGAGTCGCAGCGCAGTCGAACGGCTGATTCACGAAGCAATCGAGGTTCACATCGAGAGTCTGCGTGAGTATGGCGAGCCGGTGCCGCCACCGACGAGCGCGGCCGGCGTGGTCGCCGTAACCGCCGCGTAGGCACCTCGCTGCAGCGCTCAGCAGGGCTGCAAGCCCGCCGTCAGCCGCCGCGCCGCAGCCCGGCGATCGCGAGCGCGGCGACGCCCTCGCCGCGACCGACGAACCCCATGCCCTCGCCGGTGCTGGCCTTGACGTTCACGCGCGCGAGCTCGAGGCCGAGCACCTCGGCCAGCCGCTCGCGGATCGCCTGCCGGTGCGGCGCGAGCTTGGGCTGCTCTATCACCACGGTGCAGTCCACGTTCTCGATCTCGAGGCCTTCGGCGAGCACGCTCTGCACGACGCTCGCGAGCAGCTGCATGGAGTCGGCGTCGCGCCAGCGCTCGTCGGTGTCGGGGAAGTGTTCGCCGATGTCGCCCAGGCCGGCCGCGCCGAGCAGCGCGTCGATGACGGCGTGCGCGAGCACGTCGGCGTCGGAGTGGCCGTCGAGCCCGCGCTCGTAGGGAACGTGCACGCCGCCGATCACGAGCTTGCGCCCGTCGGCGAGGCGGTGCGAGTCGAACCCGATGCCGGCGAGCGTCATCGCCCAGATGACTCGGTCGCCGAGCTGGTGGCGCCGATCGGCTCCAGCCGCCGCTCACGCCCCTCGAACACGCACAGCTCGCGTACGCCGACGGCGTCGAGCAGCTCCAGCGCGCGCTCGTAGTCGGCGCCGACGTCCTCGGGGCGGTGGGCGTCGCTGGAGAGCGCCACCGGTACGCCCGCGTCCACGCACATCTCCAGGAATGCGCGCGCCGGGTACAGCTCGCCCGTGGGCTTGCGCAGTCCCGCGGTCGACACCTCCACGGCGATGCCGGATTCGGCGATGCCTTCGACGGCGGGCTCGTAGTAGCGACGCAGATCGCCGTCCGGGCGCCGCCTGGCGCCCGCGCCACCGCCCGCGGGCGGGCTGGCGGGGGTGGGGGGCGGGCTCCAATACTTCACGAGGTCGGGGTGCGCGGCGATGTCGAACAGGCCGCTGCGCGCGGCCTCGCCGACCTCCTGGAAGTAGCGCGTCCAGATCTCCTCGACGCTGCGCGGGCGGGTGGGATTCGACTCCCACACGCTGTAGTCGTCCATGTCGACGGCGCCGCCGCGCATGAAGTGCACGGAGCCGACGACGTAGTCGAAGTCGCGCGCGTCCAGCAGGTTGGCGATGCGATCCTCGGCGCCCGGGACGAAGTCGGCCTCGATGCCCAGCCGCAGGTCGGTCTGCTCGCGCACGAACGCGCAGTACTCGTCGATGTCATCGTGCGCGTAGGTCTCCCAGAAGGGGTGTCGCCAAACCTCGAGCGCCTGCGCGAAGCGATACACGTGTTCGGAGACCCCCAGCTCGGCGATCCCTCGCTCCTCGGCGGCTGCGCGATAGCGCTCGACGTTCGCCGGCGTGTGGTAGTCGGCGACGCTCGCGTCATGGCCGTCGGGCCGCAGATGGAGGTGGTAGTCGGTGAGCACGTGAACGGCTGCGATTCAAGCAGGATTCACCGGGGCTGCCCGGGATCGCCACCCGCGGCAGCCCGCTCGGCGAGCAGCAGCTCGGCGACCCGCAGATCCATGGGCGTGGTCACCTTGAGGTTCTCATCGCTGCCCCTGACGACGATCACCCTGCCGCCGGCGCGCTCGATCAGCCACGCGTCGTCGGTCGCGCGCGCGAGCTCCCGCGCGGGCACGTCCAGCGCCCGTGCGAGCGCCTCGCGACGAAACACCTGCGGTGTCTGCACCGCCCACAGCTCGCTGCGGTCGAGCGTCTCGCGCACGGCGTCCTGGCGATCGACCCGCTTGACGGTGTCGGTGACCGGCAGCGCGGCGATCGCCGCGTCCGCGTCGTGGTCGCGCGCGAGCGCAGCGATCACCGACTCGGCCAACGAGGCGCTCAGCAGCGGGCGGGCGGCGTCGTGGACGAGCACGAGATCCTGACCGTCCTCGCCCGCAGCCGTGCCCGCCGCGGCCAGCGCAAGGCGCACGGAGTCAGAGCGCGAGGCTCCTCCCTCCACTGTGCTGAGGCGCTCGACGGCGCGCGCGTCGAGCGGCAGCTCGGCGCCCGCGGGCAGGGCGACGACGAGCCTGTCGACATCGGCCACGGCCAGCAGCGCGTCGATGCTCCACTGCACCAGCGGGCGCCCGGCGAGCTCCACGAGCGCCTTCGGCCGGCCCGCTCCGAGGCGCTCGCCGCTACCTGCGGCCACGATCAGAGCGACGGTCATCGCCTGGGGCGCTCGCGCACGCGGCATTTCCTGCCGCGTGCGCGAAAGCCTCGCTACTTGACTCCGGCGGCCGCCATCTGGTGGTTGGCCGAGTCTTCGAGGAGATCGTCGAGGTAGCTCTCCGCCTCTTCCTCGTCCTTGTCGAGCGCGTACATCAGCTCGGAGGCGAGGATCTTCTTGGTGCGGGTGAACATCTGCTTCTCTCCGGTCGAGAGGCCCTTCTCGCTCTCGCGCAGCGAGAGGTTGCGCACCACCTCGGCCAGCTCGTAGATGTCCCCCGTCTTGATCTTGTCGCGGTTGTGCTTGAACCGGCGGTTCCAGTTCTTTGGCATCTCCGAGACTTCGTCGCGCAGGACGTCCAGGACCTTCTTGACGGTTTCCTCGTCGATGACCCTGCGCAGCCCGGCGAGGGCGGCGTTCTCGGTGGGAACACGGACGGTCATGTCGTTGTGGAGGATCTTGATGGTGAGATACTCGCGCCGTTCGCCAAGGATCTCCATCTCCTCCTTCTTGAGCACCTTGCCGGCGCCGTGATGGGGATAGACGACATGATCTCCGAGCTCGAACTCGATGTACTCGACTTCGCGGGTTACCTCGAGCTCCTCCGTGAACGTTGCTTCTTCAGGTGCTTGTGCGGGAATGGTGTCCTCCTTCGTTGCGAGCGACCGTTGGGTCTGCCCTTGATTCAAGTCTGTAGGTAGCGATCCACGAGATTCAGCTCCTGCAGCCTGCGCAGGCCCTCGCGGATGTCCTTTGCGCGGATCTCGCCCACGCCCTCGACCGCCTCGAGCTCGGCGTCGCCCGCAGCCAGCAGCTCGTCGAGGCCACCGAACTCGGACACGATCTGCGCCACCACCAGCTTGGGGAGCCTGGGGATGCGCCCGAGCACGCGGTAGCCGCGCGGCGATACGGGGTAGTCGAGCGTGTTCAGCTTGCGGTCGTAGCCGAGCAGCTCGGCAAGCCGCCCGAAGTCGAGCAGGTCCTGGTGGGCGAGCCGCCCGATCTCCTCGAGCGCGGCCGCGGTCGCCTCGTCGGAGTAGCTCGCCAGGTAGTCGCGGACGAGCGCCGACTTCTCGGCGGCGGCGCCGACCATCGTCTCCTCCAGCTGCATCTCGATCAGCCGCCCCTCGCTGCCCAGCTCGACGATGTAGCGCTCGATCTCGACCGCCATCCGCGTCACCAGCTCTGAGCGCTGCAGCACCGTGAGCACGTCGTGCAGCGTCGTGCCGCCCTCGAACTCCAGCGCGGTCAGGCGCGTGGAGACCTGGTCCAGGCGGGTGCGGAACTTGTCGAGCGTCGCCAGCGCCTGGTTGGCCTTGGCGAGCACGACGGGGATGTCCTCGAGGATGTACTTGACGCCGTCCACGTACACCGAGACGACCTCGCGGCGCTGGGAGATGGCGATCACGAGCGCGTCGGTCTGCTTGGACACGCGCTCCGCCGTGCGGTGCCTGGTGCCGGTCTCGTGCGAGAGGATCGTCGGATCGGGCATCAGCTGGACGTTCGCCATCGTGATCTTGGTGGCGTTCGCGTTGAGGATGATCGCGCCGTCCATCTTCGCGATCTGGTAGAGGAACGCTGGGGTGTAGTCGATCTCGAGCTTGATGCCCCCGGAGTTCAGGAAGCTGAGGTCTTCGGGCTCGCCGATCACGATCAGACCGCCGGTGCGTGCGTGCAGGATGCTCTCGATCCCCTCCCGCAGCGCGGTCCCCGGCGCGATCATCTCCAGCGCCCTCATCAGGCCCGGATCCGGTCTTACCTCGTTGTCTAGGTCTTCGCCGGATCGTGGAGCCACGGTCTTCAATTCTAGGGCAATTAGCTTTTCTTTAGCAGCTCGTACACTGGGCACACACCCTTGCGGCGCCTGCGCAAGCGCCGCCTTCCAAGGGCTGCAGAGGGTCAGCTCGAGCGCGCGGCGGGGTCCGGAGCGGGGCGCAGCGCGCGCTGTCCGGCCGATGCCCTGCGATCCTCGACACGCGCGAGCGCGGGCGCCTCCGGTTCGGGGACGGTGCGCGGCCTTCCGCCGCGCGGGCCCGCCGGCAGGGCCGCCGCAAGCGCCGCACGCAGCGTCGGCACCTCGCACGCCGAGCGCCCGCTGTCGGCTGGCGCGATCACGTCCTGCAGGCCGTGCTTGGCCGCCTCCTGCAGGCGGCGCTCGGGGTGCCCGACCCAGCGCAGCTCGCCGGTCAGGCCGAGCTCGCCGAAGCACGCTCGCGGCCGGGGTGGGTGGGCACTCATAACAGGCACGCCGCGGCTGGCGCTCGCCACCGCCAGCGCCACCGCCAGGTCGCACCCGGGCTCGTCCACGCGCACGCCGCCGACGACGTTCACGAACACGTCCGCGCCGCCCGTGCGTACGTGGCCGTGGCGCCCGAGGATCGCCAGCACCAGCGCCAGCCGGTTGCGATCGAGCCCCGAGACGACCCTGCGCGGCTGCTCGAGCTCCGACGGTGCCACCAGCGCCTGGACCTCCACGAGCAACGGACGCGAGCCCTCCATCGCGGCCAGCACGACGCTCCCGGGCGCGCGCGTCGCCTCCGCGACGAACCTCGCCGACGCGTCGAGCACCTCGACGAGGCCGCCGTGGCGCATCTCGAACAGCCCCGCCTCGTTGGTCGACCCAAAGCGGTTCTTCAGCGCCCGCAGCTCGCGGTAGGGCCGCTCGCGCTCGCCCTCGAACTGCAGCACGCAGTCGACCAGGTGCTCGAGCACGCGCGGACCCGCCAGCGCCCCCTCCTTGGTGACGTGGCCGACGAGGATCACGGCGATGCCGCGCGCCTTCGCCAGCTCCATGATCCGCGCCGCGACCTCCCGCACCTGCCCGACCGAGCCCGGCGCACCCGACAGATCGGCTGCGCGCAGCGTCTGCACGGAGTCGATCACGCACGCCTGCGGTGCATGCGCCTCGAGCGCGTCGAGCACGACGTCCAGGTCGGTCTCCGCGAGCACCGGGACCTGCAGCGCCGCGCCCGCCAGCCGCTCGGCGCGCAGCCGCACCTGCTCCGCGGACTCCTCGCCGCTGACGTACAGCGTGCGCTGCCCCGCCTGCTGCAGGTGCCCGAGCACCATGTTGGTGAGCGTCGACTTGCCGATCCCCGGCGAGCCGCCCAGCAGCACCAGCGAGCCCGGCACGAGCCCGCCGCCGAGCACACGGTCGAGCTCGCCGATGCCCGTAGACATGCGTCTCACGGGCGCCGCGCCGACCTCCCCGAGCGGGAGCGGGACGACGACCCCGCCGCCACGAGCAGGACCGCCCGCCGCGGCGCCCGAGCGTCGCTGCGAGCCGGCTCGCGCCTGCGCACGCGCCGCCGGCATGCGTTCCTCGACGAGCGTGTTCCACTCGCCGCATTCCGGGCACTGGCCGTGCCACTGCGCAGACTGGCAGCCGCATTGTGAGCAGGTGTGGATCGTTGAGCGGGCCATGTTCGCTCCGCAGCCTACGGGTCGGTGGGGACATTCCTATCCCGTCGGACGTGCGCGATGGTATCTATGCGCAATACCATCGCTATACATCCCACGACGACCGACACCAAGAGGGACGAAGACCTCGCGACGCTCAGTCGGTGCCGACGATGCTGCTGCGGCGCTCATACAGCACCACGTCGCGCCAGCGCCCGTCGGGCATCTGCCCGATGCGCCTGCTGACGCCGACGAGCTCGAAGCCGCAGGCCTCGTGCAGCGCGATCGACGCGGCGTTCTCGGGGAAGATGCCGGCCCGCAGCGTCCAGAAGCCGGCCTGCTCGGACGCGTCGATCAGCGCCTGAAGCAACGCGCGCCCGACCCCGCGGCGCATGCGCGCGGGCGCCACGTAGATGCTGACCTCGCCGACGCCGCGATACACCGCGCGCGTGGAGACCGGCCCGAGCGCGGCCCAGCCGAGCACCTCGCCGTCGCCGGCATCACGCGCAACCACCGACGGGTACCCGGCGCGCGCGGCCGACCACTCGTGCCAGCGCGGCGCGGCGGCCTCGAAGGTCGCGTTCCCGCCGGCGATCCCTTCCTCGTAGACGCGCGCCGCGTCGGGCCAGTCCTCGGCCGTGAGCGGCGCCAGGACGATCCGATCGCGAGTGACGCTCAGCTGCCCGCGCCTACTGCTCGCCGGGCTCGCCGATCTCCGGCGTCTCGCCCTCGGAGTGGGGCTCGCCCTCCGCGATCTCCTCTGCGCCGGCGCCTTCGGCGCCAACGCCGACGGGCGTCTTCTGCTTCTTGGGGGCGACCACCGTCAGGCGCACCTCGCCCTCCTGGTCGCCTTCGGCGGGGTCGACGACCACGGTCGCGCCCGGCGTGAGCTGCTCGCGCAGCACGAAGTCCGCGAGCGGATCCTCGATGTAGCGCTGGATCGCCCTGCGCAGCGGACGCGCACCCATCGCCGGGTCCCAGCCCTTGTCGACGAGCAGGTCCTTGGCGGGCTCGGTCAGCTCCAGCTGCAGCTCGCGTTCGGCCATCGACTCGCGGATGCGCAGCAGCAGCAGCTCGACGATCTGCTTGATCTCCTCCTTCTGCAGCTTGTGGAAGACGATCACGTCGTCGATGCGGTTGAGGAACTCGGGGCGGAAGACCTTCTTCAGCTCGCCCATGATCCGGTTCTTCATGTCGTCGTAGGTGATCCCCGTCTCATCGTCGGAGACGGCGAAGCCGAGCGGCGTGTTGCGCGCGATCTCCGCGGCGCCGATGTTCGAGGTCATGATCACGATCGCGTGGCGGAAGTCGACCGTGCGCCCCTGGGCGTCGGTCAGGCGGCCGTCCTCGAGGATCTGCAGCAGGATGTTGAACACATCCGGGTGCGCCTTCTCGATCTCGTCGAGCAGCAGCACGCTGTAGGGCTTGCGCCTGATCGCCTCGGTCAGCTGGCCGCCCTCGTCGTAGCCGATGTAGCCGGGGGGCGAGCCGACGAGCCTGGAGACCGCGTGCTTCTCCATGTACTCGGACATGTCGATTCGGATCAGCGCGTCGTCGTCGCCGAACAGGAACTCCGCGAGCGTGCGCGCGAGCTCGGTCTTGCCGACGCCGGAGGGGCCGAGGAAGATGAACGAGCCGGTCGGGCGCTTGGGGTCCTTGAGCCCCGCGCGCGAGCGCCTGATCGCCTTGGAGATGACCTCGATCGCGGGGTGCTGTCCGATCACCCGCTTGTGCAGTTCGTCCTCCATGCGCATCAGCTTCTGCGTCTCGGCCTCGGTCAGCTTGAACACGGGGATGCCGGTCCACATCGAGACGATGTCGGCGATCTCCTCTTCGCCGATCGACGGGCGCTCGCCGGACTCGCCCGCTTCCCAGGCCTGCTCGAGCTCGCGTTTCTTGTTCGTCAGCTTGCGCTCCTTGTCGCGCAGCGCCGCCGCCTTCTCGAACTCCTGGGCCTCGATCGCCGCCTCCTTCTCGCGGCGGGTGGACTCGACTTCGCCCTCCAGCTCGCGGTTGGCGGGGGGCGAGGTCATCGACTTGATGCGCATCCGCGAGGCGGCCTCGTCGATCAGGTCAATCGCCTTGTCGGGCAGGAAGCGGTCGGAGATGTAGCGGGAGGCGAGTTCGCCGGCCGCACGCAGCGCCTCGTCGGTGATCTGCACCTTGTGGTGCTGCTCGTAGCGGTCGCGCAGGCCGGTGAGGATCTCGACGGTCTGGTCGATCGTCGGCTCGTCGACGCGAATCTGCTGGAAGCGCCGCTCGAGCGCGGAGTCGCGCTCGAGGTACTTGCGGTACTCGTCGAGCGTGGTCGCGCCGATCGTCTGCAGCTCGCCCCTGGCGAGCGCGGGCTTGAGGATCGAGGCGGCGTCGATCGCGCCCTCGGCGGCGCCGGCGCCGACGAGGTTGTGGAGCTCGTCGATGAACAGGATGATGTCCCCGCGCTGGGTGATCTCCTTCATCACCTTCTTCAGGCGCTCCTCGAACTCGCCGCGATACTTCGAGCCGGCGACCAGCGCCGCCAGGTCGAGCGTGTAGATCTGCTTGTTCTTCAACAGCTCGGGCACCTCAGAGCTGGTGATGCGCTGGGCGAGGCCCTCGACGACGGCGGTCTTGCCCACGCCGGGCTCGCCCACGAGCACGGGGTTGTTCTTGGTTCGCCGCGAGAGGATCTGCATGATCCGCTCGATCTCCGTCTCGCGACCGACGCACGGATCGAGCTTGCCCTCGGCGGCCAGCTTCGTGAGGTTCCTGCCGAACTGGTCGAGCAGCTTGGAGGACTTCTTGCCCTCGCCCGCGCCCGCGCCCGCGCCGGCGCCCGCGCCGCCGGACTGGCTCTGGCGGCGCCCGCCGGGGCCGGAGAGCATGCGGATGACCTCGTTGCGGATCTTCTCGGAGTCGGCGTCGAAGTCGAGCAGGATGCGCGCGGCGACGCCCTCGTTCTCGCGCACGAGCCCCAGCAGGATGTGCTCGGTGCCGATGTAGTTGTGGCCGAGGCTCAGCGCCTCGCGCAGCGCGAGCTCGAGCACCTTCTTGGCGCGCGGCGTGAACGGGATCTGCCCGGAGGTGACCTCCTCGCCGGAGCCGACGATCCGCACGACCTGCGCGCGCACGCGCTCGACGGTGATGTCGAGGCTCTCGAGCACGCGCGCCGCGAGCCCCTCCTCCTCACGCAGCAGCCCAAGGAGGATGTGCTCGGTACCGATGTAGTTGTGCTTGAGCGTCCGCGCCTCCTCCTGCGCGAGAACGACCACCTGGCGGGCCCGTTCTGTAAATCGCTCGAACATGGTGCGCTTCCTTCCTGCTGGGAGGTGCCCCAAAGTGCTCGTTCGGGGCCCTATGACGCCTTGCGGAGCAGTCTACCAACCGGCCACCCTGCACTATCACGGGTAATCGGCATCGGGACCCTCGCGCTTGACTGCGGGACGTTCTTCGGGGCAGCGTCGGCGCGGTGCGCGTCAGTCGCGCATCGCCGGGAACAGCACGACCTCGCGGATCGACTCGCGTCCGGTGAGCAGCATCACCAGCCGGTCGATGCCGAGCCCAACGCCGGCCGTCGGCGGCATCCCCTGCTCGAGCGCCTGCACGTACTCCTCGTCGTAGGGCATCGTCTCCGCCTCGCCGCCGTCGAGCAGCTCGACCCGCTCCTGCGCGGCAAAGCGCGCACGCTGCGTGTCGGGGTCGTTGAGCTCGCTGAAGCCGTTGGCGATCTCCATCCCGCCCGCGAACGCCTCGAAGCGCTCCACGAGCCCGTGCTTGGCGTCGGACTCGTGCTCGCGGGCGAGCGGCGAGATCTCGGTCGGATAGTCGACCACGAACGAGGGCCGCGTGAGGCTCGGCTCGACGTACTTGGACAGCAGATCATCTGCCATCTCGAACCACAGCCCGCCGGTCTTGACGTCGAGACCCCGCGCGCGGATCGCGGCTGTCAGCTCCTCGGCGGTGGGGTGCTCCATCACGTTGATGCCCGCGACCCGCTCGATCGCATCGACGAAGCCGATGCGCGGCCACGGCGCCGAGAAGTCGAGCGCGCCCGCGTATCCCACAGCGTCGGCGGCCGCGCGGACAATCGCTTCGGTGCGCGCCATCGCGCCCTCGTAGTCGGCGTAGGCCTCGTACCACTCGACCATCGTGAACTCGGGGTTGTGCTTGTGCGAGATGCCCTCGTTGCGGAAGTCCTTGCCGAGCTCGTACACGCGCTCGAGGCCACCCACGATCAGGCGCTTGAGGTACAGCTCGGTGGCGATCCGCAGGTACAGGTCCCGATCGAGCGCGTTGTGGTGGGTGGTGAACGGGCGCGCCATGGCGCCGCCGTAGAGGGGCTGCAGCACCGGCGTCTCGACCTCGATGAACCCAGCCTCGTCGAGGTGGGCGCGCACCGCGGAGACGATGCGGGCGCGGTCCACGAACAGCCTGCGCGTGTCAACGCTCGAGATCAGGTCGAGCTCGCGATGGCGGTAGCGCGTCTCGACGTCCGCGAGGCCATGGTGCTTGTCGGGCGGCGGGCGCAGCGCCTTGGCGAGGAGCTGAAAGCTCTCCACGCGCAGCGACACCTCGCCGTGGCGGCTGCGGATGGCGCTGCCGTCAACCCCGATCAGGTCGCCGAGATCGAGCGTCCTCAGCAGGTCGAAGCGCTCGCGGTCCGAGCACGTCCACACGCGCGTGCAGCTGGATCTTGCCGGTGCGATCGACGAGGTCCAGGAACGCGGCCTTGCCGGCGCCGCGACGGGCGGCGATCCTGCCCGCGACGCGGTGGCGCTCGTCGGTCTCATCACCGGGCTCCAGGTGCTCGTAGCGGGGCAGGATCTCGGCGATCGGCTCCACGTCGGCGAACGCGTGCGGGAACGCGCTCGGGTCCTGCTCGCGCAGGCGCTCGGCCTTCGCCCGGCGCTCGGCGATCAGCTCGTTCAGGCCGTGTCGGCCGGACCCGCCCGGCTCGTCCGCTGCCGACTGGTCCTCGCTTGCGCTCATGCGCGGCGAGCCTACTCCAGGCCGACGTCGATCTTGGTGATCTTGAGCTTGCGCGCGGGCCCGCGCGGGACCTTGACGGCGACGGTCTCGTTGCGTTTGTGGCCGATCAGCGCGCGGCCGACGGGCGACTCGTTGGAGAGCTTGTACTCGTCGGGCTTGGCCTCGGCGGAGCCGACGATCGTGTACTTGACGGACTTGCCCGTCTTCTCGTCCTTGACGTGCACGACCGAGCCGACCTGCACGACGTCGGTGGAGAGATCCTTGGCCTGGATGACGGTCGCCATGCGCAGCTTCTCCTGCAGCTGGGCGATGCGACTCTCGACCATCGCCTGCTCGTTCTTGGCGTCGTCGTACTCGGAGTTCTCGGAGATGTCTCCGAACTCGCGCGCCTCCTTGATGCGCTCCGCGACCTCGCGGCGCTTCTCGGTGGACAGCAGCTCGAGCTCGTCCTTGAGCTTCTGTAGGCCTTCTGGGGTGAGGATGACGTCCTTCGGCATGTGATGTGGGTGGGAATCAGTCCGCGGGTTGGTGGTCCGGTCCCGGCACACAAAACCCCGCTGCAAGCGGGGGGTTCTCGCCTAGCCGGGGCGTCAGCGAGCGCAGCAGTATAGCGGGGCCGGGAGCCCTCCGGCAGGGGTCAGACGGCCAGCGCGGAGGGACGGCAGGCAGCGTCCAGCAGCTCCCGCGCATGCGCGAGCGTGGGCGCCGTCTGCAGCGCTTCCTGCAGGTCCCTGGCGTGCCGCGGCTCGAGCCGCAGACGGGGCACGTACCAGGGGTAGAACTTGCGCAGATAGCGCGTCGCGCGCTGCTCGCCGAGGTGCTCGACGGCGCGCTCGAGCGTCCAGTCGAGCTCGGTCAGAACCTCCGCGCGGGTGGGGCAGCGCTCGCCCGCCTGGGCCGGGTCCTGCAGCAGCTCGGCGAACAGCCACGGGTTGCCGAGCGCGCCGCGGGCGAGCATCACGGCCGCGGCGCCGGTGCTGGCGAACGCCTCGCGCGCGCCGTCGGCGTCGTCCATGCCGCCGGTGAGGATCACGGGCGCGGGGAGCGATTCGACCAGGCGGGCAGCGAGCGCGTAGTCGGGCCTGCCCTTGTGGTGCACGGCGGCCGAGCGCGGGTGAAAGCCGATCGCCGCGACCCCCGCCTCGGCGACGAGGCGATGGGCGAGCTCGAAGCCGCTCTCCTCCCCCGGGCGCAGGCCGGAGCGCAACTTCACCGTCACCGGCACCGCCTGCCCTCCGGCCCCGCCGCTGGCGCCTTCGACGGTTGCGCGCGCGACGGCGACCGCCAGATCGGGGTCGTCAAGCAGCGCGGCGCCGGCGCCGGTCTTGCGCACCTTGGGCACGGGGCAGCCCATGTTGATGTCGATCGCGTCGGCGCCGCGCGCGACGACGACCGCGGCGGCCTCGCGCATGACGTCGGGGTCTTCGCCGAACAGCTGGATCGACACCGGTCCGCCGACGCGCTCGCGGGGATCGATCCGCAGCATCTCGCTGCAGGTCTTCTCGTTGCGGTGGTGGATGGCGTGCGAGGAGACCATCTCCGAGACTGCCATGCCGGCGCCGTAGCGCTTGGCCTGCAGGCGCACGAACCAGTTGCCGATGCCGGCCAGCGGCGCGAGCAGCACGCGGTTGGGCACGCGCAGCGAGCCAAGGGTCCAGCTTTCATCCAATCGCGCGGCGGTGGACATGCGGCCATTATGGAGTCTTATGAGGGCGCCTCCGGCGCCGGGAACGGGGTCGCGCGGTGTCGATCCGGGCGCGCCGCTCAGCTGTTGCGCGCATGCAGCAGGCGCAAGCCGGTGAGCGTGAGCAGGTCGTCGACCTCGTCGATCTCCTCGGTGAACGGCACGACCAGGCCGGCGAGGCCGCCGGTGGCGATCACGTCGGTGCGCTCGCCGAGCTCGTCGTACAGGCGGCGCAGGATCGCATCGATCGCGCCGGCGTAGCCGAACACCACGCCGGAGCGGATCGCGTCGATGGTGTTCTTGCCGATCACGCTACGCGGCGGCGCGAGGTCGACCTTCGGCAGCCGTGCGCCGCGTTCGGAGAGCGCTTCCAGCGAGATCTCGATGCCGGTCATCAGCGCGCCGCCGACGTACTCGCCCTCGCGCGAGACGACGTCGAAGGTGGTCGCTGTGCCGAAGTCCACGCACACCGCCAGCCCGCCGAAGCGCTCGCGGATCGCGACGGCGTTGACGAGCCTGTCGGCGCCGATCTCGCGGGGGTTGTCGTAGCGGATCGCAAGGCCTGTCTTCGTCCCCGGGCCGACCGCGTGCATCTCGTGCTGGAGGTAGCGGCTGGCCATGGCCGTCCACTCGGGCTCGAGCTGGGGCACGGTGGAGGAGACGATCGACGCGTCGAGGTCCGCGAAGGAGTAGCCGCGCAGCTCGAGCAGGTTGCGCAGCGCGGCGCCGAGCTCGTCGGCGGTCGACTGGCGCACCGTCGCAAAGCGCCAGTGCTCGAGCAGCCGATCGCCGTCGAAGGCACCGAAGTGGGTCTGCGTGTTTCCGACGTCGACGGCCAGCAGCATCGGCGACCATTATGCTCGGCAGGCGATGGCCGCGAGAGAACCCAAGCTGTACGCGCTCCCCGGGTCGCACCCGTGTGCGGCGGTGGAAGCCGCGCTGGCGCTGAAGTCGATCGCATACAAGCGCGTCGACCTGCTGCCGATCGCGCCGGTCCTGGTCGGTCCGCTGCTGTACGGCGCCGCGACCGTGCCGGGCATGCGGATCGACGGCGAGCGCATTGCCGGCTCGCGGGCGATCATGCGCCGTCTCGACGAGCTCGCCCCCGAGCCGCCGCTGCTGCCGGCGCCGGGCGATCCCGCGTACGCGCAGGTGCTCGAGGCCGAGCGGTGGGGAGATGAGGTCCTGCAGAGCGTGCCCCGCCGGCTGATCGACGTCGCGTTCCTGCGCCGCCCGTCCGCGATGGAGAGCTACGCGGCGAACGCCAAGCTGCCGCTGCCGCGACCGCTGCTGCGCCCGGCGATGCCGCTGACGGCCAGGCTGATGGCGTTGAAAAACAAGGCGCGCAACGAGAGCGCGCGCGCCGACCTGGCGGCGCTCCCGCGCCAGCTCGAGCGGATCGACGGCTGGATCGCCGAGGGCCTGCTCGGCGGCGAGCGGCCGAACGCGGCGGACCTGCAGATCGGCAGCACGATCCGCCTGCTGATGAGCATCGCCGACGTGCGCCCGCTGATCGCAGGACGCCCGGCAGCCGCGCTCACGCGCTACTTCCCACCGATGGTCGGCGAGGTCGAGGCCGGCGTGCTGCCGGCGGGTTGGCTGCCCTCACCCGCCGGCGCGTAGCCTCCGAGCGCCTGCGCCGGTCAACCGCGCAGCACGACGCTGCGCGTGATCGTCACCGCCGAGCCGCTCGCCGGCGCGAGCACGATCTTCACGCTGAGCGCGAGACGCCGGTGCGCGCGCAGGGCGTGTCTGGCGCGGGCGTCGAGGGTCACCGTGAACGGGACGCTCCCTGCGCGCAGCGAGGAGCGCACCACGCGACCGACGACCACGCGTGAGGAGTGTCCGGCGCCCGCGAGCGACGCGTTGCTCGCCAGCAGCTGCACTTCCAGGCGCCCGCCGGCGCCGCCCTGCGCGACGTCGACCGAGCCATGGACCGACTGGCTGTGCTGCGTCGCGCCGAGCTTCACGGCCGTGGACTCGCTGCCGGCGAGCACCGAGCCGGACGGCGTCCCGGCTGCGTTCGGTTCGGCGGTCTGCGAGCCGGGCCCGGAGTAGGGATTGCTCGAGCCGGTGGTCGTGCTGCCGATCGTCGTGGTCCCGCTCGTCGTGCCGGTCGTTGGCGCTTCGACGACGACTTCGTATTTCGTGTAGGCGAAGTACAGGGTCGCGCTTTCGAACTTGTAGCGCCCCGGCGTTTCGAACCTGCACGTGCCTTCCCAGCCGGCCTTCGCCGGCGTCGGGCTCACGGGCACGGCTGGCGAGCAGGTTGGCGCGGCGCCCGTCCACGCGATGCTTGCGGCAACGCCGGTGTTGTCCGCGAACGTGACGACGCCGCCGGGTGCGACCGTGGTGACGCTCGTGGGCGACGGTTTCGATCCCGACGACGCCGTCCAGCACGGCCAGTTGGCCTCGACGCAGTTTTCGTTGACTTCGAGCTTCGCTTCCGAGGACGCGGCCAGGGCGGGAAGCACGGCCACCGCCGCCCCCAGCAGAGCGACCAATCCGAACAGCATGTACCTGCGCAGTCTCACCGTTGACCCACCTTCCTCTTGCTCGATGTCCAATGCACGGCTCGGTCGGCGCTCGCCTCGCGGGCGTGTCGGCGCCACACCCTGCAAGGACGCCGACGCTTGGGATTCCTTCCCGTCTGGTCGCGCGCGGCGACCGGCGCTACAGTCGCGGTGGCGGGCGTGGGCAGCGCCGTGCGTTGACAGGCGCCCGCCGAGCAAATGCGCACCCTCGATCCGCAATCCCTGACCCAGCACGTGGACCGCCTGTATCGCGCCGCGTGGGCGCTGTGCGGATCGCGCGAGGACGCCGAGGACCTCGTCCAGGAGACCTTCGCGCGCGTGCTGTCGCGACCGCGCGTGCTGCGCGGGGACGACGAGCTGTACTACCTGATGCGCGTGCTGCGCAACACGTTCCTGACCAGCCTGCGCACCGCCTCGCGCCGGCCTGTGACGGCGGCGACGCTCGAGGACGTGGTCGCCGCCGACCCGAGGCCCACCAGCCGCCCGGAGCGGGCGTTCGAGGTCCAGGAGGTGTACGCGACGATCGCAGAGCTGCCCGACAACTTCCGGCTGGCGCTGGTCGCGGTGGACGTGCTCGGCCTCTCCTACAGGGAGGCGGCCCGCGCCCTGCAGGTGCGCGAGGCGACGCTCACGACGCGCCTGTTCCGCGCGCGCAAGCAGGTGGCCGAGCGGCTCGACCCCGAGCCGCCGCCGTCAGCGAACGCGCAGGCGGCCGGCGGGCACCCAGCGGATGCCGCCGCCGCGGGCGGTCTGGAGCGAGCGCCGACTCGCCAACAGCCGGGAATCTCAGAGCTTCGTCGGGAAGAGACCGACGCGGGCGGAGTCATGTCCAGTGAAGGAGCACCATGAGCGATCGTCCCCCACCCACCGAGTCCGAGCTCGTCGAGCTCGTGCGCTCGATCGACGTCAAGGCCCCACCGGAGCTGCATCGTCGCATCGACGCGCTCGTCGCCGAACGCACTGGACGCGCACCGGCTCACCGACGTCCGGCGGCTGTCCGCTGGGGACTCTCCGGCGCGCTTGCGCTCGCGGCGGTCGCGGCGGTGCTCGTCGCGAGCCTGTCGGGCGGCGGCTCGACGCTGACGCTGCCCACCACCGTGGCGCTGACGTTGCGCCCCGCGACGATGGCCGCGCCGGCTCAGGATCCGAGCAACGGAACCGAGCTCGCGGCGGACGTCGAAGGCGTCGCGTTCCCCTATTGGGAAGACCGCTTCGGCTGGCGCGCAACCGGCGCGCGCACCGATCGCGTCGACGGGCGCAGGGTGACGACCGTCTTCTACGCCCGCGGCCACCGGTGGGTCGGATACGCGATCGTCGCCGGCGCGCCCGCGCCGCACGTCGGCGGCGGCGTCGTGAGGGCGCGCGGCGGCACCACCTACCGCTTCCTGACGGAGGGCGGCGCGAGCGTCGTCACATGGCTGCGCGACGGGCGTCTGTGCGTGGTGGCGGGGCACGGCGTGAGCGACGCCACGCTGATGGCACTGGCGAGCTGGGACGAGCACCGCATGCTCGCCTCCTGAGCGCGGGCGTCAGGCGCCGGCCAGCGTCAGCGGCGGCCCGGCCCAGCGCACGCCCTCGTCGAGCGCGAGCGCGGCGAGCGCGTCGGACAGGCGCCTGCCGTCAGGCACGCTCAGCTCGAAATCGAGCTCCAGCGCCGGGACGAGGACGAAGCGGCGGGTCAGCAGCTGCTCGTGCGGCAGGACCATGCGCTCGTGGCGAAGCTCCATCGAGCCCAGCAGCAGGATGTCGATGTCGATCGCGCGCGGACCGTGGCGTGGCGCATCACCTTCACGGCCGAGCCGGCGCTCCAGGCGCTTGACCGCGTCCAGCAACGCCAGCGGCTCCAGCGCCGTGCGCACGCGCAGGCACGCGTTCAGGAAGCTCGGCTGGTCGAGGATCTCCCCGACCGGGTCGGTGTCGTAGGTGGCGGAGCTGGCGAGCACGGACACGCCCACCTGCGGCAGCGCATCGACCGCCGCCTGCAGCTGCGCGCGGCGATCGCCGACGTTTGAGCCGAGCCCGAGCAGCCCGACGCGCTGCTCGCCGGGCGCGGGCGTCAGGGGCGCGTCGTCTCCAGGCCTGCGGCGATGGCCTTCTCGCCCATCGCCTGGGCGAACGGGATCAGGCCGGAGAGCGGGCGCAGCATCACGGTGAAGTCCGCGATCAGACCCTGCCCGTCGAAGCGCAGCAGGTCGATGCCCTCGAGCTGCTTGCCCGCGACGCTCGCGCGGAAGATCAGCGCGTGGCTGCCGTCGGCTGCGAGCTCGTCGGTGTAGCGGAACTCCTCGAACGTCTGCGCGACCAGCGAGAGCAGCGCGAGGACCGTGTCGCGGCCGACGAACGGGTGGAAGGTGACGGGGCTGTGGAAGACGATGTCGGGCGCGAGCAGCTCGCGCACGGCGTCGATGTCCTCGCGCTCGACGGCGGCGCGGAAGGCGGCGGCGGTGCTCATCCCTCGGCTTCCCGCCATACCTCGACGGAGACCTCGTCGACGGTGAGCGCGATCGGGGGCTCGGGCTTGGCGGCCTTCACCCACACGCCCTCGAGCTCGTAGTCGGCGAGCAGGCGGTCGGCGATCGTGCTGCAAAGGCGCTCGAGCGTCCTGTGCGAGCGCTGCTGGGCGATCAGCGCCACCAACTGGCACACCTCGGCGTAGTCGACGGTGTCCTCGATCGAGTCCGTGACCGTCGCGTCGGTTTCGCCGATGTCCAGTCGCAGGTCCACAACCAGCCGCTGTCCGACCTCCCGCTCGGCCTCGCTGACGCCATGGTGGGTGTACAGCGAGAGCCCCGTGATCTCGATCGTGACCGACTCGGCGTTCTGGTCGCGCTCCTCGTCGAGGTCGTCGTCTAGCTCGTCTGCGTCGTCCCCCTCGCCGTCCATCGCCCGCCCAAGGTAGCAGCCGCCACGGCAAGCGCATCGCCGACTGCGGCGACGTCGTGCACGCGGAACACGCTGGCGCCGCGCTCGAGCGCGAGCACGTTCGTGGCGATCGTCCCCGCCAGCCTCCGATCGGTCGCCACCGGCTGCGTATCGCCGGCGGCGTCCCCCTGCGGGGACGATGCGGCGAGGATCCTCCCGATGAAGCTCTTGCGCGAGGTGCCCACCAGCAGCGGGCGCCCGAGCGCCGCCAGCTCTCCGAGGCGCTCGAGCAGCTCGAGGTTGTGTGCGACCGTCTTGCCAAAGCCGATGCCGGGGTCGAGCATGACCCGCTCCTCGCGCACGCCGGCGCTCACGGCGAAGGCCAGGCGCTCTTCGAGGAACGCCTTGACGTCGTCGACGACATCTTCATAGCGCGGCTCACGCTGCATCGTGCGCGGCTCGCCGAGCATGTGCATCAGACAGCACTGCACGCCGCTGTCGGCGATCAGCTCGACCATCGCCGCGTCGCCGCGAAGCGCGCTCACGTCGTTGACGATGCTCGCCCCCGCCGCGATCGCCGCGCGCGCGACAGGCGCCTTGGACGTGTCGATCGAGACCTCCACGTCGAGCTTCGCCGCCGCGATCCCCTCGAGCACCGGCAGCACGCGGCTCAGCTCCTCCTCGGCAGGCACCGGCTCGGCGCCCGGCCGCGTCGACTCGCCGCCCACGTCGAGGATGTCCGCGCCCTGCGCCGCCAGCTCGTGCGCGTGCGTGATCGCCGCCCCCGCGTCCAGAAACGACCCCCCGTCCGAGAACGAGTCGGGGGTCACGTTGAGGACCCCCATCAGGCGATAGGGGTTTCCTCCCGGCAACGTCACACCTCGAGCAAGGCCCGTATAACAATGGTTATACGGCGTCCGAAACGAGAGACACCGGCGCCTCAGACCGGCTCGGGGCGCTCTTGGTCGCTCGCGCGGATGTCCGCTGTGCCGCCGGCGAGCCCCGGACGGGGGATCGCGCGCGGCGTTTCGCGCTCGGTGCGGTCGACCGGCGCGGGCGGCGCGGGCAGCTGCGGCTTGGTGTCCTCCTCGATGCCGAACACCTCCTCATCGCTCTTGCCGGCGAGCAGCGCCAGGAACTCCTCCTTCTCGATCGTCTCGCGCTTGACGAGGATCTCGGAGATGTTCGACAGGTCGTGCTGGTGCTCTGTGAGGATCTGGCGCGCGCGGCCGTGCGCGGCCTCGATGATGCGACGCACCTCGTCATCGATCTCGCGGGCGATCTCGTCGGAGTAGTCGGGCTCGGTGGAGAACTCGCGGCCGAGGAACGGCTGGCCGTGATCGTGCCCGAACACGCGCGGGCCGAGCTTTTCGCTCATGCCGAAGCGCATCACCATCTGCTTGGCGGTCGCGGTCACCTTCTCGATGTCGTTGGACGCGCCGGTTGTGATCTCGCCGAACACGAGCTCCTCGGCGGCGCGCCCGCCGAGCGTCATCGCCATCGTGTCCTCGAGCTCCGCGCGGGTGGTCAGGAAGCGGTCCTCCTGCGGCATCGAGATCGTGTAGCCGAGCGCCTGGCCGCGGGAGATGACGGAGATCTTGTGCACGGGGTCGGAGTGCTCGAGGAAGTGGCCCACGAGCGCGTGGCCCATCTCGTGGTAGGCGGTGATCAGCCGCTCTTTCTCGCTCATCACGCGCGTCTTCTTCTCGGGGCCGGCGATCACGCGCATGATCCCCTCCTCGAGCTCATCCTGGCCGATCTCGCGCTTGCCCGTGCGGGCGGACAGCAGTGCCGCCTCGTTGATCAGGTTCGACAGGTCGGCTCCGGTGAAACCGGGTGTCTGCCCGGCGAGCGCGTCGATGTCGATGACCTTCGCCAGCGGCTTGCCGCGCGTGTGCACCTCGAGGATCTTCGCGCGGCCCTTGCGGTCGGGGCGGTCGACGGCGATCTGGCGGTCGAAGCGGCCGGGGCGCAGCAGCGCCGGGTCGAGGATGTCGGGCCGGTTGGTGGCCGCGATCATGATGATGTTGTCCTTCGCCTCGAAGCCGTCCATCTCGACGAGCAGCTGGTTGAGCGTCTGCTCGCGCTCGTCGTGGCCGCCGCCCAGCCCGGCGCCGCGGTGGCGCCCGACGGCGTCGATCTCGTCCATGAAGATGATGCACGGGCTGTTCTGCTTGGCCTGCTCGAACAGGTCGCGCACGCGCGAGGCGCCCACGCCGACGAACATCTCGACGAAGTCAGAGCCGGAGATCGAGAAGAACGGCACGCCCGCCTCGCCGGCGACGGCGCGCGCGAGCAGCGTCTTGCCGGTGCCCGGCGGCCCGTACAGCAGTACCCCCGTTGGGATCCTCGCCCCGAGCGCTTGGAACTTCTTGGGATTCTCGAGGAATTCCTTGATCTCGTGGAGCTCCTCGACGGCCTCGTCGACCCCGGCGACGTCGCGGAAGGTGATCTTGGGCGAGTCGGCGGACATGCGCTTGGCGCGCGACTTGCCGAACGACATCACTTTCGAGCCGCCACCCTGGACCTGGTTCATCAGGAATATCCAGAACCCGAGGAACAGCGCGAACGGCAGGATGTAGGTGAGCAGGCCCAGCAGCGCGCTGCTCTTTTCGGATTCGACGTTGAATTTGACGTCGGGGGTTTCTTTGAGCTGGGCGATCAGCTGCGGCGCGGCCTGTTCGACGTAGCCGACTTCATAGGTTTCCTTGTTGCCCTTGGCGTTCAGCTTGACTTCGAGGGCTTTGCCCTTGTTCTTGAACTCGACCGATTCGACTTCGCCTTTGGGCAGCTCGGCGCCGACCAGCGACTGATAGCTGTGCGAGCGTTTGTTGGCGTTGCCGTTGTTGACCAGTTTGACCGCGAGGAATGCCAACACCACGACGATGAGGATCGGGAATGCGGCGCTCTTGAAGAAACGGCTCATGGCTGGTTCCTGAGGTCCTGGGCACCGTCTGAAGTCGTGGCCACCAGTGCCCTAGCGTACCATGCAGGGTCGGTCTTTCCCGCAGCTACGGACCCCCGCCCGCCCCTCGGCCCACCCCCCGCGCAGCGCTGAAAGATGTCCGCCCAGCGCCCTCCTAGCGCTCCAGGGCGGCCACGAATGGCAGGTTTCGATGCCGCTCGGCGTAGTCGAGGCCGTAGCCGACGACGAACCGATCGGGTATCTCGAAGCCCACGTAGCGCGTCGGCAGGTCCACCTTGCGCCGCTCCGGCTTGGTCAGCAGCGCGCACACCTCCAGCGAGGCCGGGTTGCGCGAGCCGAGGTTGCGCAGCAGGTACTGCAGCGTCAGGCCCGAGTCGACGATGTCCTCGACGATCAGCACGTCGCGGCCTTCGATCGCCGCGTCCAGGTCCTTGAGGATCCTCACGACCCCCGAGGAGTCGGTCGCGGAGCCGTATGAGGCGACCGCCATGAAGTCGACCTCGACGGGGATGTCGATGAAGCGCATCAGGTCGCTCAGGAAGAACACCGCCCCCTTCAGCACGCCGATCAGCAGCAGCGAGCGCCCGGCGTAGTCCCGCGAGATCTCCTCGCCCAGCTCCGCGACGCGCCGCTGCAGATCCTCGGCGGCCACCAGCACCTCGCCGAGGCCGGGCTCGCTCGAGAGGCGCTCAGTGCTGGCCACGCCAGGGAGTCTAGTCCCCGTGCGGCGGCGGGCGGGGATCTACTCCCGCGGCTCGAGCCTGACCATCTCCAGCACGCCGTCGCGGATCACCGCGCTCGCCTGCCCGCCCACGTGCAGCTCCGCCCGCCCCCCCCGCCGGCCTAGCGCCAGCAGCTCCTGCACACGCTCGCCGGCCTGCGGAACGTACGCTCCGGTGGCGTCCTCGGCCAGGCGCACGACCACCAGCCGGGCGAGCGCGGCGGGCAGCTCCTGCAGGCGCGCGAGCGGGATGCCGGCCCGTCCGGCGAGCTCGGCGGCGACGAGACCGTCGAGCAGCTCGGTCTCCTCACGCAGCAGCGCCGCCGTCCTCAGCACGTTCGCCTCCGCCGCCGGGTGCACGGCGCGCAGCGCCGGCACCAGGCGCCGCCGTACCCGCGCTCGCGCGTAGCGCTCGTCCTCGTTGCTCTCGTCCTCGCGCCACTGAAGGCCCCGTGCTTCGCAGTAGGCGGCGGTCTGCTCGCGGCTGACGCCCAGCAGCGGGCGGATCAAACGGCCCTCGCCGGCCACCATGCCCAGCAGCGCCCGCCGCCCCGGCGAAGCCGCCAGCCGGTAGAGGATCGTCTCCACCTGGTCGCTCGCCGTGTGCCCTGTCGCGATCAGCGCGTCGCGCTCGTCGGCGATGCGCGCCGCGTGCGCGTAACGCAACTCCCGCGCCCACGCGTGCAGGTTGCCGGCGGGCCTCGCGCCCCCAGAGTCTGCGCGCACGACCTCGAGCTCGACCCCCGCGTGCGCGCACAGCTGCGCGCAGTGGCGCTCGTCGGCGTCGGCGTCCGCGCGCAGGCCGTAGTTGACGTGCAGCGCGCTCACCGCCGCCGACCCGAGCAGCGCAACGGCGACGTCGAGCAGGCACGTCGAGTCGCGCCCTCCGGACAGCATCACGAGGATTTGACGGGCGGGCACCCGATCATCGCGCGCGAACAGGCCTCCGGCGCGCACCGCCTCGCGCACCTGCTCGCAGATCATCGGCCCGCTAGCCCTTCCGGGCGGACGCGGTGAACAGCTCCGTCGGCTCGGAGAAGCCCTTCAGCCTGACCTCGCCGATCCGCTCGAACTCGAGGCCGTCGACGCCCGCCGCCAGCTCGACGACCGGGCGTGTGACCAGCACCTCGCCGCCGCCCGCGCGCGCGACCACGCGCGCCGCCTGGTTGACGTCGCGCCCGTAGTAGTCGCCGTCGCGATACAGCGCCTCGCCGTAGTGGATGCCGATCCGCGGCAGCGGGTCGCCCGCCGCGACTCCCGACGGCAGCTCGACGGCCCACCCGGTCAGCGCCGCGACATCCGAGCCCACGACCATCACCTCGTCGCCGAGCGTCTTGATCACGCGGGCATCGACCGGCAGCGTCTCTTCGACGGTCTGCACGAACCGCTCGACCGCGCCGAGCGCCGCCTCGTCGCCGCGCTCGATCGTCAGGCGCGCGTAGCCGGCGAGGTCGGCAAACACGATCGCCACCCGCAGGCGCCCCTCCGCGAGCGCGTCCTCCCCGAGATCGGCCTCCATGTGCCCGATCATGTCCTGCTCGACGAACTGCGCGAGCAGGCGGCCGTGCAGGTAGTTCATGAACGGCGTCGCGAACGGCAGGATCTCGCGCGTCAGCCCCTCCATCTCCTCGGCGATCTCCACGCTCGGGACGTCCGCGCGCATCAGCGGTTCGTGCACGTACAGGTGGATCAGGCGCACCTCGGCGTCGGCGATCTGGGCGAGCGCCTGTCCGTACACGCGCATCAGCTGCAGGAACGCCGGCAGCGGCAGGCCCGTGTCGAGCACCGCCGCCCCGTATTTGAGTATCTGCACGTCTTCGTCTGAGAACCCGTCCACGGGCAGCGCCCCCAGGCCCATGCTCCCGTACACGCGCTTGACCAGATCCGCGTCCAGCCCGCTGACGCGCACGGCCTCCCGCAGCGAGTAGCGCGGCCCTGGGCTGCTCAGCAGGTTCTCGATCGGGCCGACCGCAAGCTGGCCGTTCTCGCCCGCGCGCTTGATCTGGGCGAGCGTGTGCCCCCGCGCGCGCAGCCTCGCGACGACGCGCGCATAGGCGGCGGACGCGGGGGTCCAGCGCCCGTCGAAGCCGGGGATCAGCCCTCCCTCCACCCAGCGCCTGACGGTCGCCGGCGAGACGCCCGCGCGCGCGGCCACCCGTGCGAGCGTCAGCTCGCCTGTCTCGGCGACCGGGTCTGGCGCGGGCTCGGCCACTCAGGCGCGCGACGCGGCAGGCAGGGGGTGGGCGGGCAGGGACTGGGCGGGCATCCCATCCGAAGTCTAAAGTCGCCGCCGTTGTCGCACGTCGCCGCCATCCACCTGCGCCCCACCGCGCCACTGGCGGAGCGCGTGCTGCTGCCCGGCGATCCCGGACGCGCGCTCGCGCTCGCGCAGGGGCTGCTGCAGGAGCCGAAGATGTTCAATCACCACCGCGGGCTGTGGGGATATACGGGCACGGCTCCCGACGGACAGCCGCTGACGATCCAGGCCACGGGGATGGGCGGGCCCTCGGCGGCGATCGTGCTCACGGAGCTGATCGCGCTGGGCGCGCGGCGCGCGATCCGCGTCGGGACCTGCGGCGCGCTGGCGGCGGGGCTTGCGCTCGGGGACCTGGTGATCGCGTGCGAGGCGATCTGCGCCGACGGCACCTCGCGGGCCCTCGGCGCGGGCGAGCGCGCCGCCGCCGACCCAGCGCTGACGGAGGCGCTCGCCGGCCACGCCGGCCCCGCGCTGCTCGGCGCGGTCGTGAGCGTCGACCTGTTCTACGAGCGCGAGGACAGCAGGGTCCACCCCGAGGCGGTGGCGGTGGAGATGGAGGCGGCGGCGCTGTTCGCGACGGGAGCCGCCATGCACGTGCCGGTGGCGTGCGTGCTCGCGGTGTCGGACACGTTCGACGCGAGCGGCGCCCGCGACCGGATCGACGACCACCAGCTGCTGACCGCCGCCGAGAGGATGGGCAGAGCCGCGATCGCCGCCGTGAGCGCCTGAGCGCTCAGGCGCTGCCGGGTTTCGCCCTGCTCGTCCTCGGCTTCGCGCGCGCCTTCGCGCCCGCCGTCCTCGCCTTCGCACCTACCGTCTTCGCCTTGGCGCCGGCTGTCTTCGCCTTGGCGCCGGCGTCCTTGGCGGTGGCGGCGGCCTTCGCATCCTTCGCGGCGTCATTCTGGGGCGCGAGCGCCTGGTCGAGCCGCTCGGCAACCCCGTCCAGCTGGGCTTCGATCGCCGACAGGCGCCCGGCGATCTCGGCCCGGTCGACATCCGCCGGCGGGCGCGAGCGGTCGAGGCGATCGACGCCCTCCTCGATCCCCTCCAGGCGCAGGGACACCGATCGCAGGCGCCGCGTGAGTCGTTCGATGTCGGCGGCGGAGGGGATGTTGAGCGCGCCCATCGCCAGCTCCTGCGCCTGCACGGCCTTCTCGCGCGCGTCGAACGCCCGCCCGATCGCGCCGGTGAGCAGCGGGTTCTCCAGCAGGTCGGACAGCGCCCTGCCGAGGCGGTCCTCGGTGCCGCCGCCCAGGCGCTCGCGCAGGCTTCTGGCGGCGTGGCTGGGGTCGGACATTGCTGTGCGTGCTCCCGGTGGTCGACTGTGACGGGCCCGCGGCTGGCGGGATTCGAGACTTCTTGGCGATCGCCTGATGGAAGGATACGGTGCAGCGATGCCCCAGCAGCTGTTCGTGTTCATCCAGCTCGAGTTCCCGTGGGTGCTCGGGCCGGCGGACGGGCGCTATCTGATCCGCAGCGGCCCGGAGGGCGAGCCCGAGCACGTGGTGGTGCTCGGCGCGCTGGAGGCGGGACGCCAGTCGCTCGGCGTTCCGGCTGCTCCGCGCTGGAGCGGAGCCTCGCTGCTGCGGCGCCTGCGCGGACGCGCGCACAGCATGCCGACCGGGCCCGAACCCGCCCCCGTCGCGACGACGCGCGTGACGGTGATCGATCCGGTGTCGCTGGCGGCCGAGAGCCAGGCGCGGGCATGGCTGGCGGAGCTCGACCGCGACCGTGAGGTCGGCGCGACCGTGGCGGTCGTCAACCGCGTCGTCCACGCGCACCGGATCGCCGCCGCCGATCCGTACGTCCACGAGGTGTCCGCCGCGCAGGCGCTCGTGATCAGGGCCGGGTGGGGCGAGGGCGAGCAGGTCGCCGACGGGCGCTGGCTGCACGCGCGCGCGCTGACCTCACCGGGCGGGTGGGGGTCCGGCCGCGGAGCGAACGGCTCGCGACGGCGGCCCGGGCGCGACCGTTCCTGGGCGCTGCGTCCGCAGGAGCGCCTGGCGGCGCTGCTGGGCGGCCGCGGCGCGGCGCTGCTGTGCGAGGAGCTCGCGCTGCGCGCGCGCGAGGATCTCGATCACGGGCGCCTGGCTCACGCAGCGCTCGAGCTCGACCGCGCGTACACGCTCGCGGTGCCAGAGCTGCACGCCGAGCGCAGGCAGGATCTGGCGATCCGCATCGCCGAGCTCGAACAGCTGCACGCCGGAGCGCAGGCGCAGGCGGCGCTCGCGCAGGACAGCGGCGCGCTCGACGCGGACGTGCTCGCACACGCGCTCGAGCGCCTGGAGGCGGCGCTGCGGGCCCGCACGGCGGCCGGGGTCTAATCTGAGGCCATGGATCCGACGACGACGGCCATCGGCACGTGGAGCGGCGGGCGCTTCATGCACTTCGGCGAGCCGCTCGCGGACGAGCGCCTGACGGCGCTGCTGCGCCCCGGCGAGGGCATCGACACGGTGATCACCGCCGACGTGTACGGATCCGGGGACGCCGACCGCGCCCTCGGCCGGGCGCTCGCCGGCGTCGAGCGCGACAGCTACTGCCTCGTCGGCGCGATCGGGCACGACTTCTACACAGGCGAGCGCGACGGCGCGAAGGGCTTTCCCCGCTTCACCGACCCGCGGCTGCGCGGCCCGGGCGAGTACGCCGAGTACATCCGCATGGCGACCGAGCGCAGCCTCGAGCGCTGCGGCGTCGAGCGCTTCGACCTGCTGCTGCTGCACAACCCCGATCGCGTCGGCTACTCCAGCGCCGTCGTGTGGGAGGGCATGCAGGCGGTCCGCGAGGCGGGCCTGACGCGTCTGCTGGGCGTCGCTCCCGGCCCTGCGAACGGCTTCACGCTCGACCTGATCGACTGTCTCGAGCGTTTCTCCGATCAGATCGACTGGGCGATGATCATCCTCGGCCCGATGGAGCCGTGGCCCGGCGAGCTGGTGTTGGACGCCGCCGTCGCGCACGACGTGGACCTGATCACGCGCGTGGTCGACTATGGCGGCCTGTTCCACGACGACGTGCTGCCCGGCCACGCGTTCGCCCAGTACGACCACCGCAAGTTCCGCCCCAACGGCTGGGTGCAGGCGGGTCGCGAGAAGCTCGAGCGGATGCGCCCGTTCGCCGAGCGCCACGGGCTGAGCATGCTGCAGCTGGCGTGCGCGTGGAACCTCGCGCAGCCGGCGGTGCGCTGCGTGGCGCCGTCGCTGATCCAGGAGTCGGACGCCGATCCCGCTCACCCCGCCCGCCCGGTCGAGGACAAGCGCGCGGAGCTGGCCGCGCTCGCCGGCGCCGACCTGGCTTTGAGCGCCGAGGAGATCGAGGCGATCCGCGCGATCGGCGAGAACGCCGGCTGCATGGCGCTGAAGGGCGCGAGCCTCGAACACGAGGGCGAGCCGCTCGCGGACCGCTGGGGCGTCGACGAGGAGCTCGCGGCCGTGGCCGGCCGCTGGCGTGTGGACCCCGAGCGCGACCTGCTCAAACGCGCGCTCTCGACCGTCAACCGCTGAAGGAGGTCTCCGTGAGCATCGACGTCAGTGGCATCAAGGAAGGGCAGCGCATGATGTGGACGATGGGCGACTATCCGGACATCGCCCGCACGATCGCGACCGTCGGCGAGCTGGTCGTCGAGCGGGCGCAGGCGGCCCCCGGCGCGAGCCTGCTCGACGTCGCCACTGGCACCGGCAACGTCGCGATCCCGGCGGCGGCGGCCGGATCGAGCGTCACGGGGCTGGACCTGACACCGCGACTGCTGGAGGTCGCGCGCGAACGTGCGACAGCCGCCGGCGTGGACGTCCGTTTCGTCGAGGGAGACGCGGAGGAGCTGCCGTTCGAGAACGCGTCGTTCGACCGCGTGACGTCCTGCTTCGGGGTGATGTTCGCGCCCCGCCAGCAGCTTGCGGCGGCCGAGCTCGCGCGCGTTGCGGGCCCGGGCGCACGGATCGTGTTCACCGCTTGGACCCCCGAGGGTATGAACGGGAGGATGTTCAAGACGGTCGGCTCCTACATGCCGCCGCCTCCGCCGGAGCTGAAGCCGGCGACTGCTTGGGGCGACGAGGACCACGTCCGCTCGCTGTTCGCCGACACGGGCGCGGAGCTGACGTTCGAGCGTCACACGGTCGTGTTCGAGCACGACTCGCCCGAGAGCTGGCTCGACTACAACGAGCGGGTGCTCGGACCCACGATCATGGCCAAGGCGGCGCTGGAGCCCCAGGGCAGGTGGGACGCGCTGAGGAACGAGTTGCTGGGGCTGTACGCGGAGGGCAACGAGGCAGACGACGGCGGCTTCCGCGCGCGCGCCGAGTACCTGCTGTCGGTCGCTCAGATGCCCGTCTGAGCAGCGTCCAAGCCCGACCGGCGCGCGTCCGCTTCGCGTCCGCCGAGCGCGTCGAGCCCGCTCAGCAGCGCGTCGAGCTCCGCGACGACATCGCCGCACAGGCGCACGCTCGCGATCCCGTCCAGCGGCGTCGGGCCCTGCGTGAGGATCGCAACGGCGCCGCCGGCGGCGTGGGTGATCCGGGGCAGCGCGGCGACCGGATGGACCTCGAGCGAGGAGCCGATGCACAGCAGCACGTCAGCCCGCTCGCACAGCTGCCGCGCGCGCTCGAGCTTCCGCGCGTCGAGGAGCTCGCCGAACAGCACGACGTCCGGCTTCAGCGCCTCGCCGCACTCGGTGCAGCGGGGCACGCCGTTCGCCTCGCCGAGCATGCGTCCGCGCACCTCCTCGAGCGCCACCGCGTCAGCGGGGCAGCTCAGACACGAGCAGCTGGCGATGCTGCCGTGCACCTCGATCAGCTCGCGCGTGCCCGCCTTACGGTGGAGCATGTCGATGTTCTGCGTGATCACCGCGTCGAGCAGCCCGCGCCGCTCGAGCGCCGCCAGCGCGCGGTGGGCGCCGTTGGGCTGCTTGTCCTCGAGCGACGCGAAGCGCTGGCCGTAGAAGCTCCAGAAGCGCACGGGGTCGCTGCGGAAGGCGTCGATGTGCGCCACCTCCATCGGGTCGACCTTCTCCCACAGCCCTTTTTTGGTGCCCGCCCGCCCGCGGAAGTCGGGGATGCCCGACGGCACCGAGATGCCGGCGCCCGTGAGCGCGACAACCGAGCGCGCGCCCCGTACGAGCTCCGCCAAGCGGGCCAGATCCCCGGCGGGACGCGCGCCGATGTTCACGACGACGTGCGGTGTATCGCACCTGCGATACACCGGTCGCGAAGACAAACAGGAAGCGCCCGGCCCGAAACACGACGCGCCCGGCCCGCCCACACCGCGGCCACCACCTTCAGCTGCCGCTGAAACGCGGCGCACGTTTGCCGAGGAAGGCGGCGATGCCCTCCTTGGCGTCGGCGCTGGTGAAGACGTCGGCGAATGCGCGCTTCTCGGCCTCGATGCCGTCGTCGAGGTCGCCGGCGGCGGACACGCGCTTGATCTGGGCGACGGCGAGCGGCGCCTGGCCGGCGAGCTTGCGCGCCCACTGCAGGGCGGTGTCGAGCAGTTCGTGGTCCTCGACGAGGCGGTTGGCGAGGCCGAGCTCGAACGCTTCGTCGGCGAGGATGGGGTCGCCGACGAGGTTCATCTCTAGCGCCTTGTTTTCGCCGACGAGGCGCGGCAGGCGCTGGGTGCCGCCGAAGCCGGGGATGATCCCGAGCTTGATCTCGGGCTGGCCGAAGATGGCAGAGCGCGCGGCGATGCGCACGTCGCAGGCCATCGCGAGCTCGCAGCCGCCGCCGAAGGCGAGGCCGTTGACGGCGGCGATCGTGACGATCCCCTCCGAGCCGAGCTCGCGGAAGAGCGCGTGCGCGCCGTTGATGAGCTCTGCGCCGGAGGCTTCGTCCATGGTGGTGAACGCCTTGATGTCGGCGCCGGCGCAGTAGAGGAACGGGTTGGAGGAGGCGATCACGAGCGCGCGCACGCCGGAGGACTTGACCTTGCTCCAGACCCTGCCGAGGTCTTCGACGACCTGCGGGGAGATCGAGTTCATCTGGCCGTTGGCCAGCCACGCGATCGCGACGCCGTCGGCGCGCGTCTCGAGCTTGACGACCTCTGCGGGCTGCTCGGCGTCGGGCTGCGGGTAGGCGTAGAAGCCCTGGCCGCTCTTCTGCCCGAGGCGCCCCTGGGCGACGAGGCGGCGCAGGATGGTGGGCGGCGCGAAGCGCTCGCCGTGGCGCTCCTGCGCGCTCTCCATGCGCTCGAGGATCGTGTCCAGGCCCTCGCTGTCGGCCTTCATGAACGGCGGCATCAGGCCGCGGCGGGGGTCGAGGCCGGCGCCGGCCATCATCCCGAAGTCGATGTCGCGGTGGGTGGCGACGCCCTCCTCCAGCACCAGGCACGCCTCCAGCAGCGTCTTCAGCGACAGCAGCTCGACGAGCTCGGCGATGTCGGGCTCGTTCTCGCCGTCGATGTTGGGCTCGCCCTGGGGGTTGTAGAAGCCGTCGCCGCCGGTCTTGGCGCCGAGCTTGCCGTCGGCGACGAGCTTCTGCATGCCCTTGGGCAGGTAGAAGCGTTCCTCGCCGTATGACTCGACGAGGTGCTCGGCGACGTGCAGCACGGTGTCGAGGCCGAGCAGGTTGACGAGGTAGTACGGGCCGACGGGCACGACGCCGGCGGCGCCGACGCCCTCGTCGATGGCTTTGATCGACAGGCCCTTCTCCTCCTGCTCGCGCCACACCTCTGAGATGCCCGAGTTGAGGATGCGGTTGACGACGAAGCCGGGCACCTCGACGCACGTGATCGGCTGCTTGCGGATCGCCTGCGCGAAGGTGATCGCCGCGGCGACCGTCTCCGCGGAGGTCTCCTCGCCCTCGACGATCTCGATCAGCGGCATGATCGAGGCGGGGTAGAAGTAGTGGAACCCGACGACCTTCTCCGGGCGCAGCGTCGCTTCGCCGATCTCGGTGATCGACAGCGAGGACGTGTTCGAGGCGAGGATCGCGTGGCCGGGCGTGGCGGCGTCGAGCTCCGCGAACACGCTCTGCTTGATGTCCATGCGCTCGGGCACCGCCTCGATCACCAGGTCCACGTCGCCGAAGCGCTGATACGAGGTGGTGCCGTGGATGCGCCCGAGGATCTCCTCGATCTGCGCATCCGCCTGCTCGGCCGTGATCCTGCCCTTCTCCGCGAGCTTGCCGATCTGGCCGGCGGTCACATTGCGCGCCTCGTCGAGGCCCGCCTGCACGAGCTTGTCGTCGATGTCCTTGAGCACTACCGGGATGCCAGCCGCGGCGATCGTCTGTGCGATCTGCCCGCCCATGGTGCCTGCGCCGACGACGGCGGCCTTGAACACGAACATGCTGGTCGGTCTCCTCTGGTTGGCGGTGGGCTGGTTCAGCTCGAGCAGCCGGGACGGCTGTGCCGGCGGCGCATGCGCCGCCGGTCGGGGAGTGCATGCACTCCCCGAGGAGGGGCCGCATGCGGCCCCTCCCCCCTGCCGCATGCGGCAGGGGAACGACGATTCGCTTCTAGCTTGCCATCAGGCGGGGACGGCCGTCGGCTCCTCGACGCGTCGCGGCAGCAGCGTTTCGCGCGCGATCACGAGGCGCTGGATCTGCGAGGTGCCCTCGTACAGCTGCATGATCTTGGCGTCGCGGAACAGCTTCTCGACGGGGTACTCCTTGATGAAGCCGTAGCCGCCGTAGACCTGCACGGCTTCGGTGGCGGTCTTCATGGCGGTGTCGGCGGCGAAGCGCTTGGCGTGCGAGGAGACGAGCGTGTTGCGTTCGCCGTTGTCGAGCATGAACGCCGACTTCCACGTGAGCAGGCGTGCGGCTTCGATCTCGGTGGCCATGTCGGCGATGATGAACTGGATCGCCTGGTGCATCGCGATCGGCACGCCGAACTGCACGCGTTCCCTGGAGTAGTCGACCGCGAACTCCATTGCCGCCCGCGCGATCCCGGTCGCCATCGCGGCGACACCGGGGCGCGTGCGGTCGAGCGTCATCATCGCGAGCTTGAAGCCCGCGTTTTCCTCGCCGAGCAGGTTCTCGGCGGGAACCTCGACGTCGTTGAACGAGATCGTCGCGGTGTTCGACGCGCGCTGGCCGAGCTTGTCCTCCTTCTTGTCGACGACCACGCCCCAGTCGCGCTCGACGACGAACGCCGAGATGCCGCGGTGGCCGGCGTCCTTGTCGGTCTTCGCGTAGACCGTGTAGTAGTCGGCGTAGCCGCCGTTGGTGATGAAGCACTTGGAGCCGTTGATCACATACTTGTCGCCCTTCTTGACGGCCGTCGTGCGCATGCCGGAGACATCGGAGCCGGCATCGGGCTCGGTCAGGCAGAAGGACGCCAGCTTCGGCTCCTCGGTGAGCATCCCCAGGTACTTCTTCTTGGTCTCCTCAGAGCCGCCCAGCGCGATCGGCGCCGTCGCCAGGCCGTTGCAGCCGAGCGAGGTCTGGATGCCCGAGCAGCCCCACGAGAGCTCCTCCTCGATCAGGCAGCCGTCGAGGTAGCTCGCCCCCGCGCCGCCGTACTCCTCGGGGATGTGCGAGTTCATCAAGCCGACGTCCCACGCCTTCTTGATGACGTCAGCGGGCCACGTGCCGTCCTTGTCGTACTCCCAGGCGACCGGGCGTATCTCTTTGACGGCGAAGTCGTGCGCCATCTCGCGCAGGTTCTTCTGCTCGTCGGTGAGCGTGAAATCGACCATTCTCAGATCTCCTAACGGGCTGGCACGTGAAGTAGATTGACTGGTCAGTCAACCAGCGTCTGCCAGGGTAGCGAAGAGTCGGCCGATCGGCAAGAATCAAGCTGGTGCACGCATCTGGCTCGATCGCGACGATCGCCCTGATCGAAAACGGGTTGAGCGTCGTCGTGTTCGGCACGATCGCGTTCTCGCTGGTGATGTCGCTGCTGTTCCTGATCACGCGCGGCGAGAGCGGCAGCGTGTACGACCGCATCGGTGCGGGCGGCATCTCGCGCGAAGGCGACTACGCGGGCGGCGCCGGCGCGCCGGCGCCCGACTCCCCGATCGCGCAGGCGGAGCGCGAGCGCGAGATCCGCCAGATGCTGGGCGCGCGCAGCGAACGGCTCGTGCGCGCGGGGCAGCCGGCGCTGGACGTCGACGCGGAGCTCGCGCGCCTGCTGGCCGGCGAGCGGGCGTCGCGCACGCGCGATGCCGGCCTCGTGGCGGAGGTGCGCCAGCTGGTGATCGCGCGCAACGAACGGCGCGTGCGCCAGGGCATGGAGCCGCTGGACGTGGACGGCGAGGTGGCGCGCACGCTGGAGGAGCTCGAACCGTGACCGGCAGCGCAACAAATCCGTCGGGCCGTGGGGTATAAACGGCCCATGAAGAACGCACGCCGCTTCCAGCTCGACGAGATCACGCTCCGCCCGGGGACCTACTTCAATCCGCAGACGGAGATCATGATCGTCGTCGACGACTCCCCCGAGGTCGACCACGAGATCTTCGAGTCGGGCGAGTTCGAGGGCGACGAGTGGGTGCTCATCTCCGAGGACTCGCCGCTCGACGAACCTAAGCGCGACGAGCTGGTGGAGCGCTTCCAGCTCTCCCACGGGGCCGGCGGCGAGCTGCCGCCCGAGGACGACCTCGACGACGACGATGACGAAGATGAAGAGGACGACGAGCTGGACGGCGTCGAGGAGCTGGAGCTGGAACCGGAGTGAGCCGGCGCCGCGCCCGCTAGCATCGACGCGGTGCAACGCGCCAGGCGTCTTTTGGCGCTCGCCCTGGGAGTGAGCGCCCTCGGCGGTGCCACCACCCCCGCCCTCGCCGGCCAGGCGGTCGCCGATCGGGCGGCGAGCGCCGCCGGGCCAGGCCGCAGCGCCCTCGGCCCGGCCCGCGTCCACGCACGTGCACGCACGGCCGCGAGCCACGGGCCGACCGTCACGGCGGCGCTCGCGAGCCTGCTGCACGGCAGCGCGATCAACGAAGCCGTCTACCACCAGGACTACGCCGCGTACGTCGCCGCGAAAAGCTCGCTGGGCAGGCTCAGCGGTACGCGCAGGGAAGAACTCGGCGCGGTGCTCGCGAACGTGCAGGCGATGGCGAGCGCCGGCGAGCTGATCCCATCGCGGCTGCCGGCGGTGTTCCTGACGCTCGAACGCAACCGCCAGTGGTGGACCACCGAACCGCTGCTCGGCGGCGAGGAGCGCGTGAGCTTCCCCGGCAGCCGCATCGTGTGGGAGCACTATCCCGGCCAGGGCCTGGAGATCCAGTGGCTGGCGACGTTCGGCGAGGGCAACGGCTACTACCTGTCGGGCCGCGAAGACGCCAACCTGCGCCAGCTGCTCGGCGAAGTCATCCCGCTGGCGACCGCGCGCGCGGGCGGGATCGCGTGGGAGTACATGTTCCGCTTCGACGGCGGCACGCCGCCGTGGACGAGCGGCCTCTCGCAGGGCACAGCCATCCAGCTGCTCGCGCGCGCGTGGTCGCGCCTGAAGGAACCCGCGTACCTGACCGCCGCGCAGCAGGCGCTCGGCATCTTCCAGACGCCGCCGCCGCAGGGCGTTCGCGTGACGACGCCCGCCGGCGCGCTGTACGCCGAGTACACCTACGCGCCGAGCGACAGGATCCTCAACGGCTTCATCCAGGCGCTCGTGGGCCTCTACGACTACACGTCGATCACCAAGGACCCGCTGGGGCTCGCGCTGTTCGAAGCCGGCGACGCGGAGGCGCGCGCGATCGTGCCGCTGTACGACACCGGCGGGTGGTCGCTGTACGACCAGTTCGGCGAATCGGACCTCAACTACCACGAACTGCTCACCGAATTCCTCCAGCACCTGTGCGAACGCACGAGCAGGGGAGAGCCGCTCCCCCCGGCCGCGCCGCCCGCCAGCCCAACCCCCACTCCCACCACCCCGGCGACCCCGACCACGTCCACGTCCACGTCGAACACCGGCGGCGCGAGCGCCGCCTCCGCGCACGGTGCACAGACGGGCACGCCGATCGCCGGCGATCAGATCTACTGCACGACCGCGCAGCGCTTCACCGCCGACCTGCACACGCCGCCGGCGATCGCGCTGCTGTCGAAGACGCTGCCCGGTGGAGCGCGGGCGGGCGTGCAGCTGTCGCTGTCGAAGATCGCGACCGTCTCGCTGACCGTGCGCAAGGGCTCGCACGTGGTGTGGACGACCAGCGCGACCGTCGAACACGGCAAGCCGCGGCTGCTGTGGATCACCCCGGCTAACGGCGGCAGCTTCACGGTCCAGCTGACCGCGACCGATCTCGCGGGCAACGTCGCCACCACGAGCGGCACCGTCGTGGTCAGCCGCTCGCATCGTCATTAGCCTCGGGTGCCGCGCCTAGACTAGGCGCAGGTGAGCACCACGGAGACGATCCCGCGAGACGACCGGCCGCGGTCCCCGATGACGCGGCTGAGCGACGCGTGGCGCGCGCTCGCGCCCGAGCAGCGGCTGGCGGCACTCGCCTCGCTGGGGCTGTTCGCGTCGATGTTCCTGCCGTGGTACGACAAGACCGACACGCTCGTCGTGCGCGGCGCCGCCAGGGCCACGCAGACGAGCCTCAGCGCCTTCCAGGCGTTCTCGTTCGTGGAGGCCGCCGTGCTGCTCGTCAGCGCCGGCCTGCTGACGATGCTGTTCGCGCGCGCCGAGGGACGTGCCTTCCAGCTCCCCGGCGGCGACGGCGTCACCGTGCTGGTCGCCGGCGCGTGGACGGCGCTGCTGATCTTCTACCGCCTGCTCGACAAGCCCGGCCTGCAGGGCACCGAACGCGTGACCGCCACCGTAGGCGTCGAGTGGGGAATCTTCATCGCGCTGCTGCTCGCCATCGCCGTCGCCTACTCCGGCGCGCGCATGCGCGCGCTCGAACGGCCCGAGCCGCCGCTGCGACGGGCGCGCGGCGGGCGACCGCGCTCACCGGACGATCCGCGCCCATCCGCGGACTGGAGCCCACCGGAGGACTGGAGCGCGCCGGAGGTCCGGCGCGGGCCCGCGGCTGAGCCCCCACCCGCTGAGCGCACATCCGCGGACGCGGACACGACGGTCGTGACTCCCGCGCCGGTGCGCCGCAGGCACGCGACGCCGGTCGCGGCGCGCGCGCCGGGAGCTGTGCGCGAGCCGGGGACTGTGCGCACGGGCGAAGCCGCGCGCAAGCCCAGCGGGCGGCCGCGCTTCCCGCCGGCCCCGCCAGCGTCAGCCCCAAAGGGGGAGCAGCTGTCGTTCGAGGACCCGCCGACCGTCGCGGAGTAGACACCCGGTAGGTCAACGGGGTCAGCTTCGATCGTTGGGGCCCAGACTCGAGGCTGGCCAGAGCGAGAAGAACTACACGCGGTGCCAGCGTGCCGCGGGCCCGGAGCCTTCGAGCCTGATCTTGCCCGCGTCGCGTAGCTCGTTGAGAACGAGGCGAATGGTCGCCGGACTGATGCCCGGCAGCGCGCGCTCGACGTCACGTTTGCGAAAACCGGCGGGAGCCTGACGCAAGATGTAGTCGCGGGCCCGGTCCTGCTTACTGCCGCCGCTGCTCTGCCCTGCCGCCGCCACCCGGTTCTCGAAGTCCACGTAAGCATCCGCGAGAATCTGAGCGACGTAAGACGTCCAAGGCCAGATGCTGTGCTCGCCCTCGTGCCAGCGCCGCTGGGACTCGTACAGGCTCGCGTAGTAGGTGTTCTTCGATTCATAGATGCGCTGCTCGACGCTGATGTAGCGCGCAACGCCATACCCCAGCGCCAGCATCTCGTATGTCGTCAACAGGCGGGCCAGGCGACCGTTGCCGTCCGCGACGGGATGGATGGCGAGAAAGTCGAGGATCAACGCGCTGAGCAGAACGAGCGGATGTGCGCGCCTGTCGCGCTTCGCCTCGCTGTAGCGATCGAAGAGCTCCGTGAGAAGGAACTCGGTGCGCTGCCAGGGCGGAGGGGTGAACACCATCTGACGCTGGCCCGTCTCGTAGGAGACGATGAAGTTGTCCTCGGTCTTCAGGTAGCCGCCTCGGCCGCCGACGTGGTGGAACAGCAGCCGGTGGAGATGCAGCGCAAAGGGAACGCTGAGCGGCTCGTAGGTCTCGAGGCGCAGGAGCACGTCGGTCGCGTCTCGATAGCCGGCGAACTCCTTCTCGTTGCGGTTGCGAAAGCGAGGGGATCCCTCGGCGATCAGCTCGGCCCGCTGAGTGTCGATCACCACGCCCTCGATCGCGTTGGATGCTGTGATCGATGCGATCCGGGCGTGCTCGGAAAGCTGGTTGAGCAGCTCCGGCATCTGGTCCTCGAATGTACGCTCCCGGCCCCTCCCGGTATCGATCACCGCGAGGGTCGCACCAAGCTCGGCCGGCTGGCCCCCGAACGTACGCTCGAAGTCGACGAAACTCTGCATCGTGCCAATTATCGCATAATCGTGCTAATAACGCCCTCTAATTAGCACAATATCGTCACGATTGGTACGACTCTATCCCCGCGTCCCAACGACACGCACCTGCGCAAAGGGTCTCGATCACCGCAACACGCCTTGGATTGGGCCGACACTCGCCCGAAAGCGCCCGCCGCCTATCATTGCCCGGACGATGTCCGCCCCCTCGTCCCAGGCGCCCGCCTCCGTCGCAGACGTGGCCGCCGGCCTGCGCGAGGTGGGCTACCTGCCGGGCGAGTCGACGGCGCTGGTGGCGTTCCTGGCGACGCGGCTGGGCAAGCCGGTGCTCGTGGAGGGCCCGGCTGGCGTAGGCAAGACGGAGCTGGCGAAGGCGCTCGCGTCATACCTCGGCCGCGAGCTGGTGCGCCTGCAGTGCTACGAGGGCCTGGACGAGGCGAAGGCGCTGTATGAGTGGAACTACCGCAAGCAGCTGCTGCGGATCCAGGCGGAGGCGTCGGACACCGGCTGGGAGGCCGTCCAGGAGGACATCTTCGGCGAGGAGTTCCTGCTGGCGCGGCCGCTGATGACCGCGATCGCCTCAGAGGAGCCGGTGGTGCTGCTGATCGACGAGATCGACAAGACCGACCAGGAGTTCGAGGCGATGCTGCTGGAGGTGCTCTCCGACTTCCAGATCTCGATCCCGGAGCTCGGCCGCGTGGAGTCGCGCACGCACCCGATCGTGCTGCTGACGTCGAACAACTCGCGCGAGCTGACGGAGGCGCTCAAGCGCCGCTGCCTGTACCTGTGGCTCGACTACCCGTCGCTGGAGCACGAGCTGGAAATCGTGCGCCTGCACACGCCGGAGCTCTCGGAGACGGTCGCGCGGCGGCTCGTGGAGGTCATCGGCATGGTGCGCGCGCTCGACCTCAAGAAGCCGCCGTCGATCGCGGAGTCGATCGACTGGGCGCGCGCGCTGCTGCTGCTGGGCGTCGACGAGATCGACGCGGACACGTTCACGGAAACGATGTCGGTGATCGTCAAGCACCGCACCGACATGGACGTGGTCGCAGACCGCGTCGGGCTGAAGCTGTCCGCGCCCGCCGATGTCGCCTGAGGGCGGCTCCGCGGCGCCTCGCCCCCCGGGACACGCGCCCGGTGCCGACCTGCGGGGCCTGCCGGCGCGCATCCTGGAGCTAGGCGAGGAGTTGCGCCGCGAAGGCGTGGCAGTGGGCACCTCAGAGATGCTCGACGCGTTCGAGGTGCTGGGCGAGATCAGCTGGACCTCGCAGGAGGACTTCCGCGAGGCGCTGGCGGCGACGCTCGCAAAGAGCCAGGAGGACCGGCGCGTGTTCGAGCTGGTGTTCGACCGCTTCTTCTTCCGCGCGGTCGAGCTGGCGGCCGCGCGCGAGGGCGTGCGCGAGGAGGACCGCTCGGCACTCGAGGACCTGTCGGAGGAGCAGCTGGAGGAGCTGCGCGCGCAGATCGCGGCGGCGATGCGCGACGGATCCGAGGGCGCGATGCGCGATCTCGCGCGCATGGCGATCGCGGCGTTCGCCCGCCGCCAGCAGGGCTCGGGGGTGATCGGCGTGGACGTGCAGCGCATCCGCCGCGCGCTCGGCCTGCGCGCGGAGCCCCAGCCGCAGCTGCCGCCGGACGATCCTCGCAGCGCGGGGCTGCCCAGGGACGCGCTGCGACGCTTCGAGGCGCTGCTGCGCCGCGAGCTGGAACGCGCGCAGATCGAGCGTACGGGCAGCCTGCCGCCGGCGCGCCCGCTGGGCGAGCTCGACCGCGCGCTGCCATCCGGCCCGCTCGCCGACCTGGCGGCGGTGCACCGGGTGGTCGCGCAGCTGCGCCGGCGCCTGGCGACGCAGGGCATGGAGAACCGCGGCCACCGGCGCCACGCGCACGTGGACGTGCGCCGCACGATGCGCGCGTCGCTGCAGACGGGCGGCGTGCCGGTCGTGCTCAAGTACCGCCCGCGGCGCCCCAAACGCCCGGAGATCTACGTGCTGTGCGACGTCTCCACGAGCGTCACCTCCGCGTCGGTGTTCTTCCTGTCGGTGCTGCACGCGCTGCACGACACGTTCCGCAAGATGCGCTCGTTCGTGTTCATCGAGCGCATCTCCGAGGTGACCGACATCTTCGAAGGCGAGCGCGACTTCAAAGCGGTCAGCGAGCGCATCTCCAGCGACGCTGGCGTGGCGGACATCTCCGGCTACACCGACTACGGGCGCGTGTGGTCGGAGTTCCTGGTCCAGGTCGAGGACGAACTGCACCCGCGCGCGACCGTGATCGTGCTCGGCGACGCGCGCACCAACGGCCGCGACCCGCGAGCGGATGTGTTCGCGCAGATCGCCGCGCGCGCCGGGCGCACGTTCTGGCTGAACCCGGAGCCGCGCCTGTACTGGAACTACGGCGACTCGGTGATCGCCGCCTACGAGGAGTTCTGCACGGCGTTCGAGTGCTGGACGACACCACAGCTGGAGGACTTCGTGCGGGCGCTGACGCGGCCGGTCATCGCCGCCGCGGGGTAGAAACGACGTCGAGACAAGCACGGGCGTCCCGCTGCGGTCCCCGCCTCACCCGGCCATGAGCGCACGCTGGACATTTATGGGAGACGCGTATGCGTCGTGCTTCGTACAGCCCTGCTGGCGCCGGTCACCGCAGCAGCCGAAGCCTGACTGGCCCGACCCCGTGAGCTCGGTCCGGTCTATAAGCGCTATTCGGGGCTCGCCGGAATCGGTGCGAAAGTGACGGGAGGACCCCTGAGAACCTCCTCATAGGACGGCAGCGATCACCTGGGCGAGCGCCGCCGCGGCTTGGACGACAGTAGCCGCCGGGCCTGCCAGGGCGCTAAGCGAGGTGAGCCTGTCAAGAAGCTTCTGCTTATCGGGGACGGGTGACGCGAGTTCCTCGGCGACCTTCGCGTGGGCCATGACCAATGCGTCTCGCGTTGCCGGCTGACCGCTGAAACCGTCGATCGCGTCTCGCAGATCGGCGAGCGGTTGGTCGACCGCTCGCTGCCAGTCGGACTGCTCGATCTTCGCATGGTCGCCGACAGCCACGTCGCGAGCGCTAAAGCTGCCGCCCCTGATGATGATTCCGGAATTGATCTGATCGGCCATCTCAAAGCGCCTCCTCGTGCATAGTCAGCGAGCGGCTAAGTAGCCGATGCCCCGGTCGCAGCTTTGACTCCTTTGATGATTTTGGCACCGGCGCCGGTAGCGACACTGTCGGCGGTGAAGCTGCCGCCGGTCATCATGACCCCGTTGTTGATAATGTTCGCGCCGGTTTCGACCAGATCCGCGGTGCTGACGTTGTGTTCGTCGAGAACCTCGACGATGGTGTCGATCACGGTGCGTTCCAGCACCTTGACGTACATTTCCTTGTCTAGGCGCTGGAAGTAGCGTCGGTATTCACTTGAGCGTACGCGGTCGAGCGCCGTCACCCTGGCACCGTAGTCGAAGTACGGGTCCTGCTCGACGCGCCTGTCGACGCGGGCGCGGTCGCGAGCGTGCGCGAACGGTCTGAAGACGAACCTCGGCGAACGCAGCCACAGGCCAAGTGTCGCAAAGAACGACCGACCCACCAACGCGAGCACGTGCCGGAAGCGGAGTTTTCCGCCGAGCGCGTCGTAGCGGTGCAGCTCCTCCTTGAGCGGGAAGAGGACGAATTTGCTCAGCTCGCAGAACAGGCGGCCGTTTTTGATCCCAAAGCGCAGGAACAGTGACACGACGAGCTCGCCGCGCCAGTCAACGACCTGGATGCGTTGGTAGTGCCTGATGCGATGCGTGGGAGACTCCATGTACTGGTGTACTAGGCGCTGGTCGACCTGCCAGACCGGCCGCCTCAGCGGATCGGGCAGCAGCATGCGGTCGTCGCGGATGTCCGATCCGTTGACGTAGAGCCGGTCGCTGATGTCCAGGTGTTGCATTTCCAGCGCCGACAGGGCGGTCAGCACCCCGTCGTAGAGCTCTGTTGGCGTCAACGGCTGCGGGACGAGGCGCTCGCCCAACGTGCTCTCCTTGCCCTTGCGCAAGTCGACCGCGAAGGACCAGCCGCCGAGGTTGAAGCCCGCCCCGGAGAACGGTAGGAACCCGCTGTAGACGGTGAGGTTGCGACGCTGGGTTTGCGACAGCTCGTCGATCCTCCTCGCCACATGGGGGTCCGGAGGCGTCGGAGAGCCCTGCGAGGAGAAGTTGTGTGCGTTCAGACGCTTGACGACGACGAAGTAGGTAGCGCTCCAGACATCCCAGAAGACGATCGCCCACGCGACGACGAAGCCGATGACCAACCACTTGAACGAGCCGCCCTCGACAAAGAACAGCACGATCGTGAGCAGCAGAGCAACCGCTAGGAGCACGTCGCGCATGAGCTTCTGGCGACACGCCGCCACGCAGTGCTTGGCCACCGCACCGATGTCGATTCCCGGCGGCACCTCGACCGCGCGATGCTCCTCGTGGATCACCTCGTCGACGACGTTCTGGGCGAACACGCCGTCCAGGTAGGCGGCGGCGCACATCAGTCGGGTCATCTCGGTCCAATCGTCGTGCACCGCGCCGTCCTGCAGGGGCATCGTCGCAGGATCGGGCGTGATCGGGTTCGATCTCAGCGGCGGAGGCGCCGGCCTTCGAGGCGCTTGGGCAAGGTCGGCCTCGGTTATTTCGATGCGCTGTCGCGGACCGCTCACCCCAGGAAGCTCATTGTCCATATTCCGGCTCTATTTCGTTGATTGGCTGTGGTGGTGCGAGCATACTTGCGGCCCCAAACCCCGTCAAGGTGGTGTACCCATCACTGGCAGGTGGCGTTTACTTCGCTCACCTTCCAGCCTTCGCCGAGTTCAGCGAACCTGAAGTTCACGTATCCCGACGTCCCTGGCGTCAGCTGATAGTGGCCGTCGAGGTGGGCGCGCGTCCTACCATCGAGCTGGATCTCGGCTTCTGAGAGCCCGACCAGTTCGTAGGCTCCGCTGCCCTCATTGAACTGGCTCTGATAGTCGGCGAGCACCGCACCTCGCCCCTGCGAGACGATGCAGCCACCGGCTGCCAGCCCGTGTCGCTTGACTTCGGGCGTGAAGATGCTCGCGAGACCCGAGATGCTGTGGTCCGAGTAGGCACGCTGGTAGGTGTCGAGGATGCCGAGAATCGCCTGACGGTCACGGCCCTGTTCTGCCGGGGCCAGGCCCGCCGCCGTCGTTGTGGGCGTCGTGTGCGCGGTCACCGTCGGGGACGTCGCCTGACCGCTCGCCCGGGTGCTCCCGGACAGCACGCCGGTCGCGACCATGACCCCGATGCCCACCCCAAGCAGCGCAACGACCCCAGCCACGATCAGGACCGTCAGGCTGCTCGCCCGCGGCAACTCATGTGGCGGGAGTGGATAGCCACCCGGGAGATGCGAGGGTGGCGGAGCGTACGTTCCGGCCACGGGCGCAGTGGCCGTACCCGCCCGGACGCAGCCGAGCACGGCGCATCCGCCGCCGTCTTGCCAGCAATCCTCGTGGTGCAGCGAGTTGCATCCGTCGCAGCGCTCGGCCGCCGCCCCCTCCTTGAGCGGAAAGCGGCAGTAGGGACACGAGCGCCCGGCGTCCGCCGTCGTGGTCACGACCTTGGTCATCGCGACATCCCCGCCTGTTCCTCTTCGAGCCCGATCCGCGCGGCGCCGAACATCAGTTCCAGGGCGCGCGGTGCCGCCGTCAGCCCAGGGTTGTCGGAGGCCGGCTCCGCATTCGGCGCGTACAGCGCCGCGACTGCCACCGGCAGGCTTCCGAGATGCAGCACGACGATCTGTCCGGCGATGAAATGCGGGGGCTGGTCTTGGCTGCCGCCCCACCCGGCCTTCCACGCCGGCTCCCAATTGGCAGGGAACACGGCGCCCGCTCCCCAGTCGAGCGGCGGCGCCGATGGTGGCGGGGGTTCTTCCAGGGGCGGCTCCTTGGGGAGGCCCATCAACTCCAGCAGGTACGCGCCCGGAGCGCCGTACGCGCCGTCTGAGAGCGCATGCGCGAACGAGATCGCGTCGTACTCGGTCCATTCCGCAGTTCCGAACTGAGGCACCACACCGAGATCGCTGCCCGGGACCCCCTGATGGTGGCTGTCGAGATAGCGCACGCACGCCGGTTCGGCGGGAGCTGACTGCGGGGACCGCTCGATACGTGCGCCAGCCGTCGCGAGGACCTCTTCGAAGGCCGCGAGCGTACCCCGGACGCCCGCACCGAGGCGGTCCTGCAGACCGACGATCGTCCTGCGGATCGCGCAATTGTCGGAGCGCCTGATCGCGTCGGTGATGGCCGACCACATCACCGGGCCGGGCTGGTCGCGGGTGGCACGTAGAGCGGCGATCGTCACGACCGCCTTGCTCATGCTCCACATCCGGTGGGGCACGGTCGCCCGCCCGCTGGTGACCGGCCGCGGGTCGCCGTAGACCCAAACCGCCGCGACTGCTTCGCCACCGAGACCGTCCGCCCGGCCGACGCCGTAGTCGAGAGCTTCCTGCAGCGCAACCCTGCGCGGCTTCCGCAGGTCCGCCTCCCTCGATCCCAGCGGGATACCAGCCGGAGCGGCTATGGCGCCCGCGACACTGGTGCGGCTCCGCGGAGAGCGTGCGACAAGCACTGTCCTGGTTACGCCGACGCCCGCAAGGACAGGTCGTCCCGAGCGCACGAACACGACACCGACGAGTGCCCCTGCGAGCAGGCCGCCGGCGAACACGATCAGCACGAGCGCGGTATTGCGACGGACCTGAGTCAGCATCGGCCGCCGAGCAGTTCGGAGTAGCGAGGCTTCCATTCGCGTTCCCGCTGCGGGGTCGTGGAGTAGCCCGGGTCATATCTCCACGCCCCTTCTTCATATTTCACCCACGTGATCCCCGACCATTCGGTGCAAGGTGCGCCCGGTTTGTCCCAGCCCATACCGGTGACGTCAACCTGCGCCACGCCGCTGGCGGGTTCAGTGCGTTCGACGGACACCTGCAGGTTCGCGGGGTTGAGGTAGGGCCGTAGCGTGGACTGGTTTTTGACCCACGTGGCATAGCCGTATTCGCGTTCATCCTGGACCTGCTTGCGGTGGCTCAGAAGGTTCCATGCGGCGCGGTATCCGCCATGCACCACGTCTTCGTGCCAGGCCAGCAGCATCTGCCGGATTTCTGATCGCATCTGTTCATCGCTGACGCCTGGCAGAGCGCCTTCGCCGCTCGGTGTCGTGGCGGTGCTGACCGTGGTCCCTTCGGAGGTCGTTGTCGTCGGCGTGCTGGACGTCGTGGCGACGGTCACGGTTTGAGCTGTCGTGACGTTCGAGACGCGAACGGTGCTGCCCCGCTGGCTGCCGAGCACGATTGCAACCGCGGCGCCCGCGACCGCGAGCGCGAGCACGATCACCGCGATCGCCAGCGATGGGCTGCGCCTCCCGAGCGAGGGCGGCGGCGGTGGTGGCGGGATCTGGGCCGTGCCGTGCTGTTGAGTCGCGCCCGCCGAGGCGGCGGAGTAGGGCGCCGTGGGCGTCTCGCCAACCGTAGGCGCCCCACTCGTGGCCGGCCCGCCGGCGCACGCCACGATCGCGCAGCCGCCGTTGTCCCGCCAGCACTCGGCATGGTGCGCCGAGTTGCAGACCGGGCATGCCACGATCGCGACGCCTTCCTTAAGCGGGAAGCGACAGTACGGGCATGCTCGCCCCGTGTCTGCCGACCCGGCGACGGACTGATTAAAGCTCACCGCGACGCCCTCCTCCTATTCATGGAGCACTTCGATGTGACTTTCCGGACGCGCGGCCGCGGGCTGCGAACGATGCGTGCTCGCTGGCGCCGTCCTGCCCGCCCGCGGATTCCCGGACCCGCCTCCGTCCTCCGCGACGCTCCACAAGCCGAAGCCCACGCCGAGGCCGATCAAGGCCGCGATCGCCAGCGCCAGGAGCGGGTACTCTCCACGCTCGGACGGGGACGGATCGCGGTGCTCACGCGAGTTTGGGACGCTGTCCAGCGTCGGGCGCGCAGCCGTCCAGTTGCCAGGGGTCGCACGCTCCACGAGCGCCGCCAGCCCGTCCTCCTGCCACGCGAACACGCCCTCCCTCCCGGCGTGGGGATCGACCACGACCGCGATCTGCGACGGGGCGCTGAAGAAGTTTTCATGGATAAAGAGGTCGTGGCCGGAGAGGAAAATGCCGAACCCTGGATGGCTGTGGTACCAACCGACGATCTGTTCATCCGGGGGGAAGTCGCTTTCGAGCACCCGATGCACGTGCGCCCACGCCTCCTGGGTGAACGTGAGCGTCGCTCGTTGCTCGTCGGCGCTGAGCGCCGGGATCGCACCGGTGACGAGCGGCAAGCGCCCGTCGACGGCCAGCCTGCCGACTAGGACGCCGCCCACCTCCCGGTCGGCGCTCTCGAACACGTGCCGGTAAATGACCGCCTCGGATACCGCACGAAGCCCAACGATCTCGGCTGCGGAGGGCGACCCACCGCCGAGGTGGCGCGACTTACTCGCGGTCTGCTTGCGCGCCATGTCCTAGCTACCCACCAGCGTGACGTTCACGGCATCGTCGAGGGGGAGTTGGGCCAGCACCTCTACGTCGGCGCCCGCCCGGACCTCGTGGCGTCGCGCCCAACTGGCGGCCTCGACGTTGAGCGCGTCGGCGGGGTTCAGCGAGCGGTAGGAGGCGAGCGCGCCGAGCCGAACGCACAGGTCGGAGAGGCTCTCGGCCGCACTCCAGCTCCCAAGGCAGACCCCGCCGTTGCGCTCGGGGCCGAGGATGTTCGGATGGAAGATCGGCGTCAGCCACGTCACGACCGGCGGGCGGCGCGGGTAGTCGAGGTGCAGGTAGACGTCACACCGGTGCAGATTGCGCACCGTCAGCCGGGGACCATCGAGCGCGAGTCCGGGGGCGGTCAGCATCAGGTGGTAGAGGTCGGGGGGGCTTCCCTCGGTGCGAAACGTGATCGCGCCGCGGGCGGCGAGTTCCTCCATCTGCCGCAGGTCGCTGCGCAGACGACGGCCGCGAGGACTCATCGGCCGGTCCGTGAAGTCGTAGTTGACCGGCTCATTGCGCCTTAGCCAGCCGCCGTACCAGCTCGACCGCCGACTCCGACCCCGTAAGCGCAAAGAACTGCCGCTCCTCTCCCGACCGTCCCACCACGTAGTCGGCGGGGGGCAGGCCCAGCTCGCGCGAGTTGGCACCGAGCAACGGCGAGTCCCGATCGATCGTGTGGGCGTACTCGAGCCGCCACTCCTCGTTGCATCTCGGGCAGCGTCCGGCCCTCGAATCGAGCCCGTCGAGCGGGCGCACGAGCTCCTGCTGATGGCCGCACCGCCCGCAGCTGCCGGCGAGCACCACCTCGTGCTCCAGTTCGAGCACCGCGTCGTCGCCCAGCTCGGTGCGCGCGAGCTCCAGCAGATCCCCAAACAACACGTCGCCGGACAGCACCCTCACCCGATCGATCTCATAGGTATCGTGGCTGAGGCAGTCCTCCCGCCGGCCGTAGCGAACGACGTAGGAGTCGTGGTTGAGGCCGACGAACTGAAAGCCGCCGCCGGCGAGCGCGGGGGTGCCAAGCCGGTCCACGTGCAGGAGCTTCACGGCCTCCTGCACCTGTATCCCTGCGACGATGCTCGACGTGGTGGCCGTCGTCGGCGTGCGGCCGGCGAGCATCTCCTCGCGAGTCAACATCGCACACGTCCGCCTCGCCGCGATCAGCTCGTGATCGTGCTCGCTGAGCGTGCACTCGTAGCAGGCGGTCGCGGGCGGCAGGAACACCCTGACCACCCCCATCAGGCCCTCGATCGCACCATCGATCCATGGCGTGCTTGTCTTCCAGCACGCCTGATTCACAAACAGGCGAGCTTCCCGGTTGTCCAGCCCGCCGAGGACAACGTCGACCTCTGCGAACACCGCGAGGCCCGCGACCATCCTGATGTCCCCGACCAGCGGAATGACCTCGGTGTCCGGATTAAGCTCGCCAGCGCGCCGAGCGAGCACCTGCGCCTTCGGTGAGCCCTCGTCGCCCGCGCGGAAGAACACACAGCGCGCGAGGTTCGAGTCCTCGATGTCGTCCATATCCACGACCAGGACGCGCCCCACGCCCATGAGCACGAGGTTCTTGACCAGCTCGTTGCCGAGCGCACCGGCACCGGCGACGAGGATACTCGCGTCGCGCAGGCGCCCCTGATCCCACCAGGTAATCAGGCTCTGACGGTGGTAGCGGCCGTCCTCCGCGTTGACGACGAGGCGGCCGCTGTCGTTCAGCTCGGGCAGTGCCGTCATCTAGCAGTGTGCGCCCGCGGTGATTTCGGCCACGAGACGGAGCACGTCGTGCTCGTTGACACCCGCCTGCACGAGCGTCTCATTGTCGTTCACCTGCCGTCCCGACTGCTTGTGGTGGAACTTGTAGGAGAGCGGCTGTCCGTCGGGCCCGATCACGGGCAGCTGGAGCAGTTCGACGAGCCTGCCGACGATCCGACCGACGGCCACGCCGTCGGGCACGCTCACCTCCTCCGTCTTGTTTCCAGTTGCGTCCACGACCGTCAAGTCCATGTGTCCTCCGCGTGTCGGTGGGTCCGTGCCGCGCACATCGCGGGCAGCGCGGCTCCGTGTGTGATCACTCCTGCCCGCCCCAGGATTTGATGAGCACGACAAGATCCTCGCCCTCGTTCTCGCTCTCCCCCGGCCCGGTGATCGGTGGCAGAGCTGCGCCGATCGGCCGCAGCGACGCCGGATCCTTCGAGCGAACCTCGACGGCCACCTCGGGGACACCGAGGTCGACGTCCCCGACGGGAAAGAGACCGGTCGGCTCCTGTTCGATCGCCCATGTCGCCGCGAGCGCGTCCAATGGGCTCGCCGGGTTGTAGACGCGCCACTGGATCATGTCGCCGAGCTTGGCGACGACGTCGGCGAGCGTCGTGCCCGCAGCCCAGTAGTCAGCGATGCAGAAGTAATCGCGAATGTTCGGGTGAAAGATCGGCGCCAGCGGCACGACGTATGGCCGCTCGGCTGGATAGCGCCGCGGCAAAAGGATCTCGGCACGGTGAACGTCGCGAAAACTGGGTTGGTCGCCATCCAGGCGAAGACCTCGGAGCCGGAACTCGATCCGGTAGCTCTCGGGCGGCATGAGGCTGCCCAGCGGTTCGATCGTGACGTGCGGATGCCCGGAGTAGGTCTCCCGTATCAGGTCATAGTCAGATTGAAGCCTGCGAAGACGAGGATTCATCCAGCCTCCGAATAGCGTGCTCCTGCGGTCCCGACGCTGCAACGTACAGAATTCGGCTAGCTTTGGCTAGCCCGAGAGACTCGACTAGTCAAGTAATGAGAATGCTACGCATATGAGGGTCAAGGCGCACGCCCAACTCTCCGCCGCCCGCCGGCACACGACTGAGCTGTGCGCCGTTCTGCTTGCCGGCGTCGGCATCGGCGTCGGCCTCGGTGCGCTCGTCATCGGCCGCGACGGCCATCAACGGCATCGGCCGTCTTTCACCTCGACGCCTCATAGCGCCTCCGCCCGCAAGTTGCTTGCCCCCGCAACGGCGGGGGTCCAGCCAGGCCGGGGATCGATCTATCGCTCCCGGGTCGAAGTCACAGCACCGGAGAGCGCCAGCCCGGTGCTCGACGCGAACGCCCATGCGTCCTTCGCTCAGCTGGAGGCCAGTCTCTCAAGTCATCTCGAGCTAGCCGTGGCCCCCCTGGGGATGGGCGCGCCCGAAACGCTCGGTGGCGACGCTCCGGCGCTCGGCTGGAGCACGACGAAGGTTCCGGTTCTCGTGGCGTTGCTGAAGGCCCGCGGAGAAACGTTGACAGCCGAAGAGCAGTCATGGGCCACGTCCGCGATCACAGAATCCGACAACCAGTCGGTGCTCGATCTCTTCCATGACCTCGAGAGCATCGAGGGTGGGCTGACACAGGCGAGTACCTACATGCAAGACCTGCTGCGGGCTAGCGGCGACGAAGAAACGGCAGTCGCCACGGCCCCGCCGCCTCCGGGTGCCGTGACCACATTCGGCCAGACCGAGTGGAAGCCGAGCAACGCGGTCAAGTTCTTCAGCGCGCTTGCCCGCGGATGCCTGTTGTCGCCGGCCGGAACCGACTATGCCCTTGGCTTGATGCAGAGGATCGAGCCAAGCGAGAGTTGGGGCCTCGGCGACGTGGGATTCCCCCACGTCGCCTTCAAGGGTGGCTGGGGCCCGGAGCTAGACGGTGCCTATCTTGTACGTCAGTCGGGCATCGTCGACGTCGGCTCTGCTCGCGCGGTGGCCGTGGCGATCGTCGCTTTTCCCCCTGCCGGACCAGCCTCCTTCGAAGCGGGCACGACGATGCTGACCGAGGGTGCGAGGTGGCTTCGCCAGCACCTGAGACTGGTGCCGAGACCCGCAACGCGATGCGAATGAGCGCCGGGCCGTCCGCGCTCTGCGCCTGGCACAGTCAGCCAAGCTGCCTGACGCCGCCCAGCCCGATCGATCGTCCAGCGCGGTAGCATCAGCGCACGATCAAGCAGACATCAGGGGGGCTGGCGGTAGGCCGGCTGAGATGACGTCCATTGGGGTCCCGCCCGCCCCACGATTCCACCGGCGTCGACCCTTAGAACCTGTGGGGTAATGCCCGCGAAGGGAGCCAAGTGGCCACCGAACTGCAGTCCCGCGCACAGCCCTCGCCAGGGGGCGCGGCGGAGCGCGATGCGCGCGCGGCGGGCGGCGACGCGGTTTCGCTGGACGCGGTGAGCTTCGCCTACCCGGCGGGGCGCCGCGGCGCGGTGCACGCGCTCGCGGACGTGTCGCTGCGCGCCGCCCCCGGCGAGCTGCTGGCGGTGGTCGGCCCAAGCGGCTGCGGCAAGAGCACGCTGCTGGAGCTGATCTGCGGCCTGCGGGCGCCGGACGCCGGCCGGGTCGCGTGCGCGCCTGCGGTGCTGATGCCCCAGCGCGACCTGCTGCTGCCGTGGCTGAGCGCCATCGACAACGCGGCGCTGGCGCTGCGCATCGCGCGGCTGCCGCGCGCCGAGGCCCGCCGCCGCGCGGACGAGCTGTTCGCGGAGCTGGGGCTCGACGGCTTCCAGCACGCCCACCCCCACGAGCTCTCCGGCGGCATGCGCCAGCGGGTGGCGTTCGTGCGCACGCTCCTGTCCGGCAAGCCGCTGCTGTGCCTCGACGAGCCGTTCGGCGCGCTCGACGCGATCACGCGCGCGGAGATGCAGGAGTGGCTCGGCGCCGCGCTGGCGCGCGAGCCGCGCACGGTCGTGCTGGTGACCCACGACGTCGAGGAGGCGGTGCTGCTGGCCGACCGCGTGGTCGTGCTCTCGCCGCGGCCGGGGCGCGTGGTCGCGCAGCTGGAGGTCGAGCAGGAGCGCCCACGAGCCCGTACGAACCCCGAGGTGACCGCCCTGCGCGAGCAGGCGCTGGGCGCGCTGGGGATGGGCGGGCGACGATGAGAGCCCGCGTCGCGCGCGTCCTCCCGACGGCCCTGCTCACCGCCGCGCTGCTCGCCGCGTGGGAGCTGTACGCGGACTTCGGCGGCGTGCAGGAAGACCTCCTCCCGGCCCCGCACACGGTGGCGGCGGCGCTGTGGAACAACGGCGGCCTGGTGTGGCACAACTTCGCGGTGACCGCCGAGCAGGTCGTGCTGGGGCTCGCGCTGGCGCTCGTCAGCGGCTTCGCGCTGGCGGTCGCGATCCACCTGTCCCCGCTGCTGCGCCGCGCCGTGTACCCGCTGGCGGTCGGCTCGCAGGCGGTGCCGATCCCGGTGATCGGCGTGCTGCTGGTGTTCTGGTGGGGCTTTGGCATCTTCCCCAAGCTGGTGGTGATCGCGCTCATCTGCTTCTTCCCGGTGGTCGTCAGCACCGTCGACGGCCTCGCTGCGGTGGACCCCGAGCAGCCGAAGCTGCTGCGCACGCTCGACGCCTCGCGCTGGCAGGCGTTCCGCTTCGCCGAGCTCCCCGCCGCGCTGCCGGCGGCGCTCAGCGGCGCACGGATCGCCCTGGCGGTGGGCGTGATCGGCGCGTTCATCGCCGAGACCAGCACCCCCACCACCGAAGCGTATTCGGGGCTCGGGCGCGAGATCATGACCGACGCCGGGGGCTTTCAGACCGCGCGCGCGTACGCCGCCACAGCCGTGCTGTTCGCGTTCGCGATCGCCTGCTTCTACGCTCTCGCGCTCGCCGAGCGCAGGCTCGTGCCCTGGAAGACCCGACCCCGAGGAGAGACAGCTTGAGCGACGGAAATCTCTTTCCGAGACCCTGCCGCATGCGGCAGGGTCCCCGGCCGCACATGTGCGGCCGGGCCGGTCGGCGCATGCGCCGACCGGAACTGCATAAGTCACGCCACGCGAGCGCGATGCTCGCCGCGTTCCTGGTCTGCGCGCTCGCGCTGTCGGCGTGCGGGGCCAAGCAGGACACGATCTCGGCGGCGAGCACGAAGCCGTTCAAGGTGATGCTCGACTGGTTCCCCAACGCCGACCACGCGGCCCTGTACGCGGCGATCGCCCACGGGGACTTCCGCGCGGTCGGCCTGAACGTCGAACCGGTCGTGCCCTCCGAAACCGCCGAACCGCTGAAGCTGCTGGCGGCCGGCAGGGTCAACATGGCGATCTCCTATGAGCCGCAGCTGCTGCTCGCGCGCGACCAGGGCCTGAAGCTGGTGTCGATCGGCGCGCTCGTGCAGCGGCCGCTGACGTCGATCATCGCGCTGCCCGAACAGCACGTCACGAGCGTCGCCGGCCTCGCCGGCAAGACCGTCGGCACCGCCGGCATCCCCTACCAGGCGGCCATGCTGCGCACGACGCTCGAACACGCCGGCGTCAGCCCGTCGAAGGTCAGAGAAGTGAACGTCGGCTTCGACCTCGTGCCGGCGATGCTCTCCGGCAAGGTCGCGGCGACGCTCGGCGGCTACTGGAACTACGAGGCGATCCAGCTGCGCCTCATGCACAAGCATCCTGTCGTCATCCCCGTCGATCAGGCGGGCGTGCCCAGCTACGACGAGCTGGTGCTGGTCGTGCGCGAAGACGAGGCGCGCGCCGACAGCGTCGACCTGCGCGCGTTCCTGCAGGCGCTCACGCGCGGCGAGCACGCCGTCCGCGCCAACCCCGCGGCCGCCGCCGCGCTGCTGGCGAAGGCCAACCCGTCGCTCGAACCCAAGCTGCAGCTCGAATCGATCGAGCAGACGCTGCCAGCCGCACAGCCCGCCGACGCGAGCGACCCCTACGGCTGGCAGAGCCCCACCGCGTGGGCGGCGTTCGGCGACTGGATGTACACGCACGGGCTGCTCCAGCACGACCCCAACATCGCCGGCTTCCCCCCGTTCACAAACGAGTTCCTGCCGGGGCAAGGAATCTAAACGGCGATAAGCGGCGTACCCGCGGGGCACAGGCGAGCGGCGTCCTCGGTCGCTCGCGTGCCAGACTGACGCCATGGCGCGGATCGGGCTGCTGACGGGAGGAGGCGACTGTCCCGGCCTGAACGCGGTCATCCGCGCGGTCGTGCGGCGCGGGCTGGCGCACGGCGGCCACGAGTTCGTCGGCTTTCGCCGCGCGTGGGCGGGCGTGCTCGAGGGCGACACGGTCGAGCTGACGCGCCAGAGCACCGCCGGCATCCTGCCGCGCGGCGGCACGATCCTCGGCACCTCGCGCACCAACCCGTACGCCGACGGCGCCAACGGCACCGCGCCGGTCCGGCGCTCGCTGGAGGAGCACGGCGTCGACGTGCTGATCCCGATCGGGGGCGAGGACACGCTCGGCGTCGCGCTGCGCCTGCACCGCGACGGCGTGCCGGTCGTGGGCGTGCCCAAGACGATCGACAACGACCTCGGCGGCACCGACGTGACGATCGGCTTCGACACGGCGGTGCAGATCGTCACCGACGCGATCGACCGCCTGCACACGACCGCCGAGTCGCACAACCGCGTGATGGTCCTCGAGGTGATGGGCCGCCACGCCGGCTGGATCGCGACGCACGCCGGCATCGCCGGCGGCGCCGACGCGATCCTCGTGCCCGAGCGGCCGTTCGACATCGAGCAGGTCGTCGCCCACCTGCGCCGCCGCCACGAGCACGGCATCAGCTTCTCGATCGTCGTCGTCGCCGAGGGCGCCACGCCGCGCGAGGGCACCATGCAAACCCTGCCGGGCACGGCGACCGACGCGTTCGGGCACGTGCGCCTCGGCGGGATCGGCGTGACGCTCGAGCGCGAGATCGAGCAGCGCACCGGCTTCGAGGCGCGCGTGACGATCCTCGGCCACGTCCAGCGCGGCGGCACGCCCTCCGCCTTCGACCGCGTGCTCGCCACGCGCCTGGGCGTGGCGGCGATGGACGCCGCCGCCGGCGGGCGCTTCGGCTGCATGGTCGCGCTGCGCGGCACCGACATCGTCGAGGTCGAGCTCGAGGACGCGCTGCGCGAGCCGAAGCTGCTGGACCCCGCGCTGTACGAGACCGCCGAGCTGTTCTTTGGCTGACGCCGCGCCGAGCATGCGCGCGATGGTCTTCGAGCATGTCGGGCAGCCGCTGCGCGCGGTGCGGCGGCCGATCCCCGAGGCCGGCCCCGGCCAGCTGCTGCTGCGCGTGCACGCGTGCGGCGTCTGCCGCACCGACCTGCACCTGCTCGACGGCGAGGTCGAGATCGCGCAGCCGCCGCGCATCCTCGGCCACCAGATCGTCGGCACCGTCGAGTCGCGCGGCGATGGCACGCAGACCGGCGAGGGCGACAACGACGGCCGCCTGGTCGGCGTGCCGTGGCTGGGCTGGACCGACGGCGAGTGCGAGTACTGCAGCAGCGGGCGGGAGAACCTGTGCCCGAACGCGCTGTTCACCGGCCGCGACATCGACGGCGGCTACGCCGAGTACACCGTCGCCGACGAGCGCTACTGCTTCGCGATCCCCGAGGGCTACACCAGCGAGCGGGCGGCGCCGCTGCTGTGCGCCGGGCTGATCGGCTACCGGGCGCTGCGCATGTGCGGCGACGCGCACCGCGTGGGCTTCTACGGCTTCGGCGACGCCGCGCACATCCTCGCCCAGATCTGCCGCTGGCAGGGACGCGAGGTGTACGCGTTCACGCGCCCGGGCGACGCTGCGGCACAGGACTTCGCGCGCGAGCTCGGCGCCGCGTGGGCGGGCTCCTCCGAGGAGCCGCCGCCGCAGCCGCTGCACGCGGCGATCGTCTTCGCGCCCGTCGGCGCGCTCGTGCCGCTCGCGCTGCGCGCGGTCGCGCCCGGCGGCACGGTCGTGTGCGGCGGCATCCACATGAGCGAGATCCCCGCATTCCCCTACGAGATCCTCTGGCAGGAGCGGGTCGTGCGCTCCGTCGCCAACCTCACCCGCAAGGACGCCGAGGAGCTGCTCGCGATCGCGCCGCGGGCCGGGGTGCAGACTCGCATCAGCACCTACCCGCTCGAGCGGGCGAACGAAGCGCTCGCCGACCTGCGCGCCGGGCGCTTCACCGGCGCCGCCGTGCTCGTACCCTGACGCGCGCTCGAGCGACCCGGAGAACGCGCTATCGAACGACTCCAGAATGTCGGAATCGTTCGGCACCCGTCGCCGTGGTGGTGTATTGTCCAGTCGGTCAAACTCGGCTGACATGAGGAGCGATGGCGAGCGCTAACCCAGAGAAGACGAGGTGGATGCGGGGCCCGTCGACGCCGTTGCGCGGCGCGCTGCTCGGTCTGCTGCTCGAACGCCCCGGACACGGAGGCGACCTCGCCAACCGCCTCGCCGCACGGCTCGGCGAGACCTGGCGGGTCGACACCAACGACGTGTACAGGCTCCTGGAGCAGCTCGAGAAGACCGGGCTGGCCGAGTCCCGGGACGAGCCCAAGCGCAACAACAACCGCCGCACGCATCTCGTCTACTACCCGACCGCGGAGACATCCGAGGCGCTGACGCTGTGGATGGAGACACTGCTGCCGCGCGAGCCGGTGCGCCTCGGGCTGCAGGCGAAGCTGTCGGTGGCGCGCGAACAGGACGCGCAGCGACTGCTGCAGGCGCTGAAGGCATATGAGCGCGAGTGCCTGGTGCTGGCGCAGCTCGTCGGCCCGACGGACGGGCGCGGGCGCTCGTGGACGGCGCTGTGCATGGACTGCACGCGCGACGCCGTCTACGCCCAGCTGCAGATCGAGATCGACTGGGCGGCGCGCACCCGCAGGCGGATCAACGAGTTCCTGGAACGCAGCCAGTAGCGCCGCTACTGCGATGACGCCGCTGCTCTCCTTCCTGAACGTCAGCAAGCGCTTTCCCGACGGCAGCCGCGAGATCCTGGTGCTCGACCGCGTGTCGCTGGACATCGACGCCGGCGTGTCGGTCGGCGTGTACGGTCCGCGGCGTGCGGGCAAGTCGACGCTGCTGCGCCTCGCGGCGGGGATCGCGCTGCCGGACGCCGGCGCGATCCGCTTCGAGGGCCGCGACATCGTGAGCATGAGCGCCGGCGAGCGCGGGCGCCTGCTGCGCGGCGCGATCGCGTTCATGGCGGCGGCGGACTGGCGCGCGACGCCGGGCGAGAGCGTCGTCGACCACGTGGCCACGTCGCTGGGCAGCGCGGGGCTGACGATGCGCGAGGCGCGGCGCAGGGCGATGCGCGCGCTCGACGAAGTCGAGATCGGCGCGGCGGGCGCCGCGGAGCCGACCGCGTTGCTGTCGCTGACCGAACGGGCGCGCGTGATGCTCGCACGGGCGCTTGCGCGCGAGCCGCGGCTGCTGGTGCTCGACGATCCGGCGCCGCTGCCCAGCCTCGGCGAGCGCGACAGGTTCTTCGCGCTGCTGCGCTCGGCGGCGCGCGAGCGCGGCATCACGCTGCTGATGGCCTCCGAGGAAATGGCCGCGCTGCAGGGGGTCGAGGTGATGGTGTCGATCGGCGACGGGGAGCTGCTCTCGACCGCGTCGGGAGGCACCGTCGTGCAGCTGCCGGGGCGCAGGCGCGCCGGGGCGGAGCGTTCCGCGCAGTGAGCACGCTCGAGCTGCGCGAGGTCGTCAAGCACTACTCGACCGACGTTGAGACCGTGAAGGCCGTCGACGGCGTCTCGCTGAAGGTCTCCGCCGGCGAGTTCGTGGCCCTGTACGGGCCCAGCGGGTCTGGCAAGACGACGCTGCTGATGCTCGCGGCGGCGCTCAGCGCCCCCGACAGCGGCAGCGTCCACTTCGACGGGCGGGTGCTCAGCGAGCTCTCCGAGCGCGATGCCGCGCTCTACCGCCGCCGCGACGTGGGCTTCGTCTTCCAGGCCTTCCACCTGATGCCACACACCTCGGCGCTCGACAACGCGACGATCAAGCTGACCGGCGACGGCTGCACGCTGCGCGAGGGACGCCGCCGGGCGCTGCCGTGGCTGGAACGCGTCGGCATGGCCGCGCGCGCCGACCACACGCCCGAGCAGCTGTCGATGGGCGAGCGCCAGCGGATCGCGATCGCCCGCGCGCTCGCCAACGAGCCGCGGCTGCTGCTGGCCGACGAGCCGACCGGCAACCTCGACTCCAAGCGCAGCCGCGAGATACTCGCGCTGATGCGCGACATCTGCCACGAGCGGGGCATCCCCGGACTGCTGGTGACGCACGACCTCGACGCGGCGCCGTTCGCCGATCGCGTGCACACGCTGCGCGACGGCCACATGGCCGAGGGGCTGGACCCGGAGCTGGCAGCGACCCCGTCGTGAAGCTCACCTCCAACCCCGCGATCGCGGGGGTCCGACTGAGCATGCTCGCGCACCTGTACCGGGTCCGGCTGCGCTCGCACGCCGTGCAGGAGGTGCTGGCCGGCAGCGGCATCGCGGTCGGCGTGGCGCTCGTCCTCGGCGTGCTGGTGGCCAACGCCAGCCTCACCGGCTCCGCGCGAGAGCTCGTGCACCTGGTCACCGGCTCGGCGCGGCTGCAGCTGGCGGCGCGCTCCTCCGGCGGATTCGACGAACGCCTCCAGGAAACCAGCCGCCACCTGCCGGGCGTGGGCGTGGCGGCGCCGGTGCTGCGGGAGAACGTCGCCGTGGCCGGACCGCGCGGCCGCGCCTCGGTGCAACTGCTGGGCATCACCGGAGCGGTGGTCGGCCTGGGCGGCTTCGAGACACAGGACTTCGGGCTGGCGGGCTTTCGCTTCTCCGGAGGGCTGATCCTGCCGGCGAGCGTCGCCGCCGCCGTGGGCGCCGAACCGGGCGACCGGGTCACGGTCCTCGCCTTCGGCTCCGCGCACACGATCACCGTCGGCGCCGTGCTGAAGCCCTCGCCTTTCGGGGTGCTCGCCTCGAGCCCGATCGCGGTCGCGCTGCTCCCGGAAGCCCAGCGGCTGGCCGGGATGCCCCACCGCCTGACGCAGATCCTGATCGAGCCGAAGCCCGGGTCCGAACGCCGCGTGGCGGGCGAGCTGCGCGCGCTCGCGGGCGGACGCCTGAACGTGGTGGCGGCCGACGACGAGCTCACGCTGCTCGCCGAGGCGGTCAAGCCGAACGACCAGTCGACGACGCTGTTCGCGGCGATCAGCGTGATGGTCGGCTTCCTGCTGGCGCTCAACGCGATGCTGCTGACGGTGCCCGAGCGACGGCGCTTCGTCGCGGACCTGCGCATGCAGGGCTACGACTGGCGCCAGATCGTCGTGTTGCTGGCGTTTCAGGCGGCCGTCCTCGGCGTCGTCGCCTCAGGCGTCGGCGTGGTGCTCGGCGACCTGCTCTCCCACGCCTTCCTGCATCGCATACCCGCCTATCTGACGACGACCTTTCCAATCGGCACCGAGGAGAGCCTGCACGTCGGCACCGTCCTCATCGCGGTTGGGTGCGGCGTGCTCGCGACAATCCTCGCGTCGCTGTCACCCGTGTTCGACCTGCGCGCGAATCGTCCCACCGACGCGGTGTTTCGCGATCGCTCGGGCGGCGGCGAGGTCCTGGCGCAAGGAACCCCGCTCAAGCTGGCGCTCGCCGCCGTCGTTCTGCTCGCGGCCATCACGGCGGTGGCGCTGAGCGAGCCGGGGTTGACGGTGATCGCCGGGATGGCACTCGCGCTGACCGTGCTGCTGGCGATCCCAAGCCTGTTCGTCGCCGTCGCGCGCATGCTGCGCTGGACCGGCGAACGCGTCGCCAGCAGCTCGCTGATCGTCGTCGTCTCGGAGCTGCGTGCGGTCACCACTCGCTCCGTCGCACTCGCGGGAATCGCGGCGCTCGCCGTCTACGGGAGCGTGGCGATCGGTGGGGCGCGCGCCGACCTGCTCCGCGGCCTGGACGCCAACTTCACCGAATACCTGCACACCGCGCAACTGTGGGTGACGACCGGCGGCAACGACCTGACGACCAACGCCTTCCAAGACGGCGGCGCCACCGCGGCGATCGCGCGCGCGCCCGGTGTGGCATCGGTACGCGTGTACCAGGGGGGGTTCCTCGACGTCGGGCCGCGGCGCCTGTGGATCATCGCCAGACCCCCCGGCGACGACGCGCTGATCCCAGCGAGCCAGTTGCTGCGCGGCAATCTCGAGCAGGCCACTGGACGGGTGCGAGCCGGAGGATGGGCTGCCATTTCGCGGGGCTTCGCCGAAGAACGCCATCTCGCGGTCGGCGCGTCATTCACGCTGCCCACGCCGGATGGCAGCGCGCGCCTGCGCGTCGCGGCGATCACCACCAACCTCGGGTGGTCGCCCGGCGCGGTGACCATCAGCACACGGGACTACAGCCGCTACTGGGGGACCGAGCAGCCGAGCGCGCTGGAGGTGAACCTGCGCCCGGGCGTCAACGAAGCCACGGGCAGGCGCGCGGTCGCGCAGGCGATCGGCCGGCGACCCGGGCTCGGCATCCAGACGTTCCGCGAACGTCAGGCCCAGTATGCAGCCGACTCGCGCCAGGGGCTGTACGCGCTGAGCGAGATCTCCAAACTCCTGCTGATCGCCGCGGCAGTCGCCGTCGCCTCGGCGCTGAGCGCCGCCATCTGGCAGCGGCGCTCGCGGCTCGCCGCGCTGAAGATCCAGGGCTACAGCACCACGCAGCTGTGGCGCGCACTGCTGCTGGAGAGCGCGATCGTGCTCGGCGTCGGCTGCGTAATCGGTGCCGTCGCCGGCGTTTACGGCCACGCGCTGGCCAGCCGCTGGCTGCGCCTTCAGACCAACTTCCCGGCTCCGTTTCAGGTTGGGCTCGGGAGCGTGCTGCTCAAACTTGCACTGCTCGCGGCGATCGCGCTGACCGTGATCGCGATACCCGGACTGCGCGCGGCGCGGGCGCCGGCACGCGTGAGTCTTCAGGAGTGACTATGTATCGTCGCTCTGGCCAACGAAACTATTCTGGTGGTTGCTCCCCCCCGAAGTCAGCTCGCGCTCGCGAGCGCCTTCGCCGGAGCCGCCTCCAGATACTGGCTCGACATCTTCCCGCTCGTCGGGCGTGAACTTCAACACTGGCAAGAGCGAGCGCGCCAGATACCCGATCCGGTGCTGCGCAGGCTCGCCTTGCTTACCCAAAGGGCCGAGCGCGGGAACCTCGAGGGCGCGGCTGCGTTCGCGGTGCTCGTTCCGCGCGTGCACCGCGCCTGCGTGGTGCGCGCGGTCGTGGCGTTTCAAGCCATCTACGACTACATCGACACGCTCGCCGAGCAACCGAGCGCCGACCCGGTGGCCAACGGTCGCCAGCTGCATCTCGCGCTCTTGACCGCGCTGGACCCAGACGGCGATCACCCGGACTACTACGAGCACAACCTCGTCAGCGGCGACAACGGATATATGCGTCACCTGATCGACACCTGCCGCTGCGCGTGCGGCGCGCTGCCCTCGTATGCATCCGTTGCTGAGCCGGCGCTGCGCTCGGTCAGGAGGATGATCGACTACCAGAGCCTCAACCACGGAGCCCAGGGGGACCCCCGCCGCGCGCTGGCCCGATGGGCCGCCGGTCTGACGCCGGCGGGCACGGGACTGCGCTGGTGGGAGACGGCCGCCGGCGCGGCATCGTCGCTGACCGTCTTTGCGCTGATCGCCGCGGCGGCGCAACCGGCCCTGCGCGTGGGCGAGGCGGCAGCGACCGAACGGGCCTACTTCCCGTGGATCGGCGCCCTGCACGTGCTGCTCGACAGCCTGATAGACCGCCACGACGACATCGAGACGGGGCAGCACTGCCTGATCGACCATTACGCCTCGGCCGAGGAGACCGCCGCCCGCTTGGGCGTGATCGCGGCCAGCGCGATGCGCGCCACCGAGCTGCTCCCCAAGAGCGTCCAGCACGCAACGATCCTCGCGGCGATGGCCAGCTTCTACCTCTCCGCCCCGGCCACGGCGACGCCGGGCGCGCTGCCGGCGGCGCAGCGCGTGCTGGAGACGATGGGCGCGCTGGCGGCGCCGACGATGGCGGTGCTCAGGGCCCGGCGCGCGACCGGCCGGCTGCTCGCGGGCGTCGGCACGGGCGCCGTGCGGCTGCGTGGCACGGGCGCCCATGCCGTTCGACTGCGCACTTGAAACTCAAGTGTTGGACTTTCCCCTTGCCGCCGACGGCATGCGACGCGATCATCCACGAGCGTGAAACTGGATGCATGCGAAAGCCACGCAAGGCGCGCCTCCTCCAGATCCCGCTTTCGTCTCGCCGATGACCGAGCCGGGCGCCAGGCGGTGCCCGGCTCGCGTTCCGCGCAGGGAACGGAGCGCGATGAGCGATAGCGGCGTCACCATCGATCTGACGCGCACTCAGGTCGACCACGTCGTGCGTCACACCTCAAACGGCGGCGGCATCTCGAGCCTCCTGCACGGGCTCGCCGATCGCGAGCTCGCGTCCAACTTCCAGGCGCTGTCGGCCAGTCCGCGCCTGTCGCGATCGCTGCTCCTGGGTCTGCTCGTGCTCGCGTGCTTCCCGACAGACGGCCGCGCGCTGACGGTGACGGACGTCGCCGTGCGCCTAGGCCTGAGCCCCAGCACCACCCACCGCTACATGACGACGCTGCTCGCGGTCGGCCTGCTCGAGCAGGATCCGCGCACGCGCCGCTACCGTGTGCCGGTCGCCGCGTAGGCGGCCGCGCCGGCGCGCACAGGCGCGAAGCCGGGCAGCTCGAGCTCGATGCGCGCCCCCGCCTCGGGCGAGGCGCCCGCGCTGACGCTGCCGCCGTGCGCGTCGGCGATCGCCCGCACGATCGCGAGGCCAAGCCCCGCGCCCCCGGAGGCGCGGTCGCGAGCCGCGTCGGTGCGGTGGAAGCGGTCGAACACGCGCTCGCGCTGCTCGACGGGAATGCCCGGACCGTCGTCTTCCACGACGAAGCGCACGCGCCCGCCGGGGCGCGCCTGCACGCCCATCCGCACCAGCCCGCGCTCGGGCGCGGTGTGGTCGATCGCGTTGGTGAGGAGATTGCGAAGCGCCTGCGCGAGGCGGTCCGGATCGGCGCGGAGCGTGCCCCTGGGGACCGGGCCGAGCTCGAAGCGGCGGCTGGCGAGCAGGCTCACCCCGTCCCACAGCTCGCCCACGAACACCGGCAGATCGATCGGCTCGACGCGCAGGAACTCGCTCTGCTCGGTCCTCGCGAGCAGCAGCAGGTCGTCGACGAGACGGCTGACCCGCGCGATCTCCGCCTGCACGAGCCGCTCGACGCGGCGCACCTCCTCGCCGGAGGGCTCGCGCTGGGCGGCGAGCACCTCCAGCTGGCCGCGGATCACGGTCAGCGGCGTGCGCAGCTCGTGCGAGGCGTCGGCGACGAACGCGCGCTGGCTCGCGAACGCGTCGGTGAGGCGGTCGAGCATGTGGTTGAACGCGTCGGCCAGCACCCTCACCTCCTCGCTCTGGCCCTCCGCGTCGCGGATGCGCGGATGCAGATCGCCGGCGTCAACGCGGGCTGCCACCGCTGCCATGCCGCGCAGCGGACGCGACAGGCGCGTGCCGATCACGTACGCGCCCAGCAGCGCGCCCGCCAGCGCCAGCAGCCCGGCGAGGATGAACGCGCGGGCGACGCCGTGCTGGGCGTGCGCGACCGCCGCCAGCGGCTCGCCCACGCCGACGGTCACCTCGAGACCGCCGGCCACGCGCAGCGAGCGCTTGAGCAGGCGCAGGTTGCCGACGTCGGGGAGCAGCAGCGTCGTGTAGCCGTCGCCCGCCGCCGGCAGCCGCGCGGCCAGCCGGTTCTCCTGCTCCTGCTCGGCGCGCGTCTCGCCGTTGTCCGCGGCGGCGTAGCCGAACAGCTCGGGGCGGTTGGTGCTCGGCGCCTGGCCGGGGACCAGCGCGAACAGCAGCGTCGAGCTCGCGCTGAACGGCTGGGCGTGGATGTAGCGAGTGGCCGCCAGCGCCAGCTGCCGCGGCGTGTGTGCCCTCGCCAGCGCCAGGTTGTGGGCGAGCTCGGCGGCGTCGCCCGCGATCTCGCCGTCGATCTGGTGGCGCAGCTGGTCGCCGGTGCCGCGGTAGACGGCCACGAACACCACGGCGGTGCAGCCGAGCGTCACGAGCGTCACCCAGCCCGCCAGGCGCCAGCGCAGGCCGGCGGGGGCCAGACGCCGGATGCGCCCGATACGCGCGCGCACGGCGCTCAGCCCGCGCCGCCGAGGCGATAGCCGACGGCGCGCACCGTGAAGATCGGCGCGGGGTCCCCGGGGCCGGCGAGCTTGCGTCGCAGGTAGCCGATGTACACGTCGACGACGTTGGTCGCCGGGTCGTGCTCGTAGCCCCAAACCGAGCTCAGGATCTGCTCGCGCGCGACCACCTGGCGGTGATGGCGCATGAGGTACACGAGCAGCTCGAACTCTGTGCTCGACAGCGCCACCTGCCTGCCGGCGCGGCGCACCCTGCGGGTCAGCAGGTCGACCTCGATGTCCTCCGCGCGCAGCAGCCGCGCCGAGGCCTGCGCGATCACCCGCAGCTGTGCGCGCACGCGGGCGACGAGCTCGGCCATCGAGAACGGCTTGACCAGATAGTCGGCGGCGCCGGCTTCCAGCCCGCCCACGCGATCCTCGATCCCGTCCCGCGCCGTCAGCACGATCACCGGCAGGCTCGGCATCGCCCGGCGCAGCGCGTCCAGTACCTCCAGCCCGCTGCGGCGCGGCAGCATCAGGTCCAGCACGACCGCGTCGAAGCTACCCTGCAACGCCAGCCGCTCGCCCTCGACGCCGTCCAGCGCCGCCTCCACGTCGAAGCCCTCCGCCTCGAGCCCTCGACGCACGAAGTCGACGATCCCCGGCTCGTCCTCGATCAGCAGCACGCGCGCGGGATTGACCGGCTCCCGAGCGTCCTCGCCCGTGCCCCCGAGGGCGCTCGCGCCGGGCGCCGGCACCGTGGGGCCGGGGCTCGAGTCCGCGGCGATGCCCATCGCTCAAGCATAGAGGCGTCGGCACCGACTCCAAAAGCCCTGCGCAAGCTTCCCATGAGCTTTCTCATCGAGCGGTTACCCGATCCTTAGTCGGCGCTCACACACTCGATCCATGGCAATCGGCCACCAGAGCACGTCCGCCGTCGCCGAGCGGGCGCATGCCGAACCGCGCGCCGGCGATGCGCGCGCGTACCCGCCGGATGTGCGCGCCGAGCGCCTGACCGGCGGCGGCACGACCGGCAACGAGCGCCTGACGAGCGCCGCGGGAGCGGTGCTGCTCGTCCTGCTTGCGCTGCTCGGGATCACGATCCTGCGCATCCACGGCCTGCTGTCCGAGCACCTGTTCCTGGGGATGCTGCTGATCCCGCCGGTGCTGCTGAAGCTGTCGAGCACCGGCTACCGCTTCGTGCGCTATTACACCGCCGACCCGCAATACCGCCGCAAGGGCCCGCCGGCGCCGGCGCTGCGGATGCTCGCGCCGCTGGTCGTGCTGTCGACCGTCGTGGTCTTCGCCAGCGGCGTCGCGCTGCTGTTCGCAGGGCCCTCGTCGCGATCGACGCTGTTCCCGATCCACAAGCTCAGCTTCTTCGCCTGGCTCGCGTTGATGGCGCTGCACGTGCTCGGCCACCTGCCCGCGATGCCCGCGGCGCTGAGCGGCGACTACGGCAGCTCCCGGGAGCTGAGCGGCAATGTCACCGGGCGCGCCGGTCGTATCCTGGCCCTGGCCGGCGCGCTCGTCGCGGGACTCGTGCTGGCGGTGCTCGTGATCCCCCAGTTCGGCCCGTGGCTGCACGACTCCGGCCTGTTTCACCACCACCACTGACCCGAGATGGCGATCCACACCACCCACACCCGTGACGCGGCGCTGCGCGAGCTGCGCCGGCTCAACGGCTGGCTGATCGCCGGCAGCGTCGCGCTGACCGGCGTGTTCGCGGAGGCGGCCGCCAGCGCCTTCCCCGGCAAGACCGTCAAGCGGGCCACATCGACAAGCGGCCGCGGGAGCTCGGCCGGTGGCGCCCGCAGCTCCGCGAAGACGTCCACGCATCCGCTGCAGCCGCCCGCGCAGGCGCCGCAGGCCACCACGGAAGCCCAGACCTCCGCACAGGCGACCACACCCTCCCAGGAACCCGCGCCGGCGCAGGAATCGGCGCCCGCCCAGGAATCCGCGCCGGCGGAAGCATCCGCGCCCGCCCGCGAATCGGCCCCGGCGCAGGAATCGGCGCCCGCCCGCGAATCCGCGCCCGCCCAGGAATCGGCGCCGGCTCAGGAAGCAGCTCCCGAACCGGAAGCCTCGACCCCGGTGGTCTCCGGTGGCTCCTGAGGTGCGCGCGACATCCGACGTGCGCGCCACGCGCACAGCGGCGGCGCTCGCCACCGCCACGTGGGAGGCGCTCGGCACGAGCGTCGTGCTGCGCGTTTGCGACCCGCTGGCGCTGGCGCCGGCGCGCGCGACGGTCGAGCGCGAGCTCGCGGCGATCGACCTGGCTTGCAGCCGCTTCCGCGCCGACTCGGAGCTCTCGCGCGTCAACGCAAGCGCGGGCCGCTGGACGCAGGCCGGACCGCTGTTGATGGAGGCGCTCGAGGTGGCCGTGCGCGCGGCCGAGCGCAGCGGCGGCGACGTCGACCCGACGGTCGGGCGCGCGCTCGAGCTGGCGGGGTACGACCGCGACTGGCGACTGCTCGCCCCCGCGAGCGGTCAGCCGCAGGCGCCCGCGACAATCACCGCGCGGGTGCGCGCGGGGTGGCTGGAGATCGAGCTGGACAGAGCGAGCGGCTCGGTCAGGGTGCCGGCGGGCGTCAAGCTCGACCTCGGCGCGAGCGCCAAAGCGTGGGCCGCCGACCGCGCCGCGGCGGCTGCCGAGCGGATCGCCGGCTGCGGCGTGCTCGTCAGCCTCGGCGGCGACATCGCCACCGCCGGGAGCGCGCCGGCGGCGGGCTGGCGGATCAGGGTCACCGACGACCACCGCAGCCATCACTCGGCGCCGGGCCAGACGATCGCGATCCACAGCGGCGGCCTTGCCACCTCCAGCACCGCGGTGCGGCGCTGGAGCCACGGCGGCCACACGATGCACCACATCATCGACCCCGACACGGGAGCGCCCGTGCGCGGCACGTGGCGCACGGTGAGCGTGGCCGCCGCGAGCTGCACGGACGCCAACATCGGCGCCACGGCGGCGCTCGTGCGCGCGCACGACGCCGCCACGTGGCTTGCGCGGCTGGGCCTGCCGGCCCGGCTCCTCGACTGGGAGGGCAACGTCACCGCCGTCGGCGACTGGCCCGCGCAGGACGACCTGGGGTCGCTCGCGCCATGGCAGGCGCTCGCGGCTTGGGAGGCGCTCGCGGGATGAGCGCGCTGCTGGCGAGCGCCGGGCCGAGCGCCTACTGGTACCTGACCCGCTCGACGGGCGCCGTGGCGCTGCTGCTGCTGACGCTCGCGCTCGCGCTGGGCGTGGTCGACGTCGAGCGCTGGAGCAGCCCGCGCTGGCCGCGCTTCGTGATCGACTCGCTGCACCGCAACGTCGCGCTGCTGGCGCTCGTGTTCCTCGTGCTGCACATCCTCACCTCCGTGCTCGACAGCTTCACCTCGATCTCGCTCACGGACGCGTTCATCCCGTTCGTCGGCTCCTACCGGCCCTTCTGGCTGGGGCTGGGCGCGGTGTCGTTCGACCTGATCCTGGCGGTGATCGTCACGAGCCTGCTGCGCGCGCGCATGGGGTTCTCGACCTGGCGCTCCGTCCACTGGCTGACATACGCGAGCTGGCCGATCGCGCTGGTGCACGGCTTCGGCACGGGCAGCGACGCCAGCAGCACGTGGCTGCTGGCGTTGAGCGTCGCGTGCACGGCGCTGGTGGCGGCCGCGGTGCTCACGCGCGTGCTCGTCGGCTGGCCGGCGGACATCCGCCGGCGCGGCGCCGCCCTCGCCGGCGCGGGAGCGTTCGCGCTGTTCGTCGTGCTGTGGCTCCCGAGCGGTCCGCTCGGCTCGGAATGGGCGCGCCGCGCGGGCACCCCCGCGGCTCTGCTGGGACACCCCCACGCCGGCGCCGGCTCGAGCGGGCGGCGGCGATGAGCGCCCCGCCTTCGATGCTCGACGAGCTGGCGCCCGCCGACGTCCAGCCGCCCGCGCCGGCGCTGCCGCGCCTGCTGAGCGGGATCCGCGCGGACGGCCCGCTGACGCTCGACGAGCACCACGCCGTCCACGGCGCCCCGCCTGCGATCGGCGGCGGGCGCCGGCGCGGGCGCGAGCGCGCGGGCATGCTGATCACCGAGATCGAGCGCGCGGGACTGCTCGGCCACGGCGGCGCCGCATTCCCCACCGCTGCCAAGATGCGCGCCGTCGCCTCCGCGCGCCGGCGCGCGATCGTGGTCGTGAACGCCGCCGAGGGCGAGCCGGCGAGCCGCAAGGACCGCACGCTGCTGGAGTCGCTGCCGCAGCTCGTGCTCGACGGCGCCATCCTGGCAGCCGAGGCCGTGGGCGCGGACGAGGTGATCGTGTGCGCATGCGAGTCGGCCGGCACGGGCATCCGCAGCATGGCCCGCGCGATCGAGGAACGCGCCGGCGCGCGCTCCGCACGGGCGCCGGCGCTGCGCCTGGCGCCGGTGCCCGGCCACTACGTCGCCGGCCAGGAGACCGCGCTGGTCAACTTCCTCGGCGGCGGCCCTGCCAAGCCGACGTTCACGCCGCCGATGCCGTTCGAACGGGGCGTCAGGCAGCGTCCGACGCTCATCAACAACGCCGAGACGCTCGCCCACGTCGCGCTGATCGCCCGTTACGGAGCGGCGTGGTTCCGCGAGCTCGGAACCTCCGCCCAGCCCGGGTCGGCGCTGGTGACGCTGTCCGGCCCGGTCGCCCACCCGGGGGTGTACGAGATCGAGCACGGCTCCTCGCTGGCGTCGCTGATCCGCGCCGGTGGCGGGAGCACCGCGCGCCTGCGCGGGGCGCTACTGGGCGGCTATGCGGGCGCGTGGGTGGGCGCCGCGCACCTGCAGAACGTCGCGCTGGCCAACGAACACCTCGCCCCCCACAACGCGTCGCTGGGCGCGGGCGTCGTGCTGTTGCTCTCCGAGCACGCGTGCCCGGTGGCCGAAACCGCGCGCCTGGCCCGCTGGCTCGCCGACCAGAGCGCCCGCCAGTGCGGCCCGTGCGTGCACGGCCTCGACGCGCTCGCGACCACTATCGCGGAGCTCGCCGGCGGCATCGCCGAGGCGCGGGTCGCCCAGCGCATCGATCGGCTCGCCTCGCTGATCGCACGCCGCGGCGCGTGCGGCCATCCCGACGGTGCGCTGGGCCCGATCCTCAGCGCGCTTGCGAGCTTCCAGGCGGAGTTCGCCGACCACGCGCGGCACGGTCCGTGCGATGCCTGCGCCCGCCCCGCGGAGCTGCCGCTGCCCGAGCGGCCGCTGAGCGAGGCGACCATGCGCGACACGCCGGGGCGCCGATGAGCCATCGCGTGCGCGTCAACCCGATCGCGTGCGAGGCGCACGGCATGTGCGCGGAGCTGTTCCCCGAGCGGATCGCGCTCGACGAGTGGGGCTACCCGGTGATCGCTGAGGGCTCGCTCAGCGGCGTGGAGGCCGAGCACGCGATCCGTGCCGCCCGCGCCTGCCCGACGTTCGCGCTGCTGGTGGAGCGCGAGCGCGCTCGGCGCTGAGCCTGCGCGCGCCGCAGAACCTTCACACCCCCGCCGGCCTTCACGCCCCGCCGGCGAGCATGTGCGTGGCGGCCATCCCCGCCCACTCGCCGTAGCGCGCGAAGAAGTCGCGTACCTGCTGCTCGTCCGCGCGCGCGTGCGGATCGCCGCCGCTGAGCAGCCGCCCGACGAGCTTCAGCAGCGCGAGGTCCCCGGCGGGCACCTGATCGTGGCGCCCCTGGCCGTGCAGCGCGAGCTTCTCCACCGTCCACGAGCCGATGCCGGGGATCGTCCGCAGCCGCCGCCAGCCGCGCTCGTGCTCGGCGCCGTGCAGGTCGACCCGTCCGCGCGCCACCTCGCGAGCCGCGCGCACGAGCGCGAGCGCGCGCCCACCGGCGAGATCGAACGACTGCAGCCGCGCGGGCGCAGTGCCCGCGAGCACCTCCGCCGCGGGCAGGTCGCGCAAGCCTTCTGACGCCCCGTCCCAGTCGCATCCGCGACGCCCGAGCGCGGAGACGATGCGACGCTCGATCGCGACCGCGCGCTCGTACTCGATCAGCTGCTCGCAGATCGCCCACGCGAGCGCCTCGAAGGGCTCCGGCCGACGAGCGACCCGCAACCACGGGCGCGCGCGCAGCGAGCGCCCGATCAGCGGGTCGCGGGCGAAGCGGCGCAGGAAGCCGCGCAGGTCCTCGTCGACGCCGAGCGCGAAGCGCATGCGCGCGATGCCGTACGCCGCCGCCGCGCCGCTCGCCGCGCGCGCGCCGATCACGACCCTGTCGGGCACCGGCTGCGCGACCCGCACGACCACCGGCTGATCGCCGTGATGCAGCAGACGCTCCAGCACGCCGCCGCGGCGGCGCAGCAGTCCGTCCCCACCGCCAGCGCGCGGCAGGCGGAACGGGCCGGCCGGCGTCAGCTCCACGCGCAGCTCCGCCGGCTGGGCGCGCGTGCCCGGCTCAGCGCTCGCCGGAGCCACCGAGCAGGTGCACGTCCACCAGCAGCGAGCGGCTGCCGACGATCTGGACCAGCTCGGGCGCGGGCGGGCGGGAGCGAGCGCCCAAGCGCGAGCGACTCCCCGGACGAGACCGATTCGCCGGGCCGACGCGCCCCCTGGGCCGGCCTTTCGCGAGCGCTGCCGCGCGACGCTGGCGGCGATGCACGAGACCCACGACAGCGGCTCCCGCCACGAACCCGCCAGCGGCGACGGCGGCGGCCTGCACCGCCGGCAACACCGAGCCCGACCACCGCTCGGGGAGTGCGTCCGGCGAGGGCTGCGCGCGCACCGCGTGCCCCTCGCCCGCGATCACCGGCAGTGCGTCGACCTCCTCGCCAACGTCCATGTCCGTGTCCGTCGGCGCTCCCTGCAACGAGACTGGCTGCGGGGACTCGCTCACCAGCGGAAGTGTAGAGGGCCGCGCAGACTCCCAGCGCAGCGGGCGCCCGCTCCTACCCCAGCGGACGCTCGTACACGCGGTAGCGACGCACGATCTCGCCGCCCATCCCCTCCATGGCGCGGTTCATCGGCTTGTTGACCTCCAGGATCCAGCCCATCTCGCCGCCCTTCTGCGGCGTGCGTTCGGCGGCGTCGAAGTGCATCTGGTAGAAGCGCGCGGCGACGCCCGTGTGCTGGTAGGCCGGCTTGACGCCCAGCGCGAACACGTACACCATGTCGATCTTGCGCCGCTCGCGCAGCGCCGTCAGCCAGCCCAGCGGCAGCAGACGGCCGCGCGGGCGCAGCTTGGCGAGCACCTGGTTGTAGTCGGGCAGCGTCAGCGCCGCCCCGACCACCTCGCCGGTGTCGGCGCGTTCGGCCACCATCGCCCAGTTCTCATCCAGGATCGGCTTCAGCTTCTTGGCGTAGTGGCGCACCTCGCGCTCGGTCAGCGGCACGAAGCCCCAGTTGCGCTCCCACGCCGCGTTGTAGACCTCCAGGAAACGACCGATCTCCTTCTGCAGATCCTTCTTGCGGAAGTTGCGAGTCACGATCCCGTGCTCGGCTTCGAGCTTGTCGGCCGTCTCCCAGATCGCCGGGTGGACTTTGTCGCGGCCGGTGATGTGCAGGCTCCACATGTACAGGTCCATCACCTTCGACAGGCCGACCTCCTGCTCGAGCAGCGACTGGTAGTAGCGGTGGTGCCACGGGTTGAGGATCAGCGGCGGACGCTCGAAGCCCTCGACCATCAGGCCGGCCTCGTCGTTGGTGGTGAAGCTCATCGGGCCGATCATCGTGCCGGCCCCGTGCTCGCGCAGCCACGACTCGGCCGCGCCCAGCAGCGCGCGTGCCGCCTCGGGGTCGTTCTCGCACTCGAACCAGCCCCACAGCCCCCAGTCGTTGTCCTGGAACTCCTGCAGGCGGCGGTCGATGTGCGCGCTGACGCGCCCGACCGCGCGCCCGTCGCGCCAGGCGAGGAAGTACTGGGCCTCGGCGTGCTCGAAGAACGGGTTGCGGCGCTGGTCGAGCTGCTCCTTCAGATCCATCAGCAGCGGCGCCACCCAGTTGCGCTCGTTACGATAGAGCCGCCACGGCAGCTTGATGAACGTGTTCAGCTCGCGCCGACTGCGCACGGGCCTTATCTCGACTGCCATCGCGGCGAAACCCTATATGCCAACCTCGATCGACGTCTTCGCAAAGGTCCGCGGCCACGAGCGCGAGGAGCTGCTGCGAGCGGCGCGCGAGGCCGACCTGATGCCGTACTTCCGGACGGTCGAGTCGCCGGCGATGCCGGTTGTCGAGATGGAGGGCGCGCCGCGGATCATGCTCGCGTCCAACAACTACCTCGGGCTGACCGCGGACGAGCGCGTGATGAAGGGCGCGGAGGACGCGCTGCACCGCTACGGCACCGGCCTCGACCGGCTCGCGCCTCTTGAACGGCACCACCCCCCTGCACCTGGAGCTCGAGCGCGAGCTGGCCGAATGGATGGACACCGAGGACGCAATCGTGTTCACCACCGGCCACCAGGCGAACGTCGGCACGCTCGGCACGCTGCTCGGGCCCGGCGACACGGTGGTCGTCGACTCCGCCGACCACGCGTCGATCCTCGACGGCGCGCTGATCTCCAGGGCGAAGATGCGCCCGTTCCGTCACGGGCGCATGGACAAGCTCGAGCGGGCGCTCGCGCGCGCGGAGGGCGACGGCGGCGGCGTGCTGGTGGTCGTGGACGGCGTCTTCTCGATGGAGGGCGACGTCGCGCCGCTGGTCGACATCACCGAGCTGTGCGCCCGCCACGGAGCGCGCCTGATGGTCGACGAGGCCCACGGCGCGGGCGTGCTCGGCGCGCGCGGCGCGGGCGCGTGCGAGCTGCTCGGCGTGGAGGACCGCGTGGATCTGCGCATGGGCACGTTCTCGAAGTCGCTGGCCGCGTGCGGCGGCTTCGTGGCTGGTCCGGCGGAGGTCATCGAGTACCTGCGCATCTCCTCGCGCTCGTTCCTGTTCACCGCCTCCGCCGTGCCGGCGGCGCTGGGAGCGGCGCTGGCGGCACTGCGGATCGTGCGCTCGGACGAGGGACCGGCGCTGCTGGCGCGCGTGCTCGAGCGCGCGCGCTATCTCGAGGACGGCCTGCGCGCACTCGGCTACCGGACGCTCGGCGGCGAGCCCGTGCGCACGAGCCCCGCGGCGGACGCGCCGGTGCGCACGCTGGCCACGCCGATCGTGCCGATCCTCGTCGGCGACGACTGGCGCGCGGCGCTCTTGTGGCGCGCCCTGTACGACGGCGGCGTGTTCACCAACTGCGCGCTGCACCCGGCGGTGCCGCCGGGCGGCGCGCTGTTGCGCACCAGCGTGATGGCCACGCACGGACAGGACACGCTCGACCGTGCGCTCGAGGTGTTCGCACGGGTGAAGCGCGAGTTCGAGTCCGAGCACGGGCCGCTGCCGGGAGCGAACCTCGACTGACCGACCGGCTGGCGGCGCTCGCGAGGCGCCCGTCGCATGCGCCGGCGACTTGTCCATTTCTTCACAAGTCGCGCCGCAAACGAAAAAGGTCGCTTCTAGCGTACGAACAGAGCGCCGCGCTGTTGACCGGCGACCCGCTCCTGTCATAGCTTCCAGATGCGCTCTGCAACACCGTTTTGGGGGTTCGCCCCGCCACAAGGCCGTCGGGAGAGGGGCCTGGTTGACGGGACAGCCGCGATCCGCGGCGGACCTCGTACGGCCCAACAGGCGCGTAACTGAAAACCTCTAGCAAGCACGTCGTCGCCCCCTCGTGGCGAGGACGGGGAGAGTGCCGAATGAACGCGACAGCGACGGTTGCCCCTGCCGGTCCGCAGTACATGCGCGCCCTCGAGCGCGCCAACAAGGTTCGTCTCGCACGCGCGGAGCTCAAGCGACGTGTGGCGATCGGCGAGCTCCATGTGGCCGAGGTGATCCTCGAATGCCCGTGGGAGGCGCAGAGCATGGCCGTCGCGGACCTGTTGATGAGCCAGCGCCGCTGGGGCCAGACCCGCTGCCGCAAGTTCCTCGCCCAGGTCCCGATGTCCGAGAAGAAGACGATCGGCTCGATGACCGACCGTCAGCGGCGCACGCTGGCCGCGATGCTGACCTCTGTGAACCGGGGTCGCGCGTGGACCGCGACCCCCTGGCTAACGGACAGCCTGACGACAGCTTGAGCTGCCACCAGCCGGCGAGCATGCCGATCAGGCCGAGGCGCGGGCGGACCTCCCAGACCCCGCACACGCCCTGGCCGAGGTCCCTGACGGGCAGCCGCGCGAACCTGTAGCTGCGCGGGTCCAGCTGCATCTGGCGCAGCTGCTCGCGTGCGCGGCGCTCGCGCTCGACGCGTTCGCGCACGGTGGCTCGCAGCTCCTGCACGCGGGCAGCCAGCCGATCGCGCACGCGCTCGAGCTCGCCGAGGTCGAGCAGCGCCGGGCCGTCGCTCGCGGCGGGCGCGCCGTGGATGGCGGCGAGCGGCACAGGGACGTGGGGGAAGCGCTCGGCGACCGTGTCTGAGAGCTCGCGCTCCAGGCGCGCGATCTGCGCCCGCAGCGACGCCCGGGCTGCGCGCTCGTCGATCGGCTCGCGGCCCGAGGCGGCACCCGCGGCGCTCTCGCTGCCAATGCCGGTACGGTCGTGACCCAGCGCGTCGAACGTCCCCTGAGGGTGGTCTTCTCGGTGGATGACGCGCTGCTGATAGGTCACACCCGCCTCCTCTCCGGCGGATGTCGAGTCTACCAGCGCACCTGGGCGCCGAGTCGCACTTACAGAACCTTTACGGCTGTTCGAGCGCCGCGCGGCACGCCCACAACGCCTCCTGCGCATACAGCGCCGGCACCCCCGCGACCTGCACGGCGAAGAGTGTCAGGCGGCGGCTCGCCGCGCGCGGCTCGTGCCCGCGCGCGACCTCGCCGAAAAGGGTCGCGAGCGCCGCCGAGGCGTCGGCGACGACCAGGCGGCCGGCGGGCAGCGCGGGCGCGTCCGCGGCGCGTCCCGGCGCCTCGCCCTCGCCGCTCGTTCGCAGGCCGAGCTCGCCGTCGACCGACTCCGTGTCGAGCGCCCACACCGGCACGCCGGTGTCCAGCAGGGCGATAGTCAACACATCGGCGAGCAGGCTGACGGTCGGGAAGCCGCCGTGCAGCATCCGCTCCATGACGGCGCCCTCGATCGGCGTGCGCACGACATCGGGATCGAGGCCGATCTGGCGAAAGAAGACGCGGTAGGCGCCGGGCACCGGCTCCCGGCGCACACCCACCGCGCGGGCGCCGCGAAAGCGGTTGGAGAGCTCGCGCAGGCGCTGGCGCACCTCCGGCGGCGAGGCCCCGAGGAGCGACTGCGGGCGCGTGTGCGACGCCTCGACGGCGAGCAGCCGCAGGCCGGGCAGCTCCTCCTCGAGCTCGCGCGCGCACCATCCCGCGACCGCCTCGCGGGCGCCGGCGGCAGGCTCGGCGCCGTCGCTCAAGCGTCGGGCTCCCGCCGCCCGCGCGCCCGCGACGCGGCCACCAGCTCGCTCACCCGCGCGCGCAGGGCGGCGGGCGACGGGTTCGCCAGCAGCGCCCTGCTCTGCACGACCCCGCCTGGGTATGCGAAGTTCACCTGCGGGCACGTGAGCACTTTGTACAGCGCGCCCACCGCGCCGTCGCTGTCGAGGCCGACCGGCAGCGTCAGCCCGCGCGAGCGCACCAGCCGGCGCAGCTGGCCGCGTTCGGCTCTGATCGCGACCGCCGCGAAGCGCACGCGTGGGAACTCGCCCGCAAGCGCCTGCATCTCGCCCAGGACCTTCGTGCACGAGCCCGCGTCGACGAACAGCGCGAGCACCAGCGGGCCCTGTTCGTAGAGCTGGCACACGTTGAGGATCTGCGCCCCGCGCTCCGCACACGCGGGCACGCGCCCGTTCGCGCCTTCGTCGGCGTGCGTGGCGATGTCCGCGTCGCCCGTGAGACTCCCGAGCGCCAGCGGCACCGCGAACGGCGGCACCCTCTGGCCGGGCGGAACGCCGGTGACATCGGTGTGGTGGACGAACACCGAGTAGACGAGCACCAGCACGATCAGCACTACTCCGAGCAGGCCCACGTAGCGTCCGAAGCGCGGGTTGCGCGCGTGCATCGGGCTGCGCTCGATCCCGACGCCACCGTCCGCCGGCTCCAGGCCGTCCGCCGGCTCGGGCCCGCTCACGGCCTGACCCACGCGTGGCGCGCGCGACGCCCGAAGCGCGCCGGACGCCTGCGCGCATCGCCTTCCCCCTCCCGTGAGGATGCGGCGGCGGCATCGGCGATCACGAGCGTCGCAGGCAGCGCGACGAGCACGCCCACGAGCGAGACGCTGAGATCGATCAGCGTCACCAGGCCAAAGTCGCGGAGCATCGTGATGTCCGACAGCACGAGCACCCCGAAGCCGGCGATCGCCGTCACCCCGGACGCCGCCACCGCGGCGCCGGTGCGCTGGTAGCTGCGCCGCAGCGCCTGCACGGTGTCGTAGCCGGCGAGGCGCTCCTGGCGGTGGCGCTCGGACAGAAGCACGCTGAACTCGGTCGAGATCGCGATCACGAGCGCGCCGAGCGTCACCGACATCGGGTTCAGCGGCACCCTCACCGCGAACAGGATCAGCGCCGACCAGCCGCTCGCGAGCACGATCGGCACGAGCGGGACCAGCGCACGGCGCCGGTCGCCGCGGAAGGCAACCAGCAGCACCAGCGCGACCGCCGCGAGCCCGGCCAGCAGCGTCTCCAGGCGCCGCCACGGGTCTGCCACCTCCGATCCCGACTGCGCGGCCAGCACGGGCAGACCGACGAGGTCCGCGCGCACCCCCGCGGGAGGATGCAGGCTCGAGCGCATCTGTTCGATCAACCGCTGCTGCTGATCGAGCCCCATCAGACGGATGCCGAAGCCGAGCGTGGCCACGTGCCTGTCGGAGGAGATGACGTCCTGGGAGAAGTACGACGGAATCACCCCCAGCAGGCCGTTGATCGTCCGCTGCGAGAGCTTTCCGGCGCTCGCCGCCGACCCCGACGCCTGACCGTCGAACAGGTCGGTCAGCGAGAATGCCGGACACAGGCGCGCCTTGCTGCAGCCCTTCGCGGGGCTGTAGCCGAAGCGCGCGAGCACGGCCTGCTGGTAGCGGATCATCCATTCGATCGTCGACGGCCGGGTCAGCTCGTCGCCTTCGACCATCAGCTCGATTTCGCCCCCCACGCCGGTCGTCCGCTCCAGCGTGTCGAGGTTCTGTAGCGAGCCCAGGCTCTGCGGAACCAGCTTGGTGATGTCGGTCTGCACGCTCGTCTGCGTGTCCAGCCCCCAGCCGAGCGCCGCCAGCGCCAGCCCGACGCACAGCACGCGCCCGGGGCGGGCGACGGAGCCGACGAGCGCGGCACGCGCGATCAGGCGGGTGAGGGGATTGTCGGCGAGCAGCTCGCGCGCGCCCCGCCACGAGGCCGCCAGCGAACCCTCGGCCAGCCCGCGGGCCCGGCGTGCGCGAACGGCGGCCGCGGACAGCGAGATCGCAGCGGCGCCGGCGGTCAGCGCGCACAGCAGGGCGATCGCGACACCCACCACGAGCAGCACGCCGAAGCCGCGGACCATCGGCACGGGCGAGAGCAGCAGCACGAGCATCGCCGCCGCGCTGGCCGCGCCAGCGGTGGCGATCGTCGGCGCGCCCGCGGCCGCCGCGCGCCGGACCACCGCCGGCACCATCTCCGGCGAGCCTCCGAGCGCAGCGCCCACCCGCTCCGGCGCGCCGCGTTCGGCCTCCTCGTCCACCCGCGCCTGGAACTGGATCGCGTAGTCGACCGCGAGGCCGACAAGCACGGGCAGCACGGCGATCGAGGCCATCGTCAGCGACGCGCCCACCGCGGCTAGCGCGCCGAACGTGAGCGCCGCGGCGAGCAGCGCGATCGCGAGCGGCAGCAGTCGCGGGCGCCCCGAGAAGACGAGGCCGAGCGTCGCCGCCATCACCAGCAGCACGGCGATCAGCAGCAGCTCGATCGAGTGGCTTATCGAGCTCGTCAGATCGGAGACGATCACCGGCTCACCGGTGACGAGATAGGTCTCGCCGTGCGTCAGCCGCCACTGCGGCATCCGCACCGCCTGGCGGATCAGCCCGATCGTCCTGATGCGCGCCGCTTCGGACAGTCCGGCCTTCATCCGCACGGACACGAGCGCCGAGTCCGGGCTGGGGAACAGATAGGCGAAGCGCGACTTGGGAGTACCGGCGACCTTGGTCGAGTCGAACACCACGTTCGAGACGAAGTTGGCGTCTTCGATGCTGGGCCGCGCCGTCAGCCCGTGTTCCAGCGCCTGCGACACGAGGCTCGACTGGAAGCCCGCGAGCGTCACCTTGCGCGCCTGGCGGCCGAGCGTGCGCGCCTGCGCAGGCGACAGCCCGCGCGCCAGCGCCGCGCGATAGACGGAGCTCTCGGCCTGTTTGGCCTGCGCTTCCGCCTGCCTCGTCTCGGTCGTGAGCTGGCTGTCGATCTGTTCGGCGGCCGCGCTGAGGAACGTGCCCGGGCCGAACACCACCTTGACGGTCCGCGCGCGCGCGAGCTGCCCGCACGGCCCGTCGACGCCTCCCTCGGAGGCGAGCGCGCTGATCGGCACGTTGCCCGACAGGCAGCCCTCCAGGCCGGCGAGCCGCTCGATGTCCGAGCTCAGCAGCAGCTGCTGCAGGTTGCCCTTCACGAGCACCGCGACCGGCTCTTCCCCGAAGCTGCGGTAGAAGCGCTGCGTCGCCTGATACTCGGAGCTGGAGCTCGACACGAACGTGCTCGTCGCCGCCGTTGGGCGCAGCCCCAGCGCTAGGCCCGCCCCGCCCAGCCCGAGCGCAACGGCGATCGCGAGCACCAGCCGCGGCCGCGAAGCCGCGCCGCCGGCCAGGCCTGAGAGGAGTCGGGAGGAATTCACAGCTGCAGGCTAGTCCCGCTAATCGATCCAACGCGCCGCCCTGGGGCGGGACCAGTGGGAGCTACTCCATCCCTAGGGGGCCGGCCGACTGGCCCGAGAGGAACTGGCGGACGAACGGGTTTTCAGACGCGAACAGCTCCTCGGCGGGGCCCGATTCGACGATGCGGCCCTTCCATAGCACCGAGATGTGCTCGGCGACGCGTCGCGCGCTCATGATGTCGTGCGTGATCACGACGTAGCAGCCGCCGTTCTCGGCGTGGACCTCCTTGATCAGCTCGCACAGCAGCGCGGTGCGCACGGGGTCCAGCCCCGAGTCGGGCTCGTCGAAGAGCACGATTTCGGGGTCGAGCACGAGCGCGCGCGCGAAGCCGGCGCGCTTGCGCATCCCGCCGGAGAGCTCGTTGGGCATCTTCGCGCCCTCACCGCCCAGCCCGACCTCGCGCATGCGCCGGTTGACGATCTCCGCGATCTCGTCCTCGCCCTTCTCGGTGTGCTGGCGCAGCGGGAAGGCGACGTTGTCGTAGAGGTTGAGCGAGCCGAACAGCGCGCCGTCCTGGAAGAGGACGCCGAACTTCCTGCGCAGATCGAACAGCTCCGCGTCGGGGAGGCTCGGGATCGACTGGCCGTGCACGATCACGTCGCCCTCGTCGGGGTACAGCAGCCCGACGATGTGCTTGATGCAGACCGACTTGCCGGTGCCCGATGGGCCGATGATCATCGAGATCTTGCCCTCCGGCAGGCCCATGTTCAGCCCGCGCAGCACGTGGTTGCGCCCGAACGACTTGTGCACGTCGATGAACTCGATCGCGTCGGGGGCGTCGGTGGGGCGGATCGTCCCGGTGTGGTACTGGAACTCGTCGGCCTCCCCCTCCAGGGACGATGCGCTCTCGCCCGAGCGCCGGCCTGTGTCCTCGGTGGCCACCGTCAGCCTCCGATCGGGGCGCGCGGGTTGGTGCCCCAGAAGATCTCGGTGCCGAGCATGCCGATCAGGTTCACGAGGATCAGGTTCAGCACCATCGACTTGGCGGTCGCCTTGCCCACCCCCACCGGCCCGCCACTGGCGTTGTAGCCGTAGTAGCACGCCACCAGCACGATCGCGGTAGCCATCGTCATCCCCTTGATCACGCTGAACAGGAAGTCGGTGGGATTCTGGAACTGCCAGAAGATCAGCAGATAGCCCCCTCCCGAGGTGTAGCCAATCTGATCGACGACGCCGAGGTAGGACGCGAAGAACGCGACGCCGATCGCGCCGATGTACATGAACGGCAGCACGATCCACGCGGCGAGCAGGCGCGTGGCGCACAGGAACACCATCGAGTCGACGCCCATCACCTCCAGCGCATCGATCTCCTCGGAGATCCGCATCGCGCCGAGCTCCGCCACGATCCCCGTGCCGACCTTCGCGGACATCATGTACCCGAACGCGTAAGGAACCGCCTCGCGCAGGTTGCACCACGCGGCGAAGACGCCCGCGTAGTTGGGGGTGCCGGTGGATTGGTTGAAGTAGGCGGCCTCGATCCCGCACGTGCCGAGGCCGGTGATGAACACCAGCGACCAGATGACGAGCGTCGAGCCGACGATCAGGATCCCCGCCTGGCGCAGCGACTCGCCGAAGAAGCGGAACACCCGCAGGCTGTACACGTCGCGCACGATCGTCCCGGTGAAGCGGCCGATCTCGCCGGTCGCCGCGAGCCATTCGCGCGGCATCGCAAGCAGTTCGTTCACTTGATCACCAGGATCTGCGGGTGGGTGGCGAGAAGGGTCTGCGTGAAGACGTAGTTGAACGCGCCGATGCCGAGGAACGCGATCACGACCGCCTCGTTGACCGCGCGCCCCACGCCCTCGGCGCCGCCGGAGGCGGTCATGCCCTTGTAGCAGCACACGATCGCGATGATCGCGCCGAAGACCGTCGTCTTCAGCACCGAGCCCCACAGATCGGTGACCGACGCGTTCGCGAACAGCGTTCCCCAGAACGGGCCCAGCGGCTGGTCGTTGGCCAGCGCGGCGAGGATGCCGCCGAAGATCCCGAACAGCAGCGCGTAGATGTCGAACAGCCCCGTCACGACCATCAGCGCGAGGAAGCGCGGGACGACGAGGTTCTTGACCGGGTCCACGCCGAGCACCTGCAGCGCGTCGAGCTCCTCGCGCACCTTGCGCGCCCCGAGGTCGGCGGTGATCGCAGTGCCCGCCACCCCGGCCAGGACGATCGAGGTGATCAGCGGCCCGATTTCGCGGATCGCCGCTAGCACGAAGAACCCGCCGAGACGGTCCAGCGCGCCGAAGATCCGCAGGAAGTCCGCCGCCTGCAGCCCGGGTGCGCCGTAGTTGATCGCCACGGTCGAGATCAGCAGCGGGAACCACACGAGGCGCAGCGTGAACAGGAATTGGGAGACCAGCTCGCCGCCATACGGGTACGGGGGCCGCAGGGCGGACCAGATCGTCCTGCCCGTGAGGATCATCATGTCCCCGAATTCCTCGAGCACGTGCCGCACGACGCCGAACGCCGGCTCGGCAACGTTGCGAACCATCTCTCCCTGCCCCTCCTCGGGTCGCGATCAGTGGTCAGACGAACTCTACGCGATGCGCTACACGTACGCCACCGCTGGTGCTCGCCTACCGCCCCCACGGCGGCGAGCGCTCGCCGCTTGCCCCCACCGCCGCTGGTATCGTGGCGCGATCGTGAGGGGAGGGCACAAAGGCTTCTGTGCGGTGCCGCGTCGCGCTCGCAGCGTCCCCCTGCGGGCGCCACGAACCTCCGCGCTCGCGGCGGTCGGGTGCGCATTGCTGATCGCCGGCTGCGGCGGCGGCAGCCGCCAGGACGCGGGCGAAGCGGCGGGCACGTTCGCGATGCAGGTCCTGCACGCGCGCTTCCCCGCCGCACAGTCGATCGCGCGCCAGGCGCAGTTCGTGCTGCCCGTGCGCAACTCCGGCAGCCGCACGGTGCCCAACGTGGCCGTCACGATCGACTCCTTCGACTACACCTCGCACTATCCGGAACTTGCGTCCGACAAGCGCCCGGTGTGGGTGATCGAACGGGGTCCCGGGACGGTCGCCTCGCCGCCGGTCGAAAGCGAGCAGGTCAGCCCGCCCGGCGGCGGCCAGACCGCGTACGTCAACACGTGGGCGCTCGGCGCGCTCGCGCCCGGCGCGACCCGCACGTTCGTCTGGCGGGTCGTGCCCGTCAAGGCCGGCAGCTACACCGTCCACTACACCGTCGCGGCAGGTCTCGCCGGCAAGGCGAAGGCACAGCTGTCCTCGGGCGGCCCCGTCCAGGGCCAGTTCGCCGTCGACATCGCCCCCGCGCCCAAGGTCACGCACGTGAACCCGAACACGGGCAAGGTCGAAGTCGGCGCGTATCCCGCAGGCGGGTACTGATCCCGGACGCGCCCGTGCGGCGTTTGGCCGGCTGTCGAAAGAGCACCCCCTCCGATTTCGCCAATCGGTGATCCCCTTCGGCCAGGTTGGCATTACGATTGCGTTCCGCCCCGCGCTCGCAGGAGCCGGCGCACCCCAGCCCTTCTTCAGGAGGAATCGACCCATCCCATGCCCAGGACCCGCCAGCAAAACGTCACCGCCGCGCAGTGGAGCGCCAACGGAGCCGCGCTCGGCTCCAGCGATCTGACAATCGCCGACAACCAGGTCTTCGGCGCCAACGTCTTCTCCCCCGCCCTCCAGCGCCACCGGCTGCCCAAGCACGTCTACAAGGCGCTGCAGCGCACGCTCGCGCGCGGCGAGGCGCTCGACACCTCGCTCGCGGACGCGGTCGCGCAGGCGATGAAGGAATGGGCGATGGAGAAGGGCGCCACCCACTACACGCACTGGTTCCAGCCGCTGACGGGATCGACCGCCGAGAAGCACGACTCCTTCTACGGCCCCGCGGGCGACGGCACCGCGATCGCCGAGTTCTCCGGCAAGGAGCTGATCCAGGGCGAGCCCGACGCCTCCTCGTTCCCCACCGGCGGCATCCGCGCCACGTTCGAGGCGCGCGGCTACACCGCCTGGGACCCGACGAGCCCGGCGTTTATCCTCGAGAACCCCAACGGCGCGCTGCTGTGCATCCCGACCGCGTTCACCTCGTGGACGGGCGAGGCGCTGGACCACAAGATCCCGCTGCTGCGCTCGATGGACGCGCTGTCCGGCGCGGCCATCCGCGCGCTCGACCTGCTCGGCGTCGAAGGGGCCGCGCGGGTATTCACGACGATCGGCTGCGAGCAGGAGTACTTCCTGATCGACGAGCAGTACTACTTCGAGCGCCCCGACCTGTTGACGACCGGACGCACGCTGTTCGGCGCCAAGCCCCCCAAGGGCCACGAGCTCGACGACCACTACTTCGGCTCGATCCCCGAGCGCATCCTCGCGTACATGCTCGAGGTCGAGCTCGAGCTGGCCAAGCTCGGCGTGCCGATCAAGACGCGCCACAACGAGGTCGCGCCCAACCAGTACGAGGTCGCCCCGATCTTCGAGAACTCGAACGTCGGCGCCGACCACCAGATGATCACGATGCAGATCATGCAGAACACCGCGCGCCGCTACGGCCTGGTGTGCCTGCTGCACGAGAAGCCGTTCGCCGGCGTCAACGGCTCGGGCAAGCACAACAACTGGTCGATGGGCACCGACACCGGCCTGAACCTGCTCGACCCGGGCGACACGCCGGCGGAGAACCTGCAGTTCCTGTTCTTCTGCGCGGCGGTCATCCAGGCCGTCAACAAGCACCAGGCGCTGCTGCGGGCCTCGATCGCGAGCGCCGGCCAGGATCACCGCCTGGGCGCCAACGAGGCGCCGCCGGCGATCATCTCGATCTTCCTCGGCGCCGAGCTGGAGAAGGTCTTCGGCGCGATCGCCGCTGGCAAAGTCCAGCCCTCCAAGCCCGGCTCGTTCCTCGGTCTGGGCACGCCGGTGCTGCCGCCACTGCCGCTGCACGGCGGCGACCGCAACCGCACCAGCCCGTTCGCGTTCACCGGCAACAAGTTCGAGTTCCGCGCGCTCGGCTCGAGCTCCTCGCCGGCGTTCCCCAACACGGTGCTCAACACGATCGTGGCGGAGTCCGTCGACGAGCTGACCGAGAAGCTCAAGACCGCGCTCAAAGGCTCGGGCGCGACGCTCGAGAAAGCGGTCACGAGCGTCGTCAAGGACGTATGGGCGAACAACAAGCAGATCGTCTTCGACGGCGACGGCTACTCCGAGGCGTGGCACAAGGAGGCCGAGAAGCGCGGCCTCGCCAACCTCAAGACGACGCCCGACGCGCTGCCGTGGCTGACAGAGAAACAGACCGTCGCCGCATTCAAAAAGTACAAAGTGCTCTCCAAGCGCGAGCTCGAGTCGCGCCAGGAGGTGTTCACCGAGCAGTACGCCACGAACATCAACATCGAGGCCGAGACCGCGGCTGCGATCGCGCGCACGATGCTGCTGCCGGCGTCTGTCCGCTATCTGAACGAACTGCGCGAGACCGGCCTCGACGAGCTGATCGCGGAGATCGAGCCGGTGGTCAAGGAGCTGCACTTCGCGCTCGTCAAGCTCGAGGACGCGAACCTCGACGAGAATCACCCCGAGGACTCCGCGCAGAAGGAGGCCGTCTACATGCGCGACACCGTCATCACCGCGATGGAAGACGTCCGCGAGGTGGCAGACCGCCTGGAGAAGCTCGTCGCCGACGACCTCTGGCCCCTCCCCAAGTACGCGGAGATGCTGTTCATCAAGTAGGGCCCGACCGGGGTGCGCGGCCCCCGCGGCCACGCACCCCGGCAAGCTGTCTCGCGGCTCCTTCAGACCAGGAAGTGACGGCGGCCGGTGCGCTGCCGGTAGGTGCAGTCGAGCACCTGCGGGCAGCGCCGCAGCCAGCCGTAGTCGTAGCCGGGCTGTACCGCGACGACGATCGCCAGCTCGTAGTCTTCGGGCCCGAAGCCGGAGGCGTCGCGCCGGGGGTCGGGGTCGACGCCGTACATCGGCTCGCCGTCGACGCGCAGCGCTCGCACGAGCGGGTCGTGGAAGTCGACCTGCACGCCCTCGGCCTGCAGGCGCGAGATGATCTCGACGGCGGGCGCGTGGGCGCAGTCGGCGACGCCGGGCTTGTAGGTGACGCCGACGACGAGCACGCGCACGTCGCGCAGGTGCCGTCCGGATCGCAACAGCAGCTCGTGCGCGCGCTGGGCGACGCGGCGCGGGCGGTCGGCGACGGTGCGCATGGCGTCCTCGACGAGCGCCGACGGGCGCCCGCGCTCGCGCAGCGGCGCGAGCAGATGGTGCGGGTCCACACCGACGGCATGGCCGCCGACGCCGGCAGAGGGATAGTGCGCCAAGAAGCCGTGCGGCTTGGTGGCGGCGGCGTCGGTGACCTCGATCGGGTCGAGCGCGTGCGTTCTGCAGACATCGGCCATCTCGAACGCGAGCGCGACGTTGACGGCGCGGAAGCTGCTCTCGTACAGCTTGACCATCTCCGCGGCCGCGGGCGAGGAGACGCGGTGCAGCTCCCGGCCGAGGGGGCGCAGGAGCTCCGCCGCGTGGGCGAAGCAGGTCTCGGTCACGGCGCCCACCACGCGCGGGCCCTGCGGGAGCTCGCCGGCAGCGGCGCCCGGGTCAATGCGCTCGGGCGAGAACGCCACGAACACGTCCTCGCCGACGCACAGGCCGCGCTCGGCGAGCGGTTCGACGAGCAGCTCGCGCGTGCTCCCCACGTGCGAGGTGGACGCCAGCACAAGCGTCTGCCCCGTGCGCGCGTTTCGCACGATCGCCTCGCACGTGCGCGCGAGCGCCTCGCAGCTCGGCTGCCCGTGCGGGCCGACGGTGGTGGGCACGCAGATCAGTACCCGGTCCGCCGCCTGCACCGCGTCGAGCTCGCCGGTCAGCGCGAAGTCCTCGTCGCGGAGGTGCGCGCGCAGGTCCAGCAGATCGGCTCCCGTCAGCTCGGCCTGGCCGCTACGGATGTCGCTCAGGCGGTTCGCGGAGGTGTCGATCCCCACGATCCGAAAGCCCGCGCGGCGCAGCGCGATCGCGCTCGGCAGGCCCGCGTAGCCGAGGCCGACGACCGCGACGAGCGGCTGCCTGGCCCCGGCTTCGCGTGTGATCCGCGCGCCGCCGGCTGCCGTCTCCCGCGCCGGCTCGCCGGGTCGCGCGCGTATCGTCTCCTCGACCTGGCCTCCAACAGGTGTCTCGAGCAGCAACTGCGGTGTCATAGTCGGATCCCCCTTCTAGCTTTGGCCGTCGCCGCGAGTGTGCACGCTCGCGAGCGGGGTCTCTGAATTGTTCGACGGTTAACCGAAGCCGGCGTCCCGGCGGTGCAATCGCGTGCCGGCCGCGCCGGGCAGGCGGCCTGCCCGAAGGGTGCTGGGGCGGTGCTCAGCGCCGCTCAGGCCTCGACGAGGCCGTTGCGGATCGCATAGCGAGTCAGCTCGACGCGGTCGCGCATGCCGAGCTTCTCGAGGATGTTCGCGCGGTGGCGGTCGACGGTCTTCTCGCTGATCGTCAGCGCCTCGGCGATCTGGCGGTTGGTGTAGCTCTCCGCAACGAGCTTCACGACTTCCGTCTCGCGCGCGGTCAGCGGGTCGCGCGGCGCCTCGCCGTTGCGTGCGCGCCGCAGAAAGTCGTTGATCAGAGCCGTGACCGCGCCGGGGTACAGAAACGGCTCTCCACGCACGGTCGCGCGGCATGCCTCCACGAGGTCGCGGTCGGCGACCCGCTTGACGACGTAGCCCGACGCCCCTGCCCTGAGCGCCTCGTAGAGGTACTGCTCGCTCTCGTGCATCGAGAGGATCAGGATGCGCAGATCCGGTCGGCGCTGCTGGAGCTCTCGCGTGGCCTGCAGCCCGGTCATGCGAGGCATCGAGATGTCGAGGATCGCCAGATCGACGTCGGTGCTCAGTGCAAGCTGGACGGCCTCGGCGCCGTCGCTGGCTTCGGCGAGCACCTCCAGGTCGGGCTGGGCGTCGAGGATCAGGCGCAGCCCGCGTCGCACCAGAGCGTGGTCGTCGGCGAGCAGGATCCTCGTCTTCAGAGCTGACACGACGCACCGTTCAGCGGCAGCTCGAGGCGCAGCTCCGTTCCCGACCCGTCCAGCGGCTTCTCGATCGTGAGGTCGCCGCCGATCAGTCCCGCGCGCTCCTGCATTCCGCGCATCCCGTTGCCATCCGTCGCACACCCGTTCGGCAGGCCGCGACCACTGTCGCGGACGGTGAGCGTGAGCCGCCGGGCGTCGGCCGCGACTGTCAGCTTCGCCGTGTCCGAGCCGGCGTGGCGCGCCACGTTCGTCAGCGCCTCCTGGGCGATCCGATACACAGCCAGCTCGGCTTCGCCGCTGAGCTGCGGCATCGGCGTCTGGATCTGCCGGTCGACGCGCAGCCCCGCACGCCGCCCGAAGCCATCGCTGAGCGCCGCGAGCGCGCTCGCCAGCCCGAGATCCCTGAGCGCCTCGGGCCGCAGGTCGGTCGCGATGCGCCTGACATCCTCGAGGCTCGCGCGCGCCGCATCCTGCGCCTCGTTCAGTTCTGTACTCAGGTCGGCAGGCAGACGCTCCTGCAGGCGGCTCAGCTGGAGCAGCACAGCGGTCAACGTCTGTCCGACCTCATCGTGCAGTTCCTGGGCGATGCGCAGCCGTTCGGACTCGTGCGCGTCGACGATGCGCCGCGCCGCGTCTCGCCGCTCCGATTCCAGCCGCGCGAGCATCTCGTTGAACGTCACCGCAAGCTCGCCCGCCTCCGACGTCGCTCGCGCGTCAGGGATCCTCTGTCCCGGCTTGGCGAGGTCGACCCGGCGAGCGAGTGCCGTCAGCGCCTGCAGCGGCGCGAGAAAGCGGTGCACCACTACCACGTTGATCACCGTCACCGAGGCGAGCGCCACCACCAGGATGCCCGCCTCGTCCAGCTCTGGCGAGGAGAGCTTGCGCGGCGCCAGAATCACCGCTGTCAGCAGGCACGCCGCGATCAGCAGCACGGCGTTGCCCACAACGAGCCGCTGACGCAGCGAGCGGTAGCGCACATGCTCCACCTAGCAGCGCTCCACATGCAGGTAGGACTGCACCCGCGACATGAGCGTCGTCGCGGCCGGCCGGCCGCCTGGCTGCGCGCGCACCATCTCGTCGACTGGATGGGCCCGCATCGCCCGCCCGCTCCTCGGGGCGGGGGAAGCGGGCTCGGACACCTCGCCGGGCAGCACCTCGAGCTTGCGCAGCATCGCGGCTTCGCGAGCGGACAGCTCGGGCACGGGCATGCCCAACGTCAGGCCGATCTCCAGGCGCGGTATGCCCGCCATCAGCATTCCGAAGATCGGCTGCTCTGCTTCGTCCAGCCTGCTGCGCAGCATGTCGGCGATCGGCGGGGACGGCTTCGGCAGCAGGCGCCTGCCCCGATCGACGGCTCTCACCGCGTCGCAGAGCTCCGAGCCGAGACCTCCCTTGTTGAGCACGGCGTCGGCTCCGGCCACCGCGCAGCAGACGGCGAGCTGGTCGTTGGCGAACGCCGAGTAGATGATCACGCGGGGCGGCGCCGCCATTCGCTTCAGCCGCCGGCATGCCCACAGGCCGTTGCGCCCGCCGAGGTGATAGTCGACGACCGCCACGTCGACGCTCAGCGACTCCGCCTCGGCGACGGCGCTCTCGGCATCGACGCACACCGCGTCGACGCCGAAGTCGCGCTGGCCCTCCAACAGCTGCACCAGCCCCAGCCGAACGGCGGGATGATCGTCCACGACCATCACACGGATAGGACGGCGCCGCAGCTGGAGCACACCGTCGAGCTCGACACTGTCATGTTCCACTGCTCGCGTCACGGTCAGCATGGTTCCTCCTTGGTCGAAGTTCATGCTCCGCAGGCTCGCATACGCCATGTGCTCTGCGAATGGGGTGAACACCCCATCTATGCGCCTGCCGCATCTGCGCGTTCGCATATGCGCCGGGCCGATACCGCTCAGCCCTGCGGCATGAGCACGTAGACCCGGGCCGGTGGCGCCGGCTCCCACGAGAAGACCCTCCACGAGCGACCGACGTATTTCACGATCCCCTGGTGGGGGATTCGCGCCGGCCCCGCGCCGCCCGCAAGCCGCGTCGAGCCCGAGCGCACGTACGCAAGGCCGCCGGTTGCGCCGCGCAGGATGTCGACGAGTTCCGGGTAGTGAGCCGGCAGCGGGTGCAACCGGGCCGCGATGTGCATCGCGATGGTTCCCCATGTCGCCAGCTGCACGGAGTAGCAGCTCGTGGCCGCGACGGCGCCCGTGGGACGTGGAACGAGCAGCGCCACTCGCAGCGCGCCGCTGGGGAAGGCGCCGGCGTTGAAGGCGTAGTCGTAATAGGCGTTGCCGGCGACCGTGAGCGTCGCGCCGGTGCTCAGCTTGGACGGCGGCGCGGGCTGCAGCGTGCCCATCAGGAAGGAGCCGTTCCTGTACAGGTCGACGGGCACGCCGATGAAGCGGCTCACGAGCTTCACGTAGCCGAGGTCGTCCTGGACCGACATCACATACGTTCCCACCGTCCTGCCGTGCCAGCGCAGCGTCCCGGACACCGGCGCGATGATGTCCGGGCCGCCGACGTCGGCCAGCACGCGGCCACCCTTCACGACTCGCAGCCGCACGATGTGCCAGTGAGGCGTGTAGACGATCGTGTGCACCGCGGAGTAGGCCGCCGCTTCGTTGCCGCTCGCCAGCGCGCTCAGCAGCGCCTGCGAGCCGGTGATGTGTGCGACGTCCGCGCTCACCTCCCTGCTGCGCAGCTCGCCCGCGTAGATCCCCCGTGCCACGGTGGCGTCGACGCTCGCGACCGCAGCCGCGCTCGCCGGCCCGCACGCGGAGGGCGCAGGTCCCGACGCCGCGCCGGCGCCAGCCGCGTGGCTCCCAGCGGCCGCGGGGAGCACGGACGCCCGCCGCGCCGGGCCGGGATCCGCGCCGAGCGTGGCCGCCGCAATCGCGGCGGCGATCACTACCGCGGCCAGCGCCAGCGCCAAGCGCCGAATGAGCGGGCGTTTTCCTGCCCCTGACATTGTTGCTCCAGCCTTCCGCACGTAGCTAAGCATCAGATCAGTGCGACGTGAGAGCTGTCACATCGTGGCGTTCATTCCCTGAGGCGCGCGAGCCGCGAGCGGATCCTGCGCCCGCCCGCGGCCCATGCCTGTGCTGTCCTTCCCGCGGTACCCGATGGTGGGGATCCGGCCTCGCGCTAGGCCTTGACGTTCACGCGTCCGGCACCCGTCGTCACGGAAGCGCTGGCCTGCGCCGCGCTCGCACCCGAGTTGTCCGAGTCGCCGTCGTGATCGGGCGCCCCCGGGACCTCGCCGGACTCCGGCTTGGCGGCACTGCTGACAGCAGCATTGCTCTGGACGGGGCTCACGCCCCCGATAGCACCGATGCTCATCGTCACTCCCTTCGTCGTGGTTACGCCCAGACCATCGGCGCCGCCATGCCGGCCATGAGCTCTCTGAGCGGGTTCTCACCGACGTGCACGGTCCCGCCCGCGCATGCGCCGCTGCACGAGACTCGAGATGCCGCACACGGCGAGCACGAGCGCGGCGACCAGGCCTGTGATGGCGAGGCCGGGGCTCACGATCAGCAGCACGATCGCGCCAGCCACGCCGAGCCCCACGTCCACCCGCGCGAGCCTGCGCCTGCGTCGCGCCTGGCGACGCCGGGCGCGCAGCGCGCCGAGGTCGGCCGGAGGCGGAGCGAGCTCGGTGAGCGGTTGGCGCGGGTGGCGCGACGATGGGCGCGACGGGCGTGTGGCGCTCATTGCCTGATCCTGCGAAAGATGGAGCGAGGAACGAGCTTCATCGCGAGCATCAGCCAGCGTAGAGAGCGCGGCGCCCAGACGGTTTGCGCGCCCCGGTCGAGCCCGTTCACCACCACGGCGGCGACCGCCTGCGGCGTGCTCGCCAGCGGCGCCGCGGGCAGGCCGCGCGTCATCCTGGTCTCGACGAATCCCGGGCGGACCACCAGCACGCGCACGCCGTGCTCGTGCAGGTCGTCTGCGAGCGCGTGCGCGAGCGAGTCGAGACCGGCCTTGGACGCGCCGTAGACTGCGTTTGCGCGCCTTGGCCGCTCGGCCGCCACCGAGGACAGCACGACGATCGTCCCACCCGGCCCGTCGCGCAGGCGCCTGGCCGCGTGCATCATCAGCGAGCCGGCTCCCGCGAGGTTGACCTGGAGCACCTTCGCCGCCGCGGGGATGTCCGCCGGCAGGCCGCCGCGCTCGCCGAGCACGCCGACGGCGAGGATCACGATGTCGGCGCCGCCGAGCTCCCGGAACACCCGCTCCAGCACCTCCTCGTGGCGATAGATGTCCAACGCGTCGAGCTCGAACGCGATCACGCGAGGGCAGCCGGCGGCGCCGAGCGCCTCGGCTGCGACGCCGAGCGCCGCCGCGTCCCGTCCCACGAGCGCGACCTCGCGCGGGGCCCGGGTCTGCAGCTCGCGAACGATCGCCACGGCGATCTCGGAGCTGCCGCCGAGCACGAGCACACGCCGTCCGCCGGCGCCCGTGCTCATGCCTGCGCCCCGCATAGACCGAGGCGCGAGGCGAGATCCGAGCGCAGGACGCCCTGCGGATCGACCCTCGCCCGCTGCGCGTGGAAGCGATCGAGCTGGGGGTACATCGCGTTCAGCGTCTCGCGGCGCATGCGCGCGTCCTTGCTCAGGTACACCCGCCCGCCGGCACCCGCGACCAGCTCGTCCAGCTCGTCCAGCGTCGCGCGCAGTCCGTGGGCAGCCGCCGGGATGTCCATCGCCAGCGTCCAGCCCTCCAACGGGAAGGAGAGCGGCCCGCCAGATGCCGCCCCCAGGCGCTTGAAGACCGCGAGGTAGACGGGCAGGCGACGCGCGCGGATCAGCTGGAAGCAGCGCTCGAGCGCGCCCTCCCCCCCGGTCGGGATCACGAACTGGTACTGGATCAGGCCGGCGGAGCCGTAGAGCCGGTTCCATCCGCCGACGACGTCCAGCGGGAAGAAGTAGGGCGCGAGCGCGAGCGGGCGGCCGCGCTCGCGATGCGGCGCCGCCGACCAGTGCAGCGCATTGAAGGCGCGCACGCTCGCCGGGCGCAGGAGCATCCGGGGAAAGCCGCGGGGAACCTCCAGTGCCGGGCGTCGCGACAGCGTCCCCGGGTACCCGGCGCCAGCGGCACGACGTCCTCGACTTGGGGGGGTGAGCTCGTCCGCCGGCAGCGGGTCGGCACGGCTGACGATCGCCCGACCCATCTTCGCGCCGTCCGCCAGGAGGTCGAGCCAGGCCACCGAGTAGCGGTGGCGCTCCTCGCCGCTCATCAGCGCCAGCGTCTGCTCGAGGTCGTTCGTGCGATCGGTGTCCGCCGCGACCCACGGGGACGGCAGCGGCTCGACGCGCACGCTCGCCTCGACGACCACGCCTGTCAGCCCCATGCCTCCCAGCGTCGCGAAGAACAGGTCCGGGTCCCCCTCGGGCGTGAGCTCCATGACCTCCCCCGCCGGCGTGCACAGTGACATCGAGGCGACGTGCCGGGCGAAGCCGCCGTCGCAGTGGTGGTTCTTGCCGTGGATGTCGCTTGCGATCGCTCCCGCGAGCGTCACATGCCGCGTGCCCGGGAGCACCGGCAGCGTCAGGCCGTGCGCGGCCAGACGCGCCAGCAGCTGCGCGATCGTCGCGCCGGCCTGCGCCCTGACCTCCAGGCCCTGCGCGTCGATCGACACGACCCGGTCCAGGCCCGTCATGTCGAGCACCGTGCCGCCGTCGTTCTGAGCCGCGTCGCCGTAGCTGCGCCCGGCGCCGCGTGCGATTACACCGGTCTCGCCGCCGCGGTAGGCCAGCGCTTCGAGCACGTCGAGGACACCGCTCGGCGCGAGAACCCGGCAGTTGCTCCGTGACGTGCGCCCCCATCCGCTCAGCGATCGCACCGCGGCCACCGGCGGCTGGCGCGTGCTCAACTCACGGACCGACATACACGCCGCCGAGGAAGAGCACGCCCCACGCCGCGCCGAGCACGAGCAGCGCCCGATCGCGCAGAATCAGTTCCTCAGGCGCCTGGCCGCCGCCCCTGCCGATGAGCGTCGAGTAGCGTCCGAGCCACAGTACGAGCGGGACGATCGACAGGCCGTACCAGACGATGTGATCCGGTCGCGTGAACGCCCACGATGTGTACGCCACGCTCGCGGCCATCGCGGACGCGGCAAGGGTCAAACGCAGCCGCCCCAGCGAGTAGCGGCGCAGCGTCGCGCGCGCGGGACCGGCCCCGGAATGCGCGCGCAGCTCGGCGAAGCGCTTGGCGGCGACGAGGAACACGGCACAGCATGCCGTCACGATGACGAACCAGCGCGAGAGATAGATGTCGGTCGCCACGCCGCCCGCCAACGCGCGGATCACGAACCCGGTGGCGACGACCAGGATGTCGAGCACGACCACCCGCCGCAGCCACAGCGAGTAGCTCGCCGTCAACGCCAGATAGCCGCACGCGAGCACCCCCAGGCCGGGGGCGAGCACGGTTGCGAGCGCGACTCCCGAGGCGGCGAGCGCCCCTGCCGTCCACAGCGCCGCGCGCGGCGAAAGCTCGCCCGCCGCCACCGGCCGCAGGCGCTTGCGCGGATGCTCGCGGTCCTGCTCGCGGTCGCGTACGTCGTTGACCAGGTAGGTGGCGCTGGAGATCATGCACAGGACCACGAGCGCGCCGGCGGCCTCGGCGGCGATTCCCGGCCGGTCGATCCACCCGGCCGCGGCGGGAGCCGCGAACACGAGCAGGTTCTTGCTCCACTGGCGCGGCCGGCATGCGCGCAGCACCGCGCGGTAGGAGCTCGCAGCGGACCGCCGGGCGCGGGCAGACGGCTCAGCGTGCGCGAGCGCCGAGACCTCGCGGAGAGTGAGCCCAGGGACCGACGTGTCCTCAGCCAGTGCTTTGAGCGCAGCGATCGTCCGACCTCCGGTAATTTAGGTGAAAGGTGGCAGCACCGGGCTGCCGGTAAACGCGACGCAAGGATTCCACACCACAACCCTTTCACCCTCATAAAGCACACAGATACTTATGTGAGACTATTCTCAGTGAGAGTTCACTTAGATTCGTCGACAGCCGCGCTTGCGCGCGCGAAAGTGTGACTACATTCCTCACATGGGACTCGATGCCGCCGCGAGCAGCAGACGCACGCCCGCGAGCACCCGTCGGGAGCCCCGCCACTCCGTCCCCCTGCTCGCGCGACTGCGGCGCATGGCGCTCGTCGCGGCGCTCATCGCGCTGCTTCCCGCCGTCCTCTCCTACTGGGGGACGATGAGCGAACCGTCCAACTCGAGCCTCGGCATCCGCAGCGTCGAGTGGCTGCGCGACAACGGCGCCGCCGGGCTGGTGGCACGCGTCGAGTCGATCTACTACACGCTGACGGCGCCCAGCAAGGGCGGGCCGGCGCTGCGCGCCCTGCCCAAGGTCGGCTATGGCGCGAGCGCCCCCCGCGTGGCGGTCAGCCCGGAGGATCGCCCAGCCCGCGTCCGACCCCTGATCCACCCCGCCCTACCCGGCGAGGGCGTCTGGCACGCCACCCGCCCCAGCCTCGCCGGCGAACCGCCGATCCTGGTGACCACGCTGCGCGATCAGCCCGAATATCCCCGCGTCGTCGCGGGCCTCGCGTGGATCGACACCAAACGCACCACGCTCGCGCTGCACCCCGGACGACTCGAGCCGTCGGTGCCGATTCCGCGCGGCTCGATGGACGTGCCCGCGACACAGCGCCCGAAGCTGCTCGCGACGTTCAACAGCGGCTTCAAGCTCGGTGACTCGCACGGCGGCTTCGCCGTCAACGGACATACGTACGCCCCCATGCGCGACGGCCAGGGCACGCTCGTCGGCTACGCGAACGGGCGTGTCGACGTTGTCGACTGGCGCTACGGCTCGACGATCCCGCAGGGCGTGTCGTTCGCGCGCCAGAACCTCCCCCTGATCGTCGAAGAAGGCAAGCTCAGCCCGAACATCGCCAACACCTCCGAATGGGGCGCGACGGTTGCAAACGCCGTGCTCGTGTGGCGCTCGGCCATCGGAGTCGACAGGCATGGCAACCTGATCTACGCCGCCGGCGAAGACCAGACGGTCGAAAACCTTGCGCGGGCGCTGGTGCGCGCCGGCGCGATCCGCGCGATGGAGCTCGACATCAACTCCTACTGGGTCACGTTCATCACGTATGGCGCCCCGGGCGCGGAAGACCCCAGCAAGCTGCTGGAAGGCATGGAACGCCCCGCCACCCGCTACCTCGAACCGGACGACCGGGACTTCTTCGCGCTCTACTCGCACTAGCATTGCCTGCATGCCAGAGCGCGACTACCTGCAGGCGATCTCCGAGCGCGTCGTCGTCTACGACGGCGGCATGGGCGCGACGCTCGAGCAGTTCGACCTGACCAGCGAGGACTACGGCGGCCTGCCGGGCAAGTGCCACGAGGCGCTGGTGCTCAACCGGCCGGACGTGATCGAGGGCGTGCACGCCTCGATGCTCGACGCGGGCGCAGAGGTCGTGGAGACAGACACCTTCCAGGGCTCGCGCATCAAGCTCGGCGAGTGGGGCCTCGCGGACTACACCGTCGAGATCAACACCAAGGCCGCGGAGATCGCGCGCAAGGCCGCGGGCTCCAGCCGCTACGTCGCCGGCTCGATCGGGCCGACCGGCTACCTGCCAGCTTCCGAGGATCCCTCGCTCGGGCAGATCCGCTTCGGCGAGCTGGTCGAGGTCTTCACCGAGCAGGCCGAGGGCCTGATCGACGGCGGCGCCGACCTGATCATCATCGAGACCGCGCAGGACATCCTCGAGGTCAAGGCCGCCGTGTTCGGCGCGCGCGCGGCGTTCAAGAGCACCGGGCGCACGCTGCCGATCCACACCTCCGTGTCGCTGCTGCCCAACGGCGGCAAGATGCTGCTCGGCACCGACATCTCGGCGGTGCTCACAACGCTGGAGGCGCTGAAGGTCGACGTGATCGGCCTGAACTGCTCGACCGGCCCGGAGGACATGCGCGACGCGATCCGCTTCCTCGGCGAATACTGCCCCGTCCCCGTCGCCTGCATCCCCAATGCCGGCCTGCCGCTGCAGGGGCCCGACGGCGAGACGATCTTCCCGGAGAAGCCCGAGCCGCTGGCGGAGGCGCTGAAGGAGTTCGTCGAGCGCTACGGCGTGGGGATCGTCGGCGGCTGCTGCGGCACCACCCCTGCCCACATCGCCGCAATCGCCGAGCGCGTCGGCAACCGGACCGTCACGCCCCGTCCGGCACCGCGCCATCCCCATCTCTCATCGATGATCGCCGCCACGCCGCTCGCGCAGGAGCCCGCGCCGACGATGGTCGGCGAGCGCGTGAACTCGCAGGGCTCGCGCAAGGCGAAGGAGCTGCTGCTCGCCGATGACTACGACGGCCTCGTGCAGATCGCGGAGGACCAGGTCACCGGCGGCGCGCACGTGCTCGACCTGTGCGTGGCGCTGACCGAGCGCACCGACGAGGACGAACAGATGCGCCTGCTCGCGAAGAAGGTCTCGCTCACGCAGCCGGCGCCGATCCAGATCGACTCCACCGAGCCGGAGGTGATCGAACGCGCGCTCGAGCAGATCCCCGGCCGCGCGATCGTCAACTCCGTCAATCTCGAGGCGGGGCGCGCGAAGCTCGATCGCGTCGTGCCGGCGGCGCTCGCGCACGGCGCGGCGCTGATCGCGCTGACGATCGACGAGGTCGGCATGGCCAAGACGGCCGACAGGAAGGTCGAGATCGCCAAGCGCATCCGCGACCTGTGCTGCGAGGAGCACGGCCTGGACCCGAAGCTGCTGATCTTCGACTGCCTCACGTTCACGCTGACGACCGGCGATGAGGAGTGGCGCCCGTCGGCGATCGAGACAATCGCGGGGATCAAAGCGATCAAGGAGCAGATCCCCGACGTGAAGACCTCGCTGGGGGTCTCGAACGTCTCCTTCGGCGTGTCCCCCGGCGCGCGCGCGGTGCTCAACTCGGTGTTCCTGCACCACTGCGTGCAGGCGGGCCTGGACCTGGCGATGGTCAACCCCAACCACATCACGCCGTACTCGGAGATCCCCGACGTGGAGCGCGAGCTGGCCGACGACCTCGTGTTCAACCGCCGCGAGGATGCGCTCGAGAAGTTCATCGAGCACTTCGAGTCCAAGGGCCCCGAAGACGAAAGCCAGAGCGCGGCGGACCCGACCGAGGGGATGGAGCCGGAGGAGGCGCTGCACTTCCACATCCTGCGCCGCCGCCGCGACGGGGTCGAGGATCAGATCGACCGCAGCGTGCAGAAGATCGGCGCGGTGCCGACGCTCAACGAGGTGCTGCTGCCGGCGATGAAAGAGGTCGGCGACAAGTTCGGCGCGGGAGAACTGATCCTGCCGTTCGTGCTGCAGTCGGCGGAGGTGATGAAGCGCGCGGTCGCGCAGCTGGAGAAATACCTCGACAAGATCGAGGGCTACACGAAGGGCACGGTCGTGCTGGCGACGGTGTTCGGCGACGTGCACGACATCGGCAAGTCGCTGGTCAACACGATCCTCACCAACAACGGCTACACGGTCGTGGATCTCGGCAAGCAGGTGCCGATCCAGACGATCGTGGACGCCGCGCAGGAGCACGACGCGACGGCGATCGGCCTGTCCGCGCTGCTGGTGTCGACCTCCAAGCAGATGCCCGCCTGCATCCAGGAGCTGCACGCCAAGGGCCTCTCCTTCCCGGTGCTGATCGGCGGCGCGGCGATCAACCGCGCGTTCGGCTACCGCGCGCTGTACCCCGGGGGCAAAGACTCCGAGGAGGTCTACGAGCCGGGCGTCTTCTACTGCAAGGACGCGTTCGAGGGCCTCGCGGTGATGGACCAGCTGATCGACGCGGACGCGCGCGGCGCGCTCGTGCAGAAGCTGCTCGCCGGCGCCACCGAGTTCCGCGCGAAGGGCGAGGCGCCGGTGGAGGAGCTGAACTTCGCCGACGACTCCGTGCGCTCGCCCGCGCGCACGGACGCGCCGGTCCCGACGCCGCCGTTCTGGGGCGTGCGCGAGATCCCGGTGGACCTCGACGAGGTCTACCACCACCTCGACACGCACGTGCTGTTCAAGCTGCACTGGGGCGGGCGGGGCGTCAAAGGCGAGGCGTGGCAGACGCTGCTGCGCGAGGACTTCCGCCCGCGGCTGGAGCGGATGTGGAAAGAGGCCACAGACGGGCGCCAGGAGGGCGACCGTTCCGGTCAAGGGGGCGACGGGACGGAGGCCCGAGCACCCTACCTGCACCCGCGCGCGCTGCTCGGCTTCTTCCCGTGCTACTCGCTCGGCAACGACATCGTCGTGCTCGACCCCGAGGACAGGACCACAGAGCTCACCCGCTTCGTCTGCCCGCGCCAGCCGAAGGGCGATCGCCTGTGCCTGGCCGACTTCTTCCGCCCCGCGATCGACGGCAAGCCACCCGAGGAGCTCGACGTGATCGCGGTGCAGGCCGTGACGGTCGGCTCAGAGGTGACGGAGCTGATGGCCAAGCTGGAGGCCGAAGGCGAGTTCGCCGAGCAGCTGTTCGTGCACGGTCTCGGCGTGCAGACGGCGGAGGGACTGGCGGAATGGCTGCACTACGAGGCACGCCGCATGCTCGAGATCCCACTCGCGCAGGGACGCCGCTACTCGTGGGGCTACCCGGCGGTGCCCGAGCAGTCGGAGCACCTGAAGGTGGAGAGGCTGCTGAGCCTCGGGCAGATCGGCATGAGCATCACCGACGGCTACGCGCCGGAGCCCGAGCAGTCGACGCTGGCGCTCGTCGCCCACCACCCGCAGGCGATCTACTTCGGCACGCGCCAGGGGCGGCTGCTCCCGGATGGCTCCCCCGACGACCTGATCCGCGGCTCCAACCGCGACCCGTCGCTGTTCGGCGAGCTCGCCGACGAGGACCCGCCGGAGGGCGCGGTGGAAGCCGAGGATGAGCCGGCGATGGCGGGCTAGAGATCGGTCGGCGCGGCTACCGCGCGACGGTCGAGCGAACGACGGCGCTGTGAACCTGGGTGCGGGGACGCGGCCCGCGCAGCCTGGCGAGCTCTGCGCGCACGAGGTGGGTGTCGATCAGCGTGGTCCGGTGGATGGGCCTCGACTGGCCTTGGCGGCGGCTGGCGGGGAGTGCGGCGTGCACCCGGGCAGCGTGAACTGGGCTCCTCACGGCTGACGCATCGGCCGGGCGCGCCGGCGACTGAAGCCCTGCAAGACGCCCCGACCGCACCGCCTATCTTGAAACAGGCTCTCAGTCGTCTTCGCGCGGCGGCGGCCGGAAGAGGATCCGCTTGACCTCGTCGGCGGTGCCGCCGCCGAGGCGCAGCGCGGTCTGGAAGCCCTCGCCGCCGAGCTCGCCGGCGTCGAGCGCGCGGCGCAGCTCGTTCAGCGCGGCGTGGTCCTCCTCGCGCACGTGCTCGCGGGCGGTCTCGAGCAGGATCAGGTGGCGCGGGCGCTTGAGCGCGGCGGCGATGCGCACGAACGGCTCGCGCTCGTCGGCATCGAGGCCGTCGGCGCCGAGGACGACGGTCTCGCGGTTCTGCAGGCGCTTGTCGACGGCCGCGCGCAGGAGCTCCCCGGCGCGCGAGTCGAGCTCCTCCTCGGCGACGCGCCCGGCGAGCAGCGCGCGGACCTTGCCGAGCGAGAGCATCGATGCGCGATCCTCGATCAGCCGGTCGAGGAAGCGGTCGCGCTCTGCGTGCGAGGCGCTGACGACGACGAGCAGGCTGCCGGGCGAGTAGCGCAGCCGGTCGGCGGGGGCGAGCACGCGGCAGTGGACGGTCAGATCGACGGGCCGCGGCGGTGCGCCGTCGCGGCGGGGGCGATCGGAGGACCACCCCGTCCGCTCGTCGTCGGAGATCTTGACGCTGCGCGCTGGAGGTCGTGAGGCCATGTACCCATCATGCCCTAAATCGGGCGCGGTTCGGGTCGCTCGTGGGCCATCGTTGCCTAATCGGGCAGCTGCGCCGGCGTCGAGGCGGCGATCAGCGCGAGCTTGGCGGTGCGATCGAGCTGCTTGATGCGTGCCTCCTCGCGCATGGCGGCGGTGCGGTCGGGCATCGGCAGCGCGACCGCGAGCTCGACCGGCCGGCGGCTGGCGGTGTAGCGGCTGGCGGTGCCTTCCTGGTGGCGGGCGAGACGCCGGCGCACGTCGGTGCTCCAACCCGTGTAGAGCGAGCCGTCCGAGCAACGCAACATGTAGACCCACGCGGCAGCCACGGCGGACTCATACGCCACGGGAGCCCCGAGACCTGCTTGCTTGTCGCCTGGCAGTCCACTACCCAGCCTTATTCCTGCAGTTGGAACAATCTCATCAAATCCGGCTATGCCAGATCGCCGCCGGCCGATACCGCGACACTCCCGCGCAGGCCGGACGACGACGGCAGCGGCGCGAGCTTGACGGGCGCGGCGTGCATGGTGCGCAGGCGCACCTCCCGCCAGGAGAGGCCCTCGTTCACGAGCGCGGGCAGGCCCATGATCAGCGCGGTGGCGAGCTCGACGGCCTGCAGGACGATGCCGTAGGCGATCGCGTCGGGGGTCCAGACGTGGTAGACGCCGGCGAGCACGGCGACACAGGCGGCCTGGAAGACGCCGACGTTGGCGGGTGTGGCGGGCACGACGGCGGTGACGTTGACGGCGAACAGGACGGCTGCGGCAGCGGCGGCGCCGCCACCGCGCGGGTCGAGCCCGAGCGCGAGCAGCAGCAGCCAGCAGGACAGCCACTGCAGCGCCCACGCGCCGAGCTGGGTGCCGGCGGCGAGGACGGCGCGGCGCGGCTGGGCGAACACGCGCAGGCCGTCGCGCAGGCGCAGCAGCGAGCGGCGCGCGGCGCTCAGCAGCGCGTGTGCGCGCCTGGAGCGCGAGAGCGCGGCGGGCGGCACGAGCACAGGCGCGAGCACGAGCGCGAGCAGCGCGGCGAGCGGCGCGAGAGCGACGAGCAGCAGCGTGCGGTCGTGGCCGTCGAGGGCGCTGACGGTGGAGAGCGTGACGCCGCCGAGGATGGCCAGCGCGAGCAGGTTGAGCAGCGTCTGCGAGACGATCGTGCCGAGCACGATGGGCAGGGTCTCGCGCGCGCGCCCGAGTCGCCGCGCGACGATCAGCGCGCGCGATGGCTCGCCGAGACGGGCGGGCAGGGTGGCGGACATGAGCACGCCGATGAACGTGCCCTGCATGGCGTCGCGGCGTTTGGCGCGGCGCCAGGTGGGCGCGGCGGCGAGGATCGCGTGCCAGGAGAGCGCGCGGGCGAACATGGCGGCACACATGAGGCCGACGCCGGCGGCGATGAGGCCGGGCTTTGACGCAACCAGCGAGGCGGCGACGCGGGCGACGCCGACGCGCTGCAGCGCGAGCCCGGCGAGCGCGCCGCCGGCGAGCGTGCTGAGCACGAGGCCGGCGCGACGCAGCGTGCGCAGGCGGCGCGGGCGTCCGACGAGCGGCGGCGCGACGGGAACGAGCGATGGCAGCCGCTCGGCTGGTATGCGCGGCAGCAGGTCGGCTGGAGCGAGGCCGTGGCGGACGGCGACCCGGCCGAGCCGTGTGGCGGGCGAGCCGACGTGCAGCGCCTGCTCATAGGTGTCGAGCACCTCGGCGGCGACGTGCGGCCAGGCGAAGCGCTCGGCGCGCTCGCGCGCGGAGCGCGCCATGCGCGCGCGCAGCTGTGGGTCGAGCGCGAGCGCGCGCAGCGACTCGGCGAGCGCGAGCGCGTCGCCGGGGGGCACGAGCAGGCCGTCGTGCCCGTCGCGCAGCACGTCGCGGTAGCCGGGGATGTCGGAGGCGAGCACGGGCGTGGCGGCGGCGAACGCCTCGGTGAGCACCATCCCGAAGCTCTCGCCGTGCAGCGAGGGCGCACAGAGCACGTCGGCGCGGGCGAGCTCTGCGAGCTTGCGCTCCTCGGAGACCTTGCCGAGCGCGTCGACGCCGCGGTCGTCGAGCATCATGTGGGCGACCTCCTCGCGGCTGGCGCCGACGAGCGTGAGCGTCGCAGGCAGCTCCTCGCGCAGCGCCTCGAACGCCCGCAGCAGCACCGGCAGGCCCTTGCGCTCGACCGCCTGGCCGACGAACAGGATGCGCAGCGGCGACGGCGCGCCGTCGAGCAGGTGCACGCCGTTGGGCACGTGCACGCCGTTGGGGATGATGCGGTAGCGCCCGCCGTAGAAGCGCCGGGCGGTCCAGGCGGCGGCCTCGGAGACGGCGATGCGCGCGTGCAGGCGGTTCATGCGCCGCCGGCCGCCGAGCGGAACGGCGGCGATGCCGTTGGTGAGGAGATTGTCGGAGTAGGTGTGGAAGGTGCCGACGAGCGGCAGCTGCCCGACGCTGGTGAGCGCGTCCCAGGAGAGGAACGGCACGACGGGCTCGTGGATGTGCAGCACGTCGTAGCCGCCGTGGCGCAGCTCGCGGCGCATGGCGAAGACGGCGTGCGGGGCGAGCGCCATGTTGGAGACGGCGCCGTTGGCGGGCACGCCGATGGTGCGCCCGAGCGAGACGAAGTCGTCGGGCACGGCGCGCGGCTGCGGGCGCGCGCCGCGGTGCAGGCGCCGCGAGAGCGCGTCGTCGGGGTCGAACGGCGCGAGGATGCGCGCCTGGTGCCCGCTGGCGACGAGCTCCGCGGCGAGCGCCTCGATGTGGCGGGTGACACCACCCGGGTAGGTCCACGAGTACGGCGACAGCAGCGCAATCCGCACGGCCCCCACTCTATCCGCCACGGGGACTCGAGGCTCGCCAGCCCGGCGCCGCGGGCGACCGTCGGCGCCGCGAGCGGCCCCGCGGTGCGAGCGGCCTGCCGGTGCGATAATGGCCGGGTGAGCACGCGCCGCTTCGTGAAGTACACGTTCCTGAAGCTGGACCCGGCGTGGCGGCGGCTGGACGGCGAGCGCCGCGCGCAGGACAAGCGCGAGTTCGCGGCGGCGTGCGAGGACTTCGCGGACGGCCACCTGCTGCAGAGCTTCTCGCTGGTGGGCACACGCGGGGATGCGGAGCTGCTGCTGGTGGCGGAGGCGGAGAACCTGGACCGCATCCACGAGTTCCACGTGGTGCTGGCACAGAGCGGGCTGATGCAGTGGGCGCAGATCCCGCACTCGTTCCTGGGCCTGCGCAAGAGCTCGGAGTACTCGGAAGACGAGCGCAACGTGTCGCGGGGCTTTCGCGGCCGCTACGTGTTCGTGTACCCGTTCGTGAAGTCGCGCGAGTGGTACGCGCTGCCCGCGGAGGAGCGCTGGCGGATCATGCAGGGCCATATCGAGGTCGGCCGCGAATACCCGGGCGTGGACAACCACACGACGTACTCGTTCGGCCTCGACGACCAGGAGTTCGTGGTGGCGTTCGACACCGACGACGCGAGCACGTTCCTGGACCTGGTGCAGCGGCTGCGCACGACGGAGGCGTCGCGCTACACGGTGCGCGACACGCCGAGCTTCACGTGCCTGGCGATGTCGCTGGAGCGCGCGTTGAACGCGCTCGACGGCGAGCCTGTGTCGATCGAGGCCGCGCTGCCGGCCGCCTGAGCGGGCGTCGCGTGCCACGACGCGCCGCCGCAGCACCGGCCGCCAAGACCAAGACCGCGGCGCCGGCTGCCAAACGCAAGGCCGCGACGCCGGCGACAAGGCGCAAGGCGACGGCGCATCTACGCGCCGCCGACCCGGTGCTCGCGGGGCTGATCGACGCGATCGGCCCGCTCGACGATGGACGCGACGGCCCGGGGCGGGCGGGGATCTCGTCAAAGGACCACTACGGAGCGCTGGTGCGCTCGATCACCGGCCAGCAGCTGTCGGTGCTGGCCGCACGCGCGATCTACGGGCGCCTGACGGCGCGCTTCGGCGGGCGCCCGCCGACGCCGGCGGAGATCCTGGCGGACGACCCCGAGGAGCTGCGCGCGGCGGCTGGGCTGTCGCGCGCGAAGGTCAGCTACCTGCGCTCGCTGGCCGAGCACGTGCTCGCCGGCGAGCTGGAGCTCGAGCGCCTGGACGAGCTGAGCGACGAGGAGGCGATCGCGGAGCTGGTGGCGGTCAAGGGCCTGGGCGTGTGGACGGCGCACATGTTCCTGATGTTCCACCTCGAGCGCCCGGACGTGCTGGCGGTCGGCGATCTGGGCATCCGCCGCGCGATCGAACGCGCGTACGGGCTCGACGGCCTCCCCGACGCACCTGCCATGGAGAAGCTCGCCGAGCCCTGGCGCCCGCACCGCACGCTCGCGTGCCGTTACCTGTGGCGCTCGTTGGCGAACGAGCCCGGGTAGTGGCCCGGGCCCGTCCGCGAGCGACCTCTCAGGCTTTGATCTCGATCTTTGCGCCTTTCTCTTCTTCGGTGTAGTTCTCGAGCCATGGACCCGTTTCGACTTCGGGATTGAAGGGATTGTCGAACGACGCCAGGAGATCCTGTTCGCCCCCTTCTATGTTGAACGTGGTCTTGACTTTCGTCGACATCGTGTTCACATTCTCAGTGGTGACACCGGCGATCGAGCCTTCCAGCCAGAACGGCTCACCGTCAAAACATTCGAATTCCGCCTGGATGCCTTTACCGCCCACAGCCGTGATCTCAGTCCAGGCCTTGCCTTCTGGTGGTTCGTTGCCTCCCTCACCTTTTTCACCGTGATCGATAAGCGTCGTTTCGAGTTCTCGCGTAACGATCTGTCCAACGGTGGCTGTGTTGTTGCAGCTTTCTTTGGTCAACCGGCTGATACAACCGTTGAGCGTAATCGTGATCCTTCCCTTTTTGACTCCCGTGGTCTCTCCCACCTCTGTGCTACTGGTGCACGAGAAGTCAGCTGCGAATGATTCGATTATTATGGATTTGCTGGTACCAGTGTATGACCAGTTAGTTTTTGTGTTAACGGGGCTTTCGGCGGGATACGGCTCCCATTCGTATTTGCCTTCGCCTTCCGCTTCAGTTTTGGTGCAGTTTTTGTCTTCGTATTTGCCGGTGTATTTTTTTTCGACCTTTTCAGTTTTCACACATACGCCGTATTCACCGGCCTGCGCGGTTGTGGCGCTGATCGCGCCGAACGCGCATGCGAGCACGACGCACAGTCCCACGATCCTGATGCGAGTCATGTCCTCTCCCCTTTCGCCCCGGGATCCCCACCGACCCCGGATGACGAGATGCTATCGCTCCCAACCCGGCGCGGTCGCCACGCCGGCGCACCGTCGCGAATCTCCGCAGCGCAGGCGCAGCTACGGGAACTCCGAGTCGACCTCCACCGCTTCTTCGCTGCTCAGAGCCGTCTTCAACCTGAGCGCGACCCGTTCGAACAGCCCTCCGTCGAAGGACGCTTCGAGGACCTCACTCGGTTCCCCGAGGAAGCCTTCCGGATGCTGCCGGCCGTGCGCGGCGGAGAAGTTGAGCTTGGAGGACAGCGCCATGTGGTTGACCGCCAGCAAACCGACCACCGCGCCACGGATCGACACCTGCGTGGCGCCGCAGCTGAATTCGGTGAACGATCCGTCGCCGCCGGCGGGTGAGAGCGAAAGGCCGATCCCGTTCCTGGCGGCGGTTTCACCGCGGCGTGTGATGCCGAGCACGCCTTCGAGCTGGCCCGTCACGATTTCTCCCGCCGCGGCGCGCGCGCTCGAGCACGCCTGGCCGAGCAGTTCGCATCCGGTGAAGGCCAGGGCCAAGCTGGCGACGGTGGTGAGGGTGCTCCCGCTGTATTCGCCGGCGCCCGTCTCGCCCGAGCACGCCACCCTGGCGCGCCCGGCCGTTTCGAATGTCGCCCCACCGGACGTGAGGCTGGACGTGAAGCGGGTCCTGTCGACCCCCGGATACCATTCATACCTGCCTGTTTCGTCCAGCGTGGTGCAGTTGACGCGCGCGTAGCGGCCTCGGTAGTGCGCGCCCGGCACGCTGGGGACTCTGACGCACCTGCCGAATTGCGCGGGGCTCGGCGGGCTCGCGGGCTCGCCGGCGAACACCCACGCGGCGCCGGCCAGCCGGCTCTGGTGTCCGCCGCCGATCAGCGCGGCACCCGCATCGGAGGACAGCGCGACGGTGCTGCCGAAGCCGCCCCCGCCGAGGCCGTATTCGGCTTCGGTGCTCTCGCCGCTGCCGGACAGCTTTTCGCCCTGCTGTGCCCACGCCGAGCCCGAGCGCGCGAACACCCACGCGGCGCCGTTGGAGCCGGTGTTTTCGTAGCCGCCGCCGATCAGCGCCGTGTCGCCTTCTCCCGAGAGCGCGACGCTGCGGCCGAAGTAGCCCTCGCCGATCTCGCCGCCGCCGGTGAGCTTTCCTCCCTGCTGGGTCCAGGTGGCGCCCGAACGCGTGAACGCCCACGCCGCGCCGGCGTCATGGTCGTCCTGGGGGGCGCCCATCAGCGCTGTGTCGCCGTCGGCGGACAGCGCGACGGTTTCACCGAAGAAGCCTTTGCCCACCTCGCCGCTGCCTTTGAGCTTTTCGCCCTGCTGGGTCCAGCTGAAGCCCGTGCGCGTGAACACCCACGCCGCGCCGACGTCGCAGTCCCAGGAGGCGCCCACCAGCGCGGTGTCGCCGTCGGCGGACAGCGCCACGCTGCTGCCGAGGTCGGGGGTGCCGCAGCCGCCGCTGCCGACGAGCTTTTCGCCCTGCTGTGTCCACGTGGAGTCGGTACGCGTGAACACCCACGCCGCGCCCTGGAAGAGGTCGTCGTCGAAGGCGCCGATCAGCGCCGTGTCGCCGTCGGCGGACAGCGCCACGCTGCGGCCGAACCAGCCTGGGCCGACCTCACCGCCGCCGATGAGCTTTTCGCCCTGCTGGGTCCAGGTCGAGTCCGTGCGCGTGAACACCCATGCCGCGCCCGCGTGGCCGCCGTCGCCGGCGCCGCCGATCAACACAGTGTCGCCGTCGGCGGACAGCGCCGCGCTGCTGGCGAATTCGCCCGCGCCGCTCTCTTCGCCGCCGGTGAGCGCTTCCCCCTGCTGGGTCCAGGTCGAGCCCGTGCGCGTAAAGACCCACGCTGCGCCGCGCCCACCATCGTCGCCAGGGGCGCCGACCAGCATGGTGCTGCCATCGGCTGACAACGCGACGGTCTCGCCGAAAGATGGGCTTTCCTCTGAGAGTTTGCCGCCCTGCTGGACGAACGGGTCGCTCGACAGCGCGAACTGCGCCGCGTCCGCTTCTGTGCGCGGCGGCAGCGGTAGGACGGGCGGAGCGAGCGCGCGAGCCGTCGGCGCTACCGACAGCAACAGCAGCACGGCTGTCGCCGGCACGCGCCTCCAACGCCGCCTCGCGCGGGCACAGTACGCCCCCATGGCTACTTCTTCTTGGTCTTTGCCTTCTTCGCGGCTTTGGCGCCGTACTTCTTACGGGCCGCCTTTTCGCACGCGACGCGCTTCTTTTTCTTCTTGTCTTTCTTGCACGCCTTCAGCGCCTTCGCGAGCTGCTGCGCCTTCGTCTCTTTGAATGCCGCCACGCCTTTGCAGCCGGTGACTTCGACCGGCGTGGTCACGCTGATGAACGCGCCGTTCTGCGCCGTTATTTCGGTGGGCAGCGACAGCGTGGTCTTGCACAGGTTGAAGTCTTTGCTTTCCGGCACGTTGGGCGTGAGCGCCGAGTGCGGGCCGGCGGGGAAGATCGTTTCGAAGCTCGTGAAGGGCGCGTCGGGAGACGTTTCGAATTTCGAGTAGGTGACCCCTTTTGTGATGTGTGTCTTGCCGTCCACGACGATCGTGACGTTTTCGCCCTGCAGCACGAACTCGACATCGGGGAATTCAGCGCCTCCATGGGAGACCAGGTAGGCCGGACCGCGCAGCGGATTCTTGAAGACGGGCGTGTGCACGACCCCTTCGCCGATCACCGAGCCTTCATCACAGGAGGCTGGGTTGGCGTTGAAGACCGCTTCCAGACATGCTTTCTGGATCGTGGTCAGGCGCGAGGGCAGCGAAGCGGGGATCGTCAGATCGACCTTGTGGATGTTCGCCTGACCGAGCCCCGGGGATTCGAGCTTGACCGCGAAGGTCGTGCCGTTGGCTTTGCTGCCCTGCCCGACGACCGATGCGGTCAGCTTCGGTTTGAATGGCAGTGCACCGCAGTTGGTCGGCTGGAAGGGCGCGGACACGGGCTCTGTGCCGCTGGCGCCCTTCAGCGTGGCGGTGATCGCCTGCGCCTTGCAGCTCGTCGGGTTGAACTCGAAGTTCGGACGATCGACGCTCACGTCGAGCGCCTTGATCTGGCTCGGCACGCCTTCGATGAATTCGGGGAGCCCCGGGAATTCTTCGACGCTGCCCTTGTAGCTGATGAACCTGGCGGCTTCGGTGTTGATCGTGGCGGCCGCAGTGGTCGGGTTGATGGCGATGCTCGAGCGCACGACGACCTTGCCGAGGTGGAACGGACCGGCGGTCGCCTGCGTCACCGCGGAGAGGCCGAACGGGGCGCCATCGTAGGGGCCCGTCAGATAGACCTTGCCGGGCAGCGCGAACGGGTCGCTGCCGAGTCCGCTGAGGGCGGTCGAGGTGCCGATTTCGCTTTCGGCGCCGCAGGTACCGTCGGCGGCCTGCGGTTCGCCGCATGGCGTCACCGACGCGAGCACCGCCGCCAGGCCTTCCGGCAGCTGCATGCTGGAGATCGCCTTCAGCGCCGAGTCGGCCTGCGGGACCTCGATCGTGAGCGTGAACGGCGTGAAGGCGCCGCCTTGGGTGTTGCCGACGCCGGCTTTGAAGGACGGTGCGAACGGCTGGGGGTTGGCGCAGCCGGAGGTGATTTCGAAGGGTTCGGATTCCACCGCGAACGCCTTCGGTTCCTTTTCCGGTTCCTGCGGGTTCGTCGACCACGGCGTGAAGCTCGCCTTGGTCTTGTATGACCCGCACACCGCGGAGGTGGTCAGCGACGCGCGCGGACCGTTGAACAGTTCGATTTCGAGGTCTTCGAACGGCGCGTCCGGCGTGTTCTTGAACGTCGAGGTGACCTGTCCCGTCGGCGAGACACTGAGTTCGCCGGCGGCCTTGACCAGCACCTTCGAGACGGGGTCCTGCGCAACGATGTACATCGCAAACAGCGAGCCGAACGGGTTCGCGGTCTGCGCGGCGAGGTAGACGCCGCCTTCGAGTTCGTTGGGAAGGTCCGGCGTCTTGATGCGCACAACGCCGACCTTCGACCCGTTCGGGCAGAAGTTCGTGCCCGGTTCGAGCGGTTCGGGCAGTTTTTCCGTGAACGTGTTCGTCGCGTTGCCCGGTTCGAGTTCTTTGTCGAATTCGCGGTTGCCCGTGTAGCCAACGCCCCCGCTGCCTTCGCGTTCGCCCTCGGCGCATGCTTCCAGCCCGTTCGCCGCGGACGGGTTGAGCAGGAGACCCTTGGGAAATTCAACGGTGGTGTCCTTCACCGCCGGCTCGGCCTGCTTGCCGGCTTCGAGGCTCGCCTGTTGGGGCACGTGCACGTCCACCGTCAGCCCCGTCGGAGTGTTCGCTGCTTCGGTGTGAGGCGTGACACTGATCGTCGGGGTGGACCCCGGGAACGCGAAGTTGAGCTGTTCACAGCCGGTCAGCGCCGTCGGGAATCTGTAGCTGCTTTCGCTTTCGGGGTTTTCGTCGGTGTTCCTGGTCCTGACTTCGCCGTTTGCTTCTTCGTGCGGCCAGGATTCGACATCCGCGGTCGTCGTCGGGCGCCCGGTGCATGATGTCGGCAGCGTCAGGAACGGCGCCGGCTTCGGGACGCTCTGCGCTTCGCAGCTTTCGAACCAGCCCAGACAGCCCCATCCCCGCGCTTCGTTATGGCTGGCTTCCTCGGGCACTCCCCAGAACGTCACGCGGCTGCTGAGGATGTTGATCGTCTGGGAGACGTTTTGAATGCTGACCGTGACCGCGTACTGTCCTCCCGTTTCAAGAGAGGTGTCGAGCACGACCGGGATATGATCCACCGCGAATCCGAACCGCGCCGGCTCACCGGGGGCGGGTGCGAGGTTGAACACGGGCACCAGCTTGGTCGTGTACTCGACCGTGACCGGGTCGTTCAGGGTCACAGCCGCGACGCCCACCGCCGTGTCGGGCGGACAGGAGTCGATGCCCTGTTCGTCGAGCACGCCGAACGCGACGCCTTCGCACTGCTGTGGCGCGTTTTTGTTGCCGACGACGTTCGCGTCGCCGATCAGTCCCGGCGGCAACTTGAAACTGAGGTTCCGCTGCAGCGCGGGAGACGTCGCTCCGAACCCGTGCTCGGCCGGTATGAACTGGTAGTCGGAGTTCAGGTTGAACACGCTCGTGAGCTGGAACGGGTGCGAGCCCGCTTCGGTGTCGGGTTCGCCGTTCGCCTTTTCCGGGAGGAGTTCGTAGCGTTCGACCCCGAATTCGGTGGGCTTGCCGTTGACTTTGAGGTTCCGGGCCAGCGTCACCTTGGCCGCTTCGCCGCCTTCGGCCGTCACTTCGTTGACCGGTTCGGACACCGGCGCTTTCGTGAATTCGGTCTTGACATGGATGTCGATTTCCAGCTGTTCGAAGGGCGGAAGCTTCTGCTCGAACGTGCACGTGATCGGCGTCACCGAAGCGGGCGTGCAGTGGAAGCCGGTCGGATTGACTTCGAATTTGTGAGTGACCGGGTTCTGGAATTCGTAGCGGTTCAGGATCGAGCGGGTGGTGTTGCCGGCGCTGCTGCCCGTCACCTGCGTAGCTTTCACTCCTGCCGGAAGGATATCCGTGATCGTGACTGTTTCTCCCGCCCCGTTCAACGGGGTGGCGCCGAGGTTGCTCGCGATGACAGCGATTTCGCCTTCGCCTTCGAGCGGGAGGTTCGTCGGATAGGCGATCGCTTCCAGGTGCCAGTGCGCCGGGTATTCCGCGGCGAGCGCGGGCGTGGACGAGAGCGCGGCGAGAGCCAAGCTGAGGAGCATCACGGCCAACAGCCAAGGGCCCAGTCTCTTCTTGCGCGAGCGCCGCGGGTTCATCCTCGCCTCCTGTTTGCCGAGCTCTTCTTCGCCGTGCTCGCTCCGTAGCTCTTGCGGGCAGCCCGTTCACATGCCACGCGCTTGCGCTTCTGCCTCTCGCGTTTGCATAGGCTTAGCGCTTTGGCGAGCTTCTGCCGGCGTGTCAGCGCCGCCGGTTTGGGCGTTGTCGGTTTGGGCGATTGGGAGACTTTTTCGCCGAGCACTTCGTGTTGGGCGCTGACGCTCTCCGCGCTGGAGGTCGCTTCGCTTGCGGGGGATTTCGAAGGGCGAGTTGATGGGCGATTCGGCCCGACATTCCTCTTCGGTTGTGCACGGCGGTTGCGCGCCCGCGGGCGCCGGCAGGCAACGCGAGGACGGTTCGCAGACGCGCGCATCATAGACGTCGTAGCTTTCGTCGCTGTCCTCTTGCACGAGCCGGCTGGCCGTGACGAAGAAGACGTCATCGCCGTTTTCGCTCGCGTCGATGAACGCCGATTCGTTCACGTCGCTCCCGGAGGAGATCAGCCCGATGCAGCCGCCCGCGCTTTCGCAGCTGCCGACGCCTTCGGGCTCGTACTCGTAGACCTTGGCCGCGTCACCCGTCGCCGCCGGCACGAGGTGGTCGGGGCTGTTGAAGAACAGCCGCCCTTCGTTGGAGAGGTAGCGCGACTGGTAGAGCGCGTACTGAGCGTGGTTGATGCTGGTCCATCCGGGGATGTCTCCGGCGAGCCAGTGGTCGAGCCCTTCGTTCGCAGAGGCCCAGATTTCCGGACGGTCGATGACCAGCGACGCTCCCACCTGTCCTCCTTCTGCGGTGGCGCCGACATCGTCCACGCCGTGCGGGCGTTCGCCGCTCGGGTTACACGACGCGCACGTCAGGCGCCCGTCGCCAGCGTCGTAGAGATACACCTCCTCGTCGGCATGGCGGCCGTCCGCTTCGTTGCGATCGAGGTTGTCGTATCCCGTCAGGCTCCTGTCAGACATGAACGCCAGATAGTTGCCGTTTGGCGAAACCCGCGATGTCATACCGGTAAGGTCCCCGCCCTTGAACGATCCCCAGTCGGGCTCGTCTTCGCTGGAGAGCATCGCGACCAGCTTCGGCTTTGCCCATTTATGCAGCGCGGCTTCATAGTGACGCACGTACAGACCGCACGTCGCGCCGGGGGGCGGTTCGGCGCCGCAGGTCCCTCGGTTTTCGGCCCCGGGCGCCATCCGCCCGTCGGCTACGAAGTAGACGTAGGCGCCATCTTCGCTGGCGCCGAGCACGCCTCCGCCGTTGCCTTCGTTGACCTGCACATTTGCGCTTTCGCCGCCTTCGCCCTCCGGAGTCAGGTCAGTGAGCTGCTTGAGGGTGAGCGGTTCCTGCGGTGAGGTGCCGCCGCTCAGTTCGGCGACGTACAGGTCGGGGGAGTTTTCGTGTGCCCTGGATTCTGCGGTAAGTCGCTGCGTGTCGGTGAAGAACACCCGCGACCCGTTGGCGCTCGCGGTCTGGAACTGCGCGAAGCTTGCGTCTTCTCCCGATCCCGAGCTCACCTTGTCGAGCTGGAGCGTCTCGTGCGTGTCGGTGTCGCGCACGTACAGATGGCGGACGCTGGTCGCCGTGTCGACACCGGACCAGAACACGAGCGAGCCGTCGTCTGAGATCGCGTGGCGGAGGATCCATCCTTCGGCGCCGCCGGCAGATGCCTCTTCGATGGGGCCTTTGGCTTCTTCCGGCGGTAGCGGTTTCGTCTGGCCGGGCAGAACGGTGACGGGCTGGATGTCCCCGCCGGTGCATAGCGGCTCTTCCTCGGTGGTGCAGCTTCCCTTCGGCCCCCACTCATAGATGCCGGGTGCGGCCCTGCGGGACTCGAAGATGACGTGGCTGAGGTCCGGGGTCGCGAGCCCTGGCAGGTTGAGGCCTTCGGGCTGCCCCTTGTTGTTGACGCCGCCGCCGAACGGTTCGCCGCCAGGCGCGTTCAGCGCGCTCACCAGCGCCAGATAGCCGGTGCCGTTTTCGCTCGCTTCCGCGTAATCTTCGCGCTCTGCCTGCGAGGCTGCGGCCGCAAGCAGTTCGGGGCTTCCGTCCGCGCGCAGATAGATAGTCTTTTCCTGGTGGCCTTGTTCGGCTTTGGTGAGCGGCGGGGAGAGCGGCGGTTCGGCCAGATGGGTTTCCGGCTGGCCTGGGTAGGGCTGGAGCAGCGCGAGCGCCAGGTCGGAAGAGAAGATCCGGTACTCCGCGTCGAGACCGGGGAACAGGCCGCTCGCTTGCTGGTTGGGCGTCGTCACGTCCTGCGAGCTCCATTCGCGTGCGCCGATCGTCGCTATCTCCTGCGTGAATTCAGGGCTGCGGTTGCCGCCGACGTGTGACCCGATTGGACCATCGGTGAGGTAGGCGAGCGCATTGCCGTCTTCGGATGCCTGGATCTCCCCTCCGTCGGTCGTGATCGCTTCAGCTTCCGCGCCCTCCTTCTGCGCTGGGGAGACGAGCTCCCAGGCGCGGTGGTCGGGCAGCCCGTTCGTCGCGGCGGCGATCGTGAACGTCGCTTCAGAGCTCGTGACTTCGCCTTCCGCGTTCTTCGCAACGATCCTGTAGTGGTAGAGGCCACTCGGGAGCTCCAGCAGTTCCGGGCTTTCCACACTCTTGTCGGCGAAGCCGGCAAACCCTCCAGCCACGAGCTGTTCAGGCGTGGCGGTGCACGGTGTGGCGGGCGAGCAGTTGCCCGACCCGGCGCCATATTCGAAGTGATAATGAGTTTCTGCGCCCTCGGGGTCGACCTGCGCTCGGAGCGTCGTCGCGTCCAGCGCGGTCGGACAGCCAGGGCCGCCTGCGAGCGTACACACGGATAGCGCACCGACGGTCGGGGCCCCGCGCGGTTCGAGCTCGAAGATGTCGACGCGGTCGTTCTCCGCATCGGAGACGTACAGGGCGCCGGTCTTGGAGTCCACCGCGATGCCGTCGCCGTCCTGCAGGCCGCTCGCGGTGAAGCGTTGGATCAGTTCGTGCTGTGGGTTGAACGCTGCGATCGTCGTCGCATCCTGCCCGGCAATCGAAGCGACGTTGGTGATGTAGGCGTCGTCCAGTTCGGAGACCTGATTGGCCGGTTCTTCGGCGGTGTTGACGGCGATCGCGGTCGTGTATTCGGGGTCGAGCTCAGGATGCAACACGTGCCCCGCAGCCGGATCGAGCTCGGCGGCGACCGCGAATCCGCCTTCTTCGACAAGCCCGTCTTGCGTGTCTTCTTCGTGAATCGCTTCGGTCAGTTCTTCTTCGAATGCGGAGGCGCCGATGCTTTCTTCGGCACTGTTGATCCCGGCGTAGAGGTGGCCTTCGGAGTCCAAGGCGAGACCGCCCGGTCGCACTTCGACGCCGTTTTCTTCGTCATTCAGCAACTCCTGATGGCCAACGGCCTTGTTCTTTTCTTCGTCGTTGAACTCGAATACTTCTTCTTCCTGGTCGATCCACACCGACCCGCTCGCGTCGACCGCGATGCCGTCAAGTCCTTCGAATTCCGCTTCGAATTCAGGCGATTTGATCTTGATCTTGGCGAGTTTGGTGATCGGTTCGCCCGTAGGGGTGAACTTGTAGACGCGGAAATCGGAAGGATGTTCTTCTTTTTTTTCCGACGCCAGTGCGCCGATCACGTACACATCGCCTTTGGACGGATCCGACGTCGAGGTCGAGTTGTCCACAGCGACATACACCGGATAGGACACCTTGAATTCGCCCACGAAGGTCGGCTTGCCTTCGGAGTCGAGCTTGGGTTCGAACTCTTGGACACGGTTGTTGCCGCGATCGGCCACATAGAAGTCGCCGGTAGCGTCGTCAACAGCTATCCCGGCGGCGTGCTCGAACTGGCCGGCGGCTTTGCCGGGCGCACCGAATGAAAGTCCCGGGCTGTAGACGTGCCCGCGCTGTTCGATCGCCGATGCCGGCGCGCTCGTCAGCAGCAGCGTCGCGAGCAGCGCGCCGAGCGCCATGACCGGACGCCAAGCCTTCCGGTGGTATGCGGAGGGCGCCGCCGCTCCACGTAGCCGCAGCGGAGTCGCGCTCATCACATCCGTATCCCTCGCTCCTGCTCCCTGAGACTCCACGCCGCTCGCTCCCGTCGGAATTCTCCCCGCGCCTATGGTCAAGTGTATCGGGTTGTCTCAGGCTGTCAAGCAGGAACACGTGCATGCCCTCAATCAACTCGCCGCCACGGCCCGCGACCCGCCCTATGGGCCGGAACGAACAAAAAAAGAAGCGTGTGTGGACAAGACGTCCCACACACGCTTCGACTACGAGTGCTATCGGGGCCGGGGTGAGGATCTTGCGACCCTCACCCAACCCCTCAGATCAAGGCTGTCTACGCTTTGATCTCGATCTTGCTCTGCTTTGCTTCGCCCGTGACGTTCTCGATCGCCGGGCCGGTTTCGACTTTGCTGGTGAAGGGGTTGAAGAACGTCGTCAACAGGTCCTGTTCACCAACTGATTTGTTGAATGTGGTCTTGCTCTTCGTGGACATGACGTTCACGTCCTCGGTGGTGGGACCGGAGAGCGAGCCGTTCGTGACGAACGGGATGCCTGAGCATTCCCATTCGGCCAGCACGCCTTCGGGGCCTTTGGTGCCTTCGCCCGTGTACTGAGTCCAGACTTCGCCTTCAGCCGGTTCCAAGCCGCTGTCGCCTTTTTCACCGTGGTCGATCAGCGTCGTCACGTTGTGCGTCGTGACGATCGTGCCTTTGGTTGCTGTGTTCTGGCACGATTCTTTGGTGACGGACAGGATGCAGCTCGTGAACGTAGTGGTGTCCACGTCTGATTTGACGCCAGTCACTTCACCGGCATCCGTGCTGGCCTTGCACGTGATGTCGCCAGCCGCACCTTCAAGGATGGCCGTCTTGCTCTTGGACGTGTAGGTCCATTTCGTACCGGCCGGGCCCGGGTAGGGGACCCATTCGTATTTGCCGCCGGTTTCTGTTGCCTCTTTTTTGGTGCAGTTCTTGTCTTCGTACTTGCCCAGGTATGTTTTGCCTGACTTCGCCGCCTTGGCGCAGACACCGTATTCGCCTGCGAAGGCCGACGACGCACCCATCGCGCTGAGCGCGAACATGGCTGCGAGGCACAGCCCTACGATACCGATCCGTTTCATCTGTCCACTACTCCTTTTCCCTCTAGGAATTGATCGACTGACCCCGGAATCCCCTCTTCGGGACTCAAATGCCCCCGAAGCCAGTTGTCATCGTCGTCTGTATCCAGCAGACGACGCTGTACCCGTGACCTTTGCAGAAAACGTCTCTTACGTCAAGGTCAAGGCCCAAGACAACGTCTGGGCGCAGTAGCCCGCCCCCAGCGGAATCCGAGCATTGCCGGAGGTCTGGGCGCTCCGCACCCCATGAGCCACTTGACATCATGTCGCGGCGACCGTACCACAGTGGCCGCTCAGCCGTCAACCCCGTACCGCGCGCCCAGTGGGCGCGCCGCAAACCGCGGCTGGCGACGGCCGGGGCAGGCCCGGAGACCGCGCCCAGCATGAAGCGCCAGAGGGCGCGTCGCGACGCACGCCGAGCAAGAACCGCCAGAGAGCACGCCCGGAGGCGCGCCCTCGCTCAGACCGCGGAGACCTGCTCCTCCTCGGCGACGCGGAACGAGGACCCGCAGCCGCAGGCGGCCACGACGTTGGGGTTGTTGACCTTGAAGCCCGCGCCCTGCAGGCTTTCCTCGTAGTCGATCGTCGATCCGCGCACGAACTGCAGGCTCTCGCCGTCCACCAGCAGCTTCAGGCCGTGGCTCTCGAACACGACGTCGTTCTCGCGCTGCTCGTCGAACGCCAGCTGGTACTGGAAGCCCGAGCAGCCGCCGCCGCGCACACCCACGCGCAGGCCCGCGACGCTCGCGTCGGCCTGTTGGGAGGCCAGGAACTCGTGCACCTTCTCAGCACCCTTGTCGGTGATCTCGATCATCGCTTCGCTCCTGTGGACGGCTGCAAGACTTTCCAAAGTATAGCGGCGGCCGCGGCCCGCCCGCGCGCGTGTGCGACACCGGCGCGCAGACCTTCTAACCTTGGGGTCGATGCCCTCGGCAGAGGACATAAAGCAGCGCATCGAGGCCGGGATCCCGGGAGCGCTCGCCGACGTGGAGGACTACACCGGCGGCGGCGACCACTTTCGTGCGACCGTCACGGCGCCGGCGTTCGACGGTCTCAGCCGCATCCAGCAGCACCGCCTCGTGTATGCGATCTTCGGAACCGAGATCGGCGGCGCGATCCATGCGCTCGCGCTGAAGACCGCCACCCCGTCGAGCACCCCCACCCACTGAGAGCCAGGAGCACTCCATGCCCAGCAGCCACTTCGAGCCACTGCCGATGTCCGGCAGCGAGCCCGCCACAGCACCCGCGCCCAGCGCGCAGAGCAACCCGATCCGCGACGCGATCGCCGAGGCGATCGCCGAGCACAAGGTGATCCTGTTCATGAAGGGGACGCCCGACGCGCCCGCGTGCGGCTTCTCCGCGCGCACCGTCGCCGCGCTGCAGGCGCTCGACACGCCGTTCGCCGCGGTCGACGTGCTGCCCGATCCGCGCATCCGCCAGGAGCTCTCGGCCCTGTCCGACTGGCCGACGATCCCCCAGCTGTTCGTCGACGGGGAGCTGCTCGGGGGCTGCGACATCGTGATCGAGATGTTCGAGTCGGGAGAGCTCGCGCAGGCGTTGCTGTAGCGTCCCGCGCCGCATGCCCGAAGTCGCGGTCGCAACCGACAGCACCAACTACCTCCCCCGAGCGCTCGCGGACGCGCAGGGCATCCACCAGGTAAGCCTGTACGTGGGCTGGAGGGGCGAGCCCGAGCGCGAGCTGCAGATGGACGGCTTCGACGGCTTCTACCGGCGGCTGCGCGAAGATCCTGAGCTGCCGAGCACCTCGCAGCCGTCGATCGGCGACTTCCTCGCGGTGTGGGAGCCGTTGCTCGACGCAGGACGCGACGTCGTCTCGATCCACCTCGCGGGAGGCATCTCCGGCACCTGCGAGGCGGCCCGCCAGGCCCACGAGCTGCTCGCCGAGCGCGGCCTCGGCGAGCGTGTGGCGGTGATCGACGGCGAAACCGCCTGCGGCGGCACGGGGCTGCTGGCGCTCGCCGCGAGCGCCGCCGCACGCTCGGGAGCCGGCCTGGACGCCGTCGTCGCCCGCGCGCGCGACGCGCGCAGGGCGCTGCGCATCTGGTTCTGCCTGGACACGCTCGAGTACCTGCGGCGGGGCGGGCGCGTAGGCAAGGCGCAGGCGTGGCTGGGCGGCACGCTGCGGATCAAGCCGATCCTTTCGCTCGAGTACGAGATCGTGCCGGTCGAGCGCGTGCGCACCGCCGGGCGCGCGTTCGAGCGCATGGTCGCCTATGCCCAGGATCTCCACGACAGCGGCGCCGACGGCTGGGTCGTGCAGCACATCCAGGCCCCCGAGCAGTCCGAGCGCCTGATCGACCGCTGCCGCGAGATCTTCGACTCCGAGCCGGTGTTCACCTCGGAGGTGGGACCGGTGATCGGCACCTACACCGGCCCCGGCCTGATCGGCGTAGGCGCGATCCCGCGCGCACTGCTCGCCTGATCAGCGCTTGCGGCGACGGCGGCGGCGGAGCGCGCGCGCGGTGAGCATCAGCCCGACGGCGGCCGCGCCCACGGTGATTTCGGTGCGGTGGCGCTCGACGTGGCCGCGCCAGTCGGTCAGCCGCGAGACCTCGCCGCGCAGCCGCTGCACGGACACCGCGAGCTCCATGCGGTTGGCCTCGATCGAGCTGCGGATCTCCGCGGGCGAGCGCTGAGCCATCTAGCTCTGGCCTCCCCCGCCGGTGGCCGCATAGGGGGCGCTGCCAGCCGGTCCCTGGGCGGCTCCCGCGCCGGGAGCCGTGCCCGGCGCGGCGCCGGGGCCGACGCTCTCGCGGATCTTGCGCGCTTCCTCGATCGCCATGCTGGGCACCGGTGGCGAGCCTTTTTTGACCGCCCGCGCCGCCACCAGCCCGGCGAGCACGCCGAGCACGACCAGGATCACGGACATCGCAAAGAAGCCCCAGAAGTACGTGAAGTCGTTGCCGATCGGCAGGTAGTAGTAGAGCAGCCACGCGCAGCCCACCAGCGCGAACACGAGTGCGGTGAAGAAGAACACGCCCGCGGCGGCCCCGACGACGGCGCCCTTGACGAGCTTGGTCGCCTTTTCGCTCATCTCCGCCTTGGCCAGCTCGATCTCCTCGCGCACGAGCAGCGTCGCGCGCTCGGACACCTCCGCTATCGCCGTGGCGATGTTCTGCGCTTCGCCCCTGTTCGCGCCGGCGCCCGATCGATCGCCCGGCGGCGGTGGCTGGGGGCCGCTCACTCGGGCGGCTCCTCGTCGAACACGCGCCTCCACACGGTGGCGGCGACGCGGGTGGCGAGGATGCTCGCGAGCGCGCTCACACCCATCATCAGGCCCTGCCACATCAGGCGCTTGACCATCTCGTTCTGCACGATCGCGCCAGTCTATTGCTCCAGCCCGCCGCAGACAGTCTCCACCACCAGCCACTTGGCGCGTTCGAAGTACTCCTCGTCCTGCGGCAGCAGCCCGAAGATCCAGCCGGTGAGCAGCTGCTCGATCGCGCCGTAGAAGGCCATCGCCGCGAACAGCGCTTCGATCTCCGGCTTGAACACGCCCTCGTCCTGCGCCTTGGCGATCATCCCGCCGATCAGGTCGTAGGCCTCGCGGATCGTCGCGATGTGGGTGTTCCCGAACGAGTTGGCCGCGCGCGTGACCTCGACGATGATCACCTTCATCAGGTCCGGGTCGTGGCGGTAGCTGTCGATGATGAACGACGCGATCGCGCCGAGCTTCTCCCTGACCGGGATCGCCTCCCCCTCCGGGGACGACGCCGCGTCGACCTCGCGGATCAGCTCGAGCATCACGTTCCAGCGCTCGAGGAACAGCGTGTCGAGCACCTCGTCCTTGGAGGCGAAGTAGTGGTAGACGAGGCCGTAGGCGACGCCGGCCTCGTCGGCGATGTCCGAGACGCGGCACGCGTGGAAGCCCTGGCCGGCGAACACGCGCACGGCCGCGTCGAGGATCAGCCGGCGCTTGTCCGGCGCGGCGGCGCGCGGCGCCGGTGCCCGCCCGGCGCTCATACGGTCTCCTGCACCGGCCAGCGGTAGGCCTCCGGGCGGCGGTTGGCGAGCGAGGGCAGGCGCGCGCGGACCTCGAGCTGGCGCTCGAGGTCGAGCTCGGCGACGATGTGTCCCTCGCGGTCGGGGGCCTGCGCAAGCACGACCCCCCACGGGTCCACGATCATCGAGCGCCCGCCCGAATGCTGGCCGGCGGGATGCTCGCCGACCTGGTTGGCGGCGATCACGAACGCCTGATTCTCGATCGCGCGCGCCCGCACGAGCACCTCCCAGTGATCGCGCGTGGTCGACAGCGTGAACGCGGCCGGCAGCGCGATGATGCGCGCTCCGCGCACGGCGAGTATCCGGTAGAGCTCGGGAAAGCGCAGGTCGTAGCAGATCGAGAGCCCCAGCTCGACGCCGCCGGCGGTCTGCGTCGTGACGATCTCCTCGCCCGGCTGCTCCAGCTCGGACTCGCTGTACGCGCGCCCGCCGACCTCGACGTCGAACATGTGCACCTTGCGGTAGGCCGCGAGCACCTCGCCGTGCGGATCGACGTGCAGGGAGGTGTTCGACAGCTTGGCCTGGCCGGGAACGCGCTCGAGGATCGAGCCCGCGACGAGATCGACGCGGAGCTCGCGCGCGATCGCGCGCGCCCAGCCGACGGCCGCCCCCTCGAGCGTCTCCGCTCCCGCGCGCTGGTCCTCGTCAGAGCCCATCGCCGTCCACTTCTCCGGCAGCACGATCAGCTTCGCGCCGTCGGCCGCCGCCGCCCGCGTGAGGCGATCCGCGTGCGCCATGTTGGCGATGAGATCGGCGGTGGAGTTCAGCTGGACTGCCGCTACCCTCACAGGCGCATCCCCTCCCGCACACACCGGACTCGCAGCTCCCGGCGGAGCTTTACAACAGAATAGATTGACTGGTCAGTCAACAGTTCAGAGCATAACGCTCGTCGGGGCTGGCCGGATGCCAACTCCCGCGCCCCGCCGCAAACGGGAGCCGCGGCGCGGCGGGGATCAGTCGGCGCCGCGCCCGCGCTGGCGGCGCAGCTCCGCGAGCAGCAGCTTGGAGTGCATCGCTCCGATCAGCTCGCGCAGCGGTTCGGAGCCGGCGGCGACGATCTGCAGCGCGCGCTCGACGTCCACCTCGCCCGCCAGGCGGTCCAGCAGCGCCCGCACCTCCTCCTCCACGAGCGGCTCGAGCGCCTTGCGATAGCGCAGCGTGTCGTACACGGTGAACCCGAGCGCCTCGTCGTAGCCGCCCGCGCGGAAGCTGGCGATCGCCTCGATGATCTTCACGTCGTCGCGGTCGTAGCCCTGCTGGCTGGGCGTCAGCACGCCGATCTCGGCCAGGCGCGCGAGCACGTTGCGCGGTACGCCGTAGCGCTCCTGGACGCCCTTGCGCGAGACGCGGCTGCCGTCCTCGACGCTGATCAGCGCCCGCTCCAGGATCCGGTCCTCCAGCTCGATCAGCGCGCGCAAGCGGTCGGGGTCCTCCGCGAGCGCGCTGCGGATCACGCGCAGCGGCATGAACCGCTCCTCCTGCAGCCGCTTGATCAGTTCGACCCGCTGCACGTACTCGGGCGGGTAGTAGGCCATGTTGCGGCTGGTCCTGACCACGTCCTCGCCGTCGCCCAGCAGGCCCTCGCGCAGGTAGTAGCGGATCGTGCCGGCGCTCACCCCCGAGCGCTCGGCGAGCTCGCTCATCTTCAGTAGCGGCCGATGGCTGTTCACGCGCGAAACGTCGGGGTCAATGAATCCCCGCCCGACCCGCCGCTCGCCACGGCCGGGCCCGCCGCCGCTCCCGACTGCAGCAGCTCGGCGACCTGCTCGTGGGAGTAGCCGGCCGCGAGCAGCAGCTCCTCGGTGTGCTCCCCCAGCGCCGGCCCCGGCAGCCGCGCGTGCTCGCCCGGGGTGCGCGTCAGCTTGACGGGCACGCCCAGCTGACGCACCGGCCGCTGCGCTCCCGGCTGGTCGATCTCGACGACCATCTCCCGTTCGCGCACGAGCTCCGAAGCCAGTGCCTCGTCGAGCTCCAGCACCGGCTCCAGGCAGCAGTCGTGCTCGCGCGCGAACGCCTCCCATTCCGCGCGCGAGCGGCCCCTGAAGATCTCCTGCACCTTCGCGTGCGCATCCGAGCCCGGGTGCTCGAACTGAGCGGGGATCAGCTGCTCGTGGCCGACGCCCCGGCACCACGCCTGCCAGAACTTGGGCTCGAGCGCGCCCAGCGACACCCAGCCGTCGGCGCATTCGTACGGCCGGTAGCAGATCAGCGATCCGGCCAGCGGCAGATCGCCGCGGCGCGGGACCATGTCCTCGGCGAAATACGCAGCCGCGACCATCGCCAGCCACGAGAGCGCGCCGTCGGTCATCGACACGTCCACGAGCTGGCCCTCGCCCGAGCCCTGCCGGCCGGCGCAGCCCGCCGCGCGCCCGGCGGCCGCTGGCTGCGGTGAGGAGCCGTCGCGCTCGCGCAGCGCCGCGAGGATCCCGAACGCCGCCATCAGCGCGCCGCCGCCCAGGTCGGCGATCTGCCCGGCCGCTTGGACGGGCTCACCGCGGTGCTCGCCGGTGAGCCCGAGCAGGCCGATCAGGCCAAGGTAGTTCATGTCGTGGCCGGAGGCGTCGCGCTTGGGTCCGCTCTGGCCGTAGCCGCTGATCGCGCAGTAGACGATGCCCGGGTTCTGCTCGCGCATGCGCTCGTAGCCGACGCCGAGACGGTCGAGCACGCCGGGGCGGAAGGACTCGAGGACGACGTCGTATTCGCGCACCAGCCTAAGCAGCGCCTCGCGGCCGCCCTCGCTCTTGAGGTCGAGGCGGATCGAGCGCTTGTTGCGGTTCAGCGACAGGAACAGCGCCGAGGCGGCGGTCTTGTGGGCGCCTTCGTAGAAGGGGGGCGACCAGCGGATGTAGTCGCCCATGCCCGTGTCCTCCACCTTCACCACATCCGCGCCGAAGTCCGCCAGCAGCAGCGAGCAGAAGCCGCCGGGCAGCAGGCGGGAGAGGTCGAGGACGCGGATGCCCTCCAGCGGCAGGCTCACGCTGCGCTCCGCTCGCGCTGCGGGACCGCCAGCATCGCGCGGGCCTCCTGCACGGTGGCGGGACGGCGACCCATGTCCTCGGTCATCTGCCTGGCCTTCGCGATCAGCTCGCCGTTGGAGCGCGCCATCTCGCCGCCGGGCAGGTACAGGTTGTCCTCCAGGCCCACGCGGATCGAGCCGCCGAGCGTCAGCGCCGCTGAAATCAGCATCCATTGGTCGCGCGAGATCCCGATCACGCCCCAATGCGAGCCCTCTGGAATGTTGTCCACCATCGCCGCCAGGTTGCGTGCCGTCGGCGGGATGCCGCCGACGACGCCCATCACGCAGTCGACGTGCAGCGGGGTCCTCAGCACGCCCATGTCGATCAGCGGCGCGAGGCTGCCCACGTGGCCGACGTCGAAGCACTCGTGCTCGGGTTTGATGCCGAGCTCGTTCATCGCCTCGAGCAGCTCGACGATCTCCTCGAACGGGTTCTGGAAGACCATCTTGAACACGAACTGCTTTCTCGACCGCGAGTACTTGGCGTAGTTCATCGAGCCCATGTTCAGCGCCGCCACCTCCGGGCGGCACGCCCTGAGGTACTCGAGCCGCTTGGCAACCGGGACCCCGATCGTGCCCGTCGAGAAGTTGACGATCGCCCCGTCGCCGACCTCCTCGCGAATCGCGTCTGTGATCGCCTGGAAGTCCTCGACCTCGTAGCTGGGCGTGCCGTCGGGTTTGCGCGCGTGGATGTGGATCATCACGCCGCCCTCGTCGACGATCCGCCGCGCCTCCGCCGCGTACTCGGCGGGGGTGTACGGGATCGCGGGGCACTGCGCGCGGTTGGCGATCGCGCCCGAGATCGAGCAGGTGATCACGACCGGGTCATCGAGGCTCATCGGCGCTCCTCACCTTGTGTCGCATGGCGACGAGTGTATAGCCATGGTTATACGGCCAACGAAAAGTGTCATTCGGGCACCACCCCCCTTGCCGCGTCATACGGGGACCACCCCATGGCGCTTCCATGGGCGCTCGACCTTCTTGCCGGCGGACATCTCCAGCGCCCGGCAGATCGTCTCGCGCGTCTCGCGCGGGTCGATGACGTCGTCGATCACGTCGTTGCCGGCGGCGACGTACACGTCGAAGATCTTGCGGAAGCCCTCGATCAGCTCCGCCTTCTTCGCGGCGGGATCCTCGGCCGCTTCGACCTGCTTGCGAAACGCGATCTCGACGACGCCCTCGGCGCCCATCACGCTGATCTCGGCGCTCGGCCAGGCGACGATCAGGTCGGGCTCGTAGGCGCGGCCGTTCATCACGTAGTAGCCGGCGCCGTAGGCCTTGCGCGTGATGACGGTGATCTTCGGCACGGTCGCGTTGGCGACCGCGTACAGCATCTTGGCGCCGTGGCGGATGATGCCTTCGGCCTCGACCTTGGTGCCGACCATGAAGCCGGGCACGTCCTGGATGAACACGAGCGGGATCGCGAACGCGTTGCACAGGTTGACGAAGCGCGCGGCCTTGTCGGCGGAGTCGTTGTCGAGGATGCCGCCGAGCTGCTTGGGCTGGTTGGCGACGACCCCCACCGGGCGCCCGCCGAAGCGCGCGAAGCAGGTGATGATTGTCTTCGCCCACTGGCCCTTCATGTCGAAGTACTCGCCGTCGTCGACGATCCTCGAGATCACCTCGTACATGTCGTACGGCTTGCGGTTGGACTCCGGCAGCACGTCCAGCAGGTCCTCCCCACGCCTGTCGATCGGGTCCGAAACCGCTCGCATGGGCGGGCGCTCTTCGCAGTTCTGCGGCATGAAGGAGAGGTATTGCTTGATGCGCTCGATGCACTGCTCGTCGTCGGCCACCTCCATGTCGCCGACGCCCGACTTGCGGCAGTGCACGCGCGAGCCGCCCAGCTCCTCCTGGGTGACGTCCTCGCCGATCGCCGCGCGCACGAGGTGCGGGCCGGCGAGCGCCATCGAGCCGCGGCCCTTGACCATCGGCACGAAGTCGGCGAGGCCGGGGATGTATGCGGTGCCGGCGGCGCACGGGCCCATCAGCGCCGCGATCTGCGGGATCACGCCGCTCATCACGACCTCCTCGCGGAACAGGTGCCCGGAGCCCGCGAACATCGCGCCGGCGGCCTCCTGCACGCGCGCGCCGGCGGAGTCGAGCAGCCACACGAACGGGATCCGCTTGGTGAGGGCGAGCTCGCGCAGGCGCGTGACCTTGAACTCGCCGGTCATGCCCATCGAGCCGGCCATCACCGTGAAGTCGTACGCGCACACGGCCGTCAGGCGGCCGTCGACCTTGCCGTAGCCGGTGATCACGCCGTCCGCCGGCGCGTCGACGCCGTCCATCGCCCGCTGCGAGGAGTGCGGCGTGCCGTGGATGCCGAGCTCGACGAACGTGCCGTCATCGATCAGCAGCGCGATCCGCTCGCGCGCGGTGAGCTTCTCGCGCGCGTGCTGCTCGGCGATCTTCTGCTCGCCGCCGCCCAGCCGGATCCGCGCACGACGCGCTTCCAGGTCCTCGACGAGCGGCCGCAGCAGCGACGAGGCGGCCGCGGGATCGGCCGCGGCTACAGGCTCAGCCGCGGGCACGCTCGCGGCCTTGGCGGGAGCCTTCGCGGGCGTCTTGCGCGCGGCCATCAGCGGCCCTTCCACTGCGGCTCGCGCTTCTCGAAGAAGGCGGTGACACCCTCGACGATGTCCTCGGTGGAGAGCGCGAGGCTGAGCTGCGCGCGCAGGTAGTCGAGCGCGTCGTCGAGCGGCATGTCCAGCTGGCGGCGCATCGCCTCCTTGCCCAGTCGCATGATCACGGGAGACTTACCCGCAAGCTTGCCCGCCCATTCAGCGGCGAGCGCGTCCAGCTCGGCATCGGGCACGACGCGGTTGACGATGCCGGCGGCGAGCGCCTCCTGCGCGCTCCAGCGCTCCCCCAGCAGCAGCAGCTCGTTGGCCTTCTTGCGCGGGACGTTGCGGTAGATGAGCGCCATGATCATGAACGGGAACGTGCCGACGTTGATCTCAGGCGTGCCGAACGTGGCCTCCTCGGAGGCGACGATCAGATCGCACGCCAGCGCGATGCCGAGCGCGCCCGCGAGCACGTGGCCGCGCGCGACGCACAGCGTCGGCTTGCCGAGCGCGCCGATCAGCTTGAACAGGCCGACGAAGCGCTCGGAGCCGAAGTGCTTGGCGACGAGCGGCGCGTCGGCGCCGAAGCCGCCGAGGCTGGCGCCGGAGGAGAACGTCTTCTCGTGCGAGGAGGCGAGCACCGCGCAGCGCACGTCGGCGTCGTCGCGAGCGCGCTCGAATGCGGAGATCAGCCCGCCGAGCAGCTCCGGGGAAAGCGCGTTGCGCGTGTCGGGGTCGTTGAGCGTGATCGTCGCCACGCCGTTGTCGGCGACGTCGTAGAGAACCTTCTCGGCGGCCAGCTCGGCGGTCACGCACGCATCCTATCCCCATGAGCCAGGCCGTGGGAAGTAAGCAGCTCTACTGTTTACTTTTGGAACGCGCTACGTTAGCGTCTGTACCCCACGCACCGGCGCGCGACAGCGGCCGGTCACGACATCCAGCAAGGAGACCCGCCGCCATGGCCGCCACCGCCGCGAGCGTGCTGAAGCCCGACTTCAAGGCCCAGCGCAAGCACTTCCTCTTCACCGACGAGCACGAACAGCTGCGCGAGTCGATCCGCAACTTCGCGATCAAAGAGCTGGCGCCGCACGCTGAGGAATGGGAGGAGACGACGTTCCCCGACTCGGTGTTCCCGCGGATGGGCGAACTGGGCTTCCTGGGGCTGGACAAGCCGGAGCAGTACGGCGGGCAGGGCGGCGACTACTACACGAGCCTGGTGCTCGCGGAGGAGATCACGAACGCGAACTCTGGCGGACTGGCGATGGGTCTGGCGGTGCACACGGACATGGCGATGCCGCCGATCCTGGCGTTCGGCACGGAGGAGCAGAAGCAGGAGTGGGTGGTGCCGGCGATCAAGGGCGAGAAGATCCTGTGCCTGGGCATCACCGAGCCGGACGCGGGCTCGGACGTGAAAGGGATCAAGACGCGCGCGGTCGAAGACGGCGACGACTATGTGATCAACGGCTCGAAGACGTACATCACCAACGGCCACCGAGCGGACGTGATCGTGCTGGTGACGAAGACCGATACGGACGCCGGCTATGACGGCTTCACGCTGTTCCTGGTGCCGATGGACGCGCCGGGCGTGATCCGCGAGAAGCGCCTGGAGAAGCTCGGCATGCACGCCTCGGACACGGCGCTGCTGGCCTTCCAGGACGTGCGCGTGCCCGCGTCGGCGGTGCTGGGGCAGGTGGGCAAGGGCTTCTACCACATCATGTGGGAGCTCCAGGGCGAGCGCCTGATCGGCGCCGCGGGCATGGTGGCGGGCGCGCAGAAGTGCTTCGAACGGACGCTGCAGTACGCGCACGAGCGCAAGGCGTTCGGCCGCGAAATCGGCAAGTTCCAGGTGATCCGCCACAAGTTCGCGGAGATGGCCACCAAAATCGAGTCGGCGCGGCAGATGACATACATCACGGCGTGGCGCTTCAACAACGGCGAGTACCCCGTGCGCGAGATCTCGATGTCCAAGCTGCACGCCTCGCGCGTGCTGTGCGAAGTGGCGGACGAATGCATCCAGATCCACGGCGGCGCGGGCTACATGCGCGAGTACGGCGTCGAGCGCGTGTGGCGCGACGCGCGCCTGAACCGCATCGGCGCGGGCACCGACGAGATCATGCTCGACGTGATCGGCCGCTCCTACGGGCTGTGAGGCCGCTCGCGCGCGCGGCGCGCGGTGACGATGACGACGGTCGGAGCGAGGCGGCGTCGCAGCCAGCGGTTGGCGAACGTCGCCGCGGTGACGCCGCCGAGGACCCGCAGGGGGTTGAAGCGGACGTCGATCCCGCCGCGCTCGCTGTAGAGGCGCTTGATCGCGTCGGCGCGCGCGCCGGGATCGTCTGGATGGGCGTCCTTGATCGCCTGCAGCTCACGCGCCAGCGTCGCGTGCTCGGCCTCCACGGCCGGCGAGCGCACGCCGACCGCGCGGCGCTGGAGCTCGCCGATGGCGGCGCGAGCGAGCGTCAGCGCGAGCGTCCGCCACAGCGCCACGCGCCGACCGGTGCGGCTGTCGACCGTGCGCAGTCCGACGATCCATGCCCCGGGCGAGCCGACCTGCTCGTCGAGCGCCGGCCTCGCCCAGTTGAACACACGACCCCACCGCCCGCCGGCGGCCCTGCCGAGCGCGCGGCCGTCCGCGCCACGTGCGGCACGCCGCGCGAACAACGCATACGGCAGCCCGATCGTGACCATGTCGATGAGCGACGCCAGTCCCTCACGCCCACGCGGCGCCGGCTTCGCGGTCGGCTCGGCATCGGTCCTCTCCATCGTCTCCATCGTCAGATCATCGTTGGTCCTGGCGCCGCATGCGGCGTCAGGAGCACGGCCGCATGCGGCCGTGCTTCGGGGGCGCACATGTGCGCCCCCGCCGGTGGGCGCATGCGCCCACCGGAACAGCCTCGCCGCGAGCGTTCGCGACAGTGGGCGTGCGACCTACCCTGTCGACTGCCATGACACCCTCCACTCCCCCCTTCTCCGACGAGCACGAAGAGCTGCGACAGTCCGTGCGCGGCTTCATCGCGCGCGAGCTCGCGCCGCACGCTGAGCTCTGGGAGCGGGAGCGCTGGTTCCCGGACGAGCTGTTCGGCAAGCTCGCCGCGCAGGGGCTGCTCGGGCTGAAGTACCCAGACGAGTACGGCGGGCAGGGCGGCGACTACCTGCACGAGGCGGTCCTCTGCGAGGAGATGGCGCGGATCGGCTCCGGCGGCACCGCAGCGGGCCTCGGCGCGCACATCAACATCGCCACGCCGCCGATCTGGAAGTTCGGCACCGAGGAGCAGAAGCAGCGCTACCTCGTGCCCGCCATCCGTGGCGAGCTGATCGGCGCGCTCGGCATCACCGAGCCGGGCGCCGGCTCCGACGTCGCCGCCATCGCCGCCAGCGCCGAACGCGTGGACGGCGGCTGGGTGCTGAACGGCGAGAAGACGTACATCACCAACGGCGTGCGCGCGCACTTCATCGTCACCGCCGTCAAGACCAGCAGGGAAGGCGGTCATCATGGCATCTCCTTCCTGATCGTCGACCGCGGCGAGGGCGTCGTCTCCTCCAAGCTCGACAAGCTCGGCTGGCACGCGTCCGACACCGCCACCATCAGCTTCCAGGACGTGTTCGTGTCCGAGGAGAACCTGCTCGGGGAGCTGAACGAGGGCTTCAAGCTGATCATGGCCAACTTCCAGTGGGAGCGGCTGGCGATGGCGCTCGGCGCCGTCGGCGCGATGACGATCGCGTGGGAGCGCACCGCCGAGTTCGCGCGCGAGCGCCAAGCGTTCGGGCGGCCGCTGACCGGGCACCAGGCGATCCGCCACAAGCTCGCCGACCTCGCCACCTCCGTCTACACCTGCCGCTGCGTCACCTACGACGCGCTGCGCCGCTTCGTCGCCGGCGAGGAGCCGCTGAAGGAGGTCACCATGGCCAAGCTGCTCACCCAGCGCGCGTCCTTCGAGCTGATGGACGCGTGCCTGCAGATCCACGGCGGCGCCGGCTACATGCGCGAGTACTTCATCGAGCGCGCCGCCCGCGACGCCCGCCTCGGCCCCATCGGCGGCGGCAGCGACGAGATCATGCGCGAAATCCTCGGGCGCGTGCTCGGGCTGTAGCCCAGCCGCGCGGCCCGAGCGCTCGTGCGCCCGATCGAACACCCGTCCAAAACTTTCTTGCAGCGCTCATGCGCGCGTCCTGACGGTCCGATGCGCCCGACGTGGCCCGTCTACGTGCCAGCTGCCCGGCCCTCGCGATGGCCGCCTGCGCGGTCGCGTTCGCGTGTGCCGGCGGCGCCCCCGCGTACGCCGCGCGCAGCCGCAGCGCGCGCAGCCCCAGCCACAGCGCGGCCGCTCACCGCGCGTGCCAGAACACCGGCATGACGCCCACCCAGCAGAACCTCGGCCTGATCCGCGCCGCCACGCTGTGCCTGATCAACCGCGAACGCCGCGCGTACGGCGAGCGCCCGCTGCGCCCCAACATGCGGATGCGACGCGCTGCGCAGGCGCACACCGAGAGCATGGCCTTCGGCGACTACTTCGAACACGTCGGGCGGGGCGGGCCCGGAGGAGGCACGCCGCTCGCGCGGATGCGCGCCGTCGGCTACATCTCGAGCTCGCGCTTCGGCTACGAAATCGGCGAGAACATCGCCTGGGGGACGCTCAGCCTGGCGACGCCGCACGCGATCGTCGCCGCGTGGATGGCCTCGCCTGCGCACCGCGCCAACATCCTCGACCCCCGCTACCGCGAAACCGGCATCGGCGTCTCGCCGCACCCGCCCGCGTCGCTCGCGCACGGCCAGGCCGGCGCCATCTACACGCAGGACTTCGGCGTCATCATCCGCTGAGCCGCCCGCCGCGCGCTCCGCGCGCGCGGAGCGCGCCGCCACGTCACGGTTGACATCCCGGCGGCACGAGCGGCGCACATGTCGATCCTCGCCGGCCGTATATAACTTCCGGTCCCCTACCACTACAAGGAGACCTAACGGCTATGGGAGTACTCGACGGCAAGGCGGCGATCGTCACCGGCTCGGCGCGCGGGATCGGACGCGCCACCGCGGAGCTGCTCGCAGAGCAGGGCGCGCAGGTCCTCATCAACGACCTCGACGGCGACGTCGCCGAGCAGGCGGCGTCGGAGATCGCCGGGGAGACGGCCGTGTTCGCGGGCGACCTCACCAAGCCCGGCGCGCCCGACCAGCTCGTGCAGAAGGCGATCGACTCTTTCGGCAAGATCGACATCATCGTCAACAACGCCGGCTACACGCTCGACGCGCCCGTGCACAAGATGTCCGACGAGCATTTCCAGGCGATGCTCGACATCCACACCGTCGTGCCGTTCCGCGTGATCCGCGCCGCCGCTCCGCACCTGCGCGAGCCCGCCAAGAAGGAGCGCGAGGAAGGCAAGGAGGTGTTCCGCAAGATCGTCAACGTGTCCTCCACCTCCGGCACGTTCGGCAACGCCGGGCAGGCCAACTACTCCTCCGGCAAGGCCGCCGTCGTCGGCCTCACCAAAACGGTCGCCAAGGAGTGGGGCCAGTTCAAAGTCAACGTCAACGCAGTCGCGTTCGGCTTCATCGACACGCGCCTGACGCAGGCGAAGGTCGACGAGAACACGATGGAGAAGGACGGCGAGAAGATCCAGCTGGGCATCCCCGAGCAGATGCGCCAGATGGCCTCCATGCTGATCCCCCTCGGCCGCCCCGCCACGCCCGAAGAGGCGGCCGGAGGCGTGTTCTTCCTGTGCTCGCCGTGGTCCAACTACGTGCACGGGCAGACGCTGCACATCACCGGCGGGCTGTTCGGGGGGATGACCGGCTGAGGGGTTGACGCCCGCCGCTGCCGCAACAGTCACCTTCCGAGCGCCGTATGACCATCGCTATACGGCGCTCGTGAAAGTACTCATCCCACGGCCGTACCCCTGAGGTCGAGCAGGCAGCCCGAGAAATAGGCGCCCGCGGGCGAGGCGAGGTAGGCGACCAGCGCAGCCACCTCGCTCGCTGGAGTGCTCGCGCCGGGGGCGATGGCGACGGTGGTGATCGCGTGCCGGGCCCACTCGATCGAGAGTGTCCGCGCGAGGTTCTCGAGGCCAGCACGGGCGGCGTCGGCGTGCTCGCCGCTGCCGGCTGGCGGCGCCAGGTAGACGATGCGTCCGCCGCGCTCGTCGGGGAGGAACGCGGCGGCGGCGACCGTGCGCGTGACGTTCCAGCTCGCGTCCAGGCATGCGCGCAAGGCCTCGCGCGCGCCGACGGCGCTGCCGCCAGGCCCGGCCTCGGCCTCGGCGCCCGCGAGCGCGTGGGCGAACACGCTCGCGGCGTCGATCACCAGCAGCGCGACGCTGCCGGCGTCCGCGAGCGCGCGGTCGACCGTCTCCTGCGCCGCGCGCTCGACGGCCGTCTGCTCCTGGCCGTCATCGCCGCCTGCGCTCAGCTCGCACTCGAGCACGCGGGCGCCCAGCCCGGCGCACGCCGACGCCACGCTCTCCCCCAGCCCGGAGCCCGTCGCGCCTTTGCCTGCCCCCGCGTCCGACGATGGGGCGCCGGCCAGCAGGATCGACACCCCCTGCAACAGGCCCGGGCGCAGCAGCTGTGATGCGTCGATCACGCGCCGAAAGCGCTGCCCGCGTCCGAGCCCGAGTCGCCGACGCCGGGACCGCCCGTCACCACGTCGCCGCCCGTCCCCGCCCCACCGCCGGCGACTGACGCTCCGCGCAGCTCGAAGTACAGGACCGACGCGGCGAGCGCGGACAGCGGCGCGGTGAGCACGCCGACGACCACCCTGACGACGATGCCGGCGCCCGAGCCGGCCGATTCGGCGATGCCCTCGATGATGACGCTGAGGACGCCGACGAGGATGTAGAGAATGAGGATCACGCCGAACACCTGCCAGCCGTTGCCGCGCACGAGCTCGCGGCTGCGCCGCAGCGCTGCGAACACGCCGGGGTTCTCGAGCACGACGACGGGCGCGGCGACCGACCAGACGGTGATCAGGATCAGGCCGGGGACGATGATGAGGATGAAGCCGACGACGATGCCGATGCCGGCGACGATGCCGACGAGGATCAGCTGGCCGAACACCGGGGTGACCGCGCGCAGCAGCTGGCCGGGGCTGGCGTCGCGGCGACCGTCCTGGACGTCGGCGACGAGCTCGACGACCATGCCGGTGAACAGCGTGCCGGCCACGAGGTCGATGAGCAGGGCGATCAGCGCGAGCCCGGGGTTGGCGGCGACGAGCAGCGCGGCGATGATGCCGGTGAACACGAACACGACGGCGGCCGCCGGCATCAGCACGGACGCCTGGTCGACGTAGATGTGAAAGACGCGGCGGATGACGCCGCCGACGTCAAGACGAGGTTGCATATCCACTCCCCGCCCGGCGCTGCTCGCGCACGCGCCGCAGGACGCCCTTGCGGCCATGCTGTTCGAGGCCTGCGTACAGGCGGCGGATCTCGACGAGGACCTGGTCGGCGACCGCCTGCTGCTGCTCGCGCGTGGGGTCCTCGATGGGCTCCCAGCGGATGGCGTCGCCGTACTGGACGGTGACCTTGGGGAACTGCAGGCGCTTCCAGTTGCGGATGTGCGAGGAGCCGTAGATGGCGATCGGCACGATCGGCGCGCCGGTTTCGAGCGCCAGCCGGCCGATGCCGCGCTTGGCCTGTTCGGAGACCTTGCCTGTGCGCGAGCGCCCGCCCTCGCAGTACATGGTGATGGCGCCGCCGCGCGCGAGGATCGCCCTGGCGGTGATGAACGTTTCCTCGTCGCGCACGCCGCGGCGCACGGGGAAGACGCCGCCGTGGGTGTAGATGAACTGCATCGGGCGTTTGAACAGCTGCGACTTGGCCATGAAGCGCACCTTGCGGCGGATGTAGCAGCCCATGAGGAAGTGGTCCATGAACGAGAAGTGGTTGGGCGCGAGGATCACGGGGCCGCTGCCGGGCACCTTCTCGACGGAGATCGCGCGGGCGCGCAGGAACGTGTACGCGTACAACGAGGTGAGCACACGCGTGAGCTCGTACGCCGAGTCCGGTTCGCGCGAGCGCGAGCGCGCGTGGAAGCGGTCGAAGTGCTCCTTCGGCCGCGGGTCGGTGTACACCTGCTCGCGCATGGGGGCGAGATCGCTCATCGCACGCTTTCTACCTCCGCCGCGGCGCAAGGTTACGCCGCGAGACGTACACGCGCGCGAAGTCCGCGAGCTGGCGCGCGCGATGAGCGAAGCCGGCGGGTGTGCGCCCGGTGGCGCGGTGCGCGAGCGCGAGCTGGATCTCGAGGACGCGATGCCCGGCGCGGACGGCGTCGATCGTCATCCCGATCTCCATGCCGAAGCCGTCGGCGAACGGCAGCGTGTCGCGCAGCGCGCGTTCGCTGAGTGCGCGCTGTCCGGAGATGGCGGCGACGGTCCGCAGGCGGCAGCGCCGGCGGATGGCCCAGCGCGCGAAGCCGAGCGCCAGCCCGAAGCCGCCCCCGGCGCGCGTGGCAAAGGCGCCGACGGCCACATCGGCGTCCCCGCGCGCGACAGCGTCGGCGAGCGCTGCCAGCTCGAGCGCGGAGTCGCCGAGATCGCCGTCGCAGAGGACGAAGATCGATCTCGAGCCCGGATGGCGCGCGGTCGCCTGAGGTTCGTTCGTGCTCGCCTCTGGCTCGTTGATGGTCGCGTGGGGCTCGTCGCCGGGCATGTGCGCGTCGCGCAGGGCCTCGCGGGCTGCGCGGGTGACGGCGGCGCCCTTGCCGATGGCGCGCTCGCTGCGCACCACGCGCGCGCCGGCCGCGCGCGCGAGCTCGCCGGTGGCGTCGGTGGAGCCGTCGTCGGCCACCCAGATGGGCGCGCCGGGGAACGCGCGAGCGAGCGCTGCGAGCGTCGCGGCGATGCGCTCGGCCTCGTCGCGGGCGGCCACGACGACGACAGTGCGCGGACGCGGGCGCGGGGATCGGTCGGCGGCGCTGTCTATTGTGCCGGTCCAGTGGTGGCGAGCGGCGTACGGAGGAGCGAATGACTGACATCGAGGCTCATATCACCGGCACGGTATGGAAAATCGAGTGCGCGGTGGGCGACACGATCGAGGAGGGCGACACGGTGGCGATCCTCGAGTCGATGAAGATGGAGATGCCCGTCGAGGCGGAGGACGCGGGCACTGTCACGGAGATCCGCTGCGAGGAGGGCCAGGCGGTCAACGAGGGCGACACGCTGGTCGTGCTCGACTAGCCGCGTTGGAGCGCGCCGACGCGCGGATTCCACGCGTACGCCGCACGCGCGCGGCACCCACACGCGTCCCGCGCGGCCGCGCGGACTGGCGCTCGTCTAGCCTGTCGGCGCGATGACATCCAGCGCCCCCCCACGCGAGCTGGCCGACGGCAAGCTGCTCGTGGACGAGCCCGCCGACGGGGTGGTGCGCCTGACGATCTGCAACCCGGCCAAGCGCAACGCGCTCGACCACCCGATCCTGGACGCGATCAGCGCGACGCTGCAGGAGCTGTCGTCGGCGTCGTCGGACGCGCGCTGCGTGCTGGTGACGGGCGCGCACGGGATGTTCTCGGCGGGCTACGACATCGGCGAGATCCCGGACGACGAGTTCGAAGAGCGCGCCGAGCGCCTGGTGGCGCACCCGTTCACGCTGGCGATCGACGCGCTGCAGGCGTTCCCGCGCCCGACGCTGGCGGCGCTGCCCGGCCACACGATCGGCGGCGGCCTGGAGCTGGCGCTGGCGTGCGACCTGCGGGTGGCGCAGGCGGACATCAGGCTGGGCATGCCGCCGGCGAAGCTGGGGCTGGTGTACTCGCACACGGGGCTGCGTCGCTTCATCGACGCGATCGGGGCGGCGCGCACGCGCGAGCTGTTCCTGCTGGGCAGCTACATCGACGCGCCGACGGCCCTGGCGTGGGGACTGGTCAACCGCGTGGCGGCGGAGGCGGAGCTCGAGGCGACGGCGCTCGCGCTGGCGGGCGAGCTGGCGGGCAACGCGCCGCTGTCGCAGACGGGCAACAAGCGCGTGATCGCCGCGCTGCTGCAGGCGGAGGGCGAGCTGCGTGCGGACGTGGAAGCGGAGCTGATCGAGCTGCGGCGCTCGTCGTTCGCCTCGCAGGACATGCGCGAGGGGATGCGCGCGTTCGCGGAGCGGCGCGCCCCCCGCTGGCGCGGGCAGTGACCGTCCGGCAGTAGCCGTCCGCCACGCTCCCCCCGCGCGCGGTGAGTAGCCGTCCGTAGCCGTCCGCCAGTGCTCCCGCGGGCGCGGCGAATAGCCGTCCGCCATGGCGCATACGGTTTCTGTCCATGGCGCCGCTGATCACACGCAAGGAGGCCCTGGAGCTGGGCGAGCTCGAGGACCACGCACAGATCGAGGCGCTGATCGAGCGCGCGTGGCAGGCGCGCGTGGAGCGCTTCGCGGACTCGACGGACATGTGCTCGCTGGTGAACGCGAAGTCGGGCGGCTGCGCGGAGGACTGCGGCTTCTGCGCGCAGTCGCGCTTCGCGGACGCGGAGACGCCGATGCACGCGATGATGGAGCCCGAGCAGATCCTCGAGCACGCGCGCGCGGCGGAGGCGGCGGGCGCGCACCGCTTCTGCATGGTGACGCAGGGCCAGGGGCTGTCCAAGCGCGACTTCGAGAAGTACCTGGCGGGCGTGCGGCTGGTGTCGGAGCAGACCAACCTCAAGCGCTGCGCGTCGGTCGGGCATATCTCGGCCGAGCGCGCGAAGGCGCTGCGCGAGGCGGGCATCCAGCGCGTGCACCACAACGTGGAGACGGCCCACAGCTACTACGGCGAGGTGACGAGCACGGTCCGCTACGAGGGCCGGCTGCGGACGATCGCGGCGGTCCGCGAGGCGGGGCTGGAGACGTGCGTGGGCGGCATCCTGAACCTCGGCGAGACGCGCGAGCAGCGCGTTGAGATGGCGTTCGAGCTGGCGGAGATCGACCCGACGAGCGTGCCGATCAACATGCTCAACCCGCGCCCGGGCACGAAGTTCGGCGACCGCGAGTACATGGACCCGTGGGAGGCGGTGAAGTGGATCGCGATCTTCCGCCTGATCCTCCCGGATGCGCTGTTCCGGCTGTGCGGCGGGCGCGTGGAGAACCTCGCGGAGCTGCAGCGGCTGGCGGTGAAGGCGGGGATCAACGGCGTGATGATGGGCAACTTCCTGACGACGCTCGGCAACGACCCGGAGACCGACAGGGAGATGTTCGAGGAGCTTGGCCTGAACGTGGCGCGCCAGCCCGACAACGCGGCCAACCCGCGCCCGGACAACCGCTCGGGATGGCTCGAGGGCGAGACGCCGGACGTGCTCGCGCTGGCGCGCGAGGGTGTCGCGGCCGACGAGGCGGCGCAGGACGCGGTCGAGCTGGACGTGCGCCTGTGGGATCCGTCGACGCAGCTGCGCTACCGCGCCAAGCGCAACGTGCCACTCAGGCGGTCGCAGACCGAGCGGGACGCGGCTTGATGCCCGCCCACCCGCGTGGCGTGCTGAGCACGCGAGCGACCGAGGACAAAGTCCCGCGCCGGTCCGCGGGCGGCTGAGCGGATGAGCGAGATCGAACAGCGCCTGGAGGAGCTGGAGCGGCTGGGTCTCGCCCGCCGCCTGCGCCTGGTCAGCGGGCCGCAGGGTCCGACGGTGCTGATCGACGGCAAGCCGGTGCTGCTGCTGTGCTCGAACAACTACCTGGGGCTGGCGGACCATCCGCGCGTGCGCGAGGCGGCGGCCGACGCGGCGATGCGCTGGGGCGTCGGCGCGGGCGCGTCGCGGCTGGTGTCGGGGACGATGACGATCCACAGGCGCCTGGAGGAGCGGCTGGCGGACTTCGAGGGCAGCGAGGCGTGCCTGCTGTTCGGGTCCGGCTACCTGGCGAACCTCGGCGTGATCGGCGCGCTGGCGGGCCGCGGCGACGCGATCTTCTCGGACGAGCTCAACCACGCGTCGATCATCGACGGCTGCAGGTGCTCGCGCGCGGAGGTGGTCGTGTATCGCCACCGCGACGTGGAGCACCTCGACTGGTGCATGCGCCGGCACGGACGCCGCGACGGCGCGCAGCGCCGGCTGATCGTGACGGACACGGTGTTCTCGATGGACGGCGACGTCGCGCCGCTGGAGGCGATCGCGGAGCTGGCGGACGTGCAGGAAGCGCGCGTGGTGGTCGACGAGGCGCACGCCACGGGCAACCTCGGCCCGGGCGGCCGCGGCGCAGTGGCAGAGGCGGGCCTGGAGGGCGAGATCGACGTGGTGGTGGGCACGCTGGGCAAGGCGCTCGGCTCCTACGGCGCGTACGTGTGCGCGAGCGCGGAGATGATCCGCTACCTGGTCAACGCGGCGCGCCCGCTGATCTACTCGACGGCGCCCTCGCCGCCGGCGGTGGCGGGAGCGCTGGCGGCGCTCGATCTGCTGCGCGAACGCCCGCACCGCGTGCAGCGGCTGCGCTCGAACGCACGCGTCCTGCGCCGCGCGCTGGCCCGCGAGGGCTTTCCGGTGGCGGACACGGAGATGCAGATCGTGCCGCTGATCGTAGGCGACGAGCGCTCGGCGATGCTGCTGTGCCAGGAGGCGCTCGAGCGTGGGGTGTTCGCCCAGGGGATCAGGCCGCCGACGGTGGCGGCCGGCTCCTCGCGGCTGCGCCTGACGGCGATGGCCTCGCACACCGCGTCGGAGCTGGAGATGGCGGCGGGCGTGTTCGGCGAGGCGGCGCACGCGATCGGCCTGCACCCCGAGTCGCTGGCGCCGGCGCTGCTGGAGCGCGAGGAGGCGGTCGACGAGCGCGAGCTCGAGTATGCGCACGTGACCGCGTACGCGCACGAGCGCGCGGACGGACACGGGGAGTCCGCGGCGGCGCCGTTCGATCTCGAACGCGACGCGGACCGCCGCTCGCTTCCGGCCGGCGAGGACCTCAGCGCGCCGTTCGACTTCGAGCGCGAGCTCGGCGGCGTCCGCGCGGCCTGAGCGCGCACTCGGCGCGACATGCGCGGGCTGTTCGTCACGGCGACCGACACGGGCGTGGGCAAGACGGTCCTGAGCGCGGCGCTGCTGGCGGCGATGGCGGCGGCGGGCGAGCGGGTGCGCGCGTACAAGCCGGTGGTGACGGGGCTGGAGGACGAGCGGGAAATCGCCGCGCGCGGGCAGTGGCCGGCCGACCACGAGCTGCTGGCGGCGGCCGCGGGCATGGACCCCGATGCGGTCTCTCCCCTGCGCTACGGCCCCGCCGTCTCCCCCCACCTGGCGGCGCAGCTCGCCGGCGAGCAGATCGACCCGGCGCAGCTGCTGGCGGCGGCGCGCGCTGATGACGATGCGGGCACGCTGGTCGTGGAGGGCGTCGGCGGCCTGCTGACGCCGCTGGCGGACGACTACAGCGTGTGCGACCTCGCCGCCGACCTGCGGCTGCCGGTGCTGGTGGCGGCGCGCCCGGGCCTCGGCACGATCAACCACACGCTGCTCACCGTCCGCGCGGCGCGCGCGGCGGGACTGGAGGTGCGCGCGGTGGTGCTGACACCGTGGCCGCGGGAGCCCTCCGTGCTCGAGCGCTCGAACCGCGAGACGATCGCGCGGCTGGGCGAGGTACGCGTGCCGACGCTGAGCCACGTGCCGAGGCCTGCGGTGGCCGACCTGGCGCGGGCCGGCTCGCGGCTGCTCGACGCGTTGGGCCTTGGAGACGCTGGCACATAAGCCACCGGCCGCTGGTATTCTCGCCATGCTTATTGCCAGGCAAGCGCGATGGGGCGTCGCCACGAAGCGTGAGCGCATCCTCGCGACCAGAAGCTACACGCAAGGAGGACGGGAGGATGAGACGCTCATTGGCGCCGGTTCTGGCAGTGTCGGTGCTGGCGCTTGCAGCGGCACCCGCAGTCGCTAAGAAGAAGGCGGAACCGCTCAACCCGCACCAGTTCGTAGGAAGCGCTGGCGTCGAACCCAAGTTCGCGGGCGAATCGGCGGAACTCGCGCTGAAGCCGTTCACGGTCACGTGCGGCAAGGAGCGTTCGACCACGTCGGGGGTGACGCCGACGTTCCCGTCGAAAACGCTGACCGCCGTCGTGAAGTTCTCCGAATGCGAAGCGGAAGCGACGCTGAGCAAAGCGGAATACGAACTGAAAGCGAAGTTCCTGAGCCCGGTGACGTTCAACTACCGCGCCAACGGGGTCGTCGAAGTGGGCGCGGGCGGCACGGTCAAAGAAGGCAAGCTCGAAGGCGCCGGCGCGATCGAAATCGCGCTCAAGGGCGCGTTCAAGTGCACGATCGACATCGAAGCCGGCACCTATCCCGCGAGCTCGTTGAAGAAACCGGAAGCGGAATTCGAAGCGGCCAAGTTCGAAAACAAAGAAGAAACGATCGAAAAGGGCAAAGGCTCGGTGGTCGTGAAGAAGCTCGGGATCAACACGGCGCTGACGAAACTGCCGTACGAACTCGAAGGCGAATTCTGCGAAGCGCTGCCGAAGACCGAATACAAGACCGGCAGCTTCACGGGGTCGCTGGTGGCGGAAATCAAGAAAGGCGACATCGGTTGGGAATAGCCGCGTAGCTGAGCGCAGGCGGCCACGCCGGGGGGAAGACGACCAGGAGCATGTTCAAGCGGAGGGCGATAGCGCTGCTGGCGCTCCTGGTCGCCGGCGTGGTCGGCCTGGTCGCAACCGGCTCGATGGTGGCGCAGGCGGGCGAAGCTGCGGGGGTGACGACCGCCGCGTACGGCAACCTGCGCGATGACTGGGATGCGAACGAGCCGGCTCTGAGCCCGTCGGCGGTCGCGTCGGCGAGCTTCGGCGAGCTGTTCTCGACGCCGCTGAAGGGGGCGATCTACGCGCAGCCGCTGGTGTACGGCGGCAACGTGATCGTCACCACCGAGGAGGCGAACGCGTACGCGATCAACGCGAGCACCGGCAAAGTCGTGTGGGAACGCTCCTTCGGCAAGCCGTTCAAAGCGTCGACCATCCACTGCTCGGACCTCACCCCGTACACCGGCTCCACGTCCACCCCGGTGATCGATCCGAGCACGGGGATCATCTACATGACCACGCGCCTGCAGGAAGGCAAAGGCCTGGGCAACGCCCGCTGGAAGCTGCAGGCGCTGTCGGCGACGACGGGCGAAGAGGAGCCGGGATACCCGGTGGCGATCGCGGGCACGCCGTACAACACGCCGGGGGTGCCGTTCAACGAAAACTACTCGCAGCAGCGCCCCGGGCTGCTGTTGCTGAACGGCGTCGTCTACATCGCGTTCGCGTCCGATTGCGACATCACCCCGTATCGCGGGGTCGTCGTCGGCGTGAGCACGGCCACGCGCGCGATCACGATGTGGAGCGACGAGGCGGGCGTCGGCACGGGCGAAGACTCCCAGGCGGGCATCTGGCAGAGCGGCGGGGGCCTGGTATCGGACGTCCCCGGGCGGATCATCCTGACGACCGGCAACGGCGTCTCGCCGCAGCCGGCGCCTTCCGACAAACCTCCGGAAACGCTCTCCGAGTCGGTGCTCGGCCTGACCGTCGAAGCGGGCGGCCAGCTGACGCCGACGCAGTTCTTCGCGCCGAGCGACGCGCCGACGCTGGACGAGAACGACGAGGACCTCGGGTCCGGGGGGCCGATCGCGCTGCCGAGCGAATACTTCGGCACCAAAGCGGTCCCGCACCTGGTGGTGCAGGTCGGCAAGGACGGTCGCATCTTCCTGATCGACGCCGACGACATGGGCGGCTACCGCCAGGGCCCGGGAGAATCCGACGACGTGCTGCAGACGCTCGGGCCGTTCGACGGCGTGTGGGGCCACCCGGCCGCGTACGGCGGGCAGGGCGGCTGGGTGTACGTGCTCGAGAGCGCCGGCGGCGGCTACCTGCGCGCGCTGAGCTACGGCGTGAACGGCAGCGGCGAACCGGCGCTGGCATCGGCGGGCACGAGCTCTGAATCCTTCGGCTACACCTCCGGCTCGCCGCTGGTCACCAGCGACGGCATCGCGACGGGCAGCGCCGTGGTGTGGGTCGTGTACGCGAGCGGCCCCAACGGCTCGCGCGGCCAGCTGCGCGCATACGGCGCGATGCCGACGGGTGGCAACCTGCCGCTGCTGTGGTCGGGGAAGATCGGCAGCGCGTCCAAGTTCTCGGTGCCGACCGCGTACGAAGGCCGCGTGTACGTGGGCACCCGCAAGGGCGATCTGATCGCGTTCGGGCCCTCCGGCGACGCGCCCGTGCAGGCCGCGCCGGTGGAACTGGGCTCGGTGCCGGTGGGCGCAAGCGAGACGAAGACGCTGTCGGTGGCGGCGACGCGCGAGCTGAGCTTCACGGGCCCGGTGACCGTCTCCGGGGAACGCTCGGTCACGGCGCTCGAAGCCGGTGTGGGCGCGCACACGGTCAGCCCCAAGCTGAAGACCGCCGGCCCCTCGAAGATCCCCCCGCCGGGCACCGCCGCGATCTCCGCGGGCGTGATCGCCGTGCAGCAGCCGCAACTGGGCACGGCGCTCGCGGCGGGCACGGCGACGCGCCTGCGCGTCACGTTCAAGCCCGACCACGCCGGCCCGTTCGTGGGCATCGTCTCGCTGCGCACGAGCGCAGGCACGCGCACGGTGACGCTGTCGGGCTACGGCACCAAGCCCGGCCTCGTGCTCTCAGCCCAGCCGCTGGCGTTCGGCAAGGTGCGCACGGACGCGGGCGGCAAGGCTCAGAGCCTGACGTTCAGCAACTCGTGGGATCGGCCCGAGACGATCACCGGCCTGCGCCTGCCCGGCGCCCCGTACCGCGTGAGCGGGCTGCCCCGCGTGGGAACGATCCTGGCTCCCCGCCAGGCGATCACGGTCTCGGTGCTGTTCGACCCGAGCCGCGCGGGCAGCTACCGCTCGAGCATCGCGATCGACACCGACCACGGCTCGGTCGCGCTGCCGGCGAGCGGCGAAGCGGTCAGGGGAGCGCCGCGGCTGGCGGTCAGCGCCACGCACATCGACGTCGGGCCGGTGCCCGTCGGACAGTCCAGGAGCGTCACCTTCTACGTCCGCGACACCGGCAGCGTGCCGCTGACGATCACCCGCGCGATCGCCCCGATCGGCGAGTTCACCGCCGCGGTGCCGCTGCCGGAGGGGATCGTGATCGGATCCGGCGTGTTCGCGTCCGTCACCGTCACGTTCCGCCCGACCGCGCGCGGGCCGGCATCGGGCACGTATGTGCTGAACGGGAACGACGGACGCGGGTATGTGCGGGTGCGGCTCAGCGGCACGGGGACGTAGCCCGCGCGAGCAGGCCCGCCCGGGCGGCTAGCCCGCGCGAGCAGGCCCGCCCGGGCGGCTAGCCCGCGCGAGCAGGCCCGCCCGGGCGGCTACAGCGGCGGAACCTGGTTGTTGACCTGGGTTCCGTGGTAGAGGTGGTCCTGATCCCTGCAGGTGGGCGGGAAGAAGAACTGGACGCTGTCGCTGCGGACGCCGTTGTAGCTCGCGAACAGGGTCGCGTGCCCGACGGTCCCGACTTCGCACCGCGGATCGTCGCTGGCCGCCACGCGGACGACGATCTTCATGATGTTGCCGGGGTACCCCCACATGACCGCGTAGTGAGAGTGGTAGACGAGGTGGCGCTTGACCGTCATCGTGATCGCCCGGGTGGGCCGGTTACGGAAGCGCTGTTCCTGGCAGATGATCCCGGAGACGGTGCTCGCTTCCAGATCGATTTCGCCGTGGCCGCGGGCGAAGCTGCCCGCCGCGCCGACCGGAGGGCCGCTGTGAAAGCCCCACGGCGGAATCCCGCCGACGATTGGGATCTGGCCGCAGCCGGGTGTGTACGCCGCGGCCTCGCCCGCCATGCCGCCGAGCGCCAGCGTCGTCGTCAGCGCCACGAGCGCCAGGCTGCCGATGGTTTGGCTATGCATCATCTCGAGGCGACTGTAGCCGCCTGGTTCGCCGTGCCGCGAGGCTTTGGACACATGGGCGCGGGACTCGGCGCCGCATGGCTGATCCGATGACCTGCTGTGCCAGCACTCCGATCGCCCCAGTGCCGGGTGAAGTCACGGATGGTGCCGTGCGGCTGCACGCCAGCACCCGAACACATGTTCCGCCGAGAGGCCTGGTTGAATTCGCCAGCGTATGCAGATCAGCATCGACACCATCGACGCTCCGCCACGTCATGGCGGGGCGCCTCAGAGGCTCGGGAGAACATTCCGGGAGACGCGCCGACGGCCTGTGCATCGCTGGTACAGCTACGTCGAGGGATTCTCCGCCGACTATATCGTCGCCACGCTCGACAACCTAGATTGCGATCGAGCTTCTATCTACGATCCCTTCGGCGGCACCGGGACGGCCCTCGTTGAGGCCGCTCGACGAGGTATCCCGAGCTTCTACGCCGAGGCGAATCCGTTCATGGCCTTCGTCATCGATGCGAAGGTCAACGCCGGCCGCTGGGCAGCACGTAATAAGACCCTCGCTCGGTCAGCACTAGTCGAGTTTCGAGATGCCGTCCTTGATGCTCACTTCGCCAAAACTTCATCACGGACGGACCTGTCGTCCTACCATGCTGCCTTCCCGAAGCGGGACTTCTTCGAAAAGGTTCACTTGCAGCAGCTAGTCCACGCCCTCCAGCTAGCCGAAGCCGTCAGCGCGAGCCAGCCGAGGGCCGGTCAACTCGCGACACTCGCGTGCGCATCGAACATCGTGGCGTCGTCCAACATGACACGCCGGGCCGATCTAAGACGCCGGAAGCCAGGCGAGTACAAGATGAGGAAGGTTGACGTCCCTGGTGGGATCGCGGGCGCAGTGAACGACATCTTGGCGGATCTCGACTCCCTCACAGACAGCCAACCATCGACAACACAGGTGGCATCCGACTGCCGCACGCTCTCTGCGGCCTATCATGGACGATTCGACCTCGCCGTGACGTCGCCCCCATACCTGAACGGCACGAACTACATTCGCAACACGAAGCTTGAGTTGGTCCTCTTGGGCTTTATACGCGCCGAGTCACAGCTGGGATCCCTCCGGGATGCGGGAGTCAGAGGCGGGATAACGCAGGCCGCGACATCACGCGGCATCTCACACCGCATCGCGTCGGTCGAGATGATCGCCGAGCGGCTAGACGCGTGCGCTCCGGACAAGCGCGTCCCACATATGGTGCGCGCTTACTTCTCCGATATGCGCGAAGTTATGGGCTCAGTGTATGCCTCTCTGAAGACGGGGGGGTGCTTCGTCCTCGACATAGGTGACTCGAAGTTCTACGACATCCACGTGCCCACCGACAGACTGCTGGCCGAGATAGCTCAGGAACTCGGCTTCGTGGTAGAGCGAGACGCCGTGATAGCACGCCGACACTCACGGGACCGGACACCTCTCGTGCAAGTCGACCTGCACCTGAGGAAGTGAGCGGTGAGCGTCGCTCAGACGACACCCCCAGCGTCTGTCGCTGAGCGTGTCGCCAGGTTCGGCGCAGAGATGGCGCATACACGACCTCCATACTCGAAGCGAAACTGGGGTCACCCGTTGCACGCCCTGTGCTCTTATCAGGGCAAGCTCAAGCCCGGGCTCGCTCATACTCTCATCGAGACCATGACCGCTGGCGACGCGACGATCCTCGACCCACTAGGCGGCGTAGGCACGGTCGCACTCGAGGCTGCGCTGAGCGGGAGAGAGGCTTGGAGTAACGACCTAAGCCCTCTCGCGTTCATCGTCGCGCAGGCTAAGTTGGACCCGCCGCCCACGTCTGACTTCGATGCGGCGCTGGCCGAGTTCGAGGCGGAACTAGAGGCTTGCCCAATAACCAGGGCAGACCGCCGTGAGGCAGAGTTCGGACTGAACGCTCGCGTCGCCGACTACTTCCATACGTCGACACTCGACGACATACTCAGGGCGCGCAAGCTGTTTCGCGCTGATCGCGCTCTCAGCCGAGAGCGCACGTTTATCTATGCGTGCCTCTTGCACGTTCTCCACGGGAACCGGCCTTATGCGCTTTCACGCACCTCACATCCAATTACTCCCTTCAACCCGCGAGGACCGTTTGTCGCGAAGGACATTGTCGAGAGCGTGCGAGCCAAGGGGTACAGGGCGCTCTCGGAGCCTCTCCCGGATCGATTCCTCCCGGCGGACTCGCTGCATGGCGATTATCGAACCCTCCCTGAACGCCTGCCCCGCATGGTCGACGCGATCGTCACATCGCCCCCGTTCATCGGAATGCGCTTCGACCGGCCCAACTGGCTGAGACTCTGGTTCTGCGGGTGGACACAGCAGGACTTCCACAATTCGCTGTCGGCGGGCTTCCTCGAGCGGCAGCAGCTAGGCGACCGTGAGTGCTACGGCGACTTCTTCCGCGTGTGTGCTGAGGTCCTAGACGCCGACGGAGTACTCGTCGTCCACGCTGGCACCGGAGCGAAGGGGGACCTAGCCGCAGACTTGCGACACCTCGCTGCGGACACCTTCCGCCTCGAGGCCGATGTCGAGGAGAACGTACGCGACTTGGAGCAACATGGACTCTCGGACAAGCGGCTCACGGTCAGTCACCACGTGCTGGCATTCACTAGACGATAAGCGTCCACCGAGTGCGCGGTCGGGGTTTCCTATCGCCTAGCGATCCGTCGATGAGTAGACGGGATCGGGTCTGCTGCCCACCTCAGCGACTACGACGGCGTGAGCGGTCGGGCTCGTACGTAGCAGCAGAGCGAAGAGATCGATGTCTGGGCGGAGCTCGCTGATCCGGCGGGCAGTCGCAGCGAAGTGACGTGCCCCCCACTCCCGCGCGAACATCGCCGGATCGGCGACGATCCGCTGCAGCTCGACCTCGTTGAGAGCCTTCTCACGCAAGGCGTCGAGCGGCAAGCCGGTGATGGCGGCCAGTTTCCTGAGCTGCGGCGGGCTGTAGAAGTCGACCGGGAACTTGTCCGACTTCTGGTTGTTGTGATCCGCGCAGAGGCACGTCGCATACACGTCGATCGGCCACAAATACGCCAGCGGGCGTGTGTGGTCTAGCTGGACCTCGTCGAGGGTAAGAGCCCGCTTGCAGTAAAAACATCTGCGGCCGAACCGCTCCCACACCTGCGACTTGAGCCCGCTACCGGCCCGGTCCTTTAGCTCTTGGAGAATCTCGGGCTCACGCAGAAACAGCTTACGCTCACGCGTGATGACAGACGACTCGTGGAGCTGGTCCACTGTGCGCAGCGGATTGAATGAGTCATTGATCCGCCACTTCTTGCAGGCTCGACACTCGTTCTGGTGGCCGGTGCGCTTCGCCTTGTGCTTGTGGAACGAAAGAGCACCCGGACGACCGGGGTCGACCGGCAACCGCCGACCGCAGTAGGAGCACTTCTTGAGGATGATCGTCGCACCGTCAGCCATCGAGAACCGGCTTGAACGTTCCTCATCGATCTCGACCGCGACGGCTGCCTCCTCCGGGAAGTAAAGCGTCTCGGGCATAAGGTGATCACGTATGAGCTCAGAATCGGTGGGTCGACGATCAGCCAACGAAGGCGGCAGCGCAACGACGCCTCCGGCCAGGTCCCAGAAGGACAGCGCGATCTCGCCACTCCACTCAACGGTTGCGATAGATGGGCTCGCCAAGCGTGCAGCCACTCCAAGCCGGTTCCACGTCGCCCCGAGGTCAAAGATGCGCTCGCGCCGGTCCGAGCCATCCTCAACGGCGACCCTCACGTGGAGTGCATCGTTTGGCGCCACGAAGCCACCGAGCGCGATTAGCTCGTCGCCCTGCGAGCCAGACATGAGCGGGAAGACCAACTTGTTCGCGCCCCGCCGCACCGGTCGAAATTCGACGCCCCGCGCGGACGTGAGCTCCTGGTAGTCGCCACGCGAGTTGTACGCGTCGTCACGGTCTTGAGAGGCTAGACGGCGCATCAGCGATCAGGGGGGCCAAGATGCGCGATCCCGCCGTGGGCTTCCGTCTTGCAGGCGTGGGACGTACTATTCACGCAAGCGGGCGACACTGGCTCGAAGCCATCACGCAGCCGCACGCTTATCAACACCCCGCCGTCACACGCGCGGCCTCGACCATCGCCCCCGTGACCGCCGCCAGGTCCGGCTCGGAGATGACATACGGCGGCATCGCGTAGATCAGGTCGCGAAACGGGCGCAACCACACCCCCCGCTCGACAGCCGCGGCGGTGGCAACCGCGACGTCGACGTCGCGCTCGAGCTGCACCACGCCGATCGCACCGAGCACGCGCACGTCGGCGACGCCCGGCAGCTCGCGCGCCGGCTCGAGGCCCGCGCACAGCCCCTGCTCGATCGCGCGCACGCGCCCCCGCCAGTCGCCTTCGTCGAGCAGCCGCAGCGAAGCGAGCGCGACCGCGCACGCGAGCGGGTTGCCCATGAACGTCGGCCCGTGCATCAGCCCGCCGCCCTCGCCGCTCGAGACCGCATCCGCCACCGCCGGTGTGCACAGCATCGCCGCCAGCGACATGTAGCCGCCGGTGAGCGCCTTGCCCACGCACATCACGTCCGGCGTCACACCCGCGTGCTCGCACGCGAACATCGCGCCCGTGCGCCCAAAGCCGGTGGCGATCTCGTCGAGCACCAGCAGCAGGCCGTGCTCGTCGCACAAGCGCCGCATCAGCGACACACACTTGGGCGAGTGAAAGCGCATGCCGCCCGCGCCCTGCACGACCGGCTCGACGATTACCCCCGCGAGCTCGCCCGCGTAGCGCTCGGCCAGCTCGCATACGCGCGCCGCCCAGGCGTCATCGAGGCCCGCGTCGAAGCCATCCGGCGGCCGCTCCGCGAACACGTGCTCCGGCAGCACGCCCGTGAACAGGCTGTGCATGCCGCCGATCGGGTCGCACACCGCCATCGCGCCGGTCGTGTCGCCGTGGTAGCCGCCCCTGACGGTCAGCAGCCGCGTGCGCCCGGTATGCCCGAGCGCACGCTGGTACTGCAGGCAAAGCTTGATCGCCACCTCAACGGAAACCGAGCCCGAGTCGGCGAGGAACACGCGCTCCAGGCCCGCGGGCGCCAGCTCGGTCAGCCGCTCGGCCAGGCGCACCGCCGGCTCGTGCGTGAGCCCGCCGAACATCACGTGCGCCATCCTGCCCAGCTGCTCCTCCACCGCGCGGTCGAGCGCGGGGTTGCGATAGCCGTGGATCGCGCACCACCACGACGCCATCCCGTCGATCAGCTCGCGGCCGTCCGCCAGACGCAGGCGCACTCCCTGCGCCGAGACCACCGGCAGCGGCGCCATCGCCGCCGGCAGCGCGCCGTATGGGTGCCACACGCGCTCGGCGTCGAGCGCGAGCAGTCGGTCCCAGTCCGTCAGGCCGACCGCCAGGGAGTCGTCGGGCCGCTCAACGGCTCCCTAGTCCTCGTAAAGCGTGAAGTCGCGCTTGCGCGCGCCGCACACCGGGCAGAACCACGTGTCGGGGATGTCCTCGAACGCAGTCCCCACGGGGATGCCGCCGTCCGGGTCGCCCTCTTCGGGATCGTAGATGTAGCCGCAGGACTCGCAGATCCAGCGCTGGAGGGTCTCGGTCGCGGTGCTCATACGGCGGTGGTCTCTGTGGTCTCGCTCATGCGCCAAAGATTAGCGGCCGGTAGGGTCAGCCGATGCGCGCATCTGAGGAGAGCGAGCGCCCCGGGCCGGGCGAGGAGTACAACCCCGGCCCGCCCACGCCGCCCCGTCAGGCCGCAACCGTGATCCTGCTGTGCGGCGGCGATGAGGAGCTCGAGGTGCTGCTCGTCAGGCGCACCCCGAAGGCGCGCTTCATGGGCGGCGTGTGGGTGTTCCCCGGCGGCGCCGTCGACGCGCACGAGGGCGATGGCGATGCGGCGCACCGCGTGGCCGCGATCCGCGAGCTGCGCGAGGAGGCGGCGATCGCGCTCGACGATCCCGACGCGCTCGTGAAGTTCTCGCGCTGGATCACGCCGGCGGAGGTGAAGATCCGCTTCGACACGCACTTCTTCCTCGCTGTGCTGCCCGACGGCCAGGAGCCGCAGATCGACGGTGAGGAGTGCGTCGACCTCGGCTGGTTCACGCCGCAGGCCGCGCTCGACGCATACGCCGCCGGCGAGATCGCGCTGGTCTTCCCGACGATCAAGCACCTGGAACAGCTGAGCGACTTCTCCTCGGTTGGAGCGCTGATGGAGTACGCGCGCGAGCGCGAGGTCCAGCCGGTACAGCCGAAGGTGCTGCTCGAGGGCGAGGTCGCCCGCATCGTCCTGCCGGGCGAGCCCGGGTACTGACGTACTCCACCCGATGTCCGGTTTGGCCCGGCTTGGCTGTGGCCCGGCCCCGAGCCGATTACGACTGCTGCTGCGCGTCGATCACGTGCGTGACCGCGTTGATCAGCGCCAGGTGCGTGAACGCCTGCGGGTAGTTGCCGAGGTGGCGACCTGAGGAGGCCTCGAGCTCCTCCGCGTACAGCTCGAGCGGCGATGAGTAGGAGAGCAGGCGCTCGCACAGGTGCTCGGCTTCGCGATGCTCGCCGATCTCAGACAGCGCGGACACCAGCCAGAACGAGCAGATCAGGAACGTGCCCTCCTCGCCGTGCAGGCCGTCGTCGGTCTCCTCTGTGCGGTAGCGCAGCACCAGGCCGCCGTCGGTCAGCTCGTCGCGCGTCGCCATCACCGTCGCGCGCACGCGTTCGTCGTCCGGGCCGAGGAAGCGCACCAGCGGCACCAGCAGGTTGGATGCGTCGAGCGCGTCCGTGTCGTAGTGCTGGCGGAAGACCCCGCGCTTGTCCACCCCGCGCTCGAGGATGTCCTTGCTGATCTCCTCCGCGAGCGCCTGCCAGTGTTCGGCGTGCTCGGCCTCGCCGCGCCGTTCGGCCAGCCGGGCGCCGCGGTCCATCGCCACCCAGCACATCAGCTTGGAGGAGACGTAGTGGCGCGGCTCGCCGCGCGCCTCCCAGATTCCCTGGTCAGGCTCCTTCCAGGCCTTCTCCGCGCAGTGCACCTGGTCGGCGAGCACCGGCCACAGCCGCTCGGGTATGTGGTCGCGCTTCTTGGAGTGCAGGTACACCGAGTCGAGCACCGCCCCGAAGACGTCGTTCTGGCGCTGGTTGTAGGCGCCGTTGCCGATGCGCACGGGGCGCGCGCCCTCGTAGCCCTTGAGGTGCTCGAGCGTCGACTCGGTCAGCTCCTTCTGGCCCTTGATCCCATACATGATCTGCAGCGAGCCGTCCTCGTTGCGCTCCATGTCGGCGAGGTACTGGACGAAGTCGTCGGCCTCCCAGTTCAGGCCCAGCGCGTGCAGCCCCCACAGCGTGAACGACGCGTCGCGCATCCAGCAGTAGCGGTAGTCCCAGTTGCGCTCGCCCTGGGGCGTCTCCGGCAGCGAGGTCGTGGCGGCCGCGACGAGCGCTCCGGTGGGCATGAACGTCAGCCCCTTGAGCACCAGCGCGGAGCGCTGCAGGTGAAAGCGCCACGGGTGGTCGGGGTAGGTGCCTTCGGCCAGCCACGTGCGCCAGAAGTGCGCCGTGCGCTGCATGTGTTCCTCGGCCTGGTCGACCGTGTGCGGGCCGCCGCGCCCCTCCGTCCACGACAGCGCGCAGAAGCGCTTCTCGCCTTCGCTCATCGTGTGGCGGCCGTGCACGCGGTTGCCCTCGATGCCCAGGCGGATGTCGCTGAACAGCCTGAAGCCCGCCGCGTCCTCCTCGGTCGCATCCATCTCGTTGACCGCATCCACCATGCACACGCCCTCCTCGCCCGTCTGCACGACCGTCCAGCTGGCCGGCGTGGAGCCGTAGTCGAGCATCGGCTCGCACACGATCTCGACCTGCACCTGCCCCTGGATGCATTCGACGATGCGCACCAGCAGGTGGTCGGCGTCGTAGTCGGTCGGCGGGCGCGTGTGGCTCGAGCCGTGCTTGTTGTCATGCCACGGCCCGATCGTCAGCGCCTCCACGACCCGCAACCAGCCCTGCGGGGTCATCCACGTCGTCTCGATGATGTTGGTGCCCGGGATGTAGCGGCGGCCGGCCGGGACGTAGATCCCATACGGGCCGATCCGCCAGCTGCCGGCGCCGCGGTCGAGCATCGCGCCGAAGATCGACGGCGAGTCGAAATGGGGCAGGCACATCCACTCGATCGAGCCGTCGGAGGCCACGAGCGCGCAGGTGTGGCAATCGGACAGGAAGCTGTAGTCGGCGATCGGGGGAAACGGGGAATCGAGCGAGGTCGCGCTCGAGCCCCGCCCCCGCCCCGCCAGCCCGCCGACGCTCCACGGGGCCAGGTCGTCGGGCGGGCTCACCACTCGGTCCGTTCGAACCGCGGCCGCTCCACGCCCTCGGGCAGGATCCCCTCTTCCTCCAGCTTGTCCAGGTGCGCCGCGAGCGTGGCCGTCGCCAGCGGGCGCAGTGGCTCTGCCACCTCCGGCCAGACGGCGTCGAGCAGTTCCTCGACGGTGCGCCGGCCTTCGCCCAGCGCGAGGATCAGGCCGTTTTCGCGGTCGATACGGTGGGCCACGTACTCTTCGAGCTTCGTGTGCACGTCCCACACCGGCGGTCCGTGACCGGGGCACAGCACGTTGAAGTCTTCGCGCAGGCGCAGGCGCGTGAGCGCGAGCAGGTAGCCGGCCATCGCCCCGCGGTAGGGGCTGATGAACACGCTGCCCTCGCCGAGCACCGCGTCGCCGGTGAAGCACGCCCCGTCGCCGACGAGCGCGAAGTGATCGACGGCATGCCCCGGTGTGGCGACCGCCTCGAACGGGCCGAAGCGCACGTTTTCGCCGAGCAGCACGTCCACCGCGCCCCGCCCTGCCGCCACCGGCGCGGGATAGCGCTCGATCAGCGCCTCGACGGCTTCGCTGTGGTCGTGGTGGTCGTGTGTCAGAGCCACGCCGCCCAGGCCGCCGCGCGCATCGATCGCGGCGCTTACGCGCGCGATGTGCTCCTCCAGCAGCGGACCGGGATCGACGACCCATGTCGGCCCGCGCCCGACGATCCATGTGTTCGTGCCCGACAGCGTGAGCAGCCCCGGGTTGGGGGCGCGCACGCGCAGGATGTCGTAGTGCGTGAGCAGGTCGGCCTCGGAGCCTGCCTCCGCGGAGTCGCCGTTTGACCCGGCCTCGGATTCGGGATTGTCCGGACTAGGCGTAGTCACCCGGCCGACGTTAGCTGACGGTCCGGCTGAAACGATTGCTCGCAGGGCCTACCTCGAACGGCCGGACGCGCGCCCGCGCCTGGCGCCGCCCCGCGCGGAGGCCCCCCGTGCGGTACCGCTCCGCGCGGGGCCACCCGGACGCTTGGCGGCGCTCCGGGCCGGAGCCGACGCGCGAGAGCCGCCGCGCGGGCGGTCTCCGCCGGCGATCCCCGCGAGCCCGAGCTCCCGATCCAGCCCCAGCTCGCGAACCATCCCCGCGAGCTCGCGAGCCTGGTCGTGCGCGACCAGCGTCACGCCGACGCCGCTTGCTCCCGCGCGCGCGGTGCGCCCGATGCGGTGCACGTAGTCCTCGCGCGTGGCCGGGATGTCGTAGTTGATCACGTGCGTGATCCCCGCAACGTCGATCCCCCGCGCGGCGACGTCCGTCGCCACGAGCGTGTCGACCACGCCCGCCTCGAAGTTCGCCAGCGCCCGCTCGCGCTGGCCCTGGGACTTGTCGCCGTGCATCGCCACGGCGCGCACGCTGCTCGACGCGAGCCGCTTGACCAGCCGGTCGGCGCCGCGCTTGGTGCGCACGAACACGAGCGTCAGGCCGCGCTCGGCCGCACCCAGCTCGGTTACCAGGCGCGCGACCTTGCCCTCGCTGCTGACCGTCACGAAGCGGTGCTCCACGTCGCCCTTGCGCTCTGCCGAATGTGCGTGTTCGTGACGGCGCGGGTTGGACGTGTACGCCTTGGCGATCCGCCCGACCTCGCCCTCGAGCGTGGCCGAGAACAGCATCGTCTGGCGCTCGCTCGCGGTCATCTTCACGATCCTGTCGACCACCGGGCGAAAGCCCATGTCGAGCATCCTGTCCGCCTCGTCGAGCACGAGTATCCGGATGCGGCCCAGCGACACGTCCCCGCGCTCGATCAGGTCGAGCAGGCGGCCGGGCGTGGCGACCAGGATGTGCGCGCGTGCGGCCAGGCGCGCCTGCTTGACGATCCCCGCGCCGCCGTAAACGGGCGCGATCGACAGCGCGCGGGCGTGGGCGATCGGGCGCAGGTCGTCGACGATCTGAATCGCGAGCTCCCGCGTGGGCGCTAGGACCAGCGCCGACGGCCGCGCGTCGGAGTCCTTCAACAGCTCGACCAGCGGCACCCCGAACGCGAGCGTCTTGCCCGATCCGGTCGGTGACTGGGCCAGCACGTCATGGCCGGCGAGCACGTCGGGTATGACCATCCCCTGGACCGCGAACGGCTGCTCGATCCCGCGCTCGGCGAGCTCATCTACGACGACCTTGGACACGCCGAGGTCGGCGAACGTTGCATGCTTCATGTGTTGGTGCTCCTTCTGGCGGCCGTTCGGCCGCCGCTGCGGATGGAGATTCGACTGACCCCATCCGCGCCCTCGAGCGCCAACAAAGACAAAGAACCTCAAGGACGACTTCGCCGCCCGTGGATTGACCGTAGCAGGCTTGCGCGATCTCGCTCCCTGGCGACGGCGAGGTTTCAGCCGGATCGCGCGGCGACGCCGCGGCTCAGGTCTGCGTCTGGCCCTCGCTCGCACCGGCCCTCGGGTTGCGCCGGACCACGTAGCCCGCGATCGGCACGGCGAGGATCAGGATCGCCACGGAGAGATAGGGGAACGCGCTGTACGGCGCCGGCTGGCCGGGTTGGAAGAGCTCCACGAACGGGATCGCAAGCGCCAGCGCGCCGAGCGTGGGCATCGCGACGTAGCGGAGGACCGAGAACGAGTCGCGGTGACGACGCCACATGAACACGGGTAGCGAGAGCGCGGTGAGGACGTAGACGAAGAGCACGAGGATCGTGCCCATGGTCGAGCACTCGGCGTAAAGGTCGACCGGGTCGGTCGACCCACCGACGAGGTCTGTGACGTGACACAGCCACCAAACGACCACGATCCCGAGGCCGACGACCGTCATCGTCAACAGCGCGTTCACCGGTGTCTCGCCCGGTGGCCGGGACTCGCCCAGGCGCGCCGGCAGCAGCCCTGAGCGTCCGCCGTCGAAGATCATCCTCGCCTGCGAGTTCACGGCGGCGATCAGCGTCGAGAGCACCGAGGCGATACCCGCGAGCCACGCCAGGATCGCCAGCCCGCCGAGATAGCGATCGGCCAGACCCAGAAAGGGAACGGATGCGCGGCCGATGGAGGAGGTGTCGTAGTGAAAGCCGGTGATGGTCGTGTAGGCGAACAGGACGAACAGGCCGGTGGTGAAGATCAGCGCGGAGTAGAGCGCTCGCGGCACGGTGCGCCGCGGGTTGCGGGTCTCCTCGGCCAGCGCCGGAGCGTTTTCCCAGCCGATGAGCATGTACAGCGCCAGCGGGAATCCGGCGGAGAGCCCGGCGAGACCATGGTCGAGATGCGACCAGGAGAACGGCGCACTGGAGAGGTGGTTGCGTTGGTCGACGAGCACGACCACGCAGATCGCGAGCATGATCGCCACCTGTACGACCATGGCGACGGCGACGGCCGTCGTGGACAGAGCGGCGCCGCGCAGCGTCAGCCAGACCGCCCCGCCGGTCATCACCAGCGAGATCGGCACCCAGGATGGGCTCCAGGCGGTGTAGTGCTGGAGCGTGAGTGAGATCATCCCGCCGGCCATCGTGAACACGCCGGCGATCGCCACGGTGAAGCCCACGGCGATCAACACCGCCGTGACGACGCCGGCCCTGGGGCCTAGCGAGGTCTCGACGTAGGTGATGAAGCTCCCCGCGGAAGGCTCCATCTTCGTGAACTCGGCCGCTATGAACGCGAGGAAGAACACGGCGACGCCCGCGGCGATGATCGTGAGCGGTGCCGCCACGCCGGCCGTGACGGCGATCACGCCGAACGCGAAGTAGAAGTCGATTCCCGGACCGATGTTGGCGACCGTGGAAGCGGTCAGGTCAGCGAGGCCGAGCTGCTTCTCCGCTGCCGTGCGCTTTCGCCCCGAGATCAGCGGAGTGTAGGGCGGGGGCCGGCTCAGCCGGCCCCCCGCTACTGGATGTTCGCCATCACGTGCTTGACGACCGTGTAGTCCTCGACCCCGTACATGCTCAGGTCCTTGCCGTAGCCGGACTCCTTGAAGCCGCCGTGGGGCATCTCGGAGACGAGCGGGATGTGGTCGTTGATCCACACGCAGCCGAAGCGCAGCGCCTTGGACACGCGCAGGGCGCGGCCGACGTCGCGCGTCCACACCGACGACGCGAGCCCGTAGCGCGTGGCGTTCGCCCACGCGATCGCCTGCTCCTCGTCCGCGAACGACTGCACGGTGATCACCGGGCCGAAGATCTCGCGCTGGATCATCTCGTCGTCCTGGCGCAGACCCGCGACGACCGTCGGCTCGACGAAGAAGCCGGGGCGATCGGGGGCGCTGCCGCCGGTGACGATCTCCGCATGGTCGGGCCTGCGCTCCAGAAAGCCCTCCACGCGCTCGCGCTGGCGCGCCGAGTTGACGGGCCCGAGCGTCGTCTGCGGCGAGAGCGTGTCGCCGATCACGAGGCCCTGCGCCTGCTCGGACAGGCCCGAGACGACGTCGTCGTAGACGCCGCTCGCCGCGAGCACGCGCGTCGCCGCGGTGCAGTCCTGGCCGGCGTTGTAGTAGCCGGTGCCTGCGATCGTCTCGAGCGCGGCCTCGAGGCCGACGTCGTCGAACACCACCACCGGCGCCTTGCCGCCGAGCTCGAGGTGTACGCGCTTGAGCGTGTCCGCCGCCGTGCGCGCGAAGTGCTTGCCCGTGTCCACCGACCCGGTCAGCGCCACCATGTCCACCTCGGGGTGGCTGATCAGCGCCTCGCCCGTCGGGCGGCCGGGGCCCGTGACGATGTTCAGCACGCCCTTCGGCAGGATCTCCGCGGCCAGCTCAGCCAGCCTGATGGTCGTGATCGGCGTCGTCTCCGCCGGCTTCAGCACGACCGTGTTGCCGGCCGCGAGCGCCGGGCCGAATTTCCAGATGGCCATCATCAGCGGGTAGTTCCACGGGGTCACCTGACCGATCACGCCGACCGCCTCGCGGCGGGTGAACGAGGTGTAGCCCTCCATGTACTCGCCGGCCGCGCGACCCTCCAGGCAGCGCGCCGCGCCCGCGAAGAAGCGCAGGTTGTCGGCCATCACGGGGATCTCGTCGCTCTTGACCGCCTCGAGCGGCTTGCCCGCGTTCAACGCCTCCAGGCGCGCGATCTCATCGCCGTGCTCCTCCACCAGGTCGGCGATCGCCAGCAGCGCCTGCGCGCGCTGCGCCGGCGTCGTGCCCGACCAGCCGTCGAACGCGCGACGCGCGGCCATGACCGCGCGGTCGACGTCCTCGGCGCTCGAGATCGGCGCCCGCGCCAGCTCCTCGCCGGTGGCGGGATTGAGCACCGCTTCGGTCTCGCCGCTGGAGGCGACGAGCCCGCCGTCGATGAAGTTGCTCAGGGTCTCCGTGGTGCCTGCTGGTGCCATCGTCACGCTCCTCGTCGGGGATGTCCCATGCTCTCAGCGTGCCACCGGCTCCGGCAGCCCGAGCGCCTCGGCGACCGCCGGGTGGGTGATCTCGCCGCCCTGCACGTTCAGGCCCATGCGCAGTCCGGGGCTGGCCTCGAGCGCCTCCTCGACACCGCGCTCGGCCAGCTCGATCACATACGGCAGCGTCGCGTTCGTGAGCGCGAACGTCGATGTGATCGGCACCGCGCCGGGCATGTTCGTGACGCAGTAGTGCGTGATCCCGTCGACCTCGTATGTCGGGTTCGAGTGCGTCGTCGGACGCGAGGTCTCAAAGCAGCCGCCCTGGTCGATCGACACGTCCACCAGCACCGCGTTGCGCTTCATCAGCCCGAGCTGCTCGCGCGTGACCACGCGCGGCGCGCGGCCGCCGTGCACGAGCACCGCCCCGATCACGAGGTCCGCCGCTCCCAGCATCTCCTCGATCGCGAGCGTCGAGGAGTACACCGTGGAGGCGCGCCCCGCGAACGCCACTTCCAGCTCGCGCAGCCGGTCGATCGAGCGGTCGAACACGAACACGTCCGCCTGCATGCCGATCGCGATGAACGCCGCGTTCATGCCCACCACGCCGCCGCCGATCACGAGCACCGTCGCCGCCGCCACGCCGGGCACCCCGCCGAGCAGGATGCCGCGGCCGCCGAGCGGCTTCTCGAGCATGAACGCGCCCGCCTGCGTCGCGATCTTGCCGGCCACCTCGCTCATCGGCGCCAGCAGCGGCAGCCGCCCGTCGGCGTCCTCGACCGTCTCATACGCGATGCACGTCGCCCCCGAGGCCATCAGCCCGTGCGCGAGCTCCGGCTCGGCCGCCAGGTGCAGGTAGGTGAACAGCGTCTGTCCCTCGCGCAGGCGCCCGACCTCCTCCGGCTGGGGCTCCTTGACCTTCAGCACGAGCTCCGCTTGCGCGAACACCGCGTCGGCGTCCGCCACGATCCGCGCGCCCTGGGCGATGAACTGCGCGTCGCTCATCGCGCTGCCCTCCCCGGAGCCCGCCTGCACGAGCACCTCGTGCCCGCGGGCGGTCAGCTCCCTGACCCCCGCCGGCGTGATCGCCACGCGGTACTCGTCGGCCTTGACCTCGCTCGGGACTCCGATCCTCATCGCGCCAACTCCCTTCCTCGCAGTGCCAGCCAGAACTCGATGCGGTCGCGGGCGTTGGAGAAGTCGCGCCCGGTCAGCTGCTCGATGCGCCGGATGCGGTAGCGCAGCGTGTGCCGGTGGCAGAACAGCGCGCTCGCCGCCTTCTCCCAGTGCCCGTTGTGCTCGATGAACACGTCCAGCGAGCGCACCAGCTCGTCGCCGTACTCGCCCTCGCCCGCTTCGATCGGCTCGAGCACGCTGCGGCAGTACGAGCTCAGCGCGTCGTCGTCCTGCAGCGACAGCAGCAGCTGGAACGCGCCCAGGTCCGCGTAGGAGGCGACCTCCGGCGCGCTGCCGTTGCGCATGCGCACCGCCTCCAGCGCGCAGCGCGCCTCGTGGAAGGCCATGCGCAGCGAGTGCGTCGCGGCGGGCCGCGACGCGGCCGCGCGCACGTCCCCGAAGCGGCCCGCCAGCTCCGCGCGAACCTTGCGCGCGAGCTCCACCGGCGAGCGCGGCTCCGGTCCGTCCCCGCCGTCCGGGTCGATCACCGCACACAGCAGCCCCGCGCGGATCGCCACCAGGCTCGGCACGTGCTCGCGCGCGAGGATCCGCTCGACCACCGCCGCCGCCGCGCTCGGATCCGGGGGGCGGAACGCGAGCACCGCCACCCGCTCGCCGATCCCGAACGGGCGCAGGCGCGCCTGCAGGTCCTCGGGGTACAGGTGCCCGGTCAGCACCTCCGCGAGCACGTCGCCGACCATCGTGCGCTGCAACAGCTCGTAGCGCTCATCCAGCAGCTGCGCGAACGCGCGCTCGGTGATCGCGATGAACGGCAGCTCATACGGCACCTCGAACAGCGGGAACTCGCGCCTGCGCGCCGCCGCCACCAGCGCCGCCGGCAGGCGCCTGTGCGCGAAGCCCGTGCCGAAGCCGAGGCCCGCGATGTCGTGGTCGGCGAGCCGGTCGACCAGCTCGCGCTGGGACTTCGGGCCGTTCAGCTGGATGCCCGTCGTCAGCAGCAGCTCGCCGCCTTTCAGCCACGGCGTCGGATCGGGCAGCTCCGTGCTGTGCACCCAGCGCACGTGCGCCTGCGCGGACTCCTGGCCGCAGACGAGCTCCAGCCCGAGCTCGCCGATCAGGCTCGCGACAGTGAGCTCCACCGCTCCATCCGCTCCGAGGCCTCGCTCAGCACCGGGCGCAGGATCGCCTCGATCTCCTCGAACTGCTGCGGCCCGGCGATCAGCGGCGGCGAGAGCTGCACGATCGGATCGCCGCGGTCGTCGGTGCGGCAGATCAGCCCGCGCTGGTAGAGCTCGCCCGAGAGGAAGCCGCGCAGCAGCTGCTCGGACTCGTCGTGGTCGAACGTCTCCTTCGTGTCTTTGTCCTTGACCAGCTCGATCGCCTGGAAGTAGCCCGCACCGCGCACGTCGCCCACGATCGGCAGGTCGCGCAGGCTGTCGAGCATCTCGCGGAACGGGCCCTCGTTGGCGAGCACGTTCCCGCACAGGTCCTCGTCGTCCATGATCGCGATGTTCGCGAGGCCCACTGCGCACGCCACCGGGTGCCCGCCGAACGTGAAGCCGTGGTTGAAGGCCGCCTTGCCGTGCAGGAACGGCTCGGCGATGTGGTCGCCCGCGATCAGCGCCCCCAGCGGCACGTACGCGGAGCTGATGCCCTTGGCGGTGGTGATCATGTCGGGCTGGTAGTCGAAGCGTTCGCACCCGAACCAGTAGCCCAGCCGGCCCCACGAGCAGATCACCTCATCGGAGATCAGCAGCACGCCGTGGCGGTCGCAGATCTCGCGCACGCGCTGGAAGTAGCCGTCCTGCGGCACGAAGCAGCCGCCCCCGTTCTGCACCGGCTCGAGGATCACCGCCGCGACCGTTTCCGGCCCCTCGAATTCGATCGCCTCCTCGATCGCGTCCGCGGCCCACAGCGGGTCGCGGTCCTCCTGCCAGCGATAGGAGTTCGTGTTCGGCACGTGCACGCCGCCCGGCGTCAGCGGCTCGAACGGCACGCGCAGCGGCGTCAGGCCCGTGGCGCTCAGCGCGCCCATCGAGGTGCCGTGGTAGGCGAGGTTGCGCGCGATCAGCTTGTGCCGGCGCGGTTCGCCCATCGCCGCGTGGTAGGCCTTCGCGAGCTTCCACGCCGACTCGACCGCCTCCGAGCCGCCCGAGGTGAAGAACACGCGGTTGAGGTTCCCCGGCGCCAGCTCCGCCACGCGCGTGGCCAGTTCGATCGCGCGCGGGTGCGCATAGCTCCAGTTCGTGTAGAACGCCAGCTCCTTGGACTGCGCCGCCGCCGCTTCTCCGAGCTCCGGGCGGCCGTGGCCGATGTTCACGCAGTACAGCGCCGAGAGGCCGTCGAGGTGGCGCTTGCCGTGCTCGTCGTACACGTAGCAGCCCTCGCCGCGCACGATCACCGGCACCTCGTGGTCAGGCTCCGCATATGAGCCCATGCGCGTGAAGTGCATCCACAGGTGTCGCTTGGCCTGCTCTTGGAGATCACCGGACATCGAAGACCGCCTTCTCTATCGCTGACTAGACACTGAGGACAACGCTAACCGCTCGCCGTACGCCGCTCAATGCGCCGCGTGGTCAACAAGTTCCATACCCATTGTACGACTCGTCCAATCACGCGCGGACGTTTTGGGGATCGCGCCCATTGCGCGTCCGCCGCCCTGGACCGTACCTTTTGGCACAAGAGCGCGCCGTGTCCGCCGCATCCCACGAGAGGAGCCGTTGATGGCCATCGAGTCACCCTCCGCCACCGGAGCCCCGGCGTCTTCGCAGGTCGTCTACAAGGGCCTGAAAGAGGGAGCCATCGGCTACCTCTCGAACATCGTCATCGGCGTCGCCTCGACCGCGCCCGCGTACTCGCTCGCGGCCACCCTCGGGTTCGTCGTCGCCGTCAAAGGCGTCGGCGTGCACGCCCCCGCGGTGCTGCTCGTGTCGTTCGTGCCGATGCTGCTCGTGGCGTCCGCCTACAAATACTTCAACCGCGTCGACCCCGATGCGGGCACGACGTTCGCGTGGGTCACGCGCGCAATGGGCCCGATCACCGGCTGGATGAACGGCTGGGCGATCTTCCTGGCCGACATCATCGTCATGGCGTCGCTGTCAGACATCGCCGCCATCTACACGTTCAAGCTCTTCGGCTTCACTGAACTCGGAGAATCCAAAGCCGCGATCATCGTCGCGGCGATCGTATGGATCGCGCTGATGACGTGGATCTGCTACCGCGGCATCGAGCTCTCCGCCCGCATCCAGCAGGCGCTGCTCGGCATCGAGGTGTTCATCCTCGCGCTGTTCTCGGTCGTCGCGTTCGTAAAGATCTACGGCAGCCATCCGCCGAGCGGCTCGATCAAGCCGTCGTTCTCCTGGTTCAACCCGTTCGCCATGAACTTCGGCGACCTGCTCGACGCGGTCCTGCTGGGGGTGTTCATCTACTGGGGCTGGGACTCGGGCGTGGCCGTCAACGAGGAGTCCGAGGATCCAGCCGAGGGCCCAGGCAAGGCCGCCGTCGTCTCGACGCTGCTGCTGCTGCTCATCTACGTACTCGTCTCCTCGGCCTCACAGGCATTCCACGGCACCGGCTTCCTGACCAACGAAGCCAACCAGAGCGACGTGCTCAACGCGCTCGGCAAGGGCGTGCTCGGCGGCACGCTTGACAAGCTGCTGATCATCACCGTGCTCACGTCGGCCTCGGCCTCTACGCAGACCACGATCCTCCCGACCGCCCGTACGACGCTGTCGATGGCGCACTGGAAAGCGGTTACATCGCTGCTCTCGCGCGTGCACAAAAGATATTTGACGCCGACCGTCTCGACGCTCGGCTTCGGCTTGCTGTCGATCGCCATCACCGTGCCGCTGTTGCTGCTATCCGAAAGCGTCCTCGCGGACTCGGTCACCGCGATCGGCTTTCCGATCTGCTTCTACTACGGCTTCACCGGGGTCGCCTGCGGCTGGTACTTCCGTCGTGAGCTGACCGAGAGCGTGCGCAAGTTCTTCCTGCTCGGGCTTGGGCCGCTGGTCGGCGGCCTGATGCTGTGGGGAGTGGGCCTCAAGGCGGCGTTCTACTACGGCCACAAGGCGAACGTCGAATCCACACCCATCCTCGGCATCACGCTGCCGCTGTGGCTGGGCATCGGCGGCATGCTCGTCGGCTTCCTGGTCATGCTGGCCTCGCGGCCCATCTTCCGCGAGTACTTCTCGCGCAAGACCGAAATCGCACCCGCGCACCTGCTCGATCAGGCGCCGCCAAGCGGGCCGGTGCCGGCGCGCGTGGACTTCTGAGGCCGGGGGCAAAGACCTCGAAAGGGGGACACGGCGCGCGGGCACGGAGGTCCGCGCGCCGTGTGAGAGCTAGCGCTGCGGCACCTCCACCTGCCCATGCGGCGAGCCGTACTCCGCGAGCAGCTCCAGGAACGGCGTCGGCGGGAACGCCTCGGGCCCGAGCACGCCCGTGCCCTTCCAATCGCCGCGATCGAGCAGCTCGAGCGCGACCGCCGGGTTGACCGCCGTCTGCCACACGACCGCCTGGCTCGAGTACTCGCGCATGGTCGTCTCGTTGTCGACCACGTGGTAGAGGTAGGTGGAGCGCGGCTGCCCGTCCCTGCCGGTCCCCGTCACCCACGTGCCCGCGCACGTGCGCCCGCTCATGCGCTCGCCGAGCGTCGCCGGGTCGGGCAGCGCCGCGGCGACGACGTCGCGCGGGGCCACGTCCACGCCGCGCACCGACACCGGCTCGGTCGAGTCAAGACCCAGCTTGTGCAACGTGGAGAGCACGTCGATGAACTCCTGGCCGAGGCCGTACTTGAACGTCACCCGCTCGCAGTCGACCCAGCGCGGAATCAGCACCACCTCCTCGTGCTCGACGTTCACGCATTCCACCGGCCCGATGCCCTCGGGGAACTCGAACACCTCCGGCTCGGAGAACGGGGCAGTCGTGTAGAAGCCGCGCTCGCGCTCCCAGATCAGCGGTGGGTTCAGGCACTCCTCGATCGTCGTCCAGATCGAGAACGTGGGCGCGAACTCATAGCCCTCGACCACCAGATCGGCGCCGTCGCGCACCCCCACTTCGCGGATGCTCGAGAACAGCTCGTCGGCCGCATGGCGGGCGAAGATGTCCGACAGCCCGGGCTCGACGCCGATGCCCACCAGCGCGAGCAGGTCGGCGTCCTGCCACTGCTGCTCGCGGGCGAACTGCCTGTCGCCGAGCATCTCCCCCGTGAGCTCGTAAGGGCGCTCGGGATGCGGATGGGAGAGCGTCATCGCCATGTCCAGGTAGGTGACCTTCGCGTCGAACGCGGCGCCGAAGATCGGCTCGTTGAAGCGCGGATCGCACGCGTTCAGGACCGCGTCGGGGCGCACGCGGCCGATCAGCTGCACGAGCTCATCGCGGCTGGACGCGTCGACCCGCTCGGCCGTGAAGCGGTCGGGCTCGCCGAGCCGCGCGACGACCGCCTGCGCGCGCTCGAGCGCGACGTCGGCCAGGACCACCTGCGCGAACGCCTCGCGGCGCTGCGCGATCGCCGCGAACGCGGCACCCACGCCACCGGCTCCGACAACCAGGACCCTCACCGGCCCAAGTCTGACGCAAAGCGCAAGTTTGAGATGTCACAAGTTCGCACCGCCCGTGCTACGCAATGCAGCAGGCGCCTCCCGTATGCTGCGCCGATCCGCGCGGTCCCCGAAACACAGCCGACCATGAGCACCGGATGAGCACCGGTCTTCCCAGCCCGCCGCGCACGCCACCCGGATCGCCGGAGCCCGCGGGCCCGAATCCGACCGTGGGCGTATCGGCACAGGCAGCCGCGAGCTCGGGCGTGCGGGGCGAGCGCTGGGCGGCGTCACCTACCCTCACCCGCACCGAGATCGCGCTGGCAGCGCTCGCCGGCCTGCTGCTTGCGATCCTCACCAGCTGGCCGCTCGTGCTGCACATGGGCAGCCGCATCGCCCCCGATCTCGGCGATCCCGTGCGGACCGCCTGGGAGATCGCGTGGGTCGGGCACGCGATGCTGCACGACCCGCTGCACATCTTCGACTCCAACTCGTTCTATCCGCACCCACTCAGCCTCGCGTTCTCGGATTCGCTGCTCGGCTACGGCCCGGCTGCGTTCTTCGGCTCGGGCACCATCGCAGCGCTCGTTCGCTACAACCTGCTGTTCCTGTGGGCGTGGTCGCTGTGCTTCGTCGGCGCCTACCTGCTCGCGCGCGAGCTCGGACTGCGCCGGCTGGGCTCCGCCGCAGCCGGACTGGCCTTCGCGTATGCCCCCTACCGCGTCACCGAGGCCGGCCACCTGCACGTGATCTCCTCCGGTGGCCTGGCGCTCGGGCTCTTCCTGCTGCTGCGCGGCTACCGGCGCTGCTCGCGCACGCTCGTGCTCGCTGGCTGGCTCGTCTCCGCCTGGCAGGTCAGCCTCGGCTTCACGCTCGGCCTGCAGTACGCGTACCTGCTGGCGGTGCTCGCCGTGATCGCATTCGTGTGCTGGTGGCTGGGCCGCCTCACGCCGGGCCCGGGGTGGCGTAGCGACGAGGAGCCGACCCGACCACAGCCCCGGCCCGGCGGACGCATCGTCGCTGGCGCCGGTTCGCCATCCGCGTCGCAGGCCTCCTCCCACGCGACACGCGGGCCGCTCGTCCCCCGCCGGCTGTTGGCGGTGACGCTGATCGGGGTGGCCGTGCTCGGCGCCATGACCGTCTACCAGGCGCGGCCCTACCTGAGGGTCGCCGCCCTCTACCCGACGGCGAAGCGCACTATCAAAGAAGTCGAGACCTACTCCTCGGGGCCGGCCGCGCTGCTGGGCGCCTCCTCGGAGAACCGCGTGTGGGGCTCGCTCACCGCCGGCATGCGCGCGAAAGTCAACTCCAAGAACGAGAGCGTGTTCTTCCCCGGCGGGCTGATCCTCCTGCTCGCCCTGATCGGACTCGCCGGGGTCGGCCGGATCGGCGGCGCGGAGGGGTCTAGAGATCCGGACGAGCCTCGACATCCGTTTACGCGACGATTGCGCATCGGCCTGCTCGTGGGGATCGTCACGTGCTCGGTCCTCGCGATGGGCCTCGGCCTGACCGGCGCGGGCTACCCGTATCGCCTGCTGTTCGACTACGCCCCCGGCTGGGACGGCGTGCGCGTGCCGGGGAGGGTCTTCACGCTGGCGACGCTCTTCTACGCGCTGCTCGCCGGCGCGGGCGTGCAGCTGCTCGTGCAGGCGATCGCGCCGTGGGCGCGGCGGCGCGGACTCGGCGGCGGGCCCGCGCTGCACGTACTCGGCGAGCGGCCGCCGCGGCGCCGGCCGGCGCCCGCACTGGCGGCGCTCGGGCTGCCGGCGCTACTCGGCGTGGCGCTGCTGGTCGGCATCCTCGGCGAAGGCGCCGGGCACCTGAGCCACCCACTGGTGCCCCAGCCCGCGCGCGCCGAGGTCGGACTACCGGGCCCGATCCTCGACCTGCCCACCGACGGTGCGCTCGACCGCATCTGGCAGTACTTCTCGACGAACGGCTTCCCCGACATCGCCAACGGCGAGAGCACCTTCGACATCCCCGCAGAGGACGATCTGCGCGGCGGCATGTCGGGCTTCCCCGACAGGGCGAGCGTGGAGAAGCTGCGCTTCTACGGCATCAAGACCGTCGTGCTGCACACGGTGCTGCCGAAGGGGCTGCCGCCGGAGCAGGGCTGGGTGTTCCCCGAGCCGGACGACCCCGCCGCGAACGCGCGCAAATCGATCGCCGGCCTGGGCATCACACGGCGGCAGGTGGGCTCGCTGTTCATCTACGAGATCGGACCCGGGCCGAAGGCCCTGCACGGCACCGATTGATGACGCGCAAACGGCTTGCGCTCGCAGCGGTCCTGCTCGTGGGCCTGTCCTCGGCGGTGATGATCCAGAGCTTCTCCTGGAACCAGGCCTCCCACTACGACCTGACGCGCGCGCTGAACGACGACCGCACGACGATCGACCCCTACCAGGCGAACACGGGCGACAAGGTCTTCTACAGGGGGCATTACTACTCCGCCCGCGCGCCGGGCCTGGCGCTGTTCGTGCTGCCGTTCTACGACGCGCTCAACCTCGCGGGAGCGGAATCGTGGACGGACGCGCACGTGGCGCCGCCGAACCACCCGGGCGACGAGATGATCTACCTGATCGGCCTGTGGGGCAACGTGCTGCCCGGCCTGCTGCTCGTGCTGCTCGTGTGGCGCGTCGCCGAGCGCTACGAGCCCGGCTACGGCGTCGCCGCGGCGGTTGTGACCGGCCTCGGGACGATGGTGCTGCCGCTCTCGCAGCTGCTGTTCTCGCACGTGTTCACCACGTTCCTCAGCTTCGCCGCCTTCTGGCTGATGTTGCGCGAGCGCGACGGACCGCCCAGCGTGAGCCTGCTGGCGCTCGCCGGCCTGGCGATGGGCTACGCGTTCTCCTCGGAGTACCCGACGTTCTTCGCCGCGATCGTGCTCGGTCTGTTCCTGCTCTCGCGCAGGGACTCGCGCACGCCACTGGGTGTGCTGCGGCGCGGCGGCGCATACCTGGCCGGCGGCCTCGTGGGCATCGTGCCGCTGCTGCTCTACAACCACTACGCCTTCCGCTCGTGGACGCACCTGGCCTACTCTGACGTGCCCCGCCAGCAGAAAGGCTTCTTCGGGATCGGCGCTCCCAGCCTGAGGGTGCTGAGCACGCTGCTGCTGGACTCGCGCGGCCTGCTGACGATCTCGCCGGTGCTGATCATGGGCGCGATCGGCACCGTGATGCTCTACAGGCGCGGCCGGCGCGCCGAGGCGCTTACGATCGGCGGCATCTGCGCGTGCTACCTGTTCTACAACTCCGGCTACTACCTGCCCTTCGGCGGCGGCTTCATGGGCCCGCGCTTCCTCGACACGCTGCTCCCGTTCCTCGCGTTCCCGATCGCGCTCACGCTCAAGCGCTTCCCCGGTCCCACGGTCGCGCTCGCGGCGATCTCGATCACGACGACGGTCGCCGCGACGATCACCCATCCGCTCGTCGGCTACGAGAACGAGACCGTCACCTGGATGCGCTACGTCTCCCAGGGCCTGTTCCAGCCGACGATCGCCTCCGCCTACGGGCTGGGGCGCGGCTGGGGAGGGATCTGGCCCTTCCTGCTCGCGGCCGGGGCGGCGGTGCTGGCGGCGGCCTGGGCGACGCCGCGGCTGGCGCTGTCCGCGGCGTCGCTGCGCGGGGGCCTGCTGGCGCTCGTCTGCTGGGCGCTGTTCGCGGCGCTCGCGCCGACCGTGCTAGGGATCGACCACGCCGGCCTGACGAGCATCTACAACGCCGGCGACCACACCGCCTACAACCTCAAGCTGCACTCGGGCGCCAGATATCCACTGAAGACGCTCGCGCTGCTCGCCGCGGGCGTCGGCCTGCTCGCCCTCGGCGCGATGCGCCTCGCGCGCAACCAGCCCGACGAGCCGTCTGCGCGGCGCCGCGGCGCCGGCGCGGGGTCGCCTGCGCAGCCCGCGCTCAGCGCCTGATCAGCTGCTCGCGATCTGCACGCCGCATCTGGCCGCGCGCAGCCGGCGGCAGACGACGACATAGCCGGCCCGCGGCTGCCCGTGGACGTTGGTGAGCCCCGCGTCAAAGCGCGTCGAGCTGGTCCCGCCGTTCCAGTTGTAGATGTACATGCGCTTGATCTGCGGCACCGCGCCGGCAAGCGCGAACATGAACTTCAGCACCCGCGCCGCCCGCGTCAGGCCCGCGCCGTCGCGGTTGGGGAAGGCGCCGCCGAATTTCACGATCCCGCCCGTCTCCGTCAGCCACACCTGGCCGCCGAATGCCTTCACCAGATCGCGCGTGCGCCAGCTTTCCAGGTGGTTGACGTCCGCGTAGTTGTGCAGGCCCCAGATCGTCGGCATGACCGTCTCCAGGCGATGGATCTCGCGCTTGAATTCGGAGATGTAGGTCAGCGTCGGTTCGATTTTTTCCGCGTCGAGCACGTCCAGCCCGATGACCGTGCAGCCCTTGCACACGCGCAACAGCGCCTGGTAGTAGCGCGCCGCCCCTGCCGCGGTCGGGCTTTCGAACTCGCCGGGCACGTAGCCGCGGTTCGCCTCGTCCCAGGACTCGTACTGTCTGACGTGCGGGAACAGCGCCGCGAACCGCTGCACGTCGCGCTGGTACGTCGCGACGCTGGGTAGCTGCATGGGCGTGTACTCCGAGTGGTAGAAGGCGACCAGCACCTGCTCGTGCGCGGCTTCGGCGTCGCGGATGAACGCGATCGCCTGGTTGCGGTAGGAGGGGCGCACGGCTGCGTCATACGGCGCGATGTAGCGCACGATCGTGGTGTGCAGCTGCTGGTACAGCGGGTTGGCGAACATGCGCGCGTTCTCGTCGCCGATGCCCGTCAGGTAGGAGCCGGCGGGGCGCGCGCGCGCCCCGCCGGCGTTGCCGCCGATCGCCACCGGCGCCGCCAGCAGGCTCGCCACCAGCGCCAGCCAGAGAACGGCCAAGAGCGCTGTGAGACGTGGAGAGGGCGTGCTCGTGCTCATGGTCAGCGAATCGGGTACGGCGGCAGCGGGGCGTCGATGATGCCATGCTGCACGCCGCTGCGATCCATGTAGATCGCATATCCGAGGATCAGGGCCGCAAATGCGAGCAGCGCCGGCGCGCGCCAGCGCGGGTGCCGGGTCAACGTGTGGGCGCCGGCCGGGTAGAAGACCGGTGCCGCCAGGAAGATCATACGCCCCCAGTCCAGCGCGAACGTCATCGACAGCGCCGCGCACGCCACGAGCACGAGCCCGCGCCTGGCGAAGCGGCTGCTCGCGAGCGCGAGCGGCGCGGCGAGCCACAGCGGGCCGTAGATCGAGAGCATGCGCCGCGCCTCGGTGAGCAGGCTGCGCGCCCCGGATTCGAGCACGCTCACCCGCTGCCCGATCAGCGAGCCTCCGTAGCCCGGCACGGACGCCTCGCCGACACTCGAGATCGTCAGGTGCAGGGCCACGTACGCGAGCACCGCCGGCGCGCCCGCGTAGAGCGTTCGCCGCACGGCGCGCGCGTCCCACCAGCGTGTCGCCCAGACGGCGTAGGCGAGCGGGATCACGAACAGCACGGCTTCCCTGAAGAGCACGCCCACGAGCAGCGTGAGCGTCAGCGCCCGCAGCCGGCGTTCGAGAACGAACAGCGTCGCGGCCATCATGAACAGGATCGTGATCGCGTCGGTGTTGCGGCCCTCGCGCAGCGCCACGACCAGCATCGGGGGGGATATCGCCAGCGCCAGCGCCAGTCCCGCGGCCAGGCCCGTCGGCGCGTCCAGACGGCGCATCAGCACGAACGCGAGCGCCGCGGCGCCGCCGGCCGCCACCCACGCGAGCAGCTCGAACGACAGCGTGTGGCCGAACGGCAGGACGTGCACCAGCCACGGCAGGCCGATGCGATACGCGAACGGAAATGTGTGTGCGGCGAACGGGTGCTCCGCCATCCGCTCGTAGATCTCATCGTCGCCGCGGGGGATCGTCTCGCGCCGGCTCAGCGCGCCAAGCGCGCCCAGGGCGAGCGCGCCCAGCAGGCCCACGCCGAGCGCCTGCGAGGCGAGCGAGCGCGGACGCTGCACTCAGCTGCTGGCGATCTTCACGCCGCAGTTGGTCCCGTGCAGCTGGCGGCACACGACGACGTAGCCGGCGCGCGGCTGTTCGCGGGAGTTGGTCAGGCCCGCGTCGAAGCGCGTCGAGTTCGTGCCGCCGTTCCAGTCGTAGATGTACACGCGCTTGATCTGCGGCACCGCGCCGGCGAGCGCGAACAGGAACTTGAGCACCTTCGCCGCGCGCGTCAGGCCCGCGCCGTGCCTGTTCGGGAAGTCGGGTTCGAACTTCACCAGCCCGCCGGTCTCCGTCAGCCACACCTGGCCGCCGAGCGCACGCGAGAGATCGCGCGTGCGCCAGCCTTCCAGGCGATTGATGTCCGAGTAGTTGTGCAGGCCCCAGATCTTCGGCACGACCGTCTCCAGGCGGCTGATCTCGCGCTTGAATTCCGAGATGTAGCGCAGCGTCGCCTGTATGTACTGGGCGTCGAGCACGTCCAGGCCGATGACCGTGCAGCCCTTGCACACGCGCAGCAGCGCCTGGTAGTACTTCGCCGCGGCGGCCGCCGACGGGCTGGAGAAGACGTGCGCGACGTTGCCGCGGTTGGCCTCGTCCCAGGACTCGTACTGCCTGACGTGCGGGAACATCGCCACGAACCGCTGCACGTCTCGCTGGTATGCGGCGATGCTGGGCAGCTGCGTGGGCGTGTATTCGGAGTGGTAGAAGGCGACCAGCACCTGCTCATGCGCGGCTTCGGCGGCATCGATGAACGCGATCGCCTGGTTCAGCGAGTACGGACGCACGACCGCGTCGTAGGGAACGACGTAGCGCACGATCTTCGTGTGCAGCTGCTGATAGAGGGGATCCGCGAACATGCTCGGGTCCTCGTTGCCGATGCCCGTCAGATACGAGCCGGCCGTGCGCGCGCGCGGCTTGGCCGCCCGCGCGATCGCCGGCCCTCCGAGCGCGCTGGACGCGACGCAAAGGGATGCCAGGAGCGCGAGCCAGACGGCTGACGCGATCGTTCGGATGCGTGGACGCGGGATCATCGAGCTGATGGGTTCAACAGGCTTCAGGGGGTCAGGGTTGCGCGATGCTAGCTAGTTCTTATTAAGCGCCGCGCCGGCCGGTAGGCGCCGTGCCGTCGGCGATGGGGACTCGCGGCGATGCTAGCGGCCTCGCGAGGAGTCCTCGACAGCGACACGTTCGGCATCCGCCCCCTGGACTCCTGCCTGCTCGCCCTGGGCGTCCTCTCCAGAGGCCAGCGTCCGCAGCGACGGGTCGGCGACGATGCGCACGTCCACGCCCGGCAGACCTCGCAGCAGGCGCATCAGCAGCGTTCGCTCCGGGCTCGCCCCCAGACGCGCCAGCCCGCGCCGCTCGGAGGGCGTGCCCATGAACACGTACGTGGCGCCGAGCGTGCGCGCGGTTCTGATCGCGAGCGCGGCCACGTCCTCGCCCTCCTCGACCCGCAGGCGCACGCCGAGCATCGCCGTCAGGCGCCGCAGCTCCTCCAGGCGCCTGCGGTCCTCCGAGCTCGGGGGACGGCCCGGCGGGCGCACGACGAGCACGTCCAGGTCGGCGTCCAGGCGCTGGGCCGAGCGCCACGCGCGCCGCACGATCCGCTCAGAGTGCGGCGCGAGCGTCGCGAGCGCGAGCAGGCGGTCGGCGATCGTCTGCGGGCCGGCGTCCAGCGCGAGCGGCAGTCCTTCCTCGTCGCGCCGCAGCATGGGACTCGACTCGCGCACGAGGCGCTTGACCTCGACGTCCTCGGCCACCTGGCGCAGCGCCGTCTCGCGCAGCGCGGCCAGGTTCTCGATCTTGAAGAAGTTGTTCAGCGCCGCCTGCACACGCTCGGGGCGGTAGACCTTGCCGGCGCGCAGGCGGGCGATCAGCGTCTCGGGGGTGACGTCGATCAGCACGACCTCGTCGGCGCCCGCGAGCACGGCGTCTGGGATCGTCTCGCGCACGTGCGCGCCGGTGAGCTGCGTCACCTGGTCGCCCAGGCTCTCCAGGTGCTGGACGTTGACGGTCGAGAACACGTCGATGCCGGCGTCGAGCACGTCGCGCACGTCCTCGTAGCGCTTCTCGTGCTCGACGCCGGGGGCGTTGGTGTGCGCGAGCTCGTCGATCAGGCACAGCTCGGGCCGGCGCGCGAGCACCGCCGGCAGGTCCATCTCCTCCAGCGGCGTGCCGCGATAGCGCGTGTGGCGGCGCGGGACGATCTCCAGGCCCTCGGCCTGCGCCAGCGTCTCCGCGCGCCCGTGCGACTCCAGGTAGCCGATCACCACGTCGCGCCCGCTGTCGGCCTCCGCCACGCCCTCCTGGAGCATGCGATAGGTCTTGCCCACCCCCGGGGCCATGCCGATGAAGACCTTCAGGTGCCCCCGTTCGTCGGCCATGGTGCCATTGTGCTCGAAGAGACGGACCTCAGCACGGCGTCGTAGCGGCGGCGCACGTCCTCGCGGTCGGACTTCTCCGGCACCGACTCCTCGCACGAGCGCATGATCATCTCTGCCTGGCGCAGCACCAGCTCACGCTGCTGGGGGGAGGTCGTGGAGGCGATGATCTTGGCGAGCCCATCGAGCTGGCGGATCATCACGGCGGGCATGCCTCGAGAGGCCTGGCGGATCTTGTCGTGCGCGCGCTCGAGCAGCCGGTCGAAGTTGACGGTCACGGTGATCACGCGCACGTGCCCGGCCGCGTCGCGGTGGACGGTCGACGGCCGCCAGCGCTCGGCGATCTTGCCCAGTCCGTCGCCCAGCCAGTCGACGCACGCGAGCGCGGTGAACGTGTCATTGACCGCCGGGGAGAGGGCGCGGATGGCGATCTCCACGAGCTGGTCGACAGCGAAGGAGAGATCCTGGGTGAGCGTGCGGTGCGGGCCGGTGGCGTGGGCGCCGCCCAGCGCGCGCGCCACCCCCGGCGCGGCCGACGCGGGCCAGACGTTGGCCAGCGGCTCGCCCTCCACGACGAAGTGGCCGGGGCGGCGCAGCAGGCGGATCACAGCGTGGCTGCGGCTGGCGATGTCGATCAGCGTGCTCATGCCCACGTACTGCAGGTAGCCGCTGCCCGGCGCGCGCACCGAGGCGCTGTCCTCGTCAAGGCGCACGAGCATCTCCGACAGCGACGGCCCCGCCTTCGAACCGCCCTGAGTGGGGAGCGCGACCTCCGCCGCGATCGCCCGCGCCAGGTCGTGCGCGATGCTCGCGATCACCTGCGGCAGCTGGATCGACTTGGCGATGTGGTCGATGAACACGACCAGCACCGCCACGTCGAGAATCACGAGCGCCATCGTCACCGTGATCGACAGGTGCGGGACGAATTCGCCGCGACTGCCGGGGCCGATCGAGACGAGCGCGAGGATCGCGTAGACGAACGTCGCCACGAAGCTCCCGAGCGTGATCTGCGTGATCCGGTCGCGGATGAAGTTGCGCAGCATCCGCGGCCCGAACTGGGTGGAGGCGAGCGTCAGCGTGACGATCGTGATCGAGAACACGAGCGTCACGACCGTGATCACCGCGGCGGCGATCGTCGTCAGGATCTGGCGGGCGGCGTCCGCGGTGCCGCTGATGACCCACGACGGGAAGTGCAGCGAGCCGTCGTAGGCGGCGCGGTCCAGCGCGTAGGTGCCGGCGAACAGCGCGACCGCGATCACGATCTCGACCGTGGGCACCAGCCACAGGTTCGTGCGCAGGGCCTCGCGCCGCCAGGCCGAGGGCAGTGGGACATGGAGCCTCATGGCCGCGCCGTTCCCCGCATCGCTCCCGTGGGACGGCGGCGCCGGCGGCGCCGTGGACGGGTCGGGAATTGGAGGTGGTGGTGCATGGTCGTTCGGGCAGCACGAAGCGCTGCCGACCAGGCTTCCCGGCTCACCGCCGTCTAGATTATCTCCCCCGCTCCCAGTGCGTCCTCGATGTTCCACACGACCTGGATCACCGTCTGTTGGCTGTTGGGGTTGAACAGCGGGCCGAGACCGTCGGTGAGGAACGTGCGCACGCGCAGCACGCCCCTGGCGCTCACGGGCTCCTCCCCCTCCAGCCGTTCCGCGAGCCCGAGGATCGCATGCCGGCCGCGCGTCACCGCACGCCGGTGAATTACGACGGCGGAGAACATCGGACGCGAGCCCATGCGCTCGGCATAGTCGACGATCCCCCGCAGCTGGCGTGCGAGCTCGCGCCGGCTGCGCATGGACGTCAGCTGGCGGGCGCGCAGATCGAGCGCCACGGTGGCGGTGCGAGCACCGCTCCTCGCCAGCTGCGCGTCGAGCCAGGGGCGGGTCATCAACACCCTCAGCCGCAGGCTCGGCGAGGCGCGCACCGGGCTCGACCGGGCGCGGCGATGCAGCGACGCGGCGTCGTAGGCGCTCGTCCCCATCAGAAGTGCCCCTTGACCGCCTCGGTGGAGATCCGGCGGGTGTCCTCCGGGGCGGGGCGCAGGATCAGGATCTCCGCCGGCACGCGGTCGAGCATCCAGCGCAGGTCCTCGTAGCTGAGGCCCGCGCGGGGATCTTCGTCGGCGGAGACGATGATGCGGTCGAAGTGCTCCTGCTCGAGCAGTTTGCGCAGCGCGTCGCGGGCGGAGCGCCCGCGACCGACGCGCGAGTCGACCGGGACGCCGAGCGAGCTGGCGCGCTGCTCGATCGCCTCGAGCAGCGGCATGCCGCGCGCGCACTGCACGGGCAGGGCGGTTTCCAACGGCAGGTTCATCGGCACCTGCGCGAGGAACGCCGGCATGATGATCGCGTTCTCGGCCTTCGCCAGGCGCACAGCCGCCTCGAACGAGCGGCGGGAGATCTCTTCGCCTGTGAACGGCAGCAGGATCCGGCGCGTGCCCTGGACGCGGTTGCGCGCGGGCAGGCGCCCGTGCGGCGGCAGCCAGTAGCCCGCGGCGATCCCGAACAGGGCGCCCGCGCAGGCGACCGCCACGATCAGCGCCGCGTTCACGAGCCCTCCACGCTCGAGCCGTTCGAGCCGCCCGAGCCGTTCGAGCGTTGCGAGCGGTCGGCGACGATGCGCACATCGACGCCCGGGAGATGCTGCATCAGCCGCTGCGGCAGCGGCACACGCAGGCGCGCGATGCCGCGTGCGGGACGCGAGCTGCCGACGAGGATGTAGGTCGTCCCGCGCCGCGAGGCGACGTCGGCGACCGCGGCTATCAGGTCGTCGGACTCCTCTTCGAGCATCCGCGCCCCGAGCACCGACGCGAGCTGGCGCAGCGCGGCGAGCGAGCGCTGTTCGTCCTCGGAGAGCTCCTTGCCAGGCGTGCGCACCCACAGCAGATCCAGCCCGGCGCCGAGACGCTGCGCCGAGCGCCACGCGCGGCGCACGAGCCGGTGGGCGCCCGGGTAGGGCTCGACGAGCGCGAGCAGGCGCTCGCCCACGGCCTGAGGCGCGGCCGCCGCGAGGCTCTCCTCGCGCGAGCCGACGAGCTCGGTCGTCAGGCGTTTTGCGCCGACCTCCTCGGCCACCTGGCGCAGCGCCACCTCGCGCAGCGCGGACAGGTTCTCGATCTTGAAGAAGTTGTTCAGCGCCGCGTCGATGCGCTCGGACGGGTAGACCTTGCCGGCACGCAGGCGTTCGAGCAGCGCCTCCGGGGTCAGGTCGATCAGCACGACCTCGTCGGCGCGGGCGAGGATCGCGTCGGGGATCGTCTCGCGCACGCGGATGCCGCTCAGCTCGGTGATGTGGTCGTTGAGCGACTCCAGGTGCTGGACGTTGAGCGTGGAGAGCACGTCGATGCCGGCGGCGAGGATCGCTTCGACGTCCTCGTGTCGCTTGGCGTGCTCGGTCCCCGGGGCATTGGTGTGGGCGAGCTCGTCGATCAGGCACAGCTCCGGCGCGCGGCTGAAGATCGCCGGCAGGTCCATCTCTTCGAGCACCGTCTCGCGGTATTTGACGCGTCTGCGGGGGATGTTCGGCAGTCCCTCGGCGACGCGGCCGGTCTCGACGCGCCCGTGGGTCTCGAGCAGGCCGATCACGACATCGCGGCCGGCCTCCTGCTCGGCGTGACCCTCCTGCAGCATGCGATAGGTCTTGCCGACGCCGGCGGCCATCCCAATGAAGACCTTCAGGCGGCCGCGGCTCTGATCGGAAGCAGCCATGGCTGTGCGATAGCGCTCGCGAACGACGCGATGCGCTCGTCGCTCATGCTCCGAGCAGGTTGTGCACGATCAGGTCGATCAACTTGATGCCGATGAACGGCGCGATGATCCCGCCTAGACCGTAGATCCACAGGTTGCGCCGCAGCAGCGCGCTCGCGCCGATCGGCCGGTAGCGCACGCCGCGCAGCGACAGCGGGATCAGCAGTGGGATCACGATCGCGTTGAAGATGATCGCCGAGACGATCGCCGAGCGGGGCGTGCCGAGGTCCATGATGTTGAGCACGTGCAACGGGCCCTTACCCCCCGGCGTGGCTGCGTACGTGGAGATGAAAACGGCTGGCAGGATCGCGAAGTACTTGGCGACGTCGTTGGCGATCGAGAAGGTCGTCAGCGCGCCGCGGGTGATCAGCAGCTGCTTGCCGACCTCGACGATCTCGATCAGCTTCGTCGGGTTGGAGTCCAGGTCGACCATGTTGCCGGCCTCCCGCGCCGCCTGGGTGCCGGTGTTCATCGCCACGCCGACATCGGCCTGGGCGAGCGCAGGAGCGTCGTTGGTGCCGTCGCCGGTCATCGCCACCAGGCGCCCGTCCTGCTGCTGCTCGCGGATCAGCGCGAGCTTGCGCTCCGGCGTGGCTTCGGCGAGGAAGTCGTCCACGCCCGACTCTTCGGCGATCTTGGCGGCCGTGAGGCGGTTGTCGCCGGTGACCATCACGGTCTTGATGCCCATCGCCCGCAGCTGGTCGAAGCGCGCCTTCATGCCCTCCTTGATCGTGTCCTTGAGGTAGATCACGCCCAGCACCTGGTTGTCGCGCGACACCGCGAGCGGCGTGCCGCCCTCGCTGCCGATGCGCTCGAGCGATGCCTGCAGCTCCGGGGGCGGGGAGCCGCCTTCGCTCTTGACGAGCTCGACGATCGCGTCGCCGGCGCCCTTGCGCAGCCGCCGCCCGTCGAGGTCGACGCCGCTCATGCGCGTCTGTGCGGTGAACGGCACGAACTCGGCCTGCAGCGTGGTCATGTCGTGCTCGCGGATGCCGTACTGCTTGGCGAGCACCACGATCGAGCGCCCCTCCGGCGTCTCGTCGGCGAGTGATGCCAGCTGCGCGACCTCGGCGAGCTCGGACTCGGCCACGCCCGGCATCGGGATGAACTCCGACGCGAGCCGGTTGCCGATCGTGATCGTGCCGGTCTTGTCGAGCAGCAGCACATCGACGTCACCCGACGCCTCAACCGCGCGGCCGGACAGCGCGAGCACGTTGCGGCGCACCAGCCGATCCATACCGGCGATCCCGATCGCGCTGAGCAGCGCGCCGATCGTCGTCGGGATCAGCGCCACGAGCAGGGCGATCAGGGTCGTCTCGGAGACGGACGTGCCCGCGAACAGGCCGAACGGGCGCAGCGTCGCCACGACGATCATGAAGATCAGCGTCAGTGCCGCGAGCAGGATGTTCAGCGCGATCTCGTTGGGGGTCTTGCGCCGCTCCGCGCCCTCGACGAGCGCGATCATGCGGTCCAGGAACGACTGGCCAGGCTCCTGGGTGATTTCGACGATGATTTCGTCGGAGGTAACGCGCGTGCCGCCGGTGACCGCGCTGCGGTCGCCGCCGGACTCGCGGATCACCGGCGCGGACTCGCCCGTAATCGCCGACTCGTCAACTGTGGCGATGCCCTCGATCACGGTGCCGTCGCCGGGGATCAGCTCGCCCGCGGGCACGACCACGACGTCGCCGCGCGTAAGCTCGGAGGCCGCCTTGGTGGAGCCGTCGCGCATCCTCGCGACGGTCTCCTTGCGCATCGCCCGCAGCGTGTCCGCCTGGGCGCGGCCGCGACCCTCGGCGAAGGCCTCGGCCATGTTCGCGAAGACGACCGTCAGCCACAGCCAGATGGCGATCAGGAACGTGTACCAGGCGGGCTCGTGGCCGCCGCCGAGCGGCTTGCCGCCGAATACCTGGATCAGCCACGTGACGGTGGTGATCACCGAGCCGATCTCGACCACGAACATCACCGGGTTGCGGACCTGCACCCGCGGGTCGAGCTTCTTGAAGCTGTCGATCAGGGCGCGCTGGACTATGTCCCGCTGGAACAGCGAGATCGCCTGTCGCTCGTGGGTGGCTGGCATCTGCGCGGACATCAGTTCGTTCCTCCGGTGAGACGGTCCAGGGCGAGGTTGAGCTCGAGCACGTTGACGCCTTCCTCGCCCGAGAAGCCGAGCCCGCGGCCCGAGGTGTACTTGGCGATCAGGCCGTCGACGGTCCCCACCGGGAGCCGGCGCACGGCCGCCACACGGTAGGCCTGGATCCAGGCGTTCGCCTTGGAGATTTCGGGGTCGAGGCCCGAGGCCGAGCTGTTGACCGCGTCGACCGGGATCTTCGCCACGGTCAGACCCGGGTCGTATTCGCCCTTCGTCGTGGGGTTCTTGTTCAGTTCGAGATAGCCCTTGATGTTTTCTTCGTCGGCTTCCTTGGTCTTCACGCTGTTTGGCCCTTTGTTGGAGAACGTGCTCGCAGCGGCGTTGTCGGCGCCGCCTTCGGTGGCCGACGGGCGCGTCTGGAAGTAGCGCGGGTCCGGTTCGGTCACTACCGCGCCTTTCACTTCCTTGGGCTTGCCGTTCTTTTCGAGCACAGGCGTGCCGAAGTTCTGGCCGATCAGCTTCGAGCCGACGAGCTTGCCATCGACGTAGACCTTCTGCCCGTTGGCGTTGCCCGGGAACGCGACCTGGCTAAAGCCGGTGATCACCAGCGGGTAGACCAGACCGAGCAGGACCGTGAACACGATGATCCCGATGATCGAGGTGACGATGTCGCGCTTCATCTCAGTAGAGGTGTCCGGTCAGGCCCTGGACGATCGGTCCGAGCAGCAGGGCGGGGAAGAACGTGAGCGCGCCGACGAGGATGATCACGCCGATCAGCAGCACCACGAACGTCGGGTTGTCGGTGCGCATCGTGCCGAGGCCCGCGGGCGTGACGCGCTTGCCAGCCAGCGCGCCGGCGACGGCGAGCGCGAACAGGATCGGCGCGTAGCGCGCGAACATCATGTCGAAGCCGCCGAGGATGTCCGCGAAGGTGACGCCGTGGGCACCGAGGTTGCCGGCGTTCGGCTGGATGTAGCCGGTGTAGCCGGCGAACGCGGAGCCGTTGTTGTTCGCCTGCGAGAGGTAGGCGTAGAAGGTCTCGGAGAAGCCCTGCGGCGTGCTGCCGCCGGCCTTGGAGAGCGCCGCTTCGGAGATCGATGCTCGCCCGGACTTGCTGGCGGTCGCGAGCGCGGTGCAGAAGAGCGCCGCGAGCGGCGTGATCAGGATGCCCAGGCCGGCCAGCTTGATCTCCCTCGCCTCGAGCTTCTTGCCCAGCCACTCCGGCGTGCGTCCCACCATCAGCCCGCCGATGAACACCGCCAGCAGCACGTACAGCAGGATCGAGTACAGACCCGTGCCGACGCCGCCGAAGATCACCTCGCTGGCTGACAGGTTGGCGAAGGGAACGGCGCCGCCGATGCCTGTGAACGACTCGATCGCGCTGTTGACCGCGCCGCACGAGGTGACGGTGGTGACGACGTCGAACAGCGCCGAGCCGGCGATCCCGAAGCGCTGCTCCTTGCCTTCCATGTTGCCGCCCGTGGAGCCGGAGATCACGTGCGTGTGCAGGCCAGCAGCGTGCTGGGCGGGCGAGCCGTGCGCCTCGGCGATGTAGGCGACCGTCACCGCGCCGAGGAACATCACCATCATCGTCGCGTAGATCGCGTAGCCCTGGCGGCGGCTGCCGGTCATGCGGCCGTACATGAACACGAGCGCCGCAGGGATGATCAGCACGAGCAGCATCTCGAAGAAGTTGCTGAAGCCGGTCGGGTTCTCGAACGGATGCGCAGAGTTCGTGTTGAAGAATCCGCCGCCGTTCGTGCCGAGCTCCTTGATCACCTCCTGAGAGGCGACCGGACCCATCGCGATCGTCTGCGTGAGGCCTGTGACCGTGTGAACGGTCAGGTAGCTGGACAGGTTGGCGATCACGCCCTGGGAGACGAGCACGATCGCGCCGAGCACGGAGATCGGCGTGAGCACGTAGAGGACCGTGCGCACGAGGTCCTGCCAGAAGTTGCCGATGGACTTGCCGCTGCGCCCGATGATCCCGCGCACCAGCGCCACCGCCACCACGATCCCGACGCCCGCGGAGAGCCAGTTCTGGACAGTCAGCCCGAGCATCTGGGTGAAGTAGCTCATCGTCGTCTCGCCGCTGTAGTACTGCCAGTTCGTATTCGTCATGAACGACGAGGCGGTGTTGAACGAGACGTTCCACGAGCCCGAGTGGTAGCCGAGCGGGTTCAGCGCTTTGGGAACCCAGAAGGCGTCCTGCGTGCGCAGGATCAGATACAGCACGAGCCAGCCGGCGAGCGAGAAGATGATCAGGCTTTTCGCATAACCCTTCCAGTCCTGCCCGCGCTCGGGGTCAACCCTCAGCAGGCGGTACAGGAACCGCTCGGGTCCGGAGAATATTGGTGAAAGGAAGACCCTCTTGCCCGTGTAGACGCTCGCCATGTAGCTGCCGAACGGGAACGCGAGCGCGGTCAGGATGACCACGAACGCGATGATGGTGAACCAGCCAGCGAACGTCATCTCTTAGAGCTTCTCTCCACGGATCAACGCGTAAAAGAGATAGGCGATCACGAGCACCGAGACGACGAGACCGAAGAAGTCGGCGCCGCTCATGTGCGCGACGAAGAAGCCGAGCGGGAGCGGAGCGCTCATATCCGGTCGACCCCCTCGATGATCAGCAGCAGAATCGCGAACATCGCGATCCCGAGAACTATCGCCACTGCGTCCATGGGCACACTATTGGCGAGGACTCGTCACGACGGCGTAACGAATCCCGCCACACGCATAACGATTTCGTGACGACGCGAGGCCGCCAGCCTCACTCCGAGAACCGGTACCCGACCCCGGGGTCGGTGACGATGTAACGAGGCCCTCCCGCCCCGGCCTCGCCGTCGGGCTCGATCTTCGCGCGCAGCCGCGCGATGTGCGTGCGCAGCGGCTGGATGTCGTCGACGTACTCGGGTCCCCAAACCTCCGCGAGCAGCTTGCGGTGGGTCATCAGCCGCCCGCGGTTGCGCGCAAGCGCGCGCAGCAGGTCGAACTCGATCGGCGTCAGGTGGATCGGCTGGCCGTCGCGGCGCACGACGCGCGCGGCGAGGTCGATCTCCAGCCCCTCGGCCTCGATGCGCGGCTCCTCCTCCCCGCGCGCCGCCCTGCGCAGCGCAGCGTTCAGGCGCGCCACCAGCTCGCGCGCGCCGAACGGCTTGGTGATGTAGTCGTCGGCGCCGGCCTCCAGCGCCCTCACCTTCTGCTCCTCCTCACCGACCGCCGACAGCACCAGGATCGGCATCTCGCTCCACTCGCGCAGCGTGCGCGTGACGGCGATGCCGTCGAGGTCGGGGAGCACCAGGTCGACGATCGCCGCGTTCGGCGGACGCACCGCGGCGAGGTCGAGCGCCTCCGCAGCGGTTTCCGCCGGCACGGCCTCGAACCCCGCCTCGCGCAGCACCACTTTCAGCGCGCGCACGATCTGCGGCTCGTCGTCGACCACGAGCACGCGCGGGCGGCTCGCCGGCTCAGCGGGCGGCTGCGCGCTCACGTGGCCCGTTCTCCGCCGCGGCGGCCTCCTGCAGAGGCAACTCGAACACGAAGGTCGCGCCCTGGCCGGGCAGGGACTCCACGTGCACGGACCCCGCGTTCGCCTCGGTGAAGCCGCGTGCGATCGCCAGCCCCAGTCCCGAGCCGCGGTGCCCGCTGCCGGGTGTGCCGGCCCGGTAGAACGGCTCGAACACGCGCTCCAGCTGCGCCGGCGGGATCCCGGGGCCGCGATCGACGACGCGTACGATCACGCGGTCGCGCACCGCGCGCGCGCGCACCGACACCGGGTGCCCCCCCGAGTGGCGCCGCGCGTTCTCGAGCACGTTCACGAACGCGCGCTCCATCTGCACGGGATCGACGCTCACCAGCGGCAGCTCGCGGTCGATCGAGAGCGCGAACTCATCCGGGGCGGCTCCCAGCTCGTCGACCGCCGCGCGGATCAGCTCGTCGATCGACGTCCACTCGCGGTGGGGCTCGGCCGCGCCGGCTTCCAGGCGCGAGAGGTCGAGCAGGTTGTCGACCAGCCGCGCCAGGCGCCTGGTCTCCTCCTGGATCACCGCGGCCATCTCCGCTCGCTCCTCCGGCGACAGCGACGGCGAGCCCACGGCCTCGCCGGCGGCGGAGATTGCCGTCAGGGGCGAGCGCAGGTCGTGCGAAACGGCTCTCAGCAGCGCCGTCTTGACGGTGTCCGCGCGGCGCAGCGCCGCCGTCTCCACCACCCCGCCGAGCAGCGTCTCGCGCTCGAGCGCCGCGCTCAGCAGCGCCTCGAGCGCCGGCACCACGCGCTCCTGCAGCCTGCGCAGGTTGGCCTCTGAGGTGCCTGCGCCCACGAGCAGCGTGCCCAGCCGGTTGGGCCCTTCGCGCAGCGGGAACGCGACCCTGCGCTCGTCCCCTTCGACGGCCTCCATCTCGATCGCCGCCGAGCTGAGGTCGAGGGTGTGCGCGAGGCGCGCCGCGGCGGTTGGCAGCGCCTCGGAGAGGCTGTTGCCGCGCAGCAGCAGCCTCGCCATCTCCGCCGCCAGGTCGGCCTCGCGCCGGCGCTCCTCCGCATCGCGCGTGCGCGCGCGCGTGACCTCGGCGACCGAGCTCGCCAGCGCGGCGACCACCAGGAACGCGGCGAGCGCCACCCAGTTCTCGGAGTTCTGGAGCGTGAAGCGCCCGACCGGCGGCAGGTGGAAGAAGTTGAACGCCGCCGCGCTGAGGACCGCCGTTGCGACGCCCAGCCAGCCGCCCCAGGTGACCGACACGACCAGCACCGCGGGCAGGTAGACGACGCCCAGCGAAACCACCGGCGCGACGTGCGCGAGCGGGTAGACGATCAGGGTGCACAGCGCCACCGCGGCCGCCGAGACGACCGCGCCCACCCGTCGGGGGGGCGGCTCGGAGGCGAGCAGGAATCCGAACGGCGATGCCATCGATCCCCACACTAAACGTGAACGGGGCGGGTCTCGCCTCCCGCCCCGTTCGCTGCGCCCTGCGCGGTTCGGTGCGCTCGGGCTTCAGTGCCCGCCCGCCCCGCCCTCGATCGAGGGGGCGGCTTCCTGGTCCCTGCCGTGTCCCACCGTTCCGGCGATCATCATCGAGAGCCGCACCGGCCGCCGAGTGATCCTCCCGTGATCAGCCTGTGACGATCTCGTGATCTCTCGCCCGATCGTCCCCATCTCCTCCCATGCCTAAAGGGAGCCGGGCCGCGGACCGACGAAGTTCGCAGAAGCACGGCGACACGATGACCACACACAGGCGCCATACCGTCGCGCTGGCTCCGGCCGCGGTCGCGGCCGCGTTCATGCTGGTGTGCGCGCTATGCGCGCCGGCGCTCGCCGCGGAAGCCGTCTCGCCGCTGCCGCCCTCCTCCTACGCCGCGCGCGCCGTCTGCGCCCCGCCGCAGCCGGGACACGCCGCGTGCGCGTCGCTACAGCTCGAGCCCCAGACCGCGCAGGCGCGTGCACACACCCATCCTCTCGGCGTCGCCCGCGCCATCCGCGCCACTCCGGCCACGCCGCCGTCGCCGTCGGCGGGGGACTTCGGCCTGCGACCACGGGACCTGCACAGCGCCTACGACCTGCCCGCGAGCGCCACCGCCACGCAGACGATCGCGCTGGTGGACGCGTACAACGATCCGACCGCCGAAGCCGACCTCGAAGAATACGACGAAGAATTCGGCCTGCCCGCGTGCACCGCCGAAGACGGCTGCTTCAAGCAGGTCAACGAGCACGGCGAAACCGGCAACCCGCCATTCCCCAAGACCACAGAGGAACTGCAGAGCGCGCGCGCAGGGACGACCGCGGAAAAAGAAGAAGCCGAAGAAGCGGAAGGGTGGGGCCTTGAGATGTCGCTCGACATCGAGACCGCCCGCGCCACCTGTCAGAACTGCAAGATCCTGCTCGTGGAGTCCGACTCGACGAGCGACTCGGACCTCGATACCGCCGAGCAGGCGGCCGCGGCCCTCGGCGCCGATGAGATCTCCAACTCGTGGGGCGGCCCCGAATGCGTCGAAATCTCGCACGAGCGCGAGTGCGGGCCGGACAGCGCCGCGTTCAACCACCCGGGGATCGTGATCACGGCCTCGGCGGGCGACGACGGCTACCTGAGCTGGGACAGCTCGGACCCAGGCTACGCCGAGTTCCCGGCATCCTCGCCACGCGTGGTGGCCGTGGGTGGAACCCGCCTGCTGCTCGGCGCCGGGGGCGCGTGGAAAAGCGAGTCGGTGTGGAACGACGGCGGCGAGAACAAAGGCGCCAGAGACGGGTACGGAGCCGGCGGCGGCGGCTGCAGCTTCCAGTTCGACGCCCAGCCGTGGCAGCAGAGCGTCGCTGACTGGTCGCGGGTCGGATGCGGCGAAAGGCGCGCCGTCGCCGACGTCTCGGCCGTCGCCGACCCGTATACCGGCCTCGCCGTGTACGACTCAAGCGAAGCGTGCGAAACCGAATACGAAGAAGAAGAATCCGGGAAAGAGGTCGAACGCGCGGTCCACTGGTGCACGATCGGCGGCACCAGCCTCGCCTCGCCGCTGATCGCTTCGGTCTTCGCGCTCGCCGGCGGGGCGCAGGGCGTCGAATACCCGGCGCGAACGCTGTACGAGAACGCGCTCGCCTCGCCGGGCTCGCTGCACGACGTGACCGCCGGCTCCAACGGCGAATGCAAGCTGCCCTTCAAAGCGGGGACCGGCCAGTCGGGCTGCACGGCCTCCGAAGATGCTGCGACGAGCTGCTCGTCGCAGCTGATCTGCGAGGCCGGCACGGGCTATGACGGACCCACGGGGCTGGGAACGCCCGACGGGATCGCCGCGTTCCAGCCCACGCAGGGCGGCGAAGCGCCGTCCGGCTCCGACGAAAAAGGCGGTGCACAGCCGCCCGCGGGCGGCGGCGGGACGGGCGCGAGCAGCGCCGGCACAGGCACCTCGGGCGCGGGATCCGCCCCGGACCCCGCCGCCGCGACCACCGCCGCCACCGCGCCCCGACTGTCTGAGCTCGCGCTTACGACGCAGGCGCTGATCGCGCTGAACACGAGCCGCCCGCGGGTCCCGCAGATCGGCTTCACGTTCACGATCAACGTTCCCGCACACGTGCGCGCGACCCTGGAAAAGCGCGTGGCGCGCCACGGACATGCCCGCTGGCAGGCGCTGACGCGGCCGTTGACGATCGCCGCGGCCGCAGGCCGCAACAACCGGCGCCTCGGCGGGCACGGGGTGCTGAGCGCCGGCACCTACCGGCTGACGCTCGCGCCGGCGCACGGGAGCGCACGCTCGATCGTGTTCGCGATCGGCTGAGAGCCTCTTCAGGGCGTGGCGGGCACGCCCCGCAGCACCTGCTCCCCGAGCTCGCTCAGACGCCATGAGTTGGGGGCTCCCCGTGTCCGGCCCTCGCCGGTCTTGACGATCAGCCCCCGCTCCTCCAGGCGGCTCAGCAGCTTGGAGATCTGACCCTGATCGACGATGTCCGCACGGTCGGCGACCTCGCGGTTGCTAGCGCCCGGGTAGTCCGAGATCGCTTTCAGCACGCGGGCCGTGCGATAGGTCAGCCGCACGGCGCCGCCGTGTTCCAGCGCGCGGCCGGCGCCCAGCGGCTCGACCCCCGTGCCGGTGCGGATGCGAGGCGCCGGGCGCGTCAGCTCCCGCCGCGCGACCGCCGCTCCGAGATAGGGCAGGACGATGATGCTGGCGAGCGGTCCGAACAGGTCCATCACACCGGCTGGCTCCTGCGCCAGCAGCCGGTTCTGGAGCACCGCCAGCACTGCGCCGACCACGCCCTCGGAGATCACCTCCGGAGGCGGCTGGCGGTCGACGGGGCGAGCTTCGCGGCCGCGATCGACCGCCGCCGCCAGCACGCCGAGGATCTTCGCGCGCCGGCGCAGGACCCGTTCGCCGCCGCTGATCGAGTACACGACCAGCAGGCGCCCCAGCGCGGGCTCGTCTTCGAGGAAGCGCAGCAGCGCCACGAGCCCCGCCTTGATCGCGTCCAGCCAGCGCGGCTCAGCGTCGTAGGCCGCGACGATCGGTTTCTGCGCGCGCCGCACGGCGAGCTCGAACGCCGCCAGCAGGCACGCCTCGCGGTCCGGGAACGCCTCGTGGAAGGCGCCGCTGGAGACGCCCGCGCGCGCGATCACGTCGGCCACGCTCACGGTGGCGCCGGCGGCGCCGCGTTCGGCCATGGCCTCCGCCATCGCCTCCAGGATCCTCGTTCGCTGAACTTCCTCCACGCCGTGCAGCTCCCCGCTTGACAACGGTCGGAGAGACTATCTTCTTATTGTCTAGTCAAGTGGTGCCGGGGCCAGCCTTCCAGGCGCCCCGTAGCCCAGCAGGCAGTGCGGCAGCTCCACACTCCCATCCGCTCCCTGGCCGTTCTCGAGCAACGCCACGATCGTACGCCCAACCGCGACCGCCGTGCCGTTGAGCGTGTGCAGCACCTGCGTTCGCTTGCCCGCGCGCACGCGGATGTTCAGGCGCCGGGCCTGGTAGTCGGTCGTGTTCGAGCACGAGGTCAGCTCCCGGTAGCGGCCCTGGCTCGGGATCCACGCCTCGCAGTCGTACTTCTTCGCCGCCGAGTTCCCGAGGTCGCCCACGGCGATGTTGACGACGCGGTAGGGCAGCCCGAGCTCCCCCAGGATCTCCTCCTCCATCGCCAGGATCCGCTCGTGCTCCTGACCGGACTCCTCCGGCGCGACGAAGCTGAACATCTCCACCTTGTCGAACTGGTGCACGCGGATCATGCCTCGCGTGTCCTTGCCCGCCGCCCCCGCCTCGCGGCGAAAGCACGGCGAGAAGCCCGCGTAGCGCAGCGGCAGCCGCTCGCCGTCGAGGATCTCGCCGTCGTGCAGCGAAGCCAGCGCGACCTCCGAGGTCCCGACCAGGAACAGCTCGTCGTCAGGCAGGCTGTAGATCTGCTGCTCGGTGTCGGGCAGGAAGCCCGTCCCGTAGAGGGCGCGCTCGCGCACGAGCACCGGCGGTATCACCGGTTCGAACCCCGCCGCGCGCAGCTTCTCGAGCACCCAGCGCACGAGCGCCAGCTCGAGCATCACCAGATCGCCTTTCAGATACGCAAAGCGCGCGCCCGAGAGATTGGCCGCGCGGTCCATGTCGATCAGCGAGCCCGCCAGCTCGAGGTGGTCGCGCGGCTCGAAGTCGAGCTGCGGCACCTCCCCCACCTCGCGCACGAGCGCGTCCTCGGGTCCGGGCGCAGCGGTCGGATCGGGCAGGTTGGGAAGTGGCGCAAGCGCCTCCTGCAATCCCTGCTCGACCTCCGCCAGCTCGCGCTCCAGCTCCTTGACGCGAGCCGCCACCCCCCGCATCGCCGCGATCTCCCGCTCGCGCTCGGCCGCATCGGAGGCGGACTTGATGCGCCCGTTCGCCTCGTTCTGCTCGGCGCGAAGCCCCTCGAGCTCCGGCAGCAACTCGCGACGGCGAGCGTCGAGCGCGATCACACCATCCAAGCCGTCGGCCGCCCCCGCCCCACGGCGCGCGAGCGCCGCCCGCACGCCATCGGGATCCTCGCGTATGAGCTTGAGGTCGAGCACGGCTGGGAGCCTATCGGCCTGTGCCAAGCGCGCCCGGACCCACGCAGCGTTCCCGCCGTGAATGCGTCCCGGGATCGACGCCGGGCCTGAAGCAAGGCTCAGCGGCCCGGCTCTGCCGCCGGATCGACGACAACCACACCCGCAGCATCGAAGTCGCGTCGATTGAGGGTCACGACCGCCAGATCGTGCGCCAGCGCGGTCGCAGCGATGAGGCTGTCCTTGATCGGCATCGCGCGCCCCTCCGTGCGGAGCTTCGCGAGCAGCTCGGCCCAACGCAGACCCGTCGAGGCCTCCCACGGGATGCACTGAAACCTCTGCACTCCGTCCTCGAACCAGCGCTCCAGCCGGCTTCGGCGGCGGCCGCGCGGGAGCCGCAGGATGCCGAAACGGATCTCGCCCAAGATGATCGGATCGATGGCGAGCTCGGGCTCGTTGTGCCCAAGCCACTCGACAACACGCTCATTCGGGGCGGGCTTGGTGGCCTCCGAGAGGACGTTCGCGTCAACCAGAAAGCGCGCCATGCGAATCATCTAGATCGAGTCGGTTGACTCCGACTCGATCTCTACGAACCAACCGTCCTCCGGACACGACCGCAGCCACTCGACCAAGCCACGGTTCGGCGGCGGCGTCAGCCGGGTGAGCCGGTACTCGTCAGGGCCGACTCGGTCGACCTCGAACTCCTCCCCCGCCTCGATGCCATCCGCAGCACGAAGCTCCGCGGGGAGAACGATCTGGCCCTTTGTGGAGATGGTGGTACGCATAGGCGTAAGATAGCATCTTACCTCTGCGCGGCCGCGTCCACGTTCTCGGCCAAGCGAATTTCGTGACGGCGGCACGACCGCCACGCGAAGCGTCCCGGTCGGGACGACGTCACGAAACCTGCGCTATTTGGTCGACAGCACGATGTTCGTCGAGGGCACCTTTTCCGCTTTGAGCCCCGAGTACTTCGCAAGGAATTCCGCAACGTCCTGCGCGTCTTCGCCGACCACCACGTTCTCGGGCATGATCGCCCCGGAGAAGCCGCCGTTGCGGATCGCGTAGAGCACCTGCGCGACGTCCTCCTTGCGGATGTTGAAGTTCGGCCCGTTGGTCTTCACGCGGTTGGAGATCACCGTCGCGGAGCCCTCGGCGCCGACGACGGCCAGCGTGTGGCACCCGGAGCAGTGGTCGAGGAACAGGACCGCGCCTTTGTAATACGGGCTGGTCTTGGCGAGCTGGATTTCCTGCGACCCGCACGCGCCCAGCAGGACGGTGCAGGCGAGCAGGGCGATCGTCGTGGCTGCGGCCTTCATGCGCGGGGAGAATATATAGGCCCGAGGCCGGCATGGAGCGCCGGCCGAATCATCGGCCAGGGCCGCCATGGAGCGAATCATCGACTGAGGCCGGCATGAAGCGCCGGCCGAATTATCGATCTAGAACCCGTGCGCCGTCATCGCCGCGCGCAGGGCGAGGAACACGACCACGAGCGCCGACAGCGCCATCACGCCGATCTCGCGGCGCATGATCGTCGCGACCAGCATCTGCTGCTCGTCCTCGGGCAGCGCGCCCACCGCCGCGGCGTTCTCGAGCCCGCGCTGGTCGAGGATCGTCTGCGCGGAGGCGACGCGCAGCTGCTCGGCCACGAACGCGACCGCGAGCGGCAGCAGCGCGTACAGGTAGAAGAGGTGTTCGCTCGAGTAGTTGCCCGCCGCCGCCAGCGACCCGACTGCGACCGCGAGCGTCAGCGCGGAGCCCTGACCGACGCGCAGCATCACCCAGAACGCGTGCACCGGCCCATGATCGGCCGGCGTGGACGGGATCAGCGGACTCCGGTACCAGATGGCTGCTCCGAACAGACCGGAGATCGCGTTGAGCGCCGCGACCGCCAGCGCACCCGCCACGACGGCCTGCGTCATGGCGCGGATTTCGAGCCGATTGCCACTAGTAACAGCCTGCCACAAGCAGTGATATAACAGCGCGCGGTGCTGCGCACTTATCTCCCGGCGATCGTCTTCCTCGTTCTCGGTGGCGCCGTGGGCGGCGCGTTCGCGGTGCTGAACTCGGTCATGGGCCCGCGCCGCGCGACCCCGCACAAGCAGGACCCGTACGAGTGCGGGCTGCCGTCGGAGATCAAGCGCGACCTGCGCTTCGGGATCAGCTTCTACCTGATCGCGATGCTGTTCATCCTGTTCGACATCGAGGTCGTCTTCCTCTACCCGATCGCGATCGAGCTGCGCGCCTACGGCAGCTTCGCGCTGATCGAGTCGATCGTGTTCATCGTGCTGCTGTTCGTCGCCTTCGCATACGTGTGGCGCAGGGGGGCGTTGGAGTGGAGGTAAAACGCGAGATCCTCAGCGGGCCCGGCGCCGGCGGCCGGCCCACCGGCGCTCCTGGCGGCGCAGCGGACCTGCGCGTGCGCTCGCTAAACGCGCGCCAGCTGCTGCGCGGCGGCGACCTGGTGGGCCCGAATCCCTCCGCGCACCTCGAGGGCGCCGACTTCGAACGCCACGTCGAAGAAAGCGTGATGACGACCACGCTCGAGAAGGCGGTCGCGTGGGCGCGCTCGAACTCCTTCTTCCCCGCCACGTTCGGGCTGGCGTGCTGCGCAATCGAGATGATGTCGATCGTCGCAGCGCGGGTCGACGTCGCGCGCTTCGGCTTCGAGGCGTTCCGCGCCTCGCCGCGCCAGGCCGACCTGCTGATCCTCTCCGGGCGCGTGTCGATCAAGATGGCGCCGATCGTGCGCCGCATCTACGACCAGATGCTCGAGCCCAAGTGGGCGATCTCGATGGGAGCGTGCTGCAGCTCGATGGGCGTCTTCAACAACTACGCGCTCGTGCCCGCCGACAAGTTCATGCCGGTCGACGTGCACGTCCCCGGCTGCCCGCCCCGCCCCGAGGCGCTGATGCACGGCGTGCTGAAGCTGCGCAAGATGGTCCAGGACGACCCCGACATGGGCTGGCGCGAGCGCTACGACGCGCGCGGCACGGAGGAGGTCGTCGCGGGCGGCGGACAGGTGGCGGCGGCAAGCGTGCCATTGGAGGGGGATACGGCCGGTGCCTGACGCGACCGGCCTGGAGCTGATCGCCCAGGAACTGCGCGAGGCGGAGGGAACGAGCGTCGTCACCGACACGCTGTACTTCCGCGACCGCGCCACCGTGACCGTCGAGGCGATGCGCATCCGCGCCGTGCTCGCGCACCTGCGCGCGCAGGGCTACGCGTTCCTGGCGAGCGTGCACGGGGTCGACTACTACCCGCACGAGCCGCGCCTGGGAGTGCACTACGAGCTGCTGGACATGAGCCGCGTCGAGCGCATCACGGTCAGGGTGCGCGTGTCCAGCGACGCGCCCGAGGTCGAGTCGGTGACGCCCGACGCCGCCGACGGCCCGGGGTGGCCGACGGCCAACCACCAGGAGCGCGAGGTGTACGACATGTTTGGCGTGATCTTTCGCGGGCACCCCGATCTGCGACGAATCCTGATGCCCGAGGACTACGAGGGCCACCCGCAGCGGCGCGACTTCCCGATCGGCGGCGAACCGGTGATCTTCACCTACAACGAGCGCGACGCGCGGCCCTCCGAGCGGGCGTCGGGGGCATCCACGTGAGCCCCACCGAGCAGTCGACGATCTCCGATTACCGCAAGCGCGAGGAGAGCATCACGCTGGCGCCCGTCGAGGAGCAGCTGGGCGCGGTCGGCGACACCGGCACCGACGACAGCCGGCACGAGCTGCTGACGCTCAACTTCGGGCCCCACCATCCCGCCACGCACGGCGTGCTGCGCCTGCTGGTGACGCTCCAGGGCGAGATCGTGCGCGACATCAAGCCGATCATCGGCTACGTGCACACGGGCATCGAGAAGACCGCCGAGGACAAGTCCTACTGGAAGGTCATCCCGGTGATCGAGCGGATGGACTACCTGTCCTACTACTTCAACGCGATGGCCTACTGCGGCGCGGTCGAGACGCTGCTCGAGGTCGAGGTGCCCAAGCGCGCGCAGTACCTGCGCGTGATCCACCTGGAGCTCAACCGCATCATGTCGCACCTGGTGTGGCTCGGGACCAGCGCGCTCGACCTCGGCGCGATCTCGATGTTCTGGTACTGCTTCCGCGAGCGCGAGAAGATCCTCGACCTGTTCGAGATGTCCTCCGGGCAGCGCATGCACACGCGCTACTTCCAGGTCGGCGGCGTGATCGAGGACATCCCGCGCGGCTTCGCCGAGAAGCTGCGCGGCTTCCTCGCGGAAATGCCCTCGCGCGTGGACCAGTACCGCGACATGCTCAACGGCAACGAGATCGTCCTGCAGCGGCTGCGCGGCACCTGCCCGCTCGACGCCGACACGCTGCTGTCGCTGGGCGTCACCGGGCCGTTGCTGCGCGCCGCCGGCAACCCGTGGGACCTGCGCAAGGCCGACCCCTACTCCTCCTACGACGACTTCGAGTTCAGGATCCCGGTCGGCACCGCCGGCGACAACTACGACCGCTTCGCCTGCCGCGTGGCCGAGATGTACGAGTCGGTCAAGATCGTCGCGCAGGCGCTCGACGGCCTGCCCGAGGGACCGCACATCACCGAGGACCGCAAGGTGGCGCTGCCGCCGCGCCATGAGCTCGCGACCTCGATGGAGGCGCTGATCCACCACTTCAAGCTCGTCACCGAGGGCATGCGCGTGCCGCCGGGCGAGGTGTACTTCCCGATCGAGTCCCCGCGCGGCGAGCTCGGCTGCTTCGTGCGCTCTGACGGCTCCTCCAAGCCCGCGCGCGTGCACATGCGCGACCCCTCGTTCGTCAACCTGCAGGCCACCGCGCCGATGGTCAAAGGCGCCTACATCGCCGACCTGATCGCCACGCTGGCGATGCTCGATCCGATCCTCGGCGGAATCGATAGATGACGAGCGTCAGGCGTTACGAGCACGGCTCGCGCGTGCCCGGCTGGGATCGGCCGGTCGACCTCGAGAAGGACCCCGCCGAGATCCCCGGGGTGGGCGGGTCCCCGTCCCCGCCCGTGCCGGAGGACCTGCGCGCGGAGATCGAGGCGCACATGGCCAACTACCCCGACCGCCGATCGGCGGCGCTGCCGGCGCTCGCGGCCGCGCAGCGCCTGCACGGGTGGTGCTCGCCTGAGGCGCTCGAGCAGGTCGCGTGCGTGATGGGAGTGACGCCCGCCTACCTGGACTCGGTGGCGACGTTCTACGACATGCTCGAGACCTCGCCCGTGGGCCGCCACAGCGTGTACGTGTGCACGAACATCTCCTGCTCGCTGTGTGGCGCCGACGCGCTGTACGAGGCGATCCACGACGCCGCCGCGAGCGACTCGGAGATAAACGTGCGCGCGTTCGAGTGTCTGGGGGCGTGCGACATCGCGCCGATGGCGTCGGTCGACGGCGTCTACGTCGGGCCGCTGAGCGCCGCCGACGTGCCGCAGCTGCTCGAGGACGTGCGCGCCGGGCGCCCGGTGCTGCCCGAGAAGCAGCTCGCGCGCAGGCTCGTCGCCGACCCGCACGCCAACAGCCGCGAGTTTCCGATGCACGAGGCCGAGCCGGCGCGCAGGGGGAGCTGAGCGGTGTCCGGCACCGACACAGCGGCCGCGCCGCCCATCCTCCTGTTCACCGACATCGACGAGCCGGGCCTGCGCACGCTCGAGGTCTACGAGCGCCGCGGCGGCTACCAGTCGCTGCGCAAGGCGCTCGCGATGGAGCCCGAAGCGGTGCTCGAGCAGCTGAAAGCCTCGGGGATCCGCGGGCGCGGCGGCGCCGGCTTCGCGATGGGCACGAAGATCTCGTTCCTGCCGAAGGGCTCGATGGACAAGTACCTGGTGTGCAACGCCGACGAGTCCGAGCCGGGAACGTTCAAGGACCGCGAGCTGATGCAGAAGACGCCGCACATGCTGATCGAGGGCATCGTGATCGCCGCGCACGCCGCCGCCATCGGCCGCGCGTTCATCTACATCCGCGGCGAGTACGAACTGCAGGCCGACATGCTCGACGCGGCGCTCGCCGAAGCGCGCGCCGCCGGCTACGTCGGCGAGAACATCCTCGGCTCCGGGCACTCGCTGTCGCTGGTCGTGCACCGCGGTGCCGGCGCCTACATCTGCGGCGAGGAGACGGGCCTCCTGGACTCGCTGGAGGGCAAGCGCGGCAACCCGCGCCTGAAGCCGCCGTTCCCCGCCATCCAGGGCCTCTACCAGGGGCCGACGCTGATCAACAACGTCGAGACGCTCTCGACCGTCCCCGCGATCGTCGCGATGGGCGGCGAGGAGTACGCGAAGCTCGGCGTGGAGACCTCCACGGGGACGAAGCTCGTATCGGTGTCCGGCCACGTCAAGCGTCCCGGCAACTACGAGATCGAGCTGGGCATCCCCTCGCGCGAGATCATCTACGGCCTCGCCGGCGGGCCGCCCGACGGGCGCGAGGTCAAGTGCTGGTTCCCCGGCGGCTCCTCCTCGCCGGTGCTCAAGGCCGAGGACCTCGACGTCCCCTACGACTTCAACTCGCTAGCCGCCGCCGGCACGATGCTCGGCTCCGGCGCGATCATCGTCGTCGACGACTCCACGCCGATCCTCGACGTCGCGATGAAGGTCGCCAAGTTCTACCGCCATGAGTCCTGCGGCAAGTGCACGCCGTGCCGCGAGGGCACCAACTGGACGGTGAAGATGCTCGAACGCATCGACTCCGGCGAGGCCACGCCGATGGACATCGAGATCATGGCCTCTGTGCAGGAGCACATCATGGGCAACTGCCTGTGCGTGCTCGGCGACGCGATGGCGATGCCGATCGGCTCGATGATCGTGAAGTTCCGCGACGAGTTCGAAGCGCACATCGAGGCCGCGCGCACGCGCAACGGCCTGGGCGGCGCCAGCGAGGGCGCGTCGGCCACATACCCCGTAGCGGGGCACACGCAGGGGGCGCTCCATGCCTAGACCCGAGCCGCAGATCATCACCTTCACGATCGACGGCCGCGAGGTGCAGGCGCCTGAGAACACGATGCTCGTGGACGCCGCCAAGCACGGCGACGTCGAGATCCCGGTGTTCTGCTACGAGCCGAAGCTCGGCCAGCCGGTCGGCGCGTGCCGCATGTGCCTGGTCGAAATCGAGGGCATCCCGAAGCTGCAGACGGGCTGCTCGACGCCGGTCAAGGACGGCATGGTCGTGTACACGCAGTCCGAGCGCGTGAAGACCGCACAGCAGTCGGTCGTCGAGTTCCTGCTGATCAACCATCCGCTCGACTGCCCCGTGTGCGACAAGGGCGGCGAGTGCCCGCTGCAGGACATCACCTTCGGCTGGGGAGGCGGGATGTCGCGCTTCATCGAGCCCAAGCGCCACTTCGTCAAGCCGCTGGAGCTCTCGCCGCTGATCGCAATCGACCGCGAGCGCTGCATCCTCTGCTACCGCTGCGTGCGCTACTCGCAGGAGGTCGCCGAGGACTACCAGCTGGTGCTGCTCGAGCGCGGCGCGCACTCCTACGTCTCCACCTTCGACGGCCACCCCTACGTGGCGCCGTTCAGCGGCAACATCATCGAGCTGTGCCCCGTCGGCGCGCTCACCTCGCGGCCCTACCGCTTCAGGGCGCGCCCGTGGGACATCGAGGGCTCGGGGTCGGTGTGCACGCTGTGCCCGGCGCAGTGCAACGTGACGATCACCGTCCGCGACGAGCGTGCGCTGCGCGTGCTGCAGCGCGACAACTCCGAGGTCGACGACGGCTGGCTGTGCGACAAGGGCCGCTTCGCCTACCAGTCCTTCCATGTCGACGAGCGCATCGTGCAGCCGCTCGTACGCGACGGCGGCCAGCTGCGCCCGGTGTCCTGGGAGCGCGCGCTGGAGGAGGCCGCCGCGGGCCTCACGCGCGCAGGCGCGCAGACGGGCGCGATCGCGGGCGGCGCCAGCACCAACGAGGAGGGGCTGCTGCTTTCGCGGCTGCTGCGCGAGGGGCTCGGCTCCCCGCACCTGGACTCGCGCCGCGCCGGCGCGCTGCCGCTGGAACTGCACCGCGCGCTCGGCGCTTCGGCGCTGCAAGCCAAGGTCAGCGACCTCGAGTTCGCGCACGCGGTGCTCGTGCTCGACACCGAGCCCGTCAACGACGCGCCGATCCTCGACCTGCGCCTGCGGAAGGGCGTGCGCCGCCGCGGCCTGAAGCTGGCGGTCGCCTCCCCGCACGCGAGCCTGCTGGACGCGAACGCGGCGCTGTCGGTGCGCTACGCGCCGGGGGCGGGCGGGGCGTTCGCGGTCGCGCTCGCCGCCGCGCTTGCCGGCACGGCCGACGTCGAGCAGCTGGCGGGCAATGCGGGCGCCGAGCCGCAGGCCGTGCGCCAGCTCGCCGCGCTGCTGGCTGGCGCGGGCGCCGGTGCCGGCGCGGCGGATGACGCGGGCGGCGAGAAGCCAGCCGGCGAGGTCGTGGTCCTGTGGGGCGAGCGCCTAACCGCGGGCCCCGGTGGAACGGCAGGCGCGCAGGCACTACTTGAGGTGGCCGGGTCGCTCGGCATGGACGGCGTCGACGGCGCCGGCCTGCTGGAAGTCCCAGCCTTCGCCAACGGCCGCGGGCTGCGCGAGGCCGGCGTGCTGCCCAACGCCGGCCCAGGACTCTCTGAGCCCGCCGCGGCGGCGGGCGCCACAAACGGCAGCCTAGCCTCCGCGCGCGACGCGCGCGCGATCGCCGAGGGCCTCGCCGCCGGCGATCTGAGCGCGCTGTACCTGCTGCACTGCGACCCGCTGCGCGACCTACCTGACGCCGCACTGTGGGAGCGCGCCCTGGCGAGCGCCAGCACCGTGATCGCGCACGCCGCCTTCCTCACCGAGGGCATCGCCGAGTATGCCGACGTGGTCTTCCCGGCGGAGGTCTACGCCGAGAAGGAGGGCACGATCGTGCACCCCGACGGGCGGCTGCAGCGCCTGCGCCCCGCGATCGCGCGGGTGGGCGAGGTGCGTGGGGAGTGGCAGGTGCTCGCCGAGCTCGCGCTGCGCGTCGGGCTCGACCTCGACGTGCTCACCGGCCAGATGGCCTCGCGGCGCCTGTTCGAGGCGGTGCCCTTCTACGCCGGGCTGACGCTCGAGGAGATCGGCGGCAAAGGCGTGCGCTGGCAGGAGCGCGACGCGGCATCCGCCTTCCCGCAGGCCGACACCGCGGCAGTGCAGAGCGCCGCACCCGAAACGCCCGCGCCGGCTGCGCCGGGCGACGCGCCCGAGCCGAGCCCGGACGCCGCCGAGCTCGCTGGCTGGCGCTCGGTGTGGGACGCCCCCGAGGTCGAGTTCTCGCCGGCGCTCGAGTTCCTGTTCCCCCGCGCGAAGGCAGTATTGCCATTGTCATACAGCGGAGGTGAGCGAACATGACGCTCGCCCCCGCGGGCGCGCTCGCCCACCTGGGCGCGCTCGCCCACCTGGGCGCGCTCGTGCCCACCGCCCCGCTCGCGGTCGTGGGCTACTACGAAGCGTGGTGGATCCAGATCCTGAAGGCGATCGTGATCTTCGCCGTGGGGCTGCAGCTGGTGCCGGTGGTGCTGATCGCAGAGCGCAAGATCATGGGGCGCATGCAGGGCCGCTACGGCCCCAACCGCGTGGGGCCGTACGGGGCGCTGCAGCCGCTGGCGGACATCCTCAAGCTGCTGACGAAGGAGCAGTTCCGCCCGACGACGTCGGTCGGCTTCCTGTTCGCGGTGGCGCCGCTGATCTCGATCCTGACGGCGGTGGCGGCGTTCGCGATCATCCCGTTCGGCGACGTGCAGCACATCTTCGGCGAACGCGTGGGGCTGTACGGCGTGGACGTGTCGATCGGGCCCCTGTACCTGTTCGCGTTCGGAGCGATCGCCTTCTACGGGATCATGCTCGGCGGCTGGTCCTCGGGCTCGAAGTACTCGTTCCTCGGCGCGATGCGCGGCGCCGCGCAGCTGATCTCCTACGAGGTCTCCCAGGGCCTTGCGCTGGTGGGCGTGATCATGACCGCACAGACGCTCTCGCTGACGGGCATCGTGACGGCGCAGAAAGGCATGTGGTACATCGTGCCCCAGTTCGTCGGCTTCCTGATCTTCCTGACGGCGAGCTTCGCCGAGACCAACCGCGCGCCGTTCGACCTGACGGAGGCGGACGCGGAGCTGGTCGGCGGCTACAACACCGAGTACGGTGGCGGGCGCTTCGCCTCGTACTACTTCGCCGAGTACCTCAACGTGCTGGTCGTCTCGGGCATCGTCACGACGGTGTTCCTCGGCGGCTGGCTGCTGCCGTTCGGCATCCACCCCCCCGGCTGGGTCGACCCGTTCGTGGTGCTGTTCAAGATGTCGCTGATCACGTTCTTCTTCATCTGGGTGCGCGCTACGCTCCCGCGCCTGCGCTACGACCAGCTGATGAGCTTCGGCTGGAAGGTGCTGCTGCCGCTGGCCACCCTCAACACCCTCGTCACCGCGGTCCTCGTGGTGGTGACGCACTGATGAGCGACGAGACGCCCGAGACGCCCACCCCCACCGCGACCGCGACGCTGCCGCTCAGCCGCTGGAGTCCGGGCGAGGACGTGGTGCAGGTCCAGCGCCCGCCGGCGCGCGGCGCGGCGCGGGGCGCGTGGCGCACGTTCGTGGAGACCGCGCGCGGGCTGAAGACGACGTTCGGTCGCATCGCGGAGGGGCCGAACACGATCCAGTACCCGGAGGAGAAGGTGCCGGTGTACCCGCGCTTCCGCGGCCGCCACAAGCTGCACCGCTTCGAGGACACCGGCCTGGAGAAGTGCGTGGGCTGCTCGCTGTGCGCGGCCGCGTGCCCCGCGGACTGCATCCGCGTGGTCGCCGCGGAGAACACGCCTGAAAACCGCGTCTCCGCGGGGGAGCGCTACGCGGCGGTGTACGAGATCAACCTCTCGCGCTGCATCTTCTGCGGCTACTGCGAGGTGGCGTGCCCGTTCGACGCGATCACGATGGGACACGACTACGAGCTCTCCGACTACGACCGCATGGATCTGATCTTCACGAAGGAGATGCTGCTTGCCGAGCCGCTCGAGCGGACCCCGCTTAGGAATGAGGGCGAGTGAGGCTTCGCCGCGACACGCTTCGCCGCGACACGTCGCCGCTCGCGGCCGCTTGCGCGGCGGGCGAGCGTCGCCGTATCGCGGCTTCGCCACGCACTTCACTGCGCGTGGTCACCGAGAGGACAGCTACACGATGAGTGCGGTCCTCTTCTTTCTTGCCGCTATCGGCGTGATTTCTGGCGCGGTCGGCGTGGTGGTTTTGCGCAATCCATTCTTCAGCGTGCTTGCACTCGTGGCTCACCTGGTTTCCCTGGCTGTCCTGTTCCTGCTGCTCCGCGCGGAGTTCGTTGCCGCCGTTCAGGTAGTGGTGTATGCGGGGGCGGTGATGGTGCTTTATGTGTTCGTGGTGGCCTATGTGGGCGGGGAGGGGGACACGATCGGCGAGCGGCTGCGCGGTGCGGGCAACGGATCCCATCCACCGTCGGTCGGCTCGGGCCTTCGTCTCGGCGGCGCGATCCTGGGCGGGGCGCTGCTGGTGGAGCTGCTGATCGCGCTGCTGGGGACGGGGCTGGAGGCGACGAGCGGGTACGGCGCGGGGTACGCGCCGGGGCCGAAGACCTATGGCACGCCGGCGTATATCGGGCAATTGCTGCTGACGCGCTTTTTGCTGGTGTTCGAGCTCGCGTCGTTCCTGCTGCTGATCGCGGCGGTCGGTGGTGTGGTGCTGGCGCGCCGCCGCGGCGGCATCGGCGAGGCGGACGAGCACCAGACGTTCGCGCCGATCGACGTCGTGCGCCCGCTGGGCACGGGTACGACGGCGGAGGGCGTGGGCACGCGCGTGGGCGTCGGCGCGGGCGCGGGGAGGCAGCTGCCTTGAGCATCGCCTGGTACCTGGCCGTCTCGGCGATCGTGTTCTCGCTCGGCGCGGTGGGCGTGATGACCCGCCGCAACCCGCTGGTGGTGCTGCTGTGCCTGGAGCTGATGCTCAACGGCGGCAACCTGGCACTGATCGCGTTCTCGCGCATGTGGGGCAACGGCGACGGCCAGATCCTGGCGATCGTGGTGATGACGGTCGCCGCGTGCGAGGTGTGCATCGGCCTGGGCATGATCGTCGCGATCTACCGCCGCCAGCTGCCGATCGACGTGGACGAGCTGCGGGAGCTCCAAGGATGACCACGACCTACGGCTGGCTGGTGCTGCTGTTCCCGCTGCTGGGCACGCTGCTGACGGCATTCGGCTACCGGGTGCTCCCCGGCAATTCTGCCGGCTGGCTGGGCACGGGCGCGATCTTCCTGGCGTTCGTGGCGTCGCTGGGAGCGCTGATCTCGCTGCAGGGCCACGCGGCGGCGGACCGCCAGATGGTGTCGTCGCTGTGGAGCTACGCGTCGACGACGGGGATCGACGCGCGGATGTCGATCCTGGTGGACCCGCTGTCGGTGTTCATGATCCTGGTGGTCAGCGGCGTGTCGACGCTGATTCACCTGTACTCGATCTCGTACATGGAGAAGGACCGCGGCTTCGTGCGCTACTTCTCCTACCTGAACTTCTTCGTGTTCTCGATGCTGCTGCTGGTGCTGGCGGGCAACTTCCTGCTGCTGATCGTCGGCTGGGCGTTCGTGGGCGCGGCGTCGTACCTGCTGATCTCCTTCTGGTACAGGCGCACGACGGCGACGAAGGCGGGGATCAAGGCGTTCGTGATCAACGTGGTGGGCGACGTGGGCCTGGTGCTGGGGACGTACTTCATCTTCAAGCACACGCACACGCTGGACTTCCTGAAGGCCTTCCACGCGGCGGAAGCGGGCGCGTTCGGCCACACGGCGTCGGGCGCGAACGCGACGAACAGCGGCGACCTGGTGGCGGGCTGCATCCTGCTGCTGGTGGGCGCGTTCGCGAAGTCGGCGCAGATCCCGCTGCACACGTGGCTGCCGGACGCGATGGAGGGCCCGACGCCGGTGAGCTCGCTGATCCACGCGGCGACGATGGTGACGGCGGGCGTGTACCTGATCGCGCGCATGCACCCGCTGTTCGAACTGGCGCCGGCGGCGCAGGACGTGGGCGCGGTGGTGGGCGCGGCGACGCTGTTGATCGCGGGCACGATCGGCCTGGCGCAGACGGACATCAAGCGCGTGATCGCGTACTCGACGATGTCGCAGATCGGCTACATGATCATGGGCGTGTCGGTGGGCGCGTACGCGGCGGGCCTGTTCCACCTGATGACGCACGCGTTCTTCAAGGCGCTGCTGTTCATGGCGGCGGGCTCGCTGATCGGCGCGATGGCGGGCGAGCAGTCGCTGGAGAGGATGGGCGGCTTCCGCAGGGCGATGCCGTTCACGTACGGGTGCTTCATCGTGGGCGGCCTGGCGCTGTCGGGGATCCCGCCGTTCTCGGGCTTCTTCTCGAAGGACGAGATCCTGCTGGTGACTGGCGAGCGTGGCGGCTGGCACTGGGCGCTGTACGTGGTCGGCTACGTCGGCGCGCTGCTGACGGCGATCTACACGTTCCGGATGATCTTCCGCGCCTTCCACGGCGAGCCGGTGGCAGAGGCGCGCGAGCTGGAAGGCGGCCACGTCCACCACGCGGAGGTGCCGCGCAACCCGGCGACGGGCGAGGAGGAGGACACGGACGTGGGCTTCCCGGGGCCGACGCACGCGATCGCGGAGCGGGCACTGCCGATGCGCGTGGCGATGGGCCTGCTGGCGCTGGGGGCGGTGGGCGCGGGCCTGATCCAGATCCCGAAAGTGGACTTCGTGATCGACGACTTCCTGCGCCCGTCGTTCGCGACGTCGAAGCTGTACGAACCGCACACGAAAGGCGGCCTGCTGGCGGTCGGTCTGACGCTGGGCACGCTGATCGGCCTGGCGGGCATCGCGCTGGCGTACCGCGTGTGGGTGGCGGGCGGGCGCGACGTCGACGGGCGCTTCCGTGTGGCGGCTGCGATCCAGGGACGCACGTGGGGTGGGCGGGCCCTATACACGCTGTTCGTGAACAAGTGGTACTTCGACGAGGCGATCGAGGCGCTGGTGGTGCGTCCGATGGCGGCGGCGGGCGCGTTCGCGCGCGACACGTTCGAGCGCGTGTTCGTCGACGAGACGCTGGTGGGCGGCGCGACGGGCATCGTGCGCGCGGGCTCGGCGGCGGTGCGCGCGGCGCAGAGCGGCTTCGTGCGCTACTACGCGGCGCTGCTGGTCCTGGGCGTGGCGGGCGTCGGCTTCTACTTCCTGCTGCAGGCGTGAGCTTCGAGCGGATCTGAGCATGCCACCTCTTTCGATCCTCGTCTGGCTCCCATTCGCTTGCGGACTGCTCGGCGCGCTGTTGGGCGCGGTGACGGGTTCAGGGCGCGCTGTTGGCGGGGGTTCGGATGGCGAGGAGCGCGGCGCCCGTGCGCGGCCTGGCTGGAGCGCGCCGGGCGCGATGGCCCTGCTCGGCTCGATCGCGGCGCTGGCGCTTGCGATCGGCTACATCGCGGACTACAAAGCGGGCGCCGGCCTGCAGCACGTGACGGACGTGGTGTGGATCGCGGAACTGGGGATCCACTACAAGCTGGCGGTGACGGGCCTGAACGTGTTGCTGCTGGGCCTGACGACGCTGCTGTTCGCGGCGGCGACGCTGGCGGCGAACCTGCGCAGCGAGAGTCCAGCGGTCGATCGCCCGCGCCTCTTCTACTTCCTGTTCATGCTCGCGGAGTCGGCGGTGCTGGGCGCGTTCCTGGCGCAGGACCTGGCGCTGTTCGTGGCGTTCTTCGACCTGATGCTGATCCCGTTCTACTTCCTGATCGGCGGCTGGGGCCAGGGCCCGGACCGCGTGAAAGCGACGATCAAGCTGGTGATCTACACGCTGGTGGGCTCGCTGCTGATGCTGGCGGCGGCGATCGCGACGGGCGTGCTGGCGGCGCAGCAGGGCGGCGGGCACATCACGTTCGTGCTGTCAACGCTTCAGGCGCTGCCGCTGAGCACCGGCTCGCAGGAGTGGATCTTCCTGTTCTTCGCTGCGGCGTTCCTGGTGAAGATGCCGGCGTTCCCGCTGCACGGCTGGATGCCGGACGGCTACCGGGCGATGCCGGTGGAGGTGCTGATGGTGTTCTCGGGGGTGCTGTCGAAGGTGGGCGCGTACGGCTTTTTGGCGATCGTGCTGCCGCTGTTCCCGCAGGCGGCGGTGCACTTCCAGACGCTGATGCTGCTGGTCGGGTTGGTGTCGATCGTGTACGGCTCGATGCAGGCGTTCAGCCAGACGAACGCGCGCCTGATCCTCGGATACTCGTCGGTGGCGCAGATGGGGTTCATCACGCTGGGGATCTTCGCGTTGAACCCGCAGGGCGCGCAGGGGGCGTTGCTGCAGATGCTCAACCACGGGCTGGTGGTGGCGCCGGCGCTGTTCATCGCGGCGCTGCTGGGGCGCCGCGCGGGCGGCTCGGAAGACATCCGCGAGATGGGCGGCATCGCGCTGCGCGCGCCGGTGCTGGCGGGCATCTTCCTGATCGTGTCGCTGGCGACGCTGGCGATGCCGGGCTCGTCGAACTTCGTGGGAGAGTTCCTGATCCTGCTGGGCGTGTTCAAAGCGAAGCTGGCGATCGCGATCGTCGCGTTCAGCGGCGTGGTGCTGGCGAGCGTGTATGCGTTGCGGCTGTTCATCCGCGCGATGCACAACCGCGTGGGCGCGAGCGTGACCTCGCGTGAGGTCTCGTTGCGCGACGGCGCGGTGCTGGTGCCGCTGGTGCTGGTGATCCTGTTCCTGGCGCTGTACCCGCAGTTCGCGCTGCACCGCAGCGAAGGCTCGGTGAAGGAGGCGGTGTTCCCGGCGCAGGCGTTCGTGGCAAATCCGGACGCCCAGCTCCATTACTTCACTGAAACTGCCAATGCGTCCGCGCCCGGCGTGCCCCCCCGTCGCGTTCGCACCGGCACGCAGACGATCACCGTGGGCAACGAGGAATCGCGATGAGCTACGTCCCGCTGTTCTCCCACACGACGATGGCGAGCACCCACCTGAAAGGCCCGCACGTGGACTTCGCTGGCCTGTCGCCGTTGATCGCGCTGCTGGGCGGCGCGACGCTGGTGCTGCTGGTGGGCCTGCTGGGCTCGCGGTGGGTGCGCTCGCAGCTGGTGCCGGCGCTGAGCGTGGTGGCGCTGGGGGTGGCGCTGGGGCTGACGATCTGGCAGTGGAACGCGGACAAGTCGATCGTGTCGGGCGCGCTGCGCATCGACGATTTGTCGCTGGCGCTGAACCTGTTCCTGATCGCGGGCGGCGCGTGCACGGTGCTGCTGGCGTGGCGCTCGCTGGCGGCGCGCGAAGCGGCGCACGGCGAGTTCCATGCGCTGCTTTTGACGTCGGTCGGCGGCATGTCGGTGCTGGCGAGCGCGCAGAACACGATCGCGTTGTTCGTGGGCCTGGAGCTGCTGTCGATCCCGCTGTACGTGCTGTGCGCGACGGAACTGCGCCGCGAGCACTCACTGGAGTCGGGGCTGAAGTACCTGATCGTGGGCTCGGTGGGCTCGGCGACGCTGCTGTATGGCCTGGCGCTGATCTACGGCGCGACGGGCTCGACGGACTTCTCTGCGATCGCGAGCGCGCTGTCGAGCGGCAGCCTGGCGACGGATCCGCTGACGCTGACGGGGATCGCGCTGTGCGTGGCGGGCCTGTGCTTCAAGGCGTCGGTGGCGCCGTTCCATCAGTGGACGCCGGACGTGTACGAGGGCGCGCCGACGCCGGTGACGGCGTTCATGGCGGTGACGACGAAGGTGGCGGCGCTGGGCGTGTTCCTGCGCTTCTTCGACGTGGCGCTGATCGGCGCGCAGCCGAGCTGGGGCCCGGCGCTGGCGGTGCTGGCGACGATCACGATCGTGGTGGGCAACGTGGGCGCGCTGGGCCAGTCCTCGCTGAAGCGCATGCTGGCGTACTCGTCGGTGGGGCAGGCGGGCTACATGCTGGCGGGAATCGTGGTGGCGTCGAAGCTGGGTGTGGCGGCGACGGTGTTCTACCTGGGCGTGTACCTGCTGATGAACATGGCGTCGTTCGCGGTGATCGTGGCGCGTGAGCGCGAAACGGGCCTGGGCGACTCGCTGGACGCGGTGGCGGGCCTGGGACGTGAGCGCCCGTGGCTGGCGTGGCCGATGACGATCTCGATGCTGGCGCTGGCGGGCATCCCGGCGACGGCGGGCTTCATCGGCAAGTTCTATTTGATCGACGCGGCGGTGGCGGGCGGCTACACGTGGCTGGGCGTGGCGATCGTAATCGGCTCGATGATCTCGCTGGGCTACTACCTGCCGGTGGTGGCGGCGATGTGGATGCGCGAGGCGCCGGGCGGCGCGGCGAAGACAAGCCACACCCCGCCCCCGACGACCGCAGGCGGCCCGCTGCCGGCGCTGGCGGGCGGCTCCCCGGAGCTGGACGTCGAGGGCGCGCTGGCGCCGGCGGGCGGCAACGGCGCGTCCGCCGGACCGCAAACGACCGGCCTGCAGCCGGAGGTGGCGCTGGTGGCTGTGCTTGCGGGCGCAGCGACGATCTTCTTCGGCATCATCCCCCAGCCCCTGTTCGACCTGGTGCACCAGGCGGGCGGCGCGCTGGGGCTGTTCTGAGCCGCCGCGGGCACCTCATCCAGCCGCACGGCATCGTTCCAGAGCTACTGAAAAGCAACTGGAAAGGCGATTTAGCAGTAGCTTTCCAGCATCTTCAGCAGATTTTCACGTTGCAATCGCCTCAAAAGAGGCATCCGCGGCTCGTGGCGACTGCCGGCCGAGCTGTCCATGCACGATGAGTTCAAGCCAGATCCTGCCACACAGCTCAAGGCCGAGCTGCTTGAGCGTGCCGGAGAGGCGCCCAGCCCTTCAGATGAGGAGCTGGCGGCCGAGATCGTCGAGCGACGTCGCTCCTGAGTACTCGTCTGCTTCGACGCAACGGTCCTGTGCGGGGCGATCCGCAAGCCGACCGGCCGCAGGCAGCCGCGGACTTGCTCAGAATCCTCGGTCAGCCGGCAGACTCAGCGCGCCCGCGCATCAGCTTCTTGTAGGCGTCGCCCACGAGCGGCACGCGCAGTCGGGGCGCGCGGCGCATGACCCAGAACGCGGCGCGCATGTGCGGGCGGTCGATGACGACGACCGGCCTGCCGCGCTCGGTCGCGCGCACGATCGCGCGGGCAACGTAGTCAGCGGACATCGCCTTCTCTGGCGTCACGCCGCCGGTCAGACCCCATGCGTGCTCTTCGTTCAGCTGGTCGGTGCGCACGTCGCCCGGGCAGACGACCGTCGCGCGCACGCCGCTGCCGGCGAGCTCGTGCACGAGCACCTCGCCGAGGCCGACCATCGCCCACTTGCTCGCGCAGTAGGAGGTGTAGGAGGGGCCGCCGATCAGCCCGAGCTCGGAGGAGACCAGCACGATCCGCCCGTAGCCGCGCTCGCGCATGCCCGGCAGTACCGCCTGCGTGAGCCAGATGCCGGCACCTACGTGCAGGCGGTAGCTGCGCTCGAAGTCCTCAGGCTTGACGTCCTCGACGAAGTCCCGCCGCAGCACCCCCGCGCAGCTGACCAGCACGTCGATCGGCCCGAGCGCGTCGGCCACCGCGGCGACCGCGCGTGCGCACGCCGCCGGATCGGTGAGGTCCGCCGCCACCGCGTGATGGGTGCCCTCGAGCTCCTTCGCGACGTCCTCCAGCAGCTGCGCGTTGCTCGCCACGAGGCCCACCTTCGCGCCGAGCGACGCGAAGCGGCGGGCGGTCGCCAGGCCGATGCCACGCGAGGCGCCCGTCACGAGCACCGTCTTGCCCGCGAACGCCGAGCTCATGCCAGCCGCCCCGACGCCTCCGCCGCCGCCTCCGCCTCGTGCAGCTGGCGCTCGACGAGGTCGAGCCCCGCCGTCCAGAAGCCCGGGTCGGCCAGGTCGATGCCGACGATGCGCCCGAGCTCCTCCGGCGAGCGCGAGCCGCCGGCGGCGAGCATCTCCAGGTAGCGCGGCACCAGCTCCGGGCCGGTCTCCTCGTAGCGCTCGTACACCGACAGCGCCAGCAGCTGCCCGTACGCGTACGCGTACACGTAGCCGGGGCTGCCGATGAAGTGCGGGATGTAGGACCACCAGCTGCGGTAGCCGTCTGTCAGCTCGATCGAGTCGCCGAACATCTCCGACTGGCTCTCCGCCCACAGCTCGCCGAAGCGCTCGACCGACAGCTCGCCGTGCTCGCGCCTGTTCGTGTGCACGAGCTCCTCGAAGCGGTTCATGGCCACCTGGCGGAAGACCGTCGCGATCGTGTCCTCCAGGTTCTCCGCCAGCAGCGCCAGGCGCGACGCGGGCGCGGTGTCCTCCTCCAGCAGGCGCCCGAAGACGATCGTCTCCGCGAACACCGACGCGGTCTCCGCGAGCGTCAGCGGCGTGCTCTGGTGAAAGACGCCCTGGCGGGCGGCGAGCGCGAAGTGGACGCCGTGGCCGAGCTCGTGCGCGAGTGTCAGCACGTCGCGGCGGCGGTGGGTGTAGTTGAGCAGCACGTACGGGAACACCGAAGGCACCGCCGCCGCACAGAAGGCGCCGCCGCGCTTGCCCGGGCGCACGGGCGCGTCGATGCGGCGCTCGTCGAAGAAGCGCCTGGCCAGCGCGCCCAGCTCCGGGGAGAACGACGAGTAGCAGTCGAGCACGATCTCGCGCGCCTGCGCGAACGGGAAGCTGACCTCGTCCTGCGTGACCGTCGCCATGCGGTCGTAGTCGGCCAGGCGCTCCACGCCCAGCAGGCGCGCCTTCAGCCGGTACCAGCGGCGGGGGATCTCATAGCGCGCGCGCACCGCCTCGATCAGCGCCCGCACCGACTCGTCGCTGGCCTCGTTGGCGAGGTTGCGCGCCGCCAGCCAGTGCGGGTAGCTGCGCAGGCGGTCGTCGGTCGCCTTGTCCGCAAGCAGCGTGTTGAACAGGTACGCGCGCGTGCGCAGCCCCGGCGCCAGCGCCGCGGTGACGGCCTGCGCGGTCGTGCGCCTGACCTCCGGGTCGGGCAGCGCGAGGCGGCTGAGGGCCACGTCCAGCGCGACCTTCGCGCCCTCACCCGCCGCGCCCGAGTCCGTGGTGTCCGCGCCGGCTCCCGCCGACGGCAGCTCAACCTCGATCGCCGAGGTCAGCTCCTCGAACAAGCGCGTCCACGCGCTCGCGCCGGTGAGCGACTTCTCGGCGAGGATCTTCTCCTCGGGCTCGCTCAGCAGGTGCTCGCGGTAGCGGCGCACGTTGCGCAGGTGATGCGCGCAGAACTCGAGGTCCTCGCCCGCCAGCAGCTGCTCGGCGCGCTCGTCGCTCAGCGCCGCCCACTCCAGCTCGAAGAACAGCAGCGTCGTCTGCAGCTGGGTCTCCTGCTCCTGCACCTTCTGCAGCAGCGCGCCGTTGGCCGGGTCTGCGGTGTCGGTGGAGAAGCGCAGCGCCGCGTAGTAGCCGGCGCGGCCCACGAGCTCGTGGATGACCGCCAGCTCGCTCATCGCCTCGCGCAGGCCGTCGCCGTCGAGCTCGCCGAGCTTGCCCGCGTGGCGCGCGGCGAACGCCTGCGAGCGCGCGAGCGCGTCGCTCAGGCGGCGCCCGACGCCGTCCTCGCCCTCGCCGTCGACGAGCGGCTCGAGGTCCCACGCCGTCGCCTGCAGCTCTGGGTCGGTGGGCTCGGCGGGTGCTGTGGCGGCCATCGGTGACTGGCAGCTTAGCTACCGGTCCTGGCGCGCACACTCACTCGCTGGCGAGCGCGCGCAGCACGTCGACCCGCGCCGCGCGTCGCGCCGGCAGCTGCGCGGCCAGCAGGCCGGCCAGCGCCGCCACGAACAGCAGCACGATCAGCGTGCCCACGGGGATCGACTGCACGTAGCCCGAACCCGACAGCGTGAACGTGGTCACGAGGATCGCCCCCACGACGCCGATCACCAGGCCGAGGATGCCGCCGATCATGGCTGTGATCACCGACTCGTAGCGGATCATCTCGCGAATCTGGCGGCGCGAGGTGCCGATCGCGCGCATCATCCCCAGCTCGCGCGTGCGCTCGTAGATCGACAGGATCAGCGTGTTGACGATCCCGAAGAGCGACACGATCACCGACAGCGCCAGCAGCACGTAGATCAGCTCCAGCAGCGTGTCGATCTGGTTGGCCTGTTCCTGCTTGAACTGCGCCGCCGTGCGCGAGCGCACCTGCGGGAAGGACGCTTCCAGCATGCGGTCGACGACGGGCTGCACCTGCGCGTCGGTGGCGCCTGGCGCATAGGAGACGAAGTCCAGCGCGTCTTCCACCTGCCCGAAGCCGGTGCGCGCGAACGCGCGCGTGATCGTGAGATCGCTGAGCAGCTTCGCGTTGTCCTGCGCGAGTCCGCGGATCGTCAGCGACACGTAGTGGTCGCTGGGCGTCAGCATCGAGATCGTCTGCCCCACCTTCAGGTGCTCGGAGCTCGCGTAGCTCTTGGTGGCGATCGCGCCCGCTTCGCCGAGGCCGAGCAGGGTCGCGGGCGAGCCCTGCTTCCATTCGACGCGGTACGCTCGCTCGAACGAGCTCGGTTCGACGGCCGTGATCGAGATGTTGCTCGAGCTCCCGCGCCGACGGCCGACGGTGAACGCGATGGCGGTTACGCCGGCGACGTGGGGGAGCTTGCGCAGGGCGGGCGCGACGGTCGGCGGGATGCCGACTTCGGCGCTGCGCTGCGAGCTCTCGATGATCAGGTTGCCGGCGAACGACCTGGTCTCCGTCTGGTTGATCGTCGCCTTCGTGCCTGCCGCAAGCACCGCCACGAACGTGACCAGCGCCAGGCCGACGGTCAGCGCGGCGGCGGTCACGAGCGTGCGCCCGGGCTGGCGGATCGAGTTCTCTCGCGCCAGGCGCGCGGTGATCCCGCGCCAGCTCACCAGCCAGCCAAGCGCGCCGGCCAGCGCGGGAACAACGCGATATTTGGGCGGCTTTCCGTGGTGGCGCAGGCGGTAGCGCAGCCTGAGCCCCCTCAGCACGACGGCAATCAGCAGCACCACGCCGACCCCCTTGGACGCGGTGGAGATCGCGACCACGACCACCAGCACGACCGCGAAGCGAATGATCAGCGTCCGCTTTGAGGGCAGCGGCCGCGGCGGGATCTGCACGCCCTCGCGCATCGCCGCCAGCGGCGGCACGCGCGTCGCGCGCAGCGCCGGCGCCAGCCCCGCGAGCACCGTCACGCCGATTCCCGCGATCAGCGAGACGACGATCGTCCGCGTCTCGAGCACCGTGCCGTTGTCGGGCAGGTCGGCGCCGAACGCCTTGAACAGGCCGTCGAGCGCCGGCGCCAGGCCGATCCCACCGAACAGGCCGAGCACGGCGCCGAGGACGCCGAGCAGCAGGCCTTCCTCGACAACCGAGCGCAGCACCTGTGCGCGCGAGGCGCCGAGCGTGCGCAGCAGCCCGAGCTCGCGCGTGCGCTGCGCGATGGTGATGGAGAACGTGTTGAAGATGATGAACGCGCCGACCGCCAGCGCAACGTAGGCGAACACCAGCAGGAACGTGCGCAGGAAGCTGAGGTCTTCTTCCAGGTTGGCGGTGTCGGTGGCCGCCTGTTCGGCGCCCGTGCGCACCGCGACCGTGCCGGGGAGCGCCGCGCGGATGCGCGCACGCAGCTGCTTGGGCGTCACGCCGGCCGCGGCGGCGACGTCGAGCTGGTCGTAGCGTCCGACCTCGCCCGCCACGCGCTGCGCCTGCTGAGGTGTCAGCAGCGAGACGCTGGCGCCGCCGAAGGACTGCCCACCGGCGAACCTGAGGATGCCGACGATCGTGCAGCGCACGGTCGCGCCGGTGCCCGCCACGATCACCTGCTCGCCCAGCTTCAGCGAGGCGCGTTCGGCCGTCGCCTCGTCAACCGCGACCTCGTCCGCGGCCTGTGGCCGGCGCCCGAGGACCGGCGCGAACGACTCGAACCGCGACGGAACCTCGGAGGCGATGAACGCGGGCGCGCCGCCGATGCTGAGGCGTTTGCGGTGCGCGTTCAGCAGGCTCCCCGGCGCGAAGATCGAGCCGGCCGCCTGCGCGACACCAGGCGTCGCGCGCACCCGCGCGAGCATCGCTTCGTCGATCGGCGAGACTTCCGAGCGGATCCCTTTGCCGAGGCTCTGCGTGGGGCTGACGATCACCGACTTGGTTTCGTCGGCCGTGTGGAAGATGCCCGCGAACGACTGGTTGATCGTGTCGGTGAGGATGTAGGTGCCGGCCATCAGCGCCACGCCGAGCGCGATCGCGATGCCCGTCAGCAGCACGCGCAGCTTGCGCTGCAGAAAGCCGCGCAGCACCAGCGCGAGCATCAGCCTCGCCGCCGCACCGTCAGCCCACCGACTTCATCAGGTCCAGCGCCTGCTCGGCGGTGACCGCGTCGCCGTCGTGGACGATGCTGCCGTCGGCGAGCAGCAGCAGCCGATCGGCGAACGACGCGGCGTGCGCGTCGTGCGTGACCATCACGACCGTCTGGCCGAAGTCGTCGACGGCGTGGCGCAGCAGCGCCAGCACGTCGCCGGAGGCTTTCGAGTCGAGGTTGCCGGACGGCTCGTCGGCGAACACCACCGACGGCCGCGAGATCAGCGCCCGCGCGACCGCCACGCGCTGCTGCTGGCCGCCCGAGAGCTCCGCCGGGCGGTGGCTGAGCCGATCGCGGATGCCAACGGTGTCCACCAGCCGGTCGAACCACTCGCGATCGACCTTGCGTCCGGCGATCGACAGCGGCAGCAGGATGTTCTCCTCGGCGTTGAGCACCGGCAGCAGGTTGAAGGTCTGGAAGATGAAGCCGATGCGCTCGCGTCGCAGCTGCGTCAGCGCGCGGTCGTCGAGTTGCGTGAGCTCGACGCCGGCGATGCTGGTCGTCCCCGACGTCGGCCGGTCGAGGCCCGCAAGGATGTGCATCAGCGTCGACTTGCCCGACCCGGAGGGCCCCATGATCGCGGTGAAGCGGCCCGCGGGGAAGTCGACGCTCACGCCCACAAGCGCGTCGACGGCGGCTTCGCCCTCGCCGTAGCGACGGCACAGATCCCGGGCTTCGACGATTGACTGGCGGCCGTCTTGGGCGGCTGACATGTCCACTGCCGGGGAGTTTAGGGGGATGCCCGCAGCGGGGTTGCAGGGCCGCTCCGGCGCGCCGCTGCGACGTCCGAGAGACGCCCTAGCATCGTCCGCCCCGATGCACCAGACCAGCCCCGAAGTCTTCCTGCTCGCCCGCCCGTCGATCGACGTCGACGGCATGCGCGGCTACCTGCGCGACGTGGGCGGGGAGTCGTGGCTCGAGCGCCGGCTGGGCGAGGTCGACGGCGAGCCGAACGGCGGCGAGCTGATCGTGGAGTTCGGCGGGCGCGCCTGCTACCGCAGCTGGGAGCCCGGGCTCAACCCCAACGTGACACGCGTGCGCACCGATCAGCGTGAGTACTTCGCCAACATCCTGCGCTCGGCGCATGGCAGCGTGCTCGAGCACGCGAACTACTCATTGGCAATAAGAAACGTCAGTCGTGTTTTTACTCATGAGCTTGTTCGTCATCGCGCGGGCTCCGCGTTCAGCCAGGAGAGCCTGCGCTACGTGCGGCTGACGGACATCGGCTTCCGCGTCCCCCCCGCGCTCGAGCCGGTGCGCGAGCAGGTGCTCTCGATCGTCGAGCAGCTCGAGGAGTTCCAGGTCAGCGCCGCCAAGGAGCTGGGGATCGACGAGGAGGGCGTGCCCTTCCACGTCAAGAAGGAGGTCACCTCCGCGCTGCGCCGGCTGGCCCCTATCGGCCTGAGCACGGACATCCTGTGGACGGCCAACGCACGTACGCTGCGCCACGTGATCGAGATGCGCACGGCGGAGGGCGCCGAGGAGGAGCTGCGCCTCGTGTTCGACAAGATCGCCCGGCTGATGCAGGCCGAGGCCCCCGGCCTCTTCCAGGACTTCACCCGTCACGACGACGGGTCCTGGGTCCCCGAATATCGCAAGGTCTGACCGAGACTCGACCAGGGAGTCGCTGGGCAGCGAGGCAAGGACGCAGTGAGCGTGGCGTGCGGTGGCACGCGAGCGAGCGAGGACGCAGCATCGCGCAGGCCAGCGGCTTCCTGGTCAGGCGTCCATCGTGCGCGTGCGCCATGCACCGAGCGCGCAGAAGATGACGATCCAGCCGAGCGACACGATCACGGCCGTCGCCGTCCCCATAGTCACCGTCGCTCCGCCTCGCGGTCCGTGGTGCTCGCCGAGGCCGATCGGGCTGAAGTGGGCGACCGCCTGGCTGAGGATCAGCTTGCGCGAGCTGCCGAGCGATTCGATGTTTTCGAGGATCCGGCTCGCCACCAGCTGCCAGCCGATGAGCACCGTCAGCGCCGCCGGTCGCGAACCGATCAGCGCGGACAGGCCGACGGCGACCACGCACACGATGCCGGTGGAGAACAGCGTGAACAGCAGCCCGTTGACCGCGAGCGCGCCGCCCGGGGTGGGCGTGCCCGAGGCCAGCGCGTAGATGCCGATGAGCATCAGCGCGTAGCCGGCAAGGACCACCAGCCAGCACAGGCCTAGCGCCGCCGGGACGCGCGAGGCAAACAGCGCCAGGCGCGAGCGGCCGGTCACGACCAGGTCGCGGAAGACGCCGGCGGCGAGATCGCCGGCGCCGCCGTCGGTGCCGATCATGATCGCCGCGAGCGGTCCGAAGAACAGGGCGAGCACCGGCATCGCGTCTTTGAAGCCTTCGACACCGCCCGCCGGCGAATGTTCGGCGGGACTCGACGAGTGCTGCAGCCCTTTGACGATGAAATACACGAGTAGCGGCGCGAGCACCAGCACGAGCGCCCAGATCAGCGTGCCGCGTTTCTTGCGCAGCTTCAGGAAGTCCGCACCGACCATCCTGAGCGCGATCGTCGTGCTCATCTCTTCACCTCCTCGGGCACCAGGTCCGCGTCGAGCCTCGAAGTGACCTGCAGGAAGCGCTGCTCGAGGCTGTGACGCACGGGCTCCAGGCGCGATACACCCACGCCGGCGCGCACCAGCTCAGCGTTGAGCTCTGCCGCGCTCTGCGGTTCCCCGGCGAGCACCACGCGGATACCTTCGTCGTCGGGGCTGGCTTCGGCCACCAGCTCGCTCGCCCGCAGCATGCCGAGCGCCCGCTCAGCGTCGTCGACGCCCACGATCAGCTCGTGGCGCGCGCCGCCGCCGGCAGCAAGGTCGGCGATCGCGCCCTGCGTGACGATCTTGCCGCGGTCGACGATCGCCGCCGCGTCGCACGTCTTTTCGACCTCGTCCAGCAGGTGCGAGGAGATGAACACCGTGCGCCCCTCCTGCTCGACCATCGCGCGGATCATTTCGCGGAACTCCTGGATGCCAGCCGGGTCGAGCCCGTTGGTCGGCTCGTCGAGGATCAGCAGCAGCGGGTCCGCCAGCAGGCAGCGCGCGACGCCGAGCCGCTGGCGCATGCCCATCGAGTAGCTCTTGACCTTCTCGCCCGCCCGCTCGGCCAGGCCGACGCGCGCGAGCGCCGGCTCGACCCGCTCGAACGTCTCCGGGCCGCGCACCGCGGAGACGATCTTCAGGTTCTCGCGCCCGGTGAGATGCATGTGAAAGCGCGGCTCCTCGACGATCGCCCCGACTCGCTCCAGCGCCTGCGCCCGCTCGGCCGGCACGGGGTGGCCGAGGACGTGCATCGTCCCGGCGCTCGCGTGCGTGAGGCCCAGCAGCGTGCGGATGATCGTCGTCTTGCCCGCGCCGTTGGGACCGAGGAAGCCGAACGCGCAGCCGCGCGGCACCCGCAGGTCGATGCCGTCGAGCGCCGTGCGCTCGCCGAAGCGCTTGGTCAGGCCGGCGGTTTCGATCGCCGGCTGGGAGGAGCTTGGATCCATCTGCCTACCCATTGTTATCGGCAGGCGTCGCCCGCGCCATCGGGGATTGCCCCTACGGGCTCCACGAGCGCGAGGGCCGCCTGCCCGGCGATCCGTCCTAGCCGCCGGTGCCGGCTGCCTCAGGAGTAGGCGACGACGCTCAGCCGCCGGAACTCGAGCGCGTCGACGCTCTCATAGCTGCCGCCGTGATTGGCGACCACCACCAGCGTGACGTTGAACGTGTCCGCGTTCGCGCTCGCGCGCAGCGCATCGGTGATCGAGAGGCGGTGGTACTGAGGCATCAGCGGGTGCGGCGGGCGGAAGTCGTAGGGGTTGATGGGCCCCCTGCGGACGTCACAGTGCCCCTCGTCGCCGAGGCACGGGCCGTGGCCGAAGATGTAGAAGGAGCCGGCGTATGCGGGGTTCTCGCGGACGGCGGGCGTCTCCGGCCCGGCGTCGTCGGCGTTGACGAACACGCGCACCGCAAAGGACTCCCCCGAGTGCTCGACCCCGTGAAGCTCGAGGTCGACGCGGTCGTGCTTGTACAGGCCGCTCGGCGCGGGTAGGAGCAGGGGCGGCGACACGTAGCGATCCATGCCTATCCCCCACCGCCCCCGCCGGCGGCGACTTCCACGTGCTGGATCGAGGCCGCGTAGTCATAGCCGAGGCTCGCTGTGTCGAGCACCGAGCCGACCGTCAGCTGGGCGCTGAAGCCGAGCGGGGTCGAATACGTGTCCGGCGGCGGCCCGGGGCTCGCATGCTGGCTCTGCCACAGCGACCACAGCCGGTCCACCATCGTGTGGTGCGCCCAGAACAGCGGGTCGTATGCCGCCGTGCCGATGTCGCTCATGCTGCCTCCGACCCATCCGTGCACGGCGTTGTGGAGCTGGGTCTCGAGCGCGAGCTCGAAGTCGAAGTAGTCGGACTTGGCGAGCACTTCTTCGACTTCACCGGCGCTCGGCAGTTCCGCCGGCTTCGCCGGCGTGCGCACCGTGTGCGCCTTCCAATCCGGTGGTCGGTTCGGCACATCGGTCGGCATCGCCCCCGACGCCAGGGGATTGGGCTGGCCGTCGGCCGCTTCCGCGGCGTATGCGGGCGGGATCCCGACTTCACGCGACGCCGGCCAGTCCCACCAGCACAGCCGCGCCTGCGGATTGTGTTCCTGCAGCGCCAGCTCGAATTCATACAGGTAAGCGCGATGCCAGGGGAGGAACAGCGTCGCCTGCGGTCCGCCTTCCTGGGTGTGCTGGCAGCGGAACTGCGGCCACCCGTGAATCCCCGCGAGCGCCGCGAAGCCGCGGTTGTCGCGCACCGCCTGCATCTTCGCGATGCCGTCGCGCAGGGCCGCTAGCTGTTCCGGGGAGAGGTTGAACACGCTCAACCGGTGGCGCAGCGCTAGCGTCGGATCCTGCGGCGTGCTGGCCGGAACGAGCGGCATCGCGCAACTATATCTTGGAATGCTCCCTATGAAGTGAACAGGCCGTTACGGACCGTCGAGACTAACCAGGCGCCGCTGCACAGCCCAGCGGCTGAGCTCGTGGCGGCTGGAGAGCTGCAGCTTGCGCAGCACCGCCGACACGTGCGCCTCGACCGTCTTGACCGAGATGCCGAGGCTCTGCGCGACCTCCTTGTACATGTAGCCACGCGCGATGTGGCGCAGCACCTCGCGCTCGCGCGGGGTCAGCTGGTCGAGCTCGCGATCCTCGGCCGCCGTCGCCTGGACGTCCGCGGCGCCCGCGCCCGCCTCCTGCGCGAACGCGTCCAGCACGAAGCCCGCCAGCCGCGGCGAGAACACCGCGTCGCCGCCCGCCACCCGGCGCACGGCGTCCGCCAGCTCCGCCGCGGAGATCGTCTTCGTCACATAGCCGCGCGCCCCCGCGCGGATCACCGCGATCACGTCCTCTGCCGCATCCGACACCGACAGCGCCAGGAAGCGCACGTCCGGCTGCTCGCCCGCCACGCGCGCGATCACCTCCACGCCGCCGCCGTCCGGCATGTGCACATCCAGCAGCACCACATCGGGCTGGCGCTCGCGGATCAGCGCCACCGCATCCTCCACCGTGCCCGCGTCGCCCACCACCGTCAGCTCCTCGCCGAGCTCCGCGCGCACGCCCGAGCGGAACAGGTGGTGGTCGTCGACGATCGCCACACGCGGCTTCGCGCTCACGGCTCACACATCCGCGCGCCCCATCACCAGCTCCACCTCCGTGCCCTGGCCGGGTCTGCTCTTCACCGCCGCGCGGCCGTGGTGGCGCTCCATGCGGGCGACGATCGAGTCGCGCACGCCGCGGCGATCCGCCGGGATCGCGTCCAGGTCGAAGCCGACGCCGCGATCGCGCACGAACACCTCGACGCGATCCTCCTCCACCTCCGCGAACAGGTCCACGCGCTCGCTGCCCGCGAACTTCGCCGCGTTCGTCATCGCCTCGCGCGCCGCCTGCACCAGCGCCTCCAGGCGGCCCGTCAGCGGCCCGTCGCCGACCGTCACCGCCTCGATCGTCACGCCGTGCAGCTCCTCCACCTCCGCCGCCGCCCGCTCCAGCGCGCCGGCCACGCTGTCCTGCCCGGACTCGCCCGGCCGCCGCAGCAGCCAGCTGCGCAGCTCGCGCTCCTGGCGGCGCGCGAGGCCCGCCACCTCGCGGGGATCGCCCGCGCGCTTCTGGATCAGCGCCAGCGTCTGCAGCACCGAGTCGTGCAGGTGCGCCGCCAGCTCCGCGCGCTCCTGCTCGCGGATGCGCGCCGAGCGCTCCAGCGTCAGGCTCTGCCCCAGCCGCACGAACCACGGCACCGTCAGCAGGCCCAGCATCGCCACGATGATCGCCACCACGCCGATCGCCTCGCCCAGGTTGCGCTGCACGCCCACCAGGTGCAGCAGCCCCGCCGACGCGAACGACACCAGCAGCACGCCCAGCACCAGCCGCGGCGCGTCGATCCTCACCGCCGAGCGCAGCTGCCCGCTCAGCGACACCAGCCCGCCGCCCGACGGCCGGTCGGCGGCCGCGATCGGGCGCCACACCAGCGCCAGCCCGCACACGCCCAGCACCATCGGCCACAGCGCGTCGCCATAGCTCATCCGCGAAGCCAGGTGGTGGACCACGCCCAGCGCCAGCACCGTGCCCGCGCCGATCAGCAGCACCTGGCGCAGCGGCTCCCAGCGACCCGCGCGCCGCTCGCTGCCGGGAGCCACCGGCACGAACGTCCACGCCAGCGCATACAACGCGATCGCCACCCCGCCAAACGCCACCAGCACGACCATCAGCACGCGCACGACCGCCACCGGCACGCCGAAGTGCTCCGCCAGGCCCGCGCACACGCCTCCCAACAGGCCCCTGTCGGGGCGCCGGCGCAGAGGCGCGCGGGCGGCCACTCGAGACTGCCCGGATCGCGCGTGGGCAGATGCCATCGCCCAATCATCGCAGCGGCAGCGCAAGCACACATAAGGGATTCCCCCTACGCGCCCGCCATCAAACGCGCGACCCCGCGAGCGGCCGCAGGCCGCCCATAAAAACAAATAGCGCGCGAGGGCCAGCCGCGCGCTCAGCCCTCCTCGGCCTGCATCTGCTTGACCTGCTCCGCCAGCGCGCCCATCACCGCCGGGTCGCGCAGCGTCGTCACGTCGCCCAGCGCGCGGCCCTCGGCGATGTCGCGCAGCAGGCGGCGCATGATCTTGCCCGAGCGCGTCTTCGGGAGGTCGTCCGCCCAGATGATGCGCCTGGGGCGCGCGAACTTGCCGATGCGCTCGGCCACCGTGTCGCGGATCCCCTCGACCGTCTGCTCGTCGCCGTCGAGATGTCCCTGCAGTGTCACGAACGCCACGATCGCCTGCCCCGTGTCCTCGTCGTGCTGGCCGATCACCGCCGCCTCCGCGACGTCCGGGTGGGCCACGATCGCCGACTCGACCTCCGCCGTCGACAGGCGGTGGCCGGAGACGTTGACCACGTCGTCGATGCGCCCGATCACCCAGAAGTAGCCGTCGCCGTCGCGCCGGGCGGCGTCGCCCACCAGGTAGGTCTCGCGCCCGAAGCGCGAGAAGTACGTCTCGACGAAGCGATCCTCCTCCTTGTAAAGCGTGCGCAGCATCGACGGCCACGGATGCGTGAGCACGAGCAGCCCCTGCCCTTCCTCGACGGGCTCGCCGGTGGACTCGCCGAGCACCAGCGCCGACACCCCCGGGAACGGCTGCGTCGCCGACCCCGGCTTGGTCGCCGTGATCCCCGGCAGCGGCGTGATCATGATCGCCCCCGTCTCCGTCTGCCACCACGTGTCGACGATCGGGCAGCGCTCGCCGCCGATCACCTTGTGGTACCACAGCCACGCCTTCGGGTTGATCGGCTCGCCCACCGAGCCCAGCAGGCGCAGGCTCGACAGGTCGTGCCCGTTCGGGTATTGCGCGCCCCACTTGATGCACGCGCGGATCGCCGTCGGCGCGCAGTACAGGATCGTGACGCCGTAGCGCTCGACGAGCTCCCACCAGATCCCCTTATGGGGATAGTCCGGCGCGCCCTCCCACATCACCGACGTCGCGCCGTTGCACAGCGGCCCGTAGACGATGTAGGAGTGACCGGTCACCCAGCCGACGTCCGCCGCGCACCAGTACACGTCCGACTCCGGCTTCAGGTCGAACACGTAGCGGTGCGTTGCCGACACCCCCGTCAGGTAGCCGCCGGTCGTGTGCAGGATGCCCTTCGGCTTGGCGGTCGAGCCAGACGTGTACAGGATGTACAGCGGGTGCTCCGCGTCCAGCGGCTCGGCCGGGCACTCGGCGTCGGCGGCCGCGAGCAGCTCGTCGTAGAAGAAGTCGCGCCCCTCCCGCATCTGGCAGGGGGTCCCCTTGCTCCTGACGACCACGATCTTCTCGAGGCTCGCCAGGTCGTGCATGTGCTCATCGACGCGATCCTTGACCGCCGCCGTCCTGCCCTTGCGCGCGGCGCCGTCGACCGTGATCAGCAGCTTCGCCTCCGAGAACTCCATGCGCTCGCGCACCGCCTCCGCGGAGAAGCCGCCGAAGACGACGTTGTGCGGCGCGCCGATGCGCGCACACGCGAGCATCGCCACCACCACCTCCGGGATCATCGGCAGGTAGATCCCGACCACGTCGCCGCTGCGCACCCCCAGGCCCTTGAGCGCGTTCGCGCAGCGCTGCACCTCCGCGAGCAGCTGCGCGTAGGTGATGTCGCGCTCGCTGCCGTCCTCGCCGCGCCAGTGGAAGGCCACGCGCTCGCCGCGCCCCGCGAGCACGTGGCGGTCAAGGCAGTTGAACGACACGTTCAGCCTGCCGCCGGTGAACCACTTGTAGAACGGGGGCTCGTCGTCGTCGAGCACCCGCGTCCACGGCTGCGACCACTCCAGCTGCGCCGCCTGCTCCGCCCACCACGCCTGCGGGTCGGCGCCGGCGCGCTCGTACACACTCGCGTCGCTCAGCAGCGCGCGCTCGCGAAACTCCGCCGACGGCTCGAAGCGCGCGACCTCGAGCAGCGCCGCCAGCTCCGCGTCGAGCGCGGCCCCCGCGTCCGCGTCCGACGCGCCCGCCATCAGTTGCGCCCGCTGCGCTTGCGCCGGCGCTTGCGCGAGGAGCCGCCGCCCGCGGGCAACACCGGGGCGGGCGTCGCGCCGGCGCCTGCGCCGGCCGTGGCGGCCGCCGGGACTCCGCCGCCACCCCGCGCTTCGGCGCGCAGCTGCGCCTGCGAGGGCCACGGCCGCGCCTCCCCCGCCGCCCACGCCGGCGGCTCTTCTTTCGGCCATTTGCCGAGGAACAGCACGCCCATCATCACCATCCAGAAGGCCGGCACGATCTGCAGCTCGGCGCCCCCGAGCGGCAGGAAGATCAGCAGGCCCGTGAACATGCCCAGGAACGCCATCCAGCGCGGGAGCAGCCCGACGCGCAGCGCGTTCAGCGTCGTCGCGATCATGCCCGCCGCGAGCGCGAGGCCCGCGAGCAAGTCGACGTAGTCGGCGACCGAGTTGGCCGTGCCGGTGGTCAGCGCCTGTTCGACCGCGTGGTTGGAGTGGTTGTGGCCGACCACGAAGTTGTGCGTCTCGATCGCGCTCGCGACCTGATGGCCGAGACTGACCGCCGCCACCGCGATGCCGCCGCCGAGCACCAGCGCGTAGGCCGCCGACCACGTCTGCGGGCGGCGGAAGCGCGTCGCGTCCAGCAGCGCCAGCAGCACCAGCGTCAGCACGCCGATCGCCACCATCGCCAGCGCGCTGCCCGCGATCAGCGCGAACGCGTGATGGCTGATGAATTTGACCTCTTCCGTGCGCGGGCTCACCGCCGGGTTGGCCACGCCCGACAGCGCCGGTTCGAGGCCCTGCAGCAGACCGACCGTCGGCGCGCCGCTCAGCGTGCTCGAGATGATGATCGCGCTCAGCAGGTACAGGAAGCCGCCCGCGAACGCCGGCACGGCGAGCCGGCTGCGCCGCTCCGTCTCGCGGGCGACCTGGTCGCGGATCTCCCCAGTGCTGGCCATGAAGAGGGCAGTCTATGATGCGAGCATGGAAAGCGGCGGACTCGGAGACCTGTTCGGCGATCCCGAGGAGCTCCAGCGCCGCCTCGGCGAGTTCGCCGAACAGATGCAGGGCAACCAGCGGCTCGTGTGGGCCGACAACGCGATCAAGCTCGCCGTCGACATGACCGTCGCCGCCGTCGGCAGGATCAACGTCCAGGGCAACGCCGAGGCGCAGGCCGAGCAGATCCGCACCGTCATCGCCCGCGTCTTCCCCGAGGCCGTCGCCCTGGTGCGCGAGGCCCGCGAGGGGCTTCAGTAGAAAGTCGAGCCGGCGCGTAAGCGCCGTCATCGACGACTTCAATCGTCGAGCCGGTCAGTAAACGCCGGCCCGCTCCGCTTCGCGCTCGGCCTCGCGTGAGGCCCGCCCGGCGTAGAGCACCTCTTTGAAGGAGCGGAAGCGGAAGATGAACACGACCGCGCCGAGGCCGACGAGCGCGGTGAACACGGCGATCGCGAGCTGCTGGCCGACCGAGTAGGCGGCGACCACCGCGGTGGGGGCGCTCGCGGCGAAGACCTTGACGAGGAGCGCCTGCTGCACGCCGAGCCCCCCGGGCGTGAACGGCACCGCGCCGGCGACCTGGTTGACGGCGAACACGAGCAGCACGTTTTCGACCGAGCCGCCCACCCTGAACGCTTCGAGCAGGAACCAGAAGGCGGTGAAGCGGCAGATCCACGCGAGCGCCTGCAGCGCGGCGACCTCGCGCAGGTAGCGGCGGCGGTCGCTGAGGATCGTCACACCCTGGCGCACCCGCTCCCAGAAGGCCTGCGCCCTGACGGACAGCAGCGCGAAGGCGACCACGCCGAGCACGCCGAGCGCGGTGATGAGGAACAGCGTCAGGCGGAAGTGCTCGGCGAGGTAGGAGATGTCGAAGGAGCTCAGTTTGGAGAAGTCCGGCGGCTTCGGGAAGACGCCCTGGGTGAACGCGTAGAGCAGCACGAGCACGCCGACGCACAGGTCGAAGATCGACTCGACGAAGAACGCCGCCGCCACCGTCGGGTAGCGAGCGCCCGGGATCGACGAGCGCGTCAGGAACAGCTTGATCACGTCCCCGCCGCGCGCCGGCACGACGTTGTTGAAGCCGACCGCCGCGAAGTACGCGCCCCACACCCGCCGCCATTGGAACGCGGCGGCCGGGTACGCGGCGCGCAGGCTGTGGAAGAACGCGCGCGAGCGCAGCGTCAGGTTCAGCCCGAAGAACGCCAGCCCCAGCACCAGCGCCAGCCAGTGCACCGCCGCGAGGTCCGCGAAGAAGCGCCCGGAGGCGTGCAGGAACGAGTGCAGGCTCTGTCCGATCGAGGCGGACGCGGGGGTCGCGGGCACAGAGCAAGCGTACGGGCCCGCCGGCGGGCGCACCGCGGGCCGCGTTGCGCTACAAAGGGTGGATGGCGCCGCGCGGGACCGCCCGTAAAGGCCTGACGGTGGCGATCACCGGCCCGACCGGGGAGATCGGCCAGGCGGTCGTCGCCTCACTGGAGCGCTCGCGCGAGGTCGGCTCGATTCTCGGCATGGCGCGCAGGCCGTTCGACCCCGGGGCGCACGGCTGGAAGAAGGTCTCCTACAGGCGCGGCGACGTGCTCGACCGGGAGGCCGTCGACGCGCTCGTGCGCGACGCCGACGTGGTCGTGCACCTGGCGTTCCTGATCATCGGCGGCGCGCGCGAGAGCCGCGCGGTCAACCTCGTCGGCTCGCGCAACGTGTTCGAGGCCGCGGCCGCGGCGGGTGCCAAGCGGCTCGTCTACACCTCCTCGGTGGCCGCGTATGGCTTCCACCGCGACAACCCCCAGCCGCTCACCGAGGACGTCCCCGCGCGCGGCACCGCCGCCCACTACTACTCCGCCCAGAAGGCCGAGGTGGAGGCGCTGCTCGCGGCCACGTTGAACGGCACCGCCACGGCCGCGTACGTGTTTCGCCCGTGCATCGTCGCCGGACCGCAGGCGCCGCTGCTCATCGACAGCCTGCCCTACACACAGATCTCCGAGCGCCTGCCCGGGCCGGTGCTCAGCATGCTCGAGGGCGTGCCGATCCTCAAGCCGGTGCTGCCCGACCCCGGCGTGCCGTTTCAGCTGGTGCACCACGACGACGTGGCAAGCGCCGTCCGCGCGGCGGTGCTCGGCCGCGGCGCTCCCGGCGTCTACAACCTCGCGGGGCCGGGCGAGCTGACGGTCAGGCTGATGGCCGAGGAGCTCGGCTGGTACTCGATCCCGGTGCCCGAGCTGGCGGTGGACGCGATGGCGGACATCGTCGGGCGCCTCGGCTTCCTGCCCGCGCAGGCGCAGTGGATCGCGGCGTTCCGCGAGCCGGTGATCATGAGCGCGAGCAAGGCGCGGCGCGAGCTCGGCTGGCGCCCGCGCCACGACGCCCTGCACACGCTGCGCGAGACGATCGACGCGACCCGCCTGGACCCGCTGATCCGCTGAGCGACCTCTTGCGGGCGGGCCGACGGGCGGGCGGGCGCGCGGCGCGCACCGTAGGCTTCCCAGCCTGTGAACGCGCACGAGCCCGGCGACCGCCGCGTGGCGGTTGTCACCGACAGCACTCCATATCTCCCGCAGTCGCTGATCGACGGCCTGGCGATCCGCCAGGTGAGCCTGTACGTCGGCTGGGGCGGCGATCTGCGACCCGAGCACGAGTACCGCGACCTCGACGCCTTCTACGCGAGGCTGCACGCGTCGCCGCAGCTGCCGACTACCTCGCAGCCGTCGGTGGGCGACTTCCTGTCCTGCTACCAGCCGCTCGTTCGCGCCGGCCTCGACGTGCTGTCGATCCACATCGCCGGCGGCCTGTCGGGTACCTGCGAGAGCGCGCGCGAAGCGGCCCGGATCGTGACCGAGGAGCAGCCGCGGGGCCGGGTCGAGGTGCTCGACAGCGAAACCGGCGCCGGCGGCCTCGGCTGCCTGGCGGCGCTCGCGGCGACGCTCGCCGGAGCGGGAGCGGCACTCGAGGAGATCGTCGCGGCCGTGCGCGCGGGCCGGCAGACCCTCGACATCTGGTTCTGCTTGGACACGCTCGAGTACCTGCGCCGTGGCGGGCGCATCGGGGCGGCGCAGGCGCTGGTGGGAACCGCTCTGAAAGTCAAGCCGATCCTCACGTTCGGCACCGAGATCGCCCCGGTCGGTCGCGTGCGCACGCACCGGCGCGCGCTCGAGCGCATGGTCGCCTACCTGCACGAGCTGCACGAGCGGGGGGCGAGCGACTGGATCGTGCAGCACGCGCAGGCGCCCGTCGACGCCGAGCAGCTCGTCGCCGAGGGAACGGCGCTGTTCGGTTACGGGCCGCTGTTCTGCACCGAGGTCGGGCCGGTGCTGGGCGCGCACCTCGGCTCGGGGATGCTCGTCGGCGGGATCGCCTCGCCGGTGGCGCTCACGCAGCGGGCGGCCGGGCCCGCCGCATAGACGAGCCCGACCGCGCCACGATCGGCGGTTAGCCGACTTCCTTCAGGAACGGCACCAGGTGCTTGAAGAATTCATTGAGTTCCGGCGTCGCGCCCGCGGGGTCGTTGTGCGCGTATGCATTCTTCTCTTCGATCAGCGTCAGGTTCGACGGCGAGATGCCGGACTGCGCGGCGAGCAGTTCCGCCTCCGTCAGCGTCGTTTGCCCTCCGCCGAGCAGCTTGTCGAGTTCCGAGTCGATCGCCAGGATGTGCAGCGATTTCGGCAGGTCGGCGCCCATGGTGGAGTGCAGGCCGAGCACTTCCTGCGCGGGGTTGGCAAGGCCGTTGCCGACCGCGCCGGTGTCGAGCGTCAGGCGCGCGGGGAAGTACCACTCGCTGCCGCTCTCGCGCAGCGGCGTGCCCGACACCATGCCCGCGAGCATTTCCGCGTAGCGGCTGACCGGCGTCAGCGCGCCCGTGCCGTTCCAACCGTGCAGCCCGTCGGTTTCGGCCGCTTCTTCGATGCCCGCCCCGCCATGTATCTGCGCGGCGATCAGCGATTCCGGCGAGGTGCCGACGTTGACCGAGAAGCCGAAGCCCGCTTCGTTGGTGACAGGCGCGATCGGCGAGCGCAGGTCGGGCGGCAGGAACGGGAAGCTTTCGAGCTGCGAGGGCCCTTTGGGGTCCACGACCGTCAGCGCCGACCCGAGCGCCGAGAACAGCCCGAGGTCGGGAGACGGGATCCCGCCGAACGCCAGCCACGGGGTTTCGTGGGGCTCCTCCAGTTTCGCCAGCGCCGCTTCCGCTTCGGACCTGGACAGCGCCAGCGGGCTGCTGCCGCCGTCGTCGTAGACGAGGCCGGACAGTTCCTGCGCCCCCGGCTGCCCGCCGAAGTCCCAGGTCGCGTACGCGGTGACAACCGAGCCGCCGAGCGAGTGGCCTCCCAGCACGACCTTGCCGCCGAGCCCTTTGGCGGCGTCGATCACCACTTTCAGATCTTCGACCGCGACGTTCATGCCCCATTCCTTCGCGAACTCCACGCGCGTTTCGGGAACCGGCTCGTAGTGGCTGGTGACCAAGCTGTTGGAGAGGTAGCCGAGGTAGTAGTCGAAGAACGCTTCCGAGGAGACCTCGCCGCTCTTGTACCTGTCGAGCTCCTTCTGCGCCTCGAGGAAGTTCTCCCTGCGTTCGACGGCCCACACCTGCCATTCGCCTTTCAGCTCCGGGTCTTCGACCAGCGACTTGGCGAACGGCACGAAGTACGCGGCGGCAGCCGAGGTCCCGGGCTCGAGCACGAGCACGTTCTTGGCCGTCCTGCGCGATCCCGGTCCCGTCGGCGCGACCCTGAGGATCCCGACTTTGTCCAGGTCGAGCGTGCCCACCTGCGGGACTTTCACGCTGGCTTCCTGGGGAGTCGCCTCGACGCCCCCGGCCACGACCTTCCTGGTGACGTTCACGTGCCCGATCAGCGTGGCGCTCGCCGCCGACGCGAGCGCCGCCGCGCCCAGCGCGCTCGCCACCACGGTTACCGCCGCGATCCGGCTGAATCGGCTGCCGATCGCGCACATCCGCTGCTGGTAGGTCCCTCGCTGCTCGAGCATCCCTCTCTCCTTACGCATCGCTCGCTCCGTCGGGCGGATGGAAACATCCCCCTCCCCTCTGCCATGCCGACGATACGCCAACGGCGCCGCACACGCAACGGCGGGCACAGAAAGCGAGCGGGCGCCGAGCAGCCAAAAGGCGCCGAGAACCGCTCTGAGAACAGGTTCTAAATGTGGCTGAGCATGACGGTGCGCTCGGCGCGGACGGTCCGCCACTCCTCTTCGCGCAACCCCCGCGAGAACTCGTCGATCTTGCCCTTCGGGCCGGTGACCGTGAAGGCCACCTGCGTCGTGAGCAGGTGCGGGTGCTCGATGAGCGAGCACTCGAGCCCCAGCTTGGCGGCCCAGTCGCGCATCGTCTCCTCGAATTCCACGCGGATCATCTTGCCCGAGCTGACCACCAGCGTGCGCGTCTCGATCGCCTCGGCGTCGCGCTCGGCCGCCTCCTCGAGCTGACGTTCCTCCGCGCTTGGCGGCGGATCGGTCTGCAGCCACTTCTCCAGATCGTCGTCCCAGCGACTCACGCGCACGCTCGCGCGGATGCCGTCGCGCTGCAGCAGATCTTCGATCGCGCTGCGCGCCGCGGCGAGCGTCGCCTCGTCGGCGGCGTACGCGAACAGGAGCCTGCCGTCGTGCGTGATCACCACGTCGCGCGGCACCGTGTCCTCGATCTCCTCGACCAGGTCCGGACCGCGCAGCCGCCCGATCAACTCATGCAGCGCGCCGCGCACCTGCGCAACGTCGAGCTCGGCCTGCATGCGCCAATCCTGATCGTCGGCGCTGCTCTCGAGCGAGTCGGTCTCCATGGCCGCGCACGATACCGACTCGTTCAATAGTCCACCGCGTGAATATTCCGGGCGCGCCTTATCACATAGGTAGACAAGCGGCATCATCATCGTACCGATGGTCGTCAACGATCTCACCACGATCCGAGCGCGATCCGACGCACCGAGCAGGTACCCGGCAGTCGCCGGGGCGCGCTCGTCCGAGAGCCAGGTTTCGCTCGAGCTCACGCCCGCCCAGGTCGAGACGATCATCCGCGCCACGGCCGACGCGCACGGACCGAGCCTCAACCTGCTGCTGTCGGGACTGATCGCCGAGCAGGCGATCTCGGAGGGCTCGCTGGAAGACAGGTACTGCGCCGAGCTCGAGAGCGGGCGCCTGTCTCACTCGCTGTTCCGCGGGCTGCTGATACTCGCGCTGTTCATCTCCGGAGAAGAGGGCCGGGGCGTCGTGGAAGTCGCGCGACAGCTCGGGCTGAGCCCGAGCACCACCCACCGCTACATGACCACCCTGGTGGCATTCGGGCTGCTCGTGCAGGATCCCGCCACACGCAAGTACCGGCTCCCGCTTTGAGCGAACGGGGCGACTTCGGGCACGGCTGCGGCATGCAAAGGCGATACGGGGCGGCCATCAGCCGGCACTCCGCCGCCGCAGACGCATCGCTGCGAGCGTTGGCGCGCTGGACGGCCCCAGGCAGTCGAGCGTGCGCATCGCGACAGGGCGCGCGAGCTCGCTGCGCGCCTCTGGGGCTGAGAGGTAGAAGCTGGCGATGCCGGCGAGTATGACCGCGTGGCGGGCGTGACGCTCGAGCCCGCTCGACAGCGCGCGCGCCTCTCCGGCGATCGCGGCGAAGCGCTCGGCGGTGGCGGCGGAGGAGTCGTAGTGCTCGACGAAGCTGTGGTTTGTGCTCCCCGCATCGTGGGGCTGGTCGACCAGGCTGTCGAGTAGCGCGCTGATCGCGCATACCGACGGGAAGTAGGCGGCGTCGACGAGCTCGGCCTGCCGCGGCGTGGTCGCGCAGGCAGCGGCCGCGAACAGGGCGTGGAGAACCAGGCAGGAGATCCCCGCGGCGGCCAGCTCCCACCACAGGTACTCGCCGCCGGCCTGCAGACCCTCCGTCCACTCGATCAGCTGCTGCTCGCCTTCGACCAGCACGGCGTGATTGCGGCTCTGCGCCTCGCCGCAGCGTTCCGCCGCGCGGATCAGCACCGGCTCGATCGCGCGGCTCGACGGGAGCGAGCCCAGCGCCGCCTGGCAGGCGCACACGAGATCGACCAGATATCCGCCGTCCTCGCGCTGGGGGTGGTGCAGGTAGTAGGCGACGCCATGAGGCGGCGAGCTCGCCCGTGCGCACGCGCGCACCGCGTCGGTCAGCGCCCGGTGCAGCTGCAGTCCGTTGTGCACGGCTGCCGTCTCTGACTGCTCGTTGATCGCGTCCAGGTAGTCGTAGGCGATCTGAAAGCCCACCATCAGGCGTATGAGCGCGGCCCGGTGCCGGCGCGGCGCGAGCACGGCGAAGAACGCCGCCGCCTCCGGGTTCAGGCGCTCGCCCGTGAGCTTGTGCAGCGCATGCGCGCGCAGCGTGGGATCGGGGATTTCACGAGCACGGTGCTTCCAGTGGGCTATCTGGCGCCTGGCGCGCGGATAGACGGTCAGCCAGTAGGCGATTCCGGCCGTGACGAGTGCGGTCAGCTCGCGGACATAAGATGTACGTATGGGTCTCATACCAGCATGCTGGTACGAAATCCCCGAACTTTCCAGCTGGCCAAATCAATGTTCTACTCCTGCAGGGCGAGCTGGGGCGAGACCTGAGAGGCCACATATCCCGGAATCGCAAGCACCGCGAGCGCGCCGACGACGATCAGCAGGATCGTCTGGACCGTGTGGATGCCTTCCACCGCGAACGGCGCGGGAAAGCCTGTGGTGAGCCGCAGATAGCGATCGCACAGCAGGTGCCCGTACACACCGGCGCCCGCCCCCACGAGCCCGCCGGTGCCGAGCACGAGGACGGACTCGCACGTCAGCACGCCGCGCAGCTGCCACGGACTGAAGCTGTGGATGCGCAGCGCCGCCAGCGAGGAGCGCCGCTGCCAGATCCCGGCTCCGATCGCCGCAGCCATCGCGAGCGCGGCGGCGACCATCAGCAGCAGCGTGATCTGGCTCATGCGGCTGAGCCCCTGGCGGGCCAGCGCGTCGGCATGCGCTGCTCGTTCGCCGCTCGTCTGCACCGTCAGCGCGGTATGCGGGCCGAGCAGCCCGGCGACGGCGCGTTTGACCGCCTGGACGCTGGCTCCTGGCCGCGTGTCGATTTCCAGGGCGGTCGCATCCGATGTGCCCCAAGCATGGCGGTAGTCGGCGGTGCTGAGGATGATCGCGCCGGCGCTCCAGCCGAGGTTGGTGGTAGTGGCGGCGATGCGATACGCGACCGGCCCGCTCGGCGTGGGCAGCACGAGCGTGCCGCCCACGCGCGCGTGGTGGGCTCCCGCGATCTGCTGGGAGACGGTTATCCACCCGCCCTCGCGCAGGCGTGCGGTGGCGGCGGCGACGCTGCCTTCCTGGAGCTGGCTGGCGGGAATCGGCGCGGGGGTGCCGGCGGCGCGCGCGATGACCCACACGCGACGGCCGTCGAAGTCCAGGAACCCCCCCTGGTAGGCGCGCACGCCGGCGACGCCGGGCGCGCTCGCCAAGCGCGCGGGCAGGGCGCCGAGCGGGAAGCTGCTGGTGGCGAGATCGTCGTCGTTGTTGACGACCCACAGATTGGCCGTCGAGACGTATTCCGAGTAGTCGCGATAGAGGCCGTGGAGCAGATCGTTGTGGGAGTCTTCGGCGACCACGCAGCCGAACACCGCGATCGCGCCGGTCGCTGCGAGCGCGAGCGAGCGGACTGTCGTCGCCCTCAGCGCACGCACGGCGACCGTCAGCATGTTCAGCCGCGGGGTGCGCGCGGCCGCGCGCGCGGCGAGAGAGACGACGAGCTTGAACGCGAACGGGATCGCCAGCAGCGTCGCGACCGCCAGGCCGACGGTCGCTGGCACGATCGCCGACGGCCACACCAGCAGCGGCCCGCTGGTCACGACGATCAGCGCCCCGCCGGCGAGGAACAGGCGCAGCTGCGCGCGGCTGTCCAGCGCCTGACCCGGTTCGCCGTCCTCGAAGTACACGGCGTCGACGGCGCGGCTGCGACGCAGGTCCAGCAGCGGCGGCGCCGCGGCGAGGCACGTCGCGAGGATGCCGCCGGCGAACGAGACGAGCAGCGGCCGCACGCCGATGACCGTCTGCGAGCCCAGGGCGAACGCGGCGGACAGATAGCTGGGCGTCGTGTGGAAGATCGTGCGCGAGAGGAAGTCGCCGACCGCCAGGCCCACGAGCGACGCGGCCAGACCCAGGCAGACCGCCTGGAACAGGAGCATCCTCGCCAGCTGGCCCGGCCTGACGCCCTGCATGCGCAGGTCGGCGATCACGCGCCTGCGCTCGGGCACGGTCAGGAGCATCGCGTTGAAGGCCAGCAGCAGGCCCACGATCCCGCCGACGAGCACGAAGAACCCGGTGGCCTCCGCGTTCGGCGTGAGCGCCTGCTCGAGCAGGCTGACGTCCTGGTCGGCGGGGGCGACAGTCAGGCGCCCGCCCGCGAGCGCCGTCAGCTCGCGCCGGACGGCGTCTCGCTGCCCGGGCGCGGTGGTGACGAGGATACGCGTGACGCGCCCGGACAGGCCGGTGATCCGCTGCACGAATTGGAGCGGAGCGATTGCTGCGAGCGCGCCGGAGAGCGCTCCGATCGTTTCCGGGCCGAGCACCGCGACCACCGCGACCCGGCTCGCGCGCCCGCGCACCTCGAGCGTCACGTGCGGCGGGCGGGCGCTGATCGACGTGGGCAGCCCGAGGGCCCGCGCCGTGGCGCTCGGCAGGATGACGCCGGGCATCGACAGGTCGTGCAGCGAGATGCTGTGGGTGATGCTGCCGTTGAGCGAGAGCAGGCTGGGGGCGGCGCTGGCGAGGTCGATCGCGACGCGACGCCCGCGGGGGCCGACGAGCGACGCGTTCTGGTCGAGGATCGGCGCTGTCTGCACCACGCCGTGCAGCCGCCGCACGCTTCCCAGCAGACGTTCGTCGAAGCCCCGGGTGTCGCGCGAGCGCAGCTGCAGGCTGGCGCTGCCGGCGATCCCGCGGACGATCGCGCTGGAGGCGTCGGTGATGCTGCTGTTGGCGACCTGCACGGCGAACACGAGCGCCACGCCGATCGCGATGCCGATGCCGGCGAGCAGCTCCTGGATCGGACGGGTGCGCAGCCGCCGGCCGTAGAAGTAGAGCAGCCCGGAGAGGCGCATGCGCCCTGGCCCCTATCCCTAGCCCCACACCCGGCGCAGGAGCTCGGGCGAGGGCAGCGCCGGCTCGTCCACGACGACCCTGCCGTCGCGCAGCGTGCATACGCGGTCTGCGACCGCGGCGGCCTGCGGATCGTGGGTGACGAGCAGCACCGCGACCTGCTGCTGGCGGGCGATCTGCGAGAGCAGCGCCAGGATCTCGCCGCCGCGCTGCGTGTCGAGGCTCCCGGTCGGCTCGTCGGCGAGGATCAGGCGCGGCTGGTTGATGAGCGCGCGCGCGATCGCCACCCGCTGGCGCTCGCCGCCGGAGAGCTGGTCGGGGGTGTGGTTCAGTCGGCCGGCGAGCCCGACGCGTTCGAGCCACGGGGTGGCGGCGCGGCGCGCCTGCCTGAGCGGCACGCGGTCGGCGAGCAGCTTGATCGCCGCGTTCTCGACCGCCGGCACCCCGGCCATCAGATGGAAGGACTGGTAGATGAAGCCAACGTTCGTGCGCTGGTGGTCGCTGCACTCGGTGGCAGACAGCGTCGCGAGATCGCGCCCCTCGAAGCGAACCACGCCCGCATCCGGGGCCATCAGCGCGGCGGCAAGCATCAGCAGCGTGCTCTTGCCTGAGCCGCTCGGCCCGTGCAGCGCGACGATCTCGCCGGCGCCGACGCTCAGCGTCACGCCGTCGACCGCGCGAACAACCTCTCCGCCGAACCCCGGATAGTGCTTCACGACGCGGTCCAGCGCGAGCACGGCGCCGCGGGCGCGGACGCTCACCGCCGATGCGCTCCCGACTCCGCGCGCCGCAGGGGCACGACGTGCGCTTGCGCGGACTGCAGCCGCAGCTCGCCGGCGTCGAGCGTGTAGGCGCGATCAACGCCCGACAGGCCCTGCGCGTCGCCTGAGCTCATCAGCACGGCGGTGCCGTCGTTGACGAGCGAGCGCAGCAGCCTGAGCAGGGGATCGCGGGCGAGCTCGTCCACGCCACTGGTGGGCTCGTCGATCACCAGCAGCGCGGGCGCCGTGACCAGCGCGCTCGCGATCGACACCTGCGCGACCTCGGCGCCGTCGAGCTCGTGGCACTCGAGCCACGCGCAGCGCTCGGCGCCGACCCGCAGCAGCATCTCCTGCGCGCGCCGGCGCGCCTGCTTGGGCGTGACGCGCTGGGCGAGCAGCCCCGCGGCGACGTGCTCGACGACCAGCGAACGCTGCGCGGAGGCGAATGACGTGTGGCAGAAGCCGATCCGCCTGCCCAGCACGCGGTTGCGCAGGCGCGCGAGGTCGCGCCCCTCGAAGCGCACGCTGCCCTCTTCGGGCGCCTCGATGCCGGCGGCCACCCGCAACAGCGTGCTGCGCCCGGAGAAGCGCGCGCCCCACACCGCGACGAGCTCGCCGGGCTCGATGTCGAGCGAGACATCCCTGAGCGCCACGCGCTCGAGCCTGCCGCGCCGGTAGCGCTTGGTGACGTGCTCGATCGACAGCAGGCTCATCGCAGGTCGTCTATTCGGGGGGGGCCGGTGCCCATGGCGCGAAGCTCAGCTCGAGCGTAGGTGATCCACGCCAGTTGCGCATCGATCATCCGTCTACGCTCCTCGATCAGCAGGCGTTCGACCAGCCCCGAGATGCCGCCGGCGCAGGCGGATGGCGCGCTCTCGCCCGGTCGCTCGAGCTCCTGCGCTTCGCGCACGCATTCGCGCTCGTAGCCGGCGATGAAGTCGAGCGCCGCCTCGACGCTGTGCACACCCGCCAGCATCATGCGCCCGAGCATCTCCACCCGCTGCGGGTCGTTGCGAACGCGCTCGGCCAACCAGCCCCTGTACGCGCGCGCGCCGCGCGCGGTCGCCCGGTAGGAGGCCCCCGCCTTCGCGCCGCGGCTGACGCCGGTCGTCGAGCGACCGGCCATCTTCTCGATCAGCGCCGCATCCATCAGGCTTGCGAGCGCCGCGTAGATCGACGATCGCCCAACACTCAGGAAGCCTCCGAAGCGCCGCTCGAAGCGCTGCCCGATCTCATAGCCGTGGCTCGGCTTCTCGATCACCAGGCCGAGCACCGCGCACGCCACCTGCGAGCGCAGCACGGCTATGTCCGCGGGGTCCGCAACCCGCTCCTCCAACACATGCTCGCCAGGCACCGCCACGTGTGCTCCTCACGACTTAAGTCGACCGATCTTTGACCTATCCGCAATCGTACCGGTCATTCCAAACTTTGTATTCGCGCCAGTAGATAGAAACAAAGAACGAAATCTCTATCTGTTGACGCGCTCACCGCGCACGTGACCTACGAGCCAAGCTCGCGCAGCACGCCCAGCACCAGCTCGTCGTGCTCGGCGGGCTTGACCTTGCGCAGCACCCGCGCGACGGTGCCGTCCGCGGCGAGAACGAACGTGGTGCGCTCGTTGCCGAAATACGTCTTGCCGTACATCGACTTCTGCACCCAGACGCCGTAGAGGTCGGCCACGCGATGGCCCTCGTCGGCCAGCAATGCGAAGTTCAGGCCCTCGTTGTCGTGGAACTTCTTGACCTTGGCGACGGGGTCGGGGGAGACGCCTAGCACCACCGCGCCCGCCTTGGCGTAGTCGGCGCGATGGTCGCGCACGCCGCACGCCTGCGTGGTGCAGCCGGGCGTGGAGGCCTTCGGGTAGAAGTAGACGACGACGGGCTGGCCGCGAAGCGCCGAGAGCTTCACCTGGCGGCCGTCCTGGTCGGGCAGCTCGAAGTCGGGGGCGTCCTCTCCTGGTTCGATCATGCGCGGGATCGTAGTCCGCGCCGCTCCTGTTGCGAGCACCGGCACCCGCTACAGCGCCAGGTGCAGGCGCAGCGCATCGTCGAGTGAGGCCATCAACTGATCGGAAAGCCGGCCGAGCCGCTCGCCGATGCGCTCGGCATCCAGCGAGCGGACCTGCTCGAGCCTGGGCCTTGGAGTCCTGCGGCAGACCACCGGCTCCGACCGGGAGAAGCACCTGGAAGGGGTAGACGCGGTCGATGCTCGATGTGATCGGCACAACCGTCAACACTCCGCGGCCGAGCCTCGCCGCGGCGCTGTTCGCGGCATCGTTGCTCACGATGACGGCCGGCCGGCGCTTGTTCGCCTCGGTTCCGCGTGCTGGGTCGAGATCGACCATGCGTACCTCGCCGCGCTGCATTACGCTCCGTCGCCGACGACCGCGTCCCAGCTCTCGGCTTCGCCGCTTGCGTCCCACTCCGCCCAGGCATCGCCATACGCCTGGTGAAGCTCTCCAAGCCGAAGCATGCTGATCGCCTGATGCACGACGGCGGAGCGTGATGCATAGGCGTGGGCGCGCGCGTACTCATCCAGGAACGCCACGTCCTCTCCCGGTAGGCTCACACTCATCTTCATACTTGTCATCCTACCAACCTTCCGACCATGTGGGCCTGGACACGCCTCAGCGCAGCAGCCGCGACAGGCGGCGATCCTTGAGCACGCGCCCGTCGGTCTGGCACGCGGGGCAGTAGGCGATGACGTAGTCCTCGAAGTGGACCGCCTGCAGCGCGGCGCCGCAGCGGGGGCACGGCTCGCCCTGGTGGCGGTGCACGCGCAGCGGCATCGGCAGCTTGTCGGGGATCGGCAGCGCGACCGCGTGCTCGTAGTGGGAGAGCGCTCCGCCGAGGGTCTCGACGATCGCCTCGCGCAGCCGCCGCGCCTCCCCGGCGTCGAGGTCGGCGCCGCGCTTGTACGGCGACAGCCTCGCCTGCCACAGGATCTCATCGACCCACGAGCGCCCGATGCCGGCGATCACGCGCTGGTCGCGCAGCAGCGCGTGCAGCGGCCGCGGCGCGTCCAGCAGCTCCTGCAGACGAGCCGGCCCGCCGGGGTCAGGCCATGCCTCCGGCCCGAGAGTCGCGAGCGCGTCGTCGCGCTCGAGCTCGTCCGCGCGCAGCAGCTTCACCCAGGCGGCCTGCTTGGAGCCGAACTCGCGCAGGCGCAGCTCGCGGCCGTCGTCGAGCCCCACGAGCAGCCGCGAGCTGCGATCGCGCGCCCCGGCGGGCTTGTCGTAGAGCTGCAGGCGCCCGGCGGACATCAGGTGGATCAGCAGCGCCGGCGGGACGCGATCGCCGCCACCGCCGTCGACCTCCACGATCAGGTGCTTGCCGCGCCTGCGCACCGCCGCGATCCGCTCGCCCTCGAGCGCCGACAGCGGCGGGTCGAACGTCTTCAGCGCGTTGATCCCGGGCGCCCGCGCATACGCGATGCGCGCCCCCGTAAGCCCGGCGTCGAGCAGTCGCGCGGTGATCTCGACCTCGGGCAGCTCCGGCATCGCCAACCATCGTAGGCGGCGATGCCCGGCGCGCCACGCGGGCGCTATCCCTTGGCGAACGCCGCGATCGGCGGGCCTTCGTACTTGACGCCTGCCGGGCTGGTCCAGCGCACGCGCCAGTATTGGCCGGCGGTGGATGAGTTGAAGCTCCAGTAGCCGAGGCTGTTGGTGGTGACGGTGCGCAGCGTGCGGTAGCGCCTGGAGCCGTTCGGCCGCACGAGCACGGTCGCCCTGGTCACGCCGGTCGCCGGGCGCACCAGCCCCCACAGCGCGACGCCGTGCTTCTGCTTGGTGACGGTCAGCGGGATCGGCCAGCCGTAGTACAGCGGCTTGAGCGATCCGCCGTAGGACTCGAGGCCCGACTGGAAGCTCGCGCCCGCTTCCGCCCCCACGCCCAGCGGGTCGTCTTTGAGCAGGTACTGCGAGAAGGCGACCACGCGGGGATTCTCGTAGGCGATGTGCTCGGAGATGGCGTCGTATTCGGCCTGCTTGGCAGGCGACACGCCGAGTTCCCTGTTGGGATAGCTCTGCACGCCGAACTCGGTCAGGTAGATCGGCACGTTGGCCGGAATCGCGCGCGCGTTGGCCGCCAGGTTGAGGGCGTTGGAGAGGCGCGAGAGCGCACCGATGGTCACGTTGTCGTGTCCGGCGGGCTTGTAGTAGGGACCTTCGGAGCCGCCGGGCACGGTGTAGGCGTGGTGGGCGTAGCCGGCCATCTGCAATGGACTGCAGGACCCGGCTCGCCTGTAGCTGGCGTTGAGGCACAGCGCTTCGCGCATGAACGCCAGCGGCGCGACGGGATGTTTCAGCGCCCTCGCGCCTTCGCTGCGGGGGTTGACGGTGTCGTAGCCGATCGGCGCCGTTTCGCCGAACAGCACCCGCGGGTGGGACAGCCCGGCGGCCTGCAGGCCTTCGTAGCCGGCCTCGTAGAGGCCGCGGTAGATGCGCCCGGAGGCGGGCTTGCCGTTGGACCGCCATTGCGGCAGCAGGTACACGGGCTCGTTGGGCTCGTTCCAGATCGCGTAGACCGACACGTCGGAGCCGAGCTCGCGCCCCACGGCGGTCATGAATTCCTTGAAGTCTGCGTCGTCAGGGCGGGTGATGTAGGGGGCTTTGAGGTTGGCGGTGGCCCAGCGCGGCGCGGGCGCGGTGACGGTCAGCAGCACGGGCCAGCCGAGCTGCTTGGCTTCGGCCAGCAGCGTGGCGTACGGGCCCCAGTTGTAGCTGGCGGGGTTGGAAGCTTCGAAGCCCGGCTTGGTCGCGCTGGTGGGGCCGGGCGCGACTTCTGACCACTTCAGCTCGACGCGCAGCGCCTTGACGCCGAGATGCTGCAGCTGTTCGATCGTGTGATGGCGCTTGGCCGGTTCGAGCAGCAGCGCGGAGGCCTCGAAGTAGGTGATCTGACTCGACGAGGCGAGCGCCTGGGCGGCGCCGGCGCAGGACGCCAGCAGGGCCGCGGCGAGCAGCGTGGAGAGGAGCTTGCGGATTCTGGGCATGGTCGCTTGAGACACGTGGGCGCAGAGAAGGTTGCGGTCTTTGTAGCGTTCGGGTCGATGAGCGCCCCGATCGCACCAGACGACATCGTCCTCACGCCGGCGGACGGGGAGGCTAACAGCCGCCCGCCGCTGCTCGTGCTCGAGCCGTTGCGCGCATTCCTGGACGAGCACGGCCTCGGCGAGGGGGAGCTCGAGGCTACGCCGATCGGCGAGGGCCACTCGAACGTGACGTACCTGATCGAGCGCGGCGGCAGCGAGCTCGTGCTGCGCCGTCCCCCCGCCCGCCGCTGCCGCCGAGCGCGCATGACGTGCTGCGCGAGGCGCGGCTGCTGCGCGCGCTGCGGGGTACGCCCGCGCGGGTGCCCGAGGTGTTGGCGGTGTGCGCCGAGGAGACGACGATCGGCGCGCCGTTCTACGTGATGGAGCGCGTCGAGGGCGAGGCGATCGTCGCGGAGGTGCCCGCGGCGCTCGATGAGCCGGCGCAGCGCCGGCGCATCGGCGAGCAGCTGATCGACGCGCTGGTGGAGATCCACGCAGTCGACTGGCGCGGCGCGGGGCTGGAGGACTTCGGCAAGCCGACCGGCTACCTGGAGCGCCAGCTGCGGCGCTTCGGCGGCCTGTGGGAGCTGAACAAGACGCGCGAGATAGCGGCGGTGGAGACGGTCGGCGCGTGGCTGGCCGAGCACCTGCCGAGCTCCGGACCGGCGACGATCGTCCACGGCGACTACCGGCTGGGCAACACGATGTTCGCGCTGGACGCGCCCGCGCGGCTGACGGCGGTGCTCGACTGGGAGATGGCGACGATCGGCGACCCGCTGGCGGACATCGGCTACCTGTGCATGATGTGGTCGCAGGCGGGCGATCCCGCCGACGGTCTGCGCGCGGCGCTTGGCAACGTCACGCGCGCAAAGGGCTTTTACACGCGCGAGGAGCTGATGGCCCGCTACGAGGAGCGCTCGGGGCGCTCGGTGGGCGACGTGCGCTGGTACGTGACGCTCGCGCTGTGGAAGAGCGTGGTGTTCATGGAGGGCAACTACAAGCGCGCGATCGCCGGCACCACCGACGACCCGTACCTGCGCCAGTTCGGCGACGGCGTGCTCGAGCTCGCCAGCCGCGCGGAGGAGGTGGCGCTCGGTGCCTGAGCCCGCGGAGACCGAGCCGCATGCGGCGACGCCGGCCACCGCCGAGCCCGCGGGCGCGCCCGACGCCGACGTCCGCTCGGCGCTGCTGATCGACTGGGGCGGCGTGCTGACGAGCAACCTGTTCGCGTCCTTCCACGCGTTCTGCGTGCAGGCGGGGATCCCGCCGGAGACGCTGATGGGGCGCTTCCGCAGCGATCCGGCGGCGCGCGAGCTGCTGATCGCGCTGGAGACGGGCGAGCTCGAGGAGGACGCGTTCGAGCTGCAGTTCGCGGTGCAGCTGGGGGTCGAGCCGGAGGGCCTGATCGACGGCCTGTTCGCGGGCGTGCACCCCGACGAGGCGATGGTGCAGGCGGTTCGCAGCGCGCGGGCGGCGGGCGTGCGCACGGCGCTGGTGTCGAACTCGTGGGGCGTGCACCGCTACCCGCACGAGATCTTCGACGAGCTGTTCGACGGCGTGGTGATCTCCGCCGAAGAGGGCATCCGCAAGCCCTCGCGGCGCATGTACGAGCTGGGCGCCGAGCGCGCGGGCGTGGCGGCGGAGGTGTGCGTGTACGTGGACGACCTGCCGTTCAACCTCACGCCCGCGGAGGAGCTGGGGATGGCGACGGTGCACCACACGAGCTCCGAGACCACGATCCCGGAGCTCGAACGGCTGCTGGGCGTGCCGCTGTCCGCTTAGTCTCTTTTACCCCGGCCGTACATGAACTTGAAGAGGCCGGCGAGCATGCGGGAGGTGCGCGACTTGTACGGGTACATGAAGACTTCCTTCTTCATGGCCAGTTTGGGCGTGACGACGATCGCCTGCTGGGAGCAGTACTTGCGGATGCCGCCGGCGCCGTGGCGCGAGCCGAGCCCGGACTCCTTGGCGCCGCCCATGGGCAGCTCCATGACGGTGTAGTTGATCATCGCGTCGTTGACGTTGGCGGCGCCGGCGTGGACGCGCCGGGCGATCGCCTCGCCCCGCTCGGTGTCGCGCGAGAAGACCGACGCGCCGAGGCCGTAGCGGGAGTCGTTGGCCAGGCGCACGGCCTCGTCGGCGTCGGCGACCTTCATGATCGGCAGCGTCGGCCCGAACGTCTCCTCGGTCATGCACTTCATGGTGTGGTCGACGTCGACGAGCACGGTCGGCTCGAAGAAGCGCCCGGGACCGGCCACCTGATGACCGCCGGCGAGCACCCGCGCGCCCTTCTGCTCGGCGTCGGCGACGTGGTCCTTGATGGTCTGCAGCTGCGGCGGGAAGGTGATGGCACCAACCTCGACGCTGCCGGGTCCTTCGGGCTTGCCGACCCGCAGCTCGCGCACTTTGGCGGACACTTTGGCGACGAACTCGTCGTAGACGGGCTCCTCGACGTAGACGCGCTCGATCGAGATGCACGTCTGGCCGGCGTTCTGCATCGAGTAGTAGGTGGCGAAGTTGGCGGCGCGCTCGAGATCGGCATCGGAGAGCACGATCATCGGGTCCTTGCCGCCGAGCTCCAGCGACGCGGGGATCAGCCGTCGGGCGGCCGCTTCGGCGACCTTGCGGCCGGTCTTGGTGGAGCCGGTGAACATGATCATGTCAACGTGCTCGATCAGCGCCGCGCCGGTCTCGCCGTGCCCGGTGGCGATCTGCAGCACGTTCTCGGGCAGGCCGCACTCGCGCATGCCCTCCGCCAGCAGCAGCGATGTCAGCGGCGTGATCTCCGACGGCTTCATGATCACGCTGTTGCCGGCCATCAGCGCGGGGATGCAGTCGCCGAAGGAGTTCGTCAGCGGGTAGTTCCACGGGCCGATCACGCCGATCAGGCCGAGCGGCCGGTAGCGGAGGATCAGCTTCTTGCCCTTGACCAGCACCTGGCTTGACTTGACGCGATCGTCGGCCAGGTACTCCGGGCCGTGCTTGGCCCAGAAGCCGAACGCGTTGCCCGCGTAGCCGATCTCGGCCAGCTCGGCGTCCTCGAAGGTCTTGCCAGTCTCCGAGCAGATCGTCTGCACGATCCTCTCCGCGTTGTCCATCACCCACTTCTGCGCGCGCAGCATCACGCGGGCGCGGCCATCGAAGCCGTAGGCCTCCCACTCGGGCTGGGCCGCGCGGGCGCGCGCCGCCATCTCCGCGACCACCTCCGCGCTGAGGTCGGGGACCGTCTGGATGATCTCGCCCGTGGCCGGGTTCTCGACCGGTATCTCGCCGCTGGGCGGCGTCTCGACCGGCGCCTGCTCGGCGGCGCCGTTGGTCGCGAGGATCTCCTGCTCGACGTGCTGCTCAACGCTCGCCATCAGATGCACTCTCCCCTGCTCGCTTGTGCCCCCTTGTGGGGTATAGCCGTGTACGAAGAGAGTACTCCTTGCTCGCACGCTGCCCGATGTCGATTGGCTGCCCGGCCAGTGCGCCGGCGGCGTCAGTCCGACAGCTCGATCGACGCGATGCCGATCGGCTCCGACGGGCGGTCGCCGCCGTCGGTGGGGACGCTCTCGAGCTTGTCGACGACGTCCATGCCCTCGCTGACCTGGCCGAAGACGGTGTGCTTGCCGTCCAGCCAGGATGCGGCCTTGGTGGTGACGATGAAGAACTGCGAGCCGTTGGTGTCGGGGCCGGCGTTGGCCATCGCGAGCGCCCCCCGCACGACCTTGTGGTCGTTGATCTCGTCCTCGAAGGTGTAGCCGGGGCCGCCGGTGCCGGTGCCCTGCGGGCAGCCGCCCTGGATCATGAAATCTTTGATCACCCGGTGGAAGGTCAGCCCGTCGTAGAAGCCCTCGGCGGCGAGCTTGCGGAAGTTCTCGACGGTCTTCGGCGCGTCCTCGTCGAACAGCTCGAAGACGATCGGCCCTTCGGTGGTCTGCATTGTCGCCGTGCTCACGGCCGCCACCATATCGTGATCGCATCTCACTCGTCCTCCGGGCGGCTGACGATTCCACCGGGCGGCAGAGAATCGTCAGCGGGGCCAGCGGCGGGCATCGGTGGGGGTGCGTACCTTGCCGTGTTACCATGCACTACATGGCTGCCGTACCGATCAGCATCCGCCTCCCCGAACAGACCGTCGGTCGGCTTGCCGATCGCGCCGGCCGCTCGAACATGCCTTCGCGCACGCTCGCGCAGCGTTACGTCGAGGAGGGTCTGCGGATGGACGAGCACCCGCTGATCCGGTTCGCGGACGGCCCGTCGGGTCGTCGCGCACGACTGGTCGGCGGTCCGGACGTGTGGGAGGTGGTGGCGGTCGCGCGCGACAACGACGGCGACCTCGCCGAGACAGCGTCGTATCTGGAGCTTTCGCTGGGCCTCGTGCAGGCCGCCGCCTCTTACTATGCGGCCTACCCGCAAGAGGTTGACGAGCGTATCGAGCGCAATCGCCGTGAGGCTCGCGACGCCCACGGCGCGTTCGTCGCGGCCCGCGACGCGCTCGGCGGTTGAGACTGCTGCTCGATGAGATGCTGTCGCCCGCGATCGCGCGGGAGCTGCGCGCACGTGGTCACGATGTCCAGGCGATCGGCGAGCACCCCGAGTGGTGCTCCTTCGATGACCGTTGTGTCGTCGAGCTCGCACGCGATGAGCGTCGAGTGATCGTCACCGACAACCTCGTCGACATGCGGCCCCTGCATTACGAGGCGATCACGCCCGGCGGTCCGGGCGATCACGGCATGATCTTCATTCCCGGTGGTCGCCCGCGCACCCGTGCCGACACGGGGAGGATCGTCGCCGCCCTCGAGCAGAAGCTCGCGGCGCATCCCGGAGACGACGACCTGGCAAACGGCGAGGACTGGCTATAGGGACATCTCGACGACGGTCTGCGTGGTGGCTGTGGGCATCGGCCCACCGGTTTCAGGCAAGCCTCTATGCCACGTGCGCCTACTTCACCGGCACGCGCGCGAGGCTCACCGGCTGGGACGAGCGGCTGCCGATCGAGCGGCCGTTCAGCGCCTCGATCACGCGGTCGGCCTCGGCGGCGGGCACGGACAGGAACGAGAAGCGGTCGAGCACGAGCACGTCGCGCACTGCCTCGCCGTCGAGGCCCGCGGAGGAGGTCACCGAGGCGACGATGTCGGCGACGTTGAGCCCCGCCGCGCGGCCTCCGCCGAGCACCAGCTTGGTGTACGCCTCGCCGTCGTCGCGCCGGGAGATGCGCGGCTTGGAGTGCCTGCGCGGGCGCTCGCGCACGGGCGTCGGCGCGACCACCGCGCCCTTCTCCCACTGCGCGACGTGCGTGCCGATGTGACGTTCGATCGCCTCCAGCTCGCGCTTCTGGCGGTCCTCCACGAACGTGATCGCGCGGCCCGAGCGCCCCACGCGGCCGGTGCGCCCGATGCGGTGTACGTACGTGTCGGGGCTGGTCGGCACGTCGTAGTTGACCACGTGCGTCACCGTCGAGATGTCAAGGCCCCGCGCCGCCACGTCGGTGGCAACGAGGATCGGCACGCGCCCGCCCTTGAACGCCAGCATCACGCCGTCGCGCGAGCCCTGCGACATGTCGCCGTGCAGCGCGCGCACGTTCATGCCGCCGTCGCGCAGTGTGCGGTACAGCTGCTCGCAGCGGATCTTCGTGCGCACGAACACGATCGCCTGGTCAGGCTTCTCCGCGCGCAGCACCTCGACGAGCTTCGCCTGCTTGTCCTTCGCGGCCACCGGCAGCTGAAACTGCGCGACGGTATCGATCGTCAGCGTCTCCGCCTCGACCTGGATGATCTCCGGGTCGTACATGTAGCGGTCCGCGAGCGTGCGGATCGGCGGCGGCATCGTCGCCGAGAACAGGGCTGTCTGGCGGCTGGAGGGCGTCAACGAGATGATCTTCTCGACGTCTTCCAGGAAGCCCAGGTCGAGCATCTCGTCGGCCTCGTCCAGCACCAGGAAACGGCAGTCGTGCAGCACCAGCGAGTGGCGCGAGATCAGATCGAGCACGCGCCCGACCGTCCCCACCACCACGTGCCCGCCGGCGCGCAGCTGCGCCTGCTGGGTGCGAATCGGGGCACCGCCGAACACCGCCACCACGTCGATGCCGCTGTGCGCGCCGTACGTGCGCAGCGCCTGCGTCACCTGGATGCACAGCTCGCGCGTGGGCGTCAGCACGAGCGCCTGCACGACCTGCTCGCTCGGGTCGAGGTACTCCATGATCGGCAGGCCGAACGCGGCCGTCTTGCCGGTCCCCGTCTGCGCCTGGCCGATCACGTCGCGCCCCTGCAGCAATGCCGGGATCGCCTGTTCCTGGATCGGGCTGGGCGACTCGTAGCCGACATCGCGCAGCGCCTGCTGTGTGGACTCGGACAGCCCGAGCTCGGCGAATGACTTGGCCATGACTGTGGACATGGAGCTTAGGCGGCCGGGTCGAGCAACAGCTTGCCGGTCGTACGCCGCGCGCCCATGTCGATCTGCGCCTGGGCCGCCTGCTCCAACTTGTACGTGCCGCCGACGATCGCCCGCAGCTCGCCGGCGGCCACGCGCGCGAACAGGTCCGCTAGCGCTTCGCCGAACATGCCCGGCCGCTCGAGGCAGTGGAACAGGTAGAAGCCGACGACCGCGCGCGAGTGGCGCAGCAGCGAGCCCGTGCGCACCTCATTGGGCTCCCCGGTGGCGATCCCGCACACGACGATCCGCCCGAACGGCGCGAGCGCCCTGTAGGAGGCGTCGAACACCGCGCCGCCGGACATGTCGAAGGCGACGTCCAGCCGATCGCCGGCGTTGGCCTCGAGCAGGCGCTCGGTCAGGCCCTCGGCGGCGGGGTCGACCGCCGCGTCCGCGCCCAGCTCCAGCGCCAGCGCGCGCCGCTCAACGCCTGAGGCCGTCGCGATCACGGGGTGGGCTCCAAACATGTGGCCTAGCTGCACCGCGATCGAGCCCACGCCGCCGGCCGCGCTGTGCACCACCACGCTCTCGCCCGCCGCCACGCGCCCGGCGGTGCGGTACAGGTGCCACGCGGTCGTCCCCTGCACGATCATCGCCAGCGCCGCGCCGTCGTCCACCGCGTCGGGGACCGCGAACACGCGATCCGTGCGCGCGACCGCGTACTCGGCGTAGCCGCCGCTGTCCACCAGCGCCACCACGCGCTCGCCCGTGTCCTCGCGCACCCCCGCCACCTCGCGGCCGGGGACCAGCGGCAGCGTCGCCTTCTGCACATACGAGTTGGTGCGCGTGTGCGTGTCCGCGAAGTTCAGCCCCGCGCGCGTGACCCTGATCAGCGTCTCCTCAGGGCCCGGCTGCGGGGTCGGCAGCTCCGCCAGCTCGAGCACCTCAGGGCCGCCGAACTCAGTCATCTGGATCGCTCGCATCGGTAGCGAGGCTAGCGGAGTGGCGCCGCGCCTCCCCTCCGCGCCCGTGGCGCCGGCGCGCGCCGACCCGGACCCGCCGGCCGGGCGCGCCGGGCCGAGCGCGCGTGCTCTAAGGTGCGCGCCCATGCCAATCACCGTTGTCGGCTCGATCGCCTATGACACCGTCAAGACGCCGTTCGGCGAGCGCGAGCGCATGCTCGGCGGCGCCGCAGTGCACTTCGCGCTGGCCGCGTCGTTCTTCGACGACGTGCGGGTCGTCGGCCCGGTGGGCGACGACTTCGGCGAGCCGCAGCTCGAGGTGATGCGCAGCCGCGGCGTGGACGTCTCAGACGTCGAGCGCGTCGACGGCGGCAGCACGTTCTTCTGGCACGGCGAGTACGGCTGGGACCTGAACACGCGCGAGACGATCGACACGCAGCTGGGCGTGTTCGAGGGCTTCTCGCCGAAGTTGTCCGAGAGCTCGCGCTCGAGCGACGTGCTGTTCCTCGCCAACATCCAGCCGGACCTGCAGCACGACGTCCGCCGCCAGCTGCCGCACGCGCGCTTCGTCGCGCTCGACTCGATGAACCTGTGGATCGACATCGCGCGCGACTCGCTCGTGCGCGCGATCGAGAGCGTCGACTGCGTGATCCTCAACGACGCCGAGCTGCGTCAGCTGACCGGCATGCCCAACCTCGTGACGGCCGCCCGCGAGATCATTTCCTGGTCGGACGCCAACGCTGCGACCGACGGCGTCCGCGGGCCGAGCGTGGTGGTCGCCAAGCAGGGGGAGTACGGCGCGGCGCTGGTCACGCGCGAGGGCTTCTTCGCGCTGCCCGCCTACCCGCTCGAGAGCGTCATCGACCCGACCGGCGCCGGCGACACGTTCGCGGGAGGGCTCGTCGGGTACATCGCCGCCCACCCCGACGAGCCGCTCTCCGACGAGCTGCTGCGGCGCGCGATGGCGCACGCGACCGTGCTCGCGTCGTTCAACGTCGAGGAGTTCGGCACCGAGCGCATTCAGCGCCTCACCGGCGCGGAGATCGCAACGCGCATCGACGAGCTGCGCGCGATGACCCAGTTCAGCGGCGCGCCGCTGCAGCTGCGCGGCTGAGCGGGCGACCGGCGGGCCCAGCCCCGGGCGTGTCTAGCGAGCCTGGGCCGGTCGCGCATCGCGGCCTACTACGGATCGCGCATCGTGGGCTTGTACCGATCTGCCGGCGGGTATACGATCGGTGGCAGTGACGACCTGGACGTTCATCTGGCTGATGGTCATCTTGAAGATCCCGATCGTGGCTCTCTTCGTGATCGTCCGCTGGGCTGTGCGCCAGACGCCCGAGACGGAGCCGGGCATCGACGGGGGCATCAGCCCGCGTCCGCTGCCGCTGCACCCGCACCGGGCGGGTGGGGGCAGATCACGCCTGCCGCGCGCGCCCAGGCGCGGCCCGCACGGCGATCCCACGCCTGTGCCTCCCGCGCGCATGCGCACGCTCGTCGCGCGCCAGCGCATGCCGCACCGCTGAGCGCTGCACCGCTGAGCCGATCTCGACCCCGGCGGCGGGCGCTCGCGCGCGGTCGCTCATAATCGGGTACAGAGCATCCGAAACCCCGCGGATAGGAGACACCGATGAGCACCGAGCGACCGACGATCGAGGGCAGCAGCGGCGAGGGTACGGCGGGCGCGACCGGCAACGGCGCGGCTCCCGCTCCGGAGACGCTCACGGTGACCGACAACCGCACCGGCCGCAGCTACGAGCTGCCGATCACGGATGGCACGGTGCGGGGACTCGACCTCAGGCAGGTGAAGACCGACGACGCGGACTTCGGGCTGATGGTCTACGACCCCGCGTACATGAACACCGCGTCGTGTCGCAGCTCGATCACATACATCGACGGCGACGCCGGCATCCTGCAGCACCGCGGCTACCCGATCGAGCAGCTGTGCGAGCACTCGAGCTACCTGGAGGTCGCCTACCTGCTGATCAACGGCGCGCTGCCGACCCAGACCCAGCTCGACGAGTGGGTGCGCGAGATCACGATCCACACGTTCGTGCACGAGAACATCAAGGCGTTCATGCAGGGCTTCCGCTACGACGCCAACCCGATGGGCATGCTCGTGGCGTCCGTCGGCGCGCTGTCGACGTTCTACCCGGACGCCAACCGCATCCACGACGAGGAGGTCCGGCGCATCCAGATCATCCGGCTGCTCGCGAAGATGCCCACGCTGGCCGCGTTCGCGTTCCGCCACAACATGGGCCAGCCCTACGTTTACCCCGACAACGACCTCGCCTACGCGGGCAACTTCCTGGGGATGATGTACAGGATGACCGAGCTCAAGTACGAGCCCGATCCGCGGCTGGAACGCGCGCTGGACGTGCTGTTCATCCTGCACGCCGATCACGAACAGAACGCGTCGACCAGCGCCGTGCGCTCGGTCGGCTCCACGCAGGTGGACCCGTACTCGGCGGTCGCCGCCGGGGTCGCCGCGCTGTACGGCCCGCTGCACGGCGGCGCCAACGAGGCGGCGCTGCGGATGCTCGCGCGGATCGAGAAGGTCGAGAACATCCCCGACTTCCTCGAGGGCGTCAAGGCCGGCAACGAGCGCCTGATGGGCTTCGGCCACCGCGTGTACAAGAACTACGATCCGCGCGCGCGGATCATCCGCAAGCACCTCGACGCCGTGTTCGAGGTGCGCGGCAAGAGCCCGCTGCTGGACGTCGCCACCGAGCTCGAGAAGCGCGCGCTCGACGACGAGTACTTCACCTCGCGCAAGCTCTACCCCAACGTCGACTTCTACTCGGGCCTGATCTACGAGGCGCTCGGCCTGCCGGTGGCGATGTTCCCCGTGATGTTCGCCATCGGGCGCACCAGCGGCTGGATCGCCCAGTGGCTGGAGATGGTGCAGGACCCCGACCAGAAGATCGCGCGCCCCCGCCAGATCTACACCGGCGAGCGCGATCGCGACTACGTGCGGATCGGCGAGCGCGGCTAGCGGTTCGATCGCCGCCGCGCGAGCGGCCGCTACAGCACCAACGTGGCGCCGTGGCGGCTCAGCCACTCGCGGTCGGCGCGGTAGTCCGGCCAGCGCCGCTCCAGCAGCGCCCAGAAGCGCGGCGAGTGGTCGAGGATCTCCAGGTGGCAGACCTCGTGCCAGACGACGTATTCGAGCACGCGCTCGGGCGCGAGCAGCAGCCGCCAGTTGAAGCTCATGCGCCCGCTCGCAGAGCACGACGCCCAGCGCGTGCGCTGGGCGCGGATGTCCAGCGCGGTGTATGAGGAGCCGGCAAGCGCCGTCGCGCGGTCCAGCCGCGGCGCGATCTCCCTGCGCGCGGCCCGGCGGTAGAAGCGCTCGAGCGCAGGACGCGGGTCGCCGTCGGGCACGAGCAGCCGCGCGCCGTCGCGGTGCACGCGCTCGCGCCCGCGTTGGGGCACCAGCTCCAGGTGGGCGCCCAGGTACGGCACCGTTCCCGCGCGCGCGGCGATCCGCGCGAGCACCCGCTGCGCCTCCTCTAGGCGCCCCTCGATCCACGGTCGCAGCTCGCTGACGGCGGCCGCGGCGGCGCGCTCGGGCGCGCGCGGCGGGAGCACCACCTCCACGCCGCTGTGGGCGTGCACGTTCACGCGCACGCGCCGCGCGCGGCTGGATCGCCGGATGGTGTAGGGAATCTCGTGCGAGCGTGGCTGCGCCATGTCCCGCTCAGGGTACGCGCCCGACCGGGCGTGCCCGCGTCAGGGTCGGCCGGCGTGTGGCCTCTCCGCCGGCCGGCAGCGCATACGCTTGCGCCGTGGATTCGAGCGAGCAGACGAACACGCACGCGCAGACGCTCGACGAGGAGCTGCTGCTGTGGCTCGGCGACGAGCCGCCCGGGGTGCGCGCCGCCGACTCCGAGCGCGTGCGCGACATCGCCGGGGAGTTCGCGCGCGGCTTCGACGCGCTCGCCGAGGTCGGCCGCGCGGTCACGGTGTTCGGCTCCGCGCGCACGCCCCCGGAGCACCCCAACTACGCGCTCGCGCGCGAGGTCGGCGCGTGCCTGGGGAGCGCCGGCTACGCGGTGATCACCGGCGGCGGCCCCGGGATCATGGAGGCGGCCAACCGCGGCGCGCAAGACGCCGGCGCGCTGTCGGTCGGCTGCAACATCGAGCTGCCCCACGAGCAGGCGCTGAACCCGTACCTGGACATCGGGCTGCGCTTCCGCCACTTCTTCGCGCGCAAGGTGATGTTCGTCCGCTACGCCTGCGCGTTCGTGATCTGCCCCGGCGGCTACGGGACGCTGGATGAGCTGTTCGAGTGCCTGACGCTGATCCAGACGCGCACGATCCGCCACTTCCCGGTGGTGCTCGTCGGCGACGGCGAATGGGACGGGCTCGTGCGGTGGCTGCGCGCGGGGCCGCTGGCCGACCGGCGTATCGACGCGACGGACCTGGACTTCGTGCACGTCGTGCAACGGCCGTCGGAGGTGTGCGCGATCGTCGACGAGGCGCAGGAGCGCCAGCGCGCCTACGGCCGCCGCCAGCCGCGACGCGGCGATCCGCGGGCGCGCTGACGGACGGCGGGCGTGCGGTCATAATCCGGACGGCGATGCCCAGGTCACGGGTCATGCTGCCGCGCGGGGTGCGCTCGCCATACGAGGTGTTCCTCAACGGCGTGCCGCAACGACTCGGCGTCGACTACACCGTGCGCGAAGGCGCGCTCGTGTTCGAGCGCGAGCTGCGCAAGGACAGGATCAGCGGCTGGCGCTGGCTGCTCGGCGCGTGGGGCGTCGGCACCTACCGCCAGAACGACTCCGTCGACGTCCGCTACCAGGCCGCCGACGGCTCCTCGCAGGTCGCCGAGGGGCTGGAGATCGAGCCGCAGTAGGCCGGGCGGCGCCGCCACTGGGCGCGCTCTCGGTCTGGAGGCGCTCTCGGTCTGGAGGCGCTCGCGCGGGTTCCCTACGAGGCCCGCTCCCACGGCTGTGCGAGCTTCAGCGCGCTGAGGATCGCGCGCGTGGCGGGCGAGCGGTTGAGCGTGTAGAAGTGGATGCCGGGCGCGCCCGCGGCGAGCAGCTCGGCGCACTGCAGCGTTGCGTAGGCGACGCCGAAGTCGAGCACCGCCTCGGGGTCCTCGCCGCGCGCGTGCAGCTCACGGCGCAGGCCCGCGGGGATCGACGCGCCGCACATCGAGGCCATTCGTTCGATCTGGCCGACGCGCGTGATCGGCATGATCCCGGGGATGATCGGCACCTCGATCCCGGCGGCGCGTGCGCGCTCGACGAAGTCGAAGTACACGGCGTTGTCGAAGAACAGCTGCGTGATCAGGAAGTCGACGCCCGCGTCGACCTTCTCGACCAGATGGCGCAGATCGGCCTCCGCACTCTCAGCATGGATGTGGGTCTCCGGGAAGCACGCGGCCCCAATCGCAAACGGGTAACCCTCCGCGATGAGCCCGACCAGCTCGCGCGAGTACTCCAGGCCGCCATCCGTCTTGATCCAAGTCTCCTGCCCCGCGGGTGGGTCGCCGCGCAGCGCGAGCACGTTGTCGATGCCCGCGTCGCGCATCTCGTCGAGCGTCGCGCGCAATTCGTCGACGGTCGCGCCAACGCACGTGAAGTGCGCCATCGCCTCCAGGTCGTACTCGTCCCTGATCCGCTTGACGATCTCGATCGTCTTCTCCCTCGTGGAGCCACCGGCGCCGTAGGTGACCGACACGAACGACGGCTCGAGCGTCTTCAGCTCCGCCAGCGCCGTGTACAGGTTGCGCTCGCCCTCGGGCGTCTTCGGCGGGAAGAACTCGAACGAGAACGACGGGGTCGGTGGAAGGGTGGGTGGGGAGGTGGGCGGGTGCTTATCCGCCAGGATCTGATCGATGCGCATCGCCCGATTATGCGGTCCAGCGCTCGGGCTCACCGTCCGCGGACGATCCGCCGGGGATGCGGCGAGCCTCGCCGAGCGCCTGCAGGTGCGTGAGATAGCAGAGGATCTTCGACAGCAGCCAGTGCGCGTTCTGCTGCGAGAGCGAGTCGCCATAGACGTGCGGGACGAGCTCGAACACCGTCAGCTCGTTTCCGTCCAGCGCCTCGCGCACACGCGTCAGGCGTTCGCCTATGAGCGTGCGGTTGCCCTGGATGTGGGCGTGGACGTCGGTGAACGTACGCCCGTGCCCGGGCAGGCACAGCCGCGCGCCGAGCCGCTCCACCGTGTCCAGCGAGCTCAGGAATTCGCCGACGGGGTCTGGCGAGTAGCCGTAGTCGAAGTACAGCGAGATGCGCCCCAGCAGGTGGTCCCCGGAGATCAGCAGGCGCCGCTCGGGCTGGAACATGCACACATGCGAGGGCGCGTGCCCGGGCGTCTCGTACACGACCCACTCGCCGAGGTCGCTGCCGATGCTGACGCCCGCCAAGAGGTCGCGGTCGGGCTCGATCGGCCCGGCGATCCCCGTTCCGCGCGAGCTGCGCTCGGCGGCGTAGCGGCGCAGCGGCTCCTCGGGCACGCCGCTCTGGCGCGCGATCTCAACGCGCCGCTCGAACACCGCGTCGGGATCCTCGATCATGCGGTTGAGGTGCTCGTGGTTGGGGTGCATCCACACCTCGCAGCCGGCGCGCTCGACGATCGTCGCCGCCTGCCCGCAGTGGTCGGTGTGCGCGTGCGTGCACACGACCAGCCGCGCCTGCTCCAGGCGCAGGTCGCACATCTCCAGCGCCCGCTCCAGATGCGAGATCGAGTCGGGCTCGTACATGCCCGTGTCGAACAGCACGAAGCCGTCGCCCCACGCGACCGCCCAGGCGTTGCAGTGGGGCACGCCCGGCCACGGCAGCGGCAGGCGCAGCCGGAACAGCCCCGGAAGCACGCGCTCGCCGCGCCCCAGCTCGCGCCTGGTGCGCACATCTGGCATGGGGCGCAGACTAGACTACGGTCGTTCTGCGGCGTAAAGGAGGCGGGCGATGGCCGATCGGGAGAGTGCCAGCGAGGCGAGCAGCAAGGTGCAGGAGGTCGCCGCGAACATGCAGCAGGCGGCGGCCACGCGCAAACGCATCTCGGGGACCAAGGCGGAGTCGGTCGCGCGGCGCTACTTCGCGGCGATCGACGAACGCGACCTCGAGCAGGCGGTGGCGCTGTGGGCGGACGGCGGCCGCGAGAACGTGCGCGGCCAGGTGGACGTGCTGGCGCCAGAGGGCGTGCGCGAGTTCATCGGCGGCCTGATCGGCGCGGTGCCAGACCTGAGCATGCAGGTGGTGAGCACGACGACGGAGGGCGATCGCTGCGGCGTGCAGTGGCGCCTGACCGGCACGTTCGCCGGACCCGAGGGCTTCGGCGGCGTCGCGCCGACGGGCGCGCCGATCGAGCTCGAGGGCTTCGACCTGATCACGGTGAGCGACGGGCTGATCGTGAGCAACGACGCGTTCACCGACAGCATGACGTTCGCGCGCCAGATCGGGATGATGCCACCGCAGGGCTCGACCGCGGAAGCACGGATGGCGCAGGCGTTCAACGCGAAGACGCGGCTGAGCGCGCGCCTGGGCGCCGGCGAGGCGGAGCTGGTCGCGGAAGGCGTGTGGGTCGTGCAGGGCCAGCCGGGGCGCTGCAACGTGTACCTGCTCGAGGACGACGGCGGCGTGACGCTGTTCGACGCGGGCGCGCGCACGATGACGCGCGCGGTCGCGAGCGCCGGCGCGAGGCTCGGCGGCATCCGCCGGGTGGTGCTCGGCCACGGCCACACCGACCACCGCGGCGTGGCGCCGGCGCTGGGCGTGCCCGTGCTGTGCCACCCCGCCGAAGTGCAGGACGCGGAGGGCAGCGGCGGCTTTCGCTACTGGCCGGAGGGCCTGCGGGGGCTGCCGACGCCGCTGCGCCAGGCCCACCGGCTGCTGCACCGCTACGCCTGGGATGGCGGGCCGGTGAAGATCGCGGACACGGTCGTCGAGGGCGACGAGCTGGCGGGCTTCCGCGTGATCGAGCTGCCAGGCCACGCGCCCGGCCAGATCGGCCTGTGGCGCGAATCGGACCGCCTGGCGCTGACCAGCGACTGCTTCTACACGCTCGACATGTGGGGCCGCGACTGCCCGCCGCGGCTGCCCGTGGACCTCTACAACTACGACACCGAGCAGGCGCGCGCGAGCCTGCGCAAGCTCGCCGCGATGGAGCCGGCGGCCGCGTGGCCGGGGCACGCCAAAGCGGTGACGGGCGACGTGCGCGGCCAGCTCGAACGGGCCGCCGACGCGAGCTGAGCGTGGGCAGGCGCGGGCGCCGGGCGCAGCGCGCCGAGAAGCTCGCCGCGCCCGAGAGCGACTACACCGACGCAGAGGGCAACGTACTGACGCTGCGCGGGTCGCTCACGCCGGGGGCGCGGGCGGAGTATGCGCGAGCGCTCGCGGGTGGCAGCAGCGCGGCGGCGGCTACGCGGGAGGACGCTTGGCAGCGCGCGGGCGAGCTGCTGTTCGAGCGGCTGGCGGTGCGCTGGGTGATCGCCGGGGCGCCGCTGGAACGCCAGGGCGAGCTGCTCGCGCGGTTTCGCGTGGCTTCGGCGGAGGAGCGGGGTTGGGTGCGGGGGGCGTTGCGGGAGCACTGCGCGGAGCACTTCCCGGACGTGGCCGCGCCCTGAGCGTCAATCGCCGAGCAGCTCCAACCGAGGCCCCTGCCCTGCCCCCGCCGCCACAAAACGCGCCGTGGCCGGACTGAGCACGAACTCCATGACCTCGCCCGACTCCGCCCTGACCTCCAGCCATCGCCCCTCCTCAAGCACGGCCACAACGACGCCCGGTGCAGACCCCCCGCCGAAGTAGACGATCCGCGCCTGAGCCCCAACCCGAGGTAGCTGTCGCGAAGGTCCGAGCACGCCCCGATGCTACGCCGCCGGCCAGGTCGTCATCGGGGCCGCCCACCGGGCTGCCAACCAGGCCCGTGGCCCGGGCGCGCCTCAAGCCGCCTTCACGCCCTCGCCAACGCACGCAGCCCCCTCCGTCGATACCTTCCGACAATGCGCCGCACAAAGATCGTCGCAACGATCGGCCCCGCCTCGCGCGAGCCCGAGACGCTGGTGCGTCTGATCGAGGCGGGCATGGACGTCGCGCGCCTGAACTACTCGCACGGCACGCTGGACGAGCACGCGGAGACCGTCCAGCGCGTACGTGACGCCGCGGGGCGTGTGGGGCGCCAGGTCGCGATCCTGCAGGACCTGCCCGGCCCGAAGCTGCGCATCGGCCCGCTGCGCGAGGACGTCGTCGAGCTGACCCCCGGCGAGCGCCTGACGTTCGCGTGCGGCGACGGCGATCGCGCGGGCGACGCGCATGAGATGAGCGTCTCCTGGGCGGGGCTGCCGGGCGCGGTCGAGCAGGGATCGATCCTGTACCTGGCCGACGGCTCAGTGCGCCTGCGCGTCGTCGAGGTGCGCGCGGGCGCGTGCGAGGTGGACGTCGAGATCGAGATCGGCGGCGCGGTCGCCTCGCGCCAGGGGCTGAACATCCCCGGCCCGGTGTCCTCGCTGCCGGCACTGCCGGAGGAGGACCTGCACCTACTCGCCCATGGCGAGTCGATCGGCGTGGACATGGTCGCGCTGTCGTTCGTGCAGTCCCCCGAGGACGTGGAGTCGGTGCGCGAGCACACTCGCCTGCCGCTGATCGCGAAGATGGAGAAGCCGGAGGCGGTCAAGCGCGCAGCGGAGATCCTGGCGGTCGCCGACTGCGTGATGGTCGCGCGCGGCGACCTCGGCATCGAGCTGCCGATCGCGCAGGTGCCGATCGTGCAGAAGCAGCTGCTGGAGCTCGCCGGCTGGATGGCGCGCCCGTCGATCACCGCCACGCAGATGCTCGACTCGATGGTCAGCTCCTCGCGCCCCACGCGCGCGGAGGTGGCCGACGTGGCGAACGCGATCCTCGACGGCACCGACGCGGTGATGCTCTCGCAGGAGACCGCCGTCGGCGCCCACCCGGTCGAGGCGGTGGCGATGATGGCGGCGGTGGCCGAGCAGGCGGAGGCGATCGCCCCGTACGAGCGCTGGAACCAGGCGCGCGTGCGCCGCACCCACTCCGACCCCGCGTACACGATCGCGCACAACCTCTGCGACGCCGCGCGCGAGCTCCGCCTGCAGGCGCTCGTCATCCCCACGCTGTCCGGCCGCTCCGCGCGCCTGGTCTCCGCCCACCGGCCGACGGTGCCGATCTACGCCCTGTCCCCCGGCAAAGAGACGGTCAGGCGCTGCGGGCTGATGTGGGGCGTGCAGGCGGCATCGATGCCCCGGCACGAGACCACCGAGGGGCTGATCGCGGACGCCGCCCGGCGCGTGGTGGAGCTCGGCTGGTGCGAGCGCGGCCAGCGCGTGGGCATCACCGCGGGGCTGCCCTCGGGGCGCCCGGGCACGACCAGCCTGTTCCAGATCCAGGTGCTGTGATGGAGGTGCGCTGATGGCCACCCAAGCAAACGCACCCGGCGCCGACGTGCTCGTGGTCTTCGGCATCACCGGCGACCTCGCGAAGGTGATGACGTTCCGCTCGCTCTACCGGCTCGAGCGCCGCGGCCTCTTGGACTGCCCGATCGTGGGCGTGGCGGTCGACGACTGGAGCGTCGAGCGCCTGCGCGAGCACGCGCGCGAATGCATCGAAGGGACGGGCGAGCAGCTCGACAAGGCCGTGTTCGAGCGCTTCGCGGCGCGCCTCTCATACGTGAGCGGCGACTTCAACCACGCGGCCACGTACGCGCGCGTCGCGAAGGAGATCGGCGACGCCCGCGAGCCGGTCTTCTACCTGGAGATCCCGCCGTTCCTGTTCGGGCCCGTGGTCAAGCAGCTCAACCACGCGGGCCTGACGAAGACCGCGCGCGTGGTCGTCGAGAAGCCGTTCGGCCACGACCTCGCCTCTGCGCGGGCGCTGGCGGCGGAAATCCACGAGCACATCGACGAGTCGCAGCTGTACCGGATCGACCACTTCCTCGGCAAGATGGGCACCGACGAGCTCCTGTACCTGCGGTTCGCGAACACGATGATCGAGCCGATCTGGAACCGCAACCACATCGCCTACGTGCAGATCACGATGGCGGAGAGCTTCGGCGTGGAGGACCGCGGGCACTTCTACGACCCGGTGGGCGCGCTGCGCGACGTGGTCGTCAACCACCTGATGCAGCTGGTGGCGCTGGCGGCGATGGAGGCGCCGGCGGGGCGCGACGCGGACACGCTGAAGGACGCGAAGTTCGCGGTCTTCCGCGCGATCGCCGACGCGAGCCCCGCGCACTACGTCCGCGGCCAGTACGACGGCTACCTCGACATCGACGGCGTCGCCAAGGACTCGAGCACGGAGACCTACGCGGCGCTGCGCCTGGACATCGACAACTGGCGCTGGTCGGGCGTGCCGTGGTTCATCCGCACGGGCAAGAAGCTGCCGATCACGCAGACGGAGCTGCGGGCGGTCTTCCGCGACCCGCCGCGCCTGGGCTTCATGGAGCACGGGCACCGCCGCCCCGAGCCGAACCAGTTCGTGGTCAAGCTCGATCCGTCGACGGGCACGCGAGTGGTGCTCGACGCCCACCGCGCGGACGTCACCGGCCCCGAGGCGGTGACGCTCGACGTCGAGTTCGCAGAGCAGGGCGGCGAGGCGCCGACCCCCTATGAGGTGCTGCTGCTCGACGCGATGCGCGGCGACAGCACGCGCTTCACCCGCCAGGACGGCATCGAAGAGACGTGGCGGATCTTCGAACCGCTGCTCCAGCAGCCGCCGCCCGTGCACTCCTACGCCCCCGGCTCGTGGGGCCCCGCGGCCGCCGACAAGCTGGTGGCGGGCTTCGGCAGCTGGCACGGCCCCTGGGTCGAGTCCTGAGCACGGCCGCCCCGCGCGAAGCCAGCCGCCTGCGCGAAGTGCGCCGACCGCTCAGGCCAGCTCGCTGACGCCCACGGCGAAGCCGGCAGTGAACCGCTCCCCCGGCGTCACGAGCCGCAACCCGTCGCCGCTGCGCAGCGCGTTGGTGGGCGCGGTCATCGGCTCGAAGCAGATGAACTGTCCGGCGGGCGGCGCGAACACCTGCGCACACGGATAGCCGTGCAGGAACGTGAGCTCGATCCGCCGTCCGGCGCCGGCGACGCTGAAGCGGGCGGGCTCCACCACGCTGTCGAACCCGTCGTCGTACTCGCGCTCGTCGAGCTCGAAGCGCTCGGCCGCGAGCTCCCGCCCGGGGCCGACGGGGATCTGCTGCGGGTCGAGCGCGAGTTCGCGCATCACGGGCAGCTCGACCAGCCAGCGCTCGCGCGGGTCCCCCGGCGGCGCGAGATAGGGATGAAAGCCGAACGCGACGGGCACGGCGTCCGCGCCGCAGGCGTGCACCGTCAGCTCGATCTCCAGCCGCCCGTCGCGCAGCCGCGCGTCGTAGAAGAGGTCGTGGCGGAAGGGGAAGACCTCGAACAGCTCGGGCCGCGCGTCGCTCCAGCTCAGCCACGCGGACAGCGAGGACCCCTCCCCACCCCCGGACTCCCCGCCCCCGGCCTCCCCACCGGCGGACTCCCCACCAGCGGACTCCCCACCCCCGGACTGCCCACCTCTGGGCCCGCCGACGAGCTCCCACGCGAGCAGCCCGCCGACGACGCCGTGGATGGGCAAGCCGTTGGGATCGACGCGCACGCGCGCAAGGTCGTGCGGTACGGCGACGGCGCGCCCGCCGACGCTGTAGTGAAAGCCGGCGAGCCGGTTGGCCCAGGGATAGAGCAGCGGGATGCCCATGGTCTTGCCGTGCGCGGCGTAGGCGGCGACGCCGGCGTTCTGGGCGAGCAGCTCGTGGCCGCGGTGGCGCAGCGAGCAGCAGAGCATGCCGGCGCCGGGGACGAACGTGGCCTGCAGCGCGGAGGCGTCCTCGCGCAGGTGCACCTCCTCGAGCGCGCGATCGGTCATGCTCGGGTGCACAGTACTGCGACGAATGGAGGATGACCGTGCCAGCGAAGCGTCCGAGCGACCCGGCGCGCCCCGACGGCGCCCCGACGGAGCTGACCCGCAGCCAGATCGAGCGGCTGGAGGGCATCTACGGCAACCGCTACCTGCTGGAGGCGGCGCCGGACGGCAAGCTGCCGCGGACGGGCATGAGCGCGCAGGAAGCGCTGGGGCTGATCCAGCAGGAGACGGTGCTGGACGGCCTGCCGATGCGCAACCTGGCGACGTTCGTGACGACGTGGATGGAGCCGGAGGCGGAGCAGCTGATCCAGGAATCGCTGCGCGTGAACTTCATCGACCACGCGGAGTACCCGCGCTCGGCGGAGATCGAGCAGCGCTGCATCCGCATGCTGGCGGACCTGTTCAACGCGCCGGGGGAGACGACGGGCGCGCGCACGCAGGGCTCCTCGGAGGCGATCATGCTGGGCGCGCTGTCGCTGAAGTGGAAGTGGCGCGCGCGCAGGCAGGCGGCGAAGGCGTCGGTGGAGCGCCCGAACCTTGTGTTCGGCGGCGACGTGCATGTGGTGTGGGAGAAGTTCTGCCGCTACTTCGACGTGGAGCCGCGGATCGTGCCGCTGCAGCCGGACAAGTACACGATCGGCGCGGCGGACGTGGAGCCGCACGTGGACGAGAACACGATCGGCGTGGCGGCGGTGCTGGGCACGACGTTCACGGGCCACGCGGATGACATCCGCGGGATCAACGACTTCCTGGTGGAACTGAAGAGCGAGAAGGGCCTGGACGTTCCGATGCACGTGGACGCGGCGAGCGGCGGCTTCGTGTGGCCGTTCCTGTACCCGCACTCGGAGTGGGACTTCCGCCTGGAGCAGGTGCGCTCGATCAACGTGTCGGGCCACAAGTTCGGGCTCGTGTACCCGGGCGTCGGCTGGCTGGTGTTCAGGGAGAAGAGCGACCTGCCGGAGGACCTGGTGTTCTACGAGAACTACCTTGGCAAGCGCGACGCGACGTTCACATTGAACTTCTCGACGGGCGCGGCGATGGTGCTGGCGCAGTACTACAACTTCGCGCGCCTCGGCCACGCGGGCTACCGCTACATGATGGAGACGATGAAGTACAACGCGCGCGCGCTGGCGAAGGAGATCGAGGCGACGGGGCAGTTCGAGCTGATCGGCTCAGAGCAGGACGAGCAGCTGCCGCTGGTGGCGTTCAAACTGGCGGGCGAGCACGAGTACGACGAGTTCGACGTGGCGGCGCAGCTGGCGGCGCAGCGCGGCTGGATGGTGCCCGCGTACACGCTGCCGCCGAACGCGGAACACGTGAAGATCATGCGCGTGCTCGTGAAGGAGACGCTCGGCCACTCGCTGACGGTGTGCCTCGGGCAGGACATCGCGCAGGCGTGCGCGACGCTCGAGGCGAAGGGCAAGATGCACCCGTTGGATCGCAAACGCGTGAAGACGAACCCGGGGTTTTAACCTCATTAATGGCCTACGCCCTGCGGGCTCCGGCTCGCGGGGTCGGCCGTGGATTCCGTTCAGCGGCGTGCACCGACGCCGCTGCGGCCGTAGAAGTCCGCCTCCTCGCGGCCGAGGTCGGTGACGGGCGCGTCGCCGTACATCCACTCGCGGGCGATCCTGTGCCAGTTGGCGCTGGCGCGCAGCTGCGAGAGCACGGCGAGCGTGAGCATCTCCATGCGCCGGCCGAACAGGTGCTCGGGGCGGATCGTCTGGTGGCGCATCTCGCGGAAGTGGCTGGAGCGCGGGTCGGAGCTCTCGATCATCACCTGGGTGGCGATGTCGGGGGACAGCAGCACGTCTTCGTCGGCGGTGGTGTACCACCAGATGGCGTCGCGGACGAAGGCGAGCAGGTGCTCGGGGTCGACGCGCTCGGGTTCGGGCAGGAAGCCGGAGGCGCCGAGCAGCTCGTGCAGCGTGGCGGCGTCGCCCTCGGTGACGGCTCGCTGGGCGGCGAGCTCGAGCTCGACGGGCTCGGCGTCGAGGCGCTTGAACAGGCCGAAGTCGAGGAACGCGACGCGCCCGTCGGCGAGCTGCAGGAAGTTGCCGGGATGCGGGTCGCCGGAGAACTGGCGGTGGCGGTAGAGGCAGCCGAGGAAGAAGCGGAAGATGATCTCGCCGAGGCGGTCGCGCTCGGCCTGCGGACGCTCCTTGAGCTCCTCGAAGCCGACGCCCTCGACGAACTCGCTGACGAGCACGCGCTCGCGCGAGAGCGAGGTGATGACGTCGGGGACGACGATGAAGGGATGCCCGGCGAAGATGCGCGCGAGCGAGCGCTGGTTCTGGGCCTCGAGCTCGTAGTCGAGCTCCTCGACGATCCGGTCCTTGATCTCCCCGGCGATGCCCTTGACGTCGAGCGCGGGCGTCATGCGCTTGAGCAGGCGCAGGATCATGTCGAGGTTCTGCATGTCGGCCCTGACGGCGCTGGCGACGCCGGGGTACTGGACCTTGACGGCGACGTCGCGCCCGTCGAGCAGCTTCGCGCGGTAGACCTGCCCGATCGAGGCGGCAGCGATGGGCTCCTCCTCGAAGGAGGCGAACACGTCGGAGATCGGTTCTTCGAGGTCCTCCTCGATCACGCGGCGCATCTGCTTGAAGGACACCGTGGGCGCGGCGTCGCGCAGCTTGGCGAGCTCGCGCTGGAACTCGTCGCGGTGCTCCTCGGCGACGAGGCCGACGTCGAGGAACGACATCACCTGCCCGAGCTTCATGGCGGCGCCCTTCATCGTCCCGAGCACGGCGACGATCTGCTTGGCGGTCTCGAGCTGGCGGCGGGCCATCGCCTCCTCGGAGGCCTCCTCGCCGCGGGTAACGTTGGCGGCGCGGGTGCCGAACTGCTTGACGGCCTCGCTGGCGGCGAGCGTGGCGACGGTCGCGGTGCGCCTTGCACGCGAGGTGGGGATCTTCTCGCTCTCCCGTGCCATGCCCCCCATGCTAGGAGCTGGCGGCGGCAGGCGACTACTCGTCAGGCCAGGCGAGCCGTATTCGTCATGCGGGCCCGTCTCGTCAGGCGGCCCGCTCTACGCGGGAGCCGGGGACGATGTCGTCCGAGCCGTCGGGCCAGCGCACCCACGCCTTGGTGCCTCCGTCGTAGTCGGCGCCGAGCAGCACCAGCGTTGCCGGCTCGCCGAGCGCGGTGCACCGCTCCGAGCCCTCGGCGTCGAGGCCGCGCCAGACGCGGATGAAGGCGTTGGACTCCCACTCGCGCGCGACGCTGGTGGCGTCGGAGTGCCCGGGGTAGATGACGGTCTGGGGCGGCAGCTCCATGAGCGTGCCCATGATCGAGTCGCGCAGGTCGGTGTAGGTGGTGTGGCCGGGCGCTTTGACACCGCCGACGGAGTCCTTGAAGAGCGTGTCGCCGGTGAACACGACGAGCCCGTCGCCGGCGAGGCCACCGGGCCCGGCGTTGATGCCCGAGCGATTGGGGGCGCGCGCGCCCTCCGCGTCGGAGCGCTCGCCGACGAGGAACGAGAGCATCCCGGCGGTGTGCCCGGGGGTGTGCAGCGGGCGCAGCTCGAGCGTGCCGAAGCGCAGCGTCTGGCCGGCCTCGATCGCGCCCCAGCCGGCGGCGGGCGACTCGCCTCCCTCGCCGGCGGCGGCGTCGAGCAGCTCGCGCTCGCGCTTGCTGATCAGCACCTCGAGCTTCGGCCAGCGCTCGCGCAGCTCGCCGACGTCGCTGACGTGGTCGTAGTGGTGGTGGGTGAGCAGCACGTGCGTGGGCTCGAGATGCAGCCGCTCTGCGGCCTCGATCAGCGGCGCGACGGGCCCACCGGCGTCGACGAAGAACGCGGGCCCGCCGTGGCCGTCGGCGACGAGGAAGGTGTTGGACAGGAAATGCGGGTGCATGGCGCGCTCGACGATCACGGCGCCATCCTTGCACGAATGCGTCAGCCGGCGTTCGGGAGCAGCGCCGCCTCGCCGGGTGCGGCGCCGGCCACCCCGCCAGGTGCGTCGCCGGTCACTTCGCCGGCCGCGTGCGTGCCCGTCCCCTGCGGCTCGACGAGCCGGGCGAGATCGCGCAGGTAGCGTTCGTCGCCGACGTCGCGGCGCCACTCGAGCACGGGCACGGTGGCGGCGCCGGCGGCGACGCGCGCGCGCGCCTGCTCGAGCGTGGGCGCGGTGGCGGTGAGCGCGACGGCACGCGAGGTGCCGACGGTGCGATAGGCGTTCTCGCCGACGGCGACGGCGGAGGAAAAGAAGACGTTGCAACCGCCGGCTTCGATGCGCTGGCGCTCGAGCGCGAACTCGTATGCGGGGCCGGGCCGCAGCGCGTAGTCGGGCGAGACGAGGTAGAGCACGACCGACGCCTCCTGGCGCAGGGGCACGTCGGCGGCGGTGAGCCCGTTGGCGCAGATGCGCTCCATGACGTGCGGCCAGCTGCCGTCGAACAGGCTCATGATGTTCATGCACTCGGGGTCGCCGAAGCGGGCGTTGAACTCGATCACCTTGACGCCGTCGGCGGTGGCGAAGAACCCGCTGTTCATGACACCGCTGAAGTGGCGCCCGAGCTGGTGCAGGCGCTCGATGACGCGGTCGATGATCGAGCAGGCGTGCTGGTAGTGGGCGGCCGTCATGAACGGGAGCGTGGCGGTGGCCATCGACAGCGAGCCCATGCCGCCGGTGCCGGGCCCGTCGTCACCGTCGAAGCGGTAGGGGTAGTCGTAGGTGGAGGGCGGGTGCACGACTGTGCGCCCGTCGCTGATCGCCTGGATGGTGAACTCGGCGCCGACGATCTTCTCCTCGATCAGCACCGATTCGCCGGGCTTGCCGCGCGCGAGCAGCTCGAGCGCGTAGTCGCGCGCGGCGGCGTGGTCGGCGAGGTGCGGCCCCATGACCTTGACGCCCTTGCCGCCGGTGAGCCCCTGGGGCTTGACGACGACGGGCGCCCCGCCGAACGAGGCGATCGCGTCGTCGACCTCGGCGGCGTCGCGCGCGACGCGCAGCCGCGGCACGGCCTCGGGCGCGACCTCGGCGAGCAGCGAGCGCGCGAACGCCTTGTTCCACTCGATCTCGGCGCCGGCGGCAGTCGGCCCGACGGCGCGCGTGCCCTGCGCGAGCAGCGCGTCGACGACCCCGGCGGCGAGCGGTTCGTCGGCGCTGACCATGGCGATGTCGATCTCCTTCGCGCGCGCGAACGCGGCGACGGCGTGCGGGTCGCAGACGTCGCCGACGTGGTGGCTGCCGCCGGATGCGGCGGCGTAGCCGACGATCGACGGGTTCTCGTGGCCGACGAACGCGTGCAGCTCGCTGTGCGCGGCCATCCGGTACGCGAGCGCGCTCTCGCGCCCGCCATGGCCGACGATCAGGGTTCGCACGCGCGCAAGTCTAGAGCGCAGCCGTCGGCGACCGCCCGTCCGCGACCGCCGCCGAGGGCCCTGCCGTCCCGACGCGCGCCGGCGCTTGACAACACGCTGGCGCAGTCGGTGTACGCTGAGCGGCGAGGGCGAACGGGATGAGACACCAGAGCGTGATCGCGGTGAGCTTCCTGGACGGCGCGGCCGTCGCGGCGGCGCTGTTCTTCGGCCTGCAGACGCACTCTGCTTCGACGCCCACGACCGCGCGCGCCAGGCACCAGGTCATGGTTGCGCAGACGGCGCCGTCGGCAGCGACGCCCGCACAGACGCCGACGCAGAAGTCTGCCGAAGAAGCGCGCCTGCGGGAAGCCAAGCAGGCGGCCACCAAGGCCATCAAGGCACAGCACGCGCGCGTCCGCGAGGCCAAGCACGCGGCGGCGAAGGTGACGGCGATCATCAGCAGGGCACAGAAGGAGCGCGAACGCGAAGCCAAGCGCACGGCGGCGCAGGGCAGAGCGACGGGAAGACATACGGCCGCCGCCAAGCCGAAGCCCGGCCCAAGGCCGAAGGCCAAGAGGGAAAGGCACACAGGCGCCTCCACGCCGAGACGCGGCTCGGGCTCACGCGCGGAAACGGAAGCCCAGCGCCGGCTCCGGCGCGAACAGAGCAAGGAAAGGCGCGAACGCGAACACGCAGAACGCGAAGCCAAGCACTCGCAGCGCGAAGCGGCCCGACAGAAACATCTCGAAGAACGAGAGGTCGTGGCGGTCGAACGGGAGAGCGTGTCCTAGACTCCGGCGATGGCCCTGATCCACACCTGCTACCGGATCACCGACGTCGATCGCTCGGTCGCGTTCTACGAGGCGCTCGGCTTCCAGGAGGTCGGCCGCCTGCCCATCCGCGACGAGGCGGTCAACGTGTTCATGAACCAGCCGGGCGACGGGTCCATGCCGCGCCTGGAGCTGACCTACAACTTCGGCGTCGACTCCTATGACATCGGCACCGGCTACGGTCACATCGCGATCACCGCCGACGACCTCGACGCGACGCTTGCGAAGCTCGCCGAGCAGGGCATCGAGCCGGAGAAGCCGCCGTACTCGGTGCGCGGGGGCGGCTCACGGCTTTGCTTCGTCAAAGACCCCGACGGCTACCGGATCGAGCTGATCGAGCAGCCTCGCGTCGAGGAGACACAGGGCTAACGAGACTCGGGGCCTCGACGATGAGCTACAACACAGCACCCGCCGGAACGATCCACGGCGAGCACCGCTGGGACTCCGTGTTCGCGGCGCTGTATGACCGGATGATGCGCCGTGGCGAGAAGCGCAGCATGGGCAGGCGCCGTGGCGAGCTCGTCGCGGACGCGCGCGGGCGCACGCTCGAGATCGGCGCGGGCACCGGCGCCAACATCCCCCACTACCCGGACGCCGTACAGGAGCTCATCCTCGCCGAGCCGTTCGAGCCGATGCGGCGCCGGCTGGAGCGCAAGCTCGGCGAAAGCGGCAGGTCGGCGAGCACGCTGGACGCGTCGGCCGAAGCGATCCCCCTGGATGACGAGTCGCTCGACACGGTCGTCTCGACGCTGGTGCTGTGCACCGTCGACTTCCCCGACCTCGCGCTTGCCGAGGCCAGGCGCGTGCTGCGGCCGGGCGGGCAGTTCCTGTTCATCGAGCACGTCCGCTCGCACTCGCCGAGCGTGGCCCGCTGGCAGGATCGCCTGGAGACGCCATGGCGGCACTTCGGCGCAGGCTGTCGATGCAATCGCGACACGATCGCCTCGATCGCAGCCGCGGGCTTCGCGACCAAGCACGAGGACGTGCATTGGACGGGCGTGCCGCCGATCGTGGCGTCGCTCGTGACCGGGCGTGCGGTCAAGGGATCGGCCAGGTAATTGAATGGGCTGAGGCGAGCAGCTCAGCCTTGGGAAGCAACGGCACCCAGCCCACGAGACCGCGTGTGCTACATTGTGACGCACAATGGCCGCGACACACCCAACACCTGCTGCCAAGACGGTGGGCGTACGTGAGCTACGCCAGAACCTGAGCCGCTACCTCGAGCGCGTCAAGGATGGAGAGACGCTGACCGTCACCGAGCGCGGCCAGGAGGTAGCTCGGCTTGTGCCCTCGCGTCCCGACATCGACCCTTATTATCTGAAACTCGCCGAGAAGTACGGCGCGACGATCCCCACGGGCGATCTGGTCGAGACCAGCAGAAACCTCCCCCCACTCCGCAAACCAGCGCCTGCCGGCACCACCGACGCGATCCTCGCCGAAGAGCGTCGTGACCGATTCTAAGGAGACGCGCTCGAGCGTCTATGTCGACACGAGCGCGATTGCCCGCATGCTGCTCGATGAGCCCGACAAGCCGGCAATCGAGCAACGGCTCGGAGACTTCCAGGAGCGAGTCGCGAGTCGGCTGTTGCGCGTGGAGCTGCGGCGGGTGGGTTCGAGAGAGGGCGTGCTCGATCGAGCCGATGACCTCTTGAAGGACATCTCGCTGGTTGCTGTGGACGAAGGGATCCTTGCCGCCGCCGAGACTCTGACGCCATCTACGGTAACGACACTCGACGCTATCCATCTCGCAACGGCGGTACGCCTCTCGAAGGCCGGTGAGCTCGACGCGCTGATGACCTACGACAAGCGACTGGCCGAGGGTGCGCGCGAGCACGGCATCACGGTGCTGTCCCCGAGTTGAGGCCTCACGACAGCACCCGCCCCCGGAACTTCCTCAGCCCGATCCCCAGGAACAGCGCGCAGAAGCCGAGCAGCACCGGGTAGACGATGTACAGGTGCATGTGCGAGGCGTGGGTCAGGCCCGCGCGCAGGCCCTCGTTGACGTAGATCAGGGGATTGACCAGCACGAGGATCTGCAGCCAGTGCACGCCGCCGACCTGCACCGGCGAGAGCCGCGTCCACTGGTAGTAGGTGCCGCCGAGGAACGTCAGCGGCAGCACCACGAACCCGAACATCAGCCCGATGTTGCGCGGCTCGAACGCCGTCCCCAGCAGCAGCCCGAGCGAGGTCATCGTCACGCACGCGAGCGGGATCAGCGTCAACACCACGATCCAGTTCACGGAAAGGTGCGCGTGCACACCGGAGGCGTGCACGACGGCGGCGATCGGGAACACGATCACCGCCGCGATCAGCCCCTGCGCCGCGCCCGACAGGACCTTCGCCGCGGCCACCAGCCAGATCGGGCACGGCGCCTGCACGCGGTCCTCGATCTCGCGCGTGTAGCCGAACTCGGTCGACAGCTGCAGCGCGACCGCCTGGATGCCCTGGAACATGATCGAGATCCCGACCACGCCGGGGACGAGCACAGTGGCGAACTTCGACTCGTCGAGCTTGCCGCCACCGCCGCCGATGCCCTGGCCGATCTTGGGGAACACGAACAGGAACACGAACACCAGCAGGAACGGCTGCACGAGCGTGCGGATCACGAACTCCCACCTGTTCTTCCACAGCACCAGCAGATCGCGCAGGATCAGCGCGCGCAGCGCCGTGCGGCTGGCGGCCATCGTCGAGCGCGTCGGCTCGAGCGCGATTTGCGGATGCGCGGCGGTGAACGACGGGGCTGCCATCAGTCGCGCAGCTCCTTGCCGGTGAGGTTGATGAACACGGTCTCGAGGCTCGGCTCGGACACCGACAGGTCGACCACCTCGAAGCCGCCGCTCTCGGCGGCGTTCACGACCAGCGGCACCAGACGGTCGACGCCCTTGACGTGCAGCTCCACGCCGCCGTCGTTCACGCGTGCGCGCGTCGCGCCGCTCACCTGCGCGGTCAGCAGCGCTGCGAGCGCATCCGGGTCGCCGTCAGCCTTGACCGTGACGATCGTGTCGGCGCCGACCGAGCGCTTGAGCTCGGCGGGCGTGTCCAGCGCAAGGATCTTGCCGTGGTCCATGATCGCGACGCGGTCGCACAGCGCGTCGGCCTCCTCCATGTAGTGCGTCGTCAGCAGGATCGTCTGCCCCTCGCGATTGAGCTCGCCGAGGATCTCCCACAGCGCGAGGCGGCCCTGCGGGTCGAGGCCGGCGGTCGGCTCGTCGAGGAACAGCACCGCCGGCCGGTGGAAGATCGCGCGCGCGACCATCAGCCGCTGGGCCATCCCCCCGGAGAGCGCGAACACGGACGCCTTGCCCCACTTGGCGAGCTGAAACTGCTCGAGCAGCTCGTCGGCGGTGCGGCGCGACTCCGCGGCGGAGATGCCGAACAGGCGGCCGTGGAAGTACAGGTTCTCCCACACCGTCAGCTGGCGGTCGAGCGTGTTCTGCTGGGAGACGATCCCGATCAGCTGCTTGGCGAGCGCCGGATGCGCGACGACGTCGATCGCCCCCACCGACGCCGAGCCGGAGGTCGGGATCACGCGCGTCGTGAGCATGCCCGCCGTCGTCGTCTTGCCGGCGCCGTTGGGGCCGAGCAGGCCGAAGATCTCCCCTGCGTGGACGCTCAGGTTGAGCTTGTCCACCGCCGCGAAGTCCGTGCCCGCATAGACCTTCGTCAGATCGACCGTGCGGATCACCTCGCCGCCGCGGCCGTCGGCCCCGCGACCGTCGCCCGCCACGCCGATCGCGGCCCCGGGAGCGAGAGGCGTCGTGTCGACTGGTCGGGCGCCTGCCATCGCTCACAAATCTACTCCGCGCGCGCTACCCTCCCGGCAAGAATGGCGGACACGGGCAAGATCGCCAAGAACCTCGAGCGCTTCGCGCAGGCGGTGGCGGCGCACGACCGCGAGAACCCGACCCACACCGCCCACGGCATCGGGCTCGCGCACTTCGACATGGAGCGCCTCGGCTTCGAGGAGGGCGAGGAGATCCTGCCGGGCATCACCATCCACGGCGACAGCGGCGTCACCGGCAACTTCCGCGTGCTCTGCGACGGCGAGCACGACGAGGAGCTGACCGAGGCGGAGGAGCGCGCGGTCGAGGCGATCGCCACGCAGTCGATCCCCGTGTTCTCGCCCGGCTCGCCCGGACGCTCGCCATTCGAAGACCAGTAGCCGCGGGTCAGACGATCAGGCGGTCGTGCGCATATACCATGGCGCACGGCGCGTGCAATTGAAGCAACCTAGCTCCGGCCTCAACCGGGCGCGGACTCGCCAACCCGCGCGGCGATCAACCCGACCAGCCGCTCGATCGTAGGGCACGGGATGCCATGGCGGGCACCCGCCCGGAGCACGGCGCCGGGGATGGCGTCGAGCTCGGGCTCGCGCCCGGCGGCGATGTCGCGCTGCATGGAGCTGCCGAGCGTCTCGTGCGCCGCCTCGAGCTCGGCGATCGCTCTGTCCGCGTCGATGTCACGCGCTCCCTCAGCCTGACCGACGGCGCACGCCTCCTCGATCGCCCCCTCCAGATCGGCGCGCAGCTGCGGCGTGGAGCGGATCTCACCGAGCAGCACGTCGTAGGCGCTGGTGACGCACGCGAGCGCGTTCAGGCGCACGAGCTTCGACCACATGACGTCCGCTTCGGAGTCCTGCACCCGCACCGGCACCTCCGCGTGCGAGAGCGCGTCGGCGAGCGCCTGCATCGCCGGGTGCGCGGCCGGCTCGGCGCTCGCCATGCTGACGAGCAGGAACGGGCTCGTGTGCACGACCACGCCCGGCTGCGGGCGGTCGGCCTCGACGCGGATCGAGCCCGCGAGCACCGACCCCGCGGGGAAGCGCTCGCGCAGCACGGCGAGGTGGTCGAGGCCGTTGAGCAGCGGCAGCACGACCGTCGGCTCCCCCTCCGCGGACGACGCCACCGCGATGCGCTCGAGCGCGGGCGCGAGGCCGGCGGCCTTGGTGGCGACGATCAGCGCGTCGACCGGCTCCCGCAAGCGCGCGACGGCGCGCGGGTGGGCGACGAAGTCGCCGAGCCTGACGCTCTGCACATGCACGCCATCGCGTGCGATCGCCTCCGCGGTGCTCTCGCGCGCGACCACCACCACCTCGGTGCCCGCCCGATCGAGCGCCCCCGCCAGCAGCCCGCCCACGCCGCCTGGGCCGAGAACGGCGACCTTCATGCGCCCGGATCGATCAACACGCCCGGGTTCATGACGCCCGCGGGGTCGAGCGCCAGCTTCGCGCCGCGCAGAGCCTGCGCGAACGGCTCGGGCCGCTGGCGGTCATACCACGGCCGATGATCGCGCCCGACGGCGTGGTGGTGGGTGATGGTGCCGCCCGCGGCGATGATCGCGTCTGAGGCGGCGTGCTTGATCGCGGCCCACTGCTCGAGCTCCTCGCCGCGGCGCGCGGGCGCGAGCACGGTGAAGTACGGCGCGGGGCCATCGGGATAGACGTGGGTGAAGCGGCAGAAGACCCTGCCGACCTCCCCGCACACCTCGCGCACCGCCTCCCGCGTTGCGGCGCTCACGCGCTCGTGGAAGGCGGGGAAGCGCTCCCATGTGATCGCCGTCTCGAACGTCTCCGCCATCACGCCCATCGCGACGAGCGAGTCGCGCACGTATGGCGCCCCCAGGAACGCGTCCCGCCATGAGCTGACAGCATCGCTGCCCCCTCCTTTCTCATCTCCTTCCCCGCCACTCGTGGAGACCGCGCCGCCATGCTCGGCGCACAGCGCGAGCGCCCGCGCCATCGCCTCCTGAACCGGATGGTCGGCGGACTCGAAACCGAGCACCAGCAGTGCATGCGAGCCGTCCCCCGCCATCGTCAGCGCGGCCTCGCCGGCGTCGAGCAGGCGGCAGTTGGAGGGGTGCAGCCCCGCCTGGGAGATCGCGCGCACGCACTCCGCTCCGGCGAGGAAATCGGCGAAGCGCACGCCCGCCGCGCTGCGGTGAACCGGGCGCGGCTGCACGCGCACCCACGCGTGCGTGATCACGCCGAGCGTCCCCTCCGAGCCGGCGAGCATGCGGTCGGGGCTCACGCCGGCGCCCGACCCGGGCAGCCGCCGCGACTCCCACACGCCCGCGGGGGTGATCGCGCGCACGGACTCGACGAAGTCCTCGATGTGCGTCCACAGCGTCGCGAAGTGCCCGGCCGCGCGCGTGGCGATCCAGCCGCCGAGCGTGGAGTACTCGAACGACTGCGGGAAGTGGCGCAGCGTCAGCCCGCGCTCGCCGAGCTGGGACTCGAGCTCGGGGCCGAGCGCGCCCGCCTGGATGCACGCCGCGCGCGACACATCGTCGACCTCGAGCACGCGATCGAGCGCCCGCAGGTCGATCGACACGGCGCCGTTGTAGCTGCCGGGCACGCTCGGGGTGACGCCGCCCACGACGGAGGTGCCGCCGCCGAACGGGATCGCCGCCACTCGCTCGGCCGAGCACCACTCGAGCACGCGCTCGAGGTCCGACTCGTCGCGTGGGCGCAGCACGAGGTCGGGGGCGTGCTCGAACTGCCCGCGAAAGCCGCGCACGACGTCGCTGTAGGACTTGCCCAGCGCGTGGCTCGCGCGCGTGTGCGCATCCTCGGCGCAGATGTCAACGAGCGCCGGCGGCGCCTGGATGCGCGCGGGCGCCATCCGCGCCGCCTCCAGCGCGACCGGCTCCTCGACGTCCGTGAGCGCCATCCCCAGGTGCTCGGCGAGCGCCGCCACCGACGCGCGCAGCTGCGCGGGCGAGGGCTGCTGGTCCTCGAAGCCCCATCCCCAATGCTTGCGCCGGCGCTCGCTCACGGACGGCGAGTCTATGCGCTCGAGGGCGTTCGCCCGACGTTCGGCCGACCTTCACAGGCGCGCGAAGCGGATTCACTAGCCTTCCCTGGAGTGTCCGACCAAGCGCAGCCCGCCACCCACGCACCGGAGATCCTCGCCCGCGGCCCGTGGCCGCTGGAGCAGGTGACGGCACACTGGAGCGAGCGGCCGTTCGAGCCCTCGCCGGAGCAGACGCAGGCGGCGGACGCGGCGATCGCGCAGCTGCAGGAACGCGGCTCGCCCAGCCACGACGGCGTGGCCGCGCGCCTGGTCGACTACCGCCAGGACGAACAAGGTCTCGCGTTCGAGCTGCAGCCGCTGCGCTGGGCGCTGCGCCTGGTCGAAGGCGACGCCTCCGAGAGCATGGCCGCGCTGTGCGTGACGCGCTCGGCCGACGGCCGCTGGCTGGCGGGGCGGCGCGCCCCATGGGTCTCCTCGTGGGCGGGGCGCTGGGCGCTCGGCGCGGGCGGCGCGGTCGACCTCGGCGAGAGCCCCGCCGACACGCTCGTGCGCGAGCTGCGCGAGGAGTGGGCGGTCTCGCCCGAGCGCGTGCGCGGCGAGGCGCTGCTGCGACTGCCGCACCGGCTGGTGATGTTCGTCGGGCAGGCGTGGCTGGCGGAGGGCGTCGAGCGGGACGTCACACCGGATGACGAGCACGACGAGTTCGCGTGGTGGCCGCGCGAGATCTCGCAATGGCCGGCGGAGGCCGGCGAGGCGCTGCCACGGATGGCACAGTGGCTGTCGCAGTGACCACGCATCTGCGGGCGGGCGCCGGGCCGCTGACGTTCACGCGCCTGAAGTGGACCTCGTTCACCCACTCGTGCGTGTACACGGGGCTGCTGGTGAGCGCGTTCGCCGCGGGCAAACCGGAGCCGCTGACGCTCGTGCTGGGATGGTCGCATGGCCTGCTGTGGATCTTCATGTCGCTGGCGTGCATAACCGCCGCGCGCCTGCGGGTCGTGTCGCTGAAGCTGGCCGTCGCGGTGGCCGTGCTCGGTGGCATCGGGCCGTTCTTCGGCAGCTACCAGTTCATCCGCGAGCAGCGTGAGCGTGCGAGCGCACCCGCCGCGCTAAAGTGAAAGCTCGATGGCAACCAGCACCACGGCAGTGCAGACGATAGACGTCGTTACCCCTGCCGCGGGAGAGTCGGTCACCGAGGGAACGATCCTCGAATGGCATGTCAAGGTCGGCGACTACATCAAGGTCGACGACACGATCGTGGAGATCTCGACCGACAAGGTCGACGTCGAGCTGCCGGCGCCGGGGAGCGGCACGGTGAGCGAGATCCTGGTCGAGGAGGGCGACACGGTGACCGTCGGGCAGGTGATCGCGCGGATCTCCGTCAACGGCGCGGCGCCCGCCGCGCCAGCCCCGCAGCCGCCTGCTGAGACGCCCGCGCCGGCCGCCAACGGCGAGCCCGCCCAGCCGGCCGCCGCCGCTGAAGCACCCCCGGCTGCCGCAGAGACCCCGCCGCCCGCGAACGACGCCACCCAGACGGTGGACGTGCTGACCCCCGCGGCGGGCGAGTCGGTCACGGAGGGAACGATCCTGGAATGGCGGGTGAAGGTCGGCGACTACATCAAGGCCGACGACACGATCGTGGAGATCTCCACGGACAAGGTCGACCTGGAGCTGCCGGCGCCGGCGAGCGGCACGGTGAGCGAGATCCTGGTGGCGGAGGGCGACACGGTCACGGTCGGCCAGCTGATTGCGCGTATTTCGGTGAACGGGGCGGCACCCGCGGCAGGCGCGTCGCAGCCCGCCCCAGCTGCGTCGCAGCCCGCGGTCTACCACCCCCAGCCAGCCGCGGCCTCGCAGCCAGCCGCCGCAGCGACACCCGCCCAGGCGGCTTCGACCCCCCCGGACGGCACGAAGGTCTCCCCGGTGGCGGCGCGCGCGGCGGCGGTCGAGGGCGTGGACCTGGCGGCTGTGTCGGGCAGCGGCCCGGCGGGCAAGATCACGAAGTCGGACGTGCTGTCGGCGGCCGCCGGCACGGGCACGGCGAACGGCGCAGCCTCCAACGGAACGGCAACGGCGACGGCGGAGCCGAGCTCGCAGCCGCTGCGGGGCGGCGCGGCGGCGCTGGCGCGCTACATGGAGCAGTCGCTGTCGATCCCGACGGCGACGAGCTTCCGCACGCTGACGATGACGGTGCTGGACGCGCGCCGCCAGGAGCTGAAGGCGGCGGGGCGCAAGGTGTCGTTCACGCACGTGATCGCATACGCGATCGCGCGCGCGGCGCAGGACATGCCGGTGATGGCGAACCACTTCGCGGAGCTCGACGGCAAGCCCCACCGCGTAGTCGATGGGCAGGTGAACCTGGGGCTGGCGGTGGACGTGGAGAAGAAGGACGGCTCGCGCACGCTGATGGTTCCGGTGATCGCAGACGCGGGACGCCTGCCGTTCGACCGCTTCCTGGCGGCGTACGACGCGCTGGTGGAGAAGGCGCGCACGAACACGCTGACGGCGGACGACCTGGTGGGCGCGAACATCACGCTGACGAACCCGGGCGGCCTGGGCACGGTGGCGTCGGTGCCGCGGCTGATGAGCGGCCAGGGGACGATCGTGGCGACGGGATCGATCGCGTACCCGGTGGGCCTGGGCGACGTCGGCCCGAGCATCGGCGCAGAGAAGGTCATGACGATGACCTCGACGTATGACCACCGCATCATCCAGGGGGCTGAGTCGGGCCGCTTCCTGGGGCTGGTGGAGGGCTACCTGCAGGGCGGCAGCGGCTTCTACGAGGAGCTGTTCGCGGCGCTGGGCCTGCGGGCAGGCCCGCTGCCGGTGCACGCCCCGGCGGCAGCAGCGGCAGCGCCGGCGAGCGGCGCACCGGCTCCGTACACGGGCGGCGATGAGATGCTGCAGGCGGTGCAGGCGGCGAGCACGTTCGTCAGCCGCGTGCGCAGCCACGGCCACCTGGCGGCGCGCCTGGATCCGCTGGGCTCCGAGCCGGAGGGCGACCCGGGCCTGGACCCGGAGGCGCTGGGACTGACAACGGAGATCCAGGCGCGACTGCCGGCGAAGATCTTCCAGATGTACGTGGCGGGCGCGACGCTGGCGGACGCGCTGCCGCATCTGCTGGAGACCTACTGCGGGACGATCGCGTACGAGATCGAGCACATCGCCTCGCACCGCCAGCGCGTGTGGCTGCGCGAGCACATCGAGTCGGGCGCGTTCCGCCACGAGCTGACCAACGACGAGCGCAGGACGCTGCTGAAGCGGCTGGTTGAGGTGGACGCGCTGGAGCGCTTCATGCACAAGGCGTACCTCGGCCAGCACCAGTTCTCGATCGAGGGCCTGGACATGACGGTGCCGATGCTCGACGAGCTGATCCAGCTGTCGGCGGCGCACGGCGGGCAGGAGGTGGTGGTCGGCATGGCCCACCGCGGGCGGCTGAACGTGCTGGCGCACAACCTGGGCCGCTCCTACGACACGATCTTCGCGGAGTTCGAGGGCGCGTCGACGCTGGAGGCGGTGACGACGATCCCGCAGGGCGGCACGGGCGACGTGAAGTACCACCACGGCACGCAGGGCACCTACCAGCTGCCGACTGGCGGCACGATCCGCGTGAACCTGGAGTCCAACCCGAGCCACCTGGAGTACGTGTCACCGGTGGTGGAGGGCGCGACGCGCGCGGCGCAGACCTCGCGCAAGGGCCCGCACGCCCACCAGGACACCGACTCGGCGGTGCCGATCGTGATCCATGGCGACGCGTCGTTCCCCGGCCAGGGGGTCGTGTCCGAGACGTTCAACCTGCAGGCGCTTGACGGCTACAAGGTCGGCGGCACGGTGCACATCATCACCAACAACCAGGTGGGCTTCACGACCGACCCGGACGACGCGCGCTCGACGCGCTGGGCGTCGGACCTGGCGAAGGGCTTCGACGTGCCGATCATCCACGTCAACGCGGACGACGTGCAGGCGTGCATCAGCGCGGTGCGCCTGGCGTTCGCGTTCCGCCAGGAGTTCGGCCACGACGTGCTGATCGACCTGATCGGCTACCGCCGCTTCGGGCACAACGAGTCGGACGAGCCGGCGTACACGCAGCCGGAGATGTACGCGAAGATCAAGACGAAGAAACGCGTGTATGAGCTGTGGGCGGACCGCCTGGTGACCGACGGCGTGATCTCCAGGGAGGAGGTCGACCGCCAGGCGCAGGAGGTGTGGGACAACCTGACGCTTCTGCACCAGCGCTTGAAGGCGAAGATCGCGGAGGCGGCGGAGCACGAGGGCGAGCACGTGACGGGCGAGTACCAGCTGGACCGCTCACCGAGCCCGGAGGTGGACACGGCGGTGGCGGCGGCGCGGCTGCGCGCGCTGGGCGAGGAGCTGCTGCGCGTTCCGGACGGCTTCACGGTGCACCCGAAGCTGGTCAAACAGCTGGAGCGCCGCCACGAGGCGTTGGCGCAGAGCGCGGCGTCGGACCCGAACATCGACTGGGCGCACGCGGAGGCGCTGGCGTTCGCGTCGCTGCTGACCGACGGCGTGCCGCTGCGCCTGACCGGGCAGGACACAGAGCGCGGCACGTTCAGCCAGCGCCACATGGTGCTGCACGACGCGAAGACGGGCCAGACGGTGTGCCCGATCCAGAACCTGCCGGACGCGCTGGCGCCGCTGGAGCTGCACAACAGCCCGCTGTCGGAGCTCGCGTGCATGGGCTTCGAGTACGGCTACAGCCAGGAGGCGCCGGAGACGCTGGTGCTGTGGGAGGCGCAGTTCGGGGACTTCGTGAACTCGGCGCAGGTGATCATCGACCAGTTCATCGTGTCGGGCCTGGCGAAGTGGGGCCAGACCTCGCGCCTGACGCTGCTGCTGCCGCACGGCTACGAGGGCTCGGGCCCCGAGCACTCCTCAGCGCGCCTGGAGCGCTTCCTGCGCAGTGCCGCGGAGGGCAACCTCCGCGTGGCGAGCCCGACGACGCCGGCGCAGTACTTCCACCTGCTGCGCCGTCAGGCGCGCATTGCGAAGCAGCGTCCGCTGGTGGTGATGACGCCGAAGTCGCTGCTGCGCCTGCCGCAGGCGGCGAGCGCGATCCTCGACATGGCGGAGGACACGCGCTTTCACCCGGTGCTGGCGGAGCCGGGAGTGCAGGACGAGCTGGTGACGCGGCTGGTGCTGTGCACGGGCAAGATCTACTACGACCTCGTCGGGCACCCCGAGCGCGCGTCGCACACGGGCCTGGCGGTGGCGCGCGTGGAGCTCCTGTACCCGTTCCCGGAAAAGCAGATCCTCGAGCTGATGGACCGCTACCCCAACCTCACAGAGATCCTGTGGGTGCAGGAGGAGCCGCGCAACATGGGCGCGCGCGCACACATGTTCCCGCGCCTGATGCAGATCATGCCGGAGGCGATGCACTTCGGCTACGTCGGGCGCCCCGAGCGCGCGAGCCCGGGCGAGGGCTACCCGGCGGCGCACATCGACGAACAGAACCGCATCGTGACGACGGCGATCGACCTGCGCCAGCCGATCTCCCAGTACCCGCGCAAGCAGCCGGGAGAGCGCTGAGATGTGGGCGCTTTGGAAGCGGTTTCTCGAGATTCGGCGGCAGCGCAAGCGTAAGCGGCGCGGCTGCTAGCCCGAGAGACGCTACGCGGGTGTCCGGTCGGTCATGGGCGCTTCGCGCCGTTGACCGCTCTGCCACCCGCTTCGCTCCTGGTGCTGTAGACGGGTCAGCGCCTGGCGATCTCCGTCGAACGCCAGCCCCTGCTCGATGGCCTCGTTCGGGCCCAGCGCTCCTGTGAGGACTCCTAGTACGAGCTGTGGGGGGCCGCTCAGCGCTGCGTCCGGGTGCTCGGTGGCTCCCTGACGGGTGGTGATGGCTCCGTCCCGCGCTTCGATCAGCATTGGTTGATCGCCGGCGCGGACTTCGATGGTTGTGGGCGCTTGCCCGGGTGAGGCGGCTAGGTAGAGGTCTACGGGGAGCTGCAGCCAGTGGCTTCGGTACTCCTCGTCGGGGGTGGTTTCTGCCATGAGCGGGATGCCCCAGCGCCCGAGCTCGTCTATTACGGGGCGCAGTTGCTCGCCTCGGGGGGTGAGGCTGAAGAGGGCTGTGGCGATTGGGGGCGGGGCGTCCTCGCGGAGGACGATGCCCGCTTGCTCGAGCTCGCGCAGGCGGTCGGCGAGCAGGTTGGTGGCGATGCCGGGTAGGCCGCGGCGCAGGTCGGTGTAGCGGCTGGAGCCCTGGGCGAGCAGCTCGCGGACGATCAGGAGCGTCCAGCGGTCGCCGATCACGTCGAGCGCCTTCGCTACGGAGCAGTACTGGCCATACGAGCGCATGCCTCCATTCTAGCGTGTGCTTGAGATTTTTGTGCGAAGACTTGATTTTCTTGTTGTGATGCTTTATTTTTATGAGGATGAGGCATAAGGGCTTGGCACTCGCCGCGCTGCTCGTGGCTTCGTTCGTGATCAACCTCGACACGACGATCGTGAACGTGGCGCTGCCGACGCTGGTGCGCGAGCTGCGCGCGTCGAACAGCCAGCTGCAGTGGATCGTGGACGCGTACAACCTGGTGTTCGCGGCGCTGCTGCTGGTGTCGGGGAGCCTGAGCGACCGCGTGGGCCGCAAGGGGATGCTGCTGGCGGGCCTGGCGGTGTTCGGCGTGGCGAGCGTCGCGGGCGGCCTGACGGCGACGGCGGGCCAGCTGATCGTCGCGCGCTGCTTCATGGGCCTGGGCGCGGCGATGGTGTTCCCGGCGACGCTGTCGCTGATCTCGAACATCTTCACGGGACGCTCCGAGCGCGCGCAGGCGATCGGCCTGTGGGGCGCGAGCGCGGGCGTGGCGATCGCGCTGGGACCGATCGTCGGCGGCTGGCTGCTGAAGGGCTTCACATGGCCGAGCATCTTCTTCGCGATGGCGCCGGTGGCTGCGCTGGGGGCGGCGATGGTCGCGTTCAGCGTGCCGACGTCGCGCGACCCGCACGCGCCGAGGACCGACCGCGCGGGCTTCGCGCTGTCGACGGCAGCGATCGCGCTGCTGATCTTCACGATCATCGAGGCGCCGGAATACGGCTGGGGCAGCGCGCGCAGCATCGCCGGCTTCGTGGCGGGCGCGGCTCTGCTGGCGACGTTCATCGCGTGTGAGCGCCGCGTGCGCGAGCCGATGCTGGACGTGAGCCTGTTCCGCAACCCGCGCTTCGCGGCGGCGAGCGTGTCGGTGACGATCGCGTTCTTCGCGCTGTTCGGCTTCATCTTCCTGATCACGCAGTTCTTCCAGTTCTTCAAGGGCTACAGCCCGCTGTCGGCGGGCGTGCACCTGCTGCCGGTGGCAAGCGCGGTGGGCGTCTCCTCGGTGCTCGGCACGAAGCTGGCGGTGCGCTTCGGCACGAAGCTGGTGGTGGCGGCGGGCCTGCTGATGATGGCGGCGTTCTACGCGTGGGTGTCGACCGGCACGGCAACCCTCGCGTACAGCACGATCGCCGTGCAGATGGTCCTGTTCGGCACCGGCATGGGCTTCACAAGCGCCCCGGCCACGGAGGCGATCATGGGCGTGGTCCCACCGGAGAAGGCAGGAGTGGGCTCAGCAGTCAACGACACAACCCGCCTCCTCGGAGGCACGCTGGGCGTGGCCCTGATCGGCAGCGTCTACGCCTCCCTATACGGCAGCCGCCTGACCACCCTCCTCCCCCACGCGCTGCCCGCGCGCCTTGCGGACACCGCCCACAGCTCGGCGGGAGCGGCGCTGATAGTCGCCCAGCACCTACAGCGCGCCGGAGACTCCGCGCTCGCGGCGGGCCTGAATCACGCGGCGAACGCGGCATTCTTCCACGGCTTCAGCGCCGGCAACCTGCTCGCTGCGGGAGTGGCCGGTGCTGGAGTCCTGATGGCGCTCCTGCTACTACCAGCCCAGCCGCTGGTGGTGTCCATCGGCTCAGCGCGGAGCTTCAGCCCTACCGACCCTTCCAAACAGGCTCCCGCTTCTCCTTGAACGCAGAGGACCCCTCGCGGGCGTCCTCGGAGGTGAACACGGGCCCGGTGATGGCGGCCTGCCTGTCCCACATGTCGCCGCTGGACCAGTCGAACTGCTCCTGCAGGACCTGCTTGGTGGCGATCAGCGCGAGCGGCCCGTTCTTGGCGATGGCGCCGGCGAGCTCGAGCGCGACGTCGACGGCGGCGCCGGGCTCGGCGAGGCGATTGACGAGGCCGAGCTCTTGGAAGCGCTCTGCGGGCAGCGGATCGCCGGTGAGGGCGAGCTCCATTACGACGTGGTAGGGCATGCGCCGCGGCATGCGCAGGAGCGCGCCGCCGGCGGCGACGAGCGAGCGCTTGGCCTCGGGGATGCCCATCCTGGCCCCCCTGGCGGCGACGATCAGGTCACAGGCGAGCGCGATCTCCATGCCGCCGGCGAGCGCGAAGCCCTCGATGGCGGCGATCAGCGGCTTGCGCGCGGCGCGCTGGGTGATGCCGGCGAAGCCGCGGTCGCCGAACCAGGCGGACTCGCCCTTGACGAACGCGCCGAGGTCCATGCCGGCGGAGAAGAAGCCGCCGGTGCCGGTGAGCACGCCCACCGACAGGCCGTCGTCGCCGTCGAGCTCATCCAGCGCGCCGGCGACCCCGGCGGCGAGCGCGGCGTTGACGGCGTTGCGCACCTCGGGCCGGTTGAGCGTGATCAGCAGCACGTTGCCGCGCCGCTCGGTGAGAACCTCCGGGGAGTCTTGATCGTTCATGCGGGGGACTATGCCGCAAACAGCTTGAGCTCGGGCTCGCGCTCCCCGCGCAGCACCTCGGGATCGACCTCCACGCAGTCGATCCCGCGCGCCTGGGCGAGCACGCGCGCCTGCGGCTTGATGCTCTGCGCGGCGAGTACGCCGCGACAGGACCCGAGCGCGGGGTCCAGGCGAATGCGCTCGAGATAGCGCGTGAGCTGCTCGACGGCATCGATGGTGGCGATGCGCTTGATCTCGATGGCGATCCACTCGTCGTCTGTGTCCTTGCACATGAGGTCGACGGGGCCGATGTCGGTGGGCCACTCGCGCCGCACGAGCCGCAGCCCCTCCCCGCACCACTGCGGCGCGTCGGCGAGCAGCTCCTGCAGCTCGCGCTCGACCCCCTCCTTCTCGAGCGAGGCAATCGCGTCGAGCTCGTGCTCGACGTCGGCGAGCACCTCGGCGATGGAGATCTCGAGCAGCTCCTCCTGGCTGCGCTTACGCACGCGCAGCCCGCGCAGGCGACCGTGCTCGTCGGCCTGCTCCTCGATGACGGTCGGCGCGACCATCCAGTTCAGCGGCTTGACGGCCGAGCCGCCGCCGTCGGCCCACACCATGAAGGTGCCGTCAGCCTTGACCATCAGCAGCCGCACGGCCTCGGGCAGGACGGTGCTGAGGCGACCGGTGTAGGAGACCTCGCAGCGGGCGACGATCAGGCGCACCGCGGGAACGTAGCGATCGCGTCGGACCGCCCCCCTACCCTCTCGGTTCGTGGCCGAAGCATCCGCGATCCAACCCGGCCGTCCCTACCCGCCGCCGGCGGCCGCCGAGGCGTTCTGGCCGATCCAGGCGACGGTGCTCGTAGCCATCGGGCTGCAGATAGGGCTGTCCGAGCGCCTAACGGTGGGGCCGTCGTGGCTGGTGCCGGCGCTCGAGGGCGTGCTGCTGATCGGCCTGTCGATGGCGACGCCGCGCCAGCTCGAGCACGAGCACATGGGACGCCGGCGCGCGGCGATCGCGCTGACGGCGTTGGTGAGCGCCGCGAACGTGTTCTCGCTGGTGGAGCTGACGCACTACCTGCTGCACAAGACGCCGCCCAACGGCCAGGAGCTGATCGTCTCGGGCATGCTGATCTGGCTGACCAACTTCCTGATCTTCGCGCTGTGGTACTGGGAGGTGGACCGGGGCGGTCCCGGCCGTCGCGCTGCCGGCCACGACGGCCCGCCCGACTTCCTGTTCCCGCAGATGTCCGACGACCGCATCGAGCCGCTGTACTGGCGGCCGCAGTTCATCGACTACCTGTACGTGTCGCTGACGAACGCGACGGCGTTCTCGCCGACCGACACGATGCCCCTGACGCCGATGGCCAAGAGCATCATGGGCGTGCAGTCGATCGTCTCGCTGGTCACGATCGGGCTGGTGGTCTCGCGCGCGGTGAACATCCTCTGAGCGTCGCCACCACGGTTCATAGGCAGCGCGAGAGAGAGGGACTAGGCGACGGGCTCAGCGGGACCGTTGTGAGGCGCTGCCGGATCGGTTGCCGGCCTGATAAAGCGACCGAAGATGCCCTGCCATCCCATGCCGTAGATGACCGCGTCCTTGATGGTTGCGGCTCCCGTCAGCCAAGCCGCCGCCGCTCCCGAGGCGAGCCAGATGGCAAGCAGGGCCACCAGCCCGGAGACCCTCTGCAATTCGGGCGTCCACGTGATCTGGCCGTGAAATGCTTTCCAAGCAAGCGGCAGGCCATATACGACGAGCACCCAGACGAGGGCGCCTCCCGCGCCGGCAAGCGCTATATGTGCGTCAGATGGAGCGGCTGCCACAAGCCGATGCCTGATGGGTCGCGCGCGATTAGAGCGCGGGAGCGTGTGCGGGAGCGTCGCGATGGCCCCTGGAGCTCTGGCGCTCATGTGCAACAAGACTCAGGCCGGCCGTACCGGCGGCGAGTTCTGCCTGTCTCCTCGAGTGACCCGTCCGCGATGCAATAGCACCGGCAATGATCCGCCCGGCGGAGCCGGCGGCAGCGGCCGAAACCGCGAAGACGATTGGCACAACGATTCCCATAGCCGCGATTGTAGCTTTCGATCCGGTTGGTATGGCGGCGCCGCCGACCTGTAGCGCGATGGTTACCCAGGCTCAGGGACCAACACCAGCCGGCGTAACGCCAACCCAGCGGTTCAGCCGGCCATGCTCGGCTCGATCGCGAGCGCCTGCGCAACGAGCTCGTGCACGTCCGCATCGGCGCCCAGCGCGAGCGCTTTCCTGAGCGCCTCCAGCGCGCCCTCGCGATCCATCAGCGCGAGCCGCAGCCGCCCGAGGCGCTCCCACGCGCCGGCGTCCGACGGGCCGCGCTTGGCGGCGCGCTCGGCGGCCTCCTCGGCGAGGTCGATCGCGCCCATGTCTTCGTAGATCCTCGCCGCGAAACGGTGCGGCGCCGGGCGGCGACCGTCAACGCGCGCCCAGTCTCGCACCGCGCGCGCGGCCTCATCGAGCTTGCCGGCGTTCCAGAACGCGAGCGTCATCAGCCGCAGCACGGCGATGTTGCGCGGCTCGGCGTCGCGCGCATAGATCAGCCGCTGCGCGGCCAGCTCGTACTCGCCTTCGGCCATCGCGCGCTGGGCGGCGATGAGGAAGCGCTCGACGCGCTCCTCGGCGGGGTCGGGCTTGGAGAAGTCGACGAATTTCATGCTGCCGGCGGGCACCGTGCGGATGCCGTGGCTGAACTTGACGCGCGCCCACTGCTGCACCTCCTCGCCCGGCCCGATCGGATCGGAGGAGAAGTAGATGCCGGCGACCGTGCCGACGCCCCACTCGGGGTAGGACAGGCAGCGCGCGTAGCGGTGCACGACCGAGTGGTCGGGCACGCGGCTGCCGAACGGATCGTTTTCGGCGCGGTCCTTGGCCATCGCGCGGGCGCGCTGTTCGGCCTCGTACGCGCGCCGGCCCGCCTCTTCGCGCTCGCGGCGCGCCGCGGCGGCGCTGACCTTGACGGCGTTCGCGGTGACCTTCCCGCCACGCGAGCCCTCGGCCAGGCGCTCGAGCTGGTCGGCGGCCTCGTTGATCGCCTTCAGGTGGCGCTCGTGCTCGAACTGCCGGCCCTGCGGAGCGACGTCGGGATGCCAGCGCTTGGCCATGCGCCGGCGCGCGAGCTGCACGTCGCGCTTGGTGAACGGCGCCTCCAGCTCCAGCAGGAGCAGGTGCTGCTCGACGTCGAGGACCGTGGTGGGCATGACTCGACAACGTTAGCGACAGCGGCAAGGTCCTATCCTGCGTGCGCATGTCCTCTCAGTACATCTTCACGATGCACCGGCTGTCCAAGCTGCATCCGCCGGACAAGACGGTGCTCGACAACGTCTCGCTCGCGTTCTACCCGGGCGCGAAGATCGGCGTGCTCGGCTACAACGGCGCGGGCAAGTCGACGCTGCTGCGGATCATGGCGGGGGTCGACCAGGAGTACCGCGGCGAGGCGGCGCTGGCGCCGGGCGCGACGGTGGGGATGCTCGAGCAGGAGCCGCGGCTGGACGAGAGCAAGGACGTCAGGGGCAACGTCGAGGACGGCGTCGCCGAGACGAAGGCGCTGCTCGACCGCTTCAACGAGCTGGCGGCGAACTACTCGGACGAGACGGCCGAGGAGTTCGGCGAGATCCAGGCGAAGATCGAAGCGGCGGACGCGTGGAACCTCGACACGCAGCTGGAATATGCGATGGACGCGCTGCGCCTGCCGCCGCCGGACGCGGACGTGAGCACGCTCTCCGGCGGCGAGCGCCGGCGCGTGGCGCTCTGCCGCCTGCTGCTGCGCGCGCCCGACCTGCTGCTGCTGGACGAGCCCACCAACCACCTCGACGCCGAGTCGGTGGCGTGGCTGGAGCAGCACCTGTCGGAGTACAGGGGCGCGATCGTGGCGGTAACGCACGATCGCTACTTCCTCGACAACGTCGCCGGCTGGATCCTCGAGCTCGACCGCGGCAAGGGCATCCCCTACCAGGGCAACTACTCGAGCTGGCTGGAGCAGAAGCAGGCGCGGATGGCCCAGGAAGAGCGCTCGGAAAAGGGGCGCGAGCGCACGATCGCGGCCGAGCTGGAGTGGGTTCGCACGAATCCGAAGGGCAAACGCACGAAGTCCAAGGCGCGCCTGGCGCGCTACGAGGAGCTCATCTCGGAGGAGCGCAACGTCAAGCTCGACGAGGTCCAGATCCACATCCCGCCGGGCCCGCGCCTGGGCGAGAAGGTGCTCACGGCAACGGATCTGGTCAAGGGGTACGGCGATCGCCTGCTGATCGAGTCGCTGTCGTTCGACCTTCCCCGCGCCGGCATCGTCGGCGTGATCGGCGCCAACGGCGCGGGCAAGACGACGCTGTTCCGAATGGTCACCGGCGAGGAGGCGCCGGATGGCGGCACGCTGGTCCTCGGCGACACGGTGAAGCTCGCGTACGTCGACCAGTCGCGTGACGCGCTCGACCCCGAGAAGACCGTGTGGGAGGAGATCTCCGAAGGCTACGACCACATCAAGGTCGGCGAGCGCGAGGTCAACTCGCGCCAGTACACCGCGGGCTTCAACTTCAAGGGCTCCGACCAGCAGGCGCGCATCGGCAAGCTCTCCGGCGGCGAGCGCAACCGCGTGCACCTGGCCAAGCTGCTGCGCAGCAACGGCAACCTGCTGCTGCTGGACGAGCCCACGAACGACCTCGACGTGGACACGCTGCGCGCGCTCGAGAACGCGCTGCTCGAATTCCCGGGCTGCGCGATGGTGATCTCCCACGACCGCTGGTTCCTGGACCGCGTGGCCACGCACGTGCTCGCCTTCGAGGGCGACTCGCAGGTGACGTGGTTCGAGGGCAACTTCGAGGCCTACGAGGAGCACCGCCACGAGCTGCTCGGCACGGCCGCCGACCGCCCGCACCGCATCACCTACAAGCGGCTCGTACGTGGCTGACACGAAGTTCGACCGCGACACGACGGTGTGGCGCGAGCAGGGGTCCGCATCGTCCCCGCAGCGGGAGCGCCCGGCCGTGGGCGAGCACATCGTGTTCGGGGCCCGGGTCGCGCCCGACTGGCGCGCGGGCCGCGGGCCGCACGGCGGCTACCTGGCGGCGATGCTGCTGCGCGCGCTGATCGCGTCGGTGCCCGACCCCGCGCGCGCTCCGCGCTCACTGACGATCCACTACTCGCGCGCCCCGCAGCCGGGACCTGTGGAGATCACGACGACGCTCGAGCGCGAGGGCCGCTCGCTGAGCACGCTGTCCGCGCGCATGCACCAGGACGGCGAGCTGATCGCGCTGGTGCTGGCTGCGTTCTCGGTGGGGTGGACGGGCCCGGAGCTCTCCGAAGTGACGATGCCTGCGGTCGCGCCGGCGGACCCCTCGCGCGAGGGGCTGAAACTGATGGAGCACGGCCCGGAGTTCGCGCGCCACATCGTGCTGCAGCCGCGCATCGAGGGGCGGCCGCTCTCGGGCGAAGAACGTCCGATGCTGATCCGCGGCTGGATGGGGCTGGTCGAGCCGCGGCCGATCGACGCCCTGTCGCTGGCGTTCTTCAGCGACGCGCTGATCCCCGCGCCGTACATGCGGATGACCGAGTGGAACGCGGTGCCGACGATCGACCTCACCGTCCATTTCCGCGATCGCATGCTCGCCGCGCCGGACGCCGATCCGCACGAGCTGTGCCTCGCGCAGACCACGAGCGAGCTGATGCACGACGGCTTTTTCGTCGAGGACGGCCTGATCTGGGCGGCCGACGGCACGCTGCTGGCCCAATCGCGCCAGCTCGCGATCGTGCTGCCGTTTCGCCCCAACGGCTGATCGTCCGTCTCACGATCGCGTGCGGCGCGAACGCGCCGACCGCTACCCTGGAGCGCCCGTCCTGGCTGTACGACCGAGGAGCGTTCCGATGGCTGACTACACGGCGAAGAAGATCGACGACATGCAGGCCGGATTCGGCGGCGGGTTCGTGAAGGCGCGTGCGGAGCTGGGGGTGAGCTCGTTCGGGATGCAGATCATCCGCCTGCCCGGCGACTACCCCGACTACCCGGAGCACGACCACGTCGCCGACGGCCAGGAGGAGGTGTACGTGGCGCTGAACGGCTCGGGCACGCTCGACATCGAAGGCGAGAGCGTGGACTTCGACGGCGACACGCTCGTGCGGGTGGCGGCGGGCACCAAGCGCAAGGTGCACCCGGGGCCGGAGGGCCTGACGATGCTCGTGATCGGCGGCTGCCCCGGCGAGCCGTACAAGATCGCGCCGTTCAGCGAGCTCGACGCAGCGGCGTAGCCGTTCGGACGGGCGCCTGCCAGCGGCTACTGCTAGCCCTGAGCGGCGAAGGCGATCTCGGGGGTCAGCCGCAGCGCGGCGGCGGCGATCAGGCGCGCGCACGCGTGCACGTCCTCGAGCTGCACGAGCTCTACGGGCGAGTGCATGTAGCGGATCGGGATCGACACGAGCCCCGTGGGAACGCCGCCGCGGCTGATGTGCACGGCGTCGGCGTCGGTTCCGGTGGCGCGCGCGGAGGCCTCGACGGTGAACGGGATCTTCTCGGCCTCGGCGGTGTCGTGCAGCAGCTCGAACAGCCCGGCGTTGAGGTTGGAGCCGCGGCTGATGACCGGCCCGGAGCCGAGCTCGTGCTTGCCGGCCTCCTTGACGTCGATGCCGGGGGCATCCGTCGCGTGCGTGACGTCGATCACGATCGCGGCGTCCGGCTGCAGCGCAAATGCGCTGGTGCGCGAGCCACCGAAGGTGGTCTCCTCCTGCACGGCCGCGACGGCGGCGATCTCCCACTGCGCGCCCCCCGCCTCGGCGACCAGGCGCGCGGCCTCCAGCGCGACGAACGAGCCGAGGCGGTTGTCGAGCGCGCGCGAGGCCAGGCGGCCATTGGGAAGCTCGACGGGATCGGCATCGATCACGGCGACGTCGCCGATTCGCACGAGCTCGCGCGCCTGCTCGCCGTCGCGCGCGCCGATGTCGATGTGCAGGTCGCGGATGTCGGCGACCTTCTTGCGGTCCTCCTCGCGCAGCAGGTGGATCGGCTTCTTGCCGACGACCCCCGGCACGGTCCCCGCGCGCGTGTCGAGCACGACCCGCTGGCCGACGAGGATCTGCGCGTCCCAGCCACCGACGCCGCGAAACCACAGGTAGCCGTCGTCGTCGATGTGGGTGACGATCAGCCCGATCTCGTCGATGTGCCCCATCACGAGCAGCCGCCGCGCGCTGTGCTCGTAGCCGTGCTTGGGCTCGACCAGCGCCAGCGGCGTGCCGACGACGTCGCTGCTGACCGTCGCGAATGCGCCGGCGGCCGCACGCCACACGTCGGCGGGCGCGCGCTCATAGCCCGAGGGCCCGCGCGCGGCGAGCAGGTCGAGCAGCACCTGCGGCGCGCGCTCGCCGGCCGGCCGATCGCCGCCTGCTGCCTCCGCGGCGTCGCTCATCGCGCGAGCAGTCCCCGCAGGACGTACTGAAGGATGCCGCCATGGCGGAAGTACTCGGCCTCGCGGGGAGTGTCGATGCGCACGCGCGCGTCGAACTCGACCGCTGCGCCAGCGCCATCCCCGCCCCCGCCATGCACGGCGCGCACGCGCACCTCGCGCGGCGGTGCGCCGCCCGCGGCCATCGCCTCGGCGAGGCCGGTGATCGAGAAGGTCTCGCGGCCGCTGAGGCCGAGCGACCGCGCGCTCTGGCCATCGGGGAACTGCAGCGGCAGCACGCCCATGCCGATCAGGTTGGAGCGGTGGATGCGCTCGAAGCTCTGCGCGATCACCGCGCGCACGCCGAGCAGCTTCGTGCCCTTGGCCGCCCAGTCGCGCGAGGAGCCGGTGCCGTACTCGCTGCCCGCCAGCACCACCAGGTCGATGCCGGCCTCGATGTAGAGCATGGCGGCGTCGTAGATCGACATCTGCTCGTTGGAGCCGTCGGCGAGGTAGCGTGTGAAGCCGCCCTCTGGCAGGGGCTCGAGCCCGGCGTCGCGGCCGAGCAGGTTGCGCAGGCGGATGTTGGCGAAGGTCCCGCGCATCATCACCTCGTGGTTGCCGCGGCGCGCGCCGTAGGAATTGAAGTCACGCGGCGCGACGCCCTGCTCCTGCAGGTACAGGCCGGCGGGCCCGTCGCGCTTGATCGAGCCCGCCGGCGAGATGTGGTCGGTGGTGACGCTGTCGCCGAGCAGCGCGAGCACGCGCGCGCCGTCGATGTCGCGGACCGCGTCGGGCTCGGCGGGCATGCCGGCGAAGTACGGCGGATGGCGCACGTAGGTGGAGTCCGCGTCCCACGCGAAGCGCTCGCCGGCGGGCACCGGCAGGCCGTTCCAGCGCTCGTCGCCGGCGAACACCTCGCTGTAGCTCTTGCGGAACATGTCCGCGCGCACGGCATCGCCGATCGTGTCGGCGATCTCGCGTGCGGAGGGCCAGATGTCGCGCAGGTAGACGTCCTCGCCGTGCTCGTCCTGGCCGAGCGGGTCGCCGGCGATGTCGATGTCCATGGTGCCGGCGAGCGCGTAGGCGACACACAGCGGCGGCGAGGCGAGGTAGTTCATCTTCACGTCGGGGTTGATGCGGCCCTCGAAGTTGCGATTGCCCGACAGCACGGAGACGACCGCGAGGTCCGCGTCGCTGACGGCCGCGGAGATCTCCTCGGGGAGCGGCCCGGAGTTGCCGATGCAGGTCGTGCAGCCGTAGCCGACGAGGTTGAAGCCGAGCTGCTCCAGGGGCTCGGTGAGGCCGGCGCGGTCGAGGTACTCGGTGACGACCTTGGAGCCGGGCGCGAGCGAGGTCTTGACCCACGGCTTGGAGCGCAGGCCGCGGGCGAGCGCGTTGCGGGCGAGGATGCCGGCGCCGATCATCACCGACGGGTTGGATGTGTTGGTGCAGCTGGTGATGGCGGCGATCACCACGTGGCCATGATCGAGCTGGACCTCGGTGCCGCCGGCGAGCGTGCAGCGCGCGCCGCTCGCGGCCACCTTCACCGCACCCTCGCCCGGGCCTTCGACGTAGCTGGGGCCGCCGTCGTGCGGGCGCGGGCGATCGCTGCCGTTGGCGGGAGGGTCGCTCGAGGGGAAGCTCTCCGCGTCGGCCTCGTCGCGCGCGTCGTAGTCGGTGACGTAGCCTCCGAGCGCCTCGCGGAAGGCCGCCTGGGCGTGGCTCAGCGCGATGCGGTCCTGAGGGCGCTTGGGTCCGGCGATGCTCGGCTCGACGGTGGCGAGGTCGAGCTCGATGGTGTCCGAGAAGGTGGGCTCTTCGGAGTGCTCGTCGTGCCACAGGCCCTGCTCCTTGGCATACGCCTCGACGAGCGCGATCTGCTCGGGCGGGCGCCCGGAAAGCTCGAGATAGGCGATCGTCTCGGCGTCGATGGGGAAGATCGCGCAGGTGGAGCCGAACTCGGGCGACATGTTGCCGATGGTCGCGCGGTCGGCGAGCGGCAGGCCGGCGAGCCCGGCGCCATAGAACTCGACGAACTTCCCGACCACGCCGCGCTGGCGCAGCATCTCGGTGACCGTCAGCACGAGGTCGGTCGCGGTGGCTCCCTCGGGCAGCTGGCCGTGCAGGCGAAAGCCGAGCACCTGCGGGATCAGCATCGACATCGGCTGGCCGAGCATGGCGGCCTCGGCCTCGATGCCGCCGACGCCCCAGCCGAGCACGCCGAGGCCGTTGACCATGGTGGTGTGCGAGTCGGTGCCGACGAGCGTGTCGGGGTAGGCCTGGCCGGTCTTCTCGTTGGGAAAGACCACGCGCGCGAGGTACTCGAGGTTGACCTGATGGACGATGCCCGTGTCCGGGGGCACGACGGCGAAGTCGTCGAAAGCGCCCTGTCCCCAGCGCAGGAACACGTAGCGCTCCTGGTTGCGCTCGAACTCGCGCTCGGCGTTCACGCGGAAGGCGTCGCGGGTGCCGAACGCGTCGACCTGCACGGAATGGTCGATCACGAGCTCGGCGGGCGCGAGCGGGTTGATCCTGGCGGGGTCGCCGCCCATGGCGGCCATCGCCTCGCGCATGGCGGCGAGGTCGACGACGGCGGGAACGCCGGTGAGATCCTGCATGAGCACGCGCGCGGGCGTGAACGCGATCTCCTTGCTCGGCTCGGCCCTGGCGTCCCAGCTGGCGAGCGCCTCGACGTCGGCGGCGGTGACCGTGCCGGCGCCCTCGGTGCGCAGCAGGTTCTCGAGCAGCACCTTCAGCGAGAACGGCAGGCGCGTGACGTCGAAGCGCTGCTGAAGCGCGTCGAGACGAAAGATCTCGTAGCTGCGCTCTCCGACGACCAGCGTGTCCTTCGCGCCAAAGCTGTTCTCCGACATGGGCATCTCCCGTGCGATCTGTCTCCAAAAGGGCCTGTGGGCAGTCTCGCAGAGTGGCGGCGCCGAGCGGGGCGACCGCGTTGCGGCGTCGGTCCGCGACCCGAGACCGGGCGGATGCGGCGCATCGGCTGGATGCGGCGCTACTGACGTGGAGCGAACGCCGGCGCGCCGACGCGGGCGCTGCCGAGAAATTGTGCGAGCGCGTCGACGTCGAGCGGGCGCGAGAACAGGAGGCCCTGCCCGTAGTCGCACTGTTCGCGCTGCAGCGTCGCGAGCTGGTCGCGATCCTCGATGCCCTCGGCGAGCGTCTCGATGTCGAGCGCCTTGCCGAGCTGCACGAGCGTGTGGATCAGCGCCGCCGATGCGGCGGAGGTGGCGATGCCGTCGATGAAGCAGCGGTCGATCTTCAGCGCGTCGGCGGGGAACTGGCGCAGGTAGGCGAGCGAGCTGTAGCCGGTGCCGAAGTCGTCGATCGCGATGCGCACGCCGAGCTCCTTGAGCATGCGCAGGCGAGCGGCCGTCGCCTCGGGGTCGCGCATGAGCGTGGTCTCGGTGACCTCGAGCGTCAGCGTGGCGGGCTCCAGGCCGCTGTCCCCCAGCACGCGTCGCACATCGTCGATCAGCGTGTCGTCGTCGAGCTGGCGCGCGGACACGTTCACCGACACGCCGATGTGGTGGCCGTACTCGTGCCACAGGGCGGCCTGCCGGCAGGCCTCCTCGAGCACCCAGCGTCCGATCGGGACGATCAGCCCGCTGTGCTCGGCGATCGGGATGAACGCGTCAGGCGCGACGACGCCGCGCACGGGATGGCGCCAGCGGATCAGCGCCTCGACCCCGATCACGCTTTCCGAGCGCAGGTCGAAGGTGGGCTGGTAGAGCAGGAAGAGCTCGCCTGTGCTCGAGCGCCTCGGCGAGGTCCATCTCGAGCGTGAGGCGGTCGTGCGAGGCCGTCTGCATGCCGGACTCGAACAGCGCGAAGCGGTTGCGCCCGTCCTCCTTGGCCTGATAGAGGGCGAGGTCGGCGTCGCGCAGGAGCTCGTCGGCGCTGGCGCTGGGTCCGATGGCGATGCCGACGCTGGCGGTGACCGACAGGTGGCGCCCGAGCATGTCGGTCAGGTCGTAGGGCTGGCGCAGCACCTCGAGCAGCCGCTCGGCGACGAGCTCGGGGCTGGCGTTCGTCAGCGAGCCCTCGAGCAGCACGACGAACTCGTCGCCGCCGAGGCGCGCGGCCGTGTCGCCGTCTCGGACGACGGTCTTGAGCCGCGCGGCGACGACGCGCAGGAGCTCGTCGCCGGCGGCGTGTCCGAAGGTGTCGTTGACGTGCTTGAAGCCGTCGAGGTCGACGTACAGCACCGCCACCGCGGTCCGCTGGCGCCGCGCGCGGACGAGCATCTGATTGGCGCGGTCGAGCGCCAGCACGCGGTTGGGCAGGCCGGTGAGCGCGTCGTGGAGCGCCTGGTGGCGAAGTTGCCCGGTCTTCTCGTGCACCATTCCGAGCGCGTGCTCACGCGAGCGCGAGAGGACGAGGATCAACGCAAACGCCAGCGCGCTCACGATCACGCCAGCCAGCAGCACGAGCAGGCTCTGGGCGTCGGCTGACATCGCACCGATGGGCGCAGCACCGGACACTGTGACGGTCCATGCGCCGTCGACGTAGATCGTCCGCGTCTGCGAGAGCCCTCCCGCGTGGGCCGGCGCACCGAAGCGGTCGATCAGTTCGGTGCGACGCCCCGGATCGCTGTGGAACAACGACAGGCCGAGCCCGGGATGATGCGCCACGGCCAACCCGATCAGCGCCTGGACGCTGACGGAGCTCACGATCCACCCGGCGACCGCGGCGCTGCGCTGCGCGACGCTCGCCGGGCTCGCGCCGCGACGATAGAAGGCGCTTTGGAACAGCGTGGTGTCGACGCCGTCGCTGGACACGCGCAGCACGATGATCTGCCCCGTTTCGGCTGCCGTCCGCATGAGCGACGCCTGCGTGGCCCCGAGCGGCGAGCTCGGCGAACACCAGTCGCCCTGGACGATGTACGCCGCCTGTGGGGTGAGCGTGCCCAATGCCGAAACGCTGGCCGTGAGCAGGCACTCACGCCCGCTTCCTGAGGGCGCCACGGGTTCAGGCGCGACGCCGACGAGCGTGCGGAAGGTGGGATCGGCGTCGCGCCGGGCCAGGAACGACGACCGTTCCGCCCTCGCCACGGGTTCCACGACGATCGAGCCCAGGCCGCCGACCAGCCGCTGCGGGCCCTGGAGAACGGCGAACCACCGGTTGAAGGCGCTGTCGCTCATGTGCGGCTGCATCGTCAGGACCCCGCGCAGCGTCGCCACGAAGTCGTCGTCGCGGCTGAGCAGCGTCGCGAGCGTCGCGTTGACGTCCGACGCGGTCGCGTCGAACGTCTGCTTTTCATGCGTGCGCACGCTCGAGCGCCACAGCACGGCGCCTGCGAGCGAGAGCGCCAGGCCGATCGCGAGGAGCACGCAGGCGAGCAGCGTCCAGCGCGTGCGGCCGCGGCCCGACCCCGACGGCGGCCCGTCCGGACGGTCGTCCGGCCCCTGGGTCCCGTCGAGCGGCGCACTCATGCCAACTGGATCGGAGCGCTGCGCGTGCAGCACGACCGTAGTTGCCCACAGCATTTCTGACTGATTCAGACCAGGTGAACTAACGCCGGGCGCTCGGCGAAGCGTGGAGCGGCAGTCAGCGGGCGGGCTCTGACGCGCGCGTGACGCGTCCCTTGCCCTGGCGCTTGGAGCGCAGCAGCGCGGCGTCGCAGGCTTCGAGCAGCTGGTCGGTGCTCATCGGCGCCTGCCATTGCGCGACGCCGATCGATGCGGACACTCCCTCGCGAACTCCGTCGTGCACGGAGCTGGCGCGCAGCCGCTCGAGCGCGCGGGTTGCCGCGGCGGCGGCGCTGTCGAGCTCGGCGTTGGGCAGGATCACGACGAACTCGTCGCCGCCGTAGCGCGCCACGCGGTCGAAAGCGCGGAACTCGCCGACGAGCGCCTGGACGACGCCGCGCAGCATCGCGTCGCCGGCCTCGGTGGCCGTAGCGGTCGTTGACCAGCTTGAAGTCGTCGAGGTCGATCAGCAGGCACGACAGCGATCCGCCGGTGCGCGTCGCGCGACCGATCTCCTCGTCCAGGCGGCGGCGCATCGCGCGATGGTTCATGCAGCCGGTGACGGCGTCGGTACCGGCCTCGGCGCGCGCGCGGGCGAGCGCCAGCGCGGTCGCCGCCTGCTCGACGAGCGCCGCGGCGAGCTCGACCTCGGCGGCGGTGAAGACGTCGGAGTCCCGACGTACGAGCATGACCACCGCTTCGACCTCCGCGCGGTCGGTGAGCGCAAGCAGCAGCGCGCAGCTCACGGGACCGGTGTCCGTCAACCGCGGCACTCCGGCGGCGAGCCCCTCTTCGTCGGCGGCCAGGAAGCTGTTGCGGGTGCTAGCCACCCAGCTGACACCGGGCGGGCGCTCGGCGCGCGGCTGCAGGTAGCTGAGGCGTCCGATGCCGCCGAAAAGGTAGACGGCAACGAGCTCCTCGTCCTGCTCGTCGTCGAGGAGCAGATGGTAGACGTGCACCTCGTCGGCGCCTGGCATCGACAGCAGCTCCCGCGCGAGCGCGCGAAAGATTGTGTCGGGGCCGCTGATCCCGTCGGCAAGCGAGGTCAGATGACGGATGCCGGCGAGCAGGCGATCGACGCCGGCAGACGACGTCGAGGTATCCATACCCGTAACGACATCCATGTAAGCAATGTACGGCATGCACCGGCTGTTGTCGCCTCGCGAGCCCATCCTGACGTCGCGAAGCGGCTCTACACAAGGCCTTTCGGCTGGAAACGATGGAGCAGAAATACGGCTTGACTGCCCGCCCCCGCGTGCGCTCAGACTGTCGAGGCGGCTAGCGGAACGACACCGTCACGGTCGCGGAGGAGTGGGCGCCCTTCTTGGGCACGAACCCGACCCTGACCTTGACCTTGAACGGGCGACTCCTGCCGCGCCCGGCTCTGGAGAGCGGGATCTTGAGCGTCGTCGCTTTGCTGGCGGCGCCCAGCGTGCGGTACTTGGAGGACAGGCCGCTGCCGCCGCCGCTGATCCGCCCAGCGGAGAACGTCTTGATCGTGAGGTAGACGGTGTTGCCGATCACCTTGTGACCGACTATCTGCACACCGCAGCCGGTCGGGGAGATCAGCGTGTTCTGCTTGATCTGCTTGCCGTTCTGCCCGGTGATGATCGTGGGCATCACGAGTGTCGCCGCGCACAGGTTGCCGTTGGCGGCCAGCGCCGAGTGCGGGCCGAGCGGCAGGTTGACGGTGACGCTGGAGACGGGGACGTCGGGCGTCGTGGCGAAGTTGGTCGTCGTGATCCCTTTTTTGATGTTCGTTTTGCCTTCGACGATCACACGCACGCCGTTACTTTCGAGCACGAGCTCGAGGGCGGGGAATTCTTCGCCTCCGTGCGAGACGAGGAACGCCGGCCCTTTCATGACGCCCGGCAGCGTCGGCGTGACGGCGGTGGCGGTGCCCACTTCCGACCCCGGCGATTCTTTCGCGCAGTTGAGCGGGTTGGCTTCGAACACCTTCGCCAGACAGGCTTTCTGCAGCGTCGTCAGCCGCGAGGGCAGCTGCTTGGGCAGCGTCACGAACACCGATTTGATGTTCGCCTGACCGGAGGGCTGCGTGATCGTCGTGACGAGGCTCGCCCCGTTGGCTTTCGACGGTTTGCCGCTGGTCGACGCGGTGAACGTCGGCTTGAAGGCCAGGCCGCTGCAGCCTTCCACGAGCAGGGAGCTCGGGACACTGGCTTTCGTTCCGAGCGTGGAGGTCAGCGTTGATTCGGTCGTCAGCGTCCCGCAGTTGGTCGGGTTGAGGATGTAGTTCGGCCTGTTGACTTCGACGGTGAGAGACCTCACCCGTAGCGGGATGCCATCCTTGATCGTCGGCAACGTGGCCGCAACCACCACGCGCGCGGTGTCCGGTTCGACGTTGATCGTCGCACGCGTGACTTCTTCCTTGAACTTGAACGGCCCAGCAGCGACAGGCACCTTGATCGCGAGTCCGTATGGCGCCGTGCCTGTTGGACCCGTGAGGTAGACCTTGCCGGTGAACGGGTACGGTTCACCCGAGCCAACCGTCACCCGGGCTACGCCGATCTGACTGGCGGCCGAACAGCCTTTTTCGGATTCCTGCGTTTCGGAAGCCTGCGGCTCCTGGCACAACAGCACGCTCGGAATCTTGCCGACGACCCCGGGGGGCAGCACAGTGCTGATCTTTTCGACGTACTGCTGACCTTCGGGCCTGGTTAGGTTAAACGTGAGGTTGCTTTCGGCCCCGCCAGTGGTCGGCAGGACGGACGTTTCCTGGGTGGGCGCGAACGCAGGCAGTGGAGAGGTGCAGCCTTCGGTGGTGAACGGCGTCGCTCCCGGTGCCGGCGTGTTGAAGCCCGAAATGGGCGTGAATTCATCGATCGCTGCACCTGTCCCACAGACCAGCGGATTGGCGAGCGGAGCAAACGCGCCACCGTTGAAGTGCACGATCACTTCGCTGAAGGGCTGTTCAGGGTTTTCGGCGAACGTCGTCTTGATCTGCCCCGTGCTCAGATTTGGTTCGACGGTGCCCTTCAGACGTGTCTTGATGTTGTACTTGGTCGACTCGGCGTCGAGATAGACGGTGTAGGGCGGCGCCGTGATCGGGCCTGACGCCGGCTTGCCGAGATACAGATAGCCCTTGAGCGATTCCGGCGGAAGCCCAGGGACTTCGAGGGCCACAGAGCCGATTCGGCTACCCGGCGGGCATTTCGTTTGATTGCGTGTGCCAATCCCGATCTGAGCGAGCGTGCAGCCTTCGAGCCCCCACGCCGCAGATGGGTTCATCGTCATACCTTCCGGCATCTTCACGACCGCGGTCCGCAGGTCGGAGGAGTCGATTGTTTCGGGATGTGTGGTCGCCACCTTGACGGTCACGCCATCAGGCTGATCGGAGACTGCGGTTTCGGGGACGAGAGAGAACGTCGGTGCGAAGGGAACTTTGCTGCATTCCGAAGCGCCAATGGGAGTTTCGAACGTTTTGGTCCCGACTTCGCCCTTGGTGTCTTCTATCGCGACCGTGGTGGTGGTCTGCGGCCCAGCGCCTGTGCAGCTGGTCGCATTGGTCAGGAAGAACGCCCCTTCGCCAACCCCTAGGGCAGGCCCGCCAATATTGCCTTTGAATGTCAACCGCGAGCTGATCAGAGGAAGCGTTTCAGATACCTTGATTTCGAAGTAATCGTGATAGTCGGTCGCGAATTCAACCCCGCCTTCGATGAGCGTGTGGGCGAACAACGGAATCGCTTTACTCGCTCCTTCCAGCGGCGTCCCTTTGAAGATTTCTTCCGCAAAGGCTTTTGGAAATTCGAGCGCGACCCCGAACAGAGAAGAGAGACCCGGAGTCTGTTCGAGATTGTAGACCTTGCCTTCGAGCGTCTGATCCGTAGCTCCGGCTTTCGGCCCGACCACGACGACCTTGTTGATCCCCAGTTCGGTGCTGGTGGGACACGTGGGTTCTTGGTAGATGCCTCCGCCCAGTTCCACCCCGAAGTCATGCGCCGAGCACTTGGGGACGGCCTGCGGGTTGGTGCTCACACCCGGCGCGACATCTGTGCGGATGTGCTTGACGGTCGCAAGTTCCACCCCATTAATGGGATTTTTACTTTTTTGTGTTCCCCGTTTTCGATTTCAGCTGTCTCTACCGTGAAATCGGTTACGCCCCAATTCGGGTGGCCGGCTGCCTGTGTGAAGCCTTCGAGTTCAGCCTTCGCGACTTCTTCTTCCCGCGCTTTTTTCGGTTCTGCCGAAGGACTGGCGACTTTGTTGCATTCTTTGTGGGCTGCGTTGCAGTTCCCGGCGAAGAAGCTTTCCACGCCGAAGGCGGCGTCCGCGGCACTCGGCGCCAGAGCAACGACGAATGCGCATACGAGAAGCGCGACAAGCGAAACGCGAACGTGGGACCTCATTCCGACCTCCCTGTAGACCCGGTCAACTGCCTTCTACCCTCTTTGGACTCCGCTTAGCCCCAAAAGTTGCGGGCTTCTACCGTCTATTAGACGCATTCGACGACTGTCCTGCACGCTAGAGGCGACATCGGACGCCTTCTGTCTCGCTCGACGCATGTTCTTCGGGTTGGGACGGGCACGCAGACGACGCCGCGAACAGCGACACACATACTGGCTGTGCGGCCAGCCGCTACTGCCCCGACCAGCCCTCTGCGAGCTCCACCGGCAAGCCGAACCCCACCCGCAACAGCGCGCCGCCGCCGGGCGCGTTCTGGGCTTCCACGAAGCCGCCGCACGCCTCCGCCGCCTGACGCACGATCGCCAGTCCCAAACCCGAGCCGGGGAGCTTGCGCGCGTCGCGCGCGCGATAGAAGCGGTCGAACACGAACGGCAGATCCGCCTCCTGAAAGCCCGGGCCGTGGTCGCGCACGCTCAGCACGCCGTCCTTCAGCGCCACCTCCACCGTCGCCCCCTCGGGGCTCCACTTGCGCGCGTTGTCCACCACATTGGACACCGCCCGGCCGATGCGGTCGGCCTGGCCGCGCACGATCGTCGGCTCGACGCTCACCTGGAAGCTCACGTCGCCACGCTCCGCGCGCCTGCGCGCGCTCGCCACCACGTTCTCCACCACCTCGTCCACGCGCACGTCTTCCACCGCGCCGTCCCGCGCAGCGCCGCGCGCCAGCTCCACCACGTCGCCCACCAGCGCCGTCAGCTCGTCGAGCTCCGCCACGATGTCCCCGCGCAGGCTCTCTTGCTCCTCCGGCGCCAGTCCCTCCGCTTCGCCCAGGATCTGGATGTTCGCGCGCAGCGACGAGATCGGCGTGCGCAGCTCGTGGCTCGCGTCCGCGATCAGGTGGCGCTGCGCCTGCACCGAGCGCTCGAGCGCATCCAGCGTCGCGTTGAAGCTGTCCGCCAGTCGCGCCAGCTCGTCGCGGCCGTCCACCTCCAGCCGGCGCGACAGGTCCAGGTTGCCCGTCAGCAACTCCGTGCGCTGGGTGAAGCGCCCGATCGGCGCCAGCGCCGTGCGCGCCACCAGCGCCCCCAGCAGCGCCGCCAGCACCACGCCGCCCGCGCCGATCAGCGCCAGGATCAGCAGCAGGTGGCTCAGCTCGTGTTCCACCTCCGTCAGCGGCTGCGCCACCAGCACCGCGCCGTTCGCGCCCGTGCCCAGCGTCAGCACCCGCAGCCTCGTCCCCGCCACCGTGCGGTCGCTCAAGCTGCTGCCCTTGCCGCGCGCCGCGATCGCCCGGTCGCCCGCCGTCGGCGCGATCTTCCGCGACGCCGAGCCCTGGCCGCCCGGCACGTACACGCTCCCCTGCCGCGACAGCACCTCCACATAGCCCGACGCCGCTCCAAACGGCGCCGGTTCCACGCTGCCGGGAAACCCTCCCGGACCGCCGCCCCGCCCACGCGGGTAGGGGGCCGCCGCGCCGCGCGAGCCGCCGCTCTGGGCCGGATACGCGCCAGCCACGCCTCGCCGGCCGCCGCCATCGTCGCCCGGCCCCGAGCCCGGCGGCGCGACGAACGCTCGTGCGCGCGCGCGAAGATTGTGGTCGACTTCGCCGCGCAGGTCAGAGCGCACCGCCGCATACATGCCGATCGCCGCCGCCAGCACCGCCAGCGCCACCGACACGCTCGCCACCGCCGCTATCCGTGTGCGCAGGGTCATTGCCATGGTGACGCCAGCGGCCGCGCCATCGCCCGATCACCCCGCGACGCCGCCGGACCGCTCACGGCTCGCGCAGCGCGTAGCCCACACCGCGAACCGTGTGGATCAGCTCGCGTGCGCCCGCGTCCTCCAGCTTGCGCCGCAGGTAGCCGATGTACACGCGCAGCGCGTTCGACGTCGGTCCGAAGTCATAGCCCCACACGCGGTCGTAGATCACGCTGTGTGTCAGCACCCGCCGCGGGTTCAGCATCAGCAGCTCCAGCAGCTGGTACTCCGTGCGCGTCAGCTCCACGAAGCTCTCGCCCACCTGCGCACCGTGGCGGTTCGGATCCAGGCGCAGCTCCGCGAACGACAGCGCGTCCGGGTCCTCCTGCGGTTTCGCGCGGCGCAGCAGCGCCCGCAGCCGCGCCTTTAGCTCGCCCACGTCGAACGGCTTCACCATGTAGTCGTCCGCGCCCACGTCCAGCCCGTCGATCCGGTCCGCCACAGCGTCACGCGCCGTCAGGATCAGGATCGGCACGCGACTGCCCGCGCGGCGCACCCGCCGGCACACCTCCAGGCCGTCGATCCCAGGCAGCCCCACGTCGAGCACCACCGCATCCGGCTCCGCCTGCACGAGCTGCTCCAGCGCCGCCTCGCCGTCCTCCGCCAGCTGCACCTCGTATCCAGCCAGCGTCAACGTGCGGCGCAGCGCTTCGCGCACCGCGCGGTCGTCGTCCACCACCAGGATCCGCATCACCTGATTGTTACCTGCCCGCGCTCGCCAGCTCCGCCGCGCGGCCCTTGCAGTCATACAGCGTCGTGCCCGAGCCCGACGCGCTCGACCTTCCCAACGCGCTCGAGCTGCCCGTCGTGCTTGACGTGCCCGTCGTGCCTGCGCTCGAGGACAGCGTCGCCGCCACGCACTCCCGCGCCACCGCCGCCATCGCCGTCTTCGCGCCCACGCGCGTATCGCCCGGCAGGCCGCCTCCCGCCGCGCCCGCGCCCGCTTCGTCCAACACCCACCGGATCTTGCCCCAGCGCACCTCCTGCGCCAGCCACGACAAGCTCACATCGCTCTCGCGTCCCGAGAAGCCGCCGATGCCCGCCACGTTCGTATCGCCGTCGAGGATCGCCGACGCCGCGTTCGACTGGCTCGACACCGCGATCGTGCCGCCGCCGTGCCGCTTGACGTACGCCTCGACTCCGCTCGACACGCCGCCGCCAATCGGAGCGCCGATCGCGCCGCCGCTCGGCGGAGCACCCGCCTGACCGGCTCCGGAGTTGGACCCCGCGCCGGAGCCAGAGCCGAACAGCTGCGGCGCCGCGCCGGCCCCCGCTTCCACGCCGCCAGGGGGGCCGCCCGCCCGGCTCAACGCGCCGGCCCGGCCAGAGCCGCCGCCAGGAGCGCCAAAGCCGCCGCGTGCGCCCGAGCGCCCGAAGCCGCCCGGGCCGAAGCCACCACCGGGGCCGCCGAAGCCGCCGCTCTCCGCCGAAGCCGGCCCGCCCGCCGGAAACGTGCTGCTGGTGGCGTGGTCGAGCGTGTCGAACGCCCACACCGCCGGTGCCGCCAGCAGCGCCGCCAGCGCCACGCCGATCGCCGCCATCCGCACCGCCCGCGAGCTGAACGCCAGCAGCGCAAGCACAGCCAGCGCGCCCACCACCATCAGCAGCGGTGCCAGCCACGTCAGCTGTCCCGGGTAGTCGGCGCGCACCACCAGCTCCACCACCACGCCCGCCAGCACCGCCAGCGGCGCCGCCACGCGCGCCACGCGCCCGCCCGCCATCAGCTGCGCCGCGCCCGCGCCCACCAGCGCCGCCGCGAACGGCGCCAGCAGCGACACGTAATAAGGGTGGAAGATGCCGCTCGCGAAGCTGAACAGCACCGCCGTCGTCGCAAACGCGCCGCCCACCGCCAGCAGCCAGCCGCTGCGCGCGTCCTTCCCGCGTAGCCGACTCGCCGCCAGGATCGTCAGGCCGCTCACCAGCGCGAAGCCCAGCAGCCAGCCCGCCTGTCCGCCCAGTGCCGAGTTCAACAGGCGCAGCGGCCCCGCCGTGCCGCCGAACATGTTGCCGCCACCCCCGCCGCCCGGCCCACCCGTCTGGCCGTCCACGCGACCGACGCCGTTGTATTCGAAGATCAGCGACAGGATGCGGTTGTCGCTCGTGCCCGACACCCACGGGCGGTCCGCCGCCGGCGTCAGTTCCACCAGCAGCGGCCACGCCCCGCCCACCAGCAGCATCGCGCCGCCGCCCGCCAGCAGCTGGCGCAGCGCGTGCAAGCGGCCCCGCGCGGCAGGCGCCACCCACAGCCACGCCGCCGCCATGCCCGGCACCACCACCAGCGCCACCAGCATCTTCGTCTCAAAGCCAAGGCCAGCGCACACGCCCGCGAGCACCAACCAGCGTGTGCGGCCGTTCTCGAGTCCGCGTACCACGCACCACAGCGCCGCCACGCAGCACAGCACCAGCAGCGCGTCCGGGTTGTTGTGGCGCGAGATCGCCACCGTGATCGGCGTCAGCGCCAGCGCCACGCCCGCCACGAAGCCGCCCACGCGCCCGAACCGCCGGCGCACCAGGTCATACACCAGCGCCACGCTCGCCACGCCCATCAGCGCCTGCGGCACCAGCAGGCTAAGCGAGTGAAAGCCGAACACGCGCACCGACAGCGCCTGCACCCACAGCGCCAGTGGCGGCTTGTCCACGCTCATCACGCCGCCCTTGTCCAGCGACGCGAACAGGAAGTCGTGCCAGTTGGAGCTCATCGACCTCACCGCCGCCGCGTAGTAGTCGTTAGCCCAGCCATTGCGCGCCAGCGCCCACAGGTTCAGCAGCGCCGCCAGCGACATCACCGCCGCAAGCTCCGGGCGCGGCGCGCGCAGCGCAAGAGCCCGCGCCCAACTGCGCGCCCGCGCCCCCCACGCAACGCCAACAGCTGTCGTGACCGGTGCCGCAGACGCTGTCGCAGACGCGGCCGAACGTGTCTCCCATGAATGGCTCATGCGGGACAGCTTCGCCGCCGCGTGTAGGACCAGCGTGTGCCCAACCTCAAAGTTGCATAAGCGCCCGACTCAGTCGATAAGGCGTTTGCCCAGCTGCGATATCGCCAACCGCCACATGATCACCGCGAACGCCAGCAGCACCGCCGCGTGGCCGAGGTCAGCAGCGCCCAGGTTGCCCAGCGACGCGTCGCGCACCAGCTGCACGCAGTGATACAGGGGGTTCACATACGCCACCTGGCGCACGCCCTCCGGCAGCGACGACACCGGGAAGAACGTCCCCGCCACCAGGAACATCGGCGTCAGCACCGCGCTCGTTATGTAGTTGAAGTTGTCGATCGTCTTCGCGATCGCCGCCACCGTCACACCGAACGCCGCGAAGCCGAAGCCCGTCACGAAGCCGATCAGCGGCACCAGCAGCATCCCCCATTCCGGCGACAGGCCGAACGCGAACGCCACCACGATCGGCGCCATCCCGTACACGCCCGCGCGCAGCGAGATCCACAGCACCTCCGCCGTGATCAGCTCCTCCACGTCCACCGGCGCCGCCAGCATCGCGTCGTACGTGCGCTGGAACTGCCAGCGAATGAAAGTGTTGAACATCCCCGGGAACGCCGACGAGAACAGCACCGCCGTCGCCACCGTGCCCGTGCCCACGTACTCGATCGTCTTCACGTGCCCGATCGTCTTCACCAGCGTGCCGAAGCCCAATCCAAACGCCAGCAGGTAGATCGTCGGCTGCACCACCGACGAGAACGTCGTCGCCTTCCAGTAGCGCCCGAAGATCGCCACGTCGCGGCTCATCACCCCCGCCAGCGCCGCCGGTTCCAGCCGGCCCACGCGGCGCGTGCCCTGCGTCTGCGCCTGCCTACCTGTGCCCCCAACGGGGGTAAGCCCTTCAGGGTGCGCGCTCACTCGATCTCCTCCCCCGTAAGCGCCACGAACGCGTCCTCCAGGTTCGCCGGGCGGCGCACGCCCTCCGGCGCCAGGCCGTCCAGCGTCTCCGCGCGCATGATCGCCACCGCCGGGCCGCTGCGCCTGCTCGACCAGCCGTTCTCCGCCGCCAGCTCGCTCACCTGCGCCAGGCGATCCGGCGGCCCGTACACCTCCAGCACCTGCTCGCCCGCGTGCGCGCCCACCAGCTCCGCCGGCGTGCCCTGCGCGATGATCCGCCCGCCCGACATCACCGCCACCGTGTCCGCCAGGCGCTCCGCCTCCTCGATGTAGTGCGTGCTCATCAGCACCGTCACCCCGCCCGCGCGCAGCCCGTCGATCAGCGACCACAGCTCCTGGCGCACCTGCGGGTCAAGGCCCACCGTCGGCTCGTCCAGCAGCACCAGCCGCGGCTCGTGGATCAACCCGCGCGCCACCAGCAGCCGCCTGCGCATCCCGCCCGACAGCTCCTTCACGATCGTCTCCGCCCGCGGCACCAGGTTCGCGATCTCCAGCGCCCGCGCCACCGCCGCCTGGCGCTCCACGCGCGGCACTCGGTACAGCCGCGCGAACACCGTCAGGATCTGCCTGCACGTCAGCTCCACGTCCAGGTTGTCCAGCTGCGGCACCACCCCCATCTCCAGGCGCGACTGCTTCGATTCGCGCGGCAGCTCGAAGCCCAGCACCGAGATCTCGCCCTCGTCCGCCAGCGTCTGCGCCGTCAGCATCCGCATCGTCGTCGACTTCCCCGCCCCGTTCGGGCCCAGCAGGCCGAAGCACACGCCAGCCCGCACCTCCAGGTCCAGGCCGTCCACCGCCGTGATCTCGCCAAAGCGCTTGACCACGCCGCGCAGCGAGATCGCCGGTGTTCGCTCGTCGGACACCCCGACACTGTAGGGGCGCTCGTGCTCGCGCTCGCGCCCCGGTGGGCTCCATGTTTCATCTTGCGAACGCCGTATAGCGATGGTTATACGGCGGATGGTGGTGGTGTGACGACGTACCACCACCTGGGCGAATGTCGATCGCCGCGTCGCCCATCTGGGACGCCGGTCCATACCGTCGCCGCGCCATCTGCGGCACGCTCACGCAGGCTGTTCGTATCGCGTCCCCAGCCGACCGAGGGAGAGGGCCATGGCAAACAGAGGAGCTCCCCAGATCGTCGCCCTCGGAGGCGGCGGCTTCTCGATGGAGAAGGAAGGCTCGCTGCTCGACGACTACGTGCTGTCCCTCACCGGAGCCGACAGGCCCCGTGTGTGCTTCCTGCCGACGGCCTCAGGCGACGCCGACCACTACGTCGTGCGCTTCTACCGTCGCTTCTCGCCCGACTGCGACGCCAGTCACGTGTCGCTGTTCCGCCGCGACCAGGGCACCGGCGGCGTCGAGGACGACCTCGCCAGCCACCTGCTCGCGCAGGACCTCATCTACGTCGGCGGCGGCAACGTGCTCAGCATGCTCGGCGCTTGGCGCGCGCACGGGCTCGACGCCATCCTGCGCAGGGCCTGGCGCCGCGGCATCGTCCTCTGCGGCCCCTCCGCCGGGTCGCTGTGCTGGTTCGAGCAGGCGCTCAGCGCCTTCCACGGCGCGCCCCGCGTCGTGCGCGGGCTCGGCTTCCTGCCCTACTCCAACTGCGTCCACTACGACGCCGAGCCAGCCCGCCGCGCCGAGTACCACCGCTTCGTCGCCGACGGCATGCGCGCCGGCTTCGCCGTCGACGACGGCGTCGCGCTGCACTTCCGCGGCACCGACGTCGAGCGCGCCGTCAGCTCGCGCCCTGGTGGCGGCGCCTTCCTCGTCGAGCCGTCTGACGACGGCGTGCGCGAGACGCCCCTGCAAGTCACGCACCTGCGCGCAGCCGGCGAGCCCGACGCGTCCGCCGCACCCGTCGTCGCGCCCGCCGAGCCCAAGCGCACACGGCCCGAGTTTGTCGAGCGGGAGCGCATCAAGCGCGGGCATGCCAAGCGAGAGGCGGTGCCAGCATGAGCGTCAGGCCTGTGGTCGAGCCGCACGAGCGGCTGATCTTCGCCATGGGCGGCGGCGGCTTCACGATGGAGCCCGCCAACCCGCTGCTCGATGACTTCGTGCTGTCGCTCGCCGACGTCCGCGAGCCGCGCATCCTGTTCCTGCCCACCGCCTCCGGCGACACCAACTCGCAGATCAACGCCTTCAAAGACCGCTTCGCCGAGCGCGCGTGCATACCCGAGCACCTGTCGCTGTTTCACCTGCGCGAGTCCACCCGCACGCTCGCCGACACCGTCCTCATCCAGGACATCATCTACGTCGGCGGCGGCTCCATGCGCAACCTGCTCGCGCTGTGGCACGCGCACGGGCTCGACCGCCTGCTCGTGCAGGCATGGGAGAGCGGCACCGTGCTCGCCGGGCTGAGCGCCGGCGCCATGTGCTGGTTCCAAGGCGGCATCACACGCTCCAGCGGACCGCCCGAGGCGATCGCCGGCCTGGGCATCCTCGACGGCTCGCTCACAGTCCACGCCGACGGCGAGCCCGAGCGCCTGCCCGTGTGGCTCGCGCGCGTGCGCGACGGCACGCTCCCCGGCGGATGGGCGCTCGACGACGGCGTCGGACTGCTGTTCCGCGGCGAGCGCCTCGATCGCGCCGTCAGCTCACGTCCTGGCGCGGGCGCGCAGCGTGTGGACGCGCTCGAGGGAGAGCTCGTGCGCAAACGCGTGCACGTCGAGCTGCTCGGCGAGGGCCCCCGCGCGGCGCTCGGCGGCTACGACGAGGCCGTCGAGGAACTGCGCCGCGTGCACCGCCTGCGGCGCGGCAGCTCGCGCGGGCGCTAGACGTCGCGTCCGCCGTCTCGAACGAACGTCCGAATTTCCCGCAAACTGCGCAGAAGCACCACAGAACCGGCGAATAGCCCCAAAAGGACGACATGGAGTTGCCCGAAACGGGCACACCGGCGTCATCTCCGACGAAAAGACAGAACCGACATCCGATGCACACACCAACATTGACACCCATATACCCCCAGGCCCCCGTCGATCTTCTGCTGCGCTGCGTGTCCTCCGGCTACATGTCCGACGGCTGCTCCTGCCAGACCACCGTTCCCGAGAGCGTCGTCGGCGCCGCCTGGGCGCGCGAGCTCGAGCGCGCCCCCGCGCGCGAAGACCGCTTCTTCCGCTTCATGTGGCACGACGGCGAATGGCTCGCCTACGGTCTGCGCAGCGGCCGCGTGCGCGGCGTCTACTGCCCCGAGCACAGCGCCAGGCGCTCCGAGCGCTCGTGCGACCACAGCGTCGGAGTCGCGTCGTAGGAGACGGGGAGCCGAGGCTATGCGTCCACGCGCTCGAAGATCGCCGCGAGGCCCTGCCCGCCCCCGATACACATCGTCTCCAGGCCAAGCCGCGCGCCGCGCCTGTGCATCTCATGCAGCAGGGTTGCGAGGATGCGCGCACCCGTCGCGCCAACGGGGTGGCCGAGCGAGATGCCCGAGCCATTCACGTTGACGCGCTCGAGGCCGTCGTGAAGCCGCCACTCGCGCAGCACCGCCAGCACCTGTGACGCGAACGCCTCGTTCAGCTCGATCAGGTCGAGCTGCTCCAGCGTCACACCCGCGCGCTCCAGCGCCAGGCGCGTAGCCGGGATCGGGCCGATGCCCATCGTCTCAGGCGCCACCCCCGCCACCGCCCACGACACCAGGCGCGCCAGCGGTCGCAGCCCGAGCTCCGCGGCCCGCTGCGGATGCGTCACCACACACGCCGCCGCGCCGTCGTTCTGACCGCTCGAGTTGCCCGCCGTCACCGTCGCCTCCGGATCGCTCGCGCCCATCACCGCCCGCAGCCGCCCCAACGCCTCGAGCGTCGTGTCCGCGCGCGGATGCTCGTCCGTGTCCACCAACGCCTCGCCCTCGCCGCGCCTCGAGCCCGCGACCGCCACCGGCACGATCTCCTGCGCGAACGCGCCGCTCTGCTGGGCCGCCACCGCCCGCTGGTGCGAGCGCAGCGCCAGCTCGTCCTGCTCGTCCCTCGGGATCCCGTACTCGCGGCGCACGTTCTCCGCCGTCTCCAGCATCCCGCCCGGCACCGGGTGGTTGACGCCGCCCGCGTTCACGCGCGAGCGTTCGAGACGGTCCTCCAGCCTGATCGCCCCGCCCCTCACGCCCCAGCGCGGCCGCGTCGAATAGAACTCCGCCTGGCTCATGCTGTCGACGCCGCCCGCCAGCACCAGCTCCGCGGCGCCCGTCTGCACCTGCATGCACCCGTACAGCACCGCCTGCAGCCCCGAGCCGCAGCGGCGGTCCACCTGCAGGCCCGGCACCTCCACTCCCAGCCCCGCGTCCAGCGCCGCCACGCGGCCGATCGCCGGCGCCTCGCCGCTGGGGTAGCACTGGCCCATGATCACGTCGTCGACGTGCTCTCCTTCAAGCCCCGTGCGGCTCACCAGCTCGCGGATCACCGTCGCCGCCAGCGCCGCCGCGCCGACGTCGCGCAGCACGCCCCCGAAACGCCCCACCGGCGTCCGCAGGGGCTCGCAGATCACCGCGTCTCTAGTTGCCATCATTTGCGCACGACCTCCGGGAGGAGCTTTCGGCCATGACCCTACCTATCGGCCCACCCGCGCGACACGCGCGCACGCCCGGCATGAGCGCCGTCAGGCACATGTTCGCCGTGCACGCCGAAGCGCAGCGGCGCGGCGTGCCCGTCGAGGAGCTGCAGGGCACGCTCACCCGCCGCGGCCTCGTGCTCGGCGGCGCCGGCCTGCTCGCCGGCGCCGCGCTCGCCACACGCCCCGCGCGCAGCGCCGCCGCGGCGCTCGGCGTCAGCGCGCCCGCCGCGAGCGCGCCGCGCGTGGCAATCGTCGGCGCGGGGCTCGCCGGCCTGCGCTGCGCGCACCTGCTGTGGACCGAAGCCCCCGGCGCGGCGGTCGCAGCGACCGTCTACGAGGGCAACCCCGAGCGCGCCGGCGGGCGCTGCTGGACGCTGCGCAACTTCTTCGACGCCGGGCTGGTCACCGAGCACGGCGGCGCGTTCATCGACACCACCCACGTCGCCGTGCGCCGGCTCGCCGCGCAGCTGGGGCTCGAAGAGGAGGTCGTCAACGGCGGCGACCTGCCCACCGGCGAAGAAGCCCACTGGATCGACGGCGGCTACTACACCGAAGCGCAGGCCAACGCCGACTGGGCTGCCGTCGGGTACCACGCGTTCAGGGGCGCCGGCCACCAGCTGCGCTCCGCCGCCGGCGAAGCGCGCCTGGACTCGATGTCGGTGCCCGAATGGCTCGACAGCACCGAGATCGGCTCCTCGAGCCGGCTCGGCAAGCTGCTGCTCGCCAACACCGTCACCGAGAACGGCGGCGACCCCGGCGACCAGTCCGCGCTCGACCTCATCGAAGTCACCGCCCGCAGCCCGCGCCGCCCGCTCGAGCTGCTGCCCGGCGACAACGAACGGTTCCACGTCGTCGGCGGCAACGACCAGCTCGTCTCCGGGATGATCGCGCAGCTCGCGCCCGGCGCCGTCGCGCACGGCCACCGGCTCGTCGCGCTGCGCGCCAACGCCGACTCCACCAGCACACTCAGCTTCGAAACCGCCGCAGGCACCGTTGACGTCACCGCCGACCACGTCGTGCTCGCGCTCCCGTTCAGCACGCTGCGCGACGTCGACCTCTCGCAGTCGGACCTCTCTGCCACCAAGCAGAGCGTCATCCAGACGTTCGGCATGGGCACCAACGCCAAGGTCCACCTAGAGCTCGCGCACAAGACCTGGCCCGCGCTCGGGTTCGCCGGCGCCGCCTACGGCGAATGGAACCGCTTCTGCTGCGCATGGGACGACTCCGTCCCGCTCGGGCCCGACGCAAGCCCCGCGCTGCTGCTCGGCTTCCCCGGCGGCGACGTCGGCCGCAGCACGCTCACCGGCCAAGCCCACGCCGCTGCGCCCAGCGCCGACGTCGACTGGCTCCTCGGCGAAATCGAGCCCGTGTACCCGGGCACCACCGCCGCGTACACCGGTCGCGCCTACGAGGACCACTGGGCCCTGGACCCGTGGGTGATGGGCGCCTACTCCTATTGCAAAGTCGGCCAGGCCGCCACCTACGCGCGCCTCGCCGCCGCACCCGAAGGCCGCATCCACTTCGCCGGAGAGCACACCTCCAGGAAGTTCCAGGGGTTCCTCGAGGGCGCCGTCATCAGCGGCGAACGCGCCGCGCGCCAGCTGCTCGCCAAGCTCGTGTGATGTGATGGGGCCGCGCGAGCGATGGGGAGCAGCGGTGGTGGCTCGTAATAGGCTTGCGGCACATCACGGATGCCTTGGCTGGCCAGCCAGCTAAGCTCAGACGGCCGCGACACGCGATCCGACAGAGGAGAGACCATGGCGAGCGTTTCCCAGCTACCGCAATCCGGGCTCGCACCGGACGAGCTCGCGCCCGAGCACGTGGACGTGCTGATCGTCGGGGCGGGGCTGTCGGGGATCGGCGCCGCCTACCACCTGCAACGCGACCTGCCCGGGAAGAGCTACGCGATCCTGGAGGCGCGCGAGGCGACTGGCGGGACGTGGGACATCTTCCGCTACCCGGGGATCCGCTCGGACTCCGATCTGCACACATATGGCTACGCGTTCAAGCCGTGGACCGACGAGAAGTCGATCGCGGACGGCCCGGCGATCCTCCGCTACATCAGGCAGACGGCGAGCGAGAACGGTATCGACGAGCACATTCGCTTCGGCTATCGCGTGTTGCGCAGTGAATGGTGCAGCGAGGACGCGCGCTGGACGGTGCACGCCGAGCGCGCCGACACCGGCGAGCGGCTGCGCATGACCTGCTCGTGGCTGCTCTGCGCGAGCGGCTACTTCCGCTACGACCACGGCTACCAGCCGCACTTCGAGGGCGCCGAGCGCTTCCACGGGCCGATCGTGCACCCGCAGAGCTGGCCGCAGGACCTCGACTACACCGGCAAGCGGGTGGTGGTGATCGGCAGCGGCGCGACGGCCGTGACGCTCGTGCCGGCGATGACCGACAGGGCGGCGCACGTGACGATGCTCCAGCGCTCCCCCACGTACGTGATCTCGCTGCCGGAAAGGGACGCGCTGGCGAACCTCTTGGGGCGCGTGCTGCCAGCCGAGCGCGCGTACGCGATCACCCGCCGCAAGAACATCTGGCTGCAGCGGACCATCTACAACCTCAGCCAGAGCCGCCCGCGGCTGGTCAAGCGCCTGCTGCGCCGCAGCCTCGAGCGCCAGCTGCCCCCCGGCTATGACATCGACAGGCACTTCACCCCCGACTACAACCCGTGGGACCAGCGGCTGTGCGCGGTGCCCGACGGCGACCTGTTCGCGGCGATCTCCGCGGGCACGGCGTCGGTGGTGACCGATCGCATCGTCGAGCTCACCGAGCGGGGCATCCGCCTGGCCTCCGGAGAGGAGCTCGAGGCCGACATCATCGTCACGGCCACCGGTCTCGACCTGCTGGCGCTGGGCGGCATCGAGGTGCTGGTCGACGGGCAGCAGGCGCAGCTGCCGGAGAAGCTCGTGTACAAGAGCGCGATGCTCAGCGACGTGCCCAACATGATGTTCGTCTTCGGCTACACGAACTCATCGTGGACGCTCAAGCTCGACTTGGTGTGCGACTACGTGTGCAGGCTGATCGCATACATGGACCGGCGGGGATACGACAGCTGCACGCCCGTCAACCACAGTCCGTCGATGCCCACCCGGCCGTTCCTCGACTTCGGCGCCGGCTACGTGCGGCGCGCGGTCGACAAATTCCCGCGCCAGGGAACCGAAGGCCCGTGGCAGGTGAAGATGAGCTACGCGCAGGACCTGCAGGTGCTGCGCGACGGCGAGCTCGACGACGGCGTGCTGCGGTTCGCGCGGGTGGCGCAGGTGCTTGCTCCGGCGGCTTGAGCGCGCCGGCACCCCAAACTGTCCATATTCCGCGCAAACGCGCAACATGCGAAAGTTGGTAGACGGTGTCGCAGGAGCGCTTGGCGTTGCACTTCGAGCAAGCGCGAAGGCTTACTCAACGAACTACTCGATCGAATCGCGTGCGCCGCACGAATCGCGCCAGCGAGGCTTGACTTGTAGTCAGCTTTCTGCCAAAGTCGCGACTCGCTACGGCTGGCGCGGGACGCCGTTGCGTCTCGAATCGGAGGCCCGGAAGCCCTGAAGCTCAGCGAGAGGAACGGGGGAAGCAGACATGAAACGCATTAGCACGGCGTGCGCGTGCCTAGTGGTGATGTGTGCATTCGGCGCGATGGCCGCGACGACAGCGTATGCCGGGGAATACGGTGAATGCAAGAGAACCGAGAAGGTCGGAACAGGTAAAACAGCGCACTACACAGGCAGATACGCCATGCGCGACAGCGGCTGTACCGGCACGCAGACGCCAGAGGGCGAGTACGAATGGTACCCAATCGCGGCGAAGACGGCGGAATGGGGCTATCAGAGCAAAGGCATCGAATTGAAGGGCGCCACAAATCTCATCAGATGCAGGAAGCCAACCTCATCGAGTGGCTATGCGCTCAACACACAACTCGCATTCCAGGCCATTGGGTTCACAAAATGCTTCAACGAGGTCGACAGTGAACCGTGCACAGGCTGGTGGTACAACAATACGACCATGAAGTACGAAGAACGCAGCACAAAGGAAGAAATCGCCGCCGAAGGCTACGCCTACCTGGTGGATCACGGGACAACGGTGGAAGGTCGGAACGAACCGGCCGAAGGCGAAGTATGGAACGTGTTCTACGACTCGAACGCCTATCCCGCGCTTACGCTATTCAAATGTCAAGGGGTTGCTTCCCTGTATCGAGTAACGGGCGACGCCGTATCTAAGGTCACAACGGTAAAGACCATGACAAAAGAGCTTGACACGAACTTTGGCGCCCCCCCGGCGGCGGCGTCGAACTTGCAGCTCGAAGAATCCGGGGACGGCGGCGCCACATGGCGGCTCGTCGAAGCCGTGAGCTTGGGGGGAACGCTCGATGCCAAGCTTGAGAAGGCCCAGAAGATTGAGGTGAGGCCCTGCAATGACACACTGATGGCCATCAAATCGTTTCCTTCGGAATGCGAAAATGAAATAGCGCCACCGTGGGCGTAGCCCGAGAAGGGGCCATAGCTGGAGAATGAGCCGGCGCAGTCGACGCCACTGACGGGCATGCGCGTGCGTGGGGCCAAGGAGGGCCCCACCAAGCATGCCCACCGCTCGCTGGCGATGAAGCGCATCTCGAGGAGCGTGGGCGGGCACGTCCACGACTCCGGTTTCTGGCTCTTAGCGGAGGGGGAGAGATTCGAACTCTCGGTACGCCAATCAGGCGCACAACGGTTTTCGAGACCGCCGCATTCAACCGCTCTGCCACCCCTCCAGGGGTACCCACCAAGGCTAGATGATCCGCGCACACAGGTGCAGGCCCGCCGCGCGGCCTGGTCCAGCACACGGGCCAGCACTGGACCCGGCGCCCCGGCCCGCCCTACCGCCGCGAAGCGAAGAACTCGCTGAGCATCTCCCCGCACTCCGCCGCGAGCAGCCCGCCTGCCACCTCCGGCCGGTGGTTCAACCTAGGCTCGCCGAGCACGTCGAGCACGCTCCCGCACGCCCCCGCCTTCGGATCGCTCGCGCCGTAGACCACGCGCGGCACGCGCGCGAGCACGATCGCCCCCGCGCACATCGCGCACGGCTCGAGCGTCACGTAAAGGACCGTGTCGAGCAGCCGCCAGCTGCCCTCCAGGCGCGCGGCCTCGCGCAGGGCGATGACCTCGGCGTGGGCCGTGGGATCCTGGCGCAGCTCGCGCTCGTTGTGCGCCGCCGCCACCAGCTCGCCGTCGCGCACGAGCACCGCGCCGATCGGCACGTCCTCGTGTTCCAGCGCACGCTCGGCCTCGCGCAGGGCCAGGCGCATGAAGTACTCGTCGCGTGGGAAGAAGCGCTCGCTCATCATCTCGCCCGCGATGTCTGCGACAGTCCCTCCGCCGCCGCAACGCCGGCACATCATCATTACCCAAACCCCGTGCTCCTCCCCGCCGCCCGCCCATCCCCGCGCCACCCAGCGCAGCGGACCTCGATCCTGCTCGCGCTGTGTGCCGCCGCATTCCTGCTCGGCGCCCGCGCGCCGGCCGCGCTGAGCAGGCCCGCGAGGAGGGCCACGGCCGCCCCCGCCCCGTACGTACCCGACGAGGTGGTTGTCGGCTACGAGCCTTCCGGCACGTCGGCCCACCCATCCGCCCGCGCGGCGCGGCTCGCCGGCACCACAGCCAGCGAACCGGGCCCGCCGAGCGTCCGCACGCGCGTGCTGCACCTCGCCCCCGGCGTCAGCGTCGCCGCCGGCCTGCGCCGCCTGCGCGCACAGCGCGGCGTCGCGTGGGCGGTGCCCGACTATCGCGCGAGCATCTCCGGCGAGGCCGGCGGGCTGATCCCAAACGACGAAGGCACCAGCCATCATCCTGGGGGCTGGGAGGAACTGCAATGGAACTTCGCGGGGGAATTCGGCGTGAACGCCCCCGAAGCGTGGGCCAACGTCGCCGCCGACGGGGCGCCGGGCGGCAAAGGCGTGGTCGTCGCCGTGCTCGATACCGGCGTCGCGTACGCAAACCGCGGCCCTTTCCGCCGCTCGCCGGACTTCAGCCGCTATGCGTTCGTCAAGGGCTATGACTTCGTCGCCAAAAACCCCTACCCCAACGATCGCAACGGCCACGGCACGTTCGTCGCGGCGACGATCGCCGAGGCGACCGACAACCACTACGGCCTCACCGGCCTGGCGTTCGCCGCACACATCATGCCCGTGCGGGTGCTCGACAGCCAGGGCGAAGGCGAAGCCTCGACGATCGCCGAAGGCGTGCTGTTCGCGGTCAAGCACCATGCCCAGATCATCAACCTCAGCCTCGAGTTCTCACCTGGCGTCACCGCCGGGGACATCCCGGAGCTCATCCAGGCGCTCGAGTACGCCCACCGCCACAACGTGCTCGTCGTCGCCGCCGCCGGCAACGAGGGTCACGCCACGATTGCCTACCCGGCGCGCGCGCCGTACGTGGTGTCCGTCGGCGCCACCACCGAACACGGCTGCCTGGCCGACTACTCCAACGACGGAGCGGGGCTCGCGCTCGTCGCACCTGGCGGCGGCGCCGACGCCGATCTCCCTGGCGACCCCAACTGCTTCCCCGAAAAGCCGGCCGGACGCGACATCTACCAGGTGACCTTCACCGGCAGCTCCTACAAGAAGTTCGGCATGCCCTCCGGCTACGAAGGCACCTCGATGGCCACCCCCCACGTGGCAGCGACGGCCGCGCTGATCATCGCAAGCGGCGTGCTCGGGCGCCATCCCACACCGGCGCAGATCACCGCGCGGTTGAAGGCCACCGCGCGCAAGCTGGGCGGCGGCGGTGACGAACGCCTGTATGGCGCCGGCCTCGTCAACGCCGCCGCGGCAACCGCGCCCGGCGGTCCCGGCGCGGTCACGGGGTAGCCTCGAGACGATGACGAATGCCACCACAGAGTCTGCGCGCGCGCCCGAGCGCTGCGACCTGGCGATCGTCGGCGGCGGGATCGTGGGCTTGGCTGTCGCGCGCGAGCTGATCGCAAGGTACCCGGGCGCGTCGGTGTGCGTGCTCGAGCGCGAACCCGAGATCGGCACGCACCAGACCGGCCACAACTCCGGCGTGATCCACGCGGGCGTCTACTACGTGCCCGGCTCGCTCAAGGCGCGCCTGTGCGTGGAGGGTGCGCGCGAGATGTACGAGTACTGCGAGCGGCGCGAGATCGCCCACGAGCGCTGCGGCAAGGTGATCGTCGCGACCGACGCCGCCGAGCTGCAGCGGCTAGACGAGCTCGAACGCAGGGGGCTCGCCAACGGCGTGCCGGGCCTGCGCCGGATCGACGCCGCCGGCATCCAGGAGCTCGAGCCGCACGCGCGCGGCATCGCCGGCCTGCACTCGCCGAACACGGGCATCGCGGACTTCGGCGCGGTCGCGCGCTCCTACGCGCGGGACGTGCGCGACGCGGGCGCCACCGTCACCACCGGGTGCGGTGTGCGGGGCGTGTCCGTCGCGAGCCGCGCCCTGCGCCTCGAGCACGCCCAAGGCAGCACCGAGGCAGGGCACGCCGTCTTCTGCGCCGGCGCGTGGGCCGATCGCCTCGCCGTCGCCGCCGGCGCCGACCCCGACCCGCGGATCGTGCCGTTTCGCGGCGCCTACCTGCGCCTCGCGCCGGAGCGCCGCGAGCTGGTGCGCTCGCTGATCTATCCCGTCCCCGACCCGTCGCTGCCCTTCCTCGGCGTGCACCTGACCAAGCACATCGACGGAGACATCCTGATCGGGCCGACCGCGCTGATGGTCGGCGCCCGCGACGCCTACAGCCTCGCGACGGTCCGTCGCCGCGACCTGTTCGACACGCTCGCCTGGCCCGGCACCTGGCGGATGCTCGCCAGCTGGTGGCGAACCGGCGTCACCGAACTGCGCCACGCGGCGCTGCGCTCCGCGTTCGTCGACGCCGCCGCGCGCTACGTGCCCGAGCTGCAAGTCGGCGACGTGCAGCCCGCCTTCGCCGGCATCCGCGCGCAGGCGCTCGGGCGCGACGGCAAGCTCGTCGACGACTTCGTCTTCTCCCACACCGAGCGCGCGCTGCACGTGCGCAACGCGCCCTCACCCGCCGCCACCTCCTCGCTGGCGATCGCCCGCCACGTCGCCGACGAGGCGCAGCGGGCTTTCGGCCTCGGGGCGTGAGCGCGCGATCTTTCCCCAGAGCCTTTGCCCAGAACCGATTTCGTGAGTATCCTTGCGCGATTCGGATGCTCGGGGGCCACCTGGCAACCTCGCCACGGAAGGGAAGACACATGCGCACGACGCGCGCAATATCGGCGCTCTGCACGCTATTGCTGGCGCTCGCGACGGCCAGCGCAGGACGGGCGATGGCGGCGGAGCTGCCGGGCTCGGAGCTGACCAACTCGGGCGGCGACCTGCGCGACGGGTGGTATCCCAACGAGCCGAGCCTCACGCCGGAGCTCATCAGCGGCGGCACATTCGGACGGCTGTGGACGACGCCCGTTCAAGGCCAGGTGTACGCGCAGCCGCTGCTCAGTGAGGGGACGCTGTTCGTCGCTACGGAGGAGAACGACCTCTATGGCCTGAACCCGGCCACCGGTGCCGTGGACTGGTCGGAGAATCTCGGCGAACCCTGGAACCCCAGCGAAATCAGCTGCGCCGACCTCGCCCCGAAGGTCGGCGTCACCGCGACCCCGGTGATCGACCAGGAAACCGACGTCGCGTATCTGACATACAAGACCTACCGCGAAAAGGAAAGGGAACCGGAGTGGTTCATGGACGCCGTCAATGCGTCCACCGGCGCGCAGGAGCCCGGCTTTCCGGTGCCGCTGAGCGGCACCGCCCAGAACGCGGCCGGCCAGCAGTTCCACCCGAAGACCGAGCTGCAGCGCCCAGGGCTGCTGCTGATGGAAGGCGTCGTCTATGCGGCGTTCGGCTCCGACTGCGACACCACGCCATGGCAGGGCTGGGTGTTCGGCGTCTCGACCGCGGGCGCTGTCAAGGCAAGGTGGGTCGCGGATGAGACCGGCGACGGCGCCGGCATCTGGCAGTCTGGCGCGGGCCTGACCTCCGACGGCCCGGGCACGATCCTGCTGAGCACCGGAAACGGCGGCGCACCGTCGACGCCGACGCCGGGAGACAAGCCGCCAACGGATCTCGGCGAGTCGATCGTCCGACTGGACGTGCAGCCGGACGGCTCGCTGAAGCCGGTGGACTTCTTCGCCCCATACAACGCCACCTACCTGGACACGTGGGACGCCGACTTCGCCTCCGGCGGCGTCACCGGTCTGCCCGAAGAATATTTCGGCACGCCCGCCATCCCGCACCTCGCGGTCGCGGTCGGCAAGGACGGCTACGTGTACCTGCTCAACCGCGACCACCTCGGCGGGATCGGCCAGGGCCCGTCGGGCTCCGACGAAGTCGTGCAGCGGCTCGGCCCCTACGGCGGCGTCTGGTCGCGGCCGGGCGTGTGGCCCGGCGAAGGCGGCTGGGTCTACATCCCCACCGCCTCGGCCGGCACCAGCGGCACCGGCTCCTCCGGCAACCTGCGCGTCTACCAGTACGGGATCTCCGGCACCGACATGCCCACGCTCTCGCTGCAGGGGACCTCCGCCGAAGCGTTCGGCTTCTCCTCCAGCGCGCCGGTGATCACCTCCAACGAAACGGAACCGGGCTCGGCGCTCGTGTGGATCGTGTGGGCGCCCAACGGCACCGGGGAAGGCGCCCAGCTGCGCGCATACGACCCGATCCCGGTGGAAGAAAAGCCGGTTCTGCGCTGGAGCGCCCCGATCGGCACCTCGGCGAAGTTCGCGATACCGGGCGTCGGGGGCGGGCGGCTGTACGTGGGCACCCGCGACGGACATGTGATCGCGTTCGGCTCGCCGGTCACGCCGATCCTCGCCGGGTCGGCGACCTCGTTCCCGACGACGACCGTCGGCGACTCCTCCGAAAAGACGCTCACGCTCACCGCCACCGAACCGCTGACGCTCTCCACGCTCGCCTCGAGCTCGTCCCAGTTCACGATCGGGACGGCGTCGCATGCGCTGCCCGCGACCCTCGCCACCGGTGAAGCCGTCCAGGTGCCGATCACCTTCACGCCGAGCGGCTCCGGGCCGATCGGAGGAACGCTGACGGCGACCACCAGCACCAACGCCACCGTCGACTTCGGGCTCTCCGGCGTCGGGCGCGTGCTGGGGGCGAAGCTGGAAGCCTCGCCGTTGGTCGTGACATTCCCGGGCACCGCCGTCGGTGAACCCACCTCCGCCACCGCCGTGTTTCGCAACGTCGGCAGCGCGCCGCTGACGATCGAACAGGTGAACCTGCCCGTCGCGCCGTTCGCTACCAAGGACCCGCCGGAAGCCGGCTCCGAGCTCGCACCCGGCGAAGCGGTGTTCGTGACCATTACCTTCGAACCCGAGGCCACGGGCACGTTCAGCGGTGAAATCGGCTTGAAAACATCCGGCGGCGACGAAGCCGTCGGCCTCTCCGGAAGCGCAGGCCTGCCCGGGGCACTGAAGGTCGACGGCGAATCGATCGACTATGGCCAGGTGCCCGTCGGCTCCAGCGAGAGCAGGAGCTTCACGATCACCAACACCGGCGGGCTCGCCGTCGCCATCACGAAGTCCAAGCCCCCGATCGGGGGCGCCTTTACGGCTACCACAGAACTTTCGGAGGGCACAACGATCGCGCCCGGCGAAAGCGTGACCGAGACGGTGAAGTTCACACCTACCGGTACCGGACCCGCGACCGACTCGTGGCCGATCAACGGCGAACACAACTCGACCGGGGTGCGCGAAGTCAGGTTCAGCGGCGAAGGCGTCGTGGCGGGTGCGCCGTCCGGGACGACGACGGGCACCGGCCTCGTCACCCCGCTGGGCGGCATCAGCCCGTTCACAGCCACCAGGGAACCGCCGCCGACCCTCACGAAGCTGCGCATCCGCGCCGAGATCTCGCGCAACGCCGCGCACACTCACAGGCTGCTCGTCGCCTACACGCTCTCCAAGGCGGGCACCGTCGAGCTGGTCGTCTATCACCGCACAGTCAGCCACCACTGCAGGCGGGGCGCGAGAACCTGCGATCGCTGGATCCCCACGAAGATCACGCTGAAAGCGCCGGCGCGGGCGGGAGCCGACGACGTCACGCTGAGCCTCGCCGGGCTCTCCCCCGGCGACTACCGCCTCGGCGCCACGCCGATCGCACGCTCGGGCGCCACCGGGGCCACGCAGTACCTGCGCTTCGCGACCACCGGCTAGTTAGAGCTCGAACGCGGTGCGTCCGCCGCAGTCGACGAGGTCCTGCAGCAGCACGCGCCCGTCGCCGATCACGGGCCCGCCGTGCGCGAGCAGCAGGCGGTCGAAGTCGAGCTCGGCGAGCAGCCGCGCGCACGCCGCCAACAGGCCGCGCTTGGTGGCGGGAGGGTCGTCCATCAGCACGTCCGGGACGAAGCCCAGCGGTCCCGAGCCGCCGTACGGCCCCCCGCGCACGACGCCGTCGGCCAGCACCACCGCGCGCTTGGCGGGCATGTGCAGCGCGGTGTCGTCCGGGCAGATCGCACCGAGCTCGCACGCGCGCACGCCGCCCGGGAGCTCCGCGCCGATGTCAAAGCCGGTGACCGCGCGACCGTCGGCGAACTCGTGCAGCCCGAGGCTGTTGCACAGCACCGGGCAGCCGAAGCGCTCAGCGAAGCGATCGGAATGGCGGTAATGGTGGCGGTTGGACAGCAGGATCGCCGCGGGCGCGGCGGCGCGGGCGGCGAACCACTCGAGGCCCTCCTGCACCGGCACCAGCGGGTCGATCAGCACCCCCGACTCCTCCAGCCAGTAGGAGGAGACCTCCGCGTGGATGTTCGGGTGCACCGCCGTCCAGTGAAAGACGCCCGGGATCACCTCCTGCATGCGGCGAACACTACATCCGTCGACCGGCTCCGCGCGGGCGGCGTGCCCAGCCGGCGACGCTACCAGCGCGAGGCGCGATCGATCGCGCCCGCCATCTCCTCGCGGAAGCGCTCGCGGCTGAAGCGCCTGGCGTTCTCGCGCGCCTGCTCGGAGTCGAGCTCGAGGCCCTCGAAGCGCTCGATCGCCCCCGCGAGACCGTCCACGCCCTGCTCGGCGAACAGCACCCCGGTGCGCCCGTCGAGCACGGTCTCCGCAGCGCCCCCGATCCCGTAGGCGATCACCGGCACGCCCGCCGCCTGCGCCTCGACGGGCACGATCCCGAAGTCCTCCTCGCCCGGGAACAGCAGCGCGCGGGCGCCTTCCAGCAGCCGGTCGCGCTCGGCCTGGGAGACCTTGCCGAGAAACTCCGTGGCCGCGCCCGCCTGCTCGCGCACGGCCTCCAGCGCGCGCCCGTCGCCGGCGACCTTCAGCGGCCGCTCCAGGCGCGCGCACGCAGCCACGGCGAGGTCCACGCGCTTGTACGGGACGACGCGGCCGAACACGAGGTAGTAGTCGCACGCCGGCTCGCGCTCGAGGCCGAGGAAGTGCTCGACGTCCACCGGCGGGTGCACGATCTCGGCCGAGCGTCCGTAGTAGCGCTCGATGCGCTCGGCCACGTGCTGGGAGTTGGCGACGAACGCATCCGGTCCGGCGGCCCCCGCGAGGTCCTCGCGGCGCAGGCGCGCCAGCAGCGGCGGCAACGCCAGCCGCAGCGCGCGCCCGACTTCCTCGCCCTCGAGGAAGCCCTCCTCCCACGCGTAGCGCATCGGCGTGTGGCAATAGCACACGTGCAGCGTCCCCGGCGGCGTGCGCACGTTCTTGGCGCACGCGTGGCTGCTGGACAGCACGAGGTCGAAGCCGCTCAGGTCGAACGAGCGAAACGCGCGGTTCATCAACGGCAGCAGCTTCGGATAGTGGCGCGCAGCGCCGGGTATGCGACTGAGGAACGAGCTGTGGACGACCCGCTCGGTGATCTGCGCCGGCCACGGCGCGGGGTCGTACACCGATGTGAACAGCTCCGCCTGCGGGAACATCTCCAGCAGCTCGAGGACCACCTGCTCTGAGCCGCCGGGGATCGTCAGCCAGTCGTGCACCACGGCCACGCGCGCGAAGCGCTCGCGTAGCTCGTCGAGGCCTGCGGTTGGCACCGACGCGAGACTACACGCCCCGGCGCCTGGGATCATGGCGCCGATGCCCGACCCGCCTGCGCTGCGCGACCGCGACATAGTGTGCGTCGGATTCGCCGACTGGGATACGGACCTGTGGACCAATCAGCATCATCTGATGGCGCGCCTGGCGCGCGAGAACCGGGTGCTGTTCGTCGAGTCGCTCGGCCTGCGCCGGCCGCAGCTTGCGGGACGCGACCTCGCGCGCATCGTGCGGCGGCTGCGACGGGGCCTCGCGCCGCCGCGCGAACGCGACGGGCTGCACGTGCTCTCGCCGCTGGTCGTGCCGCTGCACCGCAGCCGGCTGGTGCGCGCGCTGAACGCGCGCCTGCTGCCGGCGCTCGTGCGCCGCGCCGCGCGCCGGCTCGGCCTGCGAGAGCCGATCCTGTGGGCGTACGTGCCGCAGGCGGAGGCGCTGATCGACGCGCTGGCGCCGTCGCTGGTCGTCTACCACTGCGTCGATGACATCGCCGCGCACGAGCGCATCGACACCGCCAGCTTCCGCGCGGCCGAGACGCGCTTCGCCGCGCGCGCCGACCTCGTGCTGGCGAGCGCGCCGGCGCTGGCCGAGCGCATGCGCACGCTCTCCGCCAACGTGCTCTACGCGCCCAACGTGGCCGACACGGAGCTGTTCTCGCAGGCGCTGCGCCCCAGCCCGCCCGCCCCGCTCGACCCGCAGATGGCCGCCCTGCCTGCGCCCAGGATCGTGTTCACGGGCGCAATCGTGGCGCTCAAGCTGGACATCGGGCTGCTGGTCGAGCTGGCGCGCCTGCGGCGCTCGTGGTCGTTCGCGCTCGTCGGCCCGATCGGCCCTGGAGAACCCGACGCGGACGTCTCCGTGCTGAGCGCCGAGCCGAACATCCACCTGCTCGGGCCGCGCGCGTACGCGCAGCTGCCGGAGGTCCTGCGCGCGGCCGACGCCGGCCTGATCCCCTATGCGCGCAACGAGCTCACCGACAGCATCTTCCCGATGAAGGTGTACGAGTACATGGCGGCGGGGCTGGCGGTGATCGCCACGCCGCTGCCCGCGCTCGCCGGCGTCGAGGGCGTCCGCTGCGCCGCCGATGCGCAGGGGATCGCCGCGCTGCTGGACGAGGCGCTCGCGCAGGACGACCCCGAGCGCCGCGCCGCGCGCTCGCGCGCGGCGGCGGCGCACTCGTGGGACAGGCGCCTGGAGGAGATCGCCGCGGCGATCGACGCCCTGTGAGGGACCTGCTCGTCACCACGCACACGCCCGTGCTGCGCAGCGGCCAGGCGGTGCGCACCTACGGCGTCGCCCGCGCCCTGGCGGCGCACCGCGGGCTCGACCTGCTTTACGTGCGCTTCGGCGCGGCGGAGCCCGACGCGGCCTTCCGCGCGATCCCGCGGATCGTCCTGCACGAGGCGCTGCCCTCGCGCGGCGCCAGACGCGCACTTGCCTACGCTGGCGCACGCGTGGCAGGCGTGCCCGACGGGTTCGCGCGCGGGATCTCGCCCGAGCTCGCGCGGCACGCCGGCGCGCTCGCCGGCGCGGAGGACCGCGGTCGCGTGATCGCCGACGGCCCGATCGCCGCCGCCGCCCTACGAACGCTGGCGCGCCGGCGCCCGGTGATCTACAACGCGCACAATCTCGAGTCCGGCTTCCGCGGCGAGCTCGGCGGGGTGGGCGGGCGCCACGTGCGCGCGCTGCGGCGCTTCGAGCGGAAGCTGCTCGCGCGCGCGGCGGAGTCGTGGATGGTCAGCGAGCGCGACCTCGAGGGCGCTCGCGCGCTGTGCCCATCGGCGCGCCTACGCTACGCGCCCAACGTCGTCGACGTCGCGGCGATCGCGCCCGTCGCGCCGCGCGTGGACGCGCGCCGCGCGCTGTTCGTGGCGAACTTCACCTACGAGCCCAACCGCCTCGGCCTGCGCTTCCTGCTCGAGGAGGTCTTCCCGCGCGTGTGGGCGCAGCTGCCCGACGCGCGGCTCGCGCTGGTCGGCGCGGGCCTCGAGCGGGCGCCCAGCGAGGATGCGCGCGTGGAGGCGCTCGGCTTCGTCGAGGATCTCGCGCAGGCCTACGCGGGCGCCTCCTGCGCGGTCGTGCCGCTGCTGCAGGGCGGGGGCACGCCGCTGAAGCTGATCGAGGCGCTCGCCTACGGACTGCCGGTGATCGCCACGCCGCGCGCGGTCGCCGGCCTGCAGGTGCGCGATGGCGAGCACTGCCTGGTCGCGGACACAGCCGAGGCGTTCGCCGCGGCGCTCGCGCGCGTGCTGCGCGACGGCGCGCCCGAGCTCGCCCGCAGCGGGCGCGATCTCGCCGCCGAGCGCTATTCGATCGAGGCGCTCAGCGCGCTGCTCGCCCCCGCCTGACCCGCCCTCCCGGCGGATGGATATGCGTCCAGCGCCCAGCGGGCCGCTCACCCCACAGCGGCCCCGCTCCGAAAGATCCCGTGCAGCTTTCAAGTAAAGGCGCGTGCGCATCGCCTTCGGGGGAGAACGCGCAGCCGCGTCTTTGCCACATCCAGACAAAGGCACCTCCGTCGCGAGGCGGATCCGCAAAGCCAGGGGTCTCAAGCAGACAGCCCGGCCACCTAAGGAGAAGGCATGACAAGGACTCGAATTCGTCCCACCCGCGCACTGAGGAAGCTGACGCTCCTCTCGGTGGCGGTCTGTCTGGCGCTTCCGGCGATCGGCGTCACGACCGTCGCAGCCGCCGCCTCCGGTCGCGTCCGCGCCACCGCGAGCCGCGTCGTGCCCCACGCGCTGGCGCTCGCCGCCAGCCGCAGCACCGCAGCCGACCGCACGCTGGTCGCCGACGCGAAGGCGCTCAGGCGCTGCCTTGCCGTCCACTCCTCACGGCCCAGCGCGTGCAACGGCGCGCGCGGCGCGCTGCAGCGGGCTGGTCACCGGCTGAAGGCGGCCGAGCGCTCGCTCTCGAAGATCGCCAGCGACACCGCCAGCGCTAAGAGCGCCAGCTGGGGCGGCGGCTCCGCCACCGTGCCGGCGCCCACGATCACCGTGTCCGGCGAGAGCCTCAGCTGGAACCGGGTCGACAACGTGGGCAGCTACGTGTTCGTTCGCAAGGTGCCCGGCCAGGCCGACCAGTACTCGACCGTCACCGGCAGCTCGATCACACCGCCGCCGGTGCCGGGCGTCACCGTGCGCTACAGCGTTCGCGCCGCCGTCAACGGCAGCGCGTGGGCGAGCGAACGCGCGATCGCCTACCCGAACGCCAGCGAAACGCCCGTCGAAACCCCGCCGGTGGAAAAACCGGTGGAAAAACCGGCCGAAAAACCGCCGGTCGAAACGCAGGCCGCACCCACGCTCAGCGTCTCCGGCGAGACGATCTCCTGGAAAGCCGTGGGCGGCGTGAGCACGTACGTGCTCGCGATCAAAGCGCCGGGCAAGGAAGAAAAGTTCACGGAGGTCAGCGGCACCTCGGTCACGCCGAGCGCCGTACCGGGGGTGACCGTGCACTACAGCCTGCGCACGGCGGTCGAAGGCAGCGCTTGGTCGACCGAAGTCGCGATCGCATACCCAGCCGAAACGCCTCCGCCGCCTCCGCCCGCAAAAGAATCGGAAAAGGAAAAACCGGAAGAAACGCCGTCCGGCTCGCTGCTCACGGGTCCGATGTGGGTCGGCGTTGACGCCGGGGGCTGGCCGTCGAGCTTCGCCTCGGACATCGCCGGCGCCGCGAGCTACGTGCGCCTGGAATCGCCTTCGAGCATCTCCGGCTGGACGGCAGCCGGCCTGAAGGTGATCGATGACATGGCCGGGCCGTACAACAGCGGCGGCGTGGCGGCCGTCAACGCGACCGAATGGGCGGCGAAGGCCGTAGCCGAGGTCAAGGCCAACCCCCAGATCGCCGCGGTCGAGGTCCTCAACGAGCCGGGCAACCAGTGGATCGGCTGGGGATCGAGCGCCGGCGACTCGGCGAACGCCGCGGCGTACGACCGCCTGCTGAAGGTCGTGCACGAAGCGTTCGTCGCCAACTTCGGCGCCAACCACCCGGCGATCCTCGCCTCCTACGACGGCGGCGAGGGGCCGACCACGTGGGGCCAGGAGATGTGGGCCGCGGAACCGAACGTGGGCAGCTACATCAACGGCGTCACGCTGCACTCCTACGGCGGCACGAGCAACCGCACGCACTCCGCGCTCGGCGATCGTGAACAGATCGAAAAGGCGCATGCGCAGCAGCCGAACATGCCGATCTACATCACCGAGGTGGGCTGGCCCACGGCCGTCGGTCAGCCATCGACCGGCGACTCGTTCCAGTGGACCGAAGCCGAACAGGCGCAGAACATCACGAACTTCATCGACTGGGCCAAAGGCACCGGCTACATCCAGGACGTGACGATCTTCAACTATCGCGACTACGGGACCAACGACTGGTACGGCATCGAGAGCGCCTCGGGCACGCACAAGCTCTCCTACAACGCGCTCGCCGCGTTCAAGTAGGGGACGCGGGGCGCTCGTCGCCCGCGTCGCCACACGCGCCAGGACGCGGCCGGGACTCCCTCCCGGCCGCGTCGGCGCCACAGCTCCAGGCCCTCAGGCCCAACCTCCCGGCCGCGTCGGCGCCATGCATCATCATGCGCGTGTGAGCGTCGGCGAGGGCTCCCACTGATGTCCTACGAATCCAGGCGCGGTCTGCGCGACCAGGCGGCGGGCGCACTGGCACGCCCGCCGGTGCTGCTCGCGGGCGCCCTGCTGCTGGGACTGCTCGGCGGCGCGCTCGTCCACCGCCAGCCCAGCACGGCGGTGCTCCTGTCGGTGATCGTCGTCGCGATCCTCGGCCTGGCGATGCTTGGCGAGCGCGCGTTCCCGTGGGCGATCGTGATCGTCGCGGTCGCGCCCTGGTATCCGTTCATCGTCGAAGAAGCCGCGCCGCCGGTCGTCAAGCAGAAGGTGCTGTGCGCGGCCGTCGCGGCGGCGCCGCTGGCACCGTGGCTGTGGTCGCTGGCGCTCGGCGGGCGCAGGACGCGTCCGAGCCGCGCCGCGCTGCTGATGGGGGTCCTGTTCCTGGGTCTCGCGATCCTCATCCACGAGAACCTCCACGGCATCTCGGCGCTGATCCAGTCCGGCATCGTCGGCTACCTGTTCATCGGCGTCTCGTTCCTGTGCGCGCGGCGCTTCGGCGACGGCGGCGGTTGGCTGGCCGCTTCGTTCGCTGGCCTCGTGATCCTGCTGCTGCTGGGCGCCGACGCATACGTGCGCGCGCCGTCGGCCAGGGTGGGCTACTTCTCGGGCTACCCGATCACCTACGGCGCGCTCGTCGCGGGCCTGCTGCCGGGCGCGCTGCTGTTCGCCTTCCGGCGCTCGCGGCTGCTCGCCGCCGGCATCGGCGCCGCCAGCGTGGCGATGCTGATCTTCAGCCAGTCGCGGAGCTCGTGGGTGGCGGTGACGGTGGTGCTGATCGTGGTGGCGATCCTGCAGGCCAGAGCCGGCAACTACGCGGCTCTGCGCGCGATCGGGGCGGGCGTGGTCGTGCTCGCGGCGCTGATCCTGGGCACGAGCTCGCTGCACCGGCTGGTCGAAGAAAAGCTGAACGCGAAGGTCGCCTCGAGCCAGTCGGTGACCCACCGGCAGTTCAGCTACAGCTATGGCATCCACGCGATCGGCCAACGGCCGTTCTTCGGAGCCGAAGAACCGGGCTTCTCCGCGAAGGAATCGGCCAACAAAACGAACATCGGGGCTGTCGACAACGGCTACCTGTCGGTCGGGGTCGACATGGGCCTGGTGGGGTTGATCGCAGCATTCATCCCGATCGCCGTCGCGCTGCGCGTGCTCGCCCGCTGCCTGCGCCTGCGGGCGACTCCGACCTACGAGCTGGCGCTCGCGCTGGGGATCCTTGGCATGGCGGTCGTGGCGGCCTTCTACGACAGCTTCTACTGGGCGCAGCTCGACCTGCTGATGGGTGCGATGGGAGGGGTCCTATCGACCCGCGTCGGGCGCATCGCGCGACCCGCGCGCAGACCCAGAAGCGATCTGCCCACTCGCGGCGGTCGCCGGCTTCAGGCCGGCGACCTGACGCCGCGCTGGCGCGAACGCCCGCTGGGCTGGCTGGGCTCGTCGTAGTAGTAGTAGCCGCTCGCCGTCGAGGACTTCATTTCGGTGAGCACCATCCCGAACACGCGCCGGCCGCTCTGGGCGAGCACGCGGCTGGCCGCCTTGACGCGATCGCGCCTGCTGAAGGATCCGCGCGCGACCATGATCACACCGTCGACCTCCGACAGCCGCAGCAGCACGCGCGTGTCGGCGACTGGCAGCAGCGGCGGCGAGTCGACGATCACGACGTCGGCGGACTCGCGCATCAGCGACAGCAGCTCGCCCATGCGACCGACGCTGAGCAGGTCGGCGGCGTTCGGCGGGATCGTGCCGCTGGGCATCACCACGAGGTTGGGCTCGTCCTCGATGCTCACGAGGAACTCGTCGAGCTCGCCGCTTGAGACGAGCGTGTCGGAGAGGCCCGGCAGGTGGCGGGGGATCCCGAGCTGGCCGGCCGCCGCCGGGCGCCGCATGTCGGCCTCGACGAGGATCACCCGCGTGCCGCTGGCGGTGAGCGCCAGCGCGAGATTGACCGCGACGGTGCTCTTGCCCTCGCTCTCCTCGGCGCTCGTTACCACGAAGCAGCGCGCGCGCCCGGTCGGGTCGAGGAAGCGCAGGCCCTCGCGCAGCATGCGGTAGGACTCGCCGATCGGGCCGGCGAGCTGCGCCGCGGCGACGACGCCCGGCGGCGTGTGCGGGACGCTGGCGATGATCGGGTAGTCGGGGCATGCGCGTTCGAAGTCGTCGATCGTCTTCAGCCGGCGGTCGAGGAAGTCGACCAGCAGCGCGAGCCCCGCGCCGAGGAACAGCCCGACGACGAACCCGAGGATGCCGTCGCGTTTGGGCTTGGGCGAGACGGCCGTCGGGTCGGGTTCCGCGTGGGCGATCACCTCGGCGTCGCCGGTCTGCAGCGAGCGCATCTCGCTCAGCTGGCGCAGCTCTTCGGTGAGCTTGGCCTGCTCGGCCGCGGAGGCGGTTTTCATCGACTGGGTGACGAGTTCTTCGGCCTGGGAGATCGTGTTCCTGTCGGTCTGGCGGCGATAGGTTATGTAGCCTTCGGCGAACGCGTTCGCCACCGCGGCCGCTTCCTCGGGACTGGAGCGGGTGGCCTGGATGGTGGCGATGTCCGCGTCCGCGTTGGGGCTCACGGTGATCGATTCGACCAGCGAGCTGACCGGTTCCTTGATCTTCAGCAGGCTCTCGGCCTCCGTGCCCACCGCCAGCGAGGTCACCACGTCGATGCTCGTCTGGGTCGTGCGCTGCGGTTCCTCCTGGCCGGTGGAGAACAGGCTGTTGCCGAACAGCGCCTGGGTGAAGCCGGGTTCGCGGAACAGCAGCTGGGCCGAGGCGGAGTACTGCTTGGGAGAGCGCAGCGACAGAGCGACCGAGAGCGCGACGCTGACGAGCACCACGGTGATCACGATCACCTTGCGCCGCCACAGGACCGACAACAGCTCGAACGGAGAGACCGCGGGGGCGGTGGCGGCTGGGGTGAGGGGATCGAGATCGGCCACGGCTATCCGGCTGCTGCGATCGTGCAGGGCACCCGTTCAATGATACGTCGCTCCCGGCGGCAGACCGAAGCGGTTGCGCTCATACGTCCACTGATATCGGCGGTCGCGCGAGAACCCTTGAAGGACCGGCGGGCGTCTGCGCGCTTCACCGACCGTGCCCGCCGCGGGCGGGCGCCCGACGCCGCCGGGCGCGCCTATATCATCGCCGGCCAACCGATGCTCCCGCCCCTGTCGCTGCGCATTGGCGTCGCCGCCGCGTTCGATCCTCGCGACAAGGAGCTGGACTCGGGAGTCTGCGGGTCGATGTTCGAGGCGCTGGGCGAGGTGGTCGCGCAGGCCGTCCCGCTGAGCGGCGAGCTGCCGCCGCGGCTGGGGCGAGCCGCCCACCTCGCGAGCGTCGCCGCGCGCATGCGACCGCGAGACGTGCGCGATCCGCGGCGGGCGGCCAAGGGCGTGCACGCGGCGGCGCAGCTCGGGCGCCCGACGATCGCCGCGCGCAACCGGCTGCTGCGCCGGCGTCTGGCCGCGGCCGGAACGCTCGACGGGATCGTGCAGCGCGGCTGCGAGCTGCGGCTGCCCGCGGGCCCGCGGCTGGTCACGTTCGAGGACTCAACCGTGCTGCAGGCCCATCGGAGCTATCCGTGGCCGCACCTGCAGGCGCTCTCCGAGCGCGACATCCAGCGCTATGCCGAGCGCCAGCGCAGCGTGTATGAGGCGAGCGTCGCCTGCTGCTGCACCACCCACTGGGTCGCGCAGAGCATCGTCGGCAGCTACGGGATCCCGGCCGAGCGCGTGTTCGTGGTCGGCAACGGCCAGAACCACCCCGCCGCGGAGGTGGCGCCGCGCGATTGGAGCAGCCCGCGCTACCTGTTCGTGGGAGTCGACTGGGAGCGCAAGAACGGGCCGGCGGTGCTGAGCGCCTTCGGCCGCGTCTGCGAGCGGCATCCCGATGCCCGGCTCGATCTCGTCGGCGGCCATCCCCCCGTACACGCGCCCGGCGTGGTCGCGCACGGGCCGCTGTCGCGCACGAGCCCGGGCGATCGCGAGCGCCTCGCGGCGCTGTATCGCTCGGCGACCGCCTTCGTGATGCCCTCGCTGCACGAGCCCGCTGGCATCGTCTACGTGGAGGCCGCCAGCGCCGGCGTGCCGTCGATCGGCGGCAGCGACGGCGGCGCGGCGACGATGATCGGCGACGGCGGGCTGGTCGTGGACCCGCACGACGCCGAGCAGATCTACGGGGCGATGCTCGCGCTCGCCGACCCCGAGACCGCGCGGCGCCTCGGCGGCCTCGCGCGCGAGCACTCGCGCCTGTTCACCTGGCGCAAGGTCGCCGAGCGCCTGGTCAGGGCGCTGGCGATACCGGGTGTGGACGCGAGCGCGCTGGCCGACTTCCTGTGAGCGCGGCGTCTGTGAGCGCGGCGTGCGCGTCGACGACGAAGCGCTCCTGCTCGTCCAAATAGGGCCCGAGCCGGAACTCCTGGGCGCGCGCGTGGGCGCGCTGCACGCGCGCGTCGGTCTGCTCGCGCTCGCTCAGCGTGCGCGCGAGCGCCGCAGCGGCCAGGCGGGCGTCGCCGCGGGGGAACAGCAGCGCGTGCTCCTCGTCGCGCATCCCCTCACCGATCCCGCCGACGTCTGAGGCTACGAGCGGCACGCGCGCCAACGCGCCCTCGATCGTGACCAGCGGGAACGGCTCTTCCCACACCGATGAGACGATCAGCGCGTGCGCGCGGGCCAGCGCAGCGGCGATCTGCTCGGGCGCGCACGACCCCCGCCAGCTGACCTGCTCGGCGACGCCCAGGCGCTCGGCCAGCGCGCGCATCTCGGCGCCGTGGTCGCTGTCCTCGGGACCGACCACGACCAGGCGGGCGGGGACACCGTGCGCGGAGCGCAGCAGCGCGAGCGCCTCGATCGCCACGGAGACGCCCTTGTAGGGGGTGACGCGCCCGAGGAACAGGATCTCCGGCTCGGGCGCCGGCTCGCGGACGACCGCCGCGTAGAGGTCGCCGTGGCGCGGGACCGAGTGCCCGACGCGCTCGAGCACCGGCTCGATGAACGGCCGCACCTCGACCATGCGCCTGATCGCCTCGGAGTTCCACGAGATCGCGGTGCGCAGCGGCGCCCGCGGGTCCAGGCGCATGGACGGCAGCCGATTCACGGCCCGGCAGCCGGCCGCCCACACCACGCGCGCCGGGGAGCGCCTGGCGGGCAGCAGCTCGCGCATGAACTGATCGGCCACGAAGATGCCACCGAACCAGTGCTCGCAGACGCGAAACGCGAGCGGCACGTCGCTGTCGGCGAGCACCCTCAGGGCGGCCTGAGGGATCGAGGAGCCGTTCCACGCATACACGATGTCCGGCTCCCACGCGAGCGCGCGTCGCGCGGAGCGCACCGCGCCGAGCGCCGCGGCGGGGGCGCGCAGCGCTCCGCGCTCGTCGGGCGTCAGGCGGCGCAGCTCGCGCCTGACGCCGTCCTGCGCAGGGATGCTGCGGCGAGCCTCGTCGCTGGTCAGCACGAGCACGTCGTGGCGCTCGCGCAGGCGCTCGACCACGCCCGAGCACTCGACCTCGTAGCCGCCGACCGCCACCGGCGGGTAGAGCGTGGAGGTGACGAGGATGCGCACCGGCTAGAAGGTACTCATCGATGCAGCCATACGGCCTGGCTCCAGCCAGAGCGCGTGATTACATAGAGCGCACATGACGGCGCCAGAGACCCGCGATCTGTCCGCGACCGTCGCAGCGGCCAGGCTGCCGCGAGGGGCGCCCGCGACACCGCCGGCGCCCCTGCCGGTGCGCCTGAAGACCTCGACCGCGCTGCGCCGCCTGCTGCCGACGCCGCTGGCCGTGCGCAGGGCCCTCGCCAAGGGCGCAGCGGCGTGGCGGGATCCCGAGGAGCGCGAGCGCGCGCTCGAGGCGACGAACGCGATCGTGAGCGGGACCGCTCGCGCCGGAGAGGTGGACGCGCTCGCGCGCCTGCGCCTGATCGACGAGCACGCGCAGCGGGCGCTCTTCTGGCAGCCGTGGCGAACCGTGAGCGTCGACGCAGCCTCCGCGGCCAACCTGCGGCTGGCGCTGTCCTCGGAGCGCCGGCTGCTGCTCAGCGCCTGCCATCTGGGACCGTACTTCCTGAACATGTCGGCGCTCACGTCGCTCGGGTGCAGCCCGGTGGTGGTGGCGGCGCCGTGGTTCTTCGCGCAGCCCACCCCCGACTACTGGGGACGGCGCCTGGCCCGCTGGCGCAGGGGCATCGCCGACAGGAACGAGCGGCTGGCCTCCTCGGCGGGCGGCTTCGCCGTCGCGAAGGCGCTGCTCGAGCAAGGGGAGATGGTGCTGATGTACTTCGACATGCCCGGCAGCCGGCGTACGCAGTTCCTCGGCAAGCCGGTGATGCTCGCCCGCGGCAGCGCCGAGCTCGCCCACCAGACCGGCGCGCTGGTGCTGGCGCTGCGCGCCCGGCGCGTGGGCGCGCGCGTGTGGACGGACGTGTCCGAGCCGCTGGACGCGCGCGATTTCGCGGGCGCGCCCGAGCTCCACGACGCGCTCGCCGCGGTGCATGAGCGCTGGGTGCTCGAGCTCCCCGAGACACTCGAGGACCCCCATCGCGCCGGCGCGTGGGAAGACGGCGCGACAGCGCGCGAATGGGCGCGAGCGCCGCGAGGCGCCGGGACGACCGCCCCGGGCGAGCCGGCGGTGAGCGTCCGCGACGCGCGCGGGGCACAGCGCATAGCGGGCGCCCGCTGAGTGCGCGTCCTGTTCTTCAACGAGGGCAACCTCGGCACCCACGTGATGGGACAGGGCCAGCTCGAGCAGGCGCTGCGCACGGGGCTGCCGTTCGCGCCTGACGTGCAGGCGCGCTTCGCCGGGCTCACGCCGATGGGCAGGCTGGCGCGCGCGGCCGCGACGCGGCCGATCGGGCCGCTCGCCGGCGCCGGGCTGGACTTCCGCACGTTGCGCTGGCACCTCGTCCAGGCGCTGCGTGCGCGCGCGGCGGTGCGCGAGGAGCTGCGCGCTTGGCCGGCGGACGCGGTGCACGTCCACAGCCACTCGATCGCGCTGACGATGGCGGCGACGATGCGCGCCGTGCCGGTCGCGCTGTCGATCGACACGACCGTGCGCGAGTGGTGGTCGATGCCGGCGTGGCAGGCCGCGCAGCGACGCCACCCCGAGATCACGATCGCGCCGAGCTGCGTGCTGGAGCGGCGCGCATTCGAGCGCGCGGCGCTGACGCTCGCGTGGACGGCGTGGACGCGCCGCACGGTCGAACACGCGGCGCCGGGCGCGCGCGTGGTCGAGCACCATCCGGGCCTCGACCTCGAGCGCTACCGACCGGCCGCGCGCCGCCCCCGCGAGCGCCTGCGGGTGCTGTTCGTCGGGGGCCGGTTCGCGGCCAAGGGCGGCGAGGACCTCCTGGGGGCGCTCGCCGGCGAGCTCGGCGAGCAGGTCGAGCTGGACCTCGTGACCCCCGCGCCGGTGCCCGAGCGCGCGGGCGTGCGCGTCCACCGGCTCGGCCCGTCCGACCCGCAGCTGCTGGATCTCCAGCAGCAGGCCGACCTGCTTTGCCTGCCGACCTACGCGGACGCGGTGCCGTGGGCGGTGCTGGAGGCGATGGCGTGCGCCACGCCGGTGCTCGCCACGCGCGTGGGCGGCATCCCGGACCTGCTCGACGACGGCCGCGCCGGCTCGCTGGTGCCATGCGGCGATGCGCGCGCCCTGCGCGAGTCGCTGCTGGCGCTGCTCGCCGATCCGCAGGCACGGGCGTCGCTGGGCGCCCGTGCGCGGGAGCGCTGCGAGGAGCGCTACGACGCGCGCCGCCAGCTGCCGCGGCTGGTCGAGCACCTGCGCGCGATCGTCGAGGACTCAGATCAGGCGGGCGTGCCGCGCCGCAGCAGCACCCGCAGATCGTCGAGCCCGAGCGCGCGCAGCCCGAACAGCAGCGCCGGGTAGCACACGCAGGCGGCGATCACGAGCACCGCCAGCGGCGCGTCGAGCAGCCGCAGCGCGTCGAGCCCAGCCGTCAACAATGCCGCGGCGAGCGCCGTGCGGCCGATGCGCCCCGGCCTCGGCAGGGGCAGCTCGAGCTCGCGCAGGATCAGCCTGAGACTGCTCGCGCAGACGACGACCTCGGTCGCCAGCGTCATCCACGCCGCCCCCATGAAGCCGACGAGCGGCACGAGGATCAGGTTCCCGCAGAGGTTCACGAGCAGCGCGAGCAGGCTGATGCGCAGCAGTCGCCGCTGCAGGCCGAGGACCACGAGCAGGTTGCCGTTGAGGTAGCCGAACGAGATGAACACGAACGCCGCGCCGAGCACCGGCAGCGCGGGCGCGGCGGACACGAACTGCGCGCCGAAGATCAGGCGCACGACCGGCGTCGCCGCTGCGATCGCGAACGCGAGCCCGCCGAGGGAGGCGATCGCGAGCAGCTCCGCGGTCAGCCGCGCCGTGCGCAGCAGCCGCGCTCGATCGGCCGGCCAGGCTGCGGCGATCACCGGCGAGAGCGTCGTCAGCACGGAGATCGGAACGAAGTGCGCCTGGTCGAGCAGGTTGTAGACCGAGCCGTACAGCCCCGCCGCGTTGGTCCCGGCGATCGAGTACACGATCACCTGATCGATGCGCGCGTAGGAGATGATCAGCACGCCGGAGATGCCGATCGGCACGCCGACGCGCACGACCTGCATGACGCGCTTGCGCGAGGGTCGGGGCACGCGCGCGTCGAGTTTCAGCGCCGCCACCGCCTGCACCACCGAGCCGACCGCGTTGGTGGAGACCATCGCGATCGCGAGCGCGACCATGCCGCTGTGTTCGAGGTAGATGACCAGGACCGCGACGCCCCACAGCACGCTCCTGAGCGTCAGCACGAGCATCGGCACGCGGTTGTCGACGCGCAGCTGGAACAGCATCCCGAGGGCGCCGACGCCGCCGAACGGCATCGCCACGACCATGATGATGCCGGCGACCAGCATCTCGTGGCTGCGGTGCAGGAGCAGGATCGAGCCGAGCGACAGGAGCATCACCGGGAGCAGCACGAGCAGCCGCAGCATCATCGCCGCGCCGATCCACTCGTGCTCGTGCTCGGGGTCGCGCGCGGCTTCGCGCAGCACGACTCCCTCCATGCCGAAGTTGGCGAGGTAGCCGATCATCCCGAGCGTGACGAAGCTGGTCGACCACTGGCCATAGCCGTTCTCGCCGAGCGTGCGCACGACGAGCGCCGTGACGACCGCGCCGAGCGCGAGGTTGGCGATGCGCACGACGATCTGCATGACGATGTCGCGCGCGGCGCGGTGCGATGTGGTGTCGCGAGCCAGGGTCGGCATGGGGCTTCCCCGTTCGAGCCGGAGTGACAGTATCCCTGCATCCCCGGCGCTCAAGCGGACTCGGGCGCGTGCCGATGGCGCATGTACGATGGCCCGGCGGCGGTCTTGCGAGCGGCGGCGGCGGTCGTCGAGTCGGCGTGACCCAGACAGCAGGCCAGCAACGACAGAGAGGACCATCACGTGAGCAACACGACGCTCGTCACCGGAGGCAGCGGCTACATCGGCGCGCTGCTGGTCAGAGAGCTACTGCAGGCGGGGCATGACGTGCGCGTCCTGGACTCGCTGCTGCACGGCCAGGAGGACATCGCGGCCGAGCAGGAGCAGGCGGGCGTGCAGGTGATCCGCGCCGACATCCGCGACGCCGACGCGCGGCGGCGCGCCCTGGACGGCGCGGACGCGGTGGTGCACCTGGCAGCGATCGTGGGCGACCCGGCGTGCGCGCTGGACCCGGCGGTCTCCGACGACGTCAACGTGCAGGCCACCGAGAGCCTCGTCGCCGACGCGGGCGCGGCGGGTGTGCAGCGCCTGGTGTTCGCCTCGACGTGCTCCAACTACGGCCGCATGGCCGACCCGACGGTGCCGATCACCGAGGAAGGCGAGCTGCGGCCGGTGTCGCTGTACGCCGAGCAGAAGGTGAGCATGGAGAAGCTGATCCTCGGCGGCGGCGGTGGCAGCGGCCTGAAACCCACGTGCGTGCGCTTCGCGACCGTGTACGGCGTCGGCCGGCGCATGCGCTTCGACCTGACCGTCAACGAGTTCACGCGCGAACTGTGGGCCGACCGCGACCTGGAGGTCTTCGGCGAGCAGTTCTGGCGCCCCTACATCCACGTGCGCGACGCCGGCCGCGCCGTGCTCACGGTGCTGCAGGCGCCGGAGGAGAAGGTCGCGAACAACGTGTTCAACGCGGGCCGCTCGGGCGAGAACTACCGCAAGCTCGACCTCGTCGAGGAGATCGGCAGGCAGATCGACCGCGGCAGGGTCTCCTACGTCAAGCGCGACGAGGACCCCCGCGACTACAAGGTGAGCTTCGACAAGATCCGCGCGGAGCTGGGCTTCGAGACGCTGATGACGGTGCCCGACGGCATCGCCGAGATCATCGCTGCGCTCGACGCCGGGGCGTTCGGCGATCCGTTCGACGCCCGCTACAAGAACATCCCCTGAGCGTCCGGGAATCGTCCCCTCCCTCCTGCGATCGCGCCGATGGCCAGCACCGAGACCTTCCCAGAGCTGCCGCTGTTCGACCTGCAGCTGCAGCCGCAGGACCTGGAGGCGGTCGCCGAGACGCTGCGCTCGGGCTGGCTGACGATGGGGCCGCGGACGGCGGCGTTCGAGGAGGCGTTCGCGGCGCAGCTCGGCGCACGCCACGCGATCGCGGTCTCCAGCTGCACCGCCGCGCTGCACCTCGCGTATCTCGCCGCGGGCGCGGGTCCGGGCGACGAGGTGATCGTGCCGGCGTTCACGTTCGCTGCGACCGCCGCGGCGGCGCTGTACTGCGGCGCGACGCCGGTGTTCGCGGAGATCGTCTCGCGCAAGAACCCGAGCCTCGACCCCGACGACGTGGAGCGGCGCATCACGCCGCGCACGAAGGCGGTGTGCGCGGTGCACTACGCCGGCTACCCCGCCGCAGTCGATCGCCTGAAGGTCCTGTGCGACGAACACGGCATCGCGCTGATCGAGGACGTGGCGCACGCGCCGAGCGCGACGCTGCACGGGCGCAAGCTCGGCACGTGGGGTCTGGCAGGCGCGTTCAGCTTCTTCTCCAACAAGGTCCTGTCGGTCGGCGAGGGTGGCCTGCTGTGCACGGACGACGACGAGGTCGCCGCGTTCGTGCGCTCGCGCCGCTCGCACGCGATGACCAGCGGCACCTGGGATCGCCACAGCGGGCGCACCGACACCTACGACGTGGTCGGGCTCGGCTACAACTACCGCCTCGACGAGCCGCGCTCGGCGCTGCTGCTCTCGCGCCTGGGGCGGCTGGAGGCGGAAATCGAGCGCCGCCGCGAGCTGACGGTGCGCTACCGCTCGCTGCTGGCGCAGGTCGAGGGCATCATCGTCCCGTTCGAGGACGCCGACGTGCCGGGCTCCTCCTGCTACGTGATCCCGATCATGATCGACGAGGACGGCCGCCAGGCCGATGTCTCGGCCCGCATGCGCGAGCGTGGCATCCAGACGAGCATCTTCTACCCGTCGATCCACCGCTTCAGCGCCTATCGCGAACGCTTTCCGGGCGTGTCGCTGCCGATCACCGAGCTCGCGTCGCGAACCGAGCTGACGCTGCCGTTCTACCCGCACATGACGCACGAGGACCAGGATCGGGTCGTGACGGCGCTGGCGGAGGCGGTCGCGCGATGAGTGACTGGCGCGTGGCGCTGACCGAGATCGAGGTCCCCGAGCAGGACGTGCAGGCGGTGCTCGACTGCCTGGAGTCGGGCTGGCTGACGATGGGCCCGCGCACGAAAGCGTTCGAGCAGGCGCTCGCCGGCTACGTCGGCACGCCGCACGCGGTGACCGTCTCCAGCGGCACAGCGGCGCTGCACCTGGCGTGCGTGGCGGCGGGGATCGGCGCCGGCGACGAGGTGATCGTGCCGGCGTTCACGTTCGTGGCGAGCGCCAGCGCCGCGCGCTACGTGGGCGCGGAGCCGGTGCTGTGCGACGTGCGCAGCCCGCTGGACTTCAGCCTCGACCCGGCGGACGTCGAGCGGCGCATCACGCCGCGCACGCGCGCGGTCGTGGCGGTGCACTTCTGCGGCTACCCGGCGGATGTGGCGGCGCTGCGCGCGCTGTGCGACGAGCGTGGCCTGCTGCTGATCGAGGACTGTGCGCAGGCGATCGGCGCGCGCGTGGACGACAGCGGCCGCCAGGTGGGCACGGTGGGCGAGCTGGGCGCGTTCAGCTTCTTCTCCAAGAAGCAGCTGTGCGTGGGCGAGGGCGGCATGGTGACGACGGCCGACGAGCAGCTGGCCGAGCGCGTGCGGCTGTTTCGCTCGCACGCGATGACCAGCAGCACGTGGGACCGCCATCGCGGCCACGACCCCGCCTACGACGTGGTCGACATCGGCTTCAACTTCCGCCTCGACGAGCCCCGCGCAGCGCTCGGGCTGAGCCGCCTGGCGCGTTTGGAGGCGAGCATCGCCAACCGTCGCGCGATGGTTCGCGCCTACCGCGGGCGCCTCGCCGGGATTCCCGGCCTGGAGCTGCCGTTCACCGACGAGGACGTCGAGCGCTCCTCGCACTTCGCCTTCCCGGTGCTGCTCGCCGACCGCGAGACGCGCGACCGCTTCCGCGACCGGCTCAAAGACGGCGGCATCCAGACGACCTGGTACCCGGCGCTGCACAAGTTCACCGAGTACACCCGCTTCACCCCCGCGGACGGCCTGCCGCAGGCCACCGAGGTGGCCGACCGCCACTGCGCGCTGCCGCTCAGCTCGTCGATGGACGAGAGCGAAGTCGAGCTGGTCGTCGAGGCCGTGCGCGACGCGCTCGCGTAGCGGCTCAGACCTCCGGCGGGATCAGCCGCTCGCGCACCGACTCGAACTCTTCCTGCGCCTGCTCGTAGTCGTCGTGTCGCCCGATGTCCAGCCAGTAGTCGTCGCTCGGCCACGCGCGCACGACCTCGCCGGCGGCGATCAGCCGCAGGATCAGATCGGGGAAGTCCAGGCGCTTGCCGGGCTCGATGAACGCGAGCGCGCGCGGCGCGAAGCAGTACACGCCCATGCTGGCGATGTAGTCGATCGCGGGCTTCTCGTCGTAGCCGGTCAGGCGCGTGGGGTCGCCGTCGTCGCCGAAGCGCAGCACGCCGAGCGAGACCTGGATCTGGCGCTCCTTGGTGGCAATCGTCGCCGCGGCGTCGCTCGCGCGGTGGCGCTCGAGCAGCGCGCCGTAGTCGATGTCGGTGAGCACGTCGCCGTTCATCACCAGCACGTCGTCCGCGGCGAGCCCCTCGATCAGCGCGAGCGCGCCGACGGTGCCGAGCGGCTCGTGCTCGCGGTAGTAGTCGATGGCGATGCCGTAGTGCTCGCCGTCGCGGAAGAACGCCTCGATCAGCTCGGCGAGGTAGCCGGTGGCGATCGTGATCCGCTCGAAGCCGTGCGCCTTGAGCTGGCGCACGACGATGTCGAGCACCGGCCGGTCGCCGATCGGCATCAGCGGCTTTGGCAGCACGGTCGTGTACGGGCGCAGACGCGTGCCCTCGCCGCCGGCGAGTATCACCGCTCGGCTCATGCCGATGCCGCGGCCGCTGCGGGCTGGTCGAGCACGCGCCAAGGATATGGGCGGCCGTGGACGTTCATCGCGCGAGCGCGGGGACGTTCATCGCGCCAGTACCTCCTCGTACAGCGCGGCGGTGCGACGCGCGATCGCCGACCACGCGAAGCGCTCGTGGGCGAGCCGCTCGCCGGCGGCGCCGCGGCGCTCGCACTCCTGCGCCCCGGCGCGCACGCTCTGCGTGAGCGCATCGACGAGCGCGTCCACGTCGGCACGCGCACAGATCCAGCCGGTCTCGCCGTCGGTCACCGCCTCGACCATGCCCCCCGACGGATACACGACCACCGGGCGCGCGAAGCCGTAGGCGAGCAGCAGCACGCCGCTCTGGCTGGACTCCCTGTAGGGGAGCGCGACGGTGTCGGTGGCCGCGAACAGCTGGGCGGTCTCGCGCATGTCGAGGAACCCCTCGCGCACGGTCGCGCGCGCGCCGAGCGCATCGACGCCCGCGCGCGCGGCGGACAGGCCGCCGATGTCCTGGCCGCCGATCAGCAGGTGCAGCCCGGGCACCCGCGCGACCGCCTCGACGAGGTCGCCGAGCCCCTTGTCGGTGCGCAGCTGCCCGAACATCAGCGTCGCGGGCATGTCGGGCGCGAGGCCGAGCGCGGCGCGCGCCTGCGCGCGATCGACATTGCCGCCCCTGCGCGCGAGGCCGCCGTACTCGCCGTGCGGGATCACCACCGCGCGCGCGCCGACCAGCGGCCGTGCGCGCTCGAGATCCGCCTGCGTGTGCACGATCGTGCGCGCCGCCAAGCGACCGGCGAGACGCCGCGCGATCGAGCCCGTGCCCAGCAGGCGATCCTGCACGCGGTCGAACGTGCCGTGTTCGGTCTGCACCACCGGGGTGCCGCTGAGGCGCAGGCACGCGAGCGCCAGCGGCGCCAGCTGCGGCACCTCCCAGCCCTGAGAGTGCACGACGTCCGCGCGGCGCGCCAGGGCCGTCAGCCGCGGCAGCGCCGCGAGGAAGCGCAGGCCGTTGGCGAGCTTGCCCAGCCCGCGCGCGCGCAGCTCGCGCGCGATGCGCGAGTCGCCGCGCGTGTAGTGGAACACCGGCACGACCCGCACGCCGTCGATCGGCGGGTAGCGGTGATCGGCGGCTGTCGCAAGCGTCACGCTCCAGCCCTCGCCCGCGAGCGCCGCGACCAGGTCGGCGGTGTAGTCGGACACGCCGCCGCGGCCGCCCTGCTCGATCATCAGCAGGCGCCGCCCGGCTGCGTCGCTCATGCGTGCGCGCGCACGCCGCCGATGGCGTCCTGCAGCAGCCGCTCGATCCGCTCGGCGACGACGGGGGCGGCGTAGGTGCGCTCGGCGTACGCGCGCGCGGCCTGTCCCTCGCGCATGACGCGGGCGGGGTCGTCGAGGTAGGGGGCGATCAGCGCGCGCAGCGCGTCGGGCTCGTTCTCGGGCGAGGAGATGCCGCCGAACTCGGGCATGATCATGTCGGCGACGCCCTCGGCGCCGGTGGACAGGCAGGGGCGCGAGGCGAGCATGCCGAGGATCGTCGCGCGCGGCGCGCCCTCGGTGGGGCTGGGGCAGAACACGGACACGTCGAACGCGGAGAGCACGTCGGGCACCTCGGCGCCGGGCGTGGCGATGAAGTGCGCGCGCTCGCCGAGCGGCTCGGCGAGCGCGCGCAGCTCGGGCTCGGTGTCGCCGCTGCCGGCGAGGATCAGGTGCACTCGCGGGTCCGCGAGCGCGATCGCGGCGCGCACGACGACGTCGTTGCGCTTCTTGTGGTGAAAGCGCGAGATGCAGCCGACGACGAACGCGTCCGGCGGGATCCCGAGCTCGCTGCGCACGCGCGCGCGCCCGTCCTCGGTGAAGCGGATTTCATCGGCGCGCATGACGTTGGGGACGACGACGATCTTCTCCGCGGGCACGCCGACGTCGGCGACCGAGCTGCGCGTGCCCGCGGAGATCGCCATCACGAGCGCCGCGCGCTCGCCCGCGCGCAGGTACACGCGCCGTGGCAGCCCGCGGCGCAGCGGAAACGGCACCGGCCCCCACTCGGCCCACACGATCGTGCGCCGCAGCTGCGCGGGCAGCATGGCGGCGAGCAGCTGCTCCTTCTTGTAGTGGACCATGAGCACGTCGTAGGGCGCCTGCGCGCGCAGCGCGTCGCGCAGCCTGCGCAGCAGCAGCGGCCAGCGCAGCATCAGGCCCACCCAGCTGCCTGTGGAGAGCTTCGGCCCGAGCGCCACGGGGCTCACGCGCACGTCGGTGTCGCGCGCCATCGCGGGCATGTCTGTGAGCATGACCGTGTCGTGGCCGCGCTGCCGCAGCGCCTCGAGCATCTCCACGGCGGCGAACTCGGCGCCGCCGCTGGAGTCGGTGGTCATCACGCTGACGATCTTCACGTGGCCATTATCTCGGCACGGGAGGATGGGGGCAGGAGCCGTGGGAGCACTGTGTCACCACGGCTCATGCCGCCGGCGACGGCGACCGATATCTAGGAGCCCCTTGTACGAGCCGAACACCATCTTGCGATGCGCGCGCTGATCGTCGACCAGTCCCGGGACCGCTGCGCGCTGGCGGCGGCGCGCATGCTGCACGCCGATGGCTGGGAGCTCGGCACGGGCGCGTGGCGGGCGAGCCTCGCGTCGGCGTCGGCGGCGACCGGCGCCCATCACCACGTCGAGGAGGCGGAGACGGACGAGGACCGCTTCATCGCGGACATCGCCGAGGCGGTGCGGGTGGGCGGCTACGAGGTGGTCTTCTGCACGTATGACGTGGGCCTGCTGGCGCTCTCGCGCCGTCGCGAGGAGATCGCGCCGGCGGTGGTGCCGTATGCCGCGCACGAGGTCGTGGCGCGCTCGTTCGACAAGCTGGCGTTCACGCAGGCGGCGCAGGCGGCCGGCCTGGCGGTGCCGCGCACCGAGGAGGCCGGCGAGGCGGCGCTCGAGGCGTGGCGCGGGCCGGTGGTGGTGAAGGCGCGCATCCATGTGCCCACGCGCTATGAGACGCGGCGCTTTGCGAGCGCAGCGGAGGCCGAGCCGTTCGTCGCGGAGATGCGCGCGGCGGGCGCTCAGCCGCTGCTGCAGGAGTGCATCGCCGGTCAACTGGGCGCGGTGGTGGTGGTGGTCGACCGCGATGGCCAGGTCGTCGCGGAGGTCCAGCAGCGCTGCGACCGATCGTGGCCGGCGCAGGCCGGCGTGACGGCGCGCGCGCGCACGGTCGCGCCCGACGCGGAGCTCTCCGAGCGCATCGCCGACCTGGTGCGCCGCCTCGAGTGGTTCGGGCTGGCGGAGATCGAGTACCTGCTCGACGATCGCGGCGTGCCGCGCTTCACGGAGCTCAACGGTCGCTTCTACGGAGGGATCGCGCTGGCCGATCGCGCCGGCGTCAACGTCGCCGCGGCGTGGGCGCGCCTGGCGACGGGACAGGCGGTGCAGCGGCTGGCGCCGGCGCGGATCGACGCCCGCTTCCAGTGGCTCAACCGCGACCTCGCCGCCTCGTTTCACGCTGACGGGCTGCGGGGAGCGGCGCAGGCGCTCGCGTTGGCGCCGGGCAGCGCTCACAGCATGTTCGCGCGCGGCGATCCGGGCCCGCTGCTGCGCTTCTATCTCCCTGAGATGGCGCGGCGCGCAGCGGGGTTGGTGGGAATCGGAGGCGATCGTGGGTGATCGCGCGGACCTCGCACGCAACGTGCGCCTGCATCTCGGCGAGCTGAGCGCCGCGGAGCTCCCGCGGGCGGTGCGGCGCGTGCTCGAGCCGCACCCGGTGCCGCCGGCGCCGATGCGCGCGGCGCAGCGGATCGCGATGAAGCTCGGGCGCCTGGACTGGGAGCGAGGATGGCTGGCGCCGCTGATGCGGGCCCGCAGGAGCGTGCTCGGCGAGGCTGCGTCGGGGCCGCCGCGCTTCCTGGTGCGGGTCGACGAGTTCCCCTACTACACCTCCTTCGACCGCCCGCAGGACATCGACATGTCACGCCGCTTCCACGACGTGATGGCGGGCGCGGGCGCGGCGCACCTGATGTCGGTGCTGCCGCAGCTGACGCACGCGCCGCTGAGCGCCGGCGCGAGCGGCGGGCGGGCTCTGGGCGCCGAGGAGATCGCGCTGCTCGAGCGCATGCGCGGCGACGGCGTGACGTTCGCCCAGCACGGCAACACGCACCGCACGCGCTTCGAGCAGCCGCGCCGGCGCTCGGAGCTGTGCGGCCTGCGCCCGGCGGAGCTGGGGACACTGCTCGAGGACGGTCGCCGCAAGCTGCTCGCCGCTGGGGTGCCGGAGACGCGCGTGTTCGTACCGCCGTTCAATCGCTTCGACGCCGCCCAGTACCCGCTGCTGGCGGATCGCTTCGAGATCGTGTGCGGCGGTCCGGAGAGCGTCGCGCTGATGGGCTTCCACGGCGGCCCGCTGTGGCGCGCCGGGGCGGCGTACCTGCCGTGCTATGCGCCGCTGTACGGGGACGCCCGCACGGTGCTGCCGGCGGCGGAGCGGTTGATCGAGATGGCGCCGGGGACGTGGATCCCGATCGTGCTGCACACCTCGTGGGAGCAGCGGGACGACTTCAGCGCGCTGGCGCGGCTGGCCGAGCGGATCGCGCCGTACACAGCGAGCTGGGAGGAGCTGCTGGCCGAGCTGCGGCGCAGCCGCGCCGCGACGCCCGTCGGCTCGCCTGCCTGAAGCGAGCTAAAGCTCCCCATCCGCGCCGCCGAAGCTAACCCCAGCGATGAGAGTGAAGCGATGAGCACGCCCTTGACACCACTGGTCGTCCAGTACCTGTACGTGCACGAGCCCGACGAGGGCTTCGAGTACCCGACGGCGCGCACGGCGAAGTCGGCGGCGGCGGTGGCGACGCGCTACCTGGAGTGCGCGCTCACGCAGGCCGCTTCGCTGAGCCTGCAGGAGACCCCCTGCGAGCTCGCGCTGGCGACCAACGTCAGCGACCGTGCGCGCCTCGGACGCGAGGGCGCCGCGCTGCTGGAGCGGATCGAGGCGCTGGGCGTGCGGATCGTGCCCACGGAGTACCGCCACCGCCCGAAGGCGGGGACGGAGCAATATGTGTCCTCGCGCTACGTGCTCGACGCGATCCTCTCGAGCACCGAGGACCAGCGGTCCGAGCGCCAGATCTGGTTGACGGACCTGGACTGCGTGTGGTCGGACCCGGCGCTGGTGTTCGCGAGCCCGCCCGCCGAGGAGGCGGTGGGCTGCGTGTTCATCGGCTACCCGCCGGACTGGGACACGGTCGGCTTCGAGATGCACGGGCGCACGCGCCGGGCGATCGGCGAATTGGCGCGCGAGCTGGGCGAGTCCGAGGAGGTTCCGCCGTGGGTGGGCGGCGAGGTGCTGGCCGGCCGGCCGGGCGCGCTGCGCGAGCTGGTGCACGCGTGCGAGGAGCTCGACGCGCGGCTGGCCGAAGAAGGCAAGACGCTGCCCAACGAGGAGCAGATCCTGTCGCTCGCGGGCGCGCTGGGGCGGGTCCGCTTCGAGGACCTGTCGCGCGTGGCCAGGCGCATGACGACGGGCACGCGCACGCAGGCGGTGCGAGCCGCGGACCCGCTGGCGATCGGCCTGTGGCACCTGCCGGCGGAGAAGGGCCTGAGCTTGCGCCGGACGGCGCGCGAGCTCCGCAGCGGGCACACCGAGCGCCTGCGCAGGGACCTGGCGGAGCCGGCGCGCGCGGCGCGGCGCTTCAACGTGGCGGGGACGGGGCTGGCGCGGCGGCTGCGCGACGACGGCTGGATCGCCACCCAGCGCGTGCGCGGCGCGGCGATCAGGTTGTTCGGATGATCAGCACCGAGCAGGGCGCGTGGTGGGAGACCTTGTTGGGCACGGAGCCGAGCAGGAAGCGCTTGGCTCCGGTCATTCCCTTGTTGCCGACGACGATCAGGTCGGCCTCGCGCTCCTCGGCGATGTCGAGGATCGCGTCGGCGGGGTCGCCCTGACGCGGGTACACGTCGACGGGGACGCCCGCGTCGCGAGCGATGGCGGCGGCGGCGTCCAGCGTCGCATCGACGTCCTCGCGGGGGTTGATCGCCCACTGGAGGTCCTCGGGCGCCTGGCGGCGTTCCTCGCTGAGACGCTGCGCGGGCACCGGCTCATAGGCGCTGACGAGCTCGATCTTGGCACCGACCGCGCGTGCGAGGTCGACGGCCTGGCGTACGGCCTGGCTGGCCGTGTCCGAGCCATCGGTTCCAACCACGATCGATTTGAACATCGCTCTCCCTTTGCGTTCTCGCGCGGCGGGTCTGCCGCGACCGCCGGGGCCGGCGAGGCGATCATACCGGCGATACCCGCGCGCGGCCCCTCAGCGCGTACTGTTCGCGGCGAGGATGATCGATCTGCACTGCCACGTCCTGCCGGGCATCGACGACGGACCGGAGACGATCGAGGGTTCGCTGTCACTCGCGCGCGCGGCTGTGACGGCGGGAATCGGCACGCTGGTGGCGACCCCGCACGTGAACTCGCGCACCCCCAACGACGCCGCCACGATCGCGCGACTGGTGGACGAGCTGAACGCGCGCCTGAGCGCGGAGGGTGTTCAACTCGACGTGCTCCCCGGCGCTGAGATCGCGATCAGCCAGCTGGCGGAGATCGCGCCGGATGAGCTCGCGCGGCTGGGCCTGGGCGGCGGGCGCTGGCTGCTGGTGGAGCCGCCGTTCACGCCGGTGGCGGTCGCGCTCGAGGGCATGGTGCTGGGCCTGCTGCGCGAGGGCCACAAAGTGGTGCTGGCACACCCTGAGCGCTGCCCGGCGCTGCGACGCGATCCGCCGACGATTCGCTCGCTGGCGGACGCAGGGGTGCTGATGTCGATCACGGCCGGCTCGCTGGCGGGCCGCTTCGGGGGCGAGGTGCGCCGCTTCGCGCTGGAGCTGGCGCGCGAGGGGCTCGTGCACAACGTCACCTCCGACGCCCACGACAGCGTCGATCGCCCGCCGGGCCTGGCGCAGGAGATGGAGCAGGCTGGCCTGCAGCCGCTGGCGGACTGGCTCACGCGGGCGGTGCCGGCGGCGATCCTGGGCGGCGAGGAGATCCCGCCGCGGCCTGCCGGGGCGTCCGCGGGCGCCCGCAGGAGCCGTCGCCTGTGGCCCCTGCGCCGCTGACGTCACCGTCGGCGCGCGCGCCGCTGAGCCTCAGGCGAGCTTGACGATCGCGACGACCATCCCGATGAGGACGAAGACGACGATCGCGGCCTGCATCCAGATCCAGGTGGGCGACATCGCCGCGACAGCGTACCCCCAGCCCTCCCCGCGTGGGCGGCCGCCGGCGAGATCCGCTGCGCGCGCGACTATCGTGTGGGCGATGGACAGGCGCTTCCCCAGGGCGACGTTCGGGCTGGCGCTTGCGCTGTGCATGCTCGCGTGCGCGCCGGCGGCGAATGCGGCGTCACGGCATCCGACCGTGGCGGCGCCGCATGGGACCGCGGCGAAACGGCACAAGCGCCCCGCGAAACGGCACAAGAGCACGCCGGCGACGACGGCGCTGCTGGGCGGTGTGAACATCCCGGGCGTGGGCTTCGGCGCGACGGCGGCCGCGCTGGAAGACGCGGTCGCGCAGGCGCACGCGCTGCACGCGAGGGTGGTGCGCGCGGAAGTGCCGTGGTCGGCGCTGGAGCCGCTGGAAGCGGAACACACGGAGGCGAGCACGCTGGCGCTGACGGATCTGCTGGTGAGCGACGCGGCGGCGGACGGCATGCGTGTGATCATGGACGTGGACAGCACGCCGTGCTGGGCGTCGTCGGCGCCGCTGGCGCTGCTGGCGAGCTGCAACCCGTTCGGCGACGACGACGCGCACGCGTGGCCGCCCGCGAACCCGGCGGCGTACGCGGCGTTCGTGGCGTTCCTGGCGCAGCGCTACGGCACGCGGCTGGCGGCGATCGAAGTGTGGAACGAGCCGGACCAGTCCAACGAACAGTATTTCGCGGGCCCGAACAAAGCCGCGCTGTACGCGGCGCTGCTGCGGACGGCGTATCCGGCGATCAAGGCGGCGAACCCGAGCGTGCCGGTGCTCGGCGGTGCGTTCGTGGGCGCGAACGGGGAATTCCTGCGCGTGCTGTACGCGGACGGCATCAAGGGCTACTACGACGGCCTGGCGGTGCACTTCTACACGCTGACGCTGGCGGCGGTGCGCTACACGCGCGAAGTGCAGCTGGCCAACGGCGACACGACGCCGATGTGGCTGGACGAGTTCGGCTGGAGCAGCTGCTGGCCGCAGGAAAGCATCGAGCAGGAACAGGACTGCGTGACGCCGCAGGTGCAGGCGAGCAACCTGTCGAACACGATGCGCGCGCTCGCGCGCAGCCCGTACGTGGCGGCGGCGGTCTCGTTCAAGCTCGAGGACTCCTCTGCGGAAGACTTCGGCGTGCTGTCGGCGGGCGGCACGCGCAAGCCCGCGTTCGCAGCCGTAGCGGGCGCGCTGGCCTCCCCGCTGGGCGCGATCAGCCCGATCACGCTGCGCCTGGTCCGCCACGGCGGCCAAGTGGTCGCGAGCGGCTCTGCGCCGGTCGGCGACTACATGCGCCTGGAAGTGCTGCGCGGCAAGCACCTGCGCTACTGGACGGTGTTCACGCTGAACCGCTTCAACGACTATTCGATCACGCTGCCGGCGGCGGTCAGCGTGCGCGGTCTGAATGTGCGCGTTTATCAGTACTGGAGCGGCATGGCGAGCGCCGTGGAGAAGAAGATCTAGCTGCTACTCGGCGTTGCGGAACAGCGCTACGAACGTGAGCGCGAGGATCTTGAGGTCCAGGCCGAGCGACCAGTGGGCGATGTAGTAGTTGTCCCACTCGACGCGCTCGGCGAGTGAGGTCTGCCCGCGCAGGCCGTGCACCTGCGCCCAGCCGGTGATGCCCGACTTGACGCGGTGGCGGTCGCCGTAGCGGATGATGTCCTGCCTGAACAGCTCGACGAACTCGGGGCGCTCGGGACGCGGCCCGACGAGGCTCATGTCCCCGCGCAGCACGTTGAACAGCTGCGGCAGCTCGTCGAGCGAGGTGCTGCGCAGGAAGCGCCCGACGGCGGTGCGGCGATCCTCGCCCTCGACGCCGCCCGGGGCGGTGTCGCCGCCGAGCAGGAAGTCGAGCGCGCTGGTCTCCAGCTGCTCCCCGTCCGGCGATGACTGCTCGACGCGCATCGAGCGGAACTTGTAGAAGTCGAACACCTTGCCGTCGCGGCCGACGCGGCGCTGGCGGAAGAACGCGGGCCCGGGAGAGCTGAGGCGCACGGCGATCGCGGCGAGCACGATGATCGGCGAGAAGAGGATCAGCAGCGCGAGCGCGAGGATGCGGTCGAGCGCGTGCTTGACGGCGAACTGCAGGCCGTCGGGGTCGACGGCGGAGAAGGTCAGCAGCGGCAGCCCGCCGACGGTGTCGTAGCCGACGCGGTCGTTGATCGTGTCGAACATGCGCGGCACCACCGATACCTCCACGCCGAGCTCCTGGCAGCGCTGGATCAGGCGGCTGACGCGCGCGTCGGCGACTGAGGAGAAGGCGACGATCAGGTGCCTGACGCCGGTGTGCGCGACGGTCTCGTCGAGGTCGTCGATGGTGCCCAGCACGGGCACGTCGCGTCCGCCGACCTCTGCGACCGAGCGGGGGTCCTCGTCGAGGAAGCCGATGGGAACGAGCCCGTACTCCGGATGGGACTCCAGGCGCCGCGCCACCTGCGCGCCGACGACGCCGGCGCCCATGATCAACACCGACTTGCCGACGAGGTGGCGCTTGCGCGCCCAGCGCTGCGCGAACGAAAGCACGATGCGTCCGACGCCGACGCCGACGAGCGCGAACAGCCAGCCGTGCAGCCACTCGCTCTGGCTGGGGAGCTGCCCGTTGAACAGCATCCCGAGCGTGGCGACGGCCATCGCCGCGACGGATACGCCGCTGAGGACGGGCACGATCCCGTCGAGCACGAGCGCGCGCAGGCGGGTGCGATACAGGCCGCGCAGGAAGAACAGCACCATCACCAGCGGCGGCAGCGCGAGCAGGGGAGCGCGCAGGGAGGAGACGTGCAGGGTCGCGTGCACCCCGCCGAGGGCGAGGACGACGGCCACGCACAGCAGCACGAAGTCCGCCACCGGGCGCACGACCTGCCAGCCGGGCCCCTCGAGCGCCCACTGCAGCGGCCCCTCGAACGTTCCCCGCCACAGCGCCCTGGGCGCGGGCGCGTCGTGAGTGAGCTCGCCGCGGAGCGGGAGCGTGGTGGAGGTCTGTTGGGTGATCCGGCTGCTGTCCATGGGCGGGCGGGCTTCCTTGTCCCTTAGTCGATTACTCGGGTGTTGCGTCGCATCGCTTTAGTCGCGTCCCGCCCCTAGCCGGGCGCGCGCGCCATTCTCCTCGTGAGAGAGCCCGTGAGGACGAGCGCTCCGAGGGCAAGGAGTATGTACAGAAGGTCGGCGCTGGAGAGCCCCAGCGTCGGCGAGCCGCTGACGCTGCCCGTCTCCGCGATCGGGCCCGACCCGCGTGCCGCCGGTCGCGAGGCGCCCGCGGACGCGCTCCCCGCCGTTGTGTTCGCCTGTTTCCCTCTCCCCGTGGACGTGCTCCCGCCTGTACCCCGCGCGGCCCCGCCGCCGCCCGTGGGCGCTCCGCTCGTGCTGGCGGCGGCGGTCGTTTCGCCCGTCCCCGCCTGCGAGCCGCTCCCGCTGCTGCCACCGCGTGAGCTGCCACCGCTGGAGCCGCTCCCTCCCGAGCTGCCCCCATGTGAACCGCCGGAGGACCCGCCCACGAGCGCCGAGCCGAGGATCGCCTGGCTGCCCTGCCCGGGACCGCCGTAGCCGCTGAGCAGCGGGCCGGCGCCGGCGAGGCTCGGTGCAAGCGCGGACGCGATGAGCGTCAGCGACGTTGCTGCGATGGTGAGGCGATACCTCTGCATGCGTCCGTGCCCTGAAGTCCTTTCTGGCTCGAGCAAGCTGTGCTCCTGTCCGTGCCAACGTTCATCGTCGCCTCGACCCCCCGATCGCCAGGTCCCTTGAGCGTACAGGCTTGTCATCGACGTATCGACGATTGCTCGCACACGCTACCGAAGCAAGTCCGCCGTGTCGAGCGATTTCTCCATTGTTCGCAAGAATAGATTCAACGAATCACGCGAGTTGTTGAGCTTTGAGGAGGATCGCGCGGTCGAGCTCCTGGATGCTGATGCGAGCTCCGGAGCGCACCAGCGCGAGGGCCTGCCAGGCGAGCGGTTCGCGCGGGCTCAACCGCACTGCCCGTTCGAGCAGCGCGAGCGCGGCCGCGCGCCGCCCGGAGGCGGAGGCGATCGCGCCGCGCTCGAGCGTCGCGTACGCGTCGCCGGGCGTGCGCGCGAGCGCCAGTGAGAACTCGTGGTCGGCGAGGCCCAGTTCGCCGTAGCGCAGCGCGATGCTGCCGGCGAGCACGTCCGCCTGGTCGCTCAGCGGGTTCAGGCGGGCGGCCTCGCGCAGACGTGCGTATGCGGTCTGCGGCGCGGTCGTCCAGATGCGCGCGGCGCTCTGCAGCTCCAGCTGGCTGAGCCACGGGGCGGCGAGCGAGGCGGCAGCGGCGAGCGCCAGCGCACCGGCCGCCGCGATCGCCAAGCGCCGGCGCAGAGCCGAGCCGGTCCGCACAGCTGCGGCATGCGAGTCGTCGGCGACTCCGGCGTGTGGGATGTCTGCGGACGGCTGTGCGCTGCCGGCGGCGACCGACGGGAATCGCACAGTAGATCGTGCGCGACTGGGCGCGAGCGCACAGGCGATGCCGAGCAGCGCGAACGCGGGCGCGCCCAGCCCGGCGAACTCCCAGAACCAGTCGAAGGAGCCGTGTACCGCCCAATAGCCGAACCCGGCGAGCGCGGCCCCTGCGACGGCGCGCACGAGCGGGTCGCCCCGACGCAGCGCCTGCGCGGCCGCAAGCAGCGCGGCGCCGAGGCCGACGAGCGCGAGCAGCGCGCCGACCACGCCCGTCTGTGTCAGCGTGCGCAGCTCGACGCTGTGCGGGTAGCGCGGCGTCTCTTCGCTGCGTCCGTGTGCGAGGTACTGCTCCTGGAAGTTGTCGGCGCCGATGCCGACGAGCGGGTGCTGGATGAATTCGTCGAGCGCCACGCGGTAGAAGTCGTAGCGGTTGCTGCCCAGGCCGCCGATCAGCCGGCTGCCGCTCGAGCTGTTGGAGCTGTAGCCGCCCTTGAAGCTGTGCCACGCGTTTTCCAGGCGGGTCACCGGGTTGCCGGCCACCGCCAGCCCGCCCGCGAGGACCGCCACCAGCGCCACCAGCGCGACCGCGCGCGTGCCTGCGCGCAGACGCGCGAGCGAGCGCTCGCCCAGCCGCGACTCGACGAACGCGCCCAGCGCGACCACGAGCCCGACGGCCGCCGCCGCGGCGAACATCGCGACCACGGCGCTGTGCAGCGTTGCGGGCACGACCGCTTCGTGCTTCAGGTGATCGCCCACCCGCAGCACCGCCGGCGCGGCCGCGGCGACGCCCGCGGCGATGGGGATGAGCACGGCGAACGTGCGGATGCGCCCGGGCAGCAGCGCGAACACGAGCACGAGCACCACCGGCGTCGCGTACAGCGAGCCGCGACTCTGGCTGAGCAGCGCCACCTCCGCCAGCAGCACCGCCCCGCCCGCCAGCAGGCCGCGCAGGCCCCACGGCACGCTCCTGGCGCGCGCGAGCAGCAGCGCCGGCCAGAACGCCATCAGCCACTGCGCGGCGTTCGCGTTGGCGTAGCCGCTCGGGTATTGCAGCCGCCCCCCCGGGAACATCGCCGCGAGCCCAGCGCTGCCGGCGGCGCCCGCGTGCAGCGCGACGAACCCCGCGAGCGCGACCAGCGCGAGCGCCCACGCGCAGAGCATCAGCGCCGCGCTGACGCCGCGCTGGCGCCAGCAGGCGAACAGCGCGAACACCGCCAGGTACAGCAGCGTGCGGTTGGCGCCTTCCCACGCTTCGCCCGGCACCGCCGCCCACAGGATCGACAGGAAGCTGAGCGCGGTGTACGCGGCCAGCGCGGCGAGCGCGACGCGCACGGGCACGGGAACGTCGGCCGCGCGCAGCCGCACGAGAGCGAGCGCGATGGCCAGCAGCGCCAGCACGATCAGCGCTCCCGGCGCCCAGTGGGTGAGCGGATAGCCGGCCTGCGAGGTCGCCCACACGACGAACAGCGCGAGCGCCGCGAGCGCTGGCACCGTCGCGGGGGTCTCCCGCAGCGACGCCGTGAGCTTCGCTGTCATCGCGCCAACGATAATCCTCGGTGTGGAGGACTCCGCCGCCCTCGTCCGCTTCTACGACGACGCCTACGCGCAGGAGCCCGCCGCGGCGGCCGCGTACGGGCGCTGGCGGGCGCTGGGAGCGGTGGGCAAGGCCGACCACGTGATCGCGCTGTGCGCGCGCGCCGGCGTGGGCGAGGGCTGGCCGGGGACGAGCGAGCCGGGGACCGCCGGGCCGGGGACGGGCGAGCCCGGCGCGAGCGGGCCACGATCAACGCTGGAGGTCGGCTGCGGCGACGGCGCGCTGCTGTGCGAGCTGCGCCGCCGCGGCTTCGGCGGCGCGCTGTCGGGCGTGGAGATCACCGACGCCGCCGTCGAGATCGCGCGCTCACGGCCGCAGATCGACTCCGTCGAGCGCTATGACGGGCTGCACCTGCCCGCCGCCGACGGCGCATACGAGCTCGGCGTGCTCTCACACGTGCTCGAGCACGTGCCCGACCCCGCGGCGCTGCTGCGCGAGGTCGCGCGCGCGTGCCGCGCTGTGATCGTGGAGGTGCCGCTCGAGGCCAACTGGTCGGCGCGGCGCGCCGGCAAGCGCGAGCACGCGGCCGAGGTCGGCCACCTGCAGCGGCTGGACCGGCGCGCCATGCGCGAGATCGTCGCGCGCGCGGGCCTGTCGATCGCCGCCGAGCTCGAGGACCCGCTGCCGCTCGAGGTCCACCGTTTCTTCGCCGTCACGCCACGCCGGCGAGCGGCCGCGAGCGCCAAGTGGGCGGTGCGCGCCGGCTCGCATCGCCTCGCGCCACCACTCGCGCGGCGGATGTTCACCGTGCACTACGCGTGCCTGTGCGTGCCCGCGCGGGTGTAGTCACGCCGCCGGGCGCGTGGCGGCGGAGAACAGCAGCGACAGCACCGTGCCCATCAGCTCGTCGGGGACGGCGTCAGGGTCGGCGAGCTTCTGGCGGGCGATGCCGTCGGCGAGCGCGTCGATCGCCACCGCCAGCTGCTCCGCTGGGATCGCCAGCTCGAGGTCGAACTCGCGCACGCCGTCGGCGATCAGCCTTGTGAGCACCTGGCGCATCTGCGCGAAGCGCTCCGCCACCTTCGGGCGCACGTCCGGATCGCGCACGCCGTACGCCCAGAACTCCATGAACAGCAGCAGCAGCTCGGGCTCGCGGTCGATCATCGTCATCCACTGGCGCGCGCCGCCCGTCGCCCGCTCCGCGATCGACGCCCGCTCGCCCACCGCGTCTGCGATCTCGCGCGCGTGCTCGTCGATCTCGCGCTCCATCAGCGCTAGGAACAGGTCCTCCTTGCCGTCGAAGTTCGAGTACAGCGCGCCCGTCGAGAAACCCGCTTCGGAGGCGATCTCCTCCACCGACGCGCCGTGGAAGCCGCTGCGCGCGAACACGCTGCGCGCCGCCGCCAGCAGGCGATCGCGGGTGTTCGCGCGGCTCTGCTCGCGCGTCATGCGGCTGTGTCCCGCCTCCATATCCAGATCTTACTTGACAGAGTACGTGTTATTCCGATAGCGTCCGTTATCCGATTCGAACCTTTGGAGCGAGAGGAGCAGCACGATGGCGACCGCCACGAGCTCGACCCCGGCTGACGCCGCCAACGTCGCCAGCCTGCCCGCCGATGCGATCTCCTACGCGGACCTGTACGCGCGCTGGGAGCGCGGCAACTGGTCGGCCACCGAGCTCGACTTCACCGAGGACGCGCGCCAGTGGCGCGAGGACTTCACCGAGTTCGAGCGCACCGCCGCGCTGTGGAACTACTGCCTGTTCTTCTGGGGCGAGGACGCCGTCGCCGACAACCTCTCGCCCTACATCGACGCCGCCCCGCGCGAGGAGCAGAAGTACTTCCTCACCACCCAGCAGGTCGACGAGGCCCGCCACGCGGTCTTCTTCAAGCGCTTCATGCAGGAGGTGTGCGGCATCGGCGACGGCTCCATGGCCAGCGGCCTGAACGCGATCAAGCCGCAGCTGACGCCCGGCTTCCGCAAGATCTTCGACCGCCTCGACCGCATGGCCGACGAGCTGCGCGCCGACCGCTCGCCCGCCCAGCTCGCCGCCGCCGTCACGCTCTACCACATCGTCATCGAGGCCGCGCTCGCGCAGCCGGGCCAGCACTTCATCTGCAGCTACCTCGAGGAACGCGATCAGCTGCCAGCCTTCCGCGCCGGCATGGCCAACATCGCCGCCGACGAGCAGCGCCACATCGGCTTCGGCGTCAAGCTTCTATCCGATCTCAACCGCGAAGATCCGGTTCGCGTTCCAAAGGCCGTCGCGAGGATCCTACGCGACGTAACCCGCTACACCGCCCAGGTGCTCATGCCCCCCGGCTGGGACGAAAGCTATCTCACCGTCTTCAACTACAGCTTCGACAAGGTCGGCGTCGAAGGCCTCACCTCCATGACCACCAAGCTGCGCTCCGCCGGCCTCGCCGTCGACACGCTCCCCGGCCCGCCGCTGCTGCCGCCCGGCCTATCGCCGCTCGAGCTATCCCAGCGCGGTCGCGCGCTCGCCAAAGCCGGCGTCCTCGGCGTCCGTGAAGGCCCCACCAAGCGCGACCAGGAGACCGTCGCGCTGCTGTTCGACACCATCCGCCGCCAGGTCAACCCCCACCATGGCCTCAAGCGCCCGACGACCTTCCAGTGGGAGTTCACCGACCCCGACATCGCCACCTGGCACCTCACCGTCAACAACGGCTCCAGCACCGTCGAGCAGGGCGAGGCGCCCAACCCCGACCTGCGCCTGCGCCTCTCCTACCAGGACTGGGTCGACGTCGTCGGCGAGCGCCTCGACCCGCTCCGCGCGCTCGCCACCGGCAGGCTGCGCCCGCGCGGCAACCCGCTCGCGTTCAGGAGCCTCGGCAAGGTGTTCCCGCGGGGCTGAGCGCCGCGGCGCGCCGCCGGAACACGCTCCGGCCACAGCCCGTCACCTACCCGTCACCTGCCTGTCACCTGCCTGTCACCTGCCGTCACACACCGGTCACACGGCCCTGCCGCATATTGCGTTTGCGTGCGCCGATAGCCATGGTTATACGGCCGGTTCGAAATGAGTTCTAGCCGGGTGAGAACTCGCGCTCTGCCGCGGCCGAGTCGCCTGCCGAGGATTGCGACGATGACGCGCGATTCGGCCGTTCGCCATCTGACGATCCGCCGCCCGACGACGAGGCGTTCGACGACCGGCCGGCGGTCGCCGAAGACCCGGAGCCGCGGGACGCCGACCGCGCCACCGAGGCACGATCGCTCACCGGCGCGCTCGCGCCGGCGGCGCCCACCGCGAGCGCCTGCTCGGGCCCGAACTCGCGGCTGGCTCTCGCCGACGGCGTGAGCGGCCTCACGGATCCTGTGCCTCCCGGCGCGACTGCGGAGAGGGGCTGGCCGGTGCCCGCCAGATCGCTCAGCTGGCCGGCGTTCGCAATGCGAGCACCCGCGACCGCGAGATGCGCGTGATGTCGCCCGTGGCGAGGATCGCGCGCACGGCCGGCCTCGAGCGCCACGCAGCCGGCGCCCACGCTCAGCGCGAGCAGGCATCCCACGGCGAGTTTTGCGCCCAGCGGTCCTGCCCCGAACAGCCAGCCTCCGCCCGCCGCGCCGCCCGCGCCCGCCGCACCTGCCGCGCCGGACGCCGACACTGCGCCGCCGAGCCCGCGGCCGGCCTGCACGCCCGCGCTCGCGCCGCCGCCAGCCCCACCGCCGCTCGCCCCACTCGCCGCCCCGCCACCCGCTCCCCCTCCGGCAGCCGCGGCGTGCAAACCCTCGCCGGCGCGCGCGAGCGCGGCTGCGCCGAGGCCCCACGGCAGCACCACCGGCGGCAGCGTCGCCGCCAGCCCGCGTAGCGAGGCGACGTATGCGCGGCAGGCGGGGCACTGGCCGTGATGCGCCAGCGCCAGCCGATGGCGCTCGCCATCCGGATCGAGGATGCCGTACGCGAGCGCGCGCATCAACGAGCCCTGCTCGGAGCACCACGCGCCGTCGCGGATCGTCTCAACCAGCGCGCCCACCTTGCCGGCGACCCCCGGGCGCCCCGGGCCGTGGCCCTCCATCAGCTTGCGCATCCGCCGCTCGCTCACCCCCATCCGCTCAGCCGCCTCCGCACGCGACAGGCCCTGCAGGTAGCACAGCGTCGCCGCCTCCCGCTCGCGCGCGTCCAAGCGGCCACGCAGCCCCTCGAACAGCTGGCGCAGACGCATGCGGTCGTCGAGCTCCGCCGCGAAGTCGCGCTCGCGGGCGCCCGCCGTCTCCGTCTCGCCACCCACGGCGCCCGCGAGTCCCCGCGGAGCGCCCGTCCCGTCGAGTGACAGCGACAGCTCGTCTGCGCAGCGAGCGCGCGCCCGGGCGCGCTGGTCGTCGATCGCGCGGCGGAACGTCACCAGCACCAGCCAGCCGCTCGGGTTGGCGATCTCCTGGCCTTCGAGCACCGCCGCATAAAGCCCCTGCCATGCCGTCGCGTAGCACGCCTCCAGATCTGCCTCGTCGACGCTCACGCCGCTCGCGCGCAGCCGTCCGCGCGCGCTCGCGAGCACGCGCCCTCGAAGTGACTCGAACTCCTCGCGCAGCAGGCGCTCGGCGCGGTGGCGGCGGAGGCTCAGCGGGCTCACCGGCGGAAGGTTATGTAAATCTTCCCGATTCAGCGAATCACGCCGGCAAGGCGAATTTTCAGATGATGGCGGCCGCGGCTCGCTCGCATGTCCACCGTCCGGCGTCCCATCCTCACGAGGGCGGGTATCTTCAGGCGATCCGCACGCCGCCCGCCGACACCCCGCCCGCGTCAGCCCCTCTCACCCCTCCGGCCCCGCCCCCGCGCGCGGAGATACTCGACGTCCCGCTGGCGATCTCCGACTACGAGGAGGTGATCGACTGGATGGAGGCGATGATCGCCGCCGGGGCCCGCGGATACGTGACCGCCGCCGCGGTCAACCTGGTGATGTCCGCCCGCGAGGATCCGCAGACGCGCGCGGCGGTGCTCGCAGCGACGCTCGCCGTCCCCGACGGCCAGCCGCTGGTGTGGGCGCTGCGCGCCCTCGGCCACGCCCGCGCCACCCGCGTGTACGGCCCCGACCTGATGGCCCGCTTCTGCGCGCGCGCCGCTCGCGGCGGCATCCCGATCTACCTCTACGGCGGCCGCACGCCCGACGCGCTTGCGCTGCTCGAACGGCGCCTGCGCGAGCGCTTTCCCGGCCTGCTCATCGCCGGCGGCTTCTCGCCGCCGTTTCGACCGCTCAGCGCAGAGGAGGAGAAGAGCGTGATCGAGGCGATCGACGCGTCGGGTGCGCAGGTCGTGTGGGTGGGCACGGGACAGCCGAAGCAGGAGAAGTGGATGCTCGAGATGCGACCGCGCCTGGCGGCGCCGCTGCTCGTCGGCGTGGGCGCCGCGTTCGACTTCCACGCCGGCCTCGTCTCGCAGGCGCCGGCGTGGATGCAGCGCGCGGGCCTCGAGTGGGTGTACCGGCTCTCGCGCGAGCCGCGGCGCCTGTGGCGACGATACGCGCGCTACAACCCGCTGTTCGTGGCGGGCTTCGCGCGGCAGTACGTGCGCGAGCGACTCTCGGCGTCAAAGCCAAATTAGCCAAAACAGCATCACGGCTGTCGCTAACCTCCCCGCAATGAACGCCTCACACAGCACCGCCGACGTGGCCGTCGTCGGCCTCGGCCGCGTCGGCCTACCGCTGGCGCTGTCGTTCGCCGACCGCGGACTGTCGGTCGTGGGGATCGACAACGACCCGGCGCGGCTGGGTGCGGTGCGCGACGGCACGATGCCCTTCGAGGAGACAGGCGCGCAGGAGCTGCTTTGTCGTATTTTGCCTGCGAACGCAGATAATTCGGCCAGCCCCGACGACCGCGGCCGGCTGTCCCTTTCGGAGCGCGTCGCCGACGCCGCCCGCGCGCGCCACATCGTGATCACGCTCGGCACGCCGTCGTTCTCGCACATCGAGATCGACATGCGCGACATCCGCTCGGCGCTCGACGACCTGCTCGGGGTGCTCGAACCCGGGCACTCACTGATCCTGCGCTCGACCGTCGCGCCGGGAACGACCGAGTTCGTGGCCGGCTACCTGGCCAAGCACCGCGGCTTCGCGATCGGCGAGGACGTGTTCGTGGCGCACGTGCCCGAGCGGATCGCCGCGGGCCGCTTCCTGGAGGAGATCGACTCGCTGCCGTGCATCGTCGGCGGTGTAGGCGCGCGCTCGGGGGAGGTGGCGGCGGAGCTGTTCAAGGCGTTCGCGGCGCCGGTCGTGCAGACGACGCCCGTGCAGGCGGAGCTGGCGAAGATCTGGACGAACATCCTGCGCTACGCCACCTTCGCGCTGCCCAACCTGCTGATGATGGACTGCGAGCGCTACTCGGCGAACGTGTTCGAGGTGATCGACCTGATCAATCGCGATTACCCGCGCGGCGGCATCGCCCAGCCGGGCTTCACCGCAGGCACGTGCCTGCGCAAGGACTTCGCCTTCTCGGAGGAGCGCTCGGCGGCGCCCGGGATGCTGCTGGCGGTCTCGCGCGTGAACGAGTCGGTGCCGCTGTTCCTGCTCGAGGGCGCCAAGCGACGCCTGGGATCGCTCGCCAACCGCAAGGTCGCGGTGCTCGGGCTCGCGTTCAAGGCGGACACCGACGACGAGCGCGACTCGCTCGCGCACAAGCTCGTGCGGCTGCTCGAGCGCGAGCTCGCCGACGTGGCCGTGCACGACCCGCACGTGCCGACGCCGACGGTGCCCTTCGAGGAGGCGCTCGACGGCGCCGAGGTGGTCGTCGTGGCGGCCAACCACGCGGAGTTCCGCGAGCCGCGCGCGCTCGCCGCGATCGCCGCGCACGCCGCCGCCGACTGCCTGGTCGTCGATCCGTGGAACTGCTGGGGCGCCGCGCAGGTGTTTGCGTACGCATCCGAGCTCGTCGCCCTCGCCGCTGCCCCTGAGGGTGCGCCGACCCACCCGCGCGCATGAGCCGCGTTCTCGTCACTGGCGGCGCCGGCACGATCGGAGCGGCGGTCGTCAGACGGCTGCTGGCCGACCCCGCGTATGAGGTGCGCGTGTCCGACCAGCGCCCCGCGCCGCAGTGGATGCGCGAGGGCTGCGAGGTCCACACCGGCGACCTGCGCGTGCCTGGGCAGGCGCGCGCGGCGACGCATGGCTGCACGCACGTGATCCACCTGGCGGCGATCGTCGGCGGCATCGCCAACTTCCACCGCCTGCCGTACACGCTCACCGAGGTCAACAACGCGCTGTACAACTCCGTCGTGCGCGCGGCGCTCGAGCTCGACGTGGAGCGCTTCGTGTACGTGTCCTCGTCGATGGTCTTCGAGCAGGCGGAGCTGTTCCCGACGCCCGAGGACTACCTGCCGCGCTGCCCCACCCCGATCTCCGCGTACGGCTTCTCGAAGCTGACCGGCGAGGTGTACTGCCGCGCGGCGCACGACGAGCACGGCCTGCCGTACACGATCTGCCGCCCGTTCAACGCGTACGGCCCCGGCGAGGTGCCCGACGCGGAGCCGGGGATCGCGCACGCGGTGCCCGACCTGATCGAGAAGGTGCTCTCGGGCCAGAAGCCGCTGCAGATCTTCGGCTCGGGCGAGCAGACGCGGACGCTCACCCACGTCGACGACATCGCCGACGGCGTCGTCACCGCGATGAGCTCGCCTGCAGGCCTGAACGAGGACTTCAACATCTCCGCCGCCCGCGAGCTGACCGTCGCGGAGATCGCACGCATCGTGTGGGAGGCGTGTGGCGAGGACCCCGGCGCGTTCGCGCTCGAGCACCTGCCCACGTTCACCGTCGACGTGCAAAGGCGCTGGCCCTCGGTGGAGAAGGCGCAGCGACTGCTCGGCTGGCAGGCGCGCATCGAGGTCGAGGACGGGATCGCCGCGACGGTGCGCTGGCTGCGCGCGCGTCGCGCCGGCTGCGAGCCGGTCGTCGCATCCGGCCGCTAGGCTCCCGCGTCATGCCCGAGCGCCCCTCAGCCCTGATCACGGGTGTCACCGGCCAGGACGGCTCCTACCTGGCCGAGCTGCTGCTCGAGAAGGGCTACGACGTCCACGGCATGGTGCGCCGCGCCTCGACCGAGAAGTTCGAGCGGATCGAGCACATCCGCGATCAGATCACGTTGCACCAGGGCGACCTGCTCGACCAGCGCTCGCTCGTGGACGCGCTGCGCGCCTCCAAACCCGCGGAGATCTACAACCTCGCCGCGATGTCGTTCGTCGCCGTCTCCTGGATCCAGCCGACGCTCACCGCCGAGTTCACCGGCGTGGGCGTCACGCGCATGCTCGAGGCGATGCGCGAAGTGTGCCCCGAGGCGCGCTTCTACCAGGCGTCCTCCAGCGAGATGTTCGGCAAGGTGCTCGAGGTCCCGCAGACGGAGACCACGCCGTTCTACCCGCGCTCTCCTTATGGCGTGGCGAAGGCGTATGGGCACTTCATCACGGTCAACTACCGCGAGTCCTATGACCTGCACGCTACTTCGGGGATTTTGTTCAATCACGAGTGTGTGTCTCAAAATACCCCTCTGATCGTCAGGCAGCTGGGGGTCATCTCGATCAAGACACCCGCCGACCTCGTCCCGCTGCGGCGCAAGGGCCAGAGCACTCAGAGCTTCACGCCGAACAACGTGGTCGAGGTGTGGGACGGCGAAGATTGGACGTACGTGCGGACGATCACCGCGACGCGGCGGCGGCGCACGGATCCGGACCACGACCTACTGAGCGTCCAGACTCGCGGCGGCGTGGTGGACGTGACCGCGCACCACACGATGCTCGACGACGAGCGCGCGCCGCTGCGGGCAGACGAGGTCGAGGAGGGTGGCAACCTGGCGATCGCCGACTGGATGCCGAACGCTCCCGGCTGGACCGCTGTCGCGCCCGAGATGGCGGAGTTGCTCGGTCTGCTCACGGCCGACGGCTACGTCTCCGAGGACGGCGGCCAGGTGCGGTTCACCAACAACGACTTCCTGATCCGCTGCAGGGCTATGGAGCTGTGGTCGCGCGTCTTCCTTGGCCTCTCGCGCGAGTCGACCGGAACATCCGGCTTCGATGCAGATGGCTCCGTGAACTTCGTCAGCTTCTCAGGTGCTCGCAGCGTCGGACCGTGGCTGCGAGAGCAGCTGTACACGTCGAGCGCCTTCAAGCAGGTTCCGCCGGTCGTGCTCAACGCCGACTGCGACCTCCAACGGGCGTTCCTGACCGGCTACTACGCGGGGGACGGCCTGAAGAAGGGAAACGGCGAATCGATCAAGACCAACAGCGCCGTGCTCGCGCAGGGCCTGTGCCTGCTGTACTTCAACCAGCGCCAGCCCGCGTCGGTCTACGTGGAGCAGCGTGAGGGACGCACCTACTACCAACTCAACCTGCGTTCTGCAGCGAGGGTTGGCGCCAAGGGCCAGCACTTGGTGCGCAGCCCGACCGAAGTGCGCCGCGTGGTCCCCGCGGCCGTTCCCAGCGACGAGTGGGTGTTCGACCTGGAGACCGAGAGCGGCGTGTTGTGCGCCGGGGTCGGGCGCCTCGTGGTGCACAACTCCCCCCGCCGTGGCCTGGAGTTCGTCACCCGCAAGATCACCTGGCATGCGGCGGCGATCAAGCACGGCTTGAGGAGCGAGCTGCGCCTGGGCAACCTCGACGCGGAACGCGATTGGGGCTACGCGCAGGACTACGTGGAAGCGATGTGGCTGATGCTGCAGCGCGACATCCCGGAGGACTACGTGATCGCGACGGGCGAGGCGCACTCGGTGCGCGAGTGCTGCGAGGTGGCCTTCGACGAGGCCGACCTGGGGGACTTCGAGCGATACGTGACGATCGACCCGGCGTTCGTGCGCCCGGCGGAGGTCGACCACCTGATCGGCGACCCGTCGAAGGCCGAGCGCGACCTCGGCTGGAAGCCGCAGACCAGCTTCGAGGAGCTGATCCGGCTGATGACGCGCGCGGACCTCGAGCTGCTGGCGCCGCGCTGAGCGCGATGGCGGTTGCGCTGTTCGACACCTCGACGCCGGTGCGCGGCCTGCACGAGCAGCTGCGCGCGGCGGTGGAGCGGGTGCTGGACTCCGAGCGCTACATCCTCGGCCCCGAGGTGAGCGCGTTCGAGGACGAGTTCGCCGCGTATTGCGGCGTCCGGCACGCGGTCGGGGTCGCCAACGGCACGGAGGCGATCACGATCGCGCTGCGGGCGATGGGCGTCGGTCCGGGCGACGAGGTGGTGGTGCCGTCGTTCACGTTCTACGCCTCCGCCGAGGCGATTCCGCCGACGGGCGCCACCCCGGTCTTCTGCGACGTCGACCCCGACACCTACTGCGTCACCGCCGAGACCGTCCGCGCGGCGCTGACCCCGCGCACGAGGGCCGTCGTAGCGGTGCACCTGTTCGGCAACGTAGCTCCGATCGCGGAGATAGAGGCATTGGGGGTGCCGGTGCTCGAGGACGCGGCCCAGGCGGCGGGCTCCACCGCGGGTGACGGGCGCCCGGGTGCGCTGGGCACGGCGGCGACGTTCTCGTTCTTCCCGTCCAAGAACCTCGGCTGCTTCGGCGACGGCGGCATGATTACCACAGGCGACGAGCAGGTCGCCGAGCGCGCGCGCACGCTGCGCTTCCACGGCTCCCACGACAAGGTCTCCTACGAACAGGTCGGCTACAACTCGCGCCTGGACGAGCTGCAGGCGGCGATCCTGCGCGTGCAACTGCCGCACCTCGACGGCTGGGCCGACGGTCGCAGGGCCGCGGGACGCCACTACGAGCAGGCCGGGCTCGGCGAGCTGCTCACGCTGCCTCAGCCGGCGGCGGGGGCGTCACCCGCATGGCACCTGTACGTCGTCGGCAGTCCCCAGGTCGAGCGCCTGGAAGCGGCACTCGCGGCGGCGGACATCGGCCACAAGCCCTACTACCGCACCCCCATCCACCGCCAGCCGCCGATGCGCGAGTGGGCGGCCGGCGTCGAGCTGCCGGCGACCGAACACGCCGCACGCACGCACCTCGCAATCCCGATGAGCCCAGTGCTCACGCGCGAGCAGGCCGACGAGGTGGTAGCGGCGGTGCGCGCGTAGCGGTCAGCAAGCCCGACATACCGAGCTCCTACAATCCCGGCATGGGAGCAAGATCGAAGGTAAGGCCACGGGGACCGTGGACGGCGGAGGAGATCGCCCGCAACGAGCGGGCGAACCAAGCGCAGGTCGCGCGGGACCGCGCGCGCGGTGTCAGCGCGAACCTGGAAGAGGCCGTTGCGCTGAGCAGGTTCGCCAACCGCTTCGCCGAGGCGTTCCGCCATGCCCGACGCGCTTGACCCGCTCCCGCTGCTGCGAGCTCTCCACGAACGCGGTATCGAGCACATCGTGGTGGGCGGCTTCGCCGTCAACGCACACGGCTTCATCCGTGTGACCAAGGATCTCGACGTCGTCCCGAGCCCTGCCCGCGAGAACCTCGAGAAGCTCGCGACGATGCTGCGAGACCTTGGCGCGGAGATCTTGGACACCAGCGACTTCGAGGGTGCGGAGCTGCCGGCTGACCCAACACATGTGGACGGCTTGGAAATGGGCGGCAACTTCTGCCTACTAACCGACATCGGCCGACTCGACGTCATGCAGTGGCTCAGTGGGATCGAAACCGAGGATCTCTACGGCGCGCTCGATCCAGACGCCGTTGAGGGAAGCGTTGACGGCATCCCGGTTAGGGTATGCAGCCTCGAACACCTTCGCGCTATGAAGCGCGCCGCCGGACGACCGCAGGATCTCGAAGACCTCAGGCGACTCGGGGAGGACTGAGCATCCGGGACTGGCGCGCCATCGTCAGCGCCATCGCTCCAGCAGATCCTCGTCGCCCACTTCGCGTACGACGCGCGCGGGCACGCCCATGACGACCGCGCGGGGGGGATGTCGCGCGTGACCACCGCACCGGCGGCGACGAACGCCTCCTCGCCGACCTCCACGCCCGGCGTGAGCACCGCGCCGCCGCCCACGCGGCAGGCACGCCGCAGCGTCGCGCCTCGAACGGTCATCTCAGTGCCGTGCCGCGCCATCGTGTCGTCGTTGGTGGTGATCGCGCACGGGCCCACGAACACATCGTCCTCGACAATCGTGAACGCGGTCAGGTAGACGTTCGTCTGCACGCGCACCCGCGAGCCGACGAGCACGTCGTTGTCGACGACGCTGCCGCGCCCGATCACCGAGCCCGCGCCTATGGATGCGCGCTCGCGTACGAACGTCTGATCGCCGAGGATCACGTCGGACGCGATGCTCGCCCCCGCGAAGACGACCGCGCCGGCGCCGACGCTCACTCCTGCACCCAGCTCCAGCGCCCCCACCTCGCCCCGCGCGCCCGAGTGACGCGCCAGGCGCGGGCGCTTGCCCAGCACCGCGTGGTCCTCGATCGAGCAGCCGGCGCCGATGACGGTGCCGTCGTGGACTACCACGTAGGCGCCGAACGCGACGTCCTCGCCCACCACCACGCCGTCCCCCAGCAAGGGGCTCACAGCCGCACGACGTTGGCGCTGCTGGACGCTCGCGTGACGCCGCGCAGATCCAGCACCAGGCGCGCGCGGCGGGCGACCAGCTCGTGGTCGACGCTCGGGTGCGCGGTGACGATCAGCGCGAGGTCCGCGTCCGCTACGGCTTCCTCCAGCGGGACGCTCGCGAGCGCGAACTCTGCTAGCGCGGGCACGTGCGGGTCGTGGTAGAGCACCTCCGCGCCCAGGTCCCGCAGCAGCGAGATGATCTTCAGCGCCGGCGACTCGCGCACGTCGCCCACCCCCGGCTTGTAGCTGACCCCGACGACCGCCACCCGCGCGCCTTTCACCGACATGCCGATGTCGTTGAGCGCACGCTGCGCCTTGGCGACGCAGTGGTAGGGCATCTGCTGGTTGACCTTGCCCGCGAGCTCGATGAACTCGGTCGCCATGTCGAACTCACGCGCTCGCCAGCTCAGGTAGAACGGATCCACGGGCAGGCAGTGGCCACCCATGCCGGGGCCAGGCTCGAAGCGCATGAACCCGTACGGCTTGCTCGCCGCCGCGTCGACGACCTCCCAGATATCGATGCCCATGCGGTCCGTGAGCATCGCCAGCTCGTTCACCAGCGCGATGTTCACCGAACGGAAGATGTTCTCCAACAGCTTCGTCAGCTCAGCCGCCTCCGGGCTGGACACGAGCACCACCTGGTCGCACACGATCGCGTACAGCTCCTGCGCGCGCTGCGCGCACCCCTCCGTCAGGCCGCCCAGCACCTTCGGCGTATTGCGCAGCGTGTAGTCCGTGCGGCCGGGGTCGACGCGCTCGGGCGAGAACGCCAGGTGGAAGTCGCGCCCCGCAGCCAGCCCCGACTCCTCCAGCAGCGGCGCGACCCGCTCACGCGTCGTCCCCGGATAGGTGGTCGACTCGAGCACCACCAGCTGGTCCGCCTGCAGGACGTCCGCAAGCGCGCGCGCGGCGTCGACCAGCGGGCCGAGATCGGGCTCGCGATTGGGCGTCAGCGGCGTGGGCACACACACCAGCACCGCATCCGCCTTCGCCAGGTCCGCGTAGCGCGTCGTCGCGTGGATCCTCGCCGCGACGGCGCGCAACGCCTCGGCGGAGACGTCCTCGATATAGGACTCTCCCGCGGCCAGTGCGTCGACCTTGCGCGAATCGACGTCGACCGCGATCACCTCGCAGCCCTCCTGCGCGAACGCCACCGCCAGCGGCAAGCCGACGTAGCCAAGGCCGATGACGCCAACCGTGGTCAAGGGCCGCAGTGTAGGGCCTGCAGCGAGCGCAGGTCGGCGTGCACCATCCGCTCCACCAGCTCCTCGAAGCCCACCAGCGCCCGCCAGCCGAGCCGCTCGCGCGCCTTCGCGGGGTCGCCCACGCTCGGCGTCGCCTCCGCGGCGCGCACGAGCTCGGGATCGACGTGAATGTAGCGATCCGCGTCCAGGCCGACGCACGCGAACGCCGCCGCGGCGAAGTCGGCGACCGTGTGCGGCACGCCACTGGCCAGCACGTAGTCGTCTGGGCGCTCCTGCTGGAGCATCAGCCACGCACCCCGCATCACGTCCCCGGCGAACGACCAGTCGCGCACGGCTTCCAGCGAGCCGAGCGTCAGCTCCTGCTGATAGCCCAGGCTGATCGCGGCGGCGGCGCGGGTGATCCTGCGGGTGACGAATCGCTCGGGACGGCGCTCGGACTCGTGGTTGTAGACGATGCCCGAGCTCGCGTGCAAGCCACTGTCGGCGCGCAGCACGCCCACCAGCTGGTGGGCGGCGAGCTTGGCGATCGCGTACGGGTTGGTCGGCCGGCAGGGAGTGTCCTCGCGCTGCGGGCTCTCGTGGGCCTCGCCGAAGATGGCGCCGGACGCTGGCACGAACACCCGCGTGTCCGGGTCGATGTCGCGCACCGCCTCGAGGATCGCCGCGCACGAGCCCGCGATCGCCGTCATCGTCTCCCCCGGTCGCCGCCACGAATCGGGCACGAACGACGGCGCCGCCAGGTGATAGACCTCGCGTGGGCGCACGCGCTCGATCGCCGCGCGCAGCGTCGGCGGCTCCAGCAGGTCGCCCTGCGCAAGCTCCAGCCGCCCGCGCAGGTGCTCGCTGCAGCCAAGCGGATCCTCGGCGGCGCCCCTGATCAGGCCGGTGACGCTGTAGCCCTTCTCGAGCAGCAGCTCCGCCAGGAACGAGCCGTCCTGGCCGGTGATGCCCGTGATCAGGGCGCTGGGAGCGTTGGCCACGGCCGCAGCTTACGTACTGCCGGCGCACACGTCAGGCACCGGCGTCGTACACGTCAGCGAGCGCGCGGGCGACCACCTCGGGGGCGCACAGCGCGCGCACCCGTTCGCGACCACGCTCGCCCGCCGCGCGATCGCCGGCGAGCCGCGCGATCGCGTCCGCCAGCGCGCGCGCGTCGCCGGGCGCCACAAGCGCGTCCTCCTCGACGAGCTCCGGGATCGCCCCAACGCGACTGGCCGCCACCGGCAGCCCCGCCGCCATCGCCTCTGCGACCGCCAAGCCGAACGTCTCGCCCGAGCGCGACGGCGCCAGCGCGATCGCCGCGCCGGCGCGCAGCTGCGACAGCGCGCGATCGTCGACGTGGCCGGCGAAGCGCACGTCCGCGTCCCCCGCCTGCCGCGTCAGCGCCGCGCGCTCGGGCCCGTCGCCGGCCACCACCAGCGGCATGCCCGCCGCGCGGCACGCGTCGATCGCCACGTCCACGCCCTTCTCAGCCGACAGGCGCGCAACCACGAGTGCGTACGAGCCCACGGGCGCGATCGCTCCAGCAGGCGAACCCGATCTCATCAAGACATCCGACCCCTCCACCGCAGTCGACGCGCGCAGCGGCGGCGGAATCACTTGCACCCGCTCCCACGGCAGCGGCGCGCCCAGCTCCCGCAGCCGCTCGCGCGCGAAGCGGCTGGGGACGATCACGGCGTCCGCCTGCTCCACCAGGCGCCGCTGCCACAGCGCGAGCGACGCGCCGTACGCGAGCGCCTCCGCGCGGCTGCCGCGGCAGTTCAAGCGCACCCCCGGCAGCGTGTCGCGCCCGTGGCAGCGCGTGCACTCGGCGCCGCGCGTGAAGCACACGCCGACCGCGCACACGAGCCGGTACTGGTGCAGGTGCAGCACGATGCGCGCGCCGGCGCCGCGCGCGGCGGCCAGCGCGCGCCAGCCGAGCGCCGGGTGCAGGTTGTGGGCGTGCACGACGCGCGCGCCGCTCAGCCTGACCGCCTGCGCGACCTCGCGCGGCTGCAGCCCTCCGCGCAGCAGCCCGACCGCCGCTCGCGTGCGGCCGAGGCTTGCGGAGTCGCGCGCGAGCAGCTCGGCGGGCTCGTGCAGGTGCTCGCGCACGAGCCACAGCAGATCCTCGACCGCGCGTTCCTCGCCGCCGCTGGTGCGGTAGCGGTTGTGCAGGAAGAGGACCATCGCTGCGTCAAACCTAGACTCTCTGCCAGTCATGGCCCCGCCCGCGTCGATCGTCATCCCCACGCGCGCGCGCCTCTCCTACCTGGAGGTGGCGCTGTCGTCGATCGCGCCGGGCGCCGCCCGGCTCGGCGCGGAGGTGCTGGTGGTCGACGACGCCGGCTCCTCGCGCGCCGCGCGCGAGCTGGCCGAGCGCTTCGGCGCCCGCTACGAGCCCCACCCCCGGCCGCTCGGCCTGAACGTCGCGCGCAACACCGGCGTCGAGCGCTCGCACGGCGAGCTGGTGGTGTTCGTCGACGACGACGTGCGCGTGAGCTCCGGCTGGCTGGACGCGCTGCTCGACGCCGCCCGCGCGCACCCGCAGGTGGACGTGTTCACCGGCCCGATCGTCGCGCGGCTGGAAGGGCCGGGGGGATGGGCTTCTCGTTCGTGCGGGCGCGAGCGCCCGCCGATCACCACGCTCGAGCTCGGCCCCCACGACACCGACGCGCAATACGCGTGGGGCGCGAACATGGCGATCCGCCGCAGCGCGCTCAAGCGCGTGGGACCGTTCGAGGAGTCGCTGGAGCACGGCGGCGACGAGCAGGAGTGGCAGGAACGGTTGCGCGCGGACACCCCTGGCGCGCGAGTTGTTTATGTGGGGCGGGCCGCGGTAGAGCACCGCCGCGTTGGCGAGGACGCAGGCCTGCGCTCGCTCTCGCGCGCCGGCTACGTGCGCGGTCGCGCGGCCAGGCGCTTCGACGCGCGCCGGGGGCGGGCGCCTTCGCTCGGCAGGGAGGCGCTGACGCTCGGCGGCTGCGTGGGGCATGTTGTGCGCCGGCGCTGTCCCGCCGGGCTGACGATGGTCGCGCACAGCTGCGGGCGCCTGCGCGAATGCTTGCGCGAACGTGCTCGCACCGGCGGCCGGCCCGTGGGGGCGCGGGCGGCGCCGTCCGGGCCAGGCGCGAACGGCCGGCCAGGTGGCCCCCCCGACGCGGACGGTCCGCCCGGCGCCACGGAGGACTTCCTGTCGGGCACGAGCGGGACGGTTGGCGGGCTCGATGCGCTGCGCCGCGAGGCAGCCGACGAGGCGCTCGACACGTGGGAGCTCCTCACCGGCAGGCGCGCGCGGCTGGCGCTCGCCGCGCGCCACGCCCCGCCGCTGCGGCGGGTGCTCGCGCTGGGGGTCGAGCGTCCGCAGCGGCGCGAGCTGGCGGCGGCGATGCAGGCGGAGCTGCTGCGCTCGCGCCACGACGTCGAGCTGCACACGTGCCCCGCGGACGCGCGCGGCAAGTTCGAGAACCTCAACCTGCTGCTCGCCGCGCATCCGGCGGACGGGCACGACTGGCTGCTGGTGTTCGACGACGACGTGGAGCTGCCGCGCGGCTTCCTCGACCGCTTCGTGTTCCTGTGCGAGCGCTTCTCGCTGACGCTCGCACAGCCCGCCCATCGCCTGAGCTCCCATGCCGCGTGGCCGGTCACGCGCAGGCACGCGCGCAGCACGGTGCGCGAGACCGCTTTCGTGGAGATCGGCCCGGTCACCGCGTTCGCCAGCTCCACATTCCCCGTGCTGCTCCCCTTTCCCCAGCTGCGCATGGGCTGGGGCCTGGACGTCCACTGGGCGGCGCTCGCGCGCGAGCACGGCTGGCGCTGCGGGGTCGTGGACGCCGTCTCCATCGGCCACCGCGCAGCGCCTGCGGCCGCCGCCTACGCGCGCGGGGACGCGATCGCGGAGGCGCGCGCGTTCCTGGCCGGGCGCCCGTACCTGAGCGCGCGCGAGGCCGACCGCACGCTCACGACCCACCGCAGCTGGTGAGCGGCTCCACCCGCAGCGGCCCGCCAGGTGGCGGCCCGCCCCGCAGCGGCCCGCGGGTGGCGGTCGTCGCCGAGTTCTACCCCAGCCGGCGCGACCCGGTGCTGGGGGTGTGGGCGCACCGCCAGGCGCTCGCCGCGCACGCTGCGGGCGCGGAGCTGCGCGTGCTGGTGCTGCACCGCCTCGTCCCGCCCCGCTCCTCGCTCGCGGCCGGCCCGGCCGGCGCGCGCAGAGCGCTCGTCGAGCTCGTGCGCGAGCCGCGCACGCAGACGCGCGACGGGCTGACCGTCATGTACGTCCCCTACGTGTCGCCCGCCCGCGGGCGCTCCTACGCACACTGGGGGGCGTGGGCGGCGCCGCCGCTGGCGCTGGCGCTGCGCCGGCTCGCGCGCTCGTTCCCGTTCGAGCTAGTGCACGCGCACAATGCCGTCCCGGCCGCCGATGCGGTGGTTCGAGCGCGCGTGCACGCCCCGCTGGTGGTGTCGGTTCACGGCGGCGACGTGCTGTACACCGCCAGGCGCAGCCGGGAGGGCGCCGAGGCGGTGGCCCGCGGCCTTGGCGCGGCCGCGCTCGTGCTCGCCAACAGCCACGGCATCGCCGAGCTCGCCCGCGCGCACGGCGCCGGCGAGACGCGCGTCGTGCACCTCGGCACCGAGCTCCCCTCCGCGCAGCGTCCCGCGCTCGGCGGCGCGCGCGAGACGGCGCCGACGCTCGTCACCGTCGCGCACCTGGTCGCGCGCAAGCGCCACGCTGACGTCCTGCGCGCGCAGGCCGTGCTCGCGGTGCGCCACCCCACGCTGCGCTACGCGGTGATCGGGGACGGCCCCGAGCGCGTGCCGCTCGAAGGTCTCGCCGCCCGCCTGGGGGTCGCCGAGCGCGTCGACTTCCTCGGCCAGCTCGCGCCGCAGGAGGCGATCGAACGCGCGCGCCGCTGCACGCTGTTCGTGATGCCCTCCACCGAGGAGGCGTTCGGCGTGGCCTACGTCGAGGCGATGGCCGCAGGCGTGCCCGCGATCGGCTGCCGCGGCGAGCCCGGCCCGGAGGAGATCGCGGCTGCGGGCGACGGCTTCCTGCTGGTGCCGCCCGGCGACATCGAGCGCCTCAGCCAGCGCATCGACGAGCTGCTCTCCGATCCCCGCAGGCTGCGCGAGGCGGGGCAGCGCGCGCGCGCGACCGTCGCCGCCAACTTCACCTGGGAGCGCTGCGGCGAGCAGACGCTGGCCGCCTACGAGCACGTGCTGGCGGCGAGCGAGCGCCCGTGGGCGTGAAGCCCGTCCTGTTCGTCACCGGGCACGCGCCCGCCTACCGGGTGGGCGCGCTCGCGCGCCTGCACGAGCGCGAGGGGATCGAGCTCGCGCTGTTCGGCGGACGCCTGCAGCACGGCGGCGCCGCGTTCGCGGCCGAGCTCCCGTTCCCGCATCGGGACGTACGCCCGCACGAGCTGTACGCGCTCGCCGCCGGCGGGCGCTACCGCGCGGTCGTGTGCCCCACGGGCGGGCGCCTGGCGCCGCTGGCCACGTGGGCGGGAGCGCGTCGCGGCGGCATCCCGCTGATCCTGTGGGCGTCGCTGTGGGCGCACCCGCGGAGCGCCGCGCACGCCCTCACCTATCTCCCGCTTCGCCGCCTGTATCGCTCGGCCGACGCGGTCGTCACCTACGGCCCGCACGTCAGCGCGTACGTGAGCGCGCGCGGCGCGCGCAACGTGCACGTGGCGGCGCAGTCCGTCGACAACGACTTCTGGCGCTCCCCCCAGGTCGAGCCGCCGAGCGGGGCGGGCGGGCCTCAAATCCCGGCCGGCGCGGAGGTGAGGTTCCTGTTCGTGGGCAGGCCGGCGCCCGGCAAGGGCGTGGCAGTGCTCGTGTCCGCGTGGCGCGCCGCGCAGCTGGGCTCGCAGCGGGCGGCGCTCGTGCTGGCGGGCGTCGGCTCGCACTGCTCGTTCGGCGATCCAAAGGACGGCGCGCCGGGCTCGCTCGACGGACGGGACGGCATGCCGGGCGCGCCGATAGTGTGCCTCGACCCGCTCGAGCCGAAGCGGCTGCGCGACGTGTATGGCGCGTGCGACGTGCTGGTCGTGCCGTCGATCCCCACCCGCACCTTTCGCGAGCCGTGGGGGTTGGTCGTCAACGAGGCCATGAACCAGGGACTTGCCGTGATCGCGACCGACGCCGTTGGGGCTGCCGCAGGCGGCCTGGTTCGCAATGGGGAGAATGGCCTGATCGTGCCAGCCGGCGACGAGAACGCACTCGCCGCGGCCATGGCCAAGCTCGCCGGCGACCCGCAGCTGCGCCGTCGGATGGGCGAGGCCGGGCGCAGCGACGTGCTCGCCTTCAGCCACGACGCCTGGGCGCAGGGCTTCTCGCGCGCGCTCGCCAGCGTCGGTGTCTCCCGCGCGCGTTGGTAGCGTTGCGCAGTCAGCCTATGAGAATCGCCCGTCTCGAGAGCCGACCGCTTGGGGTCCGCTCGGCCGCCCTGACCGCGCTGTTGGCGGCGACGCTGCTCGCGATCGCCCAACCGGCGCACGCGAGCAGCGCTTCGGAAAAGATCATTCAGCGCTGCACCCACCTCGAGTCGGTGATCGGGTTCCCCCAGAGCGCCTACAACGAAGCGCTGAAAGAACTGAGCGCCGACGCCATCGAGTACAGCGAATGCTCGAACCTGATCAGCCAGGCTCAGCTGGCGACGGCGACCGGCGGGCGCGGCGCGAGCGCAGGCGCCGCCCTGGGCGCCAGCCCCACCGCGATCGCCCCCACGGCGTCGGAGCGACGGGCGATCAAGCGCGCCACGCGCGCCGGCTCCGAACCGCTCAAGCTCGACGGCCGGGTGATCCACCCGGGCGTCGTGCACGTCGACGTTGCGTCCGCGATCAACTCGCTGCCGACGCCCCTGCTCGCGATCATCGCGTTCCTGCTCGTCTGCGCGCTGGCGCTCGCGGGCGGCGCACTTCGCAACCGTGTCCGTGCCCGGCGCTCCGACTGAGCTCGAGCCGGCGCTCGCGCAGGCGAGTGCCGTGGACGCGCCGGCGACGGCGCCGACGCCCCCGGGCATCGGCGCCGGCACGCGGCGGCTGCGGGTGTCCGCTGCCCGTCCGTCGCGAGCGCGCCGGGCGTTGTGGTGGCCGACGCTGCTGATCGCAGCGAGCTTCTGCCTGATCACCTTCCACGCGAAGGGCGGCCTGAACACCGAAGCGATGATCTCCACCGAGATGGCGCTCACGCTCGTGACGGGTGTGGTCGTGGCCGCGTGCGTGCTGCTCGCCCCGCCGGGCAGGCGTGCGCACGGGCTGTGGCCGGTGGGGCTGCTGCTCGCGTTCACCGTCCTGACCGCGCTCTCGATCGTGTGGTCGGTGCAGCCCGACGTCAGCTGGCAGGAATCGGGCCGGATGCTCGCCTACTGCGGCGTGTTCGGCGCCGGGGTCGCGCTCGTGCGCGTCGCGCCCGAGCGCTGGCCCGCGATCCTCGGCGGGCTGACGCTCGCGGCGGTCGTCGTCTGTGCGTACGCGCTGCTCACGAAGGTGTTCCCGAGCCTCGCGCCGCTGGACACGTTCGCCCGCCTGAACGAACCCTACGGCTACTGGAACGCCGTCGGCCTGACCGCGGCGATGGGTGTGGTCTGCTGCATGTGGCTGGGTGCGCGCCGCGACGGGCACGCGCTGCTGCGGGCGCTCGCGTACCCGGCGATGGGCATGCTGCTGCTGACGCTGATGCTCGCCTACTCGCGCGGCGCCCTCGCGGCGCTGGCGGTCGGCCTGCTGCTGTGGTTCTGCGTGGTGCCGCTGCGCCTGCGCGGTGCTGCACTCCTGATCGTCGGGGCATGCGGCGCGGTGGCGGTGGCCGCGTGGGACTTCTCCAGGCATGCGCTCAGCTCGGAAGGCGTGCCGCTCGCCGAACGCGCCGGCGCCGGGCACGAGCTGGGCGCGCTGGTGCTTGCGATGCTCGCCGCGCTCACGCTCGCGGGGATCGCGATCGGCTTTCGCACCGCGCGGCGGGCGCCTTCGCTGCTCGCGCGCCGGCGCGCCGGCGCGGCGCTGCTGGCGGCGATCGCGCTCGCGGCGATCGCGTTCGCCGGGGCGCTCGCGCACAGCCAGCGCGGCTTCACCGGCAGCATCTCGCACGCCGTCGGCGATCTCACCAACCCGAACGCCAAACCACCTCCGAACACGCCTGGCCGCCTGACGGCGGTCGCGAGCGAGCGCGCGCGCTACTGGAACGAGGCCTTCGAGGTCTTCGAAGCGCACCCCGTGCTCGGCGCCGGCGCCGGCGGCTATGCGATCGCGCACCAGCGCTACGAAACGCAGACGCTCGAAGTCAAGCACGCGCACGGCTTCCTCGTGCAGACGCTCGCCGACCTCGGCCTCGCCGGCCTTGTGCTCGCCCTCGCGCTGCTGCTCACGTGGATGGGCGCAGCGGGACGTCCCACGCACCCGTTCAACCGCCGCTGGACGGGTTGGCGCGCGTGGCCGCCGACCCGCACCGGCGCGCCGCCCGGCTGGCGGGCGCTGCGCGAGCGCGAGCTCGCTCGCTACACGCCCGAGCGCATCGGCATGCTCAGCATGCTGTGCGTGGTGGTGGTGTTTGGCGCGCACTCGCTGATCGACTGGACCTGGTACGTGCCGGGTGACGCGTGCGTGGCGCTGCTGTGCGCGGGCTGGCTCGCCGGCCGTGGCGAGCTGGTTCCCGCCGCCGCGAGCGTGTCGAGCGTCGCGCCGCGGGGGTCGCGGCCGGGCAACCTGCGACCGCTGCTCGCCGGCGCCGTGATCGTCGCGGCGCTGCTGGCAGCGTGGTCGCAGTGGCAGCCGCAGCGCTCCGAAGAAGCGATCCAACGAGCTGACGCGCTGCTCGAGGCGCACAACCCGAGCGCGGCGAGCGCCGCGGCCGGCAGCGCCGTCGCGCGCGACCCGCTGTCGGTGGAAGCGCTGTTCACGCTCGCAAGCGCACAGCAGGTGTCGGGTCGCGACGCCCTCGCGCGGGCGACGCTCGCGCGGGCGGTGCGCCTGCAGCCCTCCAACCCGCAGACGTGGCTGGCGCTCGCGCGCTATGACCTCGCCGGCAACCCGTCGGCGGCCGTCAAGGAGCTGCAGGCGGCGATCTACCTCGACCCGGAGTCGATCTCCCCGGAAGCGATCGCCGCCGGTCGCCTGGAAGCGATCGCCATCCAGAACGACTACATACAGGCGCTGCGCGCAACCGAATCGCAGGAATCGGCACGGCGGGAATCGACGCAGCGGAACGCCGCGCGACGGGCGCGCGCGCCTGGAGCGGGCACGCACGGGACGACCGCGCGTGCGGCGGCGCCGCTCAGAAGCGCGCGCGGATCGCGCTCGCGAGCAGGAGCCGGCGGCAGCCTGGGCGGCCTCCTCGGCCTGCTGCGCGGATCTCATCGAAGCCGAACTCGCTGATCAACCCGGTGAGCGTTTGGCGGCTGTAGAAGCGCAGGTGATCGCCGAGCGGGTCGAAGTGCTCGGCGAACGCGCGCCTGGAGAGCGCCAGCCGCGCGAGCGCGAGCCGTCCGTGCGCCGGCGTGCTCACCAGCAGGCGACCGCCGGAGCGCAGCACGCGGCGCACCTCCGACAGCCACGCGGCGGTGTCGGCGACGTGCTCGATCACCTCGCCGGCCCACACGACGTCGAAGCAGGCGTCGTCGAGCTCCCACGCGCCTTCGCCGTCGATCAGGCGCAGATCGAGCTCGGGGTGGCGCGCTCGTGCCCGGCGCAGCGGCTCCTCGGCGACGTCCACCGCCACCACGCGCGCGCCCGCGCGCACCAGCTCGGCCGCGAAGCGCCCCTCGCCGCAGCCGACGTCCAGCACGCGATCGCCCGCCCGCACGTGCGCCAGCAGGAAGCGGCTGCGCACGGCGAAGTCGGGCGGCTGAAGGCCCTCCGGCACCCGCTGCCAGAGTCCTTCGTGGTAGGCGCGGGAGGGCATCGTTGCACCCAGGCTCTCATATCTACCCAACCGTGCGCAAAGCGTTTACTGTTGGCAGCGTGAACGCACGGGGGGACGCAGTGAAGGTCGACGGCCAGCCGTGAAGGTCGCGTTCGACAGCCGTCCCGTGTCCGATACGGACGGCGTCGGGCGCTACTCGCGGTGCTTGCTGGCCGCGCTGCGCGACACCGCGGCCGCCCTCGACGAGGTGTTCGAGACGCACCGCCCGTCGGCGCTCGCGCGCTCGTGCGGCGCAGACGTGTTCCACTCGCCGTGGATGGACGGGGCGATGCTGCACAGCCAGTGCCCGACGGTCGTCACCATCCACGACCTCGCGGTACTCAAGCGCCGCAGCGAGCATCTGCGTTGCGGTGGTCTGCACCTGCGCTTGCGCCGCCTCGCGCTGCAGCGAGCGACCCACGTGATCGTCCCCAGCGAGACGGTCGCGCAGGACGCGGTCGCCTCGCTTGGGCTGGAGCGAAGCCGCGTGAAGGTCATTCCGATCGACTCCGACTGGGACACGATCGCCCGGACGACCTGGCGCGTATACAGGGAGGCTGCCGTTCCCGCCACCCGCGACAGGCGCGCCGGCACGCACCTGGGGGCTTCTCGCGGCCGCCTGCTTCGCCCTCAGTAGGCGCCCCGCCGCGTGAGCACGGCGGGCAGCGTCTTCAGCAGGATCGTCAGATCGAGCGCGAGCGACCACTCCTCGAGGTAGATGAAGTCGAGGTGCACGAGGTCGTCGAAGTCCAGCTCCGAGCGCCCTGACACCTGCCACAGCCCGGTCAGGCCGGGGAGCACGAGGTAGCGCTTGCGGTGCCAGTCCTCGAGCATCGCGAAGTCGCGCTCCGGCAGCGGGCGCGGCCCGACGAGCGACATCTCGCCGCGGAGCACGTTCACGAGCTGCGGCAGCTCGTCCAGCGAGAAGCGCCGCAGCAGCCGTCCCACTGGGGTCAGGCGCGGGTCCTCGCGGATCTTGAACAGCGCCCCGTCGGCCTCGTTGAACTCTTCCAGCTCCGCCTGGAACTCCTCTGCGTCGGTGTGCATCGTGCGGAACTTCAAGCAGGCGAACGGGCGCTGGCCGATGCCGCGGCGCTTGGAGCGGTACACGACGGGCCCGCGCGAGCTGACGCGCACGGCGATCGCGATCGCGAGCAGCAGCGGGCTCGCCAGCACCAGCAGCAGCGTCGCGCCGACGACGTCGAAGGCGCGCTTGAGGGCGAAGTCGATGCCCTCGAACACCGGCGGGCCGAGCTCGAACAGCGGCACCGACTGCCCGGGAACGAACTCCGCGCGGTGGATCAGGATCTCCATCGTCGACGGGGCGAGCCGCACGCGCACGCCGTGCCGATGGCACTGGTCGACGAGCTCCACCGCGTCGTCCTGCGGGAAGTCGGGGTCGGCGATGATCACCTCGTCGACGTGCGCACGAGAGAGCACGTCCTGCAGATCCCGCAGGGATCCCAGCGGCGTCAGATCGCTGTCCGGAAGCTCGTTGGGGGAGAGGAAGCCGACCACCTCAATGGGAGCGTGGGGCGCATCCGCGAGCGCGTGCGCGACGTCGGTCATGTGCGGGCCGCTGCCGACGAACAGCGTACGGCGACGGTATCCGGCGGCTCGCATCAGCGACGCGGTCACCCGCTCGTACGCGGCGCGCGTCGAGCCGATGTAGAAGATCGCGAACGCCAGCGAGCTCCAGAAGAGGTAGTAGCTGGAGAAGTGTTCGCCGCTGACGACGGCGTAGATCAACGCCACGAACGCCACTTGAAACAGCGATCCGACGATCCGCGAGAGCCCGGGGCGAAGCGCGCGCTGTGCGTACAGCCCGGAGCGCGCGAACAGCAGCGCCGTCAGCAGGTAGGCGAACGGCAGGAAGTGTTCGGTGCTTTCGCGCGAGTGCACCGCCTGCACGCGGCCGTGCACCGCTTCCTTGAGCACGAGCGCCGTGAAGATCGCGAGCGCCACGCCCGCGAAGTCGAGCGCCAGCAGCGACACCACCCGCGCCCCGCGCAACAGCGTGGACATGCGCAGCAGGATCGACACCGCCGGCGGGCGCTTGCGGCGGATGTCGCGATCGGAGCGCTCGGTGCGCTGCGTGGTCACGGACAGCGTCGATCGTAGCGTCGCGGGCCGCCCGGGTCCGCCAGTGGGACTCCCGGGCGCTGCCGGCGAGCGCGTGCGCGTTCGAGGAGCTGGCGGGGCTGGCGGAGCGGACGATTCCGACACGCGTGGTCCCATCTCACCGCTCACAACACCGCAGCCTCGCAGATGGAGCGGTTGCGCCGCCCGGCGGGTGTCAGCTCGAGCCCCCGATGAGCAGCTCGACGCCCGACTGCTCGATCGTGCGCTGCAGGCCGTCGCGCAGCGACACCTCCGGCGACCATCCGAGCAGCTCGCGCGCGAGCGCGATGTTGGGCTTGCGCTGCTTGGGGTCGTCTTCGGGCAGCGCCTCGTAGACGATCTCGGCGGTCGAGCCGGTCAGCTCTTTGACGATCTCCGCCAGTTCCAGCAGCGTGAACTCGTCGGGATTGCCGATGTTCACCGGGTAGTGGTGGCCGGACTCGGCGAGCGCGATGATCCCGCGAATGAGATCGCTGACGTAGCAGAAGGAGCGCGTCTGGCTGCCGTCGCCGAACACCGTGATCGGCCGGTTGCCGAGCGCCTGGCGCAGGAACGTCGGGATCGCGCGGCCGTCGTGCGGGCGCATTCTCGCACCGTAGGTGTTGAAGATGCGAACGATCGCAGTGTCGACCCCCTGCTGACGGTGGTAGGCCATCGTCAGCGCCTCCGCATAGCGCTTGGCCTCGTCGTACACGCCGCGCGGGCCGATCGGGTTGACGTGTCCCCAGTAGCTCTCCGACTGCGGGTGTTCCAGCGGGTCGCCGTAGACCTCGCTGGTCGACGCCGTCAGGAAGCGCGCGCGCTTGGCCTTGGCCAGCCCCAGCGTGTGGTGCGTGCCGTAGGAGCCGACCTTGAGCGTGTGCAGCGGCAGGCGCAGGTAGTCGATCGGCGAGGCCGGCGAGGCGAAGTGATACACGAAGTCGACCGGCTCCTCGACGAAGTACGGCGCGGTGATGTCGACGTGCAGGAACTGGAAGCGCTCCGGGTCGCGGATGTGGGCGATGTTCGCGAGCGACCCGGTCTCGAGGTTGTCGACGCAGATCACGCGATTGCCGCGCGCGAGCAGCTCGTCGCACAGGTGCGATCCGAGGAAGCCGGCGCCGCCGGTGACAAGGCAGGTGGACATGCGCGCAGGATACCCGTACACAGCTGCCCGCACGAGCGCGGCGCGCGGCGCGCGAGCGTTCCATCACCGCCCGGTCCTTATCATCTGCGTCATGGCATCCACCGAGGACAAGCTCGAGGAGCACCTGACGGTCGCGCCGATCGTCGGCCCCGACGACCCGCGCCGCTTCACCGACTCGGGCATCGAGATCACCGAGCTCTACACCGAGGCGGACCTGCCGGCGGAGCTCGACCTGGGCGAGCCTGGCGACTTCCCGTACACGCGCGGGGTGCACCGCGAGATGTACCGCAAGCAGGCGTGGACGATGCGCCAGTACGCGGGCTACGCGTCGGCGAAGGAGTCAAACGAGCGCTACCGCTACCTGCTGTCGAAGGGCTCCACGGGGCTGTCGATGGCCTTCGACCTGCCCACCCAGCTCGGCCTGGACTCGGACAACCCGCGCTGCCTGGGCGAGGTCGGGCGCACGGGCGTGGCGATCGACACGATCGACGACATGCGCACCGCCTTCGACGGCATCCCGCTCGACCAGGTGTCGACGTCGATGACCATCAACGCCCCCGCCGCGTGCCTGCTGCTGCTGTACGAGCTCGTCGGCGAGGAGCAGGGCGTGCCCAGCGAGAAGCTGCGCGGCACCACCCAGAACGACGTGCTCAAGGAGTACATAGCGCGCGGCAACTACATCTACCCGCCAGAGGCCACGATGCGCCTGACGACCGACCTGTTCCAGTACTGCCACGAGCGCGTGCCGCGCTGGAACACGATCTCGATCTCCGGCTACCACTTCCGCGAGAAGGGCTGCTCGGCCGTGCAGGAGGTCGCGTTCACGCTGTCCTCGGGCATCGCCTACGTGCAGGCGGCGATCGACCGGGGACTGAACGTCGACGAGTTCGCGCCGCGCCTGGCGTTCTTCTTCAACGGCCACAACAACGTCTTCCAGGAGGTCGCCAAGTTCCGCGCCGCGCGGCGCATGTGGGCGCACATCATGCGCGAGCGCTTCGGCGCCACCAACCCGAAGGCGACGATGCTGCGCTTCCACACGCAGACCGGCGGCGTCACGCTGACCGCGCAGCAGCCCGAGAACAACATCGTGCGCGTCGCGCTGCAGGGCTTCGCCGCCGTATGCGGCGGCACGCAGTCGCTGCACACCAACGGCTTCGACGAGGCGCTCGCGCTGCCGACCGAGCGCGCCGCCAAAATCGCGCTGCGCACGCAGCAGATCCTCGCGCACGAGTCCGGCGCAACCGACACCGTCGACCCGTTCGCCGGCTCCTACTTCGTGGAGTCGCTCACCGACGAGATCGAAGCACGCGCGCAGGAGCTGATCGCGAAGGTCGATGCGCTGGGCGGCTCGGTCAAAGCGATCGAGTTCATCACCGGCGAGATCGACGAGTCGGCGTGGGGCTACCAGGAGCGCTACCGCATCGGCCAGGACGTCGTCGTCGGCGTCAACGCCTACCAGGAAGACAGCATCGAGGTCCCCGACCTGCTGCGCGTCGACCCGGAGTCGGAGCGCGAACAGGTGCAGCGGCTGAAGACGTTCAAGGATGACCGCGACGGCGCGCTGGTCGAGCGCCGCCTCGGCGAGCTGCGCGTCCTCGCGCGCGGCAGCGACAATCTCCTGCCGGCGATCCGCCAGGCGCTGAAGGACCGCTGCTCGCTCGGCGAGGTGTGCGGCGCCATGCAGGACGTGTTCGGCAAGTACGCGCCGACGTTCTGAGCGCACCGCCCGACGCGGCTGGACAATAGATCGCTAGCCTGTCTAGCGCATCTAAGGGGATCCGGCAAAAGCGTCGATAATCAAGTCCCGACCCTTAGAATGTCCTGGTAGGATTGAATCGTTATGAGCTTCCTGAAAACGCTGCTCGGCAAGCAGCAGACATTGCCGCCCGCAGCCGGCGGAGCAGCAGAGCCGGGAGAGGGCCTACTTTCAGACGCCCAATACATGGACTCCCGCGAGGCTGCGACCGCGGCCAAATGGGTCGAGAACTGGCGCAAGATGCCGCGCGAGGAGTTCGAAGCGGCTGCTCGCAAGCTCTAGGGGCACCATCGCAGATACCGCTTGCCTGCTAGACGGCGTCGCTTGTCGGTGGGACTGAAGTCGTACGAGGGCGCGCTCTCGACGACAGCGCTGCACGCAAAGACATTTCCGCCGGTAGCGATTAGGGTGCAGCGCATGCCCACCGACCCCGCTGCGTCCCTATATGAAGTCGTCCTCGCCGTTCACGTGATGGCCGTCGTGATCGCGTTCGGCGTGACGTTCGCCTACCCGATCATGTTCGCGGTCGCCGCCCGCCACGATCCGCGCGGCCTGCCGCTGCTGCACCGCATCGAGTACACGATCGAGCGCATGCTCATCAATCCGGGCCTGCTGCTGGTGGTCCTCGCCGGCGTGTACCTCGCGAGCAAGGGCCACTACTGGAGCGACTTCTTCGTCCAATGGGGGCTCGGCGCGGTGGTCGTGATCGGCGCGCTGGTCGGGTCGGTGATGATCCCCACCGCCAAACGCGCCGAGCAGTGCGCCGCACGCGACATCGCCGCAGCCGGCGATGGCGGCGGCACGGTCGAGCTCAGCGACGAGTACCGAGCGCTCGTGCGCCGCCTGACGCGCGTGGGCACGCTGCTGAGCGCGCTCGTGCTCGTCACGATCTTCTTCATGGCTACGCATACAGGCGCATAGCTACGCGCGCGCTGGGCGGGCGCTTGCAACCGCCGGCCAGGCGCCTTGACTCTTATGTTTTCTTTAGTAGCGTCAATTGTCCGATGAACGTCGCCGACCGTCTCGCCGGCCTCCACTTCACCGCGCAGCACGAGGCCGCTGCGGACCTCGACGGGGTGGACATCACCCAGCTGGACGCCTTCCTGCGCAGCGTGCTGTTCACCGACGGGACCGTCAGCCGGGCGCTGGAAGCCCACACGCTCACCGACGTCGCGGTCGAGGCCGTCGAGCAGGCGCCGAGCCCCGCGCCGGAGCGCATCGCGCGACATCTGCGTGTGCAGGAGGGAGAGGAGTGCGTGCGCCGGCGCGTGGTCATGCGCATCGGCGGCGCGGGCGTGTCGGTATGGGCGGAGTCGCACGTCGTGCCGCGCAGGATGCCGCCCGACTTTCTCGCGCTGCTCGAAGAGGACCCGCAGGGCATCGGCGGGTCGCTGCAGCAGCTCAAGCTCGAGAGCTGGCGGGAGCTGCTGTGGTTCGGGCTCGGCCCGCCGCCGCCGTGGGCGGACGGCGCCGCGCCGGATGCGGTCACGCTCACGCGCGCCTACCGTGTGCTCACGCAGGGCGCGCCCGCGCTGCTGATCTGCGAGGCGTTCGCCGTCGAGCTGCGCGCCGGCCTCTACCACCTGACGGGCCGCCCGCAGGAGGTTCCGATCGTCGCCGGCCGGTCGGCCGCCGGCAACGGCGCGTCGCACTCGCTTTGAGGTGGCGGTGAGCGATCGCTGCAACGCCGGCCTGGCGATCGAGCGCGGCATCGACGCCGCCGGAGGCGAGCAGACGGCGTATGTGACGCCGCGCGAGTCGCTCACCTACGAGCAGCTGCGCCGGCAGTCCAATCGCATGGGGCACCTGCTGCGCGACCTCGGCGTGCGCCGCGAGCAGCGCGTGCTGCTCGTGCTCGACGACACCATCGCGTTCCCCATCGCCTTCCTCGGCGCGCTGCGCATCGGCGCCGTGCCCGTGCCCGTCAGCGTGCGCGAGACCGCCGAAAACTTCCGTCACTTCATCGAGGACTCCTACGCGGAGGTCGTCGTCTGCGACGCCGACATGCTCCCGTCGCTGCGCGCCGCGTTGGCCGATCGCGACGTGCGCTTCCTCGCCCGCGGCGCGCACACCGGGGCGATCGAGCTCGACGGCGCGGTCGAGCTCGACGGCGCGCTCGCCGCCCAGGAGGACGAGCTGGAGGTGCTGGCCACGCACCGCGACGACATGGCGTTCTGGCTGTACACGTCCGGCTCCACCGGCAGGCCGAAGGGCGTCGTGCACCTGCACCACGACATGCAGGTCACCTGCGACACCTTCGCCCGACACATCCTCGCGCTGCGCGCGCACGACCGGATCTTCTCGACGACCAAGCTCTACCACTCCTACGGCCTCGGCAACAGCCTCTCCTACCCGCTGCACTACGGAGCCACCGCGATCCTGCTCGACGGCGCGCCCACGCCCGAGCGGCTGCTTCAGACGCTGCGCGAGCAGCGCCCGACCGTCTACCTGTCCGTGCCCGCGCTGTACAGGCAGCTTGTCGCCGAGCGCGACGCCGCGGGAGCGTTCGACTCGGTGCGCCTGTGCATCTCCGCCGCCGAGCCGCTGCCGCTGCGAACCTTCGACCAGTGGCGCGAGCGCTTCGGCCTGGAGATCGTCGACGGCATCGGCTCCACCGAGCTCTTCACCGCCTACTGCTCCAACGTGCCCGGCCAGGTCGAGCCGGGAGCGACCGGCCGCCCCGTGCCCGGCTATGAGCTGCGCCTGACCGACGATGCCGGCAACGTGCTCGAGGGCCCCGCCGCGGGGACCCTGGAGGTGCGCGGCGACTCGTGCGCGGCCTACTACTGGCACCGCCACGAGCAGACCAAGCTGAGCATGCGCGGCGAGTGGCTGCGCACCGGCGACCACTTCAGGCGCCGCGAGGACGGCGCTTACGTGTACGAGGGGCGCGCCGACGACATGCTGAAGGTCGGCGGCCTGTTCGTCTCGCCGCTTGATATGGAGCGGGTGCTGCTCGAACACCCCGCCGTCGCCCAGGCCGGCGTAGTCGGCGTCGCTGTCGACGACTACAACCGGCTCGCCGCGTTCGTCGCCTGCAGCCCCGGCGCGAGCACAGACCGCCAGCTCGAAGACGCGCTGCGCACGTGGTGCAGAGAGCGCCTGCGCGACTACGAATACCCGCACCTGATCCGCTTCGTCGACGCGCTGCCGCAGACGCTCAACGGCAAGCCGCGCCGCTTCATGCTCCGCGAGATGCTCGAGCGCGAGCTGGCCGAGCGGCAGCCGCGTGGGACCCCGCAGGGCCAGAGCGCGTCCGGCGGGGGCGGTGCGCCGGGCGAGGAGGGTGCGCCGGGCGCGCTCGCCCACACGCTCGCCGCGCTCGCCGAGTCCGAGCGCGAGCAGGCCGTCATCGAGCTGGTGCTGGCGCAGGTGTCGGCCGTGCTCGGCGACGACGCCGTCGCAGCCGCCGACGCCGGGCGCGCGTTCGAGGATCTCGGCTTCGACTCGCTGACCGGCGTCGAGCTGCGCAACGGCCTCGAGCGCGCCACCGCCCTGGAGCTGCCTTCGACGCTCATCTTCGACCACCCCACGCCGGCGGCGGTCGCGCGGCTGCTGCACGCGCTCGCGGAAGGGGTCGAGCCCGACGTGCACGCGTCCGAGCGTCCGGGCGGCCGGACCGGCGCCGGGGGCGCCGGGGGCGCCGCCGGCGCCCCTGCGGACGACGCCACATATCTCGCCCGCGCCCTGGAGTCGGTCGCGCGGCGTCCGACTCCCCCGCGAATGCCATCCGCCGCCGTCGGCCTGCGCATCAAGACCTCGCCGCTGCTGCGCAGCGTGCTGCCGACACGGCTGGCGGTCGCGCGGGCCGAACGCCGCGGACAGGAGCTGTGGGAGCAGCACGCGGACGTGCGCGAGGATGCGCTCGCGGCGATGGAGACGGTGCTCGCCGGCACCGCGCGCGCCGGTGAGCTGCAGGAGCTAGCGCGGGCGCACGTGATCGAGAGCGCCGTCGACAAGGCGCTCTTCTGGGCGCATCCGTGGTCGGCGAAGCTCGACGCGCTGTCCGCGCTGCGCCTGCGGGAGGCGCTGTCGGGAAGCCGCGGGGTGCTGCTCAGCTCCTGCCACCTGGGGCCCCACTATCGCCTGCAGTCCGCTCCCGCGTTCGCTGGGCGCGTCACCTACACCGTCCCCGGGCCGTGGTTCTTCGAGCAGCCTACCCCCAACCACTGGGGGCGGCGGCTGGCGCGCTGGCGCAAAGGCATGAAGAGCCGCCCCGTGCCGGCCAGGGGCTCGTTCCGGGTCATCCAGGCGCTGCTCGAAGAGGGGGAACCGGTGTTCCTCGCCTTCGACATGCCCGGCCCGCGCCAGACGCGATTCCTGGGCAAGCCGGCGATGCTCGCCGAGGGCACCGCGCAGTTGGCGGTGCGCGCCGACGCGCTCGTGCTGGCGCTGCGCACGCGACGCGCCGGTCATCGCGTGTGGGTCGACGCTGCCAAACCGCTCGACCCCCGCGACTTCGCCGGCGTGCAGGAGCTCCACGAGGCGCTCGCCGCCGTGCACGAGCGCTGGATCCTCGAGAACCCCGCCGCCATGGAGGACCCGCGCGACATCGGCTGGAAAGACGGAGCCACCCCGCAGGGCTGGTTTCAGCCACAGGCCGCCTGACGCTGACCGCCCGGCGGCCGCCGCTTGGCGCCGGGCAGCGACTCGATCGGCGCGCGCGGCCGTCAGAAGTCGGGTGTCGCCGGCAGGCCGACGTAGTTCTCGGCGAGGCTGCGCGCGGCTGCCTGCGAGCGCTCGAGGTAGTCGAGTCGCGCGAGCTGCAGCCGCCGCTGGTAGGGGTCCTCGCCGAGGTCGTGCAGCAGCCGCGTCATCTGGTCTGAGAAGTCCTGCGCGAGCCACACGCGGCGCAGCGCGATCTCCGAGTACGCGTCGAGCGCAGCGGTCGAGCCGGTTGCGTACCAGTCGGCGATCGCCGGCGCGAGCAGGCGCACGTCGTTGAGCGCGAGGTTCAGCCCCTTGGCACCGGTCGGCGGCACGATGTGCGCGGCGTCGCCCAGCAGGAACAGGCGCCCGTGGCGCAGCGGCTCGCACACGAAGCCGCGCATCGGCGTGATGCCCTTCTCGATCACCGGCCCCTCGTTCACGCGCCAGCCCTCGCTCGCCAGCCGCACCTGCAGCTCCGCCCAGATGCGCTCATCGGGCCACTGCTCGATGAGCTCGTCCGCGGGCACCTGCAGGTACAGGCGGCTGATGCGCGGCGAGCGCATCGAGTACAGCGCGAAGCCGCGCTCGTGCCACGCGTAGATCAGCTCGTCTGTCGCCGGCGCCGCCTCCGCCAGGATCCCCAGCCAGCTGAACGGGTATACGAACTCGTGCTCGCGCCGCGCGTCCGCCGGGATCGACGGCCGGCAGACGCCGTGGAAGCCGTCGCAGCCGGCGACCACGTCGCAGCGCAGCTCGTGGCGTTCGCCATCGTGGACGAACGCGATGCGCGGGCGCTCGCCCTCGAGGCCGTCGACCGCCACTTCGGAGACCTCGAAGCGCAGCTCTCCCCCGCGCTCCACTCGCGCGGCGATCAGGTCCTTGACGACCTCCTGCTGCCCGTAGATCGTGATCCGACGACCTGTCAGCTCGGCCATGTCGATGCGCTGCGTGCGTCCCTGGCGGCGCAGGTAGATGCCACGGTGCTCGAGCCCTTCGCGTGCCAGCCGCTCCCCCACCCCGAGCTCATGCAACAGCTCGACGGTGTTGTGCTCGAGCAGCCCCGCGCGCACGCGCTGCTCGACGTAATCGCGCGAGCGGCTCTCCAGCACCACCGACTCGATGCCCGCGCGCTGGAGCATCAACGCGAGCGCCAGCCCTGCCGGCCCCGCGCCGACGATGCCGACCTGCGTTTCCACGGGGGCGAGCATATATGGTCACCCCGTGCTCGGAGGCGCGCGTGTACGGCTGGCGCGGTGGCTGATGCGGGGCTCGCCGGCCACCGATCGGGAACTGTGGACCGCGGTCGACGGCTACATCTGCGATCGGCTGCTGGCGCCCGACCCGGTGCTCGACGCCGCGCTCGCCAACGCCGCCGCCGCCGGCATCCCGGCGATCGCCGTCACCGCCAACGAGGGCAAGCTGCTGGAGCTGCTCGTGCGCGTCCACGGCGCGCGGCGCGTGCTGGAGATGGGGACGCTGTGCGGGTACAGCACCATCTGGCTCGCGCGCCCGCTGCCAGCCGGCGGCCGGCTGGTGACGCTCGAGTACGACCCACGCCACGCCGAGATCGCCAGCCAGAACATCGCCGCGGCGGGACTCGCCGACGTCGTGGACGTGCGCGTCGGACCAGCGCTCGAGACGCTCCCCGTGCTCGCCGCCGAGGGCGGCGACCCGTTCGATCTGATCTTCATCGACGCCGACAAGAAGAACTACCCCGCCTACCTCGAATGGGCGCTGAAGCTCTCGCGCCCGGGGACGCTGATCGTCATCGACAACGTCATCGGCGGCGGCGCCATCCTCGATCCCGACTCCGCCGAGCCGTGGGGCGAGCAGGGCGGCGTGGCGGGCATGCGCCGCTTCTACGAGCTGCTCGGCGCCGAGCCGCGCCTCACCGCGACCGCCATCCAGACCGTCGGCCAGACACACGACGGCTTCGCGCTCGCGCTCGTTCGCGACGGGCCGTAGCTCGTTGCTGGAACCAGCGAAACAGCCCCAACGAAGGGCCGTTTGGCACGGTGACCGGCGGGATGCCGGAAGGCGGTGGTAGGGGCGGCGGCTTCTCCATGCACCCGATCTTAGCTGCCATCAGGTCACCGAGAGCAGGCCGTAGATGACTGCCAGAAGAACCGGTACGCCGACTCCGATCGCGAGTGCCTCTTCGCCGAAGTTCGAGTCCCTGATGGTTGGCCCGGGTGGTGGCCGACATGTCAGCGAGCAGCTGTGCAAGGTAGTCGGCCTCGGCTCTCGCGCCATAGTCCGCGTAGAACTCGCCGGGCGGAGGACCCATATTCGGGCTCGAGCCTCCCATGCTCCCGGCGAGGCAGGCCAGCGCGCCGACTCCGACGCCCACGGGCGAGAATTGCGACTCGCCGCCGCCCCGCAAGCGCGTTACCCTGACGAGATGGACAGCGGATACCGAGTCGCCGTCGTCGGCGCCACCGGCCAGGTGGGCACGCTGATGCTGCGTCTGCTGCGCGAGCGGGAGTTCCCCGCGCGCGAGATCGTCCCGTTCGCATCCGAGCGCTCGGTCGGGCGAGAGCTCGAGGGCGGGCTGGTGGTGCGGGGCCTCGACGACGAGTCGATCCAGGGCTTCGACGTGGCGCTGTTCTCAGCCGGCGGCTCCACCTCGGGCGAGTGGGCGCCGAGGTTCGCGCAGGCGGGTGCGATCGTGATCGACAACTCCTCGCGCTGGCGCATGCAGGACGACGTGCCGCTGGTCGTCAGCGAGGTCAACCCAGAGGCGCTCGCCTCCCACCACGGGATCATCGCCAACCCCAACTGCTCGACCATGCAGATGGTCGTGGCGCTGAAGCCGCTGTACGACGAGGCCGGTATCGAGCGGCTGGTCATCAGCACCTACCAGGCGGTGTCCGGCACCGGCAAGCGCGCGGTCGACGAGCTGCTCGACCAGTCCCACGCGCTGTTGCACGAGCGCGAGATCGAGCCGCCGGACGCATACGCCCACCAGATCGCGTTCAACGCGCTGCCACACGCCGGCTCGTTCGCCGCCGGCGAGGACCACACCGACGAGGAGCGCAAGCTGATCAACGAGACGCGCAAGATCCTCGGCGACCCCGAGATCCGGATCTCGGCCACGTGCGTGCGCGTGCCTGTGGTCAACGGCCACTCGGAGGCCGTCAACGTGCAGACGCGCAGCGAGCTCTCGCCCGAGCGCGCCCGCGAGCTGCTTGCCGCGGCCCCCGGCGTAGTCGTCCTCGACGACCCCGGCGCCGGCATCTACCCGCTGGCGATCGACGCCACCGGCAGAGACGAGGTGTTCGTTGGGCGCATCCGGCGCGACCCCGGCCATGAGCGCGCGCTCGACCTGTGGATCGTCGCCGACAACCTGCGCAAGGGCGCCGCCACCAACGCGGTACAGCTGGCCGAGCTGCTGCATGAACGCGGCCTGCTGCGCCGGCAGACGGCCCCGTCCGCCGCATAGCCGCGCTTCCCACGCCTCCCTGAAGGACTGGCGCGGGTTCGCGCGAATCTTGCAGCAGTGATCTCTTCGGAGGTACAGCGCACGCTGGTCAAGTCGCCACCGGAGCTCTGGGCTGAGCTGAGCGACCCCGACGCGCTGTCGCGCCATCTCGGCGAGCTCGGCGAGATCCGCATCGTGCGCGTCGAGGCAGAAAGCACCGTCGAGTGGGCGGCCGAGAACACCACCGGCACCGTGTCGATCAAGCCTTCCGGATGGGGAACCAAGGTGACGCTCCGCGTCACGCGGGAGCTGGCCGAGCAGGCAACACCGGAATCCTCCGCTGGCGAGCAGACTGCTGAGGAGGCTGAGGCGAAGGGCGAGACCGAGACCGAGCCCGCCGACGTTCCTGCTCCCGAGTCGACGGCCCTCGACGCCGCACCCGAAGCTGAGCCGGAGACCGAGCCCACCCCCGAGATGGCACCCACCTCCGAGACCGCCACCGCGACTGAGCCAGAGAGCGCGCCGGCCCCAACCCCGGTGAGCGAGGCCGCGGCCGCCCCGGAGCCGCGTCGCGGCTTCTTCGCACGTCTCTTCGGCCGCCGTCCCAAGACCTTGCCGTCCGCGACGAGGGAGCCAGCGAGCGCCGTGGCACAGCCTTCAGACCCGCCCGCGCAGACGGCGATGGCAGAGCAGTCGCCCGCCCAGCCCGATGCGTTCGCGGCGGTCAGACAGGCGCTCGAGCCCGGGACGTTCGCGGCTGAACATCCCTTCGCCGCCGTGCCGGAGGTCAAGCAACCCGCCGCCGCGCCGCCCGTGACAGATCCCGTGCCGGACGCCGACCCGCAGCAGACCGGCGACATCGCCGCAGAGCTCTTGGCAGCCGAGGAAGCGGGCGCCGAGGAAGTCACCGCGGTGCTCACGGCGGTGCTCGATCGGCTCGGCGCCGCGCACCACCGACCGTTCTCGCGTAGCTGATCTCGCCGTATCACGCGTGATACCATTGGCGTATGGCTAGCGTCAGCATCAGAGATCTGCGCAACCACGGTGGCGATGTGGTCGACCGTGCAGCCCGCGGAGAGCAGATCACGGTCACGCGCTCGGGCAAAGCGGTCGCCGAGCTACGCGCCGTCTCCCGTACGCCCCTCTCTGTGGAGGCGCTGCTGAGCAACTGGCGAGGCCTGCCCGCGCTTGACCCGAGCGCACTGCGCGCCGACCTGGACAGTCTTCTGGACCCCGGCGTGTGAGCGAGGAGCCGGCAGCGACCGAGGCACCGCCGCCGGTCCGCGGGATCCTCGACACCTCGACGGTCATCCTCCTGCCGCGCCTCAAAGACACGGCGACGCTGCCCAGCGAGCCGCTCATCACCGCCGTTACACTCGCCGAGCTCTCGGTGGGGCCCCTCGTAACCGATGACCAAAAAGAGCGGGGGGCACGCCAAGCCCATCTGCAGCAGGCCGAGGCGGACTTCGACCCGCTGCCCTTCGACGCCGGGACCGCCCGCGCCTTCGGACGCGTTGCCGCATCGCTGCGGCGGGCCGGGCGCAAGTCGAGCGCGCGCGCCTACGACGCGATGATCGCCGCCATCGCCGTCGCCAACGACCTGCCGGTCTACACGTGCAACCCGGCCGACTTTCGGGGGATCGACGGGCTCGAGATCGTGGCCGTGCCCGTACCCGAGCCAGACGGAGACGCGGAGTAGCCCAGCCGGCTTCACCCGCGCGCGGATAACATCCCGCGCCGTATGTCGAGCAGCCCCCACGACCGGCAGACCGACGCGGCGCTCCTGGCGACGTCGCGCAGCGGACACCGCAAACCGCCGCGCCAGAAGGCGCCGGAGACCTACGAGGAGAAGCTCGCGCAGCTGCACGAGCTGCGTGCGGCTGCACTGCACTCGGCGCCGGAGGCCGAGGCCAAGCAGCACGCGCGCGGCAAGTACACGGCGCGCGAGCGCGTGGAGAAGCTGCTCGACCCCGGCTCCTTCCAGGAGCTCGACACGTTCGTGCGCCACCGCACGTACGACTTCGACATGCAGAAGAACCGGCCGTGGGGCGACGCCGTGGTCACCGGCCACGGCACGATCGACGGTCGCACGGTGTGCGTGTTCAGCCAGGACTTCACCGTGTTCGGCGGCTCGCTGGGCGAGGTGATGGGCGAGAAGATGTGCAAGATCATGGACCTGGCGGCGAAGATCGGCTGCCCGGTGATCGGCATCAACGACTCCGGCGGCGCGCGCATCCAGGAGGGCGTCGTCTCGCTGGGATCCTACGGCGACGTGTTCCTGCGCAACGTGCGCTGCTCGGGCGTGATCCCGCAGATCAGCCTCGTGATGGGCCCATGCGCCGGCGGCGCGGTCTACTCGCCCGCGATCACCGACTTCATCTTCATGGTCAAGGAGACCTCGCACATGTTCATCACCGGCCCCGACGTGATTAAGACGGTCACCGGCGAGGAGGTCGGCTTCGAGGAGCTCGGCGGCGCGATGTCGCACAACAGCAAGTCCGGCGTCGCGCAGTTCGCCTCCGAGGACGAGGACGCGTGCCTGGAGGACTGTCGCTACCTGCTGAGCTTCCTGCCGCAGAACAACGTGCAGAGCACGCCCCGTGTGCAGCCGACGGACGACCCCGAGCGCATGGACCCCGAGCTCGACCACGTGGTCCCCGACAACCCCAACAAGCCGTATGACATGCGCGACGTCGTCAGGCTGATCGTCGACGACGAGGAGTTCTTCGAGGTGCACGAGCACTACGCCAAGAACATCATCTGCGGCTTCTCGCGCATGGACGGCTTCACCGTCGGCATCGTCGGCAACCAGCCCGCGCAGCTCGCCGGCGTGCTCGACATCGCCGCCTCCGAGAAGGCCGCGCGCTTCGTGCGCACGTGCGACGCCTTCAACATCCCGCTGCTGACGTTCTGCGACGTCCCCGGCTTCCTGCCTGGGACCGCACAGGAGTGGGGCGGCATCATCCGCCACGGCGCCAAGCTGCTGTACGCGTTCGCCGAGGCCACCGTGCCGAAGGTCACGATCATCACGCGCAAGGCCTACGGCGGCGCGTACGACGTCATGTCCTCAAAGCACCTGGGAGCGGACTTCAACTTCGCGTGGCCCACGTCCGAGGTCGCGGTGATGGGCCCGGAGGGCGCCGTCAACATCATCTACCGCCGCGACATCGCCGCCAGCCCCACCCCCGAGGAGCGGCGCAAGAAGCTGATGGAGGACTACAAGGCGCGCTTCGCCAACCCGTACACCGCCGCCGAGCGCGGCTACATCGACGACGTGATCGTGCCGCACGAGACCAGGCCGCGGCTGATCACCGCGCTGCGCACGCTGCAGGGCAAGCGCGAGCCGGGACCCAGGCGCAAGCACGGGAACATCCCGCTGTAGGGGCGAGGTGGACGGAATATCGTCCACGTGGACGAAAAACCGTCCAGTCCTGCGCCGACCGAGCGCCTCCCTACCCCCCGCGCCCCGCCCGTTCCCCCAGCCACAGCCACCACGGATAGGTGGAGAACAGCGCCGCCGCGACCACGTGCGTGCGCCAGCCTGCGCGCCGGGGATCGAAGCGAAACACGCCCGAGTTGAGCATCCAGTCGCGCCCATCATCGGCACGGCAGAGCTCCCAGATGGGCCGCGTCCATGGCCGGTTGAGATACAGCGAGACGCTCGTCGCCAGGAACGCGCCGGCGGTGGCGGTGTGCACCGCCCGCGCTGCGGGCGTTCGCTCGGGCATCAGCCGGCCGTAGGCGCGGCCGGTCGCGTACAGCCACGGCGGGTCGATCAGGAAGGACATGCGGCCTCCTCGTTGTTGGGTGGATGGTCGTCATTGGGCTGGGACGCACCCTCGCGCGCGACGCCCGAGTCGGGCGGCTCGACGGGCACCTCCCGCTCGAGCAGGCGGTACGCCAGGCGCGTGGCGAGCGCCATGATCGTCAGCTGCGGGTTCACGCCGAGCGCGCTCGGCACCACCGAGCCATCGGCGATGTGTACGCCGGCAACCGCATGCAGCGCGAGATCACCGTCGGTCACGCCATGCGCCGGACGCGCGTCGGCTCTCGCGGTGCCGAGCGGATGGAAAGCCATCAGTTTGAGCTCGCGCGCGCGAGCGTCCTCGGGGCGCACACCTGCGGGCAGCGGCAGATACACCTCGCGCGCGCCAGCCGCGAGGAACAGCTCGCGCAGGCGCACGAGGCCGGCGCGGAACTTGGCGAGATCCTCGCTGCCGAGGTCGTAGCGGATGACGGGCCGTCCGGCGAGCGCATGCACGCTGCCGCGCGAGGCGTCGCTGACCATCAGGCCGAACTGGGCGAGGTTGCGGTAGCTCGCCATCGCCCTCGCATGGCGGGCGCCGGTCAGCGGCAGCGCCATGGCGGCGTACGACGGCGGCCCGGCGACGCCCTCGAACATGATGCCCTGCGCGGCGAACTCGTCGACGTAGAAGCTCTGGGGCACACCGCGCGCCATGTCCACGCGCTCGTCCATCAGAGCGAACACGGCGGTGGCGGGGTGCAGCGCGAGGTTGCGACCGCGCTGGCCGGAGGCGTCTGGCAGCCGGCTGCGCGCGAGCAGCAGGGGGGTGTGGACGGTGCCGCAGGCCACCACCACCTCGGGGGCGCGTACCTCGAGGCGCCGCCCGCCGGCAAGCCGCGCGCTCACGCCGCGGGCGCGGCCTCCCTCGACGAGAACTCGCTCCACGTCGGCGCCCGTGACAATGCGTGCGCCGGCCGCGGTGGCGCGAGGAATGTAGGTGATGCCCGTGTGCTGCTTGGCGGAGGTGGGACAGCCGAACACGCACACGCCCGAGCCGACGCAGCCGCGCGCGTTGCGCCGCAGGTAGCCGTGCGACCAGCCCAGCCGCTCGGCCCCGCGCCGCGCGACCGCCGCGTTGGCGCCGGCCAGCTCGGGGGTGACCTCGGTCACCGACAGCGCCCGCTCGACGCGCTCGAAGCACGGCCGCAGCGTCGCCTCGTCGAGCTCCAGCCCGAACTCGGCGGCCCAGCGCTCGAGCACGTGCGGCGGGGTCCGAAAGCAGGTGCCGGAGTTGACCACCGTGGTGCCGCCCAGCCCGCGCCCCAGCGGCAGCAGGATCGGCGGCGCGCCCACCGTCGCCGTCTGCCCGCTGTCGCGATACAGGCGCGCGAGCATCTCGGGCGGGCGGGCGCTGAAGCCGTCGGGGTCGTGCCGCGGGCCCTGCTCGAGCACGGCGACCCGCGCGCCGCCCTCGGCGAGCTCTGCCGCGACGACCGCGCCGCCGGCGCCGGCGCCGACCACGCACACGTCGACCTCGAGCGTCTCCGTCACGCGCGCCCCTCGGAACGACGCAGGGCGAGCCCGCGCGCGGCCACCGCGGCCGCGTCCCAGCCGAGCGCGCGGGCGAGCCGCGGGTCGTCGTAGCGGCCGAGCGCGAGCACCGCCCACGCGGCCTGCTCGGCGAGCGGCGCGCGAGCGAGCAGCGCGGCGCCGCGCGGACGCCGCACCAGCGCGAGCAGCACGCGCATGCCAAGCCGCTGCGGCCACGGCGCGGCGGCGAGGAAGCGCTCGATGCCGGATCGGTCGCTCATCCGAGCATCCCCGCCCCCTGCGCGACCGTGAGCGCGTCGATCGCCGCCGCCGCGCCCTCCGCGTCGCCCGCATCCACGGCCGCGGCCGCGCGCGCGTACACCGGCGAGAGCTCCGCTCGATCGGCGACCAGCGCGGCGAACGCGCCGGCGTGCGGCAGGTACAGCTCGCGCACCGAGTTCATGATCAGCTGGAAGACGAGGTTGCCCGCCGCCTCCACCAGCGCCGCCATGAACGCCCAATCGGCGAGCAGCGCCGCGCCGTCATCGCCGGGCCGCGCCACCGCGTCGGCCAGCTCGAACAGCGACGCGGCCTGCTCCCGCGATCGCCGCCCTGCCGCCAATCGCGCGGCCTCCACCAGCAGCAGGCGCCGCGCCTCGAACAGATCGCGCAGGACCGACCCGTCGACGCCGCCGTGCAGCACGAGCGCCTCCAGCCCGCCCGAGCGCCGCCAGTCGAGCACGCGCGTGGCGTCGCCGTGGCGGGTCTCCACCAGGCGCAGCTGCTCCAGGCGTCCCAGCGCCTCGCGCACGGACGCCATGTTCACCTCGAGGTCCGCCGCCAACGCCCGCTGCGGCGGCAGCCGCTCGCCCGGCCGGTAGCGCCCGGAGAGGATCGCCTCGCGCAGCCGCGCGAACACTTGGTCGGGGACCGACACGCGCGGGATCGGCAGCTGTGGCGTCGGCGGTGATGGCATCGCGCGGCGGATTGTACCGGTGTTCCGAACACTCGGCCACACATGCGCCCAGGCCCGCCGGCGCCCAAGGCGCCATGCGAGCCGTGCGCCCGTCACAATGCCCGGATGGCCGCCCGCCCAGCTCGACTCCAGCTGCTCGCGCCGAACGCCTCGCCGGAGGAGGCAGCGGCGATCGTGGCCGCGCTGGAGCGCTTTATGCGCGCCACCGCACCACCGGCGAGCGCCCCCGCGCCCACCATCGACGGCTGGCGCCGGGCGGCGGTCCTGGAGGGAGTCGCGCGCGAGCCGCACAGCGATCTCCCGGACCCCTGGATAAATACCTAAAAGTCGCTAGGCTTTAGCGCAATAGCCTTTCGCCGGTAGACCGTAATCGACGACAGCAGCCGGGCGGCGCGTCCGGACCAGGAGGTTTCGCACCCATGGAGCCAGGTTCCATCTCCGCCCAGCGCGGCACGCTCGAGGACCCGGAGGTCCTGCAGAACGTGCCCGGGCACGTGATCCCGATCCTCGAGCAGGAGTTCGACGACTTCAAGACCGAGGCGGGCAGGTTCCTGGCGGGAGACACGCCGGAAGACCAGTTCATCAAGTTCCGCCTGAAGCAGGGCGTGTACGGCCAGCGCCAGCCGGATGTGCAGATGATCCGCGTGAAGCTGCCGTTCGGCGGCATCACGCCGGAGCAGATGGAGTCGTTCGCGGACGTGATCGAGAAGTACGTGCCGCTGAACAAGGGCCACATCACCACGCGCCAGAACATCCAGATGCACCACATCCCGCTGCCGGAGGTCGAGAAGGCGATCCGCGAGCTGGCGGAGTCCGGCCTGTCAAGCCGCGAGGGCTGCGGCAACACGGTCAGAAACGTGACGGGCGATCCTTGGGCGGGGGTGGCGGCCGACGAGCTGTTCGACATGACCCCGTATGCGGGCGCGTACGTGCGCTACTTCGTGCGCCATCCGACCACGCAGGCGATGCCGCGCAAGATCAAGACGGCGTTCGACGGCTCCGAGCAGGGCCGCGCGATCGCGGAGATCCACGACATCGCCTACCGCGCGCGCGTCAAGCACATCGACGGTCGCGGAGAGGTGCGCGGCGCACAGATGCTGGTCGGCGGCGGCACGTCGATCATGCCGCGCACGGCGCCCGCGCTGTACGACTTCGTGGAGCTCGACAACGGCGAGTATCTGAAGATCGCGGAGGCGGTGTTCCGCATCTTCGACCGCCAGGAGTGGCTGCGCGTGAACCGCGCCCGCGCGCGCATCAAGGTGTTCGTGGACAAGTACGGCATCGAGGAGCTGCGCCGCCAGGTCGAGGAGGAGCTGCGCGGGGATTGGGTCAAAGAGCGCGACTTCTCTGTCGAGCACCGCCTGTTCGTGGACGACGAGCGCGAGAGCGCGCCGGCGCCGCCGCAGACGTATGGCTCCCCCAATGGCGACGTCTCCGAGTTCGAGCGCTTCCATCAGGCCAACGTGCAGGGGCAGAAGCAGGACGGCTTCGTGACGGTCGAGGTGAAGGTCACGCGCGGCGATCTCACGCCAGAGCAGCTCCGCGGCCTCGCGCAGATCGTGCGCGACTACGCGGGCGGCTACGCGCGCACGACCGTGCAGCAGAACCTGCTGCTGCGCTGGGTGCGCCACGAGAGCGTGTACGACGTGTGGCGCGCGCTCGGCGAGCTGGGGCTGGCAGACGCGGGCACGCGCGAGATAACCGACGTGGTCTCGTGCCCGGGGACGGACTCGTGCAAGCTCGGGATCACGAGCTCGATGGGCCTCAACCAGGCGGTGCAGGAGCGCGTCGAAGCGATGGGCATCACCGACCCGCTGACGCGCGAGATCCACATCAAGATGAGCGGCTGCCCGAACGGCTGCGCGCAGCACCACGTCGCCGACATCGGCTTCTACGGCGCGTCGATCAAAGTGGGCGACCACACGATCCCCGCGTACATCCCGCACGTGGGCGGCGTCTACGAAGGCGCGCCCGTGGCGTTCGGCCAGCGGCTGAAGCTGCGCCTGCCCGCCAAGCGGATACCGGAGGCGATCGAGCGCTGGATCCGCCACTACGAGTCCAACCGCGAGGACGGCGAGGCGTGGGGAGCGTTCGCGCAGCGCGTCGGCACGGGCGAGCTCGAGGGCTTGGTCAAGGACCTGTCGATGCCGGTCGACTTCGGGCTGGAGACGATGAACACGTTCATCGACTGGAACAGGAACGTCCCGTTCGAGGTCCAGCGGGGCGAGGGCGAGTGCGCGGTATAGGGCAAGGACGCGGTACAGACTTCAAGAACTCCATGAAACGAGACGACCACATCAGATGCCCCCTCTAGAGACCCACATTGAGCCGGTGACCGCCAACCCCGACCCGACATTCAGCCTCACGCACACGCTGCGCGAGGCGGCGCGCCACGGCGGGCGCGCGGTGCTGCTGTGCTCCTTCCAGAAGGAGGAGTCGGTGCTGCTCGACGAGCTGCTTCAGCTCGACCAGGGCACCGGGCGGGCGGTGCGGATCGTGACGATCGACACCGGCGTGCTGTTCCCCGAGACGCTCGAGACCTGGCGGGCGTTCGAGCAGCGCTTCGGCGTGAAGATCGAGGTGCAGGACGCGAGCAACCCGGAGAATCCGTGGAGCGGTCCCGAGCACTGCTGCTCGGTCGCGAAGGTGGCGGCGCTCGAGACCTCGCTCGCCGGAGCCGAGGGCTGGATCACGGGCATCCGCCGCGAGCAGGGCCCGACACGCGCCCAAACCGAGCTGATCGAACGAGACGAGAAGCGCGGCCTGTGGAAGTACAACCCGCTGGCGCACTGGACCGACAAGGACCTGTGGCGGCGCATCCACGAGCGCAACCTCCCCTACAACCCGCTGCACGACCAGGGCTACGAGTCGATCGGCTGCGCCCCGTGCACCCAGCCCGGCAGCGGCCGCGAGGGCCGCTGGGCAGGCACCGACAAGACCGAGTGCGGCCTGCACGTGGAGACGGTAGAGCCATGACGTCAGCGTCTGGAGCGATCGGGACGGAGGCTCCGCGGTGAGCGTGGCCACCCGCCCACAGCTGAGCCACCTGCGCGCGCTGGAGTCGGAGGCGATCCACGTGATGCGCGAGGTGGCCGCCGAATTCGAGCGCCCGGTGCTGCTGTTCAGCGGCGGCAAGGACTCGATCGTGCTGCTGCGGCTGGCCGAGAAGGCGTTTCGCCCGGCGCCGTTCCCGTTCCCGCTGATGCACGTCGACACCGAGCACAACTTCCCGGAGGTGATCGAGTTCCGCGACCGTCGCGTCGCCGAGCTGGGCGAGCGGTTGATCGTGGCGAGCGTGCAGGACTCGATCGACAGCGGCCGCGCGGTCGAGGAGACGGGGCCGCGGGCGTCGCGCAACAAGCTGCAGACGGTCACGCTGCTCGACGCGATCGCCGAGCACGGCTTCGACGCGGCGTTCGGCGGCGCGCGACGCGACGAGGAGCGCGCGCGCGCGAAGGAGCGCGTGTTCTCGTTCCGCGACGACTTCGGCCAGTGGGACCCCAAGAACCAGCGCCCGGAGCTGTGGAACCTGTACAACGGGCGCATCCGCAAGGGCGAGAACGTGCGTGTGTTCCCGCTGTCGAACTGGACTGAGCTGGACGTGTGGGAGTACATCGACCAGGAGCAGCTGGAGGTGCCGTCGATCTACTTCGCGCACGAGCGCAAGGTGTTCGAGCGCGACGACATGCTGTACGCGTGGCGCGAGGGCACCGAGCTGATCGACGGCGAGGAGGTGTTCACAGAGACGGTGCGCTACCGCACGGTCGGCGACATGAGCTGCACCGGCGGCGTGCGCTCGCGGGCGGCGACGCTCGAGGAAGTGGTGCTGGAGATCGCCGCCACGCGGATCACCGAGCGCGGCGAGACCCGCGCGGACGACCGCGTCTCGGAGGCGGCGATGGAGGACCGCAAGAAGGCCGGGTACTTCTAGTGCGCCAACGACCCTTTTTCATGAGCCCCCCTCAGGGGGGGCCGGCGGGGTCGCGCAGTGATCTTGAAGGAGCGCCGCGGTGACCCTCGACCTGTTGCGCTTCACGACGGCCGGCTCGGTCGATGACGGCAAGAGCACGCTGATCGGGCGGCTGCTGTACGACTCCAAGCAGGTGTTCGAGGACCAGCTCGCGCACGTCACGCAGGCATCGGAGCGCCGCGGCGGCGAGGGCACGCTGGACCTGGCGCTGCTGACGGACGGGCTGCGCGCGGAGCGCGAGCAGGGCATCACGATCGACGTCGCCTACCGCTACTTCGCGACGGCCAAGCGGCGCTTCATCATCGCCGACTGCCCCGGGCACCGCCAGTACACGCGCAACATGGTCACCGGCGCCTCGACCGCGGACGTGGCGGTGGTGCTGATCGACGCGCGCAGGGGCGTGCTCGAGCAGTCCAAGCGCCACGCGTTCATCAGCGCGCTGCTCGGCATCCCGCAGATGGTCGTCGCGATCAACAAGATGGACCTGGTGGACCACTCGCAGGCGCGCTACGAGGAGCTGGTGGAGGAGTTCGAGGCGTTCGCGCGCAAGCTGCGAGGGGGCAAGAACCCGCGACGCACGGAGACCTCCTACATCCCGATGTCGGCGCTGAACGGCGACAACGTCGTCGAGCGCTCGCGGCGGATGGGCTGGTACGACGGCCCGGTGCTGCTGGATCTCCTTGAGCAGGTGGAGGTCGCCTACGACCACCCCAACGAGAAGCCCGCGCGCTTCCCCGTGCAATGGGTCATCCGCCCGGCGGGCGGCGCCGGCGACTACCGCGGCTACTCCGGCCAGCTGGCCAGCGGCGCGCTGCGGCTGGGCGACGAGGTGGCGGTGCTCCCGTCGGGGGCGCGCACGCGGATCGCGGGCATCGACACCTACGACGGCGAGCTCGAGGAGGCGACGGCGCCGATGTCGCTGACGCTGCGCCTGGAGGACGAGCTGGACGTCTCGCGCGGCGAGCTGATCTGCCACCCGTATGAGACGCCGATCGTCGCCCGCGAGCTCGAAGCGGACGTGTGCTGGATGACCGACGAACTGCTGCGGCCGGGATCGCGCTACGTGATCAAGCAGACCTCGCACATGGCGACGGCGGTGGTCGACGCGATCGACGACATGGTCGACGTGCACACGCTCGAGCGCATGGCCGCGCCGCAGGAGCTCGGCCTCAACGACATCGGCCGCGTGCGCCTGCGCACGAGCGCGCCGCTCGTGTTCGACCCGTACGCCGCCAACCGCCGCACCGGCAGCTTCATCCTGATCGACGAGTCCAGCAACGGGACCGTCGGCGCGGGGATGATCGCGACGACCGCCTGAGCGGTCTCGCCCTGGCGCGATACGGGGATCGCCCGCGCCGGGAAGGATTGGCGGCGCCTGGCGTCCTGTGGTGTTGACGGCGTCGCCGGGCCCTGCTCATCTGCGCCGCCGCGAGCAAAGGCATGCTCGTCAAACCATAAGGGTCGCCGGGACCACTTCACCGGTGTAGCGCACGCGACGACTGGGGTTGGACATGACGCGGTTCTGGCGGCTTATCGGTGTGTGCGCGCTCACGGGCATGTTCGTGGGCGTGGCGGCGAGCGCCGCGTCGGCCACGATCTTCTATGTCGACGAACGGGGCGGCGCGGACTCGAACGACTGCACGGCACAGAGCGGCACGCCGCCGGTGGGGGCGTGCGAAACGATCAAAGGGGCGATCAAACGCTCCGAAGAACACCCCGGCGCGAACACGATCGAAGTCTCCCCCGAAGGCGGCAACGGGGGCGTCTTCGAGGAAGCCATCGTCCTCGACAGCGCCAACGACAAATCGCTGACGATCCACGGCGAAGAACCGGGGGTGATCATCCGCAACACCGGCACGGCAGCCGTGACCGTCGACGCGGTCGCGGGCGCGCTCACGCTGTCCAACCTGAAGGTCCAGGATTTGACGGGCTCGAGCGCGGTGATCGCCGATCACGGGGCCGCCTTGAAGCTCGACGACGTCGAGGTTGAAAGCCAATCGGGTACCAACGGGATCGAAGCGCTCACCGGCGCGTCCGTGACGGCCGGCGGCGGGCAGGTGAGCATGGAACGCGGGACACAGGGCAGCGCGATCCTCGCCGATGAAGCCCCGGTCGCTCTCGACGGAACGAAGGTGCTCAGCCAGGAAGAATCGGCGGCTTCGGGGATCACGAGCAAGCTCTCGACGCTGTCGCTCGTCAACGCGGTCGTGGCTGAGGTCGAACCGGAAGCAGCCGCGAAAAACCAACCCGCGATCAGCGCTGAAAAAGACACCGCGGTCTCCCTGACGAAGGTGCGCGCCGAGGGCGAAACGACCCTGACCTCCACGGTCAAGCTGACCGAATCGCCGGCGACGATAAACGGCCTGAACGTCGAAATGAGGCGCGAAGCATCGATCGGGGCGGCACTCGAATTGCGCGGCGCGCCCGCGAGCATCGAGCACTTCGAAAACAGCGGAACCTGGTCGGGCGTCGGGCTGCTGGCCGTGGAAGCCAACACGACGCTCGCCGACAGCCACGTGATCGCGAACGCCGCTCATGACCTGGCGGCCGCCGAGTTCTTCGGCGGGAAAGAAGCGTCGCTGCTGATCCAGCGCAGCATCGTTCAGGCCGCGCCCGACGCCGAACCGGGGACGCTCAGGGTCGACGACGCCGACGCGACCGTCGACTCCTCGGAGATCCTCGGCGGCAAGAGCGGCGTGGCCCTGATAGACGGCTCGCCGAACCCGGTCACGTTTACGCTGGCAGCATCGACACTCGACGCCGGAGCACCCGGGATCTCCGGCGATGCGGCGGGAGTCAGAGGGATCGAAGCGGAGCCCGCGGGGAGCCTTGCGAGCACGAACGTCGTCATCGAGGGCTCGATCGTGCTCTCGCCGAACGCCACCAAAGCGACGGCGGGCGGGCAGGCGACGTTCGTGTGCACGTACTCCGCCGTGGCAACCGGCACGCAGGCAGGCTGCGAAGCCGGCAAGTCCGGGAACACGAACGCGAGCGTCGAAGCGACGTCGCTGTTCTCCGAACCGTTTACGAGCTACAGGCTCAGCCCCACCTCGAGCGCCGTCGACAGCGTCCCCGTCGGCGCGATCGAGCTGCCGTTCGGCCTGACGCCGTCGGCGACCGATCTCGAAGGCAATCCCCGGTCTGAAAGCGTCGCCTGCAAGCTCGTGCAGGACAGGGGCGCGCTGGAGCTGCCCGGGCGCTCCACCCCCTGCCCGTCCACGGCCACGGCTGTCGCGGCGGCGACCCCGAACCCGCTCGCGGGCATCATCAGCGCCCTGACGATCTCCCCCGGCGCGTTTGTTGCGGCACCCTCGGGCGCGACCGTCTCGGCGGGCAGCGCCAAGAGGAAGAAGAGGAAATACGGCGCGAAGATCAGCTGGCGCGACAGCCAGGTCGCGACGACGACGTTCACGGTCCTGCGGGAGTCCGCCGGGCGAAAGCAGGGCCGCTCGTGCAAGAAGCCCTCCAAGCACAACAGGCACGGCCGCCGCTGCACGCTGCTGACGAAGCTCGGGGGCTTTACGCACGCCGACACGGCGGGCGCCAACAGCCTGCGCTTCAGCGGCCGGCTGAAGGGCAGGAAGCTCCCGCCCGGCGTCTACGAGCTGCAGGCGGTCGCGCACGACGCCGCGGGCAGCGGCGCCGCGGTCGTGAAGACCTTCAAGATCAAGTAGGCCGCCGCTCAAATAAGCTGTACGGCGAGTGTTCTCGAAGGTCCTGGTAGCCAACCGCGGCGAGATCGCCGTGCGCATCATCCGCGCGCTCGACGAGCTGGGCGTCGCGAGCGTCGCCGTGTACTCGGAGCTCGACCGCGACGCGCCGCACGTCAGGCGCGCCGGCGAGTCCTACAACCTCGGCGACGGGCCCGCCGCCCACAACTACCTGAGCGTCGAGAAGATCCTCGACGCCGCCGCGCGCGCGGGCGCCGAGGCGATCCACCCGGGCTACGGCTTCCTCGCTGAGAACGCGCCGTTCGCACAGGCGTGCGAGGACGCCGGGATCGTGTTCATCGGCCCGCCCGCCAGCGCGATCGAGGCGATGGGCTCGAAGACGCGCGCGCGCGAGCTGATGAAGGCCGCCGGCGTGCCGATCGTGCCGGGCACCACCGAGCCAGTCGCCACCGTCGCCGACGCGCTGCGCATCGCCAACGAGGAGGTCGGCTTCCCCGTCGCCGTCAAGGCCGCCGGCGGCGGCGGCGGCAAGGGCTTTCGCGTGGCGTTGTCCGCGGACGAGCTCGAGGGTGCGTTCGAGGGCTCGAGCCGCGAAGGCGAGAAGTTCTTCTCCGACGCCACCGTCTACCTCGAGCGCTACCTGCCGGACCCCCGCCACGTCGAGGTACAGGTGCTCGCCGACCGCTTCGGCAACGTCATCCACCTGGGCGAGCGCGACTGCTCGATCCAGCGCCGCCACCAGAAGGTCATCGAGGAGTCCCCCGCGCCCGAATGGGTCGTCGACGATCAGCTGCGCGAGCGCATCGGGCAGATCGGCGTGAACGCGGCCAAGGCCGTCGGCTACGTCGGCGCGGGCACGATCGAGGGCCTGTTTACCACCGGCGAGGGCACAAAGGACGAGCCGGAGTACTTCTTCCTGGAGATGAACACGCGCGTGCAGGTCGAGCACTGCGTAACCGAGATGACCACCGGCATCGACATCGTCAAGGAGGGCATCAAAGCGGCCGCCGGCGAGGAACTGTCATACGCGCAGGCCGACGTGGAGCTGCGCGGGCACGCGATCGAGTGCCGCATCAACGCCGAGGACGCCTCCAAGAACTTCGCCCCCGCGCCCGGCAGGATCGGCGCCTACCGCGAGCCGACCGGCCCCGGCGTGCGGGTCGACTCGGGCGTCGTCGAAGGCGGTGAGGTCTCGCCCATGTATGACCCGATGGTCGCCAAGCTGATCGTGTGGGACGCCGACCGCGAGCAGGCCACCGCGCGCATGCTGCGCGCACTCGGCGAATTCGAGATCGAGGGCCTGAAGACGCTGATCCCCTTCCACCAGGCGCTGCTCGCCACCGAGCAGTGGGCCAAGGGCGAGACGTGCAGGGACCTGCTCGAGGACAGGAAGTGGCTGAAGACGCTCGCCTTCCCCGCGCCCGCGCCTCCGTCCGAGGACGGGGAGCTCCAGGACGAGAAGGTCGAGCAGACCTACGCCGTCGAGGTCTCCGGCAGGCGCTTCGACGTGCGCGTCATCGGCCCGCCGTTCGGCGGCGGTGGAGGCGCAGCCGGCGCCGGCGGCGGGGCGGCGCTGAACGGCAGCGGTGCCGGCGCGACACGCAAGGCGCCCAGGCGCGGCGAGCGCAAGTCCTCCTCCGGCGGCGGGCCGGACACCCTGCCCTCTCCCCTGCAGGGGAACATGTGGAAGGTGCTCGTCAAGCAGGGCGACGAGGTGCAGGAGGGGCAGCTGCTGTGCATCATCGAGGCGATGAAGATGGAGAACGAGATCACCGCGCACAAGGCCGGCACGATCGTCGAGCTGCCTATCACCGAGGGCGCGCCGATCCAGGCGGGCGCGCCGATCGCGACGATCAAGAGCGCCGACGCGGGCTAGACACCGCTGGAGGGACTCCGGTTGGAGACACCGGGGCTGCGGCGGACCGGCTTGCATACGCGTGCGATTCGCCGGCCTCGTTCCGGCTGTCGGACCATCGCTACTGTACGGCCTGTGCAGGCATCGACGGTATGCCGCGTTTGCGGCGGACGGCTCGAACTAGCGCGACCGGGAGGCAGCTCGAAACACGAATCCTCAGCCTTCAGGCCGAGCTGCCACCTTGTTGGCGCACATGGCGATCTCTACCGCTGCTGCGAGTGCGGCACCGTTCACCAGCCGGCGCTTCCGTCCGGGAGGGAGTTGCAGGATCTCTATCGAGAGATGAGCGATGATCGCTACCTCGACGAGGAGGAGGGACGGAGACGCACGGCGCGAAGGCTGCTCGACATCCTCGGAGCGCACATGCCTCGGGGACGCTTGCTGGAGGTAGGCTGCGGTCACGGCCTGCTGCTGGACGAGGCGCGGCGACGCGGCTACAACGTCGAGGGAATCGAGCTGTCGGTTCAGGCCGCGCGGCACGCCCGCGAGATCCTCGGCCTGAAGGTTCGGGAAATGGCTCTCGAGGATCTCCCGCCGGATGGAGACCGCTACGACGCGCTCGTGCTGATCGACGTGCTCGAGCATCTCAGCGATCCGGTGGGCGCGCTCGAGCGCTCGTGTGCCCTCCTCGCTCCGGGCGGTGCGCTGCTGATGGCGACCCCGGACCCTTCGTCGCTCGTGGCTCGCGCCGCAGGCAAGCGCTGGTGGTCGTACATACCTGCACACTGCTGTCTGATTCCACGCAGGACGCTGCGCGAACTGATATGCGCTCGCGGTTTCGTCGTAGCCGAGGATGTCCCTTATGTGGCCTCGTTCACACTGCGATACTGGCTCGCCGGACTGGCTGAACGAGGGGGTTGGGCGGCAAGCGCAACTGCAGGCGTGGCCGCACGTCTGCCGCGCTCGGTGCAGCTCACGGCCTCCCTACGGGACGAGCACGTGCTGCTCGCACGTCGCGTCGAGCTTCACACACCGACGCGCCCGCTCGCACGCAAGCGTCGCGCTGGCCAGCAGATCCATGTCGTGATCCCGGCCCGCAACGCTTCGGCCACCATCGCGCACGAGGTGGCTCGCAACTCGGCTGATTCATTCGATCGTGTGCTGCTGGTCGATGACGCGAGCAGCGACGACACCGCGAGCGTCGCGCTAGAGACGGGACTCGAAGTGCTTTCGCACCCGGTGAGGAGTGGCTACGGCGCAAGCCACAAGACAGGCTACACCCGCGCCCTGCTCGACGGCGCCGACGTGGTGGTAACGATCGACGCTAGGAGCGAATGGGATTCGGCACTGGTCGAGCAACTGGCAAGTCCAATCGTTGAGGGCGCTGCCGACGCGGTCTTCGGCCGCCCATACTCGAGCAGGAGACGGGCGGGCTCGCGCATACTCGACTTGGCTGGACAGCTCGTGTCCGGACCCGGCCACTTGCGCTACCCAACGGGCTACAAGGCATTCTCGGCAGACCTGCTGCGCAGCATTGCCTTTCTGCGCGACTCCGATGGCTCCAACTTCGATCTCGAGGTGCTCGTGCAGATAGCGGCCAGGCAAGCGCGATCCGTGGAGATACCAATCCCTCGGCGCTACGTCGCAAGATCGTCTCCACGATCGTCCATGGGAGGCGGATTCGCAGCATGCGCGATGCTCGCCATGCTGATTCGCGTGCATGCCGATCGGAACAGCAGACGCTGGCTCGTCCTGCGCCGGCCAGCCGTAGCTCTAACGCACTGACTGCGTCGAGCAATGGACGGCGAGTCATCCACCGCGCTCGGCGACCGCCCACGAGGCCTTTGCGCGATCACGGGCGCGAGTGGATATGTGGGGTCGCGGATTGCGATCCACCTCGCCAGCGTGGGATGGGAGGTAAGGGCGCTGTGTCGCTCGGAGCCGGCCGTGGCAGGCCCGCATCTCTCACATCTGCCGTTCGATCTCGCCACAGGACCTGCCCCCGAGACCCTGGAAGACGCCGATGTGCTCATTCACGCCGCATACGACTTCGGTCTCACGCGCTGGGACGACATCGCACGTGTGAACATCGATGGCTCCCGACACCTGTTTGCGGCGGCAAAGGACGCGGGAGTCGACCGCATCGTGTGTGTGAGCACGGTTGCGGCCTTTCCGGGAGCGCGCTCGATGTACGGTCACGCCAAGCTCGCGATCGAGCAGGCGGCGCTGGCCGCTGGAGCGGCGGTCGTCCGATGCGGGCTGGTCTGGGGTTCCGAGGGAGGCGCGATGTTCGGCGCATTGCGGCACGCTGTCGATCGACTGCCTGTCGTGCCTCTCGTCGCTCCTGCTGATCTCCGACTGACGCTGGTGTGCGAGGACGATCTGGTCGTGTTTCTGGAGCGACTGCTGGGCGGGTGGCCGGACGGATCGGGAGAGCTGTTCGTCGCAGGGTCCGAGCACGCGCTCACATTCATGCAGCTCCTGCGTTCGCTTTCACCGGTGGCGGGCGAGCACCGTCGCTTCGTGCCGGTCCCATGGACCGTGGTGTGGCGCGGGCTGCGATGCCTCGAGGTGCTGGGGGTGACGCCACCGTTCAGCAGCGACAGCCTTGTCAGCCTCGTCAACCTCGACTCCGATCCTCTCACCCGCGCCACGGCAGGGGCCGAGCGCTACGGCGTGACGTTTCGCGCCTACGCACACGCATGAGCTCGGTGGTGATCGGCTCGGGTCCCGCGGGCGTCGCCGCGGCACAGGCCCTGGCCGACGCCGGTCGCCAGGTGACGATCCTCGACGCAGGCGACACGATCGAGGCCGGTCGAATGCGCGGATTCGACGCGCTGGCGCAGTCCGAGCCCGAGTCCTGGTCAGCGAGCGCCAGGCGAGACGTTCGCGACGGATTCCCTGTGACGGCCAGGCATGTGCCACTCAAGCCGGCGTACGGGTCGCTGTTTCCCTACGCGGTTGACGACGCCGATCTACCGTTGTCGTGCGATGGCGCCGAAACACTGCCGTCGCTGGCGCTCGGCGGCCTGAGCAACGCCTGGGGCGCATCGATCCTGCCGGTTCGCCGGGGCGACATCCGCGATTGGCCGCTCACACTCGATGAGCTCGAGCCGCACTACAGGGCGGTGCTGCGATTCATGCCGATCGCCGCCGATCACGACGAGCTGGCCGAGATCCTGCCCCTATACGCGACCGCCCCCCGCGGCCTGCGCAGGACCCCGCAGATGCGCAGAGTGCTGGACCACATGCGCGGGCACGCGCGGGCGCTCGAGACGGCGGGCTTCGCCTTCGGCGCATCGCGCCTGGCGGTGACGACGTCCGAGGACAATCCCAGCAGGTGTCGCTATTGCGGCCTGTGCCTCTATGGATGCCCGTACCACGCGATCTACAACGCCTCCCATACCCTCGAGGCGCTGGTACGCGATCGTGGGGTCGTATACCACAGCGGTGTCTACGTCGATCGGCTGGCGCTCACGGACGGGGCGGTGACGATCTACGCCCATGAGCGCGGCACGTCCACGGGGAGACTGCAATTCACCGCGTCAAGAGTGTTCGTCGCCTGCGGCGCGCTGTCCTCGACACGCCTGATGCTTGAGTCGATGGGCCGCACACCGTACACGCGGCACCTCGTCGACAGCCAGTATTTCCTGATTCCCATGGCACGCGCTCGCGGCGCTCGCGTGCGTATGGCGACGCAGGGAAACACGCTCGCACAGCTGTTCCTCGAGCTCAACGACGATCACATCTCGCGATACACCGCGCACATGCAGATCTACGGATACAACGACCTCATGGCCTCCGCGATAGCAACGAGAGCTCCGCTGGGAGCGGACACGCTCGAGCGGGTGCTGCAGCCGTTGCTGGGACGCCTGATCGTCATACAGGGCTATCTGCACTCGAGCGATTCGCCGGGCCTGACCATCCATGGCACTGGCGATGGGAGAGCGCGGCTCGTCGGAGACGAGCCGCTCGACCCAGCCGCACGAGTGAGGCGCCTGGTGCGTCACCTTGCCGCGAACGCTCGCAGCCTGGGGATGGCTCCCATCCCGGGGCTCGTTCAGGTCGGCCGACCGGGCAAGGGCAACCATGTGGGCGGCTCGCTTCCGATGCGCCTGGCACCTGGCGAGCTGGAGTCGGATACGCTCGGCAGGCTCCCGCTTTGGGAACGTGTGCACGTCGTCGACGCCTCGGTGCTGCCGTCGGTGCCGGCTACGACCGTGACGCTCTCGGTGATGGCCAACGCACATCGAATCGCGGCGCACGCGGCGCTCGCGGATTGACGAGCGCTCACGCGCCGGAGAGCGTGATGTCGCTGATCCGCATCACCGGCGTGAGGACAGCGCGTTCGCCCGCTGACCCTGCGACGGGGCCAAAGCTGAGACGGTTCAAGCCGCCGCCGAGCCGCAACGTGAGCGTGATCGTGCTACCGGGAGCGGACACCGCGTAGCTCGCGTGCGCATCGCCCGGGCCCTCCACGCCCACGCTGTAGCGAGCGCCGGGCAGCACTTCGACATGCATGGTCAGGGCGGCTGCACGCGCACCCGGCGAGACGATCGTCGCCGCCCCCTGCTGGCCCGGGCTCAGGGTGAATTCGCTGGAGCCCGTCGTGACGCTGGCGAAGGTCGGGGCGAGCACCGGATGCCCCTCCACGGTGGCGATGGCGCTCGACAGCGGCGCGCCGAGGTCTTCCAGCGTCCGCCACGTCTGCGGGTGGTTGACAGCAAGCTCGTTCCCAGCGCCGAAGAAGCTTGCGGCGACGCCTGTCGCGCAGCCCCACAGGACGAACACGCTGCCACCCACGCGCAGCAGCCGGCGCCGTCGACTCGCCGGCCCGCTCGACAGCGACAGCCAGCCTGTCAGGCCACCGAGCACGAGCAGCGTCGCGAAGTCGACCTCGTAACGCTCGGTCGACGCGAAGAACTCATATGAGACCGCGAGCATCAGCGCGATGCCGATGCCCACGAGCAGCATGAGCGGGACCGCGAGCGCTCCGAGCACGGCTGGGCGCCGGCGCCACAGCCACGGCAGCACGACCACGAATGCGACGATCGGCGTCATCGGCAGCAGCCCGCCGGTGATTTCCGCCGTCGCCAGACCGTTTGGAGAGGATATGTCTGGAGGGGCGAGGGCGATGAACGGAAAGACGATCATGGGCTGCGGCGCGTTGAGCACGTACGGTGCGCTCCCCGGAAGCACGTAGCTCAGATGCCCGAAAGGAGCATCGCGCGAGTCGTAACCGGTGAGCTGATAGCGAGAGCCGATTTCAACGGGCTGGTCGAAGCGTGCCTGGTTGTAGGCAAGCAGCAGAACAAGGCACACGGCGACCGGTAGACCCAGGTGAACCGCAAGCGACCGGCGCGAACGTGCTGGGCGCAGCCTGAGGTAGACGGGTATCAGTATCAGGGCGCCCAGCGCGAGAGCGGGCCGTGAGCCCGCGGCCAACCCGAAGCACAGGCTCATGAGCACCAGTCGCATCCCGGATGCGCTGCGGCTGGCGATTGCTGACATGGCGAGCCAGATGCCTGCCATCGTGAAGCAGTACCCACCCGCAATCACGTCCTCGCTCACGCCCGACGTGCGCAGGATGAACGGAATCGCCGAGGACAGCGATACGGCGAGTCCGGCGATCGCGCACATCCAGGCGGGAACTTCGCCGACCATCGCGATCACGACGCGCAGCGTTGCGAGCGCGAACCCCAGCCCTATGATCGAATAGACGGCGACCGTCACACTGGTCGATGGTTCGAAGCCCAGCACATGCAGCGGCACCAGCAGGACGAGCGCTGGCGCCGGCCCCCACAGGAAGTACAGCTTCCCGTGGTAGAGGACGTCGTCGCTGATGCTGGTCGCATCGGTGGAGCCGAGGATGAAGGGACGATTCAATTGGGGATCGTACGGATCGGCAAGATGCAGCAGGCCGGCCGGCGCCCGGCCGATCCAGAGGTGGAGGTGGAGCAGGGCGCTCGCCAGCAGGTTGTATCTGTCGCCGGCCCCGTCGTGCAGGCTGAGCGGCACCGATGTGGCGGCGATCCACACATAGAACGCGGCCGAGAGGACAAAGACCGCCCCGAGGACGAGTGTCACGCGTACGGCCGCCCGCGCATACACCGCTGTGAACAACCTGGCAGCCGCTTGTTGCAGCGGAAGGCCGGTCACGGCTTCACCGCGCTCACCTCGCAATGCCCACCTCCCACGTTCGCCGCGCCGATCAGCCTTCATCGTGCGGGGTCAGGCGCCGTTGGACTCGCGAGCACTGCAGACCGCGAACGTGTTGAGGCCGAACTTGTGGCGTCTGCAGGAGATGTCTTTCGGTCGAAAGCCGGCGCGCACGAGCATCGGCCAGAGATCCCGGGGGTCGTAGTAGCGCCGGTGGTCGTCGATCTCGGAGGCCGGGCTCAGGCCGAGGCGGAACGCGGAGAGCTCGAGCCACGCTCTGCCTCGCCACGAGGGGACGTTGATGAGCGCGATCCCGCCGGGAACCAGGATGCGTCGCAGATCGTCGAGCGCCTGCTGAGGATCGTCGAGGTGCTCGAGCACCGAAAGGCAGATGACGATGTCCAACGATCCGCTGGCGACGGCGGGGAGCACCGCTTCGAGCGGCCCGTCGATCGCATCCACCTTGGGATGACGCTTGAGATCCTCGGCGAGATGCACATCCACGAGCAGCATCCGGCGCACGCGCGGCAGGATCCGTCGCGCGAAGCTGGCATCGTAGCCACAGCCGAAGTCGGCGACGCGCATCCCGTCGAAGACGGCGTTGCGCAGCACCGCCCGAGAGCTCAGCCAGACACCGAAGTGATCGACGGGCGAGAGCGCTCGATTCTCTCCGTAGGCTTCGCTGCGCATCGCTATTGCTGCCGCGGGGCCGAGCGTCGAGTCGCGATCACGGCACCGTGGAGCACGAGCGTGAATGTGAACAGCGAGAAGCCGGCCGCCAGCAGCAGCAACCCCGCGACAGCCAGGCCATCGTCGAGATACGCTCTCAGGCTGAGCGTCTCGTGATGGGCGAGGTAGTAGGCGACGAGGGGCGTGCCGCAGAGCACCCCTGCGCAAGCGGTGACCGCAGCGACGACCACGGTGCGCGTGTAGGAGAAGACCGCGAGCCATCTGGCAGTACGCCGCCCGCCGTAGTCGAACAGGACCTGTGCGATGCAGCCGAGCAGGAACGCCTGCAACCCGATGATCGTGAGGGTCATTCCGAGCAGCATCCAATAGAGCGAGAGGCTGATGCCGGCGATGGTGATCGGTCCGGCGATGAGTGGGAACGTGATCAACAGTCCGACTAGAAACGCGGCGAGGCCGGGCTTCAGGATGAAGAAATCTGGACGGTAGACGAACATGGCGCGAAGATTTGCCCACGCGGCCTGCCAAGGAGAGCGCCAGCCCACGCGCTTGTGGTGGCTGATGCGTCCATCGCGATCCTTCAGGAAGCGAACCGGCACCTCCGCGGTGCGCAGCCCCATCTGCACCGACTTGAGCACCATCTCCGAGGCGTACTCCCAGGAATCGGATTCGAGCTCCATGGCGGTGAAGCTCGCGCGCGCTATGCCCCGCATGCCACAGTGGATGTCGGTGAAGTGGCTGGCGTATAGGCGATTCAGCACCCATGTCGTCACGGGCGTGCCGAGATAGCGGTGTAGGGGCGGCATCGCGCCATCCTCGATGCTGCCTTTCCAACGTGAGCCCATGACAAACTCGTAGCCTTCGTGGAAACGCTCCACGAACGGTGCCAGGCAGCGAAAGTCATAGGTGCAGTCGGCGTCCCCCATCAAGATGTAGCGTCCACGCACGTACGGGAGAGCATCCTTGTAGGCCCGTCCGAGCCCGCGCTTGGGCGTGAGCAGCACACGCGCGCCCGCCGCCACGGCGCGCTCGGCTGTCATATCGGCGGAGCTGTCGACGATCATGACCTCACCGACTATGCCGGCTCGCGCCATGCCCTCGTGGCACCAGCTGACGAACTCTGAGATCGTCTCCTGCTCATTCAGCGCCGGGATCACAACTGACAGCTCCGGGCCAGCGACATCGTGCGCCGGGATCAGCAGTCGGGTCTGATCGTCACCGGTCGACTCGCCGCGAGTCCGCTCGGCCCCCACGTTTTCGGCCGCATGGCTCGCGGAGTGGGGCATGCGTACGCTCATCCCACCGCTTCCAGTCCGGCCTCAGCTATGTTGGCCGCGATCGAGTCCACGAGCGCCTCGGTCGAGCTGAATCTGCAGCGCCAGCCAAGCGAGGCGAGCTTGTCGCTGCGAAAGCGAACGACCGGCACATCGCCCTTCCATCCGCGCGCTCCGCCCACGTATTCATGGCGAACGTCCGTCGCTCCCATCTGTGCGGCCACGAGCTCCGCGATCTCGGTCACGGTCACATATTCGCCCGTGCCCGCATTGAACACTTGGAAGCCGTCCCAGCCACGATCTGTGACGGTGAGAATTGCCGATACCACATCGCTGACGTGTATGTAGGACTTGCTCTGGCGTCCATCGCCGAGGATGCGGAGCCTGGTGGGATCCTCGCGCAGGCGGCGCACGAAGTCGTAGGTCACGCCGTGCGTCTGCCGCGGGCCGACCACGTTTGCGAAGCGAAAGGCGACGGCATGGATGCCGAACATGTGTGCGTACGCCGACAGCATGGCCTCGCACCCGAGCTTGCTCGCACCGTAGGTGGACACCGGGATCAGGGGCCCATACTGCTCATCGACCTCAGTGCTCGCACTGTCCCCGTAGACGCCCGATCCCGACGCATAGGTGATCCGCGGAACGCCGGTGATGCGGACTGCCTCGATCAAGTTGTTAGTGAGATAGGTGCCCTGCCAGAAATCGACCGACGGGTCGTTTACGGCCGCCGCGACATCGGGGTTCGCGGCGAGCAGATATGCATGATCGGCCCCGCGAATGGCCTCCACGACGCTGTCGAGGTCTTGGAGATCGGATTCGACCAGCGTCAGGCGCGGATCATCGAGGAGTCCGTCCAGGTGCGAGAGGCTTCCGGAGGACATGTTGTCGAACACCACGACTCGGTGGTCGCGCTGACGCAGCAGCTCCCGAGCGAGGTGGCTGCCGATGAACCCCGCACCACCCGCTATGAACGACTGTGCCGACATGGCGGGAGAGTATCGACGGTCGGGATTGACTAGAGGATACTGGCAGTGTGCAATCTGCCTAGTGCAGCGATGATCTCAGTGGAGGATGCCCCTCCCCGGCCGTCGGCCATGGTTTTCAGCCGGATGCGGCCGTCCAATCGCGATGAACGCGGGGGGCGCGACGGACGCGACGATCGGTGTTTTGTTTCTGAGTCGACGATCGGCACGCTGACGGCCTGCTCCACGCTCGCGGCGAGAGGGCGAAGGCGCTCGAGCCTGGACCCATATACCTCGGACGTGCCGCCGTCGTCGAGCGTGAGAGCTCCAGAGATGTCGGCCGCAGCGAGCTCCGACTGGACATCTCATGCCGGGCGAGCCGAGCTAGAGAGAGACAGAATCGTCCATCTAGGGCCGTTTCCACGCTGTTCCGAACGGTCGCTTGCGCGACTGACGCGAGATCGGCGCGGCTCCCAACACAGATGAGCAGCGGGAGGCTGTACCTTTTCGCGCATGCCGAGCACCACCGCTAGAGCCCGAGGTGAGTTACGCATCACCGCCGTCATAGCCTGCTACTGCGAGGCCGAGTCCGTTCCGGCGATGCACCAGCGTTTGACGGCCGTGTTCCAGACCCTTGGCGTCGACTGGGAGATCATCTTCGTGGATTCTGGCAGCACCGACGAGACCCCGGACGTGCTCGCCGAGCTCGCGTCCCGCGACCGGCGCGTGACCGTGGTGCACCACACGCGCGCATTTGGATCGCAGAGCGCCTTCTCCAGCGGCATGCGCTTGGCGACCGGGGACGCGGTGGTTCTTATGGACGGCGACCTTCAGGATCCCCCAGAGCTGATTCCCGCGTTCGTGGCACGCTGGCGTGAGGGATACGAGGTTGTCTACGGCGAACGTGTCGCAAGAGAGGGCTCAGCGCTCATGAACGCCGCTCGCAAGGCCTTCTACCGGATCTTCCAGCGGGTCGCCTACGTGTCCGTCCCGGTCGACGCCGGTGATTTCTCGCTTCTCGATCGCCGGGTCGTGGATACCATCAATGCCCTGCCGGAGGCCAACCGTTTCGTGCGAGGGCTGCGAGCCTTCGTCGGTTACCGGCAGATCGGCGTTCCCTACGAGCGCCCCGAGCGTCTCTTTGGGCACTCCACCAACAACCTCCTCGCCAACATCGGCTGGGCCAAGCGCGCGATCATCTCCTTTTCGTATGTACCTCTCGATCTCATCGGATGGCTCGGGCTGCTCACGACAGCGACCTCTCTCGCCGCAGCCATCGCCGAGATCACGCTGAAGCTCGCTAATCCAGATGCGGCACCAAGTGGCTACGCCACGCTGATCGTCGTGGCGCTGCTCGTGTGCGGCGTGCAGATGCTCTGCTTCAGCGTGCTCGGTTCATACATGGCGCACATGTACGAGGAGATCAAGGCGCGACCCTCGTACATCATCGATCGCGTACTCAACCCGCCGCGCTTGCGGGATCCCTCCAGTCAAGAGGCACCCGAGCTGCGGCACGTCGAGGCCCGCGTGCTGGCCGCGGAGATCGAGACCGTCGACTCGCGAAGCATCTGAGCCGATAGCGTGGATCCAGCGGCAGCGATGAGTCGCCGCGAAGGCGATATGCCGCAGATGCGCGCCACACGCTGCGCGATCTGCGATTGCGAGGGCGACAGCATGGAGCGCTGGCCCGCGACCCTCAGTCCGGAGGCGTTCAGCGCTCACGTCTTCTCGGCGCGACGTCTTCCCGATCGTGTGCACTACCGGATGGTCACCTGCAACACATGCGGTCTCGTGCGTTCGGACCCGGTCGCAAGCGATGATCTTCTCGCCAGGCTCTATGCCGAAAGCAGCTTCAACTACAGCAACGAGATCCGGTCGATCCAGGTGACCTATGCTCGCGCGCTCGGCTGGCTGGAGCAGCACATACCGCGCCGTGACTCACTGCTCGAGGTCGGATGCGGAAACGGCTTTTTCCTGCAGCAGGCGCGCCAGCGGGGGTGGAGCTCGGTACGCGGTGTGGAGCCGAGCGCCGACGCTGTGGCGCACGCGCCGCCAGAGCTTGCCGGCGTGATTGTCGAGGACGTGATGCGCGCTGGGCTGTTTCCGCCAGATAGCTTCGATGCGGTGTGCCTGTTTCAGGTCCTCGACCACATTCCCGATCCTGTTGATCTACTCAGGGAGTGCCTCGTGGTGTTGCAGCCGGGTGGCCACATTCTCGCACTCAACCACAACGTGTGTGGATGGTATACACGGCTCCTCGGCGAGCGGAGCCCGATCGTCGACATAGAGCACACATACCTCTATTCGCCGTCGACGATGCACAGCATCTTCGACAAGGCCGGCTTCGTCGACGCACGGGTGAGAAGCGTGTGGAATACCTGTAGCCTGGCCTACCTCGCCCAACTCGGTCCGTTTCCGGCCGGGATCAAGGCCGTGCTCTTGAGAGGCCTACGCACCAGCGCAGCGCGGCGCATACGGGTGAAGGTGCCACTCGGCAACCTGTGCCTGATGGCCCGCAAGCCGGGCTGATCGCAGGGTGGCGCAGCACGACTTGAACACGGGCGCCCGGAGCGGCGATCTGCAACATCCGCTTACCGATTCCGGACCTGACCATGCGTTGCTGGCGCGTGTGGCTATCTCTCCTCACGACGCGCCGCGTTCGCGGCGTGCGCAGTGCGAGCGACAGGGGTCCTGCGCCCTGCAGGGAGCTCGGCCGCCTCGCCGTGCTCGCGCAGCGACCGAAGGTAGTCACGGTCCTCCGTCAGAACACTCAGGGCGTCGTCGCTGCTCAATACCGGCCCATGGCCGGGGACCACGTGTTCAGCGCCGATCACCAGCGGGCGCAGCCGCTCGAGCGTCGCCATATAGCTCTCGAGGGCGCCGCCGCCTGCGTGCAGCATCGGGATCTCAACCGCTGAGACGTAGTCGCCGAGCACAAGCACCCGCGCCCACGGAATCCAGATGGCCATGCCGTCCGGGGTGTGCCCGCGGGCCTCGTGCAGCTCGAGCTCGCGCGCGCCGATCTCGCAGCGCCCGGGCACGGGCAGCGCCTGCACGGAGCCGAGCGACAGCGGGCGCGCCCGCTCGATCAGCAGATCTTCGTCGAACGCGCGCAGCTCCCGCTGAGCCTCGCCCGGCACCGCCCACAGCCGCTCGGCGGTGCTCTCGGCGCAACCCAGCGCGACGTCGCCGAACGCGAGGCGCCCGAGCACGTGATCCCAGTCGCCGTGCGTCGCCAGCAGTCCGCTGGGCGCGGGGAACTGTGCCTGCTCGAGCAGCGCCGGCAGCGCGTCAAGCTCGTCGGGCAGCACCGGCGAGTCGATCACGAACGTCTCCTCGCCGCCGCGCACGATCACGCAGTTGACCTGCAGCAGCGCGCTGGTGACGACGAGCACGTCGCGGTGCAGCGAGACGGCCCGCACGCGCGGACCGTCTAGGAGACGCCGAGCAGCTTGGCGGCCTCTTTGAGGTTGTGGACCTCGGCCGTTGGCTTCTTCTGCGAGGAGTCGAGCTGCTCCTTGTTGCGATTGACCCAGATGACGGGCACGCGCTGTTTGACGCAGGGGGCGACGTCGTGGTAGTGGCTGGCGGCCACGTGGACCCAGCCACGCTTGCCGCCCATGCGCCTGGCGCACTCGGTGAAGTGCGGCGGTTCGGGCTTGTAGGAGCGCACCTGCTGCGCGGTGACCACCAGGTCGAAGTCGATCGCGATGTGGCGGCGCGTCTGTCCGAGCAGCTTGTCGTCGATGTTCGACAGCAGGCCCAGCTTGTATTTCTTGGCGAGCTTGGCGAGCTGCGTGCTGGTCTCCTTGAAAGGCTGCCAGCGCTGCACGGAGTCGGGCAGGAAGCCCGAGCGCGAGGGCTCCAGCGGCCACTCGAGGCGTTTGGCGATCTCGATCGCGGTGCGCCGCAGCACCTCCGCGTACAGCTCGTAGGAGCCCCCCTCGATTTCGCGGGAGATCTCGTGGAACATCGCCAGCAGCACGCCGCGATCGATCTCGAGGCCGTCGCGCGCAGCCTCCTTGGCGAACGCCTCGTAGATCCCGGTCTCCCAGTCGATCAGGGTGCCGTACACGTCGAATGTGACGAACGTGACGTTCTTGGGGATGGGCATCGCGCGGCATTATGCCCTGACGAGGCCCTTCGACGCGGCGCGACACCCACCGCGGGGCCTGCCTGCACGCGATCGCCCAGCTTGCGTTAGAGTCCCGCGCCGCATGGACCTGCTGGAGTATCAGGGCAAGCAGCTGTTCGCCCGCCACGGATTGAGGGTTTCCTCGGGTGAGGCGGTGACGAGCGTGGAGGACGCCGCGAGGGCGGCCGGCGCGGTCGGCTACCCGGTGGTGGTCAAGGCGCAGGTGCTGATCGGCGGGCGCGGCAAGGCCGGCGGCGTGAAGCTGGCGGCGGACGAGGGCGAGCTGCGCGAGCACGCGGCTGACATCCTGGGGATGGACATCAAGGGGCACGTAGTGCGCACGCTGTGGATCGAGCATGCCTCGAATATCGCGAGCGAGTACTACGCGTCGGTGCTGCTCGACCGCTCGGCGAAGCAGCCGCTGGTGATGTTCAGCGTGGAGGGCGGCGTGGACATCGAAGAGGTCGCCGAGAAGACGCCCGAGAAGCTGATCCGCCACCACGTGGACGCGCTCGGGGGCCTTTCGCGCGAGGAGGCGGTGAAGATCGCGACCGACGGCGGCGCCGACGCCGACGTGGTCGACGGCGTGGCCGACGCGCTGCTCGCGCTGTATGAGGTTTGGATCGAGGAGGACGCGACGCTGGCGGAGATCAACCCGCTGATCGTGACCCCCGAGCGCGAGGTGAAGGCGCTCGACTCGAAGGTGTCGCTGGACGGCAACGCGCTGTACCGCCACCCGGAGAACCAGGGCCTGTCAGACAGCGAGAACGAAGACCCGATCGAGCGCCGCGCGAAGGAAGAGGGCGTCCAGTACGTCAAGCTCGATGGCGACATCGGCATCCTCGGCAACGGCGCGGGGCTGGTGATGTCGACGCTCGACGTGGTCGCCCAGGCGGGCGGCTCGCCGGCGAACTTCCTAGACGCGGGCGGCGGCTCGGACGCGGAGAAGATCAAGCAGGCGGTCGACCTGCTGCTCGCCAACGACGCGGTCAAGGCGGTCCTGTTCAACATCTTCGGCGGCATCACGCGCTGCGACGAGGTCGCGTGCGGGCTGATCGCCGCCTTCGAGGACATCAAACCTTCCGTTCCGTTCGTCGTGCGCCTGGACGGCACCAACGACGTCGAGGGCCGCCGCCTGCTGCAGGAGGCAGCGCTGCCGAACGTGCACGCGGCGAAGACCATGAACGAGGCCGCCGAGAAGGTCGTCGCGTTGGCGGCTGGGCAGGGCGTGGGGGCGGCGGCATGACGGTGGAATACCTCCTGCGCGGGTCGTCTGACCATGGTCATACGGAGCAGCGCGCCTAGATGTCGGTCCTGATCGACGAGTCGACGCGCCTGTGCGTGGCCGGCATCACCGGCCGCGAGGGCACGTTCCACACGCTCAACAACCGCAACTACGGCACCAATGTGGTCGGCGGCGTAACCCCCGGCAAGGGCGGCCTGGACGTGGAGGGCATCCCGGTGTTCGATACGTGGGAGCAGGCGATGGCGGATGCGCAGCCGAACACGGCGATGATCTTCGTGCCGCCGCGGTTTGCCGCGGACTCGATCCTGGAAGCGGCCGCGGCGGGCGTGGAGCTCGTGATCGCGATCACCGAGGGCATCCCCGCGCACGACGAGCTGCGCGTATACAACGTCTTGAAGCGCGACCATCCGGACACGCGCCTGATCGGCCCCAACTGCCCGGGCATCCTGTCGCCGGGCAAGGCCAACGTGGGGATCATCCCGGCGTCGTTCTTCAAGGCGGGCAGCGTCGGCGTGGTCTCGCGCTCGGGCACGCTGACCTACCAGATCGGCAACGAGATCGCTCAGGCGGGAGTCGGCTGCTCGACGATCGTGGGCATCGGCGGCGACCCGGTGCCGGGCTCGTCGTTCGTGGACGTGCTCGAGCTGTTCGAGGCGGACTCGGAGACCGAGCTGGTGGTGCTCTCGGGCGAGATCGGCGGCTCGGCGGAGGAGGAGGCGGCCGAGTACATAGCGGCGCACATGAGCAAGCCGGTGGTGGCGTACATCGCCGGCTTCACGGCGCCTGCGGGCAAGCAGATGGGCCACGCGGGCGCGATCGTGTCGGGGAGCGCTGGGACGGCAGCGGCCAAGGCGCAGGCGCTGGAAGCGAAGGGCGTGCGGGTGGGGCGCACGCCCACGGAGACCGCGGCGATCGCCGTGGAGGTCCTGGGCGGCGCGTCGGTCGGCGCCTCCTGAGTCAGCCGTCGGCGTGGAAGACGCCGTAGCGGTAGACGACGAAGTTGATGGTGGAAAGTAGCGAGGCTGTCACGAGATAGACGACCTCGGAGGAGAGCGCGAGCGCGTGGGGCAGCACCGCGATGCTGACGGCAGTCACCCCGTACTGCGTGCCGGCGATGGAGATGTAGCGCCCGAACTGGTGAGCGAGCGGCAGCGCGAACCCCTCGTGGTGAAGCCACACGAACCTCCGATGCAGCGTGAAGTTGAATCCAATCGCCAGGCAGAAGCCGATCGCGAGTGCCACCTCGAACGGGAGGCCCGCCACGAGCGCGAGGAGCGTGGTGCTTGCCATATACACGCCCGCGGTTGCGCAGCCATTCACGATGAAGCGCACCCCCTGCCCGAACACACCCGCCTCGGGGGTGAGGAGCCTTTGAACACGCTGGCGCACACCGCGCCCCGAGAACACCGGCTCGAGTGGACCGGAAGGCACCGGCGTGGGCTCAGCGGCGGCTCCCACCGCTCAGCGCCGTTGAGATGCGGTCGAGCATTGGTCGTGCACTCTGCGACCGACCATACTGGAGGCACATTTGCCGGATCGCCCATGGCTGACCACCTGAGCAGCAGGTCATTGCGCTGCGAAGGTCGACGACGTGGTGATTCGGCTGACATCCCGCTCTGGCACTTGTGTCTGCTGGCGGATCTTCGATCGAGCGCCGGCGATGCGACCAGCTTGAACATCGGCGTGCGTGTCTCCTACCCATCCGCGCGGCCTGCAGGTCGATGCGCAGCGCTGCTGGACGATCGAGGCCTGCCGACCGCCGAATGGAGACGCCCGCTAGCATCGACGGTTGCGATGCGCGATGCGATCGAGCTGCATCCAGAGGGGATGAGCGGGGACGAGCCGAGCGACACGGCGGATGCGACGCCGCCGCTGGTGGCGTTCGAGGACGTGAGCAAGCGCTACACCGACGGCGAGCGGGAGACGCTGGCGCTCGACCGTGCTTCGTTTGAGATTCGCGCGGGCGCGTTCGTCGGCTTCTACGGCGCGCGCCAGTCGGGCAAGTCGACGCTGCTGCGGCTGATGGCGGGAATCGAGACGCCGAGCTCGGGGACGGTGCGCTTCGAAGGGCGCGACCTCGCCTGCATGTCGCCTGCCGAGCGCAGCCGCATACTGCGCCGCCGGGCGGCGTTCGTGTCGCCGCAGGACTGGTCGACGAGCCCTGGCCAGAGAGTCGTCGACCACGTGATCGTGGCGTGTGCGAGTGGCGGCTTGAACCTGCGCGAGGCCAGGCGCCGGGCGCTGTTGATGCTCGCGGAGGTGGGCCTGCTCGAGCGCGCGGAGGAGCCCGCGAGGCTGCTATCGCCGCCGGATCGCATGCGGGTGATGCTTGCCCGGGCACTCGTGCGGGAGCCGGCGCTGCTGCTGATCGACGAGCCGGCGGTGTTCCCGAGCCCGAGCGACAAAGACGCGTTCCTGGCGTGGCTGCGGGATCTGGTGGCGGAGCGACGGATGACACTCGCGATGGCCTCCGTGGACATGCGCGCCCTGCAGGGCGCCACGGAGATGATGTCGATCTCAGACGGTGAGCTGATATCGACGGCCGCACAGGCGACGATCGTCGTGTTCCCGACGCGCGGCGGCGCCGAGGGAAGGCCCCCGAGGGAGGACCCCACGAGCGACCAGCGCGCGTGAACCGCGGGATCGCACGGGCTGTACGCTAGCGTCCATGGACCGCGATGTTGCGCAGACGCTTGGCGAGCTCGAGCGCAAGCTGCTCGAGCTGGAACACACGTTGAACGCCATCGGCGGCGGCGAGCCGGGCGGCGCCGACACCGATGCGATCCCGCCGCAGGTCTCCCATCAGACGACGTACGCGCCCGCGCAGCCGGCCTCCGCGCCCGCGCAGCCGGCCTCCGCGCCCGCGCAGCCGGCCTCCGCGCCCGCGCAGCCGGCCTCCGCGCCCGCGCAGCCGGCCTCCGCACCCGCGCAGGACCCCGGCTGGAGCAGGATCGTGGACGAGACGATCGAGCCGCCGCAGGCGCCGCAGCAGCAGCCGCCGTCCGCGCAACCCCCGCCATCCGCGCAGCCGCCCGCCTCGAGCGTCCCCCCGTCCGGGTCCTCGCCGGCGCCGCCGCGCGGCGCACCGTGGCCGCCGCGTGCGGCGCAACCATGGCCGCCGCGGGCCCCGCAGCCGAGCGCTGCGTCCACCTCCGCACAACAGCAGCCGAGTGCTCCGTCCCCCACCGCGCCGCGGTCGCCGAGCGCTCCGCACGCCGCTGCGTCGCCGTCGTCGCCGCCTCCCCCCCGCGCCCCGCGCCCACCCCGCGCGCCGCACCCGCCGAGCGCGGCGGAGCTGCTGCGCTTCCGCGATCGACTGGAGGTGGCGGCGAGCGATCTGACCCACGACTACGACGAGCTGCTCGGACGCCTAAGCTACGCCGCTGTGCCGACGAAGGAGACGCCCACCCGCCAGACGATCTCGTTCGCGCGCGGCGCGCCGTCGCTGGACATCGTGGACGTGGACGGCCTGCGCGACGCGGCGGTGCGGGCGTTCGAGAGCGACCCGGGGGGAACGACGGCGTACGGGACGTCGGTGGGCTACCCGCGGCTGCGCAGCTGGATCGCGGATCGGCACGGGGTGGAGCCGGAGCGGGTGCTGGTGACGAACGGGTCGATGCAGGCGGACGCGTTCCTGTTCGAGCAGCTGGTGCGCGAGGGCGACGAGGTGATCGTGGAGCGCCCGACGTACGACCGCACGCTGCTGTCGCTGCGCGGGCGCGGGGCGCTGGTGCACGCGGTGGAGCTGCAGGAGGACGGGATCGACACGAACGCGCTGGCGACCCTGCTGACGGGCAGCGGCGGCGTGCAGCCGACGCTGGCGCACATCATCCCCAACTTCCAGAACCCTGCGGGCTACACGCTGTCGTACGAGAAGCGCAGGCGGCTGCTGGAGCTGGCGCGTGACCACGGCTTCATGGTGTTCGAGGACGACCCGTATGTGGAGCTGCGCTTCAGCGGCGAGACGCTGCCGACGATGCTGTCGATGGACCCGGAGCGGGTGGTGTACGCGTCGTCGTTCTCGAAGACGGTGTGCCCGGGCATCCGCGTGGGCTACCTGGTGGGCCCGCGGGACCTGATCGCGGCGGTGGCGCAGCTGGCGACGAACACGTACATCTCGCCGAACATGGTGGCGCAGTCGATCGTGTACGAGTTCTGCGCGTCGGGCGCGATCGAGCGCTCGATCGAGACGGTGAGGGCGGCGCTGTCGCAGCGCGCGCAGGCGCTGGCGCACGCGCTGCGCAGCGAGCTGGCGGAGGCGGAGTTCGTGGTGCCGCAGGGCGGCTACTTCATGTGGGTGACGCTGCCGGAGGGCACGGACGTGCACGCGCTGTACCAGGCGGCGGCGGAGCGCGGGGTGGCGTTCGTGAAGGGCACGGACTTCCTGCTGGAGGGCGGCGAGAACACCCTGCGCCTGGCGTTCTCGGGCGTGACGCCGGAGCAGATCGACACGGGCGTCGCGCGCCTGGCGGAGGCGTACCGCTCCCTGTAGCTACGATGGCGCACGACGGACGCGACGGCAAAGAAAGTACGCCGGCGACGGCGCCGCACGCAGCCCTTGCGCACGGCCCTTCTGGCCGCGGCCGCGCCCCCCTTTAGCCGCTGCCGCCGTCACCGCGCCCGACGCCCGCCCGCTGCAACGAGGGCGCGATGAACACGAGGTTGACCCGCCGCAGGAAGGGCTCGCCGGTGGTCCACTCGGCGACGGGCTCGTAGATGCCGAAGCAGCGGTAGCCGCGCTCCTGCAGGTGCGCCTTGAGGTGCTCGAGAGGCACGTGCTGGCGGTTTGCGGGGTGCATGCCGGCCTCGGACCTCGACGACGGCGGGGATGCCGTGGCTGAGGAGACGCTGGGCGCCGGTGAGCACGTTGAGGTCGTTGCCCTCGGTGTCGATCTTGAGGTAGTCGATGCGCTCGATGCGGGCGTCGGCGCAGAACTGGTCGAGCGTGTCGACGCGAACGTGCTCGCTTTGCCGGTAGTCGTCGGTGACGGGCGTGAGCATGGTGGCGCATGTGCCGGTGCCGCTGGTGGCGATGCTCGCTTGGCCACGCCGGGCGCCGATGGCGAGCTGATGGAGCTCGACCTGGGCGGCGTTGGCGGCGAGGGCGTGGCGCAGCTCTTGGAAGGAGGCGGTGACGGGCTCGAAGCAGTAGATGTTGGCGGCGGGGTAGGCGCGCAGGAACGCGTGGGCGGACTGCCCTACGTTGGCGCCGACGTCGAAGATGACGTTGGGCTCGAACGCGGGGAGGCTGTCGCGCAGATCGAGGAAGACGCTGTACCCGCGTGGGGCGCGCACGATGCTGTAGCGCTCGCGCATGGCGGTCGCGAGCCGTTTTTTGAGTCCGACCAAGTGACGTGAGCGTACCGGCAAGGCGAACCGGCCGCGCAGCTCGACCCCGCTGTCAGCGCCCGTAGCGCTGCCCCAGCACGAGCTGCTCGGGCAGCGCTGTGCGCGGCGGCGGCGATGGGTCGGCGATGACGGAGACGGTCTCGGCGACGCTTGAGGTGACGCCGATGCGCTGGCCGTCGGCGGTGTGCAGCTCGACGTGCTCGGGCCCGCGTTCGGCGACGACGGCCTCGAGCCCGGGCTCCAACCCCGATGCCTTGAGGTAGTGCAGCAGATCCTCGGCCTCGTTCTCGAAGCGCAGCACGCGGACGCTGGCGCCGACCTGAACGTCGGCGAGCGGGACACCGGCGAGGCGCGCGCCGGCGACGATGGGGTGGCCGTGCGGGCAGGTGTTGGCGTCGCCGATGGCGGCGAGCATGCGCTCCTCGAGCACGGGCGACATGGCGTGCTCGAGGCGCTCGGCCTCCTCGTGGACCTCGTCCCAGGGGACGCCGAGGACGTCGGTGAGGAAGCGCTCGATGAGGCGGTGGCGGCGGACGATGCCCTCGGCGTGCTGGGCGCCACTGTGGGTGAAGGCGATGGCGCGGTCTGGGCCGCGGGTGATGTAGCCGTCGCGCTCGAGGCGGCCGATCATCTCGTGGACGGTGGGCGGGGAGAGCTGCATGGCGCGGGCGACGTTGGCGCCGGTCATGGGCAGGCCGGCCTCCTGCAGCCAGAAGAGGATCTGCAGGTACTCCTCCTCGGCGACGGTCGCCGTTGTGTGGCCGTCCTCCCCGCTCATGCAGGGTTGATGCTAGACGACGTCCTGTGACGCGGAGACTCGGCTATGGGTCCGCGGACGCTCAGCTGTGGAGCTGGTCGAACGTGCACTGGCGCGGGGGCTTGTCGTCGCGCCAGCGGCGCAGCTTGGCGCCGTGGCGGATGCGCCCGGCGGAGACGTGGTCGAAGTCGATCTCGACAACGAGCTCGGGCCGGAGGGCGACCCACTGGAGCTCCTTGCCGGCGCTCCAACGACTGGGGTCGGCAGAGCCGTGCTCGCCGGTCTGATAGGGCGCGAGGAAGCCGACGAGCCGCCGCTTGTCGGCGGCGGTGAGCCCGGAGCAGTGCCCGACGACGCGCAGCTGCTGACCGTCGTAGAGGCCGAGAATGAGCGCGCCGACGGTGTTGGGCTCCTTGCCGGGGCGCCAGCCGGCGACGATGGCGTCGATGGTGCGCACGCGCTTGACCTTGACCATGCCCTTGCGCTCGCCGGGGCGGTAGGGCGCGGAGCGCTCCTTGGCGATGGCGCCCTCGGCGTCCCGCAGCCACTGCCGAGCCTCATCGGCGCTGTCGACGGTGGACATGAGCTCGACGGGCGCGCCGTGAAAGCTCTCGCCGGCGTGGAGCGCATCGCCGGCCGACAGCCCATCGCCGTCGAGCAGCCGATCGCCGGCGGGAAGCGGGTCGCCGGCGAGCAGCTGCTCGAGCGCGGCGCGGCGCTGGGCGAAGGGCAGGTCGAGCAGCGAGTGGTCTCCGCACGCGAGCAGGTCGAAGGCGACGTAGACGGCGGGCGTGTCGGCGGCGAGCATCTGGATGCGCGAGGCGGCGGGGTGGATGCGCTGGCCGAGCGCGTCGAAGTCCTCGCGCCCGCTGGAGTCGCGCACGACGATCTCGCCGTCGAGCACGTAGCGCCCGGCGGGAAATACGAGCTCGGGGAAGTAGCGCCCGAGCGGCTTGCCGTTTCGCGACTGCAGGAAGAGGTCGCGGCCGTCGACGAAGGCGAGGCAGCGAAAGCCGTCGAGCTTGATCTCGTATACGTAGTCGTCGCCGGTTGGGAGCTCCTTGCGCGAGAGCGCGAGCTGGGGTTTGAGTGTGGGCTGCAGCGGCAGGGTCACGTTGCGTCCGGCTGGCTGGAGCGCGCGCGGCTGGGCTGCACGCGCGGGGGCTCTCCTTTTTGCTTGCGAAAGTGCGGCGGCCAGGGGGCGTCGCCGAGGCCGTCGCGCTCGTCGCGGGCGGCGAGCTCGAGCAGGCCGTCGAGGGTACAGGGCTGCTGGTCGATGCTGGCGGAGGGGTCGCCGTGCTGGCGCAGGCGCGCGGGGACGGTGTGGAGGGTGAGCTCGGCGGGCTCGACGTCGGCGACCTCGTCCCAGTCGAGCGGGCAGGAGACGCGCGCGTCGGGGACGGCGCGGACGGAGTAGGCGGAGGCGACGGTGCGGTCGCGGGCGTTCTGGTTGTAGTCGATGAAGACGCCGTGGCGCTCCTCCTTCCACCAGCGGCTGGTGGCGCGTCCGGGCATGCGCCGCTCGACCTCGCGGGCGAGCGCGAGCGCGGCGCGGCGTACTTCCTGGAAGTCCTCGAGCGGCTGGATGCGGACGTAGATGTGGATGCCGCGCGAGCCGGATGTCTTGGGGTAGCCGTGCATGCCGTGCTCGTCGAGCACCTGGCGCACGCCGAGCGCGACGTGGCGCACCTCGGAGAACGGCACGCCGGGGCCGGGGTCGAGGTCGACGCGCAGCTCGTCGGGATGGTCGAGGTCGCTGCGGCGCACGGGCCAGGGGTTCCAGTCGATGACGCCGAGGTTGACGCCCCAGACGAGGTGGGCGGCGTCGTTGGCGACGAGCTCGCGTGCATGGCGCCCGCTGGGGAAGGTGACGGTGGCGGTCTGCAGCCAGTCGGGGGCGCTGTCGGGCACGCGCTTCTGGAAGAACGGCTCGCCGCCGACGCCGTCGACCCAGCGCTTGAGCACGGTGGGCCGCTCGCGCAGGTGGCGGACGACGGCGTCCTGACACTCGAGGTAGTAGTTGACGAGGTCGATCTTGGTGATGCGGGCGTCGGGAAAGAACAGCTTGCCGGGGTTGCTGACGCGCAGCTGGTGCCCGCAGACGTCGATGTGGACGGGCTGCGCTTTGTCGGCGGCCATTGCTGGAAGGATGCCCGATCGTGGCATCCGGCACCGAAAGAGCGTCCCGCTCCGGGCGAGCAACTCGCGGCGACAGCGCGTCCCGGAGCGGCAGACCGACAGGACCGGCCCCGGCGTGGCGCGGAGCACGCGGCGTGGGCATATCGCAGACGGTGCTGGTGGTGAGCGACTCGTTCGGCCCGGCGCTGCAGGCGTCGGCTGTGGGCGCGGCGCTGGCACGCGGCCTGCGGGCGAGCGGAGCGCTGACAGTCGACGTGTGCCCGCTGCCTGACGTTGGCACAGGTCAAGACGACGCCGTGGCGCTCACCGCCCCCGGCGCGGGCGACGCCGGCGCGCTGCTGGACGCGCTGGACTTCGACGCGCGGATGCGCGCGGCGCGCGCGGTGGTGGTGGCGACGGAGCGTCTGCGGGAGCGCGCGCTGGCGGGCAGCGTGACGTTCGAGATCGCGACGCGCGCTCGCCAGGGCGGCGTGCCGGCGTATGCGGTGACGGGCGAGAATGCGCTGGAGCGGTTCGACGCGCGCATCCTGGACCTGCAGCTGGTGCTGCAGGCGGGCAGCGCCAGAACGCTGGCGGCGGCGGGCCGCAGGCTGGCGGCGCTCGTGTGATCAGCCGACGATGCGCGGGCGCGGGCTGTGGGCGAGCGCCCAGGCGAGCGTGTGCACGAGGCGCACGGCGTGAAGGACGGTGGCGTAGTCGAGGTTGGCGGGGACGTCGCTGGGCAGGTGGTAGTTGGCGGGGCTGAGCCAGTCGGTGACGGACACGAGCGTGGCGGTGGGGTAGCGGGCGCGGCTGGGGATGACGCTGTCGGTGGAGGCGCGCGCGCGATAGCCGCGCCGCAGCGGGATCTTCAGCGCCCGCGCGCATCCCTCGAGCAGGTCGCGCAGCCACGGGCCGTGGTAGTCCTCCATCCAGACAGGGCCCTCGCCCTCGAGCATGGCGAGGTGCGGCGAGCCGACGGTGTCGAGGTTGACGAAGCAGGTGCGCTCGGGCGCGAGCTCGCGGCGGTGGCGGGCGAGGAACGCGCGGACGCCGTCCTGGAGCGTCTCCTCGGCGCCGCAGGAGACGAGCAGCACGCGCAGGCCGGGCGGCGGCTCGCGGTGCAGCAGCTCGGCGAGCGCGACGAGCGCGGCGACGCCGGAGAGGTTGTCGTTGGCGCCGGCGACGGTATGGCTGCGCCAGACGTCGGCGACGACGGCGGTGCCGAGCGCGCCGATTGCGAGACCGGCGCGCGCGGGCCCACGCCGCCGTCGGGCGGCGGCGACGATCGTGCACAGCGGCCCGGCGAGCCCGAGCCACCACTGGGGCAGCGGCGACTTGATCCGGTCGAACAGCCGTGGCACGAGCTCGTACAGCCGCCGCTGCAGCGTCTGGTCGAACAGCAGCCCGGTCTGCGGCGCGTCGTGGTGGGCGAGCACGACGAGCGTGTCGATGCGCCGCTCGGATGGCGCCGGCGCCGCCCACTCCGGCCGCTCGGCGCGCGCACCGGCGGCCCCCTCCCGCGCCGCGCGCCGCCGCGCCCCCTCGCCACGCGGCTGCCCCACCCGCGCGATCACGTTGACGGTGCTCCGCCTGCGGCGAACGGCGCGGCGGAGGATGCGCGGGCCGTTCTGGGCCTCGTCGACGATCCCGGCGAAGGTGGCGGCGGCGAGCAGCGCGCCGAGACGCGGGCGCCCGCGCTGCACGAGCGCGGCGGCGAGCATCCCGAGCGCGCCGAGCCCGGTGGCGGTCGGCGGGAACGTCCCCCAGGAGGGCTCGTCCTCGAGCTCGACGTCGACCCCGTGGAGCGTGCGCAGGCGCTCGGCGAGCCACTGGGCGGCGTGGCGCTCGCCGGACGAGCATGGCGGGCGCTCGATCTCGGCGAGCGTCTCCACCACCTCGCGCAGGACGCTCTCCAGCGAGCTCCGGTCGACGGCGCTCTGGTGTAGATCGCTAGGCTCGCGCATGAGATGACCGCACCCGAGCCTACTCCGAGCCCGGGTGTTGCAGAGCCCGTGGCCAGCCAGGAGGCCCGCCACGCGCGTGCCCGTACGCTGGCCACGCCGGGCGCGAAACGGGCGACGGTGATCGGGGCGGGCTCGTTCGGGACGGCGCTGGCGGTGCTGCTGGCCCGCGGCGGGCTGCGCACGACGCTGCAGACGCGCACGGCGGAGCAGGCGGCGCTGATCGACGGCGAGCGCGAGAACCGCCGGTACCTTCCGGGCGTGGAGCTGCCCTCGCAGCTGCGCATCGAGCCCGCGTCGGCGGGCGTGGCGCGCGCGGACTACGTGTTCCTGGCGGTGCCCTCGCGCGGGCTGGGCGAGGTGATCGAGCGGCTCGGTACGACCGGCCTGGGCCGCCGCACGGCGGTGGTGTCTGTGGCCAAGGGCCTGGTGCCGCCGCAGGGGCGCTCGCCAACGAGCGTCCTGACGGCGCGCTTCGGCCCCGGGCGGGTCGCGTGCGTGGGCGGCCCGGCGCACGCGCAGGAGATGGTGCACGCGGGCGCGGCGCTGGTGGCGGCGTGCGCGGAGGAGGAGCTGGCGCGCTCGCTCGCGCAGGTGTTCACGCGCGCGGGGGTGGTGTGCGAGCTGTCGAACGACCCGGTGGGCGTGGAGCTGGCGGGCGCGGCGAAGAACGCGGCGGCGCTGGCGGCGGGCGCGACGGAGGCGCAGGGCATGAACGCGGCGGGTGCCGCGGCGGGGCACATCTTTGCGGAGGTGTGGCGCTATGCGGAGGGACTGGGGGCGCGGCCGGAGTCGATGATCGGGCTGGCGGGCACGGGCGACCTGGTGGCGACGGCGCTGGCGCACGAGAGCCGCAACCGCCGCGCCGGTGAACTGCTGGCGGCGGGCGTGCCGGCGGCGGAGATCCCGACGCAGATCGGACAGGCGGTCGAGGCACTGGAGTCGGTGCCGCTGCTGGCGCGCGCGCTGGAGTCGGCGGGCGTGAGCGCGCCGGTGACGGGCGCCCTCGGCCGGCTGATCTCGGGCGAGCTCCCGCTGGTTGAGTGGGTGGCGCTGGTGCGCGCGACGGTGCCGCCGCCGGCGCTGTGGCGCAGGCGGCCGACGCCCGGGTTCTGGCGGCGCATATGGCGGCGGCTGTCTGGCCGGTAGCGCCGAAGCGCGTCACGTGGAGCAGAACGAAGCCGCGAGGGGCGGTTGCGTTCCATTCATAGCAGCAGCCGCCGCCCGTATATCTATGGTATCAACCTGTAGATACCATAGAGCACGACAGACGAAGAAGGAGAAAAAGATGCCGCGCCGCCCCGGAGAAGTCGACCCCACGAAACGCCTGTCGCTCGACCCGGACGAATTCCTCGAGCAGCAGGCCAGACGCGAAAAGGCACTGAAGATGCAGGACCTGATCCGCCCGGGCCGCACGACGCCGATCGCGATCCGCTTCGACCAGTTCACGCTCACGCGCCTGAAGGCGCTGGCGGCGCTGCGCAACACCGGCTACCAGACGCTGCTGAAGGAGTTCGTGGTCGAGCGCCTCTACGAGGAGGAGAAGCGCGAGGGCATCATCTGAGCCCGGCGCCACAGGCGGACGATAGAAACGTCTCCCCGGAATCGCTCGGAAAACCGGGCGGTTGTTGTTAGTTTCGCTCGCATGAGCGAAGTGAGAGTCTCGTTCCCACAGGATCTCACCGAAGAAACGGCCCTCAGCCGCATCGGCCTCGGCTCGTGGGTGTTCGGCCGCACCGCCTGGGCGCCGCAGGAGGACGAGGACTCGATCGCGGCGATCCTGCGCGCGGTCGAGCGGGGGGTGAACTGGATCGACACGGGGGCCGTCTACGGCGGCGGCCACGCCGAGCGGATCGTCGGGCGCGCGCTGGCGCAGCTCTCCCCGCGGGAGCGCCCGCTGGTGTTCACCAAGACGGGCGTTCGCATCGACGCGGCGGGCGACACATATAGAGACCTGAGCCCGGAGTCGGTGCGCGAAGAGTGCGAGTCCTCGCTGCGCCGCTTGGGCGTGGAGCGGCTAGACCTCTACCAGCTGCACTGGCCGGTCGACGACGATGCGGTGGTGGAAGCCGCGTGGGAGACGCTGGGCGAGCTCCAGCGCGAGGGCAAGGTCCGCTGGGCGGGTGTGAGCAACTTCGACCTGGATCTGCTCAACCGCTGCGCGGCGCTGCGCCGGATCGAATCGGTGCAGCCGCCGCTGTCGCTGATCGACCGCGACGCGGCCGCGGACATCATCCCGTGGGCGGCGCGCGAAGGCGCCCTGGCGATCGTTTACAGCCCGCTCGCGTCGGGCCTGCTGAGCGGACGCTTCTCGCTCGAGCGCCTGCAGACGCTGCCACCTGAGGACTGGCGCCGGCGCCGGCCCCCGTTTCAGGCTCCGCGACTGCAGCGCACGCTCGAGCTGGTGGAGCGCCTGCGGCCGCTGGCAGGCGAGCTGGGGATCTCGATCTCAGAGCTGGCGATCGCGTGGACGCTCGCGTGGCCGGGCGTGAGCGGGGCGATCGCGGGAGCGCGCAGCCCGGCGCAGCTGGACGAGTGGATCGGGGCGGCCGAGCTGCGCCTGGACGCGCACGCCCTGGATGCGGTGTCGGCGGCGCTCACGCAGACCGGGGCCGGCTCGGGACCCACGCATCCGGGGTCCTAGGCAGGGCTGAGCTCCGTGTTGCCCCACGTTCGCGTGCGGGCCCCATCCTGCGACACGGCCCACAGCGCTCGCACGATCGCCGTCACGAGCGCGGGCGCCGACAGGCCGTTGGCCTCGTAGAGGTACGGCAGCGCGCCGGCGACCCGCGGCATCGCGTCCACCCCGCGCCGCAGCAGCCGGCAGCGGAGGCCGTGTTCGGCGATCACCTCGGCCGTGAGCGAACCCAGGCCGCCGGTCCGGTAGTGCGACTCGACCGTCACCGCCAGCGGCATCTCCCGCAGCAGCTCGCAGAGGTCGTCGATCGGCGCGGGCTGCACGCTGGAGACGACCGCCACCGTGGCGCCGATGCCCCGCTCGGCCAGCAGCTCGCGTGCCCGCACGGCCTCGCCGGCGAGGCTTCCCATGGCGATGATCGCGACCTCCCGGCCCTCCCCGAGCAGCTCCAGGCGCCCCAGCTGGAAGCGGCCGTCCAGGCCGGGGAGGCTGGCGGCGGACTTGCCGATCCGCAGGTACACGGGGCCGTCGATCGCCGTGCATGCGTGCACGGCGGCGCTCGCCTGGGCTGGATCGGCGGGCGCGATGATCGTCATCTCGGGCTGCGCGCGCATCACCGCGACGTCCTCCAGCGTGTAGTGGGTGACGCCGTTGAACTCGTAGTCCAGACCCGCGCCCACGCCGACGATGCGGACGGGCAGCGAGTGCAGCAGCGGGCCGTTGCGGATGAACTCGTACGGGCGCAGCGACGCGAACGTGCCGATCGAGTAGACGAACGGCACCAGCCCGGCCTCGGCCAGCCCGGTGGCGAGGCCGATCATGCCCTGCTCGGCGACCCCCACGTTGATGAAACGGTCGGGGAAGCGCTCGGCGAATGGCTCGAGCACGCTGAAGCCGATGTCGCCGGTGAGGAGCATGACCCGCGGATCCTCCGCGGCCACCTCCACGAGCGCGCGGGCGAACGCGTTTCTCATGTTGCCCCACCGCCGGCGGGCTCGAGCACCCGGCCGTCGAGCTCGCCGAGCGCCTGCCCGTACTGCTGCTCGGACATGGAGTGGTAGTGCCACGGGATGGAGCTCTCCATGAAGGAGACCCCCTTGCCGAAGGTCGTGTGGGCGACCAGCACGTGCGGCGGCCCGTCTGTGTCCAGGCCGTCGAGAACGTCGCCCAGCTGCTGGAAGTCGTGGCCGTCGACGTCGTGGACGTCCCACCCGAAGGCGCGCCAGCGCGCGGCCATCGGCGTGAGGTCGAGCACGTCGCGCGTGTAGCCGAGCGCCTGCTGGCCGTTGACGTCGACCAGCGCGATCATGTTGCCCAACCGATGGTGGGCGGCGAACATCACCGCCTCCCAGATCGCACCCTCGTTGCACTCGGCGTCGCTGACGAGTGCGAACGCGCGCCTGGGCGAACCCTGCAGGCGCGCGGCGAGCGCGGCGCCGACCGCGTAGGAGAGCCCCTGCCCGAGGGAGCCGGTGGAGAAGTCGACCCCGGGCACGACGTGCTCGGGATGCGTCGAGATCGGGCTGCCGTCGACGCAGAAGCGCTCGAGCTCCGCGCCGCTCATCCGCCCGGTCGCGTGCAGGGCGGCGTAGAGCGCGAGCGCGGCGTGGCCCTTGGAGAGCACGAAGCGGTCACGCTCGCGGTCGTCTGGGTCGGGCACGTTCATGACGCCGCCGAACAGCACCGCCAGGAGGTCCGCCACCGACAGGCCCGAGCCGATGTGCCCCGCCCCGGCCCGCCAGGACTGTTCCAGCACGGTCCGTCTGATCCGCTCGCTCAGGCGACGCCGGTGGAGCACCGGGTCGGAGAGCGGCTCGGCGGTTAATTCCGGCTGCTCGTTTGTGAGGGGGACGGCCATGGAGAGGGCAAGCTAGCCAAAAAGGTTCAAGAGATCCAACCGCCCGCCGCCGCGGGACGGGCGCGATCCCAATTCCGCGCGTTGCCCGCGCGCCGAATTGATCACGCTGAGAGATAGCAGTGCGCATGGCTACATGACAACCGAGCCAGCACGGGCCGCGGGCTGCGGGCGCTCGCGAGCTCGTGTGAGCCGCGCCCGAAGATCGGGGAGGTGTCTCCCACTGCGTCCTGCGGGCCTCGCGGCTCCGTCACACCGCCGGCGGACCGATGGGAGACTTCGACAGGAGCGCTCTCGCCCAGCATCGTTTGGTGCACACGACCGGCGCCGATCGCCACACTCACTGCCAAACGCGCCAGGGAGCATTGCCGGAGCTCCAAAGCTGCTCGAGCTCGTTGCGATCGCGCAGCGTGTCCATCGGCTGCCAGAAGCCGTGGTGGCGGAACGATGCGAGCTGCCCCTCGCGGGTGAGCCTGCGCAGCGGCTCCTGCTCCCAGGTGGTGCGATCGTCCTCGAGGTAACGAGCGACTTCGGGTGAGAGCACGAAGTATCCGCCGTTCAGCCACACGCGATCCCCGGGCGGCTTCTCCTCGAAGCTCCGCACCCGCGTGCCGTTGAGCTCCACCGCGCCGAAGCGGCCGGGTGGCTGCACGGCGGTGACCGTCGCGACGGCGTCCTGTTCGCGGTGGTAGGCGATCAGCGCAGTGATGTCGATGTCGGCCAGCCCGTCACCGTAGGTGAAGCAGAATGCCTCATCTCCGACATACGGCAGTGCGCGCCGCAGGCGACCGCCCGTCATCGTGCCCTCCCCGGTGTCCACCAGCGTCACCTTCCAGGGCTCGGCGCTGGAACGGTGAATCTCGACGTCGCCGTGACCGAGATCGAAGGAAACATCGCATGTGTGCAGGTGGTAGTTGGCGAAGAACTCCTTGATGACATAGCCCTTGTAGCCGAGGCAGACCACGAACTCCTCCACGCCGTGGGCGGCGTAGATCTTCATGATGTGCCACAGGATCGGCTTGCCGCCGATCTCCACCATCGGCTTGGGACGCACGGTGGTCTCCTCGCTGAGCCTCGAGCCCAGCCCGCCGGCAAGGATCACCGCCTTCATCGTGCCTCGCCCCACGCGGGCGAAAGTCGAGCGGCGTGGGGCCCGCGTGAGATATTGGCTAACGCCATAGGTGAACCAAGCTAACACCGTCCTCGCGTCCGGTCGAGCACGCGGGCGCGACGCCTGCATCCAGCCCAAAACACGGGCCTGCGGGTGTTTCTCTCCCGCCGCGCCCCCGCGCACGCCAATCAGAGACACGGCGGGCCGCAGGCGCATCGACGTCCTGGCCAGCATCGCGCAGGTTGCGACAGCGAGCTGTACGAGCATTTTCACCCGCGCGAGACGATCGCAGGCGCGCCGGCGACCACGGATGTGTCCCCCGGGCGCGGGAGGCGGGGCGCTCGATGTGAGAACATCGTCGCATGCGCGTCCTGCTCACCGGCCACCACGGCTACATCGGGTCGGTCCTGATTCCCCTGCTTCTCGACGCCGGTCACGAGGTCGTCGGTATGGACACATTCCTGTATGACGGGTGTGACTTCGGGGCGGATCCCACGCCGGCGGTGCCCTTCGTCCGCAAGGACGTGCGCGACGTGACGGCGGCGGACCTGGACGGGTTCGACGCCGTCCTGCACCTCGCCGCGCTCTCCAACGATCCGATCGGCGACCTCAATCCCGACTGCACCTACGCGGTCAACCATCGCGCGTCGGTGTCGCTGGCGCAGGCGGCCAAGCAGGCGGGCGTCGAACGCTACCTGTTCTCCTCGTCGTGCAGCCTGTACGGCGCCGCGGACAGGGACTGGATCGACGAGACGGCCGCCTTCAACCCGGTCACGCCGTACGGCGAGTCGAAGGTGCTCGCCGAGCGCGACATCGGCCTGCTCGCGGACGACTCGTTCAGCCCGACGTTTCTGCGCAACGCGACGGCGCACGGGCTCTCGCCCCGCCACCGCGGCGATCTGGTGGTCAACAACCTGACCGCGTTCGCGTTCGCCACGGGCGAGGTCCTGATGCAGAGCGACGGCACGCCATGGCGGCCACTGGTGCACATCGAGGACATCGCGCGCGCGTTCGTCGGCCTGCTCGACGCGCCGCGCGAGCAGGTGCACTGCGAAGCCTTCAACATCGGCGCCGACGAGGAGAACTACCAGATTCGCGATGTCGCGCGGATCGTCGAGGAGGTGGTGCCGGGCTCGCGGATCGCATTCGCGACGGGATCCGGGCCCGACAAGCGCAGCTACCGAGTCAGCTTCGCCAAGTACGCGAGCGCCTTCCCCGGCCTGAAGCCCAGGTGGACCGTGCGCGCGAGCGTCGAGCAGATGCTCGCCGCCTACCGTGACAACGGCCTGCGCATCGAGGACTTCGAAAGCTCCCGATTCATGCGGATCGCGCGCGTGAAGGAGCTGACCGCCCATGGACGCCTGGATGACACGCTGCGCTGGAAGGACCCCGACCTGGCGAGGGTGGGCTGACGGCGCCCGATCGCGCTGCGGTCAAGCGGGCTGACGGCGCGCCGGTCCGCTCGGCGGATTGCCGGCGCCCAGACCGCGCAGGCGTCAACCGCTGCGCCCGGCGAGTGCGGGGAGCATCGGCGCGAGCTCGGTCGCGTACCACTCGAATGTGTCCTGGAGGCCGCGCTGCAGGTTCCACGCGGGCTTCCAGCCGAGCTCGGCGGAGATCGAGCTCGAGTCCAGCCACTGGCGTTGCAGCTCGCCGTGCGGGGTCCCGTGCCCGCGGATGTCGGGCTCGAGCTCCGCGCCGGCGATCTCCGTGAGCCGTCTGACGATCTCGATGACGCTGACCGGCTGGCCGATGCTCGCGTTCCAAGCGCGCCCGCTCAGCCTCGGGTCGGCGAGCGAGTCGGCCACCGCCACGTAGGCCGTGACGGCGTCCTCGGCGTAGAGGAAGTCACGCTCCATCAGCCCGTTCGAGCGGATCACTGGACGCTCGCCCGCCAACAGCGCTCTGATCGTTCCGGGTATCAGCCGCGAGAGGTTGAAGTCCCCGCCGCCGAACACGTTGCCGAAGCGCGTGACCGCGATCGCCAGGCCGAACGTGTGCGCGTAGGAGCGGGCGATGATGTCGGCGCACGCCTTGGAGGCGTCGTAGGGATAGCGCGGCTGCAGCGCGTGGTCCTCGCGGTAGGGGAGCCGCTCGTGCACGCCGTACGCCTTGTCGGTGGAGGCGACGACGATGCGCCGGGGCGGCTCGCCGGCGGTGCGGCAGGCGTCGAGCAGGTTCCACGTGCCGCGGACGTTGACCTCGTAGGTACCCAGCGGCGAGGTCGTGGCCGAGCCGACGATCGCCGTCGCGGCGAGGTGGAACACAGCCTCGACGCCCTGCTCCTCGATCGCGGCGCGCAGCGACGCCTGATCCAGGAGATCGGCCGCCACCGCGGTGCAGCGCTCGTGCAGCCCGCGCAGGCGAAAGCGCGACAGCTCGGCCGGCGGACGGTCGAGGACGAGCACTTCGGCGCCCTCGTCGAGCAGCCGCTCTGCCACCCACGAGCCGATGAAGCCCTGGGCCCCGGTGAACAGCACGCGCACGCCCTTCCACGAGCTCATGACGCCTGAGTCAGACCGTTCCAATTGCGTGCGCTCGTCCCGCTCTTCGCGGAAGCCGGGCTAGGACCGGTTCCCCCGCGCGATCTTGCGCAGGTCGATCGTGTGGTCGTACAGCTTGGCGTCGACGCCCTCCTCGAGCGCGACGTCGCGCAGCGGCCGGCCTGAGGCGGTGGCCTTCTTGACGATGACGGTCGCCTTGTCGTAGCCGATGGCGCTGTTGAGCGCTGTGGCGACGGCGAGCGTGCCACCGGCGGAGGCGGCGGTGCCGGCCCTGTTGACCTGAATGCCGTCGACGCACTTCTCGGCGAACGAGCGCGACGCCGCGGACAGCAGGCGCAGGGACTGCAGCAGGTTGCGCGCGATCAGCGGGATGCGGACGTTGAGCTCGAACTGGCCCTGCATGCCGCCGACGGTGATGGCGGTGTCGTTGCCGATCACCTGCGCGGAGACCTGCAGCACGACCTCGGGCAGCACTGGGTTGACCTTGCCGGGCATGATCGAGGAGCCCTTCTGCAGCTCGGGCAGGAGGAGCTCGCCGATGCCGGCACGCGGGCCGGAGCCCATCAGCGCGAGGTCGCCCGCGATCTTGGTGAGCGAGACGGCGAGCACCTTGAGCGCGCCGGAGAGCTCGACGAGCGCGTCGCGGTTTGCCTGCGCCTCGAACGGGTCCAGCGGCGCGGCGATCTGCTTGAGGCCGGACTCCTTCTTCAGGCGCGCGCGGACCTTCTCGGCGAAGCGCGGGTGCGTGTTCAGGCCGGTGCCGGTGGCGGTGCCGCCGAGCGGGATCTGTCCGACGTGCACGAGCGCTGACTGGACGCGCTCCTGCCCGAGCGCCATCTGCGCGGCGTAGCCGGCGAACTCCTGGCCGAGCGTGACGGGGACGGCGTCCATCAGGTGCGTGCGTCCGGCCTTGACGACGTTCTCGAAGCTCCTGGCCTTCTTGGCGAACGAGCGCTCGAGCTGCTTGAGCGCGGGTAGCAGCTCGTTCTGGGCGACGTCGAGGGCGGCGAGGTGCACCGCGGAGGGGAACACGTCGTTTGAGGACTGGCCCATGTTGACGTGGTCGTTGGGGTGCACGCTCTCGCCTGCGAGCTTGGCGATGACCTCGTTGGCGTTCATGTTGGTGGAGGTGCCGGAGCCGGTCTGGAATACGTCGATCGGGAACTGGCGGTCGTGCTTGCCGGCGGCGATCTCGGCGGCGGCCTTCTCGATGCGCGCGGCGCTGCGCTTGGAGAGCAGGCCGAGCTCGCCGTTGACGACGGCGGCGGCGCCCTTGATGCGCGCCAGCCAGTGGATCACGGACACGGGCACGGTCTCGCCGGAGATGGGGAAGTTCTCGACGGCCTTGGCGGTCTCCCCGCCCCACAGCTGTTGATCGGCTGGCATTCGCTCTCCTTGTTGGGACGGGATTCCTGCTCGAAACCCTATCCGCAGAACGCGGTGAGCTCCCGTGCGAGACCGACGGGGTCGTCGTAGGCCATGAGGAACCCGACGCTCTCGAGCACGCGCAGCTGGCCGTGGGGCAGCAGCGCGAGCGCCTCTTCTGCGGGCGCGAGCGGATGCATGCGGTCCTGGTCGGCCCACAGCAGCAGCACCGGCATCTCCAGCTGCGGGTAGCCGTCGAGCAGCTGCGTCTGTGCGCCGCGCGGCCAGTTGCGCGCGCACTTGGCCCACGAGCGCGCGAGGCTGGAGTTGCCGGGGACGTCGGCGAAGGCGTGGCGCACGAGGTCGGCGGCGGCGGGGTTGCCGCGCACGGAGAGGCGCATGCCGCGCTCGGGCGTGAACACGGCACCGGCGCCGTACGCGAGCAGGCGATCGAGGCCGGGCACGGCGGCGAGCCGCGCGGTCAGCTGCCAGGCGGCGCGCACGCGTGCGCGGGCGGGCGGCGCGTGCAGGCGGTTGGACATCAGCACCATGCGCGCGGGTCGGGTGCGCCCGGTGAGCACCGCCTGCAGCAGGATCTCCGCGCCGGCGGCGTGCCCGGCGAGCAGCGGCCGCGGGCCTAGCACCTCCGCGGCGAACCCGCCGAGCACCTCGGCGAACCAGTCGAGCGTGTACGGGTAGCGGGGGTGGTTCTCGGAGTCGCCGTGGAGCGGCAGATCGGGGAGCACCACGCGGAAGCGGTCGGCGAGCCCTTCGACGGCGGGCTCCCACTCCTTGTGCGACAGCAGGCCCGAGTGCAGCACCGCGAGCGGCGGGCCTGCGCCGAGCTCGCGATAGGCGACGCGGGCGCCGTCTCTGTGGTGGTACAGGCGCAGGCGCATGCTCGCCGTCAGGATGCGCCCATCAGGGTGGTGAGCACCGCCTCGTAGACGCCGCGCCCGTGACCGGCCTCGCACACGCGCGCGTTGACGTGCGCGGCGAGCGCCTCGCGGATCGAGGGGTCGCGCTCGAGCGCGTTGGCGACGAGCCAGAAGGCGTCGACCTCGGCGGCGCACGCGAGGTCCTCGCGCGAGTCGCCCACGGCGAAGGTCTCGGCGCGCGAATAGCCGCGCGCGCGGCGGTGCAGCGCGACCGCCCCGGCCTTGGAGGCCCCGGCGGGCACCAGGTGATAGCCGCGCACGTGCGGGAGCTCGGCGAGCGCCGGCGAGCGCCGGCTGACGACGCCGTTGTCCACCAGCCGCAGGCTCGCGTGACCGTGCTCGACCAGCACGCGGTCGACCTCGCCGGCGTCGACGAGGCCGCGGAACAGGTGCGAGACTTCGCGCTGAAGGTGCCACGGCTCGTGGTACTCCAGGCGCCCGGCGTAGCGCTCGAGCAGAAGCTCGGGCGCGCCCGAGCGCTCGATCTGCTCGGCGATCGTCAGCTCGCCCGGCACCAGCTCTCCCGTGAGCCAGTGCTCCTCGCCGTCGAGCACCGCGCACGCGCCGGCCTCGTAGATGTATGAGGACTGGCCGAGCAGGCGCGCGTCCTCCATCACCTGCGCGCGGCGCCGCCCCGACATCAGCACGACCTCGACGTCCGCGCGCAGGCACGCCTGCACGGCGCGCACGCCGTCGATCGTGACGTTGCCATCGCCGTCGTGCAGCATCGACGCGCCGCGGCCGAGCAGCGTGCTGTCGAGGTCGAGGTACAGGCAGCGCGCGCTCACGCGACCGTCACGCTCGCGTGCGGCGGACGCTCGAGCGGCGCCAACCCGATGCCCGTCGCCCCGGACCCGATGCCCGTCGCCCCGGACTCGGCGCCCGTCGCCCGGCGCCCGGCGCCCGCGACTCCGGGCTCGGCGCCCGCCGACCCCCGCTCGACGCCGGCCAGCCGACCCTCCTGCTCCAGGCGCCGGGCGATCACGGCGAGCACGGTCAGCGCCATCGGCTCGAGCGCGGACAGCGGCTGGTGGCGGTTGCGGTGCTCGTCGAGGTCCACCTGCGCGATACCGTCCAGCCCGACCCTGCGCCATACATCGATCAGCATCGCGATCTCGACGCCGTAGCCGGTCGCGAACGGCAGCGCTTCCAGCAGCTCCCGCCGCGCGGCGACCTCGCCGGCGAGCGGCTGGCGCACGCCCGTGAGCTCCGGGTAGAAGAGCGCCAGCGCGGGACGCGCGGTGAGGCGGTTCACGCGCCCACCGCCGTGCGTGTCGACAGCGCCCTCGTGGTGCATCGGCCGGCGGTAGAACGCCTTCACGAACGACACCCCGGGCTCGCACACGAGCGGCCCGAGCAGGCCGGTGGCGAAGTGCGCGGAGAAGCCCCGTGTGTCGGCGTCGAGGAAGCACACGAGCTCGCCCTCGAGCGCGGGCAGCGCCCGCCACATCGCGTCGCCCTTGCCGAGTACGGGCCCGCACTCGGGCATCAGCTCGGACTCCTGCCAGACGCGCGCGCCGGCGCGCCCGGCCACGGCGGCGGTGCCGTCCGCCGAGGCCGCGTCCACAACCAAGATCTCATCGATCGCGCCGGCCTCGCGCAGCTCCGCCAGCGCGCCCACGATCTCCCCCACCGTGTCCGCGCACTCGCGCGCGGGCAGGCACACCGACACCGTCTTCATGCGCTCGGCCGCGATCCGCTGCGCGGAGTACCGCGAATGGTGGAAGGTGCGGGCTTTCTCCCAGCGCTCGGAGGCGGTGGCGGACATCGCCTCTACTATCTCAAGTCCTTGCCCCTCGACCGCACAATCGAGCCGTGGAGCGCGCTGCTGGACGCGGGACGCGAGGACGGGCGGCTGGTGCGCGAAGCCAACGAAGGCCCGCGTCGCGCGCAGCTCGTGGAGCTGCCGCACGAGCTGCACCCGGAGGTGCTGGCGGCGCTGCGCGGGATGGGGATCGAGCGCCTGTACTCCCACCAGGCGCGGGCGCTGCAGGCGGCCGCCGCGGGGCCGACGATCGTCACCACGGGCACGGCGTCGGGCAAGTCGCTGTGCTTCAACCTGCCAACCGTGCACATCCTGTGCGAGCAGGCGCGCGCACGGGCGCTGTATGTGTACCCGACGAAGGCGCTCGCGCAGGACCAGGCGCGCGCGCTGGCGGCGTTCGGCCTGACCAGGAAGGTGCGCCCTGCGATCTACGACGGCGACACGCCGCGGGAGGCGCGCCGCGAGATCCGCAAAGGCGCCAACGTGGTGCTGACGAACCCGGACATGCTGCACGTGGGCATCCTGCCCAACCACGCGGCGTGGGCGGAGCTGTTCGCGAACCTGGCGGTGGTGGTGATCGACGAGGCGCACGTCTACCGCGGCGTGTTCGGCTCGCACGTGGGCAACGTGCTGCGCCGGCTGCGGCGGATCGCGGCGGCGTATGGCACCGAGCCGATCTTCCTGCTGACCTCCGCGACGATCGCCAACCCGGTGGAGCTCGCGGAGCGCCTGACGGGCCTGGAGGGCGTGCGGCTGATCGACGAAGATGGCTCGCCGGCGCCGCGCCGGCGGATCGCCGTGTGGAACCCGCCGCTCAACGAGGCCACCGGCGGGCCTCCCAACGCCGCCGCCGGCCACCCCAACGCCGCCGCCGGCCACCGCAACGCGGTCGTCGCCGCCCCGGACGCGGCGCTCGACGCGCGTCGCTCGGCGCTGGCGGAGGCGGCGGAGCTGCTCGCGCGCCTGGCGCGCGACGGCGCGCGCACGATCTGCTTCATGAAGTCGCGCAAGGGCGTGGAGGTGATCAGCCGGCTGGTCAAGCAGGACCTGCGGGACAGCCACCCGGAGGACCCTGACGGGCACGGGCTGGCGGAGCAGGTGGAGCCCTACCGCGCGGGCTACACCCCGCAGCAGCGGCGCGAGCTCGAGCGGCGCCTGGTGCGCGGCGAGCTGCGCACGGTGATCACCACCGACGCGCTGGAGCTGGGCATCGACATCGGCGAGCTGGACGCGGCGGTGGTGGTGACGTTCCCGGGCACGGTCGCGTCGCTGCGCCAGATGTGGGGCCGCGCCGGCCGGCGCGGGCGGGGCCTTGCGATGTACGTGGCGGGCGAGGACGCGCTCGACCAGTTCTTCTGCCGCCACCCGGAGGAGCTCCTGGAGCGCCCGGTGGAGGCGGCGATCCTCGACCACGAGAGCCCGCTGATCCACCGCGCGCACCTGCTGTGCGCGGCGCACGAGGGCCCGCTGTCGCGCGCCGACGCCGACTTCCTGGGGCCGCGCTGGGAGGCGCACGCGGAGGCCCTGCTGGGCACGGGCGAGCTGCGCCGCCGCACGGGGACGGTCGCGGGCGACTGCTACGTACCGCGCCGGCCCGGCTCCTATCCGGCGGCGGAGGTGTCGCTGCGCTCGGCCTCGCCGGACACGTTCGCGATCGTGGATGTGTCCTCGGGCGAGCTGCTGGGCTCCACGGAGGCCGCCCGCGCGCATTCGACGGTCCACGAGGGCGCGATCTACATGCACCAGGGCCGCTCGTATGAGGTGCGCGAGCTGGACCTGGAGCGCCGCCGCGCGCTGGTGGCGCCGTTCGACGGCGACTGGTACACGCAGCCGAAGACGGACACGGACACGGAGATCGTGCGCCTGCTCGACCGCCGCGAGGCGCTCGGCGTTACGCTGTCCTTCGGCGAGGTCAGCGTCACCGACACGGTGCTCGCCTATCAGCGCAGGCGCCTGGCCGATCACGCGCGCGTGGACGTCGTCGGCCTGGAGCTGCCGCCCACGAGCTTCTCGACGCAGGCGCTGTGGTTCGAGCTGCCGATCGGCGTGGGCGCCGCGATCGCCGGCGGACGGCAGACAGGAGGGACGACGACGGGCGGACCCGCGGACGTGCAGCTGGCGGACGTCATCCCGCTGGAGATCCTGCTGGGCTCGCTGCACGCGACCGAGCACGCGCAGATCGCGGTGCTGCCGCTGATCGCGATGTGCGACCGTTGGGACATCGGCGGCCTGTCGACCAACTTCCACCCGCAGACGGGCATGCCGACGATCTTCCTGTACGACGGCCATCCGGGCGGGATCGGCATCGCGCGCACGGCGTTCGCGCACTTCGAGGAGCTGTGCGAGGACGCGCGGCGCCTGATCGGCGGCTGCCCGTGCGCGAGCGGCTGCCCGTCGTGCGTGCAGTCGCCGAAGTGCGGCAACCTCAACGAGCCGCTACACAAGGCGGGAGCGCTGGCGCTGCTGGATAGGCTGCTCGCAGCCGAGCCCGCCGCTCTGACGGCGCCCGCCGGTTGTTGATGTGGTCATGTCCGGCGCCGCCAAGCTCACATTCGCGACCCTCCTTACCTGCGCGGCGTGCGCCGTCGGCGTCGCGCCGGCGTTGGCGCCGCCGCTGCAGGCGGTGGTCTTCGGCGGGCCGGGCGGGCGCACGCCGCTGACGCAGTGGATCCTGCGCAAGGACCCGAGCAACCACGGCCTGGCGCAGGGCTGGCAGCGCGGCGGCTTCGCGGGCGGCGTCATCAGCGTCCCCAACGTCGTCAGCCCGACGCCGTACACGGGCCACGCGGGCGGGCGCAACTACGAAGGCTCGATCGCGTGGTACCGCACGGACTTCACGGCACCGCGCGCGGGCGTCTACGCGCTGAGCTTCCAGTCGGCGAACTACCTGGCGAGCGTGTGGGTGGACGGGCGCGAGCTGGGCTCGCACAGGGGCTCCTACCTGCCGTTCGAAGAGCGCGCGCGCCTCGCCGCGGGCTCGCATACGGTGGTGGTGCGCATCGACTGGGAAGACCCGGCGCAGCAGTCGCGCGAAGGCTTCCACCGCACGTGGTTCAACTGGGGCGGGCTGGACGGCGAGGTGGACGTGCGCGCGGTGGGCGAAAGCGAGCTGTCCGAACCGAGCATCCAGACGACGCTGACGCCTGGGTCGGGCGCACCGGGGACGGGTGCGCCGGATTCGAGTCCTCCCGCGGCGACGCAGGCAAGCGTGAGGGTGAGCGTGGTCGTGCACAACTACGGCCCGAGCCGCACGCTCGTCCCGGAAGGCGCGCTGGTGCACGGCACGCAGACGATCCCGCTGAGCTTCCCGGCGCTGACGCTCGGACACGACGAAGCGGCGACGGCGACGGCGATCGCTCTGGTGCCGGCGCCGGCGCTGTGGTCGCCGGCGAGCCCCAGCCTGTACCAGCTGACGCTGGCGCTCGGCCCGAACACGAGCTACTCCGCGAACGTGGGCCTGCGCCAGCTGACGTGGCACGGGGGCCACATGTACCTGAACGGCGCGCAGCTGCAGCTGCACGGCGCGTCGATCCAGGAGGACGCGCGCGGTCATGGCGACGCGCTGACGCCGGCCGACGAGAGCACGATCGTGCGCGAGCTCGAGCAGATCGGCGCGAACGCGGTGCGCTCGCAGCATCCGCTCGACCCGGCGCTGCTGGAACGCCTCGACGAAGCGGGCATCCTCGTGTGGCAGGGGATCGGCCCAGTGGAAGGCGCGGGCAACTGGTACTCGACGACGCCGCAGCTGCTGGCGGAAGCCGAGCAGCAGGCGAAGACGGCGGCGCTGGCCGAGCGGCTGCACCCGTCGATCTTCGCGTGGAACCTCGTCGACGAGGTGGCGGTCAACGGGCGCGACGGCCAGGAGGTCGAATACGTGCGCACGCTGACGCGCTGGCTGCACGAGCACGACCCGACACGGATGGTGGCGGTCGACGTGTGGGGCGATCACCCGCCGGAACACGCCGGGGCGCTGTACTCGGAAGTGGACGCGGTCGCAGAGACGGACTACTCGGGCTGGTACGACTACCCGCACGACACGCCCGCGCAGCTGGAGGCGAAGATGCGCGCGCGCCTGACGGCGATGGCGCGGACGTTCGCCGGCAAGGTGCTCGTGGTCAGCGAGTTCGGCGCCGAATCCAACGCGCTGAACCCCCCCGGCAGTCCCGGCAGCTACGCATACCAGGCGAAGCTGCTGGCGGAGCACATCGCGGTGTACGAGGCCGACCCGCATCTGTCGGCGATGCTGATCTGGGTGCTGCGCGACTACCCGCTGAACCCGACGTTCGACGGCGGCTCGATCCACGGGACGCTGCCGCAGCTGAAGCTGATCGAAGGCCTCAACCAGAAGGGGCTGTTCACCTACGCGGGCGAGCCCAAGCCGGGGGTCGTGTCGACGGTCGCGCGGCTGTTCAAAGCGCTGCCGGCTGAATGAGCGCGGCGGCCGCGGGCAGGCCCCCACTTACAATGGCCGCCGTGCCGGAGCCCGCCCCCCACCCGCTGATACCCCCGCGCGCGGTCGACCCGCGCCAGGAGCTGCCGGCGCTGGAGCTGGAGGTGCTTGAGCGCTGGCGCGAGCGCGACGTGTTCGCGGAGTCGCTGCGCCGGCGCGAGGGCGCGGAGCGCTGGGTCTTCTATGAGGGCCCGCCGACGGCGAACGGCCCGCCGGGCTCCCACCACGTGCTGTCGCGCGTGTTCAAGGACATATACCCGCGCTTTCAGACGATGCGCGGCTATCGCGTGGAGCGCAAGGGCGGCTGGGACTGCCACGGCCTGCCGGTGGAGATCGCGGTGGAACAGGAGCTGGGCATCCACCACAAGTCTGAGATCGAGGAGTACGGGATCGGGCGCTTCAACGCGAAGTGCCGCGAGTCGGTGTTCACGTTCCTGGAGGAGTGGAACCGGCTGACGGAGCGGATCGGCTTCTGGATCGACCTCGAGCACGCGTACCGCACGCTGGATGAGACGTACATCGAGTCGGTGTGGTGGGCGCTTGCGCGGATCGACGCGCGGGGTCTGCTGTACGAGGGCCGCAAGGTGGTGCCGTACTGCCCGCGCTGCGAGACGACGCTGTCATCGCACGAGGTGGCGCTGGGCTACAGGGACGTGGTCGAGGAGAGCGTGTACCTGGCGCTGCCGGTGACCGACGGCGAGGAGCGGCTGCTGGTGTGGACGACGACGCCGTGGACGCTGCCGGGCAACGTGGCGGTGGCGGTGTCGCCGACGGCGACGTACGCGAAGGTGCGCGTGGGCGATTTTTATTATTTGATCGGGGTCGCGCGCGTGCATCCCGTGCTGGGTGAGGCGGCAGAGATCGTGGAGGAGCTCAGCGGCGTCGAGCTGGTGGAGCGCTACGGCTCCTACCACGGACCGATCTTCGCTGCGAGCGATCGCGAGCCGGGCCCGCTGCCGATCGTGGCGGACGAGTTCGTGACGACGGAGGACGGCACGGGCATCGTGCACCTGGCGCCGGCGTTCGGCGAGGACGACTACCGCGTGGCGGCGGCGTCGCCGCTGGTGGCGTTCGACGCGACGCGCGCGGAGACGCTGTACAACCCGGTGCGAGCAGACGGCACGTACGACGCGCGTGTGCTCGACCGCGACGGCCGTACCTACGAGGGCCGCTTCGTGAAGGGCCCGGCGCTGACGCGGGAGCTGATCGAGGATCTGCGCGCGCGCGGCCTGCTGCTGCGGGTGCAGGACTACGAGCACTCCTACCCGCACTGCTGGCGCTGCGGCACGCCGCTGCTGTACTACGCGAAACCGTCGTGGTACATCGCTACGTCGCGGCTGCGCGAGGAGCTGCTGGCGGCGAACGAGACGGTCAGCTGGCACCCGCCGCACGTCAAGCACGGGCGCTTCGGCGATTGGTTGAGCAACAACGTCGACTGGGCGCTGTCGCGCGAGCGCTACTGGGGCACGCCGCTGCCGGTGTGGCGCTGCGCGCGTGGGCACGTGCACGTGGTGGGCTCGTTTGCGGAGCTCGCGGAGCGCGCGGGCGCGCCGCTGGAGGACCACCACCGCCCGTACGTGGACGAGATCTCGTTCCCGTGCCCACATCGCGAGGACGCCGTCGAAGGCGAGACCGCGGCAGACGGCGCCACGGGCACGGACCCCGCGGTCGGGGACGTCGCGGCCGGCCGCTGCGGCGAGCCGATGACGCGCGTGCCGGAGGTGATCGACGTGTGGTTCGACTCGGGGGCGATGCCGTTCGCGCAGCACCACTTCCCGTTCGAGAGCGAGGCTGCGTTCGAGCAGAGCTTCCCGGCGGACTTCATCTGCGAGGCGCAGGACCAGACGCGCGGCTGGTTCTATTCGCTGCTGGCGGTGGCGGCGCTGACCAACCCGCTGGGAGGCGAGCAGCCGAGCCCGGCGCCGTACCGCAACGTGGTGTGCCTGGGGCTGATCCTCGACGAGGAGGGCCAGAAGATGTCGAAGTCGCGGGGCAACACGGTGGAGCCGTGGCAGGTGCTCGACACCTACGGCGCGGACGCTTTCCGCTGGTACTTCTTCACGTCCAAGCAGCCGTGGGACGGCTACCGCTTCTCGGCGGACACGATCGGCGAGGGCGTGCGCCTGTTCCTGAAGCAGCTGTGGTCGACTTACTACTTCTATGTCCTATACGCGCACGCGTCGGCGGACGGACTGCGCGAGGCAACGGCGGACGGACTGCGCGAGGCAATGGCGGACGGGGTGGGCGCCGCCGGGGCGGGCGCGACTGGCGCAGGCGGCGAGACCGGCGGTGCGCTGGCCACGGCGGCCGGCTCGAATGGGACCGCGGCAGGTGGCGCGGACGCGGCATCGTCCCCGGAGGGGGACCTCGACCGCTGGGCGCTGTCGCGGGCAGCGGCGACGGCGGAGCTGGTTACCGAGCGCCTGGACGCTTACGACACGACGGCGGCGGGCAGGGCTATCGCGGCGTTGGTGGACGAGCTGTCCAACTGGTACGTGCGCCGCTCGCGCCGGCGCTTCTGGGACGGCGATCCGTCGGCGTTCGCGACGCTGCGCACGTGCCTGCTGACGGTGGCGAAGCTGCTGGCGCCGTTCTGCCCGTTCGTGGCGGATGAGATCTACGACAACCTCGACGGCGCCCTCGAGAGCGTGCACTTGTGCGACTTCCCGGCGGGCGCGGAGGTGGGCGCGCGCGACGAGGAGCTGGAGCAGGCGATGGCGCTGGCGCGGGAGACGGTGCGCCTCGGCCTGGGCGCGCGCGGGCAGGCGAAGATCAAGGTGCGCCAGCCGCTGGGCGAGGCGGTGGTGGTGGCGGACGGGCGCGAGCGCGCGGCGATCGAACGCCTGTCGGACGTGGTGCGCGAGGAGCTGAACGTGCGCGCGGTGCGCTTCGTGGCGGCGGCGGACGAGCTCGGCAGCTACGAGGTCAAGCCCAACTACCGCACGCTCGGCCCGCTGTTCGGCAGCGACATGCCGCTGGCGGCGGCGGCGATCGCGGCGCTCGACCCGTCGCACGTCGCGGCGGCGCTGCGCAACGGCGGCGAGATCGGGATCGCGGTGGACGGACGCGAGCACACGCTCTCCGCTGAGGACCTGTTGCTGAGCATGCACGCGCCCGACGGCTACAGCGTCGAGCGCGAGGGCGCGCACGCGGTCGCGCTCGACCTCGCGATCGACGACGACCTGCGCCGCGAGGGGCGCGCGCGCGAGATCGTCCACGCGGTCCAGAACGCGCGCAAGACCGCCGGCCTGCAGGTCGAGGACCGCATCGTGCTGGCCCTCGAAGGCGACCCCGCGCTGATCGACGCCGCGCGGGCGCATCGCGACTATCTCACCGGCGAGACCCTCGCCCTGGGGCTCGCCCTGGGCGCCGATGCGGCCGCGGGCGTCGCGATGGACTACTCAGAGCAGACCGAGATCGACGGGCTCGACCTCGAGCTCGCGCTCTCTCGCGCGCGCGACGCCGCTCCCGCCTGATTGCGCGCCGGCTCGCCGCCGTCTGCTCCCCCGGTAGCCACGAACCGACAGCATGACGAGCTCGACGATCAGCATCGCCGCGCCGACCAGGGTGAGCACCTTCCCAAGCACGACGGGAGCGCTCTGCGCTGGACTTATCGAGATGTGCTGCGCCGAGGCCGATGCGGTGCCGGGGCCGGGGCTCGCGGAGGACGGCGACCCGACCGAGAGCACGAGCTGATCGCGCTCGTCGGCGCCGACGATCGTGGCTCCGGAGATCTTCAGCAGGTTCGGGCCTCCCTCGATGTTGGTGGCCGCCAGCTGGCCGGGGCGCGCGTCGACGGTCAGCGAGAGGTGGTTGTCGTGGATCAGCTGCGGTGCGATGTCCAGTGCTGGAAGCCCCCTTTCCGACACGAACGGGAGCGGGACGTAGGCATAGTCGTTGTACCGTTCTGCGAAGGCTTCCGCAAGCGGGGTGAGAGTCTCGTCGCGGGGCAGCCGTGTGTGGGGATACGCATTCAACTGTTGGGCCGCTCCCACCAGCGACACGACCAACACGGGTACGATCGTCCAGGTCCAGAGCCTCAGGCGCGCCGATCCTAATCGGGTCAGCACGAGGATCGCGACCACAGCCGCCGTAACGCCCATCAGCACGTAGCTCTCCAGGCGATAGCTGAATTGCACGAGCGTGTAAGGCTTCGGCAGATCCAGGATCAGCCCCGCGTGCGTCATCAGGACGACCACCCCTGCGGTGGCCGCGGCGAAGATCAGGAGCACCCGCAGCCATGCTCCCCCGCGCACGCTCCAGAGCAGGATCGCGACGCTCACGAGCACCCATGCGATCGTCAGCGTCGGCAGCGACAGCGGGTAGTCGGCGAGGCTGGGAACGGTCGTGGCGCGCGAGAGCGTGAACAGGTGGTCGAACGACACGAGATGCATCGTGTGGCGCAGATCTTCATATGCGACGTCGTACTGGCTCCCGATCCTCGTGTGCGATGCATACGCGATCATCGGTGACAGGAACCAGGCGTTGACGAGCACCGCCGGCAGCACGAGGGCGCCGACGCGGATCACGCGGCGGCGCCGGAGCTGCCGTCGCGCCTGCGGCACGAGCGCGACGATCGCGACGCATGTGATGGCAATTAGCGTCGACGCCCACAGCACCGTCAGGATGTGGCTGCCGAAGAACACGATGCTGCTTGCGACGAGCGCGACGGCGGGGAGCAGCCGCAGCCGCTCGGAGCGCAGGATCTCGAGCCCGGCGGCGATCATCAGCGGGAGCATCGACACGGCCAGGAACTCGGGCCAGTCCCCCTGGCCGTACACCAGCGTCAGATAACAGGCGGAGGTGACGAACACGAGAGCTGGAGCGTGGGCCAGCCAACGACCGAGGCCCAGGATGCGCCCGCTCCAGTACCAGCCTCCGTAGGCGGCCATGAAGCCCAGGATGTAGGTGAGGATGTAGGCGCCGAGCGCGGAGCCGCCGAGGACGACCGCGATCGTGCCCGCGATCGCGTAGATCGTTCCTCCATAGAACGCGTACTCCGGGTAGAACACGGAGTAATCGGTGTTGAGGAAGATGCTCGGTATGTGATCGGCGTCGATCGCCAGTCTCTGCTGCCACACGTACCAGAGGTGATGCTCCCAGTCGCCGCCCAGGCCGGACGTTGTGAACAGCATCGGCCACGAGAGCGCGACGGCGATCAGCGCCACCGGGCCCAGCAGCACGGCGAACCGCGATCCACGCCGGCGAACGGCGCCTCGCACGAGACCGGAGCGTCGCGCATGAGTGGGGATGTCCGTGCTCATCGGCTCATCGAGCTTCCCGCGAGGCTGCTCGCCTCCGGTTCGCCGGCCCGCGACGACCGGCGGCCGGCATCGCCTTGCGATGAAACCTACATACGCGCCGCTGAGCGCTTCAAGGCTCTTGGCGGCAGGACGGCGCGCACGCCACAATCACTGCGATTGCGGCGACAATGGCGCTCTGCTGCGTCTCCGACCCGCCATGTGAGCCGACTCTGCTGCGTCTCCGACCCGCCATGCGAGCCGGCGAGGATCCAGCACGGCGCCCGGCGACGCCTCCCGCCGTGCGGACACCTTGGAGGAAGCTCTCAGACCAGCGCCGGCTCGAGCTCGGCCTCGAGCTTCTTCTTTGGGTAGGCGCCGACGACGGTCTTCACCGGCTGGCCGGCCTTGAACAGGATCATCGTCGGGATCGACAGCACCTGGAAGCGCGCGGCGGTCTGCGGGTTCTCGTCGATGTCGAGCTTGACGATCCGCAGGTCCGGGCGCTCGGAGGCGATCTCCTCGAGGACCGGCGCGACGACGCGGCACGGGCCGCACCACGGAGCCCAGAAGTCGACGAGCACGGGGCCGTCCGCTTCGAGCACCTCGGCGTCGAAGTTCGTGTCTGTGATCTGGGTGAGAGTGCCTGCCATCGTCGTCTCCTTGGTCGCTTACCCATCACTATACAAAATGAAGGGATGGTGTCGGGGTGGCGTCTCGGACCCTGGCATGGATTGCATCATTGATAGGCATGATAGTATCACTGTCAACCGTGATGACATCGCTGTTTCAAGGCCGGCCCCAGGAACACCATGATCTTCCAGACACCACCAATGAGCTTTGACGAGGCAGCGGCTCTGCAGAAGATCGACGAGCTGCGGCGCCAGCTCCGGTTCCAGGTTGCCGAGCCGCGCCGCTGGGTCGGTCTTGTCAGACGTGTGTTGGGAGCCCGTGCAATCCAGGGCTCGAACAGCATCGAGGGCTACGACGTGTCTGTCGAGGACGCGCTCGCGGCGATGGGCGGCGGGGAGCCGGCAGACGCAAGCGAGGAGGACTGGAACGCGGTATCCGGCTACAGGCGAGCGATGACCTACGTGCTTCAGCTAGCCCAGGACGAGCACTTCGAATACACGCCGCAGATCCTCCGCAGCCTGCACTTCATGATGACCGAGTACACACTCGACGCCAGCCCCGGGCTGTGGCGCCCCGGACCGATATGGATCCGCAACGACGCCACCGGCGACGTCGTGTACGAGGGCCCACCCGCCGACGAGCTGCCGGCGTTGGTGAGAGAGCTGACGAGCGATCTCTCCTCGGACGGCGAAACGCCGGCGTTGGTCAAGGCCGCCATGGCGCATCTGAATCTCGTGATGATCCACCCGTTTTGCGACGGAAACGGCCGGATGTCCCGGTGCCTTCAAACGCTGGTCCTCGCGCGCGACCAGATCCTGGCGCCGCAGTTCTCCAGCATCGAGGAGTACCTCGGACGCAACACGCAGTCCTACTACAGGGTGCTGCAGGACGTCGGCACTCAAGGCTGGCACCCCGAGGGTGACGCCCGACCGTGGATCCGGTACTGCATGGAGGCACACTTCGTGCAGGCGAGCAGCGTCCTGCGCCGCGTCAAGGAGTCCGAGGAGATCTGGACCCGGCTTGAAGCGATATGCACCGAGAAACGGCTGGCGCAGCGGGTGCTCAGCGCCCTCTTCGAGGCGACCGTCGGCATGCGGGTCCGCAACGCCTCCTATCGAGCCGCGCTGAAGATGTGGGACGAGGAGATCCCGAACCAGGGCGCCACAGACGACCTGCGGGCGATGGTGAACGCGGGGCTCCTCGAACGGTTCGGGGCTCGGCGCGGGACCTACTACCAGGCGGCCGATCCGCTGAAGGCGATCTGGGAGGACGTGCGCAAGAGCAGGAAGCCGATCGACGCCCGCTCGCTGTTTGCGATCACCGACTGATCACTATCGTGTCGCTCAGTGGTCCCACTCGCCTTCTCCAGCGGACTCGCGCTCGTCGTCGTCGTCATCCTCGCCGCCCTGGCGTTCCTGTGGTGGCTGGTGCGCGGGGAGCTTCGCGAAGAGGCCGCCGCGGGCGAGCAGGAGAGCCCTCATGACGGCGAGCACGGCCCGGGTGGCCCCGGCGCGTAGAGGCCGCGGGCGCACTCGCCGGCCCGTCGGCGACAGGCGGGGCGGGCGGGCCTCCTATTTAAAGCGCAGCAGCGGCACCAGCCACATCGCCTCCGCGGCGATCCGCCAGGACATCTTGCTCGTGCCCTGCTGGCGGTCGCGGAACACGATCGGCACCTCCACCACGTTGAAGCCCGCCTGCACCGCGCGGTAGGTCAGCTCCACCTGGAACGCGTAGCCCTGCGAGCGCACGCTGTCGAAGTGGATCGCCTCGAGCACCTCGCGGCGGAAGCACTTGAAGCCGCCCGTCAGGTCGCGCACGCGCAGGCCCAGGACCAGGCGCGCGTACGTCGAGCCGCCCTCGCTGATGAAGCGCCGCAGCAGACCCCAGTCGCTGACGCCGCCGCCGGGCACGTAGCGCGAGCCCAGCGCCAGGTCAGCGCCGTCGTCGACCGCCTGCAGCAGGCGCGCGAGGTCCGCGGGGTCGTGCGAGAAGTCCGAGTCCATCTCCATCACGTAGCCCGCGCCGGCGTCCAGCGCGTGGCGGAAGCCCGCCAGATATGCAGGTCCGATGCCGTTCTTCTCCGTGCGGTGCAGCACCGCCAGCCACTCGTGCTCCGCCGCCATCGCGTCCGCCAGCTCGCCCGTGCCGTCCGGCGAGCCGTCGTCCACGATCAGGATGCGGAAGCCATCCGGCGCCGCCGTCGCCAGCACCTCCGACGCGGCCGCGACGATCGCCTGCACGTTCTCCGCCTCGTTGTATGTGGGCAGCACCAGCCACGGCTCACCGGACATAAGTCGGGAACCCTAGAGCGTGCCGCGGCCACACGTACCCAGCGGCCACGCGAGCGGTGCTGCCGCCGCCGCGCGAAAGCCGCGTGCGCGCCCGGCCGCCACGCGAGCAGCGCGCTCGTGGCCCTACCCTGACGCGGTGGCCGCCTCGCAGCCATCCAACGCCGCGATCGCCGACGCGCTCGAAGAGCTCGGCGATCTGTACGAGCTCGACGGCGCGATCGTGCATCGTGTGGTCGCCTATCGCAACGCCGCCAGGGCCGTGCGCGAGGCGTCCGTGTCGGTCGCCGCGCTCGCGCTCGAGGGACGAGCGACGGAGCTGGCGGGGATCGGCGACACGCTGCAGGAGAAGATCCTCGCGCTCGCCACCACCGGCACGATCCCCGCCGCCGAGAAGCTGCGTGCGAAGTTCCCGCCGGGCCTCGTCGCGATCACGCGCCTGCCCGGCCTCGGCCCCAAGCGCGCGCGGCTGCTGCACGACGAGCTCGGCGTCGACTCGCCGCAGGCGCTACGCGAGGCGGCGCTCGCCCAGCGGCTGCGGACCGTGCGCGGGCTCGGCCCGAAGCTCGAGCAGAGCGTGCTCGAGGCGCTCGACGAGCTGGACGCCAACCCCGACGCGGGCACGGCGCCGCGGATCGTGCTGCCGCGCGCGATCGAGATCGGCGAGCAGCTCGCCGCCGGCCTCCTGCAGCTCGGCGGGCCGGGCACGCACGTTCAGGTCGCGGGCTCCGCGCGCCGGCTCGCGGACAGCGTCAAGGACATCGACCTCGTCGCCACCACCACGCGTCCGGCGACGCTCGCCAAGAGCCTCGCCAAGCTCGAGCAGATCGAGCACGTCAGCTCCGCCGGCAGGGCGGGCGCGCGCGGACGCACCCACGCCGGCGTCAATGTCGACCTTCGCATAGCGCGCCCGCCGCAGCTGGGCAACCTGCTGCAGCACTTCACCGGCTCCGGCGCGCACAACGCCGCTCTGCGAGAAGCCGCGGTGCGCAGCGGCCTGCACGTGTCCGAGTACGGCATCCTCGACGACGCCACCGGCGCCACCGCAACATGTCCCACCGAGCAGCAGGTCTACGAGCGCCTCGGCCTCCCATATATAGAGCCGGAGCTGCGCGAGAACCGCGGCGAGCTGGAGGCCGCGCGCGCGGGCGAGCTGCCGCGCCTGGTCGAGCTGGCGGACATCCGCGGCGACCTGCACAGCCACACCGTCGCCTCCGACGGGCACGGCACGATCGAGGAGATGGCGCTGGCGGCGCGCGAGCGCGGCTACGAGTACCTGGCGATCACCGACCACTCCGCCAGCCACGGCTTCGGCAACGACGTCCGGCCCGAGCAGTTGCTGCGCCAGATCGAGCTCGTGCGCGAGGCCGACGCGCGAATCGACGGCATCCGGCTGCTGGCGGGCAGCGAGGTCAACATCCTGCCCGACGGCTCGCTCGACTACGACGACGAGCTGCTCGCCCAGCTCGACTGGGTTATCGCCAGCGTGCACACCTCGTTCGGCATGGACGAGCGGAAGATGACCGAGCGCATGATCGCCGCCGTCGAGCACCCGCTCGTCGACGCCATCGGCCACCCCACCGGCCGGCTGATCGAGCGGCGCGCGCCGTACGCGATCGACCTCGACGCCGTCTTCGCCGCCGCCGCGCGCACCCGCACGATGCTCGAGATCAACGCCAACCCCGACCGGCGCGATCTGTCGGACGTGAATGCTCGGGCGGCAGCACGCGCGGGCGTGACGATCGTGATCGACTCCGACGCCCACCGCGCCGCCACGCTCGCCAACATGCGCTGGGGGGTGGCGACCGCGCGGCGGGCGTGGCTGAGCAAGGAGCAGGTCGCCAACACGCGGCCCTGGGCGGAGTTGGCGAGTGCGAGGAAAGAGCGGGGTGCGGGTGCTTAGCTCGTCGCGAGGACGGTGGCCATTGGTTGTGGCTGCACGCCCAGCGCCTGGACGTCGGAGGTGCCGCGCGTGGAGGTCATGGAGGCCTCCATCAACTCGGCCTCGTCCCAGGTGGCAAACGCGCGTGAGCCGGCCGCCCGCTCGAGCGCGCGCAGGGCGCGCGAGACGACCGGCGTCGGAACGTGCAGCAGCGCGCGCCTGCGGTCCAGTGAGCGCAGGAGCGTGCGCACGATCTCGGTGTGGGTGAGCGTCTGCGGGCCCGCGAGCTCGTAGCGCTCGTGCCGGGCACCCTCTCCTCGGCCGGCACCATCCACTTGTAGGGCGGCGATCACGCATGCGGCGACGTCCTCCGCCCAGATCGGCTGAAAGACGGCGCGTCCGCGCCCGGACACCGGCATCACCGGCAGCAGCGCGAGGCGTTCGAGCAGCGTCAGCCAAGGGTCGCCGGGGGCATAGACGATCGACGGTGCGAACACGATCGAGCGCACGTCCGCCTCGCGCACCGCCTGCTCGGCCAGCGCCTTGGCGCGCAGGCAGCGCGTGCGGTGGTGCGTGGAGGCGCCAAGCGCGGAGAAGAACACGAAGCGCTCGACGCCCTGGCGCTGTGCCGCCTCGACCATCCGCCACGTCGCGATCCCGTTGAGCTCCTCGATCGACCCGTGCGGCTGGTCGCGGATCGAAGCCGCGAGATGCACCACCGTGTGCACTCCACGCAGCGCGTTGCGAAACGACGGCGGGTCGGCGAGGTCACCGAGCGCGATCTGCACGCGCACGCGCTGCGCGCCCAGCCGCCGCGGGTCGCGCACCAGGCAGCGGACCTCCGTGCCCTCGGCCAGCAGCCGCGGCAGCAAAGCCGAACCCACAAGGCCAGTCGCGCCGGTCAGCAGCAGCATGCCGCCTAGGATATGCGCCTCCCCCCGCTCCCAAGCAGGCGCGCAAGCAGCTCGTCCGCGACCCGCCTGTCGGCCGTCTCGCGCGTGAACGGGGCGCACGCTTCGCTGGCGCGCGCGGCGTAGTCGACCGGCGGGTCGATCAACGCGGCGCGCAATGCGCCCTCCAGATCCTCGCTCACCAAGCGCGGGTCCAGCGCGCGCGCGATCGGCAGCGCCGCGTACGGCCCCGGCGCGGGCGTGGTGACGAGCACGCAGCCGTCCGCCAGCGCCTCCAGCTGCGCGATCCCGTAGTCCTCGCGGCGCGGCGCGCACACGAACACGCGCGAACGACGCACCAGCGCACGGTACGCCTCCGAGGCGAGCGTCCCGGCCACGCGCACGCCCTGCGCCTCCCCCACCTCGTAGCCAGCCGCCGTCAGCTCCTGCGCGGACGCGCCTGCCACGACCAACTGGCGCGGCACGCCCGGCGGCAGCTCCCCGCGCACGGCGCGCCACGCCGCGAGCACGCGGTCGAGGCCCTTCTTGACGGGGTTGGCCGCATACGTGATCGCCGCTATGTCCCGCTCTGGCGCGGGCGGCCCCGACCGCTCGACCGGCACGGGCAGCACCAGCGCGCGGTCGCCGCGGCGTACAGGCGCCGGCGCCTCGCTCAGCCCGCCCTCGCTCCAAGGCAGCAGCAGCGGCGCCTGCGCCAGCCTGTGACGCTCCAGCGGGCGCTGCCACAGGCCATCGCGTCCCGGCCGGTTGCCCGCCGACGGCGCGTCGAAGCGGATCGCGCCGGGGCGCGGCCACAGCAGCGCCGCGGTGGTGCTCGAGTAGACGATCGCCCGCGGCGGCGAGCGCTGCTCCGCCAGGGCCCGAGTCGCCGCCGCGCGCGCCGCGCGCGCCCACGCCAGGTCGGTGAGCATCAGCGTGCGCCACGGCCTCGGCGGCCGCGCACGCGCAATCGCCACCGTCGCACCCGCGCGCACCAGCGAGTCGCGCAGCTCCGCGTCCGCCGTGCGCAGCCCCTCGGTGGAGCCGAGCGAGACGATCAGCACGTCGAGCCGGCCGCTCGCCGGCACCGCCGCGCGTGGTGCCGTGCCCCGCGCCGCGGCCATCTCAGGTGACTGCGCCGTCGACCCGCTCCGGGCGCGCAGCCTTGAAGCCGGGCGTGCGCACCAGCGACATCGGCCGCACGGGCGAGGTGCGCTGGACGTAGAAGCACGCTCCGTCGCGCTCCTCGATCGCCGCCACCGCCGCGTCCTGGCGGCGCCACGCGAGCGCCCAGATGATCGCGAAGCCCGCCGCGATGCCCGGGATCTGCGGCGCCAGGAACGCCAGGCCGCCGGCGAGCAGCGTGAACAGCGCCAGCGGCCACAGGCGGTTGAGCAGCACCGCGCTCGGATGGTGCTCGGGCAGCGAGCTGCTGGCCTTCGCGCCCGACAGCAGGCGCGCGATCGGCGGGTTCGTCAGCGCGTGCCTGCCCATGCGCAGCCCCATCGCCGTCGCGATCAGCCACCAGCCGACCGCCACCTCCGCGAGCTGCGGGTCCGCGCGCGCGCCCGCCGCGATCACCGTCACCGCCGCCAGCGCCGTCGCCGCGCCGGCGCTCAGCAGCACCGTTGTCTTCAGGAAGTCGACGAAGCGCACGGCGCTACAGCAGCGCCTCGAGCAGCTCGCGCACGCCGCCCGGCCCGTCGACCGTCAGATCGGCCTCCGCCGCCAGACCAGGGGGCGCTTCGTCGGAGCCGACCGCCACGCACACCGCGCACCCGAGGCCGCCCGACTCGACGAGCGAGCGCAGGCCGCGAAACGCGTCGAGGTCGGTCGTGTCGTCGCCCACGTACATCGCCGCGTCGAGGTCGCCGCCGCGCAGCAGCGACGCGATCCCCAGGCCCTTGTCGAGCGTCACCGGTGGGCGCACCTCCAGCACCTTGCGCCCCCAGTGCACCGCGAAGCCCTCCTCCTGCGCCAGCCGCGCGATCTCCTGCACCGCCGCTGCGGCCGCCTCCTCGTCGGGGGCGCCGCGCCAGTGGAACGCCGCGATCGCGTCCTTGTCCTCGCTGCGCACGCGCAGGCGCTGGTGCTCGCCCGTGTACGCGCGCGCCGCGAACGCGCGCACGCGCGCGGTCCACGCCGCCAGCTCCGGGTCCACCTCCGGGCGCGTCGCGCCCGGGCGCAGCAGCTCGCCGCCGTGGTTGCCCACGTACGCGATCGTCCCGATCGCCACGATCTGGCGCGCGGTGCTCGCGCGGCGGCCGCTCACGCAGCCCACCACCCGGTAGCGGCGGGAGATCTCGATCAGCAGGCCGCGCGTTGCCTCCGGCACGTGCGCGTCGGCCGCGTGGCGCACGATCGGCGCGAGCGTCCCGTCGATGTCGAGCAGCACAGCGGAGCGGGCGGGATCCGAGCGGATCGGCTCGAGCGCCTCCACTAGCGTCGCGGCGGGTGACACGAGGTCTAGTATGGCGCGCAGTGTCGACTCCTGGGCCGCCGCGCCGTCCGCTCGCACAGCTGACCGCAGAGCGCCCGCCGCGCCGGGCGCTGACGCTGATGGCGATCGGCACGCTCGCCGGCCTCTTCAGCGGCCTGTTCGGCGTCGGCGGCGGCAGCGTGATCGTGCCGCTGCTGATCCTGTGGCTCGGCTACGGCGAGCGCGCCGCCACCGCCACCTCGCTCGCCGCGATCGTCTTCATCGCCGGCTTCGCCGCCGCTGCGCAGGGGCTGTACGGGAATGTGCGTGTGCTCGACGCGGTGCTCGTCGGCGTGCCCGCCGTCGGCGGCGTGCTGATCGGCGCGTGGCTGCAGCAGCGCCTGCACTCGCGCGCGATCGCGCTGCTGTTCGCCGCCGTGCTCGTCGCAAGCGCCGTCGAGCTGGTGATCAGATGAGGACTCCCCGTGCCCCCATGGGCGGCGCGAGCGCATGATCGGCGCGATCGCGATCGGTCTCGCCGCCGGGGTCGTCGCCGGCCTGCTCGGCGTGGGCGGCGGCGTGCTGTTTGTGCCGGGGCTCGTGCTGTTCATCGGACTCGGCCAGCACCAGGCCGAGGCGACCTCGCTGCTCGCGATCGTCCCGGTCGCGATCGTCGGCACGCTCAGACACGACCGCTACGGCAACGTCGTGCGTCGCGACGCGCTGCTGCTGGGCCTGCTTTCGGTCGTCGGCGCCGCCGCCGGCGTCGCGCTCGCGAACGCGCTCTCGGGCGCGCTGCTGCGCGACGCGTTCGCCGCGCTGATGCTGATCGTCGCCGCACAACTCGTGCGTCGGGCGCTGCGCGAGGGAGGCTCGCCGCCGCCGGCTGGACGGGTTGACGGGGGCACCGCGAAAAAGGCGTAGACTGGACGGCATGGGACTCGACAATCCACTTCACATCGCCTTCCTGCTCATCGTCCTGCTGCTCGTGTTCGGAGCCAAGCGTCTCCCGGAGATCGGCCGCTCTGTCGGCTCCGGCATGCGCGAGTTCAAGGACTCGATCAGCGGCGACACGCCCAGGCTGACCCAGACCACGCAGCAGCCGCAGGCGCCCGCGCAGCCCGTAGCCACACAGGCGCCCGAAGCTGTGCAGGTTCCGGTCGCCGCGCCCGTTCAGGCTCAGGCAGAGCCGGCACAGCAGGCGCAGCAGGTCTAGCGGGCTCCGCGGTTCCCCCACGCCGGGCGCCCCGCGCCCGCGGTTCCGGTCGACCTCAGCCGTGCAGGATCGGCCCGGTTTCGACGGCTTCGAATTCCGAGCCGGGGACCTGCTTGATCTCTTCCAGGTTTTCGTCGTTCCAGCGCGGGTCGGGTGCGCCGGTGATGAACCACGGCGAGCCGTTGTCGGCGACGATCAGCCCGTAGCGCTTGAGCGCTTCGAGGATCACCAGCGACTCGCCGCTGAAGCCCGCCAGGCTGTAGCCGGCCTTCAGCCGCAGCCGCAGGCCCATCGGCGGCAGGCTCGGGCTCGAGCTGCTCGACGCGAAGTGGGTCGCCGGGTGGATGTAGCCGTCCTGGGTCTCCGGCACCGTCACCCGCAGCGCGTGGTCGATCTGACCCGATGCGACCTCCGGGTAGCGCGCTAGCAGCGGGAAGATCGGCAGGCCGGCGGCGTCCGCCGAGGTCCAGCCTTCCGGGCGCAGCGCGTCGCTGCGCAGGTTGAACACCGCGCCGTTGTATGCCGTCCATCCGTTCTTCCCGCGATGGGCTTTGTACATCTCATACAGCGTGCAGCTGCCTTCCTGCACGACCAGCACGTGTTTGTCGCCGTGCCCGTTCTTGCCGCCTCCCTCGATCGGCGCGTCTGCCGGCACCGGGTACGGTCCCGGGTTCGATTCCGTGCGGTACTTCGTGAACTTGACCGGCACCTTCGGCTGTTCGGGGCCGACGACCGTGTACGGGATGCCGTAGCTCGGCTCCGTGCCGAAGTCCGGGTGCAGATGCGCGCTCAGGCCGATGCTCGCCACGTAGGCGGCCGAGTCGGGGCTCACGGGCGCGTTCGCGATTTCCTGGTTCAGCGGATCTTCCGCCGGCAGGATCGGGCAGCCGAATTCTTCCGGCGCGCCAGCCCTGTGCGCGTGTGGGCGCGCCACCTTGGCGCCGGAGGAGCCGGCGAGGGCGAGCGCAATGGCAACGACCGGTGCCGCCGCCGCGAGGATCCTCAATCTCACCGTTGAGACGCTATCCGAGTGAGCGGCTGATGGACACTCGCCTGGACGACCATTGCGGGAAAACTACAGTCGAGAAAACTACAGTCGGCCAAAGTTTAAGCGGGTGTAGTTTTCCTCCTGGGCTCAGCCCGCCGGCTCCTCGACCTGCACGACCGCCGGGCGCGCCTCCTCCAGCAGCGGCGCGCCGCAGTGCCAGCAGAAGGCGGCGCCGCGGCTGTGCACGGCGCCGCACGAGCGGCACTGGCCGTGGACGCCCGCCTCGGCGGTCGCGAGCAGCCGCTGCACCTCGCCCAGCTGCGCGTCGACCTCCTGCAGTTCGGAGGCTTTGCGCGCGAGCACGTCGAGACGGTAGTGGTCGCGGATCGCCATCTCGTAGGCGAGGCCGCCGAGGTCCCACGTGAGCGCGGCGACGCGCTCGGCGAGCTCCACGCGCCGGCGGCGCAGCTCCGACATCGAGCCGGCCGGCGCCGGCAGCCCGCCGGCGGGCAGGACGACCGCGCCCGTGTCCGCGGGCGCGGTCGCGGGCGGCACGCTGCCGTTGCCGCTGTGCGCACTCATTTGACTTCGATCGGCGCGGTGGTCAGTTTGCTGAGTTCTTTCTCGTGCGTCTTACCGGTCGTGTGTTCGAGTTTGGTGGGGTTGAGCGCTTTGGCCGGCGGCGCTTTCGCGGGCGTCTTTTCTTCGGCCTTTTCTTCAGCCTTCGCTTCAGCCTGTTCCTGTTGTTCTTCGCTCTTGGCCGACGTGGAGGACTTGCTCGTGGCCACCCCGGACGTGGTGCTGGTCGGCGTCGTGCCTGTCCCCGCGGCGAGCGCCGCGCCGCCGAGGCCTTCGACTTTGATCACCGACGGCGCCGCCGGGGCCTTGCTCTGGGTGACCCAGTGGCCGACGAGCAGTCCGACGATCATCGCCAACAGCAGCACCGACAGGACGCCGAACAACGGCGCGTAGCGGCGCAGCCAGGCGGGGCCGGCGGCGGGCTCGAGGTAGGGCGTGTACGCGACCGGCGTCGCGCTGACGGCGCCCGCGCCTAGCTGGGGCTGGCGCTCGCTCTCGAGCACGTCCAGGAACGCGAGCCGCACGGGCGAGCACGGCTGCCCGCAGGAGAGGCAGTAGCGCTGGTCGGCGACGAGCGGGGCCGAGCAGTTCGCGCAGGTGGAGCTCTCCGACGGCACCGGCGCGAGGTTCGTCATCCGAACGCTCCGCGGACGTATTCGCGCGTGCGCTCCGCGCGCGGGTCCTCGAACAGATCCTCGGTCGTCCCGTACTCGACGAGGTCACCGAGGTACATGAACGCGACCTTGTCGGCCACCCGGTGCGCCTGCGCGAGGTTGTGGGTGACGATCACGACGGCCAGGTCGCGCCGCAGTTCGCCGATCAGCTCCTCGATCACGCCCGTGGAGATCGGGTCCAGGGCGCTGCACGGCTCGTCCATCAGCAGCACCTCCGGCCGAGGGGCGATCGCGCGCGCGATGCACAGGCGCTGCTGCTGGCCCCCGGACAGGCGCAGCGCGGGCCGGTCGAGGTCGTCGCGGACCTCGTCGTAGAGCCCCGCCCGGCGCAGCGCGTCGATCACCAGTGGCTCGAGCTCGCGCCGTCCGGGGCGCTTGCGGCCCTGCTCGCGCAACGCGAACGCGACGTTGTCGAAGATCGACATCGGGAAGGGGTTGGGCTGCTGGAAGACCATCGCCACGCGCGAGCGCAGCGTTGTGTCGACGAGGTCGTGGATGTCCTCGCCGTCGAGCAGGATCTCGCCCGAGCGCGAGGCGCTGGCGGTCAGCTCGGTGAGGCGGTTGAGCGTGCGCAGCAGCGTCGTCTTGCCGCAGCCGGAGGGTCCGATCAGCGCGAGCACCTCGCCCTGGTGGACCGACAGCGAGACCGACTTGACGGCGGGCTTGCCGGCATAGGAGATGCTGACGTCGCGCAGGCTCAGGCGTTCGGGCCCGGCGGCCGAGGACGGCCTGCGGACGGCCTCGCGCTCGCGCACCGGGCGTGCCGGCGAGGGCTGGCGATCGAGCACGATCGTGCGCACGGGCGGCACGGTCGCCGGCTCCAGTGGCAGCCCGCTCGACTGCGCAACGTCGCGCAGGGACTCGCCCGCGAGCGGCTGCTCGGAGCCGTCGGTCGCAAAGCTCCAGGGATCGAGAAGCATCTCCTCAGGCCTCATCGACCACAATCTCCATCGCCTTGACTTTGGCCATCAGATCACTGAGATTAGCGAGTTTCCGGCGAAATTGTGAAAAGTTCCTGGCATCGAGCGCAGCACCCGATCGCTAGACGACCGCGCCGATCGGCGTCAGCCCCGTGGCGCTGGCCTGGGCGCGGCCGATCCTGTCGACGATCAGGTTCAGCGCGAGCACGAAGATCAGCAGCACGAACGCTGCGGCATAGGCCTTCTGCGGGGCGGCGCCTTCGCCGGCGGGCGAGTTTTCGTAGATGTAGGTCGTGAGCGAGGAGCCGGTGCCGCGCAGCAGGCCGATGCCCGGGACCGCGCCCTGCGTTTCGATGCGCAGCGTGCTCCCCAGCAGGATCAGCACGATCGCGGTCGAGCCGATGATGCGGCTGACGCCGAGCGTGACGCCGGTGGCGATGTTCGAGCGCACGCTCGGCAGCAGCACGCGCCGGATCGTCGTGATGCGGGTCTTGCCGAGCGCGAACGCCGCCTCGCGCTGGTGCCCGGGCACCGCCTGCAGCCCGTCGCGCGTGGCCGCATAGACGGACGGCAGCGCCAGCAGCGACATCATCGCGCCGGCGGCGATGAACGAGCGACCGTATGCGGCCTGGCTGGAGGCTGAGAACGAGAACGGCGCGAGCAGCGGCAGCTGGAAGAGCGCGAGCCCGAAGATCGCGATCACGATGTCCGGCGTGCCGGCGACGACCTCGATGCTCGACTCGATCACGCGCGCGAGCCAGCTCGGACGGCCATACTCGGCGATCCACACGGCGCTCGAGAGCGCCAGCGGCAGCGCGAGCACGATCCCGATCGCGGTCAGCACCAGCGTCCCGATCAGCGGGTCCAGGAACCCGCCGGAGCCGGCCTGGTCGGTGCTGGCCTGCGGGCGGCTGAAGATCAGGCCCGGGCGCAGGTACTGGATGCCGCGGTAGCCCATGTACAGGACGATCGCCGCGGAGATCGCGCACAGCAGGATGCCAGCCGTCCACGCGGCGGCGAGCGCGATGCGATCGCCCCAGCGCCAGCTCATCGGCGAGGAGCGTCGTCCGCGCCCGCTCGAGCCGGGCCCTGCCGGGGCGCCGGGCCCGGCGCCCGCCTGCGAGGCCTGTGATGTGAACGTGGCGCTCATCCGCGTGTCTGGTACTTGCGCAGCGGGAGCTTGACCAGGTAGCCGGTCACCGACAGCGCGAACGCCGAGAACAGCAGCAGCAGCGCCCACGCGTATACGGAGGCGCCGAGTGCCGGCGAGCCGACGCCTTCGCGGTAGTCGACGATCGCCGAGGCGAGCGTGCGCAGCGGCTCGAAGAAGAACACGATCCCGTCGCCGGGCCTGGGCGCGAACGACTTGCCGCCCGAGATCATCTGGATCATCACGGCCTCGCCGAGCGCGCGCGCGGTCGCGAGCACGGCGGCCGCGACGATCGCCGGGCGGATCGCCCGCAGCGTCACCGCGCGCACCGCGCGCAGCGGGTTCAGGCCGAGCGCCACCGCGCCCTCGCGCCAGGACGGCGGCACCGACGCGAGCGCCTCGCAGATCAGCGCGATCATGATCGGCGTGATCATGATCGTGAGCACCACCGCGGTCACGCCCAACCCGGCGCCGGTCAGCTGGACGACGCTCTGCATCGACTCTTTCTCGTGCACGGTGATCAGGTTCTGGCCGACGAACGGCACGAGCACGAGGATCCCGATCAGCCCGTAGATGACCGACGGGACCGACGCGAGCAGGCGGATCATCGGGATCACCGCCCGGCGCACGCGCGCGGGCGCGAGCTCGACGATGAACACCGAGGAGAGCACCGCGATCGCCATGCCGAGCACGACGGCGAACGCGGTGGTCAGCAGCGTCCCGTAGATCAGCGGCCACGCGCGCAGGTGATAGACGGATGCCGCCGGGCTGGTGGTGGCGACCGTCATCTTGTTGATCTCGGTTTCGAGATCGCCGCCGCCGAGCAGCCAGCTGAGCCCGTTGTGCTCGAAGATCGGCCACGCCTTGGTCGCGACGAACACGGCCATCGCGACAACCGCGGCGCACACCAGCAACGACACCGCGCCGAGCGTGCGCTCGGCGCGGTGATCTGGCCAGGGCTTTCGCAGCCGCTCGATCACTAGCCGATCGGCACCCATTGGCTGGCGATGATCTTCTTCGCCGCGCCGGAGTGATCGACCCAGTTGATGAACGCCGCCGCACCGCCGGTGGCGGGACCTTTGGTGACCTCGAAGAAGACGGCCACGCCGGCGTACTGCCCGGAGGCGGCGGTCGTCTGGTTGCAGGCGACGCCGTTGAACTCGACCGGGTTCAGGCCGCCTTTGTTGGCCTGATAGTTCGACAGGAAGCCGATCCCGTCAGGCGCGCTTTCGACGGCCTGGCGCATCTCGCCCTCGGTCGCCTCTTCGGTGGCGCTGGACACGACGCTTTTGCCTTCCAGCAGCAGCGACTTGAAGCTCGTCAGCACTCCGGCGACGGACGTGCGCGTGAAGACTTCGATCGGGCCGGTGGCGGTGGCGCCGCCCAGCGCGCTGCTCCACGTCTTCGTCTTGCCGGTGAAGATCGAGGTGACCTGCGCCTGGGTGAGGTTGCTCACCGGGTTGGACTTGTTCGTGACCACGCAGATCGCATACTTGGCGATCGGGTAGAAGTCCAGGCCGGCGTCGGCGCTGGTCGGTTCCTGCGCGACGTCGGCGATCGTGTCGCTGCCGTTTTTGACGTTGCTGATGCCGACGGTCGTGCCGCCCTGCGTGATCTTGAACCTGACCTTGTGCGGGTGCAGCTTGACGTACTTGTTGGCGAGCAGCTGCACGAGCGGATAGGACGACGTGGCGCCGCTGATGGTGACGAGCGCGGTGGCATTGGCGGCCGCAGGCGCCGCAACCCCGATCACGCCAACCGCCGTTAGGGCGACGGAGAGACGGCGAATTCGATGCATTGAAGTGAGGCTCCGTTTCGAGATCGATTGACAAGAAGTTGACAACGTGGAGGGGCGAACATAGCATATCCCCACAGACTTGATCGAGATTAGCTATTTTATAGGCAAGGTCTGGAACCTCCCGGGCGGGACGAGCCCGCCGGACGGCTCACGATCGATTCAGCAGTATTTCGCCCCACTCCATGAACAACACGCCCGAGAACCGAAAGTCGCCCTTCCGCGCCCCCTCGGCGCGCGTGACCGCCGTGCTGGCCGCGGCGATGCTCGGCCTGGGCGTGGCCGTGGGCGCGGCGATCGGCCCGGCTCCGAGCCCCTCGCAGGCCGACCCGAGCCTCCCGGCGCTGCTCCTATCGCTCGAGCAGATCGCCAGGGCGAGGGCGGCACAGAGCGCGGCCGCGGCCGCCGAAACGCCGGCAGTCGCCGCGGAAGCGACGCCCCGCAGGAAACGGCGCAAGCACAAACGCGCGAGCGCCGAAGAAGCGTCGAGCGCCACGCCGGCGTCGGAAACGGAAACGACCACGCCCAGCTCCAGCTCGACGACGCCGACGAGCAAGGGCAAGACGAGCGCGCTGCCCCCGATCACGCATGTGTGGCTGATCGAGCTCGCGGGCACCTCCTTTGCCAGCGCGATCGCGCAGCCGACGGCGGCCCCCTACATCGACACGCAGGCCGTCCCCGCGGGCACGCTGCTCACTGGCTGGTCGGCGCTGGACGGCGGCGCGTTCGCGAACGAGACGGCGCTGGTGGCGAGCGAACCGCCGCAGCTGCTGGACACGATCGTGCAGCCACCATGCCCGGCGCAGGCCGAAGCGCCGGGGGCATCGTGCGCGACGGAAGCGGGCGCGCTGAGCGCGGCCGATGAATTCCTGAAGGCGACGGTGCCGACGATCACCTCGAGCGCGGACTTCCGCGAAAGCGGCCTGATCGTGGTCACGTTCGCGTCGGTCGGCTCGGCGACCGCGACCGGCCTGCCCGCGGGCGCGGCGACGGCGACGCTGACCGTGCAGCCGCCGGCGGGCGTGCTGCTGATCTCGCCGTTCGCCTCCGTCGGCGCCAAGCCCACGACGACCTTCAACCCGACTTCGCCGAAGCAGAGCCTCGAAAAGCTCCTGCGGCGATGACAGATCCATCAAACAACGAACGGAGACCCCCGTTGCACCTCATCGAACCAGCGCACCGCAAAGCGACATGGTGGCTCGCCGCGATCGTGGCCTTTGTGGCCCTGCTGCTCGCGACCCCGGCGATCGGCCATGCCGAAGAACCCAACCCCAACAACTACAACTGCATCGGCAAGATCGCCGCGGGTGAACCGGAACCGGGCAACGAAGAACAGCAGGTGCAGTACGCGTTCTACTGCAACGGCCCGATCACCGGCTACCAGCTGCAGGCACAGATCCCGGTGACGGGGATCGAGGGTCAGCCGGTCGTGACCTCGAACGCGACAACGAAGCCGCTGTCGCAGACGTTCTCCTGCTCCGGCGAAGTCCCCGGCTACGCGCTCAACTGCGTCGGCCTGGCCAAAGAAGGCTACGAGACGATCACCGGACAGTTCTCGATCGGCACGAAGCTCTGCAAGGAGCCGCGCGTCGATCCGCTGCTGACCGTCACCTACGCGTACCTGGAAAAGGGCGTCGTCACGCAGGCGATCTCCGGGCCGTTCGACCTGGGCCGCCCGGCGGGCTGCAAGCCGGACTCGTACTCGGGCGGCACGCGGCTGAACCCGAAGCCGCCGGTCCACCACAAGAAGAAGGGCAAGGGCAAGGGCAAGAAGTCCAGCCGGAAGAGGTAAGTAGCCCACCCACCCCCGGCGAGCCTTCGCCGGGGTGTCCCACTCCGGCCGATCCGGGGCGGCGGCGCGCGAGCTGCGCGGCGCCGCCCCGGTGATCACGAAGTCGTCGGTCGCGACCAGTGGTCGAGAACGAGTCGCCGGGCGTGCTCGGCATCCAGCGTTGCGATCTCCTCCGCGGTCATGTGCAGATCTCCTGCCAACACCGCGACCACCCACGCCTCGTGGTCGACCTGCTCCGCCTCCACGGACGCAGGCCGAGCGACGGGCTCGCCCGAACGAAGCGCTTGCCAGAAGTCCGTCCGCGAGACCACGATCTGGTGCCTCAAGATCGAGGCGAAACGTCCGCTCGAGGGACGGCCGCCCCGCGAGTGAGAGATGTGTGTCTGGAGCAGCTCGCCGCTGTCGAGGAGCTTCTCGAAGACGATGTGATCCTGACTCGAACCGCCGCGACTGGACGCGGGGAGTCGAGTCCAGCCGTCGATCTTGAGGAACTTCTCGATCTCGCCCCAGGTTGGGGCGTCTGGCGTCATGCCTCCGACAGCTGCTCGGGCGCGCCGAGGAGCAAAGCGCGACGATCGACCACCGGCGTAAGGATCAGCCGCAGCAACCATGGCATCTGATCGGCCCGATCTGTCTGCGCGTAGAAGCCCAGACGCTCGAAATACCGCTCGGCGTAGGCGAGAGCCAGTTGCTCAAGCTCGGTCGCAGCCTGCTCGAACGTCTCTCCCCCAGCGACGAGATTCAGCTCGGGCTGGCGCAACACGAATTCCCCTTCGGACACGCTCGAACGGGTGTGGAAGGAGAAGTGGCCCAGCAACGGCTCCATGTCGGAGAGCCCGAGCAGAAGCATCGCTTCCTTGCCGCCGTGACGCTCTATGACCGTCGGTTGGTGGTCGTGCACCACCCCGGACATCACGTCCGAGAGCGCGGCCTTGGCCTCGGAGAGGCCGCGTGTGGGGAGTGAGGCGACAGTCGCCATGAGTAAATATTAGACAAGTTGGTCAATCTAGTCAAGGATCGTTTCGCGGGGAGCCGAGAGCCCCTACAGCAAGCTGTTGGTCATCCGTTCGACCTCGGCGATCGAGGTCACCCCTTCGCGCACCTTCTGCAGCCCGTCGTCGCGCAGCCGCTGCATTCCTTCCTGCAGCGCGATGTCGACCATGGCGTCGACGGAGGAGCGCTCGAGGATCAACGCGCGAATGGGCTCGGAGACGGACATGACCTCGTACAGCGCGAGCCGCCCGCGGTAGCCGGAGCCGGCGCAGCGCGAGCAGCCGACTGGCTCGTACGGCTGCACGCCGGCGAGGTCGTGCTCGGCGAGCACGTGCTCTGAGACCTGCTGCGGGCGCTTGCAGTGCTTGCACAGCATGCGCACGAGGCGCTGGGCGACGATGCAGTCGACGGCGGAGGACACGAGGAACGGCTCGATGCCCATGTCGATCAGCCGGCCGAGCGCGCTGGGCGCGTCGCGGGTGTGCAGCGTGGAGATCACGAGGTGGCCGGTGAGCGCGGCCTCGACGGCGATGTGCGCGGTCTCGGCGTCGCGGATCTCGCCGACCATGATCACGTCGGGGTCGGCGCGCAGCATCGAGCGCAGCCCGACGTCGAAGGTGACGCCGGCCTTGGGCGCGATCTGCATCTGCTTGATCCCGGCGATGCGTTTCTCGACGGGGTCCTCGATCGTGAGGATGCTGCGCTCGCCGTCGTTGAGCGCGTGCAGCGCGGCGTACAGGGTGGTCGACTTGCCGGAGCCGGTGGGCCCGGTGACGAGCACGGCGCCGTTGGGGCGGTGGATCGCGCGCGAGAAGCGCTCGAGCTCCGCCGCCTGCATGCCGAGCGACTCAAGGCCGTCGATCTTGACGCCGGCGCCCTGGTCGAGGATGCGCATGACGACGCCCTCGCCGTACACGAGCGGCAGCGTTACGACGCGGATGTCCACGCGCCGCCCCTCGACCGTCAGCGCGAAGCGCCCGTCCTGGGGCACGCGCCGCTCGGAGATGTCGAGGTCGGCCATGATCTTGATGCGCGAGACGACGCCCATCGCCATCCTGCGCTTGACGGTGGCGGCGGGGGCGAGCACGCCGTCGACGCGAAACAACACGCGCGTGTCGCCCTCCTCGGGGTTGACGTGGATGTCGGAGGCGCCCTGCTGCACGGCCTGCGCGACGATCGAGTGCACGAGCTTGATGACGGGCGCGTCGCTGTCGGCCTCGTCGACCGACACTTCGCGTTCGCGCTGCTCTTCGCTCTCCTCTTCGACGATGTCCTCGATCGAGTCGTCCATGCGCGCGAGACGCGCGAGCAGCAGCTTGAGATCCTCGACGGAGGCGGCCGCGGGTTTGATCCGCCGGCCGGTCATCATGCCGACGTCGTCGATCGTGAGCACGTTGGTGGGGTTGGCCATCGCCAGCAGCAGCGAGCCGTCGTCGGTGAAGCCGACGGGCAGCGCCTGGTAGCGCTTGGCCGCCTCGACGCCGATCAGGTTGACGGCGCCCATGTCGAGGTCGAAGACGGTGAGGTCGACGAAGTCCAGGCCGAAGCGCTCGGCGACGACGCGCGCGAGCTGGTCGTGGCGCAGGATCCCGCGCTCGACGAGCACGACGCCCGTGGGCCGGCCCTGGGCGCGCGCGGTGGCGACTCCCTCGTCGACGGTCTCCTGGTCGCAGAGGCCGAGATCGACGACCACCTCGCCGATCATCCGCTGCGAGCGCCCGGGGTGGCGCGGGGGGTACAGGCCCTTCTGCTGCGGGCCGGCCGACGGGCGCTCGCTGCCCCTACGCTCCTCGGCGTCGCGCTCGGGCGCAGCGTCGTGCGCCGCGGGGTCCGCGGGGGCTGCGACGGTTGGCGTGGCGAAATCGCCCATCACAGGCATTCATCGGCATCACGGCTGGCCCGCTTGACCGCCGAGGCCGTGCTCGATCGCGCCCTTGACGTGGGCGTCGAGCGCGTTCAGGCGGTACAGCGCGAGCGCCTCGGCGGACGCGAAGCGCTGCCCGGAGGACGGCTCGGGCCCGTGGTGGAGGATGACGCAGTGCTCGAGCGCGAGCCTGCGCTCGCCGTCGAGTGTGGCGGGCGCGTGCTCGGCGATCGTGCGCAGTCCCAGCTCGACGTGCCCAAGTAGCGCGCCCTCGCGGCTGCGCGCGATCTCGGCGCCGTAGTTGAACTCGCGCGTCTTGCCGAGGTCGTGGACGATGGCGGCGGTCAGCAGCAGGTCGCGATCCAGACGCGGGTGCAGCGTGCACGTCTCGAGCGCGAGCGTGGCGACAGCGACGGTGTGCTCGAGCAGGCCGCCGAGGTAGGCGTGGTGGCCTGTGCTCTGCGCTGGCAGCGAGCACGGCGCCTGGCGAAGCTGCGCGCGCAGCGACGCGTCGCCGAGCAGCCGCTCCAGCAGGGCCTTCAGCGGCGGGGCGTAGACCTCGCGCGCGAGGTGCTCGAGGAAGCCTTCGAGCTCGTCGCGGTCGCGGTAGGCGGTCGGCAGGAAGCGCGCGGGGTCGGCCGCCTCGCCACCGGCGGGCTCGATCGCGCGCAGCTCTATCTGCAGCTGGTCGCGGTAGCGCTGCACGCGCCCGCGCACGCGCACGAGCTGGCCGCGCTCGAAGCGCCCGGCGAGCACGTCGGCGTCGCGGAAGGCGCGCGCACGGATCGAGCCGCTGCTGTCGCGCAGCTCGAGCGTCAGGTAGGGGGTGCCCATGCGGGAGATCTGGCGCTCCTTGCGCGTGCACGCGAACACGGCGTCGACCTCGTCGTCGCTGCGCAGCGTGGCGACGCTCTGGACGCCCTCCGAGGGGGGATCGAGTGGGGAACGCGTGGCGGCAGCCATCGTCCCATGATGTACGGTGGTCCGGATGCAGCCCCTGATCTGGGACCGCCGTCCGGACGGCCTGAGGGCCCCGGCGATGGTGTGCGCGTTCCAGGGCTGGAACGACGCGGGCGACGCGGCGTCTAGCGCGGTCGCGTTCCTGGCGTCGGCGCTGAACGCGCGCCGCTTCGCGCAGATCGACTCTGAGGAGTTCTACGACTTCCAGGCCAACCGCCCGTGCATCCGCTTCAAGGAGGAGGACCGCGCTGCGGGCGAGGACGCCGCCGGCGCGAGCGGGGCGCGGGAGATCGAGTGGCCGACGGTGGAGATCTTCGAGGCGAGCGTGCCACGCGCGCCGCGCGACCTGGTGCTGGTGCAGGGCGTGGAGCCGTCGATGCGCTGGCGGGCGTTCTGCGCGCATATCGTCGACCTGGCGGAGGCGCTGGGGGTACAGGTGGTCGTCTCCCTGGGCGCGCTGCTGGGCGACGTGCCGCACACGCGCCCGGTGGCGATGACCGGCCACGCCTCCGACGCGGCGCTGCTCGAGCGGATCGGCCTGCAGCCCTCCAGCTACGAGGGGCCGACGGGCATCGTGGGCGTGCTGCACACGGCGTGCGCGCAGGCGGGCCTGCCGTCGGCGAGCCTGTGGGCTGCCGTCCCCCACTATGTCGCCGCCGCCGCCAATCCGAAGGCGGCGCTGGCGCTGCTGCGGCGGGTGGAAGTGCTGATCGGCGTGTCAGTGGACGTGTCGGAGCTCGAATCGTCGGCCGCGGACTACGAACGCCAGGTGGGCCTTGCGGTGCGCAGCGACCCGGACATCCAGGCGTTCGTCGAACGGCTGGAGCAGGCGGCGGACAGCGAGGATCAGGCCACGCCCGAGGATCTCCCGTCGGGAGACATCCTGGCGAGCGAATTTCAGCGGTTTCTGCGCCAGCGGGGACGCGAGGGGAAATAGGCACGCGCTGACCGGGGACGAGACTTCCCGCGCGTAGCACCGAGAATCGCGAAGAGCGACGGGGAGGGACGCACCTCCGGCACCACTCATCGAGATTCGTATCCGACCAGACGCCGCGCCTTATACCCCAGGCGACATTGGTGCGTCGGAGACATGGCGTCATTTTTCTTGACATTGACCCAATCGTGGCGCTACAACGGTACGTCCGTATGCCCGAATCCTCTGTTGATACGGGACTGCCGGCCTGGTGGCTAGCCCAGCTCCGCCCGGCACCGCAACCAGGATCTGGGGATGGTGAATCACTGCACTTTTCCATGAACGGGAGATCAAGATGAAACGTGCCATAATTAGCGCAGTGCTCCTCGGGACCATGCTGATGGCGGTCAGTGCCGTCAGTGCCGCTCCCGCCTTTGCGCGTTGCCGGAGAGGCCCTTTGAATAGACATTTATGGCTGACTAGGAAGGGTAATACGTGCGAAAAAATGGCGCCGGACGAACACGGCGAGGACGGTCACTACTACGTACCGATTCTCTTCGGGGCAGTTTTGGCGACAGGCGAACAATGCGACGAGGTGGAAACAGGCGAAGCGAGTGACTATGCTAGCGAAGCATCCTGCGTAAACAACGAAGCAAAAGAAGGGACGGGTGGCTGGGAACGGGCGGAAGTGGAACCGCCCGAATTCCTCAACTCCTCCGGGGAACCCATCTCGAGCACCACATTCACGGGCACCGCTGGTGCAGGCAAGCTCTCCGGCAACGGGGAAGTAATAGAATGCAGTGGCGGGTCGAGCAGAGGCGACGTCAACAGCAGCACCACTGTGAACTCGGTGTTAGTGTTATACAGCGGGTGCAAAGACCTTTCCAGCGGACTGGAGTGCCACAGCTCAAACGAGGCCTCGGGCTCGGGAATCATTTTGACGAACGAGCTGAGCGGCAAACTGGGCCTGATCTCAGGCGGATCGGGCGTAGGCCTGTTACTGGCCCCTGGATCCGGGACGGAATTCGTGAAAATCTCGTCAACGCATTGCGCTGCCAGCACCATCAATGTCAAAGGCAGCATCATCGGAGAAGTGCTACCGGTTGGCAAACTGGTGTTAACCGGCGAACTGAACTACGCGGCGAATGGTTCGTCGCAGGACATTCAGGGATTCAACGGCACATCTGTACACGAGTTACTGACCGCGTTCGGCACCCTCTTATCTGGGCTGAATGACAACAACACGATCACATTCGGAGAAGAAGTCGAAGTCAGCTGAGCGCCTTGCGGTGGTTGCGCGGGAGACTTTCCGCGCAACCTCGTCGCCCGCTGACCGTGGGCGACGACTCCCGGCACAACCGACGTTGTCCGGGATGGAGTCTCCTTGCAAATGGGAGACAAGTCCCAGCTTCTTCCTCATTTGAGGCTACCATGTACCTGCAGCACATCCAACCGTCGGGTCGTGGCCACCACTTGGCCAAGGGCCGGCGAATGTCAGGGTGACCGTCGGCCGGCTGTCGTGCAGTGCTCTCGGCGCGGACGCGAGCCCCGAACCTCATCAACCGCGAATAGGAGCATACGTCAAAGATGAACCATGCCAAGTTACTCGGTGCCGCCCTCGCGGCCGCATTTGCACTGAGCGCCATTCCCGCGGCAACGGCGGCGGCAGGTCAGCCGGAATTCCTCAACTCCTCCGGACTACCGGTCTCGAGCACCACGTTTACGGGCACGTCCGGCGTAGGCACGCTTACCGGCCCCGGGACCGAAGCCAACAAGATCGTCATATTATGTACTGGGGGCAGGAGCAGCGGACACGTCAACAGCAGCACCACCGTGGACCAAGTGTTAGTGTTATACAGCGGGTGCAAGGACATCGCTAGTGAAAGAGAGTGTCACAGCACGAACGAGGCCTCAGGCTCGGGAATAGTTCTGACGAACGAGCTGGACGGCAAACTGGGCGTGACCTCGACGGGGTCAGGCGTAGGCCTGTTACTTTCACCGGAAAGCGGGACGGAATTCGTAAAGATTTCGTCGACGCATTGCACCGCCGTCACGATTGCGGTTACCGGTAGCATCATTGGAGAAGTCCTACCGGGACCTGGCCACGTGGTGTTAACCGGTGAACTCAACCTATCGTCAACTGGCTCGTCACAGAATATTCAGGGATTCAGCGGCGGCGCCAATGAGTTACTGAAGGCATTTGGCAGCGATGTGTCGGGGCTGGAAGCCGGCAACTCGATCACATTCGGAGAAGAAGTCGAAGTGAGCTGATCCACTTGGCGCTGGTTGCGCGGGGAGGGCTCTCCGCGCAACCAGCGCCACATCTGCGCGCCTGCCGATCCGCGCCCCACTCCCTGCATCCCTACCCCTCCGCCGCCGGGCAGACGATCCGGTAGTCGCACATCGAGCAAGCCACCCGTGACGGCGTGGGCTCGAACTCCTGCGCGAGGACCCCCTCCCCCACCTCCAGCACGATGCCCTCCACGGCGTCGGCATCCCGCTCGCCATGCGCGACGGGCACGATGAGGTCGTCGAGCACGTAGTAGTAGGCCTGCTGCGACGACTCGAGCCCCCAGTCCTCGCGCGCGGCGAGCGCGTACAGCGACAGCTGGATGTCCTCGCGCAGCTGCTCGGCGCTCTTCGGCCGCGAGGTCTTGTAGTCGATCAGCTCGTACTCGAGCGCATGCCCGGCGCCCCCCGTCCCACCAGCGCCCCCTGTCCCCCCCGAGTCGTCCGTGTCGATCGCTGCCCCAGCGCCGCCCACGGGCCCGAGCCTGTCGACCCGATCGACCCGCCCGCGCAGGTGATGCGGCCCGATCCGGAAGTCGAACTGCCGCTCGAACCACACGGGCTGTGACTCCCGGCGCGCCAGCCGCGCGTGGTAGCGCGTGAGCGCGGCGTGCGCCTTGTCATACAGCTCGCGATCGCGCTCGCCTGCTTGCATGCGCCCCCCGGGGGATCCCCCGCCCCGGTCGGTGTCCACCCCGAACCCCGCCCGCCGCCAGCAGCCGTCGAGCAGCGCGAGCATCTGCTCGAGCGTGCCACCCCCCTCTGCGTGATAACGCTCGAGCACCTGGTGCACGACGATGCCGAAGCGCTGGTGGACGGTCTGCTCGGTGGGGATGCGCAGGACGCGCGCGTACTTGTAGCGCAGGGGGCAGCTGCGGTAGGTGTGAATGTCGGAGGCGGATAGTGCGAGGCCGATGCCGCGCCGCGGCAGGAACGGCTCGAGCGAGTGCTGCTCGCGGGGCGCGATGGCGCTGGCGCGCGCTCGCTCGCCGGCGTCGGCGCCCGCCCCTCCCTCTTCCGCCTCCCCGCCCCCGCTCGGGGAGCGGGTGAGCGTGTCGTCGAGCGTGGAGGTGAGGAAGATCTCGCGCTGCAGCGGCGTGGCGGCGGCGAGCAGGCGCGCGTTGACGTCGGCGAGCGCGTCGGCGAGATCCTGGCCCTCGGGGCGCTGCAGCAGCGCGGCGAGCTTGAGCAGCTCGAGGTAGCGGACGACCCCGTGTGAGATGTCGAGGTCGGTGTCGAGCCGCAGCTCGCTGAGACGCCCGCCGATGCGCGCGACGCCGTCGAGCACCTCCTCGCGCAGCAGCTGAAACGTCGCGTGCAGCGCATCGACGGGCTCCTCGTCGATTGGCTCTACATCGTTTATGTCCGCGTTCGCATGATCACCCTCGCCCGCGGTGTCGCCGGCCGGCGATGGCGCGCTCAGGCGGGCTGGCGATGGTCCGCCGGCGCGGCTCTCCCCGGGCACGTCGGGCACGACGGTGGCGAGGTGTCGCACGAGCTCGCGGACGCCGGCGCCGGGTGTGGCGCGAACGAAGTCGGCGGCGAGCCGATGCAGCAGCTCGAGGCTGGCGCGCTGCTGGGCGGCGTCCTCAGGCGCGAGCAGCGCGCGCCCGCCTGTCCCCCAGAGGGTGCGCACGCCCAACCGCTCGATCAGCCGTCCGACGAAGACATCGGGCGCGACGCTGTCGAGCTCTGCGGCGGCGGCGCGATGCAGCTCGACGAAGCGCTGGATCCGTTCGCGCGCCTCGGGCGGCACCTGCGGCGACTCGGTGGCGGATGCAAGCCCGACGACGAGGTCGAGTTTGCGCCGGCGCGCGACCTGGATGACGCGCGCGAGCTCGACCTGGCGCAGCTCGATCGGGGGCCTGGAGAGCGCGCGCACGACCGCGGCCGCGTCCTGCGGGTCGACGAGCAGCCGCATCCACGCGAGCACGTCGCGCACCTCCGCGCGCTTCAGGAACGAGCCGGCATGCTCGCCGCCGGTCGACGCTCCCGCCTCTCCTGCAGGCGAAGCCCCCCGCTCACCATCCGGCCGGGCCGGCGGGCCGTCGGGCAACGCGGGCGCGATCCTGGGGCCGGACACAATCGAAGGATACGCGGGCACGAGCGCTGGGCCCCGCCCGGGAGGATCGTCGGACTCTGGCCGGCCGTGGCTACGCTGAGTGTGTGGACGTGATCGATTGGGGCGCAGCCCAGCGGGTCGGTGAGCTGGTGGCGGGCTCACCGCCGTTCGGGGGCGTGCGCTCGGCGTCGGTGGAGCCGCTGGTGCGCGAGTTCGCGGGCAGGGTGGGGGCGTACAGCGGCCTGAGCTCCTCCGGGGAGCTGCCGGCGCTTGAGCTGGTCGACCGCCCGGGCTGGATCGCCGCGAACCTGAGCACGATGCGCCCGCTGCTGGCGCCGGTCACCGAGACGATGCAGGCCGGCGGGGGCCCGTTCGCGGTCCCGCTGCGCTCGGCGTCGGGGCTGCTGCTGGGCGTGCAGGTGGGGGCGCTGACGGGCATGCTCTCCCAGCGCGTGCTCGGCCAGTACGACCTGGCGCTGCTGGACGCGTCGGTGTCGCCGCGGCTGCTGCTGCTGGCGCCGAACCTGGCGCAGGCGGCGCGCGCGCTGGGCGTGGACCGCGACGAGCTGGTGCTGTGGGTGAGCATCCACGAGATCACGCACGCGGTGCAGTTCGCGGGCGCGCCGTGGCTGCGCGAACACCTGGGCGGGATGCTGAAGGAGCTGCTCGACGGGCTGCAGATGTCGATCGCCGGCGGACCCGCGCAGGACGGCGCCGCCGGCCACGACGAAGCGAGCGACGGCACGGACCCCGCCCGCGGCAACGGCCGGCGCGCCGGGTGGACGGCGGGCCTGAGCGGGTTGGCGTCCAGTCTGCCGGACCCGACCCAGCTGCGCGAAATGGTCGAGCGCGCACGCCGCGGCGAGCTGCTGCGCCTGACCCTGGGCGAGGACCGCTGGGCGCTGGTCGAGCGGATGCAGGCGGCGATGTCGCTGATCGAGGGCCACGCGGAGCACACGATGGACGCGATCGGCGCGGAGGTGCTGCCGTCGCTGCCACGCCTGCGCGCGGCGATGAACCGCCGCCGCGAGAGCCGCGGCCTGCCGTGGCGGGTGCTCGAGCGGCTGCTCGGCCTGGAGCTGAAGCTGCGCCAGTACGAGCTGGGGCGGCGCTTCTGCGACGCGGTCGTCGACGCTGGCGGCCCGCAGGCGCTGTCGCTCGCGTGGAGCGGCCCGGACGCGCTGCCGAGCCCCGCCGAGCTGGAGCAGCCGGCGCTGTGGATCGCGCGCGTGGCCGAGCCCGTTACCTGAGACGCACCGCGCGCCCGGCCGCACGGGTCGGATCGCGTTGCGGATCGCCCGATCTCGAACGCATGTTCCGCCTGTTACAAAGTCGACCGCCGCCGCAGGGCTTGGTTACAGGCTTTTCACGGTCTGCTACGATCGCGCTGTAACGATCTCTTCCAGTCGGGGTACAAACAGGTGTTCGCAAGCCCCGCTCCGTCGCAGCCGGCGACGAGCAGACAGGAGACTTCATAAAGATGCCCACCGCCACCACCAAAGCCCCCACCGGGACCAAAGCCCGGGCGAAAGCCGCCAGCAAACCGGCTTCCGCGAAAGCCTCGACTGCCCGCCGCTCCACCGCGCGCGCCACCTCGCAGGCCAGCTCGACCCGCGCCGCGCGACCCGAGCCCGCCGGCTTCGGCGACTACGCCGAGCGCGCCGTGCTGGTCCCGGTCGGCGCCGCGCTGATCGCCCGCGAACGCGTCGTGACGACCGTCAGCGACACGATCGCCAGCTACTCCTCGCCGACGAAGGCCCAGGCGCAGCTGCGCCGCTTCGAGCGCCGTGGCGTGACCGCCCGCAAGCGCCTGGAGCGCGAGGTGCGCAAAGCGCGCGTGCGCGTCGAGCGCGACCTGCGCCAGCGCCGGCGCCGGATCGAGCGCACGGTCAGCGACCTCGATGAGCGTCGCGTGGCGTTCGCCAAGAGCGGCGGCGACCTCGCCAACCGCGTCCCCGACGTGGTGCCGGAGATCGCGAACCGCGTGCCGGACCTCGCCACTCGCGTGCCGGAGCTGGCCAACCGCGTCCAGGAGCGCGTGCTGAGCCTGGTCTGAGCGACACGAGCTTCCCCCGCCCGGTTGGAGAGACCGGTGTCGGGAGAGTCTGCCGGCCTCATATCCCGCCGGCAGTAGTAGCACCCTCTCCTCCCTCGACCCGCGGGCGGCCCCCACCGCCCGCGGGTCTTTTAACGGGACCGTCGGCACGCACCCAGCCACCCACCGCCCCCCACCGCCCGCAGGTCCCCCGCCGCCCGCCGATCTCGCCTTGACGTCCGCGGCTCTTTTTGTCGCTTGTTTCTTCGCTTCCGCTGGTCTTTTTATCGGTTGACTTCGGGGTCCGCCGGGTGAGTCGGGAACACGGTGACGATTCGCTCGCTTGTCCCAATAAATGGAACTAGCCTGATCGTGTGCCCCGATTAGCCGGGAACGACGAGGTGGCGGCCGCTGGGAATCGGCGCTCGAGAGCGCGCAGCGCCTGGACCCCCCTGGCGCGCACGCTGGCCGCGACCGGCGACCGCTGGACGATGGCGATCGCGCTGGCGCTGGCGCCGGGGAGGACGCGCCTGAGCCAGCTGCACGGGCGCCTCCCGGGAATCAGCGCCGGCGTGCTCGAGCGCCACGTCCAGCAGATGGTCGCTCTGGGGCTGGTGAGCCGCACGCGCTTCAGGGAGATGCCGCCGCGGGTCGAGCTCGAGCTGACGCATGCGGGGCGCGAGCTGCTGCCCGTCGCGCACGCGCTCGCGCGCTGGGGGATGCGCCACCTGTGGTCGCCGCCGCACGAGCACGAGCGGGTGCACGTCGACGCCCTCCTGCACCTGCTGCCCGCCCTGCTCGAGGAGGAGGACGGTCTGCCCGACGGCTCGGTCGAGGCGGTGGTCGCGGACGCGCAGCCGCCGGTCCGTCGCGTCTACCGCACCGACGGCGGACGCCTGCGACTGCTCGAGCGCGCGGCGGACGCACCCGCCGACCGGCGCGAGGCACACGGCGATCCCGAGTTATCGGCCGCCGATTCCACTGCCGATTCCACCGCCGATCCATCCGGCCCGGCGATGGCCCGCCTGCTCGGCGACGGCGACGCATGGGTGGCGGCGCTCGGGCCCGCGGGCGACTACGAGCGCCTTCGCATCACCGGCGACGAGCAGCTCGCCAGGCGCATCCTCGACGCGCTGCCGCGCTCTGCATAGCCCCTCCCGCCCCGCTTGGCCCTCGAGTGACCGGCCTCCCCGCCCGGGTGCGCGCCCGCGTTTGCCACAATGGACCGCGTGACCGGCACCGAGGAGATCCGCAGGGCGCTGGAGGTCGTGATCGACCCGGAGCTGCACCGCTCTATCGTCGAGCTCGACATGGTGCGCTCGATCGACGTGAGCGCCAACGGCGTGGTCGACGTGACCGTCTCGCTGACGACGCCAGGCTGCCCGATCAAGGGCCACTTCCAGACCGCCGTCGCGCAGGCCGGTGAGCGCGCTCGACGGCGTCACGCACGTGAACGTCTACTTCGACGTCCTCAGCGACACGCAGAAGGCGGCGCTGCAGCAGAAGCTTGGGCGCGGCCCCCTGCCCGAGGGCGCGCTCGCGCAGGTCGCGAACGTCCTGTGCATCGGCTCGGGCAAGGGCGGCGTCGGCAAGTCCACCCTGACGGCGAACCTCGCGGCGGCGCTGACCGCGGAAGGCAGGCGCGTGGGCGTGCTGGACGCGGACGTGTGGGGCTACTCGATCCCGCGAATGTACGGCCTCGGCGCGACGCGCCCGCCGGTCTCCGCCCAGCGCAAGATCATCCCGCTGGAGGCGCACGGCGTGAAGGTGATGTCGATCGGCTTCTTCGTCGAGGAGGACGCTGCGGTCGTGTGGCGCGGGCCGATGCTGCACAAGGCGCTGACGCAGTTCCTGCAGGACGTCGAATGGGGGGCGCTCGACTACCTGCTCGTCGACCTGCCGCCGGGCACGGGCGACGTGTCGATGACGCTCGCGCAGCTGCTGCCGCAGGCGCAGTTCGTGATCGTGACGACGCCGCAGGCGACCGCGCAGAAGGTCGCGCGCCGCGCCGCCCACATGGCGCACAAGGTGGCACTCGAGATCGGCGGCGTGATCGAGAACATGTCGAGCTTCACGACCCCGTCGGGCGAGCGCTTCGCGATCTTCGGCGAGGGCGGCGGCCAGGAGCTGGCGGACGAGCTCGACGTGCCGCTGCTCGGCCGCGTGCCGCTGACGATGCCGCTGCGCGAGCAGGCCGACGGCGGCGTCCCGCTCGTGATCGAGGACCCCGACGACCCCGCCGCGCAGGCGATCCGCCACGTAGCCCGCGGCCTGATCGCGATGGCCCCCGCGGCGCCGGTCGAGCTGCCGCTGCTGCCGCTGGTGGAGGTCGCCCCCACCGGCGTCGCAGCCGGCAACGGCGCCGCGACGCCTGCCGACAGCCCCAAACCCGTGGGCATGTCGCTGCCGATGGCCTGAGCGCCTGTATCGTCTTCGACATGGCAACCCAGGACCAGCAGGCGCAGCCGGCTGCGCCCCCCGACGAGCGCGCGGAATTCGACGAACGCCGCGCGAAGATGGAGCGCCTGCGCGCGGAAGGCATCGACCCGTACCCGCCGGTGAGCCTGTGGAACACGCGCACGCGCATCGCGGACGTGCTGGCCGCCCACGACCCGGCGACCCTCGAGCACGGCGAGCACCCAGAGCTGACCTACCAGATCGCCGGCCGCCTGATCTCCCGCCGCGGCCACGGCAAGACGGCGTTCCTGGACGTGCGCGATCTCTCAGGCGCGATCCAGGCGGTCGTCCGCGTCGACGCGCTGGGCCAGGAGACGTACGACCGCATCCTCAACCTCGACATCGGAGACATCGTCGGCATCGACGGCTGCGTGTACGTGACCCAGCGCGGCCAGCTCGCCCTGCATATACAAAAGTGCACGCTGCTCACAAAGTCACTCAGACCGCCCCCGGACAAGCACCACGGCCTGGGCGACACGGGCACGCGCTACCGCTACCGCGAGCTGGACCTGATCGCGAACGAGGAGACGCGCGACCTCTTCATCAAACGCCACAGGATCGTGTTCGAGATCCGCAAGTGGCTGAACGCGCGCAACTTCATCGAGGTGGAAACCCCTGCCCTGCAGTCGCTGGCGGGCGGCGCGGGCTCGCGCCCGTTCGTGACCCACCACAACGCGCTTGACCGCGAGCTGTACCTGCGCATCTCGGTGGAGCTGTTCCTGAACCGCTGCATCGTGGGCGGCATGGAGAACGTGTACGACATGGGCAAGGTGTTCCGCAACGAGGGCATCTCGCCGAAGCACTCGCCGGAGTTCACGATCATCGAGTTCATGTGCGCGTACTCGGACTACAACGACGTGGCAACGGTGACCGAAGAAATGTTCCGCGACGTCGCGCAGGCTGCGTTGGGCCGCACGACGATCAAGGTCAAGGGCGAGGACGTCGACCTCGCGAAGCCCTGGCGGCGCGTGACGATGCGCGAGCTGATCCAGGAGCGCTTCGGCGTGGACTTCATGGAGTCGACGCGCGAGCAGCTGGCGGAGCTGCTCGACGACCCGGCGGATCCGGCGGCGACGTGGGCGGACGTGGTGGCGGACATCTACTCGGAGAAACTGGAGAGCACGATCGTGCAGCCGACGCACGTGTTCGACTTCCCGCTGGAGCCGTTCCCGATCACCAAGCGCCACCCGGTGCACCCGGAGCTGGCGGAGCACTTCGACGCGGTGATCGGCGGCATCGAGCTCGTGAGCGGCGACACGGAGCTGAACGACCCGGTGGACGAGTGGCAGCGCTTCGTCGACCAGCGCAAGCGCCGCGCGGTGGACGACGGCGACGTGCCGCACCCCAACGACGAGGAATACACGCGGGCGCTCGAGTACGGCTACTCGCCGACGGCCGGCGGCGGCATGGGCGTGGACCGCCTGGTGATGATCCTCACCGAACGCGAGACGCTGCGCGAGGTGATTCCCTTCCCGATCGTCAGGGACCTGTCGTGACCGCCTCAAACGGAAAGCTGGACCTCGACCCGGGGGTGGTGGCAGCCTGCCGCGAGGCCGCCCGCCAGATCGCGGCGGACGTGGCGGAGCGGATCGCGAACCGCACGACGGTGTCGGTCGAGCGCAGCGTGACGCGCCTGCTGGGCGTGGACGGCGCGAACGAGCTGGATGCGCCGCTGCCGAACGTGCTGGTGGACCACGTGCACGACGGGGGCGGCCTCGGCAGGGGCGTGGCGTACTGGCTTGGAAACGCGATGCTGCAGACGGGGCGCACGCCCCAAGAGATCTCCGAGGGCGTCAACGCGCGTGAGCTCGACCTGTGCGGGCTGGAGCGCGCGGAGGAGGGCGCCGTCCGCGAACGCGTCACGGCGGAGTGCGCGGCGCAACTGAAGGAGATCCACGCGCGCTTCGAGGAGCGCCGGGCGATGCGCGCGAGGCTGGGCGAGGCGGCGACTCCCCTGCGCTACGTGCTGACGGCGACGGGCGACGTGTACGAGGACGTGGTGCACGCGAAGGCCGTGGCGGAAGCGGGCGGCGACATCGTGGCGGTGATCCGCTCGACGGCGCAGAGCCTGCTCGACTACGTCCCGTACGGCCCGACGACGGAGGGCTACGGCGGCACGTTCGCGACGCAGGCGAACTTCCGCATCATGCGCAAGGCGATGGACGAGTGGTCGGAGGCGCACGGCCGCTACGTGCGCCTGTCGAGCTTCTGCTCTGGCCTGTGCATGTCGGAGATCGCGGCGATGGGCGCGTGGGAGGGCTTCGACAACATGGTCAACGACGCCCTTTACGGGATCCTGTACCGCGACATCAACATCGTGCGCGGCCTGATCGACCAGCGCGTCTCGCGCATGATCAACGGGTTCTTCGGCGTGGTGATCAACACGGGCGAGGACAACTACCTGCGCACGGCGGACGCGGTGCAGGCGGCGCACACGGTGACGGCGTCGCAGTTCGTCAACCACCAGCTGGCGCTCGACTCGGGCGTGCCGGACGCGCAGATCGCGCTGGGCGACGCATTCGAGATCGACGTGCCCGTCCGCAACGGCCTGCTGTACGAGTGGGCGCAGGCGCAGCTGACGCGCGAGCTGTTCCCCGACTGCCCCGTCAAGTACATGCCGCCGACGCGGCACATGGACGGCAACCTGTTCCGCACGCACGCGGCGGACGCGCTGTTCAACCTGGTGACGGTGGCGACCGGCCAGGGCATCCAGACGATCGGCGTGCCCACGGAGGGCATCTTCACCCCCCACATCCACGACCGCGTGCTGGGCCTGCAGAACGTCGACTACGTCTTCAACGCCGCTGCCGACCTCGGCGATGAGATCGAGTTCAAGCGCGGCGGCATCATCCAGACCCGCGCGCAGGAGGTGTTGGCGGGCGCCCACGAGCTGCTCGAGCGGATCGCGCAGACGGGCCTCTTCCAGGCGATCGACGAAGCGACGTTCGGCGACGTCAGCCGCAAGCTCGACGAGGGCCGCGGCATCGACGGCATCGTCGCGTGCGAGGACGGCTACTTCAACCCGGTGGTCGAGCTGATGACCGGCGAGCGCCCCGCCCCGCCCCGCGAGGCCACCCATGCATGAGGTCGATCTGGCCGCGGTGCGCCCGTACGCGGACCACCTCGACGACGGCCTGGTGCAGATGAGCTTCACCCTCCCGGTCCCCTATTCGCTGGCCGCCCGCAGGGCCGCCCTGGAGCTGGGGGCTGCGATGGGCTTCGACGAGCCGGAGGTCGTCCACTACGAGCAGCTGACGGAGGGCTACACGTACTTCGTGATGTACGGCCGCTGCACGCGGACGGTCGACTTCGCGGCCCTGCAGGGCGAGGGCTTCGACATCGAGTACATGAGCGAGGACGAGATCGAACGCTTCGCGCGCGAGCACCTGGGTCGCCGGGTCGTGGTCGTGGGTGCGTCCACGGGCTCGGACACTCACAGCGTGGGGATCGACGCGATGCTGAACCTGAAGGGCTACCACGGCCACCATGGCCTGGAGGGCTACCGCTGCTTCCAGACGTACAACCTCGGCAGCCAGGTCCCGAACAGCGTGCTGGTGGCGAAGGCGATCGAGGTGGGCGCGGACGCGATCCTGGTCTCGCAGACGGTCACCCAACAGAACCTGCACATCCACAACCTCACCGAACTAGTGGAGATCGTGGAGGCGGAGGGCATGCGCGGGCGCATGATCCTCGCGTGCGGCGGCCCGCGCGTGACGGGCGAGCTGGCGAAGGAGCTGGGCTACGACGCGGGCTTCTCGAAAGGCACGGAACCGCAGCACCTGGCGACGTTCATCGTGCGCGAGCTGGCGGCGCGCGTGTCCGCGTCGGCCTGACCGCGGATGCTCAGCGAGCTGACGGCATCGACCAGGCGCCTGGCGCTCGTCGGCCTCGCGAAGAACACCGGCAAGACGGTCGCGCTGACGACGCTCCTGCGCGAGCTCGAGGCGCAGGGCCGGCGCGTGGGGGTCACCTCTGTCGGGCGCGACGGCGAGGAGCGCGACGTGATCGACGCGCGCATCGAGAAGCCGCGCGTGCTGCTGGCCCCGGGGAGCCTCGTCGCCACCACCGACGCGCTGCTGCGCGCGAGCGGCGTCCCGCACGAGCTGCTGAAGGACCCAGGCATCCGCACCCCCCTCGGCCGGGTGCTGATCGCGCGCGTGAGCTCGAGCCCGTCCGGCCCCGCGGCGATCGAGGTCGCTGGCCCGAGCGCGGCCGCGGATGTGCGCGCGGTCGCGGACGCGATGCTCGCGCTCGGGGCGGAGCAGGTGCTGATCGACGGCGCGATCGACCGCCGCGCGGCCTCCTCCCCCGACGTCGCCGACGGCCTCGTCATGTCGACCGGCGCGGTGCTCGACCGCGACATCGAGCAGGTCGTGTTACAAACCAGGGACGCCGTCGACCTCGTGCGCCTGCCGCTCGTCGACGACGCCTTCCACACCGCATCGGAGGACGAGCGGCTTGAGCTGCCGCCGCGCTTTGCGCTCACGGCCGAGGCCGAGCAGATTGCGCAGCTGCTCGACGAGCACCCGACCGCGCGCTGGCTGGTCGTCGCCGGCGCGCTGCCAGACAGGTTCCTGCGCGACCTCGTGCACCCGCTGCACAGGCGCCGGCGCGAGCTCGTGCTCGTCGTGGCCGACCCGACGAGGGTGTTCCTCTGGAAACGCGGCCCCGAGTGGTATCGCCGCCAGGGCGTACTGCTTCAGGCGTTGAACCGCGTCGAGTTGCAGGCGCTAACCGTAAACCCGCTCGCGCCCCAGTCGCACAGCTTCGACTCCGCGCAGCTGCGCGCGCTGCTGGAGGAGGCACTCCCCGACGTGCCGATCCTCGACGTGCTCGACGCCGGCTACCTGAGCGCGTGCCGCCTCAAGCTGAACGCGGGCGGCCTCGCCAGCCGCCCGCAGTAGCTTGCGGTGTTTCGCGTTTTACGGTGCGGTGACAGCCCACGTTCCGTAGGCTTGGCCTTCGGCTTCAACACTTGCATCGATGAGGGCGCCCGTCTTGCCGGCGCCTTCCGTGGCGCCGTTATCCCCAGGGAGAATGATCGCTAGCACGTTGAATTCTCTTTTACCCGGTTCGGTTGATTCGCTGGCAGCGTAGATGCACAGGTTGCCTTTTTCGGCGATGGGGTTCACGGCGGTGCCGCCGGTGCAACCCGGCGGCACCGTTCCGTTCTTCTTGATGTAATGGACCTGTTCTTTGGTCAGCGTGGTAGACAGCGGGATCGGGAAGGAGATTGCCCCGAGCCCTGGGTTGACTTCCGCGGGCGTTTCGCCGATCGACCAGCTGCCGGTCTCGGTCTTACCAGAGGGAAGGGTACCACCATCGGTCCAGGGGGAGCCTTCTGGGCCGGTTTTGCCGGTTTCGCCAGTTTTGCCGCTTTCACCGGTTTCACCGGTTTTGCCAGTGGTTCCTGCGGGCCCCTGCGGGCCGGCGGGGCCCGCGCTACCAGTAGCGCCTTTGGCTTTTGTCTTGATTTCGGTGAGCGCGCTCGGCTTGATTTGCTTGGACGAGCTGATGATGTAGTGCGAGGCGGCTAGTGCTCCGCCGCTCATCGCGAACACGAGCGCCAGTGTGGCGACAACGTTTGCGTAGGTGACTCGACTGCGGACGTGTGAGAGCATTTTCTAGCCTTTTCTCATTTCTCTGTCGATTTTTTCATGGTTTTGGGGTCGTACCGCTGGCGTGCCCGTGCCTCGCACGCCAGGCGCTTGCGCCCCTGCCTGTCCTTCCGGCACGCCTCCAGTGCCTTGGTCAGCGGCGTTCTCTTGGTCTTCCGGCAACCGCTAATGCTGATCTTGGTGGTCTGCGTGAAGACTGCGCCGTTCTGGCCTGTGATCGTCGTTGGGATCGTTAGCTTCTGACCGCAAAGACTGTATTTGGCGTTCGCGGAGAGGTTCGTGCCGAGGGCGGAGTGGGGACCCTCGGGGAGTTCGGCTTCGAACGTCGAGAACGGGACGTCCGGGATCGCGTTGAATGTCGCGCTCGTGATGCCGTGTTTGATGTCGACCTTCGCGTCGAGGATCACGGTGATGCCTTCGCCCTGCAGCACCATCTCGACGTCGGGGAATTCCACGCCTCCGTGGGAGACGAGGTGAGGCCGGGCCGCTCACGGGGTTGCTGAGGATCGGGGTGTGCACGATCGCGGTGCCGATCACCGAGCCTTCGTCGCATGTCGCGGGATTCGCTTCGAACACCGCCGCGAGGCATGCTTTCTGGATTGTCGTCAACCGCGACGGCAAAGCCTTCGGCAGCGTCACCGCGATTTTGGCCACGTTCGCGCCACCTGCCCCGAGGGCGCCTCGGAAGTCCAGGCTCGCACCGTCGGCTTTGCTGGCCCTGCCCTGGGCGGAGACGGTCAGCGATGGCTTAAACGGCAGGCTTTCGCACCCTCCTACCTGGAAGGGGCTCGACAGGGCGGCTTCGGAGCTTTCGCCGAACGCCGTGCCGGTGATCGTCATCTTTTCGCAGCTGGTCGGGTTGAGCGTGAACTGGCTGCGGTCGATGTCGAGCGCGATCGAGCGCACGTCCGTGGGGATCCCGCTGGCGTTGACCAGTTGTGGAATCTGGTCGCTTTTGACAGTGACCTGCGCCGTATGCGGGTTGACGGACAGGGCTGCGCGCACGACGACGGTGCCGAGATCGAACGGTCCCGCGACGGCGGGGGTGATGATCACGACACTGAACGACGCGCCCTTGTATGGGCCCGCGAAGTAGGCATGGCCGGTCTTGAGGTAGAACGGGGTGCCTGAGCCAGCACCGACGGTGACCGTGCCGATTTCGCTCGAGGCGGGACAGGAGGGGTCGGCCTGCTCGATCGCGCCTTCGCCTTCGTGGCTGCGATGTTCCGCCTGTTCGATGTCGTACTGGGGGCACTGCGCGACGCCCGCGATCTTGCCGATCAGCCCGGGCGGCAGGATCATGTTGATTGCCTCCAGTGGCTGCGAGCCGTCTGCCCGGTGGAGTTCCATGACGAACGGGCTGTATGTCGCGGCGGTCGAGGTCACCGTGCCGGCGGTGAACGTGGGCTTGTTGGGCTCTTCGGCCGGCGTGTTCGCGCACGCGGAGCCACCCGGGCCTTCGCTGACCTCCAATTCACTGGACGGCCTTTCGCTGCCGTTTTCGCTCCACGGCGTCAGGTCTGACGTCGTCCGGTAGCTGCCGCAGGTGGGCGGGGTGTTCAGCGGCTGCCGTTCTTCGCCGAAGAAGTGCAGCCTGATGTCTTCGAACGGGATCTGGGGGTTGTCGTCGACCGTCGTGCGAATCTGGCTCGGCGCGAGGCCGGCGACGCCTGCCTGGCCGCCAATTTCGACGTGGCCGGCGAGCTTGACGACGATGCCGCGTTCTTCGTCGTCGATGACGATGTAGATGGCCAGCAGCGATTCGAACGGGTTGTGCTGCTGTTCGGCGAGGTAGATCGAACCGGGCAACGGCCTTTCCAGCAGCGGCGTTACGACTTCGACTTCGCCGATCTTCGACGCGTTGGGACAGCGAGGCGGCGCATCGGATTCCAGGTTGATGCCCTTTTCGCCGCGGTCGCCTTCCTGCCCTGTGAGCAGCGGGCAGCCGGCGAGTCCGCCCGCGGAGGACGGGTTCAGCGTCATCCCGTCCGGCAGGCTCACGGCCGCATCCTTCACATTGGCGGTCGCGAGTGTGTCACCGCTTGCGCTCTCGTTCTGCGGCACGTGTAGGTCGAACCGCAGGCCCGTCGGCGAGTTCGCGGCCGCCGTTTCGGGCTTGGCTTCGACCGTCGGTTTGAATTTTAGCTCACTGCAGTCAGTGACAGGCGGCGAGAGCGCTTCGGCGGGAAAGATGACGCCCGGTTCCTTCCACGATTCGACGTCGACGCCAGTGACCAGCGATTCCGTGGAGCACGCGCCGGACATGCTCAGGAACGCGGTTTCAGGTCTTTCCGACAGCGGGCAGCTGACTCCGGACCCTTCAGATTTTTCCGCCGGAGTACGTTCACCGCACGCCCCGCGCACAGGATCGTGAGCCGCAGCGGAAGGGTCTCCCCAGAAGGTGGCGACGACGCCATAGAGCGGAAACGAGTCCTGGATGCCCGTCGCTTCGCCGGAGAGCGCGTAGCCACCCTCGCTCTTGCCCCGGCTGCCACTCAGGGTGCGGAGCCTCCCATCGATGTGGATCACGTATCCGAACCCGATCGGGTTCGCGCCGAATTGGGCCGCCACGCCGGCAGGGGCCACCATATTGAACAGAGGCGCGAAGACACGGTTCGGGAAGAGAGTCGTGTACGCGGCCAGGACACCGACCGCCGACGACGCCGGGCACGCCCCTTCGTCCTCGAGACTCGCCTCATCACAGCGAGTGGCCGTCGCCTGTGGATCCGCGACCACGCCAGGCGGCAGATCGACCGTCATATCCTTCGGGCTGCTGGAAACCAGGCTTTTCGTCGGCACATCTTCTTCCGGCTGTCCCCCCGGATTCAGCACTTCTCTCGCCGCGACCACATGGTTGAAGACGACCGTGGTAGTCATTGCAAATGGACGCCCGCCAGCCTGGGAGAAGGACACGCCGCCCCGGTCGAGAAAGGGTTCGCTCAGCGGCGGCGAGTCTGCTTCGATGCCTTCTTCGGAGAACGGGGGCTCCGCGAAGGCGTTGGCGAAGCTCTCGATGCCGAAGACCGGCGGTTCGCCCGCCTTTGCGTTGGCGGGTGTCACACAGGCGCAACCTGCGATAACAGCGAGCGACAGCACCTGCGCGAGGTACCTCTGGCCGCCGCTCATCGCTTTGCCGTATGCTTCTTCGGGGTATACTTCCGCCGTGCGGAAGCGTCGCACCTGGCACGTTTAGCCTTGGGCCTTTTCTTGCATACTTTCAGCGCGGCGGCTAGCCTCTGTGCCGTCGTGAGCTCCGGTTTGGGTTTTTCCGCGGGTTCTATCGGCGGAACAAGATTCCCCGGACCAGAGAAGACAGCGGAGCCCGGGTGCAGTTCTTCCGGTAGCTTAGGTGGTGGTGGCTTGCAGGTCTTGGCGTTTTCGCAGGCTTCTTCGCATTCCTCGGTGTGGGGATTGAGAGCCGCACCGGGTTCACATTCCGGGCGCTGCTGCTTGCCGCAGTCTACACAAGCGTCGTATACGTCGACATTGTGATCGGTGTCGGTCGAAACGAGCGCTTCGCGGGTGAAAAAGAAGATGTCGTCGCCGTTCGCCGAGGCGTCGCCGAAGTAGGACTGCTCGCTACTTTTGCCGCTCGAGATCAGGAATAGGCACCCGCCGTCCTGGGCCACCGATTCGCACGTGCCTTCGCCGTCTGCCTCCCACTCATACACGTCGCAGCCCGTCACGGTCACGTTACCGCTGGGGTAGCACGTCGGATTGGCGTCGGTGTTTTCGTCTTGGCTCACTAGCGGGTCAGGGGTCTCGAAGAACACACGATCTCCATCGCTTGAAAGGTTGCGAGACAGCGTGGGTTCGGAGGGAGTTGCAGAAGGGCTGCCACCCTGGCCCGCCAGCAGCGCATCTTCCAAGGGCGGTGCGCCGCTCGGGTCACACGACACGCAAACCAGAGAGCCTGGTGCGCCTTCCGGTGCGGCACGATAGCGAAATAGCTCCTTGCGGCCCTCGTTGTCATAGCTCGTCAACGGCAGGGACGAGGAGAACAGCAGTGTCGTGCCATCTGGGGTCACACGGGCGGTCTTGTGAGAATTCTCGAAGACTTGGCCGACCTTGTCGCTCCAATTCGGCGCATCTCCAGGGTTCATTAGCGTCGAGACGAAGGTCGTCGTCGCGGAGCCCATGCTTGGCTTGCGCCACTCGTACAGGTTTGCCCTTTCAAATGTCGTGACCGCAGATTCGTGGTGTTCGTTTTCGTTGGCCGCGAGCACTCCCGTAGCCGCGTAGTACACGGTGTTCGCGTTCTTGGAAATTCCGAGTACGCCCAGCAGGTCCCGTCGCGCCGGTCGTCAACTCGACGGGCATTTCTTTGGTCTCGACATCCTTGCGGTACAGATCTTCGCCTTCGCTGTAGACCACATACTGGCCATCGGGCGTAGCCGCCCAAAAATGCGCCGTACCGCCAGAGACCGCTTCCGTCGTTTCTTCATCCACCCGCACATACAGCCGTTCCGAGGGCTCCGCCGTGAAGAACACCCGCGACCCATCCTCGGAGATCGCGCTTTGGGTGTAGCGTTCCGACGTGTGGTCTCCGCCACCTGCGATCGAGCCTCCTGCGGGCGCTTCGCACATTTGACCGGACCCCCCACACGACGCTTCGCCGGACGACGGAACGACGCCGACTAGGCTCAGCTGCTGGCCAACCGGCTTGTCGAGATTGCCCTCATACACATTCTGCTCCCCTTCCCTGGCTCCCCCGAGCAATGGTTCCGCAGATTCAAAGACCAGATGCGCGTCATCAGCCGAGAAGCCATCAAGCTTGAAGAAGTTGTTTTCTTCGCCGTTTTTGAACGCTACGAGCAGTCGGTATACGCCCGTTTCGGTGGCCTTCACGTAATAGCCGCGTTCGTTCGCCAGCGCGCCCGGTGCCAGCGCAGCCCCTTCGGACCACACCACGGCCTCTGAAAGATCTTCGCTGAACCCATTCACATTCGCCGTGTGACTCGCGCACGGTAGCACGCCTTCGGTCGCCCATTCCCCGCCCGTTGTGCGATAGCTCACATACCTCGGGAAGCTACCAGGCTCGCACGCTTCAGGAAACCCTGCGGTCGAAAAGTAGCGAAACCGTTCACCGCCCGGCGACGCCGCCGCGTTACCGGGGTAACCCTTGGCGTCCACATCGTTTTTATCCACCGGCGACACCTGTGCGTACGCACGACAGTCCGGCAAACCTGGACCATTACCCTGCGCTTCACGCACGGCTTCATTTGCACACACCCCAGCCCACGCCGGCACACCACCGACTGCGTCGCACGCGCACCCTACTGCCGCACCAAGCACACACACAAATAGTGCAACAGATGACCTGTGCCGCCTTTCACGATCGCGTAGGCGCACTCACAGTTCCTTTCACACAGAGACAGAGCTCAGCAATCATGCTGACGGACAGGCACCATGACAACCATGCCTCAGGACCCGCGCGAGCGCCAGTGGTGTTTACGACTGTCGCGCCCAGCCCCATACGGCACCCACGGCATTCGCCGCACCGCCCTTCCAACGTCCCGTCCGAACTGCTATCACGGTCGCGCCAGGGGACGGCCGGCGGGAGCCCGCACGACGCGAGCCCCCGCCACCACTTCTATAAGTCGAACCCTTTAGGCTACCTGATCTTCCATAAAGGCCCGCCTGTGACCATGATTCGCGACTTGCCTGTATATTCGGCTTTCGAGCCGTTGAGTTTGAGTGTGCTTTCGGAGCCGTTGCATTCCAGTTCGTGTTCTTCCGCCGCTTCTTCGATGCCTGCGGCGTAGGTGCACATCTGGCTGCCGGTGACTTCCGCTTTGCCTGCCCCGTTGAGGGGGCACCCGGTACCCGTGAATTCAAGCGTGGTGAATGCTGCCCCCGCCGCCTGTGGGTTGAAGTCGACTAACTTGGCAGATAACGCGGTGCCCATGAGTTCTGTGGTTTCGATTGTTTCAACGGGTTTACCTACCGAGTTGACTTTGCATCCTTCGCCTGCAGGTTCGGTCACGGTGCAGCCCGTGTATGTGATAGTGACGTTTCCGACTAAGCTGCCCGTTTGCGGCTGCCCTTTGAACGTGCTGTTAGTGCAGGAGATAGTCGATTTCTTTGTGGACACTGTACCTTTTAGAGTCGATGTGCCACCACTGCCTAAGACAGTCGGAAATGTTTCTGTGAAGCCTGTCGGTAAGAATTTGCCAGCGCCCGCCACCTGGCATAAGCCGTCCTGATATTTGCCGCTTGCGTTTAACAGGCAGTACCATGTTTCCGCGCCACCGCCGGCGGGTGTTGACCATGCGTATTCGCCTTTCACCACGTTGGCTAGGCAGTGTGAGTCGCTGTATAACCCTTGTTCTTTCACGCTGGCCGGCACTTTTTTGCAGACCTTGAACGCCGGCGATAAGAATGGGTTGGCCGCCGACGCTGATGTCGCAGTGATTGCACTTGCGAGCAGTGCTACGAGCGCGCACAGGACAACCAGCCGCGACGAGGCCGTTATTTTCGACATTAGGGTATTACCTCCTATTAGCCCGGCGCATGCCGAGCCTTGATGGCCCGGCGCATGCCGAGCCTTGATGGCCCGGCGCATGCCGAGCCTTGATGGCCCGGCGCATGCCGAGCCTTGATGGCCCGGCGCATGCCGAGCCTTGAGCAACCCGGCGCATGCCGAGCCTTGATAGAAGAAGCGCCGGCCAAACTGTAAAGCACGGATTCGGCCGACGCCCTGATGCGCTCCCCGCTAGTCAACACGACACACCGAGAGGCTGTGGCAACTATCAGCACACGAGCGCGACGACGTCAAGCCTATGTAAAGGAAAAACGGACGTGCGTTAATGGATCATGCCTTTCAACCACAGAAGAAGACGCCGCAACTGGCACTTTTCCGGAACTGGAGTATCGCCGCGCGTAAGTGGGAGACAAGCCCGGCACCCCGCATCACGTTCGCCATACGGCTGCCGACGACCATGTTCGCTGCCTGTCTCCTGTTTTCCCGGAGGTCTGCTGATTCGCCGGAGCAAATAGAGGGGTCTGGCCGCCCGCCGGGCTGCCCTGGAGCTGGGGGCTGCGATGGGCTTTGACGAGCCGGAGGTCGTCCACTACGAGCAGCTGACGGAGGGCTAGACGTACTTCGTGATGTACGGGAAGTGCACGCAGACCGTGGACTTCGCGGCGTTGCAGGGCGAGGGTTTCGACATCGAGTACATGAGCGAGGACGAGGTCGAGCGCTTCGCGCGCGAGCACCTGGGTCGCCGGGTGGTGGTCGTGGGTGCGTCCACGGGCTCGGACACGCACAGCGTGGGGATCGACGCGATGCTCAACCTGAAGGGCTACCACGGCCACCACGGCCTGGAGGGCTACCGCTGCTTCCAGACGTACAACCTCGGCAGCCAGGTCCCGAACAGCGTGCTGGTGGCGAAGGCGATTGAGGTCGGCGCGGACGCGATCCTGGTTTCGCAGACGGTCACGCAGCAGAACCTGCACATCCACAACCTCACCGAACTAGTGGAGATCGTGGAGGCGGAGGGCATGCGCGGGCGCATGATCCTGGCGTGCGGCGGCCCGCGCGTGACGGGCGAGCTGGCGAAGGAGCTGGGCTACGACGCGGGCTTCTCGAAAGGCACGGAACCGCAGCACCTGGCGACGTTCATCGTGCGCGAGCTGGCGGCGCGCGTGTCCGCGTCGGCCTGACCGCGGATGCTCAGCGAGCTGACGGCATCGACCAGGCGCCTGGCGCTCGTCGGTCTCGCGAAGAACACGGGCAAGACCGTCGCGCTGACGGTGCTCCTGCGCGAGCTGGAGGCGCAGGGCCGGCCCGTGGGCGTGACCTCGGTGGGACGCGACGGCGAGGAGCGCGACGTGATCGACGCGCGCATCGAAAAGCCCCGCGTGCGCCTGGCGGCGGGCAGCCTGGTGGCGACCACCGACGCGCTGCTGCGCGCGAGCGGCGTCCCGCACGAGCTGCTGGAGGACCCGGGGATACGCACTCCCCTCGGTCGTGTGCTGATCGCGCGCGTGAGCCCGAGCCCGTCCGGCCCCGCGGCACCTGCTTCGCGGGCACACCCTGAAGGGCGCAGGCAAGCAATCGAGGTCGCGGGCCCGAGCGCCGCCGCGGACGTGCGCGCGGTCGCCGACGCGATGCTCGCCGTGGGCGCGGAGCAGGTCCTGATCGACGGCGCGATCGACCGCCGCGCGGCCTCCTCGCCGGACGTCGCCGACGGCCTGGTCATATCGACCGGCGCGGTCCTCGACCGCGACATCGACCAGGTCGTGTTACAGACCCGGGACGCCATCGACCTCGTGCGCCTGCCGCTCGTGGACGACGCCTTCCACACGGCACCCGAGGACGAGCGCCTCGAGCTGCCCCCGCGCTTCGCGCTCACCGCCGAGGCCGAGCAGATCGCACAGCTGCTCGACGAGCACCCGGCCGCGCGCTGGCTCGTCGTCGCCGGCGCGCTGCCCGACAGGTTCCTGCGCGACCTCGTGCACCCGCTGCACAAGCGCCGGCGCGAGCTCGCGCTCGTCGTCGCCGACCCCACGCGGGTGTTCCTCTGGAAACGCGGCCCCGACTGGTATCGCCGCCGGGGCATCGTGCTTCACACGCTGAAGCGCATCGCGCTGCAGGCGCTCACCGTCAACCCGCTCGCCCCCCAGTCGCACAGCTTCGACTCCGCGCAGCTACGCGCACTGCTGGAGGAGGCAATCCCCGACGTGCCGATCCTCGACGTGCTGCACGCGGACTACCGAAGCGCGAGCGGCGACTCGAGATGACGCCGCCGCGTGCAGCGGCCCCACAGTTCTGTTTCCATCTCCTGATCCCTATTTTCCGTTTTTGGCGAATTTGTGGGTGCAGACGTTTGTGTGGGTGCCTTGAGAGGCGGGCAGGCGCTTGTGTGGTTATCGTCGTTGACGGTGGCGGTGCGAGGGTGCTATTGCTGGTGGCGTCCTCCTCGGGATCCGGCTTGGTTTCCTTAGGGGCTTGGGTGGAGTCGGCGTCGTGCCGCCAGTGGTTGGGTTGGTGTGGCGCGTGGCTCCTGTGTCGTCGATGGCTCGGCGTGTGCCGCGCTGTGAAAGGGATGGTTGGTCTTATGTCCAAAGTCAGATGTGCGTTGGGTTTGGTGCTGTCGGCGGGGCTAGCGGTGCTGGCTCTTGGCGGGCTGGGTGTGTCGTTCGCGTCCGCGGCGACTGCGTTACCGCCCGACATCAAGGTGTGTAAACAGCTCCCGGTGGGCAGCTTAATTGGCTTATGGGAAAGCGCAGAATGCGGTGGGTCGTATGTCGCGGCCGGAAAATACGCGTGGTCATGGGCGGACGGCGGCGGCACCGCGACAATCTACTGCGTGTTAAAACAGAGCGGCGGCTTCGCCGACAACTTATGCGAAAAAGAACAAAGTGGTGGGCCGTTCGGGGAATTATTAATAAAAGAACCCTTCCCGAAACTGTTAGGGTTACAGTTATTATCGGTCCTAAAAGGTAAACTCTTTACCGAAACCACTGGCATTCACTGCGAACACGGTCGTCTCGTCGGGCAGCCTGCGACAGCGAAAGAAATCAGGGAAACGGTAGTCACCTACACGGGGTGCATCGTGGAAAAGCCGACCGGATGCCAGATAAGCAACCCCGGAGCCCTAACGTTAGGTGAACTGGAAACGAAGTCATTGCTTGCCACGGAGGAAACGTTAACGTTAGTCGGGTTCGTGCCGGAATCGGGAACTGCCTTCATCGAAATCGAATACCACGGCAGTGCATGCGGGAGCGGCGGCGTCCTCAACGGGAAATCGTCATTCATTAGCGGTAGCCAGAAATGTGAATGGGAAGCTGGATCAGGGCACCCGTTAATCATTCACTTACTGTTTTGCCACGCGTCGGGTAGCAAACTAAAATTCGGTGGCGAAGCACAGACATATGAAGGTGGGGTGCATGTTCACTTCGAGGGCGAACCGTACTGGAAGATCCAGTAGCGCCCTCATAGCGTGGGGCTCGAGTACCCCTTGCTTTGGTGTCGACGGGGCCGCCCCTGCGGGCACGGCCCCGTCGACAGCGGGCTGGTGTAGCCCGGGTTCGACGAGCCGACGTTTGTTTCTTTCTCCGGTCTCTTTCTTCCGTTTTTGGAGTATTTGTGGGTGCGGGTGTTTTTGGCTGTTGGGCTGGTGCTTTGGTGGGGTGGGGGGTGGGCTTGTGTGGTTGTTGTTGTTGACGGTGGTGGTGTGGGGGTGGTATTGCTGGTGGTGTCCTCTTGGGGCCTGGCTTGGTTTCCTTGGGGGCTTGTGTGGGGTCGGCGTCGTGCCGCCTGTGGTTGGGGTGGTGTGGCGTGTGACTCCTGTGTTGTCGATGGCTCGGTGTGTGCCGGGCTGTGAAAGGACTGGCTGGTTTTATGTCCAGAGTTAGATGTGTGTTGGGTTTGGTGCTGTCAGCGGGGCTCGCGGTGTTGGCGCTTGGCGGGCTGGGTGTGTCGTCCGCGTCCGCGGCGACTGCGTTACCGCCCGACATCAAGGTGTGTAAAAAACTTCCGGTGGGTAGCTTAATTGGCTTATGGGAAAGCGCGGAATGCGAAGGGTCGTATGTCGCGGCCGGAAAATACGCGTGGTCATGGGCGGACGGCGGCGGCACCGCGACGATCTACTGCGTGTTAAAACAGAGCGGCGGCTTCGCGGATGACTTATGCGAAAATGAAAAGAGCGGTGGGCCGTTCGGAGAATTATTAATAAAAGAACCGTTCCCGAAACTGTTAGGGTTACTGTTATTATCGGTCCTAAAAGGCAAAGCCTTTACCGAAACGACTGATATCCACTGCGAACACGGCCATTTCTCCGGGCAGCCGTTAACTGCGAAAGAAACCAAGGAAACTGTAGTCAACTACACGGGGTGCATCGCGGAAAGGCCGACCGGCTGCCAGGTAAGCAACCCCGGAGTCACGACGTTAGGTGAACTGGAAACGAAGCCGTTGATCGGCACGCAGGAAACGTTAACGTTAGTCGGGTTCGCGCCGTCAGCGGGGACTGCCTTCATCGAAATCGAATTCCACGGCAGTTCATGCGGCAGCGGCGGTGCCCTCAACGGGAAAGCGTCAGCGGTCAGTGGTACCGACAAATGTGAATGGGAAGGCGGGGCGAGGGATCCGTTAATCATTCACTTACTGTTCTGCAAGGCCGAAGGAAGCAAACTGAAATTCGGTGGCGAAGCACAGACATATGAAGGTGGTGCGCATATTCACTTCGAGGGCGAACCGTACTGGAAGATCCAGTAGCTCGCTGGCCGTTCGGAGTGTGTTGTAGTTGTGTTGTGGGTGGGGCCCCGGATGCGCTTGGGGCTCCACCCCGTTTTGTGTGGTAGTCGTAAACATGGATTGTGGGGGCTGGTAGGGTGGTTTTGATGTCGTGTTCGCGTTTGGTGTGTTGGGTGTGGGCGTGTGGCGTGCTGGCGGGCGCGTGCGTGTGGTGCGCGCCCGCGCGGGGCGCGGGCTGCCCTGATGAAGGCGTGCGTGAAAAGCAGACGCATGGGCTCCAGCTGCCGGACTGTCGCGCCTACGAGCAGGTCTCGCCGGTGGATAAGAACGATGTCGACGCGAAGGGCTTCCCGAGTAATGCGCAGGCCTCGCCGTCGGGGGAACTGGTGCGCTACTACTCGATCACGCCGTTCCCGCCGGCGGTGGAAGGGTCCTGCGCGGTCGGTGGCGCGCTGCCGAGCTACATCAGCTCGCGCGGCACCCTGGGGGAATGGGCAACCGAAGGGATCCTGCCGTGCGGAGCCGGAAGCGGCGGGAAAGTCGGGGTCAGCGAAGATCTCTCTGAGGCGCTGGTGTGGGCCGAAGGGGTGGCGTTCAGCGCGGACGCGCCGGTCACGGGCCGCAGCTACTACGTCCGCTACACCCAGCCCGGGGGTGGGGCGCGCTACCGGCTGCTCGCGACGGTCAACCCCAGCGGCACCGAAGAAGGCTATGACATCTACCTGGCTGGGTTCTCCGCCGATGACCGGCACGTGCTGATCGAAACCGAAGCGGACCTGCTCCCCGGGGAAGCGCGGGCGGGCGCCCCGAACGTGTACGAGGTCGACCTCGGCGACCCCGAAGGGCAGGGCCTGAGCCTCGTCGGGGTGCTGCCCGCCGGCGAAGGCGGGCAAGCCCCGGCCGGCGGGTCAATCGCGGGCGCCGGGACACGCCGGTGGCGGTCGTTCCTGTCGCATTTCAAAGGTCTGGTGTATACGCAGAGCGCGGTCTCCCAGGATGGCTCGCGGGTGTTCTTCACGGCGCTGCCCTCCGAACAGGTGTATGTGCGCGAGAACCCTGGGGCGCCCCCGAGCCCGACCGTGGGCGGGAAATGCACGGTCCCCGCGGATGCGTGCACGCTCGCGGTCTCCCAGGGCGCGGCGCACTTCCGCACCGCGACACCAGACGGCGCGTACGCGTTCTACACCGAAGACAACAACCTCTACCGCTTCGACGTGCAGACAGGCGCACGCGAAACCATCGCGGCGCCCGTGACCGCGACCGCCACCGGGAACCTCACCAGCGGCTCGACCGTAATCGAAGATGTGGAACCCAGCCCCGTGGGGGTCTTCCACGTCGGCGAAGAAATCAGCGGCACAGGCCTGACAGGCGGCACGAGGGTCACCGCGGTCGGCCCACACACGCTGACGCTCGACCTCGTAGCCGAAGCAACGCTTGCGGGTGTCGCGTTGACCGGCAGCCCCGTGGGTGTGCTGGGTGTGCTGGGGGTCTCTGATGACGGGCGCGCCGTCTACTACGCGGCGAGCGGGGTGCTCTCCGCAAACGCGAACAGCCACGGCGAAACGGCCGCCAACGAACCGGAAATCACGGACCTGTACGAGTCCTACCAGGGCGCGGCGGGACCGACGTTCATCGCACGACTCGACAACCCCGGCGCAGACGCAGAAGGCGAAGGCGATGAAGAAGACTGGAACGACCACGCACTAAAAGCGTTTCCCGTGGAGAAGACCTCGCGGGTCACCGGCAACGGTGAAACGGTGCTGTTCGCCTCGCGGCTGTCGCTGACGGGCTATGACAACGCCGGGCCCTGCGGAGGCGCGAGGCACGAGTGCTCGGAGCTCTACCGCTACCGTGCGGGCGCGGAAGGCGCCCCGGGGCGGCTGACGTGCGTCTCGTGTAACCCGAAACGCTCGACCCCGCCCGCCGAAGACGCGCTGCTCACCGGCGAGGGCGGGGGCATCCATGGAGAATTCGAAGCGGTGCTCACGCGCAACCTCTCAGAAAACGGGCAGCGCGTATTCTTTCAGACCCCGGACGCGCTGGTCGCGGATGACACTGACAACCAGACGGATGTGTATGAGTGGGAGGCCGACGGTGAAGGCAGCTGCCGCTCAGAAACCCAGGACGAAGGCTGCCTGTATCTGATCTCGAGCGGCAGCTCGAGCGAACAGTCCTACTTCGGGGACGCCTCGGCCAACGGCAACGACGTCTTCTTCTTCACCCGCCAGCCGCTCGCCGTGACCGATACCGACAACAACGTCGATATCTACGACGCCCGCGTGTGTGTCAAGGGCGATGCGACCTGCGAAGAAGAAGCCCAGGTCGAACCCGCCGCATGCATCGGTGAATGCGCCGGACCCGAGAGCCCCCCCCCAACACTCCCCAACCCAGCCAGCAGCACACTCACCGGCAACGGCAACCTCACCCCACCAGCCGCCACCCCACCCGCCGCCAAACCACTGACCAACAAGCAGAAGCTTGCCGCCGCCCTGAAAGCCTGCCACGCCAAGCACAACAAGCACAGGCGCGCCGCCTGCGAAAGTCAGGCCCGGCGGCGCTACCCCACGAGACCCACAGCCCAGAAAGCCACCAAGCGATGAGACAGCGGGCCGCCGACCTCACGAACCCGGTCGCGTCCGGTCGAGGTCGCCGCCGGGTGCCCCGGACGCTCTTGCTCGCGGGTGTCGTGGGTGTGCTCCTGGTGGCGTCCGGTGTCGCGCGCGCGGAAGTCTTCGGCGTCGAAAGCCTCAGCAGCTCCCTGAGCGATCGCTCGGAAGCGCCCGTCACGCAGGCCGGGGCTCACCCCTACGCGTTGACGACGACATTTGTTTTCTATCATACGGTACTCGGGGAAGAATCGGTCTTCGAAGGCGAAGAACCGATACCCACGGACGTTACCGTGGCGAGCACGCCGCAGAAGGTCGAGGTGAATCTCCCGCGCGGGGTGGTCGTCGATCCGAACGCGACCCCGACCCGCTGCAGCGAGGCGCAGCTGGAGAGCAGCTCGTGCCCCCCCTCATCCGCCGTCGGGGTGCTGCGCGCCGGGGTCGCGGGGTCGGGGGCCCCACACCGCGCACCCGGCGCGATCTACAACATGGTGGCGCCGCCGGGCACACCCGCGCAGTTCGCGGCGAACCTCGCGGACCTGGGCTTCGTCGTGCACATCGACGGCGGTGTCCGCAGCGGGGAAGACTACGGCCTGACGGGCGAAGTCTCGGGCATCCTGAACAACCCCAAGCTCTACTCCATCACCGCGACCTTCTGGGGGGACCCCTCGGACCCGAGCCACGACGCAGAACGCGGAGTGTGCGCGAGCAGCTACGGAGTCCCAAAAGCGAGCGAAGTCGAAGACGCCTCCTGTCCCGTCGAAGCTACGGAAACGGCTCTGCTGACGATGCCGAGTTCGTGCTCTGGCCAGCCGCTGGTCACGACCGCGGGCGTCGACTCGTGGCTTGAACCCGAAAGGACAATTCGCGCGCTCGCGAGCTCGCCGCCCGTCACCGGCTGCGGCGAGCTCGGGTTCGAACCCACGATCGAAGTGCAGCCCGTGGCAGCCGCGACGATGCAGCCCACCGGGCTGCGCGTCGACCTTCACATGCCGCAGAACGAAACGCTCGGCGGCCTCGGCGACGCGAACCTGCGCAACGCGGTCGTGACGCTGCCCGCGGGCATGAGCGCCAACCCGGCGTTCGCGGGCGGCCGCGAAGCATGCAGCCCCGAACAGGTCGGACTGCAAGCTAGGTCCAGCGAGAAGCAGGCGATCACGATCGAACGCCCAGCCGCGAACACGTTCACGCTCGAGTACGAAGAAAACAGCGAACCACGCGAAACCGCGCCGCTGCCGGCCGACGCGTCCGCCGCGAGCGTGCAGGAAACGCTGGAAGGCCTCCCCGGCATCGGCGCGGGCAACGTCGAAGTCAGCGAAGTCGCCGGCGGCTGGGAAGTGCAGCTCAAGGGCGCGCTCGCCGCCAGCAAAGTCCCCCTGCTCGCCGGCGAGGTCTCCGACCACGCCTTCCAGCAGCTCACCGTGGAGGGGACGGGCGGCACGTACAGCCTCGAACTCAAAGGCAAAGGCAAACGCACCGCGAGCCTGCCCTACTACGCCACGGCCAGCGAAGTGCGCGAAACCCTCGAAGCGCTCGGCGTCGGCAAAGTCACCGTCACCGGGGGCGGTGTGAGCAACCCCTACACGGGTACCCGCAGCCCGTTCACAGTCATCTTCGCGAGCCCCATGGAAGAGCTCACCGGCGTGTCCGCGCTCACCGGCGAAAGCGCGGGCGTGAGCGTGAGCAGCCACCCCGCAGGCTCCGTGCCGCTCGCGGTGACCATCACCGAAGAAGGCGGCGCGACACGCTTCAGCCCGGAAGTCCTCAACCCAGAAACCGGGAAACACGAAGTCACGGCGTGCCCCTCCACCTCGACGATCGGGACCGTCAAGGCCACGACGCCGCTGTTCGGCCACCCGCTCCCGGGCTCGGTGTACCTCGCCGCGCAGGAACAGAACCCCTTCGGCTCCCTGCTCGCGATCTACCTCGTGATCCACGACCCTCAAACCGGCGTGATCGTCAAGCTCGCCGGGCACGTCGAACTCGGCGAAGAAGACACCGAAAACGGGCTCGCACCAGGCCAGATCAGGACAAGCTTCGAAGAAAACCCCCAGCTCCCGGCCGAAGAATTCGAAGTCAACCTATCCGGCGGGCCCCGCGCGCCGCTGGTGACACCGGAAAGCTGCGGCCCCGCGACCACGAGCACCCTGCTCACCCCATGGAGCGCACCCGAAGGCCAGGACGCCACACCATCCTCGACATTCAAGTTCCACGACCCCCACGAAAACGAATGCGGCACCCCCACCGCATTCGACCCCACGTTCCTCGCGGGCACGACCAACAACCAGGCCGGCGCGCACAGCGACTTCACGCTGCAGCTCGCGCGCGGCGAACACGAACAGTACTTCCACAGCATCAGCGTCACGATGCCCCCAGGGCTGCTCGCGACCCTCAACAGCGTCCCACGATGCGCAGAAGCCGAAGCGAACAACGGCAGCTGCAGCGAATCGAGCAAGATCGGCGAAACCGCCGCTGCCGCCGGCGTCGGCGAACAGCCGGTATGGGTCCAAGGCGGCAAGGTCTACCTCACCGGCCCCTACGACGGCGACCCGTTCGGGCTCAGCATCGCCGTGCCCGCCATCGCCGGACCGTTCAACCTCGGCACCACGATCGTCCGTGCCGGCATCCAGATCAACCCGACCACCGGGCAACCCACCGTCACGACCAACAGCTCAGGACCAAACGAGATCCCATCGATCCTCAAAGGCATCCCCCTCTACATCCGCGACATCGACGCCACGATCAACCGGCCCGACTTCATCCTGAACCCAACCAACTGCGAACAACTCCAGGTGGACGGGACGGTCACCTCGACCACCGCAGCCACCTCGCCGAAAACCTCCCCCTTCGAGGCAGCGAACTGCGCGACCCTGCCATTCGCCCCAAAGCTGACCGCATCCGCGGGCGCACACGCCAGCAAAGCAAACGGCACGAGCTTCAACGTCAAGCTCGAATCCCCAGGGATCGGCCAAGCAAACATCCACAAGGTCGACCTGCAACTCCCCGCAGCGCTCCCCTCACGCCTAACGACACTACAGAAAGCGTGCCTCGCAGCGACCTTCGAAACCAACCCCGCCACATGCCCGCCAGAATCGATCATCGGCCACGCAACGATCCACACGCCGATCCTCAACAGCCCGCTTACCGGCCCCGCATACCTCGTCAGCCACGGCGGCGCCGAATTCCCCGACGTCGAGTTCGTCCTCACCGGAGAAAACGTCACCCTCATCCTCGACGGCCGAACCGACATCAAGAAAGGCATCACCTACAGCAAGTTCGAAACAGCCCCCGACGCCCCATTCACCACCTTCGAAACAGAACTACCAGCCGGCCCACACTCAATCCTCACCGCAAACGCGCCATCCAAGAACCCCTACGACCTTTGCGGCACCAACCTCCAGATGCCAACCGAAATCACCGGCCAAAACGGGGCCCTCATCAAAACCACCACCACCATCACCACCCCCGACTGCCCACCCACCCTCACCATCACCAAAGCCACCATGAAGCGCGGCAACATACTCATCATCATCAAACTCGCCCAAACAGGCACCATCAAAATCACAGGCCACGGCCTCAAGAGCACCACCAAGAAAGCACTGAAGGCCGGCACCCACACAATCACCATCCCCCTCACCCCAGCCGACAGATCCGCGAAGCGCGGCGATCGCAAGATCGAGATCCACGCGGTCGAGACGCTCGCCGGGCAGACGGCCACCGCCTCGAGAACCCTGAAGATCTGAACGGCAAGCAGTCGTAAACACCACTGGCAGCACAAACCCCTCGTCTGCATCCTTCACGCAAAACCCAGTCTGAGGGGAAATGACCACCACCATTCGCACAAGGGAGGGGTAACGTGTTCTCGTCGATACGCAGACGCGCCACCTATGCCAACGTCGCCGCGACGCTCGCTCTCGTCTTCGCCATGAGCGGAGGAGCGCTGGCAGCAGGCGGCTTCCTGATCAAGTCCATCACGCAAATCAAGCCAAGCGTGCTGAACCAGATCGCCAAGAAGGCCAAAGGCGCGACAGGTGCGCAGGGCCCGCAAGGTGCAGCCGGAGCTGCGGGCACGAACGGCACTAATGGCACGAAAGGCGAAAAGGGAGAAAAGGGAGAAGAAGGCAAAAAAGGAGAAAGGGGATCCTCCGGCGTCCCCGTAAGTCTCGAACACGGCGAGTCCGAGCACGGTGCCTGGGGCTACGAGATAGCGAACGCCGAAGAATACTATGTCTCAATCTCATTCCCGATCCCGCTGAAAGAACCACTGGAAGAAGAAACGCTCGGAAACGGGGAACCAGGCAAGGACGTGCATCTCATCCAATTGCACAAAGAAGGCCCTGCGGAATGCGAAAAAGGAACCCTCGCGGACCCCAAGGCCGCGCCTGGGAACCTGTGCATCTACGAGCAGTTTGGAGCGACCCCCGTAGAACCATTCACGCTCAATCCGGAAGAACCCAACCTCGCCACCGGAGCTGGCAAGAGTGGCGCCATCCTTCGTTTCGAAGGATCAACGAAGGACGCTGGGGTGTGGGTCGTGACTCAGAAATAGCTCTCTGATCTTCCTGATCTTCCGTGCCGGCGTGGACGGCACGGAAGACGCCCGGCCGTCGCGCCGGCACGGAGATCATGGGGACGTTCTCATGGTGGCGGGTCTCGCGTTCTCGGGGCCCGCCATCGCCCTCTCGAGGCTGCTCGCCAAAGCTACCTGCTGTTCGCGAAGTACTCCGCGTTGATCTGCGTGTACTTCTGCCACTCCTCCGGGAGCTGGTCCTCCGCGAAGCACGCGTCCACCGGACACGCCTCGACGCAAGCGTCGCAGTCGATGCACTCCTCGGGGTCGATGTAGAGCATCTCGGCCGCGTCATACCCGGGCTCGTCGGGCGTCGGGTGGATGCAGTCCACGGGGCACACCTCGACACAGGAGTTGTCCTTGGTGCCGATGCACGGCTCGGCGATAACGTAGGCCATCCGCTTCCTTCTGGGTCGGTTTACGGGGATCCCTCGCGGGCGACGCATATTCTACGAAAGCGAGCCCGGATGGCCGCGTCTCGGGGAGTTTGCCGGGGCGCGCGCTCAGACGCGCGTCGCGATCTCCGGCCGCCGTCCGGCCCATGGCCGCGCCGCCTCCAGCTGCGCCGCAAGCGCCAGCAGCGCGCCCTCGCCCGCCGGGCGGCCGACCAGCTGCACGCCGAGCGGCAGGCCGTCCTCGCCCTCGAACAGCGGCAGCGAGATCCCCGGCTGGCCGGACGCGTTGAACACGGGCGTGAACGGCGTGAACAGACCCGAGCGCGTGAACGTCGACAGCGGCTCGGGCGCCGCCGTGTCAAGCGTCCCCAGCGCCAGCGGGCGCTCGGCCAGCGCGGGCGTCAGCAGCGCGTCGTACGGAGCCAGGAACGCGACCAGACGCCGCGCGAAGGACTGCAGCCGCACCGCCGCGCCCATCCCCTCGACCGCGCTCAATTTGCGGATCATCGAGAAGATCGCCCAGCTCATCGGCTCCATGTCCGCCGCCGTCGGCTCGCGCCCCGCGACCATCGCCGAGTAGGCGATCGACAGCGCGATGTGGTTGGAGAAGACCACGCCGAACAGCTCGCGCAGGCCGTCGGCCTGCCACGGCGGATCGACCTCCTGCACCTCGTGCCCGAGCTCGCGCAGCAGCTCGGCCGCGTCGGCAACCGCCCGCGCGCACATGGGATCGACGACCGCGTCCGAGACGGGCGGCAGCGTCGTGGAGGCGATCCGCAGGCGGCCGGGGGCGCGCGCGGCGCTCCGCGCGAACGGCTCTGTCGGCGGCGGCGCCCAGGTCGCGTCGCCCGGCTCGTAGCCGGCGAGCACGTCGAGGATCGCCGCCGTGTCGGCGACCGTGCGCGTGAGCATGCCGTCGATCCCCAGCGAGGAGTCGCCCAATTCGGGGGCCGCCGAGATCCGCCCGCGCGCGGGCTTCAGCCCCACCAGTCCGCAACAGGCGGCGGGGATGCGCACCGAGCCGCCGCCGTCGTTGCCGTGCGCGACCGGCAGCATGCCGCTCGCGACCGCCGCGGCCGCCCCGCCGGAGGAGCCGCCCGGCGTGCGCTGCAGATCCCACGGGTTGCGTGTCGGGCCGAAGATGCGCGCCTCGCTCGTCGGCAGGATGCCGTACTCCGGCAGCGTCGTCGTGCCGACGATCACGAACCCGGCGTCCTTCAGGCGCCGCGTGACGTTGTGGTCGTAGTCGCACACGAACTCCGACATCAGCTCGCAGCCGTACGTCAGGCGCAGCCCCGCCACCGGGCGGTTGTTCTTGATCGCCGTCGGCACCCCCGCGAAAGGGCGCTCGTCGCCCGGCCCGATCTGCGCGGCCGCCGCCAGCGCGCGCTCGGCGTCGACCTGCACGAACGCGTTCAGCGCGGGGTTGAGCTCCTCGATCCGCTCCAGCGACAGCTGCACGAGCTCGCGCGCCGAGACCTCCCCCGCGCGCACCATCGCCGCGAGCTCGAGCGCGGGCCGGAACATCAGATCGCCGTCGGGCACGATGGCAGCGTACTCGCGCGAGCACTCCTGCGAAGATATGCGCCTGCCCACAAGGCAGCAACCGGTCAAGCATCAAGCCCAGAAAGCGAGTGCCATGAGCGCGGTTCAGTCAGCACCTGAGGTCCAGTCGGGCCTGGAGGGCGTCGTCGCCTTCGCCACCGAGATCGCGGAGCCCGACAAAGAGGGTGGCGCGCTGCGCTACCGCGGCGTCGACATCGAGGAGCTCGTCGGCAGCGTCCCCTACGAGCGCGTGTGGGGCCTGCTGGTGGACGGGCGCTTCAAGCCCGGCCTGCCCCCCGCCGAACCGCACGCGCTGACGGTGCGCTCGGGCGATCACCGCGTCGACGTGCAGTCGGCGCTGGCGATGCTCGCGCCCGAGTGGGGCTTCGGGCAGCTGATCGACATCACCGACGAGGAGGCCCGTGACAACCTCGCGCGCGCGTCGGTGATGGCGCTGTCGTTCGTCGCGCAGTCCGCGCGCGAAGCGGGCCAGCCGCCGGTGCCCCAGACGGAGATCGACCAGGGGCGCACGATCCCCGAGCGCTTCGTGATCCGCTGGCGCGGCGAGGCCAACCCCGACCACGTCAAGGCGATCGACGCCTACTGGGTCTCCGCGGCCGAGCACGGCATGAACGCCTCGACGTTCACCGCCCGCGTCGTCGCCTCCACCGGCGCCGACGTCGCCGCCGCGCTGTCCTCCGCGGTCGGCGCGCTCTCGGGCCCGCTGCACGGCGGCGCGCCCTCGCGCGTGCTGAAGATGCTCGACGAAGTCGAACAGAGCGGCAACGCCGAGAAGTGGGTGTCGGACGCGCTGGACCGCGGCGAGCGCCTGATGGGCTTCGGCCACCGCATCTACCGCGCCGAAGACCCGCGCGCGCGGGTGCTGCGCCGCACCTGCCGCGAACTGGGCTCGCCGCGCTTCCAGGCCGCCGAGGCGCTCGAGAAGGCCGCGCTCGCGGAGCTGCACGCGCGCCGGCCCGACCGCGTGCTCGCGACCAACGTCGAGTTCTGGTCGGCCGTCGTGCTCGACCTCGCGGAAGTCCCGCCGGACCTGTTCACGCCGATGTTCACGTGCGCGCGCGTGGCCGGCTGGTCGGCGCACATCCTCGAGCAGAAGCGCGAGGCGAAGCTGATCCGCCCGACCGCCAGGTACGTCGGCCACGGCCCGCGCTCGGTGGCGGACGTGGAATGACCGCTCGGGACCGCGGACGGGCGCCGGCACGAACGCAGGAGTAGGAGACAGCAGCAGCCGCGCGCCCGGAGCCTGTCCGCGGCGATATGCCAATGCTGGACGGGGGTTTGGCGGTGCGCTCATGCGCCGCGCGATCGCGCCTGCCGCAGCTCAACCGCGCCTGCTTACCATGCGCGCATGGACAACCGCCTCGAGGGAGATGAGCCGGCGAGCCAGCCGCGCGGTGCGGATCTGCTGATCATCATCCCGGCCTACAACGAGCGCGGGCGCGTCGGCCGCGTGATCGCCGACGTCCACAGCGCGCTGCCGGACGCGGACGTGCTCGTTGTCGACGACGGCTCGACGGACGGCACCGCCGCGGATGCGGCGGACGCGGGCGCCACCGTGCTGTCGCTGCCCTACAACTCGGGCTACGGCGTAGCGCTGCAGACCGGTTACAAGTTCGGCGTGCGCGCGGGCTACGCGACGATCGGGCAGATCGACGGCGACGGCCAGCACAAGGCGGAGTACCTGCGGGAGATGCTCGACGCGCTCGAACGCGAGGACGCCGACCTGATCGTCGGCTCGCGCTTCTTGGGACGCGACGGCCACTACAAGGCCCCGTTCGCGCGCGCGCTGGGCATCGGGCTGTTCGCGCACCTGACCTCGGCGATCACCCACGAGCAGGTCTCCGATCCGACCTCCGGCTTTCAGCTGATGCGCAGCCGTGTGGCGCGATTATTCTGCTCCGACGTCTACCCGACCGACTACCCGGACGCGGACGTGCTGATCCTGCTGCACCGCACCGGCTACCGCGTGCGCGAGATCCCGGTGCAGATGCGCCCCTCGCCGGGCAAGTCGATGCACTCGGGCCACACCGGCCCCTACTACATGTACAAGATGCTGCTGTCGATCTTCGTGACGCTGCTGCGACGCGGCGCGAAGGTCGTCCCGCAGGCCAAGCTCGCGCCATGATCTCCACCAACCTGCGGATCATCGCCATCGCCGGCAGCTTCGCGCTGCTCGTGTTCGTCGTCGAGCTCGTCCGCCGCCGCCGCCTGAAGGAGGAGTACTCGGTGCTGTGGGTCGCCACCGCCCTGACGCTGCTGCTGCTGGCGGCCTGGGGCGGGCTGCTGCGCGACCTCGCCCACCTCATCGGAGCGGACTCGCAGGCCAGCACGCTGTACTTCTTCAGCATCATCTTCATCGCCTTCATGCTCCTGCACTTCTCCGTGCGTGTGAGCAACCTCGAGCGCCGCGTCGTGGTGCTGCTGCAGGAGGTCGCGCTGCTCGCCGAGCACCGCGGGCATCCGGACGCGCTCGGCGAGTACCTGCCCGCGCAGGAGCCCCGCGCGGGCACGGCGGCGACCGGCGGGCGCCTGGAAGCCGATCTGCCGGCGGGCGAGCGCGTGCGTGAGGCGAGCGTGCGATGAGCCCGATCGTGCCCCACGCCCCGCGGGAAGACGCGCACAGCGCCGGCTACCTCGCGGCCGCGGCGGCGCTGGCCGAGTCCACCGATCCCGAGCAGATCGACGAAATGGCGCGCGGGCTCGCGGCGGTCCGGGCTCGCGGCGGGCGGCTGTTCGTGCTGGGAGTGGGCGGCGGCGCCGGCCATGCCTCGCACGCGGTCAACGACTTCCGCAAGCTGTGCGCGCTGGAGAGCTACTCGCCGGCCGACAACGTCTCCGAGCTGACGGCGCGCACGAACGACGACGGCTGGGAGGCGTCGTTCAGCGGCTGGCTCGAGATCTCGCGCCTGCGCGCCGACGACGGCCTGCTCGTGTTCTCGGTCGGCGGCGGCTCGCGCGAGCACAACGTCTCGACCAACCTCGTGCGCGCGATGGAGGCCGCGCGCGACGCCGGCGCCGCGATCTACGGCGTCGTCGGCGCCCCCGGCGGCACGCTGGCCGAGCTCGCCGACGTCGCGATCCTGCTCGAGCCGCCGCCGTCGCTGCGCACCCCCCTGGTCGAGTCCTTCCAGGCGGTCGTGTGGCACGCGCTCGTCTCGCACCCCGAGCTGGCCGTCAAAGCGGGCCACTGGGAGTCGCTCGCCGCCGCCAATGCGTAGGCGCGCGTCGCGATGAGCAGCGCGCACGGCCGCGCCGCGGTGTTCCTCGATCGGGACGGTGTCCTGAACGAGCTCGTCCCCGATCCCGTCACCGGAGCGCCCGAGTCGCCGCTGCGTATCGCCGACGTGCGCCTCGTGCCGGGTGCCGCCGCGGCGGCAGCGCGCCTGGCGGAGCTCGGCTTCCTGCTGGTGTGTGTCACAAACCAGCCCGCCGCCGCCAAGGGCAGCGTCACCGTCGAGCGGCTGCTCGCCGTGCACGACCGCGTGGTCGATCTGCTGTGCGAGCGTGGCGTGATCCTGGCGGCCTCGCGTATGTGCATGCACCACGAGCACGGAGTCGTGCCCGGGCTCGCCGGCCCGTGTGACTGTCGCAAGCCCGCACCCGGGATGCTGCTCGACGCGGCGCGCACCCTCGGGATCGACCTGGGCGCCTCGTGGATGGTCGGAGACACAGACGCCGATATCACGGCAGGTGAAGCGGCCGGCTGCATGACCATCCAGATTCGCCATCCCGACAGCATTCACAAGCGTTTGCAGGCGATTACGCCCGACCTGGTCGCCGACAGCCTCACCGAGGCCGCGACCATGCTGGCCGCGCGGATGTCAGAGACAGTCGCATCTGACTAGCGTCGTTATGGTGATCCGCCTCGGAGTGATTCACCATGCTCGATCAGATCTCGACACGAATCTTCGCAGACGGCGCCGACCTCGACGGCATCCTCGCCCTCGCGGAGAACCCGCGCATCGCGGGATTCACCACCAACCCGACGCTGATGCACCAGGTCGGGCTCACCGACTACGAGCGCTTCGCGCGGGACCTGCTGGAGCGCATTGACACACATCCCATCTCCTTCGAGGTGTTCGCCGACGATGCGCGGGAGATGCGCCGCCAGGCACACCTGATCGCCTCGTGGGGAGAGAACGTGTACGTCAAGATCCCCGTCACCACCACCACCGGCGAGTCGATGGCGCCGCTCGTGCGCGAGCTCTCCGAGGGCGGGGTGAAGGTCAACGTCACCGCTCTGTTCACCACAGCGCAGGTGGAGCTGATCACGGCGGCGGTCAGCGATGGCGCGCCTTCATACATATCCGTCTTCGCCGGGCGGATCGCCGACGCCGGCGTCGACCCGCTGCCGATCATGGCGCGCTCGGTGGAGATCATGCTGCAGGCGCCGCGCTCGGAGCTGATCTGGGCCTCGCCCCGCGAGATCCTCAACCTGGTGCAGGCCGACCAGGTCGGCTGTCACATAATCACGATCACCCACGACCTGCTGAAGAAGCTCGGCTGCCTCGGCAAGGATCTCGAGCAGTACTCGCTCGAGACGGTGCGGATGTTCCAGGGCGACGCGATCGCCGCGGGCTTCACGCTGTAGCGATGGGGCGCGGATGAGGCGGGCGTGCATCACCGGCGGAGCCGGGTTCATCGGCAGCAACCTCGCCGACCGGCTGAGCGGCGACGGGGTGGAGGTCGTGATCGTCGACGACTTCCGCGCCGGCCGGCGCGAGTTCGTGGCCGGCGCGCTCGGCCGTCCCGGGGTGCGGCTGGTGGAGGGCGACGTGCTCGACATGGCCGTGCTCGAAGACGCGGTCGCGGGCTGTGACTGGGTCTTTCACCTGCAGGCCAACGCCGACGTGCGCGACGGCCTGCGACATCCCCGACGCGACCTCGAGCAGAACACGATCGCGACCGCGGGCGTGCTGGAGGCGATGCGCGCGCAGGGCGTCAGCCGCATCGTGTTCTCCTCCACCGGCTCGGTGTACGGCGAGCCCGAGGTGTTCCCCACCCCCGAGGACGCGCCGTTCCCGGTGCAGACCTCGCTGTACGCGGCCTCCAAGCTGGCGGGCGAGGGCATGATCGAGGCCTATGCCGCCGGCTACGGCTTCACCGGGCTGATCTGCCGCTTCGTCTCGATCCTCGGCGAGCGCTACACGCACGGGCACGTGTTCGACTTCTACCGCGCGCTCAGGCGCGACCCGACCAGGCTGCTGGTGCTCGGGGACGGCCGCCAGGAGAAGTCCTACCTGTATGTCGAGGACTGCATCGCCGCGATGCTGACGGCCGCCGAGCGCCATCGCGAGGAGCCCGGCGCGCACATCTACAACCTGGGCACCGAGGAAACGGTGGTCGTCGACGACTCGGTGCGGATCATCACCGAGCGCCTCTCGCTCTCGCCGGCGATCGAGCACAGCGGCGGGCGGCGGGGGTGGACGGGCGACAGCCCGCTGATCCTGCTCGACACGGCGCGCATCCGCGCGCTCGGATGGCGCCCGCGGCTGACGATCGAGGAGGGCATCGTGCGCACGCTGGACTGGCTGGACGCGAACGAGTACGCCTGGCGCGAGCAGGTCGCGGCGCAGGACGGAGCGGCACGGTGGGCATGATCTTCAGCCGCGCCCCGCTGCGGATCTCACTCGGCGGCGGCGGCACCGACCTGCCTTCCTACTACGGCGAGCACGGCGGCTTCCTCGTGTCGGGCGCGATCGACAAGTACGTGTACATGCTCACGCACACGGTCTTCCAGCGCCGCTACCGGATGAAGTACTCCGAGCTCGAGGAGGTCGACGAGATCGCGGAGATCCGCCATCCGATCCTGCGCGAGACGCTGCTGCGCCACTGGCACGGCAACCCCCTGGAGATCGCCTCGCTGGCGGACGTGCCGGCCGGCACCGGGATGGGGTCCTCGGGGGCGTACACCGTCTGCCTGCTCAAGGGCCTGGCCTACGCGCGGCGCACGTCGATCACCCCGGGAGACCTGGCGGAGGCGGCGTGCGAGATCGAGATGGGGGTGCTGCGCGAGCCGGTCGGCAAGCAGGACCCCTACGTGTCCGCCTTCGGCGGCATCTGCGCGTACACGTTCCACCCGGACGGCGCCGTCGACGTGGAGGCGCTCGAGCTCGACCCGAACGTGCTGCGGCGGCTGCGCGACCACCTGCTGCTGTTCTTCACCGGCGAGGCGCGCGCGGCCTCGGCGGTGCTGGCCGACCAGGACGAGCGCTCGAAGGCGGGCGAGCAGGAGATGATCGAGAACCTGCACCACACCAAGGAACTCGGACTGCGCAGCCGCGAGCTGCTGACCACGGGCGACCTGGAGGGCTACGCGGAACTGCTGCACGAGCACTGGGAGCACAAGCGCCGGCGCTCGCCGGGGATGACCGACGGGCACATCGACCGCCTCTACACGCTCGCCCGGCGCAGCGGCGCGCTCGGCGGCAAGCTGGTCGGCGCCGGCGGCGGCGGCTTCCTGCTCGTCTACGCGCCGCGACCGGAGGACGTCAGGCAGGCGATGGCGACGGCGGGCGCGGCCGAGCTCGCGTTCGACTTCGAGTTCTGCGGCGCCTACGCCGGCGAGTACACATGAACGGCCTGCGCGTGGCGATCGTCGGCTGCGGGCTGATCGGAGCCAAGCGCGCGGCGGCGCTCGCGCCAGAGGACGAGCTGCTCGCGTGCTGCGACCTCGACGAGTCGGCCGCGGCGAGCCTCGCCGAGCGCCACGGCGCGCGGGCGTGCGCGAGCGTCGAGGAGCTGCTCGCGACGGAGCCCGAGGTCGTCGTCGTGGCCACCGTCCACGACCGGCTCGCGGAGCTCGCCGAGCAGGCCCTGCGGGCGGGCGCGCACGTGCTCGTGGAGAAGCCCGCGGGCGTGTCGCTCGCGCAGATCGAGCGCCTGATCGAGTGCCGGCGCGAGAGCGGGCGCCTGGTCAAGGTCGGGTTCAACCACCGCTTTCACCCGGGGATCGCCCGCGCCGCCGAGGAGGTCCACAGCGGGCGCCACGGCGAGCTCATGTACCTGCGCGCGCGCTACGGCCACGGCGGGCGCCCCGGCTACGAGCGCGAGTGGCGCGCCGACCCGGACCGCTCGGGCGGGGGCGAGCTGGTCGACCAGGGCATGCACCTGCTCGACCTGAGCCACTGGCTGGCCGGCCCGCTGCCGCTGCACTCGGCGCTGCTGCGCACCCACTTCTGGGACATGCCGGTCGAGGACAACGCGGCGCTGATCCTCGGCGAGGCGCACTCGCGCACCGACCCGTGGGCGCTGCTGCACGTGAGCTGGACCGAGTGGAAGAACCTGTTCTCGCTGGAGCTCTACTGCCGCACCGCCAAGCTCCAGGTCGACGGGCTGGTCCGCTCCTACGGGCGCCAGCGCCTGCGCATCTACCGGATGGGACCCGAGCTGGGCCCGCCGCGGGTGCGGGAGATCGACTACCCGGACGAGGACGGCTCGTGGCAGCGCGAGTGGGCGAGCTTCCGCGAGGCGATCGCGGGCGGGGACGAGCGCCTGCTGAACGGCGACCTGCACGACGCCCGCTACGCGTGGGAGCAGATCGAGGCGGCCTACGCGAGCGGCCCGTACGCGCGGATGCGCGAGGCGGTGTCGCCTTGAGCCCGCGGCGCGTGCTCGTCACGGGCGGCTCGCGCGGAATCGGCCGCGCGACCGCGCAGGCGCTCGCCGGGCGCGGGTGGCGGGTGGCGCTGCTCGCGCGCGAGCAGGACGCGCTGCGCCGCGCGCGCGAGGAGCTTCCCGGCGAGGGCCACGAGGCGTTTGCGATGGACGTCGCCGACGCCGCCGCCTGGGAGCGGCTCGCTCCGCACCTGCACGACGTGCAGGGTGTGGTGTGCGCGGCCGCCGTGCTCGCGCCCGTGGGCCCGATCGGCAGCTACGCGGTGGCGGACTTCCGCCGCACGCTGGAGATCAACGTGCTCGGCACGCTGCTGGCGATCCACACGTGCCTGCCGGGCCTGCGCGCGTCGCGCGGCGCGGCGGTGACGTTCAGCGGCGGCGGCGCGACCGCCCCGCTGCCCCGCTACGACGCGTACGCGGCCTCCAAGGCGGCCGTCGTGCGCCTCAGCGAGAACATCGCCGTGGAGCTGGCGGGAGACGGCGTGCGCGTCAACTGCGTGGCCCCCGGCTTCGTCGCGACCGGCATCCACGAGGGCACGCTCGCGGCCGGGCCCGAGCTCGCGGGCGCCGGCTACTACGAGCACACCCGCGCAGAGCTCGAGGACGGGGGCACGCCGGCGAGCGAGGCGGCCGAGCTGGTGTGCCTGCTGCTGGAGGGCGACCCCGACGCGCCGTTCACCGGCAAGCTGCTCTCCGCGCGCTGGGACCCGTGGCGCGACGCCGGCTTCCGCCGGCGGCTCGCCGAGGAGCGCGACCTGGCGACCCTGCGGCGCATCGACGACGAGCTGTTCGCGCCGACACGCGAGCGGATGCGCGCATGAGCGCGCCGTTCGTCAGCCACGTGTCGCCCGGGCACGATGTCAACTGGTCGGAGGATCTGGAGCTGCTGCACGAGCAGAGCAGCCGCACGCACTTCATCGACGTGTGGACGCGCCGCGCGATCCTCGCCCGCGTGGGCCGCCTGCCTGCGGCGCCGACGGTGATCGACGTCGGCTGCTCGACCGGGCACCTGCTCGAGGACCTGCGCCGCGCGCTGCCGGACGCGAGCCTGATCGGCGTCGACCTGGTGGAGGCGGGACTGCGCAAGGCCCACGCGAGCGTCCCGGATGCGCGGCTGCTGCAGGCGGACGCGTGCGCGCTGCCGCTGGCGGACGCAAGCGTGGACGCGGTCGTCAGCGCCAACCTGCTCGAGCACGTGCCCGACGACGGGCGGGCGCTGGCGGAGATCTTCCGCATCCTGCGCCCGGGGGCGCGCGCGGTGGTGGTCGTGCCGGTGGGTCCGGGCAACTACGACTACTACGACCGCTTCCTCGGACACGAGCGCCGCTACGCCAGGGGCGAGCTCGCCGGCAGGGCCAGGGCGGCGGGGCTCGACGTGCTGGCGGACGTGCACCTGGGGGCGCTCTTGTATCCCGCCTTCTGGGCCGTCAAGCAGCGCAACCGCCGGCGCCACGAGCACCTCCGCGGCGAGGCGCTCGAAGCGCGGGTGAGGGACGACATGCGGCGCACCGGCGACTCCGCGCTGGGGCGCACGGCGTGCCGCGTGGAGGCGCGGCTGCTCGCGCTCGGCGTCGAGCTGCCGTTCGGGATCCGCGGCCTGACCGTGCTCGAGCGCCCGCGGGAGCGCACGTGAGCGGGCCGACGCAGCTGAAAGGCGCGGCGCGCCTGCGAGGCCCGGCGAAGTCGCGAGGCCCGGCGCAGCTGCGGGGCTCCGCGCAGCTGGAGGGCGCGGGCGACGGCATGGGCGGGCCGGCGCGCCAGACGCTGAGCGTGGTCGTGCCCGCGTACAACGAGCAGGACAACGTCCGCCGCGTGTACGAGCGCGTGCGCGAGGTGATGGCGGGGCTCGACCTGGAGTGGGAGCTGATCTTCAGCGTCGACCCGTGCACGGACCGCACCGAGGAGCTGGTGCTCGAGCTGCGCGCGCAGGACGCGCGCGTGAAGATGCTGCGCTTCTCGCGCCGCTTCGGCCAGCCGATGGCGACGATCGCCGGGCTGGAGGCCGCGCGCGGCGAGGCGGTGGTGGTGATCGACTGCGACCTGCAGGACCCCCCCGAGATGATCGCGGAGATGATCGCGCGCTGGCGCGAGGGCTACGACGTCGTGTACGCGCAGCGACGGACCCGCGCCGGCGAGACGATCCCCAAGCGGATCGTCGCGGCGCTCGGCTACAGGGTGATCAAGCGGATCGCGGACGTCGAGATCCCGCCGAACACGGGCGACTTCCGGCTGATGAGCCGGCGCGTGGTCGACAACGTGGTGGCGCTGCAGGAGAGCCACGGCTTCCTGCGCGGGCTGGTCGGCCTAGTCGGATTCAGCCAGACGAGCGTGCTCTACGACCGCGACCCGAGAGCGGCGGGGACGAGCAAGTACAACCGCTTCTGGGGCTCGCTGGTGATCGGCGTGAACGGGATCGTGGGGTTCTCGCGCTACCCGCTGCAGCTGATCTCGATCCTCGGCGTCGCCCTGTCCGGAATCGCGTTCCTGGTGGCAATCGTCTATCTCGCCCTGAAGGTCGGCGGCGTGGGGTTCCCGATCGGCAATCCCACGATCGTGATCGTGATCGCCTTCTTCAGCGGCATCCAGCTGCTGTCGCTCGGCGTGATCGGCGAGTACGTCGGGCGGATCTACGACGAATCGCGCAACCGGCCCAAGTACATCGTCGAGTCCCGCCACGGGTGGGACGACGAGCAGACGGGCGATGACGCCCGCCGCTACGAGGGGCCGGCGGATGGGTGAGGGCGCCAACCCCCACACGCACGAGCTGCCGCCGGTGTGCATCCTGGCGGGAGGGCTCGGCACCCGCCTGGGCGAGCGCGTGCGCGATACGCCCAAGCCGCTGCTGGAGGTGGCGGGCGAGCCGTTCCTGGTGCACCAGCTGCGCTTGCTGGCGGGGCACGGCGCGCGCGAGGCGGTCCTGTGCGTCGGCTACCGCGGCGAGCAGATCGAGGCGTGGATCGGCCACGAGCGCTGCGGGATCGACATCCGCTACAGCTTCGACGCGGAGCCGGGGCTGGACGGCACGCTGGGCGCGATCCGGCGCGCGCTGCCGCTGCTGGGCGAGCGCTTCCTGGTCCTCTACGGCGACACCTACCTGCGGATCGACTATCGCGCGGCGGCCCGCCGCTGGGCCGAGAGCGGCCTGCCGGCGCTGATGACGGTGCTGCGCAACGAGGGCCGCTGGGACACCTCCAACGCGGTCTATCGCGACGGCAGGGTGCTCCGCTACGACAAGCGCTCGCCGACGCCGGAGATGCACTGGATCGACTACGGCCTCGGCGGCCTGACGGCGGGCGCGCTCGAGCGGGCGCCGGCGCCGGAGGACGACCTGGCGGCGCTGTACGCGCGACTTGCGGCACGCGGCGAGCTGTTCGGCTTCGAGGCGAGCGAGCGCTTCTACGAGATCGGCACGGCGCGGGCGCTGCTCGAGACCGAGGCGTTCCTGATCGATCGCGCGGCCGGCTCATGACCGTCGCCGTCTCGCCCGTGCGCGCGCGCACGAGCCGCAGCCTCCAGGGCGCTGCGGCCCGGCTGCCGAGGGCCGGCGTCGTCCACGTCGCGATCGCGACGCTCGCGGTGCTGCTGATCGCCTCGCCGATGCTGTTCACCCACGACGGCTTCGCCCCCGAATTCACCACCGCGATCTGGCTCGTCGGCTATCAACAGCACGCGATCGCCACATACCTGCATCCGACGCTGTTCCTGCAGACGCAGCAGGTCGGCATATTCGATCCGCTGTTCGCCTTCTACGGCGCGACGCTGTTCGCGCTCACCGGAGCGCTCGCCGCGATCCTCGGCGGGGCGACGGCCGGCCCCTCGACTATCTTCGCGTTCGAGGCGGTGACGCTCGCCGCGATCGCGGCGGCCTACGGTGGCCTGTTCTGGCTCGCCCGCCAGCTCGGTGTGAGAGGAGCGCTCGCGCACGCCCCGGCGCTGGTGTTCGTGACGAGCGCGTACTACGTCACGAACCTGTACGGACGGGGAGATTGGGAGGAGTTCATGGCGGTCTCGGCGTTGCCGCTGTTGATGGCGGCGTCGCTGCGCCTGGTGCGCGGAGGCTGGCGCGTCGGGCCGGCCGCCTGCCTGGTCGCGGCGAGCGTGGTGTTCAGCGGCAGCCACAACATCACGCTGCTGTGGGGCACGACGCTCGCGGTTCTGGCGCTCGCTCTCTACTGGCTGCTGAGCGGGTTCCCCCGCACGCTGCCCTGGCGGCGGATGGCCGCCGTCGCCGGGCTGATCTCGCTCGGCCTCTGCCTCAACGGCTGGTTCCTGCTCCCCGACGTGAGCTACGCACATGACACGCTCATCAGCGGCGAACTCGAACTGTGGAGCACGACGGCGTTCTTCAACACCTTCGGCGTGATCTTCGACCCGCTGCGCACGGTGCCGATCGGGTCCACGACTCCGGCGCTGTACGTCCAGGCTCCTGTGCTGGCGCTGGCCTGGGGGCTGTTGGCGCTGCCGCTGGTGTGGCGCGAGCGACGCCTGCGCGCCGGCGCCGCGACGGCGCTGGTCGTGCTCATCGGCTTGCTCGCGGTGATCATGTCCCAGGCTGTCTTCCTGCTGTTGCCGAGGCTGTTCCAGCAGGTCCAGTTCGCCTTTCGGCTGCAGACCTACGTGGCGCTGGCCTGCTCGGGGCTGGTCATGCTGGGCGCGCTGGCGCTCACCCGCCGCGCACAGAGCGCCCGCGCCACACGCACGGACCATCTCCTCACGCTGGGGCTGGGACTCGCGGTCGCGTTCGGCGTGGCGCTCGGCGGGTGGCAGCTGTGGGCGCCCAACACGCACATACCCCCGAACTCCTACGACGACCGAGCCGAAGCGCTGCGCGGCCCGCCGGCGGTCGTGCCCAAATCGTTCTTCCTGGGGGACGCCTTCGGCGATCGCAACCTTCCGGTCCTCACCACGACGACGAGCGGCACGTTCGAAGCGGCGTCGGTGAAGGACGATCGGCTCGCGGGCGTGTCCCGGCTCCCCGCGGGCGGGCAGCCGTTTGCCACGAACATCGCCGGCGGCCCGAACCTGGTTCACGTCGGCGGCGGCGTGCGCGTCGTCGGACGGACCGCCGAAGGCGACCTGGTGCTCCAACGCGCCGCGAGCGGATCGCGGCCCGTGCCGTTCGAACTGAGCGCGCGGCGCAGCGCGCCGGTGCTGCTGGGCCGAATCGTGACCGGCGCATCGGCCGCGCTGCTCCTGGCGCTGGCGCTGGCCGCCACCGTACGGCGCGGGCGGCGGCGCTCCGCGGCGCGTCCGTCACTCGATGCGCTGCGACGCGAGGAGACGACACAATGCTGAGCATCACTCGGCGGCGGCACTCGAAGCCGCTGGTCGTGGACGTCGCGATCGCGACGCTCGCGGTGCTGCTGATCGCCTCGCCGATGCTGTTCACCCACAACGGCTTCGCGCCCGACTTCACCAACGACCTGTGGCTCAGCGGCTATCAGCAGCACGCGATCGCCACATACCTGCATCCGACGCTGTTCCTGCAGACGCAGAAGTTCGGCGTGTTCGATCCGCTGTTCGCGTTCTACGGCGGAACGCTGTTCGCGCTCACCGGAGCGCTCGCCGCGATCCTCGGCGGGGGAACGGCCGGAGGATCGACGATCCTGGCGTTCGAAGCGGTGACGCTCGCCGCGATCGCGGCGGCCTACGGCGGCCTGTTCTGGCTGGCCCGCCAGCTCGGTGTCAAAGGAGTGCTGGCGCACGCCCCGGCGCTGGTGTTCGTGACGAGCGCGTACTACGTCACGGACCTGTACGGGCGGGGAGCGTGGGCGGAGTTCATGGCGATCTCGGCGTTGCCGCTGGCGATGGCGGCGTCGCTGCGCCTGGTGCGCGGCCGCTGGCGCATAGGGCCGGCCGTCTGCCTGGTCGCGGCGGCCACCGTGTTCAGCGGCAGCCACAACATCACGCTGCTGTGGGGGACGGCGGTCACGTTGGCGGCGCTCGCCGTCTACTGGCTGCTGAGCGGGCGCTCCCGCGCGCTGCCATGGCGGCGGATGGCCGCCGTCGCGGGGCTGATCGTGCTCGGCGTCGGCCTGAACGGCTGGTTTCTGCTCCCAGACGTGAGCTACGGGCACGAAACGCTGATCAGCGGCTACGAAATCCCCTGGAGCGCGACGGGCTTCTTCAACACCGTGGGCGTGATCTTCGACCCGCTGCGAACGGTGCCGAGCAAGTCCGAAACTCCGGCGCTGTACGTCCAGGCTCCGGTGCTGGCGCTCGTCTGGGGACTGCTCGCGCTGCCACTGATGTGGCGCGAACGGCGCCTGCGTGCCGGCGCGGCGACGGCGCTGATTGCGCTGGTCGGGCTGCTCGTGCTGATCATGTCCGAATCCGCCTACTCGCTGCTGCCGAAGCTGTTCCAGCAGATCCAGTTCGCCTACCGGCTGCAGACCTACGTGACGCTGGCCTGCTCGGGACTGGTGCTGCTGGGCGCGCTGGCGCTCACCCGCCGCGCGCAGAACGGCCGCGCCACACGCTCAGACCGCGGGCTGCGCGTCGGGCTGGGGCTCGCCGTCGCGTTCGGCGTGGCGCTCAGCGTGTGGCAGCTGTGGGCGCCCAACACACACATACCCCCGCAGTCCTACGACAACCGCGCCGAAGCGCTGCGCGGCCCGCCGACGGTCCTGCCCAAATCGTGGAACGCGGAAAACAACTATGGCGATCGCGCTCTCCCGTTCCTCGCCACGACCGGCGGGATCGCGTTCGCGCCAACGTCGGTGAAGGACAATCGGATCGCGGGCGTGGCCCGGCTCCCCGCGGACGGGCAGCCGTTTGCCACGAACATCGTGGGCGGTCCGAACCTGGTCCACGTCGGGGGCGGGGTGCGCGTCGTCGGGCTGACTCGCGAAGGCGACCTGGCGCTCGAACGCGCCACGAGCGGATCCCAGCCCGTGCCGATCGAACTGAGCGCGCAGCTCAGCGCGCCGGTGGTGCTGGGCCGAATCGTGACCGGCGCATCGGCCGCGCTGCTGCTGGCGCTGGCGCTGGCTACCGCCGTGCGGCGCAGGCGGCGCGGGCGTCGGCACAGCAGCACACCCGACCGCGTGAGCGCGGACGGCGCTCGAAGGGTGACGGTCTGAGCGTCCCCTCGCGGTCAGTGCTCGCCGCGGCCGAAGCGCGCGCGCAGCGCCAACGAGAGCCCGTACCAGAGGCCGGCGCACATCGCCGCCAGCCAGTTGGGCCCGACCCAGGCGGCCGACGCGACGGTGGCGCGGCCGCGATGAAGCGCCACGGCGGTGGCGGCGAACGGCACGGGGGTGACGGCGGCCGCCTTCAGGCCCAGGCGCGGTCGGCGCAGCGCGGTCGCGGCAGCGAGCACGCTGAGCGGGAAGTAGGCGAGCACGAGCGGGAAGAATCGTGTTCCGGGCCGGCCGTAGCTGTCGACGAACGTCTTGCCGCGGTGAAAGACGTTGTGCATGAACGCGCGGTAGCCTTCGTGCGCGGAGTAGGTGCAGGCGAAGTGCGGCGAGACGTTGATCGGCTGGCGGGCGGCGAGCAGGCGAATCAGGCCGGTGTCGTCGCTGACGTGGCGCACGTCGTCGTAGTAGGAGTCGAACTCGGCGTTGGCCTCCAGCAGCATCGCGCGCGGGGCCAGGAAGCAGGTGGTGGCCTTGGAGTAGCGGTCGTATTCGTCGAGGCCGAAGCTGGTGGTGCGCGGCTGGGAGTAGTAGCGCCACCACACGAGCGGGATGATCACGCTCCAGAAGCGCCCGTATGGGCTGTCGAGGTTGAAGTCGATGTGCGCGGAGTAGATCGGCAGGTCATGCTCGTCCTCGATCCGGTCGCTGACGAAGCGCAGCGCGTCGGGCGCCACCGACACGCGCGCGTCGAGCAGCAGCACGAGCTCGCCGGTGGCCGCTTCGACGCCCTGCCGGCGGGCGGCGAAGCGCCCGGGCCGCTGCTCGTCGAGCACGCGCAGCGGCAGCGGCGGATCCAGCTCGGCGAGCGCCGCCCGCGTCTCCTGGTCGGCGACCACCACGACCACCTCGGCGCGGTCGAACCCGGAGCGCTCGACTGCCAACGCGACGTCGTCGATCGTGCGGCCGATCCACTCGGGCTCTTTGAAGACCGGGATGACGACCGAAAGCGCGGGCATGGACATGACAGACGTGACTCCTTGTGGAGGGAGGAGCGCGGCTGCGTCATCTTGACCGACGCGCGCGGGCACGACAACGTCCGCGGGCGGCCGCGCCCGCGTGCTCGTCTGGCGCCGCTAGATCTTGTCTCTCTCTCTTGGGAGACGCCGGCGCGACCACAGCGCGTCGTGGACCTCGTCGGGCACCATGCCGATCAGCTGGCCGACGCCCAGGAACAGCGCGCCGGCGAGCGCCGCGGCGAGGAGATCGGGCACACCGGGAACGACGAGCGCGGCGCTGGCGATGGCGGCCGCGAGCGCGACCCTGCCGAGGAAGCGGGCGCGCACCGCCACGGTGACGGAGCACGCGCGCAGCCGCCAGTGGATGAGCGACGCGAGCAGCGCGTCGCCGAGCACGCTCGCGGCCGCTCCGCCCTGCGCGCCATAGGGGCCGACGAGCGCAGCGGCGAAGACGGCGAGGCCGATCAGGCCGAGCGCGTTGGCGAGGATCAGCTCGCGCTGGCGGCCGAGCGCGACCAGCGACACCGCCCAGATTTGCACGAGCGCGCCGAACAGCAGCGCGCCGACCTGGATGCGCAGCACGGCGCCGGCGGGGCGGAAGGCGTGGCCGCCGATCAGCGCCATCACCGGCTCGGCGGCGCGTGCGGTGACGAGCACGATCAGCACGCCGGCGATGACGGCGCCCTCGCTGAGACCCTCGATCGCGTAGCGCAGTCGCGCGCGATCGTCTCTGGCCGCCGCCGCCAGCACCGGCAGCGCGACCCCGGCGAGCAGGATGGGAATGCTGACCAGCGCTTCCATCGCGCGCAGCGACCCTCCGAAGTAGCCGGTCTGCCGGGAGCTCGAGACGAGCGACATGAACAGGATCACCAGGCGGAAGTAGACCTGCCCGATCACGAGCGCGCCGGCCAGCGGCAGCGCCCTGCCCAGCAGCATCCGCTGCTCTGTGCGATCCAGGCGTGGCAGCACGAACGCATCCCAGCCGGCGAGCAGCGGCGTCACCGCCACGACAGCCAGGGCGGCGACGGCCAGGACCGCGAAGAAGGGCGTCAGGCTGGCGCCCAGCGCCACGAGCAGCGCCACGCATGCGAGCGTGACGGCCTGCTTGAGGAAGTCGACGAACGCCAGCCCGGCGTTGCGCAGCTCGACGGTCAGCGGCAGCAGCAGCGCGTCGGCCAGCGCCATGACGTACAGGCCGCCCCCGGCCAGCACCGTGCCGAGCACCATGCTGGCCGGATACCCGGCGAGCGCCGCGAAGGAGACAATCGCGAGCAGCGCGATCGGCGTGATCCACAGGCGCTGGCCGAGGATGTTGGCCATCAGCGCGCGGCGGCCGCCGCGCGCGCGCATCGCCAGCTCGCGGCTGGCGCTGACGTTGAGCCCGAGGTCGACGACGCTGGAGGCGATCGCGACCAGCGACATCACCGTGACGTAGCGCCCGGACTGCGCCACTCCGAGGTGGCGCAGCAGCAGTGTCGCGGTGCCGAGACCGGCGACGATGCCCGCGGCGTTGCCTGCCAGCCGCCACACGCTGCCGCGAATGACCCTGCCGCCGGCCTCGGCGGAGCTCAGCACGTCGTCGAGGACCGGAGAGCTCATTGGCCTGGCGAGCGTACACCCCGGCTGCGGCACAGCCACGCGGAGTCTCAGGCGGCCGCGGAGGTGAAGGCGGAGCGTCGGGGTGAGCCGAGCGAGTCGGAGACGCGGATCGGCGTCTGCAGCCCTGTTTCACACGTTCGCAGAAGGCGCGATTGACATATCTCACACGACCAGCATGCTTGCGCGCAGCCGATGAGAAAGGTCACAGTCACACTGGCCGTGGGGGTGGCGCTGCTGGCCGCGGTCGGTGCGGTGACGCTCACGCGCTCCCCGCCGCGTGTCCTGCGGGTGGGTGAGCCGGGGGGCGACGCGAACAACCGACTGCTGACCAGCTCGGCGAGCGACTTCGCGATCTGCCAACCCGACGAAGCGCTGCCCGCGGGCGTCACGGGCATCCGTCTGGCGCTGTGGGCGTTCTATGGCGCCAACGTGCACGTGCGGGTCTACAGCGGCTCGCAGGTCCTCACCGAAGGCAGTCGCGGCGCCGACTGGACGAGCGACTCGGTCACGGTGCCCGTGAAGCCCGTCGATCACTCGACCTCGGGGGTCGACCTGTGCTTCGGCATCGGGCCGAACAGCCAGCCGATCCTTGTGCTCGGCAACCCCTCCCCCAGACAGGAGGCGGCCTCGATGGACCAGGTCGGGGACTCGCCCTCACCGACCGCCGCGATAGGCGAAAGACAGAATCTGGGCGGCAGGATGGGCGTCGAATACCTCGGCGCGGGCAAGAGCTCGTGGTGGTCGCTGATCCTGACGGTGGCGCGGCACATGGGGCTCGGCCGCTCCTACAGCGGCACGTGGATCGCGCTGCTCGTCGCGGCGCTGACGCTCGCGGCCGGCGCGCTGGCGCTGCGGCTGACGTGGCGGGAGCTGCCGTGAGCAGGGCGCCCGCCGGAGCCCCGCCGCCGAAAGGGGCCTCTGTCGGCTCCCGGCCCCAGCTGCGCAGGCGCAGGCGTGAACGCGAGCGCGCCGCTCGCCGCTCGACCGCGCAGACGTGGCCGTGGCGGCTGACGAACGCCGTGGGAGCGGCGCTCGGGCGCGTGCCCGCAGCCGCTTGGACGTGCGCGCTGATCGCGCTGCTGAACGCGTCGGCCTGGTCGGTGATAACGCCGCCGTTTCAGGGAAAAGACGAGATCGACCACTTCTCATATGTCGCGCTCCTCGCCGAAGCGCACACGCTGCCTGAAAAGCAGAACGGAGAAGACCCGTACCCGACCGAGGAGCTTCGTCTGATGGAAGCGGAGCATTACTACCAGGTGAGGTTCACGCCGTTTGCGCCGGCCCTCATCTCGATGGAACAGCAGCGGGCCCTCACCGAAGAAGCCAACGCCGGCGCCTCGCTGAAGACCGGCGGGGAAGCCGGACGCGTGTCGACCGAGGCGCCGTTGTACTACACGCTAGAGGTGATCCCCTACTACCTGGGCGGCGCCAATCCGCTCACCAAACTGCAGCTGATGAGGCTGTTCGGAGCGCTGCTCGCGGCGATCACGGCGCTGCTGAGCTTCCTCTTCCTGCGCGAGCTGCTGCCGCGCGTGCCGTGGGCCGCGACCGTCGGGGCGACGTGTGTCGCGCTACAGCCGCTGCTGGGGTTCATGTCGGGCACCGTGAACCCGGACGTGATGCTGTTCACGGTGTGCGCGGCGGTGCTCGTGTGCCTGGCGCGGGCGTTCCGCCGGGGGCTCGGCCGGCGTCTGGCGATCGCGCTCGGGGCGCTGATCGTGGTCGGCTTTCTGACCAAGCTCAACTTCATCGGGTTCGCGTTTGGCGCATTCGTGGGCCTGCTCGTGCTTGCGGTGCGCGAAGCGCGCCGCCACGGCCGGCGGGGGCTGGTGGCGCCTGCGATCGCGGCCGGGATCGGCATCGTGCCGGCGCTGTTTTACGTGCTGCGCAACGTCCTGTCGCATGAAGCGGCGGTCAAAGCCGTCTCCGAAAGCACGGGGAGCATCACCCCGGCGGTGATCCTGAAAGAGCTCAGCTACACGTGGCAGATGTTCCTGCCGCGCCTGCCGGGCATGACGCAGTACTTCAGGGGGATGTTCCCGATGCGGGAAGTGTGGTTCGATCGCTCGGTGGGTCTGTACGGCTGGATGGACACGATGTTTCCCTCCTGGGTCGACAACGTCGCGCTGGTGCTGGCGGGGGCGGTCGCGCTGCTCTGCGGCCGCGAGCTCTACGCGCGGCGCGACGCGCTCAGGGCGCGCCTGCCGGAGCTCGGCGTCTACGCCGCGATCCTCCTCGGGCTGCTGCTGATGATCGGGTTCTCGTCGTATCGCTCCGACCTGATCGAACACGAACTGTCGTTCGGCGAGCCGCGCTACCTGCTGCCGATGATCCCGCTGCTGGGCGCCGTGATCGCCCTGGCGGTGCGCGGCGCCGGGCGCCGGTGGGCGCCGGCGGTGGGGGCCGCGATGGTCATTCTGTTCCTTGGACACGACGTCTTCAGCCAGCTGCAGGTCGTCGCCCGCTACTACGGATGACGGGACAGCCGGCCGGAAGCTGCGGCCTAGAAACAGTTCCGGGAATCACTTGGCATTCGCTCCGTCGGGAGATAGCGTGCTCCCCCTGTAGGACCCTGTTTATGGAACAGGCCCCAAGCCCAGCTGACTCGGATTGTCTCCCAATACAAGCGCTAGATGCGACGAACACCGGCGATCACCACGTTTGGCATCGCGCTGTCGGCGGCGCTCGCGCTGGCGGGCTGCGGCGGCTCCGCCACCTCCACGCACAAGGAGGCGGTCGTACCCCTGAAAAGCGCCGCGATGGCCGGCAGGTCTGTGCCCGCGCTGTACACGTGCGACGGGAAGGACATCCATCCGCCGCTGGAATGGGGAGCCGTGCCGGCCGGCACCAGGGAACTCGCGCTGTTCCTCGTCGGCCTCACACCGGTGCCGAGCTCGCGTGCCTATTCGGTGAGCATCGACTGGGCCGTCTCCGGTGTGAATCCGGCGTTGCACCGGCTTGCCGCCGGCCAGCTGCCGGCGGGAGCGCACGTCGGCGCTGCCAGCGACAACAAGAAGCGTTACTCGCTGTGCCCGAAGAAGGGCACGACGGCGCAGTACATATTCGAGCTCTACGGCCTACCGGCGGGTGTCAGCATCGCGCCAGACTTCAACGGCGGCTCGGTCATCACCGCGCTGTCCAGTCGCAAGAGCTCGAATCCTGTCAACGCACACGGTAGTTTGATCGCCTTCTACAGGCGGAGGTAGACCCATGCGACGAGCGAACACCGCGATGTCACTGTCCGCGCTGCTGCTGGCCGCCGTCGCATTGGGCGGCTGCGGCGGCTCCACCACGGCCCACAGCCTGAAACTGCCCCCGATCACCAAGACCGTCCCCGTGAAGCTCAGCAGCTCGGCGATCCACGGCACCAGGCTGGCGGCGCTCTACACGTGCGCCGGCAGGAACATCTCCCCGCCCCTCAGCTGGGGGACGGTGCCGTCCGATGTCGAAGAACTCGCGCTGTTCGCCGTCGATGTCACGCGCGGGAAGTCGGGTCGGCTGTCAGGGAAGATCACGTGGGCGATGGCGGGCGTGAACCCTCGGCTGCACAGCCTACGCGCCGGCGAGATTCCGCGCGGGGCCTTCCTCGAGCAGGACAGCGATGGCAAGACGGGCTACTCGATCTGTCCGGCGGCGGGCCAGACCGGGCACTACGAGTTCGAGCTGCTCGCGCTGCCGCCGCGCATTCGCGCAAGTCCCGCGCTCAAGAGCGTCGCCCTATTTCACAATCTGACCGGAAAGATCCCCCAGGGCCGCTCGCCAGCGGCCGGAGTGGTCTCGGCGACCTACACCCGGCCGTAGGACCCGGACCGTCGGTTTGAAGGCCCAAGACCGGTGGTTGAAGGCCCGGACGCTTGACCGACGGAGGACCCGGCGTCGTGCCGGGTCCTCCGTAACTCCCATCGGACGTCGTGCCCGCTACCTGAGCGCAGGCGCGCGCGCTGGACGCCTGCCTACATCATCCCGCTCATGTCCGGCATGCCGCCACCGCCGCCGGCGCCTTCCTTCTCGGGCACCTCGGCGACGATCGCCTCGGTGGTGAGGATGTTCTTGGCGATCGACGCGGCGTTCTGCAGCGCCGAGCGCGTGACCATCGCCGGGTCGATGATGCCCTCGGCAACGAGATCGACGATCTCGTTGGTCGATGCGTTCAGGCCCTGGCCTTTCTTGGCCTTGCGCACGTCGTTGACGACGACCGAGCCCTCCAGGCCGGCGTTCTCGGCGAGCTGGCGCAGCGGCTCCTCGAGCGCGCGGAGCACGATGCGCGCGCCCGTGCGCTCGTCGTCGGAGCCGTCGGCGGAGGCGCCGTTGTCGCTCACCGTGATCGACGCGGAGGCCTGCAGCAACGCGACGCCGCCGCCGGGCACGATGCCCTCCTCGAGCGCGGCGCGGGTGGCCTGCAGCGCGTCCTCGACGCGGTGCTTCTTCTCCTTCATCTCCGTCTCGGTGGCCGCGCCGACCTTCACGACGGCGACGCCGCCGGAGAGCTTTGCGAGCCTTTCCTGCAGCTTCTCGCGGTCGAAGTCCGAGTCGGTGTTCTCGATTTCGGCTTTGATCTGGTTGATGCGGCCCTTGATCGCCTCGGCGTCACCGGCGCCGTCGACGATCGTGGTCGTGTCCTTGGCGACGACCACGCGACGGGCGCGCCCGAGCTGGGAGAGCTGGGTGTTCTCCAGCTTCAGCCCCATCTCCTCCGTAATCACCTCGCCGTTGGTCAGGATCGCGATGTCCTCGAGCATCCGCTTGCGGCGGTCGCCGAAGCCAGGCGCCTTGACGGCCACGCCGGTGAACGTCCCGCGCAGCTTGTTGACGACGAGCGTCGCGAGCGACTCGCCCTCGACGTCCTCGGCGATGATCAGGATCGGCTTGCCCGACTGGATCACGGCCTCGAGCACCGGCAGCACGTCGCGCACCGAGCCGATCTTGGAGTTGGCGATCAGGATGTAGGGGTCCTCCAGGGTCGCCTCCATGCGGTCCTGGTCGGTGACCATGTACGGCGAGATGTAGCCCTTGTCGAACTGCATGCCCTCGGTGAACTCGAGGTCCATGCCGAACGTCTGGCCCTCCTCGACGTTGACGACGCCGTCCTTGCCGACCTTCTCGATCGCGTCGGCGATCACGTCGCCGATCTCCTCGTCGCCGGCGGAGATCGTCGCGACGCGCGCGATCTGGTCCTTGCCGGAGACCTCCTTGGACTGCGAGGCGATGTTCTTGACGACCTCGTCGACCGCCTTCTCGATCCCGCGCTTGAGTGCCAGCGGGTTGGCGCCCGCGGCGACGTTCTTGAGGCCCTGCTTGACGATCGCCTGCGCGAGCACGGTCGCCGTGGTGGTGCCGTCGCCGGCGACGTCGTTGGTGGCGGTGGCCACCTCGCGCACCAGCTGCGCGCCCTGGTTCTCGAAGACGTCCTCGACCTCGATCTCGCGGGCGATCGTGACGCCGTCGTTGGTGATGGTCGGCGCGCCGAACTTCTTGTCGAGCACCACGTAGCGGCCCTTGGGGCCGAGCGTGACCTTGACCGCGTCGGCGACAGCGTCGACGCCCGCCTCGAGCGACTTGCGCGCCTCCGAGCCGTACTTCAGTTCCTTGTGAGCCATATCAATCTCCTTAGGCGACCTTGGCGAGGACGTCCGACTCGCGCAACACGAGCAGGTCCTCCCCGTCGACCTTGATCTCGGTCCCGCCGTACTTGCTGTAGAGGACCTCGTCGCCCTCCTTGACGTCCAGCGGGACGCGCTTGCCGTTGTCATCGATCTTGCCGTCGCCGACGGCAAGGACCTCGCCCTTCTGCGGCTTCTCCTTCGCGGTGTCGGGCAGGACGAGGCCACTCGCGGTGGTCAGCTCCTCCTCGATCGCCCGCACGATCAGACGATCGCCCAGGGGCTTGAGCTTCATGTTGAAAAACCTCCGTCTAGAGAATGCGACCGGCGATCCACGGCCCTCTATTGACTGGGCGAACCGCCTCTGTACATGCTTGGCACTCTCATAGCGAGACTGCCAACTGTACGCTCAATATATAGGAAACTGGGCAGAGTTCAAGCCCACCTGGCAGACGGGGGACTGGACTGCCGGGTTTTGCGGCAGGATCAAAGCTCCGGGCCGATCGACTGGGGCATCGGGGGCAGTGAGTAGTTTGCGCGACCATGACGCCCTGGAGCCGGTCGCCCTGTCGGCGCCTGACGCAACGCGCCCATATCGCCTGGGCAACCTACGGATGCCTTGGGCGGGGTGCTTGATGCCACGCATCAGCGCGTTCTACGGGATCGTGATCTGGATGTATCACGACGAGGCGCACCACGGCGGGCGTCCACACTTCCACGCCAGCTATGGCGGAGACGAGGCGACCGTCGACATTGAGAGCCTTGCGATCCTCGCAGGGGGACTGCCGCCCCGTGGGCAGCGGCTCGTGGTCGAGTGGGCGAAGACGCACCGGTCCGAGCTACCGTGAGAACTGGGTCCGTGCGCGCCACCACCAGCCGCTTGCTCCAATTGAGCCACTGCGCTAAGCGCTCTAACATTGCGTCCATGCGCAGCACACCCCTTCTCACCGAGGCCCAGCCGCTGGCCGGATACAAGGTGCGTGTCCGGTTCGAGGACGGCACGACGGCCGACGTAGACCTCTCCCGCCTGCTCGACTATGGCGGCGTATTCGAGCCGCTGCGCGACCCGGCCTATTTCGCGCAACTCCGCGCCGACACCGAGGCTGGCACGATCGTCTGGCCCAACGGCGCTGACATCGCACCTGAGACGCTTTACGCGCAGTCGCAGTCGCGCGCAGCTGCCACGGCGTAGCTGCGCGAGGCAACGTGCGCACCCAGCAAGTACGTCAGTTCTGTGCCCCGCCAAACCCCTTGATGGCCTCGGTCATCCCCGTAGGGTTCTCGAGGATCTGCGAGAAGCGCACAACCGTAACGGTGTCCTCCATGGAGACGGCGCGCCCGTAGATCTGTTCGAGGAACTTGATGAGCTCCTCGTGGCGGCGGAACTCGGGGTTGTCGTGCTTGATGTCGCGCGGAGAGAGGTCCATCAGCTTCATGACCTCGACCTGGTCGATGACGGCGTCGAAGATACGTTCGCGCGGCGAGTACTGGTAGCCGATGGTGACGAGCACGAGCTGGTTCTTGCGGTACTTGCCGGACTTGTCGCCGAGGCGGATGGTGGCGGTCTTGCGCCCGCGCTTGAGCTCGTCGGCGAAGATCGTGGAGTAGAAGTTGAGGACCTGCATCGCAGCCCGGCAGGCTATCGGTCTTTGCCCAGACGGGCCAGCGCCAGCTCGACCATCTCGCGCTCGGCTGCGTGGCTGAGCTCGGTGCGCGCCTGTTGCAGGGCGATCCAGCGCACCTCCTCGACCTCGTCGTCGTGGTCGGCGGTGTCGCCGTCGACGAACTCGAACAGGAAGAAGGCGACGGACTTGCCGATCGTGCGCCCGTCGCGCCGGTACCAGTAGCGCGACTCGCCGAGCTCGCACACGGGCTCGGCGACGATCCCCGTCTCCTCGCGCACCTCGCGGGTGGCCGCCTGGATCGCGCTCTCGCCCGGGTCGACGTGGCCCTTGGGCAGCGCGAGCACGCGCGAGCCGTCTGCGGCGCGGCGCGTGGGCACGATCACGACCACGTCTTTGCCGCGCACGACGACGCCGCCTGCGGAGAACTCGCGCGCCTGCGAGCGCGACGCGCGCTTGGAGCGCCTGGCCGAGCGGCCGGACTTGGCGGGCTTGGAGGGCTTCGAGGACCGCGACGGCCGTCGTGGCTCAGAAGACATACTGCTCCAGCGCCTTCGCGTCGTGCACCACCAGACGCCCGCGCCCCTGGGAGATGACGCCGGCGCGCTCGAGCACGGCGAGGAAGCGGCTGGCGGACTCGCGCGAGGAGCCGGCGAGCTGCGCGAGGTCGGCCTGGGTGGCGGTGACTAGCACGTCGGCGGCGTCCTTGCCGTCGGCGATCTCCTGCTCGACGAGCTCGGCGAGGACCACCGCGACGCGGCTCTGGACGGTCTGGAAGGACTGGCGCGAGAGGCGCTCGTTGGTCTCACGCAGGCGCCGGCCGAGCGCGACGACCAGCCGCGCGGCGATCTGCGGGTGCTCGTTCATCAGCCGGCGCATGTCGGGTCCGAGCACGCCGACGACGCTCGTCGGCTCGATCGCCTCGACGGTCGCCGAGCGGCGCTCGTCCTCGAACATTGCGAGCTCGCCGAAGATGTCTCCCGGCCCGAACGTGGCGAGCGTGATCGTGCGCCCGTCCGGGTGGCTGCGCACCGCCCGCGCGTGGCCCTCGCTGACGACGTAGCAGGTGTCGCTGGAGTCGCCCTCGCGGAACACTGCCTGCCCGGGCTCGAAGCGGCGCGGCACGGCCATCTGTGCGATCTGCTCGAGGTCGGCGGGCTCGAGCGTCGAGAACACGGGCACCCTGCCGAGCAGCTCGACCACGTCAGCTGAGCGCGTCGCCCCCATTCCCCCACGGGATACCACAACCGCGCGCGCGAAACCCTGACGATACCCGGGCCTGTACCCAGCAAACGAGCGCTCTCGCCGGCGCCCGGGGCCCGTCGCCGGCGCTATCGTCATTCACATGCTCTCCACGAAGCAGATGGGCGCCTGCGCGACCGTCGCCGCGACGCTGGCCGCGGCGCTCGCGCTGGGCGCAGCCGCCAACGTGCAGGCGAAGGCCGCAGGCGCGAAGAAGGGCTCGCCGACGGCGCTCGAACGCACGCTGCTGCATTCGCACGAACTGTGGGCGACGATCGACGTATGCGACCCGGCCGACCAGCCGGACACGGTCGGCATCCGCGGCTCGATGCCCGGCGACGGCAACGCCCACGACCGGATGTATATGAGCTTCCGCCTGCAGTACCTGGACAGCGCGACGAAAGCGTGGGTGAACCTCTCGAGCGGCGCGAGCTCGGGCTTCGTGGCGGTCGGCACCGGCGCCGCCGCGCGCCAGGCGGGAACGAGCTTCGAACTGAAGCCGGTGGCGGGCAGGCCGGCGGTGACTCTGCGCGGCGTCGTCGACTTCCAGTGGCGCCGCGGCAAGAGCATCCTGGTGTCGGGCGCGGAGCCGACGAGCGCGGGACGCAAGAGCCTCGCGGGCGCCGACCCGGCGGGCTACAGCGCCGCCACCTGCATCATCGGCTGAACACGCCGTACGCCACTGCAAAGCCCTTGTAGTACACGGCCTTTGTGGTGCTACGAACGGGCGCCGAAAAGCCGCGGGTCGTTGGTGATGATGCCGTCGACGCCCATGGCGGTGAGCTTGGCGATCATGCGCGCGTCGTCGACGGTCCACACGTAGAGCTCGCCGCCGCCCTCGGCGACGGCGCGCACGAGCCCGCGGGTGACGACGCGCCAGTGCGCCATGATCGCGTCGAAGCGGCCCTCGTGCAGGGCTGCGCGGGCGCGGCGCGGTAGCGTGGCGCGGTAGCCGGTGAGCATCGCGAGCGCGGGGATGGCGGTGAGCATGTCGGTGGTGTAGTCGCGGCGCACGCGCGGCACCGACCAGCCGAGCCGCAGCGCGGGCTCGGCGGCGCGGATGCGCGCGAGGCCGGTGGGGAACATGCCGCTGACGAGCGTGCGCTCCACGAGCCCGTGCTGGCGCAGCGCGTCGAGCACGCGCAGCTCGTAGCCGGGGAGCTTGACGTCGACGTCGAGCTCGAGGCCGGCGAAGCGCGGGCCCGACAGGTGCTCGAGCGCCTGCTCGAAGCTGAGCGGCTCGCGCCGACGCGCGTCCTCGTAGTCGTGGGCGACGAGCAGCGCGCCGCTGCCGTCGACGCGCTCGCTGAGCACGTCCAGCTCGATCATGTCGACGTCGTGGTGCAGCGCCGCGTCGAAGCTCGCGAGCGTGTTGCCGGGCTCGATGTGAGCGGCCCCCTTGTGGCCCACGCGGCGCGGGCGCCTTGGCGACGATTCGATCACCCCTGCCACGATCGCAGAAGCTCCGGCCTGCGCGCCGCATCGTCACGCACCGGCATCCCGGCGCGCCCGGCGACGGCGGCAGCGATCAGACGGAGCGCAGCGGCTTGCGCGAGGCCTGGATCGTCTCGATCGCGGCCTTCGGCCCGACGTACGGGGCGAGCACGGTGAACGTGAGGTGATCGACCAGGCACGGCAGCCGCGAGAGGCGGCCGTTGGCGACGTAGCTCGAGATGATCGCCCACAGCGCGCCGCTGACGGCTTCCAGCGCCACTTCCGGCCCGCGGCGCGGCGGCGGGCCCTGCTCGGTGAGCAGCTTGGTGAAGCCCTCGACCGAGCGCGTCAGGCGCCCGACCATGCCGGGGCCGACGTCGAACAGGTCGATGAACGCGATCCGCAGCAGCGCCTCGTGCGCGACGAGGTACTCGATGAACGCGACCATCGCGCGGTAGACGGCTTCCGGCCAGGAGGCGCCGCTCTCGAAGCTGGGGCGCACCGATTCGAGCGCTTCGCGCACGAATTCGTCGAGCACCGCGAGGAAGCACTCCTCCTTGTTGGCGAACTGCTTGTGGAACGCCTCGGTGGACATGCCGGCGAACTGCGCGATCTGCGGGTCGGTCAGCCGCGAGTAGCCTTCGTCGAGCGTGAGATGGACGACCGAGCCGAGCACCCGCGCGCGCTTGTCGTCGCGCGCGAGGAACGCGGCGGGCACGGGCGGCTGGTGCGCGGGCGCCGTCGGCGCGGGCACGCCCAGCCGCGCGGCGGCGGGCACGCGGTAGGACTCGATCCAGTCGAGCACTTCGTCGGTGAGCGTGTACAGCTCGCGCTCGCGGCCCTCGAGCATGCGCATGAACACGACCTGGCGCACGCCGCCGACGATCCCGCGCGAGGTCAGCCGCGGGAAGCCGACGCCGTCGGGCGCCAGCTGGAAGGCGCCGGCGACGAGCCGCTCGAACGTGAAGCCGGCGAGCTGCATGCGCTCCCGCGCCTTCGGCCCGATGCCGAGCGCGTCGACGAGCACCAGGTGCGGCCCCTTGGGCGACTCGGCGACGTCGTCGAGCAGCGCCTTGCAGCCGGCGTGCAGGCGGTTGGCCCAGCCGCGCTCCTGACCCCACGCGTCGAGCACGCGCTTGCGCGAGCGCGCGACGATGATGTCGTAGGTGGCGAGGAAGCACTGTTCCTTGTTCGAGAACAGCTCGTAGAACGCGCGCCGCGAGACGCCCGCAAGCGCGATCACGTGCGCGACCGTCGTGGCCTGATAGCCGCGCTGGGCGATCGACTCGATCATCGCCCCGTAGAGTCGCGCGCGCTGATTCCTTGCCACCTCCTCGCGGTCCATGCCACTCGGACCGTGAGGCAGACGGCGGTACAGCGGTGCGACTTGGCTCCCTGTTCGGCTCATCCCCACTGTTCTAGAAGGTAGACCAAAACGCCTCCCTGTGCAAGTTCTCTCGACTTTTAATAACAAGACTCACGACACGATTCCACCAGTGTCTCCATCCTGCGCAAACGTCCGACAGACAAGTGGATTCGGACCACTGCGAAAAAACGCACGGACATTGGGGATTCGTGCTCCCAGAAGCCTTCCGACTGAGATAGAAACAAACCGTTCCGAATCGCCACGCGACCCGTAGTCGCGGTCAGGCAGTGAGCGTCGGGCGGCGCGGACCGGGGTGGAAGCCGAGCTCGACGAGCGCCACGAACCATGAGCATCGACGGCTGGTCCACGATAACGGTCATACGAAGCCCTATACTCGTGGATTGTGCCGGACCTCTCGGAGCTCGCCGTCGAACTGGGGGTGGACGCGCGGACGTTGCGTCGCGCCGCCGCCGACGGGACGATCCGCTGTGAGCGTGTCAGCGCCCGCCGGCAACGTGTCGAGGAGGATGAGCGGCGTTACGCGAGGGAACATTGGCCGCTGCTGTCGACGCTGCGACGCGCGTTGCGGACCGAGCCGAATGTCCGTCTGGCAGTGCTGTATGGCTCGACTGCGCGTGGCGATGACACGCCTGGCTCCGATCTCGACCTGCTGGTCTCCCTTGGAGCGGACCGTCCCGACGCGGCGGTCAAGTTGGCCGTGCGCCTGGGGCGCGCTGTGGGCCGCGAGGTGGACGTGACGCGGTTGAACCGTATACAGGAGTCTGCGCCACTGTTGCTGCTGAGAGCCATCGACGAGGGTAGGGTCTTGCTGGACAGGGACGGCGAGTGGGCCGGACTGAAGTCGCGCCGAAGCGAGATAGCCCAACGTGCTCGCCATGCGCACGAGGCCAGACGCCAACGCGCGCGCGCCTCCATCCGCGAGCTGCTGGCCACGAGCCGGTGACAGACCGGAAAACGGAGACCGGGTCAGACGAGGGCACCCGGGACGAGGGCGCGCGCACGGCTGAGCTTGACCGTGTGAGCGCCAAGCTCGAGCGACTTTCAGCCCAGAGGAAGGCGCTGCGCCAAGCGATGGGCCAGTTCGGCGAGGGCTTCGACGCGGAGGCGTGGACGAGGGCGTTCGACTCGCCGGACCCCGGCGAGATCAACCGCGTGTTCATGGTGACCGGCGGCTACGTTGCGCTCGTGAACAACACAGCCGAGGCGATCAGAGCTGGGGCCAGGCTCACCGGCCTGAAGCCGACCTCCGGCATGCCAGGGATCTCCGGGATCATCGACGCCATCCGCTCGGACGGCGGCTTCACCCGCACACAGGCGAGCACCTTCACCGAGCTGTACCGCACACGCAATCGCCTCCAACACTCTTCCCCTGACATCCAGGCCGACGAGGTGCACAGGCAGGCCCGCCTCCTCCTCCGACACCTGCCGAGACTCGTCGAGAGCTATCTCGCGTGGCTGGGGAAGTACGACATCGAGCTCTGAGGGGGTCGCCGCCGGGGACCGCGGCCGTCAAGGCGTGGCCGTTGGGGCGGCGCGGTCAGGCGCTGAGCGTCAGGCGGCGCGGGCCGGGGTGGAAGCCGAGCTCGACGAGCGCGCCGGCGAGGCTCGAGGCGATCGCGGGCTCGCCGTCGATGCGCTCCAGCGCGAGCTTCCCCACCCGCCCGGCGCGGACCGCGTCGGCGAGCGCAGCCAGCGCGTCGCGCAGCGGATCTGCGTCCTGGCCGGCGTGGCGTCCGGCCCCAGCGCCGCCCTCGCGGGCGCCCGACGCCCCGCCGAACGTGAGCAGGCCGCGCCCGCCGCGCTCGACGTACAGCACCGGCTCGTCGGCGACCAGGACGACGTACGCGCCGGCGACGCGCGCGGGGCGGCGCTCTTGGCCGTCGCGCTTGGGCCACGGCAGCGACGCGCCGTACGGCTGCGCGGGGTCGGCGGCGGCGAGCACGAGCGTGCGTGCGCGGTCGGGCACGGCGCGCAGCCGCTCGACGGCGCCGGGCAGCGCGAACTGGGCGCCGCCCATGCCCTCGACGAAGTAGCCGCGACGGCAGACGCCGAGCGTCTCGAGGTTGGCGAACGTGTCGTAGAGCATCGCGAAGCCGCCGGGCACGCCCTCGGCGAGCACCTGCTCGCGGGTGACGATGCCGTAGCGCTCGAGCAGCAGCTCCGCGAGCGTCCGGCGGCGCTCCGCGGTCATCGCGCGGGGGTCGGCCGCCGCGGGCCCGCCCGCGCCCTGGGCCCCGCCCGCGCTCGAGGGCCCATCGGCGCCCGCGACGCGGAAGACGGACGCGGTGAGCGACCAGCGGCCCTGGACCTGCGACTGCGCGCCGCCGCGGCGACGCCCGGCGAAGCGCGAGCGCCCGACGCTCGGACGGCCGGAGCGCGCGCCCTGCGCTCCGGCGAGACCTCCGTGGCCCCCGCCGAGGCCCGCCTGCGCGCGGTGGGGGTCTTCGATGCGGGCGAGCGCCAGCCGCGGCGCGCGCAGCGGCGCCCACGCGTCGTTGGTGACCTCGCCCGCCCACACGAGGTCCCACAGCGCCCCGCGCAGCGCCTCCGCGGGCGCGTCCAGCTCGCCGAGCAGCTCCGTGAAGAACGCCGGCCCGCCGGCGAGCCGCGTGCGCAGGAGCTCGTGGACGGGGCGCTCGTCCTCGCCCGGCGCAGACGACCCGCCGCGCCCCGGGGAGCCGTCGGCGCGGGCTGCGGCCCCACCCCCGGCTGCGCGGCCGCCGGCGGGCGGGCCGATGGCGGGGGCGTCCTCGCGGAAGTACAGCGCAACGCGCCCCGAGCGGCCACTGGCGCCTGCCCCCACCCACACGACCTCGCCGCTGGCGCACAGGCTGTCGAGCCACGTCTGCGAGTACGCGCCGCAACGGCGAGGCAGCACGTCGCGCTCCCACGTCTCGACGGGCAGCGCGAGCCCCTGCAGCGGCACGAGCACCTCGCGCAGGCGGTCCACGCCGGCGCCGCCGGCAGGATGCCGGTCGACGCCCTGCCAGGACGGCAGGAACGCCGCGAGGCGCCGCTGGTCGGTCGGCTCGATCTCCTTGCGCAAGGCAGCGAGCGATGCGCGGCGCAGGCGGCGCAGAACCTCCACGTCGCACCACTCGCGGTCGGTGCCCCCCGGGCGCAACTCCCCGCGGACCAAGTCGCCGGAGCGCTCGAGCTCGCGCAGCACCGCGCCCGTATCGATACCATAGCGCACGACCAACGCATCGTGAGTAAAAGGACCGTGCGTGCGCGCGTAACGCGCGACGAGCTGGGTGAGCGCGTCGGGGACGTCCGCGAGGAACGCCTCGGGCAGCCCGCCGGGCGGCATCACCCCGAGCGCGTCGCGGTACAGGCCGGTCTCGTCGGCGGCGATGTAGCGCTCGCGTGCGCCCGTCGGGGTGTGCCCGCCGATCCGGGCACGGATGACGCGCCGTTCGCGCTCCAGATCCCGCAGCAGCGACTCGGCCTCGACGCCCTCGAAAACACGTTCGGCGACCTCCTCGAGCGTGAGATCGCCCACCCGCCGCAGCACGTCGTGCAGCTCGTCGCGGCCGGTCGCGCGCGTCATCTGCGAACGGTGCTGCAGGTCGTCCTCCACGCGCGCGAGCGCGCGCGGGTCGATCAGCTCGCGCAGCTCCTCCTGGCCGAGCAGCTCGCGCAGCAGCTCGCGGTCCAGCGACAGCGCCGCCGCGCGTCGCTCCGCCGAGGGCGTGTCGCCCTCGTACATGTACGTGGCGACGTAGTCGAACAGCAACGACGATGCGAACGGGGACGCCGTCTGCGTCTCGACCTCCACCAGCGAGATCTCGCGCGTGGACAGGCCCCGCAGCAGCTCCTGCAGGCCCGGCACGTCGAGCACGTCCTTCAGGCACTCCCTGTACGTCTCGAGCACGATCGGGAAGTCGTCGTAGCGGCGCGCGACCTCCAGCAGGTTCTGCGCCTTCAGCCGCTGCTGCCACAGCGGCGTGCGCCGGCCCGGGTACGCGCGCGGGATCAGCAGCGCACGGGCCGCGTTCTCACGAAAGCGCGCACCGAACAGCGCCGAGCCGCCCAGCTCGGCGGTGACCGCCCGCTCGACGTCGTCGGGCTCCAGAAGGACGAGGTCGGCGGCGGAAGGCAGGGCATCGACGGCAGGGGCGCCGTCGGCGCGATCGCCGCCACCGCCCTGGTCGCGGTCGTAGCCCGCGTCGGGATCCGCATCGAGGTCGGGCAGGTGCAACACGATGCCGTCGTCGGACCATATGACGTCGGCCTCGAGGCCGTGGCGCTCGCGGATGCTCGCGGAGATGGCGAGGCCCCAGGCGGCGTGCACGCGCCCGCCGTATGGGGAGAGGACGCACAGGCGCCAGTCGCCGATCTCGTCGCGGAAGCGCTCGAGCACGATCGTGCGCTCGGACGGCAGCACGCGGGTGGCGGCCTGCTGCTCGCGCAGGTACGCGATGAGGTTGCGCGCGGCGCGCTCGTCGAGGTCGTAGTCCTGCTGGAGCGTCTGCGGCTGCTGCTCGACGGCCCAGCGCGAGAACGCGCCGATCGCACGGCCGAGCTCGATCGGGCGGCCCACCGAATCGCCCTTCCAGAAGGGAACCGCGCCGGGGGCGCCGGGGGCGGGGATGACGATCACGCGGTCGCGCGTGATCTCCTCGATCCGCCAGGTGGACGCGCCCAGCAGGAACGCCTGCCCGGGACGCGCCTCGTAGACCATCTCCTCGTCGAGCTCGCCCACGCGCCGTCCGTCGGGCAGCGTGACCGCGTACAGCCCGCGGTCGGGGATCGTGCCGGCGTTGGCGATCGCCAGCTGGCGCGAGCCCCTGCGCGCGCGGATGGTGCCGGCGACGCGGTCCCAGACGATGCGCGCGCGCAGCTCGCCGAACTCCTTCGACGGGTAGCGGCCGTCGAGCATGTCGAGCACGTTCTCGAGCAGCTCGCGGGAGAGGGACGAGTAGGAGTGCGTGCTGGTGACCAACGGATGGAGGTCGTCGACCTGGACGCCGTCTGGCTCCGCGCTGACGGCGATGGCGACGATCTGCTGGGCGAGCACGTCGAGCGCGTTGCGCGGGACGACGGTGGGCTCGATGAGGCCTTCGTGCATGCGCCTGGCGACGACGGCGCACTCGAGCAGGTCGCCGCGGAACTTGGGGAAGATGCGCCCGACGCTTATCTGGTCGACGCCGTGCCCGGCGCGCCCGATGCGCTGCAGCCCGCGGGCGACGGACTTGGGCGACTCGATCTGGATGACGAGGTCGACCGCGCCCATGTCGATGCCGAGCTCCAGCGAGCTGGTGGCGACCAGGCACGGCAGCTCGCCGCCCTTCAGCAGCTCCTCGACCTTGGTGCGCTCCTCGCGCGCGAGCGAGCCGTGGTGGGCGCGGGCGATGTCGGCGTCGGCGAGCTCGTTGAGGCGCAGCGCGACGCGCTCGGCGGCGCGGCGGTTGTTGACGAACACGATCGTCGAGGTGTGCGCCTGCACGAGCTTCAGCAGCTCGGGGTAGATCGCCGGCCAAATCGACCCGCGTGTCGACTCGCCGCCGGCGACCGGCTCCAGCGGGTCACGCGCAGGGGGCGATGCCAACGGGTCCGGCTGCTCGCCGGGCGGGAGCGCGTCGCCGGGTGGGTGCGCGTCGGGCTCGGCCATGGACTCGACGGGAACCTCGATGCGAAGGTCGAGCTGCTTTCTCGCGCCGGCGTCGACAATCGTCACCTGCCGGTGCGGGCCGACGAGGAAGCGGCCGATCTCCTCGAGCGGGCTCTGGGTGGCGCTGAGGCCGATGCGCTGGATCTCCGCCGGCCGGGCGCTGGCGGGGGCGGTCGTGGCCGCGGGAGGCCGATGCGCACGCACGTGCGCCTCCAGCCGCTCGAGCGTGAGCGCGAGGTGGGCGCCGCGCTTGGAGTGCGCGACGGCGTGGATCTCGTCGACGATCACCGCCTCGACGCCGCGGAGCATGTCGCGCGCCCCAGAGGTGAGGAGCAGGTACAGCGACTCGGGCGTGGTTACGAGGATGTCGGGCGGGTTGCGGACCATGGCGGCACGCTCGCGCTGGGGCGTGTCGCCGGTGCGGATGCCCACGCGCACGTCGCCGGCGCCGATGCCGCGCAGGGGGGCGCGGAGGTTGCGCTCGATGTCGTAGGCGAGCGCCTTGAGCGGGCTGACGTACACAACACGCGTGCCAGGTGATCGGAGGCCACCTGAGGAGGCGTCGGCGGAGCTCTCGGCCGGCGCCTCCCCGGCCGGCACTCGGCTGTCGCCGCTGAGCCGGTCGAGCGCCCACAGGAACGCGGCGAGCGTCTTTCCGGAGCCGGTGGGCGCGGACACGAGCACGTGCTCGCCGGCGGCGATCGCCGGCCACGCTTGAGCCTGGGCGGGTGTGGAAGTGGCGAATGCCTGCTCGAACCAGTCGCGGACATGCGCGCTGAAGCTGGAAAGAGGCATGACGCCTCAGGCTACCGCGCGGTTGGGTACCGCACCCGTAATCGCCTCCGACACTCCTCCCCGGACAGCGGTGGGCGATCAGCCGGTGCGGTCGAGCGCGCGTATCAGCGCAACCTGCCTGTGCTGCCACCACTCGGCGAGATCCTCCTTGCTGACTGGCAGAGCATCGTCTTCTTCGACGTCGTCGAGGTAGCCGAGCGCGCGAACGAGATGGCTGAGGGCGTCGGCGGTGGGATCGAGGTGGTAGCGCTCGAGAAACAGAGCGATGCCGTCCTCGAGTGAGATCACTCCCTCCTGATCGAGCTTCATCACGTCGAAATAGTCGCGCAGCTCTCCGCGATCGCCGATCACCTTGAGCTTCATCGCCATGAGGTCCTTGCGGCCGGCCACGCGCAACCCAGCGACGACCGTCGGCTCCTCCAGCAGCTGCTGAGGACGAGCCTCGTCCGCGTGCAGGAACTCGACCTTGGTGGTGCCAAACAGGCCACGCAGCGTGCCGGGCGCGCGTCGGGTCACCGCGAACGGTCCGAGCCGCGCCAACAGCTCCACCAGCTGGTCGAGATCCACCGATGCACGGTGGAAGAAGAAGTCCAGGTCGGCGCTCTCGCGGTGACGCAGATGGACAGCTACGGCGGTGCCGCCTCCGAGGTACAGCTCACTGGGCAGGCGCGGCGACAGTGTCTCCCAAGCACGGACCGTCGCCGCGGGCAACGCGCGCCTCAACTCCACTGACAGGCGACCGGCGTCGCTCGCGGAGGCGACGGCCCGCGCATTGGGGGGCTGACCGCCGCGGCGCATCAGACCGCCTTCTCGGCGGCGAGACTGCGCGCCAGGGAACGGGTCTCGGGATCGAGGCCGCGGGCCTTTCGTGCCTGCGCCCAGTCGGAGCCGCTCAGGTTCTGCGCACCCCAAGCGAGCCCGTCGAGATCCATCGTTCCCAGCAGACGGCGGGCGACGTATGGTCCTCCACGCTCGATCTGCAGCTGCGCGGGAACGGTATTCCAGAACAGGTGGCGCAGGCGCGCGGGGACCCGTGTGTCACGCGCCGCGGGCGTGCGGAGCGGCGGTCGAACGCGGGCGAGCAACGGAGCCAGCTCCGCCCAGCGTGGTGAGAGGCGCTCAGCGTGAAACAGCTCCACCTGCCGGGCTCGTCCAGCGGCGACGGTTGCCCGCTGCCTCCCGACCAGCCCCTTGCCTTCGAGCTTCTTCAGTGCCCGAGATGCCGCGGTGGGCGAAACCATTGCCCTGTGGGCCACGGCGCGGGCGGAAACCAAGCCCAGCGGGGCGCTCCGCAGCGCCGCCAAGACCTTGACCTCGGTGCTCATGAGACCGGGGATCCGGACCGACACGCCCAACGCGTCGCGCAGACCGTCGACCTGCGCCGGGGACAACTCGATGCGCCCGTTCTCACGCCGAGCGTCGAGCCCCAAACGCTCGACGGCACGCACCACACGCGGCAGGCTCGTCCCAAGCTCCCGCGCAACGTCAGCAGCCGACCGGAAGGTACTGTCCATATCGTTATTTTAGCGCTGTCGGTGACTCGTCAGGTCGCCGCTGGCTCGAGCCACCGCGCGTCGGACCCGCCAGGCTACCCGGCGCAGGGCTCATTACAGCAAGGTTGTTATATTTGCGCTAGATTACAGTCCCACTGTAATGAGCCAAGATTCGGGCAAGAACCCCTACCGGCCGGGCGTGGGCGTGCGCCCGCTGTATGTGGCGGGCCGCGATGGGCCACTGCGGCGCTTCGCCGCGATGCTGCGTGCCGCGCCCGAGCAGCAAGCGAACATGCGGATCACGGGTTTGCGCGGGGTGGGCAAGACGGTTCTGCTCGAGGAGTTCGCCGATCGGGCGAGCGCGGCTGGATGGGAGCCTGCGTTCCTGGAGCTGCAGCCCTCGCACAACACCGATGAGGCGCTCGGGCGGGTGCTGGGATCGCTGCTGGGGCTCACGCGCGATCGCCTGTCGCGACTCGAACGGCTGCGCAGGGTCGCGGGCCGCGCGCTGCGCGCGACGAGCGTGTCGGTGAGCTGGGAGGAGATCTCCCTGTCTGTGTCGTTTGGCTCCGAGCGTGAGGAGGATCTCGCGCGCGACCTGTTTGAGACGGTCCAGCTTGCGCTCGCGAGTGGGCGCGCGGGCGTGGTCCTGCTGTTGGACGAGGCGCAACTGGTTCGCGACGAGCGCGACCGCCATGGCGAGCATCCGCTGTCGCTGCTGCTCGCACCGGTGGTGGCGCTGCAACGCCGCGAGCTGCCGCTCGGCCTAGTCCTGTGCGGCCTGCCGACGCTGACGGCAAACCTGCAGAGGGCGCGCTCGTACAGCGAGCGACTGTTCCGCGGCGAGGAGATCGACTCGCTCGATGCGGAGCAGGCGCTGGAGGCGTTCACCCGTCCGCTGGACCAGACGGCACGAACGAGCGAGCGCGGGCTCGCGCTGGCGGTGGTGGAGGAGGTCGAGGGCTACCCGTACTTCCTGCAACTGTGGGGCTCTGAGCTGTGGGATGCGGCCGATATCGCGGGCGTCAGGCGCTTCACCACCAGGCTGCTGGACGCCGTTCGCCCCGATATCTACCGTCGGCTCGACCGCGACTTCTATGAGCCGCGGATGGCGACGCTGACGCCCGCCGAGCAGGACCTGCTCGGCGCGTCCGCCGCGTGCCCGTACCCGCCGTTGCGCACAGCCGACCTCGGCCGCGCGTCGCGGAAGACGCCGGGGAACGTGAACGTGCTGCTGGGCCGGCTGGTCGACGCCGGCGCGCTGTACCGCGTGCGCAAGGGCGAGTATGCGTATACGGCGCCGAAGTTCCGGGATTACCTGCTGCGCCAAGCAGGCGCGTAGACGAGCGTGAGGCCGCCGAGCGCGTGTGCTCTGGTCACGAGACCGCGCCGGCGCAGTCGTAGAGCGCGAGCTGGACCCGCGGCAGCGGCCCCGACGGGGGCGAGGCCTGCTGGCAATGGCTGTGGACCCACACCACGCGCGGATCGGGGCTGGCGGGCGCGACGGGTATGACGACCCCATCCAGCTGCCCGGATCGTATGTAGCGCTTCAACGCCGCCAGGCTGGGCTGCGGGATCCCGCCGAGCAGGCCGCCGATCGGCAGGACCTCCTCGCCGGTGGCGAGGATGTAGCGCGAGGCCATCACGGACGTGTCCGCCGCGAACACGATCGGCGTGCCGTACCCGGACGAGAGCCGTTCGACGACCTCGTCGGCGTTCTCCAAGGCGGCCGCGAAGCTGGCGCGAGACGCGGCCGCCGGGAGCCGCTGGTAGGGCGCGTCGAAGGGGCCAAGGCCGCGTGCTACGACCAGCACGGAGGTGACCGCCGGCATGAGCAGCGCACCCGCCACAGCCACGCTCATCATGCGCGCCCGGTGGCGGCCGACGCCCTCGCGGCCGGGCAGCACAAGCGCGACACTGCCGGCGATGCACAGGCAGCCCGCCACCGGGACCAACCAGCCCGGCACGCCTGTTCCACCGCCGAGCAGGTACGCGTCATAGCCGGCCGTCGCGACGCTGGCACCGGCGAGCACGGCGCGCACCCGGGGGTCGTGGCGGCGGCTCCAGGCGAGCCCGATGCCGGCACCGCACAGCGCGGCGATCGCGGGAGAGAGCGCGGCCACGTAGTAGGAGTTGAGGTACGCCCCCTCGCTGAAGAACGCGAGCAGCACCGCCAGCCATACCGTCCACATGACCACGCACGCCCGCAGCGGGTCCTCTCGGCGGGCGCGACGGCGGGCGAGCAGCACGCAGATCGCGGCGATCAGGGCCGCCGGCAGGAACCATCCCACGTCCCGCCCGAAGAGCCCTGTGAGCAGCCTGTGCCAGCTGGGCCCGACGCCGGAGGCGAGGCTGTCGATGGCAAGGCCCGCGTGCGAGAGGTCCACCACGAACGGCTCGGTCTGCCCGGAGCCGGCGAACACGTTGCCGTGCCCGAGGCGCGCGATGCCGTTGTAGTCGAACACCTGGCTGAAGAGCGAGTCGTTGCGGGTGCCGTCGACGAAGGGGCGCTCGTGCGCGGGCACGAGCGAGACCGCGCTCATCCAGCTCAGCGACACGACGAGCGTCACGGCTCCCGCGAGCGCGACATGGCACAGCCGGGTCCGCCGCGAGGCGGGGGCCGCCAGCAGATAGGCGACGGCCAGCGCCGGCAGGACCAGCCACGCCTGCATCATCTTCGCCTGGAACGCGAGGCCCACCCACCCCCCGGCGAGCAGCAGGGAGCGAAGCCGCCCGGTGAGCAGCGCCGCGGATGCCGCGTCGGCGGCGAGCACGGTCAGCATGATCAGCAGCGAGTCCGACACGTTGCCGCGGCTCAGCGCGACGGTCACCGGGGTGACGGCGAGCACCGCCGCGGCGGCGATGCCGGCCACCGGACCCGCCAGGCGGCGCACCGCCCGGTAGAGCACGAGGATCGTGACCACACCCTCCAGCGCCTGGGGCAGCACGACCGCCCACACGTGGAAGCCGGCGACTCTCAGCAGCAGCGCCTGCGGCCACAGCGCGCCCGGCAGCTTGTCGACGGTGACGGTGCCCAGCGGATCGAAGGCGCCGAACAGGAAGTCGTGCCAGCTCGTGGACATGCTCCGCGCGGCCGCGCCGTAGAAGGGCTCGAGCACGGCGCTGTCCGCGCCCCATACGTATGACAGCCCGGCGAGGACGGCGATCGCGAGCAGCGACGGGCGCGCCCACGCGGGCTGGCCGGCCGGCGAGCGCCAGATGCGCCAGCGACCTTCCGGGACACGTGACCCTCGCCGGCTGACCGGCACGGGGTCCTCTCGCTGTTTCTCGATGACTGCCATAAAGCCGTCCCCTCGGCGTTCCTTGCTAGCAGACGGGACTTGCGGCCGGAGCGCCAAACCGAGGTGTGCATTCACGAACCGCGCGTTGACCAGCGCTGTCGGGAGAGCGAGCGAGCGCACGCATCCCACAGGTGTCTCCGACTACGTCCACATGAGCGCTACGGGTTGAGACCGGTGAGCAATGACGCTGACGATCTGGGCGGTGCCCCGTGACCTCTTGCTCGATCAGCTGCCGAGCGACCCACCGCACGCTCTTGCGGACGACATCAGCGTGATCGTCCGCAACACCCTCCGCGCCCCCCTCGATCGTTATGCGCCATTTTCGAACGGTTCCGTCATGCCAAGCAAGGCTGGCCTGGTGAGGCTTTTGGCGCTTGGTTGCTTACGGCAGGCGAGCGATGCACGCGCATGTGTAACGAGACGGTCGGACTTGCCCGCGGTGGTGTATCGTTTCACAAGATTCAAGCTATGCCACGCCCTGCCCGTCAATCAGTCGCGGCGCGCGGCCAACGCGCGGCCAACAACGGCGACGGCGCGCCAGCGCAGGCGCCGAAGCAAACGCAGCGGGAGCGGCTCCTGCAGGCGATGATCGAGCTGTCGGCGAGAGCGGGGTACCAGGCGGCGAGCATCGCGCAGCTGAGCTCGCGGGCGGGGGTCTCGAGCGCGACCTTCTACGAGCAGTTCGAGGGCAAGGAAGACTGCTTCGTGAACGCGTACCTGGCGGTGAGCGAGCGCGTGCTCGAGCAGCTGGAGCCGGTGCCACAGGACACGGTGATGTCCGACGAGGAATGGTCACAGGCGGCGCGCGCGGCACTCGGGCGGCTGCTGAGCGCGATCCAGCGCGACCCTGATGGCGGGCGGGTGCTGTACATCGAGTCGATGGCCGGCGGACAGCGGATGCTCGAAGCGCGCCGGCGGGTGCTCGAGGAGTTCGAACAGCGCGCGCAGGACCTCCTGGACAGCACGCCCGCGGGCCACAGCGCGCTCGACCTCCCGGCGACGGCGCTCGTCGGAGCGACCCGGGCGATTGTGACCCGTCACCTGCGCACGGACGACCACGACGAGCTGCCCGCCCTCGCGAGTGACCTCGTCACGTGGTTGAGAGCGTATGCGGTGCCCGCGGGTCGCGATCGCTGGAGCACGGGACCGGGCGCGCTGCTGCTTGCGCAGCGCCAGCGACGCGCATCGGCGCCCAGCGTCCACGCCCCTCAGCGCCTGCCCCGCGGCCGCCACGGCCTGCCTGCGGGGGTGGTTGCGCGCAGCCAGCGCACGCGGATCGTCTACGGAACCGCCGAGGTGGTGATGGCGAAGGGCTACGCGGCCACGACCGTCGCCGACATCGTCGCGGCTGCGGGTGTAGCACGAGATGTCTTCTACGAACACTTCACCGACAAGCACCACGCCTTTCTGGAAGCCCAGCAGCACCCCACGCAGCACATCCTCGACACGTGCGCTGCCGCGTACTTCGCCGCGGAGGACTGGCCGGAGCGGGTGTGGCAGGGGCTCGGCACGTTGATCGAGCTGATCGTGGAGAACCCCGCGATCTCCCACCTGCGCCTGGTCGCGTGCTATGCCGCGGGACCGGAGGCGATCCGCCGGGCGGAGGAGATCACGAGGTCTTTCACCATCTTCCTCGAGGAGGGCTACAACTACCGGCCGCAGGCCGGGGAGCTGCCGCGCCTGTCCTCGCAGGCGATCGCCGGAGCGGTCTTCGAGGTGGTCCGCAGGCACATCGCCCGCGGCGAATACGAGCAGCTCAGGCGACGGCTGCCACAGCTCACGTACGTAGCGATCGCGCCGTTCACAGGGCCCGAGGAGGCGGCACACAGGCTCGAGCGGATGGTCGCCAGGCGGTCCGCGCGGGGCTCGCGCTCGGCTTGATCGCTCACATCGCGCACGCTCGGCGGTAGACGTGAGCGATGCGCGACGTGCCGAGTATCGCAACAGCTGAGGGGGCCCGCCGCTGGTGCGGCGAGCCCCCTCTCTACTCAACTGGCTGGGGGGGATTGCTGTTGTGCTTCATCCCCTTACCGGTGCTGTTACTCGCGTTCTGCGATTCCTTCTGCGCCTGTGAGTTTGATGGTGCCGTCGAGGATCGCGGTGTTGTGGCCTTCGCCGGCCGGTACGCCCATCGCGAGGTCGACCAGCGGGTCGGTGAGGAACGGGATCAGCCCGCAGCCTTCGACCCCGGGTGCCGCGAACGTGTTGTTCACGAGCGAGTTTTCGGCGATGTTGAGGATTTCGCCGCCTTCGATGAACGTCAGTGTGCCTTTTTTGCCTTTGATCGGTTTGACCCATTTCGGCGGGCTGGTCGTGCCCGTCGTCAGGTTCAGAACGATCGGGTGCGAGTTCGAGCCGCCGTAGCAGTTGTTACCGAGGATCCAGCCGGGGCTGCCCACGAGCTTCAGCTTCACGGGGAGCGCCAGCGCGGTGCCTTCTTCGGCCAGCAGGTTGCCGGGGGCGAGCGTGATCCCGCTCGCGGAGCCCGCGAGCTGGGTGGTGGCGGTCACTTCGCCGAGCCCTTCGATCCCGATGAGCCCGCCAGGCACTTTCTGCGGCGAGTTCGACAGCGTTTCTTTGTTGACCGCTTCGGCCATCTTGAAGGTGCCCGTTTCCGGGATTTCGATGAGCCCACCCTGCAGGATGACCGGGTTTGTGATCGGCACGTTGCGGCTACCGACCGTGAATTCACCGCTGGAAGCGACGGCGTACAGGCACGTTTCCACACCCGTCACTTTCACAGGACACTGTGCGAACTTCGCGAATTCGCCTTCCAGCGCGCCGAACGCCGGCGCGGCGGAGGACAGCACGGCGATCGACGCGACCAGCGCAGCCCCTACCAGCGCCATCCGCGACCGCAACCCAACACTTCTCCTTATCATAAGACCCACTTTTCCTTTCGTTGTGAACAGTAGCCCGCTATTTCTGGCTACGAGCCGACCGTAACCTTCAGCGAGCAGCCGGTGCAACCACTGTTTCCTACTTCCGGCAATATTCGAGCATTTTGAGGACTGTACACACAGTTCAAACTAGGAGCCAGCTGAGGTGGCGAGCTTGCTGAGTTCGACCGCGCCGGCCGGTGCGCTCAGCGAGATTGGCCGGTTCCAGCCGGAGAAGGTGGTCTGGCCGGTTTCGCGGCCGTGCTTGACGATCTCGATCGGGTAGGGCTCACCTTCCGCGGCGATGTAGAGCGACCCGGTGAAGAGTCTTGCGGTCTGCCTGAGCTCGACGGTGTGCTGCCCGTCGATCGTGGTGGTCGCGCCCTTGGTGAGCGGGCCGCTGCTTCTGAGCAGCCGGCCAAGCTGACTGCGCAGCTCGGTGAGATCGGCGTACCCGGCCAACGTGCCCGTGGCGGCCGACGCCTTCAGCCAGACGCCCTGGGGCACGTGTACGCCGGCCCTGCGCTCCAAGCGCCTGTCGAACGTGCGGTTTCCCTTGACGTAGAGGGTGCGGCCGATGCGGATCACTTCGTAGTCGAGGTTGAGGAACGACAGCTTCGCGCGGCCGCCGTCGCCGGCGAGCGCGAGGTCGGTGGTGAGCGACAGCGGGCCTTGAGAAGCCCTGATGGAGACCTGCACGGAGGTAGCGCGTGCAGCGGCAGCCTGGCTCGCGGCGACGATCTCGGCGGGCGATTTTGAGGTGATGCCGGCGGACGACGAGCCGCCGCAGCCTGCGAGCGCGACGGTCGCAGCAACGCCGAGCGCGAACGCAAACGAAGTGCGCGCGCGCATGCGCGCGATCGGGGGTCGGGCGATCATGGCGGGCTACGTAGCCTTCTTGTGCTTGGCTGTCGTTGTGGTCGTGTGCGCAGCCTTCTTGGCCCCGTAGTGCTTCCTTGCCTGCTTGTCACACGCGAGCCGCTTGTGCTTCCTCTTGGCATATTTCGTCTTGCAGGCCTTGAGCGCTTTCGTAAGCAGCTGTGCCTGCGTCAGTTTGTGTTTTTTGAAGCTTTCCACTGCGCCGCACCCGGTGACGGCGACGTCGGTGGCCTGTTCGATCACGGCGCCGTCCTGCGCGGTGATCGTCGTGGGCATCTGGAGACTGGTCCTGCAGAGGCTGAAGTCTTCGTTTTCGGGCACGTTGGGGGTCAGCACCGAGTGCGGCCCGGCCGGCAGGTCGGTTTCGAACAGCGTGAACGGCGCGTCCGGGGCTGATTCGAACTTGGAGTAGGTGATGCCGTGCTTGATGTCCGTCTTGCCGTCCAGGATCAGCGTGATGCCTTCGCCCTGCAGTACGAACTCGACGTCGGGGAATTCGGCGCTACCGTGGGAGACCAGGTACGCCGGGCCGCTGAGCGGGCTCTTCAGCACGGGGGTGTGAACCGTCGCGTTGCCGATCACCGAGCCTTCGTCGCAGGACGCCGGGTTGGCGTCGAACACCGCTTCGAGGCAGGCTTTCTGTAGCGTCGGTAGACGCGAGGGGAGCGCCGCAGGCAGCTGCAGGTCGACTTTGGCGATGTTCGCCTGCCCCAGCCCAGCGGAGGCGACCTTGACGTCGAGCCCGGTCCCGTCGGCTTTGCTGCCGTGGCCTTCCACAGATGCCGTCAGCTGCGGGGCGAACGGCAGGCTCGCGCAGTTACCCACTTTGAACGGCGCGACCACAGCATCGCTGCCGTCTTCCGAGCCAGTCAGCGTGCCTGTGATCTTCATTGGTTCGCAGCTGGTGGGGTTGAACTGGAAGTTGGGGCGGTCGACGGTCACCTGAAGGCGTTTGAGCTGCACGGGGATGCCTTTCAGCATCGTCGGCAGCGCGTCGCCGTGCGGACCCGGGTCGGTGGTGATCGTCACCGCCGCGGTTTCGGGGCTCACGTTGATCCGCGAGCGCACGTTGACGTAGCCCAGGTCGAACGGCCCCGCTTCGGCGTGTGTGCGCACGAGCAGGCCGAACGGCGCGCCGTCATAGCCGCTCGTCAGATACACGTCCCCCGGGAGCGTCACCGGTTCGCCGCCCAGGCCCGAGCTCGCCGAGGAGTGCCCGATCAGACTGTCTTCGCCGCATGCCCATTCCTGCCCCGCCGGAGGTTCCGGACAGGGCGTCACCGTGGACAGCAGCGCGGCGACCCCCGCGGGGAGGTGCAGCGTGACCCCCGTCAGCGCCTGGTCGCCGTCGGGACGCGCCAGATCGAGCTCGAACGGCGAGAACGCGCCCGCTTGAACGTTCGTGCTGTGCGCGTCGAACCCAAGTGAGAACGGCAACTGCCCGCCGCTCGTGCAGTCTTCGGTGATGGCGAATTCTGCGCCCGGGGAGGATGCATCCACCTGCGCGGTGCCCGACCAGGGCGTGAATTCGGCTTGCGTGGAGTAGGCGCCGCAGAGCGCGGGCGTGATCACGGAGGCCCGCGCCCCGCCAAACAGTTCGACGGTCAGCTCTTCGAACGGCAGCTCCGGCGTGTTTTCGAACGCGGTTTTGACCTGCCCGGTGCTCTGATTCAGTTTCCCTTCCCCGGCGAGCTTGACGAGCACGCCCGACACCGGGTCTTCCGCGACCAGATAGAGGGCGACGAGCGAGTCGAAGGGGTTCTTGCCGGCTTCGCCGTCGGGTGCCGGGTCGGCCAGGTACAGCGAGCCTTCCAGTTCGTGGGAGAGCAGCGGCGTCTTGATGTGCACGACCCCGACCTTTGCGGCTTGCGGACACGACGCTGGCGCGTCCGTGAATTCCTGCGTCCCGGTCTTCGCGTTCAGGCCCCTGTAGCCGATCTGTTCCTCGGAGCACGCCTGCAACCCGTTCGCCGCGGAGGGGTTCACCTGCACCCCTTCGGGCAGCGTCACGGTCGTGTCGCGAACGTCGGCCTCGGCGCGGCCTTCTGGGTTGGGTTCGAGCGTCGGCCCCTGCGGCACCTTCACGTTGACGGTCAGCCCCGTGGGCGTGCTGCCGGTGTCGACCGCCGCGGCGTGCGCTGCCTCAGGCCTAACCTGGATCGCTGGATCGAACGGCAGCTCGTCGCAGCCTGCGAAGCCCAGCGACCGGCCTTCTTCGTTCGTCCAGATGTCTTCTGCGGTCGGTTCGGACAGCGGGAAGCTCAGCGGATCCGCCCAGGAGTCGGCTTCGAGCCAGGAGCGGACCGGTTCTTCCACGGGGTTTGCGGCGCATGCGGTCGGCTGCGTCAGGAACGGTGTCTGCGGCAGTTCGGGTGTGGGGCACGAGTGGCCGTCGAGGCATTCCCATCCGCGGGATTGGTCGTGGCGCGGATCGCCGGGCACGCCCCAGAACGTCACCTGACTGCTCACCAGCCCCCCGAGCTCGGTGGCGTTCTGAACGCTCGCGACGACCCCGTAGTCGCCGCCCGAGCGGACCGCAGTGTCGATCACGACCGGGAGCAGACCCAGCACCTCGAAGCCGAACCGCGCCGGCTCGCCCTGCGCCGGCACCAGGTTGAACACCGGGGCCCTTTGGGTCGTATCCCCCCGTTCCCGGCATCGGGTTCGAAGACCGTCACGGTCACGACCCCGACGACCGAGCGCGGCGAGCAGAGATTCGCGGGGCTCCCTGCGACGGTCGCGGCGAAGTCGGTCGTCGTGCACTGTTCCGCCGCCGTAGGGTCGCCGATCAAGCCCGGGGGCAGATCGAAGCGCAGATCCTTGGGCAGACCGACCGGCTGTCTGTCGGGCACGTTCCCAGTCTGGTTCATGACCAGCGCTTGCGTAAGCTCGAACGGATGCGCGCCTGCCTGCGTGGCGGGCTCCCCGTCTTCGTCGTACAGCGACAGCCGATCGGTCTCCACCCCGAATTCCGCCGGCACGCCACTGACGGTAACCGGCTGCGTGCTCGAGACGGCGTGCGCGGCGCCGCCGCCTTCCACCTCGGCCTTGTTGGAGAACGTCGTGACGGTTCCCGGAGGCTCGCTGTCCTTGACCTTGATCGTGATCGTCAGCCGTTCATAGGGATTGACCGCTTCGGTGAAGGTGCACTGCAGGGTCGCGAGCTTGCATGAGGATTTCGGTTCGATGCTGGTGGCGGTCAGCCCGGACGGCAGCAGATCGGTGACGGTGGTGGTGTGTCCCGCGCCGTCGGCTGTCGCATCGCCGAGGTTGGCGACGTCGACGACGATCTCGCCCGTCCCAGCGTGACCTTCTTCTTCCGGCGGTATGTGGGTCGGCGTGACTTCGGCGCCGATCTGCCACCACGGCGCGGGCGCTTCCGCCGCGAGCGCGGGGGTCACCCACGCGAGCGTCAGCGCTGTGGCCCCCGCCAGCGCCAGCGAGAGCCTTCGACGCACGGCCGGTGCGCAGCGGACGGGCAGTACGCACGACGCGATCCTCACCGCCCACCTCCTCTGGACGATCTCTTCGCCTTCGCGCCGCTCTTCGGCTTCTTGCCGGGCCCGTACAGGTGGCGGGCGTGTGCTTCGCACGCTTGGCGCTTGCGCTTGGAGCGCGCGTGCTCCTTGCGGCAGACCGCAAGCGCCTTGGCGAACTTCTGCGCCCGGGTGGGCGGCGGCTTGATGCCTTCTTTGGCGCCTTTGACGCCCTGCTGAGCGGGATGCAGATTCCCCGATCCGGAGAAGCTCTCCGTGCCCGATGGTCCCCCCGGCGCCTGCACGGGCGGCGACACGGGGCGGCAGGCTTCGGTTTCCTCACAACCGCTCGGCGCGGGCGGCGGAGGGGTCAGGCATGGCGATGCTTCGCTGCAGACGCGCGCATCGTAGATGTCGAATGCATCGTCGGTGTCCTGCGGCAACAGCGGTGCGCTGGTGATGAAGAAGACGTCGTTGCCGCTCGGGGTCGCTTCGAGGAACGCCGATTCGTTTTCTGAGGCTCCCGAGGAGATCAGCGCCACGCAGCCGCCGGTCGCGCCTTGGCAGCTTCCCACGCCTGGGGGCTCGTACTCGTAGACGTTCTCCACGCCCACCGCCTGCATCTTGCCTTCGACTTCCTCTTCCCGCAACGGGGTCTCGACCTGCGGGACGAGAGCATCTGCGCTGTCGAAGAACAACCGGCCTTCGTTTGACAGGTAGCGCGACTGCGCCAGCGCGCTGACGTTGCTCTGCGCCGTCCAGCCGGGGATGCTTCCGGCGAGCCAGTGTACGTGTCCTCGGCCCCAGACTTCCCGCCTGTCGACGAGCAGGCCGAACCCTTCGCGGGCGTGCTGCTCGTCGAGCACGCCGACCGGGCGCGCGCCGGTCGGATCGCAAGAGACGCACGTCAGGCTCGCCGTCTGCGAGTCGTAGAGGAAGACCTCCTCGTCGAGCCGTTCGCCGAGGTGCTCGCTCGAGACGTCTTCGTTGTCGTAGCCGGTGAACGGCCGATCGGACATGAACGCGAGGTAGCGGCCATTCGACGACACACGCGCGGTCAGATAGGACATGTCGTCCAGGCCGGCGCTACCTTCGCTTCCTTCCACGCCCGCACCCCCTTCCCACCCGACGCTGTCGGCCTGCGAGAGGGACGCGATGAAGCTAGTCGTCCATTCACCGCTCGGACCCGTGCCTTCGTGGTGGAGCTCGTAGAGGTTGTATTCGCCCGGTCGCGCCGTTTCGCCGTCACCGGCTTCGTTGGTTGCGAGCACGCCCCGCGCGATCAGGTAGATCGTCGCGCCGTCTTCGCTTGCGCCGAGCACCAGCGTCTGCACCGCCGCATGTTCGCCTGCGTGTCGTACCCCGGCGGTCAGATCCTCCAGCGCGCAGGCGGAACCCCCCGGTTCTTCGCCGGATTCGCATTCATACACGTACAGATCGGCGTCCTTCGCTTCCTCTGCGCTCGAGCCGCTCACCAGCTTTTGATCGTCGGTGAAGAACACCCGCGAGCCGTCGGTCGACGCCGTCTGGAACTCTGCTTCGCCCGCCGGCTGTTCCTGTTCTGAGAGGCCCTGCACGCTGTCGAGCATGACCGTCCTGCCCGTCGCGGTATCGCGCACATACAGATGCGGATGCCCGGCCACACCGTTTGTCCAGATTACGCGCGCCCCGTCGCTCGAGACCGCGCGCGCTTGGACGTGGTAATAGCCGAGAGCCGCCGCGGTGGCCGGCATCCCGTCCGGCAACATGCTCACGAACCGAAGCTTGCCGGCAGACCACTCGTACAGGCCCGGCCCAACGGTTTCGCCGGGTCTTTCGGGCGACGGCAGCGCGACCTGCGAAGACAGCACCACGTGACTGAGATCCGGCGTCGCGTCGAAGAACTGGAGCTGGGTACCGAACGCGGTGCCCAGCGCCACGTTCGCTTCCGTCACCAGCGGCAGATAGCCGGCATTCGTCGGTTTCATGCTGTTCCCTTCACGCTGCGCTTGCGTGAAGAGCTGCGTCTCGGCTTCTCCCTGTGGTTCGATCGGCCGGTCATCGCGCACATACACGGTGGCCTGCGTGACGTTCGGTGCGAGAGGGGGTTCCGACTCTTCGCTTGGGCCATACGGCGGCTGCACCAGCGCAAGCGCCAAGTCGGCCGAGAAGAACTGGTACTCCGGTGCCACACCCACGTTTGCGCCCAGTCCGCGTGTTTGCGGGGTGGCAATGTCCTGCGTGGCCCATCCGCTCGAGCTGCGGGTGGCCAGGGCCTGCTGCATTTCGAGGCTGCGGTTGCCTTCGGGCTGTTCCGTGATCGCCCCCTTCGCGACGTACGTCAACGCGTCACCGTCTTCCGAGGCGAGTATCTGACCGCCTTCGCGGGTGAGCGCTTCGACCGGCGCACCGTGCTTGTCGGGCGGTGTGACCATCTCCCAGGCGCGGTGGTCGGGCAGCGCGAACGAGCTGCCGGACGACTGCGTCGTGAAGATGCCTTCGATACCTTCGCTCGTGCCGAGCCCGTTGGTCGCGAGGACGCGGTAGTGATAAGTAGTATCGGGCGCAAGCCCTTCCAGCTGAAGGCTGACCACCACTCCGCTTTCACCGGCGCCGATGTGCGGCGGGCTGGCCGGCAGCAGCGTGCATGCGCCTGGGTTGGAGCTGCACTCCTGGCTGCCGTACTCGAACTGGTAGGTGGTTTCGTGGCCGCGTGGGTTGATTCGCGCCTGCAGTCTCGCTTTGCTCGCGCCGACCTGCACCGCCGACTCGCCTTCGATCGCGGCGCCCGGGAGCTGGCATGCCTGCGATTCCGCGTGGCCACCGGTCGATTCTCCGCCTTCGGTGGTGAAGGCAAGACCGGCACCGCAATCCGTCCCGTTTTCGTTCTGAGCGACGAGCCGCACGTAGTACTTCGTGTCCGGCTTGAGACCCGTTACGGCCGCCTCCACCTGTTCTTCGGCGCCACCGCTCGTCTCCGAGACCGGGGTGCTCAGACTGCCGTAGGCGTCGGTTTCGCCGACTTCGAAGTGGTAGCTCGCGGGTTTTCCGTCGCCGTCGATCGCCCCCTTCAGCGTGGCCGTCGTGCCCGTCACTTTTGCGGGCGCCTTGGTGGTGACGTCCGGGAGGAGCACCCCCGGTCCGAACACGTCCACCACATGCTGTTCCTGTTCCGAGTCAGCTATATATACATCGCCGGAGGCCCCGACTGCGACCCCCTGCACTGCTCCGAAGGGGCCCGAGGGCGTGCCCGTCACCCAGCCGACCCATTCGCCGGCGGCGTTGAATTCGTCGAGGAGGTCGCGTTCGCCCGAGGCAACCAGCAGATCCCCGGTCGTTTCATCGATGGCGAGAGACGTCACGTCGCCTTCTTCTTCTCTGACGCCTTCGTGACTCTTGCCGCCGAAGGGCCCGAGCGGCGAGCCGGACCCCGTGAGCGTGGCTTCGTAGATCCCCGCCGAGCTGTAAGCGTAGACCGCCCCTTTCGCGGCGTCGGCGACGTACACCCGGCCCGTCACCGCGCTCACCGCCACGCCGTTCGGCGCTTCGAGCTTCTTGGTGAGGCTGCCGACGAGTTCGCCTTCCTGGCTTTCCTCGGGGCCGGCGGGCTTGGGCTTGAAGACGTACACGGCGCCCTTTTCCAGCTTTTCTTGAAGTGGTTCCGCGTCCACGACATAGACATCCCCGGCGGAGGGATCGGCGCCGCTCGTGGAGTTGTCCACCGCCACGCCCGCCACTTCCCCAAACGCCCCTTCCGGCGTCTTCGCCCCCGACCACCTCGACAGCTGCTCATAGCCGCCCGTGCCATTCGGCTTGAACACGAGCACCGCGTCTTCGACGGGTTCCGCGACATACACATCGCCGCTGGCTTCGTCGACCGCCAGCGCCGTCGCTTCGAGACCCGCGCCAAAGCGCGTGACGTAGGTTCCGGCGGCGGTGAAGACGTCCACCACACCGGTGCCGGGGTCGGCAACGAACACCTCGCCGGTCACGTGATCGACGGCGACGGCCCCCGGTTCCCGGAGCGCCCGGCCGGGCGGCGCTTCGCTCAAGCGTGCAAGAAACTCATGTCCCGTGGCGGCCGATCCTACGGCCGGGCAGGCCAGCGAAAGCGCGCTCGCCGCCAGCATGCCGATCCAAGCCGCGCCCACCGTCGCGCCGCCCAGCGCACGCGAGCCGCGCACCCGCGAACGGAGCCGCCGATACCTTGTCCACGCGTCTCTCATATCGGCTCTCTTCGCCCCTGCTCCGGATTCCACTCTCGATTTAGGCGTGTGTGGGACCCGTTTCGCGGGCCCCACACAGCCTCCTATGCGTCCTAGCTTACGTCAGCGTTTATCACGCTTTGATCTCGGCTTCTCCTTCTACCGTGTTCACGTTGGTGATTTCCTGGCCAGACGGCGACCACGTCGTGGTTTGGAACGGTTCTTCTTCTGTCGTTATCATGAACGTTTCCAGCAACTCGTTGGGTCCGCCTTCGAAGTGGCTGGGTATGTTTTCGCGGTTGGCGTTGGCGGTGTACTGCTGCGTGAATTTCGGAGTCATCGCGTTGATCGGCGTGATCGGCGAGATGATCCCGTCATTGCCGCCGTTGGCTTCCGGCAGGTAGTACGCTCCTTCCGTCGCGTTCCCCACGCCCACCGTGACGTCCTCTTCGACGTTTTCGCATTCCAGCGTCGTGAACTTGCCTTTGGCGACTGCCGGTTCCAGCTGCACACCGACCTTAGCACCGGCTTTTTCGATGTAGCCGAGATGCCCCTTCAGCGTTTCGGTGCGAACTTCTTCTGCGGCGGCACCGGCGCTCTTGCACGCATCTCCCCCGAATATGAGACAACCGTTGAAACGCACGGACACATTCGCCACTTCATCGGTGCCCACCGCTTCTCCGGTGGCGTGCTCACTGGTGCATTCCACCTCGAGGTTCCGGATTACAATTGTGTAGTTTCCGCCGATGCAGTCTGCCCGGGGAAGTCGAGCTCGTTCTTCTTCCGGTTCGACCAGGCATTGATACATCGATGCTGCCAACACGCCCTTGCCGCCTTCGCCGGTGAATTTCGGGCCGTACTTTTCGAAGCTGCCCTTGTGTTCCTCGACTTTGCCTTTGACTTCCTTCTCCGTGTTGCACGCGCTTGTGAGATAGTTGCCGTGCTTCTTGGCTTCACATTCGACTTTAGTCGGAGCGCCGGCCTTCCATTCGTATTTGCCCGAATATTTCTTTACGCCTTTCACTTCTTTGAAGTCTTCTTTTGTGCAGCCACTGTCTGAATAGTGGCCGTCTTTCTGTGCCACGCAGCGGCCCCATTCAGGACCGGCTGCCTGCGCGGCCGACGCGACGCACGCGCAGAGCGCGAATGCCGCCGCGAGGCACAGCCCCACCATGTTGATGCGTTTCATGTGAGTCATTGCTCCTTTTCCCTCTGGGTTGATTCGCTCGAGCCCCCGGAGCCGTCCTTCGTACAAGGGCGAATCCCCGATGGCCAGCGGTGACCGTCGACTGCGAGGCAGCCCCCGGTCAATGCACACCTGGCCTTGGTAGCGATGCTTCAAGGACAGGCCAAAGCGGCACCCGGCGCACGTTCCCACTTGGGAGACGCCGCGTGCCGCCAGCTTGCGAAGCGCAGCCCGAAGCGCCCACTGGGCGTATGGGCGCGCGCTCGCGATCGCAGCCGGCGCATGGGCCTGTCGCTACGACGCACAATACGTTGGGGCGAGTCCGCGCTGGCGGTACGACACGGAATCCCGGCCGACCGAAGGCGCCGTGCCGGGCATGGGAGCATCGGCGATGCCTGCCGCCACGCTCGCATCGGAGCTGAATATGTTGCCCAGTTCGCGTTACGCGACTCGGCAGAAGCAGCATGCTCAGGTGTATCGGCATCCCTTCCTCCACAGCCCCCATTGTCTACACGACCCCACACGAACTCCCTCGTGAACGATGACGGTATCTAAGCAGAGAAGTCGCGGCGTGTCAAGGGGGGCGGCTTTAGATGACACCGCCCCGACTTCCGCCGTTGCTCGTGCGCCAGCCGATCCGCATCGCGACGACTGCCTTCGATCGCCAGGCCTCCCAGCGAGCGAGCGCCGCATCCGCGAAGCCCTGGGATCCGACCAGGTGCGCCTCGGGCAGGTCTCGCGGGGGCCGCCGGCGACGGGCCCATGATCCGAACACCCGCCCGATGGGCGCGACGCCGTCTCCACGCCGTCTGTCGATGTGTTTGTGCGATCGCGCGTCCAGTACGGCGTTGAGCGGCCTCACCGCAACGCCAGCCTCCACCTCACGTGGCATGGTTGCGCGGGGCGCTTGCCCCACGCAACCACTGCCAGCTGGATTAGCTTACTTCGATTTCTTCTCCGAATTTGATCGAGTTTTTGTCTTCCAGCCCTGATAAAAGGGTGCCGAATGCCGTCAGTAACTCGTGTAAAGCTGTGCCGCCCCATCCCTGAATGTTCTGTGACGAACCAGTCGACTCGTAGTTGAGTTCACCGGTTAACACCAGATGACCCGGCCCCGGTAAGATTTCTCCGATAATGCTACCTTTGACCGCGATGCCGGTAGAGCTACAATCCTGTGACGCTATTTTGACGAATTCTGACCCGCTTTCAGGGGCCAGTAACAGGCCGGCTAATCCGCTTGAAAGCGAGCCCAGTTTGCCGTTCAGCTCGTTCGTCAGAATGATTCCCGATTTGTTGGCCTCGTTTGAGCTGTGGCACTCACTTTTACTTAGGTCGTCTAAGCAGCCGCTATATAACACTAACACTTGGCTCACTGTGGTGCTGCTGTTGACGTTGCCTTTGCTTGAGCCACCGGTACATAAAATCACTTCCCCGTCGCCAGTGAGGGTACCTTGACCCGATGTGCCCGTGAACGTGGTAGACGAAACCGGTTCTTTACTTAAGGTGGTAGGGTTTAACTTGCGGAATTCTGGTGCCGCTGCCGCCGTTGCCGCTGTGATGGCGCTGATCGCGAACGCAGCCACGAGGACAGCGCCGAGTAACTTAGCGTACTTCATCTTGGCATCTACTCCTAACTTGTTTGGGTTGACGGTACGACCTCGCAACCCCCGCCTGTGGTGCCGAGCGCCGCGAAGCCGATCCGTGATAGTGGCTTTCCGGCCGCCACCACACATGGCGCGGCGGCCACAAGACCACTGTCTTGACTGTACTGCCGCGCGAACACTAGCCTCACCTGAGGCATAACGCCAGCCTCGTTTCCCACTTTCTGCGGCGCTACCGTCGGATGCGCGGACCAGCGGGATCGAGCGGCAATGCCGACGCTGCGTCAGGGCAGCTACTTTCGGTCATTTCTGTACTCCCGCGGGCACTCCGCCCAGATGTTCGTCGCGGTGCCATCGGGCGTATGTCTACGGGGTTTCCCGCACCGAGTCGATCGGTTGCTCGAGCCGCACGGCCGCGCGTCGACCGCAGCGAGCCGACACCGAGGGCGTTCTGGCGCGAGCTCCGGCGCGGGCTCGAGCAGCAGCTTGTCGGTGCGCAGCTCACGATCTCAGGCGCCCACTCAGACCGGCGCGCGGTCGAGAGCGACGCGAGCTGGGGCGGTGGCCGGTCCGCAGCAGCGTCCAGAAGTCCTCGGGCCGAACAACGAGGGCTGCCCCGAGACCGCGGCGAGGTCCGAGACCCGGCGCTCGCCGTCGGCCGCATTGTCAACCTTGAGCGACCTCGCCACCTTCCCCGCTTCACCGCACGTGGCGTGGTTGCGCGGAGCGCTTGCCCCGCGCAACCACTGCCAAGTGGATTAGCTTACTTCGACTTCCTCTGCGAATGTGATCGAGTTGTTGTCCGCCAGCCCAGACGACAGGCTGCCGAATGCCTTCAGTAACTCACCACTACCGCCATTGAAGCCCTGAATGCCCTGTGACGAACCATTTGCTGCGTAGTTGAGTTCGCCGGTTAACTGCACATGACCAGGTCCTGGCAGGACTTCTCCGATGATGCTGCCTTTCACATTGATGGTGCTGGCTGAGCAATGTGACGAGGAGATCTTTACGAATTCCGTGCCGGTTTCAGGTGCCAGTAACAGGCCTACGCCCGACCCGCCTGAGACCACGCCGAGTTTGCCGCTCAGCTCATTCGTCAAGACAATTCCAGAGCCGTTGGCCTCGTTTGAACTGTGGCACTCCAGTCCACTGGAAAGGTCTTTGCACCCACTGTATAACACTAACACCGAGTTCACAGTTGTGCTGCTGTTCACGTGGCCGCTGCTCGAACCACCACTACATTCTATCGTTTCCGAGTTGCCAACAAGTTTGCCTGCGCCGGACGTGCCCGTGAATGTGGTGGACGAGATCGCTTCTTTTTTGGAGTTGAGGAATTCCGGCGCCGCCGCCGCCGTTGCCGCTGTGATGGCGCTGATCGCGAACGCGGCCACGAGGACAGCGCTGAGTAATTTAACGTACTTCATCTTGGCATCTGCTCCTATTTTGTGTTTGGGTTGACGTGCGGCCTCGCGGCACTCGCCTCTCGGGCCGAGAGCTGCAAGGCCTACCTGGGGGTGACTACAGCGTCGCCGTGCGACGACTATAGGCCCACCCGCCCGGAATGTACGGTAATGTACGACATCGACAACTGTAGACCTATTTCAAGCGGCGGGCTAGTGCTGTTTCTAACTGCCAGTTGCTAATCCGGCGCAACCGTCCTGCGCGCAGCTCAACCCATAGAATCACGGCGCAGCCGAAGCCCGGGAAGCCACCGCCACACTGGCGCCCGCTCACGCAGTTGTCGTCCGGGCCGATCACGCTACCGGCCCGCACGCACCGAGGCACCCAGGCCACCGCGAGGCGAAGCCTGAGACCGACGCGCTTGTCCAAAGTCGTTTCTCGTGCCCAAGTGGGGAGTAAGAAACACTACTTGCGCAGACGGCAAGGCGGCGGTTAGGGTCGCGCGGCAGCTGCCGATCTGCGGCTGCGTTGGGATCTGGGACCAATGACCAAAAGGAAAGTGGGTCTGATGATGAGACGTGTCAATGCTCGTGTTGGGTGGCGTGCGCGTATGGCAGTGGTGGGTGCTGCGCTGGTGGCCTCGGTCGCAGCGCTTTCCTCCGCCGCGCCGGCGTTCGGCGCCCTGGAAGGGGAATTCAAACATTTTGCACAGTGTCCGGTGCACGCCGCGGGCGTGGAAACGTGCGTGTACGCAGTCGCGTCGAGTGGCGAATTTACGATCGGCAGCCGCACGGTGCCGATCACGAACCCGGTTGTCCTGCAGGGCGGGCTGATCGAAATCCCGGAAACGGGAACCTTTAAGATGGAAGGCGCGCTCAACGGCGAAACGCTGTCGAACTCGCCGCAGAAAGTGCCCGGCGGGCTCATTGGGATCGAAGGGCTCGGCGAAGTGACCGCCACCACCCAGCTCGCGGCCTCCGCGAGCGCGATCACGCTCGCCCCCGGCAACCTGTTGGCCGAAGAAGGCACCGCGCTGGCACTCCCAGTGAAGCTGAAGCTCGCGAGCAGCCCGGGCTTCATCCTCGGCAACAGCTGCTACGGCGGCTCGAACCGCCACCCGATCGTGCTGAACCTGACGACGGGCACGACCAGCCCGCCGAAACCGAACAAACCGATCAAAGGCAAAAAAGGCACGCTGACATTCATCGAAGGCGGCGAAATCCTCAACATCGCCGAAAACTCGCTCGTGAACAACTCGTTCGCGGCACCAGGGGTCGAAGGCTGCGGGCTGATCCCGTTCCTCACCGACCCGCTCGTCGACCTCGCGATGGGCGTACCGGCCGGCGAAGGCCACAACACCGCGATCCTCGACGGCACCATCAAACTCACAGGCGCAGAAGGAGTCGCAGAACGCGAGTAACAGCACCGGTAAGGGGATGAAGCACAACAGCCGATCCCCAGCCAGCTGAATCAAGGAGGGGGCCCGCCGCACACGCGGCGGGCCCCCTTTCTTGCGACTGCGGAGCACACAGCGAACCGCTTGAATGCAGAGCGACCGCTCGCTGCGTGCGCTGACTGCCAGAGTCAGCTGCGGAGCTCGCTACGCGCTCACTGCCAGCGCCAGCCGCGGATCACTTCGCCGAGCGCTCTCAGCGACGCCGCGTATTGAGCTGACACTGTCGTGTCGCTGATCTGATAGGCCCACTGCCCGTGTATGACGAACACGAGGTGGTGACGGGTCGGCGTGTGCGCCGCAATCTGGTAGTCGAAGGCGAGAGCCGGCTCTCCGTCGACACTCAGTGCATGCAGCGAGGAGATCCCGTGGACTTTCGGCAGGAAACTCGGCCGCTGTGAGAGACGGCGCAGCGCAAGCTTGGCGACAGCATCGAGATCGCGGCTGGCCTGCCCGCGATAGACCACCAGATTGGTGGCGAAGCCATCGATCCGGGAACCGACCGCTGCATACTCGACGCCCCGCGACGCGGCCGCGGCCACGGCTAGGTTGTTGCTGTACCCACTGGGGATCGCGGTTTGAAATCCGCCGTGCACAGCGCTCACTGGCTCCGCGCCGTGTGCCGCCGGCGTGGTGCTTGCGGTAGCCGCGCTGGCACTGGTGGTACGCGCAGCACTGGTGCCGGTGCCGGTGCTGCCCGCCGATCCGCCGCCGCAGGCGCTGACCACCACCGCCGCCAGCGCTGCCAACCCCACTGATCCCGTCACCCGTGTGTTCATGCGCGAAACCCTACCTGAGACCGGCAGGTCCGAGAGCCGGGACGAGTCGCCTCCTATATTCGGGCGCGCGTTTCCGACTGGCGCCCATGATTCCAGAATCGGATTATGACCATTTGCAGGGGAAAGGTGCGCGCCGGCCGCACTACGCGCGCGCTCCCAACAAAGCCTTGTTGACAACCCGCCGGGCCGTTGCAAAGTTCCTCCATACGGGCCGCCATCGCAGGGGAGGCGCTCACGTCAGGGCGAGATGAATGGTGCTGTTCGAACTATGCAAACACCGAGACACGCGTAGGCCTCGCTAGATGCCGCCGACCCTACGGGCGCCTGAGCCCCGGACCGCACACGCTCAACCGGCCCAGCCGATCCGGGGCGAGGGCCCGCCTGCCGAGCTCACCCGCGTCGGCTGGACGCCGAGCGCGGAGATCGGGCTCGAGGAGTGGTCGGCCGTCGGACGGCGCTTCGGCGAGATCGGGCGCTGCAGCCAGTGGTGGCTCGGCGACTGGATCCGCTACGGCAACGCCAGGTTCGGCGAGCGCTACTCCAGGGCGGCCAAGCTCACCGGCTACGACGCGCAGTCGCTGATGAACATGGTCTACGTCGCGTCGAGGTTCGAGATCTACCGACGTCGGGAGGAGCTGTCGTGGAGTCACCACGCGACGCTCGCCGCGCTCGACGTCGCCGATCAGGAACATTGGCTTTCGCGCGCCGCATCGGACAGGCTTTCCGTGGCGGATCTGCGCGTGGAGCTGCGCAGCGCGCGACGCGCTCGCGCCGAGCTCGAGGGCGGTGGCGATGAGGAGACCTCCACGCAGCCGGCCGCCGCGCACACGCTCGTGTGCCCGAACTGCGGGGAGACGGTCCCCGTGGCCGGTTGAGCGAGGTGGCGAGCCCGACGGACACCGACCTGCTCGTGCTCGGCGCGGGCGCGAAGGGCGCGGCGATCGCGATGAAGGCCCACGTCCTCAACGCCCTTGGGCTCGGCCCCATCTCGGTGACGGTCGTCGAGGCCGTCGGGCCGGCAGCCGCGTGGCGCGACGGCGAGGGCGTGACCTCCAGCAGGGAGATCCTCGGCCTCGGCCCGTGCAAAGACATCGGCTTCCCCTACCAGGGCGCGCGCGCGTTCGGGGAGCATGGCGCAGCGGTCGACCGGGCGGCGCTGTCGTTCTCGTGGCAGCAGCACCTGATCGAGGAGGGGCGCTACGCGGAGTGGATCGATGCGGGCTCGCCGGCGGTGCAGCGCCGCGTGTTCGGCGCATATCTCGCGTGGGTGCTCGCGCGCGCGTCCGAGGGGGTCGAGCTCGTGCACGGCCGCGTCGCGCACGTGTCGCTGGAGCCTGGAGGCGAGCGCTGGCTGGTCGATGTGGAGGGCGCCACGGGGCCCGTCGGCCGCTACGCCTGCAGCGCGTTCGCGCTGACCGGCCAGGGCGCCCAGCGCGTCCTCCCCCACGACGTCGACGCGGCGCCGCGCGTGCTCGACTGCGAGAGCGGGCGCATGGAGATCGCGCGCGTGCCCAGCGAGGAGAGCTCGGACATCGCGATCGTGGGCGGCGGCGAGAGCGCGCTCAGCTGCCTGGAGTTCGTGCGCGCGCGCCGGCCGGACGCGCAGCTGACCATCTACACGGCGAACCTGCCGATGAGCCGCGTCGAGAGCTTCCTGGAGAACCGCATCTTCTCCCGGCCCGACGACGTCGAGTGGACGTCGCTGTCCGAGGACGCGCGCCGCGACTTCGTCGTGCGCAGCGACCGCGGCGTGTTCGGGGCAGAGCGCGCGTCGCCGTTCGCCTACGACGAGCGGCTGCGCCTGGTCACAGGGCGCGTCACGCACGTGGCCTGCGCGGACGACGGGCGCAAGGTGTCGGTGGCATACGTGTCCGCGTCGGGCGCGACGAAGGGCCGGCACGACTACGTGATCAACTGCACCGGCTACGATCCGCTCGAGCAGCTGCGCCGGCTGCTGGCGCCCGAGGCGCGCGAGGAGCTCGAGCGCCAGGCGGGGCCGCTGTGGGGCCGGCCGTGCGACGACGTGGCGATCGGGCGCGCGCTGGAGCTCGAGGGCGTGCGCCCGCGCGTGCACATCCCGGGCATGGCGGCGCTGAGCCAGGGCCCGGGCTTCTCGACGCTCGGCGCCCTCGGCCTGCTCGCCGACCGCGTGCTCGAGCCGCTGTTCAGGGAACGGACAGAGCGTGCGAGCCGGCCGCGGCGAGCGGCGTTCGCCGCGTGACGATCGCGAGCGCCGCCTGATCGGGCACGAACGCGACGGAGCTGCGGGTCGCGCTTTCCGAGCCCGCCCCAAAGGCAGGGCGCAGCTCCACCTCGCCGAGCACCGTCTGGATCACGCGCTTGACCGTCAGCTGCGCGAAGCTCGCGGCGATGCAGCGGCGCACGCCGCCGCCGAACGGGATCCACGCGTACGCGGGCGCGTTCTGGCCGAGGAAGCGCTCGGGCAGGAACGCGCGCGCGCTCGGGTAGATGTCCTCGCGGCGGTGGATCAGGTGGGGGGAGGGGGCGACGGTGGTGCCGGCGGGGATCGTACAGCCGTCGAGCGCCAGCGGCGCGAGCAGCTTGCGCATGATCAGCGGCACCACCGGGCACAGGCGCAGCGTCTCCTTGACGACCGCCTCCGCGTAGGCGTCGTCCTCGCCCGCGAGCACCTCCTCGCGCAGGCGCGCGAGCTTCTCGGGATGGCGCAGAAGCCGCTCGAACGCCCACGCGAGCGACGTCGAGGTGGGCCCGTCGGAGAGCAGCGTGATCAGTTCGTCGCGCAGTTCGCGGTCGTCCATCGGCCGGCCGCTGCGCGCGTACGCGCGCTCGAGCATCGCGAGCATGTCGTCGCTTTCCATCGCGCCCGGCGCGCCGCGGCGCTCGCGCACCTCCTCGAGCACCGTCGCCTCCGCAGGCTCCATCACCGCGCGCAGGCCGGCGCTGCGCGTGAGCCAGTGCGGGCCGAGCGTGGTCGTCAGCGCCAGGCGGCGCGGGTCGTTCAGCCACGCGGTCAGCGCCTTCAGCTGTTCGCGCAGGCGCTGCAGGCGCTCGGTCTCGACGTCGCCGAAGACCGAGCGCATCAGCACCTCGGAGCTGATCGCCTGCATCCGCGGCCACAGCGCGAAGCTCTCGCCCAGCGGCCAGCTGGCGATCTCCCGGCGGGCGACGCCGACGACCATCTCGCCGTAGGCGCCCATGCGCTCGCCGTGGAACGACGGCAGCATCAGCTTGCGGTGGCGCATGTGCTCGGGCTCGTCGAGCAGCATCACCGAGCGCGGCCCCAGCAGCGGGCCGAGCGCGGGGTTGGCCTCGACGGCAGCCGGCCGCTGGGTGTCGGCGTCGGCGGTGAACACCAGCCTGACGTCCTCGGGGTCGCTCAGCACGACCCACGGGCTGGCGCGGCGCACGCGCAGCGTGAAGCGCTCGCCATAGAGCCGCGCGGAGCCTTCGAGGAACGGCAGCGGGCGCAGCGCCCAGCCGAGCGCCTGCAGCGCGCTCGGCATGCGCGGGCCCGGCGGCAGGTCCCCGCGCGCCACCCGCCCGGGGCGCGCCGCGGATCCCTCGCCCTCCGCCGCGGATCCCTCGCGGCCTGCGCGGGTACGCGAGATCGAAAAGGTGCGATTCCTCACCACGCGTCGTATGGTGGCCCGCTCAGGCTCGGCTGCGCAAACTGCGCCGGAGAGGCGACGGGAACGCGGCTCCGGGCCCTGAGCACCAGTGCCCTAATCGGTTAAGGGAGCGGCCTTAAAAGCCGCGGATCCGGGTTCGAGCCCCGGCTGGTGCATCGGCCAACCGCAACCCCCCATCCCGATGCTCACGATGATCAATCTATTCGACTATTTCGAGCAGTCCGTTGAGGACGGCGGTAGCGGCGGACACTGGGCCGCGCGCACGCCGCTGCGCCCGAGCACACGCTTCGATCTGAAGCTGGTGCCGCGCGCGGCGGGCGGAAGCGAGGACGCGCAGGCGCTGGAGGCGCTCGAGCGCATCGAACGCGAGCCGTGGGTGGACAGCGTGACGCGCACCGATCGGGGAGTCGAGCTGCGACTCGACGACGCGTGGATCGGGACGGCGGGCGCAGCCCTGGAGGCGGGCGACGGCGGCGAGGGGCGGCTGGAGGACCTGGCGCGCGGGCGGCGCTACTCGGTGCAGTTCTGGGACGCGAACGCGACCAAGGCGCTGCACGTCGGCCACCTGCGCAACCTCGCGATCGGCAACGCGCTGGCGGCGTCGCTGGCGCAGGCGGGCGGGCAGGTGGAGCGCCGCGCGCTGATCTCCGACGCCGGGCGCAGCATGGGCGAGGCGATGGCGGGCGTGATGAGAAGCGGGCGCCAATCGCAGGCGTGGCCGGACCGCAACGAGAAGAGCGACCACTTCGTGGGCTGCTGCTACGCCGAGTACGTGGCGGCGGGGCGCTCGATGGGCGCGGGCGGCGCGGAGCCGGCGGAGGCGTCGCTGACGCGCGAGCTGACGGTGCGCGGCGACGACGCCGACGAGCTGCTGCGGCGGGTGCTGAGCGGCGACCGCCAGGCGCTCGAGCTCTGGTACAAGACGCGCGCGTGGGCGATCGCGGGGCAGCGCAAGACGCTGGCGCGGCTGGGGATCGGGTTCGACCGCGTGTTCTTCGAGTCGGACTTCCTCTCGGAGGTCGCCGAGCTGACGGCGTGCGGGCTGCGCGACGGGCTGCTGCGCCGCCGCGAGGACGGCGTCGTGATCTACCCGACCGAGCGCGAGGACTTCGACGAGTTCCCGCTGGTGCGCGGCGACGACCTGCCGACGCAGCACATGCGCGCGATGGCCTACTGGATGGCGGCGCCGGGTCTGGACGGCATGACCTCGGTGCAGGTGTGCGGCGAGGAGTGGGTCGGGCACGTGACGTGCAGGCGCAAGCTGATGGGCGAGCTGATGGAGGACGGCGGCGCAGGCATGCACCCGACGAGCGACATCTTCCACGGGATGGTCTCCCGCCAGAAGCGCGCGGTCGCCTCCAGCGAGGAGGGCGCGCTGCTGATCGACGACCTGACCGAGTGGCTGCAGGCGCAGATCGAGGCCGACCCCGGCAACGAGGAGGTGCTCGCGCGGCTGGGGTCGGCCGAGCGCATCGCCGGCCAGGTGGCGCTTGCCTTCTTCGTGCCGCGCCCGGTCACCCCGCGCGTGGACTTCCACCCGGAGAAGCTGCTGGACGTGCGCGAGAGCCCCGGCTGGGAGCTCGTGCAGGCGCGAGCTCGCCAGGGCCGCGCGAACGGCCTCGCGGGCGAGATCGCGGGCGACCCCGACTACCGCTTCGCGGTCGTGCAGTCGGAGCTGCACCGCCGCCACCTGCGGATCGCCGTGGAGCGTTTAGACCCCGCGCCGCTGGCGCGCTACGTGGTGCACCTCGCCCGCTGGTACCTGGAGGCCGACCGCAGCGAGCCGGTGGCGCGTGTGGCGCACACGCTGCTCGATCGCGGCGCGCGCGGCCTGGGACTCGAGGAGGCGCAGTGAGGATGAGCACGCTGCTGGTGGACAACTACGACTCCTACACGTACAACGTCTACCAGCTGCTGGCGGCGGTTTCGGGCGAGGAGCCGATCGTGATCCAGAACGACACCGTCTCCTGGGGGGCGCTGTCGCGCTGGGACTTCGACGCGATCGTCATCTCCCCCGGGCCGGGACGCCCGGAACGCTGGCACGACTTCGGCGTGTGCGCGGACATCCTGCGCTGGAGCGAGATCCCGATCCTCGGCGTGTGCCTCGGCCATCAGGGCCTCGGGCGCGTGCTGGACGGCACGGTGGCGTCGGCGCCGATGGCGATGCACGGGCGCATCAGCCACGTGCGCCACGTCGGTGACGGCCTGTTCGAGGGCATCCCGCAGGACTTCTCGGTGGTGCGCTACCACTCGCTGGCGGTGACCGGGCCGATCGGGCCCGACGGCCGCGTGACGGCGTGGACGGACGACGGCGTGGTGATGGGGATCGAGCACCGCAGCCGCCCGATGTGGGGCGTGCAATTCCACCCCGAGTCGATCTCCACCGAGCACGGGCGCAAGCTCGTCGAGAACTTCTACGAGCTCGCGCGCCGGCACAAGCCGGCGCGCTCGTTCGGCTCGCGCAGGCTGGTGGCCCCGTCGCAGCGTCCGGCCGCGCCCGCGGGCGGCGAGGCGCGCATGCGCGTGCACATGCGCACGATCGAGGGCGATCCGTCGACGCAGCTGCTGTTCGAAGCGCTGTTCGCGGACGCCGACTACGCGTTCTGGCTCGACAGCGCGGACGCGCCGACGCGCCTGGCGCAGTGCTCGTACATGGGCACGACCGCGGGCGCGGAGCGCTGCCTGCTGGAGTACGACGTGCAGGAGTCGGCGGTGAGCATCAGCCGCGACGGGCGCACGGTGGTGGAGCACGCGTCGATCTTCGACGTGCTCGAGCGCGAGCTGGCGGCGGGCGCGGTACAGCCGCCGGCGGGGCTCGAGCGGGGCCTGGTGGGCGGCTTCGTCGGCTACCTGGGCTATGAGTGCAAGGCGGACTGCGGCTCGCCGAACGTCCACCGCTCGGACGTGCCCGACGCGGTGATGATGCTCGCCAATCGTGTCGTCGCGGTCGACCACGTCGGCCGGCGCACGCATCTGCTGGCGTTGGAGCGGATGCCGCCCACCCGTGGGGATGGGGAGGCCGAGCGCTGGTTGCGCGACGCCGAGGCCGCTGTGCGGGACGCGCTGGCCGCGCCCGCGCCTGCGGCGCCACCGGAGCAGGCGCGAGCCGATGGGGATGGCGGCGGCTCGCCCGCTCCGGTGAGGTTTCAGTGCGGGCGCGGACGCCGCCAGTACCTGGCCGACATCGCCCGCTGTCAGGCGGCGCTCGCGGCAGGCGAGTCCTACGAGGTGTGCCTGACCGACCAGATCTCGACGAGCGAGAGCCCCGACCCGTTCGACCTCTACCGCGTGCTGCGACACGACAACCCGGCACCGTTCGCGGCGTATCTGAAGCTGGGCGAGGTGGCGGTGGTGAGCTCCTCGCCGGAGCGCTTCCTGTCGGTCGACCGCGAGCGCCGCGTGCAGGCGCGCCCGATCAAGGGCACGGCTCCGCGCTCGGCCGACCCGGCCGTCGACGAGGCGCGGCGCGACGAGCTGCTGGGCGACGAAAAGACGTTCGCGGAGCACCTGATGATCGTGGACCTGCTGCGCAACGACCTGGGGCGTGTGTGCGAGGTGGACAGCGTGCGCGTGTCCGAGCTCATGGTCGGCGAGCGCTACCGCACGGTGCACCAGATGACCTCGACGATCACGGGTGTGCTGGGCGCGAGCCGCACGCCGGTGGATTGCGTGCGCGCGTGCTTCCCGGGCGGCTCGATGACGGGCGCGCCGAAGCTGCGCACGATGGAGATCATCGACGACGTCGAGCGCGTGGCGCGCGGCGTGTACTCGGGGGCGGTCGGCTACTTCGGCCTGGACGGCAGCGTCGATCTGAGCATCGTGATCCGCACGATCGTGCTGCGACCGGGCCTGACGACGATCGGCGCGGGCGGCGCGATCGTGATGCAGTCGGATCCGGCGGAGGAGTTCGACGAGCTGCTGCTGAAGGCGCGCGCGCCGATGGCGGCGATCGCGAAGACGGTGACGGGCTCAGGCGCGCCGGACGCGTGGACGGTGGAGCTCGAGCCGGCGTACGAGGTGGCGGGGGCGCCGTGAGTCGCAGCGAGACCGTGAGCGAGACCGCAGCGGGCGCACTCACGCCGGACGGGACGACGGCGTCGCAGGGCTCGGCGCCCGTGGAGTGGCGGGTGCGTCGCGCCGAGCGCGACGACGTGGAGGCGGTGGCGGCGGCGGTGCGCGCGCTGCTGGCGGAGCTCGACGGCACGCCGTCGGCGCTGCCGGCGATGCAGGCGGCGGCGCGCACGTTGATCGACAGCCCGTGGGCGGGGGCGGTGCTGGTGGCGGAGACCGACGGCGAGCTGGTCGGGGTGCTGGCGGCGAGCTGGCAGATGGCGATCCACGTGCCGGGCAGCTACGCGCTGATCCAGGACCTGTGGGTGCGCGCGGACTGGCGCGACCGGGCGGTTGGCAGGAGCCTGATCGACGCGCTGTGCGAGCTGGCGGTTGAGCGCGGCTTCGCGCGCGTGGAGGTGGGGCTGCCGCGAGAGAGCTTCGCGCGCTTCGCGGCGACGGAGGCTTTCTACCTGGGCAACGGCTTCGCGCCGAACGGCCCGCGGATGCGGCGGCTGCTGTCGTGAGACGGGTTGCCCCGTGAGCGGGATGCTGATGATCGAGCAGCGCGAGGGCGCGGCGGCGGTGCAGCCGTGGCTGCTGAGCAGGGCGGGAGCGCGGCTGCAGGGCCATGACCACGACCGGCGGCTGTCGGAGCTGCGCGCGGGCCTGGCGCGTCATCCGGGGGTGCGCTCGGTGCGCGCGCAGCTGGACGCGCAGGTGCTCGAGCGGACGCTGAGCGCGCTGCACGAGCCCGAGTACCTGCGCGCGCTGGCGCGGCTGGAGTCCGAGGAGCCGCTGCTGTTGGCGCAGTTCGCGGCGCCGGGAATGGACCCGGACACGCCGGTGTGCGCGAGCGTGGCACGGGCGGCGTACGAGGGCGTGCGCACGGCGATCGTGGCGTCGCAGGCGGTCCTCGACGGCGAGCGCTTCGCCTACGCGCTGTGCCGCCCGCCGGGCCACCACGCGGGCCCGGGCTGGCTGGGCGGCTGCTGCTACCTGAACAACGCGGCCGCGGCGGCACACACGCTGCGCGAGGGCGGCGCGGGGCGGGTGGGGATCCTGGACGTGGACATCCACTACCCGAACGGGACGGCGGCGATCGCGGCGCGCATGACGGACACGACCCTGCACTCGCTGCACGCATGGCCGGTGGTGAACGTCGCGTCGCAGTCGGCGCAGCCGTCCACGGAGCGCGAGCGAGTGGTCGAGTTCGTGCAGGCGCCGAGCGAGGAGCAGTACCTGTCGGCGGTGGCCGACTCGATCGACGCGCTGTCTGTCTCGGCGGAGCTGCTCGTCCTATCGCTCGGCTACGACACGGTGGCTGGCGACCCGCACGGCAGCTGGAGCTTCTCGCCGCAGGTGTTCCTGGAGATAGGAGGCCTGCTGGCAGCGTCGGGGCTGCCGGTGTGCGTGGTGCAGGAGGGCGGCTACGCGCTGGAGTCGCTGGCGGCGTGCGGCCACGCGTTCGCGACAGGCCTGTTGGGCGAAGAGGACGCAGGCGGCCCCTCGAGCGCCACAGACGCGGCCATCCGGCTCGAGAGCATGGATGCGGGCGCCCCGCTCGAGCACGCGTGGAGCGAGGCGCGATGACGGGCCTGGACCCCTTCCGACGCCAGCTGGACGCGCTCGACGAGGAGATCGCGCGGCTGCTGGGCGCGCGCTTTGAGGTGTGCCGCGAGATCGCGCTGCACAAGCGCGAGCACGGCATCCCGATGATGCAGCCGGGCCGCGTGGCGGAGGTGCGGGCGCGCTACCGCGCGCGGGGCGCGGAATGCGGCCTGCCGGCGGACTTCACGAACGCGCTGTTCGACGTGCTGATCACGGCGACGTGCAAGATGGAGGACGAGCTGATCGGCGCGCTGCCGGACGAAGAGCTGATCGAGCCGGAGCCGCCGGCGCGCAGGCGCACGCGCCCGGCGCTGCATCCGACGGACGGGCAAGCGGCATGAAGCCGACGTTCATCACGCTGGGGCCGCAGGGCACGTGCCACGAGGCGGCGCTGAAGCGCTACCTGGAGTTCCAGGGGATCTCGGAGGCGGAGATCGTGCTGCGCGAAGACCTGCTGGCGGCGATCGACCTCGTGCGCGACCGCGAGGACACGTTCCTGGTGCAGTGCAGCGCCCACCTGCAGGTCCATCTGGTGACAGAGCGCCACCACCGCGAGGTGTTCGTGGTGGATACGTTCATCTACCCGACGAAGGAGCTGGCGCTGCTGGTGCGCACGGACGTGGAGCGCCCGGCGAGCCTCGGCATCGTCAACGCCACGCGCGGCTACCTGGACCTGACGCGCTTCGAGCGGATCGTGGACGAGCCGTCCAAGCCGGTGGTCGCGCGCCATCTGCTGGCGGGCGAATACGACGCGGGCCTGACGCATGTGCACCATGCGCACGAACACCCGGAGCTGCTGCGCGTGGAGGAGGTCTACGGGGCGGTGGACACGACGTGGGTGGTGTACGGCAAGCGCAAGCGCTTTCGTGGTGAGGTCATCGGCATGCGCGCCCCGTGGCTTTTCACTGGCGAGCCGGATCCCGAGCTCGAGTACGCGTAGCTGGAGCGCGCACCGCGCTCTGGCCCTGCACTGCATCCGCCCAGGCCGGGCGCCGGCTGCGCGCTAACCGGAGCCGGGCAGCTTGTAGGCGACGAGTTCGGGGGTCTGGCCGCTTTCGACGGCGATGCCGGCGGGCGCGACGACGGTGTCGCCGGAGACGGTGACGCCGGTGTTGGTGCCGGCGGGCAGCTTGCTTTCCCACGCGACGCTGCCGTTGCTGTCGTCGAGCGCGTACACCTCGCCGGTGAAGGCGGTGACGAAGACGAGGTCGTTGACGGCGGTGGTGGCCCCGAACGCGGCGCCGGGGAGCTTGCGCGTCCACTTGACGGCGCCGTTGGCGGCGTCGAGCGCGACGACTTCGCCTTCGAGCGGGCTGCGTTCTTCGGTTTCGGTCTGCGAGGTGAAGGTGACGGAGTGGTTGACGACGGGCACGAACACGGTCGCGCCGTTGGTGGCCATCGGCGCGATCACGCCGCCGAGCGTCCCCGGCTCGACGGTCTCGGGCACGGTCAGCTTGGAGTATTCGTGTTTGAGCGCGTACAGGTTGTCGTTGTCGTGCCCGTTGTGGATGCCGACGGAGCGCTTCCACAGCAGCTTCCCGGTTTCGGCGTCGAGGGCGATGACGAAGCCGCCCTTGCCGGCGGCGAGCACGACCTGCCTGCCGCCGATGTCAGCGAGGATCGGCGGGTCCTGGAGGTCGCGGTCGTAGAGGTCGTGCGGTGTCAGCTGGTAGTACCACTTGATCTGCCCGGTGCTGGCGTTGAGCTTGACGATCGAGTCGGTGTAGAGGTTGGGCCCGGGCCTGCTGGACCCCCATGGGAACTGGCTGGTGCCGGGAAACGGCCCGGGGTTGCCGGTGCCGACGTACATGTATCCGTGTTCGTCGAACGCGGGCGCGTACCAGAGGCCGCCGCCGGTGTTGATGCCGACGTTTTCGGGCGACCACAGGTTTTCGGGCACGGTGTTGAAGTGCCACAGGCGCCTGCCGGTCTTCCCTTCGAGCGCCCACATGACGCCGACGCCTTCGCCCTTGTAGAACTGCGTGGTGTTGCCGGGGACGGTGGAGACGTAGACGATCCCGTCGTGGTAGCCGGGCGCCATGTCGATGCCTTCGTGTTCGTTTCGCGTGAGCGTGACCGACCACAGCTCCTCACCGGTCTTCTCGTCGAGCGCGAAGGCGGCGTTGGTGGTGGCGCCGTACACGCGCCCACCCTGCACGACGAGGCCGTTGGGGCCCTGGTCGGGCGATTCGTAGGTCTTGGTCCAGACCACCTTGCCGGTCTTGAGGCTGATCGCCTGGACGTTGGAGTCGAGGTCCTGCGAGAAGACGATGCCGTTGCTGACGATCGGCGCGGAGGAGTAGCTGCCGTACTCGCTCTTGGTGGTGATCGGCAGCGTCCACGCGGTTTCGAGCTTGGACACGTTGGCGCTGTCGATCGGGCCACCGACGTAGCGCGTGTTGGAGGTGTCGACGTTGGGATAGCCCGAGCCGGTCAGCAGCGAGCTTTCAGGCGAGGACGAGGAGCCACCCGCCAGCAGGACGACGACCACGACGATGACCACGAGCGCAGCCGCCCCCAACCACCCGGCCGTGGGGATCCTGCGGAGCAGGTCTCCCCCGCCGCCGAGGAAGCCGGCCGCACCTCTTCCCTCACGCCCGCCGCCTCCCCCGGGCGAGCGCCCGCCGGCGCCCTTGCGGCCCGTGCCCTTCTGGGCGCTGCGCGCCTGCGCGCGGCGGACCTGGCGTGAACGGGAGGGTGACATCGGGGGCGTCGGAGCTGGCGATCGGCACGGCTGGCGCCTCCGCGGCTGGAGGCGAATCGATGCGGCGACGCTAGCCGATGCCCCGATCCGAGGTCAAGGATCCGAACGGTTTGTTTCTCTCTCTTCTTTGCCGCGCCCGCCGGCCCCGTGGTTGGCGCGCCGTCCACCGGCAGCTGGGGGTAGCGGCGCACCGGCAGTTGGCTATCCGCAAACGCGCAAGTTCCGGCTGCGCCCCTAGAAACTCTAGTGTTTCTGATTGTCAGAGCTGCTATATCGAACTATGGTCTGTTTATCAGACGTGGAACTTTCCGAGACCTCGGTAGTTTATCCGGTACTAGCAAGGGATCAGATGCCAATGCCCAGAACGAGTTCAGCGACAGCCAAAAGCCCCGGAGGCGGACAGGAGCCCGCGTGGTCGATTCCGAGCCTGCGTGAGCCGCGCTACTCGCAGTCGTTGGAGCGCGGCCTCGCGATCCTCGGCTGCTTCACGCCCAAGCGTCCCGTGCTAGGGATCGCGGACATCGCGGATGACCTCGGCATGAGCCGCTCGACGACGCACCGCTATGTGATCACGCTGGTCGCGTTGGGGTATCTGGAGCAGGGCGCCTCGCGCAAGTACCGGCTGGGGCTGCGCGTGACCGATCTGGGGATGTCGGCGCTGAACTCGACGGGGCTGCGCGAGCACGCGCACCCGTATCTGGAGGAGCTGCGCCAGCGGACCTCCTACACGACGAGCCTCGGCGTGCTCGACGGCACCGACGTGCTGTACGTGGATCGCGTGCGCAGCTTCCGCCGCGGACAGGGCAAGGTCGACCTCGATCTGCACACGGGCTCGCGGCTGCCGGCGTACTGCACGTCGATGGGCAAGCTGCTGCTGGCGAACCTGCCGGAGTCAGAGCAGCGCGAGCTGATCGCGGAGATGAAGCTGACCAAGCGCGGCCCGAACACGATCACGGGCAAGAAGGCGCTGCGCGAGGAGCTCGACGAGATCCACGCGGCCGGGTTCGCCGTCGACGACCAGGAGCTGGCGGCTGAGCTGTACGCGATCGCCGCGCCGGTGCGCAACGAGGCGCGCGACGTGGTCGCGGCGGTCAACCTGTCGGCGCACAGCTCGGTGATCTCGCTCGAGGAGCTCGTCGACGCGCTCGGCCCGCACCTGATCTCCACCGCCGATCGCATCTCCGCACGCCTCGGCTACAGACGCGACGACGAGAAGAACTAACCAATAGCCTTGGGGCCATGCGCTGCCCGCTGGCCCTGCTCTGTCTGCCGCTGACCGCGCTCGCGGTGGCGGGCTGCGGCAGCACGGTGTCGACGTCCGCGTTCAAGGGAACCGAGCAGCAGGTGGCGCAGACGGTCGCCAACCTGCAGGCGGACGCGACCGCGGCGGAACAGGGCAAGATCTGCGCTGAGGACCTCGCGGCCGCCGTCGTGAGGCGGCTCGGCGGCGCCAAGGGCTGCGAAGCGGCGATCAAAAGCCAGCTGCAGCAGGTCGACAGCCTGGAAGTGAGCGTCCAGTCCGTCGCCGTCGCCCCGACCGGCACGACGGCGAGCGCGCAGGTGAAGAGCATCCACGAAGGCAAGAGCCGCCCCAGCGCCATCTCGCTGGTCAAGGAAGGCGGCAAGTGGAAGATCTCAGGGCTGTAGCGAGCTGGCGTTCCATCCCAGGCGCGCGGTTGGATCAGCGCAATGAACGCCCCCGTCAGCGCCGCGACCGCCGGCGTCGATGTGCACGGTACGCTTGAAAGCGATGCGCACACTCGTCCTGGATCCCCCCCCGCCCCAACTGGAAGAGCTGCTGGAGCGCCGTCGCCGTATGGGCGCCGACCGGCGTGACGAGGTCTGGGCGGGCGTCTACCACATGGTTCCGAGTCCAAACGCGGCGCATTCCTTCACCGGGCAGCAGATCGCTGTACTGCTCGACGCTCCCGCACGCGCTGCCGGCCTTCACGTCAGCCTGGAGTTCAACATGGGCGTGAAGGACGACTTCCGCATCCCCGATCTCGGAGTCCATCGCGAGCTTTGCTCAGGCACATGGATCCCGACGGCGGCGATCGCGGTGGAGATCCTCTCCCCCGGCGACGAGACGTGGGAGAAGCTCCCGTTCTACGCCGAGCACGAGGTCGACGAGCTGGTGATCGTCGACCAGGAGGCCCACTCCGTCACATGGCTGGCGCTGCGAGAGGGCGAGTACCTCCCGGTCGACCGCAGCGAGATCCTCGCGATGAGCGCGTCGGAGCTCGTGGGCCAGATCGAATGGCCTGACCCCGCTTAGCTGGCCCGGATCAGCCCAGCGAGCTTCCGTATTGGCGCTCGTAGTACGCGCGGTACTCGCCCGAGCGAATCGGCTCCCACCACCAGGCGTTCTCGCGATACCAGGCGACTGTCTGCTGCAGGCCCTCGCTGAAGCGCACGCGCGGAGCCCAGCCGAGCGCGCGCACCTTCTCCGAGGACAGCGAGTAGCGGCGGTCGTGCCCGGGCCGGTCGGTGACGTGCTCGATCTGCGACTCTGACGCTCCGGTGAGCTCGACGATGCGCCGCACGACGGTCATGTTGGCCTCCTCGTCGGGGCCGCCGGCGTTGTAGACCTCGCCCTCGCGGCCGTGCTCGAGCACGTGACCGATGGCGGCTGCGAAGTCGGTGGAGTGGATCCAGTTGCGCACCTGCATCCCATCCCCGTACACGGGCAGCGGATCTCCGTGCAGTGCGTTGAGGATCATCAGCGGGATCAGCTTCTCGGGGTACTGATAGGGGCCGTAGTTGTTCGAGCCGCGGCAGATGAGCGCGGGCAGGCCGTAGGTGTGGAAGTAGCTCTGCACGAGCAGGTCGGCGCCGGCCTTGGTCGCCGAGTACGGCGAGGAGGGCGCGAGCGGGCTGTGCTCTGTGAACGTGCCCTGCTCGATCGAGCCGTAGACCTCGTCGGTCGACACCTGCACGTAGCGCAGGCCGCGCTCACGGGCGGCCTCGAGCAGCACGTAGGTGCCGAGCGCGTGCGTGGAGACGAACGCGTCGGGCTGCGCGATCGAGCGGTCGACGTGCGTCTCCGCGGCGAAGTTGACGATCGCCTCGGGCGCACCGGCGTCGATCGCCGCGGCGACGGCGTCGGGGTCCTCGATCGCCCCGCGGACGAAGCGAAAGCCCGCGTCCTCGACGAGGTCCTGCAGGCTCTCCTCGCGCCCGGCATAGGTGAGCTTGTCGAGCACCGTCACCTCGTCGCCGTGCTCGCGCAGGCGCTGGCGCGCGAACGTCGAGCCGATGAACCCGGCGCCGCCGCAGACGAGCAGTCTCATGGGCGCATCATCCCAGCCCTAGCTGCGAGATAGCCGGCGAGCCCGTCCTGCCAGGGCGGCAGCGGGATCACGTCGTCGCGCTCGGACTCGAGCACCGACCACGCTGGGCGGGGCGCGGGACGCGCCATCTGCTCCGTGGTGGCGTCCTCCACGCGACAGCTCACCTCCGCCTGGCGGAAGATCTCGGCGGCGAAGCCGTTCCACGAGACGTGGCCGGCGCCCGCCAGGTGCACGAGGCCCGCAACCCCGCGCTCGAGCAGCCCCAGCAGCGCGGGCGCGAGATGGCCGGTCCACGTGGGGCAGCCAACCTGGTCGCTGACCACCTGCACCGCGTCGCGCTCGCCGGCGAGCCGGAGCATGGTGTCGGCGAAGTTGCGCCCGCCGACTCCGAACAGCCATGCGCTGCGCACCACCGCATGGCGCGGCGAGGCGGCCAGCACCTCGCGCTCGCCGGCGAGCTTCGTCTGGCCGTACACCGATCGCGGCCCTGTGGGATCGGACTCGAGGTAGGCACGTGGCGCGCCGGAGGAATCTACGAACGACTCCCCACTGAACACATAATCGGTGGACACGTGCAGGAGCGGCACGTTCGCGGAGGCGGCGGCCACGGCCAGGTTGCGCGATCCGTCGGCATTGACGGCGTGCGCCTGCTCGCGATGGCTCTCGGCGCCGTCGACGTCGGTCCACGCGGCGCAGTTCAGCAGCGCGTCGGGACGCACGCGCGCGAGCGTGTCCTGCACCGCGCCGGGATCGGTGATGTCCAGCTCGGGGAGATCGATCCCCACGAGCTCGTGGCCGGCGCGCGTCCCCGCCCGCAGCACGTCCAGGCCGAGCATCCCGGCGGCGCCTGTCACGAGCAGCCTCACAGGATCGAGATGTCGGAGTTGTCGCCGACCATGAAGCGATACGCGCGCGGCTGGCGCTCGCCGCGGCGGATGGTGACGTTGCGCCCGAGCAGCGAGGACTCCATGCGGCCGTCGAGGTCCGACACGGTGCAGCCGGCGAGCAGGATCGAGTGCTCGACCTCGGCGCCTGAGATCGTGCAGCGCTCGCCGATGGCGGTGTACGGGCCGATGTAGCAGTCGCTCAGGCGCGCGCCCGCGCCGATGATCGCGGGGCCGCGCACGATCGTGCGCTCCAGGCGCGCGCCCGGCTCGATCACCACGCGCCCGTCCACCTGCGAGTCGATCAGCTCGCCCTCCACGCGCTCGCGCAGGTTGTCGAGGATCAGGCGGTTGGCCTCGAGCATGTCCTCCAGGCGCCCGGTGTCCTTCCACCAGCCGCGCACGACGTGCGGCTCGACGCGCATGCCCGAGTCGACGAGGTGCTGGATCGCGTCGGTGATCTCCAGCTCGCCGCGCGCCGACGGCGCGATCGCGCGCGCGGCGTCGTGGACGGCGGCGGTGAACATGTACACGCCGACCAGCGCCAGGTCGGTCGCCGGCTCGGCGGGCTTCTCGACCAGCCGCACCACCCGGCCCTCCGCGAGCTCGGCGACGCCGTAGTTCTCGGGGTCGGGCACGGGGGTGAGCAGGATCAGCGCGTCGGGCGCGTGCTCGCGGAAGGCGGCCACCAGCTCGGAGATGCCGCCCTGCAGCAGGTTGTCGCCGAGGTACATCACGAACGGGCTCGCTCCCAGGAAGGGCTCGGCGGTGAGCACCGCGTGCGCGAGTCCGAGCGGCTCGTCCTGCACGATGTAGGTGATGCGCACGCCGAAGCTCGACCCGTCGCCGGCTGCCGCTTCGATCTCGGGGCCCGTGTCGGGCGCGATGATGATCCCCACGTCCTCGATCCCCGCCTCGGCCATCGCCTCGATGCCGTAGAACAGCACCGGCTTGTTGGCGACCGGCACGAGCTGCTTGGCGCTCGTGTGCGTTATCGGGCGCAGGCGCGTGCCCTTGCCCCCGGAGAGGATCAGCCCCTTGAGTGGCTCCATTGCGCCAGGAGCCTATCGGTGGTGGCGCGGGCGGGGTCGGGAATCGACGGTGACCGCGCTTGACGCGCTCGCGTCAGTACGTCCCGCCGAGCTTGCGGTGGTCCCAGCTGGCCCTGCGCAGCTCGACGAACTCGAGCGCGACCCGCTTTGCGGCCTGCCTGTCGAGCATCTCGCCCACCGCCGCGGGGAGGCTCTCGACGGGAGGCTGGCCGCGAGGGCTGGCGTAGCGGGCGAAGATCTCGTGCCCGAGGGCTTTGACGACCTCGAGGTCGCGCCGGACGAGCACCTCGCACTCGAGCATCACCCCGCGCAGCTCCTCGTAGGACTCGCCGGCCTCGACCTGCGCGGTGGCGCGCGGGTCACGCTCGAGGTTGCGCACCTTCTGCGAGGCCGCGTACGTCCACGCCCACAGGCGCGGCCCGGTCTCGCCGGTGGGCGACGGCTCCGCGATCGGGCGCAGTACGTACCACAGCGGCATCAGGTGCGGCCAGCCGCGCGGGCCCATGGTCGCGCACGTGACGATCCGTTCCTCGGCCAGGAACGCCGCCACCTCGGCGTCGGTCATCCTGATCTGCTCGCGCCGGCTCACCCGCCAGAGCGTACTCTCACTACTCGCTCGGACGCGTGCACGCCCGAATCCCTCGGCTGGATCGAAACGGCCGAGCCGTGCGCGACGAGGCGATCAGGCCGGCGCCGGTGCAGCGCCTGCGTCGCGCAGCCGCGCGACCGCCGCGCGCACGGCCTCGCGCGCGTCCGCGGGCTCGAGCACGGCCGCGTCGCCGGCTTCCTTGAGGATCTCGCGCACCAGCCAGTCGATGCCGGCGAAGCTCAGCTCGACGACCACCGCGCCGTCGTCCCACTCCTCAACCACCCGACGCGCCTCGCGCGCCCAGCGCGCGCGCTCGGGCGAGACCCACACGCGCGCGGTCGCCGACGCGGGCACCTCGCCGGTGCGCAACCAGCCGTCGACCTCCGCCGCGGGGTCGACCTCCGGGCGCGGCGCGAACTTCTGGGCGGTGACGTTGACGTGCTTGATGCGATCCAGGCGGAAGTGGCGCACGCCGTCGCGCTCGGGGTCGAACGACGCCACGTACCAGCCCTCGCGGCCGTTGGTGAGCGCGTACGGCTCCACCCGGCGCAGCGCGATCTCGTCCTCATTCTCCTTGTAGTACTCGAGCTCGATCAGCTTGTGGGCGACGATCGCCTTGGAGACCTTGCGCGCGACTTCGGAGTCATCGCCGGCGGTCGCCGCCACCTGCAGGCCCTGCTCCATCGGATCCTCGCCGAGCGCGGTGACGATCTTCGTGCGCGCGGAGGTCAGCGAGCCCTCGGGTATGTGCTCGCCGATCAGGTCGATCGCCGCCACCAGCGCCTTGGCCTCGACCGGCAGCAGACGCGCGGGCCGGTCGAAGTTGTCGCTGTAAGGCTCGGGGTCGACCTCGATCTCCCCCTCCTCCTCCTTGAATTCGGCATACAGCACGTAGGAGCCGCCGCCGAAGTTGACGACGTTCAGAACGTTGACGTCCTCGCGCAGCTCCTCCTCGCTGATCTGCAGGCGTTCGCAGACCTCCGCGATCCCCACGCGCTCGCCCTCGCGCCCCGCCTTGATCAGGATGCTCGCGAGCGTCACAAGGCGGGCGAAGCGCTCGGGGCGGATGGCGGCCTCGGGCCGCGCGGCCTCGTCGGCGTCAGCGGCCTCTCCCTTGCCTGTGCCCTTCAGGGTGCTTGTGCCCTTCAGGGTGCGTCCTGCTCGCTGGCGCGAGGAGGTCGTTATCCGTGCTCCGGCGGTGCTGCCACCGCTGGGAGCGACGGGCGGGGCATCGCCGTGACGCTCCTCCAGCAGCTCCAGACGGCGCTGGAGCTCGCAGACGAGCTCGTCGGGAGCGAGCAGCCGCGCGTTGGACCCCAGGCCCAGCACCCATGAGATAAGGCTGCGCGGGTTGGAGTAGCCGGTGATGAACGCCGTCTCGCCGTCCTCCTCCCCCTCTGGGGACGATGCGCCGACCTCCTCCCCGTCCGCCGGCGATGCGGCGATCTCGCCGTAGCGGCCGAAGTGGCGTTCGATCTGCCAGGCGATCCGCTCGCCGACGAGTATCTTCGCAACGCCCCGCTCCTCGCCGAGCTGCCAGTCGGCGCGGTTGGCGTACGCGCGCGGGTCGAAGTCATCGGGGCGGTGGAAGTCGTGCTCGGCCTTGGTCGCGTAGGAGACCTTGCCGCGGATGCGTGACAGGCGGAACACGCGCACGGCCTTGCGCTCGTGCGCGTAGCCGAGCAGGTAGAACTGCCCGCCCTGGAACAGCAGGTGGTAGGGGTCGACGCGGCGGGCGCTTACCTCGTCGCGCTCCATCGTGTAGTAGTCGAACACGATCGTCTTGTTGCGGAAGATCGCCGTCTCGACCTTCGCCAGGCGCGCCGACAGCTCGTGTCCGCCGGCGGAGGCGGTGATGCCGAGCGCGACCGAGCGCTGCTCGGGCGCGCGCAGCGGGCTGGGGCGCCCCCAGGTGATCTGCTGCAATGCCAGGCGCAGGGGCTCCGCGTAGGCGAATTCGCCGTCGAGCAGGCTGAGCGCGGTCTGCAGCGCGGCCAGCTCCTTGTCGGTGAACTCGATCGGCGGCAGGTGGAAGTTCTCCGGGCGCAGCGAGTAGTTCTCCTGCTCGGCCGCCCCGTCCGCCGGGCGATCGACGGTCAGCTGGATGCGCAGCGATTCGAGCTCCGAGCGGTCCGCGTAGAAGCGCCGCGCGAACGCGTCCTCGTTCATGCCGCTGTAGCCCTCCACGTCGCGCCGAATCTCAAGAGCGGTGACCGGCCGCCGCTCGGCCATCAGATATGAGATCAGCGAGAGCTGGCGGATCAGCTTCTCGGTGTCCTTTGCCATCGGCGATGAACGATAGAAGCCGACGGCGAGACGGATACTGCACCGCCGAATGGGCGCCCCGCTATTTGCGGAGATTCAGGCGGCTTCGCGGACGGGCGCCGGCTCCTCGACCCGCACGGTCCCGTCTGCGGGCACGGTGCAGGTGCGCTCGGCGAAGAACGCCCCGGCGCCGATCGCGCGATCGAACGGCGACCAGCGCCGGCCCGGCGCGAGCTCCTTTTCGAGCCGATCGAAGCTCCCCAGGCGCCCCCCAAGGTTGTCGATCATGTGCACGAGCGTCGCCTCGCGCGTGCACGGCACGACCGGGCTGCCGTGCTCGAGCGCGCCGTGATGGGAGAGGATTATGTGCCCCACCGCCTGCGCGAGCTCCACCGGGAAGCCGTCGATCTCCTCGATCATGCGGCGGATGCGGTAGTAGCCGAGCGCGATCTCGCCGTGCAGCCGGCCCGCATCGGTGAGGTCGATGATCCGACCCTGGCCGCCTTCTGCTGTCGCGTAGGCCTCGAGCTTGCCGATGTCGTGCAGCAGCGCGCCCGTGACCGCCACGTCACGATCGATGCCGGCGAACGTGGCGCTGATCGCGCTGACCGCCTGTGCGACGCCCAGGCAGTGCTCGAGCAGCCCGTGCGGGTATGCCTGGTGATAGTGCTTGGCCGCCGGCGCCGTGCGGTAGCCGGCCCACAGCTCACCGTCCTCGCCGAACACGCGATCGAGGAGGATCCGCAGGTGTGGCTGCTGGATCGTGTCCAGCAGCTCTCGGATCTCGCCTTCCATCTGCTCCACCCCGCGCGCGGGCCCGTCGAGCAGGTCGGCCGGGTCGAAGCTCCCGGGCTCCGCCGCGCTCAGCCCGCGCAGGTTGATCTGCGGGCCGAAGCGCGGATGCACGGTGTAGCGACCGCTGACGCTCACCGGTGTGCCCGCGCGGGCGAGCCGCTCGACGTCGACCAGCCCCTCCCAGACCATGCACGCGACCGCGCCCGTGCGGTCGCCCAGCTGCAGGCGCAGGTAGTCGCCGCCATCGCGCCGCTGCCGGCGCTCGGCCTCGCGCACCATGAGAACCTGGTCGATCTCGGCACCGTCGGTCAGCTCGTTCAGGAGCATGGCCTGAAGGTAGACGGGGCCGCGGACGGGACGCCGCGGGCGCTCCGGAACGCTGCGGGCCTTCACGGCCGCCCCAGGCCTTCACGGACGCCGCGGCCGGTGAGGGCTGCGGCGCCCGCGGAGACCTGGCGCCGGGGGACGCCTGGATCTCTCCCCGAGCATCGTCGGAGAGGTGGGACGATGCTCAAGCTCGCTGTGCCTGCGCCTGACGTCGCGTTGGCAGGCGCGCGGCCAGGAACGGTCGATCTCTGCCCCGACTGTAGTTCCATATATGCGATGTTCGCCAGACCTGTTTCCTACTCGGCGCCGACCGTGGCCTGCGAGCGCCGACCTCGCGCGGAGGCCCGTTCCGGCCCATCTTGCCGCCGCGACCCGTACACTCGGCGCCCCATGGACATGCGAGCGCGGACGTGACCACGGCGCACGTTGCGGGCGCCGAGACCGAGATGCCGGACGGCCTCGACACCAGCGCCGGGGTGTTGCCCTCGCAGTGTCTGCGTGAGGCGATCGCGCGCGAGTGGATGGTCGCCGGCCCGTGGCGCATCCCCGGCGAGTCGGTGCAGCCGGCGAGCGTCGACCTGCGCCTTGGCGAGCACGCGTGGGCGCTGCGCTGCAGCTTCCTGCCCGACAGCGACTCGACGGTCGAGCAGAAGATCGAGGATCTGGCGTTCGAACGGATCGACCTGCGCGACGGCGCCACGCTCGAGCGCGACCGCCCATATCTGGTTCCGCTGATCGAGGAGCTGCGCCTGCCTGCGGAGATCCGCGCGAAGGCCAACCCAAAGAGCTCGACGGGTCGTCTGGACGTGTTCACGCGGGTGCTGACCGATCGCAGCCACCGCTTCGACGAGATCGCCGCGGGCTATCACGGCAAGCTGTACCTGGAGGTTGTGCCGCGCACGTTCGCGATCCGCGTGAACACCGGCCTGGCGCTCAACCAGGTGCGACTGATGTCCGCGGACGCGCGCCTGAGCGACGAGGAGCTGCTCGCGCTGCACGCGCGCTCGGCGCTGTTGTATCTGAACGCGCAGCCGCTGCCCCAGTCCGAGCTGTCGCTCGCCGACGGCCTGTTCCTCAGCCTCGACGTGTCCGGCTCGGCGGAGGCGATCGTCGGCTACCGCGCCAAGAAGAACAGCCTGCCGATCGACCTGACGAAGGTCGGCGCGCTGCGCTGGCGCGACTACTGGGAGCCCGTGCACCCCGAGCGCGGCGGGCGCATCGTGCTCGAGCCCGAGATCTTCTACCTGCTGCTGTCAGCCGAGGGCGTCAGCATCCCGCCCTCCTACGCCGCCGAGATGCTCGCATACGACCCAACCGCGGGCGAGCTGCGCACCCACTACGCCGGCTTCTTCGACCCCGGCTTCGGCTACTCCGGCGACCCCGCCGCGCGGGGCAGCCGCGCGGCGCTCGAGGTGCGAGCCCGCGACGTGTCGTTCATGGTCGAGCACCGCCAGCCGGTGTGCAAGCTGGCGTTCGAGCGCATGGCCGAGCAGCCGGACGTGCTGTATGGCGAGGACGTCGGCTCCAACTACCAGGGACAGCTGACGATGCTGAGCAAGCATTTCATCCGCGCCTGAATGACGAAATTGTTTCTCTCTCCGTGCTCGGGCGGATAGAGACACAGTCGTCAAAATTCGCCCTTAATAAGAGACATGGGTTTTCACCCTCGCGGTGTGCGGTTATGGTGAGCGCGCACTCTGGAAATAGTGTGCAACCGCACGTTGCGGACTATTGCACAGTGCCGATTGGTCCAGCGGCATTCCCTGGGTAACTCGGTGCCGCTTTCTGTACCTCTAACAAGGAGACGAAGGTGAGAAACACTCGTATTATCACGCTGGTGCTCGCTCTCGCTGCCGTGTTCGCGATGACTTCAGTCGCGACGGCATCGGCCGCACTGCCCGAACTCGTGAACAAAGCCGGCAAAGAAGCCGAAAAAAAGGAATTCACCGGATCGGCTGGGGAAAGTACGTTTGAAACCCACAGCGGAGAAAAGGTCAAATGCAAAACCGCCACGAGCAAAGGCAAAATCACTGGGCTGAAAACTCAGACGGTGACGCAGACGTTCAAAACCTGCAGCGCGGCCGGCGGACTTGCCAAATGCAACACTAAAGGTAACGGTAGCGGAGAAATTGTCCTGAAAGCGAACGCGACGATCGTCTATCTCAACGAAAAAGAAAAAACCGTTGGCGTCGATCTCGCCCTGCCGGAAAATCTGACGCTGGAATGTCCTTCGCTCCTCGGCACCGAGACGCTGATCGTCAAGGGGTCGACCCTCTGCACCACGACGACGGCCCTCTCCAAAACAGCCACAATCGCATGCAAACTGTCGTCAACCAAAGGCAAGCAGGAATTCCGGGAATTTGAAGAAGCCGGCAAAAAAATCCTCGACATCACCGAAACCGAAGGCAAAGGCCCGAAAGAATTCAAATTCGAAGAATCCGGGCTGAGCAGCACCAACACGCTCACGTTCGAAGAAGAACTTGAAATCAAGCACTAGGCGCTCGACTGCAAGGAACGAAGGCGAGACAGCTAGACGCAACGTAGGAACACGCGCCTGGTGAACTGTGTGCGTGGGGGTCCAGTGCTCCCACGCACACGCTATTGGCGTCAGGCGTCCCGATCGAATCGGCGGGTAGTCCTGGCGGCCCTATCGCTCCAGCCGGTGCGGCCCGCGGGTAAGAGACACCACCTTCCTTCTTTTACTACATCGGCTATGATCATTTGGTCCGGTCAGTGTCGTTTGCAGGTCGCGGCCTCTCCGTGGCCTCGGACGATCGGCCCAGAATGGGCACCTTGGGCTCCCGAGCTCTCCGGACTTGGCAACAGCACTCTGGAGTCCGTTAACACCTCAACGAAGGAGAACCGCATGAGAAGCATGCACATCAGGACGTTCCTATTGACCCTCGTGGCCGCGTTCGCGATGACTGCTGTCGCGTCGGCGACGGCGTCGGCGGCGTTAACGTTATATCCGACACTGTTAAACAGTGCGGGCGAACCTGTCGTCAAAGCAGGATTCAAAGGCACGAGCGGCGCCAGCACATTCGAAACGTTAAGCGGCGAAGCCGTGAAATGCAAAGCCGACACGATCAACGGCCACATCACCGGGTTATCGACCGACTTAGCGGAAATCGACTTCACCGGGTGTACTGCGGCCGCCGGCCTCCTGAAATGCAAGAGCCAAGGCGCGGCCACAGCTGGATTAATTCTGCTACACGTAGACAGCTTACTCGTCTGGCTCAACGATGAAACAGGACTAGCCGGCGAGGACGACTTCCTGTTATCGAACCTGACGATCAACTGCACAGGGCTGCTCGGCGAGACGCTGGAAGTAAGGGGCTCCACCCTCTGTCCTACGACGTCGGCATTGTCGTCGAAAGCCACCATCACCTGCACACAGACCAAAGGCGTGCAGTCATGGACTGAATACTTAATGCTTGGTGGCCCGAAAGTCAAAGCCATCACTGAAACCGAAGGGAAAGAAACGAAAGTCTTTGCGTTTGAACAGTCCGGCCTGACCGGCACGGACGAACTTACATTCGAAGAAGAAGTGATGATCGGCACCTAGCAGGGACGCCTGGCATCACGACTTGAAGCAATGGGGTGTGCGGGCGGGCGTCGTGCCCGCACGCACACCCCGAGTCAGCCCGAGGTCGGCCAGATACGTACGGTGCGGTCACCGGACAAGCGCTCCACCGTTCACCACGCCAAGAACGCATCGAGCAGCACGCCGTCTTGTCATCCATGGGCGTGTGGGTCGCGCCGTGCCGGACGCAGCGCCGAGCGTGGCCTGTGAGCCCCAGCAAGACGCAATCGTAGCTTTTGTTTCTGTCTAATCAGAGACAACACCTCCCGGCTAAGCGGTGGAGCCTCACAGGGTGGGAGACATTACTGTACTTTGTCTGCCGCTGACGTTATGGTCGTACCCCGGTCCGGAATAACCGGTGGTGTTTCCGTGCGCGGGAAGGCCACGCGAATCGACCCTCCCGAGCCAACCGGATCGACGACAGACGCTCGGACGGGCGGTCGACAAACCCTACCAAGGAGAAGTGGAGAGATGAAAGCGCAACTCAGGATGTTCGGTCTGGCCCTCGTGGCCATGTTCGCGATTGCCGCGATCGCCTCGGCGGCAGCCTCGGCGCTGCCGACGTTACCGCAGCTCGTGAACAAAGAAGAAAAAGCGCTCGTCAAAACTGGATTCAAAGGCACGAGTGGAGCGAGCACGTTCGAAACGAAAAGCGGCGAAGCGGTGAAATGCAAAGCCGACACCATCACAGGCAAAATCACCGGCCTGTCCTCGGACGAAGCGGAAGTCAAGTTCACCGGCTGCAGCGCCGCCGCGGGCCTGCTCAAATGCAAGACCGGCTCCACGTCCGGCGAAATCGTGCTGAAAGAGACCAGCACGCTCGTCTGGGCCAACGAAGCCAAAGAAGAACCCCTCGAGGAGTTCTCGCTGCCGTCGACTCTCAAGATCGAATGCACGGGGCTGCTGTCGGAGACGCTGGAAGTCAGGGGCGGCACCCTCTGCCCGACGACGAAGGCGCTGTCGAAAAAAGCGACCGTGACGTGCAAACAGACCAAAGGCGTGCAGGAACCGACCGAATACGAAATGGCAGGCGCGAAATTCAAAGTCATCACCGAAACCGAAGGTAAAGGCACAAAAACCTTCGCGTTCGAACAGTCCGGCCTGACCGGCACGGATGAACTCGAATTCGAAGAAGAAGTCAAGATCATCTAGCCAGGCGACTGAACATCGCCGCCCAGGGCGATGCGGTGTGCGTGGGGGCGAAAGGCGCTCCCACGCACACGTTCTACGGCTCGAGCCGGTGCGGCCCCCGGTACAGGAACGTGACCTCGCGCACGTTCTCCTGCGCGAGCATCTGCATCAACAGGCGCGTCAGACCGAAGCCGAAGCCGCCGTGCGGCGGCGCGCCGTAGCGGAAGAAGTCCAGGTAGTACTGAATCGGCCCGACCTCCACGCCCTTGTCCTCGGCCTGCGCGAGCAGCTGCTCGTAACGGTGCTCGCGCTGGGCGCCGGTGGTGAGCTCGATGCCGCGCCACAGCAGGTCGAAGCTCTTGGTCAGCGTCGGCTGATCGGGGTGGCGCATGTGGTAGAAGGGCCGCACCGTCGTCGGATAGTCGGTCACGAACACGAGCTCGTGGCCGTGCAGCTCCTTGACGATCGCCGACAGCGCGCGCTCGCTCGGCGGGTCCAGGTCGTGCCCCGCCCCCGGCGCGTCGTGGCCGTGCTCGCGCAGCAGCTCCTTGGCGCGCTCGAGCGTCACTTTCGGGAACGGCACGCTCGGCACGGTCAGCTCGGTGGCGAACGTCGCTTCGATCTGCTCGCCGTGCGTCTCCTTGACCGCCGCCAGCACGTGCGCGAGCCAGCGCTCCTCGAAGGCCATCACGTCATCGTGCGAGTCGATCCACGAGATCTCCACGTCCACGCTCGTGAACTCCGTGTCGTGGCGCGAGGTGAACGACGGGTTGGCGCGGAACACGGGCCCGACCTCGAACACCTTGCCGAAGCCCGCCGCCATCGCCATCTGCTTGTAGAACTGCGGCGACTGCGCGAGGTAGGCGACGCGCTCGAAGTACTCGACCTTGAACAGCTCCGCTCCCGACTCGCTCGCCGAGCCCATGAACTTCGGCGTGTGCAGCTCGATGAAGCCCTGGTCGCGCCAGTAGTCGCGCATCGCGTGCTCCGCGGTCGTCTGCACCTCGAAGATCAGCCGCCGGTCCGGGCGGCGCAGGTCCAGGTAGCGCCAGTCGATGCGCTTGTCCAGCGCCGAGTCAGGCGCGATCGGCACCTCCGGCTCGGCCAGCGAGTCCACATCCAGCTCCTCGAGCTTCAGCTCCAGCCCGCCCAGTTTCACGCGCTCGTCCGCCGCCACCGTCCCCGTGATCGTCACCGCCGACTCCGCCGTCAGCGCCGACACCCGCTCGTTCAGCTCGCTCGGCGGCTCCGCCTTCGGCAGGACCACCTGCGCCATGCCCGTTTCGTCGCGCACGATCACGAACTGCACGCTCTTCTGGTCGCGGATCGCCTGCACCCAGCCGCGGATCCTCACGTGTTCGCCGATCTTCTCCGGCAGCTCGGCTATCAGGGCTCTCGTCACAGACGGGGACCCTATCCGAGGAGGAGATCGCCGCGCGCGCCGCAGCGCCCGGTCAGCCCGCGGGCTCCTCCGCCAGCTCGACCTCGACCGCGAGCTCGCCATCCTCTGACTCGGCCTTCTCCAGCAGCTCGATCGAGCCCGCCTCCAGCAGGTCGTCCTCGCCGAGCGCCAGCGCCGCGAGCCGCTCGGCGGTGTCGCGCACGACCACGCGGGCGACGGGCGCGCGCATCGGCCGCTTGGCCTGCGACTTGGCCTTGCGCACCTCGCGCAGCACGTCCGCGGCGATCTCGAGCGCGGCGTCCTCGAGCGCGCGCCCGTTCTCGGCGCCGCCGGGCGCTGTGGCGCCGCCGCCGGCCAGCTCGGCGAGCTCATCCGCCTCGGGCCACGCGGCGCGGTGCACGGAGCCCTCCTGCCACCACGACCACACCTCCTCGCAGACGAACGGCAGAAACGGCGCGAACAGCCGCTGGAAGACGGACAGCGACAGGCGCAGGGCGTAGCTGACGGAGGCGCTGACGTGCGGGTCGGCGTCGTAGCGCCGGCCCTTGACGAGCTCTAGGTAGAAGTCGCAGTACCACCAGAAGAAGCTCTCGGCGCGCTCGAGCGCGCGCGCGTAGTCGTAGTCCTCGAAGCTGGCGGTCGCGTCGGCGACGACGGCGGCCAGCCGTGCGATCAGCGCGCGATCGAGCGGATGCGTGAGCGCGCGCCCGTGCGCGGGCAGGTCGGCGAGCGCGAACTTGGAAGCGTTCAGCAGCTTGACGGCGAGCCGTCGGCCGACCTTCATCTGCTGGACGTCGAACGCGGTGTCCGTGCCGGGGCGGCCGCTGGCGGACCAGTAGCGGGCGGCGTCGGCGCCGTACTCCTCGAGCAGGTGCATGGGCGTGACGACGTTGCCCTTGGACTTGGACATCTTCTTGCGGTCGGGGTCGAGCACCCAGCCGGAGATGGCGGCGTTGCGCCAAGGCAGCTCGTCGTGGTCGAGCTGCGAGCGCAGCACGGTGGTGAACAGCCATGTCCTGATGATGTCGTGCGCCTGCGGGCGCACGTCCATGGGGAACACGTTCGCGAACAGCGCTTCATCCTCGCCGGCGTGCCCGGCGATCTGCGGCGTGAGCGAGGAGGTGGCCCACGTGTCCATCACGTCGGGGTCGCCGACGAAGCCGCCCGGCTGCCCGCGCTGGGAGACGTCGTAGCCGTCGGGCACGTCGGTGGACGGGTCGATCGGCAGCTGCTCCTGGCTTGGGACGATCGGGCGCTCATGGACGATCGCGCCGTGCTCGTCGATGGGGTACCACACGGGGAACGGCACGCCGAAGAAGCGCTGGCGGCTGATGCACCAGTCGCCGGTCAGGCCGTTGACCCAGTCCTCGAAGCGCGCGCGCATGTAGGGCGGGTGCCACCTGAGCTCGCGCCCGCGCGCGATCAGCTCGTCGCGGTGCTCGATCGTGCGGATGAACCACTGGCGGCTGGTGACGATCTCGACCGGGCGCTCGCCCTTCTCGAAGAACTTCACCGCGCGCGTCACCGGCTGGGGCTCGCCGAGCAGGTCGCCGGACGCCTGCAGCAGCTCGACGATCCGTTTGCGCGCCTGGTTGATGGTGCGGCCCTGCAGCTCCGCGTACTCGCCGCGCGCGCGCTCGAGGTCCTCTGACTCCCAGCCGGGCGTGCCCCACGGCACCTCCGCGAGGCGCCCGTCGGGGCCGAGCACCGAGCGCACCGGCAGGCCGAGCTCGCGCCACCACATGACGTCGGTGAGGTCGCCGAACGTGCACACCATCACGAGGCCGGTGCCCTTGTCGCGCTCGACGGCCGTGTGCGTCATGACGGGCACGCGCGTGCCGAACAGCGGCGTCAGCACCTCGCCGCCGACGAGGCCGCGGTGGCGCTCGTCGTCGGGGTGCGCTAGCAGCGCGACGCACGCGGGTATCAGCTCAGGGCGGGTGGTCTCGATCTGCGCGTCCGGCGCAAAGCGCACGCGGTGCATCGCGCCGGGACGCTCGCGGTCCTCGAGCTCGGCCTGGGCGACGGCGGTCTGGAAGTCGACGTCCCACAGCGTGGGCGCCTCCAGCTGGTAGGCGGCGCCGCGGGCGAGCAGCCCGAGGAACGAGCGCTGGGAGATTCGCTGGGCGAGGGAGCCGATGGTGGTGTAGGTCATCGACCAGTCGACGGACAGCCCGAGCGTGCGCCACAGCGCCTCGAAGGCCTGCTCGTCGGTGGCGGTGAGCTGCAGGCACAGCTGCACGAAGTTCGGCCGCGAGACCGACACAGGCTCTTTCTCAGATGGCTCCTCAGGCGGCTGGAAGTCGGGGTCGTAGGGCACGGACGGGTCGCAGCGCACGCCGAAGTGGTTCTGCACGCGGCGCTCGGTGGGCAGGCCGTTGTCGTCCCAGCCCATCGGGTAGAAGACCTCGCGGCCGCGCATGCGCTGGTAGCGCGCGACGGTGTCGGTGTGCGTGAACGAGAACACGTGGCCGACGTGCAGCGAGCCGCTGACGGTGGGCGGCGGCGTGTCGATCGAGTACACGCGCTCGCGCGGCGCGGCGCGGTCGAAGCGGTAGACGCCGTCGCGCTCCCACACGGCGCCCCACTTGGCCTCCAGGCCCTCGAGCGTCGGGCGCTCGGGGACGCGCGCGGGCGCGCCCGGCTCCACGCCCGCGGACGGGCTCGGGCGACTGTCGCTGTCCGATGGCTGCGGCGATGACAAGCCGTTGATCGTAACCGCCCGCGGAGGGCGAGCGGCGCGAGTCCGGCGTCGGAGCCGATCAAGTAGTGCATCCTGCCGGCCATCGCGCGTATCGCCGCGTCCGCAGCGCATGAGAACATATGTTCGGGCGACGGCCGCCGTCTCGGTAGCGGATACCTGCTCGTCTACCGGCTCGCATAGATTCCCGGAGAGGGCACCACGATAAGACGAGCACCGCAATGGATACGCAATACGACATCTACTTCAGCGCCGACATCGAGACCGACGGTCCCATTCCTGGGCCTTATTCGATGCTCTCTTTCGGGATCGCTATCGCAGGCACGTTCGATGGCGATCGGTTCCTACGAACGGACCCCACCGAGCGAACGTTCTACCGGGAGCTGAAGCCCATCTCAGACACCTTCGACGCCGAGACGGCAGCGGTGAGCGGACTCAACCGAGAGCGGCTGCTCGCCAACGGAACTGATCCAGGCAGCGCAATGGATGATGCCGCGGGCTGGATCCGCGATTGCGCAAATACTGGCTCACCTGTCCTCATCGCGTTCCCGTTGAGCTTTGATTGGTCCTGGCTGTGGTGGTACTTCAATGCCTTCGGCACGCAAGAATCGCCGTTCGGGTTCTCCAATTGCTACGACATCAAGACGGCATATGCGGTGCGCGCGGGACGTCCGATCACACTATCTGGCAGGTCGAAGCTACCCGATCACCTACGCAGTTCGCGCCCACACGAACACCATGCGCTAGCAGACGCGATCGAGCAAGCCGACATCTTCGCGAACCTGATGGAGTGGGACGGCTCCGAGTGAGCAGCGCAGCCATCGACATTCCACAGGCGCTGCTCGCCCGCCGAGATGAGTCCACAACCAGGCTCGATTCCGCTCGCGGTTCCTCCGACGCGCTGCGTCTGTCCGATAACTACCCCTCCGTCGCGGTATACGTGACCGGATCGATCGGGCGACGTGAGGGTGGCAACCACAGCGACCTCGATATCTTTTGCGTCGATGTTGAGGCTGATGGCGAAAAGCGAATCGGCAAGCTCGACAGCATTCGGCTTTTCGGTGACCTGATCAAGGTCAACGAGACAGGCGAGTTCCCACCCTTTTCGGGCGACGGCCGCTACCTCGTAGTGCATCATATTGAGGATGTCCTGCACTTCCTTGGTACTCGCGATGACGACTATCGCAATCTGTTCACCGCTCGCATGCTCCTCCTCCTTGAGAGCAGAGTACTCGTCGGACAGGTAGCGTATGATGAGTGTGTTAAGCAAGTAATCGACCTGTATTGGCGTGACGAGAGGGCCGATGTAGGCTTCAGGCCGACATTCCTGATCAACGACCTCGTCCGGTACTGGAAGACACTTTGTCTGTCACACGAGGCGGAACGCGGGCAAGGCGACGCTTACAAGAAGAAGCGGCGCGTTGCCGTCCTAAAGCTGCAGTTCAATCGACTCTGGATGGTGTTCAACGGACTCGCGTATCTGCTGCATGGATTTGATGGAGCAGGCGTTTCGCGTACACACGTCGAGCGTCTTGTCAAGCTGTCGCCCCTAGAACGAGTGTTGGAGATAGCCGAGCAAGCGCCAACCATGAAGTCCTGCATCCAACACCTACTCGAAGAGTACTCATGGTTCTTGGAGGCAACCAATCGCACCAAACTTGACACCGAAGAGTTTTTCGCGAGTGATGACAACTACAGAGAGGGGCGACAGCGCGGCGAGCTATTTGGCTCTCACATGGCTCAGCTTGTAGATGAGATCTCCGCCGAAACCCAGCTAAAGCGCTACCTACTCATTTGACACGAAACGAAGGGAGTGACGTTGCAAGATCCGACCTCCAGAGCCCCAGAGCAAACCATCGCTGCGAAGCTACGCGAATTGGAGACGTTTACCCGCGAGGCAGCAGATTGCAACCGGGACGACCATGCTCGGGCAGGTGCACTGAGCCTGATCGCCGTGCTCTTGCGCCAGCCGCTTGAGGTGGTTGATAATCTCTTGGTTGGCGACTAGCTCATGTTGACATAGCCGGTCGCTTCGGTGGGGCTGCGCACGTTGGCGGCGACCTTGTTTTCGTAGTTGCCCTCGATCGTCTGGATCTGCCCGTTTGGCAGCACGTCTCTGACGATGCCCACGTGTTCGTCGCCGAACACGATCAGATCGCCCGGCTGGGGCACGACGCCGGGGCCGTTGGGTATGGCGCGCCCGGTGCTCTGCGCCCACGACCAGACCTCCGAGACGGCGCCTGCGCCCTGGCCGTTTTCGCCGATCGGCTCGCCCGCCTGGCGGGCGGCCCAGGAGGCGAAGTACGCGCACCACGGCGCCCCGGGGACCGCGCCGGCGGTGGCGCTGCGGTACTGCGTGATGGCGGGCGATTCGTTGGATCCGGGCGGTTGCTCGGTCTGCCCGAGCTGGCTTTCGGCGATCGCGACGATGCGCGCGCCGGGCGAGCCCGAGGTCCCGGCGACCGACGAGGCGGAGCTGCCGGCGATGCCTTCGAGGCCCTGCAGCGGATAGGAGGAGGAGAGGCCGGTCGCGCTCGCGAGCCCGGGCGCGCCGGTGGGGCCGCTGGCGCTGGTTAGGCCGACGGCGGCCGCAGTGCCGGCGCCGTCGTCGAGCAGCGCGGCGGTGGCCGCGGAAGAGGGCGTTGCGGCATCTTCTGTGGCTGCGCTGCCATACGCGCCGTTGGCCTGTTCGAGCGTGGCGGCGAACGACGATCCGCCCGTGGCGGAGCTCGCCGACGGGGCTTCCGTGCCGCCGTTGAGCGCACCGTTCGCGCCGACCATCGCCGCGGGGTCGGTGAGCGCCTGCCTGATCGCGGAGACGCGCTCCAGCGTGGCCTCGAGGGTCATCGCCCCCGGTAATCGGCAGTCGGGCGCCGCGGTTGAGCCGGCTGGCGCGTGGGCGGGCGTCGCCGGATGGGCGGCTGTCGCGGGTGGGCGGGCCATTAATAAAGGACGGGCGGCCGTCGCCGCCCGTCCACCACCGTTCCCTCGATGAAGCGGCGGTATATGGCTTCTGTCGGCCTTTCCCGGACCGCCCGAAGCGTTATGACCCATCTGCCCGCGGACGGCCGATGCAAAACATCGGCCAGCGGTCAGCTGGGCTTCACTGCAGCGGTGGCGTCCTCTAGGCGCCACCGCTGAGGAAGGTCTTGACTACCTGAACTTATTCGATCAGGTGCAGCGCCGCGTCGGGCAGCTGGTTGGCCTGCGCGAGAATCGCGACACCAGCCTGCTGGAGCACCTGGTCCTTCGTGAAGTTGGTCATTTCGGTGGCCATGTTCACGTCAACCAGCGCGCTTACAGCCGAGGTGAGGTTCTGGCTGTAGACTTCCAGGTTGGACTGGGTGTACTGAATGCGGTCCTGGACGGCACCGAATTCGCCGGCGAGACCGGAGACCTTGGCGATGGCTTCGTCAAGTTCTTTGAGCCCCGTGGGCGGGTGTTTTTCGTCGAGTTCCTTGATTTTTTCGTTCAGTTCGCCGACTTTTTTCGTCAGTTCGGTCTTTTCTTCTTTGGCCGTTTTGACTTCGGCTTCGGTTTTGCCGCCTTTGGCGAGTTCTTTGTTGATTTCGCCGATTTTTTCTTCTTCTTTTCCGATTTCTTTCTGGAATTCTTTTACTTCTTCCTTTTCAGTTTCGCCGAGCCCTGTCAGCAGTCGTTCGCCGAGGGTCGTCGGGTCGAGCTGTTCTTCGATGGCGGCGTACAGCTTGATCGTCGTGACGCCGATCGCTTCGCCACCGTTGGCGCCGACCTGGAACTTGATTTCTTCGGCGGCGTTGAGCAGGTTCTTGCCGTTGAAGCTCGTCGTTTCGCCGACGCGCTTGATCTCGTCGGTGAGCTGCGAGACCTCGGAGATGATCGCTTTCTGATCTTCTTCGGAGGTCGTGCCGTTCGAGTACTCGACGCTGAGCTCGCGGACACGCTGGAGCATGCCGTTGACGTCGTTCAGCGCGCCCTGCGCCGTCTGCGCCATGGCGACCGCGTCCTGGATGTTTTCGCCCGCCTGGTTGAGGCCGTTGACCTGGCTTTGCAGGCTCTGGCTGATCGCGTAGCCGGCGACGTCGTCGGCGGCCGAGTTGATCTTGAGGCCCGAGGACAGACGCTGCATCGCCTGCGAGAGCATGCCCTCGGTGTTGTTCAGGTTCCTGCTGGCGTTCAACGCCTCCAGGTTGTTGTTGATCGTGAGGCCCATGCGTTCATCTCCTTGATGACGTTTTCTTTAGTTAGGTCCCGAGCCGACTCCGTGTCGACCCACGCCGATTATCGTCAGCGCGGCGGGAAACTTGAGGTTGTCTTCCTCTCACCGACTGTTTTCCGCTTCGCCACCCCGATTCCTGCGTGTTGCACGCCCGCGTTCAGACGCGCACGTCGACGTGCGGGCGCTCGTCGTCGTCGTCGCGCTCGCTGGGGGACGGCGGCATCGGCGGCTGCTCGCGGCGCCTGCGCTCCTGCCCATCCCTGGCGGGGCGATCGCGCTCGCGCGAGATCCGCTCGAGCCGCTCCACCGGTCGCGTTCCGCGCGGGATCGGCGGCGGACCGGGCGTGATCGGGTGTATCGGGTCCACCGCCGCTCCTCGGTCCTAGCCGTTCGCTCTCGCGCCCGAGCGCTCGGGGCTCGGCGCCGGCAGCTCTCGCCGGGCGCGCGCGGCGGCGACGGCCGCCTGCAGCTGCTGCTCGCGGCTCTTGATCTCGAGGATCACCAGCCGGCGCCACACGAACACCGCGCCGGCCCACACCGCCACGTAGCAGACGAGGCCGGCGATCAGCGCCCTCAATCCGGCGCCGACGAGCGTGTTGGTGGGCAGCGACAGGTAGCCGCCGAGCACGAAGCCGATCAGCCCGCCCCAGCTCTTGGCGCGCGCGACCGCGCGCGCCGCGCGGGGGTGCGCGGCGACGTTGGGGCCGTCCGCGTCGGGCGCCTCCCCCTTCTCGCCCTTGCCGTCCTTGCCCTTGCCCTCCTTCTTGGCGCCCTTGCCCTTCTTGTCGTCCTTGCCGGCCTGCTTCGCCTCCTTGGCCTTCGCGGGGGGCGCGGCGGCGGGGGCCGCGGGCGAGGCGTCGACGGCGGGGCTCTCGGGCGGTGCCTCGGTGAGCGTGTCGGCTGCCATCGCGCTCACGCAAGGCCACGGTGCCGTTCGGCACGCTGGCAGTCGAAGATGAAGCGGATCATGCGGCGGCGGTCGACCTCGTTGATCGACTCGAACGCGACCGCGCGGTGCCCCTGGGGATCGAGTCGCACGACCCTGCCTTTGCCGCCGATGACGAGCGTCCCTGGGACGAGCGTGAGCTGGAACTCGACCTCGTCGCCCTTGTGCAGCGCGTCGGAGCCGGCGAGCAGGAAGCCGCCGCCGCTGATGTCGACGGTGTAGCTCTGGATGGGCATGCTGCTGTGCGCGCTGTACACGAGCGCGGGGCGCGCGATCTTGATGCGCACGTACTCGCGTTCCTGGAGCACCTCGACCGAGCGCGGACGGTCGATGCGCAGGACATCGGGCTCGGAGGGGTTCTCGACGATGGCGCCGCCTGTCAGGCGCACGCGCCCCTGCGCGCCGAGGAACTCGATCACGACGCCGTCGAGCTGGCGCTGGGTGAGCGGCTGGGTGGGCACCATGATCGCCACCAGCAGCGTGTCGGCGCTGCGCTCGAGCACGCGCGCGGGCAGGCCCCTGCCACCGGCGGGGACCAGCGTGACGGTCTGCGAGCGCTCGGGCAGCACCAGCGGCTTGGCCTGCTCCTCGGCGTGTCCGCGCCCGAATTTCATGGCAGCAGCATCTCCGCGAGCGCGCTGGGCGCGATCTGGCGCAACCGCCATCCGCCGGTGCGGCCGCGCTCGAGCATGTACTCGGGGGCGAGACCGAACCGGCACGCGGCCTCGACGGCCACCCCCAGCTGATCGGTCTCGTCGGCGTGCGTGACCGCGAGGGCGTTGGCGCCGAGCGGCTTGAGCGCCTGCAGCAGCTGCGCGGCGGCGGTGGCGCCGAGCGTGGCGGGGAGCGCGACGAGCACCCGCTCGGGCGACAGCTCGGTGAGCAGGCGCGCGAGCTCGCGGATGCCGGCGCGGTCGGACGGGGACAGGCTGGGGGTGTCGAGGATCGTCATGCCTTCCTCGCGCGCCCTGCGCAGCGCGCGCAGCGCCCGTGGAGCGCGGGCGGAGGAGGGCTTGACGATGTGCGGGCTGAGGATCATCTGCAGCTCGCCGCGGTCCGGCTCGCGTGAGATGGTCGCGAAGCTGGCCGTCACCGAGCTGCCCTTGCGGTAGGCCCCCAGCAGCGCCGCGCAGCAGGTCGTCTTGCCGGAGCCGCCCGCGCCGACCACCACGATCGCGGCGCCTGCGGCGGGCAGCGGCGGCGCGACGGGGATTCGCTGGGCGAGCGTCGCGCGCACCGCCTGCGCGAGGCCCGCGCGGGGCGCGAGCGCGAGCGCGTGCGCGCTGGCCGCGTCGATCAGCTCGCGTGTGAGCTCCTCGCCGATCCCGCAGCGCTGCAGGCTCCTGGCGACGCCGGCGCGTGCGCGCCCCTGCGAGCCCGGCGCCACCTCGCGACGCTCGCTGGCGTCCCACGCCTGCGCGGGCGCGGCGCCGGCCGCGAACGGCGCGGGCGCATCGGTCGCGCGCAGCTCCCTGCCCGTGCCCGGATCAGGCAGACCAGTGCCGAGCTCGACGCGAGCGCCGCGGCGCTCGTACGTGGACGGCCGCCGCTGTGCCTTCGCGCGGTCGGCTCGCGCGAGCGCGGCCAGATGCGCGGTCACGTACGCGCTGCCCGCTCCGGCGGGCGGGGCGTACGGCTCGCGGGCGTTGAACGGAAGATCCACCCGCCCGGGCGCCGAGCCCGGGACGGGCGACGGCGCGGATGAGACGGGCGGTGTCGGCGCGGCTGGGGGTGCGGGCGCGGGCCCCGTGGACGGGCGCGGGGCGTATCCGAGCCCAGGCGGGGCCGGCGGGGCGGGCGGCTGCTGCCGATATGGGGCGCGTTCGTCGGCGGGGGCCGGCGGCGCGTGGGGCGCGAACGAGGCCGGCGGCGCGGGCGGCGGGTCGGGTTCGAACGGTCCGTCGTCCAGCGGCGGCAGCGACGTTACGGGCGATTGCTCGGACCCGGAACGATTCAGCGCGGAACGATCTTCGAATGCGGCAGCGTCGTCGAACGTGGAGGCGGGCTCGCCGGTGGCGGCAATGTGCTCGCCCCCTGTCGGCGCGTCTTCGTCGTAGACGTCCACGCCGAGGCCGCCGGGCATGGCCTCGATCTCGACGAACGCGCGCTGGAAGAACCCGAGCACGCCGCCGGTGAGCCCCTCGCGGCGGCGCACGATGATCGCCTCGTCGCCGAGCTCCCGCTGGATCTGGGGGACGAGCTCGTCGACGGAGCGCCCGCGGTAGACGCGCGTGGCCGACTCGCCGGCGCCGGAGAACCGCGCCCGCGCCTCGCGGAGCATCTCACCGGGCGTGCTCATCGTTGACGCCTCGTGGGCCTGCGCGACTTCATGCGTGGATCACTCCGATCGTTTCGACGTCGATGCCGGGCGCGATCTCGTTATACGAGCAGACCGCCAGATGCGGCTGCGCCTGGGCGATCAGCCGGCGCAGGTGCCGGCGGATGCGCGCGGAGCACAGCAGCACCGGCCGCGCGCCGAGCGCGGTTGCGTGCTCGACCTGCGCGCGCAGGGCGGTGACGATCGCCTGGGCCCGCGGGGGATCCATGGCGAGATACTCCCCATCGGTGGTCTGGGTGATCGAGGTGGAGACCTCCTGCTCGATGGCGGGGTCGAGGGTTATAGCTTGCAGTCGCAACTGCTCGTCCAGATGGGGAGCCGTGATCGCCCGGCCCAGCGCCTGGCGAGCGTACTCGGATAGGAGGCTTGTGTCACGTGTTGTTCGCGCCTTGTCGCCGATTGCCTCCACGATTGTGCCGAGATCGCGGATCGGCACGCCCTCGGCGAGCAGCGATTGCAGCACGCGTTGGATCTCGCCGAGCGACAGCGCGTCGGGCACGACCTCCTCGACGACGGCGGCGTTGGTCTCCTTGAGCCTGTCGAGCAGCGCGCGCACGTCCTGGCGCGTGAGCAGCTCGGAGGCGTGGCCGCGGATCGTCTCGGTGAGGTGCGTGACGATCACGGACTCGGGGTCGACGACGGTGTAGCCGAGCGATTCGGCCTCGGAGCGCGCGGACTCCTGGATCCACACGGCGTCCAGCCCGAACGCGGGCTCGCGCGTGGGGATCCCGGCGAGCTTGCCGCCGGCGTCGCCGGGGTCCATCGCGAGCAGATGCCCGGGCATGATGCGCCCGCGCGCGACCTCGGAGCCGCGCACCTTGAACACGTACTCGTGCGACTCCATGCCGAGCTCGTCGTGGATGCGCACGGGCGGGATCACGAGGCCGAGGTCGCCGGCGATCTGGCGGCGGATCTGGCTGACGCGCCGCAGCAGCGAGCTGTTGCCCGCTTGGTGGGTGGGGCTTTCATTAACGAGCGGCACGAGGCCGAAGCCGATGGCGAGCTCTAGCGTGTCGACCCCGACCTCGGACATGGGCTCGTCGACGGCTTTCGGCAGCACCGCCTGCGCGGCCGCGGCGCGGGCGGCGTCTGCGTCGGTGGCGCCGGGCATGCCGTTGCGCACGAACCAGCCGACGGTGCCGAAGATCGCTGCGATCAGCAGGAACGGCAGCTTCGGCAGCCCGGGGATCAGCGCGAACAGGCCGATGGCGCCGGCTGCGACGAGCGGCGCCTTGCGCTGTGTGAGGATCTGGCTGGCGATGTCCGAGCCGAGGTCGCGGTCGGAGGCGGCGCGGGTGACGATGATGCCGGTGGCGACGGAGATCAGCAGCGCGGGGATCTGCGCGGACAGGCCGTCGCCGACGGTCAGCAGCGAGTACTGGTGGGTGGCTTCGGAGAAGCCGAGATGGCGCTGGAGCATGCCGACGATGATCCCGCCGACGAGGTTGATGGCGGTGATGATCAGGGCGGCCATCGCGTCGCCTTTGACGAACTTGGAGGCGCCGTCCATGGCGCCGTAGAAGTCGGCCTCGCGGGCGATGTCGGCGCGACGCGTGCGCGCCTGCTCGTCGGTGATGAGCCCCGCGTTGAGGTCGGCGTCGATCGCCATCTGCTTGCCCGGCATCGCGTCGAGCGTGAAGCGCGCGCCGACCTCGGCGACGCGCCCGGCGCCGTTGGTGACGACGACGAACTGGATGACGACGAGGATCAGGAAGATGACCAGGCCGACGACGACGTTGCCGCCGACGACGAATTCCCCGAATGCCTTGACGACGCTGCCGGCGTCGCCGGAGGTGAGCACGAGCCGCGTGACGGACACGTTGATCGCCAGGCGGAACATGGTGGTCAGCAGCAGCAGGCTGGGGAACGACGCGAAGTCGAGCGCCTTGCCGAGATACATGGTGGCGGAGACGATCGTGAGCGCGCCGGCGATGTTGAGCGTGATCAGCAGGCTGAGCAGCGCCGAGGGCAGCGGCACGACGAGCATCGTCACGACCATCACCACCGAGACGGCGGCCAGCAGGTCGGTGTGGCGCAGCAGGCGGCGCAGGCCGGGGCTGTTCACGACGCGCGCCTCCCGCGGACGAGCGCCGCCGAAGTGCCGGTCATGCGCGTGCGCCCGGCGAGCCTGTAGACGAACGCGAGCACGCGCGCGACGGCGGCGTAGAGCTCCTCGGGGATGATCTGCCCGATCTCGACGGACGCGTGCAGCGCGCGCGCGAGCGGCGGGTCGCTGATGACGGGCACGCCGTGCTCTTCGGCGATGCGCCTGATCTGCAGGGCGAGGAGGTCCTTGCCCTTGGCGACGACCTCGGGGGCGGTGCGCGAGCCGTCGTAGGAGAGCGCGACGGCGAAGTGGGTGGGGTTGGTGACGACGACGTCGGCGCCCGGGACGGCGGCCATCATGCGCGCGCGCGCCGCCTGCATCTGGCGCCGGCGCAGGGCGGCTTTGACCTCGGCGGAGACCCCGTACTGGCGGTTCTCGTCCTTGACTTCCTGCTTGGTCATCATCAGCTGTTTCTCGTGCCGGTGGCGCTTCCAGGCGTAGTCGAGGACGCCGACGAACAGGTATGCGAAGGCGGCGCGCTGGGCGACGGCGAGCGCGCTCTTCCCGGCCAGCGCGCCGAGCCCTGAGGGGGAGATGCCGACGTCGGCGGCGAGCGTGGTGAGCCCGGGCAGCAGCGCGAGCGCGGCGACGGCGCCGACGACGGCGATCTTGGCGACCGTCTTGAACGCCTCGAAGACGGCGTTTGGCCCGACGAGGTTCTTCGAGGCCGGAGGCGGGGTTGATGCGGCGGAAGTCGGGTTTGAGCGCCTGCGGGGCGGGCCGAAAGCCGACCTGGGCGACGCCGGCGATGAGACCGGCGAGCACGCAGCCGCCGGCGATGGGCGCGACGGCGAGGAGCATGATCGAGGTGGTCGAGTGCATCAGGCTGCTGAGGCCCGCGCCGGAGGTGGCGCGGCCCGACTGGGCGATGTCGGCGAACATCGAGCGGAAGCCGGAGGCGCCGGCGTCGATCACCTGCGGGCCGGTGATGCTGATCATGAGCAGTCCGGTGACGACGACGAGCGAGCCGCCGAGGTCGCTGCTGCGCGCCACCTGCCCTTTCTCGCGCGCGCGTTTGCGGTGCTTGGGCGTGGCCTTCTCTGTGCGGTCGTCGCGCGCCATGAGCTCACGCGACGTGCAGCGCGCCGAGCGCGTCGCCGACGCTGACGGAGAGCTGGTTGGAGATCCAGTTGGCGGTGAACGGCAGCGAGGCGCCGACGACGAGCAGCGCGACGGCGACCTTGGTGGGGAAGCCGACGGCGAAGATGTTCAGCTGGGGAACGACGCGCGAGACGATCCCGAAGGCGACGTCGGTGATGAGCAGCGCGACGAGCACTGGGGCGGCGACCTCGAGGGCGGCGGCGAAGACGCTGCTGAACACCTGCTCGGCGCCGCCGAGCAGGGAGGACAGCCGTGGCCCGCTGGTCAGCGGCACGAGCTGGAAGGTGCGGTACAGGCCGCGCAGCGTCCACGCGTCGCCGCCGATGATCAGGAACACGAGCGTTCCGAAGAGCGAGTAGAAGCGGGTGACGACGGCGCTTTCCTGGCCGTTCATGGGGTTGATGAGGCTGCCGTAGGAGAAGCCCGAGAGCACGTCGATCACCGACCCCGCTGATTCGACGGCGGCCATCAGCACGGCGAGCGTGAAGGCGAAGCCGAGGCCGACGAGCATGCCCTCGATCACGAGCTCGAACAGGATCAGCGGGTCGCTGGGGATGTGCTGGCCGTGCAGCGCGATCGGCGCGAGGCCGATCGAGATGCCGACGGCGATGATGCCGCGCACGTGCGGCGGGATGATCTGCGAGGAGAACAGCGGCGCGATCACGAACAGCGGCGTGACGCGCGCGAGCACGAGGATGAAGCCGGCGAGATCGTTGCCCGCGAGCTTGCTCAGCAGCTCGGTCACGAGCCCACCGTCTCCCGGGGCGCGCGTCTCACGAGCCCACCATCGTGGGGATCGAGGTGAACAGCGCGGTTGTGTACGCGACGATCTGGCCGAGCATCCACGGGCCGAGCAGCACGAGCACGACGGCGACGCCGGCGAGCTTGGGGATCAGCGAGAGGCTCTGCTCCTGGATCTGGGTGACGGCCTGGAAGATGCTGATGACGAGGCCGATGACGAGCGCCACGAGCAGCAGCGGGCCGGCGATCTTCAACGCCAGGCTCATGGCCTGCGAGGCGAGATTGGCGACGGTGTCCTGGTTCATTGGTGGCTCTTTTTGGATTTATGAGGGGTCGCGTGCGTGCGGGATGGGGCGCTCGGCGGAGCGCTAGTGGAAGCTCTGGACGAGGGCCTTGATGACGAGGTCCCAGCCGTCGACGAGGACGAACAGCAGGATCTTGAAGGGCAGCGAGATGAACGTCGGCGGCAGCATGATCATGCCCATGCTCATCAGCACGGAGGAGACGATCAGGTCGATGATCAGGAACGGCAGGAAGATCAGGAAGCCGATCTGAAAGGCGGTCTTGAGCTCGGAGACGATGAACGCGGGGATCAGCACCTCGGTGGGCACTTCGGCGCGCTTGTGCGGCACCTTGGCGTGCGCGAGGTTGACGAACAGCGAGATGTCCTGCACGCGCGTCTGGCGGAACATGAATTCGCGCAGCGGCTGCTCGGCGCGCACGAGCGCGGTGGTGGTGCTGATCCTGTGAGACTCGAGCGGTTCGACGGCGTCCTTCTTGATCGCGCCGACCACCGGCGCCATCACGAAGATCGTGAGAAACAGCGCGATGCCGACGAGCACCTGGTTGGGCGGCGCGGTGTTGGTGCCGACGGCGGTGCGGATGAAGCCGAGCACGATCAGGATGCGGCTGAAGCCGGTGACCGTGAAGAGGATCGCCGGCACGAGCGTGAGCCCGCCGACGAGCAGCAGGATCTGGACGGCGTTGCTCGAGTTGACGTTCAGCGCCGCGGCGATCGGCGGCGCGCCGAGGTGCAGCGCCGAGCCGACGTTCGACGCCGCCGCGGCGTTCACCGGCGCACCGTCATTTCGCGCAGGCGCCCGACCAGCCCGGAGGAGGGCGAGGGCATCCGCATCGGGTCCGGGCGCGGTCCGACGACGGGGCTTTCCGGCGGCGTCTCGCGGGGGACGAAGATCTGGCTGGCGGCGCTCAGCAGCCGTGAGCGCTCCGGGGACTCCTCCGCCTCCAGCAGCCCGGCTTCGCGCGCCTGCTCCTCGGTGTAGCGGTGGATCGGCGCGACCCCGTGCTCTGTGCTGCCGAGCAGGACGTAGTCGCTGCCTGCGCGCACGAGGTGCACCGAGCGTCCCGAGGCGAGCGTGAGCGCTGCGACGCTCGCGAGGCCGGCGCTCGACTGCCGGGCGCCGCTGCCGCCGCGGCCGGCCTTGACCTGGCGCAGGATCCACGCGAGCCCCCAGATCACGGCGATCACGATCGCGAGGCCGACGATCGTGCGCACGATGCTCGCGCCGCTGCTGCCGGTGGAGGGGGTCGCGCTGGTGGGCGCCTTGAGATCGAGCGGCGTGTTTTCGCCGCCGCCGGTCGTGGAGGTGGAGGTGGGCGTGAACGCGGACGCGGTACTCGCGAATGCGAGCAAGCAGGCGCCGAACGCCGCGGTCGCCGTCGCGACCGCACGGGAAAGCAGGACTGACTTAGTCATCGAGGGACGACTCCGAGGAAGAGTCGTCCCTGTTATCGGCGCTGTCCGTGAGGGCTTGAGCGCCCGGCCGGCGCGGACCCCGGTCGATGACGCCGCTCGGGCGCCCGACGGACCGCCGCAGGGGCTAGCGGATCAGCTCGGCGACCTGCACGCCCCAGGCGCCGTCGCCGGTGACGACGAGGCTGCCGTTGGCGAAGCACAGCCCGTTGGCGAACAGCTCGACGGGCGCGTCCGCGTCCTGGTCGAGCTCGACGACGACGCCCTGTGCGAGCTCGAGCGCTCCCCCGAGCGGAAGATGCGTCCTGCCCAGCTCGGCCCACACGCGCACGAAGATGCTGCGCAGGATCGCGCGGTCCTCGGGCGTCTCGCGCGTGCGCTCGAGGTGCGCGCGCGCTCGTTCGAGCTCGCTGCGACCGAGCTTGGCGTAGGTGTCGGCGCGGATCGGCGGCTCGCCGGTGCTCGCGAGCTTGACGGCGCGCCTGGCGCCGCTGCGTCCGGGACGCCCGCGCCCCAGCGAGACCCCCTCGGCGAACAGCAGCACGCCGTCCTCAGCCTTGTCCTCCAGCTGCAGGAGCACGCCTGGGGTGATCTCGAGCATGCGCTCGATCGGCATCTGCACCGAGCCGACCTCCGCGCGCAGCAGCACATGCGCGCCGGCCAGGCCGCGACGCAGGGCGTCGGCGCCGCGCAGGTCGGCGACCGTCGGCTCGCCGCCGCCGGCTCGCAGCCGCTGCGTGATCGGCTCGATCGCTCCCCACGGGATCAGCAGCGAGATCAGCGAGGCGAGACCGTCGATCTTGAGCTCGAGCGTCACCGACAGCGTCGGCTCGCCGATCGGCGTGAGCACGCCGGCGTCTCCCTCGGTGTCGACCTTGCCGCGCTTGAGCTCCGGGCCGCCGATCTCGTCCCAAGCGACCGACAGCCGTTCGACGATCGTGTCGAGCATGCCGCGCGCCAGCATCCAGTCGATCTCGGTGAGATGGCGCGCCGCCGGCGCGTGGGCGGCCTCGCCTCCCAGCAGGCATTCGATCGCCTGCAGGACCATCGGCAGCTCGACGCTCATCAGCATGTGCCGTTCGATCGGCGCGGCCTCGACGGCCACCGCGATCGAGTCGGCCGGCAGCTGCGCCTTGGCGGCAGCCCACGTGTGCTGGCTGATGTCGGTCAGCACGAGGTCGATCTCGGCCTTGAGCTCGCCCGCCAGCCAGCTGCCGAGCGACTCGCAGAACAGGTCGAGCGCGCGCACGATCCGGCGCCTGAGCTCGGTCGTGAACTTGGTCGGCTGCGAGAAGTCGAGCGTGCGCACCGGCTCGGCGGCATCGCGCGCGAGCTCCTCCTCGACGTCGGCGACGGCGCTGGGCTTGTCCTCGCTGCGGGCGCTCATGCGCGGCTCACGCCTCGGCGGCCGGCGACGCGACCTCCGCCTCGGCTGCCGCCGGCTGGGCTGCGGGCTCTGCCGCGGGCTCCGCCGCGGCGCCCGCGGGGGCCGGCGCGAGCTCCCCCTCCGGGGAGGATGCTGAATCCGGCTGACCGTCGAGGATCTCGGTGATGCGCAGACCGTACTGCTCGTCGATGACGACGACCTCGCCGCGGGCGATGGCGCTGCCGTTGACGAGCAGGTCGGCGGTCTCGCCGGCGAGGCGCTCGAGCGTGACGACGGATCCGACGCGCAGGTCGAGCGTTTCGCCGACGGTCATGTGCGTGCGCCCGATCTCGACGCTCAGCTCCATCGGGATGTCGCTGAGCCGGCTGAGATCCGCCTCGGCGGCGGAGCCCGGGGCGGCGCCGGGGGCGGCGGGGCTCCCATCATTGAACTGCTCGTACTCGATCGTCTCGGTCACGCTCGCTCCTATTGGACGGTCAGGTCTGGGATCAGCACTGCGGTGACTTTGACGTCGGTCTGCTGTTCGATCTGCTGCTGGATCTTGTGCTTGATGGCTGCACGACCCTGCTCGGTGACGAGCGTTTCGCCGTTCTGGTTGGTGATCGTGTCGGTGACGATTTCACGGACGAGTGGTTCCTCGGGCAGCGTCCCGACGGCGTTTTCGCCGCTGGAGGCGGTGGCGGTGGCGGACGCGCCGTCGCTCTGCCCGGGCGCGAGCTCGAGCCCGACCGTGAGCTTGGCGAAGCGGCCGTCTTGGAGGTTCAGCAGGAAAGGCGCCGGCAGCACGTAGATGGTCCCTTTGATCTTTTCCTTGTTGACAGGCTTGGGCTTGGTCATCGTGTAGCCCACTCCTAGTATGAGAATCGGCAGGGTGATCGCAAGCATTAGCTTCTTGTTCTTGAGCATGGTCAGTCGTCCTTGACTTATGGTTGGCCTTCGGTTGCGCCTTCGCCTTCTGCCGCGTGGATCCGCCGCATGACGATCTCCACGCGCCGGTTGCGCGCGCGACCGGCGGCGGTGGCGTTGGTGTCGACCGGCCGCTGTTCGGCGTTGCCGGAGGCGGTCAGCCTGCTCGAGCCCACCCCGTGCGCGATCAGGAAGCGCACGACGGTGCTGGCGCGCGCGGTCGACAGCTCCCAGTTGCTGGGGTACTGGCTCGAGTGGATGGGGATGTCGTCGGTGTTGCCTTCGACGGAGATCGGATGGGTCTGGTCGACGTTCAGCAGCGCCGCGATCTCGCCGAGCAGCCCGAACGCGCGCCCTTCGAGCGCCGCCTGACCTGAGGCGAACAGCAGATCGGTGGTCAGCACCCTGATCACCAGGCCGCGCGCTTCGATCGTCGTCTGCACGCTGTTGGCGAAGCCGTGGGAGCGCGCGTAGGCGTCGAGCTCCTGCTTGATGTGGGCGAACTCGGCGGCTTCGCGCTGGGCGGCGGCCTGCGCGGCGGCGGAGGAGGAGCTGGCGGAGCCGTGCGCGCTGCTGTTCTGCAGGGCGCTCGCGCCTTCGGTTGCGACCGGCTCGATCGCCTGCAGTTCGACGCTCGAGGGGGTATGCGCGGCGTTCTCGGTCGCTCCCTGCTGGGCGATCGCCTTGCCGCCCGGCAGGATGTTGCCCGAGAAGGCGGCCTTCAACGACTTCTGCAGCGTCTCGTACTTGGAGATGTTGACCGAGGAGATCGAGAACAGCACCATGAACAGCGCCATCAGCAGCGTGATCATGTCCGCGTAGGTCAGCAGCCAGCGCTCGTTGCTTTCCTCGTGCTCGCCGCCACCCTTGTGACGGCGGCCGTGTCCGCGGGCCATGATCAGGCCGCCCTGGCCTCGACGTCGAGTCGCGCGACGTTCTGCTCCTCGCCGTCGGGGCGTTCGGCGGGGGGTAGGTAGGACATCAGCTTTTCGGAGACCAGCCGCGGGTTGTCGCCCGCCTGGATCGAGAGGATCCCCTCGAGCGTCATCATCCGCAGCTCCATCTCTTCGGCGGAGATCGCTTTGAGGCGGTTGGCGACGGGCAGGAAGATCACGTTCGCGGAGCCGACGCCCATCAGCGTGGCGATGAACGCGGCGGAGATCGACGGCCCGAGCGCGGCCGGCGCGGCGAGGTTCTGGAGCACGTGCACGAGGCCCAGCACCGTGCCGATGATGCCCATCGTCGGCGCGAAGCCGCCGGCCTTCTCAAACGGCGCAGCCGAGGCCGCGTGGCGCGCGGCCATGCCGTCGACCTCGGCCTCGAGGATCGCGTGCACCATCTCCGGGTCGGTGCCGTCGACGACCAGCTGCAGCGCGTTGCGCGTGAAGCGGTCGTCGATCTCCCCCAGCAGCGCGTCGAGCGCCAGCAGCCCCTCGCGGCGGGCCTTGTCGGCGAGCGACACCAGCTGATCCAGCTGGGCGCGCATGTCGGGCGGTTCCGCGGAGAACACCAGCTTGTACAGGCTGGGCACGCGCTTCATCGACGCCATGCCGACGCTCGCGAGCGTCACACCGCCGGTGCCGCCGAGAATGATCATCAGCGCGGGGATGTCGATGAAGGAAGCGGGACTCGTCCCGTTCATCATCGAGCTCAGCAACAGGGAGCCGAATGCCACCCCGATTCCGATGGCCGTTGAAGCCTTCATCGCTTCGATACATCGGCCGTCCCCGAAAATCCTTCAGTTTTGCCCAGCGCGCCTGCACAAACGGTCGAGTCGCCCGACACGCGCTGCCCGTTTGGGCCTACGCGGGGTCGTCCTCGACGGCCGTCAGGCGCGGATGCTCACGCGGGGACTCGCGATGGAGGGGAGCCGGCGGCGGCTGGCGCGGCGCCGCTGCGCCGCGACGCCTGAACGCCTCGGCGAGCACCTCCGCGCGGTAGCCGTGGACGGCCGCGGCCACCTCGGCCGGCGTCTCCGCGACGACGACCTTCGCGCCGGTCGCGAGCGTGATGACCGTGTCGGGCGTCGACTCGATCGTCACGATCATGTCCGTATTCAGTTGGAAAGGCTCGTCGCTGTGACCGAGCCGGTTGAGCGTGATCATCGCTGCACCCCCTCGCAGACAACAATAGCCGCCAGGTGGGACGGCGCAGAGCGCCGCCCCACCCGAGGCTCCTCGGAGTTATCCCTGATGTGCACCTTCCTTTCCCAGCATTCTAGGACTCGGCGCCCGCGCCCACTGCGCGGATGAGTTCTGTCTACTGGACCATCGACACGAGCGTCCCGAGCATTTCGTCCGCGGTGGTGATCGTGCGCGAATTGGCCTGATAGCCGCGCTCGGCGGTGATCATGTTGGTCATCTCGGTCGCCATGTCGACGTTCGACATCTCGAGCTCGCCGCCGATCGTCGAGCCGAAGCCCGGCGTGTCGGGTGTGCCGACGATCGGCGCGCCGGAGTTGGCCGTGCGTGCCCACAGCGAGCCGCCGAGGCGTTCCAGGCCGGTTTCGTTGGGGAACGTGGCCAGCGAGATGTAGCCGGCGGTCACCCGCTGCAGGTACGTTTTCGATTCTTTGTTCTCGTCGGTGTAGGAGACCGAGCCGTCCTGGCCGATGGTGACGTTGCTCGAGCCGGGCGGGATCAGGAGGTAGCTTTCTTCTTTGCCCGGCGCGTAGGTGTCGCCGGTTTCCGATTCGGCCGTCACTTCGGCGTTTTTGCCGATCACGTATTCGCCCCCCTGCGTGGTGAGGAATCCCGTCGAGTTGGTCGTCAGGTCGCCGGCGCGCGTGTAGGAGACGTTGGCCGGCAGTTCCTTGGTGAGTTCTTCCACTTTCGGCGCGCCGGGACCCACGCGCAGGAAGCCCGGGCCCTCGATCGCGAGGTCGAGCGGGTTGTTGGTGGACTGGAAGGAGCCCTCGCTCATTTCGTTGATCGTCGCGTTGACCTGCACGCCGAGCCCGATCTGCTCGGGGTTGGTGCCGCCGTTGGTGCTCGTCGGAGCCGAGGCCCCGCGGATCACCTGCGTGAGCGAGTCCGCGAACGTGATGCTCGCGGCCTTGTAGCCAACGGTGTTCACGTTCGCGAGATCGTTCGCGGTCTGATTGAGCATCGCCTGGTTCGCGTCGAGGCCGCTGATCGCGGCATACATTCCAGCCATCATCCTGACTGCCCTTCCTTTCGCGGCCTCCTCGATGAGGTCCAGCCGTAGTCGTTGCTCGCCGCCCGCCTCATGCGATGACGGCACTGTCGATGTTGGTGAACACGTTGTCCTTCATGTGTTCGGATCCCACGGCCGTGATGACCGTGCGGTTGCTGACGGACACCACGAACGCGGTGCCGTCGACAAGGACGAGGGAGTCGCGCGAGCCCTTGCTCGCGGCGCGCTGCACCCCCTGCGAAAGTCTTCCGAGCGTGCCCGAGTCGAGCTCGATCCCGCGCCTTTGCACGCGCGCGAGCGCGTGCTTGGAGAACGAGAGGTCTCCCGCGCCCGCGGACTGGCCAGCCTGCGCGAGCGTGTCGGCGAAGGACGGGCCGGTTGCGCCCGCTTTGCCGGGCCCGCCCGCGCCGCCCGTTTTGCCGGGCCCATCCGCCCCGCCGGCGGGCGCGACCGGAGCGGTGAGGCCGCCGGGGGGTACGAGCGCTGGATTGGAGATCGGGCTCATTCGACTTCGGTGATCGCCGAGAGGGTGATGCCGGGGACGCCTTCGACCGTCACGGTCGTGCCGGAGGAGCTCGACTGGACGCTCTGGACGATCCCCGTCGCACCGACGCCGGAGGGGTTGTTGTAGGAGACCTTGTGCCCGATCAGCCCGACGGCGCTGGAGAGCTCGTTGGCGTTGGCCAGGTTGGTCGTCTGCTCGACCTGCGTGAGCTGGGCGAGCTCGTTGATGTATTCGTTGCTGTTGCCCGGTTCCAGCGGGTTCTGCGCCTGCAGCTGCGCGACCATCAGTTTCAGGAAGTCGTTCTGGCCGAGGATGCTGTTCGGGCTTTCCGGCGTTTTGGAGCCGCTTTCAGATGGGGCGGCGGTGGCGGCTGTGACTGGGCTGGTCATGGCGATCGGTCCTTTCGGGTGTTCACGCGAGCACGTCGACGAGCTCGCCGCCGGCGATCGCGGCGGACGAGGCGGCGCCGCCCGCGAGCTCGTTGAGCGATTCGGGACTGTCGGGTTCTTCGCCGTCGCTCGCCGCGCTCGCTGCGTGCGAGCCATCGGGGTTGCCCGCGAAGGCGCCTTCGCGTTCGCCGGCTTCGGGCTGGCCGAAGGAGTTGATGTCCAGCCGCAACAGCGACACGCCGAGTGAGCTGAGCGACTGGTGCAGCTCTGCCCGGCCGGCCTGCAGCGCCTGCGCCGCGGCTGGCGTTTCGGCGCTGACGCGCGCCAGCAGGCCGTCGCTGGTCTGGCTGAGGCGGATGCTGATGTGGCCGAGCTCTTCCGGCTGCAGCGCGATCCGCGCCTGCGTGGCTCCTTGGCGGGCGGCGATCTCGATGGTGGCGTGGATCGATTCGATCATCTCCTGCATGCCCACCACCGTCGTGGGCTGTGCGGCGGCCGCCGCTGCCGACACCGGCCCCGCCTGCGCCTGCGCGCCGACTGCGCCTGGCAGCGAGCCTGCTTCAGGGCCCGTGGTCGCGGAGCTCGTCTGCGACAGCGCGCCCTGCAGCGCTCCCGGCGCGGGCGCCGCGACGGCCGACCCCTGCTCGGGATGCGCGGCACCCGCCGCGTGTGCGGCGGAGCCCGATGTGCTCGTGCCGTTCTCCCCGCCTGCGCCGCTCTGAGCCCCCGCCGAGGCGCCGCCGAGCGTCGAGGAAGTGCCGGACCCGGATTCGCCCGCGCCAGCGCTCGCGCCCGCTGTCGCTCCGGCGCGTTCCGTCGCCGATCGCGGAGGTGCGGCGACCGGGTTCGCGGCCGCGGCGGAGGCTGCGGGAACCACCGCGCTGCCTGCCTGCGGGGCTTCGCCCTGGTCGGCGTTCGCGGCCGGGCCGCCCGCACCGGATGCGCCGGTGCTCGCCGACGGCGCAGCGTTGACGTCTGACCCGGCGCGCGCGGATGCTGCCGCCGCTTTGGATGCTGACGCCGCTTCGGATGCTGATGCCGCTTCAGATGCCGAGGCCGCTTCGGATGCGGACGCCGCCCCAGGCGCAGCGGCCCCGGAAGCACCGACGCGCGGCACGCCCGCAGCGGGCGCGCCCGCAGCGGGCTGTGCGCCGCCCGCGGAAGCGTGCCCGGAGGCAGCCAGCAGGGTCGCATCCGCGGCCGCCGTGGCCGCGGCGGAGCCTGGCGAGCCGGACGTGGTCGCTTCGGACGAGCCCGCGCTCGCGCCCGGCGCACCGGGCACTGGCGTGGCCGTGCTGGATCCAGCCGCCGATGAGCCCGCGCCTGCGAGCGTCGAGGCGCTGGCCGTCTGAGCAGCGACGACAGCCTCTGGCCCGCTCGCCGCCGCGGCCGGCGACGCGGTGCCGGCCCCGTCCGCGGCCGACGCCGAGCTCGTGCTGGCACCGGCCGGCTTCGCGCCATCTGCTTCGGTGGCCGTGGCGGTTGCCGCCACGGCCGGCTTTGCGCCGTCGGCTTTGGTGGCAGCGGCGTCAGCAGTCGCGACGCTGTTCGCGCTTTCGCCGGTGACGGGCTGCTCCGCTTCGTCTGACTTGCCCGTGTTTTCACGGCGATGCGCGAGCGCGTGTGCCGTGCGGCTCGCTTCGGAGCCTTTCTGGTTTTGGCCTTCCGCGGTTGCGGTCCGGGCCCAGTGTTCGGCGAGCGCGCTTTGGAAGGGCGCGCCGGGTGGAGCGGATGGCCCCGGTGGCGCGCCCGTGCCCGGCGGCGCGCTCGAGGGTGGCGCGGGCAGGGCGAGCAGGACCGGTTGGAAGTTCATGCGAGCGCTCCCGTCGTCTCGGGGTGGGACTGCCGGTAGGCTTCGGCGTAGCCGAGCACTTTCGTGACGTAGCTCTGTGTTTCGGAGTACGGCGGGACTCCCCCGTACTGCTGGACGGCGCCGGGGCCGGCGTTGTAGGCGGCGAGGGCGTCTTCGGTGTTGCCGCCGAATTTGGTCATCATCTGGCCCAGGTAGCGCGCGCCGCCTTCGATCGATTCTGCGGGGTTCAGCGGATTGGCCACGCCGAGCGAGGATGCGGTTCCGGGCATCAGCTGCGTCAGGCCGGAGGCTCCGGCGCCGCTGGTGGCGCTCGGGTCGAAGCCCGACTCCTGCTCGATCAGGCCGTGCAGCACCGCCGGGTCGAGGCCGTTGCGGGATGCCGCCTGGTCGATCAGCGATTCGTATTCGCCGCCCGCTTCGCCACCCGATTCGCCGCCTGTGCCGACGCCCTGGACGGCCGGCTGGTAGGCGGCTGGACTCGCGACGCCGGAGGCGCTCGCGGCGTCCGCGGTCGTGGCTGCCTGCAGCGCGGAGGCGAAATTGGTGCTCGAGCTCTGCGCTGCCGCCGGGCTCGAGGCGCTGCTCGTGAGCAGGCCGCCGCCGGCAACCTGCCGTGCGGATTCGATCAGGGCCTGCAGCTGCTGCACGCGTTGCGCGACCGCGAGCTCGCCCGCGCCGATGCCAGCGGAGACGCCGCTCAACGCCTGCGCGCTCATGCCCTGCTCCTGCGGAAGCGCATGACGGCGATCTCGTCGAGCGTGTTGCGCTCGCGGCGCGCCTCCTCGCGGTCGTGCTCGCCGCGGTGGCGGTCCCTGAGACGGTTGAGCATCTCGTGCTCGCTGGCGGCCGTCGCAAGCTCGGCGTCGCGCTCGGCGACCTCCGCCTCGCGCTGTGCGAGTTCGCTGGCTCGCAGGCGCCGCTGCGCCTCGACGCGCTCGAGGAACGCCTGACGGGCCTGCAGGTCGGTGGCGCTGACGGCCTTTGCCCCGGCGACCGCCGATCGCTGTTCCGCGCGGGCGTGCTCGAGGTGCGCGTCCGCGGCGTACAGGTCGGCGACCGTGCTCGAGCGGCGGGTGAGCGCATCGGCGAGATCGCGCTGGGCGAGCTTCTCCTTGCGCTCGCGCACTACGCGCACGCGCTCGAGGCGGAAGCGAAACGAGGGTCCGGGCACGGCCTGGTTATCGGACGGCGGCTTCGGTTCTTGAGCGCGGCGGAACACCGCGCGACTCACAGACTCAGCCCGAGGGCGGGAATCGCGGGCGGCGCGGCGGCTCCGAGGTCCGGTGCGGGCCCGGGCTTGGGGGTGACCTCTTCGGCGTCGGGAATCTCGCCGCTGAGGCGCTCCAGTTCGCCGGCCAGCGAGCCGCCCAGCTCGAGCAGGCGCGCGTCGGTCTGCTCCGGATCGGTGCGCTCGTGCACGGGCTGGCGCAAGAAGCGCTCGATTCGCGCGCGATGCGCGAGCGCCGTGTCCAGGGCGGGGTCGCTGCCCGGCTGGTAGGCGCCGATCGCCACCAGGTCTTCCTTCTCGCGCAGCACCGCGAGCGCCGCGCGCAGCTGCTGCCCGGCCTGCTGGACCTCCGGCGAGACGATTTCGCCGACCAGGCGCGAGACGCTGTGCAGGACGTCGATCGCCGGGTAGTGCCCGGCGTGGGCGAGCGAGCGGGTGAGGATCACGTGCCCGTCGAGGATCGAGCGCACGGCGTCGGCGATCGGCTCGTTCATGTCGTCGCCGTCGACCAGCACCGTGTACAGCGCGGTGATCGAGCCGCTGGTGCTGGTGCCGGCGCGCTCGAGCAGGCGCGGGAGCAGCGCGAACACGCTGGGCGTGTAGCCGCGCGTGGCGGGCGGCTCGCCGATCGCGAGGCCGACCTCGCGCTGGGCCATCGCGAAGCGCGTGACCGAGTCCATCATCAGCATCACGTCGTGGCCCTGGTCGCGGAAGTACTCGGCGATCGTGGTGGCGGTGAACGCCGCCTTGATGCGCACGAGCGCCGGCTGGTCGGAGGTCGCGACGACGACCACGGAGCGCTCGAGCGCGTCGCCGAGGTCGCGTTCGACGAACTCGCGCACCTCGCGCCCGCGCTCGCCGACGAGCGCGATCACGTTGATCGACGCGCTGGTCGAGCGCGCGATCATCCCCATCAGCGAGGACTTGCCGACACCGGAGCCGGCGAAGATGCCCAGGCGCTGCCCGCGCCCGCACGGGACAAGGCCGTCGAGCGCTCGCACCCCCAGCCCGACGCGCTCGCTGATGCGCGGTCTGGACAGGGCGTTGGGGGGCGCGGCGATCGTCGAGCGCGCGAGGGCCGGCGATACGGGCTGGCCGTCCTCGGGGATCCCCAGCCCGTCGACGATCCGCCCGAGCAGGCCGTCGCCGACAGCGATCCGAAACGGCATTCCCGTGGCCAGCACCCTGGTGCCGGGACCGATGCCGTGCAGCTCGCCGAGCGGCATCAGCAGCGTGCGGCCGTCTCTGAAGCCGACCACCTCCGCGGGGACCGGCTCGCGCCCGCCCTGCCCGGGAGGCTGGGACTCCCGTCTACGCATGCCCGGTGGGTGGGACCCGCCGGGTGGGCGGGGTCCGCTTCGGCGATCGGTGCCGACCAGGCACACCTCCCCGACCTCGGCCTGCAGGCCGGTGGCCTCGATGATCAACCCGATCAGGTTGCTGACGAAGCCATGGCGCCGAGCCAGATCGGCTTCGCGGATTGCCTGCGCGGCCCGCTCCATCAGCCGCGATGGGCGCGCGTCGCTCGCCTGCGGCGCGCTCACGACTCCGGCTCCTCCGTTTCGAGCGTCTTGCGCACGAGCTCTCGCGCGCGCTCCAGCTGTGTCTGCACGCTCGCGTCCACCTCGCCCTCCGCCGTGCGCACGATCGCGCTGCCGACGCCCACACGTTCATCGGACTGCACGTCGCAGAGCTCGACGCCGCTGCCCTGCTTGGTCAGCTCGCCGATCGCGGCGCGCACCACCTCGAGGTCGGCGGGGTTGACGAGGACGGTGATGCGGCGGCGATCGTTGATTCGCCGCAGCGCACCCTGCACGACCTCGACGACCAGCTCCGGTCGCGCCTGGAACGCGCCCGCGAGGATCTTGCCGGCGAGCGTCAGCGCGAGCTCGATCGCGTCCATCTCGACCGCATCGGCCGTCTCGGTGCGCAGCGCCTCGATCCCGTAGACGGCCTCGCCGAGCGCGGACATCGCGCCAGCGACGTCGGCGGTGGCCTGCTGCAGGCCGGCAACGCGGCCCTCCTCATAGCCCTCGGCGCGCGCGAGCTCGCGAATGCGCTCGGCCTCGGCGCTCGCCGCCGCGATCATCCGCGCGCCGGCGTCCCGCGGCGGCGGGTCCGCGGGCTCGAGCTGCTCGAAGGCGTAGTTGACGACCGCCTCAGACAACTGCTTCGCTCCCCTCGGCCTCGCTGTCGCCGGTGGCGATCACGATCGTTCCGGCCTCCTCGAGCTCGCGCACGACGGCGACGATGCGGCCCTGGGCGGCGTCGATGTCGCGCTTGCGCTGGGGCGGCTGCAGCTCGAGCTCTTCCTTGATCATCTCGGCGCCGCGCTCGGACATGTTCGTGAGCACGACCTCCTTGACGTTGTCGGGCGCGCCGCGCAGCGCGAGCACGAGATCCTTCTGGTCGGCCTCGCGCAGGACCTGCTGGACGGCGCGCTCTTCGAGCTTGACGATGTCCTCGAACACGAACAGCATGCTGCGCACCTCCTCCGCGAGCTCCTTGTCGGCGTCGGCGAGCTGTTCGAGCACGTTGCGCTCGGTGGTGCGGTCGGACTGGTTGAGGATCTCGGCCAGCGCTTTCGTGCCGCCGGACGCGGAGAACTCCTGCTCGCCGGCGACGCTCAGCTTCTGGCGAATGACTTCCTCGACCTGCCTGATGACCTGTGCGCTGGTCTCGCCCATGCGCGCGATCCGCAGCGAGATGTCCGGCTGCTGCGCCTCCGGCAGGCGCGCGAGCACGCCGGCGGCGAGACTGGTGGGCAGGTTGGCGAGGACCAGCGCGACGGTCTGCGGCGCCTCTGTGCGCAGCAGCGTCGCGGTCCGCTCGGGCGGCACGCGGCCGAGGAACTCGAACGGACGCGACTCCGTGCGCGAGGACAGCCGCCCCAGCACCTCGGCGGCGCGCTCGGGCCCGAGCGCCTTTTCGATCACCTCGCGCACGAACGCGATGCCGCCGGACGCGCCCGCCCCGGCGCTGGCGAGGACGGCCAGCTCGCTGAAGATCGAGTCGGTGGTCTCCGGGCCGACGTGATCGAGCTTGGTCATCTCCAGCGACAGGCTCTCGAACTCGTCGGGGCCGAGCAGCTGCATGATCTTGGCGGCGCGCGCCGGCCCGAGCGCCGCCAGCAGGACGGCGGCCTTGCGGGCACCGTGGATCGGCTCGATGACGGCCGGCAGCGGCGCCTCGGCGGGCGCAGGCAGCTCCGCGACGGCGAGCTCCTGCGCTGGTTCTGCCGCCATCGGCGCCTAGCCCTCCTGCATCCACGTGCGCAGCTGCTGGGCGACCCTGTCGGGGTCGTTGTCGGCAAGCTGCTCGACCTGCCGGCGGATGTTCTCCGCGCCCCCGTCGCCCTGGCCGCCGGCGCCGCCGCCCGAGCCGTTCGCCGCCCCGACGCCGGCCAGCGCCGGAGCTGCGGGCCGCGGGGCGGTTTCGCGTTCGAGCTCGGACAGCCGCATCGGCACGTCGAGCTCGCGCAGCCACACCGGCTCGTCGATCGTCTCCCGCTCGCGCTTGCGCAGCGAGCGCGTGGTGAAGAACAGGAAGATGGCCGCGCCGATGCCGAGCAGCGCGTACTTGGCGTAGCCGAGCGGGCTGGCGGCGGGCGCGGTGGTGGTCGTCTTGGCGAATGCGACCTGCCCGATCGAGATCGTGTCCCCGCGCTTGGCCTGGATGCCGGCGGCGTTGGTGATCGCTTCGCGGATCGCCGGCAGCGCGGAGGCGGGCACGGATTTGTCGAGCAGCACGGAGACGTGCTGGCTTTCGACGGTGCCGGGCGCGACCGTCGAGTGGGTGACCGTCTTGTTGACGCCCAGCGTGGAGGTCGTCGTTTCGTGTTTGTAGTTGGACTTGCCGCCGCTGCCGGTGGCGGCGGTGGTGAGGTTGGCGGTCCCGGTCGTGCCGGCGGCGCCGGTGCCGCTGCCGGTGAGCGTTTCGATGTTCTTGCTCTGCTGGGTGGGCGTCCCCGTCTTGCCGTATTCGAGCGATTCCTTGGTCGTCTGGTTGACGTTCATGTTGGCGTACACCAGCACCTGCGCCTTGCCCGGCCCGAGCGTCTGCGCGAGCATCGCGTCGAGGCTCGCCGCCATGCTCTGGTCGTAGCGCTGCTCGGATTCCTGCACTTCGCCGCCCGTCCCGCCGGCGCCGCCGCCGGGCGCAGGCCACAGCAGCTGCCCGGAGGCGCCGGTGATGGTGACCTTGTTCAGCTGCAGGCCGGGCACGCTCGAGGCGACCAGCTGCGCGATCCCGCGCACGGAGTTCTGGTCGAGCGTGCTGGTGCCGGACAGCAGCACCGCGGCGGAGGACACGTTCTGGCTTTCACCGAAGATCTGGCTCTGGGAGCTCGGCAGCACGAGCTCCACCTGCGCGCCGGAGACGCCCTGGACGCTGTTGATCGTTTCCGCCAGCTGCCCCTGGAGGGCGCGCTGGTAGGTGACCTGCTGCTGGAAGTTGCTTTCGCCTAGGTTCTGTTTTTCGAACAGCGAGAAGCCCGGCTGGGTGTTGCCCAGCAGGTTGGCGCCCGCGAGGGCAACGCGCGCCTTGGAGGTCTCGTTGGCCTGCACGGCGATCGCGGTGCCGTTGTTCTGGAGCTCGTAGCCGATGCCCTGCGCGGCGAGCGTGCTCGTCATCTTGCCCGTCTGGGACGGTTCGACGCCGCTCACCAGCGTCGTGTAGCTCGGCTGGGAGACCATGTGCAGGAACAGGTAGACGAACAGGATCGCACCGACGGCGGTGCCACCGGCGATCAGCCATGCGCGGGGGGTCAGCCTGGAGGCGAGCTGGGCTACTGGGGGCATCGATCAGACCTGTGTTTGGAAGATGTTCTGGACGGCTTCGGTTGCCTTGGTGCGCATCTGCGATGCGAGTTCCATCGCCAGCTGCGCGTCCTCGACGGTCATGACCGCGCTCTCCGGGTCGCTGACGTTCCCCGTCGCGAGCGCCTGCGAGGCGCTGGAGGCGCTGTTCTGTGTCTGCTCCAGGGAGGAGATCGCTTCGGTGAGCTCGCCGCCGAAGCTCGAGGATTCGCCGCCTGCGGCGGCGCCGGCGCCTGCGCCGCCGGACTGGCCGGCGCCGCCCAGGCCCAGCGCATGGCTGGCGGACAGTTCGCCGCCCAGCCCGCCGATCGGCGGGATGATCATTTGAGCAGCCCGAGGGTCGCGGTGAACATCTCCTTGGACGTCTGCATCGCGGTCAGGTCCGACTGGTAGGACTGCGACTCGGAGATCAGGTCGGTCATTTCGGTGACCGTGCTGATGTTCGGCAGCTTCACGTAGCCCTTGGCGTTGGCTTCCGGGTTGCCCGGGTCGTAGACCTGCTGGTCGGGCGTCGCGTCGCTGACGATCCCCGTGACCTGGACGCCGCCTTCCGGCGGCGCCGCGCCGCTGCGCTGGATGGCGCTCGAGAGCGCCCCGCCGAAGTCGCTCGGTCCGGCCTGCGCCAGCTCGACCTCCTGGCGCTGGTAGGGCTGCCCGTTGGCCGCTTTGGTGGTGTCGGCGTTGGCGAGGTTCTCGGCGGTGACATCCATGCGGATGCGCTCTGCCGTGAGACCGCTGCCGGCGATGCCGATCGCTTCGAAGAGTCCCATCAGGCCAGCGGCCCTCCCATGGCCGAGCGGATGATGCTGTCGCGGGCGCCCGCGACCTGCGTGAGCGCCTGGTAGTCGAGGCCGTTTTCGGCGAGCTTCGCGGATTCCTGATCGACGCTGACAGCCGTGCCGTTGGGGCCCGCTTCCACAGGGCGGGTGATCGTCTGGAACTGCAGTTCGGTGGGCGAGGCTTCGCTTGAGATCGCGCCCTGCAGCGCCGACTCGAAGTTGACTTCCTGGGGCTGGTAGCCGGGCGTGTCGGCGTTGGCGATGTTGTTCGTCAGCGCCGTCTGACGCTGCCACGAGCCGCGCATCGCAGCCTCGAGCAGCTGCTGGGTCGAATCGACGAGAGCCATTTGAAGGGGTGTCCTTTCCGCCCTCCCTGGGCTGAAACCGACGCTCTCCCTGAGGTCGCTGACTTCCTGGCCATCGAGGGGCCGCTCTCGTGATCGGCCGCTGCGCGCGGATCTTTAGCCGCAGCCGGCCGACATACGCAAGGCTTATGCGAGCGCTTTGCTGACCGCCTCCAGCACGCGGTCGGGCTGGAACGGCTTGACGACGAAGTCCTTGGCGCCGATGCGGATCGACTCGAGCACCTTGTCTTCGGCGCCGAGCGCCGAGCACATGATCACCTTCGCCTTCGGGTCGGTCGCGAGGATCGCGCTCAGCGCCTCGAGCCCGTCGCTCTCGGGCATCGTGATGTCGAGCGTCGTCAGGTCCGGGCGCACGTCCTGGAACTGCGTCACCGCCTCGTTGCCATTGCCGGCTTCGCCGACCACCTCATGGCCGCCTCCTGTGAGCGCGTCGGTGAGCACCTTGCGCATGAATGCGGCGTCGTCCACTACGAGAATGCGAGCCATCGTTAGGAACCTCCTGGTTGAGACACGTAGTCAGCTGGATCCACGTCGAGCACACGCTCGATCCGCATCGCCCACTCCGTCTGGTCGATGAGGAACAACCGGCCGGTGGCGAACCGCTGGCCGTTGACGCAAAGATCGATCGGGTCCTCCGAGGAGCGGTTGAGCGCGATCACGGCGCCGGGCCTGGGATCGGCCACCTGCTCGAGGCTCAGGGTCGCGCGCCCGAGCTCGGCGGCGACGCGCACGGGGACCTCTCGCAGCTTCGAGGAGAGCCCGGCCTCCTCGCCGCCGGCGCCGGCGCGGGTGTCGCGCTCGGCAGCCCCCTCCTCGACGGCGACGCCATTGTCGATCGCGCGCGCCATGCGCACGACGAACGCGTTGGGGATCAGCTGGATCAGCCGGCAGGACTCGCCGAGCACCGTCACCGTCACGCAGGTCGCGTACGGCGTCTGCGGATAGACGCCCTCGGCGGCGCCGGCGGCCTCGAGCACGCGCGTGCTCGGCACCGAGATGTCGACCGGGTAGCCGAGCGCGCCCGCGAGCGCCGCTGCGCTGGCGGCCATCATCTGGTTCATCGCCTCGCCGAGGGCCGACATCTCGATTTCGTCGAGATCCTGGCCGCTGTCCTCGGCGGGCGGCTCCTGCATCATCATCGCCGCCGCCAGCCGGCGCGCCCCCAGGCGCGTGATCGTGAACAGGTTGCCGCCGCTGACCCCTTCGGTGTAGGAGACGTCCGTCGCGACGACCGGGAAAGGCACCGACTCCAGCGGCGAGGCGCCCGCCGGCACGACGGACACGTGGCCCTTCTCAACACCGTCCGGGCACAGGGCCAGGAGCACGCCGAGGACGGCCTCGGCCGCAGTCTCGCCCAGCGTGAGCAGCGCTTCGTCGGTATTCATTCGACGTTCTCCAGCGAATCGACGATCTGCACGGCGCGGCGTTTGCCGCTGAGCCCCGGACGCGCGTGGTGCAGGCGGTTGTCGCCGATCGTGATGCCCGCCTCGCCGGCCGTTCCGAGCCGCACGACATCGCCCTCGCCGAGCGAGAGGACCTCGCCGATCGTCAGGCCGACCGCGCCGACCTCGGCTCGCACCTCGACACGCACGGCGCCGAGCGCGCTGCGCACGGCTTCGGAGGAGGCCTCGCCGCCCGCCTGTCCGTCCGCGTCCTTGGAGGAGCTGTCGCCGAGGCTTTTGCCGGCGGACTCGATCGCCGTGTGCGGCACCAGCAGCAGGATCGTCGAGGAGGCGCTCTGGTCGCGAGCCTCGATCGTCAGCTCCAGCGTGGGCTGGCCGCGCGGCATCAGGTCGAGGCCCGTGTTCTGGGACTCGACCTGGCCCGACTTGTGCGACTCGAACTCGATCAGGCTGAGACTGAGCCCCAGCAGTCCCTGCCAGACGCTCGAGAGCGTGCCGAGCAGCTCTTCGAAGATCCCGCGCGCGAGGGCGGTGTCGATCTCGGTCATGGTGCGGGGGACCGGGATGTCGGTGTAGCTGCCGCCGAGCAGGCGTTCGATCATGCGCAGGACCAGGCCCTCCTCGATGCAGATCAGGATCGTCGCCTCGCCGGGAGAGCAGGCGGCGACACCGAGGATCGAAGGCTGCGGCACGTCGCCGAGCGCCGCGTCCCAGGTGAGCTGCGAGGAGTTGATGACCTCGAGCTCGATCGACGAGCGCAGCTCGCTGGAGAGGCGCACCGAGGCATCCCGGCAGAACGTCGCGTGCGCCTGCTCGAAGCGCCGCTGTTCCATGAGGCTGAGCTTCATCGGGCGGCTGAAGTCGATCTTGCGGATCGAGCGCTGGCGGCGCGTGCGGGCGGGCTGCTCGTCGGGCAGCTTGCCGTCCTTGGCGGCCGCGAACAGCTGGGCGATGTCGTCGGCCGAGAGGGTGTCGGTCATCGCGCGCTCCCATTCGCCCCGGGCTTGGAGAAGATCTCGACCTCCGGCGCACCGGGCTCTTTGACGGTGACCAGGCCGGTCTCGACATAGACACGGACGGTGCGCCCGTTGCTGCCGCCGGTGGCGGCGGCGCGTACGGCCAGGCCGGCCGCGGTGAGCGCCTCGCGGGCCGCGTGCTCGTTGCGCCGGCCGATGTCCATGCTGGACTCAGAGCTGAGCGAGAACATCTGCGCACCGCCGACGAGCACGGCGTGCAGGTGCGAGCGCGCCGCGCCGAGCGCGGCCATCTGCTCGAGCAGCGCCGGCACCGCGCGATCGGCGAACTTGCCCGCGCCCGCGTCTGCGCCGTTGACCGAGGACGGCAGCACGATGTGCGCAAGACCTGCGCGCGGGCGCACGTGGTCGACGAGCACCAGCCCGATGCACGAGCCGAGCCCGATCGACGCGAGCACGTGACCGGGGGTCTTTGAGACCGCGAGCTCGCCCATACGCACCATCGTCTCCGCAGCCTGCATCGTTGCTGCGGTCTCAGCCGTCACTGCGGTCTGCGCCGTCACGTTGCGAGCCCGAGCCGGGAGAGGATCTCGTCCACGCCATCGGTGCCCGGGGCGAGCATGAACGACAGCGAGCACTCCGCGCCCTCCACCGTCAGCTCGGAGTCGAGCAGCAGCGCGATGTCCGATTCCTGAGCCCCGATCGCGAGCACCGAGGCGACGATGGCGCCGAGCATGTCCGTGGCGGTCTCCGGTGGCCGCGGTTCGAGCGCGAGCGCGGTCATCGTGCTGAGCGCGCCGATGTAGGCGGAGCCGAGGATGTTGCCGATCTCGGCGAGCGCCGAGAGACCGACCTCGCTGTCGGGGTCCACGCCCAGCAGCCCGCACAGCGTTGCGGCGTCCTCGGGCGCGAACAGCAGCAGCGCGATCGCGTCGAGATCGCCGATCAACGGCAGCACCACTGCCGTCACCACCGCATCGGGTGTTCCGGTGGCCTCGACCACGTCTGCTATCGGCAGCGCAAGCGCCGCCGGCACGGAGATGTCGACGGGGCGTCCGAGCATGCTCGAGAGCGCGGTGGCGGCCGTTCCGGAGCCGATGTTGGCAAGCTCGCGCAGCGCGTCGAGCTGCATCTCTGGGTACGTTTTCTGCATGATGCGAACCCCTCCTCAGACAGTCGCCGCAACCGGGGCGGCCTCGTTTTTGATGGTGGCGGTCAGGGCGTCGCAATCGACGATCAGCGCGATCTGGCCGTTGGACAGCACGGCGCCGCCCGAGAGTGCGGCGCGGGCGCCGACGCCGTCGGGCAGTGGACGGGTGACGAGTTCGCGCTGGCCGACCAGGTGGTCGACGGCGAGCACCACGCGCTGCTCGGCGCCACGCACAGCCACGCCGTAGGTGGCTTCGCTGGACTCGCCGTAGCCGAGCGCGCCTGTGAGGTCGAGGATCGGCAGGACCTCATCGCGCAGCACCAGCATCCGCCGCCCGGCGATGCTGCGTGTCGGGTAGTCGTCGAGCTTCATCGTCAGCTCCACGCGGTCGAGCTGCACGACGAACGGCTGGCCCTGTGCTTCCACGAGCAGCGTGGCGACGATCGCGAGCGTCAACGGCAGCCGGATCTGCGTCGTCGTACCCACACCAAGCTCCGACTGCACGATCACCTCACCGCCAAGCTCACGGATCGTCGTACGCACCGCATCCAACCCCACACCCCGCCCGGAGATGTCGCTCATCTCCTCAGCCGTCGAGAACCCCGCCGAGAACAGCAGCTCGATCGCCTGTGCCATATCCACCGAATCCACAGCGTCGGCGGCGATCAGGCCACGCTCGGCCGCCTTGCGCGCCACCCGAGCAGGGTCGATGCCGCGACCGTCGTCGCGCACCGCAATCAGCACACTGCCGCCCGCGTGGTGGGCTGAGATCTCGAGCGTTCCGGTCGCCGGCTTGCCGGCGGCTTCGCGCTCCTGCGGGGACTCCAGCCCATGATCGAGGGAGTTGCGCACCAGATGCACCAGCGGATCGCCGAGCGCATCCACGACCGTGCGGTCGAGCTCCGTCTCTGACCCGTCGAGCTTGAGGTCGACTTTCTTCTCCAGCTTGCCCGACAAATCGCGCACGAGCCTCGGGAAGCGCAGGAACACCGCCTCCACCGGGATCATCCGCACCTGCATCACCATCGCCTGCAACGCCTGCGAGCTGCGCGTCAGGTCGTTCATCGCGTGCTGCAGCCCCGGCGCCTCCGCGTTGGCGAGCAGCGACTCGACGTGTGTGCGGTGCACGACGAGCTCGCCCATCAGGTGCATCAGCTGATCCAGGCGCTCCGCGTCCACCCGCACCGTGCTCGTCGCTGCGCTCTTGCGATCCGGCGCGCCGGGCGCGGGCGGCGCGGCCACCGGCTCGGGCTCGTCCACGACGGGCTCGTCGGGCTCTGCGGCAGCGTCGAGCTGATGCCCACTCGAGGCGCTGGGCTCGTTGAGTGTTACCTCGACGACGTCGGGCACCGCGCCGGCGGCGGTCTCCACCGCCTTGTCTTCGTGGTCGCTGGCGAGCCAGATCTCGATCGTCCTTGCGTCGAAGCCGTCGATCGCGTCCTCCGCGGGCAGCGACGCGAGCACCTCGCCATGGTCGGCGACCGCGGTCAGCACCATCAGCGCACGCACCGACGGCATCAGCGCAGCATCATCCAGGCGCACCTGCACATGCACCACGCGCCGCCCGCCCGCAGCGGCCTCCAGCTCACCCGGATCGGGACGCGTGACGGGAGCGGCGTGCTCGCTTTCACTCTGGCTGCGCACCAAGCCCTCCAGGCGCTCCACCAGCGGCTCCTGCTCGAGCTTCTCGACACCTTCGGTATCGATCGCCTCAAACGCCGCCGAGAGCGCGTCCAGACATTCCAACAGCACGTCGATCGCCTCACGATCAAGGCCACCGCGACGCACGCGCAGCACCTCGAACAGATCCTCCATCGCATGCGTGAGCGCGGCGATCCGCTCAAAGCCCATCGTCGCGCTCATCCCCTTCAACGAATGCGCGATCCGGAAGATATCCCCAATCGTCTCCGCATCGTCAGGAGACTCCTCCACCCGCACCACAGCGAGATTCAACTCCTGCAGATGTTCGCGGCTCTCCGCGAGGAACATCGGAAGATACTCGTTGATGTCCATCACGCCTTCCTATAGGTGAACGGCCGCGTCAAACTCAAACCCATCTCCTCGGCGCCACTGACACGCTCAGTCGCGCCGACAACGAGAAAGCCGCCGCTGCGCAGCGAGGACGCCAGCCGCGCGTGCAGCTTGTCGCGCACGTCCTCGTTGAAATAGATCACGACGTTGCGACACAGCACCAGGTCATACGCGCCTGCCGGCACCGGCATCGCCAGCAGGTCGGCCTGGTCGAAGGAGATCGCCCTCGCGAGCTCCGGCTTCGCCTGCCAACGCTGCTCGCCATCATCGCCCTCGACCGCCTCGAACCACTGCTTCAGTGACGCCGCCGGGACGGTGCGCACGTCTTCCTGGGAGAACACGCCGGCGCGAGCACGCGCGAGCATCCGCGGATCGATGTCGGTGCCCTTCACCTCCACACGCGCATCCGGCGCAAACTCCTGGCACACAGCCGCGATCGTGTAACACTCAGCACCATAGGAGCAGCCCGCGCTCCACACCCTGATCCGGCGAGCCTGCGCGAGCCCCGGGATCACCTCACGACCAAGCGCCTCCCACTGCTCGGGGTTACGCCACAACTGCGACACGTTGATCGTCACACGATCCAGAAACCGATCGAGCTCCGCCGCATCCCCACGCAGCAGAACCAGGTACTCGCTCAGCGAGCGCGCGCCCTGTCGCTGGATGAACGTGCGCACCCGCCGCTCCATCTGACCGCGCTTGTACTGCAACAAGTCCAGACCCGTGAGCGCACGCACACCCTCGCAAAACGTCACGTATTCATCGACGCCGGGCCTGGGCGCAGCAGGTCGCAGCGGAGGCACAGCAGGCGCCACCGGCCGCGACGGCGGGCGCAGCCCCGTGCGCGTCGTGGATTTGGGCGTGGTGCTCATGCGGCCGCCCTCCCCGCGCTCGCGACAGACCCGGACGCCTCCCGAGAGATCGCCTCGGGCAGCAGGCCCAGGTCATACACGCCGTCGGCCAACCCGGCCTCGACGATCGCGCGCGGCATCCCGTACACCGTGCAGCTCGACTCCGCCTCCGCCAGGATCCGCCCGCCGCAGCGGCGCACCTCGCGAGCCCCGTCCAGGCCGTCCTTGCCCATGCCCGTCAGCACAACCAGCAGCAGGTCGCCGCCGAACACGCGCACGGCGTCGACGATCGTCAGGTCCGCGCGCGGGCGCAGCGCGCCGACCGGCGGCTCGTCGCCAAGCTTGGCGGTGCGATCGGCGAGCAGGTGCAGGTGACGACCGCCGGGAGCGATCAGCGCCGTGCGCGAGTCGATCCGGTCGCCGTCCTGCGCCTCGCGGACGTTCAGCGAGGAGGCGTTGTCGAGCCGCGTCGCGAGCGAGCCGGTGAAGCCGGGAGGCATGTGCTGCACGATCACCGTGCCCGCGCCCAGCGGCGAGGGCAGCTTGGGCAGCAGCTCCGTGAGCGCCTGCGGACCGCCGGTCGAGCACGCGATCATCACCATCGGCGCCTTCCTGGGTCGGCCCGACGCCGGGCGCGGCGCGGCGGCTCGCCGCACGGGCGCCGGCTGAGCGCCCGCGGCCGCGCTCGCGGCCGGTCGCCGGCGCCTCGAGGCGGCCGCTAGGCGCACCTTCGCGCCGAGGTCGGCGATGAAATCGTCGAGACCCTCGCCCGCCGCGGGCTTGGCGACCAGCTCGACCGCGCCCTCCGCGAGCGCGTCCACCGCATGGGCGCCGTGCGCCGGCGAGAACGCCGAGACCACGACCACCGATACCGCCAGCTCCAGCGGACGCAGGCCGCGCAGCACGCCGATGCCGTCGAGGCCCGGCATCGTCAGATCCAGCGAGAGCACGTCCGGTCGCAGCTCCAGGCACGCCTTCAGCGCCTGATCGCCGTCGTTGACGGTCGCGACGACCTCAAAGCCATGTTTGCCGAGCGCGTCGCTGAGCAGCCGGCGCATGAACGCCGAGTCATCGGCGACCACCACACGCACGCGCGCGGGGGTGCTCACGCCGCCGTCCGTCCGGCGAGCTCGACGCCTGAGAACAGGCCCTCGGGGTTCAGCAGCACGATCAGCCGCTCGTCGACCTTGGCGATCGTGTCGATCATGTCCGTCCCGGCGCCGGGCACGGTCTCGAGCTGATCGCCCTCGATCGTGCGCACCTCCTCGACCTCGTCGACGATCACGCCCGCGGTGCCGGCGTCGGTCTCGACGATCACGATCTTCGCCTCACTTGCGAGCTCATAAGTGCGCCCCAGGCGCGAGCCGAGATCGCACACGGGGACGATCTTGCCGCGCAGGCTGATCACACCGCGGATCCACGCCGTCTCCGAGGCGACCGCCCGCGGCTCGGTGTAGCGGATGATCTCCTGCACCTGCGTGATCGGCAGCGCGTACTCCTCCTCGCCGAGCGAGAAGACCACCAGCTGCTGCGCTCCCGTGTTTACCTCGTTTGTCATGCAGACCTAATCGGCAGAAACATCGCAAACCTTAGTGTCAAGCCCAGTTATTCTGCATCGGCTTCACATCACCTGCGCGGGCGTGGAGCATCAATGCGCGAGCGGCCGCCGACTGCGACTTTGCATGCTTGAGTTTCCACAAAATTCACGGTCATCGAGCGACGCCGGGTGGAAACTACGGTGGGCTGGCCCTCACCTCGCCATCCCTACCGGAATAGACATTCCAATCCCTAATCTCTACCCCATACGGGGTGGGTGCGGGCGACCCGAACGCGACTCGGGCCGCCCGCTGCGCGTCTGCCTACGCCGCGACCAGTGTGAACTGCGAGACCAGCGCCTGCAGCTCCTCGGCGGTGGCGGCCAACCCCTGCGCGGAGCCTGCGATCTCCTGGGCGGAGGCGCTCGTCTCCTCGGTGGAGGCGGAGACCTCCTGCGTCGACGCGGAGGTCTGCTCGGCGACGGAGGCGACCTCCGCGGTCGCGCTCACCACCTGGGCGATCCTCGTGGCCATCTCGTCGACCTGCGTGCCGATCGTCTCGAAGGCCTCGCGTGCCTGGTCGACGACGGTGACGCCGTCCTCCGTGCGCTTGGCTCCCTCTTCCACGACCGACACCGTCTTCTGCGTCTCGGCCTGGATCTCCTCGATCAGCGCGGCGATCTGCGTGGCGGCATCCTGCGAGCCTTCCGCCAGCCTTCTGACCTCTTCGGCGACGACCGCGAAGCCACGGCCCTGCTCGCCCGCGCGCGCGGCCTCGATGGCCGCGTTGAGCGCGAGCAGGTTGGTCTGCGACGCGATCCCGGTGATCGTCTGCACGATCCCGCCGATCTGCTCGGATTTTTCGGCCAACCCGCGGGTCGCCTCGGTCACCGAGTCGGTCGACTCGCGGACGCCTTCCATGGCCTGCGAGGCCTGCCGCGCAGCGGTCACTCCCTGCTCGGCGATCTCCCGCGACTCGTTGGCCCGCGACGCCGTCTCCTCCGCGGAGCTGCGCGCCTCCTCGACCATCTTCACCTGCCGCTCGGCCCCGGCTGCGACGCCGGACACCGCGTTTGCGATCTCGCTCACCGCGCGACCGGCCTCCTCGGAGGTGGACGCCATCTGCTGCGAGGCGGCAGACACGGTGGTCGAGCTCTCCTGCACGCGGCCGATCAGGGTCGCGATGCCTTTGCGAGACTCGTTGTACAGCCCGAGTCCGCCCTGAGCCTTGGCGAGCATGTTGTTGAACGTCTCCCCGAGCGAGCCCAGGCTCTCGCCGGGCCGCTCCAGGAACGCGGTCACCGGCTGGACGTCCACGGTGAGGTCGCCCGCGACCATCGCCTGCAGACCGGCGCCGAGGCTCGTCAGGCAGTTGCCGTCGAGGCTCTTGAGCCGTTCGTCGAGCTCCGCCAGCGTCGAGTGGTCGCCGAGCTTCTCACGCAGGTCCTCGCGAACCGTGTTGTAGAGCTCCAGACCGCCCTGCGCCTTCGCGAGCATGCTGTTGAACGTGTCCGCCAGAGAACCGAGGCTCTCCTCGGGCGCGCTCTCCAGGAACGCCGTCGCCGGCTGCACGTCGACCGTCAGGTCGCCGTCGACCATCGCCTGCATACCGTTGCCGAGGCTCGTCAGGCAGTTGCCGTCGAGGCTCTTCATGCGTTCGTCGAGCTCGGCCAGCGACGAGTGATCGCCGAGCTTCTCGCGCAGCTCCTCACGCACGGTGTTGTACAGGCCAAGCGCGGCCTGGGCCTTCTCCAGCATCCGGTTGAAGATCTCACCCAGAGCGTCGACCTCGGCGTTGCCGGTCTCCGGCAGCGCCGAGGTGGCCGGCAGCACCTCGACGGTCAGGTCTCCCTCCTGCATCGCGGTCAGTCCCGCGATCAGGCTTGTGAGGCAGTTGGCCTCGAGGCTCTCCAGCCGGTCCTTGATCGGGGCCAGCTCTGCGGCGTTGATTTTCTTGGCGGCACTCACGGTATTGGACATCGTTCTGTTACCTCGCGCTCGATTAACGATAGAAAATGCCGACTGCCTGAAACAACCCCATTTCAGTGTGTCGGTGCAGCGCTCGGCCTCAGATCGATCTCCGGGGCCCCCTGACTACACAGCCAGTTGCTGTCTGCAGTTCCCTATCGGATTTGTACGCACGGATCTTGAGCTTATTGTCACATCTATTGCAGATTCGGAGTTTGCCCAGTGTTTGAGCCGAATCCGTGCGATTTGCAGGCCCTCCGCAGGACCCCTGATGGCCCATCCAGCGCCGGCTAAATGTCAAGCGTGCGATAGCAATGTGGGCGCACGCGGCAAGCGAGCCCTCGGCAGTGAATACCGAGGGCCCAATGGTACTGTTCACACACGCGCGACGGCGCTCGGGCCGACGCGCGCTAGGCGCTCTCGCGCCAGCGCTCAGGCCGACGCGCCAGGGCTGGCGAGCTGGACTCCCGAGAAAAGGCCCTCGGGGTTCAACAGGATGATCAACCGATCGTCGACCTTTGCAATCACGTCGATCAGGTCGGTGCCGGCGCCGGGAACGGTCTCGAGCTGGTCAGCGTCGACGGTGCACACCTCCTCGACTTCGTCGACGATCACGCCGGCGGTGCCGGCGTCGGTCTCGACGATCACGATCTTTGCCTCGTTTGCGAGCTCGGATGCGAGACCCAGGCGCGAGCCGAGGTCACACACGGGGACGATCTTGCCGCGCAGGCTGATCACACCGCGGATCCACGCCGTCTCCGAGGCGACCGCCCGCGGCTCGGTGTAGCGGATGATCTCCTGCACCTGCGCGATCGGCAGCGCATACTCCTCCTCGCCGAGCGAGAAAACCACAAGCTGCTGTGCTATCTGGGTGACCGCGGTCGCCATTAAACCCTCCGATTATCGAACTGGGGACACACCTGTATCGGCAAAAACATGCAAAGCATTAGTAGTCAAGCCATGAGCCAGGGCCTGCAACGCGAGTGCCAGCCCGCACCCACACCCGCGAGCCCTCGCCGTCACCTCAGACGGCGAGGGCCTCGAGGTTGAAGCCGCTGACGAGCTCCTCGAGATCTTCGGCGGTGCCGGCCACCTGCCTGGCCGAGCTCGCCACCTGCTCGGTCGAGGCGCTGGTCTGCTGGGTCGACGCAGACACCTGCTGCGCTGACGCAGAGGACTGCTCGGCGACGGACGCCACCTCCGCGGTCGAGGTGGCCAGCTGCTCGAGGCGCTCGTTGATGTCGCTGACGCTGCCGCCGATCGCGGTGAACGCTTCGCGCGCCTGCTCGACGACCGCGGAGCCGTCCTCGGTGAGGCTGACGCTCTCCTGGACGACGCTGACCGCCTTCTGCGTCTCGCCCTGGATGTCCGCGTTCAGCTCGGAGATCTGCTGCGCGGCGCCCTGGGATTCCTCGGCTAGCTTGCGCACCTCCTCAGCCACGACCGCGAAGCCGCGCCCCTGCTCGCCCGCACGCGCCGCCTCGATCGCTGCGTTCAACGCCAGCAGGTTGGTCTGCGAGGCGATCCCTGTAATCGTCTCGACGATGCCGCCGATCTGCTCGGACTTCGCGGCGAGCCCCTTCATCGTCTCGCTCACCTGCGCCGAGGAGTCACGCACGGACACCATCGCTTTGGTCACCTTCTCGGCGGCGCCGAGGCCGTCAGTGGAGAGCGTCTGCGCCTCTACGGCAGCCTGCGCGGCGCTTTCGGCGGCGCCCTTGGCCTCGTCGATCATCCGCACCTGGCGCTCGGCCCCCTGTGCGACGTCGCCGACCGCGTTGGCGATCTCGGCGATTGCCTTGCTCGTCTCCTCGGCCGAGGATGTCATCTGCCCGGACGCGTCGCGCAGCGTCTCCAGGGCCTTGATGATCCCGCGCAGCTGCGCCTGTACGAGGCCCTTGAGCTCGCTGCTCTTGTCGGAGAGATCGAGCTCCGCGCTCTCGACCGTGATCTTTGACAGGTCGACGCCCATCGCCTCGAAGGTGTCGAAGTAGAACGCGTCGACGATCGCCTGCATGTCGGCGCTCATCACCACCAGGATCGCGCGCTCTGCATCGGCGCGGAAGTCGGTGCGCTCGGGGAAGCTGCGCTTGAGGTAGTCGCGGACGAGATCGAAGTAGGTTGGGTAGCTGCCGAGATACCACTTGATCGGGAGGTTGATCTCGTTGTGCAGCTTGCCGACCCGCAGGCGCTGCTCGAAGTACTCCACGCCGAACTTGCCACCCCGCGCCGCCTCCTGGAAGATAAGACGGAAGTAGCCCGCCTGCGCCTTCTCCAGCCCCTGGCGCTGCACCTCCAGCGAGCGGCCCGCGCCCTGCGCATAAGCGGCGAAGAACTTGCGCGTCGGCTCGAACGAGAACTGGAAGTCGTAGAACTCCTTGGCCAGCGGCGCCGCCGTCTCGGCCGCCCACGGGTCGAGCTCCTTGAGGATCGCGACGTCGTCCTTCGTCAGTCGCATGAACTGCCGGCGCAGCCCAAGATTGGTCTCGTTGATGCGGAACAGCTCTGCGAGTGTCGCCATCGGAAACTCCTCCAGTTCGGCAGATGCACAGGTTCTGGTGACGTCCGCGGCCTGCGAGCGGCCGGACGGCACTTGTGTATTTCGATGGCGAGTGTTTCTTGATCGTCTACCGCAATTCCTCTATGCGGATATGTACGTATACGCGCAGTTCCTGGGCGTTTGGGCGCTGCTGGCGCACCCCCGCGCGCGCTGTAGAGCACACGTCCAACCCCTCGGCTCAGCGCTCACGCGTGTCCGGCGCCCGGTCGAAACGGCAGGCGAGAGATCGCCAGAAGGTGATCCAGCGAGTAATCGGCACAGGGAGAGAAATGTCGGAGCCACGAGTGCATCACCGCCGCGCCCGCACCGCTCGAATCGCGATCGCCCTGCTCGGCTTCGCAACGCTGGCGGCAGCGATGAGCCCGGCCGCATCCGCGTCCCTCTCCCGCGCGGCGTTCCGGGCCCAGCAGCTGTGCGGCGCTCCCCACCCCGGCTCCGCGGGCTGCCTGGGGATCAGGCTCCTGTCCACGTCCCTGAGCGGAGCGGATCTGAAGGCCAACGCCACCAGGCAGGCCGCCGAAGCGGCCGGCGGCGCGACCCCCGCGACGACCAACAAGACGCCTGTCTCGGGCGGCCTGACGCCAGCGCTGCTGCACGCCGCCTACTCGCTGCCGACGGCGACGTTCCCGGCCTCGCAGCAGACGATCGCGGTCGTCGACGCCTTCAACGACCCGACCGCCGAAGCCGATCTCGCCGTGTACGACAAGGAATTCGGCCTGCCCGCGTGCACGACGTCGAACGGCTGCTTTCGCAAGCTGAACGAGCAGGGCAAGACGAGCCCGCTGCCCGCCACGAGCGGCGGCTGGTCGACGGAGATCACGCTCGACGTGCAGATGGCCCACGCGATCTGCCAGAGCTGTCACGTGATGCTCGTGGAGGCCAACAGCACGTCCTTCGCCGACCTCGGCGCAGCCGTGAACGCGGCGGTCAGTGCGGGCGCGACGGAGGTCAGCAACTCATACGGCGGCGCCGAGGAGTCCGGCTACTCGGCCTACAACGCTCCCTATGACCACCCCGGCGTGGTGATCACCGTGTCCGCGGGCGACTGCGGCTACTACAACGAGGGCTGCCGCGGCGACACCGAAGCCGCGAACTTCCCGGCCAGCTCGCCCGACGTGGTCGCCGTCGGCGGTACGTCGCTGAGCAAATCGGGCGAAACCTGGAGCAGCACCGTGTGGGAAGGCACAGGCAGCGGCTGCAGCACCGTCTTCACGGCGCCGCCGTGGCAGAGCGAGGTCGCGCACTTCTCCGAAACGGCGTGCGGCAGCGGCCGCTCGGTCGGCGACGTGTCGGCCGTCGCGAACCCGTACACGGGGGTCGACATCTACGACGCCACGCCCGACGGCAACAGCGGCGACCCCACCGGCTGGCAGATCGTCGGCGGAACGTCCGCGGCCTCGCCGATCGTCGCCGCCGAGTTCGGCCTCGCGGGCGGCGCTCAGGGCGTCGAATACCCCGCCTCGACGCTGTACTCGCACATCGGCGAAAGCAAAGCGCTGTATGACGTGACGTCGGGGAGCAACGGCTCGTGCACGGGCGCCACCGCCTGCAAGGCCGCCGCGGGCTACGACGGTCCGACGGGCGTGGGCAGCCCGGTCGGGCTGAGCGCGTTCGCGATCACCGCAAGCCCGGCGGACAGCGCCGTGCCGACCATATCGGGCACCGCCGAAGAGGGCCAGACGCTGACGCTGACGCACGGCACGTGGAGCCACGAACCGACCGCCTACGGCGAGCACTGGCTGCTGTGCAACTCCTCCGGCGCGGGCTGCACGGCGATCTCGGGCGCCACCTCCTCGACGCTGACGCTCGCGTCCAACAGCGTCGGCGACACGATTCGCGTGCAGGAGATCGCGAGCAACGCCTCCGGCAACGGGGCCCCCGCGTTCTCCGCGCCGACCGCCGCCGTCATCTCCAACGCGCCGGCGATCACCGGCTTCACGCCCAGCTCGGGGGTCACGGCCAGCAAGGTGACGATCACCGGCACCGCCTTCACAGGCGCGACCGCGGTGCACTTCGACGGGCTCGCGTCGCCGAGCTTCACGGTGAAGTCATCCACGCAGATCGAAGCGACGGTGCCCAACGGAGCGAAGGCGGGAACGATCTCGGTCACGACCCCGATCAAGACCGGCACGAGCACGGGCAAGTTCACGCCGACGCTGTCGCTCACCTCCTTCAGCCCCACGAAAGCCGCACCAGGCGCGGTCGTGACGATCACGGGGGTCGGCTTCAACGAAGGCTCGACGGTGAGCTTCGACGGCGTCAAAGCGAGCGTGACCTCGGCGTCCGCGACCAAACTGAAGGTGACGGTACCCGGCGGTGCCAGCACCGGCTCGATCACGGTGACCAACGCCGCGTCGCCCGTCGGCAGCGCCACGAGCGCCACCGGCTTCACTGTGAGCTGAGCGGCGCGCTACGCGCTGCGATCCAGGCGCGGACGGCGGGGCAGCCGGCCGGCGTAGCCGTCGGCGGCGCGCCTGGCGCGCTTGGAGGTCGAGAAGTCCGACAGGAGCATCTCGCGCAGGCGGATCAGCTCGATGCGCGTGCGCTCGTGCACCAGCCGCGCCCGTTCGAGCAGCTGCGCCGCGGCGGCGGGCGGCTGCGCGGGCAGATCCGCGATCAGCTGCTCCCAGAGCGCACCCAGCGCGACCAGGGGCTCGACCTCTCCCCGGCCCGCGAGCTCCAGTTCGAGCTCGGCGTGCTCGAGGATCGCCTCGTAGCGCGCCAGCGGGGGCTCGACGCGGCCGTCGGGCGCCGCTGCCGTCACCCGTGCTCCACGCCCGCCACGACCTGGGCGGCGCGGTCCACCTCGGCGGCGGCCTGGCTCCAGGCCTCGCGCAGCTCGCCGAGCAGGCCGCTGACCTGTTCGACCCTGACTGTGTCCTGGTTGATGCGCGCGGCGTTCAGCTGCGAGAGGCAGAACACGTAGATCGAGTGCAGGCGCTGCGGGATCTCGCCCTGCTCGTAGTCGAGCGTGGCGTCGAGGTGGCTGATGATCCGCTCGGCGTAGCGCAGCGTGACGTGCGCGCGCTCGTAGTCTCCCGCCTGCATCGCGATCACCGCCTGGCGCAGGAAGCGGCGCGCCCCGTCGTAGAGCATCACCACGAGTTCCCCCGGCGTTGCTGCCAGCACGGCGCCCCTGCGGTAGGCGGCGTGCGATGCGCTGACGTTGGCCATCTCACCACCTTGATCGACCGCGCCCGCCCAAAGTTGAGGGCTGAGCGCCGGCTATGCGCCGGATTTGGTCAGCGATTCGGTCTGCTGGGTCAGCCAGCTGCTCTGCGAGCTGTTCCGCGAGATCACGCCTTCGAGCGCGGCGTACGTCTCCTGCAGCGCTTTTTCGCGCTGAGCGAGCATTTCGTCCATGCTGTTGATGCGGCTGGTCAGCTGCGTGACCTGTTCGCCGTCGCCGTTGACCCGCGCTTCGAGCGTCCCGCCCGGCTGAGCCGCGTCGTTGATGAGGCCCTGGAGCTTCTGGGACCACTGCTCGAGCATCTGCTTGACACCCGTGGGATTGCTGCTGATCGCTTCCGAGAGCTTCGTGGAGTCGAGCGTGAGCTGCCCCGCCAGCGACGCCTGCGAGGAGCCGCTCCCGGTCGGCGCGCCGGTGCTGAGACCGACGTTGTAGGGGCTTGACATTTCCTCCGCGAGCCCCGCGATCGGTTCGTACATGCTCGCGCGCATGCTGTCGAGCAGGTTCGACAGTTCCTGGTCGCCGTACAGCGTGCCGGTGGCGAATTCGCTCGAGGTCTCCGGGCGCACTGGGGCCTTCGTGGACAGCTGCGTCTCGATCGCCGAGACGGTCGAGTTGTAGAGCTTGATGAACGACTGCATCTGGGCTTCGATCGCGGTGGCGCTCACACTAGGAGGCTTGACGTCGAGCGTCACCGGGCCGGTGGGGGTGAGGCCATTGAGGGTCAGCGTGACGCCCGCGATCGCGTCTGTGACGCTGTTGGAGCTGGAGGTTCCTTTTTCGCCGTCGATCGCGAATTCCGCGTCCTTGCCTTCTTTCGCGGTTCCCGCCACTTCTGTCAGCGCCGCGCCGGTGACTTCGATGAATTCGCCGCCGGTGCTGCCCGTTTCGCGATTGGAAAGAACCAGGCTTCCGTCCGTGAGCACCGCCGCGTAGACCTTCGCCGTGCCGCTCGCGTTGATCGCGCTCGCCAGCTCCTTGGCGCTCTCACCAGCCTGGAGCTTGAATTCCTGGCCGTCGATCGTGATCGCGCCTTCACCGGTCGGGCTGGTGAACGTGAAGGTGCGCTGTGCCGAGTTGGCCAGCTGCGTGACTTCGACCTCGTAGCCGCCGATCGGCGCACCGCCGGTGACGGTGCCTTCGACGCGCGTCGGTTCGCTGGAGGTGACCGCCTGCGAGCTTTCGTACTGCGACGGCAGCGCGAATTCGGAGGCCGCGAACGAGAGCTGCTGCAACTCGCCCTGGACACTCTGCAGCTGCGTCTGCTCGGCGATGAGCCGCGTCTGCTGATTGCTCAGGTGCGTGACGGGCTCGCGTTCGACTTCCATCAGGGCGGAGATGATCTTGCTCGTTTCCAGGCCCGAGGCCAGGCCCGAGATCGTGATCGGAGCGCCCGCCGAGGAGCTCACAGCCAGGGATGACGTGGACATCCGGCGGACCTACCCGAACGGCCAGCCGGTGGCCATCGTGACCGCCTCGATGGTGGAAAGGATCCGCACCGCGTTGCCATCGCCGTCGTGGAGCTCGATCCGCGTGCGCTCGCCGGGCACGGCGAAGAAGCGCAGATGCTCTCCGCTTTCGCGCATGCGCTCGTCGATCCGCCCGGCGGCGGCGATCTGCTCGAGCAGCTCGGGCGGCGGACCGCCCCTGCTCGCGGCGGGGGCGAGCGTGCTTTCGCGTGCGGTCAGCTCTGACACGAACGCGCTGATGTCGCCCATGAGGCTGTCCTGGGCGCACGCGACGGTCGCTTGGTTCGTGGGGTCCTCTATAGGCAGGATCGGCGAGCTCATATGGCGTTTTCTCCCTGAAAACATGGACGCGGTCCGTTCCATGGGCCGCCTCGCGCTTTGCTGTACACCCAGGTCATCGACGTCGTTCGCGGAAACTTGAAGGGATTCCTCCACGTGCGACATGTCTTGCGCAAACGCCGCCAAATGGCTGCTTCTACGCGACTGCGGCCCGCTCGAGCAGGCTGGCCGCGACCTCGTTGCCGGGATCGCGCGACAGCGCGGCCGCCGCGAACTCGCCCGCCTCGCGCAGCATGCCCCGCGCGACGGCGACGCGCGCGAGACCGACCAGCGCGCGGGCGTCGGGACGCTGCCGGCAGACGCTCATCCACTCTTCCGCCGCCGCCACCGCGAACCCGCGCCGCAGGTACATGTCGGCGAGCAGCTCGCGCTGCTCGCGCTCGCTCAGGGGGGTGCGCTCGAGCAGGCCGAGCAGCACTTCGAAGGCGTCGAAGTCCTGCACGCGCAGCAGCGCCTCGAGCATCACCGCCAGCGGCGCCACGGCCTCGCTCGAGAGCGCTATCGCGCTCGCTCCGGTCTCGACGAGCTGCGCCCACGCCAGGAACAGGTCGTGCTCGGCGGCGGGCATCGCGGCCGCGCGGGCGCGCTCCAGCGCGGCCGCGGTGCCGGCGCTGTCGCCGCCGGCGATGCGCGCGAACAGCTCGGTGCGGCACGCGAGCGGCGCGAGCGGATCGTCGCTTGCGAGCTTGGCCGCCTCGCCGGCGGCATCGGCGTAGCGCCGTTGCGCCAGCAGCGCCTCGCCGAGCGCCACGCGCGCGCGGCTGGAGTGCCGCCGGTGTGTGAGCACGATCCTGAACTGCTCCTCGCTGGCGGTCGTCGCGCCGGCCTCGTAAAGGGCGACGCCCAGCATGAAGCGGGCCGCGGGGGAAGGGTCGGGCAGCTGTCGTTCCAGCTCGCGCACGACCGCCTGGGGATCCATGCCGTCCTGTAGCCGCGCGCTCGCGTAGGGGAGCACCGAGCCGACGAACAGCGGGTGCTCGCGCAGGCAGTGCTCGAGCAGCTCGATCGCCGCCGCGATCTCGCCATGCGCGCGTCTGAGCTCGGCCAGGTGGACGCGCGGCAGGTAGGTGCCGGCGCCGACGGTCGCCGTGTAGCGGCGCGGCGCGTCGCCCATCTCGATACAGCGTTCGCACAGCTCGATCGCGCGCTCGTCCTGCCCGAGCGCGGTCGCCGCGCGCGCCTGCTCGAGCACGAGGTCGGTGAAGCCGGGAAAGCGCTCGAGCCCCTGCTCGGCGCGCGCGAGCGCATCCCGCGGGCGCCCGCAGACGCGCAGCGCCTTGACGAGGCGGCTCAACAGCGCCGGCGCGAACCGGTAGCTGTCGCGTTCGGGGTCGGCCTCGAGCAGCTTCCACGCGCGTTCGAGCTCGGCGAGCGCGCCCGCGCGATCGCCCGCGGCGGCATACTCGCAGCCGAGGTTGTAGTGCAGGAACGGCGTCGGAGGAGTTTCCGCCTGCTGCAGGCGCAGCAGCTCGATGTTGCGCCTGGACTTCTGGCGACTGTCGCGCACGATCCCCAGATAGCCGAAGTGCTCCACGCGCACGCTGGTCGCCTCGAAGCGCTCGGGCAGGTAGCCGGGCAGGCGCTGGGCGATCTGCTCGTGCAGCCGCCCCTCGAAGCGGTACTCGGGACGGTTGCGGAACATCCGCAGCGCGTTGTGCGCGACCGCGGTGCCTTCGTCGGCGTCGCCGGTGTAGTTGGTCTCCGACAGGTAGAAGGCCTCGCGCCAGGTGCGCCCGGTTAGCGCGCGCAGCAGCTTGGCGTCCTCCTGGACGAGGATCTCGTCCGCGTCGAGGTACATCACCCAGTCGCCGCCGGCGGCGTCGAAGGACGCGTTGCGCGCCTGCGCAAACGAGCCCGTCCACTCGCGCTCGATCACGCGCGCCCCGAACGAGCGTGCGATCTCGATCGTCGCGTCCGTCGAGCCGGTGTCGACGATCACGATCTCATCGACCGCGTCCGCCACCGCGCGCAGGCAGCGGGGGAGCATCTCCTGCTCGTCGCGCACGATCATGCACAGGGACAGCCGCAGGCCCTCGGCGGGCTGCGCGCGCGCGGCGATCTCCATGGACCGGCGGGCGAGCTCGGGCAGCGCGGCGCGCAGCGGAGCCCGGCCCTGGGAGTTGCGCATCAGCCGCCGTCGCGCGGCGAGCGCCTGGAGGTTGCCCTCCAGCTCCTCGATCTGCGGATCCAGGCGCCTGGCGGCCTCGAACAGCGCCTGCGCCGCGTCCACGCTCCACAGCCCGTAGAGGGTCAGGCCGGCGTAGTTGAGCAGCCGCGGCTCGCTGGGCTCGCGTTCGAGCGTCTCCAGCGCGCAGTCGGCGAGCGTGACCAGCAGCGCCGGCAGGCGCGCCGCGGGGGTGCCCGCGCTCGCCGCCAGTCCCCGCTCGATCAAGCTCGCGCCCGCCCAGTAGCGGCGGTGGGGATCGTCGATCGCCTCGACCCGCGCGAACAGCTCGCGATAGCCGGCGAGGTCGTCGGCGGCAAGCAGCTGCCGAGCCAGTGGCGGCAGCTCGGTCGCGGGCACGGCGCGCGCGCGAGACGATCGGCTTGACAATAGAGCGGACATCTCCCGGCCCAGGTGATCGACCGCGCGTGGCGATTTGTGAGCGCTTTCTCGACCGGACCCGCTCGCGCGCTTGCCGGCGGCGCCACGGGGGCGCCACCGACGGTCAACCCGCGCGCACCTGACGTTATGACCGGAGCAGGGAATATCGTGCCCGCCGCGAATCTACTGCCGGTTAGACCGCCGCAGTTCCAAGCTCGGACGCGAGCAAAGTGCCGTAGCAGGCGGGCCATACCCCTGTCAGTTCCCTCGATATCAGAGCAGGAGAATGGAAATAATCGGAAAGCGTGCAGCCAGGGCGCCGGCAGCAGAGGTACTGGCGACCTGGCATGAGTACCGTCGCAGCGGCGATCGCGAGCTTCGCGACCGGCTGATCTTCATGTTCCTGCCGATGGTCCGCTACATCGTGTACCGCAAGGTTCGCGAGGTCCCGGCACAGTGCGACGTCGAGGATTTCCTCTCGTGCGGGCTGGAGGCGCTGATCCGCTCGATCGAGCGCTATGACCCGGACAAGGGCGCCTCGCTCGAGCAGTACGCGTGGACGCGCGTCCACGGCGCGGTGCTCGACGAGCTGCGCCGCCACGACTGGGCGCCGCGCTCGCTGCGCCGCGACGAGCGCGCGATCAACACCGCCCGCGAGCAGTTCCTGTCGCTGCACGAACGCCAGCCCAGCCGCGAGGAGCTCGCGGCGATGGTCGGCATGACCGCCCTCGAGCTCACGCAACGGCTCGACCAGGTCGAGCTCGCGGAGGTCGGGTCGCTGAACAAGATCGTGCGCTCCGACGAGAGCGCCACAATCGAGCGCATCGACACGCTTGAAAGCGCCGACTCCGACTGCGATCCGATCTCGAGCGCCGAGCGCCGCGAAGCCAAGCAGCGCTTCCGCAAGGCGTTCGCGCGCCTGAGCAGGCAGGAGCGCGAGGTGGCGGTGCTCCTCTACGTCGAGGACTGGACGCTGCGCGACATCGGCGTCCGGCTGGGGGTCTCCGAGAGCCGCGTCTCGCAGATCCACACGAAGCTGCGCCGGCGCCTCTACGAACAGCTGTCCGGCGAGCTGCCGCTGTTCGCCGCGATCCGCTGAGCGCACGGGCGGGCGCTCGGCGCGGACCTGCGCCGAGGACTGCAGCCGCGAGCGCCGATAGCCATGGTTATACGGCGCTCGTCGACGAGGCGGGCCCTCAAGAATCCTCGTCTGCAGCCGAACACCGAGGGAGAATGGATCTCGGCCTCGACATCGCCGCAACGGGAATGGTCGCCCAGCAGGTCCGCCAGGACCAGCTGGCGAACAACCTCGCGAACTCGTCGACCCCCGGATACAAGCCCGACGAAACGCCGCAGCACAGCTTCGGCGCGGTGCTGATGGCCAACACGGAGGGCGGCACGCCGGTCGGCTCGGTCAACGAGGGCGTCGCGCTCGGCAAGGCATTCACCAACATGACGCCGGGCACGATGCAGGAAACCGGCGAACCGCTCGACTTCGCGATCGAGGGCAGCGGCTTCTTCGCGGTCAAGACGGCCCAGGGCGTGCGCTACACGCGCGACGGGCAGTTCACGACCTCGGCGCAGGGCGTGCTCACGGACGCCAGCGGCGACCCCGTGCTGAGCGCCAAGGGCGCGCAGATCAAGGTCAGCTCCACCGGCACTGTGCCGGCGGGCGCGGTGGGCGTCTTCGAAGTGCCCGGTGCGGTCAAGCAGGGCGAAAACCTGTACAGCGGCACCGCCGCGGGCAAGCCGACCGGTACCGTGCGCCAGGGCTCGCTCGAGGGCTCCGGCGTGGACGCCGCGAAGGCGATGATCGAAATGATCACCTCGCTGCGCAGCTTCCAGTCCGGCCAGCAGTCGATCCAGACGATCGCGACGACGATGCAGGAGTCGGCTTCGCAGATCGGCTCGCTGAACCCGGCCTGAGAAAAAGCCTCTGAGCGGCTCTCCCCGCTTGCAATTACGCCCCCATGGCGATTCCCGGGCGCTCAAGTCCGTCAGGCGGCGGCCGATCACCAGGGGCGAAAAGCTCCGGGCCCGGCTGGACCGCCATGCGGAAAGCCCGGCTCGCCGACGACCACGGACACAGGATGGGCTGATGCTCGAAGGTCTGTATTCCGCAGCAGCAGGCATGGCAGCGCAGCAGGAACAGCTGAACGCGATCAGCAACGATCTCGCGAACCTCTCGACGAGCGGCTACAAGTCCGAGCGCGTGGCGTTCAGCGACCTGCTGTACAACCCGGTCAACATCGCGGGCACCGCCACCACCGCCGGCGCCGGCGCGAGCGCGAAGCTGATCGGGCGCAGCGAAGCGCAGGGCTCTGTCCAGGAAACGGGCGACCCGCTCGACCTGGCGATCGAGGGCCCGGGCTACTTCGAGGTGACGCGCGCCAACGGGCAGAAGGCGCTGACACGCAACGGCCAGTTCGGCGTCGACGCCAACGGCGCGATCGTCAACTCCGAAGGCAACCAGCTGTCCCCGCCGATCAAGCTGCCGGCGGGCGTCGCGGCCGACGAAGTGAGCATCGGGCCGACGGGCGCGGTGAGCGTGGGGACGCGCGTGCTCGGCCAGATCAAACTCGTCACGGTGACCTCGCCCGAACACCTGCTGGCGGACGGTGGCAGCGAGTTCGCGCCGACCGCCGCCAGCGGCGCGCCGCATCCGGCGACCGGCAAGATCCGCCAGGGGGCGCTCGAGGGCTCCAACGTGAACATCGCCAGCGAGATGGCGCAGATGGTGAGCACCCAGCGCAACTACCAGCTGACGAGCACCGCGATCCAGGACGAGAGCCAGATGATGTCGATCGCCAACCAGCTGCGACCGCAATGAGCATCCTGCCCGGTATCGCCTCCGACACGAGCGCCGCGGCGCAGGGCGTGCCGGCGATCAACCAGGCTTTCGAGCCCGCGTGGGTACGCCACGGCTCGGCCGCGACACAGAAGGCGTATGCGAGCGCGCTCAGCTTCGAACAGGCGCTCGTCGAACAGCTCTCGCGCTCGCTCACCGCGACCAGCGGCCTCGACGGCGAATCCGGCGAATCCGGCTCCGAAGAAGGCGGCTCGGGCGCGGGCGGCGCGGGCGCCTCCGAGCTCTCCTCGATGCTGCCGCAGTCGTTGACCGCGGGCATCATGAACGCCGGCGGTCTCGGCATGGCGGCGCAGATGACGCGCGAGCTCGAGGGCGTGCAGGCGCCGCCCCAGATGCACGCGGATGGAGGCACCGGCGCATCATGACCCCGACAGCGCTCGTCGCGCACGAGGGCAGGCAGCGCGACCGGGCGCTCGCCGCGGATGTGCTCGCGCATCTGGACGCGCAGATCGAGTCTGCGCGGAGCCTGCTGGAGGTCGTGCTCGAGCAGGGCGCGGCGATCCGCGCGCGCGACGTGCACACCGTCGTGCGCCTCGCGGGGATCCTGCGCGGGGAGATGGGCCGCCGGCAGCTGCTGGAGGAGGATCGCTCGCGCCTGTTGGCGCGCAGCGGCGAGCGGCTGGGCGTGCCCGCGCAGGAGGTCACGCTGGCCCTGTTGAGCACGCTGATGGACGCCCCCGTGGCCGAGCGCGCGCACGCGCGCAGCGCCGAGCTGCGCGGGCTGCTGCACGAGCTCCAGCGCGAGCACACGTGCAACCGCGCGCTGATGCAGATCGAACTCGGCTTTCTCGACCACCTGATGGGCATGCTTTCGCTCGACGGGGTCAGCGGCTACGACACGCACGGATCGGCCAAGCCCATCACGCGGTCGCGCCCACACGGCGGACTGCACGTACTCGACCTGCAGGCCTAGCGATGTCGATCCCCACCCTGCAAGGACTGCAGACCGCCCTCAGCGGCCTGATCGCGGAGCAGACGGCGCTCGACACCACGGGCAACAACATCGCCAACGCGAACACCGAAGGCTACTCGCGCGAGACGGCCCTCCTGGAACCTGACCCGCCGCTGCCGATCCCGTCGATATCGGCGCAGACCGGCAAGGGCGCACAGCTCGGCGCGGGCGTCACCGTCGCGAACATCACGCGCATCCGCAACGTCTACCTGGACTCCCAGTACCGCACCCAGAACAGCGCCCTGGCGGCTGCGGAAGCGCAGTCGGAAACGCTGCAGCTGGCGCAGACCGCGTTCAACGAACCGTCGGACGCGGGGATCGCGACGCAGCTGTCGAACTTCTGGACCGCCTGGAACAACCTCGCCGACTCGCCCACCAGCGAAGCGGCCAAAGAGGGCGTCGTGGAGGCGGGCGAACAGCTGGCCAAAACGATCAATCAGCTGAGCGCGCAGCTCTCGACGATCTCGACCCAGACGAGCGAACAGTACGAATCGCTGACGGGCCCGTCGGGAGAAGTCGAAGACTACGCCAAGCAGGTCGCGGTGCTCAACGGCCAGATCAAGCTCTCCGAAGAAGCCGGCCAGGAGCCGAACAACATGCTCGACCGCCGCGACCTGCTGCTCGACAAGCTCTCCTCGCTGGCCAACATCACGGTCAGCGAACAGCCGGATCACACCGACACGGTGAGCTTCGGCGACGCGGCCAAGCCGCTGGTGGAAGGCACGACCGTCAACTGGCCCCAGGAATTGACAGAAGCGGCCGGCGGGCGGCTCGGCGCGCTGCTCGGCCTGACCGGCCCCAAAGGCCAGCTGACGGCGCTGCAGACGGGGCTCGACGGCTTTGCCGAAACGCTCGAGGGCACTGTCAACGCGCACCTCGAAAAACCGTTCTTCGTCGGCGCGAGCGCCGCGACGCTCGAAGTGGTCGCGAAGACGGCCGAAGTCCAGGCCTCCGGGAGCAAAGCGGTTGGCGGCAACGAAGTGGCCCAGGAAGTCGCGGGGCTGCGGGGCGGCGCAGCCGAACAGGACTACGCGAAGCTGATCGAGCAGCTCGGCAGCGGCGTGCGCGGCGCCAAGGACGAAGTGACGACCCTGCAGGGAACGCTGACGGCGATCAACGACGAGCGCCAGGGCGTCTCGGGCGTCTCGCTGGATGAAGAAATGACCAACCTGATCAGCTTCCAGCGCGGCTACCAGGCGTCGGCGCGAACGCTGACGGCGATGAGCGAAATGCTGGAAACGCTGATCGAGCACACCGGGGCCGTGGGGTTGTAGCGATGAGCGCGCGGATCACCCCGGCGATGGTCACCAGCCAGACGCTCACCGACCTCAACTCCTCGCTCTCCTCGCTGGAACGGACGACCGACGAACTGTCCTCCGGCAGGACGATCCTCGCGCCGTCTGACAACCCGTACGGCGCCAACCGGGTGATCGACCTGCAGAGCCAGCTGGACGGGCTCAGCTCCTACGAAGAAAACGCCCACGAAGGCATCGCGTGGGCGAACACGGCCAGCGGCGCGATGTCGAACATGAACGAAATCGCGCAGCGCATCCGCGAGCTGGTGGTGGAGTCCGCCAACGGGACCAACAACCAGAGCGACCTCAACACGCTGGCGCTGGAGGTGGAACAGCTGACCGAAAGCATCAAGCAGGACGCGAACACGCAGTATGCCGGCCAGTACGTGTTCTCGGGGACCGCGACGACGACGGCCCCCTACGCGCAGGGCGCCGGAGAAGACGAATACCAGGGCAACGCCGAAACGGTGACGCGCGCAGTCGGGCCGGCGGCGTCGGTGACGATCACAACGAACATCTCGACGCTGCTCGGCAACGGCGAAGCCGCCGAAGACGGCAAGCTGCTCGACACGCTGCGCACGATCGCCAAGCACATGCGCGAAGGCACGACCGAAGACCGGGAAAAGCTCGGCACGACCGACCTGACCAACCTCGACGGGAACCTCGCGACGCTGAGCGAACTGCAGGCGGTGGCGGGCAGCGCGACCGACCAGCTGCAGACCTCGCTCACGCGCAACGAAGACCTGCAGACGGCGATCACGGGGAGCCTCGCCGACACAGAGGACACGAACGTCGCCGCGACCTCGATCCAGTACGCCAACGAGCAGGCCGCGTACGAGGCCGCGCTGCGCGCGGGCGCGACCATCGTCCAGGAATCCCTGCTCAACTTCCTGCAGTAGCCGAAACCCAAGGAGACCGCATCATGTCCGTGACATTCGAGAGCATCCGCTTCGGCACCGTCGAGATCCAGCCGGAGGACGTGATCGAGTTCCCGTTCGGGCTGATCGGCCTCGGGGGCCTGCGCTACGCGCTGATCGACCGCAACCCCGGCACCGGCTTCCTGTGGCTGCACGCGGTCGACAACGCGGCGCTCGCGCTGCCGGTGGTCAGCCCCCTCCCGTTCTTCCCGGCGTTCACGCTCGAGATCGCGCCCGAGGATCGCGAGCGCACGGGGCTCGATGACACGACCGGGGCGCAGCTGTACGTGACCGTGCGTGCGACGCCCAACCCGCTGGACATCACCGCCAATCTGCGTGCCCCGCTGGTGATCCTCGGCGGCCGCGGCTACCAGGTGCTCAACGACAGCGACGATGCGCCGCTGCAGGCGCCGCTGTTTACGCTGCCCGCGCAGGCGTCCGCGGAGCGCCCGCGCTCTGCCGACGCGGCCTAGCGCCCGCGCTCTGCCGACCGACGCGGCGCGCCGCGCGCGAGGATCGCCCGATCGGGCACTGATCCCGGGATTGCTTCATAATCGGGGCCGATGCTGATCCTGACGCGTCGTCCCGGAGAGCGCGTCGTCATCGGCGACGAGATCCTCGTGACGGTGATGGGCGTCAGCGGCCACACGGTCCGCCTCGGGATCGCCGCCCCATCCGGCGTGCCGATCTACCGCGAGGAGATCTGGCTGGCCGTCAAGGAGGAGAACCGCGCGGCCGCCGCGGCCGCCGCGAACGCGCTCCCGGCTGCGCCCCCGCCGACACCGGAGGAGACCCCCGCCGACGACGGCGAGGGTTGACAACAGCTACCCGCTGGTCCGATGATTCGGCGTCGGCGCCGGATTCGCAGGCGCCTGACGATCTCACGGAAGGGGAGAGGGTCGATGAGCGAGGGACAGCACATGATGACGCGCCGCACGCTGCTGCACCGTGCGGCGGGGCTCGGCGTGGCGGCGTCGACGCTGGGGGCGCTCGAGCTGCTGGCATACATGCCCGAGCGAGCGCTCGCGGGCAAGAAGTCGACACTGCCGGAAGTCCAGTACCAGATCGAAAAGTACATCGCCCCGGCGTTCAAGGTCGAAGGCGTGGGCGTGCGCTTCGCGCCGGTCTACACGACGTTCGCGACGTTTGCCCTCACGCGCACGCCGACGCAGGCCGACCAGGCGACGCTCGCACGCGCGCTGGCGACCGTGGAGGCGAGCTACCCGTTCAGCCCGAGCGGCGTGTTCACCACGGTCGCCTACGGCGTCCCCTACTTCGAACGGCTGCCGGGCGGCATGAGCGGCGCGCTGGTCGCCGGGCACATGCCGCGGCTGGTCTCCGAACCGGCGCTGTACGCGCTGGAAGAGGCCGTGCCGGGCCCGACCGACGTCTCCCCGGAGAATCCGGAAGTCAGCAAGCTGCGCTTCGACATCCCCGTGCAGATCGAGGCCAACGACATGGTGGTGACGCTGCGAAGCGACTCGACCGAGATCATCGGCGACGTGCTCGCGTGGCTGTCGGGGGAAAGCTCGACGCTCGCGGGCGAGGACGTGGGCGGCTCGGAACTGGGGGAGCTGTTGACGGTCACCTCGCGCCGGCTGATGTTCACGCAGATCGGGCTGCCGCGCAAGGTCGCCGAAGAACAGGGCCTACCGTACGCGGAAACGATCAACCCGGGCTCGCCCATGTGGATGGGCTTCATCTCCCAGCAGGTCGGCAGCAGCGGGCCGCCGCCGATCACGACGTTCGTCGGCAACAGATCCGCCAAGCTCACCACCGCGAGGGCCCACGACTACTTCGACCACGGCTCGATCATGCACCTCTCGCACGTGATCCAGGACCTCGAGCAGTTCTACGAACGGCCCGGAGAAACGTACGTCAGACGCGCGGCGGAGATGTTCAGCGCCGACCCCGTCCCCAGGCTGGGCAACGCCGACCAGTTCGCCAACGGCGGCGGGCCGACGGCCATCCCCAACATCTTCAACCCCCTGAAGGCGGCCAGCGAAGCCGAAGGGACTACCACGTTCGACGGCCAGCCCCACATCGCCCACACCACCGCGCTGCAGCGCACCAGCAGGGCGCCGGACCGCAAGCCGATGCACATTCGCGCCGACGGCCCCGGCTTCGACTCGCTCGACGTCCCCGACGGCTCCCAGCAGCCCAAGCTGCACTTCAGCATCTTCGTGCCGACCGCCGCGTTCTTCGCCACGATGCGCCGCAGCCAGGCCTCGCTCGACCTCGCGCAGAAATACAGCGTGCCTTCGCAGAACCTAGGCCTGGAGCGCTTCCTGACGGCGACGCGCAGGCAGAACTTCCTGGTGCCGCCGCGGCGCAACCGCGCGTTCCCGCTCGTCGAGCTGGCCTGAGCCCGGGCGAGCCACGCGGCGCGCAGCAGCCCAGCCGCGCCCGCTCGGCTGGCTGGCCAGCTTGACCTGTTGGCGCACCGTCTGTAGACTGCTCCTGCCCCGGAGGTCAAGCCGGGCATGGCAGTGCGCCTCGTTGGCGAGGCGGTATCGGGTCCCCGCATGGAGGGACGCCCGCTGATGGGCCCGATCACCTCACCTAGGATCGCATCCTGCCAATCAAGACTAGGGAGGGAGACTGTCGAGAATGCATTCCATCCGAAGTGCCATCAGGAGCGTCGCGGCCATCGTGGCGCTCGCGGCCGTGGCGTGCGGCGCCGCCGCAGGCGTCGCCAGCGCCACGCAGGTCGAGATCGTCACCAAGGGCACACCGCCGGCGACCTATCCGAGATACGTTCACTACTTTTCCAAGATCCAGGAAGCTGTGGATAAGGCTCACTCCGGCGCGTACGTGCTGATCGAACCGGGCGTGTACGACGAAGCGGTCAAGGTCACCAAAGCGCACAGCGACATCTTCATCCGCGGAACGAACCGCAACGAAGTGATCGTCGACGGCCAGGGCCTGAAAGTCCCCGGCGGGCGCAACGGCATCGAAATCTACAAAGCGAACAACGTGTGGGTCGAAAACCTCACGGTGCGCAACTTCGACCGCGAAAGCCTCAACGGCTCCGGCGGCAACGAGATCTGGTGGAACGGCGGCGCGGATTCTGGGAAAGTCGGCGCTCACGGCTGGTACGGGCGCTACCTGACCGCCTATGACACCGGCCTCGACGGCGGCTACGGGATCTTCACCGGCAACGAGACCGAAGGCGAATGGGAAAACATCTACGCCTCCGGCTTCAACGACTCCGGCATCTACATCGGTGCGTGCCAGGAATGCAAGGCGCGTGTGAACAAAGCGGTGATGGAATACAACGCGCTCGGCTACTCGGGCTCCAACTCGGGCGGTAACCTCGTCATCGAAAACTCGGTGTTCAGCCACAACACGACGGGGATCGCGCCGAACTCCGAAAACCCCGGAGACGGCCCGCCGTCGCAGAACGGCGCCTGCGAACACGCTCCGCCGCTGACCAAATACAGGTGGCACGGGCAGGTGAACTGGCGGGGCACACTCCCCGAATTCAAAACGACGGAATTCGCACACTGCACGATCTTCCGCGACAACGTCATCTCTGAAAACAACGACCTCAACCTGCCGGCGAACACGTCCGCCGCGGCCGCGCCGTGGGGCGCGGGCATCGAGTTGCCGGGCGTATACGGCGACCTGGTGGAACACAACATCATCACCGGCAACCCGAGCAACGGAGTACTCGCGTTCGAGTACCCCAACCCGTTCTACGAAAGCCCGGCGGAAGAAGAAGCAACTCACGTCAAGGAGATCGACTTCCAGAACGCGGGGAACAAGGTCGTCGACAACACGTTCTCGGACAACGGCTATCTCGGCGGCGAGTTCGCCGGCGACGTGGCGTTCGAGGGTGGCGTGTTCGGAACGAAAACCTCCACGAACAACTGCATCTCCGACAACTCGATGCCGGATGGCAGCTACCCCGCGAACATCGAAGGGACATGGGGCTGCCAGAACTCCACGACCCCGAACGCGGGCGGTGGCTTCGAATTCGTGGGCTACCTCCTGGCGCTGCAGGCGGAATCGGTCAACCGGCCGGAAGCCGAACCGGTCCCGCCGCCGCCGGCTCAGCCGACGGAGTCTGAAGCAGAAGTATGCGCGGGCGTGCCCGCGAACCCGCTGTGCCCGTAGGGCGATAGGCGAAACGGCGGCCACCGGCCGCCGCTGCGGCCGCCGCCGCTCCCTGAGAGGGGGGCGGCGGCGCCGTTCAATCGCCTGCTTGCCGGCTACCGGCGGCGAGCTGTCGGAAGCGCTCGCCGCGCTCCTCGAAGTCGCGGTAGTGGTCGTAGCTGGGGGCGGCGGGCGAGAGCAGGATCACGGCGCCGGGGTGCGCGAGCGCGAGCGCCCGCGCGACCGCCTCCTCCATCCCCGCCGTCTCGATCGCGCGCTCGGCGGGCACGCCCGCGTCCCGCGCAGCGACGATCAGGCGCGAGCCGGTGGACGGAACGCCGAGCACGCTCGCATCGGTCTCGGCCAGCGCGCGACCGAGCGGCGCGTAGTCCTGGCCGCGGTCCTGGCCGCCGCCGATGAGCACGATCTCGCGCCCGGGGAAGCTCGCCAGCGCGGCGACGGTCGACTCGGGCGTGGTCGAGATGCTGTCGTCGACCCACAGGATCCCGTCGCGCTCGGCGACCGGCTGCAGCCGGTGCGCGAGCGGCTGGAAGTCCCGCAGCGACGCGGGCAGGGGCGGCGGCGCCACGCGCAGGGCTTCGAGCGCGGTCAGCGCTGCGCACAGGTTGAGCGCGTTGTGCTCGCCGCGCAGCGGCAGCTCGGCGCTCGACGCGATCGGCTCGCCGCGCAGCGCGACCCCCCCGCCCACGACGTCCCAGCCATCGGGTGTGCCGTAGCGGACGGTTTCCAGCCCGACGTGCGCGCCCGCAGCGTGCTCGTCGCCCAGCCCGGGGCCGCCCGGCCCAGCTCCGCCCAGCTCCGCGTTGCGCAGCACCGCCTCTCGCAGCCGCTGGTCGCGGCCGTTGACGACGGCGACGCGCACGCCAGGCAGGCTGAGCAGCCGCAGCTTGTCCGCGCGGTAGGCGTCCTCGGAGCCGTGCCAGTCGGTGTGCTCGCGGAACAGGCTCGTCACGACCGCCACCTGCGGCCCGGTCTGCAGGTCGGCGGTGTGGTAGCTGGAGAGCTCGACGACGGTGACGGCGCCGGGCTCGCGGTCGAGCAGGTCGAGCGCGGGCACGCCGATGTTGCCCGCCAGCTGCGCCGTGCGCCCGGTGGCGCGTGCGAGATAGCAGGCGAGCGCGGCGGTCGTGCTCTTGCCCTTGGTGCCGGTCACGCCGATCACGCCCTCGCCGCCGTGCTCGGCGAGCCACAGCGCGGTGGCGGTCGTCACTGGTGTGCCGGCGGCGAGCACCGCGCGCAGCTCCGGCCGGTGGATGGACACGCCGGGCGAGCGCACGACCACGTCGCAGCCGGCCAGCGCCGCCACGAGCGCGTCACCGCCGTCGCTGCCGCCACCGCCGTCGCCAGTCACGATCCGGGCGTCGGGCGCCCCCAGCGCGTCGCGGACGTCGTCGGCAGGCGGGGAGTCGAAGGCGGCGACGGCGATCCGCGCGGAGGGCAGGCGCCGCGCGAGCTGGTCGGCGAACGAGCGGATCTCCCGGCCGGCGCCCCACACGCCGATGCGGGCGCCGTCAAGCTCCGAGAACCGCACGGACATCCGCCAGCAGCGCCGCTGGCACGGCGTGCTCGTCGCTGAGCGCGAGCACCGCTTCAGGGTCGCCCGCATCGGCGGGATGCTGCGGCAGCACCTCCGCCGCCAGGCGCCGCACGACGGCGTGCCCACGCCAGCGCGGATCGGCGGCGAGCAGGCGGATCGCAGCGAGGCTCTCCTGCTCCTCGCCGACGCACTCGAACGGCTTGTGCCCGCCGGTGGCGGTGAGCAGCGCGAAGCCGGCGAACTGGCTGTCCTCCTCCAGCAGGTCGCGCCCGAACACCTCGCGCAGGTGCTCTGGCGTGCTGAAGGGGGCGAGCGCGAGGAACACGAAGCGGCACTTGGGGCAGTCGCAGCACCACGAGCTCGCGCGCAGCGCGGGATCGATGCGGAAGCTCGCGTTGCAGCTCGTGAATGCCGCGTGGTAGGGCTCCATGCGGGCGAACGCGCGTGCGATCGCGAGCTCCGACGCGGGCCGCAGGATCGAGAACAGCTCGAGCCCCGGCGCGACCTCGGCCACTGCCGCGCTCAGCAGCCGCTCGGCGCGCAGCCCCTTGCTGAACTGGTGGTTGACGTCGACGCCGTCCCACACGACGTTGCCGGCGGACGCGGAGCGCTCGTTGGCCATGGCGACCGCGTCGAAGCCGTTCAGCGCGGCCGTGAGCAACGCGACGCATGAGACGATCGCCGTGATGGGGATGTGGCCGTTGAGCGCGCCGGCGCGGTTCAGCGCGGGCAGGCCCGGATCGAGCGTGCGCGTGGCGAGCAGATGCGGGAGCCCGGCGACCGCTACGGTGCGCGCGATCGGCGGGGCGTCGCCGACGGAGAACAGCGCGAGCTCGCGGCGCGAGCGCCTGACGATCTCCAACGCGACGGCGGAGTCCTTGCCGCCGCCGACCGGCACGAGCACCCGCCGGAGATCCGGCTGGCCTTCAACGGGCCGCTGCGCCGCCTGCGCGGGCGCCCGCCCGGCGCCCGGCGCGTCCGCCACTGTCGGACCCGGGGCCGGCCCGCGGGGAAAGCGCGGGCGCGGCAGGCGGGCGAGGCGGTTGGTGTAGGCGAGCTCCCCGAGCCCCTCCGAGTAGAGCGCCTCGAGCAGGGCGGCGGCGGCCGGCGGCGGCGCGCCGGTCTCGCACGCGACCTCGGGCGGCAGCGCGGTCTTGAAGTAGCTGACGCCGGCGACCCAGTGCAGCAGCGCGAGCAGCCCGTCGACGCGCTCGCGCTCGGCCGCGCTCAGCTCGCCGCCAATCGGCAGGTCGAACTGCTCGACGAAGGAGATCTCATCGTCCAGCGCATAGCGAAGTGTCACGTGTCCGCGCGCATCGAGCTTGCGGTCGAGGAAGCGGAAGACCCCGAACGCCGTCGGGTCGAACAGCGTGGGGACCTGCTTGGCATCGGCTGCCATCTGCGGACAGCGTAGACGAGCGTCGCGCGCCTACTCCAACCCCAGCCCGCGCGCGCCGCGATCGAGCGCGGTGCGCGTGACCCGCTCGACGGCCTCGCTGCGATCCCGGCGCAGGTACCAGCGGGCGAGCTGGACGGTGTGCCGTGCGAGCGGAGCGGGGTCGAGGCGCTCGGCGACGAGGCGCAGCTGCGAGCTGTGCAGCTCGGCCTGCACGACCGCGAAGCGGTAGTCGGGGTCAGCAGCGGGCTCGGCGGACTGCGCGCGGGCGCGGCCGTCGCGCGAGCGCGCGCACGCGAGATCCCAGCCGGGGCTCTCGCGCGCTCGCAGCAGCTTCTCCGCGAACAGGTCGACGCGCTGCTTTGCGGGGTGCGGCAGGAAGTACCCGAGCGCCACATGCGCGGCGACTCGCTCTGCGCTGCCGAGCCGCCCCAGTACCTGCTCGCTGTGCGGGTCCTGCTCGATCTCCGCCTCCAGCCAGGCGGCGAGCTCCTCGATGGGCAGCGGGTCCGGCTCGCCCGAGGCGTCCTGCGGCTGTGCCGCGGAGCCGTCGGCGTGGATGACCTCGTGGGTGGGATGCACCTCGCCGTCGCCGTCGGCCATCAGGCCGATCACGAGCCGGCGGTCGACGGCGACCTGAGAGACGCGATCAACGCTGCAGACGTGGACCGAGGCGGTGCCCTCGAGCTTCGGCGCGGCCAGCCAATACGCGATGTCCCCCAGATCCGCGGCGGGCAGCTCCGCGCCCATTGCGAGCGCGCGAGCGGCGATGTCGGTGGCGTCGGGAAGGAAGTCCGAGACGAAGAAGACCCTGTCGAAGGCGATGCCGAGCCGGTCGAGGGTCTCGCGCTGGCCCGCCAGCAGATCGACGTTCTCGCGAGCGGCTGGCAGCTCCGCGTCGAAGATCAGGCTGCGGCGCTCGACTTTCGCCCCGGCCTGGTCGAGCGCGGCGGCGAGCGCGTTGCCGAGCGCGAGGTTGCGCAGATGCCCGACGTTGAGGGTCTCGGTGGCGGGCGCATCGCAGAACTGCACCGAGAAGCGCTCCTCGCGTGCGAGCTCCGCGAGCTGCTCCTCGCCGCCGTCGCCGTCCTGCAGGGCCGCGCCGGCCGCTTCGATCCAGCCGTCGTCGAGGCGCAGCTCCGCGCCATCGTCGACGCCCATCACGCGACCGGCCCACGGCTCGCGCTCGATCTCAGCGAGGGCGTCGAGCGAGCCCGAGTCCTCCCGCCAGGTCGGCGAGCGCGGCAGGAGCTTCAGGTCGAAGCGATCGTCCGGGCGCGCCGACGGGCGAGCGGACCAGTACGTCCCCGGGCCGCTCCCCGCTTGGGGGTATTCGAAGTAGTCGAGGGGGTTGGCTGCCGCTGGCATCGCCCCAGGCCGTGTCAGCCACTGCTCCCGCCCGCGCGCGAACCCGGTGCCGGGTAGCTTCTCCAAGTCCGTATGTAGTCCACATCATGAAACTATGCAGCATGGCAAAGTGCTGTCAAGATGAGTTTTTGAGGCACGGCGTGGCCGAGCGCCCAACCGACCGCAGGCAGACACCTGTGCGAGCCCCCAACCGACCGCAGGCAGACACCGGGGCGAGCGTCCAGCCGACCACGGGAAACGCGTGGCGCCCTACGGCCGGCTGAGAGACTGCCCGGCTGACGTCAGTCGTTGGCGGTGACGGCCTCGAGCAGCTGGGAGAAGCGCTCGCGCGCGTGCTCGCGGCGCGTGGGCAGGTGCTCGCTGGGCACGCCGTCTGCGGGCGGCGCGTAGCCGCGCAGCAGGTGGCGGGCGACGGACTGGCGGTGGACCTCGTCGGGGCCGTCGTAGATGCGCGCGGCGCGCGCGAACCGGTACATCTGCTCGAGCGGCAGGTCGGTGGAGTAGCCGAGCGAGCCGTGGACCTGCAGCGCGCGATCGACGACGTCGTGCAGCACCTTGGCGCCGTAGAACTTGATCAGCGCGACGTCCGTGCGCGCAGCGCTCGCACCCTGCGTGTCCATGACCCAGGCGGCGTGGAGCGTCATCAGCCGCGCGGCCTGCATCTCGGCGGCGCTGTCGGCGATCCAGTTCTGGACGGTTTGCTTGTCGGCGAGCAGCGAGCCGTGCGCGTGGCGATAGGTGGCGCGCTCGCACATCATGTCGAACGCGCGCCGGGCGACGCCGAGCCAGCGCATGCAGTGGTGGATGCGGCCGGGGACGAGCCGGTGCTGGGCGAGCAGGAAGCCCTCGCCCTCGCCGCCGAGCAGCGCCTCGCCGGGCACCCGCACGCCCTCGTAGGCGATTTCGGCGTGCCCTCCGTAGGCGCCGAACTGCTCCCACGGGTGCTCCATGGTGGGCACGTCGCGCAGGATGTCGACGCCAGGCGTGTCGGTTCCGACGATGAACATGGACGCCCGCTGCGAGGGTCGCGCGTCGGGGTTGGTGACGGCCATGACGATCAGGAAGTCGGCGATGGAGGCGTTGGAGGAGAACCACTTGCGCCCGTCGATCACCCACTCCTCGCCGTCGCGCAGGGCGCGCGTGCGCAGCTGCGTGGGGTCGGAGCCGGGCGTGTCGGGCTCGGTCATGCTGAACGCGCTGCGCAGGTCGCCGGCGAGCAGCGGGTGCAGCCAGCGGTCCTTCTGCTCGGGCGTGCCGGCGAGCGCGAGGATCTCGGAGTTGCCGGAGTCGGGCGCGGCGTTGCCGAACGCGAGCGGCGCGATCGGCGAGCTGCCGAGGATCTCGTGCATGAGGCCGAGGCGCACCTGTCCCATGCCCTGCCCGCCGAGCTCGGGCGGCAGGTGCGTGGCCCACAGGCCGCGCTGCTTGACGCGCTCCTGCAGCGGCGCGATCGCGCGCGTGAGCCCGTCGAGGCCGAGCTCGTGCCAGATCGCCTCCAGCGGCCAGATCTCCTCGCGCACGAGCTCGCGCATCCAATCCAGCTGCTCCTGGAAGTCGGGGTCGGTGGAGAAGTCCCAGCTCATCGTGTCTGCTCCCTCCGGTCAGCGTGCGGACGAATCGTCAAGCCAAAGCCTACGCCCTGTGCGTGGAAGCCCTGCGCCGGGGTGCGCGACGCTTGGGGCAGCCGAGCACGGCGAGCTTGGTCGTCTGCCTGCGCACGGCGCCGTTCTGGCCGGTGATGGCGGTGGCCATTGCGAGGCTCTGCCCGCACAGGATCCCGTGCGCGTTGGCCCGCAGGTTGGCGGCGAGCAGCGAGTGCGGACCGGCGCCGAACACGAGGCCGAGCGTGGAGATGGGCACGTCGGGCAGCGCGCTGAAGGCGGCGGAGATGACGCCGTGCCTGATGGTGGTCTGCCCGACGACGTCGACGGTGACGCCTTCGCCCTGCAGCACGAGCTCGAGACCCGGCGAGGCGGCGCCGCCGTGGGAGACGAGGTAGACGGGTCCAACGAGCGCGTGGCGCAGGACGGGGGTGATGACGGTGACGCTGCCGACGACCGAGGCGGCGGGGCAGCCGGCGGGATTGGCTTCCAGCACGGCCGCGAGACACGCGTGCTGCAGCGTGGTCAGCCGCACGGGCAGACGCCTCGGGACGTCGATCTTGACGTCGGCGACGTTCGCCTGGCCGGGAGCGGATTGGAGCCGCATGTGCAGGTAGGCGCCGTCGGCTTTGGAGGTGTGAGCGTGGGTCAGCCCGCTGAGCCACGGCTTGAAGGGAAGCGTGGCGCAGTTGGCCGCCTGAAATGAAGATGAGACGGATGCCACCGCGCCGTCGCTGCTCTGGAGCGTGCCGTGGATCCCGAGCGCGCGGCAGTCGGTGGGGTTGACGACGAGGCCGGCGCGGTCGATGTCGAGGTTGACGGTCTTGAGCTGCAGCGGGATGCCGTCGAGCTGCTGCGGCAAGGGGTCGCTCGAGATCGTCAGCGCTGCGGTGCGCGGGTCGACCTCGATCCTCGCGCCGACGTCGATGGTGCCGAGGTCGAACGGGCCGGCGATGGCGGGCACGACGATCGCCAGGCCGAAGGGCGCGCCCTCGTAGGGTCCGGTGAGGTACACGTGACCGCCGAGGAACACGGGCTCGGCGCCGGGTCCGGCGCCGACGGTGACGCTGCCGATTTCGCTCTGCGGCGCGCACGCGCCGGCGCGCGCCTGCGCTTCGGCGCAGAGCGGGACCTTGGCGAGTATCCCGAGCAGCCCCGGCGGCAGCTGCACGGTGACCTGCTCGATGTCCTCGTCCTGGTCGGTGCGCGCGAGCGTGACGGTGAGCGGGCTGAAGGCGCCGGCCTGGTTGTTGGTGGTGCCGGCGAGGAACGACGGGTGAAACTGCGCGGGCGGGCAGCCGCCGACGGTGAACGGCTGGCTGGACGGTTCGGCGGGCGTTTCGCTGCTGTAGGGCGTCAGCTGCGAGCTGGCGCTGAGCGGCAAGCCGCACGTGGACGGGTTGGCGAGCGGCGCGTTCGCGCCGCCGTCGAGCGTGAGCGTCAACTCTTCGAAGGGCAGCTGCGGGCCTTCGTCGAATGTGACCGTCAGCTGCCCGGTGCTCTGCTCGATCGAGCCGGAGCCCGCGAGCTTGACGGTGATGCCCGAGCCCTGCGCCTGCACGAGCACGCGCACGAGCCTGCCTTCCTGCGCATCGGCGGGCGTGCAGGGAGCGCACTGCGGTTCGCCGAGGAAGACCTGCCCTTCGAGCGGGCTGGACAGCAGTGGCGTGGCGATCTTCACGGTGCCGATCTGCGAGCGGGCGGGACAGGACGCGGAGGTGAGCGACTTCAGATCGAACTGAGCTTCTGAGCATCCCTGCAGCCCGTTGGCGACCGCCGGCGAGACGACCACGCCGGCGGGCAGCCGCACAACTGCCTTGCGCAGGTCGGGCGTGGCGAGCGCGGTGGGGTCTTCGTTCTGCGGCACGTGCACGTCGATCGTGTAGCCGCTCGGCGCGCTCGCCTGCGTGGTTTCGGGCGCGAGCGCGAGCGACGGGGTGAACGACAGCTGTTCGCAGCCGGTGATCGCGTCGCCGGCAAGTTCGCCGGAGAGCCACTCGAACGGCGGCCCGGGATTCTCCCATGAGTCGGTCTCGACCCCTACGGGGAGCGCGCTCGCCTGGCATCGGCTCGGCAGTGTCAGGAACGGCCTCGCCGCGACGCCGCTGGGGCAGCTGATCTGTTCTTCCACCCCGCCTTCCACTTTGCCCTGTGGCTTGCAGAATTCCCCTTCCTGCTCGTGCCCCTGCCCGAACGTGCCTTCGCGTTCGAGGTCGTGGTTGCCGTCCGCCGGCACGCCCCACAGCGTCAGGATCGCGCCCTGCAGGGGACCGCTCTCGGGGATGTCGTTCAGGGACGCCGTCAGGCCGTATTCGCCGTTGCCGCGGAGATGGAAGAACATGGGGATGTGCCCGATTCCGGCGACCGAGAAGCCGAGCTCGGCGGGATCGCCCGCCGGCGGGACGACGTCGTAGACGGGGTAGACGGCGGAGTGAAACGAGCCGTAGAAGAACGGCTTGACCGTGCCGACCTGGCTGTCGAGCGGGCAGTCCAGCACTTCCAGTTCCAGGAACGCCTGCTGGCTGCACCGCGGAACGGCGTTCGGGTTGCCGATCAGCCCCGGCGGGAACGCGACTTCGAGATCCTTGGGCGCGGCGTTCGCAAGCGGCTCTTCGGACGGCGATCCTTCGCGGGCGCTGACGTTGTAGGCGAGGCTCGCGGTGAGCTCGTATGGATGCGAGCCGGCCTGCGTCTCGGCGTTGCCCCCTTCGTCGGCGATGCCGGCATCGAACAGAGTGAGGCCGAAGGGGACAGGTTCGACGTCGATCGGCGTCGTCTCTTGTGTCGATGCGCTCGGCGCGCCGCCGCCCGAGACAGTCGCGGAGTTCGCTGCCAAGGCCTTCACGCCTGCGCCAACCGACACGGTGATGGTCACGACGATCGTCGCCCCTGCCAGCACCGCCCCGTGCGAGAGGTCTTCTTCGTAGGTACAGGTCACCGGCGCGATCGCGCACGTTGGTTCATATTTGGGCAGCCCGTTGCCGTTGGCCGCTTCGCCGCGGGCCGAGACGCCCGTCGCCGTGACCCCGGTCGGCAGCGTGTCGGCGATGGTCACCACGCTGCCGTGCGTCGTGGGCAGGGCACCGTCGTTGCGGACGATCAGCACGTAGGCGTCGGACGTGTCGCCCGCCTTGAAGTACGTCGGCTGGGACTCGGAGAGGATGCTCCAGTGCGGGCTCGCGGGAGCAGCCGCCGCCGGAGAGGCTCCGCTCGCGGCGAGCACGATCGCCACCGCGAGCAGCGGCGCCACCCGCTCGAAGCGTTCGATCTGGAGCAGGATGCCGCCGCGCCGGCGGCGCGGACTGCTCACGTTCGCGGCCGGCTGCGCTCCGGCTTGGAGCCGCGGCCGGCCTGCCTGGCCTTGCGTGCGTAGCTTCTGCGCGCCCACTCGGTGCAGGCCGCGCGCCGCTTCCTGCTCCTCAGCTTCTTGCACCGGGCGAGGGCGCGAGAGAGCAGTTGCTCGCGCGTCGCCTTCGCGGGCGATGCGGGCACAAGATTCCCGATGCCCGTGAACGATGCCGAGGCCGGCGCAGAGAACGACGGTTGCGGATTGAGCGGTTCACGGCAGGCGCCGCCCTGACACGGCATCAGCGGCGGAGGTTCCGCAAGCCCTCCGCCGACGCGCGCGTCGTAGACATCGACGAGCCCGTCGGTGTCGCCAGGCACGAGCTGTTCGCGGGTGGCGAAGAACACGTCGTTTCCGCTGGCGCTCGCGTCGAGGAACACGGCGCCGCCGGCGCTTTCCGTGCCGGAGATGAGCTGCGCCGAGCCGTCCTCGTACTCGAAGACCCTCGTGCTCCCGCCCGAGATCCCGGACACGAGCGGGTCGGGAGAGGAGAAGAACAGGCGGCTGCCGTCGTCGCTGAGGCTCCGCGGCTGGTGGAAGGGAGTGCTCGCCCGTTCGCCCAGCTTCGCGCCGATGAACGCGCTGCCGAGCGGCCGCACGTCGCCGGCGCCGCACGACGCGCACACGAGGCGCCCGGTGTCGGCGCTGTACTCGAACACCTCGTGGTCGGCGTCGCCCGTGACCTGGTCTTCGTTGTCATAGCCGGTCAGCGGTTCGACCGACATGAACGCGAGGTGCGTGCCGTCGGGCGTGACGTACGCCTGGGACTCGGTCGGGCGACTCGTCCAGTCGGCGACGTCGCTGTGATATTCGAACGTCTCCTTCCGCATCCCTTCGATGTCTCTCGCTTCTTCGCTCGTCGGCGCCCGCAGCGTCGCGATGTACGTCACCGTGCCCGGCCCTTCGGCCGAGCCATGCCATACGTAGAGGTTGGGCTGCCCGCTGACTTTGTCACCACCGAGGGCGCCATCGGCGACGAAGTAGACGTATGAGCCATCCTCGGAGCTGCCGACGACGCCCTGGACCTCGGCGCCGTCGGCATCCGTGGTGTCGACGGTGAGATCGGTCAGCACGCCCGTTTCGACGTCGTAGCGGTAGAGGTCGTTGCCCGCGTCTTCTTCTCCTGAGGCTTCTTCTGGGCCCGTGTTCGACTCCTTCGTCAGTGCGGCTTTGCTCGCGAAGTAGACGAGCGAGCCGTCGTCCGATGCCGCCCAGAACTGCGCGGACCCGGGGTCGCAGATCCGCTCCCGTGTTTCGCAGTCGGACGGCTCGGCGCCGGGTGCGGCCGCGGAGACCTCGACGGTGGAGACGCCGTCGATGCGGTCGTAGAGCTCCGTCTTGCCTTCCTGCTGGGGATCCGGAGCGCCACCGTCCGCTGCAGCCTCGAACAGCACGCGCGACCCATCCCGTGAGATCGCGTGTACGAGCTCGTGCGCGTGTTCGCTGCCAGCGCGGATCCCGCCGCCGGCCGTGGCTCCTTCTGCCGGGACGGTGCCGTCGGGCAGGATCCCGACGAGCCGCACTTGTTCGGCGACCGTTTCGTAGAGGTTTTCGACGCCTCCGCCGGGCGCGCCTTCGACGAGGCTGTCGTTCGCCTCGAAGATCACGTGGCTGAAGTCGCTGGACGCCCCGGCGAACGCGGGCACGTCTTCTTCTTCGAAGCAGAGGGTGCAGCCCGGTTGAGGCGGTTCTGCTGGGGCGCTCGCGGTCACGAGCGAGTACACGCCGTCGGGCTGGCGTAGGAACAGGTTGTAGACGCCGGTCGGCGCGTTCTCGGTCAGATGCTGCAACGGGACGCGCAGGACCGTCCGCGACAGATCTTCAGAGAAGGCGTACGCGACTTCGGCCTTGCCGTTCGTCGGAGCCTGCGGCGTCGGCGGCGTCAGCGGCGTCGTCTGCCAGCCGCCGGCGCCCCGCGTGGCCAGGTACGCGTTGGGGAAGTCGTTCCCCTGCGCGCCGGCAAACGCTGCCCCCACGTTCATGTACGCGACCGTACACGGTTCGCCGGCTTCGCATGTGGAGGCCTGCGCGGGGCGCAGCGGCAGCAGCGTCATTGCATCCTGCCCGTCCTTTTCGGCAGGCGAGACCTGCTCGTAGGCGCGGCAGTCGGGCAGGCGTTCGGAGGGTCCGGAGCGGAACTGGGCGTTGGCGCAGCTCTCCGCGGCTGCAGGCGCGACGGAGACGCTGACCAGCCAGATCGCCGCGAGCGCGAGCAGGCATGCGCCCGAGACGCGGGGCCGACTGCTGATCGATCCGGCGCGAAGCGACATTCCGCGCATGGTGCCTCCTCTCCCGGCCGTAGTCTAGCCTCGCGCCCTTCCAGCCGCGCCGCTACGTCCGTTCGGAGCCCCCCGACTCGAGGCCCGGCAGCCGCCTGTCGGCGACCTCCGAGCCTCGCCTTCCCCCTGCCCTACCCCTACGACGGGGGGGCTATTTCCATTCGAGCGTACCGCCTTCGAGTTCGCCGAGCGCAGCGCCGGTGTAGCTGCCTTCGAGGTTTTCCGTGCTCCCGCAGGAGCCGCCCGTCCCTTTCGAGTGGATTTTGGTGGCGATCGCTTCCGCCTGGACCTTGCCGCCGGACTTGTTTTCGTACGTCGCTTTTTCGAGCGTCTGCGCCGGGATCACGACTTCGCATTCTTCTTTGGTGGGCACGATCGTGACTTCGCTTTCGAGCTTCACGGGCCCGTTGGCGTTGAATTCGAAGTGCGCGGCCGAGACTTTCACTTTGGTGCCAAAGGCGCTGCAGCCGCTGTACGTGAAGGTTTCTTTGTGCGCGGTCGAGAGCCCTTCCGTGATCGTGCCGGAGCCGACCACTTCCGTGCATTCGAGCGTGCCGGCGCCGGTTTTGAACACCTGCACGTTCGTCGATTTGCTCTTCGTTTTGCCCGTTTTGCTCGCATAGAATTCATGACCCGAGGCGGAGACAGAGACGGCGCTGACGCCAGCCACCCCAAGCGCGGCGATCAGGACCAAGCCAAACTTGATGACGCGATGCACGTTCTCTCACTGCTCCTTTGTCGATTGGCAACCGGCTAGCGGGAGCCGACTTGATGATCGAAAGACGCTCTTGTACTCTATTGTCATAGCATGGGAGTATTTCGCTCCCTGGGCAGTACGATTCGTACTATCACAGAGATCTCCTGTTCTGTCAAGCGGAAGCAGACAACTGTTTGCAACCGCGGCCGGCGTCTCCCGGCCACAGGCAGACGGTTGTTTGCAACACCCCATGACACCTCCCCGCTGACCCCGCTCTCCTCGCCCCTGGATGGGACGGATCGATGGTCGCGCGCGCACCGGACGGATGAGCGCGCGCAGGCGCAACGGTCGGCCGCACGCCCAGTAGATTGGGGCTCATGCCGAGCCCCGACCAGCTTGAGATGACGCTCCTCCCGGGGGCCCGGGAGCTGCTGGCGGCGCATGCGCGCGAGCTGCCCCAGCGCGACGATCTGTGCGGCGCGTTCTGCGGCGCGCTGGCGCTGCGCGCCGCCGGCATCGACGTCCACGACGGTACGCCGCTCGACCAGGACGAGGTCGCGCTCGCCGCCGGCAGCGTCGTCTCGGGAGTGCGCGAGATGGGCGTGCTGCCGCACGGCGAACCGGGCCGGCGCGACTACCGCCTGACGCTACCGTCGATCGACGACGGGGACCTCTCCGGGACCACCACCGCGGGCCTGCTCGACGCGATCGCCACTCTCTCCGGCGGGGCGCTCGCGGCGATCCCATACACGGGTCCATGGAACGCGAGCACGCTCGGCGGCCTGTTCGAGCTCGCGTGCACGTTCGAACGCCCTGCGACGCTCGTCGCGAATTTCGCCACCCACCACCTGTGGGGCGGGCGCGCGAGCGTCACCCAGCTGCTCGGCTACCTGTTCGACGGCGAGCTGGAGGGCCCGCCGCCGGACTGGGACGTGGGGCACTTCGCGTGTGTGGTCGGACGCGTGCGCGGGCCTGCCGGCAGCCTGTACGCGGTCGCCGACACCTACCCGGCGCTCGGCGACGGCGGCGTGCACATGCAGCCCCAGGAGCGCCTCGCCGCGGCGCTCGAGCGGCGCGACATGCCCGCCGGAGGGGGAGTGATCGCCGTCGTCGCGACCGAGGACGCCGCCGCCGTGCGCGCCGGCGCCGCAGCGCTCGGGCTGGCCGAGGGCGTGTGGGACAACGGCACCGCGATCGTCGAGGCGCCTACGTGAGCGCGCACGAGCAGCCGGGGACGGAGCGGCGGGCTGGCGCGGAGCAGCACGCCGGCGCAGAGCAGCAAGCCGGCGCCGACGAGCTGATCGCGCTCGTCTGCTGCGACCTCGGCGCGATCGTGCGCGGACGCGCGGTGTTCGCGGCCGAGTTGGGCGAACACATGCGCGCGGGCGTCGGCTGGGTGCCCGCCAACCACGCGCTCACACCGCTCGGCCCGGTTGCCGACCCGAACCCGTTCGGCTCGACCGGCGACCTGCGCCTGCTGCCGGACCCCGACACGCGCGTGCGCGTGGAGTCCGACGGCGACGGCGACGCGCTCGAGCTGCTGCTGTGCGACATCGTCGAGACCGACGGCCAACCCTGGCCGTGCTGCCCGCGGAGCTTCCTGCGCGAGACGCTGGGCGAGCTCGAGCGGGAGCTGGGCGCGACGCTGCTCGCGAGCTTCGAGCACGAGTTCCAGCTGACGTCGGACGCGCCGCCGGCGCTGCCGTTCTCGCTCGAGGCGCTGCGCGCGCTCGAACCCTTCCCCAGGCAGGCGATGGCCGCGCTGGCGCAGGCGGGGGTCGAGCCCGAGCGCGTGTTCGCCGAGTACGCGCCGCACCAGTTCGAGATCCCCGTGGCGGCCGCGGAGGACATCGCGAGCGCCGACCGCGCGGTGGTGCTCAGGGAGGTCGTGCGCGAGGTCGCGCGGCGCCAGGGGATGCGCGCGAGCTTCGCGCCACTGGCTCATCCCGAGCAGGCGGGCAACGGCGTGCACATCCACCTCAGCCTGCTCGACGAGAGCGGCGGCCCGCTGCTCTACGACGCGGGCCGGCCGGCGTGCCTGAGCGAGCTCGGCGGCAGCTTCGCGGCGGGGATCCTGCGCCACGCCCGCGCGCTCAGCGCGCTGACCGCCGCGAGCCCCGTGTCCGGAGCGCGCCTGCAGCCCCACCGCTGGAGCGCCGGCGCGGTGTGCCTGGCGCAGCGCAACCGCGAGGCGCTGCTGCGGATCCCGCCGATGGTCGAGCTCGCGGACGCCGACCCAGCCGCCCAGCTGCACCTCGAGTACCGCGGCGCTGACGCCGCCGCCAACCCGCACATCGCCCTCGCGGCAATCCTGCGAGCCGGCCTGGAGGGAGTGCGCGCGCAGCTGCCCGCGCCGCCGATCCTCGACCGCGACCCCGCGCAGCTGGACGCGCAGGAGGCCGAGCGCTTCGGCGTGGGCGCGCTGCCGGCGACGCTCGAGCAGTCGCTGCGCGCGCTCGCCGACGATCACACCGTCCGCGGCTGGATGGCGCCGCTGCTGTATGACGCGTACGTCAGCCTCAAGCGCGCCGAGCTCGACGCTGCCGGGGACGCTGACCTCGAGGAGCTCTGCCGGCGCTATGCCGCCATCTACTGACGAGCCGCCTGACGGCCAGCCCCACGCGCCAGCACGGGACGAGCTGCTGGGGCGGCTGCTGGAGGCGATCGAGCGCGAGCTGCCGCGGGCGGTGGCGCTGCGCCAGCGCCTGCACGCCGAGCCCGAGCTCGCACACGCGGAGCAGCGGACCGCCACCAGCGTCGCCGCCGAGCTGCCGGTCGCGTGCGAGACCGTCGCCGAGACCGGGCTGTTCGCGCGAATCGGATCTGGTGCTGATGGCACGGAAGCCGCGGGCCACACAAGTCCCGACGCCGCTCCCGTGGCCGTGCGCGCTGAGCTCGACGGGCTGCCGATCAGGGAGCGCACCGGCGCCCCGTTCGCGGCGAGCGGCGAGTCGATGCACGCGTGCGGGCACGACGTGCACATGGCGGCGCTGGTCGCGCTCGCGCGGGCCGCACACGGGCTCGGCGACGCGCTGCCCGCACCATTGCTCGCGATCTTCCAGCCCAGCGAGGAGGCGTACCCGTCCGGCGCGCAGCAGCTCGCCGAGGGCGCACTCGCGGCGCTCGCGCCGGCGGCGGTCGTGGCGGCGCACGTGCACCCGGAACTGCCGTGGGGCGCCGTCGCGCTGGACCCCGGCACGGTCAACGCGTCGTGTGACGCGTTCGAGATCGTCGTCGACGGCGAGCCCGCGCACGGCGCCTACCCGCACCGCGGGCGCGACCCGATCCTCGCGCTCGCGCAGGTCGTCGTCGCGCTGCACGCGCAGGCCTCCCGGCGGATCGACCCGCTCAGCCCGGCGTCACTGACGGTCGGCGTGCTCGAGGGCGGCAGCGCCGAGAACGTGATCCCACAGCGCGCGATCGCGCGCGGCGCGCTGCGCGCTCACCGGCTGGAGGACCGGCTCGCCTTGCGGGAGATGGTCGAGGAGGTGGCCCGGGCAGTCGCCGCGGCGCACGGCTGCCGCGCCATCGTCGCGCTCGTGCCCGGCGAGCCGGCGCTCGAGAACGACCCACTCATCGTTACGCGCGCGCGCGAGCTGCTAGCGAGCGCCGGATTCACGGCCGCGCCCGAGTGGCGCTCGTGCGGGTCCGACGACTTCGCCTTCTTCGGAGCTCTCGCGCCGCTGGCGATGGCGTTCGTGGGGCTCGACGGGGCGGATGGCTTCGCCGTGCGCCCGCTGCACCACCCCGAGCTGCTGCCGCCCGACGACGCCGTCGGGGCAGTCGCGCGAGCGCAGGCCGTCCTGTACGTCGCCGCGGCGCGATCGGCCACTGTCCCGACGCGCGGCGCGGGGTCCTCCGCGGGCTCGTCGGCCGCCACCTGATCGTCCGCCAACTCGACGCCAACGAGCCGTCTATACGATTGACCAATGCCCGACCGCCTGTACTTCACCGACTCCGACGACGCCAACGCGCTGATCGCGTCGAACCCGATGGCGCTGCTGATCGGCTTCGCCCTCGATCAGCAGGTGACGGTGCCCAAGGCGTTCATGGGGCCGCTCGTGATCCAGGAGCGCGTCGGTACGCTCGACCCGGCGCGGCTCGCCGCGACCGACCTCGAGCCGGTGTTCCGCGAGAAACCCGCCATCCACCGCTTCCCCGCGAAAATGGCAGAACGCGTCCACGCGCTCGCCGCGCATGTGCGCGACGAGTACGGCGGCGACGCCGGCAGGGTCTGGAGCGACGCCGGGGACGCCGATCAGCTGCGCGCGAACATCGGTGGCCTGCCGGGCTTCGGCGAGATGAAGGTCAAGTCGCTGGGCGCAGTCCTCGCCAAGCGCTACGGCCTCAAGACCGCCAAGCAGCTCGTGCCCCCGCACCCCACCCTCGGGGACGTCGACTCGCCGCAGGCGCTCGTCGACTACCAGGCCGCCAAGCGCATCCACAAGGCCGAGTGGTCGAAACTCAAAGCGCGGCGGTAGGCGAGCGCACGGGCCAGCCGGGCTCGTAGCCGAACACGTCTATGAGCGACGCCGAGCCGTAGCGCTCGGTCACGATCTCGATGTGCTCGGGCGTCACCAGCGCCGGGTGCGCCACGCCGCACGAGCGCGACAGCGCGAGCAGCTCCGAGCGCAGCGCCACCACGTAGTTGGCCATGCGCGCCGACTTCAGCTGCGGATCCAGGCCGTGCATCAGCCAGCGCGACTGCGTCGCCACGCCCGTCGGGCAGCGGCCCGTGTGGCAGCGCAGCGCCTGGATGCAGCCGATCGCGAGCATCGCGCCGCGGCCCACGTTCACCATGTCGCAGCCCAGCGCGAACGCGAACAGCGCCGCGTCCGGCACGCCCAGCCGCCCCGCGCCCACGAACACCACGTCCTGCGCCAGGCCCGCGCGCGCAAACGCCGCGTACACGCGCGAGAAGCCCAGCTTGAACGGCAGCGCCACGTGGTCCGCGAACGACAGCGGCGCCGCGCCCGTCCCGCCCTCGCCGCCGTCCACCGTCACGAAGTCCGGCCCGCCGCCCGTGCTCGCCATCCGCTCCGCCAGCTCCGTCCAGAAGCCGCTCTCGCCGACCGCCGACTTTATGCCCACCGGCAGGCCCGTGTCCTGCGCGATCAGCTCCACGAGCTCGATCAGGCCGTCCACGTCCGAGAACGCCGAGTGCGCCGGCGGGCTCACGCAGTCCTTGCCCGCGGGCACGCCGCGCGCCGCCGCGATCTCCGCCGTCACCTTCACCGCCGGCAGCAGGCCCCCCAGCCCCGGCTTCGCGCCCTGCGACAGCTTGATCTCGATCGCGCGCACCGGCGCCCGCGCCAGCTGCTCGCGCAGGCGCTCCAGGCTGAAGCAGCCGCGCTCGTCGCGGCAGCCGAAGTAGCCGGTGCCGATCTGGAAGATCAGCTCGCCGCCGTGCAGGTGCGCGTCCGCCATGCCGCCCTCGCCGATGTTGTGCAGGCAGCCCGCCAGCTTCGCGCCGCGGTTGAGCGCCTCCACCGCCACCGGCGACAGCGCGCCGTAGCTCATGCCCGACAGGTTCACCACCGACGCCGGGCGAAACGCGTGGCGGCGGCCGTGTGCGCCGCCCAGCACCTTCGCCGCCGGCACCTCGTACTCCGGCGCCGCACCCTGCTCCCACGCAGCCGGCGCCGGCGCTGGGAACGGCGAGTGCTTGATGATCAGCAGGCTCTCCACCGCCTCCATCTCCTCGTCCGTGCCGAACCCGAACACGTTCAGCCTGCCCTCCGAGGACGCCTCGATCCAGCGCCGCTGATCGCGCGAGAACGGGCGCTCCTCGTTGTTCGACGTGACGATGTACTGGCGCAGCTCCGGGCCGAACGCCTCCAGCACGTAGCGCAGGTGCCCCACCACGGGAAAGTTGCGCAGCACCGCGCGCCTGCGCTGCACGAGGTCGTAGCCAACCACGCCCGCAAGCGCGGCGGCCGTCAACCGGAGTGGGGAGCCGCGGCGCGCGATCTTCTTCAGAGCTCGGGCAGGCGTTCGATCTCCGGCGAGCTCAGCACGATCCCCAGACCGCGGATCGACACCCGCCCCGACTGCGGGTAGAAGCACATGTCGCTCGGCTCGCGCGTGCCGTACGCCAGGTACGTCAGGCCGCCCTCGCCCGCGCGCAGCGCGTGCGCCACGCCCGTGCCCGCCACGCGCGAGACCACATCGCCAGCCCGCAACGGCTGCTCATCGGGAGCTGACGTTCCACGCCCCCACAACTCCAACACGCCGTCCCCCTCGATAATCACAAAAATCTCCTCCTCCGCGGAATGGCAGTGGGCCGGCGCGCCCTGCTCGCCGCGCTGCAGCGCCACGTGGCTCAGACCGCTCGTCTGCGCGCCCGCCGCCCTGCCCAAGAAACGTGCGCGGCCGCCCAAGATCGCCTCCACGTCCGCCAGCGCCACCACGTTGCGCGGGCGCTCCGCACTCGGCTCCGGGCACTCCGGAGCGCCGCTCGCCGCCTCCCGCGCGAACGGAGAGTCGCCGTCGCCGAGGGTCACCCAGCGCGGGAACGACCACGCCACGCCCGCCCGCGGCAGCGCCGTCAGCGCCGGGTCGCGCCGCTGGCCGAACACGAGCACGTCCAGACCGTCCGCGCCCGCGCGCAGCGTGTGCGCGCCGCGGCGCGGCCGGTGCACGATGCAGTCGCCCGCGCCCACCGTGCACGTCTTTCCTTCCTGCCACAGCAGCCCCTCGCCGCCCAGCACGAAGAAGATCTCCTCGTCCGCGCCGTGGTCGTGCGCCGGCGTCGAGAAGCGCTCCGCCGCCACCTCCATGCGGCGCACGCCCACCGTCAGCGTGCCCACCTGGCGGCCCAGGTCGCGCCACACCCCCTCGATGTGCCCCACCGCCATCTCGTACGTCGGGCCCTCGTACATGTTCGCGATCGCCGTCGACATCGGCGCGCGACGCTATCAGCCGCCGTCTGGCACCGGCGAGCCGCCGCCGGACACCAGCGGCGGCGGTTTGCCCTCCGCGCTGTCCGCCAGCTCCCGATCCCAGCCGCACACCGCGCACGCGTGGGCGAACGCCGAGCGCGCGAACGACAGCGCCGCCGCGTGCGGGTCCGCGCTCGCCACCACGTCCTCCCAGTCCAGCACGTACTCGCCCAGCTCCTGCTCCCAGCGGGCCGGCGGCGGCGACAACGTCGCAGAGGCGAACCCCTCCGGCGCCGGGTGCGCGTACGCGTAGAACGCCGCGTTGCCGTAGCGCGCGTCGCCCGGCCACCAGCCCACCGCCACCTCCTGCGCGTCCATCGCGTTGCGCATGATGAAGTCCTGCGACGGCGGCTGCGCCGGCTCGCCCGAGAACAGGTTCACCGCCAGGTCGAACGAGCCCCACCACGCGTTCACCGGCGTCGAGCGGCCGCGATAAGGCGCGCGGAACGCGCCCAGCACCAGCGCCGCCTGCGTCGCCGCCGCGAAGTAGTCAGCGACCGCGTCCGCGTCGTAGCTCGCGTGCTCCTCGTCCTCGTCCAGCGCCACGCTCCACGACACCTCCTGCGGCGTCGCGTTGATCTCCACCGGTCCCGCCAGCGCGCGCACCGCCTCCAGCAGCTCGCGCGTCACCGCGCCCACCGCCCGGTCCGGCGTAAGCGCCACGCGACGCTCGCGCCCGTCGCTGTGCTCCACCAGCGCCTCGTGGCTGTGCAGGTCAAGCGCCGCCACCAGCGCGCCCGAGCCGTCCGGCGCCGGCAGCACCGGCGTCTCCCACCCGCGCGCCGTCAGCCGCAGCGCCGCGTGCTGCAGCTGCGGCTCCGGCGGCGCCAGCGCCACCGCCAGCTTGCCCAGCACCTGCGTGTGCGCGTGCAGCGTGTCGCACGTCGCGCGCCATTGCTCGTACGGTCGCAGCGTCGGCCAGGCTGGCATCGCTTCAGTTCACCTGCCGGCCTTCGTCTGCGATCAGCGCGTGCACCTGCGAGCCCACGTACGTGTAGTCGTAGCCCGCGCAGCCGCCCGCCAGCTGCAGCTGCACGCTGTCGTGGTGGCCTTCGTAGTAGCTCGCGAACAACGTCGCCGTCCCGCGCGTGCCCGCAACACAGCTCGGATCGTCGCTCGCCGAAACCGTCACGTGCAGCACGACGCCCGCGCCGAGGTGGCCGAGGCGAGTGATGTGCGGGGACACACGCGCCGAGCCCGACACCGCCAGCACCAGGTTGTGCGACCGCCCGCCGCTCACGCCGTCCTCGTTGCAGATCGTGCCCGTGCCGTGCCCGCCGCCCCACGTGCCGCGCCCGTGCGTGTACGACGACACGATCCCCGGGTGCGGGCTCGACGGGGGGCTGGTCTCCGTGAACGCCCACGCCTCGCCCGCCGGAAGCGAGGAGGAGGGCTTCAGCGGGCACGCCGCCGGGTCCGACGAGGACGCGGCGGCCGGGGCCCGGGCGGACGCGCCGGCCGGCACCTGGGCGAATGCGGCGACCAGCCCGATCGCCACCGCGAGCGCGCCCGCCCGGCGAGCGGGCCGCGTGGAGCGTGTCGGGTGCATGAGGTCGCGCATCGGAACTCGTCGAGGATACGCTTCAGGCCGGTGACGGGAGCATGAAGAAGCAGTGGCTGGCGTGTGATCGGCGCGTACGCGCTCGTGTGCGCGGCGACGCAGATCCTGTGGCTGACGTACGCAGCCATCACCACCGAAACGGCCAGGCGCTACGGCGTGTCCGTCGGGGCCGTCGGCTGGCTCGCGGAGATCTTTCCGCTGATGTACGTCGTGCTCGCGATCCCCGCCGGGATCCTGCTCGACCGCTGGTTTCGCCCATCGCTCGCCGCCGGCGGTGCGCTGGTGGCGCTCGGCGGGATCGTGCGCCTCGGCGGCGACACGTTCGCGTGGGCGATGGCCGGCCAGGTGCTGGTCTCGATCGCGCAGCCGATCGTCCTCAGCGCCGTCAGCAAGCTCGCCGGTGAGTACCTGCCAGCGGAGGAGCGCGCGAGCGGCATCGCCGTCGGCTCCGCCGGCAACTTCGTCGGCATGCTGCTCGCGCTGCTGCTCGGGCCGACGCTCGGCGCGCACGGGCAGCTCGAGCGGCTGCTCGTGCTCGAGGCCGGGCTCGCGCTGATCCCCGCGGCGGCGCTCGCGATCGCGCTGCGCCGGCCCGGTCAGCGCAGCGACGAGCACGCGGCCATCGAGGGCTCCGCCGCGCGGGCGCTGTGGGAGCTGCCCGCCATGCGCACGCTCTGCGGCCTCGTGTTCCTCGGCTTCGGCGTCTTCGTCGCGCTCGCCACCTGGCTGCAGACGCTGCTGCACCCCTCCGGCGTCTCCGAAACCGCTGCCGGCGGGCTGCTCGTGGGGATGGTCGTCGCCGGCATCGTCGGCTGCGCCGTGCTGCCGCCGATCGTCGACCGCCGCCACGCCGAGCGCGGCTTCATGCGCACCGCCGTGCTCGCCGCCTGCTTCGGCTGTCTCGCGCTCGGCGCCGTCCCGTGGCTCGGCGCGCGCGCGTTCGTCATCGCCCTCATGGGCCTCATCCTGCTGCCCGCGCTGCCCGTCATCCTCACCGCCGCCGAGCAGTTGGCGGGCGCCGCCGCCGGCACCGCCGGCGCGATCGTCTGGATGGCCGGCAACCTCGGCGGGCTGGCCATCGCGCTGCTCGTGCAGGTGCTCGTGCACCATCCGATGGCCGCGTTCGTTGCCATGGGCGTCGTGTCGCTGCTGGGGTTGCCACTGGCGGCGCGGCTGGTTTCGCCTGTGGGCGAGGAGCCGGCGAGGGCGGCTGTGACCGTGGGTGCTGGCTGAGGGCAGTCGGGAGACGCCGTCAAGCATCGCGCCGACCTGCGAGCGAATGGGCTGCTGGCGAATTTGTTCGGTGCAATTATTTTGACGTAAGCCGCACACTTTGGATTGTGTTCGGTACGGTTGGAATGTGCCTCAGCCGCACAAGATGCCCAGAAGTGCTCGCGGCCGCCCCACGCGGGCTGCCGTCTACGAGCGACTACGCGCACAGATCGGGGAACTGCGCGACGGACTCGGCGGCCTGCCCTCGCCTGGCCAGGCAGATGCCATCTGGCGCGGGATCTGGCTCGAGGAGGCGCACCACTCGACCGCCATCGAGGGCAACACGCTCGTGCTCAAGCAGGTCGAGCAGTTGCTCGAGGAGGGCCGCGCGGTCGGCAACAAGGAGCTCGGGGAGTACATGGAGGTGCGTGGCTACGCCAACGCCGCGAACTGGGTCTACGGCCAGGCGCTCGACCCCGACTCCTGGTCGAGCGGCGAGCTGCTCTCGCTGACCGAGCTCAGGCATGTCCACCGCCTCGCGCTCACACCCGTGTGGGATGTCGCGCCGCATCCCAGCGCCGGCGACAGCGAGCGGCCGGGCTCCTTCCGCGAGCACGACATCAGGCCGTTCCCAGGCGGCATGCGCCCGCCGCCGTGGCCCGAGGTCCCTGCGATGGTCTTGGACTGGATCGGCGAAGCGCAGAAGCTGCGCGTGGAAGGCGAGGGCATCGATCCCGAAGCGCTGGCTCGAGTGCACGCGGCTTCGAGCAGATCCACCCCTTCCTCGACGGCAACGGGCGCGCCGGCCGGCTCGTCCTCAATCTGATCCTGGTCAGGCTCGGCTACCCGCCCGCGATCATCTTCAAGGGCGATCGACGCCGCTACCTCGCCGCGCTGCAGAGCGCCGACCAGGGCGAGCACGGCCCACTCGGAGAGCTGCTCGCACGCGCCATCCTCGACAAGCTCCACAAGTTCGTCGTCCCTGCCGTAGCCGGCCCGTCGCGCCTGGTCCCCCTGCCCGCTCTGGCCTCCGAGCGGATATCAGCGAACGCGCTCCGCGTCGCCGCCACGCGGGGACGCCTCAAGGCCTCCAAGGCAGCCGATGGGACCTGGCGCAGCACACGCGCATGGGTCGACGAATACCTGGCTGGGCGTTACGAGCGCAGGCACTGAGTGCGGCCTCTATCCCAGGACCGCGTCCCTTCGCGCGGCGCCCTCACCTCTCTGATACCGCACCGCGAGCAGTCCTTCCTCCGCCCATGGACGGCCGCATTTCGGACAAAAGTCGACCCTTTGCCCGTGGATGCACCATAGCGGCGACGGGAACTCCCGGAGGTGGCCCATCAAGACTGGGCCTTCCTCGGCCCAGTCTCGGCCACAGTCGGGGCAGAACTCGACCTGCTGACCGTGGATGCACCATAGCGGCGATGCAACGATCGGAACCACAGCATAGGTGTTCCCTTTTCGCCGGACGACGCGGACGCGGCTCCACCGTCCGTGATCGACAGTTGCTAGGTTTCGCGCGGAGCGCTCCAGGAGCGCTTGGATTCGTTTCGGCATCGTGTCCCCTCTGCACTTGGGTGGATTAGCCGGAGCGGTCCGACACGGCGGAGCTGCAACTCCGTCGAGTGACTCGGCCCCTCGGTGAATGGAGAACCATTCATTTGCCGGGGGACCGAAGCAGCTGAGGCACGCTTAGGTCCGGGAGCAGGGCTCGGCGCTCGAATGGATACGCCAGTTCGCGACCATGTCAGCCCGTGATAAGTCATAGCCATGCTCACCACAGAGCGTTGCCCTAGCTCTTGCTTTAGGCAACGAGGAACAGCGCCGCGCGAGCGCCACCTCGAGGCTAGAAGTCGCTAGCAATTGCTAGGAACGCCAGCACTCTCTATAATGGCGGAATGTCGGAACCGTACGGGCCATTGCTTGCATATCTCGTGGCGCTGCGCGGCCCTGTCCGCGCCAAGTCGAAGCCGTTGAACGTCGCGCGTGTCAGCGACTTCGGCCTTCCAGAGCTATGGCCCGGGGACGACTCGGCAGACGATCCCTGCGTACGCGCGAGTCGGGTCGTTGAGCAGATTGGCAACGCGATCGACGCGATCCGCTCGCGCAACAGGGCTGACGGGGAGATATTGCATCATTATTTCTTTGGGACGGGAAACGAAAACGATCGTCAGGCCGCTGCGGCAAGAGCCGCCGGCACGAAGGAGAGCACGCCACGTAATTACCGCCACCGCGCACTTCTTGGGCTTGCCGAGCAACTGCACTCGGGCGCTCTTTCTTCGCGGGACGGGACTCCTGCAGGTATGGGTGCGGCCACACGAGACCCGGTCGCGACCGGGGACGCAATCACCAGGGCACTTGAGCGCTCATATGCGAAAAACCATCTAGATCAGCTCGCGCGGATCATTGTCAGCGACGCTCCACCGATCTATGACGCGACAGTCACGCTCAAGCTGAAAGACGATGCCCTAGACCCGGATTCGTACCGTTTGACTCTTACCACCGTTAGCGCCTGCCAAGATAGCCGATACCATCTCGCAGTCTCGCCGCGCGCCACGCTTTCTGACCTCATTATGTCGACCTGCGCGAGCGTAACCGACGTCTTTACCTGCTCTCACATCGATCATGTGGGCGAACGGGCTCGGGCTTGGGCCGAGGATCGCCGCACTCTCAAGATGTTGTCTTCCGACTCGGCGGGCCGGACGAGGCACACTCCGCTTCCGCTGCAAGTCCTCGGTGACGAGGAGCGCACAGAGGTGTTGTCGGAGCTGCCTACTGACCTTCACTCCGAAGTCGCGCTGTTGGGCGCAGACATCCCCCGGCCGAGTCCCGATGAACCGACGCGAGTGGAGCTCACGCTGAAATCAAGGATGGACCGACGCGATCATTACTGCTTCTGGCTCGCCGATCGCCCCACGTTCCTGAGGGCGATTATCTTCGATGCCGCCGGCATGGCGCTAAGAGAGGGCGAGAAGTTCACCCTTCAGCCATGCCTGCGCGCGACGGCGTATGAGCCAGAGGTGAGAGACAACGAGTACGAAATTCGCGTGGATGCCTGGATCGTCCGCGGACAAGGGGCTCTGCTGATCTGGGGCTCGTGAGGCGAGCCCCGAGATAAGTAGGCGGTTAGTCGACCGCCGAGGACGCGGTGGCGAAGCAAGCGGAGGCAGCCCGCTCCCTTCCCTAAATCGCCCGCTCCCGCCCAATCCAATATGGCTCCCGCAGCCGCCGCTTGAAGATCTTCCCCGAGTCCTCCCGGGGCAACGCCTCCGTGAACTCGACCACGCGCGGCGTCTTGTACCCAGCCAGACGCGCCCGCACATGCTCACGGACATCTTCGGCGCTCAACCGCACCCCGTCATGCGCCTCGACGTAAGCGGCGAGCGCCTCGCCGAACTCCTCGTCGGGGATCCCGAACACGGCGCAGTCGCGCACGCCGTCCAGTGACAGCAGGCACGACTCGATCTCGGCGGGGTAGATGTTGACGCCGCCGCTGATGACCATGTCGCTGGCGCGATCGTTGAGGTACAGGTAGCCGTCGGCGTCGAGGTAGCCGACGTCGCCGCAGCTGACGAGGCCGTCGCGCTCGACCGCGCGGCGCTTCTCATCGTCGCCTTCGTAGGTGAAGTCGGGCCAGACGTCGAGCCACATGTACACCTCGCCGGACTCGCCGACGGGGAGCTCGTTGCCTTCGGCGTCGAGCACCTTGACGACCGCCCGCTCGAGCGCCCGCCCGACGGTTCCGGGATGCGCGAGCCACTGCTCGCTCGTGCAGAACACGACGGGGCCGGTCTCGGTGCCGCCGTAGTACTCGACGACGATCGGGCCGAGCCAGTCGATCATCGCGCGCTTGACGTCGGGCGGGCACGGCGCGGCGGCGTGCACGATCCAGCGCAGCGAGGACAGGTCGTAGCTCGAGCGAACCGACTCGGGCAGAGCGAGCAGGCGCACGAACATCGTGGGGACCATCTGCACGACCGTCACGCGCTGCTCGGCGACGATCCGCAGGAGCTCCTCCGCGTCGAAGCGGGTCATGATCGTCATGTCCATGCCGCGGATCGCGGAGGAGAGCGCGTAGACGTTGGGCGCCGTGTGGTACATCGGCGCGGGGATCACCGTGCGCTCGCCAGGCGCCAGCTGGAAGATCTCGCCGAGCAGCGCCTGCGTCGCCTCGCGCTGCTCGTCGGTGGCGGGCGTGCGCACGACGCCCTTCGGGCGCCCGGTCGTCCCCGACGTGTAGATGATGCTCACGGGCGCCGCTTCCGGCGGCTGCGCCCAAGGCTCGTTGGCCGCCAGCCACTGCGGCCAGCGCAGCGCGCCCGCCGGCCCCTCAACCGACCCGCCCGCATCGGCCGGCACGACGATCACGGCGAGCCCGTCGGGCACGCTGGTGGCGATCGCGGGCCACAGGTCGGCGTGCACGACGAGCGCCTTGGCGCGGCTGTCGCGCAGCACGTGCGCGATCTCCTCGCCGCGCCAGTGCCAGTTGATCGGCACGGCGCTCGCGCCGAGCGGCGCGGTGGCGATGGACGCCTCGAGGAACTCGATGGAGTTGCGCAGCAGCAGCGCGATGCGATCGCCGGCGCCGACGCCGAGCTCGTGCAGGCCGCGCGTCGCGCGCAGCGCCCGCCCGAACAGGTCGGGGTAGCTGGTGAAGCGCTCGCCGCAGCGGACGCCGATCTGCTCTTCCACGCGGCCATCGTAACCGCCGCGCGCGGCACCGGCCACGGTGCGACCCGCGCGGGGCGGGACCGCCGCCGGCATGTACAGTCGGTGAGGTGTCAGGCGCTGGCGCAGGCTCACAGGCATCGGTCGACTGGCAGGCGTGGCACGCGGCGTACGAGGACCCCGACTCTGAGCTGGGCAGGCGCCTGGCGCTGGTGCAGGCGCAGCTGCGCGGGGTGCTCGACGGCGCGCCGCCGGGCCGGATCCGGCTGGTGAGCGTGTGCGCGGGGCAGGGGCACGACGTGATCGGCGTGCTGGCGGAGCACCCGCGGCGGGCGGACGTGAGCGCGCGCCTGGTGGAGCTGGACGAGCGCAACGTGCAGCTCGCGCGCGCGGCGGCGAGCGCGGCGGGCCTTGACGCGGTGGAGGCGGTCGCGGCGGATGCGTCGGTCACGGATGCGTACGTGGGCGCGGTGCCGGCGGACGTGGTGGTGGTGTGCGGCGTGTTCGGCAACCTCGCGGCCGACGCCATCGCGGGCGCGATCGAGCAGCTCGCCCAGCTGTGCGCCCCGCGGGCGTCCGTCGTGTGGACCCGCCACCGCCGTGCGCCGGATCTGGTGCCGCAGATCCGCGAGAGCTTCGCGCGCGCGGGCTTCGGCGAGGTCGCTTTCGGGGACGCCCCGCCGTTCGGCGTCGGCGTCAACCGCCTGGAGGTGGCGCCGCGACCGTTCGAGCCCGGTGTGAAGCTGTTCGAGTTCATTGGCTACGAGGCGCTATGGCCTCATTTGAGTGGGCTGGAGCGCGCATCGCTGGGTGCGCTGTTCCGCGGGGACAGCTCACTGGTGGAGCTCGTGGAAGCGGTGCGCGCGCTCCCGGTCGGCGTGCCGAGCGAGCCGACGGTCGAACGGGCGCTGCTGGAGGCGCGCGGTACGAGCGCGACCAAGCACCTGCTGCTGGCGCAGCTGCTCGCGCGGCGCCTGCCGGCGACGGAGCCGGCGCTGGTGCACCGCGTGTACCGGCTGGATCGCGCTCGCGCGCTGGAGCTGTACGGCGAGGCGATCGCCGCGGCGGTGCCGGACGAGGGGCTCATCGACGTGCACCGCTACCTGACGGTCGCGCTGGACGGGCGTCGCGTGAGCGTCGACGCGACCGTCCCCGGCCCACCGTGGGACGGACGCTCGCCGCTTGAGCCGGTGTGCGGCCCCGGACAGGATTTCCCCGCGGGCGCCGACCCCGACGCGGACATGCGCGAGCTCGAACGCGAGTACTGCGACACGGCGGCGCGCGCGCCGTTCATCGCGGCGCTGGCGGCGGCCGGCGCGCCGCCCAGCGGATCGTGACCCGGCCTGGACGGAGCGCAACGTCGACCTGCTACCAATTTGCTACCATTATGGGATGAGCAAGCAGATCGCCGTCCGACTCCCGGACGAGCTCGTCGACTTCGTAGACGGCGTCGTCGACTCTGGCGCCGGACGCAGCCGCGCGGCGGTCGTCGCGCATGCGCTCGAGCGCGAGCGACGGCACATGCTCGCCGTGCGCGACGCGGAGATCCTGGCCCGCACCGGCCCTGATCCGGAGCTGGCGGGACTCGCCGAGTATGTGGCCGGGCTGCCCTCCGACCTCGACTGATGCGCCCGATCCACGTCGCGCAGCTCGACAAGGCCCGGCCGGCGCTGGTCCTCACGCGCGAGCTCCTGCGCCCGCATCTCGCGACCGTCACGGTCGCACCGATCACCAGCACCATCCGCGGCCTGTCGACCGAGGTGCCCGTCGACGCCGCCAACGGTCTCGCCGGACCCTCGGTGGTGAGCTGCGACAGCATCGCGACTATCCCCGCAAGCGCACTGGGAGCGCAGATCGGCGTGCTGCTCGACCGTCAGGAGCCCGTCTTGAGCGAGGCGATCCGCGTCGCATTCGACCTCGATTGACCGCGCGACTTGAGTCGTCCTCTCGATCAGACGGCTGACTCGTCTGCCCGACCCGCTCCGACGGGTGCGGCCACCCACGTCACGTCCATACGCACGCGCGCGCGGGCGAGCACCTGCGCGAGCTCGGGCGCGAACGCCAGCCCGAAGAGGAAGCTCGCGACGACGCCTGTGACGTCGTAGGGCAGCGACGAGCCGGCGACCGCGAGGAAGGCCGCGGGCGTGTGGGCCGCGCCGAGCGTCCACGTGTACAGGTCCATGATCTCCCCAGCGACCAGCGCCGCGAGCGCGCACGCGAGCGCGAGCGGCACGCGCCCGGCGCGGCGACGGCTCGCCCTGCCGAGCGCCGCGCCACCGAGACCGACGAGCCCCCAGGCCGCCATTTGCCACGGCGTGTACGGGCCCTGGCCGAGTACGAAGTTGGAGGCGAGCATCCCGAGCGCGCCGACGGCGAAGCCGGGGAGCGGCCCGAGCGCGTAGCCGACGACGAGCGTCATCGCGGTGATCGGCTTGACGTCGGGCAGCGCCACGAACGCGTCGCGCCCGAGCGCGGCCAGGGCGGACATGACCGCCACGACCGCTGCCATCCGCGCCGAGGGGCGCCTGCGCTCGTACGCGAGCCAACCGACGCCCAGCACGACTCCCACGACTAGGAACGATGCGAGCGGCCAGCTCATCGGGCGGCTCCCGGGGCGATCGCGGGCGCACGCGGCTCGCCGTCGCCAGGACCCTCGCCGCCAGTGGAGCCCGCACCGCTGGCGGGGCCCTCGCCGCCGGCCGCGCGTGCGCGCAGCAGCGCGGCCCCCTGCTCGGGCAGCAGCGCGCCGGCGGCGCCGGAGAGGATGCGCGCGGTCTCGGTGGCGAAGTACCAGCCCCCGGCGAGCAGCTCCGGGGCTGTGCCGTCGGCGATCACGCGCCCGTCGGCCATCAGGATCGCGCGGTCGGCGCACGCGGCGGCGAACTCGGGGTCGTGCGTGGCGACGATCACCGCCTGCCCGCGTTCGGCGCGGCGGCGGAGCTCGCGCGCGAGCTCCGCCTTGGCCTCGCGGTCCATGCCGCGGGTGGGCTCGTCGAGCGCGAGCAGCGCCGGCTCCTCGCCCGAGCCGGTGACGATCGCGAGCGCGAGGCGCTGGCGCTCGCCGCCGGAGAGATCGCGCGGGTTGCGCTGCGCCATCTGCGCCAGTCCGACCGCCGCGAGCGCCTGCGCTGGGGCCTCGTCGGCGACGCGCTCGCGCACGAAGTAGTCGCCGGGGTTCTGTAGCAAGAGCGCCACCCTGCCCCAGCTGGAGATGCGCCCGCGGGTGGGCTCGAGCAGGCCGGCGGCGTGGCGCAGCAGCGTCGACTTGCCGGCGCCGTTGCGCCCCATCAGCGCGATGCTCTCGCCCGGCTGCACCCGCAGCGAGACGCCGCGCAGGATCGCGGGCCCCCTGCGCAGCTCGTGCCACACGCGGTCGCACTCGAGCGCGGCCGCCGGCCTGGCCAAGCGGCGCGTCCTCGTCCTCGCGGTGGATCGGCGCGGCGCCGACTCGCCGGCCAGCGCCGGCCCGCCGGCGTGCGCGTGCTCCTCATCGGGGAGCAGCTCGTGCGCGCGCAGCGTCGCGCGGGCCTGGCGCACGCCGGCCGGCGCGGGGCTCAGGCCCGCGAGCGCGAACAGCGTGGCGGCGGGCGTCTGCAGCGCGGGCGAGCGCTCGGCGGCCCACGCGAGGAACGCCTGCGGGTCGCAGTCGCAGCCGACGCGCCCGCGCTCGAGCGCGATCACGCGATCGACCGAGGACAGGCAGCGCTCGAGGCGGTGCTCGGCCAGCACGATCGTGGTCTCCCACTCCTGGTTGAGCCGGCGCAGCAGCCCGATCAGCTCGTCGCCGGCGACCGGGTCCAGCTGCGAGGTGGGCTCGTCGAGCAGCACCAGCCGCGGCCTGCCGGCGAGCGCCGCGCCGAGCGCCACGCGCTGCTTCTCGCCGCCGGAGAGCTCGTGCGTCGGGCGCTCGAGCAGCGCGTCGATGCCGAGCGCGAGCGCGACCTCCTCGACGCCGCGCGCGACCGCCGCCGAGCTGTGGCCGCGGCTCTCGAGCGCCAGCGCCAGCTCGGCGCGCACGGTGCTCATCACCAGCTGCGTCTCCGGGTCCTGGAACAGCACGCCGGCGTATGCGCCGAGGCGGGCGGGCCCGTGCTCGCGCGTGTCCAGGCCGGCGAGCGTCACGCGACCGGCGAACTGCCCGCCGTGGAAGTGCGGCACGAGGCCGCAGGCGGCGCGCAGCAGCGTCGACTTGCCGTGGCCGGAGAGACCCGCGAGCAGGCAGAACTCGCCGGGGGCGACGTCGATGCTCACGTCCTCGAGCGCGGGGGCCCGCGAGCCCGGGTAGCTGTAGCTGACGTGCTCGAAGGACAGCAGCGGCGCGGTCATGCGTCGATCCCCCTGCGATCGGCGAACGGCAGCAGCGCGGCCGCGAGGAGACCGGCGGACAGCGCGATCGTGCCGGCGCTGACGGGCATGTGCAGCTCGGGGTAGGCGTCGAAGCTCGCAGCCCCGACGAGCCGTCCGCAGACGGCCAGCGCGAGCACGGCCGCGGCAGAGGCGAGGAAGGCGACGTCGTGGCGCGACCACGGGCGCGACAGGCGCGGCGCGCGGCGCGCGCTCGCAAAGCCGCGGACCTCGAGCGTGGCCGCGACGTCCATCGCCCGATCGAGCGAGCCGCCGACGATCGCGCGCAGCAGCGCAACCTGCCCGCGCGCGCCGCGCGGCGCACCGCCGGGGCGCGTGCGCTGCGCCTCGGCCAGTCGCTGCGCGTCGGCGGCGAGCAGCGGCAGCATGCGCGTGGCCAGCGACGCGGTCAGCGCGGTGCGAAACGACAGCCGCCGCAGGATCCGCAGCAGCTCGTCGGGGTCGATCGCGAGGCTGGCAAGCGTGGTTATGAGCATCAGCAGTGCCACCTTCAGGGCGACCACCGCTCCGTACACGAGCGCCTCGACCGTGAGGTCGCCCTGGCCGAAGGGGCCGAGATCGCCGAGCCGCGCGAAGACGGTCAGGCCCTCGCGCGAGACGAGCACGTTGACGAGCACGATCGGCAGCGAGACGATCGCGGCCGTGCGCGCCGAGCGCGCGAGCGCGGACCCGACGCCCGCCCAGGCGCCGGCGCCGAGCACGCCGGCGAGCAGCGCGAGCAGCACGAGCGGGTGGAACAGCACGAGCGCCGCAGCCGACAGCGACGCCGCCCACAGCGCTGCCACGCCCGCGCGCGTCGCGTGCAGCGGGCTGGGCAGGCGGCGGTAGAGGAGCGGGGCGGCCCTCATCGCGTCTGCGTCCGATCCACCGGCAGCGGGGTCGCGCTCATCGGGTCGACGTCCGATCCACGGGCAGCGCGGTCGCGCCGCCGCGCGAGAGCGCGACCGCGAAGCGGTCCTGCAGCGTGGGCTGGTCGAACGCGCGCGCTGCGAGCTCCACGCCCTGGCCGTCGGTGCCGGTGACGAGCCACACGGGCGGGTCTTCGCCGCTCCGGGTCGCTGCGATCAGGCCGGCGCCGGCGCGCAGCGTCCGCGCCGTCTGCCCGTCGCCTTCGAGCAGCGCCAGCGCCCCTCCGTCCGCAGAGAAGCGGGCGAACACGCCGCTCGCGCGCGGGCCGGACGCGAGGCTCCGGGCGGCCGGTTCGCGCGCGATGCTCGCCCATGGCGCGACGAGCACCCGCAGCGACCCCGGCGCGCGGGCGCCCTCGATCGCGCCCATCACCGCGGGTACGCCGACGGCGCGCAGGCGCGCGGCGACGGTGCGACACGCGTAGCCGGCGACGGTCGCGCATTCGACGCGCACCGGCAGCCGCTTTCCCCCGATGCCGTGCAGGAACGGCTCGGGGAACGACCCGACGACGGCCGGGGTGCCGTCGGTCTGGCTCCAGTCGTGCCTGTCCCACCAGATGCTCTCGCCGGAGCGCACGTTCGTCGCGTCCGCTCCGGTGTTCGCTTCGACGCCGTCGACGTAGTAGAACCAGTCGACCGGCGCGCCTCGTTCACGCCCGCCGGAGAGCCCGTCGACGCTCTGCACGAAGCCGCCCCCGTCGCTGGTGGCCACGCGGTAGTTGCGCTCGAGCAGGCTCATCGCGGTCTCCTGCCCCTTCACCTGCAGGGGCCCGGCGGCGGGCAGCACGCGGGCGCCGAAGTCGCTCGTGACGAGCAGGCTGACGTCCTTGGGCGCCGCGCCGGCGCCGAGGCCGCAACCGGCGAGCGCGACCGCGCCGAGCACGCCGGCGAGGGCTGTGGCGAGCGCTCTCATCGCTGCTTCTGGACGTACACGAGCTGGCCGTCGCTGAGCCTGTAGACCGTGCCGACGGGCTCGCCATGGCCGCTGGCGACGGGCGCGCCGGCGGGCGTGGGCAGCGTCTGCGCGTGCTGCGCGGTGGGCGTGCGCTGCTGCAGGCGGTGGGCGGAGCGGTTGAGCGTCAGGCCGAGACCTGCGATCAGGAATGCGACGGCGAGCACGATGCCGATGTCGAACAGGTTCACGAGGCCGTCGAGCGGGTCCCCGGCAGCCTCCCTGATCCCGCTGTGGCGGCCGAGGCCCGTGCGGCGCGTCATCGCCCGGCCCCCGGAGGCGGCGCGGTGGCGCGCTCAAGCGCGGTGAGATCTTCGGTGTACATGCGCGTGCGCGTGAGCGTGAGCGCGAACGCGACGGTGCCGACGAGCAGCCCGATCGTCGTGGCCGCGAACGCGGTCCGCAGGTCCGTGGCCAGCGTCGCCACGTCGCCATGGCCGAGCGCGGCGAGCCCGGGGGCGAGCGGGATCAGCGTGCCCATCAGCCCGAGCGCGGGCCCGGCGCGCACGAGGATGCGCGTGCGCTCCAGGCGTCGCTCGACGGCCAGCTCGTAGTCGGCGAGCGCGTACTCGACCCCGGCGCCGTCGCCGGCGAGAACCGCGCGCGCGATCTGCACGAGCGCGTCGGCGGCGAACGCGCTCGGCGCGCGGTGACTGAGCGCGGCGGCCTGGGCGGGGTCGGCGAGGACCTGCCGCACGAGCACGCGCAGCGAGCCGCGGCCCGCGCGCCTGCGCGACCACAGCTCGGTGGCGAAGCGCCCGGTCTCGATCGCGCCGATCAGCAGCACGAGCAGCGCGAGCACGAGCACGGGGGTCTGCAGCGCGGAGGCGATCCGCGCGAGCGCTTCGGCGATGCCGCCTGCGGCGGCGAGCGTGCTCATCGATCAGCCCTCACAGAATCACCTGCGGGCGCCGGCGCTCCAGCTGCGCGCCGGTCAGGATCAGCACGAGAATCAGGCCGCCGATGGCGATCGCCAGCCAGCGCGACGAGCCTGCGCTCACGCTGGCGCTGCGCAGGCCCGGTGCACCAGATTCCTGTGCGTCGCTCACTGGCGTGTCGTCGGAGGCGTTCATCAGCAGGCCGGTCACCGTGGGAGCGGCCGAGCCGGACCCGGTTCCGCGACGGTGACCGTTCGGGGGGGACACGGAGCGCTTGCCCGCGCCCGCGTTCGTGATCGCCAGCGCTGGTGCGCGGCGGCGAGTGGCGGCCTCGCGAGGATGTTTGCTGGCTTTCGCGTTACGTCCGCGGCGCAGCTGCCTCGCGCCCCCGGGAGTGTGGCCCTCGCTCTGAGGCTGGGGCCGGCTGAACAGCGGCGCGCCTTCGCCGCCGCCGCCCGTGACCACGCCGTCGCCGCCCGGTGGCGTGCTGCTGGGAACCGCCAGGGGGACGGCCGCAATCGGAAGCGGCTCGCCGCTGAACGCGGGGGCGGCGAAGGCGGTCATCCACACCGTGTTGGGGTCGCTGCTCGCCTTCCACTGGATGCTGCCGTCTTCGTGCTGCATCGATTCCAGATAGCCCAGCGGTTCCTTGCCCGAGCCCTTAGCCGTCCATGTTTCGGGGCTCTCTGCGGCCGACCAGATCGCCTGGACCGTCCAGGAGGTGGACGCGGTGTTCGCTTCGGCTTCGCCCGGGAACTCCGGGAAGCCGCCATCGGGGTCCTGGGCGGCGCGCAGGAACGCGAAGGCTTTGCGCTGATTTTCGGTGTCGTGCCTAGCCGCGGCGTTCAGCGCCTCCACGGCGGCTGCTGTCATGTCGACTTCCCCCGGCGGGTCGCTCCCGCAGCCGGGAACGTTCCTGGGGCATTCCGCGGGCCAGCTGCCGTCGGTGTTCTGCGCCGCCTCGAGCCATTCGACGGCGCTCCCCACGGCTTCCTGGGCCGGCGCTTCCTGGACTGGGCTGAGCGCGAGGATCGCGAACACCGTGTCGGCGACCGACGGTGTCTTTCCGCCTGCTTCGTCTGAGAAGCCGCCCGCGGGGAGCTGGCGATGGACGATCGCCTGCGGGAGATCGACGCCACCGAAGTCCCGGGGGGAGGTGCCGGCGGCGTCGACGACGAGCAGCACGCGCTCGAATTCGGTCGTCGCCGCGAGGCTGCCGGCGCGATCGGCCAGGTAGCTGAAGGAGCTTTCGCCACCCGGCTTGGACTGGTTCTGGGGGTTGATGCCGGCGGAGGCCAGCGCGATCGCAACCCACGGGGTGAATTCGGGATCGGATGGTTCCCCGGCGTTGCCGTTGGCGCTGAACCCACCGTCGCTGTTCTGCGCGTTCTCGAGGAAGCGCACGGTGCTGTCCAGCCGATGCTTGTTGGCTTCGTTGTTCGGCGCCGCGAGCGCAGAGCCGGCTGTGCACCCGGCGAGCAGCACGCCCATCGCGAGGCTGAGGGCCGCCGCGCGCAGCACGCTTCGCGCGCCCCTAGCCTTCGTCGGCCACGCCATCGAGATCGACCGTTCCTTTCAGCACCTGCAGGGTGACCGGCCCCGCCGTCGAGCGCTCGAGCGCCGTGATCTGGCGCAGGGCTCCGGCCGGGCCCTTGGCGATCGTGAACACCTGACGGTAGGTCCCCGCACGCACTTCCACCTTCGCGGCGGCGGACGTGGCGCGCAGCACGAACACGGGCCTCCCCGCGGCCAGCCGCAGCGAGACCTGGGCGCCGGCGGAGCCGCGGCTGACGGTGTCGAGCCACGCGCCGACCTGTTTCACACGCTGCCAGCTGCCGTGGTAGCGAAGGCCGCTCGAGCGATCGTCGTAGGGCACGAGCACCCTGCCGATCGTCGCGGTCGATCTGTGTCCGAGCGCGTCGGTGAGGGTGATCTGCAGCTCGTAGGCGGCTCCGGCGGGGAGCTTCACGAGGGCAGAGGTCGCGCTCGCGCTGCCGCTGGCCCTGGTCACGTAGCCGGCGCCCGCGACGCCGAGCGTCTGCGAGGAGATCGTCCACGAGCTCGGGCCGACCCCGGGTGCGAGCACCTGCCAGCTCACGCCCACGAGCCCCTGGCCGGCGCCCAACCCATCCAGGCGCGGCGTCTGCACGCTCGCGGGGCTCGCCGTCTGGCTGTCCAGCACTTCCTGCGAGCCGGAGGACATGCTCTGCCCCGGCTTGGGTTCTTCGTTGCCGGTGTCGTCAGGCGCGCTTTCGGGCACGCCGGTGCCGGTCACCGCCAGCTCGAGCTTCTGCGCGCTGCCCTGCAGCGACACCTGCAGCAGCGCTTCGCGCAGGCCCGTCGCGGTGGGATCGAAGCTGGCCGACAGCTCGCAGCTTTCGCCCGGCGCGAGCGTCGCGCCGGCGCAGCTGCCGCCGGCGACGCTGAAGTCCCCGGCCTCGGCGCCGGTGACGCCGACGGTGGCGATCGTGATCGGCCGCACGTCGTCGTTGCTCAGCGTGGCCGCCAGCGATTTGCTCCGCGAGCCGACGGTGCGCGTTTCGAACAGCAGCGACTGCTCGGCGAAGGCGGCGTCATACGGGCCGTAGGGGCCGGCGGTGACCAGCGCGAGCAGCGCGTCGGTGGTCGGCAGTTGCGCTTCGTAGTACAGACCGTGGCTGTTGGAGCCGACCCCGCTGACGAGCGCGTTACGGAGCGCGGCTTCACCTGGCAGGAACGCGCCGATCACGTCTTCGGCGGGCGTCTGTTCGTGCGTCGCGGGGTTGCCGACGCCGGCGTATTCGGCGGTCACCTGGTAGCGCGAGACCCACCGCGCCGCCAGTTCGGCTGCGGCCTGGTGGCGGCCGCTCAGCGCCAGCCCGACGGCGCCGAGCGCGGTCGATTTGACACTGGGGTCATATACGGAGCTCGGGCTTGCCTCTTCGCGAACGCCGCCTTCGCCTTCCTGGATGCCTTCCAGGTAGCCGCCGGCCAGTTCCAGCGCATGCTGAATCTCTTCTTGCCGGCCGTGCCCGAGCACGCCCGCGTCCTGTTCGTCTGCGGCGCGGAGCGCTTCGATTGCCAGCGTCTCGACGGCCGTCGTGGTTTCCCAGCCGCCCGTGCTCTTGTTCTGCTGCGCGAGGATCAGGTCCACCGTCTTGAGTGCAGGTTCCGTCAGCGTGCCAGCGCGGGCGAGCGCCAGCACGCTCGGCGCGATCACTTCGATGGCTTCGGTGGCCTTGCCTTCGCTTTCGACCTTGCCGGTGCTCTTGAACATGCCTTCGAGCGTCCCGAGCACATTCATCCCGGCGAAGCTCGTGGGGCTCTGCCCGAGCGCCCGCAGGCCGAGCACCGCGAGCGCGAAGCGTTCGGCGTTCTGCTGCCCATGCCCGGCGCTCGGGTTGGCGAGTTCGCGCAGCGGACAGCCTTCGACGGTGACGTGCTTCTTTTCTTCGCAGCTGCGCGCCAGCCATTCGACGACCCGCTGCATCTTTTCCGGCTGCACGCCGGCGCGGGCGAGCGCGATGGCGCTCGGCAGCAGTTCTTCGGCGTCGGGGTGTTCGGAGGCGTTCTTCGCTTCTAGTTCTTCCGCCTGGGCGGCGGTCTTGTCGAGGACCGGCGCGAGCCATTCTCGCGCGAGCAGCTCGGGGATCACCGATGATTCCTGCGGCGGCGGCAGCCGAAACGACGACGGGCCGCTGCCGTCCATCGGTTCGATCCGCGGGGGCGCGCCGCCCCCGAACGACCAGCCTTCGACCGATCCCACCGGCGAGCGACTCTGCGGGCTCTCGGCGCCGACGCCGCTGAACTGCCAGCGGCCGCCGGGCTTGCCGCGCCAGTAGGACCAGTAGGCGCCGGACCCCGGCGTGGTGATGCACGGCTGTTCTGCGGGCGTCGGCTCGCCGTCGATGCGGCAGATGAACGCGAGCCCGTAGCCGGTGGTGCCTTCCAGCTGAAAGCCCGCGTGCTGGAGCGCTTCCACGCCGTCGGCCTGTTCGCCGAGGGCGCAGCCGACGTAGACCAGCTGCGCGCCGAGCTCGCGTTCGTCGACGATCACCGTGACCCCGGTGTCCGGTTCGCACGGTTCCCAGCGTTCGATCAGGCCCGGGTCGGGGTTCGCCACGTACGCCGCCGCCCCGGGGGCCTGCGTCGCGCCGCCGAGCAGCGCGAGACAGACCCACAGGGCGAGCGGCTTGCGACGCATGCGTCTACGGCAGCCCCACCAGACGGGGGTAGGTCGTCGCGTACATGCCGAGAATGCCCTGCGCGGTGGCGAGCACCTCGGGCGGACCGGCTTCCGTGCACGCCGGCAGGCCCTTTTCGCCCGCGGGCTGCGCTTCGACGATCCCATCCAGCCATTTCTGCGCTTTGCCGAAGGAGACGCCACCCTCGACGTCGGCCATCATCGCGAGCGCGGTGCTGTTGACGCTCGCGAACGGCACCGACGATTCGGTGAAGCTGCAGTAGTTCTCCCAGTACTGCGATTTCTTGCGCTCCTTCTTGAGCCACTTCAGGGCCGCCTGCGCCGCCGATTTCGATTCGGCCGTACCGGCCGTCAGCAGCGCCTGCACGGCGGTGCCGGTGGAGTCGACTTCGACCGCGTTTTCGTTTTCGCTTTCTTCCCCGAACGGCGGTTCGGCGTTGCAGGTGCTCGCGGGCAGGCCCATCGTCGAGCGGAACGCGCCGTTCAGCGCTTTGGGCTTGCTGTCCGCGCACTGCTGCTTGACCAGATACGCGGCGCCGGCTTCGATCGAGGCTTTGAGGCTCGGTTTGCTCGCGCAGCCCGCTTCGCACGCCTTCAGCGCGACGATCGCCAGCGACTGGCCGGACACGTCGGAGAAGTTGGTTTGGTTCTTGTCGCTGAACCTACCCGCTTCAGGCCCGGAGCCGACCTGCAGGCACTCGAGGTCGGCGATCAGGTTGCGCCCTTCGACGGCTTCGGGGTTGCCGCCGTTGGCCAGGACCCCGAGCGCGAGCTTTGCGACCGCGCCGGCCGACAGCGGTTTGCTCGTCGTCGCGCACGGTTCACTGCCCACGTACCTGCTCTTGTTGGCGAGCGCCCATTTGTATGTCGCTTCGCGCTGCGCGTTGAAGCTCGAGCCGGCGGCCTTGAACGCGAGCGAGCATTCGATCGTCTCGCCGACGGATTCTTCGCCGAACAGTTCGCAGTAGGAGCCTTCGCCGCTCGGCTGCAGCTGCGAGGCGAGCCATTCGGTCGCCTCCTTCGGTGCGGGTGAGGATTTTTTCGCCGCCGCTGCCGGCGCCGCGAACGCGAGCGCGAGCATGGCTGCCAACAGGCATGAGCGGACGGCGAGCGCGGACGGCGCGGGCCGACGGGTGATGGGTCGCATCAGATGGATCTCCTTCTGTTAGGGGGCGGTGGTTGCGCCGTCCCCCCGAGAAGCGAGAGAGGTCACGACCCGCCGCCCCATCGCGAGAGCAGGGTCCGTATGTCAGGTGCCACCCAGCGAGTACTCGGACTCGGGCTCTGCGGTCCTTTCGACCGCCCGCCCATACCGTTGCGCGTCAGTCCCGGATTCCCACCGGGTTCCCTCGGCCACGTGGCGGCGGGCACCATAGCACGCGACTTCTCGCGGCGCCGAACGTGCCGCATGTGCGCGCCGTAGGATGGCGTTGGATGGAGGCGCACATGGCAACTGGTATGCGTCCTGGGAGGCTGGCCGGCAGACGAGTTCTGATTGTTGGAGCCGGCCAGCAGGACCATGGCCTGGAGGATCCCCCGGTGGGCAACGGCCGCGCGATGTCGGTGCTGTTCGCGAGCGAGGGCGCGGCGCTGGTGCTGGCCGACGTCGACGCGGCGAGCCTGGCGGTGACCGAAGCGCTGGTGCGCGAGCAGGGCGCCGAGTGCGTTGGCGTGCTCGCCGACGCCGCCGAGGAGGTGGGCATCGCGGCGATGTTCGCGCGCGGGCGCGAAGTGTTCGGCGGCCTGGACGGGCTGGTGATGAACGTCGGCATCGGCGCGGGGCTCGGGTTCGCGGGCACCTCCGTGGAGGACTGGGACCGGGTGATGGCGGTCAACCTGCGCTCGCACTTCCTCGGCTGCAGGGAGGCGCTCGCGAGCTTCGAAGAGGGCGGCACGGTCGTGCTGATCGGATCGCTGGCTGCGCGCGAGACGATGCCGATCCCCTCCTACGCGGCATCGAAGGCGGCGCTCGAGGCGGTGTGCCGCAACGCGGCCGTCGAGGGCGCGCCGCACGTGCGCGTGAACGTGCTCGCCCCCGGGCTGATCGACACCTCGCTCGGCAGGCTCGCCACGCAGCTGAACCCCTCCCGCGCGGAGGTGCGCATCCCCGCCGGCCGCCAGGGCAGCGCGTGGGAGATCGCGCGCTGCGCGCTGTTTCTGATTGGCGAAGAGTCCTCGTACGTGACCGGGCAGACGCTCGTCGCCGACGGCGGGCTGAGCGTGGCTGTCAGAAGCTGAGGGGGCGCTCGGCTCAGGGCAGCGGCCGAGCGCTACAACGACGGCGCCGCCGGTGAGCTCAGCCGCGCTCGTCGAGCCTGTTCGCGAGCGCGCGGACGGCCTCGCGCGCCTCCGCGCCCAGGCGCCGCACGACCTCGGCCGCCGGCTCGGCGTGCGCGAGCGCGTGCGTCTGGCCGGCCCACAGGTTGATCGCCTCCGCGTCGCCGTCCGCGCGCGCGGCCGCCCTGATCGGCGTGGTCAGGTGATGGACGTCCGGGTAGGCGATCGGCGCGTCGGCGTCGTGCTCGCGCAGGAAGCGGTTGACGATGCCGCGCGCCTGGCGGCCGCTGAACGCGCGCGTGAGCCGCGTCGCGCCGGATGAGGCCAGCGCGGCGCGGTGCGCCGGCGCGGTGCCGGCCTCCGGCGTGAGCATCAGCGCGCTTCCGACCTGCGCCGCCACCGCGCCCGCGCAGAGGACGGCGGCGACCGACGCGCCGTCGGCGATGGCGCCGGCCGCCACCAGCGGCAGCTCGACGCGGTCGGCAACCAGGCGCAGCGCCGCGAGCAGCCCGAGATCCTCGGCGTCGGCGCGGTCCTCGAAGAAGCCGCGGTGGCCGCCGGCCTCGAAGCCCTGCACGACGAGCGCGTCGGCGCCGGCCGCGCGCGCCGTGAGCGCCTCGTCGGGGTTGGTGACCGTCACCCACACATCGGCGCCCGCCTCGTGCAGCCGCGTGACGACGTCCGCGTGCGGGCAGCCGAACGTGAACGACACGATCGCGACGCGCTCGGCGAGCAGCAGCTCGAGCTTGGCGGGGTAGTGGTCGTCGTCGTGACGGGGCTCGCCGAGCGGGGCGCCGTAGCGCTCGGCCTCCTCGCGCAGGCTCGCCGCGTAACGCACCAGTGCCTCGGCGTTGCCATCGTCGTCGGCGGGCGGCGCGAACAGGTTCACGCCGAACGGCTCGGCGCTGCGCGCGCGCAGCTCGCGGATGTCCTCGCGCAGCGCGTCGGGCGTCTTGTAGCCAGCGGCGAGGAACCCCAGCCCGCCGGCCTCGGCGACGGCGGCGGCGAGCGCGGGGGTCGACGCGCCGCCCGCCAGCGGCGCCTGCACGATCGGCTCGCGAAGCCCGTCGAGATCCACCGACATCCAGGCTACCCGGGGGATTCGAGCGCGACGAGCTCCTCGGCGTAGAGCCCGCGCTTGATCGCGGCGACGGTCGCGCGCGGCTTGCCGACGAGCGCGGCGACCTGATCGACGGCCACGTCGAGCACCTGCTCGGCGGGCACGGCGGCGTCGACGATGCCGGCGGCGAGCGCCTGCGGGGCGGCGAAGCGCGCACCGGTGACCATCGCCCGCTGGGCGGCGGCGGGCGACAGCCGCGCCTTGATCAGCGCGGTCATCCCGGGCGTGAACGCGAAGCCGATGTCGACCTCGGGCAGGCATACGTAGCCGCGGTCCTCGCGCATGACGCGCGTGTCGCACGCGAGCGCGAGCATCGCCCCGGCGGCGAACGCGTGGCCGTTGATCGCGGCGACGGTGGCGGTCGGGAACGCGAGCAGGCGGGCGTAGAGCGCGTGCACGCCTGCCAGGACTTCCTCCGCGCCGCCGGGCGGGGCCGAGCCCATCCACTCGAGGTCGAGGCCGTTGGAGAAGAACTTGCCCTCGCCGACGATCACGAGCGCGCCGGGATCGGTGCTCTGTTCGAGCTCCCCGAGCGCCAGGCCGATCGCGTCGAGCATCGGCGGGTTGAAGCGGTTCTCGCCGTCGCGCAGATGCAGGATCGTCACATCGCCCCGGCGCTCGACGTCTGCGGGCAGGCTCATGCCGCGCTCCCCGCGCTCCCCGCGCTCCCCGCGCTCACCGCGCTTCCCGCGCCCGCCGCGGCCGTCACCGTGCGTGCGGCGGCCGTCCCCGCGGGCACCGGGTGGAGCTCCGCGGTGGCGTGGCCGTCGGCGATCACGCTGCCGTCGTCGGAGACGAGCTCGAGCGTGATGCGGCCGTGACGCGCGAGCGAGCGCGGGCGGCGCCTGCTGGGCGCTGAGGTCCCGCTAAGCCCCGCGCAGGCGGCGTCGGCGAGCTCGTCGAGGTACGCGCTCAGGGGAGAGCGCAGCTGCCCGGCGAGCCAGCGCTGGGCGATGGCGTGAACGGGGCCGGCGACGATGGCGTTGATCATGAGCATCGACATCGGTCGGATCTGCCCGCTCTCGAGCAGCGGCGCCATCCAGTCGCGATACGCCTGCGCGAGGTCGCGATTGAGCTCCTGCAGCTGCGCGCCGGCGGGGCCGTCCCAGTCGAGGTGACCGCGCGCGTAGAGGAAGCGCGCACGGTCCTGGTTGTCCTCGATCCAGCGCAGCTGGTGGGCGATCGTGCCGCGGACGGCCGCGTGCAGCGAGCGCGGCCGGCGTCGCAGCAGCTCCCACAGGCCCTGCTGGAAGGAGGCCATCGCGTCCACGTACAGCGCGCCCGCGATCGCCTCCTTGGTGGGGAAGCGATGGAACAGCGCTCCGTTGGAGACGCCGCTGCGCTCGCGGATGCGCGCGATCGTGGTCTGCTCGTAGCCGGACTCGGTGAAGCACGCGAGCGCGGCGTCGAGGATACGCTCCCGCGTGTCAGGCGATGGCTCGCTGTGGGTGCGCGGCCCGCTCGGCATATGCACAGAGTATCACTCTGGAGTGACGCTCTCCTGTACCCCGTGCTGCAGCCCGAGGAACGCGACGACGGCGGCGGCGATCATGACGGCGGCCATGACGTAGAGCACGGAGCGGGTGGCGTAGGCGAAGTCGAGCCGCACGAAGTGCGGGATCGAGGCGACGCTGCCGCCGTCGGACTGCGATTGGGAGAGGTGCGAAGCCAGCGTGTGCGCCCGCGCGCTGGAAACGCCTTTGGCGATCAGCGAGATGACGATGCGCGAGCGCATCTGCGAGACGAGGATCGTGCCGAGGATCGCGAGGCCGAGGCTGGCGGCGTAGTTGCGAACGGTCTGGGTGATGCCGGTTGCCTCGCCGTAGGAGAGCCGGGAGGCGCGGTTGACGGCGTCGGTGTTGGCGGGACCGAGCATCATGCCCATGCCGGCGCCGGCGATGACGATGTCCGCCTCCTGCGAGCCGAAGTCGAGGCCCGTGACCTTCCCCGCCCATAGCCAGAAGCCGACGGCGGCAAGCACGCAGCCGATGACGACGGGGCGCTTGGCGCCGACGCGGTCGAGCAGCCGCCCGCCGATCTGCGCGGCGATGACGAAGCCGATGAAGAAGTACAGCAGCACGAGGCCGGCCTGCGAGGGGGTCTTGCCGAGCGCGATCTGGGCGTACTCGCTGCCGAAGAAGAACACGGGGATGAACACGAGCATCGCGACGAACAGCACGAGGTTCTCGACGAGGAATGCGCGGATGCGGAAGATGCTCACCTGGATCAGCGGCGAGGCGGTGCGCATCTCGACGGCGGCGAACAGGACGAGGATGGCGGCGCCGGCGGCGACGCACGCGCCGGTGGCGGGGTTGCCCCATCCCCAGACGGCGGATTGCTGGAAGCCGAACACGCTGAGCGCGACGCCGGCGGCGATCAGCAGCAGGCCGCGGTAGTCCATGCGCGCGGCCCTGTACTCGGTGCTCGGCTTGGAGAGGACGATCAGCACCAGCGCGACGATGGCGACGGGGATGTTGACCCAGAAGATCGCCCGCCACGTCCACTGCGTGAGGTAGCCGCCGAGGATCGGGCCGATGGCGGTGAGGCCGCCGGCGATGCCGAAGAAGATCGCGAGCGCGCGGCCGCGTTCGCGCAGCGCGAACGTCTGCACGACGATCGCGAGCGCGGCGGGGAACATGATCGCGCCGCCCGCGCCCTGGATGACGCGGAAGGTGACGATCCACGCCTCGGCGATGCTGCCCTTGGGCGTGAGCCCGCACATGGCGGAGGCGCCGGCGAAGACGACGACGCCGAGCGTGACCATCCTGCGGTGCCCGACGGTGTCGGCGAGCCGCCCGCCGAACGCGAACAGCGCAGCGAGCGACAGCAGGTACGCGTTGATCGCCCACTGCACGTCGGTGCTCGTCAGCCGGAGCTCTTTCTGCACCTGCGGCGCGGCGATCGAGACGATCGTCTGGTCGATGAACGTCATCGCGACGGCGAAGATCATCGCCGCGAGAATCAGGTTGCGCGGCGCCCGCTCGGCGCTTGCGCCTTCTGTCACGGCGTTCGGCGTGACGCTCATCACCGCCATTCTGCACTAGCGACGCGCGCTCAGCGGTCGAAGGCGGCGCGTGCGGCCTTGGAGCCGGCGGCTGAGAGCTCGGTGAAGCCGTAGGTGCCCTTGTGCAGCAGCTCGCTTGCGGCCTCGACGACGGCGCCGTAGGCGGCGAACGCGAAGGCGCCGCCGACCGACACGCGCTTGACGCCGAGCGCGCCGAGCTCGGCTACGGGCGGGGTGGTGGGGCGCGCGAGCACGTTGACGGGCCGGTCGACGGACGCGAGCAGCACGCGCAGGTCCTTGGGGCGGTCGACGCCGGGCGCGTAGAGCACGTCGGCGCCGGCCTCCTGGTAGGCCTGCAGGCGGGCGATGGTGTCGCGCAGGTCGGGGTTGCCGCGCAGGTGGTTCTCGGCGCGCGCGGTGAGCACGAGCCGCACGAAGCCGTCGTGCGCGGCGTGCGCTGCGGCGGCGACGCGCTCGGCGGCGGCGTCGATGCTGTACAGGTGCTGCTCGCCGGAGCACCAGTCCTCGATCGAGCAGCCGGCGAGGCCGGCGTCGAGTGCGAGGCTGACGGTTTCGGCGACGCCGTCGGCGCTGGCGGCGAAGCCGTCCTCGAAGTCGGCTGAGACGGGCAGCTCGGTGGCGGCGACGACCTCGGCGGCATGCGCGAGCGCCTCCTCGCGGGTGACGGCGTAGTCGCCGCGCCCGCGCCCGGCGGCGAAGCCGCTGCTGGTGGTGGCGAGCGCCTGGAAGCCGAGCCACGCGAGCAGCTTCGCGGAGCCGACGTCCCAGGCGTTGGCGAGCAGCAGCGGCCACTCCTGCCGGTGCAGTGCAAGGAAGCGCTCGCTGCGCACGGCTGAGGCGGAGTCGGCGGTCACGGGCACACCGTGTCATATCGAACTGTTGGTGTCTAGGAAATACCGAAGATTGGTGGCCGGCCGTTGAAGATGACCGAAAGTCGCGAGATATGCCGGCCCACATGTGCGACCTTTGGCTGAGTTTGTGTCACATCCATCCCGATGACCGTACGAAGGAGAACCGCGATGACACTCTCAGAGCAGCACACCCCAACCGAAGCTGCGATGGAGCACGAGACGGCGACGGTGAACGGCGTCGACGTCCACTACGCGCGGGCGGGCGACGGTCCGCTGATCGTGTTCCTGCATGGGTTTCCGCAGTGCTGGTACCAGTTTCGCCACCAGCTGGCGGAGCTCTCGCGCGACCACCTGGCGGTGGCGCCGGACATGCGCGGCTACAACCTGTCGTCGAAGCCGCAGGACGTGCACGCTTACCTGACTTGCTCGCTGGTGGAGGACGTGCGCCAGCTCGTCGAGCACCTCGGCTATGAGCGCTTTGTGCTGGTGGGGCACGACGTGGGCGGTGCGGTGGCGTGGTCGTTCGCGCTGCACCACCCGGAGATGCTGAGCGCGCTCGTCGTGTTGGACACCCCCCACCCGGCGCTGTTCGACCTGGCGCTGCACCACGACGCAGACCAGCAGCGGGCGAGCGCGTATATGCTGACGGCGCGCCGCTCGGATGCGGCGGAGATCTTCTCCGCTGGAGACTTCCAGGTATTGCGCGATTCACTGAATGAGCCGTTCATGCGCCAGCAGGACCTCGACGCGTACATGGACAGCTGGAGACGGCCTGGCGCGATGGCGGGCGCGCTGCGCTGGTTCCACGCCGAGGGCCAGGGCCCTCCGGCGCTGGACGGCACGCCGGCGAACGGCAACATCGTCAGGCACATCGCGCCGCTGACGGTGACGGTGCCGACGCTGGTGATGTACCCGACGGCCGACCGCTGGATCCGGCCGGCGTCGCACGCGGGCCTCGAGCGCTACGTCCCAGACCTCGAGTTCGTGGAGGTGGAGGGCGCGACCCACTGGCTGGCGGAGGAGCGCCCGGAGCTGGTCAACGAGACGATCCGGGGGTTTCTCGAGCGGGTGGGGGCGCAGAGCGAGGGGTAGGGCCGTGCGGATGTCCCGAGCGGGACATTTTGGCCCAAATCGGCCGCAAAACCCCGTAATTGTCCCGCTCGGGAACATCGGATCGCGGCAGAACGGGGCCTCAGATTGCGGAAGAAATCAGCCTCGGATTACGGAAAACGGCGGGCCCAGCCCGCCCAATATCTGCTTTTGTCTGGGTTTGCAGATAGAGATGGAGGTCCTGCACGTCGGCGATGGACGCTCGCCAGCTCCCTGACGTTGAACAATCCATGCGAGATGTATAACATCCTGGATCAGGATGCCTGACGGCCCGATCGATAGCGCGCGAGCAACCTCGGAACTGCTCGGAGCGCTTGGTGAGCAGCTCGCGGCACGTGGCGAGCACTACACCCTCGCTGTGGTCGGCGGCTCTGCGCTGCTGGCGCTGGGGCTCGTCTCTCGCGCCACGAGAGACGTCGACGTGCTCGCGATCGTCGACGACAACGAGTTGCTTTCAGCGCAGCCGCTTCCCACCGCGCTGGTCGATGCCGCTCACACGGTCGCCCGTGACTTTGGGCTGGCCGACGACTGGCTGAATCCCGGACCCGCCTCGCTGCTCGAGCTCGGACTACCCGAGGGCTTCGCGGAGCGTGTGCAACGCCGGGCCTTCGGACCGAGCCTGGAGATCCTGTTCGCATCGCGGGTCGACCAGATCTACCTGAAGCTCTACGCAACGGTCGACCAGGGCGCCGGCAAGCACCTCGCTGACCTCGAAGCATTGGCGCCGACCGAGCGAGAGCTGCTCGACGCGGCCCGCTGGAGCCAGACTCACGATCCGTCAGACGGCTATCGCGACGAGCTGACCCGCGTGCTCGCCCACTTCGGGATTGACGATGGACGCATCGGCCCTTAACCGCCGGCTCAGCGATCAGCTCGTAGCGTTCGCCTGGGATGAGTGGGCGCAAATGGGCATGCTGGCGACGCCACATAGACACAGCGCGTGGGCACAGGACCCCGAGGCGCTGATCGTCTTCACGCTCGAGGTCGCTCGAGTGGAGCCACGCCTGTTCGACGAGCTTCTCGACTGGATGCTCGTCAACGAGCGCCTGCTCAGCGTCCGGCGGCTTCGAGCGATGTGCATCGACGAGACCGACAGGTCGCTCGCCGCAGCTGCGCTCGCATGGCTCGCCCGCCAGCATCCACGCGCACGGCTCGGCATCAGGATGAACGAGACCGCCCCGTCGACACTACGGGCGCTGTTTCGACCCAAGATCCAACTTGGCACCGCCGACGAGGCCTTTGCATCCGCCGGGTGGCTGCGGCCGGCGCTCTCACCGTCGCACAAGTCCCGGCCGCCCGATCCAATGGCGCCCATCAACCTGGCCTTCCGCCTGCGGCAGGTTCTCGGGGTGGGCATCCGCGCGGAGGTCGTTCGCGTCCTGCTGACCACGGAGGCGCCATGGGTCAACGCGCAGACCCTCGCGCGATCGACGGGCTACGCGAAGCGCAACGTCCACGACGCGCTCGCGGGCCTCAGCGCCGCAGGCGTCGTGTCCGCGTTCACCGTCGGCGGCGAACAGCGCTATGTCGCCGACCGTCACGCGTGGGCGGCCCTGCTCGGGAGCGGATCGGACGAGCTGCCCGTCCACCGCGACTGGCCACAGCTGCTAGCCGTTCTCAGACGGGTGCTGCGCTGGTCAGCGCAGCCGGATCTGGTGACCATGTCGGACTATCTGCGCGCGAGTCGCACAGGCGATCTACTCGAAGCCGTAAGTAGCGACCTGGCCTTCGCCGGCGTACCGATCCACCACAGCCGGTCGCCAGACGACATGTGGCGCAACCTGGAAGAGATCTGCGAGCGGGCGTTGAAGGTCATCCACGTCGGGGACGCTCTGCTATCGCGATAGGTCGACACCGGGCCGGCTGGCGAGCTTCACGGACGAGTAGCTGTGGCGGCGGGTGCATCGGGCATGGGCTGTCCACTGCGCCGACGAGCCTAAGCCAATAGCCATAAGCAGTCCTCTGTGTTCACAAAGTTGAGAAGAGGCGCGAACCACCGAACTGTTGGTCCGCGTCCTCTCCATTACCGCCATCAGGTAGCTACAGCGTCCGCCACGATCGGGCTCGGCACGAGGTCAGGAACATCCTCGATCGCCATTTCCTTCGCCGCCGGGTTGCCCTTTAGGATCGCGTATTCGCGCTTGAGCGCGTCACGCTGTTCTTCGCTGGTGTTCTCGCTCGCCACCAGGTACGCGATTAGATCCGCGGCGTGGCGGTATGCCTCCATGCGAGCGATCATGCTGCCGTTGGGCTTGATGAGCACGTTCTCCCAGATCTCCTTGCTCGCCCAGTCGATCTGGTTTGCCCTTTCGATTGCCGTGTCAAGATCAGCGCCGCGCTGCACCGCACGCGCCAAGCCCTTCACGAGCGCCTGCTGACCATTCGGCTTCAGCAGCAGCTTGTAAGTGCCCGCTTCGCGCATCTTCGGCAACTGCGACGGGTCCGCAGCGGCTTCCTTGAACGGTGTGATTTTCGCCATCAACTTCGACCACCAGCACTCGGCGGCCTCGTAGGCTTCGTGGATGAGGTCATCGGAGGGGCGGACGACGCTCTTCCTCTCGTCCGCCATCGCGATGTCCTCAGCATCGAGGATATCCTTCACCGTCTCGTAGACCGTGCTGATCGTTGTCAGCTTCGATCCTTTATCGGCGATCGTGTTCGACTTCCAGTCGACGACGAGCTCGTTTTTTGGCGGGTAGGTGATGCCCAGGGGCGCCTTTTCGCGCACGAGCATCCTCGTCACCACGGCGAACCCGTCGTCCTCTGACGTGATGATGTTGTCCGCGCGGGTCGTCACTCGGGCGCTGCGGTTTACCTTGTTGAAGATGCGCCGCGTCTTCTCGGCATCCTCATATTTGATGAAGATCACGCAGATTTCATCGTTGGGAACGTCAGCCGCGAAGTCGGGCTGCCCGTCATCCTCGTAATCACGCTGCACCACTGACCGCAGCGCTGCGAGCCTGTGCTGGCCGTCCAACACAATGCGCTCGCCCCCGACGATGTTGAGGAACCCCATTCTCTCGGCCGCCGACCGCTGCGCGGACGGGACCTTGAGCCCGAACTGCGTGACATCCTCGAACTCCATCTCCCCGTCTTTGAGAAGCACGATCACAGCTCCGAAAAAGCGGTCCTGTGCCATGCGCAGATAAGGGACGATCTCCTCCTTGACGCGGCGAGCGTTCAGATCGCGCTGGATGCGCTCCTCGATCGTCGCCGAGGCCCACTGATCCGTCTCCTGAGCGGCGCGCACCGAGGCGGCGAGCTCCTGAGCGGTCATCGTGGTCTCGTAGTATGGGATGCTGCCCATTTGGGCCTTGATTGCGGGAATTACCGTTGCCATTTTCTTGTGACCTCCCGATTAGTTAGTTGTCAGGGCGGCGGCCACGTCGTCGTGACAGCCGCGTTCGTTGCAGATGGGCATGAGAAGCCGAATCAACTGCTCCTCGAGTTGCTTCGGTTCTGGATCGAGGATCCAGGCGAAGCGCACCTGCCCCCAGGTGCTGTTGAGTGCGAGGCGGAGCAACTCGTTGTGGCTGAACTCCAGGTGCTGGTGGAATCGAGACCGCAGGTTGTTGCTGCGCCCCACGTAGAGCAGCCCGCGCATGTCGCGGATCAGATAGACGCCGGGGTCCGGAGGGACTCCTGACGCCCACCCCTGCAGGTATGGGACATCGCCGTCGATCGTCAGGGCCGGCGGCTGGCAAGCCAGCCGCTTGCGGCTCGAACGACGTCGGGTGTGTGTCGTAGTGTTCATGATTGTTCGCTTGACCCTTCTTGTTTGGTGTTTGGTACTGATCTATTGCTCACGCTCAAACTGTCGTGAGGTTTGGTTTTGGATCGAGCTTATTCTGCAAACCTACTGAGTGTTTGCGCAAACCCACAGTAACTCGTCGAATCTGGCGACTTACCCTATGAAACGCTTAGCGCTTGCCCATGGCAAGCCAGCGTCAACACCCTTCAGGTCGCGGCCGCTTGCGCGACATTCGCGTCGCGAAGGACCTCAGCCAGGACCGCCTGGCGCGGTTGGCCGGCATCTCCAAGCGAACCTTGGAGCGCATCGAAGTCAACCGCGACGGCAAGGTCACGTTGTGGCACCTGGTCAACCTCGCGCTCGTTCTTGAATGCGAGCTGATCGACCTGCTCGATGACGCCTGGCTGACGTATCGGCAGAGCGACATGACCGTCCCGCCGCCCGCGAGCACCTCGCTTAGCCCGGCGGAACGTGCTCCGCATCTGCGCCGATCGGGCCGCGAACGTGCCCGTCCGCGCAAGCCGGGCCGCTGACGAGCTTTCCCTTACCGCTACCGCGAGCCCGCTGCAGACGTCCGCACTAGCCGGTGCCCCGAGTAGCCCAGGCCGCTGGCCGTCACCAGCTCGTCCCATCCGCGGCGGCGGCCGATGCCCTCCGGCCTGGCGTACAGCCCGGCGCGCTGCTCTTGCCGCGTGAGCGCCGAGAATCGCTTGTGACGCGGGTCATCGGGAGCGAGCAACAGCTCCTTGCGATGCAGGATCGGCGGGTTGAGGTGGGTGGAGTAGTCGCGGAAGTCGCAGCGGAGCCGATCGAGGGCGACGATGTACCCCGACGTGAGCGCCGGATGCGGATCTCGGTCAAAGCGCGGGTACTCGAGGAACGACACCGCAGGCCGGTCCAAATGCAGCTTGACCACCGTCGACGCGTCCATGTCGCCAACCAAGCGCCGCGCTGCTCCCTCAAGCACTCTCAGGATCGGCGGAAGCATTCCCACCGCGTCGGAGTGCACGTACAGCGCCGCCGGCAATCTCTTTCCGACTGCGGATGCAGAAGCGGCACTGCGCACCCGATCTTGGTTAGCGAGCTCAAACAACAGCCGATCAGCCTGCCTACAGGCGGACGCGTAGCTGCCGAACAAGTCGCGTATGTCATAGCGGATCTCGGGCGGCAGATCCTTGGGGCGCGGGCGCTTGTCAAAACGTGCGAGCGCCAGGAACACGAGCAGATCCCGCGACCGCGCATCACGCACGCGGTCCCACTGTTCGGTCCCGGTGACACGTCGTACGACCGCGAAGGCGTTTCGGACCGTGCCAAACTCGCGCTCGATATCGCTTGCGGTTTCAAGCTCTCCGCGCCGCGGAAGCCGTCCGCGGTCGGTGACAAACGCAATCAGCGGTCGCAGCAAACCCCCGTGCTGCTCGATCAGCTTGCGGCTGATCGGCGCCAGTCGTTGCGACCGACGAACTCGTCGGTAGAACCATCGCTGTTCCAGCGCGGGATGACGGAACACCACGAAGACGCCCGGAGCCGCAGCGGCCGATCTGACGCCCAAGCTGATGTCGATCCATGCCCGCAGCTCGTCCTGGCTGTACAACTTCTGAAAGGTGCCGGCTGCGGTGCGAACGCCGTCGCGAAACGGCACCCCCTCTAGGTCTGCGGTTTCGGCGGTCAGCCGGGCACTGACGATCAGCACCGCTCGCGATAGTGACCACGCACGCCGCAGCGTTGCAACCCGCTCGGCGGGATCCTCGATGACGTTGACGACGTAGCCGAGGTTGACAACGTCGCGCACGTCCAGCGGGGCGTCCGGCCTGTGGTGCGGGTCCCAGCCCACAGAGTCGACACCTGCCCGTTCCAGGCGAGCTACGTCGCCGCCGCGCCCACATCCGTAGTCCAAGACCGACGTCTCGCCGGCCTCGATCAGGCCATCTTCGACCGCAATCCGCATTGGCCGCGACATGCCTGCACGTCGCAGCGCCGTACGTGCCCGCGTCGCTAGCTCAAGATGTGTGCCTGTCGCCATCAGGCGAGGCAGCGGCGAGCCCTAGGGCAACCAGCTCGCGCACGCCGGTCGCGCGGCGCCCCACGCCGCTCTCGGATCCCTTGCCCAGAGCGCGTTCACCGGCCAGATAGCCAATCCCGCGATGCAAGTGCAGCAAGAACTGACGCTGCACGATGTCGGCGTCGGGCACAAGGCCGTCGCCGACACAGCGTTGGCAGACGAGATCCACGTACAGGTCGCCAAGCCGTCCCGCAAAGGTTCGCCAATCAATTTCCAGGCCGCCGTCCGTCACGATCGGGACGTCCGGCGGCTCCGTCGGCTCGGCGAGTGAGCGGCACAGCGCCCATCGGCCAAGCTCATTCCAGTGCTTCAGGCCCGTCCGTCGCTTCAGCGTGACCAGCTGATCCTTCGCCGCAGGAGAGATGCGCACCATCTCGATCATGTGGCGCTCAATTCCAGGTAGCCCTCGACCACGGACGTTCGACCCTCCGGGTCATTGACCAAGTGGTACTCGGTGCCAACGCTGGGTGCCAACAGCTCGTGCAGCTCGCCGTCGATCTCGGTGTCAGTGGAAAGGACGATCACCTGGTGGCTGGCCGCGGGCATGTAGCGCTCAACCACGTGGCGCCTGTGACCGGCATCAAGTCGACCCAGAGGCGTATCGATCACCACCGGGAGAGGGCGTCCCGCGGCGCGCGCTAGAGCCCACAACAACGCAAGCGCCGTGAGCTGTCGCTCCCCGGCCGAGAGAACCTCGGGGCGTAGCTCACGATCATCACAATCCCAGAGCGAAAGGGCAAAGGTCTCCGGGTCGATCGCGACACGACCGATCAGTCGCTCCTTGCGGAGCAGCTGCCCAAGACACTGCTCGGCGTAGTCAGCGATACGGCTCACGTGACGTTCAGCGATCCGCGTCTGCAACCTCGCCAGCGTCGTCTTCGCCAGCTCGGCATGCCGAATAACGCGCTGCTGTCGTTCGCGGTCATCCTCCGCTCCCGCCACGCGCGTCAACTCAGCGTCGCGCTTGCCGCGCGCTCGGGCAACCTGTGCCTCTGCCGCCTTCAACAGCTGGCGCTGCTCCTCCAGCTCGCCATCAAGTCCCGACACGCGGTCCTCGCTCTCGTTGACTGCGTCGAGCAAGACACGCACAGAATCAGGACTAGGAATGCGCGAGATTCGCCGATCGAGTTCGTCGGTTGCAACGACGTCCTTGTCGAGGGCGTCGAGGGACGCCAGCGCTTGCGTGCGCCAGCTCGTGAGGTGCTCTGCGGACACCTCTTTCAGATACGCGTGCGAAACACACGGCACAAAGGCACCGTCGGTCGCGGCATCAGTCGCGCGGCGGCGACGGTCGGCAGCGAGCGACCGGGCGATCTTGCTCGCCGGCTCCACACCAAGCCGCTTTAGCTCCGTCACGAGCCAGCGGTCGCGCTCGGCGAGCAGGTCCAGCAGACCGCGCTCGCTGCCGCTCGCGTCGCGGGCACGAACCGTCTCGCCCAACGCACCCAGCAGGCCGGGCACCAGCGTCAGCGGCCCCACAGTTTGAGCGGCCAACCCGCGCAACTCCTCCCAATGCGCGACCTCGGATGTGCGTGCCGCCTCAAGCTCGGCTTCCAGCGAAACCCGCTCGGGCACAAGATCGCCTCCGGCGGCTTCCAGGGCGTGACGAAGCTGCTGGTGATCCTCTTGGGCGCCGACCAGCGAACCGTCCAGCTCCTCAACACGACGCCGGATCGTGGCTGCCAGTTCTTCCGCTCCAACCAGCTCGCCGTGATGGGCATCGAGCGCAGCCGAGGCCGCAGCGTCACTTGTGCGAAGCGCGCGACGTTGGACGGCGACGAGGTCTGTGCGAAGTTGCTCGACAAGATCGAGACCAAGCAGGGAACCCACCGCCGTACGCAGTGATGTCGCGGCCGACTCAAGATCGGCGAGCGCCTCGATCTTCTCGCCATCAAAGAAGAACAGACGCGCAATTGCCAGCGGGGCAAGCTGCTCGATGATCTCGTCCCAGCACTCGCTAAGGCCCTCGTCGTAGCTGCCGCCCACGAACACGTCCAGATCATCAGTTGTGGATCGCGCGCCCTTCCGCCACTGCCGACGCACCGTCAACGCCTCGTCGCGCACTCCCGCGACCGTCAACGTCAACTCGATCGCCGCCGCCTCGTGGTCGTTGTGAATGCGCTCCGACAGAAATGCCCCGTACGAGCGGCGCGGCGCGAGCGCAGACACGCACCGAGCGCCGTAGAGAACATGAAACAGCGAGTGGATCACGGTGGTCTTGCCCGCACCGTTCAGCCCGCCGATCAGCGTCACAGGCCGTGCGCGGTCGTCAGCAAACTCAAACGTCTGCCGGTCCGCGTACGGGCCAACATTTTCAAGCGTCAGCGAATGCAAGATCATGCGTCACCCTCCGTGGAGACCGGACGCACGAAGTCGCCGATGAAGGTCTCGGCATCATGCCGCCGCCCTCTGCGGCGCAGGGCGACATCGAGCGCGTCGTCGGCATCGTCATAGAAATGCCGTTCGAGTGCGCCCTCCAAATCGTCAAGCAGGCCACGTCGACGTAGGTTGAGCTTTTGCTTGCGCTCGCAGTCAAGTAGCTCGCGCACAAGCTGATAGTGCAACTCGCTACCGGCAAGCTCTCGCAGCTCCGCAAGCTCATCAGCACCGAAGGGCAGCTGGCTGTCGGCCGTGCCGTCATCGAATGCCTCGTCCATGGTTTCTTGGTAGATCACGGGCAACCGATCCTCGAACTCGTGCTTATCCGTAACCCAGATGCGCCGAATCTCCTTCAGCTCGTCCTGCGAGATCAGCTGTGTATCGCGCACATTCTCAGGCGCGTTCTCGCGTATCCAGTGCTGCGCCCGCAGCAGCTCGCGCAGCCAATCTTCCCGAGCCGCCTGCGTATACGGGCCGTGAATCAGGCGATCGCCATGAAGCTGCACGCGGCCGGTGAGGCGCCGAAAATCACGCAAGTGCCGGTCATCTGCGACATCCAACCGATCGCGGAGCGCGAGCAGCGGCAGCATCCACTCCTTCTCATCGTCGTTCTGGATCATCGCCGCCATCGACTTGTCCTTCTCGACGAGCGTGCAGGTCCAGCATCCGAAACGACTGTCTCCGCAGCTCGGCGTCGACGAATCGACAACGAGTGGGCACTCACCGTCGGCTGATGCTCCCTGGTACATGGTCAGCAGATCCTTGTTGTCGTATCCCCAAGGATTCTCGTACTGCATCAAGTAGGTCCAAACATCATCGTTCGACCAGAGCTCGATGGGGGAATACACAAGCGAATTGGGAAGATTGCCGTTCGGGGACAAGAAGTCGCGCACGCGCGTCGCCTCTTGCTTCTTCATCGCACGCGCGCGGACGGCACTCTCCGCCTTGCGAATCCCGAGCACGACGATGGCCTCGCCGTGCGCAGCTACAACGTCGCGGATAAATGCGTTCGACGGATTGATCTTCATGCGTTCTGTGCACCAGCGGAACTTTGGCCGCGGCGCGGGATACCCCTTGCCGATGAGGTTGACCCAGAAGGTGTCGGAGATCTTCGGCGTAAGCCGATGCGTCGTCAGCGGGATCTCCAGACTTGCGGCCCGCTCGCTCATCACCTCAAGCGATCGACCTACCCACAACGCAACGACAGGATTCTCAACCAGAGTGTCGGTGCTGATGACAAACACCGGCTTGCGCCGTTCAGCGAGCTCCAATCCGGCGAGTGCTGTCCAGACAAGCTGGAGCGTGGCCGTCGAGTCCTTGCCTCCGCTGTACCCGACCACCCATGGCACGGCGTCTTGCGTGTAGAGCTGCCGCATCCGTTCGACGGTCTCGTCGATGGCTCCCGCCAAGCTATCTGCGAATACGGACACGCTCAGTCGTGCTCCCGCGCCGATGCGAACGCGGCCTCTGCCTGAGCGTTCTCCGACGGAAGATCGAGCCCTAGCTGCTTCATCAAAACGTTCGCCGTCAGGATCACGTTCGCGGACGACCGCGATATGCGACCGCCCACCATCGCGCGACCCTCCCATAGACCCACGTTCGACCGTGACCAATCCAACGAGCCCAGCGGTTTCAGGGCTTTGCGCATCTGCGTCGACGAGCCGCTCGCAAGCAGCTGATTGCCGGCGATTCCCAACGCCTGGAGAGCGATGCCGTGACTGTGGACGTAGTCCCGCCGCAACTCGCCGGCAGACGCTCGACGCTGACGAACCGCATGCCAGTCGGGGATCACGTCCGCACACGCCTCCCAGTACGTGCGAGCTTTGTCAACCGCTTCGGACCTCTCAGTGCACAGGCCGCGAAGCAGCGCGCAGGTTCCTGAGTACAGCCCGCTGAGAGTAAACAGCTTGCGTGAGCGCACCGCCAAGGTCGTGCGCTCCATCTCGATCAGAGCCCGGAACGTCTCCGACGTCAGCACAACCTCGCGCACGATCGCCGCATCCTCGTCGCGATGGTCGTACAGAATCCCGATGCTGGGCGACGGCCGCACCGCGTGCCGGTTTAGATCGGCAAACATCTGCTGGCTGCGCTTCAGGCCAGCATCGAGGAAGAACACAACCCCGATCGACTCGTCCGCAAGCTCAGGGCGCTCTTTGAGGGCCAACTCGATTGCCGCCCGCCGATGCTGTCCGTCGTTGATGACAAAGCGCGCGGTCATCGGCACGCGCAGCAGCCCGACGCGGTCGCCATGGGTGTCCTGGCTCGATGGCTCAAAGCCGACCTTGGCATCGATCGACGCGGTGAGTGCGCTGAACACGTAAGATGTCGGGTTGTCCAGGACGTATCGCGACATTTCCGGCAGCCGACCTTTGTTCAACACACGCTGCGCGCGAAGCTCGGGCACAAGCTCATCCTCGTCAAACAGAAAGACCTTCGGGATCAGCCGCAAAGGGCACATCGACACGAAGAACTCGCGCCCTGCTTGGTGGCCTCGAATCGCCGGAAAGACGTACTCGAAAGCCCCCGCCACGGAGGGATCCGGTCGGGCCGGTAGGGTGTGTTTGTGCTCAGCAACAGCGCTGTTCGTCACGACGACACGAACATAGACGAGCCCTCGGACGGCACACCGCGGCCGGTCTACCTCGACTGCTGCGCCACGTCTCCAGTCATACCAGAGGTCTTGGATGAGATCCAGCGATTCCTCGCCGTCGAGTACGGGAACGAGAGCAGTCGCACACACGAGTACGGTGCGGTGGCGCGTCGGCGCGTGAACCAGGCGCGCGAGGAGGTTGCCGAGCTCGTCGACGCGCGCCCCGACGAGGTGACCTTCACGAGCGGCGCGACCGAGGCCAACAACCTAGCGATCCTCGGGCTCGCCGACGCACTGGCGCAACAGGGCCGCCGCCACATCGTGACTAGTGCGCTAGAGCACAAGGCCGTTCTTGAGCCGCTCGAACGCCTAGAAGAACGCGGCTTCGCTGTGAGCCGCATCGAGACCGATGAGTCCGGTGTGGTAGATCCCCATGAGCTATTGGCGACAGTACGACCTGACACGGGACTCGTAACCCTTATGCACGTCAACAACGAGACCGGCATCGTTCAACGCGTCTCCGACGTCGCTGACTCGCTCCCCGACCACGTCTACTTTCATGTCGACGCCGCTCAAGGGTTGGGCAAGGAGTTCCACGAGCTGGCGCACCCGCGCGTCGCACTGATTAGCGGGTCCGCGCACAAGATGCACGGACCCAAGGGGGTCGGCGTCCTGATAGCTCGGCGGGGAAATTACGCTCGCCCGCCGCTGGTTCCGCTGATGGTCGGCGGCGGCCAGGAACGTGGTCTCCGGCCGGGCACCGTGCCAACGCACCTGGTTGCCGGCTTCGGCACAGCAGCTCACGCTGCAATCGAAGAGCGCTGCGAGCGATCCCAACGCACTGTCGCATTTCGAGGGCGAGCGCTCGAGGCTCTCGTCCCGCTCGCTCCCGTCATCAACGGCGACGTCAGCCGCGCCCTGCCCAACGTCCTCAACGTGAGCTTCCCCGGCATCGACGGAGAGGCCGCGATCGTGGCGACCAAGGATCTCGTCGCAATCTCCAACGGGAGCGCATGTTCGTCCCACCATTACGAACGGAGCCACGTGCTTGTGGCCATGCAGCTGCCACCCGAGCGGACCGCGAGGGCGCTCAGGCTTTCCTGGTGCCACATGACGCCGGAGCCCGACTGGCCCGCGTTTGTTGAGCGACTCGTAGCTTTGCGCAGCTAACCCGACGAGTACGGTCACGGTTCTTTGTGGGAATACAAGGAGACCGTCTCATCACCGGTCCCGTGTCATCTTTCAGGCCACGCTCCGATGACGAGAGCTTAGAACACCATGGCAACACGCGTGGAACATGGGGGTAACGTTCTACCGTTACGAGAAGGGCCAAAAGGCTTACCCTTGGAAGCACTCATCGGAGTAGAATACTTGGTGATGGCCCTTCTTCGCAAGGTATTCAAGCTTAGTAGCTCATCTGGTGCGGAATCACTCCCCGCACACCCCCACGAGGGTCGTCAGTGTCACCGGGACGCCGCGGTATCACGTGGACGTGTGCGTGCGGCACCGTTTGTCCTGCGACAGCTCCGTTGTTGACGCCTATGTTGTACCCGCGAATCGCGGAGTCTGCCTCGCCCAATCGTTGCCGCACACTCTTGAGCAGCTGCCAAACATCACCAAGCTCGGTGTCGGAAAGGTCGAAGAGATCAACGACGTGACGCCGCGGAATGATTAGGGTATGTCCTTGCGATACGGGAAACTCGTCCGGAAACGCCGCGGCCGTCCCGCGTACTTCGACCTCGTGGTGAAGCACGAGCTCCGTGCAAAAGACGCAGTCAGGTACCGGCCCAGCAGTGCTTTTGTAAAGGTTCATTGGAGAAGCCCCTTTCGTCTTGCCTGGAGTGCGTCATAAGTGCGCGCCACGTCCTCGTCGAACGTGGCTGGGTAGTGGGCGAACTCCTTCGCTGTGATCTCACGTGGTACCTCCTTGGCCTCCACTGCAGCGCCGAAAGCTATTGTCAGGAGCCGGTAATGACCGAGGAATTCCCTGAAGCTGTTTGGAATGGTCCCGTCCTCTAGCAGTCCGGCTCCCGACAGGATGCGTTGCTCAACTTCACCGTTAGCCGCAATGATCTGCTGTGCAATTGCCTTGTCCGCCGGATTGTTCACGACTGCGTCGAGATGGTCGAGTAGATGCCACCCTGCCGGATCCGCCTTCCCTTCGCGAAGCTTGAGCGCGAGAGCGCGACTCTGCTCGGTGAGCATGCGGAGCGGCCCGTACAGTCCACTGAGTTGCTCTGTAATTCGATCTGCCGCTGCCCGCTTCTTGGCGGCGGATTCGCTCTTGCCGGCGACATGGCTCTCATAGAAGGCGGTGAGTACGGCGGCGGCGATTGCAGCGACCGCCGCGATAATCGCGCCATACAGAGCGGCTTGGGCAGCAGAGATGCCGCGGTCGCCCTGGACGACAACGTGGAGGGGCGTCCCAGTCCAGTCGAGCGGCTGGACGACTACGTGGATGCTATGCGCCGCCATCGTCCGGATGATACGAGCGTGGGGAGATGGCCCCCAAGCCCGGGTGCTTGAGGTCCGGAGACGCCGGCTCCCACCCGACATCCAAGGAGGCCCAATGACCCACAACATCAGGCGTGCAACGATCGGAGTCCTGCTCGCGGTGCTTTCCACCACAGGTGGAGTGTTGGTGTCGAGGTGTCGAGCGCTGCGGGCGGCTCAGGGAGCGTCGTGCTCGGCTCGATCAGCTCTCCATAGATGCCTCCTTCGGACGACATGCAGCACTCATCGAAGCTCGCCCACCCCGCTGCTGGGGATCACGGCGCGCCAAGAGCTGAAACCGCGCCCGGGCCTCCTCCTACAGTAATAAAGCCTCACCCATAAGCTCGAGCGGGCGGAAGGTACCAGGCCCTCACCGCACCTGCGGCATGACCTCCGCGGCCAGCAGCTCGAGATGGTCGATGTCATCGAGGTCGATCACCTGCAGGTACGCGCGCTCCGAGCCTGCCTTCGCGAACGCCGCCAGCCGCTCCGCCACCTCCGCCGGGCTGCCCACCGCGCCGTGCTGCCGGAGATCCTCCACACCCCTGCCAATGCGCTCCGCGCGCCTTTGCAGCTCGCTCTCGCTCGACGCGCAGCACACCGTCACCGCGTGCGAGTACACCAGCGTTTCCGGGTCGCGCCCCGCCTGCTCGCACGCCGCCCGCACCCGCTCGAACTGCGTGCGCGTGCGCTGCACGCCCGAGAACGGCACGTTGAACTCCGCCGCGTAGCGCGCCGCCAGCGCCGGCGTGCGCCGCGCGCCCAGTCCGCCCACGATCAGCGGCGGGCCCGACGCTCCCGCCGGCCTCGGCAGCGCCGGGCAGTCCTCCAGGCGGTAGTGCGCGCCCTCGAACGAGAAGCTCTCGCCCGGCCGCGTCGCCCACAGGCCCGTCACGATCGCCAGCTGCTCCTCCAGGCGGTCGAAGCGCTCGCCCGGCGTGCCGAACGGGATGCCGTACGCCGAGTGCTCGCGCTCGAACCATCCGCTGCCCACGCCCAGCTCCACCCTGCCGCCGCTCATCGCGTCCACCTGCGCCACCGCTATCGCCAGCGGGCCCGGCAGGCGGAACGTCGCCGACGTCACCAGCGTCCCCAGGCGGATCCTGCTCGTCTCCCGCGCCAGCGCCCCCAGCGTCACCCACGAGTCCGTCGGCCCCGGCAGCGGGTCGCCCGGCCTGATCCGCACGAAGTGATCCGAGCGAAAGAACGCGCCGAAGCCAAGCCGCTCCGCCGCCAGCGCCGCCGCCAGCTGCTGCTCGTAGCTCGCGCCTTCCTGCGGCTCCGCGAACACTCTCAGCTGCATCGCTGGACCATAGCGCCGGCGCATCCGCAAACACGATCTGACAACCGAAGCACCCTCGTCGTGTCGATCCCGGTCGGTTATCGTTGAGCCACCACATGTCTGACCCGTTTGCAGAAGTGGCAACACCCTGGTGGCGACCGCTCAAGCGTGACAATCGACGCACGCACGCGCCGAAGCCAATGAGGGTCGGGGCTAGCTTCGTCGCCGGGATGGTTGGGTGGACGCTCCCGAGTCACCACTCGTTCGCGGTGGGGGTCCTTGCCGCGGCCGTGGCTGTTCTGCCCGCTGGGCTCATCGAGAGCTGGTACAAGCAGCGCCACCGCCGGGAAGAAGAGGTGCTGTTCGTGCTGCCCACAGATCAGCAGGTCACGACGAAAACCGAAGCACGCTGACGCGTCGCTCGCTCCCGCGTGCGCGCCCTCGAACGAGGAGCGCTCGCCGCTCTACGATCACCGCTCGATGGCCGATGCCAACGCTCCTGTCAGTGCCGACGATCTCAGCGTCGCGCGCGTCGGCTCCGGGCCGCCCGTCGTGCTCGTCCACGGCAGCGTCGTCGGCGCCCAGCGCACCTGGCGCCACCAGCTCGCGCTCGCCGAGCACTGGAGCCTCTGCATCCCCGACCGCCCCGGGTTCGGGGACAGCCCGCCGCTTGCGCGCGGGGACTTCGAGGCCGAAGCGCCACTTATCGCCGAGCTGCTCGGCGACGGCGCGCACCTCGTCGGGCACTCATACGGCGCCGTCATCGCGCTGCACGCCGCCGCGCTGAGGCCGCACGCCGTGCGCTCGCTCACCGTCTCCGAGCCCGGCTGCCTGCGCGTCGCCGCCGGCCACGAGCTCGTCGACGCGCAGATAGCGAACGGCGAGCACCTCTACGCGCACGCCGATCAGCTCGCGCCCATGGACTTCCTGCGCGCCTTCCGCGGCGGCGTCGGCTCCACCCACGACACGCCCGAGCAACTGAGCGGCGAGCTGCTGCACGGCGTGCGCCTGCTCATGCGCGAGCGCCCGCCCTGGGAGTCCGACCCGCCGCTCGAGCAGCTCCGCGCCGCCCCCTTCCCCAAGCTCGTCATCTCCGGCGGACACTCTCCCGTGTTCGAGGCCGTCTGCGACGCCGTCGCCGCGCGGCTGGGAGCGGCGCGCATCGTCATCGCCGGGCGCGGGCACACCATCCCCGCCACCGGCGCCCCCTACAACCTGCACCTGCACGCGTTCCTCGACGCCGCCGAGGGTACGATGGCGGCACCCTGGGCCCGCTGATCCCCGACGACAGTCCGCGCGCCGCACGACTGTGGCGTCGCGTGCGCGGCATCTGCGTCGAGGTCATCGCCGTGGTGCTCGTCACGGCGCTCTCGCCCGTGCTGCTGATCGGCGCCAGCGGTGTCGACCTGGCGCTGTGGCTGCGGCGGCGCAAGCCCTGGATGGCCGTCCGCCTGCTCGCCATGCTGTGGTGGTTCCTCGTCGGCGAGCTCTACGGGCTGCTCGGGCTGTTCTGCATCTGGATCGCCTCCGCCGGGCGCGACAGCGCGCGCCGGCGCGACCGCGTGTATCGCCTCAAGCGCCGCTGGCTCGCCAGCCACCTCGCCGGCATCCGCGCGCTGTTCGGGCTGCGCTTCCAGGTCGAAGGCCTCGAGCTCGCCGGCCCGGGGCCAGTGCTGGTGATGATCCGCCACGCCAGCATCATCGACAACGCGCTCCCCGACGTCGTCATCGGCCGCGCCCACCGGATCGGCTTCCGCTTCATCATCAAGCGCGAGCTGCAGATGCTGCCCACGATCGACATCGGCGGGCGCTGGGTGCCGACGCTGTTCGTGCGCCGCGCGTCCGGCGACACCGCCAGCGAGCTCGAGCGGATGCGCGCGCTCACCGTCGACATGTCCGCCAGCGACGGGCTGCTGATCTACCCCGAGGGAACACGCTGGACCCCCGCCAAGCTCGCCCGCGCCAAGCAGATCATCGCCGAGCGCCAGCCCGAGGTCGCGCCGCTCGCCGCCCGCCTGCGCAACCTGCTGCCGCCGCGGCTCGGCGGCACCGTCGAGCTGCTGCAGTCCGCGCGCGACGCCGACGTCGTCATCTTCGGCCACTTCGGCCTCGACGGCTTCGAGTACATCAGCGACATCTGGTCCGGCGGGCTCGTCGGGACCACCGTCCGGCTCAAGTTCTGGCGCTTCCCCGCAGCTGAGGTGCCGCGCGAGCGCGACAAGCTGATCGAGTGGCTGTACGAGCGCTGGCAGGAGCTCGACGACTGGGTTGGGGAGATGCGGGCGGGCACGGTCGCGGACATGCCCGCGGGTTGAGGACGGGGACGGGTTTCCCGTCCCGCCACCGACCAGCCGAGACGCCGCCGAGCGTCGCCGAACGCGCCGGCGGGAAGGAATGCGCTCGCGCGGAGTCCTGCTCATGCGACGAGCCCAAGCGCGCCTTCAGCCAGGCGCGTGTCAGCGGGCCGCAAACAAGCGACTAGGAGAGGTAGGGAGGCATGAAGCGATTGATGAGCGTCGGGCTCGGCCTGCTGGCCGCGTCAGCGATTAGCGCAGCGATGGCAGCGAGCGCCTTTGCCGAAGCGCCGGAATTCGGGAGATGCCAAAAGGTGACTGGCGAACAGATGGGCAAAAAGACCGTGTACCACGGCCACTACGCCAACAGCGTCTGCACCACAGCCAGCCCAGACGCCAAGGGCAAGTACGAATGGTTCCCTGGAGTCGAAAAAGCCACCTTCACGGCCGTGAGCAAGCCGGGCATGAAGGTCACGTTCGAAACGGTGAGCGGGAAGAAAATCGTGTGTAGCGCTGAGACGAGCAGCGGCGAATACACGAGCCCGAAACTCGAGGAGCACGTGGTGTTCAAGTTCACTGGATGCGACTTCGAGGAAAGGTACAGCTACTACCAACAGAGCTCATACGTCGCCTCCTCGGCGGGCGCCGCCGAAGGAGAAATCGTGACGGAACCCACCGAATGCGAACTGGGTACCGTGCAGCAGGGTGCTACGCCGAAGACCGACAAGCTCGCCCTCAGCTGCGCTGAAGAAAACGAATTCATGTGGCTCAAATGGAAAGTCGCCGGCTACTACGGCAACGAAGAACCTGAACTCTGCATGAGGGGCTGGTGGTTCCTGACCCTCAAGGCGAACTCGATGTCGTCCTCGACGACGACTCTGAAGTCCACGCAGTCCCACGGCATACAGACGTACGAAAAATTCATAGAAGGGCCACCCGAACCCCTGGAAGCCACACTCAACAGGATGACGTTCGAAACGGCTGGGTTGTCACTCACCTCGGTGCAGGCGAACGAAGAACCGGTGGAGGCGAACTCGGTCGCCTAGCACCCGCACCTGCTAGACCGGCGAAGCGGTGTGTGGGACCGAGCGCGGTTCCACACACCGCCCGCCCCTGCCGTGCGGGCGATCTACGCTTCCTGGTCGGCCACCATCGCCCCGAGCCAAGACTTGAACTGAGCACAATGCCTCCGTCGTCGGCCCCGCCGCCGGCATTGCCGGCAGCTCGGCGGCCACGCATCACACGACCAAGGGGCGCGTGGGCCACTCCGCCAGGAACAGCCGTACGCTGGGCTGGCGCGCAAGATCGTCACTCGCGCAGGAGGTGGCGGCGCAGGAAGGCCAACTGGTCGGCGAGAACCGCCTCGTGTTGGGGCCCGTCATAGATGTCGAAGTGGTCTACGCCAGGGTAGGTATGCAGTTCACCGAGCGGTGCGCGGCGGGCTGCCGCGATGGCAGCGGCCGGACTGGCGACCCCGTCCTCCTCGCCGACGCAGACCAGCCACGGACAGTGGAGCGTGGCGGCATGGCGCGCTGGACGGTAGGGGACGCTGAGAAGCCAGCGTGCCGACACGCGATCGCGCCAGCGTGATTGCTCTCCGCTTGACACCACGTGACGCCAGCCCGCCTCGGCGCCGGGGGCGTTGATGAATGCCGCCTCATGCGGTTGCCCGACAGCGGGAAGATGACGGCCCAGGACGGCCGCCCACAGCACCCGGGCGGCGACAGGCAGAGGGGGCCGGCGCATCTGGCGCAGCATGTCGAGAAAGGGGACCTGGCCGATGACAGCTGCCACACGCCGATCGTGTGCGGCGGCAGCGAGCGCATTGCCTGCGCCCATTGAAGATCCGAACGTCGCGATCCGACTGGCGTCGATGCCGGGGAGCGACCGGGCAAAGGCGATCGCCGCACGCCAATCCTCGAGCTGGCGTGTGGGATGGAACAGGTCCGGCTCGCCAGCGCTGTCGCCGAAGCCGCGATGGTCGAACACGAGGGCCGCGATCCCCGCTCGTGCGAAACGCTCTGCAAATGGCCCAAGCCGATCCCGACGCGTCCCCGAGAGACCGTGAGCCATCACCACCATCGGCGCAGTGGCCGCGCCGCCCGCAGCAGGGTACAGCCAGGCCGCGCATTCGTCACCCCCCGAATGGAACACGCAGTCTCGACGGCCGAACCCCGCTTCAGCCACGCCGTTCACATGCAAAGCACCAAGCGCGACGGACTTGCCACGCTCCTGCGGCCGATGCAGGTCGTTGGTCATACATGCCCTCCGGGATGTCGAGGCTCCACCATGCGACGAGGATGACAAAGCGAGCCGCGCATATCTCGCGGAAATCGGTCACGGCACTCGCCTCGCTGATGAAACCGCGGGCAAACCAGACCGACCGACTTCCGGCACCACACCCCGCCGCGAACGCTCGAAAAGCGCCGCTTGCAGCGGGATCGTGGCATGGCGAGACCCGGATTCGAACCGGGGACACCACGATTTTCAGTCGTGTGCTCTACCAACTGAGCTATCTCGCCGCGACCCCAGATCCTACCGGCTCTCGACCCGCTGAACGGCCTACCAGCAGCCGCCTACCCCCGCTCGAATTCCTCCACCAGCGCCTCGTAGGTCAGCCGCAGCCCCTCCGCGATCGGCACCTGCGGGCGCCAGCCCAGCTCGCGCTCGGCGCGGCCGATGTCAAGGCAGCTGTGCGTGAGCTCCCCCGGGCGCAGGTCCGCGAGCTCGGGCTCGATCTGCCTGCCGGCGACCGCGCTCAGCTCCCGCCACACGCTCGCCACGTCCGTCTCCACGCCCGTGGCGATGTTGTAGGTGCCCGCGCGCCCCGACGCCGCCAGCAGCGCGCCGACGACGTCGCCCACGTACACGTAGTCGCGCGTCGGCGTGCCGTGGCCGTACAGCTTCGGCGCGCGCCCGCTGTGCAGGCGCTCGGAGAAGATCGCCACCACGCCCGCCTCGCCGTGCGGGCTCTGGCGCGGGCCGTACACGTTGCCCAGCCGGCACACCGCGTGCGGGATGCCCGACGATAGCGACCACGTGTTCACGTACGCCTCCGCCGCCCACTTCGACGCGCCGTACGGCGACAGCGGCGCCGGGATGCGGTCCTCGCCGGTGGGCATCGGCGCCGCATCGCCATACAGCGCGCCGCCCGTCGACGTGAACGCCACCGGCGCCCGCACGCGCCCGGCGGCCTCCAGCACGTTGAGCGTGCCCTGCACGTTGACCTCGCAGTCGCGGCCCGGGTTCTCCACCGAGGCGACCACGCTCGCCTGCGCCGCCAGATGGAAGATCGCGCTCGGCTCCACCTCCGCGACCACCGCGTCGAGCGCGGCCGCGTCGACGATGTCGAGCTCCACCAGGCGCGCATCGCCCGCAACCCTCGCCGCGTCGCCGGCGGAGAGATCGTCGATCACCGTCACCGCGTGGCCCTGCGCGAGCAGCGCGTCGACCACGTGCGAGCCGATGAAGCCGGCCCCGCCGGTGACGATCGCGCTCGTTCCCATGGGCGGGAAATCTATCGGGCGCCGTCGTCTGTACGCGCGCGGCCGTCTATACGGACGCGGTCGTAGCGGCGGTGGCCAGCAGGTCTTCGACCGCCTCCACCGACTCGTCGATGCGCTCGAGCACGCGCATGCCGCGGCGTTCGCGCGGCAGGCTGCCGCCGACCGCCGGCCCGCCCAGCACGATCGGCAGCTCCGGTCGGCTGGAGCGCAGGTCGCGCAGCGCCAGCTCCACCGACTCCGCCGCCGTCGGCGCCGTCGCGCCCACCACCACCACGTCGGGGCACTGGCTGTCGACCATCTCCAGCAGCCGCTCGGCCGACAGGTCCGTGTCGAAGATCGTGTGGAAGCCCGCCGCCGCGAGCTGGTCGTGGACCATCTGCAGGCCGAGCGTGTGCTCGTCGCCCTCCACGCCCGCCAGCAGCACGCGCTCGCGCGTGGGCTCGGTGCTGCCGGTCATGTAGCGGTACAGCGTCGCCAGCACGCGCCTGGTGATCGTCGTCGCGCGGTGCTCGCGGTCGGCGTCGATCTCGCCCGCTTCGGCGAGCACGCTGATGCGCCGCAGCGCCGGGCCGATCACCTCGGCGTGCAGGGTCGTCGGCGTGACGCCGTCCTCGATCGCCGTCGCGATCGCGCCCTCCGCCATCTCCGCGTCGCCGCGTTCGAGCGCCGTCGCGAACGTCTCCAACGTGCTCTCCACCAGCGCGATCGGGTCCGAGCGCAGCTGTTCGCGGGCGTCCGGGCCGGTGATCCCGAGCACTTCCATGAACGCGTCCAGCAGCACCGGGTCGAAGTGGCGCCCGCGCTGTTCGCGCATCATCTGCACGCCCTCCTCGACCGTGAACGCCTTGCGGTACACACGGTCGCTGGTCAGCGCGTCGAACACGTCGGCCACCGCCACGATGCGGCCCTCGATCGGGATCGCCTCGCCCTTCAGCCCGCGCGGGTAGCCGGTGCCGTCCCACTTCTCCTGGTGGCTGAGGGCGATCGTCGCCGCCATGTCGAGGATCGACGAGGACGAGCCGCGCACCAGGCGATGGCCCTCCTCGGCGTGGGTCTCGACGATCGCCCGCTCCTCCGGCGTCAGCGGCCCCGGCTTGAGCAGGATCGCGTCAGGGATCGCCACCTTGCCGACGTCGTGCAGCGGCGCGGCGTGCTTGAGCCGCTCGCAGAACTCCGCGTCCATGCCGATGTGTTCGGCCAGCAGCACCGAGAAGCGCCCGATGCGCTCGATGTGCGCGCCCGTGTCCTCGTCGCGGAACTCGACCGCCATCGACAGCCGCTGAACGGTCTCCGCCTGGGCGATCTCGAGCTCTGAGAGGGCGCGTTTGAGCTCGGTGGTGCGGTGCTCGATCTCGTCTTCGAGCGCCACCCTGCCGCGCTCGCCGACCTGCCAGCCGAGCGCGATCGCCGCACACGCGAGCACCACCAGGCAGCCGGCCACGGGCAGCGACGCGCCCGCCACGAGCGCCGCGGCGACCGCCGCCGCGCTCAGCAGCACCCACGGCAGGATGCGCAGCGCCGGGTGGCGCCGTTCGCGGCGCCGCCGCGGCGGCCGGCGGCCGTGGTGGCTGCCCGAGCCGCTGTGCCTACGCATGAGAGCACCCAGCCTCGCGCCCCTGGAGTGTCCGCTGCCAGGACTCCGCGAATCGGCCCCGGCGTCTGCCGGTCGCCGAAGGAAGCTGGCTTGGATTGCGCCGTTCACTGATCGATCTCGCCGTCTTTTCCGTTCCCGAACACGCGGTATGCGCCTGCCCTCCGTTCGACGTCCGTCGCGGCAGGCTTGACCAGGTATCGGCACGTGTAGACATATGACCCAAGCGACCTAAGCGCCGCCCTGCAGCTGCTTGATGTTGATCGGATGTGCCGGCGCGGCGAGCGTCACCGGCTGGTTCCACCTGTCGAAGACGATCCTGCCGCCCGCGCCGGCGCGCTCGACGAGCTCGAGCGGATACGGGGTGCCGGTGGCGGCCACGTACAGCGTGCCGCCCCTCGCGAGGTCGGTCACGCCCACGGCCCGGCGTCCGGCGATCGTCCTCGTGCCGGCCGCTGTCAGCGCTCCGTGGCCGGAGAGCAGGATGCCGATCATCGTGCCCATGTCGGTGAACGACGCCAGCGACCGCAGCGGCCCGCGTTCGGCCGGCCCCTTCAGCCATTTCCCCCGCAGCGCGTGCACATCGGCGGCGCCGGCGAAGCGGCTGTAGAGGGACGGGCTACCGTCGATGTACAGGGAGCGGTCGACGTCGACCAGCTCAGCGGCGAGTCCCGCCAGCGCGATCCGCCCTCTGCCGCCCTTGCCCGCGACGAGTTCCATATCAAGTGATATCGGCTCGCCTTCGCTGACAATTGAGCCTGCAACGTGGACCGTCGCCGCGCCCGCCGCCGCCGCTTTCGCCGCGGCCACGATCTGCGTCGGCGTCTTCGACGCCACGCCATTGCTCGAGCGCGAGGATCCGCCGCAGCCGGCGAGCGTCGCAACCAGTGCGAGCGCGAGCGATGAGGCTGCGAGGAACCGAGGCCGTGGGCGCATCGCCAAGCAGACTGTAGCCCGGCGCCGCGCGCGGCAAGCGAATCTGCAGCTGTAAACCTCCATCGGCTTTTCGTCGAGATGGACGCACGATGCGCATGGACCTCGCCTCTGTGGCTCGATCACAGCGACACGACGCAGGGCCGCGAGCTGGGCGCACACGAGCTTGTCATGTCAGATAGCGGAACTCCCCAAGACAACCCCGGCCCCGCGCGCGAGACGCCGTCACTGCGCCCGCGGCGCGTGCTGCGCACCTCCCCGTCGCTGCCCTCCGCAGGTTCGCGGCGCTCCGGCCTGAGCATCGGCCGGCTGCGTGAGGTGAACATGTGGGAGCTCCTGGGCGCTCGCGGATCCATGTGGGCGGCCGTCGCCGCGCTGTGCGTCGCGGTGGGGGTCGTCGGCTCGGTGCTCGCGGCGCACGCGGTCGCGAACAACGACGCGAGCTCCGCGCACCAAGCATCCCAGCAGGCCTCGGCGGCGGTCGCCTCGACGGTCAAGCTGGCGATCCAACACGAGGAAGACCTGCGCATCGGCGGCAGCACGTTCTTCGCCGGCAACTCCAAGGCGACGCCGGCGGAATTCGACCGGTGGGCGCATTGGGCGCGCACGCTGCGCCGCTTCCCGGAGCTGCAGCAGCTCGGCCTGGTGACAATCGTGCACGGCTCCGAACTGGCGAGCTTCGGCACGCGTGCCACCGGCAAGGCGTCCAAGGCGTCTGCGACGAAAGCGGCGAGCACGACGAGGCCGCCGCTGCGGATCACCCCGGCGGGCGAGCGTCCGTTCTACTGCCTTACGATCGCCGGCCTCGCGCGCAGCGCCGCGCAGAGCCCGCCCGCCGGTCACGACTACTGCGCGAGCGGCACCGGGCTGCTGCAGGCGCGTGACTCGGGCCTGAGCCGCACGACGGTGGTCTCCGCGGCCGGCACCACGGCGCTTGAAGTGATCACTCCTGTCTTCAAGGGCGATCAGCCGCCCGCGACGCTCGGCGCGCGCATGGGCGCGTTCGCCGGCTGGCTGCGCCAGGTGTTCGTCCCCAGCTTGGTGATCGAAGCGGCTCTGCGCGGCCACGCGGGCGACGCCGTGCGCCTCAGCTACGCCAGCAGCTCCGCGAACGTCGTCTACAACGGCGGCACGCCGCAGCCGGGCGCGCCGAGCACCACGATCAACCTCCACAACGGCTGGACGGTGGCGGGCTTCGGCACGCCGGTGGCCGCGGGGTCGCTGACGGACGGCAACGCACTGGCGCTGCTGATCGTCGGCTGCGTGCTGAGCGCGCTGCTCGGCGTATTGGTGCTGATCCTCGGCGACGGGCGTGCGTCCGCCGCGGCGCCTGCGCCCGCGCCCGCACCGCAGCCGAAGGCGCCCGAGGCTCCCGTCGAAGAGCTCCACGACACCCTCACCGGGCTGCCCAACCGCGCGCTGCTGATAGACCGCGCCGAATGCATGCTCGCGCGCGCAGGACGCCAGTCGGGGCTGCTGGTGGGCGCGCTGTTCATCGACATCGACTGGTTCAAGGACGCCAACGAGCGGCTCGGCGAGGCCGCCGGCGATCAGATCCTGAAGATCGTCGCCGAACGACTGGAAACGGTCGTGCGCGCGGGCGACACGGTGGGCCGCCTCGGCGGAGACGAGTTCGTGCTGCTGGTCGAGTCGGCGGCCCGCGGGGCGCGTCTGGACTCGCTGGCGCGGCGCGTCGTCGAGGCGCTGCACAAGCCGTTCGAGCTCGAGGACGCCGGGCCGAGCTTCCTGCTGACGGCGAGCATCGGCGTCGCTTTCGGCCGCTACGCGACCCCCGCTGACCTGCTGCGCGACGCGCAGCTGGCGCTGCACGCGGCCAAGTCCGCGGGCAAGGACCGCTACACGCTGTTCAACGCCAACATGCGCTCGGTGATCGAGGGCCGCGGCGTGCTCGAGGTCGAGCTGAACGCGGCGCTCGCGGAGAAGCAGTTCTTCGTGCTGTACGAGCCCATCTACGACCTCTCCACCGGCAAGGTGGCGGGTCTCGAGGCGCAGATCCGCTGGCTGCACCCCAAGCAGGGCGTGGTGCTCCCCGACGACTTCATCCCGCTGGCCGAGGAAACCGGCCTGACGGTGCCGATCGGCCGCTGGGTTATGGAAGAGGCGTGCGCGCGCGCCGCCGCGTGGAACGTGGCGGGCCACGACGTGGGCATCTCGGTGGAGGTGACGGCCAACCAGCTCAACCGCGACGGCTTCGTGACGGACGTGCGCCGCGCGCTGCAGCAGTCGGGGATCGAGCCGTCGCAGCTGACGCTGCAGATCGCCGAGACCACCGTGATGAGCGACGTGAGCACGGCGGTCGAGCGCCTGCAGGAGATCAAGGACCTCGGCGTGCGCATCGCGATCGACGACTTCGGCGGCAGCGGCTACGCCTATCACTCCGACCTGCGCAGGCTGCCGCTGGACTTCCTGAAGGTCGACCGCAGCTCGCTGGCCGCCGCCGAGGACGAGGAGTACCGCACGTGGCTGCTGGAGGCGATCCTGATCGTCGGGCGCGACCTGTCGCTGACGGTGATCGCCAAGGGCATCGAGAGTCTCGAACAGCTGAGCGCGCTGCAGACGATGGGCTGCACGATGGCCCAGGGCACGCTGATGGGCAAAGCGGTGCCGGCGAACGCGATCGACAACGTGTTCGACGTGACGCTGCCGACGACGCGCCCGAGCTCCGAGAGCGCGTAGCGGCCGCTGGCGGGCGGGCTCGGGCCCGTCCCGAGCCCGGGGCAGGCGCCGCGCGGGCGCGGGGTCTAGCATGGCCCCGGTTCCGGCGAAGCGGCGAGAGGAGAGGAAATGGCTGTCAGCGCGAGCATGCCCAAGTCGGTTGCCCACGGGATCGACGACCTGCGGGGGCTGGTCGATCAGGTGGTGGGCCCGAGCGAGTGGCGCGAGGTCACCCAGGAGATGGTCGATCGGTTCGCCGATCTGACGGGCGATCACCAGTGGATCCACACCGACGTCGAGCGCGCCAAGCGCGAGAGCCCGTTCGGGACGACGATCGCCCACGGCAACCTGACGCTGTCGCTCGTCGACGGCATGCGCGGCGGCCTCAGCGAATGGAGCGGCTTCAAGATGGGCGTCAACTACGGCTGGAACAAGGTGCGCTTCCCCGCGCCCGTGCCGGTGGGGTCGCGGCTGCGCTGCTACGCGCAGATCGTCGAGCTCACCGAGGTCGGCGGCGGCTGGTACCAGGCCGTCACGCGCTTCACCGTCGAGGTCGAGGGCGGCGAGAAGCCGGTCTGCGTGGCTGACAGCGTGGGGCGGCTGCTGGTGGACGCTACTCATTAAGCGTCAAGCATGGCCTTGCTTGGGTCCAGCGCGCCACCGACGATCGTTTCTAGGTCTGGCTGAACCACCCGGCAATCGCTGGCCGCTCCATCTCAAGCCCAGCCCGCTACCACCTGCTCGCCGCGCTCAACGCAAGCCCCCTGTCACGCAACGAGTCGACGCCACGTCGCTACGAGACGCTTGATCTCTTTGCTAGCGACTTCAGCCGACAGCGCGACCTCGTCCCGCCCCCGCTGAGCGCGAGCCAGTCCGCCCCCGACTGTCGCAACCCATGCCTCTCCGAGCCGCTCCTGTGCATCCGTAGGATTCGTGAAGTGCTGCATCGCGGTTACCGCCACTGTCCGCTCCTCCCTGCGTGGCTTTAGCACCCGTGCGGCCTCGATCAGGCTCGCTTCCATAACCGGATCACTAGCCACATCCCCTGAGACGAACGTCCCCGCCCCATGGTCTGGCATAGCTGCACCAAGGCTCCGCCAACCGCTGGGCTCGTCGTCAGGGCTTGGCATAGCCATGAGCTCCTTCTCGTGATCGTCCGGATCACCACGCAACACAACGGTTATCGGCGACGTAGCCCCGAGGCGGGTTGCCCAAAGACTCGCGGCCTGCGCGACCCCATCGAGCGGATACCCCCATTCCCTCGTCTCGATGAGCTCGAGCTCGTCTTCCCCAGGGCTCGTTAGCCTGCACACAGCCCGATGTGGAAAGCTCGTCCAGGATATCGGATTGTTACGGCTTCCAAGCGTCGCAGTGAGAACGCGCGTTTCCGGACCCCACCCGCGTTGTTCCCATGCGTGTTCTGCTTCGAGTGCCCATATGATGAGAAACGGTCCCGTCGCATACCGTTGCAGCAGGCTTGCGAAGGGCGGCAGCCAACTCGTCCGCGCGAGTATCGGTGATAGTCCCCCCCTCTCAACTAGCGGATGGTTCTTCTCTCCGGCCACCAGCGCGTGCGCCACAACATCCTCCCCGATCGACCGCAGTAGCTGCTCCTCGAACGGCAGTACCCTGTCGGTCAGCGCGTAGCGTTGCAGTGTCACTCCCAACACGTGCCGGCTGTCGAAGACGGCGATGTCGGGCTCGCGTAGGAAGTCCCGCAATGCTGCCTCACCCCATTCGTACCGGGCCTCATCAAGGAGACGCTGATCGGGTTCACGAATGAGGATGCCATTGTGGGCCACCACGCCGCCGGCGAATGACCCAAACCCGTCCATTACCCATGGGCGCCCGGAAGGAACGTGCCAGATAACTGAGTCGACGACTGTCTGCGACACCTTGCGCCACCGCGCTGGAAGCCGCCGCAGGGGGGAAGGCACATCGCGAGGAGCCATGACACGCTCGAGAGAGTCGCCGACCTTGTGTACAAACAGCACTCGCGGCGAGCGAAGACGATAGTAAACCGCTATGCCCTCAAGTAGGTCTGTACAGCTTTGTGGGGCGTCTGACCACCGAGTCGGCGGGAGGCCCTCTTGGGCGAACGGTATGGCGATTTCTGTTCCGATCGGCACGTCAGCCCACCGGATCTCGACGAGGTCCTCATCGAGTCGCGCGCGGAATGTGATGCCACGCTCACTCGTTACATGGCGGGTCGTAACCCGCAGCTCGGAACTCAAGAGGAATGCGGAGAACGCGCCCACTCCAAAGCGACCCGCTCGCATAGACTTGACTGCGGCATCGTGATCGAGCTCTTCAACTTCGGCTCGCGTCGGTCCAAACGAGGCTCCCGCTTGTAGGTAGTATTGGATCACTAGGTCCGGAGTCATTCCGATACCGCGATCGCTCACACGGAGGGTGCAACCGTCCGTCGCGTCCTCTATCTCCACAACTACGTCAGCCTCGAGCGGTCGCAACTGCGCCGGCGAGACCGCACCGCCTTCCCGCTTTTCCCACAATAGGCGTGCCCGTACTGCGTCCACCGCGTTTTGGACGAGCTCGCGTCCGGCCACGGCAGGCTGGTTCCCATACAGATCGCCCACGACTAGACGAAATAGGTCAGCATCGCTGCGCAGTGCAGCTCTTTTCGGAATATATGGTAGCTTCTCATGGAGGCTCGGCTGGTCGAGGTTGCTTACGATTCGCTGCCTCGCAAGTTTCAGCGTGGCAAGGTCCGTTCCGGAGTACGTCTCACTGAGAACGGCATGGGTCGTGTCGAGCTCTCGCTGCATGTCGCGAAAGAGAGCCTCCAGAGCGAGATGGGTGCGAAGGCCGTGGGCCGGAGAAACGGCGATGTAAATCGCTTGTGCGTCTGCGTGGTCCCAAGTCAAGGACGACACGGCCCCATGCTTGTTCCACTCCTCTACGCTCAATGGGCTCTGTGGCGCCGTCAGGCGCAGCAAGAGGGGAGGCGCGCGATTAGCCTCGATCTGGAGGTAGTCAGCAACACGCAGCAAGCCCATGTGATAAAGCAGCAGCGCACCGGCAGGCCGCTTACTACCCGGATGGAGCCAGCCGAGGTAATCAGTCATCACGCGCAACGGCTCGCCGTGGGAGCGTGCTACTGCCCCGATGGCTTCGGCCAGGTTCGGCAGCGTCTTGTCCAACACCGGGAAGTCCGAATCCCGGGTGCCCGGCAGTCCGTGCACTGCTATTTCGTGCGCTAGGCGTGCGTGATGACGGCGAACGAACTCTCCGATCAGAAGGCGATCGGCTTCAGTCCAGCCAGCCGGCTCCAAGTCGGTCTGGTAGGCGACCGCCGGCACGCCGCGTGCCTTCGGACCAAAAAGGAGCTCCAGCTGGCTTGTCCCAAAATGCCGTGCCTCGCGCTGAAATGCGTCCCACAGGGTTGGCCACGGCTCGTCCGTCGCGGCTCCCGAGTCCGACCGCCAAGGACGCGGTGTGAAGCGAGTCCCAGCGGTAACGAGTTCAACGAATCCGGGCTCGCGTATGTGCATCGCGAGGTCGTGCAAGAGGCAAGCGCCGACCAGGACCGCCCCATCAAGATCGTGAAGTAGATCAGCCTTCCAGACCGCGTCAGGGATTAGCCGTAGCGACGCGTCGAGGAGCTGCTCTACGTGTTCTGTGCCGTGGTCGGTGTAGGCCGGAAAGAACGGCATCGTGTTCGATCCAAGCACTGTGCCTACAGCATCGGCGAGCTTCAATATCGGCGCCTCGCATGCTGTTCCGGCGAGCAGCTGTCGAAGCTTTGGGGGTATCGCTAGTGCCGGCACGGACGTGATCGTACGGCCTGGTGTGGGCAACATGCGATGGCCATTTGATCATTCGGATCCTTACCGCCAATCCTAACTAGACCCCCAGCGCCACGTACTTCGTCTCGAGGTACTCCCCAACCCCCTCGAACCCGCCCTCGCGCCCGAACCCGGACTGCTTGACGCCGCCGAAGGGCGCGGCGGGGTTGGACACGACGCCCTGGTTGAGCCCGATCATCCCCGACTCGATCCCCTCGCATACGCGGAACGCGCGGTCAAGGTCGCGCGTGTACACGTAGGCGACGAGGCCGTACTCGGTGCGGTTGGCGGCGGCGAGCGCCTGCTCGTCTGAGCTGAACGCGACGACGGGGGCGACGGGCCCGAAGATCTCCTCGCCGAGCAGCCGCGCGTCGTCGGGGACGTCGGCGAGCACGGTCGGCTCGAAGAAGTAGCCGGGGTGCGCGGGTCCTGACAGCCGCTCGCCGCCGGTGAGCACGCGCGCGCCGCGATCGACGGCGTCGCCGACGAGCTCTGCGACCTTGCCGCGCTGGGCCTCGTCGATCAGCGGCCCGACGTCGACGTCGGGCTCGGTGCCGCGGCCGACCTTCAGCGCGCCCATACGCTCGGCCAGCCGCCGCGAGAACTCGTGCGCGAGCGACTCGTGCACGTGGAAGCGGTTGGCGGCGGTGCACGCCTCGCCGACGTTGCGCATCTTGGCGAGCATCGCGCCGTCGACGGCCGCGTCGAGGTCGGCGTCCTCGAACACGAGGAACGGCGCGTTGCCGCCGAGCTCCATCGACACGCGCAGGATCTGCTGGGCGGACTGTTCGATCAGCGTCCGCCCTACCTCGGTGGAGCCGGTGAACGACAGCTTGCGCGTGCGCGGGTCCTTCAGCAGCGGCTCGATCGCCGCGCCGGCGCTGCGGGCGGTGATCACGTTGAGCACGCCCCCCGGCAGGCCGGCTTCCTCGAGGATCTTGGCGAGCGCGAGCATCGACAGCGGCGTCTGCTTGGCGGGCTTGACGACCATCGTGCAGCCGGCGGCGATCGCGGGGGCGATCTTGCGGGTGCCCATCGCGGTGGGGAAGTTCCACGGCGTCACGAACACGCACGGCCCGACCGGCTGGCGCATCGTCAGGATCCGCCCCTTGCCTGTCGTGTTGACCATGTAGCGCCCGTGGATGCGCACCGCCTCCTCGGAGAACCAGCGGAAGAACTCGGCCGCGTAGGCGATCTCCGCGCGCGACTCCGCGAGCGCCTTGCCCATCTCGAGCGTCATCAGCAGCGCTAGCTCGTCGGCCTGCGCGACGATCGCCTCGTATGCGCGGCGCAGGATCTCCCCGCGCTCGCGCGGCGGATGCACGGCCCACTGCGCCTGCGCGTCGGCGGCCGCCGCCAGCGCCGCGAGCGCGTCGTCGGCGTGCGCGTCGGCGACGTCCACCAGCGGCTCGGCCGTCGCCGGATCCTCGACGGCGAGCGTGCCGCCGGCGCTCGCCGGGCGCCACTCGCCGGCTATGTGGAGGTCGGTGGGGACGCGCTCGAGCACCGCGCGCTCGGGCCCGGAGAGACTCGCGTTGCCGACGGTGCCCACGGTCTCAACCTACCACTGCGCAGGCCTGTCCAAAACGCGTCGCCCCTGCGCAAACCGGCATACATCGTGCAGCGCTCACGCGCCGCGCGTAGCGAGACGAACGAGTGGGTATGGGACACTCGGCCATGGAGCGCGACCGCGAGCGTGCGGCTGTGTTGCGACGGGCAACGATGTCGATCGGCCCGGCAACCGCCCGCCCCGCGCGAGCCCTTCTTGCATGCTCATGCGCGTTCGCGGTGCTGGCGCTGTGCGCCGCGCCGGCCGCGGCGTCGACGCTGGTGATCGAAGGCGCGGGCGACGGGCACGGCGTGGGCATGAGCCAGGACGGCGCGCTCGGCTACGCGCAGCACGGCTGGAACGACGTGCAGATCCTCGCCCACTACTACACGGGCACCACGCTGGGGCAGGCGCCGGCTGACCACGTGGTGAAGGTGCTGGTCGGCGCGAAGGTGCAGGACGTGCCGCTCGAACGGTACGTGCGCGGCGTGGTCGCCGCGGAGATGCCCTCGAGCTGGCCGCTGGCGGCGCTGGAGGCACAGGCGATCGCGAGCCGCACGTACGCGCTGACATCCGACGCCGGCGGGGCGCGCTTCGACGTGTACGCGGACACGCGCTCGCAGATGTACCTGGGCGTGGCCGCCGAAACCGCGGCGTCGAACGCGGCGGTCGCAGCGACGGCTGGGCAGATCGTCGAGTACGAAGGCAAGCCGGCTGTGACGTACTACTTCGCGAGCTCCGGCGGGATGACGGAGAACATCGAAAACTCGTTTATCGGCGCCCCGCCCGAGCCATGGCTGAAGGGGGTTCCGGACGCGTATGAAACAAAGGCGTCGGACTGGAAGCTGAGCATGAGCTTCGCCTCCGCTGCGGCGCGTCTGAGCGGCCTGGTCAAGGGGTCCTTCCGCGGGATCGAGGTGCTCACGCGCGGCGTCTCGCCGCGGATCGTCGTCGCGGCGGTGCTCGGCACGCGCGGCAACACCCGCGTGAGCGGACCTGAACTGGCGGCGCGCCTGGGCCTCGACAGCACGTGGGCGTACTTCAGCGTCAAGCGCGGCGCGAGCGTCAAGCGCGAGCCCGACCACAGCGGGCAGACCACCTTCACGCCGCCCGCGCCCGAAAGCCCGCCCGCCGCGCCGCCCGTGCCGGCGCCGGGAGCGCAGGGCGGCACGCCGGCACCTGCGACGGCGGCGTCGGCGAGCGCCACCGGCGGAGTGCAGGCGGGATGAGGCCAGTCCGGTCCGCTGGCGCGAGCGCGCGCCGCGACGTTGCCGCCGTAGGACATGCGTCCGTTGACACGCCGCTGGGCCCCCGCTGCTCCGCGAGACGCCGCCCGATCGGCCACAATCGCTGTGTGAGGCTTCGCTCCGCAATCGCGACGCTCGCGTGTACCGCCACGGTGATCGCGCCCGCGGCGCTGGTCGTGCCGGCAAGCGCGTCTGGCGCGCGCTCGGTGGGCACGAGCGAACAGGTCGCGTGGGTGCGCAGCGCGGCCACCAGGTTCGTGACGGCGGAGCTGGCGGGCGACGGAGCGAGCGCGTGCGGCATCCTCGCCGCGCCGCTGCGTGCGACCGAGCACGGCCGCACGTGCGCGCAGCGCTGGAACGCCAAGCTGACGAAGCTGCTGCGCGAACCGGGCGGGCGCGCGCACCTGCGGTCGCAGAAGCGCGCGATCCCGACGGCGGCGGTGATCGTCCACGGGAACGTCGCGTCGATCGAGGTGCCGACGCCGCTGATGGGCAGCAGCGCGAGCCGCTTCCTGTGGACCGAAAACTGCTGGATGCTCGACGGCTGAGAGCGCGCGCAGCTACGGCCGCGTGACGCGCGCGCCAGACGTCAGCGGCCGGCGCGGGTTTGCGCCGTCGAGGGCATGATCATTCGGCCACCGCGACCGGCGTGTCCGAGCTCTTCGTGGAGCCGTTGCCGAGCTGCCCGGCATGCCCATCGCCCCAGCAGTCGACATGGCCATCGGGCAGCAGCGCGCACGTGGCCGTCCAGCTCGCCGCGAGCTGGGAGGCGTCCGCGATGCCGACCACTTCCACGGGCGTGTCCGAGCCCGTGGCGGTGCCGTTGCCAAGCTCCCCCCAGGTGTTGGATCCCCAGCAGTCGACGCGACCGGTGGACAGCAGCGCACACGTGTGGTCGAAGCTCGCCACGGCCTGCACGGCGTCGGTGACGCCCAGCACTTCGACAGGAGTGTCCGAGCTTTCGTGCGTGCCGTCGCCGAGTGTCCCGCCGACCGAGTTCTCGCCCCAGCAGTCGGCGTGGCCGCTGGAGAGCACCGCGCACGCCCATTCGTCGCCGAGCGCTACCTGGGCGGCGCTTTCGATGCCCTGAACTTCGACCGGAGTCGTGCTGCACGCGCGTGAGGATCTGCAGGTTTCCGGGCCGGAGCTGGTGCCGATCCCGAGCTGCCCGTGCCGGTTGTCGCCCCAGCAGTCGATGTGGCCGGTGGACAGCAGCGCGCACGCGTCGTCGCTGCCCGCCGCCACCTGGATGGCGTCGTCTATACCAAGCACTTCGACAGGTGTGCTCGAGCCTTTGCTTGTGCCGTTGCCGATTTCCCCGTTCAAGCCGTCACCCCAGCAGTCGACGTGGCCGCCGGACAGCAGCGCGCACGCCGACTCTCCGCCGACGCTGATTTGGACGGCTTCGGTGAGGTCGAGCACTTCGACGGGAGTGTCAGAGCCTTCTTTGCTCCCGTCCCCGAGCGCTACCCAATCGCCCCAGCAGTCGACGTGTCCGGTGGACAGCAGCGCGCACGAGTCGAAGAAGCCCCCGGAGACCTGGACGGCGTCGGTGACGCCCAGCGCTTCGACCGGACGAGTCGCGCATGGAGTTTTTTTCTTGCACGCTTCGGGACCAGCCGCGGTGCCATCCCCGAGCACCCCGTATTCGTTTCCGCCCCAGCAGTCGACGTGGCCGCTTGAGAGCGCCGCGCACGTCTGGTCCAAGCCAGCTCCGAGCTGCAGCGCGCCGCCGAGGGTCGGCGGCGTGACGGTGACGGTGGTCTTGGCCGTGGCTTTCCCGTGTGTGCCGTCCGCCGTCAGGGAGAGCTGGTACTTGACGAATTTCGTGCCTGCGTTCGCGGGCATCGTCACTTCGCGTTCGACGCTGCCGCCTTCGCAGGAGAACGTCACCGGCAGGCCCGCTATGGCTTTGTTCGCGGACAGCTCGCACGTGCTCGCCCCCGACACCGAGGCGGCGACGACGGTGGCGCCCCCCGACGAGACGGTCGCGGGATCGGCGGTGAAGCCGGTGATGGCGATGGAGGCGAGCGGCGTGACGGTTCGCGCGGCGGACGCGGACGCGAAGAAGCCGAGGCCGCTCAGCACCAGCACCGCGAGCGCCGTGCAGAACAGAGCAGCCGGATGTGACCGCCCCCCTGCCGGTCGCCGATCCCGGCGCCCGATGTGACAGCTTGCGTCGAGCCCTCCCGCAGAACCCACCTTGCCCTCCCCTGGCTAGCTGATGTGAGCACGAAAGTTCTACCAAACACAACCCGGGCCGGCATGCCGGTGCCGGCATGGAGCGCCGCCCGCTACGGCCTTAGGCTGCACGCGTGCCCGCCCCGCTGTTGATCGCCGACGTTCCGTGGCTGCTGTACCGGTCGTTCTTTGCGCTGCCCAAATCGATCGTGGGCGCCGACGGCCAGCCGGTGAACGCGCTGCTGGGCACGGTCAACGCGATTTTGACTTTTTATGATGGGCGCCTGCCGGCGCCTGCCGTGCGCGGCGTGGTGGTGTGCATGGGCGCGGAGGAGGCGTACTACCGCGTGCGGCTGTACCCCGCGTACCATGCCCATCGCGATCCCATGCCGGCGGAGCTGGCGGCACAATGGGAGCAGGCGCCCGCCCTGCTGCAGAGCCTCGGCTGGACGTGTGCGACGAGCGCCGAGCTGGAGGCGGACGACGTCATGTTCTCTTACGCGCGCACCGAGGAGGAGCGCGGGGGGCGGGCGCTGCTGCTGACAGGCGACCGCGACCTGTACGGCGCGGTCAGCGAGCACGTGGCGGTGGCCGAGCTCAAGAAGAGCCCCACCCACCCCGCACACGGCGAGATCGGCCCGAGCGAGGTGCGCGAGCGCTACGGCGTGGACCCGTCGCAGGTCGCCGACTTCATCGCGCTGCGCGGCGACCCCTCCGACGGCCTGCCCGGCGCGCCGGGCATCGGCGCGAAGACCGCCGCCGAGCTGCTGGCGGCGCACGGCACGCTCGAGGCGGTGCTCGCCGCTGCCGGAGCCGACGCGAGCGCAGCCGACACTGACGCCGCCGTGGTCAGGGCGAGCCAGGCGATGCGCCCGCGCACAGCTGCTGCGCTGCGCGAGAACGCGGAGCTGCTGCGCACGTTCAAGCAGATCGCGACGCTGCAGCGGATCGACGTCGAGTCGCCGCCCGACCGCCCCACCGACTTCGCGCGCGGCGCACGCATGGCGGGCGAGCTGGGCATGCGACGACTGGCCGAGCGCCTCGCAAAGCTCGCCTAGGTTGACATCCGCTGGTTGTCCTTATATAGATTAGTTCCAGAAGTTAGTGTCAACATCACGGACGCCGGGGGGTAGCCATGAGTTCGATCGTCTACGGCGCGCTGACGCGCAAGCGGCAGGAGGCGGGGCCGGAACAGAGCGTCGGCGAAGGATCGCCGGGGCTCAACACCTACGTCGACACGCTGACCGCGCTCGTCCCCGCGGAGGTGCTCGCCGCGCACGCGGCGCTGCTGGCCGCCACAACCAAGATCGGACCCGCCGGAACGACCGTGATCACCCATCGCGACACGCTCAAGGTTGCCTTCTGGATACTCGCGGGCCTGAGCGTCGCGTTCTACGTCGTCGGCTATCAGAAGAAAGAATGGACGGCCAAGGCAACGCTCAGCGCGTTCATCCCGCCGCTCGCCTTCATCGTCTGGACGGCCGCTCAGCGAACGACCGCATTCGACGCCGTCTGGCCCGGCACCGGCAGCGCCACGCGCGAAGCGATCGTGATCCTCGGCGCGCTCAGCCTCGGCCTGGCTGCGAGCGTTCTGCCGTTCGCGTTGAACAAGGCGCCCGCCAAGGGCAGCCCGCCGCCTCCCGGGAACGGCGCGCCCGAAGCAAACGGTGCACAGGCCAAGGCGCAGGCCGAAGCCAAGGAAACGGAAGCAGCGCAGGCCAAAGCACAGGCCGAAGCCAAGGACAGGGAAGCGGCTGAACGCAAAGCGGCCGCAGAAGCGAGCGACAAGGCTGCCGCGGAAGACAAAGACGACGCGGCGGACAAAGACCAGGCGGCGGCCGCGGCCAAAGCGCAAGCCGCCACCGAAGCAAAGGCTGCCGCGGAAGCCACAGCAGCCGGCACCGCGCCCGCGGCGACTACGGAGTGAACTTCACCGTGATCACGTCGCCGTCGTTCATCACGTAGTCGCGGCCCTCCAGGCGCAGCGTGCCGCGTTCGCGGGCGCCCGCGTAGCCGCCCGCGTCGACGAGCTCGCGCCAGCCGATGACTTCGGCGCGCACGAAGCCCTTTTGGATGTCCGTGTGGATCTCACCCGCCGCGTGCCACGCCGTCAGGCCCCGATGCAGGTGCCACGACTGCGCGATCGTCGCCTCGCCGGCGGTGAAGAACGAGATCAGGTCGAGCAGCGCGAACGCCTCGCGCACCACGCGCTGCAGGCCGGACTCGCCGGGTGGGCCGGGGATCAGTTCTTCGCGCATCGCCGCCGCGTCCTCGTCCTCGAGCTCCGCCAGCTCCGACTCGATGCGCGAGGACACCGCCACCGCGCGCGCGCCCTGCGCCGCCGCGTGCTCCGCCACCGCCGCCGGGATCTCCTCCGAGCCCTCGTCGACGTTCGCCACGAACAGCACCGGCTTGCTCGTCAGCGAGCCCAGGTCGCGCGCCGCGTTCGGCGCCTCCTCGGGCACCGGCACCGTGCGCGCCGGGCGACCAGCCTGAAGCGCCGCGATCACCTCGCGCAGCCACGCCTCCTCCGCGATTGCAACGCGGTCACCCCCCCGAGCCTGTTTGCCGACCCTCTCCACCCGGCGTTCAGCGGCCTCCAAATCCGCCATCGCCAACTCCGTCTCAATAGTTTCAATGTCCGCCAACGGGTCCACGCGGCCCTCCGGATGGATCACGTTCTCGTCGCCGTGCGCGCGCACCACGTGCACGATCGCGTGCGTCTCGCGGATGTTCGCCAGGAAGCGGTTGCCCAGGCCCTCGCCCTGGTGCGCCCCCGCCACCAGCCCCGCGATGTCGTGGAAGTCGACCGTGTCCCACACGATCTCCGACGCCCCCACCGTGCGCGCCACCTGCTCCATGCGCTCGTCGCGCACCGGCACCACCGCCACGTTCGGCTCTATCGTCGTGAACGGGTAGTTCGCCGCCTCCGCGCCCGCTTTCGTCAGCGCGTTGAACAGCGACGACTTGCCCGCGTTGGGCATCCCCACGATTCCGATGCGCGTGCTCACCGGCGCCCTCAGCCGGGCAGGCCGAGAACGAGCGCCAGGGCGTCGTCCACAGCCGCCATCTCGCCATGGCTCAGGCGCCCGATGCTGCCCTTGACCGCCTGCGCATCGACGACGCGCAGCTGATCCGTGAGCACCCTCGTCGGTGTGCCCGCGAGCTCGATCGTCGGACGGAACGTGGCGGCCGTCGCAGAACGCGACGTCGGAGCAATCAGCACCGTGCTGAGGTCCAGCAGCTCGTCCGCCTGCACGACGACCCCCGGCCGCGCTCCTTGCTGCTCGTGCCCGCGCGCACGGCGTGGCGCGGTCAGCCGCACGACCTCGCCGCGAACCATCAGTCAGCCGGCCACGGCGGAGTCAGGTCGTCGAGCTCCTCGCGCAGTGCCGCCAGCTCAGCGCGATCTCTGGGATCGGCCGCCAGCCGACGCGCCTCCTCTCGCAGCGACACGCGTCGGCGTCGGCGCGCACGCGCCTCAGTCAGGGCGCTTCGCACGGCCTGCGAGTCGCTCATCCCCTCTGCGCGCAACACCGCAAGCGCCGCTTCGGAGTCGGCATCCAGGCGGACATGAAGCGCACGCGACACAGCGACACTGTACCACAAATCATGCTACACCAGTCAGGTGCGTCGCGCACGTCGTTCCGGCCAGCCCTCCCAACGCCGCCCCAGCCAGCACATCCGACGGGTAGTGCACCCCCAGGTACAGCCGCGACAGCGACAGGCCCGCAGCCAGCGCAAACAGCGGAACGGCCGGCACGCCGAGACCCGAGTAGGCGGCGGCCCCCGCGAACGACGTAGAAGCATGCGCGCTGGGGAAGCTGAGCGCCGTCGGCGTCCCCGTCAGCGGCGGCAGACCAGGGAGCTCTGGCCGGCGCCGGCGAACCACCTGCTTGATCGCCAAATTCAGCGCGTACACGCCCGCCACCGTCGCCGTCGCCCGGCGCCAGTCCCCCCTGCGCTCCCCGTCGAGCGCCCCGCCAACCGCGCCGATCCCAAGCCACACCGCGCCGTGCTCCCCCAGACCCGAAAACCCCGCCACCACGCGCTCCGCCCGCGGCGTGTGCCCACGCGTGCGCGCCACCCGCAACAACCGCTCATCGAGATTCATCGGCGAGCAGACAAGCCGTTAGGACGTTCGATAGGCAAGCGAGGCAAGGATTTGATTTCCCACCCATCCCCGTGGCGTGCTGTGCACGCGAGCGACCGAGGACGCAGCATCGCGCCGCCTAGCGAGCGTCCTAACCAAACCCGACGCGGGGCTCCTCCGTATCGGCACTGACATAAACCACCTGCCCCAGGTCCACGCGCACCGGGCCGTCCTCGCTCGCGAGCTCGTGCCAGCCAATGCCGCCGAGCGCCTTGTTGAGCTCCTCCAGCTGCTTGTCGCTCACGCGCAGCGCCAGCACCTGCCCGCCCTGGAAGCCGAGCGTGATGCGCCTTGTGCCCGACGCCGCCATCAGTGCGCGCCCGCCCCTGCAGCCGGCTGCACGATCTCCGTCAGCACGCCCGCCGTCGCGCGCGGGTGCATGAACGCCACGCGCGAGCCGCGGATGCCCGTCCGCGGCTGCTCGTCGATCAGCCGCATGCCCGCCTGCCTGAGCGCGTGCAGCGTCGCGTCGATGTCGTCCACCTGGTAGGCCACGTGGTGAAGGCCCGGGCCCTGCCTGGCGAGGAACTTGCCCACCGGCGTGTCCTCGCCGAGCGGCGCCAGCAGCTCGACGTGGTTCTCGCCGACGTCCAGCAGCACCGCCTCCACGCCCTGCTCCTCGACCACCTCGCGGTGGGCCACCGCCAGCTCGAAGCCGTCGCGGTACAGCTCGAGCGCGGGCTCGATCTCCTGTACTGCGACGCCGATGTGGTCGATGCGGCTGAACACCAGCCGCAGTCTATAGCCGTCCGGGCTCGTCCTCGGACCTGCGGTTGTGCAGGTCGATCGGCGGCGGTGCGGCCTCGCCCTCTGCGAGTGTCTCGGGCACGCGGATCGGAGCGGGCGCCGGCGGGGCCGGATGCGGCGCCGCTGCCGCCACCACCCGCAGGCCGACGCCCGGCGCGCGCTCCATCCGCGGCACTCCCGCCATGATCCTGTCGATCGCCTCGCGATCCAGCACCTCGCGCTCCAGCAGCTCGTGCGCCAGCGCGTCCAGCTGGCGGCGGTGCGCCGCGATCAGCTTCTGCGCCGCCCTGCGCGCCTCCTCGATCAGGTCCTGGCGCTCCTCGTCGCGCAGCCGCAGCGTGCGCTCCGACAGCTGCACGTCGCCGTCCGGCGAGCGGCCCACGCCGGCGGTGCCCATCGCGAAGTCGTGGACCATCGAGTGCGAGATGTCGGCCACGCGTTTGAGGTCGTCGGAGGCGCCCGTCGTGATCGCGCCGAACACGATCTGCTCCGCCACACGCCCGCCGAGCAGCACCGTCATGTAGTCGAGCAGCTCCTCGCGCGTCTTCAGGTAGCGGTCCTCAGCAGGCAGGTTCAGCGTGTAGCCGAGCGCGCGCCCGCGCGGCACGATCGAGATCCGGTGCACGCGGTCGACCGACGGCAGCAGCTCGCCGCACAGCGCGTGCCCCGCCTCGTGGAAGGCCACCACCCGCTTCTCGTGCTCGTTCAGCACGCGCTTGGACTGCACGCCCGCGATCACGCGCTCGATCGCCGAGTCGAAGTCGCGCAGTGCGATCTTCTTCGCTCCGCGCCTGGTCGCGAAGATCGCCGCCTCGTTGCAGATGTTCGCCAGGTCCGCCCCCGTCAGCCCGCTCGTCTGCTGCGCCACCGCGCCGAGGTCGAGGTTCTCCAGCGGCTTGTCGCGCGTGTGCACCTGCAGGATGCCCAGGCGGCCTTTGACGTCCGGCGGCACCACGAACACCTGGCGGTCGAAGCGACCCGGGCGCAGCAGCGCGGGGTCGAGCTTGTCCAGCAGGTTCGACGCCGCGATCACCACCACCCGCCCGCTCGAGGAGAAGCCGTCCATCTCCACCAGCAGCTGGTTCAGCGTCTGGTCCTTCTCGCCCGAGATGTCCATCCCGCGCCGGCCGCCCACCGCGTCGAGCTCGTCGATGAAGATGATCGCCGGTTCGTGCTTGCGCGCGATCGCGAACAGGCGGCGGATGCGCGCCGCGCCGAGGCCCGCGAACATCTCCACGAACGACGCCGCCGACTGCGCGAAGAACTGCGCGCCCGACTCGTTCGCCACCGCCTTCGCCAGCAGCGTCTTGCCCGTGCCCGGCGGCCCGTGCAGCAGGATCCCCTTCGGCACCTTCGCGCCGAGCGCCTTGAACTCCCTCGGGTCGCGCAGGAACTCCACGATCTCCTGCAGCTCCGCCTTCGCGTCGTCCACCCCCGCGATGTCCGCGAACGTAACCGACTGGTCCGACGTCGGCTTGATGCGCTGCGGCTTGATCCGCGGCATCACCTTCAGCATCCGCCACATCATGAAAATCAGCGCCGTGAAGAACAGGATCGCGATCACCGGCTCCCAGTTGAGCGCGAAGTTCTGGACTTCCTGAGCGAGCGACACGTGCGGCCCGGCCACCGGCGCAGGCACGATCGCCGCGTGGTGCACGGCCGCGCCCTTCGCGGCCGCATGCTTCAGCGCCGCGTGCTTCACCATCCTTGGCATTCCAGCCATTATGCGCGTTCCACACGCGCTTGTCGAGCTATGAAATTTCTAGCCGAGGACGCGCAGCGCGAGGTCCGTGAACAGCTCCGTCGCGAACGCCAGGTCGCGCACGTCGATGCGCTCGTCCGCGCCGTGGATCAGCGGCGTGCCCTGCAGCAGCGACTGGTGGCGCTGCGGGAAGAAGCCGTACGCCACGCACTCCGGGAACGCCAGGCGGAAATGGCGGGAGTCGGTGAAGCCGGGGAGCACCACCGGCACCACCTGTGCGCCCGGGTCGTGCTCGGCGATCCACGCGGAGATCGCGTCCATCAGCTGCGAGCTCGCCGGCGAGCGGTTGCCGACGACCTGCTCGGTGAACTCGATCCGCCACGGCGGGCGGGGCTCCGAGCCCTGCTCGCCGAGCACCTCCGCGAGGCCCGCGCGCACCTCCGCCTCGCCGAGGCCCGGAGGCACGCGGCAGTCGACCTTCAGCTCCGCGCGGCTGGGGATCACGTTGATCTTCTCCGACGCAGCGATCCGCGTCGGCGTGAACGTCACGCCGAGCATCGGCTCGAACATCACAGCCAGACGCGGGTCGGCCGCGCGCAGGCGCGCGATCGCGCCCTGCGGGTCCTCCGCGTCCTCGCCGATCCCGCGCAGGAACTCGAGCGGCTCCTCCGTCAGCTGGTAGGAGGGCTGGCGCGCCGCGAAGCGCCCCAGCAGCGGCCCCATCTTCAGCAGCGCGTTCTCGCCCATGCCCGGCATCGACGCGTGCCCGGCGACCCCGTCGGTGGACAGCGTGAAGCGGAACACGCCCTTCTCCGCGCAGCACACGCCGTAGCAGCGCCTGCCGTCGTACTCGAACACCGCGCCGCCGCCCTCGTTGACGAGCAGGTCGCAGCGGACCTTCTCCGGGTGCTTCTGGGTGATCCATTCCGCCCCCAGCGAGCCGCCCGTCTCCTCGTCGACGACCGCCACGATCAGCAGCTCGCCGCGCGCCGGGCGCCAGCCCGAGCGCGCCAGCGACGCCGCCGCCGCGATCTCCGCGGCGACCTGCGACTTCATGTCGAGCGCGCCCCTGCCCCACAGGAAGCCGTCGGCGATCTCGCCCGACCACGGGTCGTGCGTCCACTCCTCCGCGTTCGCCAGCACCGTGTCGACGTGGCCGAGGTAGCACAGCGTCGGGCCGTCGCTCGCCGCGCCCGGACCCGCCCCCGCCCCCGCCGGGCGCAGCCTCGCGACCAGGTTCGGGCGCTCTGGCTGGGCGCCCAGCAGCTCGCACTCGAAGCCCGCCTCTGAAAGGTGGTTCGACAGGTACTCCTGCGCCGCCAGCTCGTTGCCGGGCGGGTTGACCGTGTTGAAGCGGATCAGCCGCTGCAGCAGCTCCACCGCCTCCGCCGCGGGCCCGGCATCCGCCGAGCGGTCGATCTCCGTGCTGTCGGCGCTCATCCCGCGGATCGTACGCCCATCTGCGCGAGCTCCTCGTGCGTGAGCGGGTAGTGGCACGCGACGAGCGTGCCGGCGTGCCCCGGGGTCGGGGAGCCCTTGTCCTCGAGCAGCGGCTCCCGCTCCGAGCACAGCGCCTGCGCCTTTGGGCAGCGCGTGTGGAAGCGGCACCCGCTCGGCGGGTTCGCCGGACTGGGCACGTCGCCGCTGAGCAAGCGCCGCTCGCTGCCGTGCAGCGCCGGGTCGGCCACCGGCACCGCCGCCAGCAGCGCGCCCGTGTACGGGTGGCGCGGGGACTCGTACAGCGCCTGGTTGGGCCCGATCTCGACGATCTTGCCCAGGTACATCACCGCCACGCGGTCGCACATGTGGCGCACCACCGACAGGTCGTGGGCGATGAACACCAGCGTCAGTCCCAGGCGGCGCTGCAGGTCGCGCAGCAGGTTGAGCACCTGCGCCTGGATCGACACGTCGAGCGCCGACACCGGCTCGTCGGCGATCAGCAGCTTGGGGCTCAGCGCGAGCGCGCGCGCCACGCCGATGCGCTGGCGCTGGCCGCCGGAGAACTCGTGCGGGTAGCGGTTGTAGTGCTCGGGGTTCAACCCGACCGTCTCCATCAGGCGCTGCACCTCGCGTTTGCGCTCGCCCTTCTCGCGCAGCAGCCCGTGGATCGCGAACGGCTCGCCGATGATCGAGCCGACCGTCTTGCGCGGGTTCAGCGACGAGTACGGGTCCTGGAAGATCATCTGCACCTCGCGCCTGATCGCCTTCAGGCGCGCGCCCCGCACGCGCGTGATGTCCGTCCCCTCGAAGTCGATCTCGCCGCCGGTCGCGTCGAGCAGGCGCATCAGCAGCTTCGCCGTCGTGCTCTTTCCGCAGCCCGTCTCGCCCACGATCCCCAGCGTCTCCCCGCGCCGGATCTCGAGGCTCACGCCGTCCACCGCCCTGACCGCGCCGATCTTGCGCTGGAAGACGATCCCGCGCGTGATCGGGAAGTGCTTCACGAGGTCGCGCACCTTTACGAGCGGCCCGCCAGACGGCTTCTCGCCGGCGCCCGCCGCATCCTGCGCGACGGCGCTCATGCCGGCGCTCCCGGGGGCGCGACGGCAGCGAGCGCCTGCTCGGGCGTCCTGCCTGCGCGCAGCTGCTGCCACAGGTCGCGTCGCACGGAGGACTCGAGCAGGCACGCGACGCTGTGGCCGGGCTCGTCTGCAAGCGGCTCAAGCGGCGGATCGACGCGCGTGTGCTTGGGCTGGACATACGGGCAGCGCGGGTGGAAGCGGCAGCCCGACGGGCGGCTGATGAGACTCGGGGGGGCGCCGGGGATCGGCACCAGATCCTCCTCGCGCGGGCCGCTCAGCGTGGGGATCGACTTCAGCAGGCCCCACGTGTACGGGTGCTCGGGGGCGGCGAACAGGCGCGCGGCGGTGGTCGTCTCGACGATCCGCCCGGCGTACATGACCGCGATCTCGTCGGCCATCTCGGCGACCACGCCGAGGTCGTGCGTGATGATCACGATCGCCATTCCCAGCTCGCGCTGCAGGCGTTCCATCAGCGCCAGGATCTGCGCCTGCACGGTCACGTCCAGCGCCGTCGTCGGCTCGTCGGCGATCAGCAGCTTCGGCTCGTTGGCTAGCGCCATCGCAATCATCGCGCGCTGGCGCATGCCCCCCGAGAACTCGTGCGGGAATTCATCCACGCGCCTGGCGGGGTCGGGGATCCCTACGAGGCCGAGCAGCTCCACCGCGCGCTCGCGCGCCTGTGCCCTGGAGACGTCGCGGTGGGCGCGCACCGCCTCGATCAGCTGGCGCCCGACCCGGTACAGCGGGTGCAGCGAGGACAGCGGGTCCTGGAAGATCATCGCGATGTCGTTGCCGCGGATCGCGCGCAGCCGCTCTTCCGGGAGCGTCACCAGATCCTGCCCCTCGAACAGGATGCGCCCGGAGATGCGCGCGCCCTGGCGGCGCGTGAGGCCGAGGGTCGTCAGCGAGGAGACCGTCTTGCCCGAGCCGGACTCGCCGACGATGCCCAGCGTGCGCCCGCCGTGCACCTCGTAGCTGATCCCGTCGACCGCGTGCACGACGCCGTCCTCGCTCGGGAACTCCACGCGCAGGTCCTCGACTCTCAGCAGCGGCTCGCTGACGCTCACGAGTAGCGCACCCTGGGGTCGAGATACGCGTAGGCGATGTCGACGACGATGTTCGCGACGATGATGAACATCGAGGCGAGCAGCACCGTGCCCTGCACGACCGGGAAGTCCGATGAGGTGATCGCCTGGTAGTTCAGCCGCCCGATGCCGGGGATGTTGAAGACGGTCTCCACCAGCACCGCGCCGCCGAGCAGCATGCCGATTTCAAGTCCGAACAGCGTGAAGATCGGGTTGATCGCCGCGCGCACCCCCTGGCGCACGACGTCTCTCTCGGGCAATCCCTTGGCGCGGGCGGTCCTGATGTAGTCCTCGCGCATCGTCTCCGAGAGGCTGCCGCGCATCAGCCGCGCGTACACGGCCGCGGAGCCGGCCGCGAGCACGATCCACGGCATGATCAGCGAGGTGAACCATTTCCACGGATCGCTCGTCAGGCCGACGTAGCTGCCCGCTCCGGGGAAGATCTTGAACTTGCCGATGTCGGAGGCGAACAGGTACAGGAAGATCAGGCCGAGCCAGAATTCGGGCGCGGAGATGAGCACGAGCGAGGTGCCCATCGCCACGCGGTCGGAGATCGAGTGCCGGCGCAACGCGGAGACGATGCCCACGCTCAGCCCCGCCACGACCCACAGCACTGCTGCGCCGAGCGTCAGCGACAGGGTCGCCGGCAGGCGTTCGGCGATCAGGCTCCTGACGGACTCGGAGCTGTAGTAGCTGTAGCCGAGGTTGAAGTGCAGGAAGACTTCCTTCATGTAGTCCCAGAACTGCACGATCAGAGGCTTGTTCAGCCCGAGGACGGCTTCGATCTCCTTGATCAGCTTCGGCTGAGGGTCCCGCCCCGCGCGCAGCACGGCTGGATTGCCCGTGGGCAGGACCCGGAACAGCACGAACGTGAGCGCGGCAACGATGATCAGCAGCGCCACCCCCCACAGGAGCCTGCGGATGACGTAGCGGATCATCGTCGCCCTACTTCAGCGAGGTGTAGCTGTAGTCCCACTCGCCGACGTCCCACAGGTCGCCGACGCCATCCACGTCCTTGCCCTCGATGTTCGCCTGCTTGTCCCAGTCGAACGGGATCGCCGCGGCGTCTTCCACCAGTTCGTCGTCGATCTTCGCCCACGCCTTTGCGCGCGCTTCCGTGCCGGTGACGAGCTCGGCGGCGGCCATCTCCGCGTTCAGCTTCGGGACGTTCGTCTGGCTCCAGTTGTCGTTGTCGATCGGCACGATGTCATTGCCGTTGAAAGTGACGTCGAGGACCGTCTGCGGATCGGCGAAGTCGGCGATCCACGCGACGCTCGGGCACACGTCGATCTCTTCTTTTGGCACACCGCAGTACTTGTCGTACATGGTCGACTGTTCGACGAGCGTGAGCTTCGTGGTGAAACCGAGTTTTTCGAGCGTCTGGTTGGTGATTTCGGCGTCTTCCTTTTCCGGCGGGTTGCTAGAGCCCACGACCTGCAGCGTCTTGCCGCCGGTGTATTTGCCGCTCGGGTAGCCGGCGAGCTTCATGTACTTTTCGGCGACCGCGATGTCGCCTTCCAGGTGTTCGTTGTAGTCGAGCTTCGGGCCCGCGAGGCCGCCGGCCTGTTCGAAGCCGTTGATCGTCGGGTAGATGAAGTGCGTGGCCACGTTGGTGACGAGTTCGCCGCCGCGCGCCTTGTCCAGCGCGGTGCGATCGAGCGCCGCCCAGAAGGCCTTGCGCAGATCGATGTTCGAGAACGGGCCGACCTTGTTGTTGACTGCGATGTAGTGACTGCCGGCGCCCGGTGATATCTCGAGCTGGCTCTTGTAGCTTTCGGCCGCCAGCTTGACGATCGACTGCACCGGCAGTTCGTTCTCGACGACGTTCGAGCCTTCCAGCACCTGCCGGCCGATGACCGTTTTGGTGCCGCCGATCTTGATGTCGATTTCGTTCAGGTACGCGGGGCGGAAGTCGGTCTTGGGGTTCCAGTTGGGGTTGCGCACGAGCGTCACCGACTTGCCGGGGATGTAGCCGATGCCGAGCACCTTGCCCTGCGCGTCGTTCTTGAGCATGTACGGGCCTGTCGCGACCTGGTAGTTGGCGTAGTCGGACGGCTTGTCCTTGTCGAATTTTTCGGCGTATTCCTTGGGCACCGCGGCCGACAGCGGCAGCGCCAGCGCATCGGCCAGGATCTGCCCCTTGGCTTCGGTCAGGTGAAAGACGATCGTGTGCCTGTTCGGCGTTTCGATCCCCTTGATCGGCCCACCTTCGGCCTTGGGAGCCCCTTCGATCGCCTTGAAGTAGGAGGTGAAGTACGGGTTGGCCACGTTTGGGTTCGCGCCGCGCTCGATCGCATACGCGACGTCCGTCGAGGTGACTTCGCGATTGACCGGCGGCGAGAAGTGGACGCCTTCCTTGATGTGCACCGTGACCGTCTTGCCGCCGCCCGAGATTTCCGGCGGACCGGAGGCCATGTCGGGGCTCGGTTCGGTGGTGTTCGGCTTCTGCGAGTACAGCGGCCGCTGCGTGGCGAACACGACCTCGTAGTCGAGCGAGTAATACGTGATGCCCGGATCGAGGTGTTCGAATTCGCTTTCGTCGAGCACTTCCAGCGTGCCGCCGCGTTTGCCGCCGGTCAGCGACTGCGTCGTCGGGCTCTGAAAGCCCCCGGTGCTGATCACGCTGGCGCCGCTGGCGGTCGTGCCCGAGCTGCCGCTGCTGGACGAGCCGCAGGCCGCCAGCGCCAGCGCGAGCGCCGCTGCGACGACAGCTGCCACGACCGTTCGAATCCACCTCATTGAGACTCCTCCTGGTTTGTGTTCGAACGCCCTCATCTGGCGTTCCTCGGGTTGAGGGCGTCCTGCAGCCCGTCGCCCAGCAGATTGAAGGCCAGCACCGTGAGCAGCAGCGCCAGGCCCGGGAAGACCATGTACCACCACGCCGTGTTGAAGATCGGCGTGGCGTTGGCGATCATCTGGCCCCAGCTAGCCGTCGGCGGGCGGATGCCCACGCCGAGATACGACAGGGCCGCCTCGAACAGGATGTTCGTGGGGATCAGCAGGCTCGCGTAGACGATGATCGGAGCCGTCAGGTTGGGGAGGATCTCGCGGAACATGATGCGCATGTCGGAGGCCCCGAGCGCGCGTGCGGCCTCGACGAACTCGCGCTCGCGCATCGACAGCACCAGGCCGCGGACGATGCGCGCGATGTACGGCCAGGTGGCAAGCGAGATGATGAAGATGATCGAGCCGAGCCCCGGCTGGACGGCGCCTTTGACGCAGCCCCGCACCGAGCACGCCGCGGCGAGCCCGAGCCCGAACAGCAGGATCGGGATCGAGAGGACGACGTCGACCGCGCGTGAGAGCAGCATGTCGACGGCGCCGCGGTAGAAGCCCGCGAGCATGCCGACGACGACGCCGATGGCCGTCGAGATGCCGGTGCCGACGATCCCCACCTCGAGCGACACCCGCGCCCCGTAGATCACACGTGACATCACGTCCTCGCCGAGCTGGTCGACCCCGAACGGGTGCGCGAGGCTGGGGCCGAGCGGCGAGCCGAAGGAGTCGGTGAGGTTCAGGTTCTGCACGTTGGGACCCGGCAGGCCGAGCGCGTCGACGACCAGCGGCGCGGCGATCGCGATCACGATCAGCAGGACGATGAACGCGAGCGAGGCCAGCGCGACCCGGTCCCGGCGAAAGCGCAGCCAGAACAGCTGCAGCGGAGAGCGGGCCGCGATGTCGCCCCCCGCTTCCAGGAATTCCAGCGCTCCGCCCCCCGGCGGCAGCACCTCAGCCGACCGCGCGCTCATCTCGGTGTCGCCCGCAGCGGGGGGTATCGAAAATCGTGGACGTATACATCGCAACTACACGTTCGACAACCCTCGCGACCACCCTCCCGCCGCCATTAAATGGGCGTTTCCGCCACCAGCGATACTCACGTGCGTGGACACCCTGTTCGACGATGGCCAAGGCGGGGGTGCGGGCGCGCCGCGAGACGGTGAGCCGGGCCGCGACGGCGCGGGCGCGGACGGCGCGCAGGCCCGCCCGCTGGCCGTGCGCGTGCGCCCGCGCAGCCTGGCGGAGTTCGTCGGCCAGTCGCATCTGCTCGCCGCGGGCTCGGCGCTGCGCACCGCGATCGAGCAGGGCCACCCGCACTCGATGGTGCTGTACGGCCCGCCGGGATCGGGCAAGACGACGCTCGCGCGGATCGTCGCCGAGCGCTCGCGCGCGGCGTTCGAGGAGCTGAGCGCGGTCGCGGCGGGGCGCGCGGAGGTGCGCGCGGTGATCGAGCGCGCCGCCCACCGGCGCGACACCGGCGGCCAGCGGACGGTGCTGTTCCTGGATGAGATCCACCGCTTCAACAAGGCCCAGCAGGACGCGCTGCTGCCGGCGGTGGAGGAGGGGCTGGTGACGCTGATCGGCGCCACCACCGAGAACCCCGCGTTCGAGGTCAACGGCGCGCTGCTCTCGCGCGTGCGCGTGTACGCGCTGCAGGCGCTCACGCCGCAGGAGCTGCAGACGGTGCTGCGCCACGCGATCGACGACGAGCTGGAGGTGGACGAGGACGCGCTTGAGTTCCTGGCGACGCGCAGCGAAGGCGACGCGCGCACGGCGCTGAACGCGCTGGAGCTGGCGAGCGAGACGGCGGCGGAGCTGGGCGAGGAGCGCGTGACGATCGCGCGCGTCGAGGACGCACTGCAGCGCCGCGCGGTGCTGTACGACAAAAAGGGCGATCGCCACTACGACTACATCTCCGCGTGGATCAAGGCCACGCGCGGCTCCGACCCGGACGCGTCGCTGTACTACCTGGCGGTGATGCTCGAGGGCGGCGAGGACCCGCGGTTCATCGTGCGGCGGATGATCATCCTCGCCTCGGAGGACATCGGCAACGCCGACCCGGGCGCGCTGTCGGTGGCGACGGCGGCCGCGCAGGCGGTCGAGCACGTGGGCCTGCCGGAGGCGCGCTACGCGCTGGCGCAGGCGGCAATCTACCTGTCGCTGGCGCCGAAGTCCGATGCCGCCGGGCGCGCGCTGTCGGCGGCCGAGCGCCACGTGCGCGAGCACGGCGCCCAGCCGGTGCCGAGCTGGCTGCGCTCGGGACCGCGGCCGGGGCAGGACCGCGGCGGCTACGACAACCCCCACGGCCACCCGGGCCACATCGCCTCGCAGCCACTGGCGCCGGCCGGGGTGACCGGCGAGCGCTTCTACGAGCCCGACGACGCGGAGGCGCAGCTGGCGGAGCGCCTGCAGCGGATTCGCCGGGCGCGCGAGCAGCAGGCGCGATAATCGCTCGTGCGATGAGCGCGTCCTCGAGCGAGACCCCCACGACCTCGAGCGGCACCACAGGGCAGGAGCAGCTGACGGCGCGCGACCCGGCGACGGGCGCGACGCTGGGCAGCGTTGCGATCACGCCGCCGGAGCGGATCGACGCGGTGGTGGCGGCGGTCGCGAAGGTGCAGCCGCTGTGGGCGCTGTTGCGCGTGCAGGATCGCGCGCGCTACATGGGCCGCATGGCGCAGGCGGTGATCGACGAGTTCGACGAGCTGCGCGAGCTGCTGGGACGCGAGCAGGGCAGGCCGCGCGCGGAGGTCGCGGCGCTGGAGCTGCTGGCGGCGATCGACGCGCTGAAGTGGGTGGCGGAGGACGGCGCGAAGGTGCTGAGCGCGCGGCGCGTCGGCATCAACCGCTCGCTGACGATCGCCAAGCGCGCGCGCATCGCGTTCGAGCCGTACGGCGTGGTCGGCGTGATCGGCGCCGGCAGCGCGCCGTTCGCGCAGCCGCTCGGGCAGATCGCGGGAGCGCTGCTGGCGGGCAACGGCGTCGTCTTCAAGCCGGCCGCGCGCGCGTGCCTGGCGGGCGAGCGGATCGCGCGGCTGATCGCGCGCGCGGGCATGCCGGAGGGGCTGGTGCGCGTCGTGCACGGCGGCGCGGACGTCGGCGTGGCGCTCGCGCAGTCGCCGGTCAGCAAGGTGCTGTTCACCGGCTCGCCGGCGATCGGGCGGGTGGTGGCGCGGGCGTGCGTCTCGCGCGAGAAGGAGGTGACTGTGGAGCTGGGCGGCAAGGACGCGATGCTCGTGCTCGCAGACGCGCACCTGCCGCGCGCGGTCGCCGGCGCGCTGTGGGCGGGCTGCGCGGGCGCGGGGCAGGCGCGCGGCTCGATCGAGCGCGTGTACGTGGTCCGCGAGGTCCACGAGCGGTTCGTGGCCGGGCTCGTGGACGGCGCGCGCGCGCTCACCGTCGGTGATCCGGCCGACCCGCGCGTACAGGTCGGGCCGCTGGCGTCAGCGCGCCGCGTGGAGCACGTGAGCGCGCTCGTCGAGGAGGCGGTCGCGCAGGGCGCGCGGCTGCACTGCGGCGGGCCCGTCAGCCCCGCCGGCTGCGCGGGCGCGTTCTACGCGCCGGCGGTGATCACCGGCGCGGGCCCGCAGACGCGCGTGCTGCGCGAGCCGATCGACGGGCCGGTGCTGGTCGTCGTCCCCGTCGACTCGATCGACGAGGCGATCGCGGCCGCCAACGCCGGCGACTACGGCCTCGGCGTGTCGGTGTGGACGGCCGACCGCTACCAGGGGATCCGCATCGCGCGCGAGCTGCACGCGGGCATGGTGTGGCTCAACGACCACCTACCGGGCCCGACCGTCTCGCGCGGCCCGTGGGGCGCGGCCGCCGGCGGCGGCCTCGGCCGCACGCTCGGGCAGGCGGGCCTGCGCGCGTGCGCCCAGGAGAAGCTGATCACGTGGGACCCGCCCGCGCTGCGCGGCCTGTGGTGGGGCCCCTACGACGCCAGCAGCGCCCGCGCGATGCGCGCCGTCGCCAAGCTGCGCTCCGAGCGCGAGTCCGACCGCGACCGCGCGTGGCGGGAGGGGGCGATCGCGCTGGTGCGCATGGGCGCGCGCGCGTTCGGGCGCGGGCTGCCGCGCTAGCGGCGGGCTGTACTCAGCCAGCGGGCGAGACGGCGACGAGATCGAGCAGCTCGCTGTAGTCGATCTCGAGACCGTCCATGTTTGCGAGCGCTGCGCGCACCTGCTCCGTCGCCTTCGCTCCGCGCACTCCCGGCAGCGACACCCGGCAGCGAACCGTGAAGCCGGTCAGCGCCGGGCCATCTCGCAGACCCTCTCCGGGAGCACCTAGGGCGACCTGTGCCCCAGAGGAGAGGGCGCCGCGTAGCCGATCCGCAACATCCTCTGCCCATTCCTTGGTGGGAGCGGCAATCACGAGAGCGGCAAAGTCGCGCTCAGGTAGCGGAGTGGTTGGCGTGCGAGCGAGCTCTTCCAGCATCGCCGCAGTGGCAGCGCACTGGGCGCGGAGAGTCGGCAGCTTGCTGCGCCACTCGCGCGCTGGACCGGCCTGCTCGTGAATCAACGACTGCAGTCGCTCCAGGGGAGATGGCTCTGCATGCGTCGTCATGGAGTCGAGTGTAGTCATCGGGGTGGCTCGGCCTCCACAGCATCGACGCGGCGATCGAGCGCAGTGAGCTGCTCTCCGATGACAGGCAGCAGTTCGTCGCTTGCTCGCTTGCCTGCCTCCAAAAGTACGAGACGGCGCTCGATCCGCCGCCGGAACTCCGCGGTCAAATACTCGAGCACGTGCTGTCGGTCGGCCGCCGGATACCCGATCACGTTGCCGAACTGGCTGGGTAGGTGGCCGAGCGAAGTCATGTACGCAAAGGTGGAGACGACCGACACCACGGCGAGCACAGCGCCCGCCCGCTCGAGATGCAGAAGCACGGGGAAGCCAAGCGCCACCCCTGGCAGCTTGGCCGGCGCACCGTAAAGCACGCTGGCCACAAAGCCGCCCGCATAGATGCCGGGGATCACGATGAGCCAGCCCCGCCATCGCGGGAGCAGCGGACTGCTTGGGGAGTCTGATCCTTTGGAAGCCACCGAACATATGTTGCCTCTGCCTTGGGACGAAACTCGATCCCGTGAGCACTGGCCATATGTCATGGCTGCACTACCCTGTGGGCCATGCCCGCCCAGGCCTACGCCGGCAAGGAGTGCGTGTGCCAGCTGCGCAGGGGGATCTGCGACCAGAGCTGCGTGCAGGGGATGCTCGACACGCCGTTCTACGTCGCCTGCCTGAAGCTCTCCGGCCGGCGCTGCGTGGTGATCGGCGGCGGCGCGATCGGGCTGGAGAAGGTCGAGGGGCTGCTCGCGTGCGACGGCGCGGTCACGCTGATCGCGCCCGACGCGGAGCCGGCGCTGGAGGAGCACGCGCGCGAGGGTTCGATCCGCTGGGAGCGCCGGGTGTATTCAGGCCCACCCGACCTGGAGGGCGCGTTCATGGCGATCGCAGCGACGAACGACACCGACGTGAACATCGCCGTGTACGAGGACGCGGAGCGCCGGGCGATGCTGGTGAACGTCGTCGACGTGCCGCCGCTTTGCAACTTCATCCTGCCGGCGATCGTGCGCATGAGCCCGCTCGCGATCGCGATCTCCACCGCGGGCGCCTCGCCGGCGCTGGCCAAGCGCATGAAGCGCGAGATCGAAGCGCAGTTCGGCGAGCCGTACGCGCAGCTGGCGGTGCTGCTCAACGAGGTGCGCGGCTGGGCGAAGGGCACGCTCGCGACCTACCAGGAGCGCAAGGGGTTCTTCGAGGGCATCGTGAACGGCGACCCCGACCCGATCGCGCTGCTTCGCGACGGCGACGGCGATTCGGGCGAAGAGGCCGTGCGCGAGCTGATCGCGCGGGCGCAGAGCGCGCACGCGCTGCCCGTATAAGCGAGCCCGGAGGTGGCCGCGCTCGAGGTCGAGGGACTGACTCGGCACTACGGCGAACGCGAGGCGCTCGGCGACGTGTCGCTGTCGCTCGCCGACGGCCAGACGCTGATCGTGTTCGGCCCCAACGGCGCCGGCAAGACGACGCTGCTGCGCGTGCTCGCGACGCTGCTGCGCCCGCACGCGGGCAGCGTGCGCGTGCTCGGCTCGACCCTGCCCGACGAGGCGTGGGCGGTGCGCGGGCGCGTCGGGCTGCTGGGCCACGAGCCGCTGCTCTACCGCGAGCTGACCGCGCGCGAGAACCTGCGCCTGCACGCGCGCCTGCACGGCGTCGGCGAAGCGCGCGTGCACGAGCTGCTGGAGGCGGTGGCGATGGGCGCGCGTGCGAACGAGCCGCTGCGCACGCTCTCGCGCGGCATGGTCCAGCGCGTGGCCGTCGCCCGCGCGGTGCTACATGATCCCGAGCTGCTGCTGCTCGACGAGCCGCACTCCAACCTCGACCCCGCCGCCGTCGAGCTCGTCGCGCCGCTGATCGGCGCCGCGTCGCGCCGCACGCGCGTGATCTGCAGCCACGACCCCGGCGGCGATCTCGCCGAGGCGGACGTCGTGCTCGGCCTGCGCGCCGGCCGTCCCGTGCTGCTGCGCGCGGCCGCCGACATCGATCCCCGCGAGATCACGGAGCTGTACCGGTGAAAAGCGCGATCGGCGCGCTGCTGCGCAAGGAGCTGCTGGTGGAGCTGCGCACGCTCGAGTCGGTGCCCGGCATGTCGCTGTTCGCGGTGACCACGTTCGTCGTGTTCCACTTCGCGCTCAACCGCGGCAGCGTCGAAGGCGACCTCGCCGCGGGGATCCTGTGGGTGACGCTGCTGTTCGCAGCGATCCTCGGCGTCAACCGGCTGTTCGTCGCCGACGCCGAGGAGGGCGGCTTCGACGGCTTCCTGCTCGCCCCCGTCGACCGCAGCGCGATGCTGGTCGCCAAGTTCCTCACGCTGCTCGCGTTCCTCGTCGTGCTCGAGCTCGTCGCCGTCCCCGCGTTCGCGCTGCTGCTGCTCGGGACGCCGCTCGGCCCCGCGCTGCCCGGCCTCGTCGCGACGCTCGCGCTCGGCGACCTCGGCGTCGCGGCGATCGGCACGCTCGTCGCCGCCATGGTCGTGCGCACCCGCGCGCGCGACCTGCTCGGGCCGCTGCTCGCGCTGCCGCTGTTCGTGCCGATCGTCATCGGCGGCGCGCGCGCGGTCTCGCCGCTGTTCGTGCAGTCGCACCCGGCTGCGCCTGCGGCGCGCTGGCTGTTGACCCTCGGGCTCTATGATCTGGTGTTCGGGCTGATCGCCTACGCCCTGTTCGACTTCCTCCTGGAGGACTGACTTCGATGGCAACCCCCGCACGACCGGTCGCCTACGGCAAGGGTCTGCGCACACTCAGCATCGCCACGGTCGTCGCGATCGCGGTGTCGCTCGGCCTGGTCTTCTTCTACGCGCCGCTGGAAGCCGAACAGGGCTTCCTGCAGAAGATCTTCTACGTGCACGTGCCGCTCGCGATCATCGCGCTGTGCGGCTTCGTGCTCGGCGGGCTGCTCGCGATCCAGCACCTGCGCACGCGCGACCCGCGCTGGGACATGCGCTCCTACGTCGTCATCCACATGAGCCTGATCTTCGCCGTCGGCACGCTCATCACCGGCTCCATCTGGGCGAAGGGCTCGTGGGGGCACTGGTGGGTGTGGAGCGAGCCGACGCTCGTGTCGTTCCTGATCGTCTTCCTGCTGTACGCCACCTACCAGCCGCTGCGCTTCGCGATCGACGACCCCGAGCGCCAGTCGCGCTACGCGTCCGTGTTCGCGATCACGGCCGGCGCGTTCGTGCCGATGAACTTCATAGCCGTGCGCATGTCCACCGCATACCTGCACCCGCGCGTGCTCGGCAGCACCTCCAACCTGCCAGGGCCGATGGCGCTGACGTTCGTGGTCTCGCTGCTGTCGCTCGCGCTGCTGTTCGCGACGCTGTGCAAGTACGAGCTAACCGCCAAGCACACGCGCGCGCAGCTGCGCGCGCTGCGCCGCCGGCTCGCCGGCGAGACGGCGGGCCCGGGCTCGAGGCGGCGCAGCGCCGTGCCCAGCCTGCAGCACCCGACGCCCGCGCCCGCGCGGATGTCCGCGCGCGCGCAGGGAGGCTCCGCCGTCGGCGGCGGCGCCGCCGAAGGGTCGGCGCTGTGATGCTCGCCGGCGTCCTCGGCGAGATCCCCGCGCTGCCGCTGCACACCGCCGGCAAGTACGTCGCCGGCGCCTACGTGGTGCTGTTCGCGATCGTGCTCATCTACGTCGCGATCATGGCGATCCGCCTGAGCCGCATCGAGCGCGACCTCGGCGAGCTGCTCAGCGAGCTCGACGAGCGCCAGGAGTCCGCGCCGCGATGAGCGCCCCCAGGGGCACCCTCCCCGCGGGGGGACACGCGGGCGAGGTGCTGGCGCTCGGCATCTCGCACAAGACCGCGCCGGTGGCGCTGCGCGAACGGCTGGCGTTCAGCGAGCGCGAGGCGAGCGAGTTCGTGCGCGAGGCCACCGCCACCGCGGAGGTGCGCGAGGCGGTCGTCATCTCCACATGCAACCGCACCGAGGTCTACCTGGTGGTGGGCGACGCCGTGCGCGCGGAGTCCGACGTCCTCGGCCTGCTCGCCCGGCGCGCCGAGATCCGACCGACGGAGCTCGCCGACGCGATCTACTCGCCGCGCAACTGCGACGCCGCGCGCCAGCTGTTCCGCGTCACCGCGGGGCTCGAGTCGATGATCCTCGGCGAGGCCGAGATCCAGGGGCAGGTCAGGCGCGCGCACGAGGCGGCGCTGCGCGCCGGCGCCACCGGGCCGCTCTCCAACCGCCTGTTCGCCGCGGCGCTCACCACCGGCAAGCGCGTGCGCTCAGAGACGGGGATCGGCTCCAGCCGCGTGAGCGTGCCATCGGTGGCGGTCGATCTGGCGCTGAGCGTGCTCGGCGACGTGAAGGACCGCCACGTGGTGATCCTCGGCGCGGGCGAGACCAGCGAGCTGACCGCGAGCGCGCTCTCCGAGCAGGGCGCCGGCACGATGTTCGTCGCCAACCGCCACGCCGACCGCGCGCTCAGCCTCGCCCGGCGCTTCGGCGGGTCGGTCGTCGGGCTGGACAAACTGCCCGACCAGCTCGTGCACGCCGACATCGTCCTCTGCTCCACCGCCTCCCCCCACCCGATCGTCGGGCGCGACGAGCTCGAGCTGGTGATGCAGGAGCGCGACGCCCGGGCGCTCTTGATCATCGACATCGCCGTGCCGCGCGACGTCGACCCCGCGTGCGGCGAGCTCGAGGGCGTCACCCTGTACGACATCGACGACCTGCAGGCAGTCGTCGCGCGCAACCTCAGCACGCGCGCCGAGGAGGTCCCGCAGGCGCTCGAGATCGTCGACGAGGAGATCCACCGCTTCGCCCGCTGGCTCGGGCAGCTCGACGTGCTGCCCACCGTCAGCGCGCTTCGCACCCACGGCAGCGACATCGTCGAGCAGGTGCTCGCCGAGAACTCCGGACGCTGGGAGTCGGCCTCCGAGCGCGACCTCGCGCGCGTCGACGCGATCGCGCGCGCGGTCATGAGCCGCCTGCTGCACGAGCCCACCATCCGCCTGCGCACCCTCGGCGAAGGCCGCGGCCACGCGAGTCTCGAGCTCGTGCGCGAGCTGTTCGGGCTGCGCGCCCCCACGGGCACCCTCCCCGCGGGAGGACACGCGGGCGAGCAGGAGCCGGAGCACCCCGCGGGACAGGCGCCGCAGCGTTCCGGCGAGGAGCTGGCAGAGGTCCACGACCTGCCGGTGCGCCGCCAGCGACCGCGCTGATGCGAATCGGGACGCGGGGCAGCGCGCTCGCGTTGGCGCAGGCCGGCCTCGTCGCCGAGCTGCTGCAGGCCGGTGGGCACGCCGACTGCGAGATCGTCCCGATCGTCACCGGCGGCGACCGCGGCGCGCCCGGCGAGGACAAGTCCCGCTGGGTCGCCGAGCTCGAGCACGCGCTGAGCGCCGGCGAGATCGACCTCGCGGTGCACTCCGCCAAGGACGTGCCCGGCGAGCTCGCCGACGGGCTGGCGCTGCACGGCGCGCCCGCGCGCGCTGGCGCCGAGGACGTGCTCTGCGGGGCGTCGAGCCTCGACGAGCTGGCCCACGGCGCGCGGGTGGGGACCAGCAGCATCCGGCGCGTCGCGCAACTGCGCGCGGTGCGCGAGGATCTCGACGTGGTGGCGATCCGCGGCAACGTCGACACGCGCCTGCGCAAGCTCGCCGCATCGGCCTCGGAGAGGGACGGCGAGGGCGAGGGCGGTCCCGGCGAGGGCGAGGGCGGTCCCGGCGAAGGTCTCGCGGCGATCGTGCTCGCGCGCGCCGGGCTGCAGCGGCTGGGACGCGAGTCGGAGGCGGGCTGCGCGCTCGACGTCGAACGCTTCCTGCCCGCGCCCGGACAGGGGATCATCGCGCTGGAGGGCCGCGCCGATGACGCGTCCACGCGCGCGGCGGCGCAGGCGATCACCGACGGCGACGCGTTCGCATGCCTGCTCGCCGAGCGCGCGCTCGCGCGCGAGCTCCACGCCAGCTGCCACACGCCGCTCGGCGCATACGCCGTGCCCGCCGGCTGCGGCTGCCTGCACCTGCGCGCGTGGGTGGGGCTGCCCGACGGCTCCGCGTGGGTCAGCGACGAGCTGCTTGGGGGCTTCTACGACCCCGAGGCGCTTGGCCGGCGGGTAGCGGAGCGGCTGCTTACCGCTGGGGCGGGGGGCCTGCTGGCGCGCGCTGAGGAGATGGCGGCCACCGGTTAGCGCGCTGCCCAAGGCGAGGCTCGCATACAAGTGTGTGGTGGGCTGTGTGCTAACTTGTGGCCATGCGTTTGCACATAAGCCTAGACGACGACCTCGTCGAGCAGCTCGACAGGCACGTCGGCAGGCGACGTCGCAGTACGTTCATCAGTGAAACGCTGCGCCGCGCACTCGACGACGAGCGGCGCTGGGAAGACATCGAGGCCGGCCTCGGAGCGCTTTCCGACGAGGGTCACGACTGGGACGCCGATCCCGCCGAGTGGGTCAGGGCTCAGCGTCGCAGCGACCCGGCACGTGTCGGATAGCCGTCCCACCGGCGGCTGCCCGGTCGGATGACCAAGCATTGCCCCTTCTGCTTGACACCACCGTCCTCGTGGATGCCCTGCGCGGGCGAGAAGCCGCCCAGCGACTGCGCGGCCTTCACCAGAGCAGGGATGTTCCGTGGATCTGCGCGGTGAACGTCGAGGAGGTGATGCGCGGCATACGCGAGCACGAGCGTGACGCCACCGTGCGCCTGTTGCGCGGCTTGCATCTCGCACCACTCGGGCGAGCGGAGGGAACACGCGCCGGCGACTGGCGCAGAGAGTTCGCCGGGAAGGGGACCACGCTGTCGCAGGCCGACTGCCTGATCGCGGCCGCCGCCGTCGGCGTACGTGCGCACCTGGCGACGGGAAACCCAAAGGATTTCCCGATGCCGGAGCTCGAGGTCGAGCATTGGCCGGTCGGAGCATGAGCGGCCGCGTGTACCTCGTCGGCGCCGGCCCCGGCGACCCCGGCCTGCTGACGGCGCGGGCGCTGGAGCTGATCGCCGCGGCGGACGTGATCCTGTACGACCGCCTGATCCCGAGCGCGGCGCTCGACGGCGCGCGCGCGGACGCGGAGCTGCTGTTCGTCGGCAAGGAGGGCGGCGGCGCGTCCGTCCCGCAGGAGCAGACCGAGGCGCTGATGCTCGAGCGCGCGCGGGCGGGGCGCACGGTGGTGCGCCTGAAGGGCGGCGACCCGTTCGTGTTCGGGCGCGGCGGCGAGGAGGCGCTCGCGCTGCGTGCCGCGGGCATCCCCTTCGAGGTCGTGCCGGGAGTGACGGCGGGCGTGGCCGCGAGCGCGTACGCGGGCATCCCCGTCACCCACCGTGGGCTGGCCAGCGCGGTTGCGCTGGTGACCGGCCACGCCCGCGAAGACACCGGCGACCCTGGCGACGCGCGCAGCCCTGGCGACGCGCGCGCCCCGGGCGATGCGACCGGCGGAGAGGACGCCGGGATCGACTGGCCGGCGCTCGCGGCGTTCCCGGGCACGCTCGTGTTCTACATGGGCGTGCGCAGGCTGCCCGAGATCGCGGCGTCGCTGATCGCAGGCGGCCGCTCAGGATCGCAGCCGGCGGCGGTCGTCGAAGCGGGAACGCTCCCGCGCCAGCGCACCGTCACCGGCACCCTGGAGACGATCGCGGAGGTGGTCGCGCGGGAGGGCGTACGCCCGCCGTCGATCACCGTCGTCGGGCCGGTCGCAGCGCTCGCCGAGCAGCTCGCCTGGCTGGGACCCCGCCCCCTCGCCGGCTCGACCGTCGCGGTCACCCGCGCGCGCGCGCAGGCGAGCGGCCTCGCGCGGCGCCTGGAAGCGCTCGGCGCGAGCGTCGTGCAGGCGCCCGTCATCCGCGTGCAGCCGATATCGGATCCCGCCCACCCCCCGGTGCTCGACGCCTCGCCGTACGACCTCGTGTGCGTGACCAGCGTCAACGGCGTGCAGGCGCTGTTCGAACGCCTCGACGACGGCACGCACCCGCCGGGTGACGCGCGTGCGCTGGCCGGCGCGCGGATCGCGGCGATCGGCCCCGGCACCGCGCGTGCGCTCGCCGAGCGCGGCATCGTCGCGGACGTCGTCCCCGAGCGCGCCGTCGCCGAGTCGCTGGTGGAGGCCCTCGCCGAGCTGCCCGTGACGCGGGCGCTGGTCGCGACGGCGCGCGACGCGCGCGCCGTGCTCCCCGACGCGCTGCGCGCGCGCGGCGCGCACGTGGACGTGCTCGCGCTGTACGAGACGGTCGCAGAGCCACTCTCGCCGCGTGCGCTGCGGGAGGTGCGCGAGGCCGACTACATCACCTTCGCGTCGTCCTCCAGCGTGCGCTTCTTCCTGCAGGCCGCCGGCGAGGAGCAGGGCGGATCCCCGGCGGGAGCGGCGCGGATCGTCTCGATCGGCCCGGTGACGAGCGCGACGCTGCGCGAGCACGGTCTCGAGCCGGATGTCGAGGCCGATCCGTACGACGTCGACGGTATGATCGCCGCCCTGCTCGCCGACGCGTCCTCGCGCGCACACGATGGCTGACACAGCGCATCCACCGGTCATTACGTTCCTCTCCGACTATGGCCTGCTCGACGAGTTCGTCGGCGTGTGCCACGGCGTGATCGCGCGCCGCTGCCCGGACGCGCGGGTGATCGACCTGACGCATTCGATCCCCCGACACGACGTGCGCTCAGGGGCGATCGTGCTGCGCTCCGCGCTCCCGTTCCTGCCCGCCGGCGTGCACCTGGCGATCGTCGACCCGGGGGTGAGCGCCGTGGGAAGGCACGCGCGCCGCGCCGTCGCGCTGCGCACGGTCGACAAGGACCACGTGCTCGTGGGACCCGACAACGGCCTGCTGATGCCCGCCGCCGAGCGCCTGGGGGGCGTGGCGGAGGCGGTCGACATCGGCCAGTCGCACGAGCGCCTGGAGCCGGTGTCGCGCACGTTCCACGGCCGCGACATCTTCGCGCCGGTGGCCGCCGCGCTGGCCGCCGGAGAGCCGCTCAGCGCGGTCGGCGACCCGCTGCCGTTGGATCAGCCGCGCCGGCTGGGACTGTCCTCGGCGCACATCGACGACGGCGTGCTCACCGTGCACGTGCTGCGCAGCGACACCTTCGGCAACCTGATCCTCGACGCCGTCGACGAGCAGCTGCTGGCGCTGGGCGCGATGCCGGGCGACACGCTGACGATCACCCACGCGGGCGCCGTGCGCACGGCGCGCTACGCCGCGACGTTCGCCGAGGTGACCCCCGGCGAGCTGCTGATCTACGAGGACGCCACGCGCATGGTGGCGCTCGCGGTCAACCGCGGCTCCGCGGCGCAGCTGCTCGGCGCGGGCTCCGACGCCGAGCTGACGGTTCGTCGCGGGTGAACGGCCCGGAGCCCGCGCCGGCCACGCCGACATCCGCCAGCATCGGCCATCCGCGGCTGCACCTGCGCCGCACCGGCTCGACCAACGAGCGCGCGCGCGAGCTGGCGTTCGCAGGCGCCCCGCACGGCACGCTCGTCACCGCCTCCGAGCAGACCGCCGGGCGCGGACGTCAGGGCCGGCGCTGGTCGGCGCCAGCCGGAAGCTCGCTGCTGATGTCGCTGCTGCTGCGTGACCCGCCGCCGCTGCTGCCGCTGATCGCCGCCGTGGCCGTATGCGACGCCGCGGGCGCACACGCGCGGATCAAGTGGCCCAACGACGTCGTCGTCGCATCGTCCCCGCGAAGTCCCGGAACGGGGGAGGGGGAGACCACCGCTGTCGGCGGCGCGGGTGGGCCGACTGCGGGGGTCGGCCCGGGCCTTGCCAAGCTCGCGGGCATCCTCGTCGAGGGCCGCCCGCAGCAGGGCTGGGCGGTGCTGGGGATCGGGTTGAACGTCGCTGTTCGCCTCGATCAGCTGCCCGCGGAGCTGCAGCCGCATGCCGCCGGGGCCTCGCCCACCGGCGCAGCGCTCGCCAGCACGGAGCCCACCGGCGCCGGCCTGCCGGCGGCGACGCTGGGGCTCGAGCCGGCCGACGTCGAGCCGATGCTCGCGCGGCTGCTCGGCGCGCTCGAACGGCGGCTGGCCGAGCCGGCGCTCCAGACGCTGCAGGCGTGGCGCGCCCGTGACGCGTTGCGCGGGCGCGAGGTCGCGTGGGCGCAGGGGCGCGGGCGGGCGGATGGCATCGACGGCAACGGGCGGCTGATCGTCGCGCTCGCCGACGGCGGGCGCACGGAGCTCGGCGCCGGCGAGGTGCACCTGCTGGAGATCGGCTGACCGACGCGGGCACCCGAGCGGCGACCCGGGGGCGTCCGGGCCGGTGGCGATCGCCCTACGCGGGGTTGTGGTCGAGCGCCTCGCGCACGTCGCGGCGCAGCTCGTTGCCCAGCTGCGCGCCCGAGGCGCCGGCTTCGCGCTGAGCGGCATCGGCTGCCGCGCGCACCTGCTTCGCGCCGTCCTGCTGGCCGCCGTCCCTCGCCGCGGTCGGCTGCGAGCCCGGCTGCGATCCGTTGGCTGAGCCCTTGGCGCCCTTGCGCCTGCGCCGGCCGTTGCGGGCGCGGCGTTTGGGGAAGTTGCGCAGCAGCTCGCGCGCCAGCGCCGGCGGCTTGCGCGCCATGCGCGTACGCGCGCCGCGCAGCGCCTCCTCGGCCTCCGGCGTGTGCGCGAGCGCGGCCGCCAGCAGCGCAGCCGCGAGGCGGCGATCCTGCTTGCGGGCCGCGTGGATCAGACGGCGCGCGTTGCGCGCGTGCGCGCCGCCCGCCGAGTTGACGAGCAGGCCGAGCAGCCGCTTGGTCTCAGGCCAGCGCTGCACCGCGTACTCCTCGTGGACGTCGCGCGTGTACTCAGCCAGGCGCCAGATCCACGCGTTGGCCTGGTCGCGCCGTCCGATGCGCCGCTCGACGAGCGCGCGCAGCATGATCTTGGTCGCCTCCTTGCGCTCTTCGCGCGGCCAGCCGCCGATGATGTCGATCGCCTCGTCGAACGCGTCGGGGTCGCGCAGCGCGGCGATGTCGGTCAGCGCCCGCAGCCGCAGCTGTGAGTTCTTGTTGCGCTTGACCGCCGTGATCAGAAAGCGGCTCTTGAGCTCGCCGGTGCGATCGAAGTGCAGCATCGCGCGCGCCCGGCGCCAGCCGTTGGGGGCCACGCGGGCGCCGGCGAGCGCCGCCCACAGATGCTGCTCACCGTAGTCGAGGTGCTCGACGGCGATCCGCCACAGCTCGCGCTCGAAGACCTGGAAGCGCCGCTCCTCCTCCGCGCACACCGGCAGCACGCGCCGCTCCACGCGCATGCGTCGCCCGCGCCCGCGCCGCACCGGGCCGACGACGATAGCGCCGCCGCGGTAGACGTCGCGGTCGAGCAGCGAGTGCAGCGTCACCACCGGGTCGTCGTGCTTGGTGGCCGGGTGCACGAAGTCGACCACGAGCCCCGCCTCCTTGCCCGGATGGCGGCGGGTGACGCGGCCCACGCGCTGCTGGTAGATGCGCTTGGAGGCCGTCGGCGCGAGGTGCACGCATACGGTCGCGCGCGGGCTGTTCCAGCCCTCCGCGAGCAGCTGCGCGTTGATCAGCACGTCGATGTCGCCGCGCTCGTAGCGCGCGAGGATCTCCACGAGCTCGCGCTTGGGCGTCTCGCCGGAGACACCTTCCGCCTTGATGTTCTCGGCGCGGAACGCTTCCGCGAGGTTGTACGCGTGGCGCACGCCGGCCGCGTAGACGACGCCGGGCACGCCGTTGAAGCGCGTCTTGTAGAGGTTGGCGACGGCCATGTTGAACGGCTGCTGGTCGAGCAGTTTCGCCAGCTCGTCCTGGTCGAACTCGGTGTCCACCTCGCCGCGGCGCAGCGGCACCTTGGCGATCGTGCGCACGCCGACGCCCGGCGAGATGCGCACGCAGCGCAGCGGCGAGATCACGCCCCTGCGCGCCGCCTGCGCGAGGTCGAAGCGCGAGGTCTGCGTGGGGAACAGGTCGGTGACGTGGCGCGCGATCAGCGCGCCGGTGGCCGTCATGCCGATGAAGATCGGCCCCGTCCATTCGCGGATCGCGCCGCTCGTCTTCTCGCCCAGCGCGGTGTGCGCCTCGTCGCAGATCACGATCGTGTACGCGCTCGAGATCTTGCCCGCGTTGCGCACGAACCACTGGTAGGTCTCGACCGTCACCGGGCCCTTGACCGAATCCTCGCCCTTCAGCAGCGGGCGGCTGATGCGCTTGGAGTAGCCGCGGTCGCGCAGCTCGCCGAGGAACTGGTCGACGAGGTTGCGCCTGTGCGTGAGGATCAGCACGCCGCCCGTGTGCGACGCCTCCACGAAGCCGAGCGCCGCCACGGTCTTGCCGGCGCCGGTGGCGTGCTCGAACCAGAAGCGCTTGGCTGCGTTCGGGTCCTCCGGCTGCTCCGCCAGGGACTCCTCCTCGTCATCCTCGTCCACCCAGTCGCGAGGCTCCTCGTCGGAGTCGCTTTGCAGCTCCGCCTCCGCATCCTCCTCGGCCTCGTCGTCGAGGTCGTCGTCCTCATCCTCGAGGTCGTCGTCCTCATCCTGGTCGGGCGCAGCGCGCTGCACCGGACCGAGGTCGTCGTCCTCGTCCTCGTCCTCGTCCTCTTCCTCGTCCTCTTCCTCGTCGTCGTCTTCCTCCGCCGCATCGCGATCGCGCTCAGCCACCGCCGCGGGCGCGTCCTCGCCGCCGTTGGCCGAGGCGCCGTCGTCCGGGCCGAGGATGTCGGCGGACGCCAGCAGCTCGGGCGAGGCTGACGCGGCGGCGCGGCCGTTGCCGGCGGGGGCGGTGCGCTGCTGCGCCTCTGCCAACAGCGCCGTGAGCGTGCCCGACAGCGCGTCGACCTGGTGGGCGGAGAGCACGGTGCCGTCCACGAGCGTCGGCTCCTCCTCGGAGAGCAGCCGCTCGAGGCCGAGCAGCAGCGAGAACTCGCGCCGCCACGCCGTCGACGGGTTCCTGGCCTTGGGGTCCGCGTTCAGCTCGGCGAGCGCCTGGTCGAGCGCTCGCCGGCGCGGCGTCCCGGGCGCCAGCGCCACGGCCGGGTCCTCGCCGTCGTGCAGGAAGCGCTCGCGCACGAACTTCTCCGCGCGCGAAATGTCGGCGGAGCTCGGAATGGTCGCGGCCGCGAGGGCCACTGAGGTGGACTCGGCCATTGAGGCTGTGGACTTCGAGACAGAGCCGCCGTCGAAGCTGAGCTCCGGCGCGACTCGAAAGAGGGGCACCCCACGGCGCCACTCGCCAGGCGCTCGAGGCAACCCGGCTCTGACGTACCTCCAGGATATAGCACGCGGAGGCGCGATTGAAGGACACGCGATCTGACACCCTTACGGCGATGACGCCGAAGAGCCTGTCGATCGCCGTCGCCGCGGTGGCGCTCATCGCCGTGCTCGTGGTCGGCCTGCTCCAGCTGGGGAGCTCTCCGGCGCCCGCCGCGCGCTCGCCGCTCACGCTCGCGCAGATGCGCCGGCGCCTGTCCGGCTCGCCGCCGGCGCTCGCCGCGCTGCACGCGCAGGCCAGCGAGATCCTCTCCGGCGGGCTGCCGGCGCTGCGCGCGCGCCTGGCAGCGCTGCGCGGGACACCGGTGGTGATCAACAAGTGGGCGTCGTGGTGCGAACCGTGCCGCGCGGAGTTCGGCGTCTTCCAGCGCGTCTCCGTCTCGCAGGGTCGCGCGGTCGCCTTCATCGGCATCGACTCCGGCGACTACTCGCGCGCCGACGCGCGCGCGTTCCTGCGCGCGTTCCCGGTCAGCTACCCGAGCTACTACGACCAGGGCGGGCAGGCCGGCCTCGCGATCACCGACTCGGGGGACACGCCGGTGACCGTGTTTCTGGGCCGCGCCGGCGGCGAGTTCATCCACCAGGGCCCGTACCTGAGCGTGGCCAAGCTCGAACAGGACGTCAGGCGCTACGCGCTCGACGCTTGACGTTGACGGAGCTGCGGATCGACCCGCTGAGCGGGCACAGGACGATCGTCGCCGGCGAGCGCTCGCGGCGACCGGGAGGCGAGCCACGGTGCGAGCCGCCGGAGCCGATCGACCCCGATAAGGACCCGTTCGCGGAGGGCCACGAGGACCGCACGCCGCCCGAGCTCTACGCGCTGCGCCCGGGCGGCGGTCCCGCCGACTCGCCCGGCTGGACGGTGCGGGTCGTCCCCAACCTGTATCCGGCGCTGAGCCCCGCGGACGGGCCGCCCGCCCCACAGGCGGCGCCGGAGCTGCGCGGGCAGCCGGAGCTGTTCTCCTCGCTGCCGGCGACCGGCGCGCACGAGGTGATCGTCAACGGGCCCCAGTCGGTGCTGTCGCTGTCGCAGCTGCCGGTCGAGCAGGTGGTCGCCGCGGTCGAGGCGTGGCGCGAGCGGATGCGCACGCACGCCGCGAGCGCCTACCTGCAGCTGATCGTCAACGAGCGGCGCGAGGCGGGCGCGTCGCTGCCGCACACGCACGCGCAGCTGTACGCGCTCGACTTCGTCCCCGCGGCGATCGCCCGCGAGCGCGAGCGCGCGAGCGCCTACACGACGCGCACGATGGGCCAGAGCCTGCTCGGAGATCTCGTCGCCGAGGAGGTGCGCCGGCGCGAGCGGATCGTCGCGATCGACGAGGAGGCGGTGCTGATGGCCCCCTACGCCTCGCGCCTGCCGTTCCAGCTGATGCTCGCGCCGCGCCGGCCGCGTGCGCGCTTCGAGGACGGCGGGCCGTCGGGCGCGGCGCTGCTGCACGACGGCCTGTGCCGGCTGGCGCGCCACCTCGGCTCGAGCCCGCCGCTGAACCTGTGGGTGCGCACGGCGCCGCGCGGCGCCGAGGACTTCTGCTGGCGGATCGACGTGCTGCCGCGCCTCACCCACCTGGCGGGCCTCGAGCTCTCGACCGACGTGAACCTGAACATCGTCGCGCCCGAGCACGCCGCGGCGGTGCTGCGCGACGCGTAGGCTGGCGGCGGTCATGCCTCCCGAGCAACGCTTCGTCCCCCGCTTCGCCGCCGAGCCTCCGCAGGAGGAGCTCCCCTATGGCCGCTGGGAGGAGCGCCTGCGCCAGGAGTTCCTGGCGGCGGCGCTGCGGCTGGACGCCGAGGCGCAGGAGCTCGGCGAGCCGGGCGCGATCGCGTGGTATCCGGATCGCACGTGGCACGGGCGCACGTACGTGCCGGGCACCACGTTGACGAGCGCCGGGCTGGAGCTGTTCGGCTACGTGCGCTTCGTGCCGGCGATCGCTTCGTCCCCGGAGGGGGCGGGGGACGACGGCGAGCCGCGCGAGTTCTTCGCGCACGTCGACTTCACCGACGAGACAGCTGCGCGCAACCCCGACTGGAAGCTCGACCTGTGCGACGAGATCGTCGGCTCGTGGCGGGGCAAGGCGGGGGCCGTGGCGGCGATGACGCTCGTGTGGGGCCGCCCGCTGGTCTCCGGGGGCCGGATCGTCACCGCCGAGCTGGCCGACCTCGTGGTCGACCAGTGCGAGCTGGTCGAGGAGCGCTTCACGCTGATCGCCCCCGACGACTACCGACAGGATCTGCTGGAGATCAAGCTGTTCGACGCCAAGCTGCGCGAGCTCGCGCGCGAGTCGCTGTACGCGGGCGAGGAGGACGACGACGAGGAGGGGGAGGGGGCCGCAGCCGGCTGAGCCGCGGCCCCATCGCATCCGGCGTCCCCGGCGTCAGGTCGCTTTGCACTCGGCGAGCGCTTTTTCCTTCGCCGCGGTTGGGATCGGCGACGCGTTGATCACTTCGACGCACACTTCTTTGGCGGCCGCGCGCGCGCCGGCGACATCGCCGTGCGCCGCTTTGGCGCAGATCCCTTCCACCTTGCTCTTGACTTCCGCGCTCAGCGTCGGCGCCCTGGCGACGATCTGTTTGCAGATCGCCTCGTACTGCGCGACGGCCGCCGCACCGCCGGGCAGCACGCTCGAGGTGGGGCTCGGGGACGTGGAAGTCGTAGCGGTGCTCGCCTGCGTGCTCGGCGCGGACGTCGTCGTCGCGGCGGTGCTCGCGGTGGTACTGGCCGTCGAGCCGCTCGAGCTGGTGGAGCTGTTGCTGCTCCCGCACCCGGCGAGGAGCGCTCCGCAGAGCAGCGCAGCCGCCAGCAGCGGGGATCGCCTTCCGATCATTGGTCCCCCTTGGATTGAGAAAACGCCCGCTCGCACGTGTCCGACCAGCGGCGGGCGCCTGGTCGGGCAAGGCTAGCGCGTGGGTCGGCCAGAGCTGCAGGACCGTGGGGGATCGATCATCTAGACAGCAGCGTTCACCTCGACTGCTTCTGCGCTGGTCTGCGTGGCGGTGAACGTCAGCCCGGCGTGTTCGTATGCGCCACCGTCGAAGGAGGCTTCGAGCACGTCGGGGGCTTCTTCGACGAAGCTCTCAGGCTTCTGGCTGCCGTTCGACGCCTTGAACTTCAGCGACGAGGACAGCGCCATCTTGTTCGCGGTCACCGGCACGATCACCGAGCCCCGCACCGCCACGGAGGTGGCACCGCAGCTGAATGCCATCACCGACCCGGCCCTCCCGGGTCCGAACAGGTCCAGGCCGATCCTGTCCTTGCTCTCGCTCGCGCCGAGCTTTTCGACGCCGAGCGCCCCTTCGAGCGGGGTGGAGACGACTTCTCCGGCGCCGGCGCCCGTGCTCGAGCATCTTTCGCCAGAGAGCGCGCACCCGGTGAGCTCGAGCGCCACCCCGCCAACCGTGCTGTCACCGGTGTAGCTGCCCGCGCTCGTCTCGCCCGCGCACGTCACCTTCGTGCCCTTGACCGTCTCGAGCGTGACCGAGCCGGACGCGAGCCTGGTCGCAAAGCCGCTCGCGACGACGCCCCGCGACCATTCGTATCCGTCGGATTTGCCCGTGGTGGTGCAGCCGGCGGAGGCGTATTTGCCCGTTCCCTTGGCGACCTTCACGCATCTGCCGTATTCCGGCGGCCTGGGCGGCGGCGTGGTGTTGACGAACGCCGACGCAGAGCCGACGCACGCTTTGTCGCACGGCGAGCCGACCAGCGCGGTGTCGCCGTCGCCGGACAGCGCAACGCTCCAGCCGAACTCTTCGCGGTTTGACGTTTCTTCGCTGCCGGTCAGCTTCTCGCCTTCCTGGGCCCATGCCGAGCCGGAGCGCTGGAACACCCACGCGGCGCCGTGGAAGAAGCTGTCCACGCGTCCGCCGAGCAGCGCGGTGTCGCCGTCGGAGGACAGCGACGCGCTGTAGCCGAGTTCGCCGCCGAATTCGTCGTTGACCTCTTCGCCTCCCTCGAGCGGCGCGCCCTGCTGGCTCCATTTCGATCCCGTGCGGGTGAACACGAACCCCTGGCCCGCGTATCCATCTCCGTGCGGCGCACCGACCAGCGCCGTGTCGCCGTTGGATGACAGCGCAGTGCTGTAGCCGAACCAGCTCTCGCCGCTGCCTTCGCCGGCCGTCAGCGGACCACCCTGCTTGGCCCAGGTCGAGCCCGAGCGGGTGAACACCCACGCCGCGCCGACGCCACCTTCAAGGCCCCATTCGCCGATCAGCGCGGTGTTGCCGTCGCCTGACAGCGCGACGCCCCAGCCGAAGAAGCCGGGCTGGCCGCCGCCGGTCAGCTTTTCGCCCTGCTGCGTCCACGTCGAGCCCGAGCGGGTGAACACCCAAGCGGCGCCCTGGTGTTCGTTGTCGTTGTAGCCGCCGACCAGCGCGGTGTTGCCGTCGCCCGACAGCGCGACGTTCTTGCCGAAGAAGGCTTCGCCGACCTCGCCGCCGCCGGTCAGCTTTTCGCCCTGCTGCGTCCACGTCGAGCCCGAGCGCGTGAACACCCACGCGGCGCCGACCTGGCCGTTGTCGGTGGGATCGCCGATCAACGCGGTGTTGCCGTCGGCCGACAGCGCCACGCTTTCGCCGAACCACGCGCTGCCCACCTCGCCGCCGCCGGTCAGCTTGGGGCCCTGCTGCGTCCAGGTCGAGCCCGAGCGCGTGAACACGAACGCCGCTCCCCTGTATTCGGTGTAGGTGCCGTCCGCGGACGCGCCGACAAGTGCCGTGTCACCGTTCGCCGACAGCGCCACGCTCTGGCCGATGTAGCCGTACGGTCCGCTCAAGCCGCTGCCGTTGAGCTTTTCGCCCTGGTGGATGAACGGGTCGATCGTCAGCGGGTAGCGCGCGCCGCGCGCATCGACGCGCAGCAGCAGGCGTCCGCCCTGCAGCGCCAGCCAGCTGCGCAGCACGTGTCCGGCGGCGTCGGTGGCGCGCAGGCCGCTGTAGCGCAGCACGGGGCCGCCGGCGTGGCTGAACGCGATGCTCCGCCCGCCCGCCGCCAGCGCGGCGCGGGCGTCGCCGGAGAGCGCCATCGCGAGCGTCAGCGGTGCCGCTGCGCTGCCGGCGGGAGCGCGCGCGACGGTGAAGCCCTGCTCCACGCCGAGCGGGCCGTTGGCGTACCACTCGCTGACGCCCCTGCGCGCGTAGACGACGCGGTTGGCCTTCGCGCCCGGAGTCGCGGGGGCGAGCGCCCGCAGCGAGGCGCCGTAGCCGACCGCCCGCAGGCTCAGCCCGACGCGCGTCGCGCCTGCGCTGACCGACACGCCCGCGCGGTCGTAGCGCGAGTCCAGGCGCTGCGCGGGGTTCACCGCCGCGAAGCCGCCCTGCGACGCGATCATGCGGTAGAGCCGGGCGTATGCGCCCAGCGTCGCCGACACAGGGCCCTGCGCCGCGAGGGGCAGGCTGAGCAGGCCCTCGCGTGAGAAGCCGTGGTCGGCGCGGACGGCGGGCAGCGCCTGGGAGCGCGTGCCGGTGAGGCTCTGCGAGAGCGCAAACGCGAGCAGCGCCGACAGCGCCGCCGCGGCCACCAGCGCGCGACGCGACACCACCGCCCTCCCGTTCGTGTTCCAGGGGCGCGCCTGCGCGGGCGGCTCGAGGTACGTGGGCACGGTCGACATCTCCAAGCCTCCTCAGTCCGGGTAGGGCGACGTCATCGCCGTCTCGTCTGTCGCCAACGGCAGAGTATGCACCTGTCTCTGAGAGTCAGGTCTCCGTGGACGTTTGTTGCTTATGGGGATCCACAGACCCCTTCCACGCCGCATCGCCTATCGGCCGGCTGGCCTGAGCGCTCTACGATTCATCACGATGCGCAGCACACCCCGACTTACCCAGGCTGAGCCGCTCGACGGCCATGTCGTCCACGTCAGCTTCGAGGACGGGACGACCGCCGACGTGGACCTCCTACCTACTCGACTACGGAGGCGTATTCGAGCCGCTGCGTGATCCAACTTACTTCGCGCAATTGCGCGCAGATACGGAGGGCAGCACGATCGTGTGGCCCAACGATGCGGACATCGCGCCAGAGACCCTGTACGCACGCCGCTCGCTAGCATTGATCCACTGCCACAGACCCCGACGAAGCACGCTGTGGAGTGCCCAAGCCGCTTGAACACGGATCACGCGGCGGCCAGCGCCTCCGCAAGCGTGTCTGGGCTGACGGCGACGTGCTCGGGGACCGTGACGTTGATGACGTGGTCGCGTTCGAGCAGCCACTTGGCATTGATGATCGTCAGTCCGATGACCTCGCCTTGGGCGTTGTAGCGGAGTACATGCCCCTCAGGCGTCTCATCGCTAGTGGCCGCAGCCTGGCGATCCCCGACGTGCAGGTAGAGAACGTCCCCTCGGCTGTCATAGGAGGCGTGGTCGAACGTCAGGCTGCCGATGGTCACGGTCATTGCGTTGTCAATCCCGGCGGGTCTTTGCGGTTGGCGTAGGCGGTCACGATTCGTGCTGGTGCCTCGCTGAAGTGTACGACCACGAATAGCCAGCGACTGGGGCCGACGTCTCGGCTGTAGTAGCGCTCGCGTCCAGGGCGTGGGTCGGGACGACGATGATCTGGAGAGCTGACTGTCGCCATGATCTCGTCGCGGTAGGAAGCCAGCTCCCGGTGCTCGTGGAGGATGTGCTCCCAGCCTTCGTGATCGAGGACCACGACGCGTCCGTCAGGGTCGATTGTTTCGGCAAGGGCACTCAAGGACTCTCCGTCTCTTGGGCCTGGGCGTCAGGATCGGGGATCGGCTCCTGGGTCGCCGGCACGCGCAGAGGCTACAGCGGCTCAGCGTCGGTCCTCGCGCGGGTGTCGCCATAGACCGATCGTTGGGGGACCTCAATGGGCAGCAATGGGCAGCAGCGAGGCGCAGACGCCTTGGACAGAGCTGACGGCGAGCAACGGGCAGCGCCTCAAAGCCGCTTGAACACAGGGCTTTCGCCCCCATGCCCCCGCCAGGAGTCGAACCTGGATTTACCGCTTAGGAGGCGGTCGTCTTATCCATTGGACTACGAGGGCGCAGCCCACCGCACCAGGCGATGGCTATGCGGGAAGGCTACCGCCGCCTTCACCGGCGCCGTCCGACGCTTCGCCGGCCAGTTGCCGCAGCTCCTCGCCGACGAGGCGGTGGGTGATCCATTCGTTCATGGTGCTCGCGCCGATGCGCCGGTAGAAGCCGAGCGCCAGCTCGTTCCAGTCAAGCGCCGCCCATTCCAGACGCTCGCCGCCCTCCGCGCGCACGCGCGCCGCGACGGCAGCCAGCAGCGCCCGGCCGACGCCCGCGCCGCGGTGCGCCGGGCGCACGAACAGGTCCTCGAGCCACACCCCGCGCGTGGTCAGGAAGCTCGAGAACGTGGGGAAGAACAGCGCGTAGCCGGCGGTCTGCGAGCCGCGCTCGGCGATCAGCGCCTCAGCCGCAGGCCGCTCCCCGAACAGCGCCTCGCGCAGCAGCTCCTCGGAGCCGCGCATCTCGTGCTCGAGGTGCTCGTACTCGGCCAGCTCCCAGAACAGCTCCAGCAGCAGCGGCACGTCCTGCGCGCTCGCTGGGCGCACGACGAGCGGTCCGGCGAGGTCGTCCTGCTCGGCGCCGCCCATGCCCGTCAGCCGACCTCTCGATCGGGGCGCTCGGGGTACACGTCGTCGATCGTGCTCAGCGCGCGGTACGGCGCGCCGGCCGCGCGTTCGATCGCAGCGGCGCCGCCCGCGAGACGGTCGAGCACGCTGACCACGCCGCAGATCTCGTTCCCGGCCTCCTGCAGCGCCGCGATCGCCGCGAGCGTCGAGCCGCCGGTCGTGACCACGTCCTCGACGACCACACAGCGATCGTCTGGGTCGAGCAGCGGACCCTCGATGCGCCGCTGCAGCCCGTGCGCCTTGGCGTCCTTGCGCACGAAGAACGCCTTCGCGTGCGCGCCTCCCGCGAGCGCCGCGCACGCCACCGCGTCCGCGCCCATCGTCATGCCCCCGACCGCCGTGCCGTCCCATTCCGCCACCTGCGCGGCGAGCAGCTCCGCCAGCGCGGCGAACCCCGCCGGGCGCAGGATCGCGCGCTTGGCGTCCACGTAGTACTGCGCGCGCGCGCCGCTCGTCAACGTCACCTCGCCGATCACCAGCGCATGCTCGCGCAGCTCCACCACCAGGCGGTCGCGGGCGGCGTCCAGGTCGCTCGTATGTGCGTCCGCGCCGTCCACGCCGGCTCCTAATCTAGCGGTGTGCTGACCCTGATCGTGCGAGTGCTGCGGTTTGCCTCGCTCGCGGCCTGCCTGATCGTGATCGCGTCGTTTGCGATCTTCGCGGTCGACGAATCCAAGAGCGCGTCGAAGCGCCAGACGCAGGAGATCACCGGCGGCCCGTCCGCGACCGCCGGCACGCACACCTCAGGATCGGCGTCCAGCGGCGAGAGCGGTGTGCGCAAGACGATCGACGAAGCCTCCGAAGAAGTCACCTCGCCGTTCGCCGGCGTGGTCTCCGGCTCCAGCAACGAATGGGTCGTGCGCGGCGTGAAGCTGCTGCTCTCGCTCGCCGTCTACGGCTTCGGGGTCGGCTTCCTCGCGCGCGTGATCCGCGTCAGGGTGTAGAACCGCCGCCCCGCCGCGACGAACAGCGGTTACGGCCCCGCGTTTGCGCGCACCCGCGCGCTGCCGCCGCCGTCTTCGCTGTACACGTCCACCGGCGTGCCGTACTGCACCCACCCGTAGATCGCCGGCGCGTCGGGGATCGGCACGCGCAGGCAGCCGTGGCTGGCCGCGTACGTCGGCACTTCCGCATATCCGTGGATCGCGTAGCCGCGGATGAAGTAGTTGGAGTCGACCATCCCCTCGCTGTTTTCCCCCGGCGTCTTCTCATAGACCTGGAAGCGGCCGATCACCGTCGGCGTCGACGGCTTGCCCGAGCTCATCGTGTAGATCCTGCGCACGCGCCCGCCCGGTTCGATCTCCGCGAGCACCTGCCGTGTCAAATTTGCCTCGACGTGGCGGCCGTCGCGCGGGTAGCGCACGTGGAAGCTCCCGGCGCGGCGCGCCAGCAGCTCGAACACCCGCGTGCCCGCGTAGGCCACGCGTTCGAGCCCCGTCAGCTTGCGGTAGGCGATCAGCGCCTGCTCGGTGCCTTCGTCGAAGATGCCGCTCAGCGGTACCGCATAGTGCAGCGCGTCGAGCTCCGACTGCAGCAGCCGTACCGACAGGCCGCGGGCCCCCGGCCCGAGGTTCGGGTGCACGACGCGCACCGCCGGCGAGCCGCCGGCGAACGCCTCCTGCCCGGCAGTCGCGGCGTGCGTCGCGCGCACCCGCAGAAGCCCCGCATAGCGGCTGGAGAAGTCGACGCGGAACTGCCCCTTGGCGCCCGCCGCCGGGAGCACGCTCGCGACCTTCGCCGCCAGCTCACGGCCATCGACGAAGAAGCCGACCGTCACCGTCTGGCCGGCGACGTAGGGCGTGACGGTGCCGCGCACCACGATCCGCGCCCCGACCAGCGCGAACGGGGGGCTGCCGCCGACCTTCTCGAACACCAGCTTGACCGCACCGCCCGTCGGTGCGAGCGCCGGCGCGCCCGCCGCGGCGGACCCGCCCGGCGCGGCGGCGGGCGCTTCGGCGGCCGCAGCCGCAGGCGCGGCAACGAGGTACAGCAGCGTCGCGGCGAGCGCGCAGGAGCGGCAACTTCGGCTCATCGACAGGATCCTACGCGCCCACCCGGGCGACGCGCGCCTCCGGCTCGATCAGGCCGACGCGCTTGAAGACCTGCACCAGCGCGCCGATGCCCGCGAGCGCGCACACGATCAGCACCGGCGCCTGCCAGCCCCAGTTCTCCAGGCCCGCGAACGCCACGCAGTTGTTCAGCGAGTGCGCGATCATGCACGGATACAGCGAGCCGCTGTAGCGGTACAGCAGGCACAGCCCGAAGCCGAGCGCCGCCAGTGGCACGAGGTCGAGCGCGGGCGCCGAGCCGGCGTGCACGCCGCCGAACACCAGCCCCGTGATCAGCGCTGCGGGCAGCGTCCCGCGCCAGTTGCGAAGCGCGGTGAAGATGAACCCGCGGAACAGGAGCTCCTCGCAGATCGGCGCGACCACACACGTCAGTGCCGCGCTCGCCAGCAGCAGCCCCGTGCCTTCGTTGGTGCCGAGCGTTTCCAGCAGCTTCTCTTCCGGTGGATGCGACAGCGCGGCCCAGAACGCGCTCAGCGCGATGAACGCGACCAGAAGCGCCAGGATCATGCCGCTCGCCGAGCGCCAGCCCGCGCCTGGGCGGCGCAGGCCGAACTGCCACGAGCGCACCGCCCGCCCGCCGATGTGCGCGCAGTAGACGGCCGCCAGCACGAACCCGATGTCCTGCACGATCGTGTCCGCGATCGTCACCCCGGGGGGAGTATGCGAGCTCGTGATCTTCGCCCCCAGCGCGAGCGCCGGGAGGTCCACCACGAGGCCGCCCACCAGCGCCAGCGCCAGCCCCCCGACCAGCGCGATCGGCGCCGTCCACGCCGGCCAGCCTGGGCTCGGCGAGCGCAAGCCGTCCTGCTCCTGCATCGCCCTACGCCACCCAGTGCCAGGTGGCGAACTGGGCGAGGAAGAACGCCATCAGCACGCCCGAGAGCACGAGCGCGGGGCGTTGCGCGCGCGGTCGCTCGGCCAGCCAGGCGCCGAGCCAGATGAACAGCGGGAACAGCACCACCAGGAAGCGCGGCAGCGACATCAGCGGCTGCGAGCTCGCCGGGTCCGACAGCGGCAGCGCCAGCGCGGCGATCACGTATGCGCCGTAGGCGAGCGGCAGCCGCCGCAGGACACCGATCACCGCGGGGACCGCCGCCGCCAGGAACACGAGCAGGATCAGGTTGTGGCCCGCCTCCACGAACGGGCTGTCGTGGCCGGTGGCGAAGTAGATGTGATGGCGCTGGCCCGACAGCAGCTGGCGCGCGCCCTCGAACGCCGCACGCACGCCGTCCCACACGCCCACGTACGGCCCCGCGAAGTACCTGTTCCAGGCTTCCTGCGCGTGCAGCGGCGCAAGCGGACTGCCGCCCGCGAGCGCCAGGCCCGCCCCGTAGAGGATCACGCCCGCCGGCAGCAGCGCGAACCACAGCGCGTCGCGCCGCAGCCGGTAGCGCGGCCTCAGCCAGCCTGTGCCCGTCACTCTGACGGGTATAGGGAGCGCGACGGGCAGGGACAGGCGGCGGACGGGCGCGCGCCCGTCGGGGCGATCGGGCGGGCGGTCCTCGCGTGGCCCGTACAGGTAGATGATCAGCGCCGGCAGGACGAGCACCACGCCGGTGCTGCGCGTGGCGCCGGCGAGCGCACCGAGCACGCCGACCCACATCCAACGGCCGTGGCGCGCGCTCCAGAACAGCGCCACCGACAGCGCCAGGTACAGCGACTCCGAGTACACGGCCGAGAAGAAGAACGCCATCGGCGCGAACGCCACCAGCAGCACCGCCAGGCGCGCAGCATCGGCGACGCGATCGCCGGCGAGCGCCGGGCGCGCGCGGCGCGTCAGCTCGAGCGTCGTCAGGCGGTGGATGCCGTACAGCGCGAGCGCGAACGCCGCCACCGACAGCAGCACGCCGGCGAGCACCGGCGGCGCGCCGAGCCACGTGATCGTCCGCAGCCCGAGCGGATACAGCGGGAAGAACGCGGTGCGCGAGGTAATGCCGAGATCGGGGCGGTAGCCGTAGCGCGCGATCACCAGATACCACGCCGAGTCCCAGCGCGCCGCCGGAGCGGCCAGCAGGTTGCCCAGCCAGCCGAAGCCGCTGGTGACGCCCGGCGGATCGAAGGCTTTGCGCTGCGGCCCGAAGCCGAGGGTTAGGACCGTGCCCACGCCGATCGTCCACACGAGCACACGCGAGCCCACGAGCGCCCGCCAGCTCTCGCGCACGGCCAGCATCCGCGCCTGGTCCGCGCGCAGGCGCGCGAGCCACGACGGCACGGGCGCCGCCGCCGCGCGCGCGGGCGCGGGCGCGGGCTCCAGCCGGCCGATCTGCGCTCGCTCGACGGACGCGACCAGTTCGCGCCCGTTGTCGCTCAGGACCAGTTCGGCGGTGTCGGAGCTCATAACGTTTGGCATCGGAGCGTAGAGGTCCACTCCGTCGCAAGCGGCAGGAAATCACACCTGGCGCGGTAATCTCGAATCCCCGAGATGTCCCGGCAAGCACGAAAGCGCCGTCACAACCGCCGCGGGAGCTCGCGGATGCTCATCGTCGTGGCGACCGTCCTCGCAGTGTCGCTGGTCGTCGGCGTGATCGCCGCCGTCGGCTACGTCCTGCACGTCGCCAACGGCACCCGCGGCCTGGGCTCGCGCCGGGCTCGCATCGGCGGCGGCACCTCGGAGGTGTATGCGGCCGACGGCGCGCGCCTGGGGGCGATCCAGTCAGACGAACTGCGCACGCCCGTCGGCTGGAGCGAAATCCCGGCCGATCTCAAGAATGCGACCGTCGCGATCGAGGACCAGCGCTTCTACAAGGACGACGGCATCGACCTTACCGGCATCTTCCGCGCGGCCGTCAAGGACCTCGTGCGCGGACAGGCCGTGCAGGGAGCCTCCACGATCACGATGCAGCTCGTGCGCAACCTCTACCTGGGCGGCGACGAGCACACGCTCAAGCAGAAGATCGCCGAGGCGAAGCTCGCGATCGAATACAACGAACACCACAGCAAGCGCTCGATCCTGAACAGCTATCTCAACGACATCCCGTACGGCACCATCGGCGGGCAGACGGCCGTCGGCGTGCAGGCCGCCGCGCGGATCTTCTTCGATGAGCCCGCGTCCCGGCTCGACCTCGAGCAGGCGGCGCTGCTGGCCGGCCTGCCGCAGGCGCCGTCGCAATACAACCCGATCCTATATCCCGCCGCCGCCAGGGAAAGGCGCAACGAGGTGCTCGCGAAGATGGCCGAACTGCACTACATCAGCCGGGCGCAGGCGCGAGCCACGGAGGCCGCGCCGCTGGAGGTGCACCCCGGCCACTACTACTCCGAACGCAAAGAGCAGTTCTTCTTCGAATACGTGCGCCAGCAGCTGATCGAACGCTACGGCGCCAAGACCGTCGAACAGGGCGGGCTGAAGGTGTACACGACGATCGACCTGAACATGCAGCGGCTCGCGCGCAAAGCGATCGCCGAAGTGCTCGACGAGCCCGGCGACCCGGCCGCGGCGATCGTCACGCTGAACCCCCACAACGGCGACATCGAGGCGATGGCCGAGTCCGAGAGCTACGAGCAGTCCCAGTACAACCTCGCCGCCGACGGCCACCGCCAGCCCGGCTCGACGTTCAAGGCGATCGACCTCGCCGACGCGCTCACGCGCGGGATCGACCCATACACCACCTACTACTACTCGCACACGCTCGAGCCCGGCTGGCTGGCGGCGGAACCGAACTACAAAGTCGAGACGTTCGAGGGCACCTCGCTCGACAAGTCGATCAACCTCGTGCAGGCGACGCTCGCCTCCGACAACACAGTCTACGCGCAGCTGGCCGCCGACCTGGGTGAGGAAACGGTCACGCACACCGCCTATGAGATGGGCGTGAAAACGCACCTCTCGAGCTACCCGGCGGAAGCGCTCGGCGGGCTGACGCTGGGGGTCACGCCACTGGAAATGGCCGACGTGTACGCGACGCTCGCCGACGGCGGCTATCGCAACACGCCGATCGCGATCACCAAGGTCGTGTTCCCCAGCGGCCACGTCGACGAAAACTGGGGCAAGCCCCAGCGCGTGAGAGCGCTCAGCGAAGCGGTCACCTCCGTGGAGACGAGCATCCTGCACGAAAACGTCGAGGCCGGCACTGCGACGCGCTCGGCGATCAACTGCCCGACGGCCGCGAAGACCGGCACCACCAGCGAACTGGTGGACGCGTGGCTCGACGGTTACACGCCCAACTACTCGACGGTCGTGTGGATGGGCTATCCGAACAAGCGCGTGTCGATGACCGACGTCCACGGCGAGCCCCAGCAGGGCGGCTACCTGCCGGCCGAAATCTGGCACGCGTACATGGCGGCCGTCACCGAAGGGCAGCCGTGCACAGAATTCCCCACGTCCAAGGAAGCCATCTCCTACGAGCCGTTCTACGGCAAATACGCGAGCACCGGCCTCGCGCTCGCCGCCCGGGAAGCCCCGCACTCCTCGGAAAGCACGCCTGCGAAGAAGACGCACCACCAGCACGGACAGCCCCCCGAACCAGCCGAACCCGGCGCCGGCCGCCCCACCGGCCCGGCCGAAGCGAACACCCCCGCCGCGCCCGCCAAAGAACCGAGCACACCGCCCGCGCAGCACGTCGCTGAAGAACCCGCGGACAAGCAGACCGGCGGCGCGGCGCCCTGACACGCCGCCGGCCGCCGGAGCGTGGAATCGGCCGTCGAGGCCCCTTCGCGGCTCCCGCGCTGGTAGTTTGAGTCCCGATACCGAAGAACGAACGGTGTCCCGCGCACGGCGCGGGACGGCCAGATGGGGTGCGCTGTGGCGAAGGAGGACAAGGTCGAATTCGAGGGCGAGGTGATCGAGGCCCTGCCGAACGCGATGTTCCGCGTGAAGCTGGACAACGACCACGTCGTGCTGGGACACGTCGCGGGCAAGATGCGGCGCTTCCGGATTCGCATCCTCCCGGGCGATCGCGTTCGCTGCGAGCTCTCGCCGTACGACCTCGACCGCGCGCGGATCGTCTACCGGCACCGCTGAGCACCGGACCCGCGGGCACCGGCATCGCTGAGCGCTCCCTGATCGAAGCCATCGAAGCCGAGCTGGCGAGCTCGCGCCCGGCCGAGCGGGTCCTGCGCGGCGCCGGCGACGACGCGGCGGTCGTGCGCGCGCGCCCGGTGTGCGTGACGTCGGTCGACGCGATGGTCGAGGGCGTGCACTTCCGCCTGGGCGGCGGCTGGGCGACGCCGGGAGAGGTCGGCCACCGCGCGCTCGCCGGCGCGCTGTCGGACCTGGCCGCGATGGGCGCCGACCCGGGCGAGGCATACCTCGCGCTGGGCCTGCCACACGGCTTCGGCGAGGAGCAGGCGCTCGAGCTCGTACGCGCCGCGTGCGCGCTTGCCGCGCGCACAGGTACGGCGATTCTCGGCGGCGACGTCGTGCGCGCACCGGCGCTCACCGTCTCCGTCACCGCCGTCGGCTGGGCGGACAGCGCCGACCATCTCGTCGGCCGCGACGGCGCGTGCGACGGCGACCTCGTCGGCGTGACCGGCGGGCTGGGCGCCGCCGCGGCCGCGCTCGCGGTGATGGAGGGACGCGCCGCGCACACGCCGGCGGCTGAGCGCGTGCTCGCGCGTGCTCGCGCTCCCGTGCCGCGGCTGGCGGAGGGGCGAGCGCTTGCAGGCGCGGGGGCGCACGCGATGATCGACCTCTCCGACGGCCTGGCCAGCGACGCCGCGCATGTCGGCCGCGCGAGCGGCGTTCAGCTGCGCGTGGCGCTCGCCGCGCTGCCGCTGTACGAGGGCGTGGGCGAGGTCTGCGCCGAGCTCGGCGTCGCGCCGTCGCACCTGGCGGCGGCGGGCGGGGAAGACTACGAGCTGTGCTTCTGCGCCGCCGCGGAGGACCGCGCGCGCGTGGACGCAGTCGTGGCGGAGCTGGGCGCGGTGCGCGTCAGCTGGGTCGGCGAGGTGCGCGCGGGGCCGCCCGGCGCGCGCTTCTCAGACGAGCGGGGAGACGCTGTCCGGATCGAGGGATACGAGCATCGCTGGAACGATTGACGCCCGCGCCGGCGTCGCGCGGGGCTGCGCTTCGATCGGCTGCGCGATCGCGCCGCCGGGCAGCTGCCGTGCGGCGCCCACCGGCACGGTGCGCGTCAGCCGCGCGTACACGAGCAGGCGTTTTTCGGCGGTGAACACGGGGGTGCACGCCGACAGCACCAGGCGGCTGTAGCCGACCTCCGAGACGGCGGCGCCGACGTTGTTGGGCCACACCACCCGCTGGCCGATGACCGTGTAGGTGAAGTGCGCGTAGGGCATGTACAGCATGATGCGGTTGCCCGGTTTCAGGAAGTTGATTTCGCGAAACGGCGCCAGGTAGGTGGTGCGGTGCCCGGCGATGGCGGTCGTCCCGGGGATGCCGGGAAAATGCGTTTCCGAATAGATGCCGGGGCCCTTGATCAGGTCTTCGGTGTCGGTGCCCTTGACGACCACGTAGCTTGCATTCACGCGCGGGATCCAGATGCGCCCGACGGCGGCGCCGCTCGCGGAGTGGCGTTCGAGCTCGCCCGCGAGGTACGCGATCCGGGCGCGCTCGTCGGGCAGGCTTGCCAGCACCCGCCGCACCGCCGGCGTGGGCGGCGCGCGTTCGATCGCGCGCAGGTCGCCGCTCAGGTGTTCCTGCTGGAGCATCGCGTACAGCGCCGTGATCGGCTCCTGCCAGACGAGCGTGACCACGCCGTCGATCAGCGCCAGTGCGCCGGCGAGGATCATCAGCACGGCGAGCGCGTGCACCGCGCGCGCGCGCCCTGAGCGGCGACCATCCGCCGGCGTCAGCCCGGGGCCGGGCGCTGTGCTGGTGAGCGACTCGGACGCCATCTCGCTGCCTATCGTCGCAGAGCGGACTCCGTACCACCAAGCGATCCGGGGCCGGCGTACGACAGCGGCCCGCGGATGGTGACGTCGATCGGGGGGCCCTCCGGCGATCCCGGAGGCGGCGCGAGCGCCCGGGCGGCGAGCGTCGCGGCGGCGGCGGCACACCCGAACGCGACGCTCCACAGGACCGCGCCGGCGAGCCCCACGTGGCCGGTGGCGAGCAGCAGCACGCCCGTCCATGCCACGTCGCCCACCCCGAGCCCGAGCTGGTGCGCGTAGAAGGCGATCAACAGCGCCAGCGGCGCCAGCCCGAGCGCGACGAGCGCCAGCGACGCGACACGGCGGGCGACGGGGCCGAGCGCCAGCCGCTCTGGCTCTGCGAGCACCAGCCACAGGTGCAGCGCCGGCAGCGCGAGCAGCGCCACGTACGGGTTCTCCAGCCACGCGAGCGCGCCCACCGCGAGCAGGACCAGCAGCATCGACAGCCCGGTGGCGTCGGGATCGGGGCGCACGCCCCAGCCGAGGCGCCTGACCAGGGCGCCCCACAGCAGCCACGCCAGCGCGAACGTGAGCGCGATCGCGACGACGGCCGTTGCGCCGCGCCCGGCGAACGGCAGCGCACTCGCCAGCACCGGCGGCGCCGGCATCGGGCCGAGCACTCCAAGCCAGCCGAGCACGTACGCGAACACGGCGCAGATGAAGAATGGCAGCGCGCAGCTGAGCGTCCACAGCGTCCAGCGCCCGACCGCCAGGCGCCGGCGGCGCGCACGCGCGAGCCCGTCCACCGCGGCGACGAACGGCGGCGCGAGCAGCGTCAGTGCGAGCAGCCGCAGCACCCACGCGGGCACCGTCTTGTGCTGCAGGACCAGGCCCGTCTGCATCGTCGCGGAGACGTCGGGCGCGGTGTCGAGCGCGTCGACCGCTCTCAGCACCGCACGCCCGAAGCCTTCCAGGCGTTCCACGTTCACCGCGGCCCGCGGCGTGCGTCCCGCGCCAGCGGGCAGGGTGGGTGGGGTGGGTGGGCCTGTTTCTCCGGAGACCTGCACGAGCACCGCGGGGATGCCGGCGGCGTCCAGCGCCCCCTGTTCGCCCACCGTCAGCGGGAACGCCAGGTGCGCCAGCTGCCCGAGCGTGCTCGGCGCGCCGGGATCGACGCCGGTCTGGGCGGTGATCGCCGCGGCGACCGTGCGCTGGAGCGCCAGCGGGGCGGAGCCGACGCCGTCCGAGTACGGCACCACCTCGGGCGGGCGCTGCTGTGTGCTCGCGAGGTCGCCGAGCACGATCGCGGCGTCCAGCGGTCCGTGCGCAGCGCCCGTGGCGGACGTGGCGCCGATCCCCGACAGCTCTGAGACGAGCTGGCGCGCGCCCGCGTCGCCGCCGCTGCCGCCGCTTGTGGACGCGAGCACGATCGTGCGCTTGGTCTCGCGCGCGGCGAACACGCGTGCGAGCTCGAGCAGCGCGGCGGTGCCGGAGAGCTCCGCCTGCGCGCCGTTAGCGGCGGCGTCGCGGTGGGCGAGGATCACGATCGGGGTCGCGCTGGTCGAGCCCGGACGCGTCGCAACGACCGTGCTCAGCGAGCGTTCGCCGTCGATCGTCTGCGCGTCGAAGCGATACGTGCGCACCGAGAAGCCGCCGCCGGCCGCACCGCCGAGCCCTTCGAGGGTGCGCGCCACGTAGCTCGCCAGCCGTTCGTCGCCGGGGCTGCCCGGACGCCGCTGCGGGAACTCGGCGGCGAGGCGCTTCAGTTCGGCGAACGCGGGCGCGCCTTCGAACGCGTCGGGGGCGAGCGTCGAGGTGAGCACCGGCGGGCGCGAGCCCAGCGAGAAGGCGGCGATCGCAAGCGCGAACAGGAATGGCACGAATGCCGCTCGGTACAGGCGCCCGTTGAGCATGGCCCTAGACCATAGTCCGCCGCCCGGCTCGCCGCGCGCCCTCTCGCCGCATCGTGCGGGCGCACGCGTCGGCTTCGTGCGAGCGCCGGCTCGCTGCTCCGCGCGTCCGGTTAGGTATCGTGCCGGCGCGTGCTGCAGCCCGTCGCCGTCGCCAACAAGACGCTCGCCGACTACACGCACATCTGCGGGCGCGAGCTGATCGCTGAGATCCGCGAGCTGGCCGAGCCGCTGCAGGGTCAGCGCGTGGTCCACATCTCGGCGACCGCGTTCGGCGGCGGCGTCTCGGAGATCCTGTACACGCTGGTGCCGCTGATGCGCGACGTCGGCCTGGACTGCGAGTGGCAGGTGATCTACGGCCGCGAAGAGTTCTTCAACGCGACCAAGCTCATGCACAACGCGCTCCAGGGCGCCCCGCAGGACCTCGACGAGGAGCAGTGGGCGACGTGGCGCAGGTACAACGAGATCAACGCGCGCGAGCTGACCGGCGGATGGGACGTGTGCCTGGTCCACGACCCGCAGCCGGCGGCGCTGTGCCAGCTGGTGCCGGAGAAGGCCAAGGGCTGGGTGTGGCGCTGCCACATCGACGTCTCCACCCCCAACCCCGACACGATCCGGCAGCTGCTGCCCTACATCCAGGAGTACCCCCAGTCGCTGTTCCACATGCGCGAGTACGTGCCCGAGGGGATGCGGGGCAAAGTCAACGTGGTGCCGCCCGCGATCGACCCGCTAACCCCCAAGAACATGGCGCTCTCGCCCGAGGACGGCGCGTTCGTATGCGGTCAGTTCGGGATCGACATCGACCGGCCGCTGATCTGCCAGGTGTCGCGCTTCGATCCGTGGAAGGACCCGCTGGGGGTGATCGACGCCTACCGCCAGGTCAAGGAGACGATGCCCGACGTGCAGCTGGCGCTGGTGGGGTCGATGGCAAGCGACGACCCGGAGGGCTGGGACTTCTTCAACTCGACGATCGCGCACGCGGACGGCGACGCGGACATACACATCCTCAACAACTTCAACAACGTCGGCGCGATCGAGGTCAACGCGTTCCAGTCGCACGCCGACGTGCTGATCCAGAAGTCCACGCGCGAGGGCTTCGGGCTGACGGTGTCGGAGGCGATCTGGAAGGCGCGTCCGTTCGTCGGCGGCAACGTGGGCGGGATCCCCCTGCAGATCGAGGACGGCGTCACCGGCTACCTGGTCTCGAGCGTCGACGAATGCGCGCAACGCACGATCGAGTTCCTGCGCGACCCCGAGCTCGGGCGCGCGCTGGGCAGGCGCGGCAAGGAGCACGTGCGCGAGCACTTCCTCACGCCGCGCTACCTGCGCGACTACCTGAAGATCTTCAACGAGCTCAGAGAGACATGAGCCCCGAGCCGGCACAGCGGTCTCCGCTGGTGCTGGTGAGCAACCGCGGGCCGGTCACCTTCCAGGCCCACGGGGAGGTGCAGCGCGGCTCCGGCGGCCTGGTGACGGCGCTGACGGGACTGGCCTCGCACCGCGAAGCGATCTGGATCGCATCGGCGATGAGCGAGCACGACGTGGCGGTCTCGCGCGAGCACGGCGGGCGCGCGTTCCCGGTGCGCTCCCCCGCGGGCGGCGAGTACCAGGTGCGCCTGGTGGTCAGCGACCCGGACGCGTATGACCGCTTCTACAACGTGTTCGCCAACCCGATGCTGTGGTTCATCCAGCACTACCTGTGGGATCTGTCGAACGCGCCGGACATCCGCCGCGAGGAGATCGAGGCGTTCGAGTTCGGCTACAACGTCGTCAACGAGGATCTCGCGCGCGCGGTCGTCGAGCAGCTCGAGGGCACCTCCGAACCGGTGGTGATGGTCCACGACTACCACCTGTACACGCTGCCCGACCTCGTGCGCCGCGCCCGTCCGGACGTGTTCCTGCACCACTTCATCCACATCCCGTGGACGCAGCCCGACGCATGGCGGGTGCTGCCGACGCGCATCCGCGAGGAGATCTTCACGGGCCTGCTGGCAAACGACATCATCGGCTTCCACACGCGCTCCTACCGCCTGAACTTCCTGCAGTGCTGCCGCGATCTGATGGACCTGGAGGTGGACTTCGAGCGCGGCGTGGTGGTCGCTCCAGGCGGCGAGCGGGAGGTGTGGGTGCGCGCGTATCCGCTGCCGATCGACCATCGGGCGACGCGCCAGATCGCGCAGGGGGCCCGCGTGCGCGAGTTCGAGGAGCAGCTGCTGCGCCGCCGCAGGGACTTCCTGATCCTGAGGGTGGACCGGGCCGATCTGAGCAAGAACGTGCTGCGCGGCTTCTCCGCGTTCGACCTGTTCCTCGAGGAACACCCCGAGTTCACCGAGCGCGTGACGTTCATGGCCCAGCTGATGCCCTCGCGCACCGACGTGCCGCAGTATGCCGAGTACCTCGAGCGGATCGAGGCGCTGGTGGCGGTCGTCAATCACCGCCACGGCACCCCCGACTGGATGCCCATCCAGCTGAAGCTGCGCGACGACCTCGAGGAGGCCGTGGCCGCGTACAAGCACTACGACGTGCTGCTCGTCAACGCCATGTTCGACGGCATGAACCTCGTCGCCAAGGAGGGGCCGATCGTCAACGAGCGCGAGGGCGTATCGATCCTCTCCGAGAACACCGGCGCGCACGAGGAGCTCGGCGAGTACGCGCTGTCGGTGAACCCGTTCGACATCCAGGAGCTGGCCAACTCGATCTACGCCGCCCTCACCATGGACCCACGCGATCGCCGCCGCCGCGCCGAGGGGCTCGCGCAGATCGTCACCTCGCGCGACCCCGGCGATTGGATCGACGAGCAGCTCGCCGACATCCGCGCCAAGGGCGCGTCGCGGTAGAACCGCTACTCTGTGCGCCGGACGCACATGACCCTCCCCGCCCCGACATACGACCTCGTGCTGCTGCTGGACCCGCAGGCGGAGGAGAGCGTACGCGCGAAGATCGTCGCTGACACACGCGCCACGGTGGAGGCGCAGGGCCAGCTGCTGCGCCACGACGAGTGGGGCGAGCGTCCGCTCACCTACCCGATCCAGAAAAAGGCGAGCGCCGAGTACCACCTGCTGCAGTTCCACGCCGGCGGCGCCGAGCTGCTGAGCGACCTCGACCGCACGCTGCGGATCACCGACGGCGTGCTGCGCTTCCGGCTGATCAAGCTCAAGCCGGGTGTGCCCGACGCACCCGACATGCGCTCCTCCTCGGCGCCCCCGCGGCGCGCCGAGACCGAGCCGCCCGCCGCGGCGCCTGCCGCGGCCCTGCCACAGGCCGAGACGGCACCGGACGGCGAGGCCGAGCTCGCCGTCGCCGAGTCCGCTTAGCCCAGCGACAAGCTACTGCTCACGCATGTCGCCAGGGGTACGCGCGCGTCGTGTTCCCGACTAAGATCGTGCGCATGAAGTTGGCTGAGGAGATCGACGAGCGCTCCGCCAGCAGGACCGACGTGCTGCGCGCGTCGCCACCGATGTTCGAGTCGCGTGTGCTCGACGCCCTCTCGCGCGTGCACCCGGCGGTGCCCGTGATCATCTTCCTGCCCGCGATCGCCGCGATGGCCGCGTGGGGCCTGTCGAGCTCGAGCGTGCCGGCCGTGATCGGGCTGGCGCTCGCCGGCTACGCGCTGTGGACGCTGTTCGAGTACTGGCTGCACCGGCTGGTGTTCCACTTCGAGCCGGCGGACGGGTTGGGGGCGCGCATGCACTGGATCATCCACGGCGTCCACCACGACCACCCCAACGATCCCCTGCGGCTGGTGATGCCGCCGGCGGTCAGCGTGCCGCTCGCAGCTGCCGTGTTCGGGCTGCTTTACCTGATCTTCGGCTCGCGCTACGCGCCCGCGATCGGCGCCGGGTTCTTCAGCGGCTACCTGATCTACGACATGATGCACTATTACCTGCACCACTTCCGTCCGCGCGGGCGGCTCGGGCGGATGCTGCGCGAGCGCCACATGCGCCACCACTTCCAGGACGACACCCGCGGCTTCGGGATCAGCGCGCCATACTGGGACGAGGTGTTCCGCACCTCTCCGCGCGCCAAAGGTTCCTCGCAATGAGCGGCATCGCAGGCGCTCCGCGCGAGAGTCGCGCCCGCAGGCCGCTCTAGACTCGGTATCGATCTCAACGACAGATCCACTCCTCCGCAGAGCGGACGAGAGACAAGCTGAAAGGAAGAGGAGCCGTGGCCGCCACCAACATCAACCGGGTCGTGCTGACCGGGAACCTGACCGCCGACCCGGAGTTGCGCTCGCTGCCGAGCGGCAACTCGGTGTGCAGCCTGCGCGTTGCGTGCAACACGCGCCGCAAGAACGGGAGCACCGGCGAATGGGAGGACAAGCCCAACTACTTCAACATCACCGTGTGGGGCGCGCAGGGCGAGAATGCCGCGCGCTTCCTCACCAAGGGACGGCCCGTTGCGATCGACGGGCGGCTGGAGTGGCGCGAGTGGGAGGCGCAGGACGGGACGAAACGCCAGGCAATCGATATCATTGCCGACTCGGTGCAGTTCCTGGGCTCGCGCGAAGACCCCTCCGGTGGAGGCGGCTTCGGCGGCAACGGAGCCTCCAAGGGCAGCGACATCCCGGTCGACGAAGGGGATTTCCAGCCCGCACCGGTCGCCGGCGGCGCCGGCGACGATGACATCCCGTTCTAGCCAGCACAGCGAGGTCCCAGTGTTTTCAAGCCCAGTCATGCCCGACGAGCGCCGCAGCCGCGGCGGAGTACGCTGATGGCCAAAGCACGCGGTCGCGGCAAGCCGGTGCGCCGGCGCGACAAGAAGGGCGGACCCGGCAGCGGTCGGCGCAAGCCCTGCCAGCACTGCCGCGACAAGGTCGAGCAGGTCGACTACAAGGACGTCGCGTCGCTGCGCAAGTTCATCTCCGAGAAGGGCAAGATCCGCTCGCGGCGCATCACCGGCTCGTGCCGGCGCCACCAGGTGCAGATCGCGCGTGCGGTCAAGCGAGCGCGCGAGCTGGCGCTGCTGCCGTACGTCAACGAGGGCGGTCGCGACGACAGCCCCAGCGGCCGGCGCGACCGCGGCGACCGCGACCGCGAACGCTGATGCCGGAGGCGATCCTCCTCAAGGACGTCGACACGCTCGGCGAGCAGGGCAACGTCGTCGATGTCTCCAAGGGCTACCTGCGCAACTACCTGATCCCGCGCAAGCTCGCGCAGCCGGCGACGAAGGGCGCGATCGAAACGGTCCGCCAGCGCCAGGCGGCGGCCGAGCGTGCGGCGCGCGAGGCGGTCGAGCGCGCGCAGGAGAACGTGAACCTGCTCAACCGCACCGTCCTCACGATCCCCCAGCAGGCCGGCGCCGACGGACGGCTGTTCGGGTCGGTGACCGCGCAGGACATCGCCAGCGCGATCCGCGAAGCGCGCGGGCTGCGACTCGACAAACGCAATGTACACCTGCCTGAGGCGATCAAGAACGTCGGCACGTACATGGTGGTTGTTGACGTGGTCGAGGGCGTGCAGGCGACGATCAAGACTATGGTCGTGGCCAAGAAATAGCGCTCCGCACTTGAGTCGATCGTTCCCGGCCGCTGACGCGGCGGGGGACCGAGTCGCCTCAAGTGCTCCGCTTGACCGAGGGACATGCGCCGATTCCAACCCCTGGCTCCGGGGACGGCTGAGGTTGCGTTGCCGGCACCGCGAACACCACGGGCTGCCTGTCCGGGAGACATGGTCGTCCGGATGCGGTGCGAACATTTGTTCGTGACTGGCGCGCCATCTTTTTCATGCCTCATTTGCGGGAACGGCCGTCGGGACACGCCCGCGCCGCGCCTAAACTCGCGCGTCTAGATGAGCGCCGTTTCGACAGCCAACGGCAACTCGCATCCGCCCGCGGGTGTGATCGCGCCGCCGCACAACCTCGATGCGGAGCAGTCGGTGCTCGGAGCGATCCTGCTGTCCGACCGCTCGCTGTACGCGCTGGTGATCGAAGAGGGGCTGCGCGCGGAGGACTTCTACCGCGAGCGCCACGGCATCGTCTACGAGGCGATGCTGGCGCTGTACAACGAAAGCGAGCCGGTGGACGTGCTGACGGTCACCGACCGCCTGCGCCAGATGGGCAAGCTCGAGCAGGTCGGCGGCGCGGCCACAGTGGACGAGCTCACCGGCGTGGTGCCCGCCGCGGGCCACGCGCGCCGCTACGCGCAGATCGTGCGCGAGAACGCGCTGCTGCGACGGTTGCTGAAGAGCACGTACGAGATCCAGGAGAGCGTGCTCGGCCACGAGGCGCCCCCGCGCGAGCTGGTCGAACAGGCGGAGAAGGCGATGCTGGAGGTCGCGCGCGACGACCGCCAGCAGGACTTCCGCGCAATCGAGGAGGTGCTGCACGAGGAGCTCGACAAGCTGCACCGGCTGTCGCTGGAGGGCACCTCGCTGACGGGCACGCCGTCGGGCTTCAAGGACCTCGACGAGATCACCGGCGGCTTCCAGGCCGGGAACCTGATCATCATCGCCGCGCGCCCCGCGATGGGCAAGAGCGCGCTGGTGTGCAACATCGCCGAGAACGCAGCCGTCGAACACGGCAAGCCGGTGGCGCTGTTCTCGCTGGAGATGGCCGAGGCGGAGCTCGCGCAGCGCTTCGTCGCCTCGCAGGCGCGGATCAAGGGCGAGGAGCTGCGCAAGGGGCGGGTGGCCGAGCAGCGCTGGCCGAAGATCCTCAGCGCATCGCAGCGGCTGTCGAACTCGCCGCTGTGGGTGGACGACTCCAGCGACGTCGGGATGCTGGAGATCCGTGCGAAGGCGCGGCGGCTGCACAGCCAGTGCGAGGGCGGGCTCGGCCTGATCATCATCGACTACCTGCAGCTGATGCGCACCGACAGCCGCTACGACAGCCGCGTGACAGCCGTCGGCGAGCTCAGCCGCGGCCTGAAGATCCTCGCGCGCGAGCTCGGCGTGCCGGTGATCGCGCTGTCGCAGCTCAGCCGCGCGGTCGAGACGCGCCCGGACAAGAAGCCGCAGCTGTCGGACCTGCGCGAGAGCGGCAACCTCGAGCAGGACTCCGACCTCGTGATGTTCATCTACCGCGACGAGTACTACAACGAGGACTCCGAGCGCCCCGGCGAGGCGGACCTGATCATTGCCAAGCACCGCAACGGCGCCGTCGGCAAAGTCACGCTCACCTTCCAGAAGGAGTACCCCAAGTTCATGAACTACGCCGGCGAGCGCTACGCGCAGTGAGCGCCCCGACGGACACCCCAGGTGGCGGCGACTGGCTGGACGAGCGGCTGTTCGGCGGCGCCGCGGCGGCGGCGCCCGAGCCGCTGACCGTGCTCGCGGCGCAGCGCGGCATGCGCGCAGAGGAGCGCTGCCCGTTCGGCCTGTGCGACGGCAGCGGCTTCGTCATCGACGAGGCGACCAACACCGCATCCGACTGCCGCTGCCGCCCCGCTCGAATCGCCAAGCTGCGCACCGGGCGCCTGGAGGCGCGCATCCCCAGCCGCTACCGCGAGATCTCCTTCGAGCAGCTCACCGGGACCGACCTCGTGGCGTTCCCCGAGCAGATCCGCGTGGCGCGCAGGTTCGCCGCCGACATCGAGCAGAACCTCGACCGCGGCCACGGCATGTGGATCATGGGAGACATCGGCACGGGCAAGACGATGCTCGCGATGCTGATCTCCAAGGCCGCGCTCGACGCCGGGCGCACGGTCGCCATCTACTCGCTGCCACGGCTGCTGAACCTGATTCGCGAGGCGATCGCATCGTCCCGCGACGGCGAGCAGGGCGACGGCGTCGTCGCCTTCCTCGACCGCCTCGCCGGCGTGGATCTGCTGCACCTGGACGACGTCGGCGCGGAGAACCGAACCGACTGGGCGCTCGAGCAGCTCTACTCGATCGTCAACACGCGCTATGAGGAGCAGCGCTCGATCGTCGTCACCACCAACCTCCAGCCCGACGAGCTCGCCGAGCAGATCGGCGCACGCACCGTCTCGCGCCTGATCGAGATGTGCGGCGATCCGCTGCCGCTGTTCGGCGACGATCGCCGGCGCGAATATCGCACGCGGCAGTTCGGGCTCGCCGAACGCGGCGGCTGAGGCCGGGGCAGCGAGCGCCCGCCCCTAAACTCCTCTGCTTATGCCAGGCATTGTGATAGTCGGCGCCCAATGGGGCGATGAGGGCAAGGGCAAGATCACCGATCTGCTCGCCGAGCACGGCGACGCGGTCGTGCGCTTCCAGGGCGGCAACAACGCCGGCCACACGATCGTCAGGGGCGAGCAGGAGTGGAAGCTGCACCTGATCCCCTCAGGCATCCTCTACGCGGGCAAGCGCTGCGTGATCGGCAACGGCGTGGTGATCGACCCGAAGGTGCTGATCGACGAGCTCGACGCGCTGCGCGCGCGGCGCGTCGACGTCAGCGGCCTGCGCATCTCCGCCAACGCGCACCTGATCATGCCCTACCACCTGCTGCTTGACTCCGCCGGCGAGGCCAAGCTCGGCAGCCTGCAGATCGGCACCACGCGCAGGGGCATCGGCCCGTGCTACGCAGACAAGGCCGCGCGCCTGGGTATCCGCGTGCAGGACCTGCTCGACGAGAAGATCCTCAAGAAGAAGATCGTCGCCGCGATGGAGCCCAAGCGCCTGTCGCTGCGGCCGTTCGAGAAGGATCCTGCGCTCGACCTGCACGCGATGACCGAGGAATACCTCACCTACGGCCATCGCCTCGAGCAGCACATCGCCGACACCTCCAAGCTGATGTGGGAGATGCTCGACGACGGCCAGACGGTGATCCTCGAGGGCGCGCAGGGGGCGATGCTGGACATCGACCACGGCACCTACCCGTTCGTCACCTCCTCCAACCCGCTCGCCGGCGCCGCGTGCGTGGGCAGCGGCATCGGGCCGAAGGCAATCGACGAGATCTGGGGCATCTCCAAGGCGTACACCACGCGCGTCGGCGCCGGCCCGTTCCCGAGCGAGCTGCACGACGAGATGGGCGAGACGATCCGCCGGCGCGGCGGCGAGTTCGGCACCACCACCGGGCGCCCGCGGCGCACCGGCTGGCTGGACCTCGTCGCGCTGCGCTACGCCGTGCGACTGAACACGCTGACCGCGCTGGTCGTCACCAAGCTGGACGTGCTCTCGGGCCTCGACCGCGTGCAGGTGTGCACCAGCTACCGCGGCGCCGACGGCGCCGAGTTCGAGGACTTCCCCTACCACCAGACCGTGCTGCACCACACCACCGCGCAGCTGACCGAGCTGCCCGGCTGGAAGGAGGACCTCGGCGAGTGCCGCACGCTCTCAGACCTGCCCGCGGGCGCGCGCGAATACCTGGACTTCATCGCCGAGCACGTCGGCGCGCCCGTCGCGCTGATCGGGGTGGGACCGGGCCGCGACCAGACGGTGTGGACCGACGCCGGCCGCCGCACGATCATCGGCGCCAACGGCGTGCGCCCGGAATCCTGAGGCTCAGCTCGGGCGGCGCGGGCGGCGCGGCAGACGCGGCCGCGGGCGGGCGTCGAGCGCAGGCCGGCGGCGCCGGCGCTCCTGCTCGCGCTCCAGGTCAGCTTCTTCTTCCAGGCCGATTTCCAGGAACAGCAGCAGCAGGCCGCCTGCCAGCCCACCCGAGATCAGGACGATCGTCAGAACTTCGCCCGTCACGCCGCCCACCAGCGCCGCGCACGCGCCGCCTGCGATCACCAGCGCCGCGGCCGACCCGAACATGACGATGCGCGCGCGAGTGGACACAGCGCAACGGTACCCGCCCGCGCGACGGCCCGGTCGCACGCCGCAAAGCGCACTCCCGGGCCATGGCGGACCGTCTGCGTCAGGGTCTGGCAGGGTCTCCTACAGGCCGAACGGCCCGCCGTAGCCGCGGCGCGGGGGCCACGGGAACTGGTAGGCGCGGTACGTGTTCACGCCCGCGGGGAACTGCGCGTTGAACAGCAGCTTGCCGGACGGGCTGAACTCCGAGAAGTACGGCAGCGCTCCCCAGCCGACCACGAGGTTGCCCTCTGGCGTCGTCTGCGCATTGCCCTGCGACGGGGCGGACAGCCCCTCCGGCTGATTGTCGGAGGCGAGCAGCGTGGCCACGTGGTCCCACGGGTTCAGCCTTACCGTCACCGCGCGGCTGTACGAGAGCAGCGGCGTGCCCGCGGAGTCGTTGTCGAAGAACGTGTACACGCCGTTGCCGAGCGCCTGCGGATCGTGCTGCCAGGCGAAGATCTCGTTCGCGCTGTCGAGCACCTGCCCCGGCGCGGCCTGGAGCTTGAAGCTCGAGTCCTTCCCGCCGAGCTGCCAGATGATGCTGCCGTTGAAGCGGTTGACCTTGTACGCCGTCCACGTGTCGCGGGCGTCGATCAGCAGGTTGCCGTCGGTGTCCACGGTGACGGCGTTGATGTGGAACCAGTCCCACGGCGTGCTCGCCGACGCGGGCAGCGGCTGCTCGCTCTGGCTGAACGGCACGTGGTCCTCGCTGTTCCACTGGAACAGCACCTTGCCGGTGGCGATGTCGATCTCCTGCACGACGCCGTTGATCACCGTCTGGTCGGCGGGACCGCCGATCGAGGTGAGATCTGCCGTGGTGGTCGTGTAGGAGAGGATCAGCGCCGTGTTCCACGGGGTGATCAGGAACTCGTGCCCGTCCGCGCTGAGGCCGTTGCCGGCGTTGACCGTCGCGATCTGCTGGAAGTGGTCGTTGTAGACGTAGTCGGTGCCGTTGGACAGGCCGCCCAGGCCGGTCCCCTGCCACCACGTGATCACCGGCTGTCCGTCATAGGTCTGGAGGCGGAAGTCGGACGCCTCCTCGCCGGCGGGGACCGCTTTGAACCAGACGACGTTGCCCTGGCTGTCGACGATCTCGGGACCGTTGGCGTAGGTGGCGGCATCCCCGAACGGGGAGATGAAGAAGTCCCCGCCCTGCGCGACGAACGGCGATGAGGTGAGGATCGAGACCGGCGGCGGTGACGTGGGGGTCGTCGCCAGCGCCGCGCTGGCGCCCGCAAGCGCGAGCACAGCTGCTCCGACGACGATCGTGACTGCGCCTATGAGCAACTGCAGCCTGCGCTGCAGCCCGCTGCGCGGTGCGCTCGATGAGGTTATTGCAAGCATCGTTGTGTCCTTCCGTTGTTGGGATCGGCTTGTCGTTTGGAGGCTGTGGAGCAGTGCAGCTCTCAGCCTCAGCGCAGCCTAGGACAGATTCCCGATAATTTCAACCTACTTTATGAGGATTAATGGGTGCTTCCGAGCTCGACACCGCACGCACCTCCCCGGCTGACGGGTCGGTTCTCAGGAGGATGGATGGGCCGTGCAGGAATCGAACCTGCAACCTTGGGCTTAAGAGGCCCCTGCTCTGCCGGTTGAGCTAACGGCCCGCGAGGGCGCCGGCGAGAGTCGGCCGGCTCGAGCGCTGATTCTACCGTCCGCCGGCTACTTCGTCTTGGTCGTCGTCGAGGTGCCGGTCGTGGACGTCTTCCCGGTGCTCGTCGGCGCGGTTTTGACTTCGGTCGCCTTCAGTTCGCCTTTGGCGTTGAGCTTGCCGGTGTAGGTTTTGCCGTTGGTCGTGGTCGTGTAGGTCTTTTCGCCGGAAGGGTTGGCCTTGACTTCGGCGAGCGCGTTCTTGACACGCGTCCGTTCCGACGCGGGCGCCAGCTTGACCGCCTTTTCGGAGGACAGGTCGCCGAGGCGGGTGTTGTGGGCCTTGTAGGCGTACTCGGCGAGCGCCGCGTACAGCGCGGCGTCGGTCGGCCTCGCGGCGACGGCGAGCTGCAGGATTTCGACCTCCTTGGCCGGCTCGTCGAGGCCGGTTTCGCCGTACACCGTCTCCATCAGCTGCGCCAGTTCGACGTTCGGCTTCGGCGGGTTCAGCGCGACGTAGCTGCTCCATGCTTCGGCTGCCTGCTTGAACAGTTCCCTGCCTTTGCTCGTGACGACCCCTGCCGCGGTCACGTACTGTTCGCCGCCGGCTTCGTGCAGGATGTTCTTCGTCAGGTTTTCCCACGCGCTGAGGTCCTTCGGCTGCTTCTGGGTGAGCTTGCGGTACTTCTTGATCTGGCTGGAGTAGCTCGTGCCGCCGCTGCCGCCTTCGCCGTTGTTGATGCCGGTCAGGATGCCGCCGCCGCCGAAGCCGCCGCCGACGCCGAAGCCGACCAGCCCGACGCCCATCAGCAGCGCGAGGCCCGTGTAGAGGATGCGCACCGTGCGACGGCGCCCGCGACCCCTCAGATCAAAGAGCATCTAGCCCTGCAGCCTTGGGTCTGTGTGGTCGATCAGGTCCTGCACGGTTGGCTCCGCTGAATCCTCCGGTGGTGGTGGCGCCGGCTCCCCCGCGGAATGCCGGACGCCTGCAGTTCTCGCGCTGCCCTCCTCGGGCTCGGCGCGCTGCGCCGGCCCGACTAGCGCTGCAATCAGGATACTGACCTCGTACAGCAGATACAGCGGCACGGTCTCCAGTACGAGCGTGATCACGTCGCCGGGCAGGAACGCGGCGACCGCCGCGCAGGCGACGACCGCGTAGCGGCGGCCCTTGCGCAGCTGTTTAGGCGTGACGATTCCCAGGCGCGTGGCGCCGACGATCGCGACCGGCACCTGGAAGACGAGGCCCATCGCCAGCAGCACGGTGGCGGCGAAGCTGTAGTAGGGGTTCGCCTGGACGAGCACGTTGAACTCGCTGGAGTTGAAGTTCACGAAGAAACGGATCGCGGCGGGGAGCACCACGAAGTACCCGAACGCGACGCCGGCCGCGAACAGGAACGGGACGGCGGTCAGCAGCGGCATCGCGACGCGCCGCTCGTGCGGCTCGAGCGCTGGCAGGACGAAGCCGTAGAGCTCGAACAGGATCACCGGCAGCGAGACGATCAGCGCGAAGTACAGCGTCACGGTGATCGTCGTCGTGAACGGTTCGCCGATGCCCAGCGTCGCCGGGTTGTCTCCCACAGCAGTGCGCGGAATCGCGGCGACGTCGGCCTTGAGGGCGGCGATCAGCGGCTGCAGCTCGCCACGGGCCTGCTTGGAGAGGCCGCTGCCGGGCTTGGTGAGCACGCCGAGCGTGGCCTGCGTGCTCGCGGCGAGGTTCAGCAGCCCCCGCTGGGCGATGACGGCCTGGCCGACCGTTCCCTGGCCCTTGGCGACCTGCTTCGTCGTCTCCGCCTTCAGCGGTTCGTTGATGATCCGCAGCAGCGCGTGGTTCTGCCACAGGCAGATGCCGAACGCGACGCCCAGCACCGCGATGCTGATGATCAGGCGGGTGCGCAGCTCTTCCAGGTGGTCCACGAGGCTGAGCCGCTCCTCGTGGCCGATCGTGCGAATCGCGCTGGCCATGGGCTTGATGAACCTACCACCGCGCGCGCGCCGGCCCGCACGGCGCTTTGAGGGGCCGGAGCAGCCGATATTCGCCGGCCGGCTCGGTAGTAGGCCCCGTCAACGTTCGGGAAAGCACACCCGCAGCGGCTAAAGGCGCCGGCTTTACACGTCGATGACCACTGGGAACGACGATGGAATCCGACAAGGACCCCAACATCCAGCACCGCGCGCAGCCGCAGGTGGACAAGTCGGCCGGCGCCCTGTATGGCGCACACGGCCGTGCCGCCGACGGCACCTGCGCACCCGCCCAGCTGCACATCTGCTTCCACTGCGCCGGCGAGCTCGTCTACCCGCTCGACTGGTCCGAGGAGGGCCCCCGCCACTGGCGCATCGTGCTGCGCTGCCCCGAGTGCGAGTCCAGGCGCGAAGGCGTCTTCGACCAGACGGCGGTGGAACGCCTCGACGACGAGCTCGACCGTGGCTCGAGCGCCCTGCTGGGCGACCTGCGCCGCATGACGCACGCGAACATGTCAGAGGAAATCGAGTTCTTCGCGCGCGCGCTCGATGCCGACCTGATCCTCCCCAGCGACTTCTAGACGGCCGATAGGCGGCGCGAGGCTGCGTCCTCGGTCGCTCGCGTGCTACTCGCACGCCACGCTCCCTGCGTCCTTGCCTCGCTTGCCTCTCGGCCGTCTAGCGCATAGTGCGCGGCTCAGCGGTAGCGCTCGACCACGGCGTCGGCAACGAGGCTCAACAGCGTCGAGCGTCCGTCCGGCAGGATCGCCGGCAGCGACGCCTTCGCCTCGGCGACGACCGCCAGCGCCCGTTCGCGAGCCTCATCCAGCGCGCCGGTCGCGGCGATGCGCTCGCACAGCGCCTCGGTCTTCTCGGCCCCGCCCACCCCGCGCAGGGAGATGAGATCGAACGCCGCGAGGTCCTGGTCGCGCTCGCGGGCGAGGATGAACGGCAGCGTGACCGTGCCGTCGAGCAGATCGGTGCCGCGCGCCTTGCCCGTCCGCTCCACCGGACCGGACACGTCGAGCACGTCGTCGAGCATCTGGAAGGCCAGCCCGATGCGCCGCGCGAACGCGCCGAGCGCGTCGGCAAGCGCGCTCGAGCCCTGCGCCGCGGTCAGCGCCCCCAGCCGGCACGCCGCCTCGAACAGCGCGGCGGTCTTCAGCTCGCAGCGCCGCAGGTAGCGCTCGACGGGCACGTGCGCTGCGTAGGCGTCCTCGCGCTGCAGCAGCTCGCCTTCCGCCAGCGCGGAGCTCGCGTCTGAGAGCGCGCACAGCTGCGCGACGTCGTCGTTGCGTGCGAGCTCCGCGAACGCCCGCGAGAACAGCAGGTCGCCGGTTGCCACCGCCATCTGGCGCCCGGCGACCGCCGCGACCGTGGGATGGCCGCGGCGCAGCAGCGCGCCATCGATCACGTCATCGTGGACGAGCGTGGCCGAGTGCACGAGCTCGACCGCAACGGCCGCGCGTACCAGGCGCTCCTCGCCGTCGGGATTGCCCGACTGCCCACCCACCCCGCCCGCCGACTCGGCGGCGAGCACGACGAGCAGCGGACGCAGGCGCTTGCCACCCGCGACGACGGTCGCGTTTGCGTACGCGGCGAGCGGGGTGCCAGCGTGGACGGTCACCCGTTCGAGATGGCGCTCGGTGCGCTCCATGCGCCTGCGCAGGCCGTTGCCGCCGCGGCGCATGATCGCGTCGAGTCCGTCGAGCTCCTCCGCCGGAACGCTGGCCGCCGTGCTGTGCACTGCGCTCATGATGACCGTTCGTGCGGAACGGTGCCCGCGTGAATGGCCACAATGCCACCCGCCGTAAGCACGTAGGAGATCTCGCTCAGGCCGGCGCGTTCCAGGTCGCCTGCAAGCTGCGCGGGGCCGGGGAAGCGCTTGACCGAGTTCGGCAGATAGGTGTAGGCCTGCGCGATCGTGCCCTCGCCGGCGCCGCCGCGCTGCCGCGCGCCGCGCGCGAGCGCGCCTGCGAGGCGTCCGATCGCGGGGACGATCCGGTCGAACCACAGCCGGTAGAACAGCGACAGCGGCGGGCGCGTGGGCGTCGTGATCTCGAGCACCACCACCCGCCCCCCGGGGCGCACCACGCGTGCCATCTCCGCCAGTCCGCGGGCGAGGTCGTCGAAGTTGCGCGCGCCGAAGCCGACGGTCGCCGCGTCGAACGAGTCGTCGGGGTAGGGCAGCGCCATCGCGTCGGCCCACTCGAAGCGCGGGCGCACGCCGCTCCCCCGCTGGGCGCCCGCCTTGCTGCGCGCCCGATCTAGCATCGCCTCGGAGAAGTCGCTGCCCAGCACCTCGCCGCCGGGCGCGACCCGCCGGGCGAGCTCTATCGCCAGATCGCCGGTGCCGGTGGCGACGTCCAGCACGCGGCTGCCGGGGCCGACGCGCGCGAGCTCCGCGGCGCGCGCGCGCCAGCGGTGGTGCAGGCCGGCGGTCATCGCGGTGTTCAGCGGGTCGTACACGCCCGCGATGCGATCGAACATCGCGCGCACCTCCGTCGCTTCCAGCCTCCCGGCCTGCGCCCCGTGGGATGCGCCGTCTCGGGGACGAGCGGGCACGAACGTGGCTACTTGAGCTGCGAGAGGAAGTCGACGATCGCTTCGAACTTCTTCGCCGGCAGGTTCTTGAAGGATGGCATTGGCGCGGTCGGGTTCACGAGCGTCCGTGCGATCGCCTGGCGGGGGATGCGCGAGGCGATGTGCGTCAGTTCGGGTCCGGGCCCGGAGTTGCCGTTGTCGCCGAGTTTGTGGCACGCCAGGCAGCCCGACTGGGCGACGACCTTCCTGCCCGCTTCGTAGCCGGAGAGGATGCTCCCGCCCGCCTGCTTGACGGCCGTCGGCGTCGCCATTTCGATCGCCGTCGGCGAGCCCGTGTGGGCGCCCTCGAAGGTGAGGAAGGCCATCGCGCAGATCACGAACACGCCGGTGATCGTGGCGATCGGACGGCGCTCGGGGCGCCGCTCGGGGCCGCGGTCGTAGAACGGCAGCAGGAACAGCAGGATCATGCAGATCGTCGGCACGCCGATCGTGGCGAGCGGGACGAGGCTCGGCGTCCTGATGATGCGCAGGAGCTCGAACAGGAAGAAGAAATACCACTCCGGCCGCGGCACGTAGGTGGTGGTCGTGGGGTTGGCCTTCGAGCCGAGCTCGGCGCCGAGCACCAGCGACATCGTGATGATGACCGCCATCACGATGACGGCCATGAGCGAGTCCTTGGCCACCGCGTAGGGAAAGAACGGCTTGCCCTGCGCCTTCAGCAGCGCGTATTCGCGGAGGTACTCCTCCTTCTCACGCTGGTTCATCTAGACCTCGGTCTCGCGCAGCTCTTTGCGCTTCTCCGCTTTCGTCCACGGCGGCGCCGTCGTGCCGAGCTTGGCGACCAGGTACAGGTGCGCGCCCAGCAGCGCTGCGATCAGACCGGGGACGAGCAGCATGTGGATGGCATAGAAGCGCGACAGCGTGGTGGCGCCGAATTCGGAGCCGCCGCGCAGGAAGTCGCTCAGGTACGGGCCGATCAGCGGGCCGGTGCCGTTGATGTTGACGCCCGCGACCGTCGCCCAGAAGGCGCGCTGGTCGAACGGCAGCAGATAGCCGGTGAAGGACATCACCATCGTCAGGATCAGCAGCACCACGCCGATCACCCAGTTGAGCTCGCGCGGGTACTTGTAGGCGCCGAAGAAGAACGTCCGGCCCATGTGCAGGAACACGAGCACCACCATCACGCTCGATCCCCACTTGTGCATGCCGCGCACGAACTGCCCGAGGAACACGTCGTTGGTGACGTAGCGGATCGATTCGTAGGCGCCGCCGGCCGGATCGGGGCGGTAGTACATCGCCAGGAACACGCCCGTGACGGCCTGGCTGAGGAAGGCGAACATGGTGGCCGAGCCGAGCGTGTAGAACCAGTTGGTGCCCTTGGGCACCTTGCGGAACATCATCCAGCGCGCGGCGCCGCTCAGCGAGGTGCGCTCGTCGACCCAGTCGACGACCGAGATCCCCGCCTCCATGGCGCCCTCGACCGGGCCGCCGGCGCCGTTGCCCTTTCCGGGACGCGGCGGCGGCGTCCTCAGCGGTGCGGGGAGCGGGGGGGCTGGGAGCTTGGGCACGGTGGTTGTGGAGTCGGTCGGGGGCTAGAGTTTCTGGGCGCCGGGGCGCGAGGGGTATAGGTACTGGCCGATGCCATCCAGCGGCTCGCCGGGGTCGCGCGGCGAGAAGCGCCGCAGCTGGCTGTTGACGCTGAAGCGCGGGCCGACTTCGACGTTTTCGCCGTTCACGCGCGTGTAGAAGCGGTCGAGCGGCCTGACCGGCGGGCCGCCCACGCGGCGGCCGAGCAGATCGTACACGCCGCCGTGGCACGGGCAGATGAAGCGCTCGGAGGCGTCCACCCAGCGCACCGGGCAGCCGATGTGCGCGCAGCGGCTGGAGATCGCGATGTACGGCGTATGCGAGTCCACGTCGGCGGCGTCGGTGTCGAGTTCGGGGTTGAACCTGCGCATGTACACGGTCGTCTTGCCCGCCTCGCCGATGTTCGGCGTGAGCGTGAGCACGACCGGGATGTAGTTGTTGTCGGAGAACTGGTCGACGGTGCCCACGACTTCCCAGCGGTGCGGATTGCTTTTGAAGATCGGCCCGAAGGCGAAGCCGAGCGCGGGCAGCGCGAACGCGCCCGCCGCCACCGCTCCCGCCCCATGCGCGGTGCCGGTCATGAACCTGCGGCGGGTGATCGTCTCGCCCTCGAACGCCCCGGGCATGCCCCTGTCGAGCGTGTACTTGGATTTGTGCTTGTCGCGCTTGCCTGGCACCGGGCGCTAAGAATACCTACGCGCCATTCAGGGCGACGCGGAGGGCCCCATAGAGCTTGTGCGCATCGCCTCGATCGCGTTAGGCGCGCCCGCCAGCACGAGATCCTTGGCGCGGGCGTGAGCGTCGCTGCAGCCCCACCCGACCGCGCGCGCGCCGGCCGTCCAGACGACGTCGGCGAGATTGCTCTCGCCCGCGCCCTGCGCGAGCGCGCTGAGCGTGATCGTGTCGGCGAGCTCGGCCACCGCGAGCGTGTCCCCCAGCTCGACCAGGCGCGCGAGCCCGATCGCGTACAGCCGATCGCCCGCCAGCAGCTTCAGGTCGGCGTCGGGCATCCGCACCACCCGCGGCGCTCCGTAGTGCAGCAGATAGCCCTCGTAGATCGCCTCCACCAGCAGCTCGTACTCCTCGCGCCTGCCGGCCGCGCGCGGCCCGCTCGCGGCGATGCTGCCGGGGCTCGCGTACCCGTTGCGCGCGGCGGGCGCATCAGCTATGACGGCCGGCGCATCGCCCTCGACGAGCGTCGCGATCAGCCCGCCTTCGCGGCGCAGCAGCGCGCGCAGGCGCACAAGCGCGTCCTCGCGCGCACCGTTGCCGTCGCCCTTGCCGCCCAGCTCCGGCGCCGCGCTCATCCGCCGGCCGCCGGATCAGGCAGGCACGCGAACGCCGCCGCGGCGGCCTCCACCGTGCGCTCGAGCTGCTCGGCCGTGTGCGCCAGCGACGGGAACCAGGCCTCGAACTGCGAAGGCGGCGGGTAGACGCCGCGGGCGAGCAGCTCGCGGCACCAGGCGGCGTGCGCGTCCAGATCGCACGCCTGCGCGTCGGCGAACGAGCGGACGGGGCTTGCGCTGAAGAACACGGTCACCAGTCCCGGCATGCTGACGATCTGGACGGGATACCCGCCCGCTCCATGGTTCGTGCCCGCGGCGGCCTCGCGCAGGCCGTCGGCGAGGCGCTCGGTGATCGCAGCGAGATGCAGGTATGCGTTTTCGTCGAGCAGCTCGAGCGTCGCGAGCCCGGCCGCCACTGCCAGCGGGTTGCCCGACAGCGTCCCCGCCTGGTAGACCTCGCCGCTGGGGGCGAGCATCCGCATCAGCTCGGCGCGGCCGCCGAGCGCCGCCGCGGGCAGGCCGCCGCCGATGATCTTGCCGAGGATCACGAGGTCGCCCTGCACGCCGAGCAGCTCCTGCGCGCCGCCACGCGCGACGCGAAAGCCGCTGATGACCTCGTCGAGCACCAGCAGCGCCCCGGTGGCGTCGGCGCGCTCGCGCAGCAGCGTCAGGAACCCGTCGGCGGGCGGCACGAGGCCCATGTTGGCGGGCAGCGGCTCGGCGAGGATCGCGGCCAGCCGGTGGCGCTCGGTGGCGGCGAGCAGCGCGTCGGGGTCGTTCCACGGCACGACGATCGTGGCGGCGGCGGCGCTCGCGGGGACACCCGGGCTCGCGGGCAGCCCCTGCGTCGCCAGGCCGGAGCCAGCCTGCGCGAGCAGCCCGTCGGCGTGGCCGTGGTAGGCGCCGGCGAACTTGAGGATCGGCTCGCGGCCGGTGGCGGCGCGCGCGAGGCGCACGGCGGTCATCGCCGCCTCTGTCCCGGATGAGGTCATGCGCAGCATCTCCACGCCCTCCATGCGGCGTGCGACCTCGCCCGCCAGCTCGACCTCGCCCGCGGTCGGAGCGCCGAAGCTCGTCCCCTTGGCGGCCGCCGCGGCGAGCGCGCCGAGCACGTGCGGGTGGGCGTGCCCGTGGATCAGCGGCCCCCACGAGCAGACGTAGTCGACGAACTGGTTGCCGTCGACGTCGATCAGCTCGGCGCCCTCGCCGCGGGCGATGAAGATCGGCTCGCGCCCGATCGCGCGCATCGCCCGCACGGGCGAGTTGACGCCGCCGGGGATCAGCTCGAGGGCGCGGCGATACAGCTCGGCCGAACGCGTGTCTGTGAGCGAGGCGGTCAAGTTGATCGTACGCGCGACGCGTAAATACGATGGCGCACGCTGCGTGAAAGACAGAACATACAGTCAGGCGTCGCGACCGCTCAGGCGCCGTGCGCGCGCTCCCAGTCCTTGAAGTCCTCGGTGAAGTACAGCAGCCGGATCTTCTTGAACTCGGTCGAGGAGTAGAGCGTGGCGCGCTCTGAGATGCCGGTGCGCTCGGCGATCGAGTCGAGCACCGCGTCGCACTCCTCCTTGGAGCGCCCGTGAGCCATGGTGAATACGGAGTACGGCCAGTCCTCGTAGGTGGGGCGCTGGTAGCAGTGGGAGACGCCGCGCACGGCGGCCATGCGGCAGCCGATGTCGAAGATCTGCTCGTCGGGCACCTTCCAGACGCCCATGCCGTTTGCGGAGAAGCCGGCGCGGCGGTGGTAGAGGATGGCGGCGACGCGGCGCAGGATGCCGCGCTCCTGCATGCCGGCGAGATGGTCGAGCAAGCGCTCCTGGGTCATCCCGAGCTCCAGCGCGGCCGGTGCGTACGGTTCCTCGATCACTGGCATGTCGCCCTGCAGCGCGCGGATGACGGCGGTGTCGAGCTCGTCGTAGGGCTGGGGCTCGAGCTCGATCGGCTCCTTGACCTCGGCGGCGCTGGAGAGCGCGTCGGTGCCGCCCTGCATCTCGAGGTCCATGCGGATCTTGAACAGCCGCAGCGTGGGCAGCTGGCGCACGGACTCGGCGCCGGCCTCCTGCGCGAGCACCTCGAGCGTGCCCTCGAGCCCGAGCTTGGAGTCGGGCTCGGTGGCGATCGTGAACCACAGGTTGAACTCGTGGTTGCGCAGGTAGTTGTGCGAGACGCCGGGGTGCTGGTTGATGACCTGCGCGGCGCGGTGGGGGTGCTCGGGATCGACCTTGGCGGCGACGAGCATCGAGGAGTAGCCGAGCGCGCGCGTGTCGAAGATCGGCGTGACCTGGCGGATGATGCGCTTGTCGAGCAGGTGCTGCACGCGCTGCATGACCTCCTGCTCGGACACCTCGCCGAGCTCGCCCACCCGCTGATAGGGCCGTGGCGCGATCGGGAAGCTGCCCTGCATCAGGTTCAGCAGCCTGCGGTCGATGTCCTCGAGCGCGATCGCGGCGCCGTCCTTGCGGCTGCGAATCTTCGGCGGCGCGGTCGTCGGCAATGTCGGGTCGGCGACGTCGGCGAGCGACGCTGCGACGGCGGGTTGGGGCTCTGCGGTCATGTCTGCTCTGCCAGCCATTTGGCGGCGTCCTTTGCGTGGTAGGTGATGATCGTGTCGGCACCGGCGCGGCGCAGCGAGGTGAGGATCTCGAGCACGGTGGCGCGCTCGTCGACGTAGCCGGCGGCCGCGGCGGCCTTGACCATCGCATACTCGCCGCTGACGTTGTACGCCGCCACGGGCAGGCGCGTGGCGCGCTTGACGGCGCTGATGAGGTCGCCGTAGGCGAGCGCAGGCTTGACCATGACCATGTCGGCGCCCTCCTGCACGTCGAGCAGCGCCTCGCGCACGGCCTCGCGTCCGTTGGCGGGGTCCATCTGGTAGCCGCGGCGGTCGCCGAACGCGGGGGCGGAGTCGGCGGCCTCGCGGAAGGGCCCGTAGAAGGCGGAGGCGAACTTGGCGGAGTAGGCGAGGATCGGCACCTCAGCGAAGCCCTGGCCGTCCAGTTCCTCCCTGATCGCGCCGACGCGCCCGTCCATCATGTCCGACGGCGCGACGATGTCGGCGCCTGCGCGCGCGTGGCTGGCGGCGGTCTGCGCGAGCAGCTCGAGCGAGGCGTCGTTGTCCACGGTGCCGTCCTCGCGCAGCACGCCGCAGTGGCCGTGGGAGGTGTACTCGCACAGACATACGTCGGTGAGCACCAGCAGCTCGGGCACCGCCTGCTTGATCGCGCGCGTGGCCACTTGCACGACACCCTCCTCGTCCCACGCGCCGGAGCCGTGCTCGTCCTTCTCGGCGGGCAGCCCGAACAGCATCACCGCGGGGATGCCCAGCGCGGCGGCCTCCTGCGCCTCGGCGACGATGGCCGCCGGCGACAGGCGATCGACTCCAGGCATGGTCGCGATCGGCTCGCGTCCGTCGGCGCCGGCGGAGCGCGCGGCCTCGGTGGCGAACAGCGGCAGCACGAGCTGGCCGGCGTGCACGTCGGTCTCGCGCACGAGGCCGCGCAGCCCCGCGCTGGCCCGCAGCCTGCGCATGCGCGTCTGGGGAAACGCCATCGCCTTCGAGGATACCCGGCGGGGAATCCTTGACAAGCGCCGCGGGGAATCGTTTATGAGCGCCTTCGGCGCGGGCGTTCGCAGTTGCGCTACTCGACGTTGCGCAGGCCGACGCGCGCGAGCGCTCCGAAGACGACGCCGAGCACGGCGAGGTGCACGAGCGAGAGGCCGATTCCCGGAGACGCGCCGTTGACGGCCGCGTCGAGCGCCTGCAGGGCGGCCTTGAAGGGGAACACGAACGAGATCGCGCCGATCGCGTCGTAGAAGCCGTGGGACACCGACCCGGCTGGCACGAGCGCGAGGAACGCGAGCGGCAGCGACAGCAGGAAGGCGAGCAGCGAGGCGGCGCGCACCTCGCGTGCGAGCGCGCCGATCGCCACGCCGAGCGCGCCGAACGCGAGCGCGCCGAACGCGAGCGCGGCCACCCACAGCCCGACGCGGCTCCAGTCGAGCGCCACGAACGCGCTGATCCCGGCGAGCATCGCGAAGGCGAGCACGAACGCGCAGCCGGCGGCGAGCAGCGTCTTCTCGGCGATCAGCGTCTCGCGCGAGACGAGCGCGGGCAGGGTGGGTGGGCCCCTGAGAAGGCGCGCGAACGCGTGCTCTTCACGCTCGAGCGCGACCGCGCCGGCGGCGAGCAGCACGCACACGAACATCAGCGACACGCTCACGGCGACGACTACCGCGAACGTGTTCAGCGGCGTGCGCCGGCCGTGCAGCACGACGCTGTGGACCTGGATCGGCTGGCCGATGCTGGAGAGCACGCGGCTGGCGACGGACAGGTTTTCGGCGGCAAAGCCGGCGAACGCCTCGACCTGTTCGAGCTGACGGCGATCGCGACCGCGCGGCTGGCGCGCGGCGATCGCGCCGAGCGTCGCCGGCACGCGGTCGAGGCCGATCAGCTGTTCCGGCCCGCCGACGCTGCCGAGCCGCCCGCCGGCGAGCAGCGTGCCGATGACGTTCCTGGCGGCCTGCTGGATCTGTTCGGAGAAGCCGAGATTGGCCTGCGCGAGCGCGGATTCGAGCGTCGAGCGGGCGAGCGACTGCTCGAGCGCGTTGCCGTTGTAGAGCACTTCCAGCTGCGCCTGGCTCTCGTCGGAGGACAGCCGCGCGGCGAGGTCGGCGGGAATCACAACGGCGGCGAGCACGGAGCCCGCGTCGACATCTGCGACCGCCTGCGCGCGCGTGGGCGCTTGCACGGCCTGGACCTGGCTGAACAGCTGCCGGGCGTACTCGCTGACCTCGATCCGCTGGCCGGCCAGCTTGATCGTTTCCCCCGGCGCGGTCTCATCGACGATCGCCACGCGCGGGCGCGTCGGGCTGCGGGAGATGGCGACGCCGATCAGCAGCGCGATCGCCACCGGGTAGACGATCAGCAGCGCGACCAGCAGCCGCGAGCGGCCGAGGATCAGCAGATCCTTGCGCAGCAGCCACCTCACGGCGCGCCCGCCGGCTCTGGCGCCCGCTCCCGCAGGAAGCGCACGAGCGCGCGCTCGAGGTCGCCGCCGTCGCCCTCGCCGCCTTCGCGCATGAGCTCCTGCGGGGCGCCGTCGAACAGCAGTCGCCCGCCCGCGAGCACGAGCACGCGATCGGCGTAGCGCTGGGCCTCGCTGACGTTGTGCGTCGAGAACACCACGGTCGTGCCGGCGGCGGCGCGCGCGCAGACGAGCTCCCACAGGCGCTCGCGCTGCCCGGGATCCAGCGACGCGGACGGCTCGTCGAGTGCGAGCACCGGCGGATCGCCGATCAGCCCGAGGGCGACGTTCACGCGCTGGCGGTTGCCGCCGGAGAGCCGGCCGACGGGTTCCCGCGCGCGCTCGCGCAGGCCCGTTTGCTCGAGCATCCGCGCGACCGTCGCGCGCGGGTCGGCGACCCGCTCCAGGCGGGCGAACAGCTCGAGGTTCTCGGCGACCGACAGCTTCGAGTAGAGAGCTGGATATTGGGGCGCCCAGCCGACCCCCGACTCGACCTCGCCGGTGCCGCGGATGACGCTGCCGGCGCTCGGCGCCTGCGTGCCGACGATGATCGACAGCAGCGTGGTCTTGCCGGCGCCGTTCGGTCCGACGACCGCGATCAGCTCGCCGGCGCCCGCCTGGAAGCTGACGTCGCGGAGGGCGTCGAGCTCGCCGTAGCGCTTGCCGAGCGCGCTGACGCGCAGGACTGCGCTCACAGCAGTCCGTTGCGGCCGTGATCCCAGGATTCGAAGGCCAGATGGCGGTTCAGGTAGACGGCGGTCTCGCGCAGCACCGCGAGGATCGGCAGCGCGATCAGAGCGCCCACTATCCCGTACACCTGCAGTCCGAGCAGTAGCGCGAAGATCACGAGCAGCGGGTTGATCCGCAGCGTGTGGCCGAAGACCTGCGGCGCGACGACGTGGCCCTCCAGCTGTTGCATGCCGACGAACAGCAGCGTCACCCACAGCGCGGTGATCGGCTTGGTGAACAGCGCGACCGCCACCGGCGGCAGCGCGCCGAGGATCGGGCCGACGTAAGGCACGAGCTCCATCACCCCGTAGAAGACCGCGAAGGCGATCGCGTAGGTGCGTCCGTCGGGGAAGATCCCGATGACCCCGAACAGGTACAGCGCGAGGCCGACGGAGGTGCCCATGATCGTGCTGAACAGCAGCTGGCCGCCGATGTAGCGCGAGACCGCGCGCTGCACCAGCGTCGGGTAGTCGTCCGCCTTCGAGCCGTCGCCGTCGGGCATCGCGCGCCGCACGAGCGCCCCGATCTGCTGGCCGTAGAGCAGCATGTACACGGACAGCACGAACACCAGCACGAGATCGAAGATCGCGCCCGCCACTTCGCTGGCCAGAGCGCCGCCGAAGGAGACCAGTTTGTCGGCGCTCTTGGCGACTTTCCCCTCGATGCTCTGCAGGGCCGTTTTGCCCTGGGACTTCAGGTGCACGTGGAAGCCGTGTTCGTTGAGTTCGTTCTGGAACGTCGCGAGCCGCCTGTTGGCTTCGTTGACGATGTGCGGGAGGTTGTCGACGAACGTGCGCACCTGATCGGAGATAGGGTTCGCCAGCAGGAAGCCGATGCCGGCCAGCGTCAGGAAGAATGCGAGGTACACGGCGAGCACCGCGAGCCCACGGGGAAGGCGCGAGCGATGCAGGAAAGCGACAGCCGGATTGAGGATCAGCGCTATGAGGCCGGCAATCACGAATATCACCATCACTTTCCCCGCGGCTTTCGCGAGCGCCCACAGCGCGAGCAGTGCGAGCGGCAGCAGCACGAGCTGGACCCAGCGCGGCACGATCACGCGCGAGAGGGCGATCGCCGTCGCGGCGGGCGGTCCGGACGGTGGGCCGCCGGGCGACTCGGCCGGCGGGCCGGCGGGCGGCTCGTGCTCGTCGGGCGTGGACGGCGCGCTGGCGTGGGCCTCGGCGGCCTTCTCCCCCTCCGGGGACGATGCGGAGACGCCTGTCACCTATCTCCCACCATCGCCAGAGTATGGCTGAGCCCGAGGCGGCCGCCGGGGGTCCGGGGGCCGCGCGCATCCTGTTCGTCGGCGACGTCGTCGGCGGCATCGGCCGCCACACGCTGCTCGACTGCCTGCCGGTCCTGCGCGAGCGCTACGCGCCGACGTTCGTGGTCGTCAACGGCGAGAACGCGGCCGGCGGCCTTGGCATCACGCCGAAGATCGCCGACCAGATGTTCGCGGCGGGCGTCGACGCGATCACGCTCGGCAACCACACCTACCATCGGCGCGAGATCTACCCCTACCTGGCCAGCAACGAGCGGATCGTGCGGCCGGCCAACTTCCTGCGCAGCCAGCCTGGGCGGGGCGCCTGCGTGGTGGAGCGAGACGGGGTGCGCCTGGGCGTGGTGAACCTCAGCGGGAACCTCTACCTGCGCGCGGGCCGCTCGGCGTTCACGGAGATCGAGGTGGCGCTGGGCGAGCTCGGCGAGGTGCAGCACATCCTCGTGGACATGCACGCGGAGGCGACCTCCGAGAAGATCGCGATGGGCTGGCACCTGGACGGGCGGGTGACGGCGGTGGTGGGCACGCACACGCACGTGCCGACCGCCGACGCGCGCGTGCTGCCGGGGGGCACCGCGTACATCACCGACGTCGGCATGACCGGGCCGCGCGGGGGGGTCATCGGGGTCAAGCGCGAGCAGGCGATCGAGTCGCTGCTGACGATGATGCCGATCCGCTTCGAGACCTCCGAGGAGGACCCGTGGCTGATGGGCGCGCTGATCAGCTGCTCAACGCCGCTGCGGGCCGACTCGATAGAGCAGGTGCTGATGCCGCGACCGGCGACGAGCCCCGCGGATCGCTGAGCGCTCCGAACAGGGCTGCGATCACGAGTCCGAAGAACCACGGGATGTACAGGTAGAACCAGTGTTCGATTCCGAGCTGCGCGGCGATGACGACGGCCGCGCAGGCCGCGGCGAGGCCGACGACGTCCGGACGGCGCGGCGCCAGCGCGAGCGCCAGCGCGAGCACCGCGGCGGCGATCTCGACGAGGCGCTCGAGCCCCTGCAGCCCGTACAGCCCCCAGACGGAGAAAGGCGAGCCGCGATTGGACTGGTAGACGAACGTGCGCTCGTAGATGGTGTGCAGCGAGTCGTGGCTGAGGGCGGGGATCGAGACGAGCGCGACGGTGCCCGCGAACGCGGCCGCGTACAGCGCCAGCGCGCGGGCGCGCCGGGCCAGCGACAGACCCTCCAGTCCGTGGGTGGCGAGCAGCGGCACGAGCGCCAGCGGCGCGAACTTGGTCAGGCTCGCCAGCGCGGCCAGCGCGCCGCGACCGGCGCGCGCGAGCTCCGTGCGGTAGCTGGCGGCGAGCACGGCCGCCAGCGCGAGCGCGCCGACGAGGCTGTCGTTGGAGTTGCTCTCCAGCGCATACAGCGTGAACGGGTATGCGGCCCACGCGTATGCGAGCGCGACACCGAGCGTGGGCCCGCGCATGCGCCGGCCGAGAAGGAACAGCAGCGCGGTCGCCAGCAGGTCGAAGAAGATCGCCGCCCCGTGCGCGGCCGGCAGGTCGTCCCACTTGCCGCTGAAGCCGAAGGCCTGCTGGAAGGGGACGTACGTCTCGTAGTTGACCGGGCCGTAGGTGTCGCCGTGTTCGTTGGTCGACGGCCATTTGCCGTACAGCGCTTCGCCGTGGACGACCTTGCTGGCCCCGATCACGCCCGCGTAGCCGACGTCGATGACGTTCGAGTCGGTCACGTTCAATGCGATGCGAAAGCCCAGCAGGAAGATCACGCCGAGCGCGAGCCACGGGGTCGGCACGAGCAGGCGTAGCTGCGGCGATCGGCGGGCGGGCGGGCGGGCGCTCGATCCGCGCGGGCGCCGCAGCAGCGCGAGCATGCGCGCGAGCAGGTACAGCAGCGGCGGATAGGCGAGCGGGACCGACGCGTAGATGTGCGCGTGGTTGAAGAACGCGAGCGACACGGAGAACGACAGCAGCACCAGCAGGTCGAGGTGCAGCAGCGAGAACGGCCGGCGAAAGTCGATGAACGGCAGCAGGAACAGCACGCACATCGGCAGCCACACGTACAGCGCGTTGACGTGCCTGCCGAACGCGCCGGGATAGCCGCGCGCCATCGACCACGCGACCTGGAAGCCGGTCCACTGTTCGACGACCCGCCCGGAGAGGTCGTTGATGATCACCAGGCCGATCTCCTTCTTGCCCCCCAACGTGAAGTAGCTGACCTGCCACTGGAACGCTCCCTTGAGGTACACGTCGCCGAACGAGCCCTTGTATTCCCTGCGCAGAGCGCGCATCTCGGGTAGGCGGTTGGCGATCGCGAGGACCTTTTCGGAGGACAGCCTGTGCGCGGCCGGAGGCACGTTCGACAGCGGAACGCCCACCGGCGTTTCCGGGTTGGTCGCCGTCGTGAGGGTCGAGGTGTGCGACGTTGGCGCAGTTGACGCCGGCGGGCGCGTGCTGGCGGCGCGAGACGTCGCCGCCGGGGCCGTCGCGGCGTGGGCGCCCACCGCGCTGCTCGCCGCGGCAGATGCCGGCGCCGGCGCGAGCCCGAGCGCGATGACCGCGGCGGGCATGGCGGCGAGGAGGCGCATCGAGCGAGAGTAACGGCGTCAACGCGGCTGATCGAGTCCGAAGTGGCGCAGGACGATCGGGGCGATGTCGCGGATCGCCCACTGCGCCGGCTCCGGCTCGGGCAGCGCCACGCCGCTGAGCACGAGCGCGCCGAGCGAGTCGGAGGCGTGCAGCGAGCCGTGGCTGCCGCCGCCGACATGCGCCTGGCGCCCCCAGTCGATGAACTCGTGGCCGGGGGCGGCCGACAGCAGCACCTCGCCGGAGGTGCGGCACGTCAGCGCCGCCCACGCACGGGCGAGCGCGTCGGGGTACGCGGGGCTGAGCAGCAGCCCGTCCTGCACGGTCGCGCCGATCGCCGCGAGCGCGCCCTCGACGCTCCAGGACAGCCCGCGGGGATCGACCACGTTGCCGCCCGCGACCCCGCCGGGGGCGAAGCGCAGCTCGCCGTGGCGCGGCGAGGCGATGACGCCCTCGCGGGGCGCGTCGTGCGCGTCGCGCTCGAGCCACAGCACCAGGTCGACGCCGTCGATCGCGAGCGCGCGCGCGACGACCGACGCGCGCATGGCGTCGCGCTCGGCCTCGTGCAGCGCGTAGACCATGGCGGCGCGCTGGGAAGGGCAGACGGCGATGCGCGGCTCTGAATCGGCCGCTCCCGCCCTGCTCTCCGCTGAGCGACCTGGGTTGGTGGGGCGGCTGGGGGCTGGGCGGGTGGGGCCTAGAACTCCCAGCTCCGCGAGCTCGTCCTGGAGCGCGATCGTCGCCGTGACGGGGGCCTGCGAGTGGTCGGCCATCGCGATCACGGCGTGCTCGGCGAGGAACTCCTCGACGCCGCCCGCGGCGTTCATCACCCGCGCGAGCTGCAGGTCGGCCTGGGCGATCGAGTGGACCTGCGCGTCCGGTCCGCGCTTGTGCGAGTACCAGTCGTTGTCGGGCAGCGACAGCAGCAGGAAGTCGAACAGGTCGTGCTCGACCAGGTACGCCGACACGCACCCGGAGTGCCGGTCGCGCACGCCCGGCATGCCGAGGCCCGAGCGGCAGCCGGTGCGCCGGGAGGCGAACACGTCGGCGTAGAAGAGCTCGCGCGGGCCCATCACCGGATGGCGCATGAGCGCCGAGGCGACACGCGTGAGCGCAGTGTCGCGCTGGGGCTCGTGGGGGTAGCGGCCCCGGTACATCAGGTAGGTGGTGCCGGCGGTGCGCACGTCGGCGTCGTCGAGCGACTCGAACACCGTCGGCGTGCGCGCCGACAGGTGGGCGCGATTCATGTTGTAGACGGTGTCCGTCAGCTGGCGCGCGATCCCGAAGCGCTGCGCCGCGCGGAAGCTCGAGCCGTACTCGACGTAGCGGTGCTCCTCGCGGTGGAACCAGTTCATGCCCGGGATCTCGTGCTCGTCCTGGCTCGAGCCGGTGACGATCGATGCGGCGCACACGGGCGTCACCGACGGGAACGCGGCGACGCAGTCGGGCACGTAGCGCCCGCCGGCGATCAGCCGCTCGAGCACCGGCGCCGCGCCGGAGGCGACCGCGCGCTCGAGCATCTGCGGCGCCATCGCGTCGATCACGCACAGCACGAGCTTGGGTGGAGAGGAGCTCAGGACAGGCCCCGCACGGCCGACTCGACGATCCGCTCAGCGGCGCAGGACGCGCAGCCCTGCGTACTTTTCATCGCCGCGGCCGCGCCCGCGCCACGCGAACCACGCGAGCGCCGCGACCGCCACGTAGCCGAGCGGATGCAGCGCAGCGGCGAGCGCGGCGAGCAGCAGCGCGGCCGCGTCCAGGTAGATGGTCAGCGCCTCGCGCGCGCCGCGGTCGGTCAGGCGCGAGCGCGCGCGGACGATCACCGGCCAGGTGGCGCGCTGGGCGAGACCCGCCACGAGCAGGCCGCCGAGGAGGCCCGGCCACCACGCGTCGCCGTGCGCGGCGAGCGTGCCCGCGAACAGCACCGCCCCGGCGCCGAGGCCGAGGCCGGTGAGAGATGCGGCGAGCGGATCGCTGCGCTGCTTGCGATCGCTCGAGTCGATTATCGGCGCGAGCGCCAGCAGGATCTGCAGCGCGTAGGAGAGCACGAGCGCCACCGCCGCCACCAGCAGCCACCAATCGGCCTGCAGGAAATGGAAGTGGTGCGCGAAGCCGACGCCGAGCGCGCTCGAGGATGCGAGCGCGCCGGCGAGCAGCACCGGCAGGAACGGCCGCAGCCCACAGGCGGCCGCCAGGCCGGCGCCGAGGCCTATGTAGAAGAAGATGCCGTTCATGCAGAGTGCCCGTGGAGGTGCGCTACCTTGCGGTAATGCGTACCCTAACGGGCACCCTCCGTGGCGGAGGACCCTCCGTGGCGGAGGACCCTCCGTCCGGCAGGCAGGCAGGCGGGCATGGACGATAGACGACGGACCCGGCCGGCAGCGCACGAGCTGGCGCGCTACGAGGCGCTGTTCGCGGCGCGCACGCGCGGCATGAAAAGCTCGGCGATGCGCGAGATGATGGCGCTGACCGAGCGCCCGGACGTGATCTCGCTCGCGGGCGGCCTGCCGGACACGAGCACGTTCCCGCCGGAGCTGTACGCGAAGCTGATGGCGCAGGTGGCCGCCGAGTCCACCGCGCGGGCGCTTCAGTACGGGCCCACCGAGGGCATGGCCGTGACGGTCGACTGCATCGTCGCCGCGATGGCCCAGGAGGGAACGGCGATCGACCCGTCCGAGGTGATCGTGACGACCGGCGGCCAGCAGGTGATCGACCTCGTGTGCAAGGCGCTGATCGACCCGGGCGACGTGATCGTCGCCGAGGCGCCGACCTACCCGGGGGCGGTGCCGACGTTCAGCGCCTACCAGGCGGACGTCGAGCAGATCGAGATGGACGCCGACGGCATGCCGATCGACGCGCTCGAGGCCACGCTCGACCGGCTGCGCGAGCAGGGGCGCACGCCGAAGTTCATCTACACGATCCCCAACTTCCAGAACCCCGGCGGGGTGACGATGTCGCTGGCGCGGCGCCGGCGCCTGGTGCAGGTGGCGCGCGAGCGCGAGCTGCTGGTGCTGGAGGACAACCCCTACGGGCTGCTGCGCTACGAGGGCGAGGCGCTGCCCACGCTGTACTCGCTCGACGCCGAGGCCGCCGGACGCGGCAACGGCTCGGACCTGGTCATCTACCTGGGCACGTTCTCGAAGATCCTCTCGCCGGGGCTGCGCCTGGGATGGGCGGTCGCGCCGCGCCCGGTGCTCGAGAAGCTGAACCTCGGCAAACAGGGCGCCGACCTGTGCTCCTCGCCGGTCACGCAGATGTTCGTCGCTGCCTACTTCGCCGAGCGCACCGCCGCCGGCACGCCCGCGTGGATCGAGTACGTGGAGCGCCTCAAGGACCTCTACAGGCGCCGGCGCGACGTGATGCTGGAGGCGTTGGAGGAGCACTTCGGTGGGCGGGCACGCTGGACGCGGCCCGAGGGCGGGCTGTTCATCTGGGCGACGCTGGACGGCGGCGTCGACACCACCGACCTGATGGCACGCAGCGAAGGCGTCGCGTTCGTGCCCGGACGCGCCGCGTACATGGACGGGCGGCGCGGCAGCTCCTCGATGCGCCTGAACTTCGCCGGCGTGCCCGACGAGGACATCCGCGAGGGCATCCGGCGGATCGGCAGGATCATGGGCGGAGACACCGGCCTGCTGGGCACGCTCACCGGCGCGAGCGCCGCGTCGCACGAGCGAGGCCGATCGGGGGCCACCGGCGGTCCGGTCTCGGCCGCCGGCGCCGGTGCCGACCCCGGGAAGAGCGAGCCGGCGGGCGCCGGCGAGGATGACGCTCCGTTGGCGGACGTCGTCGCGTTGCCGCGCCGCGAGGAGCCGTCATCGGCTCGCCGGCGAAAGGATCGATGAGCGCGAAGAAGGTCGCGGTGCTCAAGGGCGGCGGTTCCCTGGAGCGAACGGTCTCGCTGCGCTCGGGCGGGCGGGCACAGCAGGCGCTGGGCCGGCTGGGCCACGAGGTGGTCGCGATCGACGCCGGCGCGGAGCTCGTGGCGCAGCTGCACGACTGCAGCCCCGACGCCGCCTTCGTGGCCCTCCACGGCCGCGACGGCGAGGACGGGACCGTGCAGGGTCTGCTGGAGGCGATCGGCATCCCATACACGGGCTCGGGGCCGGCGGCCTGCATGCGCTGCACGGACAAGGCGCTGGCCAAGTACCTGATGCGCGAGGCCGGCATCCCGACGCCGGACTTCGCAGCGTTCAAGGAGAGCGCGATCAAGGAGCTGGGGGTCGCGGCGGCGCTCGAGGACATCGAGCGCACGCTCCGCTTCCCGCTGGTGGTCAAGCCCGCCAGCCAGGGCTCGGCGCTGGGAATCAAGTTCGCGCGCTCGAGCGAGGAGCTGCCCGCGGCGATCGTCGGAGCGCTCTCCTACGACCGCAAGGTGGTGATCGAGCGCTACGTCAGGGGCCGCGACCTGGCGGTGTCGGTGCTCGACTCGCCCGCGCAGGCGGACCCCGGCCCACCCGCCGGCGCGGACGCCGGCGAGGCGCACGCGCTGCCCGTCGTCGAGGCGATCCCGCGAGAAGAGGAGTTCTACAACTACGAGTCGCGCTACGAGATCGGCATGACCACGTTCGTGTGCCCCGCCGAGCTGGCGCCCGAGACGACCGCGCGCGCGCAGGAGCTCGCCGTGCAGGTGTACCGGCTGCTCGGCTGCCACGGCGTCGCCCGCGTCGACCTGATGCTCGACGAGGACAGCGGCGAGCTGTGGGTGCTCGAGACGAACGTCGTCCCCGGCCTCACCGAAACCAGCCTGCTGCCGCTCGCCGCCGACGCCGCCGGCATCGGCTTCGACGCTCTAGTTGAGCGCATCCTCTCGAGCGCGTTCACGAGGTGAGGACAGGCGGCTCGTGGGCAAGCGAGGCAAGGACGCAGGGAGCGTGGCGTGCTGCGCACGCGAGCGACCGAGGACGCAGCATCGCGCCGCCCAGGAGTCGCCTGCTGTCGTGACCGGCGCCGACAGGGCTGTACGGAGAGAACGCGAACGTGTCTCCCGAAAATCAGGAGTCGCCTGCGGCGAAGTCCTCCGGACTCACCTCGTCGAGGAACTCCTTGAACTTCTCGACGACGTCCTCGGACTCCTCGACGTCGTGCTCGAACTCGATCGCCGACTCGGAGATGACCTCGTCGGCGGCGTAGATCGGCGCGCCCGAGCGCACCGCCAGGGCGATCGCGTCGCTCGGCCGGGAGTCGATTTCGAGCTCGCGGCCGTTGACGCTGAGGGTGATCGAGGCGAAGAACGTGTTCTCGCGCAGCTCGGTGACCGACACCTGCGTGCATTTGACGTCGAGCTCGCCGAGGATGTCGCACAGCAGGTCGTGGGTCATCGGCCGCGGCGTGCCGGCGCCCTGGAGCTTCATCAGGATCGACGCCGCCTCCGGGTGCCCGATCCAGATCGGCAGGAACTTGTTGCCGTCGACCGTCTTCAGAAGCACGATCGGCTGCTTGCCAACCATGTCGAAGCTGACGCCGTAGATCACCATCTCCTGCACAGGGGTCCTCCGGGAAGGGGGAAGTCAGAGTATAGGTACCGACTGGGCCGCCGGTGAGCGGCGCGAGGGCGCTGCACGGGGCTCAACGGGAGGACGCGCTCGAGCTCCTCAGCGGAAGCTCCACAGCTTGTTTCCGAGGAAGTTGAGCGGCATCGAGGCCCCCACCGCGAGCGCCTGGGCCGGCACCTTCGCGAAGCCGGCGCCCTGCACGAACAGCGTCAGCAGCGCAAGGCTGACGACCTCCGCGACGAGGCTGACGACGAGGAAGCGGATCGCCTGGAAGCCCGCCCGACCGCCGCGCGCGTCGAACGTCCAGTGGCGGTTGAGCACGAAGTTGTTGAGCACCGCCACGAGCCACGCGACCACCGACGCCGCGCGATAGTCCACGCCCACCGAGTGCACGAACAGCGTGTACACCGCCAGGTTGACGACGAAGCCGACCCCGCCGACGAGGCCGAAGCGGACGAGCTGCAGCCAGTTGGCCGGCTTGCGCATCCCGTGGAGCAGGCGAACGTGCGGCCGGATCTCCACGGCCGAGGCTTCCTCGCGCATCGCATCAGGTTAGCGACCCTTCCCGGCGGACACTGTCGCTAGCCTAGGCACATGACGTTCACGCGGAAGGCACTCGCGGCGTTTGGCTGCCTGCTGAGCGCCGGCGCGCTCGCCGCCTGCGGCGAAGCCACGGTGGGCACCGGCACGACCACTGCCAGGACGACCGCCGCCTCAGACCCGCCGGGCGCGAACGCCGATCCGCCCGCCGGCGCCGCGACCGACCCGCCGGGCACGCACGCGGGCGGGGGCGCTGCGGGCGTCGCCCAGGAGGTGGCCGACCCGCTCGAAGCCGACAGCTATCCCGCGCCCGCATCCGTCAAGCACGCGAGCGCCGCGACGCCCGCCAAGGCCGGCGAAGCGATCGTCGCCGCAGGCGCGCCCTCGAACGCCGAAATCCGCAGCGAGCTCAAGCAGATGAAGGCGGTCGAACGCAGCGCCAGGCAGACGCGGCATCTGGCGTTGACGCCGGTACCCGGCGGCGAGTCGATCGGCGGCAACGGCACCATTCCGATCCCCGCGAACGTCCCGGAACCCGTGCAGAAGGTGATCGCCGGCGCCAACGAGATCGCCGACTTCCCGTACGTGTACGGCGGCGGGCACGCGTCGTTCGTGGACAACGCGTACGACTGCTCGGGGTCGGTCAGCTACGCGCTCGCCGCCGGCGGGCTGCTGAGCGCGCCCGAGACCTCCGGCCAGCTGGAGAGCTGGGGCGCGCCCGGTCCCGGCAGGTACATAACCGTGTACGCGAACGCCGGCCACACCTACATGTACGTCGACGGGATCCTCTACGACACCGCCGGGCGCAGCGGCGTGTACGCGTCGCGCTGGCAGGTGCAGCCCACCGACAACGAAGGCTACGTCGTCCGCCACTGGCCGGGGCTGTAGCGGTGCCCGTCGCGCTCGCGCACCTCGCGCACTACCTGCCGCTCGCCCTGGACGGGGAAGCGGAATCCTCCGGCGACGTCGGCCTCGGCATCATTTCCGTGGTGTCCATCGCCCTCGGCTACGTGGGGCTGTTCGCGCTGTGGTACTTCGTCTTCCGCGACAAGTCGCGCTCGAAGCGCAACAGGGACTCCTCCGACTGAGGGCCTGAAGCGGCGCGCCAACGCAGGCGGCCCGGCGCTCCTCAGACGGTCAGAGCGCCCGTCACGCGGTGAGCGTGGCGCTGCTGAGGACGGTCGTCGTGACCGGGTTGCTCGCGGAGGCGTTACGTACGATCAGGCGCAACATCAGCGATACCCTGCGCGCGTGCTTCAGTCGTGCGGCCGTGCTCTTGGGGAACTGGATGTGCAGCGCGCTGTGCCCTCCCTTGGTCGTCACCAGGAACGCTTTCGCGATCACCAGCTCTGCGGGCGAGCCCGCCGGCAGGCCGTTGGCCGGCGTGCCGTGGATTCCCAGCCGATGTGCGACCGCGCTGCCGAGCAGGACCTCGAAGTGCCCGGCGACCTGCTCGTTGACCGAGTAGCTGACAGCCAGACCCTTGCGCAGCGCCGTTCGCAGGCTCTGCCGAGCGATCGCCGCGGCTGCGATCGGCGCAGGCACGCCCGCGCCCGCTCCCGCGCCGGCGCCCGCGCCCGCGCCCTGCCCACCTGAGCCGGCGGAGCCGGGCCGCGGGAGACCGTTGACGGTGACCAGGTGGGTGACGCTCGCGATGTCGCCGCCCACGTCCCTGATGGTGAGCGTCACTTCGTAGGTCCCGCCGTACTGGTATGAGTGGAAGACGCTCGCCGCGCAAGGGCTCAGGAACGGCGTTTCGCAAGGCGGCGACCCGGGCGCGTAGCCGCTGACTTCGGGCGTCCCGTCGCCGAAGTTCCACGAGTACGTCGGATAGTTCGCCTGGGGCGCGCCGCCAGCGGAGTACCCGAACGCTGCGTCCAGGGTCACATCCGACTCCATGCCGTCGAAGCCGACGGTTTCTCCCGCGTTGACGAGGTTCGGAGCGGTGAATTTGGGCTCCAAGGCAACGCCGTTCACACAGGCGACACCCGGGTATGGGAGCCGTTCGGCGGCGAGGTTGAAGGCATCGTTGAGGTAGTACTTGCCTCCTGCCGGGTCTTGGTTGTAGAGGGTGCCGGCGAGGGTTTCTTCGTTGGCGGTCGAACTGCCTCCGATCACCGATCCGAAGAAGAAGCGGCACTCGTCGGTGTTCTCGAAGTGGTCGGAGTCCTGCCAGGCGTTCAGCAGCGGGTCGGTGATCATGTTCTGCTGCTCGAGGCTGATCTGGTTGATGATCAGATCGGAGAGCCCGTAGTCGCAGGTGCCGTCCGTGTCCGGGCAGGGAATCTGCTGGTTGGGCTCCTCCTCATGCGGACCTTCCCGCACTTCGGCCGCTTCCGCTTCCTGTTTTTCGACTTTGTCCTTTTTGGTGAATTCTTCTTCTTCTTTTTTGTTTTTTTCGTGCGCTTTCTCGAGTTCGTACCCGTGCTTGCCGGCGGGGTTCACACCGCCATCCTGGCATTCCCAGCCGGGCCTGCGGTCGGCTTCATTGCGGAGGTGGCCGTCGCCGTAGCCGCCGGCGACGAACGGGATCACCGCGTAGACGATCGTGTTGGCGCCACCCGTCGGCAGTTCGGGATCGATGGCGGAGTGATAGCTGCAGAAGCTCTGTTCGTAGCTTTCTTCTTCCATCAATCCTTCGTAGTCCGAGCAGTGGCCGGTGGGCCCGCCGCCATCGAGACAGACGGTTACCCCGGGGGGCGTGAGCAGGTAGTAGACGTTGCCGAGACCCTTGGGAAGGCCGTGCAGCGCGATGAACGCTTCCAGTTCCGTGGCCACCTGAGCGTCGGTCAGGCAGACGGCGGTCGGCGTGCCGCCGAATTCGAGCGGGATCTGATCGACGAGCGCGAACGGGTTCGGATCGGTGCAGCCGGACGCAGGGTAGGCATGGTAGTCCTCGTAGGCGACCTTGAAGGTCTGCGAGTAGCGCGCCGGCTGGTTGGACTTGTCGGTGTACTGCGTGTCCACCGAGAAGATGCTCCCAAGGCCGCCGCTCGCCGCCCCCGTGCTCTGCAGGTAGCCGTCGATCGCGCTTTTCCATTCGCTCCAGTAGTGGGAGGTCGGGTCCCAGTAGATCGCGTACACGCCCTCGCTGTGCAACACCGGGTTTCCTCCGTGGTTGGCGAAGCTGCTCCGTTCCCCTCCCTCGAAGTAGGCGGCGCTGAAGCGCGGCTGGACGCCGACGGTGGTCGAGTTGATCGTGGTCACGATCGCGCCCGCGGGCGCGGCCGTGACCAGCAGCACGATGGCGATGCCGGCCCCGAGACCGCTTGCGAGGGTGAGGCGGCCGATCGGACGCAGACGGCTCAGCCGGGAGAGCAAGCGCGCAAAGCTGGTCACAGGGCCCTCATCGGCAGGCGCGAGCGGTTGCCTTAGCCCGCTGGACGCCTTCGGACGCAGCGGCCGCAGGCGCCGGCGGGCCAGCGGGCGCAGGCACCCCACGGTTCGACCCATCCGCCCAAAGTCCGGCCAATCCGTCCAAGCGGGCACCGAGTCCGACAGCAGCCGGCGCACGTACCCGATCCCTGCTCAAGGCGCGCCCGTGCGCGCTCGACAACGACACCAATGCGATATCGCGTGACAGACGACCCGACCGCAGAGCTGCGACCCGGACCCGGCCCGAGGCCGGGAGCCGCGAGCCTGTCCGCCCGGCCCGCGGGCGTGCGCCAGCGCGTGAACGCGCTCGCGCGCGGGCACAGGGGCTTCTGGGCCGCGGCCACGGTACTCGCGATGGTGGGAGGGATCCTGGCGTCGGTGTTCGGCGCGCGCGCGATGGCTCACTCGGACGCCGACAAGGCGCGCCTCGCGTTTCACCTCTCCTCGGCGGAGATCGCATCGACGCTCACGCTCGCGATCCAGCACGAGGAAGACCTGATCGTCAGCGCCAGCGCGTTCATCTCCGGCAACCCAGGCGCGTCCGCAGCCGACTTCGACCGTTGGGCCGAAGCGGTGCGCGCGATGCAGCGCTACCCCGAGCTCCAGAACATCGGCCTCGTGAAGCTCGTGCCGGCATCGCAGCTGGCGGCGTTCGAGGCACGGCTCGCCGCCAACCCCATGCGCCCGCTGGGACCGGAGTCCGCGGGACAGAAGGGCCCTCTGGAAATCGTGCCGGCGGGCGACAGGCCGTACTACTGCCTCGCGGTGGCGGGCCTGGCGAGGAACGCCGCCAGCTACCTGCCCGCGGGCCTCGACTACTGCGCGATCGCGCCGACGCTGTACAGCGCCCGCGACAAAGGCCTTGCCGACTACGCGCCCACCGCGGGACGCAACGGGACCCAGCTGGGAATCGAGACACCGGTCTACCGCGGCGGGGTGACGCCGAGCACCGTCGTCGCCCGCCGGCGCCTGTTCGTGGGCTGGCTCGGCGAGCTGATCAAGCCCGGCGTGGTGCTGGCGAGAGCGCTCGAAGGCCACCCCAACGTCGCCGTGCGCTTCCGCTACGAATCCGGTAACTCGCACGTCGTCTTCACGAGCGGCACCGCGCCGGCCGGCGCGCAGAGCACGCAGATCGCGCTCGGCAACGGCTGGACCGTGCAGAGCTTCGGCGCGGCGGCCTCCACCAGCGTGGCCGGCAGCGGGCGCCCGCTGACCCTGCTGATCGGGGGCATCCTGCTGAGCGGGATGCTCGGCCTGCTGGTGCTGGTGCTCGCGACCGGGCGCACGCGCGCGCTGTCGCTCGTGCGCGAGAAGACGCGCGAGCTCTCCCACCTCGCCCTGCACGACCCGCTCACGGGCCTGCCCAACCGCGCGCTGGTGCTCGACCGCGCCGAGCAGATGCTCGCGCGCACGGCACGCCAGCCCGGGGCGATGGCGGGCGCGCTCTACATAGACATCGACGGCTTCAAGCACGTCAACGACAACCTCGGGCACGCGGCCGGCGACCGGCTGCTGCGGATCACGGGGGAAAGGCTGCAGAGCACGGTGCGCGACCAGGACACCGTCGGGCGCATCGGCGGCGACGAGTTCGTCGTGCTGGTCGAGACGACGCCCGACGAGACGACCGCCGACGTGCTCGCCGAGCGCCTGACCAAGGCGCTGCGCGAGCCTGTCGAGCTCGGCGAGGCCGGCAAGTCGTTCTCGATCACCGCCAGCATCGGCGTGACCATCGGCCACTACGCAACACCCGACGAGCTGCTGCGCGACGCCGACCTGGCCCTGTACGCGGCCAAGGCCGCCGGCAAGGACCGCTACGCGCTGTACGACGCGGGCCTGTACGCGGACACCGAGGGCCGGCTGAGCCTCGAATCAGATCTGAGCGCGGCGGTCGAGGAGAACCAGCTGTTCCTGGACTACCAGCCGATCTTCGATCTCACCAGCCAGCAGGCGGTCGGCGTCGAGGCGCTCGTGCGCTGGCGCCACCCGCGGCGGGGCGTGGTCTCTCCCGCGAGCTTCATCCCGCTGGCCGAGGAGAGCAGCCTGATCGTCCCGATCGGCCGCTGGGTGCTCGAGGAGGCCTGCCGCCAGGCCGCCACGTGGAGCGCGGAAGGGCTCGAGCTCGGCATCTCCGTGAACGTGTCCGCCTACCAGCTCAACCGCGGGGACTTCGCCGAGGACGTCCACCGCGCGCTGCAGGGCTCGGGGATCGCGCCATCCTCGCTGACGCTCGAGATCACCGAGACCGCGCTCGCGCGCGACGTCGCGGCGGCATGCGAGCGTCTGGAGGAGGTCAAGGCGCTGGGCGTGCGGGTGGCGATCGACGACTTCGGCACGGGCTACGCCTCGCTCTCGCATCTGCAGCGCATGCCCGTCGACATCCTCAAGATCGACAGGAGCTTCGTCGCCGCGTTGAACGACGGCGGTCAGAGCCGCGAGCTGCTCGCGGCGATCCTCGGCGTGGGCCAGTCGCTGTCGCTGGTCGTCGTCGCCGAGGGCATCGAGGAGCACGACCAGCGACTGACGCTCGAACAGATGGGCTGCGAGATGGCCCAGGGCTTCCTGCTCGGCCATCCCGGCGCGCCGCGCGAGATCAGGGCGCTGCTCGGGCGGGGTGCGCACAGGCGGCCGGTCGGCTCGCCCATCGGCTGAGCGCGCCCGACGCGCCGGCGCCCGACACGCGGGTGCGCCGCCCCGACCCGGAGCGCCGGTGCGATCATGTCGCCGAGCGCATGGGCAGCATCACCGAGCACGAGGCGCAGCAGATCGCGCAGGCGAACGCGACGGGACGCACACCGGTCGTGTTCATCCATGGCCTGTGGCTGCTGGCGAGCAGCTGGGATCGCTGGGCGGCGATGTTCGAGCAGGAGGGCTACGCGCCGCTGACGCCCGACTGGCCGGGCGATCCGCAGACCGTCGAGCAGGCGCGCGCCAACCCGCGCGCGTTCGCCGGCAGGACAGTCGGGCAGGTGGCCGACCACCTCGACGAGGTGCTCGGCGGCCTCGAGCGCAAGCCGGCGCTCGTCGGGCACTCCTTCGGCGGCCTGCTCGCGCAGATCCTCGCCGGGCACGGGCTCGCGGAGGTGACCGTGGCGATCGACCCGGCGCCGTTTCGCGGCGTGCTCGCGCTGCCGATCTCCGCGCTGCGCGCCGCGCGCCCGGTGCTCGCCAACCCCCTCAACCTCAGGCGCGCGGTGTCGCTCACCTACGCCCAGTTCCATTTCGCGTTCGCCAACGCCGTCAGCGAGCTGGAGGCGCGCGACCTGTACGAGACGTTCGCGGTCCCCGCGTCTGGCGTGCCGATCTTCCAGGCGGCGCTCGCCAACGCGAACCCGTGGACGGAGGTGAAGCTCGACAGCGCCAATCCCGCCCGCGGCCCGCTGCTGATCGTCTCCGGCGAGCGCGACCGCACGGTGCCCCTGGCGATCGCCAGGGGCTCCTACCGCAGGCAGGCGCGCAACCGGGGCGTGACCGAGCTCGCCGAGATCCCGGGCCGCGGGCATGCGCTGACGATCGACAGCGGCTGGCGCGAGGTCGCCGACACGGTGCTCGCGTTCGTCAAGCGCTTCACGTAGCGCTCACGCGCTCGTCGGCTGGTCCTCGCCGGCGCGCGCGTCGAGCTGGCGCAGATGCGCCTGCACCTGCTCGTCGCGCTCGAGCTGCGCGTCGGAGAGCGGACCGAGGATGCCGCGCAGCAGCGCCATCGCGGCCCAGCGGCGCGGCTGGATGATGCGCGGCTGGCGCCGCTCGATCCCGCGCGCGATCGCCTCGCCGGCGGCGCTCGGGGGCAGCCGCTTGCGCAGCGGCTTTGGCAGCGAGGTCATCATGTCCTTCACCAGCGGGTCGCGGTCGAGGCCCTGGTGGACCATCTCGGTGTCGATGAAGCCGAAGTACGCGACGCTCGCGCTGGCGCCGTGCTGGACGAGCTCGACGCGCAGGGCGCGGCCGAACTGCTCGACGGCGGCCTTGCTCATCGCGTAGGGAACCTCGCCGATGCCGTTCATGAACGCGTAGATCGATGAGATCACAACGACGTGTCCCCGCCGGCGGACGATCTCGGGCAGCGCCGCGTCAACGGTGCGGTAGACGCCCATCAGGTTGACGTCGAGCACGCGCTCGAACGTCTCCGTGTGGTAGGCGCGGAAGGTGGCCACGCGCGCGGCGATGCCGGCGTTGGCGACGACCACGTCGAGGCCGCCGAAGCGCTCGACTGCGACGGCGACCGCGCGCTGCATGGCGCCGCGGTCGGTGACGTCGCCGCCGATGCCGACGGCCCTCGTGTCGTGCAGCTGCGCAGCCGCGGCGGTTGCAGCGTCAGCGTGCATGTCGACGATCACCACCGATGCGCCGCGCGCGATCAGCGCCCGCGCGGTCGCGAAGCCGATGCCGCGGGCGGCGCCGGTGACCAGCGCGGTCTTGCCGTTGAGGTCGTAGCGCGCCATGGCGCGGACTCTATGCGCTAACGCACAAACCGCACACCTTCCAGGCGGCGATGGCGGAGCATTCGACGGAAAGCCGTTTACGATCAGCCCAGCGGGGGGTCCGCAGTCGGGCCTACCATGATTTACATGTTGACCGTGGCCCAAGCCGCTGATCGGATAGGCAGGAATCCGGAGACCATTCGTCGCTGGATTCGCTCCGGGCGTCTCCCGGCGCACCGCGTCGGCCAACGCCATGCAATCGAGGACCGGGACCTGCGCACGATCGAGGACGAGCTGTTTCCGATGGCCGAGCTGCCGCAGGAGTGGCAGATCGGCGACGACGGATCGCCCGCGCCAAACTGGGTCGCCGCGCTGCATCGCTCCCGTAGCGGCCACTGACGGCGATGCTCGTAGTAGATGCCTCTGTGGCTGTCGCCGCGTGCCACACCCCAGTGGGATTCGCCAGGCTTCGGGATCACGAGCTGGTGGCACCGCAGCTCATGCTCGTCGAGGCCAGCTCGGTATTGCACGAGATGGCGTGGAGAGAAGAGATCACAAAGTCTCGCGCGGAGACGATGCTCGGACGCTTGCTCAAAGCCCCGGTGAAGATCCGCACGCCAGCCAGCCTGCTCCGGTCTGCTTGGCGAGTTGCTGATGAGCTTGGATGGGCAAAGACCTACGACGCACAGTACGTCGCGCTTGCTCAGATGCTCGACTGTCGGCTTGTGAACGTTGACGAGCGCCTCCTGCGTGGAGTCGCCCGACTCGGCGTGGCAGTCAGACCTCGCGAACTCTGAAGCCAGGGGTGACGCCCGGTTTACCAACGCTGTGGTCAGGGCGCTCATCAGCCCGTAGAGTGGCTGGCGTTTATGACTGCCACCGACACACAGGTCGCCGTCATCGGGGGAGGGGTCGTCGGCTGCGCCGTCGCGCATGCGCTCGCGCGGCGCGGCGTGGACGCGGTGCTGCTCGAGGCCGAGCTCGGCCTGGCGCTGGGCGCGAGCGGCGCCAACTCGGGCATCCTGCACACCGGCTTCGACTCGATCGCCGGCGAGCTCGAGACGCGGCTGATCCTGCGCGCCGCCGCGCTGCGCGCGGAGCTGCTGGACGAGCTGGGAATGAGCGTGTGGCGCTGCGGCGCTATGCTGACGCCGAGCGGCGAGGAGGAGCGCGCGGCGGTAGCGCGGCTGGCGGAGAACGCGCGCGGCAACGGCGTGGAGGCGCACCTCGAAGAGGACGGCTCGCTGAGCGTGCCCGGCGAGACGGTCAGCGACCCGGTGGCGTTCGTGCATGCGCTGGCAGGCGCGGCGCAGGCGGGCGGCGCCGCGATCATGCTGGGCGCACGGGTCAGCGGGCTTGCGCCAGCGGACGGCGACGGTTTGATCGTGACGCTCGAGACTGGAGAAGCGCTGCGCGTACGCGCGGCGGTGAACTGCGCAGGGCTGCACGCGGACGAGGTCGCGCGCGCTGCCGGCGACGATCTCCTGGAGGTGTATCCGCGCAAGGGCGAGTTCCTGGTGTTCGAGGCGCCGCAGGACCCGCCGCTGGAGCGGATCCTGCTGCCGGTGCCCTCCGCGCTCGGCAAGGGCGTGCTGGTGTTCCCGACACTCGATCGCCGCGCGGTGATCGCGGGGCCGACGGCGCGCGAGCGCGAGGACAAGCGCGACCGCTCGGTGGAGGCGGACGCGGCGGAGCTGATCGTGGCGAAGGCGCGGCGCATGTACCCAGCGCTGGAGGGGCTCGAGCCGATCGCCTCCTACGCCGGCCTGCGCCCTGCCGGACGGGGCGCGAACTACGTGATCGAGCGCTCGCGCGCGCTGCCCGCGCTCGTGCACGTAGCGGCGATCCGCTCGACCGGCCTGTCGGCGTCGCTGGCGATCGGCGAGCACGTGGTGGCGATGCTCGCCGAGGATGGCGCGATCGCGCCCGGCCCGGTGCGGCCGCTCCCGACGCCGGCGCCGCCAGCGTCCGCGGACCGCTGGTGGGAGCGCGCGGCACGCATCAGCCGGGCCTCAGGTGCCCAACCCGGATCCGCCGAATCGTCGCTCTCGCCGTGAGCTCGGGGCTGCTGCTCGGCATCGACGAGGGCACGACCGCCGTCAAGGCAGCGCTGTTCGACCTCGACCTGCGCGCCGTCGCAGAGGCGCGACGGCCGGTGCCGATCACACACCCGCAGCCCGGCTGGGTCGAGCAGGACCCGGAGCTGATCCTGCAGGCGGTCGTGGAGGCGGTGGCGGAGGTGCTCGAGCACGCCGGCGGGCGCGAGATCCTGGCGGCTGGCCTCGACCATCAGGGCGAGTCGGTGCTCGCGTGGGATGCGCAGAGCGGGCGCGCACTGACGCCCGTGGTGGTGTGGCAGGACAAGCGCCAGGAGCGGCTGCTGGCCGAGCTCGGGGGCGCCGCGGGGGGCACAGGCGATCGCATCGTGGAGCGCTCGGGCCTGCCGCTCGACCCGTACTTCTCGGCCGGCAAGCTCGCGTGGCTGCTCGCCAACGACGAGGCCGTGCAGGGCGCGCGCGAGGCGGGCACGCTGCGGCTGGGCACGGTCGACGCATTCCTGGTCGATCGCCTGGGCGGGCGCTTCGCCACGGACCTGTCGACGGCATCGCGCACGCAGCTGCTCGCGGCGGGCGGGCGCGATTGGGACGAGGAGCTGCTGGGCGCGTTCGGGGTGCAGCGCGAGTGGCTGCCGGCGCTCGGCCCGACGTTCGGCGCTCTCGGCGAGCTGCGCCACGAGCGCTGGCCGGTGGCGCTGCCGCTGGCCGCACAGCTAGTCGACCAGCAGGCCGCGCTCGCCGGCTCGGGCGCCGTGCGCCCGGGGGAGCTGAAGGCCACGTACGGTACGGGCGTGTTCGTGCTGGGGCGGACTGCGGGGCCGGTGCTCGCGAGCGGCCTGCTGCCAACCGTCGCCTGGGCCGCACCTGCCGCGGCAGGGTATGTGCCGGGTGACGTGGCGGAGGGCGGCAGCGTCGGTGACGGTGTGGGCGAGATCTCCTATGCCCTGGACGGGGGCGTGTTCGCCGCCGGGTCGCTGCTCGACTGGCTGGCGGAGGGTCTGGGTCTGGCGCCCGACGCACCGGCCCTCGCAGCTGTCGCGGCGAGCGCCCCCGACAGCGCGGGCGTGATGGTGCTCCCGGCGATCGCAGGACTGGGCGCGCCGTGGTGGCGCCCAGATGCTCACGGGGTGATCGCCGGGCTGCACTCTGGTGTGCGCCCGGCGCACGTGGCCCGAGCGGCGCTCGAGGCGATCGCGTGGCGCGTCGCGGACATCGTGGAGGCGATGGCGGAGCACACGCCCATTCATAGCCTGCGCATGGACGGCGGCCTCACGAACGACGAGACAGTGCTGCAGATCCAGGCCGACGCGCTCGGCGTGCCGCTGACAGTCGGCCGTGCTGACACGACCGTGCTCGGCGCCGCGATGCTCGCGGGTGTCGGCGCCGGTGCGTTCGAGAGCGTTGACGACGCGGCGCAGCGGCTGCCGCGGGGCCGCGTGATCCAGCCCCGCGTGGAGAAGCCAGAGCGCTCCGCCGGCCGCATGCGCTGGCGGGCGTTCGTGCAGGGCAGCGCGGGGTTGTGAGAGCCGCCCATCTGGTCTTAGCTCCGCAGGGCGGCTGACCCGTCCGAGTGTCCATTTAGATTCCGGATATTGCGCACAGATCTCTCTGGATCTGGCGTTTCCGGGCATTCGATGCCGGACCGACAAGACAGCTCACTCCGAAAAGAGGCCTTCCTTGCCTAAGCCGTTGTTGGTGATCTGCTCGTCGAGCGAGAGCGAAGACATAGCGCTCGCGCTTCAGGAAAATCTGGCCAGCAGCTTCGACGCGCTTCCGTGGTCGCAGATCCTGACTCCGCTCTCATCTCAGATCCTCGAGGGTCTGGAAGGAGAACTCGCCAAAGCCGATTTCGCCGCGTTCATCTTTGCGCCGGACGACGATCTCGCGCTTCGCGGCGAGGAGATGAAGGCCGTGCGCGACAACGTGCTTCTGGAGCTTGGCATAGCGCGGGCCCTCCTCGGTCGCGAGCGTGCGTTCATAGTACGTCCGTCTGACGCGAGCGTCCCGCTGCGAACCGCTACCGACCTGGCCGGCGTGGTCGCCGCCACCTACGATGCGAGCGATCTCGCCGAAGATGCGAAGCGGGCACTCATCTCCGCCTCCACCAGCATCCGGGGGACCGCAGCAAAACTGGGGGCGAAACCGCCCCCCGCGCGTCCAGAGCAGGCGGACCGACCTAGACGGGTCGACGGAGTCTTGGACCGCGGCAGCACCGAGTCGCTCCACGACCTCGCCGATGCGGCGATCTATGTGGCCGACAAACGCAACGAGTACTTCGAGAACCTCTTGAGCTTCGTTACAGCGGGCAGGAATGTCGTACCTTCCAAGTACCTTTACTGGACGCCTCAGGGCAGTGCCCACTGGCTCGAGTTTTGCGAACTCGAACGCTATCGCTTCTACAGCGACAGCTTGGCGGTGCTCGAACGCCACGCGGGAACGGTTGCTCGGAAGATAATAGAGGTCACAAAGACCGCGCAAGTGGATTTCGTCAGCGTCGGCAGCGGCAACGGCGTCAAGGACAATCTCATCCTCAGTCATCTGAACGAATCGCTTAACCCTGACGAGTACATTTACTACTACCCCGTCGACATCAGCGACATGCTCATAGTCGAGGCCGTGCGCAACGCTCTCAGCAAGGGACTGCCCAAGCAGCATTTCAAGGTCAAGGCGTTGATCGCCGACTTCGCGAAACTGGAAAGGCTGCAGGCCTTCTACGAGGACAGGCCGTGTCCAAACGTATTCTCCGTCCTCGGGAACACCGTAGGCAACGCCGACGAGACCAACCTCATGAAAGCGATCGATGAGGCGATGCTCCCGGGGGATTGGGTGCTCATGGAGGTCAACGCCGGGAAGGCGGACGTAAAGGATCCGATCTGGGGTGAGCGTGTTACTCGCGAACACGATTTCACACCTTTGACGGTGTTTAACGTGCCGTTTGATCCCGACGCCATGGAGTACTCTCCGGTTGGAAACGTCAGTGCGATCGGCGGCACAAAGAGTATCCTTGCCTCCTACAAGGAAGCGGAGGTCGATAGCAAAGCGGTGAAGAACATCAAGCTCTCGATCGTGCACTACTACGACTATCTGAAATTCCGCGCCTACATGGAGAAAAAACTGCACGTCAAGGTGCATTGGTCGATGCCCAAGCCCGAGAAAGGGGTGTATCTCGTTTTGGGAAGGCGTGAGAGAGGCGGAGGTGGTGCGTGAGCGCGTTCGCGATTAGCCGCTCGCGCGTCCTCAGGGGCGAGGCGTACGAGCGACGAGCCTGCGGGGCGAAGGGCCACGGGGTGTTTGCAAACAGATGGTTCGATGTTGGGGAGCTCGTCATCCCGGGCGTGATTGTCGCGAGAGCCAACGAGAACGACTCGTATGCGATTCAGGCGGGGCCTAGCGAGTTTGTGTACGAAGGAGCACTCAAAGATCTCGTCAACCACTCGTGCGAACCAAACTGCGGCGTCCGGCGCAACTGTCATGGCGCGCTTGATCTGATCGCCCGCCGGGCGATCAGGGAAGACGAGGAGATAACGGTCGACTACGCCATGCACAGCTACACGGTCGAGCACTTCCCGCCGCGTTGCCTGTGTGGCGCCTCATCGTGTCGCGGCGAGATCACCGGCTGGCGTGGGCTCCCGCAGGCGCGCAAGCGCGCGTACGGCGATCAGGTCGCTCCGTTCCTCCTCGAGATGGATCTGGTGGGAGTCGAGCAAGCGCATCGGTGAGCCGGTGATGCTATCTATCTCCCACACGAGCCGACGGCCCTTGGTGGTCTCCTTTTCGATGCCCTCGGCGAAGATCATCACCTGAGCCACCACCTGCCGCTCCACCCTGCAGCTGACCATGTCCAGTTCCCGGCGGGAGCCGCCCTACTCCATCCCCACCTCATACCCCGCCCCGCGCAGCTCCGCCAGCACCTCCTCCGTGTGCCCTGGACCGCGGGTCTCCAGCGTCAGCTCCACGCCCGTCTCGCGCACGTGCAGGGGTACCGCTTCGCGCACGTGCTCGACCGTCACCAGGTTCGCGCGGGCGCGCGCGACCAGGTCCAGCAGCTCCGCCAGGCCGCCCGGGCGGTCGGGCACGCGCGTGAAGATGCGCACGCGCCGGCCCTCCTGCGTTTCGTGACGCAGCAGCAGGCCCGCCAGCAGGCCGCTGTCGACGTTGCCGCCCGACACGATCGCCACCGTCGTGCCCGCCACCGGCTCAAGGCGCCCGCCCAGGATCGCCGCCACCGCCACCGCGCCCGCGCCCTCCGCCACCAACTTCGCGTTTTCCGCCACGAACACCATCGCGCCCGCGATCTCCTCCTCGGTCACCGTCTCCAGGCCGTGCAGCAGCTCGCGCAGCAGCGGCAGCGTCAGCTCGCCCGGGCGCTTGATCGCGATGCCGTCCGCGATCGTCGCGCCCGCCGCCACGTCCACCGCCTCCGCCGCGCCGTCCACCTGCAGCGCCCGCGCGTACGGCGCGCACGCGCGCGCCTGCACGCCCACCAGCTGCACGTGCGCGCCCGCCTTGCGCAGCGCGATGCCGATCCCGCTCGCCAGGCCGCCGCCGCCCACCGGCACCACCACGCGCGCCAGGTCCGGCACGTCCTCCAGCAGCTCCAGCGCCAGCGTGCCCTGGCCCGCGATCACGTCCACGTCGTCGAACGGGTGCACGAGCGCGGCGCCCGAGCTCTCAGCGCGCTCGCGAGCCAGACCGAGCGCCTCGTCCACCGACGCGCCATCCAACTCAACATTCGCACCCAGTGCTTCGACCGCCGCCACCTTCGACACCGACGCGTCGCGCGGCATGAACACCTCGCAGCCCACGCCACGCAGGCGCGCCGCCTGCGCCACCGCGCGCGCGTGGTTGCCCGCGCTCGCCGTCACCAGCCCCGACGACGCGCGCTCGCCCAGCGCCGCCACCTTGTTCAGCGCGCCGCGCAGCTTGAACGACCCCGTCCCCTGCAGGCACTCCGCCTTCAGCGCCACCCGCATCCCCGCCGCCTCCTCCAGGCTCGCGCACGCGATCGTCGGCGTGCGCACCGCCGCGCGCGCCAGCGCGCCGCGCGCGCCGTCCACGTCCGCCAGCGCGATCAGCTCCGCCGCTTCGCCGCTGCTCATGGTGTTGAAGGTATAGGTTGCATGCCTTATGGCGCGACGGTACGTTGCAAGCGTGAGCGGGCTGGAGGAGATCCTGCAGCGCCTGGAGCCCGCGCTCGGCCCCGTGGCGGGCGAGCCCGCGCCGCTCTCCGGCGGCATCACCAACCATAACTTCCGCGTCACCCTCGGCGACACCGACTGCGTCGTGCGCCTGCACGGGAAGGACACACAGCTGCTCGGCATCGACCGCCGCGCCGAGCGCCTCGCCAGCGAAACCGCCGCCGCGCTCGGCATCGCCCCCGCGCTACTCGCCGCGCACGACGACTGCCTCGTCACCCGCTTCGTGCCCAGCGATCCGCTCGACGCGCACGAGATCGCCGCGCGCGCCGACGAGATCGCGCGCGCCCTGCGCGCCTTCCACGACTCGCCCGCCGTCCTGCCCACGCGCTTCTGGGTGCCCGACCTGCTCGAGGACTACGCCGCCGAGATCCGCGCGCGCGGCGTGCGCCCGCCCGACGCCTACCACCAGGCCGCCGCCGTCGCCGCGCGCATCGCCGCCGCGCTCGCCCCCTGGCGCCCGCGCCCGTGCCACAACGACCTGCTCGCCAGCAACATCATCCGCGCGCACGACCGCGACCGGCTGTTGATCGTCGACTGGGAGTACGCCGGCATGGGCCACCCGGCCTTCGACCTCGGCAACCTGTCCGTCAACAACGAATTCGGCGACGCCGACGACGAGCGCCTGCTGCACGCCTACCACGGCGCACCGCCCACCGACGCGCGCCGCGCCCAGCTCGCGCTCATGCGCATCCTCTCCGACGCCCGCGAGGCCGCCTGGGGCGCCGTGCAGGCGGAGGTCTCAGAGCTCGACTTCGACTTCGACCGCTACGCGCGCACGCACTTCGAGCGCCTGCGCGCCGCCGTCGAGCAGCCGCAGCTCGAGGAATGGCTCGCCGTCGCCGGCGACGCGGGCGACGGCGCCGACCCGATCGTCAGGGGGGAGCACCATGGCCCGGCCGCGTGAGCTGCCCGACCGCGCGCGCGTGGTCATCGTCGGCGGCGGCGTCGGCGGCGCCTCCATCGCCCACCACCTCGCCGCGCTCGGCGAGCGCGACGTCGTGCTGCTCGACCGCAACGAGCTCACCAGCGGCTCCACCTTCCACTCCGCCGGGCTCGTCGGCCAGCTGCGATCCAGCGTCTCGCTGACGCGCATGATGATGGACTCCGTCGAGCTCTATCGGACGCTCGACTGCGGCTGGGTGCAGTGCGGCGGCATCCGCCTCGCCTGCACCCCCGAGCGCGAGCAGGAGGTGCTGCGCCAGGTCGCCTGGGCCAAGACCTTCGGGCTGCCGCTCGAGCTGATCTCCGCGGAGCAGGCGCGCGAGCTGTTCCCGCTGATGAGCACCGACGGCGTGCGCTGCGCCTCCTACCTGCCCAGCGACGGCTACCTCGACCCGTCGCTGCTGACCACCGCGCTCGCCGACGGCGCGCGGGCGGGCGGCTGCCGCGTCTTTACGCACACGCGCGTCACCGCCATCGACGTCGACGACAGCGTGCCCGGCCAGCCGCGCGTGCGCGGCGTGCAGACCGAGTGGGGCCCGATCGAGGCGGAGGTCGTCGTCAACGCCGGCGGCATGTTCGCCGCCGAGCTCGGGCGCCTCGCCGGCGTGCGCGTGCCGATCGTGCCGTTCGCGCACGAGTACCTCGTCACGCAGCCGTTCCGCGAGCGCGTCGCGGGCGAGCACCTGCCGACGTTGCGCGACCCCGACCTGCTGATCTACTTCCGCGAGGAGGGCGGCGGGCTGATCATGGGCGGCTACGAGCGCCACTCCGCGCCGTGGGCGCTCGACGAGCACCTCGTCGACGCGATCCCGCCCGACTTCAACGGGCGACTGCTCGAAGAGGACTGGCCGCGCTTCGAGGAGATCGCTGTCAACTCGCGCAGGCGCGTGCCCGTCATGGACGACATCACCGTCACCAAGCTCATCAACGGCCCCGAGGCGTTCACCCCCGACAACGAGTTCTGTCTCGGCGAGAGCGAGGTGCGCGGCTTCTTCGTCGCCGCCGGCTTCTGCGCGCACGGCCTCGCCGGCGCCGGCGGCATCGGCAAGGTGATGGCCGAGTGGATCCTCGCCGGCGAGCCCTCCATCGACGTCTGGGAGATGGACATCCGCCGCTTCGGCCCGCACTTTCGCTCTCCCAGCTACACGCTCAAGCGCACCAAGGAGGTCTACGAGACCTACTACGACATCCGCTACCCCGGCCACGAGCGCCTCGCCGGGCGGCCGCTGCGCACCTCCAGCGCCTACCCATGGCACGCCGAGCACGGCGCCGCCTTCGGCGAGAAGTCCGGCTGGGAGCGCGTCAACTGGTACGAGTCAAACGCGCCCGACGGCGAGGAGTCGCTGCGCCCGCGCGGCTGGGCGGGCATGCACTGGTCGCCCGCCATCGGCGCCGAGCACCGCGCCACGCGCGAGCGCGCCGGGCTGTTCGACGAGTCCTCGTTCGCCAAGCTCGAGATCGCCGGTCCCGGCGCCGGCGCGTTCCTCGACAGCCTCTGCGACAACCACGTGTCGCGCGAGGTCGGCGCCATCACCTACACGCAGATGCTCAACCGCCGCGGCGGCATCGAGTGCGACTTCACCGTCACGCGCGTCGAGGAGGAGCTGTTCTCGATCGTCACCGGCACCGCCTTCGGCAACCACGACCTCAGCTGGATCCGCCGCCACGCCCCCCACGACGGCAGCGTGCGCTGCGCCGACGTCACCGCCCGCTGGGCGTGCTTCGCGCTGTGGGGGCCGCACGCGCGCGACATCCTCGCGCCGCTCACCGCCGATCCGCTCGACTTCCCCTACATGAGCATGCGCGAGCTCGCCGTCGGCGACGTCCCCGTGCGCGCGCTGCGGGTCACGTTCGTCGGCGAGCTCGGCTGGGAGCTGTACTGCCCCACCGAGTACGGCGCCGGGCTGTGGCGCACGCTGTGGCAGGCCGGGCAGGAGCACGGGCTTCTCGCCGGCGGCTACCGCGCGATCGACTCGCTGCGCCTGGAGAAGGGCTACCGCGTGTGGGCCGCCGACATCACCCCCGACGAGACGCCGTTCGAGGCCGGCCTCGGCTTCTGCGTGCGCAAGGACGGCGGCTTCATCGGCGCCGCCGCGCTGGGCGTCGGCGCGGCGTCCGGGCAGACGCCGCCCGCGCCCGAGAAGCGCCTGCGCTGCCTCGTGCTCGACGATCCGCGCTCGGTCGCGCTCGGCAACGAGCCGGTGCGCGTCGACGGGGAGATCGTCGGGCGCGTCACCAGCGGCGGCTACGGCTACACCGTCGAGCGCTCGATCGCCTACGCCTACCTGCCCGCCGACGTGCCGTTGGAGACCGCCGTCGAGGTCGACATCTTCGGTCAGTGGGTCGCCGGCGTCGTCGCCCGCGAGCCGCTGTTCGACCCCAGGGGCGAGCGCGTCAGAGGCGCTTAGGCGGCTCCAGCGCCCGCGCTGCACGCGCGCGCATCCGCACCTCGTGCGCGCGCTGCTCGGTCACGTCCTCGAACGTCGCCAGCGCGCCACGGCACCCGCCGCGCTCGTCGCTGACGGGATGCGCGCTCGTGCTCAGCAGCACGTCGCCGTCGCCGCGCTTGACCAGCATGTCCACGCGACGCACCTCTTCGCCGTCGAGCGCGCGCAGCAGCGGCACGTCCTCGAGCACCAGCGGCAGCCCCGACGGCGTGCGCGGCGCCAGGCGGCTGACCCACGTCTCGAGCTCCATGCCCGCCGCGCACTCCTCGCCGATCAGCTCGCGCGTGCGGCGATTGACGTGCGTCAGGCGCCCGTCCGGCGCGCACGCGACCATCGCCACCTCCACGCTTTCGAGCATCGCATCCAGCAGCTCGTCGAGCAGCCGGCGCTCCTCGCGCAGGCGCTCGTCGGCGCGCCTGCGGCTGCGTGGGAGCGTGAAGGGCATGGTTCGATCTTCGGCCGCCGCCGCGCCCCGCTCGATCCCCCGCATAGGTGATTCGTGTGCGTCTACTCCCCCAAATGGGGGAGATGGATCGCGCTGTCGGTGCACAGCGCGATCGCCACCAACTGCGCACGGGTGTGCGCGCCGAGCTTGGACATCGCGTTGCGCACGTGCGTACGCACCGTCTCCGGCGAGACGTGCAGCTCCTGCGCGATCTGGCCGGTCTCGCGGCCCATCGCGATCAGCGTCACCACCTCCCGCTCGCGGGGCGTAAGCGGCGAGCTCGGCGCGTCCATCGGCGCCGGAGACGGCCACGAGCGGTCGCTCGCCAGCATCACGTAGATCGCCAGCCGGCGCCCGTCGACGTCCGCCAGGCGCGCCGCGAAGTCGATCGCCACCGTGGAGCCGTCCGAGCGCAGCAGCTCGCGCGTGCCCTTGTACTCGCCGGCGCGCTGGAACGCCTGCCACTGGCTCTCCGACGCCGCGCGCTCGGACGGGTCGATCACCTCGGCGATCGATATGCCGATCAGCTCCTCGCGGCTGCGCGCCACCAGCGCCAGCGCCGGCTCGTTGACCTCCACGATGCGTCGCTCGCCGTCCACCAGCAGGATCGCGTTCGCCGAGCGCTGGAAGACCAGCCAGAAGAGGCGCTCCCATCCCATGTCGGGGCCAGGGGCATTCACACTGCCGGGAGCGTACCTCTCAGCGGCGAACCGCCGCCTGCTGCCATTCGGAGTGGCTATTTCAGGGCATTCGGCGGGCCGGGGGACGCGGGCGTGTGCGCCTGCGACGCCTGCGCCTTCGCGCTCAGCTGCTCGAGTGTCAGCGCTCGCGCCGGCAGGCCGTGCAGGATGCGCCGCGTGCTCGCCCGCAGCGTGTCGGCGACGTGCAGCAGCTCGCCCTCCACCAGCAGCCGCCAGCCGGGGTCCGCGTCCATGCGCTCGCTCGCGAGCACCACCAGCGGCCGCTCGACCCCGTCCGCCGCGTGCACGCGGGTGCCGAGGCTGCTCGAGTGCGCGAGCGGCTCGCCGGGCGCTCGCTCGAGCACGTACAACGGGTGCGTCCGCGGGTAGCGCAGCGCCCACAGCCCGTCCGCGCTCGCCAGCACGAAGTTGATCGCGAACACCGGCAGGTTCGCGGCGACCCAGCCGCAGGCGGCCTCGATCCCCGCGCCCAGGTCCCCGTCGCGCGCCGCCGTCTCGCGCGTGATCAGCGCGAAGAAGCGCTCCGAGTCGGTGTCGCCTTTGACCAGCCGCATGTCCTCGCCGAGGTGCGCCTCCAGCGCCGGCAGCTCCTCGATCACGCCGTTGTGCGCGAACAGCCGCCCTTGCTGCTCGAACGGGTGCGTGTTGTGCAGCGTAAGCGCGCCCGTCGAGGCGAAGCGCACATGGGCGACGAACGTCGTCGAGCTGACCTCGCGCGCCTCGCGCGCGAACCTCCTGTCCTCGTAGGCGGCGTGCGCCTGCTTGCTGATGTGCGGGACGCCCTGCGCGTCGAACCAGCCGAGGCCGGTCCCGTCAGGCTCGCGGTGGCTCTGCACCGACAGGCTGTCGGGCGCGTCCAGCAGCCAGAACGTTGCCCGCGCGGGCTCGCGGCCGGCGCTCATGCCGAACAGGCGACACACGGGCTCAGCGGCGGGCCGCCGCCTGCTGCCAGTCGGCGCGCTTCTCGAGGTATCCGGGCGGGAGCACGCCGTCGAGCCGCTCGATCACCTCCAGCCACTGCAGCGCCGAGTCGTAGTGCCCGTCGGCGCCGTCGCGCTCGGCGAACGTCAGCGCCAGCTCGCGCGCTTCCTCGTGCAGCCCCCGGATGCGCGCCGGATCCTCGCTCGAATGCGGCAGGTCCTCGAGCGTCTGCTCGCGCACGAGCGGGTTGTGCCCGGCCAGGTACGGCGCCAGGTAGCGCCCGGCGATCTTGCCGGGAGGCCACCACAGCGGGTTCAGCGCCGCCTCGGAGGAGCCGGCGGCGTCCGCCGCCTGCGCGCGCAGGTAGGCGGGGGCGATCCCCGTCAGGAGCATGCCCCGCAGCGTGGGCGCCAGCGGCGAGGGCACGATCGCGTCGCCGAGCTGCGCGGCGATCGACTCGGCCGCCGCGTCGGCCTGCTGCGCGGCGATCCCGCCCTGCTTGATCGGGTACGTGGTGCCGTCGCCGGCCGCGTAGACGTCCGCGAGGCCGTTCACGCGGCTGTGCTCGTCGACGGGGATGAAGCCGCGGTCGTCGCACGGCAGCCCCTCCACGGCCGGACCCTCGAGCTCGGCGAGGGCGAGCACGCGGTCGGTCTCGAGCATGGCGCCCGAGTCGAAGCGGAGCTGGCCGTGCTCGATCGCCTGCGCCCGCACGCCGGTCATCAGCGCGATCCCGCGGTCGGCGAGCAGGTCGCGCAGCATCCGGCCGGCCGCCGGCCCGAACACGGCGAGCGGGTCCTCCTCGGACGTCGCCACGGTCAGCTCGGCGCCGATCACGCCGGCGTCGGCGAGGTGCGCGGCGGTCAGCAGCGCCAGCTCGTACAGCGGCAGCGTCCAGGCGGCTCCAGCCGGGTTGACGAAGCACAGTCGCTGATCTGCCCCGGACACGAACCGCTCGAGCATCTCGCGAAACGCCTTCACGTCGGCGGCCCCGCCGAAGTGCACGGCCCCCTCCAGCCACTGGAGCCGCCGCGCGCCGATCGCGATCACGAGCGCGTCGTAGTCGAGGTCCTCGCCGATCGCCAGGCGCACGCGCCGGCCGTGCGTGTCGACGCTCTCGAGCGAGTCCGCGTGCAGTCTCGCGCCGTGCTCCTCGGCGGTCTCCGCGAGCTCGAACAGGTGCGTCTCGGCGAGGTCGAACGGGGCCGCGACCGACAACGGCTGGTAGACGAAGTGACGGTTGGGGGCGATGAGGTGCAGCTCCACGCCGACCTTCAGCAGCGCGCGCAGCGCCAGCAGCGCCTCGACGGCAGCCACGCCGCCGCCGCAGATCACGATGCGCCTGGGGCTCTGGGCTCCGTCCATGGATGTCAGGCTACGGGCGCGCGCGGCGGCCGCCAGCCGCGGAAAGCCGCCGTCGTCCCGCGGGCTAACTACGTAAACGGACGGCGCCCGCAGCTGCCACGATGGACGCGTGGATACGATCGCGCCCCAGACCGTCGCGCTCCATGGCCGTCCCGTGACCTACTTCGAGGCCGGCAGCGGCCCGGTGCTGCTCCTGATCCATGGGATGGCCGGCACCTGCGAGAACTGGCGCGCGGTGATCGAGCCGCTCGCGGCTCGCCACACGGTGATCGCCCCCGACCTCCCCGGACACGGCAGCTCGGCGCCCGGCGGCGGCGACTACTCCCTCGGCGCGCTCGCCGCGGCCCTGCGCGACCTGCTGGTCGCGCTCGGCCACGATCGCGCGACGCTCGTCGGGCACTCGCTCGGCGGCGGCATCGCGATGCAGTTCGCCTACCAGTTCCCCGAGGCCACCGAGCGCCTGGTGCTCGTCTCGAGCGGCGGGCTCGGGCCCGAGGTGAGTCCCGTCCTGCGCGCCGCCGCGCTCCCGGGCGCGGATCTGTTCATCGCCGCGACCGCCGGGCCCGGACGCGCCGTCGGATCGGCCCTTGCGCGCGGCCTCGCCGCCATCGGGCTGCGCCCGAGCACCGACGTCGCGGAGGTCGCGCGCGGATACGCCTCGCTCGCCGACGGCGAGCGGCGCTCGGCATTCCTGGCCACGCTGCGCGCGGTGGTCTCCACCGAGGGCCAGCGCGTCCACGCCGGCGACCGCCTGTACCTCGCGGAGGGGATGCCGGTCCTGATCATGTGGGGCCGCGGCGACCGCATCATCCCCGTCGCCCACGGCGAGCACGCGCACGCGGCGATCCCCGGCAGCCGCCTGGAGATCTTCGACGACGCCGGGCACATGCCGCAGCTCGAGGCGCCGGGGCGCTTCGTCGCGGTGCTCGAGCGCTTCCTCGAAGAGACCGAGCCCGCGCGGTGGAGCACCGAGCAGTGGCGCGCGCGGCTGACCGCCGCCAGCGCGCAACTCGCATCGTGAAGCTCGCGCGGGGTGCGCCCTGCCGTTAGCATGTGCTCCGGAGAGATCGAGTCGGCTGCCGAGGTACCTTGGGGTCGCGGCGGTGCTCGGGGGAAACGGGGGAACGGGATGAGGGCTCACCTGCGGACTGTCTTGGCGATCGCGCTGCTCGCGCTCGGCATCGCGCCTGGCGCGATCGCAAACGCTCGACCGGCGCGTTCAGGATCGCGCCACACCTCGAGCGCAGCCTCTGAGGAGGCCCTGCCGCCTATCGAAACCAGCGAAGGCTGCGAGTTCATCGCCGACCCGGGAAACGCGACCTGCATGCTGCCCTTCCCGGACGACTACTACACGGTCGCCGACCCCAGCAGCCCCACGGGGCGCAGGGTGGACTTCAAGACCGCAGCGATGCCGGCGAACCGCGAAGGCGCGCACATCGAAGCGAGCCCCTACAACGCCTCCGACGGGTTCAGCCCCGGATCGGTGATCCTGCTGAAGGTCCCCGGCGTCAACACGACCAAAGACGTGCGGGCGATGAAAGCTGTTCCCATCAACCGCCTCGCCCAGTACACCCGCAGCGAAGCGCCCGTCGTCGTGATCGACGCGCAGACCGGACAGCGCTGGCCGATCTGGGTTGAGATCGACTCACACGCGGAACCATCCAAGGCGCTGCTGGAGATCCATCCTGCCGTCAACTTCACCGCGGGGCATCGGTACATCGTCGCGCTGCGCAACCTCACCAATGCCCACCACCAGCACCTGGAAGCGCCGGCGGCGTTCCGCTACTACCGCGACGACGTTCCCTCCGAACAGGAAGCGATCAATGCTCGCCGTCCGCACTTCGAAGAAATCTTCTCGCTGCTGGAAAGCTCGGGCATCCAGCGCAGCGAACTCTATTTGGCGTGGGACTTCACCGTCGCGAGCGACGCCAACAACACAAGCCGCATGCTGGCGATGCGCAACGACGCCTTCGCGCAACTCGGGGACTTCAACCTGGGCAACGGGATCCCCGAAGGCGTCTCGCCGAGCTTCCAGGTCACAAGCGTCGAAAACGAACCCAACCCCGGGCAGATAGCGCGCCGGGTCAAGGGCACCTTCGAAGTCCCCTGCTTCCTGTTCCCCAACTGCGGGCCGGGCGGGACCATGCAGCTGGACAGCGAAGGCGCGCCCATCCAGAGCGGGACCTGGACGGCGAACTTCGACTGCATCATCCCGCTCTCGGCAACCACCGGTCCGGCTGAAGCGGCACGACCTGCGCTGTACGGGCACGGGCTGCTGGGCAGTGCCTCGGAGGTGGACTCGAGCCCTCAGCGCAGCCTCTCGCAGGACTACAAGATCGTCCAGTGCGCCACGGACGAGATCGGCATGGCCGAATCGGACGAACCGGTCGTGCTCGCCGCGTTGCAGAACGTCTCGGCGTTCCCGGCGATCCCCGACCGGCTCCAGCAGGGCATGCTCGACGAGCTGTACCTCGGCCGGGCGATGATCAGCCCGTCCGGCTTCAGCACGGACCCGGCCTTCCATCAGGACGGCACGCTCGCCACCGGCTCGGTGCTGGATACCGGCCACCTGTTCTACAACGGCAACAGCCAGGGCGGGATCATGGGCGGCGCGCTGACGGCGATCTCGCCGGACTTCACGCGCGCGTCACTGGGGGTGGGAGCTATGAACTACTCCGTCCTGGTCCCACGCTCGGTCGACTTCACTCCGTTCGAAGAGCTGTTCAGCTTCTCCTACCCCAGCGAACCTCATCCCCTCATGTTCGACATGATGCAGATGCTCTGGGATCGCGGCGAGCCGGACGGATACGCCGACCGGATGACCTCCGATCCGCTGCCCGACACGCCGGCGCACCAGGTACTGCTGAACGTCGCGTTCGGCGATCACCAGGTCACCAACTACCAGGCCGAAGTCGAGGCGCGAACGATCGGCGCCTCGGCCCACCTGCCAGCCCTCTACAAACACCGCTGGCCAAACACCAAGATGCTCTGGGACGTCCCCGGGATCAGCCGCTACCCCTTCACGGGCTCCGCGATCTACTACTGGGACATCGGCCCCATCCGCGAAAGCTCACCGGGATCCGGTCACTTCATCGGAGTCGAACCGCCTCCCCGCCAAAACGTCCCTGACGAAAGCGGCGAAGACCCCCACTCGGCACCCCGAGGAGAGCCCGGCACCGAGCAGAAGCTGGTGTCGGACTTCTACGAAGGGGCGATCCCGCAGAGCGACGACTGCGAAGGCGGGCCGTGCTACGCAGGAGGGTTCACGGGACCGTAGTCGCAGGTCCAGGGCACGTTGGCTTTCGTTTACAACGTGAAGATCCCGTGATTGTGGCCACTGCCTGAAATCGAAGCTGGTAGAAGGCGCGTACCTCACCCCCAAGGATTGGAGCTTTCGTGCGTCGTATAAGGACTTTGAGTGCCCTCGTGTTCGCTGCTCTCGCGCTCGCCGGAGCAAGCGCGACCAGCCTCGTAGTGTCCGCGACGGCAGCGGCGGAAAGCGCCACCACGTACACACCCGAAGCGCCCGTCGTCGACACGATCTCGGGGGGACCGTGGAACGCGTCGCAGGGCAACCCGTCCGCGGGCGGCGCCTACTCGAGCTCCGACCTGCTTCCCACTTTCGCCTTCGGCGGCAGCGAAACCACGCTCGGCGGCGTCAGCGAGCCCAACCTCGCCGTGTATCCCGCCACGAGCGCCGCGGTGCCCTACCCGAGTGGCGTCGCCGGTACGCCCGGCCCGCTCAGCGGCTACTGCAGCAAGGAAGAGGGCGAAAACGAGACCGGCGCGCCCGTCTCCCAGCCCGCCGGCAGCACGCTGCCGTTCTCGCCCTACTACTTCCCCGACGTCGTGCGCAACGCCGACGGCTCGTTGACCGGGTACTTCGACTACCGGCCCAAGGACGCCGACGAGGCGATCACGGTCGCGCGCTCCACCGACAACGGCAAGACCTGGACCAGCGAGGGCAAAGCGCTCGAGCAGAACCCTGGCTACTGCCCGACGGCGGACACCAACGACGACGGGCAGGGACACCCGTACGTGGCCTCGATCGGCGGCTCCACCAAGCTGTACACGCTCAACCGGCCCGCCGGCGACTACGAAGGGGTCGGCCTGCTCGCGCACACCGTCGAACCGTCCGCCGCGGACCCGCTCGCGACGCTGCCGGGCACCGAATCGGTGGGGATCGATCCGAACACATACGCCGAAGCCGAAGTGGAAGTCCCGACCAGCGGCGGTGTCAACATCCCCGTCTCCACGCTCGGCGGCGAAAACTCTCCCGAGCACATCGTCGGCGGCCCGTATGAGGACTACAACGCGGCTTCGCCATCGAAATCGATCATCACCTGCACAGGCACGAGCAGCACGCCGAGCGCGGAGCTGACCGGCTGCACGGTCGCCGGCTCCAGTGCGCTGACGGTGAAAGCCCATGACGACATCGTGCAGGTGATCGCCACGGCCAACCCCGAAGCGCTGGGGACGAAAACCGTCGTGCCGGGCGCGACGTACACGATCCCCAAGGGGCCGAACATAACCAGCGGGGAAGGCGGCCTGGCGGAAGTCAGGATCCTCAACGGCAACTCCGTGGTCTCGCCGCTGACGACCTTCATCCTCAACGAAGACGCTCCCAACCGCGTGTACATCGACGGCGACACCGTCTACTGCGCGCAGGCGAACGCAAACCCGACGACCAAGATCGAGAACTGCACCACCACGAGCGGCTCGGCGCTGGTGGTGCACCAGGGCGACGCGATCACCGCCGACCCGATCCTGCCGCCCGACGCGACGGTGACCACCGGCCTGAAGGCTCCCGACGGCATCGTCGGCACGCTGCCGAGCTACCCCGGCGCTCCCAACGGCGCGACGGTCGTCCTCTACACGCAGAAGATCCTCGCGTACTTCATCGTGGGCACCACCAACGGGCCGGTCAGCGGCTCAACCTTCAAAGCCGGGACGATCACGCTGCAGACGACGTCGACGATCAACTACACGCCGTCGGTGCACCCCAGCGAGCCGCTGCCCAGCACCGGGTCGTTCAAGATCTACCTCGGCACCGAAGTGGGCAAGCCGATCCAGGAAGTGACGTGCACAAGCAATGCGCCGGCGACACAGTCCGGCGTGCCGGCGGGCAGCTACGACCTCGGCGGCTGCAGCGGCGGCACGGGCTCGGTGAAGGAAGGCAACTGGATCGGCGGCCCCAACGCCGCGATCGCGCCGGTCTCCACGCTCGAACAGATCGGCGAGGGCAAGAACACGTCCTCGAAGGGGCCGGAGAAGCTGTTCGGCAACAACGAGGACCTCACCGAGCTGCGCGCCGCGTACACCGAAAACGGCATCAACTTCACCGACCTCGGCGCGGTCAGCGGCTCGACGTCGGGGACGGGCAACGACACGGGCTCCTACAACGACATCTCCAACCCCGACCAGCAGACGAGCCCGTCGAACACCAGCCCCACCAACCTCGCGCCGGGTGAAGCCGACAAGATCCAGCTGCGCTACGTGGGCTCGCGCGGCACGATCGTCACCAACCCGAACGGCACCCTCGGCATGTTCCTTTCGGGCGCGTGGGCGACCGACGGCGACAGCGACGCGTTCAACCAGATCTTCTACACGAGCTCGACCAACGGCAAGGAATGGTCGGTGCCGAAGGTGGTGCTCAGCACCGACTACACGTTCTCCGCATCAGCCGCCCAGGACAAGGCGTTCGCCGAAGGCAAAGACGAACCGCTGCGCATCAGCGCCTACTACTCCGGCCGCGCGTACGGTCCCGCCGTCGTGCAGAACCCGGACGGGTCGCTGACGATGGTGTTCTCCGGCTACCGGCTGCCGAAACCGGTGGAAAAGGCGGGGACGGTGCTCGGCACCAACCCCTCGGCGCGATACAAAATCGGTGAAAAGGACCCGGCGCTGTACCGGAACATCCTCACCGCCCACCTCACCTCGGCCACCTCGCCGGGCGTGGCGACGACCACGGCCGTCAGCTCCTCGGACGAAGGCACGGGCGTCGTGGGCGCGCCGGTCACGTACACCGCGACCGTCGCTCCCGTCGCCCCCGGCGCGGGCACTCCCACCGGCACCGTGTCGTTCTCCGACAGCTCAGGGCCGATCGCCGGGTGCGGCTCACAGCCGCTGAGCCTCAGCTCGCCAGACACGGCAACGTGCGAAACGCACCTGGGTCACACGGGCAGCGATGAAGTGACCGCAACGTACGCGGGCGACTCCAACTACGCTGGCTCGTCGGGCGCGACCAGCGAGACGATCGACGAAGAGCCGGCGATCGCCTCCGAAGAAAGCGCGACGTTCACCGAGGGGGCCGAAGGCAGCTTCACGGTCACGGCGACGGGCTTTCCGACGCCGGGCATCTCCGAGTCGGGCACGCTGCCGAACGGCGTGGGATTCGACCCGAGCACCGGCGTGCTGTCGGGCACGCCGACGCAGGAAGGCGTCTACCACATCGTGTTCACGGCGAGCAACGGCGTCGGCTCGAACGCCGTCCAGCACTTCACGCTGACGGTCGACGCGGCGCCGGCGATCACGTCGGCGAGCAGCGCCACGTTCACCGAGAGCGACGAAGAAAGCTTTACCGTCACGGCCACGGGCACACCGGCACCGGCGATCGCCGAGTCGGGCACGCTGCCCGAAGGCGTGACGTTCGACTCCAGCACCGGCGTCGTGTCGGGCAAGCCGGCGCAGGAAGGCGTCTACCACGTGACGTTCACCGCTAGCAACGGCGTGGGCTTGGACGCGGTTCAGCACTTCACGCTGACGGTGGACTCCGCGCCGACGTTCACCTCCGCCGAAAGCACCACCTTCACGGAGGGTGCGGCTGGCAGCTTCACGGTGAGCGCGATCGGAACACCGACGCCGGGCACGATCGAAGAGATCGGGGCGCTGCCACACGGAGTGGAATTCGACTCGGCAACCGGCGTCCTGTCCGGCACGCCGACGCAGGAAGGCGTTTTCCACATCGTCTTCACGGCGGACAACGGCGTCGCCCTCACGGCGCAGAGCTTCACGCTCACCGTGGACGCGCCGGCCAAGATCACCTCCGCGGACTCGGCGACGTTCACCTACGGGGCGGCCGGCAGCTTCACCGTGACCGCGACCGGCACGCCGTCGCCGTTCATCGAAGAGTGGGGCACGCTGCCAACGGGCGTGTCGTATGCGGACGGCGTGCTGTCCGGCACCCCGACACAGATCGGGACCTTCAAGATCACGTTCACGGCCGAAAACGGGATCGGCGCCGAAAGCGTCCAGAAATTCACGCTGACGGTCCTCGGGTTGCACATCACCACCGCCTCGGTCCCCGAGGTCACCCCCGGGGCTCACTATGCGCAGCAGCTGGACGCGGCTGGCGGGATCACACCGTACGCATGGAAGCTGACGGCCGGACAACTCCCCAAAGGCCTCAAACTGGGCCGCACCGGACTGCTGTCCGGAACGGTGAAGGCGTCGAGCTACCCCGGCGGCGGCTCGTTCCCGATCACGGTGACCGTCACCGACCGGACGAAGAGTGTCCACCAGACGGCGAGCGCGAAATTCACCGTGGTGGTTTCGTAGGGCTCGCCAGAGCCCAAGCCGGCCAACGTCGCCGCCGGGTGAGCGAACCCCGGCGGCGACTGTAAGGCCATCGTTCGAGTGGGCTGCGGCCGGCGCGCACGGGCGCAAGCCAGGCGGCTGACGCCGCCTACTCGATGTGTGCTGCGCCGCCCTCGAGCTCGGCGGGGTCGCTTGCCAGGCGCAGGACGAACGCCAGGGTCGCGGCGCCGACTGCCAGCATCGACAGCACGGCGAAGACCAGGGCAACGGCGCTTTCGGTGGCTGCGGCCAGTGCCAGCAGTGACACCGGAATCGAGATCCCGATGATCCCGACCATCAGCGGCGAGGTCTCGTGGGCTCCTGCGGATACGGCTCCATCGTCGTCGGTTCGACTCATTTTCTTCTCCTATATGCGTCGGCGGTTGGGGGACGTCGGCGACTTGTGCTGCAGGCGTAGGGTACTAGCAATCGTCAGGAGGACCTCACGCTGGCGCCTGCCGTCATGCGTCAAATGTCACATTCGGTGCGGCCCCAGCTCGTCTGTCAGCTGCGTGCCGTGCCGGGACTCTCATGCGATGACAGGAGCAATCAGCGGCCGAAGACTAGGTGTTGGCGTCTATGAGCTGGACGCGTTCGCCGGTCGGCATCGTCGCCTCGAGAGAGATGCCCATGGCAGCCATGAGGCGGAAGGCGTTGTCGGTTGTTGGGTTTGCTGCCTCGGAGGTCAGCAGTCGCCGTACGCTGGAAGCCTCGAGACCAGCACGCGCCGCCAGCTCGCGCTTGGTAATGCCCTGCTGCTCACGGGCTCTCTCCAACACCGTCAGTAGAGCGTTACGTGAACGCAGGGCCTGGACTCGTCGTGCGTGGTCGGCAAGCTCGACATCGGTCAGCAGCGCGTTGAGCGCGCTCTGGTGAGCGGGTTGCCTGGGCATAGTTGAAGGATAACAAAGATGTGGCATGAATGCAACGGCGTGAGCGCGCCAAGTTTGCTTGCCAGGACTCCGCGCGCGAATAGTGTTGGGCTGTGCTTTGGGGCGTTGAGTGGCTTGTCACGACCGAGGATGCCGGGCGCAATGTGCCCGCGTTCGACTTCCTGCTTCGTCAGCCGCCGGCCGTTCGGACCCAATTGCTGGCGATCGTCGATGCCGTGCGCAGCACGGGACCAGACCAGTGGAAGGACACCAGCTCGCACGACTCGATGCATGGCACGTGCGGGCATCTGCACGAGGCGCGCGACAGACACGGGCAGATGCTTTACCGCCTCTATCTCCTCTGGCAGCGACACGAGAAACGTGTGGTTATCGTGAACGGTGCCGCCAAGCCCAACTCCACGATGCTGCCCGACTCCTTCTACGACGACCTCGCGGTGCTGGCTGCAACCGCCGGTGAGGATCCTGCCCCGTTCGCCGTGGCCGACGACTTCGTGCGCAGGGCTCTCGCGACGGAGGCGGAGGTGGGCTGAAATGTCGCGGTGGCGGGAAAGGCGCCACAGGAATCGCACTGCAAATACCTGGCTGGCGTGATCGACGATCTGGCGAACGGCATCGAGGCGCCGGCGTCGCCCCGTCTGATCCCCAGCCTCGCCGCGCCAGGGTAGCGGCGAGGCTGACTCGAACTCATGCCTCAGCGTGGTGGAGTCGGCCCGGCCAATCAGCTTCTCAACGCCGCGAACACCGCCACCATGTTCAGCACGGTGCTCGCCGCAGTCTTCGGCGTCGGGCGTCCAGATCCCGCCGTATCTCACCGGGCGACTGCTGCACTACAACGCGACCCCCTGCCTGAGGACCGTGATCCGCCTCAGGCTCGCGTGGAGACGATCCCCGCCGCTCAAGGTCGCCGAATCCAGCTCCAATACAGAAGATTCAGCGATGGGCGATCCAGGATTCGAACCTGGGACCTCTTCCTTATCAGAGAAGCGCTCTAACCAACTGAGCTAATCGCCCGGGCACCGGGACGCCACGATCCGCAGCGCCGCACCGCCGGCCATCTTACCGCTGCCACACCGGCGCTCGCGACCGAGCGAACGCAATCGGCTCATCGGGAGCGGTCCGCGAGGGGCAGGGAGCCCCCCAGTCGCTTGACCCTCTCCGCGACCAACTCGGGCAGCTCTGACGGCAGCCCGTCGATCCCATCGGCCGCCGCCGATATCGCGGCAGGCAGGCGCTCCAAAAGATCCGAGACGAGCTCGTCGGCGCTCGCGCGCGTCAGGCCCCAGCGCACCGCCTCGTTGAGGATGCGATCCGCCGTCACCCGGTCGGCCTTCTGCACGCTGTCGACGTACATCGCGAGCTTGTCGTCGAGCGGGTACAGCCGCGTGGAAAGCAGGTCGTAGAGCGGGGCCATCCGCAGGGCGCCCGACTCGGTGTGCAGGAGCGCGAAGTTCTTGCCGTGCGCGTCGCAGTTACCGAGCGCCACGTTGAGGGTGGCCGCCCGCAAGAGCGTAGCGAGCGCCGAGGGATCGGCGACATCCCGAAGGACGCCCGCGACGCGGGCGAGCGTTGGGCCCGAGTCCTGCTCGTACTTCCGGTCCGGGGGCAGCCCAAGCGCCTGGCAGAAGTCCTCCTGATGGACCCGATGGACCATCCCGTCGGGCTCGATCACGCGGTCGAAGCGCTCCACGACCAGGACCTGGCGGTCGTCGACGGTGATCGTCTCGACCTCCGCCACTGCGAGCCCGAGGTGCTTGGCGACACGCATGCAGAACTCCTCGTTCTCGACGGTGCTGTGGAAGCGCTCGATCTCGGGCTTGAGGATGTGCGTCGAGGGCGTGCCGGCCACCGGGCGACCCCACGCGCCGTCGGGCATTCGCGTGAGCAGCAGCTTCTCCTGAACGCCCGCGAGCGACAGGCGGACGTTGCGATTCACGCCGAGGGGGGCGCTGCGCAGGTTCGCGACCAGCTCGGCGAGGTCGTCCGCCGTGAGCGGCTCGGCGGTCCGCGTCGTCGGCGCCGGCGGCGGCTGGTCGCCCTCCGGCTGGATCACCAGAGCCCCCGCGCAGTCCCGGCCCAGGGCACTGAGCAGGCCGAACACGTCGCTTGCGGGCAGGTTGAGGTCGGCCGCGATCGCCAGGCGCGGCTCGCCCTCCGGCAGCAGGCCGTCGAGAAACGCGCGCGTCGCGCCGTTGGGGTAGCGGTCGCGCGTGAGCGGCAGCGCGAGCGACAGCAGCGGCGTGCCGCCTGGGTATCTGGCAAGCGCGTCCTCGGTGTAGGACAGGCGCAGCCGGTTCTTGCGCTCTTTCTCGACGACAGCGACCTCGCGGCCGTAGAGCCAGATAGCCAGCCGCCCCGGCATCACCAGTCGGCCTTCTCCAGCGTCGCCCGTACGCCCAGCAGCTTCAAGACGCGCAGGATGCGGCGCGTCTGCTCAGACTGCTTGCCCTGCTCGAGATCGGAGAGATACGTCCGGTTGAGCCCCGCCAACTCGGCGAGCTGCTCCTGGGTCAAACCGGCTTCTTCGCGGTAGTGCCGGATCGCGGGGCCGATCGAAGCGGCGCCATACAGCCTGAAGGGCTGGTCGGGGCGAAGCGAGTCGGTGCTGGGATCCTGGTCTGCAGATGCCGACATATCCGGACATCGTAGCATTTTGGCTGAATGTCGGAATTCTAGGACATCGCACCCACGCGTGCCGATGTCCATATTTCAAGACAGGCACGACGCTTGTGGCGGTCAGATGCGCCGAGCGGCCACGCCGGTCATGCTCGCTCGGCCTTTACGCCAGCACCCGCGGCCGAATCCGCTGCGCCAGCTCGAGCGCCTCCTCGGGCGTCTCGAAAGACAGCTGGGCGCTGTAGCGGCCGTCGCTGGTCGGCTTCACGCGCACGTCCGCCCCAAGCGCCGAGCCGAGCGCCTGCGCTATCTCCCGTGCCGCATGCTCTTGGTCGGGGTGCACGCGCCGCGCACCCGCGCGCTCGGCGGGTTTGCCGGGCGCCGCCTCGGCGTTGCTCTCACGCGCGCGCTCTTCCGTCACTCGCACCGACCACCCCTGCTCGGCCGCCTCGTGCGCGAGCCTGCGCCGGTCGCCGTGGTCGTGCGCCAGCAGCAGCGCCCGCCCGTGGCCCTCGCTGAGCGCGCCCGACTGCACGAGCTCGACCGCCTCGTCCGGCAGGTCCAGCAGGCGCACGAGGTTGCTGACCGCCACGCGGCTGCGCCCCACGCGACGCCCCACGTCCTCGCGCGTCAGGCCGAGCTCCTCCACCAGCGCCGCGCACGCGCGCGCCTCCTCGATCGGGTTGAGGTCCTCGCGCGCCATGTTCTCCACCAGCGCCGCTTCCAGCGCGTGGGCGTCCTCGTGCTCGCGCACGATCGCCGGGATGCTCCGCAGGCCCGCGATGCGCGCCGCGCGCCAGCGCCGCTCGCCCGCCACCAGCTCAAAGCCGCCACCCGGCCGCGGGCGTACGAGCACCGGCTGCAGCACCCCGCGCTCGCCCAGCGACCCCGCAAGCGCCTCCAGCGACTCCTGGTCGAACCGCCGCCGCGGCTGGTTCGGGTTGGGCTCGATCTGCTCGACCGGCAGCTCGCGCAGCTGCTCCGAGTCCTCGCGCGTGCCCTCCGCCGACACCGACAGGATCGCGCCCAGCCCGCGCCCCATGCCAGGTTTCGGCTTAGCCACGCGCCGCCACCTCCTTCGCCAGCTCGAAATACGCCTCCGCGCCCGCGCTGTGCGGATCGTGGTGGGTCACCGGCAGACCGTAGCTGGGAGCCTCGCCCACGCGCACGTTGCGCGGGATCACAGTGTCGAACACCAGGTCCGGGAAGTGCGCGCGTACTTCGCGCTCCACGTCCTGGCCAAGGCGCGTGCGGCTGTCGTGCATCGTCAGCAGCATCCCAGCCACCGTCAGCCCCGGGTTCAGCTCGCGGCGCACCAGCGCGAGCGTCTCGAGCAGGCCCGCCAGGCCCTCCAGCGCGAAGTACTCCGTCTGCACCGGCACGATCACGCGGTCGGCGGCCACCAGCGCGCACACCGTCAGCGGCCCCAGCGACGGCGGGCAGTCGAGCAGGATGTAGCGGAAGTCGTCCCGCGCCGGCTCCAGGCACTCGCGCAGGCGGTACTCATAGCCCTCGATGCGCGGCAGCTCGATGTTCGCGCCCGCCAGGTCAGGGCCCGCCGGCAGCGCGCGCAGACCCGGAATCGGCGTGTCCACGAGCGCCTCCTGCGCCCTCGCCGCGCCCGACAGCACCTCGTACAGCCCGGGCGTCTGCGAGCGCGCGATGCCCAGCCCCACCGTCGCGTTCGCCTGCGGGTCGCAGTCGACCAGCAGCGTCTCGTAGCCGGCCTCTGCGATGCACGCCGCCACGTTCACCGCCGTCGTCGTCTTGCCCACGCCGCCCTTCTGGTTGGCGATCGCGTAAACCGTGCCCATGCGCCCGCACGCTAGCGCCGATCGCGCGCGCGTGGCTGCACATCGACGCCAAAGTCGCGCAACGTGCGCCAGCCCCGCCTCCCCGTCACGCCCCCAGCGGCCGCTTGCGCGCCATCCCAGCCCGCCTCGGGAACCGCGCCGGTGTCTCGTCCGTCTTCACGAACACGTGCAGGTGGTGATCGCTCGCGCCCTCGAAAGGCACCACCCGGCGAACCTCCACCAGACTCAGGCCCAGCACGGCCGCGGCGCGCTCGCCAGCGCGCTCGGCCGCCTCGTCGCGCCTGCCGCGCCAGTCGACCAGCGTCCCGCCCATCCGCAACAGCGGCGCCGCGTACTCGAGCACCACCGGCTGCGGCGCAAGCGCCCGCGCCGTCACGACATCGCACCGCGCGATCCCCGCGCGCCACTCCTCCGCGCGCGAGCACACCACGCACGCATTGTCGATTTCCGCAGCCGTACACATCCGCTCCAGGAACTCGCACCTGCGCCGCTGGCTCTCCACCAGGCTGACCTCCGCCCCCGGCAGCGCCACCGCGAGCGCCAGGCCGGGAAAGCCCGCGCCGCTGCCCAGGTCGGCGATCCGCTGCGCTGCCTTCACCGCATCGAGCTCGAGCGCCGCCAGCGAGTCGGCCACATGCACCCGCGCGGCCCGATCCTGGTCGCGGATCGTCGTCGGCGCGTGCTCGTCGGCCTGCAGCAGCGCCAGCACGGCGTCGAGTTGCGACAGCGCGTCGGTGCTCAGAGCTCTGCTCGCGGCAAGCGTCCGCAGGTGTTTCCCCTCATCGCTCATCACTTCAAGGGCCTGCGGACGGATGTTTCCCGTGAAACGTGCCGCGGGCCGGTCAATCCGCCAGCGGCGTGACCACGAGATACCGCTCGGGCTCGTTGCCCTCGCTGTGCGTCTCCACATCGCCGCGGTCGCGCAGGTACTCGTGCACGATCCGCCGCTCGAACGGCGGCAGCGGGTCGAGCTCGACCGGCTTGCCGGTGGCCAGCGCCTCGTCGGCGGCGTCGTCGGCTTCCCCGCGCAGCGCATCGGCGCGGCGGTCGCGATAGCCATTGGCGTCGATCACTACACGCACCGACGACGGGCCGTCGGGGAAGACGATCCGTTGCGCGAGGTGCTGCACGGCGTCGATCGTCTGGCCGTGCCTGCCGATGAACAGACCCACGTCCTCGCCGTCGAGGCGGCCGCTGAGGATGCCGTCGCGCTCCTCGACGTGGATGTCCGCCTCGAGGCGCAGCGCGTCGACGATCTCCTCGAGCAGCTCCTCGAGCAGCTCCACCGGCTCGAGCTCCGCCTCCGGAGCGTCGTCGTCGCGGTCGCTCATCGCCTTCTACCCGAGCGCTTCTTCTTCTTGCGCGGTGGCCGCGGTGGCGGCGGGCCTGTCGAGATCGGGGCCGACGCGCCGGCAACCTCCGGCTGTGGAGCTGGCGTCGCTGCGCCGCCGGCCGCGTCGACAATCGCCTGCTTCAGCGAGCGCGTCGGCTTGCCGTTGGCGGTGGCCGTGGGTCTTGGCGGTGGCGGCAGGCGGCGGCGGATGAGGAACTGCTGCCCCACGGTCCACAGGTTCGTCGTGATCCAGTACACCAGCAGGCCGGCCGGGTAGCGGTAGAGGATCACGACGAAGATCACCGGCAGCAGCAGCATCAGACGGCGCTGGTTGGGATCGGCGGTGGCGGTCGCGATCAGCGTCGAGGCCAGCTGCGAGCCGACGTAGAGCACGATCAGCACGACCAGCACGATCCCGGTCGCCTTGTTGGTGATGTCGGGGATGAACAGGAACTTCGCCGAGTGCGGGGCCACCTCGTTGCAGGTCGCTTTTTCGATCGCCTTGGACGTCACGATGTGGTGCGCCGTCAGCGCGGGGCCGCAGATGTGCTTCTTGAGGTCCGTGCGCAGCATGTAGAACAGCGAGATGAACACCGGGAGCTGCATGAGCAGCGGCAGACAGGACGCCAAAGGATTGATTTTGTGCTCCTGGTAGAATTTCATCATCTCCTGCTGCTGGCGCTGTTTGTCCTCCTTGTACTTCTCTTTGATCGCGCTCAGCTCGGGGGCATGCCGCTGCAGTTCCTGCATCGACTTCAGCTGCTTGTAGGTCAGCGGCACCAGGATCGCCCGGATCAGCACCGTCAGGCCGACGATCGACAGCCCCCAGCTCCCGCCCACCACGTGGGCGTGGATGAAGACCATGATTTCTTCGAAGACGCTGATCAGGGGCGAGAACGCGTCCTGGATCACGTTGGCGAGGATTGGCATGCTCTAGGAGATCTCGTCGGCGGTCGTGGTCGGGGGCGCGGCGGTGGTGCTGATGCGATACGGCTGTGCGCCGGACGCGGGCTGCGCGCCGTGCGCCCGCTCAACCGGCACGATCGGGGCTCCCGCTGGGACTCCCGATCCTGAACAGTCGCTGGGCCTCCACCGGATCGTATCCGCCGTGGCTGAACGGGTTGCACCTCAGCAGACGCCACCCGGCGAGCACCAGGCCCCTAAGTATGCCGTACCGGCCGATCGCCTCCACCGCATAGCGCGAGCACGTGGGCTCGTACTTGCAGCGCCTCGGAATCGCCGGCGACACGTAGCGCTGGTACAGGACGATCGGCGTGACCGCAATCATGCGCGCGAGCCGCACAGCGCCGTGCGTAGGCGCAGCGGCGTGCGACGCCGACCCGCTCACGTCCCGTCCCCCTCCGCGCCCTCCGACGCGCCCGCCCGCAGGCCCGCCTTGGCGATCAGCTCCGCAAGCGACGCATCCATGCCGGCGAGACCCTCGCGCTCAGCCAGCTCGCCGGCCGGCGGGCGGGCGACAACGACCACATCCTGGCCACCCGCCAGCTCGCCCTCCGCGTGGGCGAACGCCTCCCGCAGCAGCCGCTTGACCTTGTTGCGCTGCACCGCGCCTCCCACCTTGCGCGAGACCGACAACCCCAGCCTCGGCCTCACCGACGACGGGTTCGGAAACGTGTACAGAACCAGATGACGGTTGGCAGTCGAGCGCCCCTGGCGATAGACGCGCTCGAACTCCGCGCTGCGTGACAGGCGCCCGCGCGATGACGACCGCGGTGTCATCGCACCTCCGCCGGCCTTGGGGTGCGCGCCACCACGGCCCTCAGGTCGACAGGCGCTTGCGTCCCTTGCTGCGACGCCGCTTGAGCGTGAGCCGGCCCGCGCGCGAGGCCATGCGCGCACGAAACCCGTGCGCGCGGGCGCGCTTGCGCTTCTTGGGCTGATAGGTGCGCTTCATGCCGGCCTGCAGTATAGGACCGCGGCGCGCACGTCGATGCGCGGTGTTTTTCTCGCCAAATGCGGGCAGCCCCCGAGAGGCTCGACAGGCGTTGGGTATAGTCGCCGAACCGGGCCCCCGGGCCCTCCTTCGAATAGCCATCAGCACTGTCTCTGGGAGAGGAGCGGATTCGCGCTGCCGTGAGCCGTGAGCTCGAGCACATATGGTCGCGGGTGCAGGCACAGCTTGCGCTCGTCGTCGAGGAGCCGACCTACCGCATCTGGCTCGAGCCGCTGCGAGCATGCGAGCTCACCGGCGATCGCCTGCTCGTCGAAGTCCCGCCACACGCGTACCGCTGGGTCTGCGAGCGCTTCGGCAGGGTCATCCAGGCCAGCGTCGAGCTCGTCCTCGGCCCCAACGCACACGTCGAGCTCGTCGCCTCCGCGACACCCGGCGACGACCGCCGTCCTGCCGGCTCGCGCAGCGGCCCGCGCCGGCAGCACGCCGCCGAGAGCGCATCCGATCGCCGAACGCCAGACTCCAGCAATCCTGCCGCCAGGGCGCAGAGCGGGCCCCTGCGCAACCCGAAGCTCACCTTCGACCAGTTCGTCATCGGCGACTGCAACCAGCTCGCCCACGCCGCCGCGCTGACCGTGGCCGAGCTGCCCGGCCAGGCATACAACCCCCTGTTCATCTGCGGCCCTCCCGGCGTGGGCAAGACCCACCTGCTCAGCTCCATCGCCAACCTGCTGCTCACGCACAACCCGGACCTAACGGTCCGCAGCACCACCGGCGAGGCGTTCACCAACGAGTTCCTCAGCGCGCTCGCCGCAGGCGGCATCGAGGCCTTCAAGCTTCGCTTCCGCGACGTCGACGTGCTGCTCGTCGACGACGTGCAGTTCCTCGAGCGCAAGACCAAGACCGAGGAGGAGTTCTTCCACACCTTCAACGCCCTCCACGACGGCGGGCGCCAGATCGTCCTCACCTCCGACCGGCCGCCACACGACCTCCAGGCGCTCGAGGACAGGCTGCGCGAGCGCTTCGCGGCTGGGCTCGTAGCCGACATCCAACCACCCGACCTCGCCACGCGCATGGCGATCCTGCGCAAGCGCGCCCAGCACGATCGCATCCAGCTAGCCGACGACCGCACGCTGGCCGTCATCGCCGAGCGCATCACCGCCAACGTACGCGCGCTCGAGGGCGCCCTGATCCGCGTCGTCGCCTACAGCTCCCTCACCGGCAGGCCCCTCACCGCCGAGCTCGCCGGCGAGGTCCTCGACAGCCTCTATCCCGGCCAGCACGCGCCAGGCCAGCGAGCGCACACGATCTCTGAGATCCAGGCCGCCGCCTGCGAGCAGTTCGGCGTCTCCCCGGACGAGCTCATCTCCTCCACACGGACCGCGCGCATCGCCCGGCCGCGCCAGCTCGCCATGTACCTCGCCCGCGAGCTCACCACCGAGTCGCTGCCAGCCATCGGTCGCCAGTTCGGAGGACGCGACCACACGACCGTGCTGCACGCGTGGCGGCGCACCTCGGCGCTGATCGACGACGACGATGCCACCCGCGACGCTGTGGAGAAGTTGCGCACAGCGCTCGGCTGCCCACAGCCATGACGGCCACGCCCACCGTCGACCGGACATACTGCGAGACTTCGCCGGTTCCATCCACAGCCTTCACCACCGGCCAGCACCCCAGTTCAACCCAGCCCGACCCAAATCCACATATCCACAGCCCCTACTGATACGAGCCCCTACCCGACGATGCCTTCATGAAGCTTTCCCTCTCCGCCTCCGACCTGCTTGCGCAGCTGCAGACCACCACGCGCGTCGCATCCGCGCGCAGTGCCGTCCAGGCGCTCTCCGGCGTCATGGTCGCCGCCCTCCCCGACTCCACGCCGGAGCTACTGGCCACAGACATGGAGATCGGCCTGCGCGTGCCACTCAAAGCCGACGTCTCCCGACCGGGATCCGTGGTTCTCCCCGCGCGCCTGCTGCTCGACGTCGCCCGCTCGCTGCCCGTGGAGGAGCTCACGATGGAGCTGCGCAGCGCCGAGCAGGACGTCGAGATCATCTGCGGGCCAACCACCTTCCACCTGCGCACCCTGCGAGCAGAGGACTTTCCCTCTCTGCCCTCGCCGTCGCCTGACACGCGCGTCGTGCTGCCCGCCGAGGCGTTCGTGCAGACGGTGACGCGCGTCGCTCGCTCCGCCTCCCGCGACGAGACGCGCCCCGTCCTCACCGGGATCCTCATCTCCGCCTCCGGCCAGGAGCTGCGCATGGTCGCGACCGACTCCTATCGCCTCAGCGTCAAGGAGACGGCGCTCGAGGCGCCGCTGCAGGGAAGCCTCGAGGCGAACGTCCCCGCCCGCGCCCTGCAGGAGCTCGTGCGCATCGCCCAGTCGCAGCCGTCGAGCGAGTCGGTCGCGGTCAGCGTCGGGCAGAACCAGGCGGTATTCGAGATCGGCGACGTGGTGCTGTCATCGCGCCTGATCGACGGCCAGTTCCCAAACTACCGCCAGCTGCTGCCCGAGACGGTCGAGCACGAGCTGCGTCTCTCCAGCGCCGAGCTCACCGACGTGGTGCGCCGCATCAGCCTGCTGGCGCAGAAGAACGCGCCGCTGCGCCTCAGCTTCAGCGAGGGCACGCTGACGGTCTCCGCGCAGACCCCCGACGTCGGCGAGGCCAGCGAGGCGATCCCCGTGCCGTTCCACGGTGAGGCATTCGAGATCGGCTTCAACCCCGAGTTCCTGCGCGACGGCCTCGAGAGCATCGAAACCGAGGAGCTCGTGCTGAAGCTGATCAGCCCGCTGCGCCCGGGCCTGATCGAATCGCCCGACAGCGGCGACTTCGTGTACCTCATCATGCCGATACGACTCAACGTCTGAGGTGTCCGCGTGCGCGTCGTCAGCGTGCAGCTGCGCGACTTTCGCACGTATGCGCGCGCGGAGGCGGTGTTCGGGGAGGGCCTGACCGTCGTCCACGGCCCCAACGGGGCCGGCAAGTCGAACCTGCTGGAGGCGCTCTACTACGGCTGCACCGCGCGCTCCCCGCGCACGCGCAACGAGCGCGAGCTCGTGCGTTTCGGAGCGCAGGCCGCGCGCGTCACGGTGCGTCTCGCCGACGACGCCGACGCGCATGAGCTGACGGTCGCCTTCGGTACGCTCGGCGAGGGCGCGCAGGCGGTCAAGCGCATGACCGCCGACGGCGCCCCCGTGGAGCGGCTGCTCGACGTCGATGCCAGGCCGCTGGTGAGCGTCTTCCTGCCCGACCGGCTCGAGCTGCTCAAGGGCCCGCCGGCGCTGCGCCGCGCCCACCTCGACCAGGTCATCGCCGCGATCTGGCCGGCGCGCGCGGATGCGCGCAGGCGCTACTCGCAGGTGCTCGCCCAGCGCAACGCGCTGCTCGCGCGCATCCGCTCCGGGCGGGCGTCCGACGCGACGCTGTCCACGTGGGATCGCGAGCTGGCGGCGCGTGCGCTGGAGCTCCGCGCCCACCGCCAGGCGGCTGTGGAGCTGCTCGCAGAGCCCTTCGCCGAGCGTGCTGCGCAGCTGGGCTGCAGCGGCGAGGCCGCGCTCGAGTACCGGCCGCGCTCGCGCGCCGGCGACGAGGAGCAGTACATGGCCGAGCTGCGTGAGCGCCTGCCCGGCGACCTCGAGCGAGGCTTTACCGGCCATGGCCCGCACCGCGACGAGCTCGCGATCGTCCGTGATCGACACGAGCTGCGCGTGTACGGCTCGCAGGGAGAGCAGCGGCTGGCGCTGCTGGCGCTGCTGCTGGCCGAGCGCGCGGTGCTCGCGCGGGAAAGGCGCCGCGTGCCGCTGATGCTGCTCGACGACGTCATGAGCGAGCTCGACGCCGAGCGCCGCGAGCTGCTCGCCCGCGAGCTGCAGACGGGTGGCCAGAGCGTCATCGCCACGACCGACCTCGCGCACGTCCCCGGCGCGAGCGACGCCGCTGTCACACGGCTGCGCATCTCGCCCGGCACGATCCTGCAGGAGGCGATCGCCGCGTGAGGCGCGCCGCGCCGCGCCCGCTGTCCGCCGCCCTGCAGCAGCTCACCGGCGCGCTCGCGCCGGCGAGCCCGCTCGCGCGCGTACAGGAGGTGTGGGAGGAGACGGTCGGGCCGCAGATCGCCGCCAGCGCGCGCCCCACCGCCGAGCGCGACGGGGTGCTCACAGTCACCTGCTCAGCCGCCGTCTGGGCGCAGGAGCTCGATCTGATGGCCGGCGCGCTGATCCCCCGTCTGAACGCCGCGCTCGGCGGCGAGCGCGTGCGCGAGCTGCGCTGCCGAACCGGCTGACGCGAGCCGATCACGACGCTCGCGCGTCGCCCCGTCGGCACATGCGACCAAACTGCCTGTATCCGGCTATTTTGCAGGCATTTGCGGCCCTCTAAGGGCCGGTTCGGGGGGCCCGTCGTGCTATCATTTCGGTCACAGGCAACCCGCCCCGGCCGTGGACCCAGCGCCCCGGAATCCGGGGCGTTCTCACGTCATCGGAGGGCCATTGGCCACAGGCAGCAACAGCTCTGGAGAGAGCACAGGCAAGGGCGGGGTCAACGACCCGTCGATCGGCGGCGACGCCGCCAGCTACGACGCACAGGACATCACCGTCCTCGAGGGCCTGGAGGCCGTTCGCAAGCGCCCCGGCATGTACATCGGCTCGACCGGGGTGATGGGCCTGCACCACCTCGTCTACGAGGTCGTCGACAACTCCGTCGACGAGGCGCTCGCCGGCTTCTGCACCGAGGTGGCCGTGACCATCCACCCCGACAACTCCGTGACCGTCTTCGACAACGGGCGCGGGATCCCCGTCGCGACGATGGAGAAGGAGGGCAAGCCGGCGGTGGAAGTGGTCCTCACCGTCCTGCACTCGGGCGGCAAGTTCGGCGAGGGTGGCGGCTACAAGGTCTCCGGAGGCCTGCATGGGGTGGGCGTCTCGGTGGTCAACGCGCTCTCCGAGCAGTTGCGCGTGGAGATCCACCGCGACGGCCACGTGTGGACGCAGGAGTACTCGCGAGGCGCGCCGCAGGCGCCGCTGGAGCAGGGCGAGAAGCTGCCGAAGGGCGCCGGTACCAGCAACTCCGTGACGTTCCTGCCCGACGCCGACATCTTCGAGGCGCTCGACTTCGACTTCTCGACGCTGGAGGAGCGCCTGCGCGAGACCGCCTTCCTGACCCGCGGCCTGAAGATCTCGATCGTCGACGAGCGCGGCGAGGGGCACTCCGCGACGTTTCAGTACGAGGGCGGCATCGAGGACTTCGTCGCGTACCTCAACGAGAACAAGGAGACGGTGCACCGCAAGGTCGTGTTCTTCGCCGGCGAGTCCGAGGAGGGCGCCGCCGAGGTCGCGATGCAGTGGAACTCCTCCTACCAGGAGTCGATCCACTCGTTCGCCAACAACATCAACACCAGCGAGGGCGGCTCGCACCTCAGCGGCTTCCGCTCGGCGCTCACGCGCACGCTGAACAAGTACGCGCGCGACCACAGCCTGCTCAAGGACAAAGAGGACAATTTGTCAGGCGAGGACGTGCGCGAGGGGCTGACCGCCGTGATCTCCGTCAAGCTCGCCGATCCCCAGTTCGAGGGGCAGACCAAGACCAAGCTCGGCAACCCCGGCATGGCCGGCTTCGTCGAGTCGATCGTCAACGCCGGCCTGGGAGAGTTCCTCGAGGAGAATCCCAGCGAGGCGCGCGCCGTGATCATGAAGTCGGTGCAGGCGCAGCGCGCCCGCGAGGCGGCGCGCAAGGCGCGCGATCTCACGCGTCGCAAGTCGGCGCTCGAGAACTCCACGCTGCCGGGCAAGCTCGCCGACTGCTCGATCAAGGACCCGTCGCTCGCCGAGCTGTTCGTCGTCGAGGGCGACTCCGCCGGCGGCTCGGCCAAGCAGGGCCGCGACCGCGAAACCCAGGCGGTGCTGCCGCTGCGCGGCAAGATCCTCAACGTCGAGAAGTCGCGCATCGACAAGGTCCTGCAGAACACCGAGATTCAGGCGCTGATCACCGCCATCGGCACCGGCGTGCGCGACGAGTTCAACATCGAGAACGCGCGGTATCACAAGATCGTACTGATGACAGACGCTGACGTCGATGGAGCTCACATCAGGACCCTCGTGCTCACGCTCCTCTTCCGCGAGATGGAGGAGCTGATCAAAGCCGGCTACGTGTACATCGCCAAGCCGCCGCTGTACAAGCTGAAGCAGGGCTCGCGCGAGCGCTACATCGAGAAGGACTCCGAACTCGAGGAGATCCTGCTCGCCGACAAGTGGGAGAAGATCGAGATCTTCGACCGCCACGGCACGCAGTTCAAGCTCACCGAGACGCGCTGGCAGCGCTTCTCCCGCCTGCTCAAGCAGTACGAGGGGTGGTCGCTGGCGATGCGCGGGCGCTATGGCCACGACGTCGTCCAGTTCCTGGAGGAGTCCTCGCTGCTCGGCGAGCAGGCGCTGAGCGCCGAGGCGGCTATCGAGCTGCTCCGCCGGGGCACCGTGGACGGCGATACCCACGCCACGGAGCTGCTGGACAGCGACCCGATCGAGCTGCGCGTACGCGCCGTCGAAGCCAAGACCGGCTTCGCGCGCGTCCATCACATCAAGCGCAGCCTGTTCGACTCGCAGGAGTACCGCCAGCTGGCGCGCGTGCACGCTCAGCTGATCGAGCTCGCCGGCGTCCCCGCCTTCGATGTGCGTCTCGGCGACGCTCTCGAAAGTGCGCCGTCATTCGAGGACCTGTACCCGGCAGTGATGGCGGTGGCGCAGAAGGGAATCAAACTGCAGCGCTTCAAGGGTCTCGGCGAGATGAACGCCGAGCAGCTCGGCGATACCACGATGGCGCCGGCCACGCGCACGCTCGCACAGGTCACGCTCGAGGATGCCGCAGCCGCCGACCGCATTTTCTCGATGCTCATGGGCGACCAGGTCGAGCCGCGACGCGCCTTCATCGAGGACAACGCAAGGACGGTTGCCAACCTTGATGTGTAGCCGGGAGGTGAGTCATGGCATCAGCTGACGTGATCGGCGGGGGCAACATCGAACCGCGCGCGCTCGAGGAGGAGATGCGCACCGCCTACCTCGACTACGCCATGTCGGTGATCGTCGGGCGCGCGCTGCCCGACGTCCGCGACGGTCTGAAGCCCGTCCATCGTCGCGTCCTGTACGCGATGAACGAGCTCGGCCTCGGGCCGACCCGCTCCTACGCGAAGTGCGCCAAGATCGTCGGCGAGGTGATGGGCAACTATCACCCTCACGGCGACTCCGCCATCTACGACACGCTCGTGCGCATGGCCCAGGAGTTCTCGATGCGCAACGAGCTCGTCGACGGCCAGGGCAACTTCGGGTCGGTCGACGACGACCCTGCGGCCGCCATGCGGTACTGCGTCGCGGGGGACACGCGCGTTCGCACGCGCGCGGGCACGGTGCGAATCGATTCGCTCGTGCCGGGAGCGCTCCCGGACTCCGACACGCCCGTGGACATCGAGGTGCTCGATCGCCTCGGCCGCCTCGTTCGCGCGTCGGTCCTGTTCCACTCCGGCGAGCACCCGACGCTGCGACTGCGTACCACAGAGGGCTATGAGCTGACCGGGACAGACAACCACCCGGTGCTGTGCATCGTCGAGCTTGCGGGCGTCCCGATCCTGCTGTGGCGCCTGCTGGGCGAGCTGCGCCCCGGTGAGCGAGTTGCGATGAACGCGCAAGCGGCTCGCGAGATGTGGGCAACAGCTCCCGCGAGCGCGGGCGAGGCTGGCGACGGGCGACCGACCGCCGGCCAGATCTCGGCACCGGCCGTCGCCGTGCTCGAGCGGCTCGCTGTGGACGTCCCGGCTCTGCTGGAGCCGCTGAGCGGCGACTACTACTACGCCGAGGTCGCATCGGTGGAGCCCGCGGGCGTCCAGCCCGTCTACTCGCTGCGCGTCGACACCGACGACCACTCGTTCCTCACCAACGGCTTCGTCAGCCACAACACCGAGGCCCGCCTGGCCCGCATCGCCACGGAGATGCTGCGCGACCTGGACATGGACACGGTGGACTTCGCGCCGAACTACGACGGCTCGCGTCGCGAACCGCTGGTGCTGCCGTCGCGCTTCCCGAACCTGCTGGTGAACGGCTCGTCGGGGATCGCGGTGGGGATGGCGACGAACATCCCGCCGCACAACCTGCGCGAGGTGATCGACGCGACGATCGCGTACATCGACGATCCGGAGATCGACACGGAGGGCCTGATGCGCCACATCAAAGGCCCCGACTTCCCGACGGGCGGGATCATCCTCGGCCACGGCGGGATCAGGGACGCGTACGAGACCGGCCGCGGCCGCGTGCGCGTGCAGGCGCGCGCGCACATCGAGCCGCTGACCCACGGCAAGGAGGCGATCGTGGTGACGGAGCTGCCGTTCATGGTCAAGAAGGGCGGCGAAGGCAACCTGATGACGAAGATCGCCGAACTGGTCAACGACAAACGGATCCCCGAGATCTCCGACCTGATCGACCAGTCGGACAAGCGCGGCATGCGCCTGGTGATCGAGCTCAAGCGCGACGCGATCCCGAAGGTCGTGCTCAACAAGCTGTACAAGCACACGCCGATGCAGACGACGTTCGGCGTGAACATGGTCGCGCTCGTCGACAACGTGCCGCGCACGCTGAACCTGCGGGCGGTGATCCACAACTACGTCGCCCACCAGCGCGAGGTGATCGTGCGGCGCACCAAGCACGAGCTCTCGGAGAAGGAGGCGCGCGCGCACATCCTCGAGGGGCTGCTGACGGCGCTCGAGCACCTCGACGAGATCATCGAGCTGATCCGCGGCTCGCGCGACCGCGACGCCGCGCGCGAGCAGCTGGTCGCGCGCTTCCAGCTCAGCCCCATCCAGGCGACGGCGATCCTCGACCTGCGCCTCTCCCAGCTGACGGCGCTGGAGGCCGACTCGATCAAACAGGAGCATGCCGACGTCACCGAGCGCATCGCGGAGCTGCGCGCGATCCTCGGCGACGAGAACCGGGTGATGGCGGTGATCAAGGAGGAGCTGGCGGAGATCTCCGAGCGCTTCGGCGACGAGCGCCGCACCGAGATCAGCCACTCCGAGGACGAGATCGACATCGAGGATCTGATCGCGGACCAGCAGATGGTGATCACGATCACCCAGAGCGGCTACGTCAAGTCGTTGCCGCTGGCCACCTACCGCCAGCAGCAGCGCGGCGGCCGCGGCGTGACGGGCATGGACATGAAGGACGGCGACTTCATCGAGCACCTGTTCGTGTGCTCCTCGCACGACTACCTGCTGTTCTTCTCCAACCGCGGCAAGGTCTACCGCTCGAAGGTCTACGAGCTGCCGGAGGCGCAGCGCACCGCCAAGGGGCGCGCGCTGGTCAACATCCTGCCGCTGCGCGAAGGCGAGCGCATCCAGGCGGTGGTCTCCACGCGCGACTTCACCGAGACGCAGTTCCTCGTGTTCGCCACCCGCAACGGCACCGTCAAGAAGACCGAGCTGCAGGCTTACAACACGCCGATCAAAGCCGACGGCATCATCGCCATCAACATCCGCGACGACGACGAGCTGCTTGCCGTGCGCGCGGTCGACCCGAACGACGAGATCATCATGGTCTCGCGCGCCGGCCTGACCGTGCGCTTCGCCGAGTCCGACGCGCGCTCGATGGGGCGCGACACCACCGGCGTGCGCGGCATGGACGTGGGAAAGACAGGGCGCGTGATCGCGATGGACGTCGCGCGCGACGACATGGACCTGCTGGTGGTCACCGAGAACGGCTACGGCAAGCGCACGCAGATCGCCCAGTACCGCAAGACCAACCGCGGCGCCAAAGGCGTCAAGACAATCGGCCTGACCGAGCAGAAGGGCGCGCTCGCGGGCGCGCTGGTCGTGCGCGAGCACCAGGAGCTGGTGTTCATCAGCGTCGGCGGCATGGTCCAGCGGACCGCCGTCGCCGGCATCTCCCAGCAGGGCCGCTCGGCCACCGGCGTGCGCGTGATGAACCTCAAGGACGACGACGTCGTCAGCGCCGTCGCGCTGGTCGTGGACACCGGCGAGGACGCCCCCGCAGGCGACGAGAACGCGGCGCCGCCCGCCGCCGAGGACGGCGCGCCCGCGGTCGCCGAGGACGGCTCGTCAGCTGCCGCCGAGGACGCCGAGCCCGGCCAGTAGTCCGCCCCAGCACCCGCTGCCAGAAACCCGGGGGTTCCACCAGGGGAAACTGGCAGAGCTGCCTGCGCGTCCCTCCCAAGCGTCCAGATTCACCCGCACAAGCTCAGAATGATGCGCTGAGCGACCGAAACGCTGAGGGTGCCCGTCCCCCGCAGCCTCCCCGCAACAGCACTTTCGATCCTCGCCTGCGCCGCTCTCACCGCCGCCCCGGCGCTCGCCTCGCAGTCCGCCGTGACGCCCGTCCGCGCGCACGCCGCCGGTCGCGCCGGCCGTGCCGCGTGCGCCCGCAAGAGCTCTGCGCACGCCTCCCGCGCGCACTCCTGCCGGTCGGGCTCCGGTGCGCACAAGCCGCACGTGCGCAACTCGTCGAAGACGCGGACCGTCAAGACGCGTCCGGAAAGGATTCGTCCACAGCGCACCCGCACGAAGACGCCGGTGGCGCCCACGCCGGAATCCGAACCGAGCAGCCCCGCGTCGCAGACCACAGTCGCAGCGCACGTCGCCGCGACGATCGCCGCCGTCCTCGCGACCCCGTGCCCGAACACCGAACTGACGCCCGAAGCGAGCAACATCGGCCTCGTGCGCGCAGCCGTCCTGTGCCTGATCAACCGCAAGCGCGCCGAAGACAACGAGAGCCCGCTGAAGACCAACCCCGAGCTCGAAGCGGCCGCCGAAGGCCACTGCGAAGAACTGATCGCCGACGACTACTTCGCGCACGTGTCCCCCAGCGGCGAGACGCCCGTCGACCGCATCCGCGGCACCGGCTACATCCCCAGCCCCAACGTCGGCTACGTGATCGGCGAGAACCTCGCATGGGGCACCTACCAGCTGTCCACCCCACAGTCGATCGTCGCCGCCTGGATCGCCTCGCCGGGGCACCTCGCCAACATCCTCGAAAGCCAGTACACCGAAACGGGGATCGGCATCACGCCCGCCGTGCCCGCCTCGCTCGCCGCCGGCGCGCCCGGCGCCACATACGCGCAGGAGTTCGGCGTCATCATTCCCTGACCTCAAAATTCTCGGCCGGTGCGGAGCGTGCGAAATCCGCGCCCCGCACGTCACCTCCGTCCGCTACCCTGGCGAGACCAGAGAAAGGAGGTGGTCCAAACGTTGAGTGACAGTTCTTACGGGACCCTGGAGGTGACCGGCCGCTAGGTCGGCAGGCTGGACCGCGTAGCGGAATCCAACCCGGGACACCCCGAGACGACCGCCGGCTCTGGTCCCTCCGGCCTTGCTCCGTCGCTCTCGGTCTTTCCAGTCAGAGCAGCTCGCGAAGGGCGCCCTCGTGGCGCCCTTCGTCTATCCGCTCCCGCCCATTCTTCTGGAGACCATGCCGCATGCGGCATGGTCCGGGGCCGCACATGTGCGGCCCCGCCGGTCGGCGCATGCGCCGACCGGAACAGCACGAGAGCACTCGGCCACCTGCGCAGCACAGCCTCCGGGACGGTCAGGCGGCTTGGGGCAGGTACGCCAGCCACGCCGTGGGGATCGTCGGGCTGGCGACGTGGATGAAGATCTCCGCGTGCGGCGTGCGCGGCGTGCGCCGCGGGTGCATGCCCGCCTGACGCGGCAGCCGGTCGCCCTTGCGGCGGTTGCACGGCGCGCACGACGCGACGATGTTCTCCCAGCTGGAGCTGCCGCCCTTGGAGCGCGGGATCACGTGGTCGACCGTCAGGTTGGAGCGCGAGCCGCAGTACTGGCACGTCCAGCTGTCCCTCGCGAACACCGCCCGCCGCGTGATCTTGCGCCGGTGCGCGTCGCGCGGGACCTTCACGTAGGTGACCAGGCGGATCACCACCGGCCGCGCGAGCGTGGAGCTCTCCGAGTGCAGCTCCCAGCGGCCGCGCTCGACCAGCTCCGCCTTCTCCTTCAGCAGCAGCACCACCGCGCGCCGCACCGTGCACACGTTGATCGGCTCGAACGTGGCGTTCAACACGAGCACCCGACCGCTCATCGCCGGGGAGGGCGATGTGCCAGGTCCGTGCCGCTGGTGCTCTGACGGCGGCACGGACCCCACCGGCTCGGGTGGGACTGTGCACTCCATCTTCAGGCCGCAGTCTAGCGAGGCCCGCCCACCCACGCTGCCAATACGCGGCACCGGCGCTCGCCGCAGGCGCCCGCGATCGCTGTTATGCGGCCTGTGCCGCGGCGGCGTATGAGCCGAGCACGCGCACCTGCTCGCAGCGCGCGCCCACGCCCGCGATCGCCTCCGCGACCGGCGCATCGTCGGCGCGACCGGCGAGGTCGGCGAAGAACATGTAGCTGCCCAGCCCCTGCCGGCGCGGGCGCGACTCGATCTTCGTGAGGTTGATGTCCCTGCGCGCGAACTCGTCCAGGCAGCGCACCAGCCATCCCGGGCGCTCGGCGCCGGCGCCCCAGAACACCAGCGATGTCTTCCACTCGCCACCCCCGCCCGCGCGCAGCGGCGGGCGCTCCGCCGGCGCCGGAATCGTCCCCGGGCGGCCGCTCGCACCGGCAGCACGCGCCAGCCACGCGAAGCGCGTTTCGTTGTCCTCGCGATCCTCGATCCGCGCGCGCACCACCGTGCCGCCGTAGATGCTCGCAGCCAGCTCCGTGCCGATCGCCGCCTGCTCGCGCCGTCCGTCCGCCACCACCATCCGCACCGCCTCCGCCGTCGAGCTCGCCGCCAGGACGCGCGCGCGGGGGAGCTCGCTGCGCAGGAACAGCGTGCACTGGCCCGGCACCTGCGGGTGCGTGATGACCGTCTCGATCTCCGCCAGCGCCACGTCAGCGGCGGCGGCGATCAGCGAGTGGCGCACGCGCAGCAGCGCCTCGCCCACGATCTCCACGCCGCCGTCCTCGCCTGCGAGCAGGTCGAGCGTCACGCTGATCGACCCCTCCAGCGAGTTCTCGATCGGCACGATCGCCCAGCGCAGCTCGCCGTCTCGCAGCGCGCTCACCGCGTCGTAGATGCTCGCCAGCGCCACCGGCTCCACCGCCTCCGGCGCCGCGCTCGCCAGCAGCGCCTCCTCGCTGAACGTGCCCGCCGGTCCCAGATAGCCGACCCGCGGCCGGACCGACGGCTGCGTGTCAGGCGGGCTGCTCATCCGCGGGGTACCCGCCGCCCCCGCCAGCAGGCGCACGTCCGCCCGGGGGCGCCTGTGCGGCAGGCGCGAGCGCCAGGCGCACCGCCTCGGCCTCCTCCGGCGAAAGCTCCAGCTCGCCCACGCCGCCGCGCACCTGCTTGCCGTACACGCGCGCCTGATCGCGGTGGTGGATGCACGACAGCACGATCCCCGACTGTTCGTCGTCGAGCAGCGCAATCGACATCGACTGCTGCCCCGACAGCTCGTTGTACGCGTCATAGCGCACCAGCGCGCGGTGCGCGATCCGTCCCCGCAGCGCGCTCTCCACGCCCGCCAGGCGCCCGTCCAGGCGCACGGCTGTGTCCTGCACGTATGTCCGCAGCGCCTCGAACGCCTCCTGCATGGCGGCCGCGTGGGCGACCACGTCCCGCGCGCCGCTGTCGCCCAGCACCAACCGCTGCGCGCGGCGCAGCCGCCGCACGCTCACGCTCAGCGCCGCGCACGCCACCAGCGCAATGAGCGCCACCGCGCCGGCCGCAATCGCGACGATCCCCTGCGTGTCCGTGATCGAAGCGATCATCGCCACAAGTTAGCCGCTCGCGCAGCCACCGCGCTCGACCGGCGCCCGCCGTGCGGTCCTGCTGCCCCGCGCCGCCCTGTGCGTCGGCCGTGCGCCCCGCGCCGGCCTATTCGCCGAAGATCGCCAGGTAGCTGGCCTTGTTGTTTTCGACGTCCGTCTCGCCGGGCACCGGCACGACGTACGCTTCGATCTTCGCCGCCTGCCCCTGCGGCACGCCGACGACGGACACTTCCACGTTGTACTTCGTGCCCGGCTGGGCCGTGTCGATGATGTGCGAGGCCTTGTACTGCTTGCCCGCGGCCGTCACCGTCACTTCGACCTTCACGTCGGTCTCCTGGTTTTCGCCGGAGTCTTCGACGTTCACCGTGAACGTTGGGTTGGCACCGCCGCTGATGTGGTTGAGAGCCGGTTCCGGCTGCAGCGCGTTCGTGCCCACGCTCACACCCAGCAGCGCGCTGCCGTGGGTGCCCGGCGCGAGCCCCGTCGAGGAGGAGCTGCTGCTCGACTGGCCGGTGATGCGCGACAGCGTGCTCGCCGGTTCCAGCCAGCCGACGTTCGGCAGGAAGCGCGTGCTGGCCGTCGTCAGGCCCGTGATCCCGGCCGCCGTCAGCGTCTGCTGGATCAGCGGCGCCACGCGCTGCGAGTAGATCACGTCGGAGGCGAGGAAGATCTCCATGTCGCCGGCGATCTTCGTGCTCGCCTGTTTGGCCTGTCCGCCGAGCGCCGTCGGCACCAGTTCCGCGATCTTCGACATCCCTTCCACGCGCAGGTCCAGCGCCAGCAGCAGCGCGCGCTGCGCCGAGGCCATTTCGCCGGGGACGCTCAGCGCCTTCGCGCGCGTGGCGATCGCCTGCGCCTGTTTGAGCAGTTCGTCGACCTGCTGCTCCACGTCCAGCGCCGACTTGCTCGAGGAGTCCGTCAGCGCCACGAACAGCGGGTGCGACACCTGCGCGTCCGATTCCTGCGCGATCGCGCTCACTTCGTGGTTGTAGCTCTTCAGCGACTGCTGCTTTTCGCTTTTCAGGCAGCCGTTGATCAACAGCACGATCACGATCAGCAGCACGATCGCCGCGCCCGCGGCCACGCGCCGGCGCATCATCACGCTCTGGTGGTCCGGCCCCGACGGGCCGGAGTGCTGCGGCCTGCGCGGACGCGGGCGCCGCGGCGCCGTCGCGCCCGCCGGCCGGTCCCCCACCGGCCGCCGCGGTGCTCGGGACGACGGTCGAGGGGCTGTCTCCTCGTCATCGTCAAAGAACGACAAAGCCAACCGCTCCTTTGCAGGCACTTTATGAAGGGCCCCAGTATGACTGGCGGCCACCCCCCTCGCCTGGTTGCAACTTCTCGGTCAGAGCGCATTTTCCTGCCGTTCGGGGCAGGGACGGCAGGCGCACGCGGCGAACGCGGGAGCCGGTGGAGTCGCCACACACCCTCGTCCAAGCCTCCCGCGAGCGCGACGCAGCGCCGGCGCAGCCCGTCCGCCGGCGCATCGCGCGCGGCGCCGCCGGGCCCGTCGCCGAGGATCTCGTGCTCGAGCGCTACCGCCTGCTCGAGCAGCTCGGCTCGGGCGGCTTCGGCGTGGTGTGGCGCGCGCACGACGAGCTGCTGCACCGCGACGTCGCGCTCAAGCGTGTGTGGCTGGGCGTGGACGGCGACGGCGAGCGCGCCAGCCGCGAGGCGCTCGCCGCCGCGCGCCTGGCGCATCCCGCGATCGTCGCGCTGCACGAGGCGTGCGAGCGCGACGGCGCGTTCTACCTCATCTCCGAGCTCGTCCACGGCGACACGCTCGCGCGGCTGATCGCCGCCGACGAGCTCGACGACGAGGAGATCCTCGAGATCGGCGCAGCGATCGCCAGCGCGCTCGGCCACGCGCACGCGCGCGGCGTCATCCACCGTGACATCAAGCCGCAGAACGTGCTCGTGCCGCATCCTGGCGACGACACGCCGCAGACGCCGCAGACACTGCTCGCGGCCGCCAAGCTCACCGACTTCGGCGGCGCCGCGCTCGTCGGCGAGGACGCGCTCACGCGCACCGGCGACGTGCTCGGCACGCTCGCATACATGGCGCCCGAGCAGAGCGAAGGCCGCGAGGTCGGCGTGCAGGCCGACCTGTACTCGCTCGCGCTCGTCGTCTACGAGGCGCTGTGCGGCGTCAACCCCGTGCGCGGCGCCACGCCCGCCGCCACCGTGCGGCGCATCGGCCGCCCACTGCCGCCGCTGGCGCGCGAGCGGCGCGAGTTGCCCGCGCCGCTCACCCGCGCCATCGACCGCGCGCTCGCGCCCGCGCCCGACGATCGCGGAACGCTCGAGGAGCTGCGGCTCACGTTCGAGCACGCGCTCGAGCGCGGGCTCACGCGCTCACGATGGGGGCGCGCGCGCGCCCGACTCGCGCCCGAGCTGCCGCCACAGGTGCCGCCGCGGGAACCGGCCCCGCTCGAGGCGCCCGACGCGATTCATCCGGCTGCAACGATCGCCGCTCGCCGCGCGCCGCTCGGGCATGTGCCCGACGGCCCGCCTCCATACCTGCCGGTGGCCGCGCCCGCGCGTGCGATCGAGCCGCGCCGGCCATCCGCGCGGGAGTGGGCGCTCGACGGGTACCAGCTCGACGAGCAGGAGCGCGACGCGCCCGCGCGGCGGATCGCGCTGCCGCGCGCGGTGTGGATCGCGTGCGCCACGTTGGCGATCGGCTGGCAGGCGTTCGCCGGGCGCCCGGGCGTCGCGCTGCTGCTGTTCGCTGCGCTCTCCCCGGTGCTGGTGCTGGCATGGGCGAGCGGGCGCCGGCGCCTGGGGATCGGATGGCTCGGTTGCGCGCTGGCGCCCGTGCTCGGTCTCGCCGGGCTCGCCGGCGCCTTCCCCGCGGTCGCCGGACAGGCATCGCGCTGGCGCGAGCGCGCCGGCCTGGCGGCGCTCGGCTACTGGTGGCTGGCGCTCGCCGCGCCGCTGCTCGGCAGGCACCTGTGGCTCACCGAGGCGCGCACTCCTGCCCGCGCGGCGTGGGAGGGCTCGCTGAGCGCCGCCGCCGCGCATGTGCTCGCGCCGCTGCTCGTCCTCGGCGTGCTGCTCGGCGCGCTGCTGTGGGCGGCGGGGGCCGCGGCGCTGCCGTGGGTCGTGCGCGGGCGCAACGCCGCCTTCGACATCGTCGCCGTCACCGTCTGGTCGGCAGCGCTCGCCGCCGCTGCGCCCGTGGTCGACGCCGGCCTGAGCGCGCACGCGGCGCACCCCAGCCCGCGCGGCGCCGTGCTCGGCGCGATCCTCGGCGCGCTGGTCGCGGTCGCCGCCCGCGCGCTGCGCGGGCCCGTCTGAGACCCATCTGACACGTCGTCTGCGGCCCGCCCACCTTTCGCGCGAGACAGCTTCCGAGCGAGGGGTGCGTAGCATGGCTCACGGCTGCCGGCCGATCCGCTGAGATCGGCGCCGAGCCGACCGCCGATGAACCCGCTCAAGAGCGTCGAGACCATGATCGCCAGCCTCGTCGAGGGCACCTTCGGACGGCTCTTCCGCACGGAGGTGCGCCCGATGGAACTCGCGCGCAAGCTCGCCCGCGAGATGGACGCGCACCGCACGGTGTCGGTCTCGCGCGTGTACGTCCCCAACGAGTACGCCGTATGGCTCTCCGCCGCCGACCGCGAGCGCTACGAGGGCGTCGAGCACGAGGTCATCGAAGAGCTGTGCGCGTACCTGCTCGAGCACGCGCGCCGCGAGGACCTGATCCTGTCCTCGCCGCCGCACGTCGTCTTCCACACCGACGAGCGGCTCTCGCTCGGCGAATTCGGCATCCAGGCGCGGCTCGTCAAGCCCGGCGATGAGGACGAGGACCCCCGGCCGCCCGCGCCCCGGCCGGCGGCGCGCGTGGCCGCGCCGATCGCGCCCGCGGGCGAGCAGCAGGAGCACGGCCGGACGATGATCTACAGCAACGCCGAGCGGCTGGCCGGTCCGGTCGAAGACGCCCGCGCGCGGCCCAGGAGCGAGCACGCGCTGCTGGCGGTGGGCGGGCGGCGGCTGCTCGTGCCGCCCGGCGGCGGCACCGTCGGGCGCAGCCGCGACTGCGACGTGGTGCTCGACGACGCGGGGATCTCCCGGCACCACGCCGAGCTGCGCCCGGGACCGGACGGCTGGACGGTGCAGGATCTGGGCTCGACCAACGGCGTGCGCGTCAACGGCGCGACGGTGCGCGGCGCGCAGCCGCTGCGATCCGGGGATCGCGTCGAGCTCGGCTCGACAGAGGTCGTCTTCGAGCTCTCATGAGCACGATCGCGCCCGTGTCCGTCGCGCTGAAGTTCGGCTTCCTTGCGGTGCTGTACCTGTTCCTGCTGTGGATCGCGCGCAGCGCGCGGCGCGACCTGCGCCGCAGCGCCACGCCGCAGGACGCCGGCCCCGCGTACGCCGCTGCCGGATCGATCCCGCCGGACGCCACCGGCATGTACTCCGCGTCGGCGCTCGGCAGCGCGGACGTCGCCCACCGCGCTCCGCGCCTGGTGATCGAGCGCGCTCCCGGCCACGATCCGGGGATGATCTACGACCTCGACGGCGACATCGTGCTCGGCCGCGGCGACCGCGCGGAGATCAGGCTCGAGGATCCGTTCGCGTCCTCCAGCCACGCGCGCGTCTACGAGCAGGGCAACATCATGGTCATCGAAGACCTCGGCTCGACCAACGGCACCTACCTCAACGAGGAGCTGCTGCAGACGCCCAGGCCGCTGCACCCCGGCGACCGGGTGCGCATCGGCGACAGCGAGTTCTCGTTCGAGGTCGACTGACGTGGCCAGCGGGTCGACCGACATGGCCGGGGGTGGCTGACATGCTGCGCGTGGCCGAGCAGTACGCGGGCAGCGACACCGGGCGCCAGCGGCGCGCCAACGAGGACTCGCTGCTCGCGCGCGCGCCGCTGTTCGTGGTCGCCGACGGCATGGGCGGCGCGCAGGCCGGCGAGGTCGCCTCGCGGATCGCAGTCGAGTACTTCCAGCCGGGGCTGCCCGACGCCTCGCACCCGGAGCTCGAGCTGGCGGCGATCGCGCGCGATGCCAACGCGCGCATCCACGAGCTCTCGCGCACCAACGCCGAGCAGGCGGGGATGGGCACGACGCTCACGGCCGTCTACGTCGGCGAGCAGGAGGTCGCGATCGCGCACGTCGGCGACAGCCGCGCGTACTGCCTGCGCGACGGCCAGCTGCTGCGCCTGACCGACGACCACTCGCTGGTCGACGAGCTCATGCGCCAGGGCCGGCTCACGCCCGAGGAAGCGGTGGAGCACCCGCAGCGCTCGGTGATCACACGCGCGCTCGGGCCGGAGGGGATCGTGGAGGTGGACACGCGCTCGTTTCGCGCGCGCGCAAACGACGTGTACCTGCTGTGCAGCGATGGCCTGACGACGATGATCTCCGAGGAGCAGATCGCGGCGGTGCTGAACGCGCATCCGCGCCTGCACGACGCCGGCGAGGCGTTGATCGCTGCCGCCAACCAGGCCGGCGGCAGGGACAACATCACCGTCATCCTGATCCGCCTGGAGGAGGTCCACATCGCGCAGGCGCCGGCCTCGCACGAGCCCGCGACGGCGGTCGGCGTCCCGGCGGTGCCCGCCCCGCCCCCGTCCGTCGGCCCAGCCGCCGCCGCGCTCGCGGACGCCGTGTCGCAGAACGGCGCCTCGGAGGACGGCACACCGGGGGATGTTGCGGCGGAGGACGCCGCGGCGGCGTTCGGCGCGCAGGCGCCCGCGCCGCCCGTGCGCCGCCGCACGCCCCGCACGCCGTCGGCGGGGCCCGCGCCCGGCGCTCGCCGGCGCCGGCGGATACCGCACGCGGGCGCGCTCGTGTTCGTGCTCGTCGTGCTGGGGCTGATCGGCTGCGCCGGCTACCTGGCGCTGCAGTCGGTGTACTTCATCGGTACCAACGACCGCGGACTGGTGACGCTGTACGAGGGCCTGCCCTACCGCCTGCCTGGCGGCCTGACGCTGTACAGCAGCCAGTACGTCTCCGGCGTCAGCGCCTCGACGCTCAGCGCGGCGAAACGGCACACGCTGCTGAGCCACTCGCTGCGCTCCGAAGGCGACGCCGGCGCGCTGATCCGCAGCCTCGAACTGGAACAGCTCGAATGAGGCGCGGCCGATGAACCGTCCGATCATCCGCCTGTACGGGCTAGTGGCGGCGCTGTTCGCGCTGCTGATCGCGTTCACGTCGCGCTGGACGATCTTCGAAGCGTCCTCGCTGCGCGAAAACCCGCTGAACGCGCGCAGGGTGCTCGAGCAGGAGCGGATCGCTCGCGGCGAGATCACAGCCGCGGACGGCAGCGTGCTCGCGCGCAGCGTGCACGGCGCCGAAGGCACCTATCAGCGCGTCTACCCGCAGGGAGAGCTGTTCGCCGCGCCGATCGGCTTCGACTACGTCAACCCCGATCTCGGCAACGCGGGCCTCGAGCGCTTCCGCAACAAGGAACTGAACGGCCAGAGCGCGACCAACCTGCAGGGCGTGCTCGACCAGCTGCAGGGCAAGGAACCGCAGGGCGAGAAGGTGGTCACGACGCTCGTGCCGCGCGCGCAGCGCGCGGCGATGGCGGCGCTCGGCGAACACGAAGGCGCGGTGCTCGCGCTGGACCCGCGCACCGGCGCGGTGACGGTGATGGCCTCCAAGCCGAGCTATGACCCCAACGCGCTGCGCTCGCCGGCGGCCAAAGCCGAACAGGAACGCGAAATGCGCGCGACCCCGCCACGCCGCTCGGAAGTCAACCGCGCCACGCAGTTCGGCTACGCGCCCGGCTCGACGTTCAAGATCGTCACCGCCACCGCTGCCATCGACACCGGCGCCTACACGCCGGAATCGCTCGTCAGCGGGCCCGACGGGATCGTCGTCTCAGGCGTGGCGCTGCACAACGACAACGATGCCAGCTACGGCCCGATCACGCTCACCTACGCGCTCGCGCACTCAGTCAACACCGTCTACGCGCAGGTCGCCGAGCACGTCGGCAAGCGCACGCTCGCGCGCTACATGGAACGCTTCGGCTTCGATCGCAAGCCGCAGCTCGACTACCCCGCGGACGAGATGTCCGTCAGCGGCGAGCACATCGGCGAAAGCGTCGTTGCGCCGACGAGCCCGCTGGTCGACGTCGGGCGCATGGGCATCGGCCAGGACAAACTGCAGGTGACGCCGCTGCAGATGGCGGAGGTCGCCGCCGCGGTGGCCGACCATGGCACGCTGATGGTCCCGCACCTGACGCAGCGCATCGTCAACTCCGAAGGCCAGACCGTGCAGACGATCTCCCCGCGGGTGCAGTCGGTCGTGATGAAGCCGTCGACCGCGGGCGCCGTCAGGACGATGATGGAAGCGGTCGTTCAGGAAGGCACCGGCACCGCCGCGCAGATCCCGGGCATCCAGGTGGCGGGCAAGACGGGCACCGCGCAGACGCAGTTCGGCGATGCGATCAACAACGTCTGGTTCATCGCGTTCGCTCCCGCCGCCGATCCCAAGGTCGCGATCGCGGTGACGCTCAAGGCCGTCCCCGGGGAAGGCGCGACGTACGCCGCGCCGGTGGCAAGGGCCGTGATCGAAAGCCTGCTGAAGCCATGATCGAGCCCGAGACGATCATCGACGGGCGCTACCGCGTGATCTCGCGCCTGGGCTCCGGCGGCATGGCCGACGTGTATCTCGCGCAGGACCAGCTGCTGGGAAGGGACGTCGCGGTGAAGGTGCTGCACCACCACTTCGCCGAAGACCAGGAGTTCGTCGAGCGCTTCCGTCGCGAGGCCTCCAGCGCCGCGGCGCTGTCACACCCGAACATCGTCGCGATCTTCGACCGCGGCGAGTGGAACGGCACCTACTACATCGCGATGGAGTACGTCGCCGGGCGCACGCTGAAGGCGATCGTGCGCGAAACGGGCGCGCTCGAGTCGGCGGCGGCGATCGACATCGCCGTGCAGATCCTGCGCGCCGCGCGCTTCGCCCACCGTCGCGGCGTCATCCACCGCGACCTGAAGCCCCACAACGTGATCGTCGACGAAGAGGGCCGCGCGCGCGTGACCGATTTCGGGATCGCACGTGCGGGCGCCTCGGACATGACGCTGACCGGCTCGATCATGGGCACCGCCCAGTACCTCTCCCCCGAGCAGGCGCAGGGGCACGCGGTCAGCGCCGCCTCGGACCTGTACTCGATCGGAGTGATCCTGTACGAGCTGCTCACCGGCTCGGTCCCGTTCGAGGGCGAGACGGCGGTGGCGATCGCCTTCAAGCAGGTCTCTGCCGAGCCGGTCCCGCCGAGCGCGCTGAACCCGGCGATCCCGTACTCGCTCGACGCCGTCGTGCTGCGCGCGCTCGCCAAGGATCCCGCCCAGCGCTACGCGGACGCGGACGAGCTGATCGCCGCGCTCGAGCACGAGCGCCAGCAGCTGCCCGTGCTCTCCGGCGCGCCCACCGCGGTGACCCCCGACGGCCATGTCCACCATGTCCAGCCGCCGCCACCCCGCACCGGCTCGCTGCTGCTCGCACAGCCTGGAACCGGCGAGCATGGGATGGGAAGCCCGCCCGCACCACCGCCTCCCGACGAGCGTCGCCGGCGCCGGCGACGCCTCCTGCTGTGGACGCTCGCGGCGCTGGTAGTCGCGGGGGCGGTGGCGCTCGCGGTGGTGCTGACGCAGTCCACCAAGTCGGTGACGGTGCCGCGCGTCACCGGACAGACCGAACAGGCCGCGGGAGCCGCGCTGCGCGCAGCCGGGCTCAACCCGTTTCCATCGCTGGCGCCGAGCGCGACCGTCCCCAGCGGCCTGGTGATCAGCCAGACGCCCACCGCGGGCAGCCTGGCGAAGAAGGGCGCGCGCGTGGACATCGTCGTCTCGGGCGGCCCGCAGACCGTGCCGCTGATGGACGTCACCGGCCTCACCGAGGCGAAGGCCAGGGACGAGCTGCGCAGGGCGCACTTCAAGACGAAGACCAAGACCGAAGCGAGCAAGACGGTCGAAGCGGGGCGCGTGATCGCGACCGAGCCGCCGGCGGAAACGGACGTCCAGGAAGGCCGCGTGATCACGCTGCTGGTCTCCAGCGGCCCCGCGCCCGTGCACGTCCCCGATGTGACCGGCGACACGCTGGAAGCTGCAGAAGCGGCGCTCACCAACGCCGAACTGGAAGTGGGCACCGTGACCAAGCGGCGTGCGAGCACGCAGGCGGCCGGCACCGTGCTCGCGCAGTCCCCCAGCACGGGCACGCCGGTGCGCGCGGGCACGAAGGTCAACCTGACCGTCGCGCAGGCGCCCAAGGAAGTCGAAGTCCCGAACGTCGTCGGTGCCGCCGAAGCGGCGGCTGCGGCCGCGCTCGAGCACGCCGGCTTCACGTCCAAGCCCGAACCGCGCACGACGAGCGAACAGTCGCAGGTGGGGGTGGTGCTCGAACAGAGCCCCGCCGCCGGCACGCACGCCCACAAGGGCAGCACCGTGACGATCGTCGTGGGCCAGCTCGCCACTGCCACGACGACGCCCACGACGACCACGACGACGACCACGACGACGACCACGCCGCCGGCGACCCCAGCCGAATGACCGAGCCGCTGACCGTCGCCGTGCTCGCCGGCGGGCGCTCCTCCGAGCACGACGTGTCGCTGTCCTCGGGCGCGGCCGTGCGCGAGGGGCTGCGCGAAGCCGGGCACGAGGTCGTGGCGGTGGAGATCGGCCGCGATGGCGTGTGGCGCCGCGACGGGCAGCCGCTGAGCGTGGCGCCGGCGGGCGGGCTGCTCGGGGTCGACGTCGCCTTCCCGGTGCTGCACGGCCCGTTCGGAGAGGACGGGACCGTCCAGGGGCTGCTCGAGACGCTCGACGTCGCCTACGTGGGGGCCGGCGTCGCCGCCTCTGCGGTGTGTCTGGACAAGGTGCTGTTCAAGCAGCTGATGTCGGCGCTCGACGTGCCGCAGGTCGACTACGTGGGTGTGCGCGCCGAGCGCTTCGAGCGCGAGCGCGCGCGGGTGCTCGCGCAGGTCGCCGGGCTGGGCCTGCCGGTGTTCGTCAAGCCGGCGCACCTGGGCTCCTCGATGGGCATCGTCAAGGTCAGCGATGCGGAGCACGTCGCGGATGCGCTCGTTGAGGCGTTCGCGCACGACGAGCTGGTGATCGTCGAGGCGATGGCATCCGGTACCGAGGTCGAGTGCGGCGTGCTCGGCGTGCTCTCCTGCGCGCGCGCCGGCGGGGAGCCGGCGCGCGCGTCCGAGCCCGGCGAGATCGTGTTCGCGGGGGAGTTCTATGACTTCGGCGCCAAGTATGCGCCGGGCGGCATGGAGCTGAAGATCCCGGCGCGGATCTCGGCGGAAGCGCGCGAGCGCGTCAGGCGGCTGGCGCTCGACGCGTTCCTCGCCACCGGCTGCGAGGGGCTCGCGCGCGTCGACTTCTTCGTGGACGGCGAGCGCGTGCTCGTCAACGAGCTGAACACGATGCCCGGCTTCACGCCGACGAGCGTGTACGCCAAGCTGCTGGACGCCTCCGGCGTCCCCTACCCGCAGCTGCTCGACCGCCTCTGCCGGCTGGCGCTCGAGCGCCACGCGGCGCGCCACGCCCACAGCTACTGAGCGCCGCCGCGGGCCCGCGGCGCGCGCCCGGAGCCGCGCGCTACTTGAACAGCGTCAGCTCGTTGAGCGTCGCCGACTGCATCCCCGGCGGCAGCGCCGTCAACCACACGAGGTAGTACCGGTGGGGGTGCCCGGACAGCGCCAGCGGGATGCGATCGCCGTCGTGGACGTCGGCGCTCGAGCCCACCGGGCCCAGCCAGCCGCGCGCGCCGAGCGGCGTCGCGCTGCCGTACGGCAGTTCCAGGTCGACGTGGTCGGCCGCGTAGATCTGCACGGCGAAGCCGGGCGTCGGCGTCTGGATCTCGATCGCCTTGGCGAGCACGCGCGGAGCCGCGTCGAGATAGACCCCGAGCCCCACGCCGCCGGTCTTCCTGAGCGTGCCGTCGTAGTACTGCTCGGTGCTCCACGTGGTGTTGGGGTCGCCGTCGACGAGGTTCTCGATCTGGTCGCGGTTTTCCGGGCCGGTGCCGAACGGGTTGTAGGTGTGTGCGGCCGTCTGGCTCAGCTGCACCGCTTCCAGGCCCGCGTGCGAGGCGATGCCCGGCACCGCGGTGCCGCGGTGCGTGTTGGGGGCGGCTGCGATGAGCGCGATCGCGACGACCGCCACGAGCAGGCCGAGCGAGGCGACCCAGCGCGCCGGGTGGCGCATGCGCCAGGGCAGCCGCCGCTGCGCCGGCCCGGGCAGCGTGCGCAGCACGCTCGTCACCTCGCCGGTCGCCTGGCCGGCGCGCGCGGCCTCGATCGCGAGCACCTCCTCGAGGTCGGCGAGCATGCTCGCCGCGTCCGGGTAGCGGCGCGCGAGATCCTTGCTGACCGCGCGCTCGACGACCGCGGCGGTGGCCGCGGAGATCTCGGGGCGCAGGCGCTGCACGTCGGGGACCTCCTCGCGCACGTGCTTCATCGCCACCGCCACCGGCGAGCTCCCGTGGAAGGGGACCTCGCCGGTGAGCATCTCGAACAGCACCACGCCCAGCGAATACAGGTCCGACTGGCCGGTGACATCCTGACCGAGCGCCTGCTCGGGCGAGACGTAGTCGGTGGTGCCGAGCACGTGCCCGGCGATCGTCAGCCCAACCTCTGAGAGCGTGCGCGCAATCCCGAAGTCGGTGATCTTGGCGGCGCCTTCCTCGCTGATGAGCACGTTGTGCGGCTTGACGTCGCGGTGCACGATCTGGCGTTCGTGCGCGGCGCCGAGCGCGCGCGCGATCTCGATCGCGTAGGCGATCGCCTGCGGGATCTCGAGCGGGCCCTCGCGGCGGATGATGTCCTTGAGCGTCTCGCCGTCGACGTACTCGAGCACGATGTACGGCGTCTCGCGCGCCCCGTTCGGATGGGCGGGGTCCGACTCGCCGCCGCCCGGTGAGGGCTCCTCGCCGGCGTCGATCACGGTGACCACGTGCGGGTGGCTGAGCTGCGCGACCGAGCGCGCCTCCCTGCGGAAGCGCTCGAGCTGGTCGGAGTCGGCGGCGATCTCGCGGTGCATCAGCTTGATCGCGACCGGACGCTCGAGCACGGTGTCGAAGGCGCGGTAGACGGTCGACATGCCGCCACGGCCGATCTCCGCGTCAAGCCGGTAGCGCCCACCGATCACGGTCCCCACGAGGGTCATCGGATGTAATTGTGCGCGCAGGCTAGGCGGCGGCGCGCAGACGCGCGATCACGAGCGCGGCGAGCAGGCAGCGGTAGAGCGCGTACGGCCACAGGGCCTGGCCGGCGCGCAGGCGGCGATCGAGCAGCCGGACGCTCGCCACGGTGGAGAGGAACGCGCTCGCGCCGCCCGCCGCGAGCTCCGCGCGCTGCTCGCGCGGGATGCCCGCGCGGCGCATGCGCCAGGCCCTCAGCGCGCTCGCGCCGAAGATCACCGGCAGCCCCGCGTGCCACGAGAGCGCCTGCGCGGCCTCGCGCGCGAATCCCCGTGCCCGCGCCGCCGCGATCGTCGCCCCGTTGCGCGAGACGCCCGGCACGAGCGCGGCCGCCTGCGCAAGACCGAGGGCGAGCCCGTCGCGGGCGGTCGCGTCGTCCCTGGCACGGGTGCGCGCCCCCTCCCGACCCGCCGCGGCGCGCGCCCGCGTGGGCGCGGGTAGCCGACCCGCTCTTGCGTCGGCGAGCGCCATCGCCACGCCACCGGCGGCCAGGCCGGCGGCGATCGAACGCGGCCCGCCGAGGCGCCGCTCGATCGCGGGGCCGAGCGCGTAGCCGGCGAGCGCCGGCGGCGCGAGCGCGAGCGCGATCACGACCGCGCGGCGCCGATCCATGCGCGCGGCCTCGCGCAGCAGCTCGCCGCGCATGTGCAGCGCGAGCGCCAGCGCGCCGCCGGTGTGCAGCGCGACCTCGAAGGACTTGCGCCGCTCGCCGTCCAGCGTCGCGTACGGCCAGCCGCGCAGCCACGGGACCAGCGTCGTGTGCGCGGAGGAGGAGATCGGCAGCAGCTCGGTGGGGCCCTGCAGCAGGCCGAGCGCCAGCGCGTGGGCGAGCGGGAGCGGGCTCCCGCCAAGCGCGCCCTCAGCCGGCGGCATCGGCGGCCGGATCGCGGCGCGCGCGCCGACGGCGCACGATCGCATAGGCCGCGCCCACGACGACCAGCGCGAGGATCGCGTAGTCGACGTACTCGAAGCCCTTGCGCACGCTCGTCCAGTCGCCTCCCAGCGCGTGGCCGGCGAGCGCGAGGCCGAGCACCCACGGGAACGTGCCGATCAGCGAGAACACGGTGAAGCGCCACAGCGGCATCCTCGCGATGCCCGCGGGCAGCGACACGAATGCCCTCACCAGCGGCACCACGCGCCCGAACAGCACGACCGCCTCGCCGTGGCGCTGGAACCAGCGGTCGGCGCGTTCGATCTGAGCGGGGCCCATATGGAACCTGGCGCCGTGGCGTTCGAACAGCTCCAGGCGCCCGCCGCGCCCGACGGCATACGCGAGCCACGAGCCGACCATCGTCCCCACGAGGCCCGCGAGCACGATCCCGACCATCGTCAGGTGGTGTTGGGAGGCGCTCTGGCCGGGGTCGGCGACGGCGAAGCCGGCGAACAGCATCACGACCTCCGACGGGATCGGAATGCACGCGCTCGAGATCGCCATCAGCGCGAGGATTCCCGGCAGCCCGGCGTCGCGCACGAAGTGCGAGCTTTCGTTGACGAGCGTTTCGGAGATCGAGGCGAGGACGAGCACCGGTCGGCAACCATAGCGGCGATCAGGGGCCGATCGGCGCGGATCGTTACCGTCCCCTCGCGCATGCGCATCTGGATCGACTTGACCAACAGCCCGCACGTGCTGGTGATGCGCCCGGTGATCGAGCGCCTGCGCGCGGACGGCCACGACGTGCGCGTGACCGCGCGCGACTTCGCGCAGACGATCGAGCTGTGCGAGCGCTTCGGGCTCGCGTACACGCAGATCGGCCACCATCGCGGCGAGCGGCTCGGCGCCAAGGCGCGCGGGCTGGCGTCGCGCTCGGCCGCGCTCGTGCGCTGGGCGCGCAGCGACGCGCGCGGATTTGGAGCCCGCCCACCCACCAGCCCACCCTTCGACGTGGCGCTCGGCCACGGCTCCAACGACGTGACGGTCGCGGCCGCGCTGCTGCGCATTCCCAGCGCGACGATGTTCGACTATGAGTGGGCGACGGTGCAGCACAACGTCAACTGCCGGCTGGCGCGCGCGGTGGTCGTGCCCGACGCGATCCCGCCGGAGCGCCTGGACCGCTACGGCGCGAGTGGCAAGGTGCGCGCGTATGAGGGCCTGAAGGAGGAATACTACCTGGCGGACTTCGAGCCCGACGACGCGGTGCTCGAGCAGCTGGGTCTCGACCGCGCCAGGCCAATCGTGGTCGTGCGTACGCCGCCGGAGGTGTCGTTGTACCACCGCTTCGAGAACGACCTGTTCGCGAGCGTGCTGGCGCGCCTGCGCGACGCCGCGGCCGAGCACGGGACGCAGGCGGTGGTGCTGCCGCGCGTGGCCTCGCAACGCGAGGAGCTGCGGCGCGTGCCCGGCTTCGTGGTCCCCGAGCACGCGATCGACGCACAGTCGCTGATCGCGCACGCCGACCTCGTGATCTCCGCCGGTGGCACCATGAACCGCGAGGCGGTGGCGCTCGGCACGCCCGTCTACACGACCTTCCAGGGCCGTCTGGGCGCGGTCGACGAGCGGCTGATCGGCGAAGGCAGGCTGCGCATGCTGACCGCGCCCGAGCAGCTCGATCTGGATCGGCGCGGAACGGGCGAACGCACGAGCGTCGCGTCGCGCATACGCCGCGACCCCCGCGTGCTGGTCGGGCTGCTGCTCTCGCCCGTCTCCGACTGAGGACGTCCTGCGAGACAAAGCGGTGCAGGCGGCGACGCCGGAGTCGGGTCGGGCCCTTACAATCTTCACAATGCGCCGACGGATCCGCTCGGCGGCCCTACCCCTCCACCGTCACTCGCTGCCGCAGCTCGCAGTGGACGGGGCCCTGGTCGCGCTCGCGTACTACCTCGCCTTCCAGCTTCGCTTCACCACGAAGCTGCCGCCCCACTACGCGGATCTGCGCTCGGACACCATCTGGTGGGTGCTCGCGGGGAGCCTGCCGGTGCTGGTGCTCGCGCGCGTCTACCAGCGCCACTGGCGCTACTCGGGTCAGCGCGACTACGAGGCGGTGGTGCTCGCGGTGGTGCTGATCGTGCTGCTGACGGTGGCCGCGATCGAGATCGTGCGCCCCGTGCACGAGTACATCGTGTCCGGCCGTTCCGCCGGCCACGCCGCCGCGGTGGCGGTTGTGCTGCCGAACACCGTGATCGTGCTGTTCTGGATGCTGTCGCTGGTCTTCCTCGTGGGCATCCGCGCGCTTGCGCGCAGCGTGTACGAGCGCCGGCCGCTGGCGGCCTTCCGCAGCCCCCGCCGCAGCCAGCGCACGGTGCTGATCGCCGGCGCGGGCGACGGCGGGCGCCTCGTCGCTCGCGAGATCATGCGCAACCGCGAGCTGGGCCTCGTGCCGGTCGGCTTCCTCGACGACGACCCCGCCAAGCGGCGCCTGCGCGTCGAAGGCGTGCGCGTGCGCGGCAACACCGAAGCGGACCTGCCGCGCATCCTCGACGACGCGGAGCCGGACGAAGTGATCATCGCGATCCCCTCCGCGCCGGGATCGACGCGCGCGCGGATCGTGCGCGAGTGCCGCACGCGCGGGATCCCCGTGCGCACGCTGCCGACCGTGTTCGAGCTGCTGCAGACGCGCGGCACGCTCGCCAGGCAGGTGCGCGAGGTGCGCGTCGAGGACGTGCTCGGGCGCGAGCCGGTGCACATGGAGCTCGAGCGCGTCGGCGCCTACCTGGCCGGCGAGACGGTGCTCGTGACGGGCGCGGGCGGCTCGATCGGCTCGGAGCTGTGCCGCCAGATCGCGCGCGTGGAGCCGCACCGGATCGTCCTGCTCGATCACGCCGAGGACAACCTCTTCCAGATCCAGCGCGAGCTGGAAGACGAGCGCCACGTGCCCCCGTCGATGCTCGCGGCGGTGCTCGCCGACTGCAAGGAGGAGGAGCGCATGCGCGAGGTGTTCGACGAGCACCGGCCGACGGTCGTCTTCCACGCGGCCGCCTACAAGCACGTCGGCCTGATGGAGGCCAACCCGGTCGAGGCGGTGCGCAACAACGCGATCGGCACGCGCGTCGTCGCCCACGTCGCCGGCGAGGCCGGCGTCGGGCGCTTCGTGCTCGTCTCGACGGACAAGGCGGTCGCCCCGGCGACGGTGATGGGGGCGTCGAAGGCGCTCGCCGAGTTCGCGCTCGAGGCCGCCGCCGCCCGCTGGCCGGTGACGTGTTACAACGCGGTGCGCTTCGGCAACGTGCTCGGCTCCTCGGGCAGCGTCGTGCCGATCTTCCGCCGCCAGATCGAGCGCGGCGGCCCGGTGACGGTGACCGACGAGCGCATGACGCGCTACTTCATGACGATTCCCGAGGCCGTCCAGCTGATCATCCGCTCCGGGTCGCTCGCGTCCGCGCGCGCGCAGCAGGAGGACGGCGCGCGCGCGGCCGGCGATCGCATCGTCCCCAGGGCGCGCGAGCAGCGCGGCGCCGAGGTGTTCGTGCTCGACATGGGCGAGCCCGTCTGCATCATGGATCTGGCGCGCGCGATGATCGAGCTGTCGGGCCTTGACCCCGACCGCGACATCGACGTCGAGGTCGTCGGGCGCCGGCCCGGCGAGAAGCTGCACGAGGAGCTGTTCAACACCTACGAGCGCCGCCGCCCGACCACCGCCGAGAAGATCCTGCTGGCCGAGCGCGAGCCGCTGGGCACGGAGGCCGTCGAGTCGATGTTCGCGGAGATCGGCCTGCTGGTGCTGGAGGGTGACGCGGCGGGACTCGCGGCGAAGGTGTCGCAGCTGGCCGCCGCGCGCAGGGACGCCCCGGCGGACGCTCCGGCGCCGGCGCGCGAGCCCGATGGGTCACGGGGGGGCGACCGGTCCGAGGAGCCGCGCGAGCGCGGGCAGGGCGCACCCAACGGCGACGCTCCGCGCGAGGACCGTCGCGAGGCGCCTGCGCCCCTCGTACACTCCCCGCATTCATGATCTTCCTGCCGTTCGCGCTCTCGCTTTCGAGCACGTTCACCAAGATCGGGGCAATCGCGGCGTTTGCCGCGCTCGTCGGCATCGCGGTCCTCGCGCTCCTGGTCTTCTCCCAGGCGCGCGAGCTGAAACGCCTGCGTGAGTGGGCGGGGCGCGCGCCCGAGCGCGCCGCCGACCTCGAGCAGCGCGTGACGGCAGCCGCCGCCGTTCGCGTCCAGCAGGGCTCCGGCCAGATGGCGCGCCCCGTCGCGCGCGCCGCGCCGGTCCCGGCGGCGGCCGCCGGTGGCGCCGGCCCAGCCACGCGCGTCGTCGGCGCCCCGCTCGCGCCCGCCGGAGCGCCGGTGCCTGCCGGGCAGGCCGCAGCCCCCGTCGTCGCCTCATCCGCGGCCGCAGCGCCCGGCGCCGTGCCAGGGGCGGCCGCGCCGGCCGCGCCGGGCGTCGCGACCCAGCCCGGGGCGCCTGCTCAGCCCGGGGCGCCCGTTCAGCCCGGGGCGCCAGCTCGGCCCCCGGCGCCGGGGCAACCCGTGCCGCCCGTTCCGTCCTCGACTCCGGGCACGGTTCCGATCCCCGGTGCGCCCGCGAGCCCCGGCGCACCGGCCGGCCCGTCGATGCCAGTCCCCGCGGCGCAGCCCGGTGTGGCGGCGCGGCCGGGTATGCCCGGCCAGCCGCCGGCTCCCGCGGGGCCCAACTCCGCGCCGCCGGTGCCCGTGGGCGCTCCCGCGTCGGCGGCGGCCGCGGCGCAGGGCCGCCCCGTGATCGCCGGCGCCGCCTCGCCGGCGCTCACCGAGCCGCGCTCCCCTGCGCCCGCCACCGCGGCGGCCGCTGCCGCTGCCGCGCCTCCTCGCGCTCCCAGCCCCCCGCGCCCGCCCGCGCCGCCCGGCGCGCCGCAGTCGCCCGCGTCGCAGGGACAGCCCGCGGCCCCGGCGGACCCCTCCGGGCCGCCCGCCGCCCGCCGCCCGCCGGCACCGCCCGTCGGCGGGACCGCGCCCCCGGCGCCTGGCGCCGTTCGCCGTCCGAGCGCCGCCGCGCCGCCGCTCGAGGGTCGCTCGGTGTATGCCGCCAGGCGGTCGCCGGGCAGGAGGGCGGCGCTGATCGCGGGAGCGGCGATCGTCGTCGTGGCGGCGGGCGTGTTCGCGCTGACCTCGCTCGGCGGCTCATCGAAGAAGACGCCCACGACCTCCACGAGGACCACCGCCCACCTCACGGTGACCCGCCCGAAGACGCACTCGCACAGGGCGGCGTCGAAGCCCGCGCCGAAGACGCCCGCGGTGAGCCCGGCGGAAACGAGCGTGGCGGTGCTCAACGCCACCGAAGCGGAAGGTCTCGCGCGCCGACTCGCAAGCACGCTGCAGCAGAACGGCTACTCGCAGGCCAACGCGCTGTACGGGAAACCTCCGGGCTCCGATCAGGTGAGCGTCGTCGAGTACGCGGCCGGCCACCAGGCCGAAGCCGAAGGCGTCGCACGCTCGATCTCGGTCACACACGTGCTGCCGATCGAAGCGGCCGTGTCGGCGCTCGCCGGCTCGGCAAACGTCGTTGTGATCGTCGGCGCAGACAAGGAAAAAGAAACGTCGAGCCCATAGCCGGCTTCCTCGACATCCCGGCGCGGTCGGTCAAGCCGCGCGAGCGCGGCATCACCCACGTGATCGACAGAGGGCTGTCGGTCGCAGAGGTCGACGGTCTGCTCGAGGTTGCGGGGGACAGCGTCGACATCGTCAAGCTCGGCTGGGGCACGGCGCTCGTGAGCGCCAACCTGAAGCCCAAGCTCGAGCGCTACGCGACACGTGGGATCCCGGTCGTGCTCGGCGGCACGCTGACCGAGATCGCGATCCGCCAGGGACGCGTCGACGGCCTGGTGGCGTGGCTGCGCGAGCTCGGCCTGCGCCACGTGGAGATCTCCGACGGCACGATCACGCTCGAGCCCGAGGTCAAGCGCGAGCTGATCGAACGACTCTCGCGCGAGTTCGTGGTGCTCGCCGAGGTCGGCAGCAAGGACGCGGACTTCATCATGGCCCCGTACATCTGGGTCGAGCAGATCGAGCGCGACCTGGCAGCGGGCGCGTGGAAGGTGATCGCCGAGGCGCGCGAGTCGGGGACCGCCGGCATCTACCGCGCCAACGGCGAGGTGCGCACCGGTCTGATCGACGAGATCGCGCACGCCGTCGACAGCGACCGACTGATCTTCGACGCGCCGCTGCAGCAGCAGCAGGTGTGGCTGCTCAAGCGCTTCGGCACGGAGTGCAACCTCGGCAACATCGCGCCCGCCGACGTGCTCTCGCTGGAGACGCTGCGCCTCGGACTGCGCTCGGACACGGTCGAGCGGTTCGCGCTGGGCGGCGGGGATTGAGCGAGGCGGCCCTCGGGGCGCAAGACGAGAGCCCGCCGGCCCGGACGTCGGCGCCGGGCAGCGATCCGCTCGCGCGGGGCGTGTTCGCGCTCCTGGTGGTGGCCTGCCTCGCCGCGTTCCTGATCACGCAGCGGCTCAAGCACACTCCGACGGCGGTGCAGGACTTCAAGCTGGCGGGCGCCTTCTCCCCGTATGCGGCCGGCCAGGAAAAACTGGAGTCGATCTCGTTCAAGTTGGCGAACGCGGATGAGGTGACGGTGACGATCATCGACGTCTCCGGGAACACCGTGGCCACGCTCCTGCGGGACTATCCCGCGCCACGCTACAAACAGTTCTCGCTGCGCTGGAACGGGCGCCGCGGGACCGCGCGCCGCTATGGCCATCTGCTGACCCCCGACGGGCGCAGCATCCTGGTCTCCGAGAACGAAGGCCGGATCGCGCCGGCGGGCGAATATCGCGTGCAGGTCAAGCTGCGCCACCGAAGCGTCCCGGTGCTCTCGCCGCGCAGCTTCACATTGGAGAAGCCCTGAGCGCGCTCGCGACGAAGCTGCCGAGCGCGCCCACGCTCGCGGCGGGGCTCGCCGTCGCGCTCGTGGTGGTCGCGGCGCTGGTCGTCGTGATGCGCCGCCACCGCGACGCGTTCCCGCTGCTGGCGGTGCTCGCGCTCCCGTTCAGGCTGCCGATCTCCGCCGACGGCAGGACGGTGAACCTGCTGATCCCGCTGTACCTGGTGGTCGCGGCGGGGACGCTCGTGCACCTGCTGCCGCAGCTGGCGGGCCGTCGCGGCGCAGCGGAGCGGACGACGGGCGAGGGCGAGCGTCAGCCGGACGACGACGGGCGTTCGCCGCAGCGGAGCGGCCCCTCGCTCGCGCGCCCAAGCTCATGGCTGACGCCGCGGGGCGTCGAATGGCTGCTGGCGATCGCGATCGCGCTGTACGCGCTGCAGACGCTGTACTCGAGTGACCGCGCGAAGGCGGCCGAGAACATCGCGTTCTTCTACGTGCCGTTCGCGCTGCTGTTCGTGATCTTGCGCGACGTGCGCTGGACGCGCGAGCTGCTCGCGCGCTGCCTCGGCGTGGCGGTCGCGCTGGCGGTCCTGTTCGCGGGCGTCGGCTTCGTCGAGTACTACCGCAAGGCGCTGTTCCTGAACCCGAAGGTGGTCGCGGCCAACCAGTACGACAACTACTTCCGCGTCAACTCGGTGTTCTTCGACCCCAGCATCTACGGGCGCTTCCTGGCGCTGGTGATGATCGCCGTGATGACGGCCGTGCTCGCCGCGCGCACCTCGGCCGCCGCCGTCGCAGCCCGCGTTCGCGAGCGCCGGCGCGAGCTGCTGGGCGGCGCGGGCGTGCTCGCGTGGCTGCTCGCTGGGCTGGTGACGAGCTTCTCGCAGTCGAGCATCGCCGCGCTGCTGCTGGGCCTCGCGATCCTGGCGGCGTGGTGCTGGGGCGTGCGCCCGACGCTGTACGTGTCGGGCGGCCTGCTCGCGCTCGCCGCAGCGGTCGTGCTGCTCGCGCCCGCGAGCTTCCATTTCGGGCTGAAGGGCTCGAGCGGCTCCGCGAGCAACGCCACGAGCGGTCGCGCGACGCTGGTCGGCGGCGGCCTCGAACTGTTCGCCGAACGGCCGCTGCAGGGCTACGGCTCGGGTTCGTTCGAAACCGAGTACAAACGGCACAGCAAGGCCGCCGCGGCGAGCGCCGAGAACGCGACCTCCGCCTCGCACACGATCCCCGTGACGATCGCCGCCGAGCAGGGGATCCTCGGGCTGGCGGTGTACGTCGCGCTGCTGCTGGCGGCGTTCGCGGTGCTCTTCCGCGGCGCATGGCGATCGCCGCCGCGGATCGCGATCGCCGCGTGCTTCGCCGCGCTGGTGCTGCACACCTGGACATACGCGGACTTCCTCGAGGACCCGTTTACTTGGACGCTGCTCGCGGTGGGGGTGGCGCTAGCGCGCCTGGACGGTCGATGGGCAAGCGAGGCACGGACGCAAGGAGCGTGGCGTGCTATGCACGCGAGCGACTGAGGACACCGCCTCGCGCCGCCCAGCGGCCGTCCAGGTAGCGTCTGACCCGTGCTCGGCTACCTGAAGCGCCTGGTCACGACCGGGGCGGCCTACCAGTTCGGGGACATCCTCGCAAAGGGCCTGGCGCTGCTGACGCTGCCGCTGTACACGCGCCACCTGGACACGAAAGCATACGGGGCGGCGGAATCGCTGCTGACGGCGGTGATTCTCTGCAGCATCCTGGCGCGCGCCGGCGTCGGCGAGGCGTTCATCCGCTTCTACTTCGATGACGAGGACGGTGCACGGCGCGAGCGGATCGCGCGCACCGCGACGGCGACGGTGGCGTGGACGACCACGCTCGCGTCGTTGTTGGCCGTGGTGTTCGCCGCGTCCCTGTCGCAGCTGGTGGTGGGCTTCCGCGACCCGCTGCTGTTCGACTGCGCCGTGCTCGGCCTGTGGGCGTTCACCAACCTGGAGATGGTCTACGCGCAGCTGCGGGTCGACGAACGCAAGCGCGCGTACGTGTACGCGTCGGGGGCGAACGTGGCGATGACGGTGGCGTTCACGGTGGTCCTGGTCGTGTTCGCCAACCAGGGCGCGCGCGGGCTGCTGCTCGGCAACTTCGGCGCCTCCACGGTCGTCGTGCTCGGCCTGTGGTGGGTGCTGCGCCGGCGCGTGTCGCTGCGCGTGCGCGTCGGCGACCTGCGCGCGATGCTGCGCTTCGGGCTGCCGACGGTCCCGGCGGATGCCAGCGTGTACGCGCTCCAGGTCGCCGACCGCTTCTACCTATTCAGGGTGTTCTCCCAGAGCGCCGCCGGGCAGTACGCGATCGCGATCAAGCTCGCCACTGTCGTGTTCGTGGCCGTGCGCGGCTTCCAGTACGCATGGCCGCCGCTGGCATACTCGATCGACAGCGACGAGGATGCCTCGCGCCTGTACTCGCTCGTGACCACGTACTACGCGCTGGCGACGGGGGTGGTCGTGTGCGCGGTGGAGCTGCTCGGCCGCTGGATCGTGCGGCTGCTGGCGGCGCACGAATACTTCGGCGCATACCGCGCGCTGCCGTGGCTGGCGCTCGGGTGGGCGCTGTACGGCCTGTATCTGGTGTTCGTCGCGATCGCCGGGCGCGCGCGCGTGACCTCGCGCAACTTCCCGGCCGCCGCCGCTGGCCTCGTGGTCAACGTTGCGCTGCTGCTCCTGCTCGTGCCTCACGGCGGCGCCGGCCTGGGGATCGCGGGCGCCGGCATCGCGCTGTGCGGCGCCTACGCGGCGATGCTCGCCGTCATGTACCTGCTCACGCGCGGCCTCTTCAAGGTCGGCTTCGAATGGCGGCGCCTGGCGCAGCTGACGGCGATCCTGCTCGGCGTCGGCGTCGGCGGCGAGCTGCTGCTTCCCAGCCATGGGCTCGCGGGCCTCGCGCTGCGCGTCGCGTGGCTCGCGCTCGTGCCGGCGCTGCTGCTGCTGACGCGCTTCTTCCACCCCCATGAGCGCGTCCAGGCGCGGGCGCTGGTGGCCGACGCGCGCAGGCGCGTGGCGGCCTTCCGGGCGGGGCGCGGCGAAGTCGAGGCCTACGCGGAGGACCCACTCAGAGATATCTGACGGCCGGCGAAGGTGTCTAAACGAGCGATTATTGGCTCAAGAGAGCGGGATTTGCGGCCGATGGAAGCTCTGCTGTGGCCGAGCTTACTGCCAAGCCCACCCGTCGAGCGGGTGCCAAGGAGCGCGAGCGTCGCGCCGAGGCGCTGCGCCTCCATCGCGCCGACGCGCGCGTGCAGCGCATGGCGGTGGCCGACGAGGTGGCCTACCTGCGCGAGCAGCTGCGCCTCGCCGCGCGGCTGACGGCGAGACTGGCAGGCAAGAGCGAAATCGAGGAGCTGGCGCAGCTGGTGGTCGACGAGCTGCACGAGACCTTCGCCTTCTACCTCGCCGCCATTCAGCGCCTCGACGACGACGGCGTGCTGCGCCTGGTGGCGGGACGCGGCCCGCTGGCGGAGGTGATGACGGAGTTCCTGCTCACCGAGCAGCCCGTCTCAGAGGGCGTCAACGGCAAGGTCGCGCGCTCGGGGACCACGGCGCTCGTGCCCGACACGCGCGCGGACCCCGACTACATCGTGCGCGACCCGAAGACCGACCCGCGCGCGGAGCTCGCCGTGCCCGTGCTCGTGGATGGAGCGGTGTGGGGCGTGCTGAACATCGAGGCGACCGAGCCGGGCGCGCTCGCCGAGGCCGACGCGGCGCTGGTGGAGGCGATCGCCACGAGCTTCGGCGTCGCCGTGCACCGCGCGCGCCTGGTGGCCGACCTCGAGAGCGCGTTCACGACCGCGCTGGCGGCGCTGACGAGCACGGTCGAGGCGAAGGACGACTACACGGCCTGCCACGGCGAGGACGTGGCCGTGCTCGCCGAGCGCATCGCGCTGCGCATGTCGCTGTCGAGCGCACAGGCACGCGACGTGCGCTACGCGGCGATGCTGCACGACATCGGCAAGGTGGCCGTCCCCAGCGAGATCCTGCTGAAGCCGGGCCCGCTGACGGACGAGGAGTGGGTGACGATGCGCAGCCACGCCGCGGTCGGCGGCGAGCTCGTCGGCCGCATCGACGCCTTCGCGCATCTCGCCCCCGCGGTCCGCGCGAGCCACGAGCGCTGGGACGGCCGCGGCTATCCCGACGGCCTCGTCGGCGAGGCGATCCCGCTCGCCGCGCGCATCATCGCCGCGTGCGACACCTACGACGCGATCATCACCGATCGTCCGTATCGCGCGGGGCGCTCGCCGCAGGAGGCGTGCGCGGAGCTGCGGCGGGTCGCGGGGACTCAGCTCGACGCGCGCGTCGTCGACGCCGTGGTTGCCGAGCTGGAAGGCGGTTGAGGCTGTCTCGGGCTGCGGCTCCATGGGCACGTTCAGATCCTGTCTCCCCGATGAAAAGTCGCAGGATCAGAACCTTGCGCCTCGCCGCGAATACTGGCGAAAGCGGCGAAAACACTCAGGTTCTTGGTCGGCTGTTCCCGGCACGCGGGACCGCAAGAGGACCGCAGCGACGGGCGAAAGGGACCGCAAGGGGTTCCGCAGCTTCTCGCGGTTAGGTAGGGGACTAGGCACGCTCTTCGGCTTTACGCGCCGCAAGAAGCGGGCCGACCGAGTTGCGCGCCCTGCTTTGGCGCTCGACGGGTTTGGATGCGGGCCGGCCGACGGGCGAGCGGTGGGTCTCCCGTCGAAGCACGATGGGCTACGGTAGGCGCACGCCTAACGTATAAGCCATGAATGAGCCCACCACTTCGGAAATGGCGTCAGTCGATGGTCCTTAGATATGGCTCTATAAAGCGCTATATGGCGCTGTCGATAAGAATCAATAGTTAGGCATTAGAATCTATTGCCAAGCTACTACTAAAGAGATCCCGGAGCGTTGGGATCGCGAACGCCGAGAAAAAGCGCTAATGCAAGCCATAAGCACCCTATATTCATAGGCTCCTTGCTGGGACGACTTAGTCCCCTAGTCGAAGCACGATGTTCCACAGAGGGATCACGACTAGTGGCAATGGAATAAACATATCCGCATCTTTTGGATACGATATAGACGGAGGCAAGCTTCCATTACCTTCATCAAGTCCTTGTAAATAGGAGGATCATGGACTTTCGCGAAGCAGGCTGCTAGCATGTAGCGGCCATGCAGTAGGCTCTCACGATCAACGCGCGAGGAGGTCAAAGTGGGCGACATAGAGCTGGACGCGATGGCGGCCGTCAACGGAGCTCTCGATGGGCTTGATGGGCTTGCGCGCGCACGGGTTTTGCACTGGGCTGCCGCGAAGTTCGAGGTCACCCTCGCGCCTTCGCGCGGGAACACGGGTCGTATCCCTGCTGCCGAGGACGGGAAAGTTCCAGAGTTCGCGGAAGTCGGGGACCTGATGCACGCCGCCCAGCCATCCGCTGGACCCGAAAACGCACTTGTTGTCGGCTACTGGTTCCAGGAGGTCCAGGGTCAGGACAGTTGGACCGGCTCCGAGATCAACTCCACACTCAAGAACATGGGATTCCCGCTCGCTAACGTCACTAAGACCCTCGACTCGCTGCGCGGGCGCAAACCCGCACTCGTGATGCAGGTGGGCAAGTCCGGCCGCAGCCGCCAGGCTCGCAAGAACTACAAGCTCACGACTGCGGGCGTCTCCCAGGTCACGCAGATGATCGGCAAGGCCTCACAGGTTGAACCCGTATGACGCTCTCACCGACGGAGCTCACCAGAAGGCTTCGCGAAGCCGCCGAGATCGTCGAGCTGGCGGAACTCCCGGAGAACCTTCAGCCCGTCGCCTACGGCCGATCCCTGGACGTGCTCGGCGTCCCCGCCGCCTCGCAGTCGGCTAGTGCCACCACGGCGGCAGGAGTCCACGTCCGCGCTCCTCAGGCGCCCGCCACTGGCATGCTCGGCCAGATCGCCCAACGCCTGGGGCTCGACCCCTCACTCATCCCGCGTGTCTATGACGAGGACGACGGCCAGCTGCGGCTCATCCTGAGACGATCGATGCTCCCAGAGCCAGACAAGAAGGCAGCCTCAATGAGAGCCGTTGCGTTGCTCGTCGTTGTGGGTCGCCAAGCCGCTGGCGTCGAGGAGCACACCCCGCACGAGGTGATCCGCGAGGAGTGCCGCGAGTTGAAGGTCTATGACCGCCCGAACTTCGCTTCCGAGATTGGAAAGCTTGAGTTCCGCGCCACCGGCGGACGTAACACGAGGGCGGCTCGCGCAAACCGCCATCACTACGAGGATGCTGCCGAGCTGATCCGCCGCATTGCCCAGGGAGGCGACTCGTAGCTTCCTCGTTCGCTCTGACGGTGCAGCGACTCGCTCACGGGCATGAGCGGGTGCTTGTGCTTGGTGAGCTCGCAGGCGCCCGCAACGGTGACGGCTGGCTCGCACCGAAGGACATCGCCGACCTATTCGAGGGGTTTCACCTCCCGCCACCCGGGAACGTCAGCCAGGATCTCACGCGGCTACGCAAGGGCGGTCTCGCAAGAACCCGTGCCGCCAAGCCCGCGTGGTCAATCACGCCCGAGGGGCATGCAACCGTCGCTGATCTCATTCGCGATGTCGACGCCGCCACCGTCATCGCCGAGCTCGCCGCGTCGCCGGGCGCGCAGCTGGGCAACGCCCTGCACACCGTAATCCCGCCCGTGCTCGCCCCGATCAAGTGGCGCGCACCGATCCAGCAGATGCTCCGCGACTTCGACTTCAACACGAACGTGTTTTGCATGACCCGTTTCCCCGAGGATGAGAGTGACACTGAATACCTTGACCCCGTAAGCCAAATGCTCCCTACCGCCCGCGACGCCCTGAAAAGCCATGGTCTAAAGCTGCACCTCGCCTCCGATCGTCAGCTCGATCAAGACCTCTACGGCAATATCGCCGCGCACATGTGGGCCTGCCGCTACGGTGTCGCGCTGTTCGAGGACCGTGCGGGACGCGGTTTGAACGAGAACATGATCATTGAGCTCGGCTCGATGCTCATTACCGGCCGCCAATGCGCGTTGATGCGAGACACCACCATCGAAAAGATGCCGACTGACTTCGTCGGGCACCTCTACAAAGAGGTCGACTTCACCGACCTCGCCGGGGTCGCCTCGACGCTTCATCGCTGGGCAGCGAAGGACCTCGGATTGGGGGAGTGCCCCGCATGCCCGACCTAAGCGTCCGCCCCAAGCTGCTCCAGACGTGGTCGCGGGACCTTGGGATCGAAAGCATCTCCGTTGGGCATTGATTGAGAGCGGCGGACCAGGAAAGCGTCGTGATTTCGGACCCTCGCCGCCGACAGCCGCTGCGAGGCTAACCTCAACCGATGCACTCGACAGCCAGCACCAACCCCTACCTCGCGACCTACGAGCGGCTCGCGCCCGACTCCTTCCCGCAGCTCTGGGACTGGCAGCGTGAAGTTCTGAGCGGCCTCGCCGAAATCAGCGGCGACGCCGCGATCGAGCTGCCCACCGGCTCCGGCAAGACGCTCGCCGCGCTGCTCGTCTGCGAGGAGTACCGCGAGCGTACAGGCGAACCCGTCGCCTACCTCACCGGCACCAAGCAGCTGACCGCGCAAGTGAAGGCCGAGGCGGACCGTCTCGGCGTCCCCGCCGTCGCCTTCCACGGACCGAAGGTCACCTGGGATGACGACCGCAAGACCGACTACGAGTTCGCGACCTCGATCGGCGTCATGAACTTCTGGAACTACTTCAACGAGTCTCCGGGTGTCGGCCCTGCTGGCCTACTCGTGATGGACGACGTTCATCTCGCCGAGGGCCCCCTGCGCGACTTCTTCTCGATCTTCATCCCCTCCGGCGATCATCTCTTCAGCACGGTCCTGCGTCGCATCCAGGGCCGCTTCCCTTACTACGGGATTGTCAACGACCTGCTCGACGGGCTGTCGCCGTTGCTGCCCGCCGAGATGCTCTCGCCGCTTGACTCCTTGGAGCTCGCGGGGGAGGTCGGGGCTCTGCTCGACGCGCAGTTGCCGGAGCGAACCGGTCCCTGGTGGGCGTGGCAACGCACGCGGGCGCATGCGCAGACATGCTGCTGGCTCGTCTCGGCGCGGGGCCTGACCATTACGCCGTGGATACCGCCGAGTCAGACGATCGAGCACTTCATAGACCCCGAGCGTCGTCTCTACCTTTCCGCGACCGTAGGCGACATGGAGGATCTCCGCCGCCGGATCGGATGCCCGCCCGCGCAGCGGATCACAGCCGCGGTTCCGCCCCGCCAGGGTAGGCGCTTCGTCGCGCTCGTACGGCCGGAGCGCGAGCAGACCCCCGAGCAGCTGGTCCGCCAGGCGCGCCCCCTGCTCGAGCACAGCCGCAAGACGCTGTGGCTGTGTGCGCGCTCAAACACGGCCGACGCGTTTCAGGCGGAGCTCACGGGCGCCGGCCTCGGCGAGGTTCACCGCCTGCAGGCCGACAACGGTGCCGCCGAAGACTTTGCCGCCGCCAGCGACGGCCAACTTGTGTGCGCCGGACGTTACGACGGGATGGACTTCCCAGCGGACGCCTGTCGCCTCGAGATCCTGCCAGAGGTCCCAGTCGCGACCAGCGAGCTCGAGGAGTTCGTCAGCGCCTACCTGCGCGACGCGCCGTTCGCCCGTTCGCGCTTCGCCCAGCGTGTCGCTCAGGCGCTCGGGCGCTGTAACCGAGGCGAGCAAGACCGCGCCGCCTACCTGCTGTGGGACCCCGGGTTCTTCACCGCGCTCGGCAACCCTCGCGGTCTGGTGCTGCTGCCCGCCGAGGTGCGCGGCGACGTGTACGCTGCTGTGCGTCGCAGCGGTGACCCCGACACCGTCCTCGCCGAAGCCGCAAGGTTCCTAGATGGCGAGGAGCCTGAGGATCCGCCGAAGCCACCAAAGACGAGCGACTCTGCCGCTTCAGCGCCCGCGCAGGATGAGCTACAAGGCGTGCTCGCGCTCTGGGCCGAGGACTACCGCGCCGCCGCCGACAGCTTCTTCCGCGCTGCCTCCCAGAGCGACGGAGCACCCGAGCTCCACGGCTTCTGGCTCTCGATGCGCGCGCTGGCGCTCACCCTCGCCCAGCGCAACCTCGGCGACCAGGTCGCGGGCGGCAGAGCCCACGCAGCGATCGCGGAAGCGCTCTCCGGCGGCGCCATGAACACCTTCTTCTCGCGCCTCCGGGCCTCCCAGGCTCGCGCCGCGAGCGCCGAGGCCGAGCACGTAGGCGCCATCGGCGATGCCCTCTTCGCTCGCTGGGATGCGCTGCTCGACCGCCGCCGTGGCGTCGAGCTCGAGCGCCACGGCGCCTCGATCCTCGAGGACCTCGACGGAAGTAGCCACGACGGCGTGATCCGTGGGCTCGCCGAGATCGGCGGCCTGCTCGGCGTCGGCGTGCAGATCCCGAAAGCAAAGCAGGGCGAGCACGACCTGGAGTGGGAGCTCAGCAACCCCGGCCGGCGGCTTGTATTCGAGGTCAAGCTTGCCCCGAAAGCTAAGTGCACCACGATCAAGGACGTCAATCAAGCCGAGGGCGCCGTGCGTGCCATCGGGGCGACGCCTGGCGCTACGCCGGTGCGAGGACTGCTCGTGACTCCCCACGAGGCGATCGAGCCCGAAGCCGCAGCGCGCCTCGAGCGAGTGCGTCTCGTGCGCCTGGCCGACCTCCGGGACTTCGCACAGCAGCTGCTGGACCTCCTCGCCCTTTACGCCGACGGCTGGAGCGAGGATGCGAGAGCCCGCGAGCGCGCCCGCAAGCTCGTGGAGGGACGGCTGCCAGACCTCGAGCTGCTCTGGAAGCGCAAGAAGACATCCGAGCGCAGCCCATGGGTCGCGTACTCACGGCGCGCGCTTCGCTGACGCCGGCGGTGCGCGGTCGTCTCGGTTACGGAGCCGCGGTCCCAACTGTCACGTGCGCGTCCCTCCTAGTTCGCCGGCCTGATCGTCTTTGTCTGCTTGATCGCGCTCTTGGTGACTGGGAAAGCTGTCGCGTACCTCGACCGAGGATGACCACGGCGTCAACCATATAAACTAGAATCCACAACTCCAACTGGCCTAGCCAATCGGATCTCGAAGGCAAGGTATGGGTAACGCTACTAACGGTGTGTCGACTTCACCAAGCACTGCCGAACGGCTTGCACGCATAGATGTGGCCTGGGGCGACCTTGCGCTTCCGCAGCCTCGCTTGCCTAGGCCCGGCGATCTGGTCTCATGGTTTCAGGGGCAGGCGCCGGTATCCGGCGTCTTGATGGGGCATACGGCTACATCTCAGCCAGTTGTGACGGATCAGGGGGGGTATACTTGGTCACCACCGTCGTTCGACTCTATACGGCTCGCTGATCCCGACGTAAGCGTCGGTCCGTGCTGGACCGGTCTTCCCGGCTCCGCGCGTATCGTTCGACCGCATCAGACGGAGCGCGAAGCGCTCAAGTATCTGCTCGATCAGCGTACACCGCCTGGTCCGAAGTACATCGAGCTCATAAGCGAGATCTGGATGCGTGGCCACGAGGTTTTCGTAGTTGGAGGGACAGTCCGCGACGTCATAGTGGGCCATCCAACTAAGGATGTTGACCTCGTGACGACGATGCCGCTATTCAGGCTCCATCCAATCGTCCTTGACATGTATCGCCGCCCCGAGAAACTTGAGAGGCAAGCCCTCGAAAATGGCCACCTACGCCTTGGGGGAAAGCTTCAATCAACGGACCCTTTTATTGACGTCAGCGTGTTTAAGGACCGCTACGTCGGGTCGCCCAATGCCATGTTCTCAAGTAGTTTTGTCTACGACGTTGCAAATCGAGACTTCGCCTGCAACGCAGTTTACTTCGACCCGATCAACGATGTGCTAATTGATCCCACTGGACAAGGTATTCGTGATGCAGAACTAAAGAGACTCCGTCCGGTTTGCGAGCAGGGTCGTCGAATGCCATGGCAGCTTGGTCAGATAGCAATTCGGTACATCAAGTTTCGTCATCGTGGTTATACCGCTGTCGATGGTTGTGCCGAGAGGATACCTGCCGAGTTCATTCCGATGCTGGCCACAATGGACGAGGTGGGTCGGCTCAGATACATAAAGCGCCAGCTTTTTGCGGGGCGAGATGGTCGTTCCCCGACGGAGGTCGTCCAAGCAGTTGAGGCGGAGTTTACTTCACTGGGCGCAACGCAATCGTACGCAACGCTAATAGAGCCATTTCTTGAGGAGTTGCTCAAGTGAGTCCTCGGAACGACATGTTTGGCTCGAAGCTACTGCGTGTAACCCGACGAGGACGGACGTTCGTCGAGGACCTACATCGAGACGACGATGCGTCGGACCTTGATGACTTTTCGGTGCGCCTGCTAACTACCTACTGTGAGCCTTCAGAGGAGATGGTGGAGTTCGATGGTGGAAATTGTCGGGCGACCGTTGTCCACATCACAAGGTCGGATGCGAATGTAGGTTATGTTGTTGCCGGCATCCAGCCAGAGGAGACGACGCATCAGCTGGAGTCTGATGCGTGGGGTGAGTATGCACGCTTGCTGCGGAAACGCGTAGCAAGGTACGAGAGTTTGTTCCCTGCGTCTCGCCAGGACTTTGACTCAACGTTCGTTGAGCCTGCGCTGAGCGCTGGCAGTAGCCGCGACGAGCTATCGTGGAAAGTGCTAGCGGAAGCTCCATATGCGGGGCTTCACTACGTGATTACTGGTGCGCCTGGCGTGGGCAAGACGTCGCTGCTTCGCAGGATCGCCCTAGAGCATGTGGACCGCACGGCTCGTGACCCGTCGAACTCAGTGCTTCCCGTCTACCTGCAACTGCGCGGCTTGAGGGAGCCGGAATTGACTGGGGACTTGATACGCCGGGCGATGGTTAATGAAGCCGGGGAGGACTTGGTTGGTGCGCTCGCGCCACGCCTTCACACCGCCTCGATCATATTGCTTCTTGACGGTCTTGACGAGGTCGAGCCGCATCTCCGGCCAACGCTTCTCGCGTCGCTGGCTCAGCTAATGAGTAGAGAGCCACGACTCTTTGTGATTTTGAGTTCTCGACCGAGCATCAAGTTGGAATCGATACACAGCACCTTTACGCATGTGGCACTTCGACCGTTCGATCGTGATCGAGTGCACCGGTGGACGTGGCTAAGTAGTGACAATGTTCAGACGTGGACGAAGCTTACCGGACGTCTCGAGCGCAATCCGGTGTTGAGGGAGTTGGCTCGCAATCCACTGGCACTTTCGATGATTGCTGCGGCTGAGGCGGAGTCGGGGTCGGCTCTGGACTATCCCGGCGGCATAGTCGACGAGTATGTTAGGGTCTTGGTTGAGGACTGGGATCGCGCACGCGGGGTCAAGCGTGAGTCGCTTGATCGATCTCGCGCCATGTGGCTACTCGCGCACACCGCGAACCAAGCACTAGTGGAACGACGGACCGATTTTGGCCCGGATGATTATGCACGTTGGCGGGCAGATGTCACACATCGTTTGGCTCCTAATGACGAGCTCGACCAATTGGCCGAGTTGACGGGTTGTTTGCGGCGAGACACGACGTCCGGGGCGTGGTCCTTCGCCAGTCGTGTATTGCTTGCATATTTTGTAGCCGAGTACGTCAGGCGGTCGGGGCCAGAGTTCACCAAACGGCTACCGGCCGTTCTAGATGCACCGGGAGGTGGAGAAGCTTGGGTCATGCTGACGAGCGGCGCGACTAATTTGGAGCCTTTTATTGACGCTCTTGCAGACGACGAGGCTAGGTTGGAGGCGCCGATTCTTGCGATGGTCGTCCGAGCACTAGGGCAAGCGGTTGAACAACAGAACCAGTACGCGACGGTATGGGCATGTCGTGTGCGCGAGGCGCTCGAACGAGGCTTGAATAGCGATGTGCCGCTCGGCGTAGAAAGGTCGCGAGACGGAGTCTCTATGGGCACAATTGCCCACTTGCGCGGCTCTGAGGTAGGGGTGTTGCTTGAGGCAGTTCACTCGGTATGGGACACTTTGTTTGGTGCCGCTGTGAGGCAGGAGCTAACGAGGGCGCCAAGTGCCGTAGTCAAAGCGCTTGTCGATGTCCTCGACATCCCAGGCCCGGCGACTGTTGGCCGTACCCCGTCCGAGCCGCTCTTGCGCGTAGCGGATCCACCCCGCCCCTTCGATGAGCGTGTTGTAGCCCAGGAGTACGCCCGGAGGAGTGGTTTCAGCGATGGTAGCCAATCTTCCTGAACGGTTGAGGCAGTAACTTAGGTGCCGCTTGCCTGTAGCTGGGTCGGAACACTCACCGAGGAGCGATTTGCTGCGGTCATCGACAACCTCCAAGATCTTGAGCGGACCAGCCTCGGTGGGGGCTTTGGTAGTCACCGACGCGCAGCTTCGCTGTCTCTACGAGAGATGCGCGCCGTCACATGACGCGGGTCCGCGGCGGCTCGACAGTGATCTCGGATACGAGCCGGGTTTAGCAGAGGCCATGTCCAATTGTCCTCACCCACCACCACCATCTCGTGGCCCGGCGCCGTGCGCGTCGCGGAAGAGGCACAGGACTTGTCCGGCGGGTCGAGCTGCGCTCGGAGCGAGTAGTCCGGCCCATGCGGCGTGCGAGAGTTGCTGGCCAATCTCCTGGAAGGCCGGCCAGCCCAGGTTGCCGGGGGAGGGCGGGGGGAGCCCCACGGTGGATAGCTGTTCTGTTGAGGAGAGGTCGGCAACTTCTATGTCGACGTCCCATTTCCACAGTGCGCGAGGAATCTGCGCGAGGGGCGGGATTGCCCGCTCGGCAAGGTGTCGGTACCAGTCCCATGCGGTCTGCTCGCTGTCGGCGAGGTAGGGCGCGTCTACAACATGGCCGCGCTGCCAGCGGTTATCCGGTGGCGGGTCGCGTTCGGGTAGTGGTGGTGATCCGGGGTAGGTGTGTTTGATCCAGCGTCCGTGTACGGCGATCGCTGCGACTTCTGGCGGCACGTCAGCTTGCGCCTGGATCCTCGAGACCGGAGATCAGGCGGGCGACCGCTCGGTAGTCACCCTTGGCGATGCGGTCGATCGGCTTGTCGTTATCGAGCGCGGGTATGGGCTTGCTAAGCCATACGGGGATATAAGTGGGGCGGATGACGCGTGCGAGTCGTTCGACGAGCGATGAGAGCTCGGCGAGTCTCTCAGCGCGGACTCCGCTCGGCTCGCTGCGACGAGCGAGCCATTCCCGCACCGTGCTGGGCGCTGCGCCGGTCGCGCGTGCGATGTCGCGGTCGGAGAGGTGCCCGGTGTCGTGCACGTGGATCGCCTCTTCAGCGTACGCAAGGCTCATGTGCGGAACCATAGCGTAATATCGGCGCGAAATCGGCAGTATTCTGGCATCAAATGGAACAGATGACTGTATGCAAATCTGCCGCGCTTGAACATACTCGAGCTACAGAGATGTTCACGATGACGTACTCATCGCTCGCTTGCCGGCGCCCCGGTACCGCGACGGTCTGGGGACCGCGAAGGGACCGCAGATGCCCGGAAAACCGCATTGCAAAGCCAACTCGAACCTCTCCCCGTCGGTGAGCACGGAGCGGACTAAGCTCCAATTAGACCGGCCCATATCGGATGTTTTCGACTAAACTCCGATAAGGACAGGTATGTCGGAGCTTCTAAAGCGACACTGGACAAGCGAGATCGCTGATGCCGGCCTCCCGCGCCGGGAGCGGCGGTCGTGCGACTACGATGCCTACGTCCCCGATCGGCTCCTGGGGCGGGCCTTCGTGCTCACGGGGGATGTCGCCGCGGATGTCGCGGATGCAGAAGCGGCGATAGCGCGCCTGAACTCCCAGGCGACGGCGCTCGCGGATACCGAGGCTCTCGCGCGCATCTTGCTGCGAGCCGAGTCTGTCGCGTCGTCCCGTATCGAGGGGCTCGAGATCGGCGCGCGGCGCCTGCTGCGTGCCGAGGCCGTTTGCTCGATGCGCGATCAAACGTCAGACCTGACCGCCACCGAGGTGCTTGGCAACATCGGCGCGATGCGCCACGGTTTCGACAACGTCGGCCGGGGCGATGAGATCACCGTCGAGCTGCTTTTGGAGCTGCACCGTAGGCTCCTCGCAGGGACGAGACTCGAGGAGCACGGCGGCCGCTTCCGAGACGTGCAGAATTGGATTGGCGGCAGCGACTACAACCCCTGCTCCGCCGACTTCGTTCCGCCGCCACCCGAGCTCGTCGAGCAGCTAATGGCTGATGCGGTCGCCTTCAGCAACGGTGCTGACCTGCCCGCCGTGGCGCAGGCGGCGCTTGCCCACGCGCAGTTCGAGACCATCCATCCCTTCGTTGACGGGAACGGCCGTATCGGCCGGGCGATCATCCACCTGATACTTCGTCGTCGTGGGCTGGCAGACCGCGTGCTGCCGCCTGTCTCCCTCGTTCTCGCCACGCTCGCGCGTGACTACGTCGGGGGCTTGGCCGCCACCAGGTACGTCGGCGCAGCGGACTCCGATGAGGCGATATCGGGCACGAACCGCTGGATCGCCACGTTCGCGAGCGCCTGCACACGCGCGGTGGAGGACGCCGCCGACTTCGAGTCACGTATGGCCGAGCTGGAGCAGGAGTGGCGTGCGCGCCTTGGGCGGGTACGCGCGAACTCCGCAACCGACTTGCTCCTGCGTCGGCTTCCCGGTGCTCCGGTTCTCACCGCCGACAGCGCCATGGCCCTAATCGGGCGCACGTTCAAGCCGGCGAATGATGCGATCCAGCGGCTCCTCCAGGCGGGGATCCTCAACCAGATCACGATCGGCCGCCGCAACCGCGCCTACGAGGCTCCGGAGATCATCGACGCCTTCACCGACCTCGAGCGCCAGCTGGCAAGCCCAGCCGGGGATACTCGCAGTTCGCCGCCTTCGCGACCGACCCCCAGGAGGCGACGAGCAGAGACGGCGTGAAGCGACCGATGGGCTGCGTCATGCAGATGCAGTTCGGCACAGAGCCGGGATTTGGCGTCCGCTCTCGCAGCGGCTTAGCCTCAACTACTCACGCTCCCCCGGCGCGGTTGTACTCCGCCGCCGCCTCGCGCAGCCCCTCGCCCCGCTCGGGATGCAGTGCGGCGGTGACGTGGAGCCAGTAGCGCCGCGCGTCGTGCCCGGGCAGCGCGAGCGCGGCGAGCGCGCGCAGCGCGTAGCTCCACGCCGTCAGCCAGCGCACGGCCCGCGCCTCGGCGGCGGAGTGGTGCTTGCGCATGTACAGGTCGCGTCCGCGCGACAGTTCGACGATCCGCCGCTCGGGCAGCGCGCCGGTGGAGAGCTGCTCGTGGTGGACGGCGAGCGCCTGCGGCACGTACACGCTGCGCCAGCCCGCGTCGCGCAGGCGCCGCGCGAAGTCGACCTCGTCGGAGTACACGAAGAAGTCGGGGTCCAGGTAGCCGACCTGCGCGGCCGCCTCGCGCCGCACGAGCAGCGCCGATGACTGGCACCAGTCGACCTCGCGCACGCGTTCGCCGCGGCTCTGCACGGTGTACAGCCGGTGCAGCATCAGCGCGCCCGCGAGCGCCGTGGCGAGCGTCGGGAAGCGCCACGCGCACGCCTGCCCGCGCCCGTCCGGGCGCAGCAGCCGCGCGCCCGCGCACGCCACTGCCTGCCGCTCCTGCAGCGCCTGCCACAGCGCGAGCGTCGCCCCGGGGCGCAGCTCGGAGTCCTCGTTGAGCAGCAGCGCGTAGCGCCCGCGCGCGCGGCGCAACAGCTCGGAGTCGTTCAGCGCCTTGCCGCGGCGCTCGGGCAGCGCGATCGTTTCGTCCACCGCCGGGTGCTCGCGTGCCGCCTGCGCGGAGCCGTCGCGCGAGCCGTTGTCGAGCACCAGCACCTCGGTCGCGAACGGCACCCGCTCGCGCTCGCGGGCGATCGCGTCCAAGCCGCGCAGCAGCAGCTCGCGCTGGGAGGTGTTGACGACGCAGTAGCTCAGCTCGATCTCGCCCACGCGCCGGACCCTACGGCGCCGCGACGCTCGGCGCGAGCCGCCGCGGCGACGGAGAACGACCCCGGATGCATACCCTCTACCGCGTGCAAGCACTGGAGAAGCTCCGCGAGCGCATGGCCGAGCTGTCGGATCTCGCCGCGGTCGGGATGCTCGCCGGCTGGGACCAGCTGGTGATGATGCCCGGCGACGGAGCCGGCGCGAGGGCGCAGCAGCTCGGCACGCTCGCGCGTCTCACCCACGAACGCGCCACCGGCGGGGAGATCGGCGCCTGGCTGGACGAGCTCGACACGGACGGCGCGCAGGCGGCGCTCGGGGAGCTCGACCGCGACATCGTGCGCATCGCGCGCCGCGACTGGGAGCGCGCGCGCCGGGTGCCCGACGAGCTCGCGGTGGAGATCGCGCAGGCGGCCGCCGACGGCCAGGAGGTCTGGCAGCGGGCGCGCGCCGAGGACGACTTCGCCGCGTTCGCGCCCGCGCTGCAGCGAAACGTCGAGCTGGCGCGCGCTTACGCCGAGTGCATCGCGCAGGAGGGCGAGAGCCGCTACGAGGCGCTGCTCGGCGACTACGACTTCGGACTGCGCGTCGACGAGCTGCGCCGCGTGTTCGGGCAGCTCGCGCAGGCGCTGCCGCCGCTCGCGGAGCAGGCCAGCGTGCACTCCCCGCGCCGCACGCTCGAGGTGCCCGTGGACGCGCAGCGGGCTGCCGTCGCCGGCACGCTGCGCCGCCTGGGGGTCGACGAGGCGAGCTGGCGTGTGGACGTCTCCACGCACCCGTTCACCGCGTGGGTCGGCCGCGGCGACTCGCGCGTGACCACGCGCTACAGCGACGGCGAGGTCGAGTCGCTGCTCAGCTCGCTGCACGAGTACGGCCACGCGCTGTACGAGCGCCAGATCGACCCTGCGCTCGACCGCACCAACCTCGGCTCCGGCACGTCGATGTCGATGCACGAGTCCCAGAGCAAGCTGTGGGAGAACCACGTCGCGCGCAGCCCCGCGTTCGCGGAGGTGCTCGCGGCCGAGCTCGGCGCGGGCGGGTTCGCGGTGGCGGCAGCCGACCTGCACGCGGCGCTCGTCGGCGTCGAGCGCTCCGCCATCCGCGTGTCCGCCGACCCGCTCACCTACCCGCTGCACATCGTTGTGCGCTTCGAGCTCGAGCTCGCGCTGATCGACGGCGATCTCGCCGTTGCCGACCTGCCCGCCGCCTGGCGCGAGCAGATGCGCCGGCTGCTCGGCGTCGAGGTCGCCTCCGACGCGCTCGGCTGCCTGCAGGACGTGCACTGGAGCGCCGGCAGCTTCGGCTACTTCCCCAGCTACGCGCTCGGCTGTCTGATCGCCGCGCAGCTGTGGGAGGCGATGCAGGACGAGCTCGGGCCGCGCGAGGAGGACCTGCGGCGTGGCGAGGTCGCCCCCATTCAGCGCTGGCTCGCCGAGCGCGTGCACCGCTTCGGGCGGCGCCTCGACACGATGCCGCTGGTCGAACAAGCCACCGGGCGCGCGCTCGAGATCGAGCCGTTCCTGCGCTACGTCACGCCGCTGGCCGAACGCTGAGCACCGAGGCTGTCGGCGCCACGGCGCATTTGTCCCGGAACCGGCATGCGAGGGCTCCGGCTATGCGGCCGGCGTTGCGGATCCGCCTGGACGCTCACTGAGGTCGCAGCGCTGCTCGACTAGGCACTAGACCAACGTAAAGCTAGCTGTTATCGTACTCCACATGAACAAACTTATGGCCAGAGACGTGCCCAAACTAATGCGCTATGGCCCGTCCGTCCGATAGAGCAACTATACGGACAAGTACGGGCCCGAGCCTTAGAGCATCGGGTATCGTGCCGTCACCGCGCCAAGCGTCCAGAACATCCAGAGCTAGGAGGAATCATGCCCACCGCACGCCCGGCCACCGGGGCCGCGAAGGCCCACCGACAGACCGTCGAGTCAACGTCGAAGGACGTGGCGCGGTTCCTACAGGACGCTCTTGGACAGAAGCTTGTCGCCTACATCGCCAACGTCAGTGGCGAGAGGACCGTTGCGCATTGGGTGGCTGGGGATCGTCGTCCCAACGCCGAAGCTGAGGCGCGACTACGGGCTGCCCTCTACATCTTCCGGCTGCTAGGGGAGGTTGAGAGTTCGCACGTCGTTCGGGCATGGTTCGCTGGAATGAATCCCGCCCTAGATGATGTGGCGCCAGCCACGGCTATCCGGGAAGGCCGACTCCGAGATGCAGTTGCGGCTGCTAAGGCGTTCCTAGCTGACGCCTAGAACAGTAGTAGGCCATACAGATCTGCCACTCGCTTGAGGGCCTCGTCTTCCCGCAGGATTGGCCTGCGCTCGCACTCCTGCGGGAGAACGTCCTCGAATACGGCCCAGCACTCCCACTCGCTTCCGAGTCGAGAGCAAAAACGGATTCCGGCATACGGCGACGCGCCAGGAGCTTCGTGCTCCTCCCACACCCACTGCGAGACAATTCGCGTCAATCGTCGATCTTTGCTGCTTATGGCAGCCACGTCGATGTCATCGAGCCCGAGCATCGGCAGCACTGATGCAAGCTTGTTGCGCAGCACTGCGCGCGTTCCCGAAGCCTCCACGTCAAGAAATGGGCGATCTTCGGGGAACGTGGCTCGAACGGCTGTCCGCCGCTGGCGCCAATCGGCGGCGACCTCCCCGAAGGGCATAAATCCCTCCTCGTCTCTCCCAATGGCCTGTATCACGGCGGGATCGGGTCGCAGGGGCGCGAGCGTCTCTGCGTAGCACCCTTCCAGTTCGGTTGCGAAGTACCAGACCCGGTAGTTACCAGCGGCACTGTCAAAGCGGTTCCCGACCCCTCCATCGCTCAGCGATAGGGGTGGCGGGGGGTCGCGCAACGCAAAAGGCTCTCCACGGGCAACACGCCAGAGGCCCTCCTCCGGCGGATACGCGAGCGTGATATCCGGCATATCGAGGCAATCCTAAGCATCGGCACAAGTCCGTGTCTACCACGCGGGTGACGGCCAAATCCAAACTGACCCACTACCGCTATGGGTGCCGAGTGGTAGATTTCTACCATGTTCACAACCATCGATGCCGCCGGCCGGATCGTCGTGCCTAAGCGCCTGCGCGAGGAGCTTGGGTTCACTCCCGGCCAGCGCCTCGAGCTCAGCGCCGTTGACGGCAGGCTGGAGGTGGAGCACCCCACCACGCCGATGCGCCTGGAGAGGCGAAAAGGTCGGCTGGTGGCGGTCGCCGACCGCCCGATGCCGGAGCTGACGCCCGAGCAGGTACGGGAGACCCTCGAGCAGATCCGCCGGTGACGCCCGACAGCAGCGTCGTGATCGCCGCCTTCGCAAGCTGGAATCGGCATCACGAGGCGGCGGTGAAGGCGCTGGCCGAGAACGACGTCCGCGATCTCGTCGCCCACGCCGAGCTCGAGACCTACTCGGTTTTGACGCGCCTCCCAGAGCCGTTCAGGGCCGAGCCGCCGATCGTGGCGGAATATCTGCGTGAGGACTTTCCCGGGCGGCGCGTGGTCTTGCCCGAACGCGAGCGGCGCAGCCTCCTCACCAGGCTCGCCTCCCTGGCCATCACCGGCGGCGCCGTCTACGACGCGATCGTGGCGGCCACCGCCGCGCACCACGGCCATGTACTGCTCAGCTGCGATCGACGCGCGAGGGCCGTCTACAGCAGGCTCGACGTCGAGGTCGTTTACCTCTGAGCACCGTGCGCGTCCACGTCGTCGACCCCTCGGCCTACACGCCGCCCTACGACCACGCGCTGTGCCGCGCGCTGGGAGCCGCCGGCGCGGACGTGGAGCTGTACACGAGCCACTTCGCCCACGGACCCGTCGCGCCGCCGCAGGGCTACGAGCGGCACGAGCTGTTCTACCGCCTCGCCGCCCGCGTACCCGCCGCCCGCGCCCGCCGTCTGGTCAAGCTCGCCGAGCACGTCCCCGACATGCTGCGCTACCGCCGCGCCGCGCAGGCGGCGGACGTCGTGCACTTCCAGTGGCTGGCCGTGCAGCACCTCGACGGGCGCCTGCTGCCCGGCGCCCGCTCCTCCTCCGGCGCCCGGCGCCCGCTCGTGCTCACCGCCCACGACATCCTCCCGCGCGAGGCGCGGCCGGGCCAGCGCGCCGCGCAGCGACGCCTGTACGGCCACTTCGATGTGATCGTCGTGCACTCCGAGCACGGCCGCCGGCGCCTGACCGGCGAGCTGGGGCTCGACCCCGAGCGCGTGCACGTGATCCCGCACGGCGTGTTCGAGCACCTCGCGGCGGGTACCGCTCCGCGCCCCGTGGACGCCGGCGCCGGACCCTCCGCTGGCGCCCCGCGCGAGGCGCCGGCGCCGTTCCAGACCGAGCAGCCGGTGGTCCTGTGCTTCGGGCTGATGCGCCCGTACAAGGGCATCGACCTGCTGCTGGAGGCGTGGCGGGGGATCGACGGCGCGGAGCTGTGGATCGCGGGCGCGCCGCGTATGGACATCTCCGCGCTGCAGGCGGGCGCGCCCGCGGGGGTCCGCTTCGTGCCGCGCTTCATCGGCGACGACGAGCTGCCCGCGTACTTCCGGCGCGCCGACCTCGTCGTGCTGCCCTACCGCGAGATCGACCAGTCGGGCGTGCTGTTCACGGCGCTCGCGTTCGGCCGGCCGCTGCTGCTGAGCGACGTCGGCGGCTTCCCCGAGATCGCCGCCACCGGCGCCGCGCGCACGTTCCCCGCCGGCGACGCCGGCGCGCTGCGCGACGCGCTGCGCGAGCTGCTCGGCGACGAGGACGCCCGCCGCGCGCTCGCCGCCCGCGCTCGCGAGCTCGCCGCCGGCGATTACTCCTGGGACGCCGTCGCGCGGCGCACGCTCGCGCTGTATCGGTCGCTGCTCGGCGAGGAGACCCGGCTCGGCGAGGAGACCCGGCCCGGCGAGGAGACCCGGCCCGGCGAGGAGACCCGGCCCAGCAAGGAAACCCAGCCGGGCGAGGCTCGCGGGCGATGACGACCGCGCTCGAGATCGTCTTCTGGCTGTCGTGCGGTCTGATCGTGTGGACGCAGGTCGGCTACGCCGTGGCGCTCGCGGGCCTCGCCCGCGTGCTGCCCCCAGCTGGATCACGGTCACGCGAACGCACGCGGCGGAGCCCCCTTGGGGGCGAAGCCTCTAAACAATCCCTTCCCCGCCTCTCGCTGATCGTCGCCGCGCACGACGAGGAGCGCGTGATCGCGGAGAAGGTCGCCAACGCGCTCGCGCTCGACTACCCGCGCGAGCTCCTGCAGGTGATCGTCGCGTGCGATGGCTGCACCGACGCCACCGCCGCCCGCGCGAGGGACGCCGGCGCGGACCTCGTGCTCGAGCTGCCGCGCGGCGGCAAGATCCGCGCGCAGGACGCCGCCGTCGAGCAGGCCAGCGGAGAGATAGTCGCGTTCTCCGACGCCAACGCGCTGTGGGAGCCCGACGCGGCCCGCGCGCTCGTGAGCGCCTTCGAGGACCCGCGCGTCGGCTACGCGTGCGGGCAGGTGCGCTTCGTGCAGGCCGCCCCCGGTGGCTCCAACCAGGAGGGCGTGTACTGGCGCTACGAGCTGGCGGTGCGCGCGCTCGAGTCGCGGCTGTCGTCCATCACCGCCGGCAACGGCGCCATCTACGCCACCCGCCGCGACTCCTACATCGTCGTCGACCCGATCATGGGCCACGATCTGTCGTTGCCGTTCAACACCGTCAAGCGCGGCCTGCGCGCCGTGTACGTGCCGCGCGCGCGCGCCAGCGAGAAGATGGTCCCCTCGCTCGGCGGCGAGTTCGCGCGCAAGCGGCGCATGATGAGCCACACGTGGCCGATCGTGCTGCGCGGCGGCATGCTCTCCCCCCGCGGCTACCCGCCCGGCTACGCGCTCATGATCCTCTCGCATCGCCTGCTGCGCTACGCCAGCGCAGGCCTGCACCTGCTCGCGCTCGCGGCCAACATCGCGCTCGTGGCCAACGATTGGGGGCCCGCCCGCCCGCTCTACGAGGTCACGCTCGCCCTGCAGCTCGCGCTGCTGCTCGGCGCCGCGCTCGCCGGCCCACTGCCCGTGCGTCCGCTATTGATCGCGCGCTACTACGTGCTCACGACGGCCTCGCTCGCCGCCGGGTTCTGGGACTGGCTGCGCCACGGGACCTCTGCCGCCTGGGAGGCGGCAGAGGGGACGCGCTGAGCAGCGCGCTGAGCCCAGACCGCTCACCGTCGCGCGCAGCGCTCACCGTCTCGGTGAGAGACACGCTCGGGGCCGTGGCGGGCGGTGAAATCGAGCGCTGGTCGAGCGCATCGAGTGGTTTGCCGCCCGCGCATCAGGGGTTTGCCGCTTTGGGTTCATACTGGCGATCCGATGATCGGAGCGGGTGGGGGTGTCTGATCGTCGGTATGGGAGAAAGGGCGGGAGGTACAGCGGTGTTCGAGTCAGTTGAAAGACCCCTCACGGGGGATGCGGCGCGCACGCCGGCGGAACGCGCGCGGGAGGCGCGTCTGGCGGATTGCAAGGAACGCGAAGAGCGACGTCGATCGAGGATCGAGCTCGGCCTGGACTCGACCGCTCCGACGTGCGCGGCCCACGGCAGGTCCGCGTGTCCGGTCTGCAAGGACTGGACGCTCCACGCTCCCATGGCAGCCTGAACGCTGACCGAGCAGCGCCCTGCGCCGGGCCGCTGCCACAATCCCCGCCGGTGATCCGTCGGCTGATCGACATCGTCGTGTCCGCGCTCGCGCTCGCTGTGCTCTCGCCCGTGCTTGCGCTGGCGGCGCTGGCGATCCGCCTGGAGAGCGACGGGCCGGTCATCTACCGCCAGCGCCGCAGCGGCCTGCGCGGGCGCGAGTTCGAGATGCTGAAACTGCGCACGATGGTCCGGGGCGCGGAGCACGTCGGCGCGGGGTTGGCCGTCAACGAGAACGACGCGCGCATCACGCGCGTGGGCGCGTTCCTGCGCCGCACGTCGCTCGACGAGCTGCCCAACCTGGTGAACGTGCTGCGGGGCGACATGTCGCTGATCGGGCCGCGCCCGACGCTGCCCGTGCAGGTCGCCCAGTACAGCGAGCGCCAGCGCGGGCGCCTGCAGGTCAAGCCCGGCATCACCGGCTGGGCGCAGGTCAACGGCCGCGCGTCGCTGCCGTGGTCGGAGCGGATCGAGCTCGACCTCTACTACATCGAGCACCGCTCGCTCGCGCTCGACGCGCAGATCCTGCGGCGCACCGTCGCGATGGTGCTCGGCGGCTCGGGGCTGTACAAGGGGCAGGACGGCGGCTGGGAGGGCGAGCTGTGAGTGCGCCGGGCAAGTCCAGCAGCACCCCTGTCGCGCGACCTGACGCGCCCGCGATCCTGCTGACGGGCGCCGGCAAGCGCTACGACATCGTCTCGTGCTTCGCCGCGCTCACCAAGACGATCGTCGCCGACCCCTCGCCGCTGGCGCCCGCGCAATACGCGGCGCACGTGCGCGTGGCGGTGCCGCGCATGGACGACCCCGAATACGTGCCTGCGCTCGAGTCGCTGTGCGCGGAGCACGGCGTCGGTGCCGTGCTGCCGCTGACGGATTTGGATATAGAGATCCTGGGTCGCGCGTTGGAGGAACGCCGGCTTCCTGCGCTCGTGCCGTCGGCCGCGGTCGCCCGCGCCACGTACGACAAGTACGAGGCGCACCTGCTCCTGCAGCGCCACGGGCTGCCCTCGCCGCCGACCGTGCTGCCGGAGGACGACCTGGACGCGCTCGACTACCCGGCGATGGTCAAGCCGCGACGCGGCTCGGGCGCGCGCTCGATCCACCTCGCGCACGACGCCGCGCAGGCACGCTTCTTCATCGACTACGTGCAGCGCACGCGCGGCGGGCAGCGGCCGAAGGGCCTGCCGGGTCCGGAGCCGGTGATGGTCCAGCGCGCGATGGGCGGCGACGAGCTCTCGATCGACTGCCTCGGCGACCGCGAGGGGCGCTGCCTGAACGCGATCCCGCGCACGATGCTCGAGTCGCGCGGCGGCGAGTCGATCAAGGGCCAGGTCGTCCACGATGAGGAGCTGATCGAGCTCGGCCGGCGGGTGATGGAGGCGCTGCGCGTGGTCGGGCCGGCGACGATCCAGGTGTTCCGCGACCCCGACGTCGGGCTGGGCATCACCGACGTCAACACGCGCTTCGGCGGCGCGTTCCCCGCGCCCGCATACGCGGCGCTGCCCGGGCGCACCTATCCCGAGCTGATCGTGCGCATGGCCGGCGGCGAGCGCGTCGAGCCGCACGTCGGCGAGTTCCGCGCAGGGATGACGTTCACCCGCTACTACTGGCAGCTCGAGCTCGACGAGCGGCTCGTGCCCACCGGGCGCGACATCGTCTCCGGTGGCCCGCCCACACCCGCAGGCGGCGCCCGACCGTCGGGGTGGGGCTAGAATTCGATTCAGTGGCCACGTCGCTCGTCGATTCTCCGTCCGCTCCGTCGAACGGACCGCAGCCGCCGGACAGTCCCCCGCCGGACGGCGCTGCCGCCGCTCCCTCGTCGCCCGCCGCTGGTCCGCCGCCCGCCGCGCCCGCCGAGCGCGCGTGTGCGCGCTGCGGCGGCGCGATGACCGCAGGCCAGGATTGGTGCCTGCAGTGCGGCGCCGGCGCTCCCGGCAGCCTCGGCACCCCGAGCTGGCGCTCGAGCGCGGTGGTCCTCGCCGCCGTCGCGGTGCTCGTGCTGGGCGCGGCCGCGGCCGCCGTCGCGGCGTTGAGCAAGGGCGCGCCCAAGGGCCGCGTCGTGACCACGACCGTCGCACAGACGAGTGCTCCGACCGCGAGCACCCCCGCCGCGGGCACGCCCACGCCGGAAGGAACGCTGGGGTCGAGCTCCAAAGCCAGGGCGGGGCTGGGGCTGGGGACGGTCAAACCGCCGAAGATCCCGCTCAGCGCGGTCACGCCCAAAGCCTCCGAAAAAACCACGACCACGACGCCGTCCTCGGAAACCAAAACGAGCAGCTCGACCAGCACCACGCCCGCGAGCACGACCACAGGCGAAACGACGAGCGAAGAATCCCAGCAGAGCGCGATCCTGCTCGACACCAACGCGGCGTCCACGTACAACCCGTACGGCTATCCCGCGAGCGGCTTCGGCGACCCGAGCCTGGCAATCGACGGCGACACCTCGACCGCGTGGACCGCGCAGGTCAACCCGGCGACCGCGCCGAAGATGGCCGAGGGGCTGCTGATCGACATCAAGGCCAAGGAAAAGGTCGGGGTGCTCGAGCTCGTCACCTCGACGCCCGGCATCAGCGTCCAGGTCTACGGCGCCAACGGCCACACGGCGCCGGCCTCGATCACCGACCCGGCGTGGATCCCGCTGAGCGCGCCGAGGGTGGTCAAGAAGAAGACCACCCGCATCTCGCTGCGCGACTCGAGCAAGGCGTTCACGTTCATCACGCTGTGGATCAGCAAGGCGCCGGCATCGTCCACCCCCGAAGCGCCCGGGCACGTGGACGTAAACGAAGTCGAACTGTTCCCGGCGAAAAGCTAGGACCCGCTCTCAGCGGGCCGCGCGTTTGCGTTTCGCCCGCGGCTTCGCCCACACCTCGTCCACGAACGCCGCGATCTCGCCCGTCAGCCGCTCGGGCTGCAGGCGCAGCTCCACGAGCGAATTGGCCTGCAGCAGCCTCGCGTTGGGCATCTCCTTGGCGAGCATGCCGGCGTCTGAGAACGGGTGCACCGGATCGCGCGGGTGGCCGAGCACGAGCGTCGGCGTGGTGAACGTCGCGCGCTCGCTGCGCGGCGGCGCTATGCGTCCGAAGAACAGGCCCTGCAGCAGCGCGCCGCCGGGCCCCGGGTCCTGGCGCACGAGGTCGAGCATCACGTTGCCGTAGTGCGGCAGCAGCCGCCGCGGCACCGCGCGCGTCGTGCGCGCCAGCAGCTTCATCGCGGGCTCGCCGAAGGTCAGCGCGACGAGCAGCGGCGTGAACGTCAGCGCGCTCCACAGCAGGCCGTTGTCGAGCACCGGCATCTCGATCACCATCCCCCGCAGCCGCTCCGGGCTGCGCGCGGCGACCTCCAGCGCGGAGTTGGCGCCCAGCGATGTGCCCATCACCACCGCCTGCTCGATCTCCAGGTGGTCCATCAGTGCGACGATCTGCGCGCCGTAGGAGGCCATCGAGTAGCGCCACATGTCGCGCGGGCGGTCCGAGCGGCCGTGGCCGAGCAGGTCGAGCGTGATCACGCGGTTGCCGCGCGCCGCCAGGTCTTCTGCCAGCGGCCGGTGCATTTCCTGGGAGAGCAGCAGCCCGTGCAGGAGGATCAACGGGCGCGCGTTCGCCGGCGCGCTCCTGGCCGTGCGCCCGCGCCCGCCCCCGGGCGTGACCGCCGCCGGCCCTCCGCCGAACTCCGTGTAGGCCAGCTGCTGCCCCTCGAACGTCAAGAACGGCATCTGTCCAGCCTACTACCTGGGTGCTGGCTGCCTGGCCAAAGCGCTAGCTTTGGGGAAGGACTTCATCGCCACCACAGGAGGAGACCATGGCCAAGCAGCCTCGCATACTCGCGGGAGAGACAGCGGCGATCACCGGCGCCGCGCGCGGCATCGGGCGTGCCACCGCGGCGGCGTTCCTGCGCCAGGGCATGCGCGTGGCGATCGGGGACGTCGACTTCGAGGCCGCCAGCAGGACCGCGTCGGAGCTCGGCGCAAGCGCCGTCGCGCTGCCGCTGGACGTGACCGACCGCGACTCCTTCGGCGCGTTCCTGGACGGCGCCGAGGAGCAGCTCGGGCCGCTGGACGTGCTCGTCAACAACGCCGGGATCATGCAGGTCGGGCGCTTCATCGACGAGGACGACCTCACCGCCCGGCGGATGGTCGACATCAACCTCCACGGCGTGATCCTCGGCATGAAGCTCGCGCTCGATCGCATGATCCCGCGCGACCGCGGCCACATCGTCAACATCTCCTCGCAGGCCGGCAAGTTCGGCGCGCCCGGCGGCGCCACCTACTCGGCGACCAAGCACGCGGTCGTCGGCCTGACCGAGGCGGTGCGCGGCGAGCTGCGGCTGATGGGTGCGCACATCGACGTCAGCTACGTGATGCCGGCAGTCGTCAACACCGAGCTCGGCTCAGGTCTGGGCGACGTGCGGGGCGTCAGCAACCTCGAGCCGGCGGAAGTCGCAGACGCGATCGTAGAGGCGCTGCAGCTCGGGACCGTCGACGTGTGGGTGCCGAAGTCGGTCAAACGCACCAGCCTGATGGTCTCGCTGCTGCCGCGCAAAGTCGGCGAGGGCATCGGCCGCGCGATCAAGGCCGACCGCGTGCTCGCCGGCGCCGACGCGAACGTGCGCCGCCAGTACGAGCTGCGCGCCGCGCGCTCGGAGCCCGGGCTCGAGCCCGCGCCAGAGCTTCCTGAGCTGGAGGCCGCGTCCGAGCGCCCGCGGATCGTTCAGGCCAGCGGCGACTGATCAGCCGGCGGTGAGCCAGTCGGCGATCAGCGAGCCGATCAGCGGCCCCTGATCCTCCTGGAGGAAGTGGCTGGCGTCCTCGATCGCGCGCGGCGGCGGCGCGTTCAGCTTTTCCGCCATGCGCTCGCCGGCCTTCAGGGGGATGATCGGGTCGGAGTCGGCCCACAGGAACAGCTTCGGGCGGTGATCGGCTTCGAGCGAGTCCTGTATGCGCTGGCCGATGGCCGCGCCCGGATCATCCGGTGAACGGGGCATCATCAGCGGGAACGCGCGCGCGCCGGCCTTCGAGGCGGGGCTCGGATAGGGCGCCTCGTACGCGTTCGCCACCTCGTCGCCAGGGTCGTGCTTGCACGCGCGCCGCACGAGCATGCCCACGGGTAGGTCCTCGGTGCGCTGCACGAAGTCGTGGAAGGCGAGCCACGCGTCGCTCATCTTCTGGTGCCCTGTGAACAGGCCGGTGTCGAGGATCACCATCCGCTCGATCCGCTCCGCGTGCTCGACCGCCAGGTTCAGCCCGATCCCGCCCCCCCAGTCGTGCACGACGACGGTCGCGCCGCGCAGGTCGAGGTCCTCGAGCAGCGTCGCGGTCATCGCGCAGTGGCGCTCGAACGAGTACCAGTCGACGTCGCACGGCTTGTCCGAGCGCCCGAAGCCGGCGAGGTCGGGCGCCACGCAGCGAAAGCCGGCGTCGCGCACGGGCGGGATCACCTTGCGCCACAGGAACGACCACGTGGGCTCGCCGTGGAGGAAGATCACCGGCGCGCCGGCTCCCTCGTCGAGGTGCGCGAGGCGCAGCCCGTCTACCTCCCTGTAGTGCGACTCGAACGGGAAGTCGGGGAGTCCCTGCAGCGCCTCCTCGGGCGTGCGCGCCACCTCGCTCATCTCCATGCCTAGCATACAGGTGCCCCATCGGCTAGGCTCGCGCCCAATGCACACGCTCGCCCTGCAGCTGACGCCGGTGCTCGCGGCGGAGAAGAGCAAAGTCGCGTTCTACGTCGCGGGTGGGATCCTCGTGGTGTGGGCGCTGACGCTGTCGCTGGGACTGGGTATGCGCAAACCCGACTTCCCGGGCAGTCTCGCCGGGCAGCGCATCGTTGTGGCGGTCACCGCGGTGCTCGTGCTCGCCGCCGTCTCGACGGCCGTGCTCACCTCCAGCGTGCCCGCCAAGAGCGCGGTGCCGCCCACGCACACCGAAACGCAGGCTCCGATTCCCGTCGTGTCCGCCCCCGTGCAAGCGGGCTCGTCGAGCGCCACGACGGAAACGACCGCCACGACGGAAGCCGCTGCGCCCGCGTCGTCATCCGGCAAGGCCGCCAGCGCGCTGAAGCTCGCGGCCAACACGAGCGGGCTGCTCGCCTACAACACCAAGCAGCTGAGCGCGAAGGCGGGCACGGTGACGATCACGATGACCAACATGTCCTCGCTGGAACACAACGTCACGGTCGCCGAAGGCAGCAGGGTGCTCGGCGCGACGCCCACCTTCGTGGGCGGCAGCAAGACGCTGACGCTGAAACTGAAGCCCGGCAAATACACGTTCTACTGCTCGGTGCCGGGTCACCGCCAGGCGGGCATGGAAGGCACGCTGAACGTCTCGTGAAGCTGTACGTCTGCTGGGGCACCTTCCCGACGCCGCGCCCCGGCGGGCATCCTTGCGCGAACGCGTATCACGCGCTCGAGGACGCGGGCCACGATCCGGAGGTGGTCAAGTCCTACGGCTTCGCGCCGCTGCCGGGCTTCTTCAACCAGACGCGCGGGCGCCGCGAGGTCAAGGAGCTGACCGGCAACCGCTGGGTCCCCACGCTGGTGCTCGACGACGGCTCGGTGATCGACGACTCGCGCGCGATCGTCGAGTGGGCGCGTGCGAACCCCGCATAGCTCTGGCTGTAGCCGGTGATCGAGGGATCCGCGCGGCGCTCCGCGAGCATGCGATCGGCGTTCTCGTCGGCGAGCGCCGCCACGCGCCCGAGCGCCACCGCGAGCGTCCCGCTGATACCCATTGCGCCAAGCGCTGAAGCGACGATGATGGTCACGGAAACCACCCCCTTTGCCCCTTCGGGTCACCTCTCCTCGCAAGGACCCTCGCACACCAGCCGGACAGCGGTCCAGCGCCGGCGAGCGAGCACCTCGCTAACTCCGTAGCTTTCTGCGTCGGGAGGCGATCTCCTCCCCCGCCCAACCGAAAAATCCAACAGAAGGGAACGCGTAATGGACGTCCTTGCCAGGCTCGACGAGACCCGCGCCGCCATCAACGTGCTCGAGCACCCGTTCTACCAGCGCTGGAGCGCCGGCGAGCTGAGCGCAGGCGAGCTCGACCGCTACGCCGGCGAGTACCGTCACGCGGTCCTCGCGCTCGCGCGCGCCTCCGCGCAGGCGGCCGAATGCGCGTCCGCGGCCGGGGCGGGGAGCGAGCAGGCTGGCCACGCTGACGGGCTGGGCCGCCACGCCGAGGAGGAGGCCGCGCACGTGGCGCTGTGGGAGCAGTTCGAGCGTGCCGTCGCCACCTCGCCATCGCAGGGTGCGCAGGACTCGGGGCCGGGCGAGGCACAGACGGAGCTGGCGCAGACGCAGGCGTGCGTGCGCGCGTGGACGGCCGGCGAAGACCTGCTCGAGCACCTGGCGGTGCTGTACGCGATCGAGGCCGGGCAGCCGGAGATCTCGGCGACGAAGCTGGAGGGCCTGACGGCGCACTACGGCTTCAGCGAGGAGGGCCCGGCGACCGAGTACTTCAGGGTCCACGAGCTGCGCGACGTCGAGCACGCGCGCGAGGCGCGCGAGCTGATCGCGCGGCTGATGGCTGACGTGCAGGACGCCGACGAGCAGGCCGAGCGCATGGTGGCGCGCGCGAGCGACGCGCTGCGCGGCAACTGGCTGCTGCTCGACGGCGTCGAAGCGGCCGCCTGACGGCCGCCTTTCCCGTAGCGGGCGGGGACGGTGTGGCGAGCGCTATGCCGTCCCCGGCTGAACAGGCTTCGCGCACAGGCGCCAGGCGAACAGGACGGCGGCGACGGATGTGGCGAGGTTGAGGCTCGAGACGCCCGCGCGCATGGGGATCGCCAGGCGCGCGTCGGCGGCCGCGAGCAGCTCGTCGCTCAGGCCCTGGCGCTCGGTGCCGAACACGAGCACCGCGCGCGCGGGCAGCCGCGCGGGCTCAAGCGCCTCGCCGTCGGGGTCGATCGCGAGCAGCGGCCGGTCCATGTCCCGCAGCTGCTGCACGTGCGCGAGGCTGGCGACGGGCACCGCGAAGTGCAGCCCGGCGGCGCCGCGCACGGCGTCGGGGTGCCACGGGTCGTGCGTGCCGGTGGCGAGCACGCCGGCGACGTCGGCAGCGGCGGCGACGCGCACGCACGCGCCCAGGTTGCCGAGGTCGCGGGGGTCCTCGAGCACGACCACCGGCGCGGCGCGGCGGTCGGCGAGTACGGCGGCGGGATCCACATGTGGGCGCGCGGCGAGGGCGATCACGCCGGTCGACGGCGCGAGCGGGGCGAGGCGGTCGAAGACCTGTGGATCGATCTCGCGCGCCAGCGCGCCGATGCGGGCGCTGACGTCGGGCGCCAGCTCGGCGCTCAGCCGCGCCAGCTCGCCGGCGTCGCGTGTGACCGCCTCGAGCACGTCGGCGCCGAAGCGCAGCGCGTGCTTGAGCGGGTGCAGGCCTTCGAGCACCGCGAGCGCGGGATCGCGTCGCGCGCGCCCGAAGCGCGGGATGAGCGATCCGTCCTGCACGCGCCGATCATCGCACGCGCCCGCGATCGGACAGGCACGCGCCGGCTCGGCGACATGCATAGAGTTCGCGTTGCGGCGATGAAGCTAGAGGGGATACATCACATCAGCGCGATCACGGGGGACGCGAGGGCCAACGTCGAGTTCTACACGGGCGTGCTCGGGCTGCGGATGGTCAAGCGGACCGTCAACCAGGACGAACCGAACATGTATCACCTGTTCTACGGCGACGAGCACGGCTCGCCGGGGATGGACCTGACGTTCTTCGAGTACCCGGGAGCGGCGCGCGGCGTGGCCGGCGCGGGGATGGTCCACCGGATCGTGTGGCGGGTCGGCTCTGCTGCGGCGCTCGAGTTCTGGAGGGAGCGCCTGGTCGCGCACGGGGTGGAGGCGGAGCTGGTCGACGACAGCCTGCTGTTCCTCGACCCGGAGGGGCTCGAACACGAGCTGGTGCACAGTGGCGCCGCGGACGAGCCGTTGACGGCGGACATGCCCGAGATCCCTCGCGAGCACGCGCTGCAGGGCTTCGAGGGCGTGCGCGCGTACAGCAACGCGCCGGTTCGCAGCGAGCGCCTGCTCGGCGAGGCGATGAGGTTCACGCGCGGAGAGGGAGAGCACTGGGAGGTGCGCGGCGAGCGCAGGGGCGGCTTCTACGCGTACGACCCCGCGCCGCCGGAGATCAACCGCACGCAGGGCGCCGGCACGGTGCACCACGTCGCGTTCGCCGCCGTGATCGACGAGCTCGAGGCGTGGCGCGAGCGCGTGTCCGAGGCGGGCGCGCGCCCGACGCCGGTGATCGACCGCTTCTACTTCAAATCGGTGTACTTCCTGGAGCCCAGCGGGGTGCTGTTCGAGATCGCGACGATCGGCCCCGGCTTCGCGGTCGACGAGGACGAGCGCCATCTCGGCGAGGGCCTGTCGCTGCCGCCGCCGTTCGAGCCTATGCGCGGGCAGCTCGAACGCTCGCTCAGCCCGCTGCCGTACCCGCCGCCGTGGCGGGCCGGCGCCGGCGCCTGACCCGCGGCGGGCGCTCGCGCAAGACCGCTCCCAGGGGAGGAGGACTCGTCCATGAGTCGTACACACGGCTCATGTCCTGGCTGCGGCGCCCGATAAGGACACATGAAGGGCGATGAGGATCAGGGCATCGTCGATCAGTCGGCGCTGCGCATGCGCGTCGCGACGGTCAGCGCCGGCATCTGGCTGAGCTACGTCGTCTGCGGGACCAGCGCCGTGTATCTGGCGCTGACGTGGCAGCGCCCGCACCGCGTGCTGATCGCGGTGCTGTTCGGGATGGGCGCTGTGGGGGCGCTGATCGTGTCGTTCCTGCCGCACGAGCGGATCGTGCGCAGCCGCATTCGCGAGCCGTTCTTCCTCAGCTGGAGCATCATCGACCTGGCGCTGATCACGCTCGGCACGCTCGCCGACGGCGGCACCGGCAGCCCGCTCGCGCTGATCTTCTTCATCCCGGTTGTGTTCGCCGCGATGTCCTACCCGCTGGGCTCCGTGCTCGCCGTCGGCGGCCTGAGCGTCGCCGCCTACATGGGGATCGCGCTCGCGGTCGGCGGCGTCGGGCTGGCGCACGAGGCGCTGTTCGCGGTGATGCTCGGGTGCACGGGCGTGATGAGCGCGTGGCTGGCGCGCAACCAGGACCGCCAGCGCTCGGCGCTGATGGAGGTCTCGCGCGCCGACCCGCTCACCGGCTGCCTGAACCGGCGGGGCTTCGCGGAGCGCGCGGCAGCGGTGCTCGCGGCGGCCGCGCGCGACGCGGGCGAAGGCGCGGTGCTGGTGCTCGACGTCGATCACTTCAAGGAGGTCAACGACCACCACGGGCACGCGGCCGGCGACGCGCTGCTGCGCTGGGTCGTGGATACGCTCAAACGCTCGATCAGGCCCGCCGATGCGGTCGGGCGGCTCGGCGGCGACGAGTTCGCGGTCCTGTTCGCGGACATCGGCCCCGTCGACGCGGTCGAGAGCGCCTCGCGGCTGCTCGATGCGTTGAGCGAGCGCGCGCCGTGCTCGATCGGCATGGCCGCCTTCCCGATGGACGGGATGGAGCTCGAGGAGCTGATGCGCCAGGCCGACATGCGTCTGTACGCATCCCGCCACGGTCGCCCCGACCGCGACAGCGCGAGCACCGCCGAGCGGCTGAGCTGGGCGACGACGCTCGCCCACGCGGTCGACCTGCGCATGCACGGCGACCACGAGCACTCGCGCGCGGTCGCCGATCACGCGGTGTCGATCGCCGCGCGGCTGGGATGGCAGGAGGACATGCTCGGCATGCTGCGGATCGCCGCGACGCTGCACGACGTCGGCAAGATGACCGTGCCCGACCGCATCCTGTGCAAGCCGGGGCGCCTGAGCGCTGAGGAGTTCGAGCTGATCAAGGGCCACAGCCACGCCGGCGCCGAGTTGGTGGCGCGCGTGGAGGGGCTGGAGCTGATCGTCCCGTGGATCCGCCACTCGCACGAGAACTACGACGGGTCCGGCTACCCCGACGGGCTCGCCGGCGAGGCGATCCCGCAGGCCTCGCGGATCATGCTCGTGGCGGACGCGTTCGACGCGATCACCAGCACCCGCCCCTACCGCGACGGGCGCTCGATCGCGCACGCGCGCGAGGAGCTGATGCGCCACGCGGGGACCCAGTTCGACCCGGAGTGCGTGAACGCGCTGCTGGCGTCGCTCGACGATGAGCTCGTCGTGCGCGCCTCGCGGCTCACGCACGCCTGACCCCCGGCGGCTCTACGAAGCGTTCTACGCGGCGGCGTCGCCGAGGCTCTACCTCGGGTTCTACGCGGCGGCGTCGCCGAGCAGGCGCAGGCGCGGCGAGCGGCGCGCGAGCACCGCGCCCCAGTCCGCGTCCTCGATCAGGCCGGGCTCGGTGTCCCGGATGAACTCGCGCAGCACCCGCGCCAGCCCGTCGGGGTCTTCCAGGTGCGGGAAGTGCGCGGCGTCGGGGAGCGTGCGGAAGTGGCTGTGCGGGATCGCCTCGTGCGCGCGGCGGCCGTGCGCGAGCGGGATCGTGTTGTCGCGCGCGCCCCACACGATCATCGTGGGCATGCTCTCCAGCAGGTACAGGCGGTCGGTCGCGCTCACCCGCTGGCCGTGCACGTCGATCACCGAGCGCAGCGTCGTCAGGAACGCCTGGCGCGCGTCGGCGTTCTCGAGCGGCCGCAGAGCGCGCGCGATCGCCTGAAGGTAGACGCCGCCCGCGAGCGCCCGCTCGCGCAGGCGGTGCCCCGCGCCGGCCAGCGCGCCCAGCACGCGCGGCTGGATCGTCAGCGACAGCAGCGCCGAGACGCCCGGCAGCGCGGCGGTACGCAGCATCGGGCTCACCTCGCGTCCGAGGCCGCCGCTGGAGATCAGCACGAGGCGCTCGACGCGCTGGGGGAACTGGTAGAAGAACTGCATCGCCACGCCGCCGCCGAGCGAGTGCCCGACGACGCTCGCGCGGTCGATCCCGATCGCGGCGAGCAGGTCGCGGATGCTGGCCGCATGCGCTCCCAGCGAGTAGTCCCCGCGCGGCGCCGCCGAGTCGCCGTGCCCGATCAGGTCGGGGGCGATGACAGTGTGGTCGTGCGCGAGGTCCATCGCCACCGACCGCCAGTGGCTCGAGGAGTTGAGCATGCCGTGGATCAGCACCACCGGCGGCCCGCTGCCCGCGACCCGGTAGATCACGCGGCGTCCGTGCAGCGTGATCTGCCACTCCTCGAATTGCTTCGTCATGTTCACCGAGCATCGTCCCACAGCCGGACGTTGCGACGCCCTGCCCGTCGCGAGCGGCGTCGCGCACGCTCGCGCTCGTCCAGCCGCGCGTCGTCCGGCTCGACGTGCTCGTCGACGTCCGCGCGCTCGTCGTCGGGCTCCGGCCACTCGTACAGGCAGTGGCTCGCCGACGCCAGGCGCCGGCACGCCCGCGGCAGCTCTTCGGCGAGCTCGAGCCACGCGTCGGAGTGCGGCGGCCGCTCGGCGTCGAGCAGCAGCGCGGCCTGCGCCAGGCGCTCGCGCAGGCCCGCGCGAAAGCGCTCGATCTCCTGCCCGGCGGCTGTGCGCGCGTTGCGCCACTCGCGGTGCTGCGGGGACTCGGGCAGCGGCCCAACGCCGCCATCGCGGCGGGCCCGTCGCAGTCGCTGGGCGCCCGAGCTAGTCAGCGCCCACGTCGGCACGCCGTGGCGGCGCGAGCTCTCGAGCCGGCCGGCCGCGTGCAGCACCGCCAGCCGCGAGCGGACGTGGCGCGCGGCGGCCGAGCGGCGCGGCACGGAGAGGTGGTCGAGGATCGCCCACACGGGAACGGCCGGCGTCTCGCGCGCCTGGTGGCGCGCCGCGCGCTCGACGGCTGCGAGCACGAGCTCGTCGGAGGGCCGCTCGGGGGCTGTGGCGCGTGGGTCGTGGCGTGGGTCTGGCATCTCGCCTCCTCTTGTTCGAGGGCGCCGAGGCACGCGCGTCGACTCCAGCCGCGTGTCCCCGCGGTGCGCCCGGCGCAGCGCTGAGGGACAATCGACGGGCATCGAGGGTGAGCGACTCGGTGCCGGGCCCGGGGTGTTGACGCACCGCCGGGCCGCTATTTTCAGGTCACGCTCGACGCTAGTCCGAGTCCCCGGCGTACACAAGCGAAAGTGGTAGGAAGTCGCAGTGTTGACACACCTCTGTTTCACGGCGGGCACAGATGTGAGCGCCGGGTGACGATCGAGCGCCAGCGGCGGACGCCGTACCTGGACGCGCTGTGCGAGTACGCGGGGCGCCAGCCGGCGCGGCTGCACGTGCCGGGCCACAAGGGGGGGCCGGGGGCGGACCCGGGGCTGCTGGAGGCGCTGGGCGAGCGCGCCGTCAGCCTCGACATCCCGGCGCTGACATACGGCATCGACGTGGGCGTGGAGCCGACGCCGTTCGCGCAGGCGCAGCTGCTGGCCGCCGAGGCGTGGGGGGCCAGGCGCGCGTGGTTCCTGGTCAACGGCGCCTCGCAGGGCAACCTCGCGGCCGGGCTCGCGCTCGCGCACTACGGCGGCGAGGTGGTCGTGCAGCGCAACGCGCACTCGAGCACGATCGACGCGCTCGTGCTGTCCGGCCTGCGCCCGACGTTCGCGGCGCCCGAGGTGGATCAGGAGCTGGGAATCGCGCACTGCCTGACCGCGCAGACGCTCGAGCGCGCGCTCGCGGACGCGCCCGGCGCGGTGGGCGCGTGGGTCGTCTCGCCGACCTACTTCGGCGCGGTCGCCGACGTCGCGGCGCTGGCGGCGGTCGCGCACGGGCGCGGCGTGCCGCTGATCGTGGACGAGGCGTGGGGGGCGCACATGGCCTTCCACGAGGACCTTCCCGAGCACGCGCTCGCGCTGGGGGCAGACCTGGTGATCTCGAGCACGCACAAGATCGTCGGCAGCCTCACCCAGTCGGCGATGCTGCATCTCGGCCACGGCGCCGGCGGGGGCGCCGACGGCGAGGGCAGGCTGATCGGTGCGGACACGGTGGACCGCGCGGTCACGCTGACGGAGTCGACGAGCCCCAACTCGCTGCTGTGCGGCTCGCTCGACGCCGCCCGCCGCCAGGCGGCGGTGCACGGGCGCGAGCTGCTCGCGGGCACGATGGCCGCGCTCGCGGACGCGAGAGAGGAGATCCGGGCGATCGACGGGCTGGACGTGCTCGACGAGCGATTGGCGGGGCGCCCGGGCGTGTTCGCGTACGACCCGCTGCGGCTGGCGGTGGACGTGCGCGGCGTGAACGCGAGCGGTTACGAGCTCGCGCCGATGCTGCGCGAGATCGACGACATCAACCTCGAGCTGTACGGGCAGAACGTGCTGGTGGCGGTGTTCGGCATGGGCGAGCGTGGCCTGCCGGAGGCGCAGCGGCTGGTGGCGGCGCTGCGCACGGCGGTCGAGCGCGTCGGCCCGGACCCCGGCGGCGCGCGCGCGAGCTTCGCGGCGCCACCGCCGTGGGGAGAGCTCGCGATGACGCCGCGCGAGGCCTTCCTCGGCGCCCAGGAGGCGGTGCCGGCGGCGCGGGCTGTGGGGCGGATCGCGGCGGAGTCGCTGGCGACGTATCCGCCGGGGATCCCCAACGTGCTCCCCGGCGAGCGCCTGACGGCGCAGACGCTCGCCTACGTGCAGCACACGCTCGAGCTGGGCGGCAGCGTGCGCGGCGCGAGCGACCGGTTGCTGCGCACGGTGCGCGTGGTCGTCGAGGGCGAGGGCGGCGCGTCGGCGCAGAAGTGACGGCGGCGGGTTACGCGCACGCGAAGGCTCAGCGCGGCGGCTGCTCGCCGTCGTGGTAGTCGACGGTGTCGCTGAGGCGGAACATCGCGCGCAGGCCGCCGCCCTGCGGCAGCCGCTCGTAGGCGCCGAGCTTGCCCGAGTCGGGGTAGATGACGACGTCGGGCTCGCCGCTGGTGCTGAAGGCCAGGAACCGCACCGTCGCGTCTGTGCGGTTGACGAGCTGGTGCCCGCCCCGCTCGCCGCGCGGGAACGCCACGACCTCGCCCTCGCGCAGCTCGCGCCAGCCCTCGGGCGTGCGCAGGCTGGGAGCGCCGGCGAGCACGACGGCGAGCTCCTCCTCGGTGTAGTGGAAGTGGTACGGGTAGGCCGCTTCGCCTGGCGGCAGCTCCCACAGGCTCAGTCCCAGCCGCTCGCTGCCGGCCTGGCGGCTGAGGCGCGCCCGCTGACAGCGAAAGCCGGGGTGCTCGCGCGGCTCGTCGAACTGGGGGTCGTTGATGTTGGCCATGCACCGAAGGGTAGGCGCGGTCGCGGGGGAGTGGCGCGGGGCCGCACGCACCCGAGCGGACTTGCAAGGCTGCGGGGCCATGGACGAGCTGCGGCTGGTGATCTTCGACTGCGACGGCGTGCTGGTCGATAGCGAGACGATCTCCAACGGCGTGCTCGCGCGCATGCTGGGCGAGGAGGGGCTGCCGATGACGCTGGCGCAGGCGCGCCGCGACTTCCAGGGGCTGCTGCTCGACGAGGTGGTGCGCAGCGCCGAGGCGAAGCTCGGCCGCACGCTGCCGGCGGGCTGGCTCGAGCGCTACGAGCGCGAGCGCGCGGAGGCATTCCGCCGCGAGCTCGCGCCTGTGCCGGGCGCCGCCGAGACGGTCCGGTGCGTCCGCGCGGCGGGCGTGGCGGTGTGCGTGGCGTCGCAGGGCAAGCTCGAGAAGACGCGGCTTTCGCTCGAGCTGACGGGCTTGCGCGACCTGTTCGCGGAGCATGAGCTGTTCTCGGCGCACTCGGTGCCGCGCGGCAAGCCGCACCCCGACCTGTTCCTGCGCGCCGCGCGCGCGATGGGTGCCGATCCGGCCGCCTGCGCGGTCGTCGAGGACACTCCCTCGGGGGTGACCGCTGCGGTGGCGGCGGGCATGCGCGTCATCGGCTACGCGGCGGACAGCGACGATGCCGCGCTGCGGGAAGCGGGCGCGGAGATCGTCCACTCGCTCGACGTGGTGCCGGGCCTACTGGGGTTGGGGAACGACGACTCTGTGGCTTTCTAAAGAGGAATAAACACTTTTTAGAAAATCCTAGAATAGGGCGCGATCGGGCAGGGCCAGGTCTGTGGCTTTCTATCGACCAATGAATAGTCTTTAGAAAGCCCTAGAATGCGCTCGCGTTGCAAAAGCGCGAGAACCCATACACCCCAGGAGCCGGCCGCAAGCCCCCGAATCTCGCTGGCCGTGACCGTGACCTGGAGAACTTCCGTTCGCTGATCGAACGGCTGGCCGACGGCGGCTACGAGCGCAGCCTCATCTACTCGGGCCTGCGAGGCGTCGGCAAGACGGTCCTGCTGATGGAGCTCGACGTCCTCGCCACAGAGGCGGGCTGGGCCACCACAGACGTCCAGGAGGTGGGATCGCAGCCGGATTTCCGGGTGACGTTCGCGCGCATGTCGGCACGACTGCTGCGCGAGATGAGCCGCAGGCACCGGATCAAGGATCGCGTGGACCGCGCTCTGGGTGTGGTCAAGGCGTTCAGCGTGGCGGTTCCGGCCGGCGTGCAGCTCAAGCTCGACGTCGACGCCGCCACCGGGATCGCCGACTCGGGAGATCCGGAGCAGGACCTCAGCGATCTGGTGCGTGAGATCGGCGAGGTGGCGCGCATCACCGGCGCGGGCGCGCTCTTCCTGATCGACGAGATGCACAACCTCGACTCGCCGTCGCTGGCGGCGATCTGCATCGCCTTCCAGGCTGTCAGCCGCAACGCGCTGCCGGTGGCAATGGTCGGTGCCGGCCTGCCCGACCTGCAAACACGCCTGATGGCAGCCAAGCCCTACGCGGACCGCCTGTTCCAGTACCACGAGCTGGGCCGCCTGAGCGCCGCTGCGGCGCGCTCAGCGCTGATCGCGCCCGCAGCCACGAGGGACGTCGTCTACGACGAGTCCGCGGCGCGCAGCGTCGTGGACGAGTCCGCCGGCTACCCGTACTTCATCCAGGAATACGGGCGCGAGCTGTGGAACCATGCCGAGACTTCGCCCATAGGCCGCGATGACGTGGACGCCGTGCGCGAGATCGTCAACGACTCGCTGGCGCGCAACTTCTTCAGCACCCGCTTTCTGCTCGCCACCGACGCCGAGCAGCGCTACCTCGCCGCGATGGCCTCTCTGCGTGAGCCGCCGTATCGCTCCGCGGAGATCGCTCGCGTCTACGGAGCCAAGGATCAGCGCGGCGTCTCGATGCATCGCGACGCTCTCATTCAGAAGGGCCTCGTCTGGGCGCCCCGTCGCGGTCAGCTCGACTTCACCGTGCCGCTGTTCGCGGAGTACCTTCGCGCGAGAATCACCCGATTGCCAGCTTCGACGAGGAGTGACGAACGGGCGGGACGCTCGCGGTGCTAGAAGCCCGTCCTCATGCGCTCGTCGCCGCGGCGCCTTCGGCTGGGTTGCAGGCGGCGATCTCGTCGGGCAGGTCGCCGCTCGGCCACGACTGCCAGGGGAACGCCCCGCGCGCGTGGCGCAGTCTGTACGCGAGCGCGCCGTGGGCGTTCATGGTGTGCCAGGCGGCGTGCGTTGTGAGGGTAAAATCGGGAATCCAGTAGCGATCGGGGATCTCCTCCGACGGCGTCGGCGGCGCGCTGAGGTCGACGTCGGCGGCGACATGGCCCTCGCCGTCCTCGAGCGCCAGGCGCGCGAGGATCCTCCCGTCCCGGTCGCACACCTGCGACTCACCGAGCATCTGCGTCTTCCACGGGATGCCGGGGCCGAGCGGTGTTTCGCCTTCGATCGGACCGACATGCGAGGCGTGGGCGACGGGCACGCCGGTCAAACGCGCGACCTGGCCGGGCAGCGCGCGCGCCTGCTCGCGCCAGATCCCGTGCTCGCGCTCCGCCCACACGCGCAGCGGTCCGGGCCAGTTGAGCGGCATCGACGGCCAGCACATCCCGCCGAGCACGACGCGCGCGCTCGCGTCGCGCACGCGCGCGGAGGTGCGAGAGCGCGCCCACTCCCAGCCCGACATCAGCCCCACCGTGCAGTCGAGCGCCTCGCAGCGCGTCACCCCCCGGTCGTCGCCGCCGACGTAGAAGTGCTGCTCCCACGCCGTCGGGATGTCCTTGTCGTGGAGGTGCACCGCGCCGCTCGGCTCGGCGAGCACGAACGTGCCGTACGCGTGCCCGGCGCGCACGGCGAGGAACCCCCCGCCGATCACGCAGTCGAGCTCGCGCGCGAGCCGCGTGATCAGCTGGAACGGCTGCCCGTCCACGGGCCGCGGCGCACCGCGGAGCACCTTCGCGAACACGTTCGGGGAGGTGCACGCCTCCGGGACGAGGATCACCTGCGGCGAGTGCTCCGCGTGGGCGTCGCGGACGAGGTCCTCGATCCGCTCGAGGTTGCGCTGCACCTCGCCGAGCGCGAGCGCCGGTTGGACGACGGCGATGCGGGTCACGCGATCGCCTCCTGAGCGACGAGGTCGCTCGGCGCTTCGCCCGCCGTCGCCGCGGGCGCCTGCGCCGGCTTCGGCGGGGCCGGCCACTCGGCTCCGGGGTGCTCGGAGCCGGCGATCGTGCGCGTCGAGCGAAAGCGCCCCGCGCGCAACTCGACGCGGACCGCCAGCTCGGTGCGCAGTTCCGGGAGCGAGCGGCGCAGCGTCTGCAGGCGCGGCTGCTCCCCGCGCATCAGCGCCGCCGCCAGCGCGCGCGCCATCCGCGGCGGCGTGATGATCTGCTGCGGCGTGCGCGCGCGACCGAACAGGTCGGTGACGTCGGGGTCGGTCGTGCGTCCGGCTTCGCGAAGCACCTCGCAGACCACCGCCGACGGGCGCTCGACGCGCGTATCCGAGTTGGCGAAGTGGTAGGCCGGCAGGCACTCGCGATCGCGGGCCGCCTCCCACGCGCGCGTCGCCCGATCGACCGCGTCGGCGTCGTCGAGCACCGAGAGCACCTCCTCGGCGAGCGTGCGCCCCGCGAACATCGCGTCGCGCATGCCCTGCCCGGTGACCGGGTCCTTGAAGTGCCCCGCGTCCCCCGCCAGCGCCCAGCCGGGGCCGGACGACGCGCGGAAGAACGCTGGCGTCTCGCCCGTCGAGCGCAGCTTCGTTCCCGCGCGCGCGCCCGCCGCGCGCGCCGCGAGGCCCGGGTGCTCGTCGAGCTTGCGCTGCCAGTAGCCCTCGGGGTCGGCGCGCGCCTCGCTGGCCTCGTCGCGGTGGCCCATGAACAGGATCAGCAGCCTGCCCGCCGGCGTCGTCGGGAACGCGAACGCGAACGAGTTGCCCTCGCGCCACTGGTAGTAGGTCTCCGCCTCGATGCCGCCGGCCAGCGCGTCCTCGACGTAGCGGAAGACCAGGCCGCGGCCGTTGCGCGAGATCCGATACGGGGTCCATGCCCCCACCAGCGCCGCGACCGTCGAGCGCCTGCCATCGGCGCCGACGACGAGCGTCGAGGCGATCTCGTGCTCATCGCCATCGGCGTCGCGGTAGCGCACGCCGGCGACGCGCCCGGCGCGCCAGCGCAGCGACTGTAGCGTGCAGTGCTCGCGCACGTCGGCGCCCTGCTCGCGCGCCGCTTCGACGAGCTGCACGTCCTGCAGGTCGCGCGGCACGCACACGCCGTAGTCGATCCCGTCCGCCGCCGGACGCAGCCGCTCCACCACGTCGATGCCCTCGACGACGATGCGCGTCCAGCGCACCTGCGAGGGGTTCAGCGCGAGGATCCGCGGCAGCGCTCCGAGCTTCGCCAGCTCGCTGGTGCCCGCCGGCATCAGCAGGTGCGTCGAGAGCTGGTCCGAGGGGAAGCCCATCTGGTCGAGCACCACCACGCGACGGCCGGCGCGCGCGAGCGGGGCCGCCACGGCACAGCCCGCCAGGCGCGCTCCCACGACCACCACGTCGACCTGCTCCATCTCGCCCCTTTCGCTCCTCTGCCGCCGTCGTCGGCGCATAGGCTTGGAGGTCGTCTGGACTATAGGCCCCGGGCGCCCGCGCGGGTGTATCGTTGGCGCGTGTCCGCCAGCGTTCGAGGCAAGGTGGCGCTGATCACGGGGGGAGCACGCGGCGTCGGCGCCGCCACGGCCACTCTCCTGGTCGCGCGCGGAGCGAAGGTGGTGCTCGTCGATCTCGACGCCGATCCGCTGCGCGAGCTCGTGGAGCGGCTCGGCGAGGAGTACGCGACGTCGATCGTCGGCGACGTCGTCGAGCTCGCCGACATGCGCGCGGCGGTCGCCCACGGCGTCGAGCGCTTCGGCGGCATCGACGTGGTCGTGGCGAATGCCGGGATCGCCACCTACGGGTCGGTCGCCGCCGTCGATCCGCAGATGTTCCGGCGCCTGATCGACATCAACGTCACCGGCGTCTTCCACACAGTCCGCGCGGCGCTCGAGGAGGTCGTGCGCCGGCGCGGCTACATCCTCGTCGTCTCCTCCGAGGCCGCGTATGCGGCGGCGCCGGGCCTGGCGGCGTACAACGCGAGCAAGGCGGGAGTCGAGCACTTCGCCAACGCGCTGCGCCTGGAGCTCGGCTACCAGGGCGTCGCGGTCGGAAGCGCGCACATGTCGTGGATCGACACGCCGATGGTGCAGGAGGCCAAGCACGACCTGGCGGCGTTTCGCGAGATGCTCGACGCGCTGCCGGGCCCGCTGGGAGCGACGACGTCGGTGGAGGAGTGCGCGGAGGCGTTCGTGCGCGGCATCGAGCGGCGGGCGAGTCGCGTCAACGTCCCGGGCTGGGTGGGGCTGCTGCGCTGGCTGAAGCCCGTACTGACCTCGAGGCTCGCGGCGCTGCAGGCCCGGCGCGACAGCAGGCGCATCCTGCCACTGATGGACGAGGAGGTCGCCCGCCTCGGGCGCTCCGCGAGCGCGCGCGTGAGCGTCCAGGGCGCCGCCCACGGCGAACCGGCAGAACCCGTCGCGTGAGCGCCGAGCGCGAGCTCGACGTCGTCCTGTTCGGCGCCACGAGCTTCGTCGGGCGCCTGTGTGCCGAGTATCTCGCCGGCGCGGCGCCGGCGCACGCGCGGATCGCGCTCGCGGGCCGTTCGCGCGAGCGCCTGCACGAGCTCCAGGCTTCGCTCGGCGCGCGCGCTGCCGACTGGCCGCTGCTCGTCGCCGACACGACCGACCTGCATTCGGTGGGCGAGCTCGTGGCGGCGACGCGCGTGCTGGCCACCACCGTCGGCCCCTACCGCCGCTACGGGCTGCCGGTGCTCGAGGCGTGCGCTCGCGCTGGAACGCACTACGCAGACCTGACCGGCGAGGTGCTGTTCATGCGCGAGGCGATCGACCGCTTCCACGCGCCCGCCGCCGCCAGCGGCGCGCGCATCGTGCACAGCTGCGGCTTTGACTCGATCCCGTCCGATCTCGGCGTGCTGCTGCTGCACGAGGCGGTGACGGCGGACGGCGCCGGCCAGCTGGAGGACACGACGCTCGTCGTGCGCGCGATGAAGGGCGGCGCGAGCGGCGGCACGATCGCGTCGCTGAAGGGCGAGCTCGACGCCGCGCGCACCGATCGCGAGCTCGCGCGGCTGCTCGCCGACCCGTACGCGCTCAGCCCCGACCGCGGCGCCGAGCCGCGCCTCGGCGACGAGCGCGACCTGCGCGGCGTACGAAACGACCGCGATCTCGGCACCTGGGTCGGGCCGTTCGTGATGAGCGCGATCAACACGCGCGTGGTGCGGCGCAGCAACGCGCTGCAGGGCTGGGCGTACGGACCGCGCTTTCGCTACCGCGAGGTGATGGGCTTCGGGTCCGGTCCGCTCGCGGCGGCACAGGCGGGCGCGCTCGCGGGCGGCGTCGGCGCGCTGATCGCAGGGCTGTCGGTGCGACCGCTGCGCGCGGCGCTCGACCGCGTGCTGCCAGCTCCCGGCGAGGGCCCGAGCGAGCGCCAGCGCGAGCACGGCTTCTTCCGCATCGAGATCCACGCGCGCACATCGAGCGGCGCGCGCTACCTCTGCCGCGTGGCCGCCAGCGGCGACCCCGGGTACAAGGCGACGGCGGTGATGTTCGGGGAGAGCAGCCTGTGCCTGGCGCTCGACGGCGAGCAGATGCCGCCGCGCGCGGGAGTGCTGACTCCGGCGAGCGCGATGGGGGACGCGCTCGTCACGCGGCTGCGGCTCGCCGGGCAGACGTTCGAGGTCGAGCGCGCCTGACCGGCGGAGCGCGCCTAGCCGACGAGGACGCGGAGGGTCCGTGTCGAGGCGAGCGAGCGCGACCTGCTATTCGCCGATGACCGCGTGACCCGTTTCGTCCATGGCGACGCAGAAGGTTTCGGACGTGCACGACACGGTGCGGAGCTCGCCGCCGCTGGGGTCGATCTCGAGCGGTGGGCTCCAGACGGTGCCGTTGAAGGTGAGCGCCTGGCCGCCTTCGTCGACCGCTGCGCAGAAGGAGGTCGAGACGCACGACACCGAGAACAGGGCGAGCTTTTCGGGCTCCTGCTTTCCCTTGTACTTCTTCCAGATGCTGCCGTTGTAGTGGAGAGCGTGGCCGTGTTCGTCGACTGCCACACAGAACGAGGAGGACACGCACGAGACCGAGTGGATCCTCGTGTTGCGGCCGTCGATCCTGCGTACCGCGCTCCAGGAGGTGCCGTTGTAGGTCTCCGCACGGCCGTACGCGCCCACTGCGGCGCAGAACGAGGAGGACGGGCAGGACACCGACTCGAACAACGCTTCCGGGACGTTCATGACGGGGCTCCAGGAGCTGCCGTTGAACGTGGACGCCGTACCGAAGAAGCTCACAGCCATGCAGAACGAGGAAGACGGGCAGGAGAGCTGTTCGAGTCCCCGGATCGGGATCGTCACCGGGGGGCTCCAGGAGCTGCCGTTGAAGGTGTAGGCGTGGCTCTCGAGCCCCGCGCCGCTCATCGCAACGCAGAACGACATGGACGCACACGACACGTCTCCGCTGCGGGGTTCTCCCTCGATTTCAGGCGCGCTCCAGCCGCTGCCGTCATAGGTGAACTCACGACCGGCACCATCGAAGCCGGTGCAGAAGGAGCTCGACCCACACGACAGGTCACCCGTGTAGTTGCCGCCGAGCAGGACCTTGGGTGACCACGAGGCGCCGTTGAACGTCGTCGCGCCCGAGGGGCCGTCGGTGGCCGCGCAGAACGATTCGGAGGGACGCGAGACGGAGCCCAGATTGGCTTCGGTGACCGGCCCCGACTCGCGCCATTCGCTGCCGTCGTAGGTGAGCGTGTAGCCGTCTTCGCTGACCGCGACGCAGTCCGTTGAGGAGGCGCAGGAGACCGACGCGAAGGTGCCCGAGCGTTCGGTTGGTTTGCTCCAGGAGCTGCCGTTGTATGTCGCCGTCCAGGTCGTGTTGAAATTGCGTCCCACGGCGACGCAGAAGGATTCCGAGGCGCAGGAGACCGAGTCGAGGAAGGCGTTGGAGCCGACGGTCACCGGTTTGCTCCAGGAGACGCCGTTGAAAGTGACGGCCTGGCCGTAGACGGTCACGGCAACGCAGAAGCTTTCGGACGCGCATGACACAGATTCGATCCACAGGTGCGCGCCGATTTCGACCGGGGCGCTCCAGCTGCTGCCGTTGAAAGTCTGCGCGTACGCTGCCGCCAGCGCTGTGCTTTTCTCGCGGGTGTAGCCGACCGCGACGCAGAACGACGAGGACGTGCAGGAGACCGAGCTCATCACCTCCAACAAGCCGCCGGGTTCCCAAAACCCTTCCGGCGTGCTCCAGGAGCTGCCATTGAACGTCGCCGCCTGACCGAAGTCGCCGGTGGCCGCGCAGAAAGAGGCGGACGTGCACGACACCGAGGTCGGATCGGCCATTCCGTCGATGGCGCCCGGGGCGCTGATGGTGCTCGGGAAGCTCCAGCCGCTGCCGTCGTAGATCTCGGCTTCGCCCGCATGGTCACCTGCGCCGCCGACCGCGACGCAGAACGATTCCGAGGCGCACGACAGCGCGTTGCCCCGGAAGACGGAATCGACCGAGATCGGCGAGGACCACGTGAGCGCGCCCGCGGCCTGGCTCGCACCCCCGAGCAGGCTGCAAAGGAGCACCAGCCACAGCGTCGCGCCGAGCAGGGCGCTCCTGCGCCCGTCCCGGAGCGAGATCGTCCGCACCCTCGACCAGCCGGCATGCCGTGCCATTCGTCCCTCTCCCTCGTTAGCCCCCAAGCCCCGGGCACCGGCCGTCACGGCCGGCCCGAGGCAACTCATACCACCCGACTGACATATCGTCAAGCCTCCTGGGTGGCCACGACTTGACGATAGAGAATGTGCAGTTGCACGGGAAGTCGTAACGGAGTAGCCTGCGCCTCGGCAGAGGGGCCAGGGCTGGTTCCGCGACGCGGGCCGTTCCCTGGAGAGAGTGTCGGCGAGGGGAGCGGAGATGGATTTCCTTACGGGGTCTCGCGTCGGGTTCGGGGTGCGGGGGTCGATTGGGCCGCGGCTTGTGCTTAAGGGTGGGCGTGCGCCGATGCTCGCGGCGCTGACTCTGCTCGCGGTGCTGACCCCGGCGGCTCTGGCCGCGGGTGCGTCGGCGTCCGGCGGCTGGCGGCTGGCTGGCGCTCCGGCCGGCAACGGCAGTGTGAAGCTGGCGGCGACGATGCGGCGGCTGCACATGGAGAGCCGCATCGCCTTGAAGAAGTCCACGACGACGCCCTACTGGGCGTGTCCCGAATCCTTCTGCGACGCGATCATCGACCCCCGGCCCGTGCGCGGCGCCGGCGGCTCGAAGGTGCGCTTCGCGATGCCCGACGGCGGCCCGGCGTTCGAAGGTGGCGGCGAAGAAGGGGGCATCGACCCGCAGGAACTGCGCGCGGCCTACGACATCCCGGCGAGCGGCGGCGAAAGCCAGACCGTCGCGCTGATCGAGGAGGCCGGCTACAAGAACGCCGAAAAGGACCTTGCGAAATACCGCTCCCACTATGGGCTGTCGCCGTGCACGAAGAAGAACGGCTGCTTCCGTCACATCAACCCCCAGGGGGGCAAGCCGCACAACCGCATCCCCGACGCCGGCTGGGAAACGGAGACCGCGCTCGACCTGGACATGGTCTCCTCGGCCTGCCCGAACTGCCACATCCTGCTCGTCGACGAAGCCACCACGGTGAAGGAACTCGGGGAAGCGGTGGACACGGCGGTCGCGCAGGGCGCGACGGAGGTATCGAACAGCTACGGGCTTCCCGAAGAAGCCTGCGAAGCGGTGTGCGAAGCGGCGTTCCCAGACTACGACCACAAGGGCGTCCTGATCATGGCCTCGGCGGGAGACCACGGCTATGACAACTACCAGGAGGGCGACGCCTCGCCCAACTATCCGGCGTCGCTGCCGTCGGTCGTGGCGGTCGGCGGAACCAGCCTGAAAAAGGCGGTCAACGAACGCGGTTGGAGCGAGGAAGTGTGGGGTGAACCCAAACGCGGGGTCGGCACCGGCAGCGGCTGCGCGTCCGCGCGCATGGGCGCCAAGCCGTACTGGCAGGCCGACGGCGGCTGCACGGGGCGCTCGGACAACGACGTCGCCGCGGTCGGCGCGTGCATCACGCCCGTGTCGATCTACGTCTCCGTGGAAGGCGGCTGGGTGGACGTGTGCGGCACGAGCGCCAGCTCGCCGCTGGTGGCCGGGATCGAGGCGCACGCGGACGCCTTCGCGCGCTCGCTGCCGGGCGCGGACGCCTTCTACCACGATCCGTCGGCGCTGTTCGACGTGACCTCGGGCAGCGACGGCCTGTGCACCTCCCCGCCAGGCTACGAAGACCTGTGCAACGCCGGCGTCGGCTGGGACGGTCCGACCGGCAACGGCACTCCCGACGGCCCGCTCGAGCTGAACGGCCTGGCGCCCAACGTGCACACCGAACCGGTCAGCGCGGTGACCGGAGCCGGCGCGACCCTCAACGGCATCGTGGAAGCGAACGACCTGCCGACGACGTTCCGCTTCGAATATGGCACCAGCACCGCCTACGGGTCCAGCGCGCCGGTGCCGGAAGGCTCGGCAGGGTCGGGTATGGCGCCGCAGGCGGTCAGCGCCACGGTCGGCGAACTGCAGCCGGAAACCGTCTACCACTACCGGATCGTTGCGAGTAACAGCGACGGCACGACATATGGCCGCGATCAGGAATTCGACGTCGCGACGCCGGTCGTCACGGAAGTCTCGCCGAGCAGCGGCGGCCGCGCCGGCTACCGCCCGGTGCAGATCACCGGGGCTAACTTCGTGGGTGTGACCGGGGTGTCGTTCGGGTCGACCGGCACATCGTTCACAGTGAGCTCGCCGACGTCGATCACGGCCAACGTGCCGGTCGGCGACGAGGAAGGCGCGGTGAACGTGACCGTGACCACGTCCGCGGGATCGAGCGCGGCGAGCGCGGCCGACGAATACACCTACGCGCTGGGGGACCTGCTCGCGTGGGGCCACGACGAAGGCGACCTCGGACGCGGCTGGAGCGCCAGCCTCAGCGACGTGCCGGTCGAAGTGTTCGGCGAACTGCCCGAAGTCGAGCAGCTGGCGGCCAACAGCGTGGGGAGCGCGGCGCTCTTGGCGGACGGCGAAGTGATGACCTGGGGAGAAGGCGCGGATGGCGATCTCGGCATCGGCCGCGATCGGCTGCAGGACACTCCCATCAAGGTCTGTGCGGTCGGCGTCAGCGAATGCCCCGACGGCCCGTACCTGCAGGAAGTGGCGCAGCTCGTCAGCGGCTACGCGTATGACCTCGCGCTGCTGGACAACGGCACCGTCGTGGGCTGGGGCAGGAACAGGATGGGCCAGCTCGGCGGCGGCGCACCCGTCAGCGGGCCCGTCTCGGCGCCGGCGCCGGTGTGCACGGTCGTGGAAGAACCGTGCAGTCCCGAACACGTGCTGGGGGAAGTGACGCAGCTGGCGGCAGGCCATGAAACGAGCTACGCGCTGCTGGGGAACGGCACCGTGCTGGCGTGGGGCGCCAACGGCCTGGAAGGCGCGCTCGGCGACGGCAAAGCCGCCTACGGCGAATACAGCCAGGCGACGGTGCAGGTCAAAGGCCTGAGCGGCGTCAGCTCGATCGCAGCCGACGGCTATGGCGGTCTGGCCGTACTGCGCAGCGGCACCGTCGATGCTTGGGGCTCGAACGAATACGGCACGCTCGGCGACGGGACGACGGCGGAAGAGAGCGACGTGCCGGTGCCCGTGTGCTCCGGCACGGGCAAGCACAACTGCGGCGGGGACCTGGGCGAAGCGAGCGCGGTCTACGGGACCAACTTCGCAAGCTATGCGCTGCTCGCGAACGGCTCGGTGATGTCCTGGGGCTACAACGGCAGCAACGCCCTCGGCGACCCGGGCAGCGCGGGCGGCCCGGAAACGTGCAAGGTGGGCATCGAACGGGAAAAGGAGCCGTGCAGCAGGACGCCGGTGAAGGTCGACATCAGCGAAGTCAGCCGGCTGGCGACCGGGCAGGGCGTGAGCACCCTGTTCGCGCCGGGCGCGGCCAATGTGCTCGCGCTGTTGAAGGATGGCGAACTCGTCACCTGGGGTCGCGGCGAAGACGGGGACCTCGGCGACGACCAGCACGGCCTGTTCGTCAGCACCGCCACGCCGAAGCATGTCTGCGCCGCGTACTCCAGCCAGCTGTGCCCGCCCGGCCCGTACCTCAGCGGCGAAGTCACCGCCATGGCAGTCGGCGGGGGGCACGACCTGGTGTACGACCGGCATTGAGCGCGGCACTCCTGGCGGTGCGTGACTGAAGCATCGCGGTCGGAAGTGCTCTCAACACGAGGTTCAGGCCTGTGGGGCTGAGGCGAGCCCGAGGAACACGATCAGCGACCGGTTCAGCGCTACGAGCTCCTCGTCGCGCAGCCTGCCGAGACGATCGCCGAGGCTTGATCTCGGCACGGTCGTGACCTTGTCGACCATGAGCTGGCTCGGCTGGTCGAGGCCGTTCTCGTCAGATGGGTCGATCGGGAGCCTGAGCAGTGGAGCCACGACGGGATTCGTGGTGAAGGGGCAGACCGTGATCGACGCGGTGGCGTCGAAGCGATCGTCCTGAAGAATGACGACGGGGCGGGGCTTGCCGCTGTAGGCGCCGCGCGCCGCCGCCGTGTAGATCTCGCCGCGCGTCACCGAGAGGAAGGCGCCTGGTCCTCGGCCTCCCACGGGGAGGAGATCGCGTCGACGAACGCCTGGTCGTCTGCCTCATGTCCGCTCATCGCGATTGCGAGCGACTGACGGTGCGCCTCGGCGATGAACTCGGGCGCTCGCACGTCTGGCACCCAGATCTGGAGGGGGCGCAGCCCCTGGCGGCGCAGGCGCTCACGGTGTTGGCGTACGCGGTCGCGGGTTGACGGCATGCCCCAGATGTTACATGTAACGAGTGTGGTCTTCAAGGCGTCGACGGCAACGCCCAGCACCCGCGGTTCGCCGCCGAGAGACCAGGGCAGGTGCTGCCGCGCCGATGCGCATGTACGAGATCCGTAAACAAGTTGAGGCCGGTGTCATGGACGCAGGAGGAGCTAGCCTCGAGAACGCCTGACAGCTCGGACACGTTTGACGCCGCTCGGCGAGTGCACGTGCCGTCCGGAGGTGTGGCCCGTCGTACGCTCAGAACCGATTGGGGGCTAGCCGACCCAGCGGGCGAGCAACGGGTCGTCCGCGGCGGCAGTGCGTAGGCGCTCGGTGGTCGCGCCGCGCAGCTCTCGCTTGGTGCGCGCGTAAACGTCAGGGGGAAACTCCGCCAAGCTGACCGCGAGCTCGAGCGCGCGGGACAGCACGTCGTCGGGCTCGGCGATCTCGTCGAAGACGCCGAGACGCAGGCATTCGCCGGCGTCGATCAGCTCGTTGCCGAGTGCGAGGCGCCGCGCGGCGTGTGGCGCCAGCTCGACTGCGACGACGCCGATCGCGGCCTGCGGGTAGGGGACGCCGACCTTGATCTCGGTCAGCCCGTAGCGCCCCGCGGTGGAGGCGACGCGGAGGTCGGTGCACAGCGCGAGCACGAGGCCGCCCGCGATCGCATGGCCTGTGATCGCCCCGACGACCGGGCACGGCAGCCCGTAGACGCCGAGCGCCATCGCGTTGATGCTCTCGACCATCTGGCGCTGCTCGTCCGCGCCGTATCCGGGCACCAGCTTGAGGTCCGCGCCCGCGGAGAAGAACCCCGGGCGCCCGGCCAGCACGAGCGCGCGAGGCGGGTCGCTCGCCACCTCCTCGATCGCCGCGATCAGCTCCTGCAGCAGGGTGACGTCCATCGCGTTCGCCGGCGGCCGGTCCATGCTCAGCACCGCCACACCAGCGTCGTCGTTGCGCAGAGCGATGTACTCCATGAGCGCAGAGCCTAGTGCTCGCGCGATCTAGCAGGCGATTCGTCTATGGAGCTAGGGGGACTCGAACCCCCGACCTCCTGGGTGCGATCCAGGCGCTCTCCCAGCTGAGCTATAGCCCCGTGCGCGCTATCGGGCGGCGGCGCGTACGGCCCGAGAAGTGTAGTCGCAGAACGTGTCGGGGCGGGCGCAGTATGGTTTGGGCGCGCGATGGGACTGCTCGACGACGCCATACGCGAACACCTGGAGCTCAAGCGCCGCAGGGGCGCGGATCCGAGCGCGGTGGCGCGCGAGGAGCGCGAGGCGCTGGCGCCGGTCTTCCCCGACGAGCCCGAGGCCGACGACGGCGACCTGGCCTACGACGAACCCGACGCCGTCGAGATCGCGCCCGCCCCCGTGCCCGCTGAAGGTCATGCCCGCGCGGACGACCGGCTCGCTGACCTGTCGGCGGTGGGCCAGGAGACGGCCGAGCTGGACATGCAGGCCGTTCTGGAGGAAGACCCGGAGGCGGATGCGGCCGACAGCGGGTCCACGGCGGGTCCGCTGCAGGAGGGGCCTGCGCCTGCATACGCCGGCCAGCCGGTGGGCGAGGACCCGCTCGACTGGGGGTTCGCCGGCGAGCGAGACGAGGAACTCGCCCCGGAGGAAATTCCCGGGCAGGAGCGGCTTTCGTTCGAGTAGCTCGGCTACGCGAGCGCGAGCTTCAGGTCTGCTGGGCTGGCCTTCGCTGGCAGCTCCAGCAGAAGCTCGCCGTCGCCTTCGTCGAGAAGCCTTCGGATGTCAATCACCGTGAGGCTGACCAGGTCGCCGTTCTCGTCGAAGCTAACGGCGTGTCCTCCGGGCGTCTCGTCGAAATCGACTGCACGCGCGGGATCGCCCTGGGAGAGGTAGAGCACGTCCGCGTCGTGGTCGTAGCGGACGCGGTCGAAGATGTAGGGGCCGATATGGACGGTCATGGGTTGCTTCTCCTCGGGAACGCCGTGCGGATGCTCCCGATCGAATCTTCGTCAAAGGCTACTACGACCTTGAGCCATCGACTGGGTCCCGCGCCCTGGAGATAGAACCAATCCTGACCCGGGCGAGGCTGCTCCATCCGTTGCGTGGGCGCCTCGATCGCCCGCATCACATCGGCGCGAAACGGTGCCATGTATGTTGCGTCCTTCTGCCGCCTGAAGCTATGGAAACGTCCTTTGAGTCCGCCAAGTCCGCGCCTAGTGATCGCAGGCCGCGAGCTGTGTCGCCTGCCCCGATCGCAGCGCTTTGCGCTCGCAAGCCTCGAACTGCGCGGCCCGAAGCTCGGAGCGGCGAATGTATTCGGCCTCGCTTTGGTCAGCTCGGCGCATCGCCTGGTCAACCGAGTGGGCAGCACTAGCCGCCAGCACAACTGACCACCCGCCGAAGCAAACAAATCCGAGCAGGATCAACGCGATGCCCCTGCCGACCCGTTCGCGCAGCAGATAGACGACGCCGAGCACGAACCCGGCGAAGGGCACGAGCAGGGCTGCCAAGACTGCCCACGGCGGCCCACCCCTGCGCTTGGCATCTAGCCGCAATTCCCGATGCGTGGGCATACCGGGGTCGTATCGACTGGCGTGCGCGCCGGGTTTAGCTTTCGCACGCCCAGGGAACCGTGCCAGCCCGCCACGAGCAACAGCGAACGTACCCTTGTCCACGCAGGGCACGTGTTCGATCTCTCGGACTTCTATATGCTCTCCGTGTCGTCGGGGAGGCATCGCTCATCCGATTCACAGGGACGCTACGTGGATTCAGTTCCATTCATTGACCTGAGTTGCCCTCGCTCGGCTGGGCAGATCATCCGGTCCACATTGAGGCTATACGGCGACTATCCGTGGTTGTTCTTGGTCCTCGCGGCGGCAGTCGTGGCGCCGTGGGAGCTGGTTCGGCTGGCCGTGACGGGCGGCGGACCATTCGGGCATGTCCATCACCAGAGCTTCTTGGAGCGACAGTCCCTCACTTTGATCGATTTGCTACTCATCAGCCCTCTGATATCGGCGATGCACGTCCACGCGGTCGCGGTCATCGGGGAGCGGCAGCGCGCCCGTCTCGGAAGTGTGGCGCGAAGCGGAGTGCGCGCTCTGCCTGTCGTTGGCGTCGCAGCACTCGTTGCAGGCATCGCAACGGACATTGGTTTTCTGGCGCTGCTGATCCCGGGCATTCTGCTTGCGATCCGTTTCTCAGTTGTCGCGCAAGCAGCGGCCGTCGAGCGGCAGGGAGTGCGCGCGGCATTGAGACGAAGCTGGCAGTTGACACGCACTCACGGATGGCACGTACTCTCGCTGTACCTGATTATCGGCACACTCTTTCTCGGAGTGGCCCTCGGTGCTCTAGCTCTCACGACCGGCACAGGCGCGCGTCCGGGCGAAGTAGCGGCTGGCATAGTAATCGACACGATCATCTTCTCGTTCGGGGCGCTCGCCACTGCGCTTCTGTACTTCGACCTCGTGTCTCGTCAAGAGGAGAGCGTGCCGAGCGCTTACAGTACGCCAGCGGGGTCGCCTGCTTGAGGGCTTGAGCGAACGGGCGACGCGCACAGTATGCCTAGACTCTCGCGCCCCCTTTCTGTCCTGCTCGTGGCTGGAGCCCTGGGTGGCATCGCCGGTGGCTGTGGGGGCGGTGCTTCGGCGCCTGCGGCAACTGCCAGCACCCCCGCCTTCGACACTTCGACTCAGGTGAGTTCGGCGACCTGCTCGTCGGCCACCGTGACCGTCTTGTCAGGGGGTAGCACGAGCAGCAGCGAACCGGCGTCTTGCGTGTTCGTGCTGTCTGATGGGCAGCGTTTCAGATGCCCCGCGTCGTTTGGGCGTTCTACTCCCAGCGTCAGCACGCTCGAACACGCCAAAGCCTGCATCCGTTTGTCCCGACTGAAGCTGCCGGCGGCGATACGCGCCGTCATTGCGACGATCGACGCGGCTCACGAGTGTCTGGTCGCTCAGCATCTGAGGGTCACGGGAGGGCCAGTGCTTCCTCCTCAAGGCCCCGGCTCCCCGAATGGGGAGCTGATTGTCGGTGACGGTCACGATGGAGCATTCATTGCGTTCTACACCAATCCCAGCAGAGCCAAGCAGCTGGAGCCAGAGATCATCCAGAACGCAAGACACCTTGGTGGACACGTCGAACGGCACGGGGCCGTGACCGTCTTGCGGATTCGCCCGCCGACTAGCCAAATACGTGGCAGCCTGCACGCATGCGGACTCTGATCTGAACGAGGATTCGGGCAGCGGCTAGAACCAGACGACCCTGATCGTTGTGGTGGTGAGCTGCGACGCGCTGGCCGTGCCGCTGTAGATCGTCCAGGGAGTTGTTTCGCGTTTCGGGCTGCCGTAGAGCGAGAGCGACCCGAGAGGCAGGCAAAGGTAGTTCTGTCGCAGGCTGTCCACGACGCTCGTTGCTCCCGACGCGAGGATGCATCGCTTGCCGTCTGTGAGCTCGAGTGCCCACGGGTTGACGGATTCTGGCTGCCGGCTTGCGTTCGTATTGGGAACCGAGGAGACTGGTTCGCTGAGCCTGATCTCGATGTCTTCGCTGGTCCAGGGTCCGCCCGTCGGGCAGATCACGTCCTCGTAGCCGGCTGTGAAGCATGGGTCCTCGATGTAGTTCCCGAGGAAGCAGCGCCAGGCTTCCCGGCGGGGCGCGACGAGGCTGCTCTCCCAGCATCGGCCGTCGGCGGTCTTGGTGATCTTGATCGTGGGCGTCCCGCCGGGCGACACCGGGGTGAAGATGCGTGATTCCGTCGCTGCTGCCGCTGTCGTGAGGGTCGTCGCAGCCGTCTTGGTCGCGGGCGGCGGTGCGGAGACTGTCTTGTTGCTCCCGCTGCCGCAGCCAGCCACGAACAGGGCTATTGCAGCGAGGATTGGGGTCGAGCGTCGCATCGCGGTAGATATATCGGCACTTGCCAGCTCGACCTGACGAACTGTTCGATAGCTAGGATTCTGCAGGTCGTGGCTGGGGACGAACCGAACGGACGTGATGCGCCCGCCCTCCTGATCGATCTGGAGTCGCACCTTGCCACGCCTATGACTGCGCTGACGCTGGCGGATGCCGGGTTGCGCGAGCGCGACGATTTGCAGCGGTGGGTGACCGAGCCCCCCGAGCTGATCGCCCCCGATCTTGAGCTTGTGACGACAGAGTTCGATCGGTGGGAGATCAGGGATCAGAAGGTCTACGACCGGCTCGACGCGCTTTTCCTCGATAGCAGCGGTGCACCCGTTGTTGTCGAGTTCAAGCGGGACCGGGCGAGCGACACCGTGGAGCTACAGGCGCTCAAGTACGCCGCGTACTGCTCTCAGCTGACGCTCGACGAGCTCGTAGAGGAGTTCGCCAGAGCCCACGACTGCTCCGAGGAGGACGCGAAACAGCGGCTCGTCGATCACGCTCCCGTCTTGGAAGACGGCGCTCTCGGGTCGGTGCGCGTCATGTTGGTCGCCGGCAGTTTTGGTCCCGCCGTGACCTCCGTGGTGCTCTGGCTACGGGAAAACGGCATCGACATTGGTTGCGTGGAGGTGACCGCGCAGGCGGTGCCGGGGGCGCGGCACGCGGTACTGTCGGCGCGGCAGATCATCCCGCTCCCGGAGGCCGAGGACTACTTGGTCCGCCGCCGCCGCAAGGAGCAAGAACACGGAGCGGTACGACAGCAAGCCGCCGAAGGCAGTTGGGAGGAATACGCAGAGCGGTTTCCAGCCGAGCGGGTCGCCGTCGCGCGCGAGCTATACGCCCGCATCACTCGGTATGTCGATGATCACGATCTGCCTTGGACGCCTGCGCTGCGAGCCTGGTGGCTCGGATACAAGCGGGCCGGTGGCTACTACGTACCCGTGATCGCTCTCCGGGTCGAAAAACCGATCGAGTTCGCCATCAAGCTCCCGGCGAGCCCGGACAAGCTGGGGCTCGCTAACCCTTACCCGCAACTTGAGTCGCGGTGGGACGAGAGCACCAGGCAGTGGACGTGGCTCGTCCCAACGCTTGAGCAGGTCCCCGACGTTGCCACTGCGATCGACATCTCGCGTGAGCACCAGCCCGTGACGGGTCCGATGAAGGCGTGAGTCGTCGGCGCTTGTGCAGCCTTAATTTGTGCCACATCGCCGAGCCCTGACCGCAAACTTCGCTCGGTCGCTTCCGCGTTAACTGCCTGCCGAACAGGCCCGAGCCGTCCTGGCTAGTAGCGCATCTGGGCGGTTGCGTGCGCGACCGTCGTTTCGCCGCTCGTGTTGGTGAGGGACGCTGAGATGCGAAATGTGAGTGAGTCGTGAGCTTCAATCAATCTCCTGAGATGCCGAAGTGCCACCCCGGTATATCGGTGTGAGAACGACTCCGTGCCGCCGCCAGAGCCAGATATGGAGACGCGGTGCGTCCTAAAGTTCAGGCTCGGTATCTGGATATTCCGGTGGTTACGGACAGCGATTGCAAGGTAGTCAACCGTCCCGACACAAATCTCTGTGCAGCGGACCCTAAACGCAATGGTGGGGTGATGCGGGTCGGTGGATGAAGGACTGATCGAGGCACCGAAAATGGTGACTGGCAGTGTCGGCGGCAGTGTGGGTGACTGTATTTGCGGAGCCGGGGCTGGCGCTGGTTCGACAACGAGAGTCCGAGGCGGGGTCGAGACAAGACCCCAGGTCACACCAGAGCATTCAGGCAGTTCATCCGCCTCAAAGGACACGTCCCAGTACACGGTCCCGGCGGTCGCTGCGGCCTTCAGCGAAGTGAACGTCAGCATATGTTCGGGCTGAGAAGGCTGAGAAAGTTGCCCCGGCCCTTGATCGATGTTGGGGCTCGCAAGCAGCGACGGCGAAGACGCGACAGCGAATGTGAGTGGCACTTCATACAGGCCCCCGTCGGGAGCAGAGAACGTCACGGGATCACCGGCGGTCACCTTCGCACCTTCCTGTGGCAGCGCTCTGACTTCGAGCACCGTCGTCTTCGCGGCGACGTTGCCGCTGCAATTGGCCCACGACAATTCCGGCGGCGAATAGCCCGTCGCAGGCGCAACCAACGTTGCCGACAAGACCAGCGTGGTAAGCGCTCCCAGGCTCGACCGGCACCGCGCGGAGATGTCGCCGTCTCGACGCTCGGACCTTGCGATCTGAGATCTGTATGGGTAGGTCATCGCGCGCTTCTCGGCTAGGGCAGCGAAACGCCCCAAGGAAGTCTGAACTCTACCGGACGCGCGGCGGGGCCGCGAGTCCGTATCCGCGAACCGTATTGTGGAGGCGACCGAAACGGGGCGGGCCAAGCCCGATGTCGTCGGATGCTCCGACGACCGCTTTGCGATGATCCAGGGGACTTCTCTGCTGTCACCCGCGGGTGCCCGCCGCCCGCAATCTTCGGGTGTTGGCCGTCTCTTCAGAGTGCGTCTGCCTTGCCTTCCTGGGGCCGGTCTTCTCCACCGCGTTTCCACCGTAGAGCGCCGCCAGTTTGGCCTGCCGCTCGTCGCTGCGGTTGGCTGGGTCGAGCTCGTGGATGTAGATGCGCTGAGTCGTCGCTACGTCTCGGTGCCCGAGACGCGCGGACACTGACTCGATGTCCCAGCCCTGCGCGATCAGGGCGCTTGCGTGCGTGTGCCGCAGGTCGTGGAATGCGGGCCGAGACAGCTCTAGTGTGGCTGACGATCATGGCGGTCTTGAGTAGGGTTCCCGCCGGATGACCGATGAGGAGTCGAGCAGACTCGACCGAGCCATCGAGGGCGGCGCCGCGCTGCTCAGCCAGACGACCGGCGCCGCCTTGGCAATCATCAGCTCGGAGGCGGGATTGGCTGGGCCGGCGGTTGCCTGGCTCTCGACGCCCCTCCTTCGCCGGGCTGGCGAGGCTGTCGTCAATATGGTCAGCCGACGCGGTGCCGAGCGCGCAGGTGCCGCGCTGCTTGTCGTTCGGGCCGACGCCGCAGAACGTGCACAGCGCGGAGAGACGCCTCGCAACGATGGCTTCTCGGAGTCGCACGACGGATTCCGACCGGATTCCGACGAGCTGCTGGAAGGCGTCCTCATGTACGCTGCGGCAAGCTACGAGGAGCGGAAGGTCGCACTCTTGGGGCACCTCTACGACGGCATCGCGTTCGACGCTGGCGTGAGCACCGAGGAAGCCCACTACCTGCTCAAGCTGGCGGACCGGCTGACCTACCGACAGCTCGTCGCGCTCGTCACCCTCCAAGACCCCGAGAACGTCAACCAACTGGCAAAGGCGTCATACCAACGCGACGAAGGCATCACCGGGGCCGACGGACGCACTGGAACTGGAACTGGACAACCTCGCGGACCAGGGAGCGCTCGGCATGCTTGTGGAAGGCGGCGACGAGGTCGCGCGGCCGAACGAGCTCGTGGGCAGCATGGGCCGCGTGAGCGCCAAGGACTTCCAGGGGCTGCGGCTCACGCAGACTGGGCTCAACCTGCACCGGCTTATGCGGCTGGACACGATCCCCGTCGAGGATCGGGCTGGACTCCTAGCCGAGCTGGCGACTCCCCGACAAGACCGCTGAAAGCGCGCCCACTTCGGCGCTCCCGGAGCCACCGGGATCGGGAGGTTTCCATAGACCGTCGGCGCGGCCCGCGAGCGGCGCTCATAGCCCGTAGAATGGGGCTCTGGGGCCATAGCTCAGCTGGGAGAGCGCCTGCTTTGCAAGCAGGAGGTCACCGGTTCGATCCCGGTTGGCTCCACTGAACTTGCCTGTCGCCAAGGTGTGAGCGGAAACTACCGTGTTCGTTCCAGATAGGCGCTGGTGTCCAGCCCGTCGCGGCGCGCGGCGAGCATTCTCGATATCTTGAGCATATGGATACTCCGGATATCGCAGTGGATCACGAGGTCGTTGTGGTCGGCGCCGGCTTCTCGGGCATAGGGGCGGCGATCAAGCTCGACCAGGCGGGCTTCCACGACTTCGTGGTGCTCGAGGCTGGGGACGGTGTCGGGGGCGCCTGGCACTGGAACACCTATCCAGGGATCGCAGTGGACATCCCGTCGTTCAGCTACCAGTTCTCCTTTGAGAAGCGGAGCGACTGGTCGCGCGTATATGCGCCAGGCAAGGAGCTCAAGGGCTACGCTGAGCACTGCGTCGACAAGTACGGCGTGCGCGACCGCATCCGACTGAACACCAAGGTGGTCGGGGCGAGATTCGACGAGGACGCGCACGCGTGGCACATCGAGACGGCAAGCGGCGAGCAGATCACGGCGCGATTCGTGATCGGCGCGACGGGGGTGTTCAGTCAGCCCAAACCGCCTGAGATCCCCGGGATCGAGGCCTTCGCCGGCACGACCATGCACTCAGCGCGCTGGGATCACTCCGTCGACCTGCGCGGTAAGCGTGTCGGCGTGATCGGCACCGGAGCCTCGGCGATCCAGATCATCCCCGCGATCGCGCCGGAGGTCGCACGTGTCACGGTCTTTCAACGCACTCCGATCTGGTGCCTGCCCAAGCTCGACGCGCCCATGAGCCCGCTCGCCCGCCGGGTGCTCCGCTCGGTGCCCGGTGCCGAGCTCGCCGCACGCTGGGCCAGCCAGGCCTTTGTCGAGCTCACCTTCGTGCTCGCCGCGCACTTCGCCGGCACGTTCCCGGGCCTGACCGCGCGCGGCGAACGCGACGCGCGCAAGATGCTGCGTCAGGTCAGTGATCCGGTCGTGCGCGAGAAGCTCACGCCGCAATACTCGCTCGGGTGCAAGCGCCCGAGCTTCTCCAATGAGTACATCCCCGCCTTCAACCGGGACAACGTGCTGCTCGAGACCGCCGCCATCGAGGCGATCACTCCGACGGGTGTGCGCACGGCCGAGGGGGTCGAGCATCCCGTTGACGTGCTCGTCCTCGCCACAGGATTCAAGGTGTTCGAGTCGGGCAACATACCGGCGTTCGAGATGCTCGGGACAGGTGGCGTTCATCTGGAGGAGTGGTGGGATGCCAACCGACTGCAGGCCTACGAGGGCGTGAGCGTGCCCGGCTTTCCGAACTCCTTTTCGATCCTCGGTCCCTATGGCTTCAACGGCCAGTCCTACTTCGGACTGATCGAGACCCAGATGCGCCACATCGTGCGTTGCCTGAAGCGCGCCCGACGCGATGGCGCGACGCGGGTGGAGATCACGCCCGAGGCCAACCGGCGCTACTTCGAGTCGATGCTCGGGCGCCGGCACAACCAGGTCTTCTTCCGGGGTTCGTGTGGCAACGCCAACAGCTACTACTTCGACAAGCACGGCGACGCACCGTTTCGACCCAGTCTCACGCTCGAGGCGGCCTGGCGCAGCGCCCGCTTCGACCTCGACGACTACGTGTTCGTCCCGTGACCCGCCTCACGCGTGCACAATCGCAGGCACGGACGCGTGCGCTGATCGTCGACTCGGCCACCAGCCTGTTTCTGCGCAACGGCTTCCAGGTCACCTCACTCGAGCAGATCGGCGAGGAGGCTGGCTTCACCCGCGGTGCGGTCTATTCCAACTTCCCCAGCAAGACCGCCATGGGGATCGCCGTGATCGATGAGCTCTACGAGCGTGCGGCGCGGGACCTCCAGGACGCGCTGGATGGGACCCTCGACCGCGATGAGTGGTTTGAAGCGCTTGCCGCGTGGGCCGAGGGGACGATCGGCCAGCCGGGGTGGACGCGTTTGGAGATCGAGCTCGCCGCCTTCAGCGCCCACGACGACAGCTACCGGGCCTCCATTGCCGCCCGCTACGCGCGAATGCGCGAGGGTTGGGCCGCGCTTATCACCCGCCGGCTCGGCGAGGACTTCCCGATCGACGCTCAGGCGCTGAGCACGATCATCCTCGCACTCGGGCTCGGGACGGGTGTCCAGCGCGCCGTCGATCCGGACCTACCAGGATCGGATTGGGTGCAACTGCTGCGCGCGCTCGACAGATCGACTGTCGAGAGTGCCGCATGAAGGCCGTCAGCTGCAGGGACGGACAGCTGGAGGTCGTCGAGCGGCCGGCGCCTTCACCCGAGAGGGGGCAGGTGCTGATCGACGTGCTGCGCTGTGGCATCTGCGGATCTGATCTTCACGCTCGTCACCACTGCGATGAGATGGCAGCCGTCGCTCGCGAGACGGGCTATGAGGACTTCATGCGCTCCGACCAAGACGTCGTCATGGGCCACGAGTTCTGCGGTGAGGTAGTCGAGCATGGCCTCGGCTGCCGCAAGGTGGTCCCCGCGGGGACAACGGTCGTCGCCGTTCCGCTGCTTCGCACCCGTGGGGCCATTCACGCGATCGGCCTATCGACGGCGACCCCGGCGCCTATGCCGAGCAGATGCTCGTGCAGGAGTCTCTGACGGTTCCCGTGCCCAACGGCCTCTCACCTGAAGTCGCCGTGCTCACGGAGCCAATGGCTGTCGCCTGGCACGCCGTGCGGCGAGCTGAGCTCAAGAAGCGCACCGTCGCGATCGTCATCGGCTGCGGGCCGATCGGGCTGTCGGTGATCTGCATGCTGAGGGCCAGTGGCGTGCGCACCGTCATCGGGAGCGACTTCTCGGCGGGACGCCGTGCGCTGGCCAAGGCGTGCGGCGCCGACATCGTCGTGGACCCCGCTCACGAATCGCCACATGCCTCGGCTGAGAAGCATGGGCACCTGGTCACGGTGCCGGCTGCACTCGACCTCGCTGTCGGCGCGATGGACAAGATGCAACGCGTGCCGGTCCCATGGCACCACCTCTGGCGCGCGGCCGACGCGCTCGGCCTGGCCACCCCCAAGAGTCCGGTGATCTTCGAGTGCGTCGGCGTGCCCGGGGTGATCGATCAGATCATCGCGAGTGCGCCGCTGTTCTCGCGCATCGTCGTGGTCGGCGTGTGCATGGGTGCAGACCGGGTCAGGCCGGCGATGGCGATCAACAAGGAGATCGAGCTACGCTTCGTGCTCGGTTACACGCCGATCGAGTTCCGCGACACGCTGCACATGCTCGCCGACGGAAAGGTCAATGCCGGCCCATTGGTCACGGGCAAGGTGGGGCTCGAGGGCGTCGGCAGCGCCTTCGAGTCGCTCGGCGATCCCGAGGGACACGCAAAGATCCTGGTCGACCCCAAGAGCAGCCTTCTCGCGCCTTAGATGTAAGTCGTGAGTAGGGGCGCGCTTTCGGGCGACGCCTATGCCCAATAGGGTTGTGTTTTGTGGTCGGCCACTATGAGAGCTTCTTCGCCGCAAGCGCCGGCGCGTCCGCTGCCATCCTGGGGTTGCTCGTCGTCGCCGTATCGGTCGTCAACGCGGACGATGCGGACCCCACAACTCGGGAGTTGCGAACTGTGTTGGCCGGGAGCGCGTTCGTCGTCCTGGTAGATATCTTCTTCGTCTCGATCGTGGCGCTGACCGGGGGCGCGGTCGTCTTGGGGCTATCGAGCATCGCAATGGCGAGCGTCGGCCTGCTGGCCACCAGATCGCTGATACCGAGGGCAAAGCGGGCTGGAAACTTCTCTTCCAGCTCTCGAAACAGAAAGCTGAATCTCGCCTTCGCGTCGATCTCGGTTGTGGGCTACTCCGCGCAGCTCGGCCTCGCCGTGGCGCTCCTCGCGAACACCCAGAGTGCCGCCCTGCAACGTGCTTTGGTCCTCGTCGTCGTGGCTTTCTATGGCAGCGCCCTCGGCCGGGCATGGGAGGTCACCGGGATAACCCGGCGGGGATAAGAAGGACACGCCGGCTCAGGGGCGACGCTTACGCCACCGGCGCTAGTCAGCCCACCAGCCGCGCTGACCCTCCACGTCCTCGCGAGGGTTCTCGCCGAGGTTGGGCGCGCCGAAGACCAGGATCTCGAGGCCCTCCGGCCCGCTCTCGTAGCCTCGCCACGTGCCGGGTGGGACGCGAACCACGTCCCACTCCTCGACCTCGACGATCTCGTCATCGAGCTTCATCCGCCCGCTCCCGCGCACGACCACATAGATCTCCTCCTGCTGCTTGTGCGCGTGGCCGTATGGGAAGCGATAGTCGGGCGGGATGCGCTGGTAGCAAAGCCCACACTGCTCGAGCTCGAGCGCCTTGCTTGCGTGGCGAAACTCCAGGCCCGGTGCGCCGTCGAAGTTGGACCCGAGATCCTCCAGATCCTCCTTGAGGTTTCTGAGCGTGAACGGCACGGCTGCGATCCTACTTTCATCTCCGTCCGCCGGCGATCGCCGTCAGCCTGCGCCGGCGGGTTGCAAACCGCTCGTATGATGTTTACTATGCACCACATGGGGATGAGGGATGTGGGGGATGGGAGAGTGTCGCTGCGCGCGCAGCCGGCGAGCGGCAATCGTTGCGCGGGCCGTGGGGGAGACGGTGGCCGCTTCGGCACAGTGCCTGAGCACCGGCGTCGCGCGCGAATCGGCGCCGTCGCGACGCTCGCGGTGGTCGCCGCCTGGCTGATGGCCGCCGCGACGGCGTCCGCCTTCAGCGCGCACGGAAGTGTCGAACAGGTGTACGTCACAGGCTTGGCTCCCGGCGCTCAGATGTCGCTGCTTGGGTCGAACGGCGAAACGGTTTCCACGCAGACCGCGGACTCGCTCGGGGGGGTGCTGTTCCGGGACGTCGCGCCGGGAAAGCGCTACATGGTCCGGCTGAGCTCGACAGGCGAAGAGTCGGCGCGGATCACCGTCCACACGCAAGCCGCGAAGCCGTGGGATGCCAGCATCTACAAGCAGTCGATCCCGGACAGCGGCTACGGGTACCTGACGACGCGCGACGGTACCCAGCTCGCGATCGACGTCCACCCGCCGACGTTCCCGCCGACGAAGCACAACGGCGCGTACCCCACGCTGATCGAATACTCGGGGTACGGCTACGCGAACCCCGCTGGACCGGAAAGCGGCCTCGCGCAGGTGGCCAACGCGATGGGCTTCGCGGTGGTCGACGTGAACATGCGCGGCACCGGCTGCTCGGGCGGCGCCTTCGACTACTTCGAACCGCTGGAGAACCTCGATGCGTACGACGTGATCCAGACGATCGGCCACCAGCCGTGGGTGCTCCATCACAAGGTAGGAATGTTCGGCGTCTCCTACGGCGGGATCAGCCAGCTCTTCGCCGCTCAGCTCCGGCCGCCGGCGCTCGAGGCGATCGCGCCGCTGTCGGTGGTCGATGCAACGGCGACGACGCTCTACCCCGGTGGCGTCCTCAACACCGGTTTCGCCGTGCCCTGGGCCGAAGAGCGCCAATTCGACGCCGAGGCCGCCGGTCCCTCGAGCGGCGAGCACTGGGCCTACGAACAGATCCAGAAAGGCGACGCGACCTGCGCAGGCAATCAGGATCTGCACGAAAAGGCGACCAACCTGATCTCTGAAGTCAAAGAAAACGCGACCTACAACCCGCCTGTCGCCGACCCGCTGGATCCGGTGACGTTCGTGCACAACATCGACGTTCCGACCTTCATGGCTTGCCAGTGGGAGGACGAGCAGACCGGCGGGCACTGCGCCGATCTGGCCGAGCACTTCACCGGCACCGAACACAAGTGGTTCACCTTCACCAACGGCGCCCATATCGACTCGCTCGATCCCAACACCCTCAACCGGCTGGACGACTTCCTGGAGCTGTACGTCGCGCACCAGGCGCCGATCAACAATCGAGCGGTGCTCGACGCCCTCGCTCCGATCGTCTATCAGTCCGCGCTGGGCGTGCCCGTGGGAGACGAGATCACGCTGCCGGCGGACCCGATCCAGGAACAGCCGACATACGCGAAGGCGCTGGCGGCCTTCACGGCGCTTCCGGAGGTCCGGGTGCTGTTCGACAACGGCGCAGGAGTCTCGCCGACCGGTAACAAAACGCCCGGCAATCCCTACCCCGGGTTCGAACAGTCCTTCTCGGCGTTCCCGATCCCCGGCACGGTCGCTCAGTCGTGGTACCTCGGGCCGGACGGCACTCTCAATGAACAGCCGGCGGCGTCCGAAGGGGTCGACTCCTACACCTCGGATGCGGGCACCACGCCGCTGACCGACTACTCGGCCAACACCGGCTCCGGCAGCCTTTGGGGCGACGCCTCCCAGTGGGAATGGAACTGGACGCAGCCCACGGAAGGCTCCGCCGTGTCCTACGTGTCAGCGCCGCTCAGCAGCGACACGACCGCAATCGGCGGCGGCGCCGTCAACCTTTGGGTGAAGTCGTCCACTCCCGACGTCGATCTCCAGGCGACCGTCAGCGAGGTGCGCCCCGACGGCAACGAAACCTTCGTCCAGAACGGCTGGATCCGCGCCAGCGAGCGCAAGCTCGCCACCACCTCGACGAACATGTTCGAGGAGACTCCCACGCCGGTCCAACCGATCCCGACCTTCCTCGCCTCCGATGAGCAGGCGATGCCCGCCGGCGAATTCGTCCCGGTCACGATTCCGCTGTACTTCGAGGGACACGCCTACCGAGCGGGCTCGCGCATCAGGGTCACGATCTCTGCGCCGAACGGAACACAGCCGATCTGGTCGTTCAGCCAGACCCAGCCGGAAGGAACCACCGCCAACGTGTCGATCGCGTTCGGGCCCGGCATGCCCGCCAGCCTCACCCTCCCGATCGTGCCCGGCGTCAGCGTGCCCACCGGACTGCCGGCCTGCCCAAGCCTGCGCAACGAGCCTTGCCGCCCTTACCAGGCATTCGTGAACGACGGCTCCTGACGGCGCCTGCGCCGCGGGAATGCTATGCCGCCGCAGCAGGCGCTCCGAACCAGGTGGTCAGCGCTTCAGGGAGACTGAGGCGGGTTTGGTCGCCCACCCAGGTTGAGCAGCACCGGCTGGCGCCGTGCAGCAACTCGAAGACTCGAAGCGGGCCGTCGGCGGTCACGAGGTCCACTCATGTTGAGCACCCACGCCGACTCCTTTAGCATCCCCTCATGACCGGCGTCCCGGACTGCCCCTGCGTCTCCGTGATGCTGATCGTGCCCGATGCCAACGCCGCTGTCAGCTGGTATGAAACGGCGCTCGGGGCCAGGTCCCTGTGGGACCTCGGTGGCGTCGCCGGGCTGCAGATCGATGGCGCACCATTCTTCGTGCACGAGGCGGTTCCCGGCAGACAGCAAGAGCCGAGCCCGATCGACGTCGGCCTGACGACGACTCGCATCGAGGTCTTCGTCGATGCGCCCGACGCGCTGATCCAGCGTGCCGGGCAGGCCGGAGCCACCGACCTCGAGTCGCCGACCGACCACGACGCTCCGTGGGGCACGCACCGGCAGGGCGGCTTCACCGACCCGTTCGGACACCGATGGTCAATCGGGGACCGAACACCACTCCAACCATTCCCGAGATGAGCCACGGCAGGTGTCGAGCAAAAGTCCCAAGACCGGCCTGGGGGCCCGCACCCAGATTGAAGGCAGCCGGGGCCCCGGTGGGCTCAGCCCGCCTGGGCGGCTGAATCGACGATCTGCGCAACCCACTCGCCAGTGACTTGCCTCGTGGCGGCGTTCAGACGGTTGAACGTGTTGATCGTCGCGATCGCGACCACGAGCGCGGCGAGCTGCGGCTCGCTGTAGTGGCGCGCGGCCTCGTCCCAGACCTCGTCCGGCACCGGGTCGGGCCGGTCGGCGAGACGGGTGGTGGCCTCGGTGAGCGCCAGCGCGGCGCGCTCGGCGTCGCTGAAGTACGGCGCCTCGCGCCAAGCCGCAACCAGATGTATGCGCTCGCTGCTCTCGCCTTCGGCCTCGAGCTGGCGAGTGTGGATGTCCACACACACGCTGCAGCCGTTGATCTGGCTCGCGCGTAGCTCGAGCATGTGCAACGTGGTCTCGGGGATGTCGGCGGTGGTGGCCGACGCGCCGAGCTGCTGAAGCGCCTCAAGCGCGCCAGGGACCCTCAGCGCCGGGTTCTTGATTCTTGCCTGCATGATCGTCGTCCTCCGGTTCGTCGTGTGTGTCTTGGCACCCGCCGTCGCCTCCGGAGCTCGCGTATGTCTGTCGCGTTCCAGCGCGTTCGGCGGGTCTGGCTCTTTGACACGCGCGGAGCCGAGAATGTGACGCCGGCGGCGATGGATTCCGCGATGCCCACGGATCTACATCGATAAACCGACGAGAACGGAGAGAGAGATGACCGATCACAGGACCGGCACACGGGAGGAGTGGGCAGTGGCCCGCGCGGAGCTGCTGGAGCGCGAGAAGGAGCACACGAGACGTGGCGATGAGCTGGCGCGCCAGCGGCGCGAGCTGCCGTGGGTGGCGGTGGAGAAGGACTACCGCCTCGACACCGACGCCGGCCCGCGCACGCTCGCGGAGCTCTTCGACGGGCGCAGCCAGCTGCTCGTCTACCACTTCATGTTCGGTCCCAGCTACAAGAACGGCTGCCCGACGAACTCGTCGATCGCGGACGCCGTCGACGGCATCGTCGCGCACCTGAACGCGCGCGACGTGACCATGTTGTTCGTCTCGCAGGCGCCGCTGCAGACGCTGCAGGCCTACAAGCGACGCATGGGCTGGAGCCTCCCGTGGGCGTCGTCGGCCAACAGCGAGCTCAACCTCGACCTCGGCTTCTCCAGCACCGCGGAGCAGGCGCGCGAGGCGCTCGCGCCGATCCTCGACACGCTGCCGCCGATCGTCGCCCACAATGCAGCGGCAACCGGTACAGACATCTTCGGCTATCTGACCGAGAGCCCAGGCTTCAGCGCATTCGCCCTCGACGACGGGGTCGTCTACCACACCTACTCCACGGGGGCCCGCGGGGTCGAGTTCGTGATGAGCTACTACCCGATCCTCGATCGGGCGCCGAAGGGCCGTGACGAGGGCGACGCGTTCCAGGTCTGGCTGCGCCGCCACGACGAGTACGAAACCAACTAGAACGAGGAGATCGTCATGATGAACGTCGAGTCGAACAACCTGGGGGAGGCAGGCGCCACCGAGACATGGGAGTTGCCTGTGGTGGTCGATCGGGCCACGTTCCAGGCCGAGCTGGACGCGCTGCGGGTCCGGGAGAAGGCGCACACTCGCGAGGGCGACGCGATCGCATCGGCGCGTCGGCGGCTGGGCATGGTGGAGGTGGACTCCACCCTCGAGCTCGTCGGCCCGGACGGGCCGGTCACGCTGCTGGAGGCCTTCGAGGGGCGTCGACAGCTGATCGCCTACTACTTCATGTGGAACACCGGAGCGCCAGCTGCCGAGCAGTGCGAGGGCTGCACCTTCTACACGGCGCAGGTCCGCGAGCTGTCCCATCTGCATTTGTGCGGCGTCACATACGCGACGTTTTGCCAAGGCCCCTACGAGGAGAGCGCTCGCTACCGCGACTTCATGGGCTGGGAGATGCCCTGGTACTCGGCCGAGGGCTCCCTCGACGTTCTGCTGACCGGACGCCAGGTCGGCAAAATGCACCTCGTGTGCTACGTGCGCAACGGCGACAGGGTCTTCGAGACCTATTGGACCACGCGCCGCGGCGTCGAGGCGATGGACTACAGCTACGCATTGCTCGACATGACGGTCTACGGGCGTCAGGAGACGTGGGAGCAATCGCCCGCCGGCTGGCCGCAAGCACCCGTGATATCCCACCTCCGCGCCGACGGGCGTCCCACGGTCCAGTGGTCCCGCCTGCAAGCCGGGCAGTCTGACGACCTCGGAAACGCCGCCGGGCGCTGAGTCACGACTACGCGCCCGGCGGCTGATCGATGCGCACGAGATTGCCGGACGGGTCGCGCACAGCACAGTCGCGCGTGCCCCACGGCTGGTCGGTCGGCTCCTGCACGATCTCGGTGCCCGACGCGAGCAGCTTCTCGAAGGTGGCGTCGAGGTCGTCGGTGTGGAAGTGGACGCCGTTGAGGGCGCCCTTGGCGAGCAGCGCGGCGAGCGCGTCGCCGTCGGCGGGGCTGCCGTTGAGGTAGTTGGTGAGGACGATCGCGACGCCTGGTTGGGAGGCGGCGCCGACGGTGAGCCAGCGGAAGTCGTCGCGGGCGACGTCGTTGCGCAGCTCCAGGCCGAGCGCATCGCGGTAGAAGGCCAGCGCGAGCTCCGGGTCATGGACCAGGACGAAGCACTGGGAGAGGGTGAGGCTCATGCGGCGAACACTACGGAGCCGGCGCCGCGTGCGCTCCTTCGATCCTGCCCGGCGTGCTGGCCGGCTTGCCGGTCGGGCGGGTGAGGTCGCGGGCGACGCAGCCCGGCACGCTCGCGAGCGCGCTGTGGTCGCGGGCCCGGTAGGCCGTCGGCGTCTCGCCCACCAGCTCGGTGAAGCGTGTGCTGAACGAGCCGAGCGACGAGCACCCGACCGCCATGCAGGCGTCGGTAACCGACATGTCGCCGCGGCGCAGCAGCGCCTTCGCCCGCTCGATTCGCCGCGTCATCAGGTAGGCGTACGGCGTCTCCCCGTACGCCTCGCGGAACTGCCGCGAGAAGTGCGCGGTCGACATCAACGCGGCGCGCGCGAGCGCGGCGACGTCGAGCGGGCGCGCATACTCGCGGTCCATCAGATCGCGGGCGCGGCGCAGATGCGCGAGGTTCTCGAGCTCCTCCGGCGTCACCATGCAAGCGTAGGCATGTTTCAGGTCGAAGCAGATGACGTTGCTCCTCATCGTCTCCGCGAGCGCCTCCATCAGGCGCCGACGTACGCCGCAAGGTGCTCGCCGGTGAGGGTTGAGCGCGCCGCGACGAGGTCGGCGGGGGTGCCCTCGAAGACGATCCGCCCGCCTTCGTGGCCGGCGCCGGGGCCGAGGTCGATGATCCAGTCGGCGTGCGCCATCACCGCCTGGTGGTGCTCGATGACGATCACCGACTTGCCGGAGTCCACGAGCCGGTCGAGCAGGCCGAGCAGCTGCTCGACGTCGGCGAGGTGCAGGCCGCTGGTCGGCTCGTCGAGGACGTAGATTCCGGCCCGCCCGGGCCCTTTCTCAACCATGCTGGTGGCCAGCTTGAGGCGCTGGCGCTCGCCGCCGGACAGCGTCGTCAGCGGCTGGCCGAGGCGGAGGTAGCCGAGCCCGACGTCGGCGAGCCGGTCGAGGATCGTGTGCGCTGCCGGCGTCTTCGCCGCGCCGGCGCCGAAGAACTCCCTGGCCTCGGTCACCGGCATCGCGAGCACCTCGCTGATGTCCTTGCCGGCGAACGTGTACTCCAGCACCGACGCCTGGAAGCGCTTGCCGTCGCACACCTCGCACGGGGCCGCGACGCCGGCCATCATCGCCAGGTCCGTGTAGATCACGCCGGCGCCGTTGCAGTTGGGGCAGGCGCCCTCGGAGTTGGCGCTGAACAGCGCCGGCTTGACGTCGTTGGCCTTCGCGAACGCCTTGCGGATCGGGTCGAGGAGTCCCGTGTACGTCGCCGGGTTGCTCCGTCGCGAGCCGCGGATCGCGCGCTGGTCGACCGACACCACGCCGTCGCGCACAGACACGGAGCCGTGCAGCAGCGAGCTCTTGCCCGAGCCCGCCACCCCGGTGACGACGACGAGCACGCCGAGCGGGATGTCGACGTCGACGTCCTGCAGATTGTGGGTGTCGGCGCCGCGCACCTCCAGCGCCTGCGACGACGCCCGGACCTCTCCCTTGACGGCCGCCCGGTCGTCGAGGTGGCGGCCGGTGATCGTCTTGCTGCGCCGCAGCCCCTCGACGGTCCCCTCGAAGACCACCTCGCCGCCCTCGGCGCCGGCGCCGGGGCCGAGATCCACGACGTGCTCGGCGATCGCGATCGCCTCCGGCTTGTGCTCCACGACGAGCACGGTGTTGCCCTTGTCGCGCAGCGCCAGCAGCAGGCCGTTCATCCGCTCGATGTCGTGCGGGTGCAGGCCGATCGTGGGCTCGTCGAAGACGTAGGTGACGTCGGTGAGCGACGAGCCGAGGTGGCGGATCATCTTGACGCGTTGGGCCTCTCCACCTGAGAGGGTGCCCGAGGGCCGCTCGAGCGAGAGGTAGCCCAGCCCTATCTCCACGAATGAGTCGAGGGTCCTCCCCAGCGCCTCGAGCAGCGGCGCTACCGACGGCGCCTCGAGGCCGCCAACCCACTCGGCGAGGTCGCTGACCTGCATCGCGCAGGCATCGGCGATGTTGATTCCCTCGATCTTCGACGACCGCGCCTGCGCGCTGAGCCGGGTTCCGTCGCACTCGGGACAGGTGGTGAAGGTGACCGCACGCTCCACGAAGGCGCGGACGTGCGGCTGCAGCGTGTCGACGTCCTTGGCGAGCATCGACTTCTGGATCCGCGGGATCAGGCCCTCGTATGTGAGGTTGACGCCGTCGACCTTGATCTTGGTCGGCTCCTTGTGGAGGAGATCACCCAGTTCCTTTTTGGTGAACTTCTTAATGGGCTTGTCCGGATCGAAGAAGCCGCAGCCCATGAAGATCCGCCCGTACCAGCCGTCCATGCTGTAGCCGGGGATCGTGAGCGCGCCCTCGCGCAGCGACTTGCTGTCGTCGTACAGCTGCGTGAGGTCGATGTCGTTCACCGAGCCCCGGCCCTCGCAGCGCGGGCACATGCCGCCGAGGATGGAGAAGCTGCGCCTCTCTTTTGTCGTGCGGCCAGCGCGCTCGATCGTGACCGCCCCGGCGCCTGAGATCGAGCCGACGTTGAAGGAGAAGGCCTGGGGTGAGCCGATGTGGGGCTTGCCGATCCGGCTGAAGAGGATGCGCAGCATCGCGCCCGCGTCGGTGGCGGTGCCGACCGTTGATCGGGCGTCGGCACCCATCCGCTCCTGGTCGACCACGATCGCGGTCGTCAGGCCTTCGAGCACGTCGACCTCCGGCCGCGCGAGCGTCGGCATGAAGCCCTGCACGAATGCGCTGTAGGTTTCGTTGATCAGCCGCTGGGACTCCGCGGCGATCGTGCCGAACACCAGCGAGCTCTTGCCGGACCCCGACACGCCGGTGAACACCGTCAGCCGGCGCTTGGGGATCTCGACGCTCACGTCCTTGAGGTTGTTCACGCGCGCGCCGTGCACCCGGATCGAATCGTGGCTGTCGGCACCCCGCGGCGCAGGCGATCGCGTACTCGTTTTCGCGGCCATGCTCATCCCGTCTTCACCGTCAGGCGGGGTCCTGCACCAGCCCGAGGACGTTGCCGTCGGGGTCGGTGACCGCGGCCACCAGGCGTCCGCCGCCGACGTCGTGCGCGGGCTCCTTCACGGTGGCGCCCGCAGCGCTCACCTCTGCCAGCTTCGCCTCGATGTCCGACACCGCCCAAAATGCCACAGGGCTGGTGTAGCCCTGCGGTCCACCGCCCGGCACCAGCCCGATGTGCTGGCCCGCGGCGTCGAAGCCTACGTAGTAGGCCGAGTCGGCCGTGGGTGGTCCGCCGAGCAGGGCGGTGTAGACCGGCTTGGCGCGCTCGAGGTCGGATACGGGATGCAGCACGATCTGGATTCCATCGGCGGAAGAGCCGGTCATGGTCACTCCTTGAGTCGTGGGGTCACAGCGACCCGATGGGTACGGTGGTGTCGGCGGGAGCAACCGCGATCCGGCGCATCCCACTCACTGAGGCCCATGCTAGGCGCGGCTCCGTGACAGTGCTTCTCGAAAACTGCTTTCGTCAGCGCGCTCGAGCCAGATAGCTGTGCCCGGCCGTGACGATCACACGGCGATGCCTCACGAAGTCGGTCACGGCGACCTCGTCGGTGAATACCCGAATCAGCGTCGCGCCGCACAGATCCTCGGTGAGCCAGCGGGTGCCGAGCACCGCTCCGGCGGCATAGTGGCCCTTGGTCGAGAAGCTCCCGTGACCGCTGGCCCACAGTTTTCGCACGGCATGCGTCTTTGCTGTGCTGGCCCGCGCGCGCCGCCGACCTCGGGGAGCCCTGCAGATGCTTTCGTCGCCGCCCTCCAGCGTCGCAACCGTCCGGCCGTTGCGATTTTGAGTGAGCATGAACTCTCCGAGATAGAAAGTCATTGTCTGGGTGCCACCGCCACCGTCGGCGGTCGTCACCGATACGGTGCCGTTCGTCGCGTCCACGACGGTGCCGAACGGAACCTGGGTGAGCCCTGTCAGCGCGACGAAGCGGTGCGATCCCGGCAGGCGCAGACGGACCTGGCCGGAGACCGGATCGAGGTTGCCCCGCGCCGCCAGCACCGGCGCCGGCGCAGCCGAGGCCTGCTCGGCGAGCAGGCCGAGCTTGGGCGCAGGAGTGGTCGTCACGTCGGTCCCGCCGCTGCTGGGCCCTTCCGAGGGTTCCACCGTTTGCACGGTGGGCGGCGCAGGCGTCCACAGCGCCCACGTCGAGCCGGGCCGCCCGTGTTCGTAGGGGGCGCCGATCAGCGCGGTGAGGCCATCTGCGGAGAGCGAGACGCTGGTACCGAAGCGGGTAGACAGGAGCGGCTGCGGCGCCGCGATCTTCGTCTGCGACCACTGAGCGCCGGCGCGCACGAGCGCCCAGGCCGCGCCGGCGCGATTGCCGTCCGCCGGCCCCCCGATCAGGGCGCTGTCGCCGTCGGCGGACAGGGCGACGCTCTGGCCGAAGTGGGCCGCGCCGAGCTCGCCGGAGGCGGTCAGCTTGGGCCCCTGCTGGATCCATGTCGCACCGGACCTGACCAGCGCCCACGCGGCACCAGCCCCTTGCGCATCGTCCTCTGCGCCGATCAGGGCCGTGCTGCCGTCGGACGAGAGCGCGAGGCCTGAGCCGAAGTGAGCGCCCGCAGTCGCTTCGCCGCCCCCGGTCAGCGCTTCGCCCTGCTGCTGCCATTCGCTGCCTTCGCGGACGAAAGCCCACACGGACCCGTTGCCGGATTCCATGCTCGGAGCGCCGATGAACGCGACGCTCCCGTCGCCCGAAAGCGCGACGGAGCGCCCGAAGCCACCGGGATGCGTGCCGTCGGGAGCCGCGATCGTCGCCCCTTCCTGGAACAAGCCGCCGCCCGAGCGGTCGAGGACCGTGGCGGTGGCGGTGCCGGGCGCGCCGATCAGCGCCGTTTGGCCGTCGGCCGAGATCGCGACGCTGCGACCAAAGAGCGCCTTGCCCGACGATGGCTCGCTCGTGAGCGTGGGGCCGAGCTGGCTCCATGTGCCGCCGGTGCGGACGAACGCCCGCACCGCGCCCCTGCGGTCTTCCTCGAGCGATGAGCCGACGAGCGCAGTGTTGCCGTCCGCGGAGATCGCCACGCTGACTCCCAGCCGGCATTCTTCGCCTTCGGTGCAGGGGGCGGCGGTTTCTTCGCCGCCTTCGGAGGGACCCAGCTGAGCCTGTTCCTGCCAGCCGGAGGGGGTGCGCACGAAGACGCGCGCCGAGCCGGCGCCGCCGCCTTCGCGCGGGGCGCCGACGATCGCGGTCCGCCCGTCGGCGGACACGGCGACGCTCGCACCGAACAGGCCCGCGCTGCCGAGCAGCTGCGAGGCTTCCTGGAACGGCGCGAAGCCTTCGGTGCCCGGTGAGGCGGCGGCGATCCATCCGGGCGCCGCGAGCGCGATCAGGGCGGCTCCCGCGGCTGCCATCATCCACAGCCGGCGACGCCAACCAGCATCCGGTCGAAAGCGCCTCAAGCTGTACAGCGATCCGTCGCGCGTATCGTTCTCCCCCAAGCCTTCTCCAATCTGCCCCGCCGCTCCCGCGCGGCGGACTGGTGCGGTGAGGTCCGTCTCGCGCCGAACGCTATCCGTGCGCCGGCGCAAAGTCAATTCTGCCCAGCCTCCGCGACGCGCCGATTTGACTAGCATCCGCCGACCGATCTTGCCGTTGCGCCGATGGGGGTCCGATGCGAAGGCTGAGCAGACAACGACGCAAGCCGGTCGCGCTGCTCGCCGTGGCTGTGATCGCCGGCGCGGCCGGAGTGCTCGCGTACGCGACTCATCTTCTGCGCCACAGCGAACAGCAGTCGATCGACGCGCGCTTCTCCGTCCGCGGCAGCCGGCCGGCGCCCGCAGACCTGCTGTTGGTGCAGATCGACGACGAGACGCTGCAGACGCTCAGGAACCGCCACATGGCCTCGGAGTTCCCGTTTCCGCGCCGCTACGACGCCCAGGTGATCGACCGCCTGCGCCAGGCGGGCGCCAGGGTGATCGGGCTCGACATCGAATTCAGCCACGAAACGGACCCGGCCGATGACAACGCGCTCATAGAATCCATCAGCCGAGCCCATGGCAAAGTCGTGCTCGCGACGACCGAAGTCGGGCCGAAAGGCCAGAACCCGGTGCTTGGGGGCGAAGGCCTGCCCGAACGGCTCGGCGCGAGGGTCGGGGAGGCGATCCTCCTGCTCGACTCCGACGGCGTCGAGCGTCGCCTCGCCTACTCGTTCAGCGGGCTGCACAGCTTCGCGGTCGCAACCGCGGAAGTCGCGACCGGCCACAGGGTGAACCGGTCCTCCTTCGAAAGCGGCACGCTGCCCATCGACTTCGCCGGACCGCCGGGAACGATTCGCTCGGTGTCCTACTCGAACGTTCTGCTCGGGCGGGTGCCGCCGGCGCTCGTGCGCGGCAAGATCGTCATCCTCGGCGCCTCCGCCCCCGTGCTGCAGGACTACCACGCCACGGCGACAACCGGCTCGTCGGTCATGTCCGGGCCGGAGATCCAGGCCAACGAGATCGAGACGATCCTGCAGGGCGGGCCGCTGCGCAACGCGTCCACGCCGATCAACATCCTGCTGATCCTGTTGCTCGCATTCGGCGCGCCGCTCAGCGCGCTGCAGCTGCGGAGGTTGCGCTCGCTGCTCGGCGGGGTGGCGCTCGCGGTGCTCTATCTCGTCGCCGTGCAGATCGCCTTCCAGGCCGGCGTGATCGTCTCGCTCGTCTACCCGATGCTCGCCCTCGCCGTTGGAGTGCTCGGCTCGCTGATGGTCCTCTACCTGTTCGAGACGATCGAGCGCGAACGTGTTCGCTCGGTCTTCTCCCGCTTCGTCCCAGCCGAGGTCGTCGACCAGGTGCTCGCGCGCGCCGATGAGAACCTGCGGCTGGCCGGCGAAGAACGCGATGCCACGGTCATGTTCTGCGACCTGCGCGGCTTCACGTCGTTCTCGGAGACCCAGCCCGCGGCGCGCGTGATCGAAGTCGTCAACTGCTACCTCAACGAGATGACCGAGGCGATCCTGGGTGTCGGCGGCACGCTGGTCGCTTATATGGGCGATGGGATCATGGCCGTGTTCGGCGCGCCGCTCGAGCAGGACGACCACGCCGACCGGGCGCTGCAGGCGGCGAGCGAGATGGTCGGGCCCCGGCTGGCGCGATTCAACGCGTGGATGGGCGGGCAGGGCTTCGACCGCTCCTTCGAGATGGGCGTCGGATTGAACAGCGGGTCGGTGATGTCGGGCAACGTCGGGTCAGAGCAGCGCGTCGAGTACACCGCGATCGGCGACACCACCAACACGGCCGCGCGCCTCGAGGCGTTGACCAAGGACAGCGACGCGATGGTCTTCATCGCCGACAGCACGCGTGAGCGACTGCGCCGCCCGCCTACCGACCTCGTGCTCGTCGGCGACCTCGAGGTGCGCGGTCGAAGCCACCCGATGACTGTTTGGACCGTGGCGGCTGGAGGCCCGCGAGAGAAGCCGGCGAGCGCGCGTCAGCCCGCGGCCTGAGCGGGCCTCCTCGCCAGCGGTCCTCAGTCCGTCGGTGCGCCCGCGCGGGCGTCGCGCTCGAACCGCTCTCGGGCGGCCTGCTCCATCCGCTCGCCGACCCGCGGGACGCGGTCGTGCATCGTGCGCGCGAAGCGGGCGGTGAACAGCAGCGCGCGCAGCGGCGTGAGCGCGACCACGCTGGCCGTGCGCGGCGAACCGTCGGCGAGCACCGCCATCTCGCCGAAGAAGTCGCCCGGCTGCATGACGTTGATGCGCTCGCCGTGCTGGCGGACCTCGGCCGAGCCCTCCTCGATCATCATCATCTCAAAGCCCTGGCTGCCCTCCGCCATCAATACCTCGCCGGGGTCGGCGAGGACCTCGTCGAGCAGTCGCCCGAGCATGCTGAGCTGCCCGGCGGACAGGCCCTCGAAGAGCGGTATCGCCGCGAGCCTCTGGGGCCCGTCGGTCCCGATGCTACGTCGCTGCACGTAGGTGCTCCTGTTGCGCCACGGAGGCAACGTAGCAGTGCAGGCGGTGGCGTGCGCTTCGGCGGGAAGCGGTCGTCAGACGCTAGGGCGTTGGAGCTCAGCCGCGTGCGTGAAGCGCGTCCCGAGGCGGCGGATCTCGGCGGTCAGCTCGGGCGGGTCGATCACCTCGAAGTCGACGTCGATCGTGGCGATGTAGATTGCCAGGCCGCCGAGCCAGTCGGCGCTCGTGTGCAGCAGGCAGCTGTGCTCGTCGACGGCCTCGAGCGTCCCGCTCGCCGGTGGGACTCGCCGGGCGACGGTCGCGAGCGGGGCGTGCAACAAGACGCGTGCGTGGTGGGTGTCGCGCGCCGTGCTGACACCGCGCGCGACATACGCCGCGATGTCCAACGCGGGGGGCTCGCGGGCAGCGAAACGACCAGCGCTCGACGGCCCCGGCTCGATGCGATCGACACGGAACGTGCGCCAGTCATCGCGGCCCGCGTCCCACGCGACGAGATACCAGCGGCGCCCCGTGTGGACAAGGCGATGCGGCTCGACGACGCGCCGGCTGAGGATGCCCGCGTGGTCGCGGTAGCGCACGCGCAGCCGTTCGCGGTCGCGGATCGCGGCGGCGATCAGCGCCAGCAGCGTTGGGTCGACGAGCGCGCCGAAGCTCGGGTAGCGCACCATCGCCGAGCCGACCGCCGCCACGCGGCGACGCAGCGCCGGCGGCAGCACCCCCTCGAGCTTCGTGAGCGCGCGCAGCGCCGTCTCCTCGATGCCCGCGACCGTCGCGCTCGCGGCGGTGCGAAGGGCCACGGCGACCGCGACCGCCTCTTCCTCGTCGAGCAGCAGCGGCGGCAGCTTCGCGCCGGCGCCGAGGCGGTAGCCGCCCGCGACACCCGGCGCCGCGTCGACGGGGTAGCCGAGCGTCCGCAGCCGCTCGACGTCGCGGCGAACCGTGCGAGCGCTGACCCCCAGTCGCTCCGCGAGCTCCGGCCCCGACCAGTCGGCCCGCGACTGCAGCAGCGACAGGAGCCGCAGGAGCCTTGCCGAGGTGTCGAGCACGCTGCGGAGCCTCCCATTGAATGCGGACAGTTTCTGACCGCAATCGCTCGTAGCGTGATCGCCGTCGATACCGACGACAACGAAAGGCAGGCACACATGGACCTCAAGCTCGAGCTCGTTGCGATTCCCGTGACCGACGTCGATCGCGCGAAGGCGTTCTATACCGACCAGGCCGGCTTCATCGCCGAACACGACCACGCCGTCAGCGAGGAGATTCGCTTCGTGCAGCTCACGCCACCCGGCTCGGCGTGCTCGATCGCCTTCGGAAAGGGGATCGTCGACTCCGAGCCGGGAACTGCTCGCGGAATGCAGCTCACGGTCGCCGACGCCCATGCCGCACGCGCTGAGCTCGCCGGCCGCGGGGTGCAGGTGAGCGAGGTGACGGAGTTTCCCTGGGGATCGTTCGTGTTCTTCGAGGATCCCGACGGCAACCGCTGGTCAGTTCAGCAGCTGCCAGTGCGCGAGTAGCGCGCCGAGCGGCCTTTCGCAGGATGTGGTGGAAAGCGCGTCGGTCGCTCTCACCGCGAGCTACGCTCAACTCGATGCGTCTCCCGCGCCTGCTCTCAGGTAGCGCAAAGGAACCGCCGGTGGCGATCGGCGATCCGCGCTTCGACGGCTGGGAGACGGTCAGCACCTTCGAGGACCAGGTCACCGCGGTCGCGTGGCGCGACCAGCTGCGCGCGCTCGGCGTCGACGCGGGCTGCGTCGCTGACCACCCCCTCGACCGGCACGGGCGCGGCGACGTCTATCTCGTTGTGGCGCCCGGTCAGTGGTCGCGCGCGAACGAGATCCTCGAAAACCTGGAGTGACCGCTGCGCGGCGCCGGCCGGCAGGCGTCAGTGCTCGGGTCTCAGTCGCCGGCGCCCTGCCAGCCGGCGATCGTGATCGCGATCGCGGCGGCGACCGCCTCGGTGGAGTCGATGTCGACCCACTCGTCGGTCCCGTGGATCGCACCCGCCACCGGGCCGTAACAGACACACGGACCCGTCACCGAGCGGGCGTCGGTGGTCGCCGGCAGGACCTGGCGCGCGGGCGGCGAGCCGTGCAGGCGCGCGTGCGCATCGCGCAGCGTCGCCGCGAGGTCGTGCTCGAGCTCGTCGCAGTAGGCGGGCGCGCGGAAGCCTTCGAAGACGACCGCCACGTCGGGTGCGCTCGCCTGCACCGCCTCGGCGACGAGCCCCTGCGCGTCCGCCGGCGTCAGCCCCATGCCGAAGCCCAGGCGGATCCGCGCCTGCGCCACCGCCGGCTCGGACGATGGCCACGAGCCGCCGGACAGGGTCCCCACGTTGAGCCGGAACGGGTGCTCGTGTGCCGCGAAGAACACCTCATCCACGCTCGCGCGATCGGGCTCTCCAGACGCGCCCGGGCGCTCGTTCATGCGCCGCTCGAGCTCGAGCAGCCCAGCCAGCGCCCTCAGGATCGCCCCAGAGCTCGAGTGCCCCGTGCTGAACCCCGGGTGCGCGCCGCCGCTGTCGGCGGTCAGTCGCGCCCAGATCACGCCGGCCCCCGCGTGCATCATCTGCAGGGAGCTCGGCTCGCCGATCAGCGTCCCGTCGGCGTCGAGGCCTGCGGCCAGGACCGCCTTCATGCCGTTGCCCGTGCACTCCTCCTCGATCACCGAGCTGAGCAGCAGATCGCCAGCCGGCCGGCCGCACACCTCCAGGAACGCCGCCGCGCCGACCAGGTACGCCGCGAGACCCGCCTTCATGTCGCCCGCCCCGCGCCCCCACACGCGTCCGCCGGACACCGTTCCCGCCCACGGGTCGTGGCGCCAGCGCTCCGGCGACTCGACCGGGACGACGTCCACGTGGCCGGACAGGTGCAGCGAGCGCCCGCCGCCGGCCCCCTCGACCCGGCCCACCACGCACGTTCGCCCGTCGTAGGACGCCGGCGGGTATCCCCACGTGAAATCGCCCTCGTCCCCCGGCGGATCGATCTCGACCCGCCGCACCTGGAAGCCGAGTCGCAACAGCCGCTCGGCCATCACACGCTGCGCGCCCTCCTCGGCGCCGATCAGCGAAGGCTCGCGTACCAGCGCCTGCGTGAGCTCCACCAGCTCCTCTCTGCGCCTCGCCACGGCCGCGCGCAGGCGCTCGAGCAGCGGGTCATCGATGCGCAACGCGGGATCCCCCTCTCACCGGCTGTAGCGTACGCCCCGTGCGGGTGGCGACCTGGAACGTGAACTCGGCCAAGCAGCGGCTGGCGCGTCTTTTGCCCTGGCTCGAAGAACGTCAGCCGGATGTCGTCTGCCTGCAGGAGACCAAGCTCACCGATGACGCCTTCGACCAGATGCTCGGTGCGGAGCTCGCCGCGCGCGGCTACGCGTTCGCCAGGCACGGCGAGTCGCAGTGGAACGGTGTCGCGATCCTCTCGCGGGTCGGGCTGGACGACGTCGTCGCCGGACTCGCCGGCGCGCCCGGCTTTCCCCATCTGGAGGCGCGCGCGGTGTCCGCAACCTGCGACGGCATCCGCGTGCACTCCGTCTACGTGCCCAACGGCCGTGAGCCCGACTCCGACCATTACCGCTACAAGCTCGCGTGGCTGGCCGCGCTGCGCGCCGAGGTCGCCGGCGGTCCGCCGGACGCGCTGGTGTGCGGCGACATGAACATCGCGCCGGCCGACATCGACGTGTTCGACCCCGCCGCGTACGTCGGTCACACCCACGTCACCGCGCCCGAGCGCGCCGCGCTCGCCGAGCTGGAGCAGCTGGGCCTGCACGACGTCGTGCGCGAGCGCTGGCCGAGCGAGCGCGTGTTCACCTACTGGGACTATCGCGCCGGCATGTTCCACCAGGATCTCGGCATGCGGATCGACCTCGTGCTCGCCAGCACGCCCGTCGCCGGCAGGGCGCGCGCGGCGTGGGTCGACCGCAAGGCGCGCAAGGGCACCGGGCCGAGCGATCACGCCCCCGTGATCGTCGATCTCGACCAGGCGCCCGACGGCGACATCGGGCCGGTCGTGCCGCCGCCATCCGCTCCCGGCCGCTCGGGCAAGCTGCCCCAGGCCGCCCGCTGACCAGGCGCCCGGGCGGCTCAGCGTCCGAGTTGCCCGAGGTCGTCCTCGACCGCCGTCGAGTCGACGTCCGCCGGGCGCACATCGTGATCGCGCGATGCGAAGCGACCAGCGCTCGCCATGAAGCCCATCGCGCGACCGGTGTAGTGACGTGAGATCCAGCGGCGCGCCAGCGCCCGCGTGGGCGCGAACACGAGCAGCGCGCCGAGCGCGTCGGTGAGGAACCCGGGGATCACCAGCAGCAGGCCGCCGAGGAATCCCAGGGCCCCGTCGACCGCCGCGCGGGCGGGCGCGCGACGTTCGGACACCGCCAGCGAGACACGCTCGATCGCCGCGCGTCCCTGGATGCGCACCAGCTGCGCGCCGAGCACCGAGGTGCCGATCAGCAGCACGACCGCCAGCAGCCAGCCGATCGTGCGCCCGACCTCCACGAACACGAGCACCTCCACCACCGGCACTCCGATCAGGACGAGCACGAACATCACGCTTTCAGCCTACGCACCCCAGCGTCAGATCACCCGATGACGGACGCCGAGCTCACCGGGTGCGGGCTGCTGGGCGTGCCCGCACGAACGGAGCAGCATTGACGGCGCCGGCACCCAGGACGCCGCTTGGACGCCGCGTCCTGGGTGCCCTGGAGCCGCCCGCTTGATCAGGCTTGCGCCCGCAGCTCCTCGGCCGACGGCACGACGATCGGCCCGTCCGGCGGTTGGGTGATGCGGATCGGGTTGCCGAAGGGATCGCGCAACCCGCAGTCGATCCCGTAGAAGCGCTCCGTCGGCTCCTGCGTGAACTCGACGCCCGCCGCCCGCAGGCTCTCGTAGGTGCCGCGGCAGTCGTCTGTCGCGAGGATCAGGCCTCCGCCAGCGCCGCCCTTCGTCACGAGCTCGCGCGCCTGCTCGGCCGTTGCGTCGTCGTACGCCGGCGGTCCCGGGACCATCAGCACCAGCTCCACGTCGGGCTGGTCGGGGAAGTTCAACGTCAGGAAGCGCATGACGCCCATGTCGGCGTCGGTGTGAACGACCATGCCGAGCTTGCCGACGTAGAAGTCGAGCGCCTCGTCCTGGTCGAGGACATGGATGAATGTGTGGCTGATTCGATTTAGCATGGCCGCCACGTTAGGGCTCGACGGCGCCGCTGGCTTCTCCAAATCTGCTGTCTTATCCGGCCGGGCGCGTCCACGCCATCGCCCAGCACGCCGGCACGCGCAGGGCGTCGCCGTCGCCGGCGAAGCGCGCGCGATACGCCGACGGCGGCTCGCCCACGACCTCGCGGAACGTGCGGCTGAACGTGCCCAGGCTGTTGAAGCCGACGTCGAAGCAGATGTCGGTCACCGGATGGTCGCTCTCGCGCAGCAGCTCCATCGCCCGCTCGACCCGCCGGCGCTGCAGGTAGCGGTGCGGCGTCTCGCCGAACGTCGCACGGAACTCGCGGCTGAAGTGCGCCGGCGATACGTGGGCGAGGCGCGCGAGCGTGGGCACGTCCAGCGGCTGCGCAAACGCGCGGTCCATCGCGTCGCGCGTGCGCAGCATGCGGCGGTTGCGATCCTCGATCGTTCGCGACACAGCCGTGGAGTCTGCCCAAAGCGAACGCATGATGGCCGAGTCCAGCCGCGAGCTCGCGCAGCGCCCTCAGCTCACCAGCACCGGCCGTTCGAACGAAGCCGCTTCCGGGATCACCAGGCCGGCTTCCGTTTCGAGCCACTGTTCCAGCAGCGAGCAGTACACGCCGCGGTAGTCCGACGTCCTGACCACGTTTTCGTTTTCGTCCAGTTTCGTCAGGCCCGGGAACTCGCCCACCATCTTTCCCGCCGCGCGCGTGCCGATCAGGAACCCCACGCCACCGGCGCCGTGGTCCGTGCCCGAGCCGTTTTCACGCGGCCGGCGACCGAACTCCGACCACAGCTGGATCAGCACGCGCTGGTCCAGGCCGCGCGCTTCCAGGTCGCGCTGGAAGGCCACCAGCGCGGGGATCGTCTGTTCGAGGTTGGTGCTCAGCGTGTCCACCTCGCCCGCGTGCGTGTCGTAGGAGCCGACCGCGTTCAGCGACACGCATTTGATCGGCATGCCGTCGTGCAGCATCGCCGCGAGCACCGCCAGGCGTTCGGCGAATTCTCCCGTTGGATACGTGACCGGTGCGTGGTCGCCGGATTCTTTCTCTGAGGTGACGAAGTTCGCCATCTCTTCCAGCACCAGGCTCGTGTCGTAGGAGGCGGCGCGCGCCTGCGCGTACGCGGGCGACGGCGCCGGGAGCGCCCCCAGCTCGCCGAATGCCTCGAGCGCCGGCGCCATCACCGGTTCGCCCAGGCCATACGCCCACATCGTGTAGTCCGCCGGCGAGGACACCGCCGCGACCGGCATCGTCTCCGTCGCCAGCGCCGGCGCCAGCGAGTAGTCGAGCGACAGGCCCTGCAGCGGGTTGTCCGGATCGCCGACCAGGTCGAGGTAGCGCCCCATCCAGCCGGAGCGTGCGTTCGCGTCGAGCTGGCCCACCTCCCAGTAGTGGCGGCTCGTGAAGTGGCTCTCTTCCGAGGGCTCGTAGCCGATCGCCGGGAAGACGCTCACCTTGCCTTCTTCGTGGAGCTCCGCGAGGCCGCCCGCCTGCGGGTGCCACATCAGCGTCTCGTCCTCCGTAAAGACCCTGCCCGCCCCTTCCTCCAGGCCGAGCACGGGTCGCAGTTCTTTGTATCTGGCTTCCCCAACTGGCGCCAGTACGGACAACGCGTCCCATCCTCCTTCCATGAAAATCGATACCAACACCGGCTCATTGCCGCCACCCGCCGCCGCGGCCTGTGCGATGCCCTCCTCGAAGTGGCGCGGGCTGAGCATCGACGCGCCGTACACCGACAGCGCCGCGCCCGCCGTGCGCAGCAGGAACGTGCGCCGGTCCATGCCCGTTCCGGCCGGCAAAGGCATCCCCGGCTCGATCCGCGGCAGCCCCTTGCCGGCGACCGCCGCGCCGCGGCGCAGCAGCTGCGAGCGGGTGAAGTCCTGGCATGAGCAGCTCCTGGCCATCGTCAGCTGACCTGCATGTCCGGGGAGGTCGCGATCAGGATCCGCAGCGCGTTCTGGCGCATCGCCCGGTAGGGGCTGCGCTCCCACTCCGCCAGCGGTTCCCGCAGGCAGCTCTGTGCGAACGACGCGATGCACTGCTCGGATTCGGAGGACAGGCTCGGGTTGGACCAGTAGGCGAGCGCGCTCGACAGCGCCGCCGCGGGGTCCTCCGTCGCGCTGTACTGCGGTTCGCCGTCTCCCGGCCACGGGTTGGGGTAGGTCTTCGACGTCACGTAGCTCGCCATTTCCCAGCGCGCCCGTGCGGTCGAGGTGTCAAGCCAGCGGGAGAAGTCCCAGCCGGACACGTTCGGCGGGTAGAACAGCTGCTGGCCGGCGTTCGCCGACAGCCACGCCCACGCCGTCGTGTCGATCGGGCGCGCGATCGAGCGCAGCAGCCCAGCGTTGTAGACGACCGGCGGCGTCACCAGCTCGGGGCCTTCGTAGAAGTCCGGGTGCAGCAGGATCGCCTCCACCACCGCGCGGATGCTGTGGCCCGAGCTCTCGTACACGCCCTGCAGCGACGCGAGCGTCGCTGCCGAGGGTGCCGTGGGGATGAAGTAGCCCCACAGCTTCGTCACGAAGAACGACGCGTGCAGCGGGTGGCTGACGCACAGGCGCACCGCGTCTTCGTAGCTCCACTTGCCCTTCTGCCCGAACACCGTCTTGTTGCCCGCGTCGTGGTAGCTCGGGTCGAAGCGGAAGTCGTAGTCGCCGCGTGCTTCTGACCATTCGTTGCGCCAGCCCGTCAGCGCACGCGCCATTTCGCGTACGTCGTCCTCCGTGTACGCGCCGCGGTCGGCGCCGAGCGAGAACAGCTCCATCATCTCGCGCGCGTAGTTCTCGTTCGGGTCCCACCTGTTGTTCGACGTCCCGTTCAGGAACAGCAGCATCGCCGGGTTGGTCGTGACCGCGAGGAACAGCTCGTCGAAGCTGCCCAGCGCCAGCGAGCGCAGCAGTTCGTTCTGTTCGAGCATCAGCTGCTGGCTGTCCACCTGAGCGTTGGAGTTCGCGAACCAGTCGTGGAAGATGAGCGTCAGGCGCTCCACCAGCTGCTGGTCGGAGCGGACCATGCGGTCGAGCCACCAGCAGTGGTCATCGCCCCACGCGCTCGCCGGTTCCAGCGGCCCGCCTTCTTCGTTCACGGGCTCCGGGCCCGTCAGCGTCGCCGGTCCGGACGGGCGGGTGAGGCCGAACACGACCTCTTCCAGCGGCTGGCCCACGAGCGCCTGCGCCTGCCCGGGGGTCGGCCCGAAGCCGGCGCGCCATAGGAGGCGCTGCGCCTGGGCGAGCGTGATCGGCGGCGAGTCGACGCTGGGGACCGGTGTGGAGGAGGGCGCCGGCGGCGAGGCCGGCGCGACCGGCAGGGGGATCCCGAGCGTGCCGTGCGGCTTGGCGGCGACGCGGTAGGCGGGCAGCTTGTGCCGCTTGCGCTTGTGCCGGCGGCGCTTGCCGTGCTTGTCGTGATGCGCCGCCTGCTCCTTGGCGAGCTTGCCGCGCGCGTCGCGCGCCGCCTTCGCGCGTGGGTGTGCGTCTGGGTGATCGAGCGCTGATGGCACCTCGCCCACTGTGACCAGCCGCGCCGCCGCCGCGGCACGGCATCGACGGATGTCCTACACGTCTCGCCGCTCGGCCCCGCAGCCTGCCATCGCAGCGCGTGCCTGGGCGAGCAGGCGCGCGAGGTCCTCGCCGGCGCCGAGATGCGCCGGGCCGGTGCCGTCCGTCAGCAGCTGGCCCAGCATCGCGATGCCGCGCGCGTACAGCGGCTCGTCGCTGAGCAGCAGCGAGGCAAGCTCGTGCAGCGCCGAGGAGCTGGCGAGCAGCTGGCCGCGTCGCGAGACCGCCCGCCAGCGCCGCTGGGGTCCGTGCGCGGCCCGCACCAGCTCTTCGAGCCCCGCCGCGATCGCTGCGCGCGAACGCGTCGAGGTCAGTTGCGCGGCGCGTGCGGCCAGCAGCGGCGAGCCGGTCGGGTCCGCGCCCGCGATCAGCGCCCGGTCGAGCGACACGCAACGCGCGCGAGCCGCGAGCCGCGCGAGCGGGCCGGGGCTGAGCGTGCGATCGACGAGGCGCTCGTAGCCGATGCGAAAGCTCGCGCCACCGGTCGCTTCGATCTCCTGCGATAGCATCGTCATGAAACCTCCGTAAATCGTTAGCCGGTTTCGTAACCTACCATCACGTAACACTGGTGTCAAGAACAGTTCCCTCCGAGTCTCCCCACGCACTCGATCTGGTGATCGACTTCGTCAACACGCACGACGTCGAGGCCGGCGTCGACACGCTGTCAACGCCGAACGGCCTGGCCGCGTGGCTCCTCGAGATGCGACTGCTGGCGCCGCGCGCCGCGCGGCCCGAGGAGGCCGATCGCCTGCACGCGGTCCGCCTGCGCGAGGCGCTGCGCGCGCTGATGCTGGCCAACAACGGCGGACCGGCGGACGATCGCGCCGGACGCGAGCTCGAGGCCGCCGCGCGGCGTGGCGAGCTCGGCGTGCACTTCGCGCCCGACGGGTCGGCCAGCCTCGCACCCGCCGCCAGCGGTGTCGCCGGTGCGCTCGCGCGACTGCTGATCCCCGTTGCGCAGGGTCTCGCCGACGGCTCGTGGCAGCGCGTCAAGGCCTGCCGCTCGCCGAGCTGCCACTGGGCGTTCTACGATCGCTCGCGCAACCGCTCCGGCGTGTGGTGCGAGATGGCGGTCTGCGGCAACCGCACGAAGGTCCGCGCCTACAGGGACCGCGCGTCCTGAGCGCCGCTGGGCCGAGCGCCTGCACATCGGTCCAGCGCCATCGCTCGCGATAAAGCACGCGCCCGATCTCGACGAGCGCAGTGGTAAGGGGCCATCTCCTCACCAGCTGCAAATGCCGCTTCGTGACGATGTGTGGCCCGGGTAACGCACCCGGTCACGGAGGACGCGATGACACTCGACACGCACGCAGGTCTCGCTCGCAGGGGTCGCTGTGCAGCCGTGGCGCTCGCGGCTCTCTGCGCGGCGCTGCTGCTCGCTGCAGGCGTGCAGGCGGCGCCCACGCGCGGCTCGGCCAAGCGCTCTCGCACGTGCATCACGATCTCCGGCGGCAGGGTCGATGGCTCCCGCGGCGTCCGCTGCGGTGCGAGCAGCCAGGGCGAAGCCCAGCACGGGGAATCGATCGAAGCCCAGGAAACGGCACCGCACACGTCGCCCAGCGAAGCTGCGACGAGCACCACGCTCAGCGAAACACCGCCCGCGGCACCCGCCGCGCACGGCGGACCGCCGCGCGAAGAGCAGGTCACGAGCGACGCGGCGGCGGCCTGGGGCGAAAACAAACAGTGGGAGCTCGGCGCCGGCTACAGGAGCGGGCACACGGACACGCCTGTGTCGGTCGCGAACCTGAGCGGCGTCGAGGCCGTCGCCTCCGGCTACAACTTCAGCCTCGCGCTGCTTAGCGACGGCACCGTGCGCGCATGGGGCGGCAACAGCTTCGGGCAGCTCGGCGACGGCTCGCGCGAAGACAGCGCTCAGCCCGTCACCGTGACGGGCCTCAGCGGCGTCACCGCGATCGCGGCCGGAGGCGCGCACGCCATCGCGCTCCTCGGCAACGGAACGGTTGTGACCTGGGGTGGCAACAACTTCGGAGAGCTCGGCGACGGAACCTCCGCCAGGGGGCCGGTCTACGGTCCGTCGAGCACCGTGCCCGTACCCGTGAATGGGTTGAGCGGCGTCGTCGCCGTCGCGGCCGGAGGGGGCGACGACATCGTGCTCCTGAGCAACGGGACACTCGAGGCGTGGGGTGAAAACAACGACGGACAGCTGGGTGACGGCACCAAAGTGGAGAAAGACCTGCCAACGCCCGTGCTTGGAGCGAGCGGCGTGCAGGCGATCGCGGTCGGCGGCGACTCCTCCCTGGGCGCGCACGTGCTGGCGCTGCTGCGCAACGGCACGGTGCTCGCGTGGGGTGCCAACGGCTCCGGACAGCTCGGCAACGGCTCCACGACCACCACCGGCGTGCCGACGCCCGTAAAGGATCTGAGCGACGTCACGGCTGTCTCGGCAAGCGTCTCGCACAGCATGGCGCTCCTCGCCGACGGCACCGTCAGGGCGTGGGGCAGCGACGCCTACGGCGAGCTCGGGCCGGCGCCGGAAGTGGGCAAGAACGGCGTGCCCTGCAGCAAGCTGCCGATACCCGTGAGCAGTTTGAGCGGGGTCACCTCGATATCCGCGGGCTACCGCTTCAGCCTCGCCGTGCGCGGCGGCAGGGTCTTCGCCTGGGGAGAGAACGCCGCCGGCCAGCTCGGCGACGGAACCACCACCGCCAGCACCGTGCCCGTGCAGGCCAGCGAACTCAGCGACGTCGTCGGCGTAGCCGCCGGCGAAGGCCACAGCGTCGCGCTGCTGGACGGCCCGGGACCAGCGCCTGCGATCGAAGGCACGCCGGGCGCCGGCTCCATCACCGTCAGCTGGCGGTCGAGCGAGCAGACCGAACCCTGGCTCGTCAGCTGGCGCCCCGTCGTGCACCATCCTCCCGCGAAGTGGGCGAAGTTCGTGAGTCTCGCTCCGGGCACACGCAGCTACACGGTCTCCGGCCTGAGCGGCGGTCCCTGGGAGGTGCTCGTGCGGAGCAGGGAATTCGGCGCAAAGATCGTCGAGGCCACGCCCCTGCCGTAGTCGGCTACTGTGGCGCGCATGATGGCGGTGGCGCCGTGATCCGCAGGCTTGCGATCAGGTGGGCGTTCAACACCGTCGCGCTGTTCGTCGCGACGTGGGTGCTGTCCGGGCTGAGCTACGGCAGCGACTGGTGGGCGCTGCTCGTCGCCGGGCTCGTGTTCACGCTCGTGAGCCTCTTCATCAAGCCCGTGCTCGCGTTCCTCTCGATCCCCTTTATCATCGTCACGCTCGGGATTTTCTACCTGCTCATCAACGTCTTCATGCTCTACCTGACCCACTGGATCGTCCCGCAATTCACGATCGCGACATTCTGGTGGGCGTTGCTCGCGGCGATCATCGTCAGCGCCGTCAACGGGATCCTTCAGATGTCCTTCGGGCGTCCGGGAAAGCGCCGCGGGCGCAACGGGCGCTGAGGATCGTCTACGGTGCGCGCCATGGCGCTGCATCCCCTGACAGCGCGGTTCGCCGACGTGGCCGGCGCATATGAGAGCGGGCGACCCGAGTATGCGCCTGCGGTGGTCGGCGCGATCGCCGCTGAGCTGCGCATCCCCGCGGCCGCCCCGGTACTCGACCTGGCCGCCGGGACGGGGAAGCTCACCCGCGCGCTGCTCGGCGTCGGGCTGGACGTCGTAGCCGTCGAGCCGCAGGCACCGCTGCGCGAGATCCTCGCCGGGAGCGTGGGCGGCGAGCGCGTGCGGGAGGGACTCGCCGAGGCCATCCCACTCCCCGACGAGTCCGTCTTCGCGGTGACCGTGGCCGATGCGTTTCACTGGTTCGACCACACGGCTGCTCTGGCTGAGATCCGGCGCGTGCTGCGCCCGGGTGGCGGACTCGCAGTGCTTTCGGCCGTACCCGACCTGGGTGGTGCGTCATGGGCGCACGAGGTCGGCACACTGATGGCCGGCCTGCGCCCGGAGCACCCGCAGTTCGATGGGCCGCCATGGCAGGACGCCGTGCGTGCGGCCGCTGGCTGGACGGCGCCGCGCGAGATCCGCGTGACCGCTCCGCAGCCGATTGGCCCCGAGCAGATCGTCGACTACTTCGCGTCCGTCAGCTGGGTCGCCGCGCTGCCCGACGATCGCCGCACCGAGACGCTCGCGCAGATCGGCGCGATCGTCGGTGCCGGCGAGACGCCGCTCGAGATGCCGGTCCACGTGGTCATCGGCCTCACGGCTACCATTCCCTGATGCCTCGCACCTCCGTGGCAGCAGCGCTGGTGTCGGCCGCGACGCTGGCCTCGGGCACGCTTCTCGCTACGAGCGCGCCGGCAGCCCCAGCCGCGAAGGCGCGCGCCGCCAGCAGTCCGAAATGTGCCACCTCGGCGCTCGTGATGTGGCTGAACTCTGAAGATTCGGGCACCGCCGGGAGCTTCTACTACCACCTCGAGATCGCCAACCTCTCCGGCCGCACCTGCACGCTCGCCGGCTATCCCGGCGTGTCGGCGGTGAACCTCTCCGGACGCCAGATCGGCGCCTCGGCGCGGCGCGAAGTCTTTCAGACACCGCGCCCGGTCACGCTTGCGCCGGAAGCGCAGACGACGGCGCTCATCCGCGTCGTGGACGTGGGCGCCCTGCCCACATCGTGTCGTCCGGTGACCGCCGCCGGCTTCCGTGTCTACCCGCCCGGGCAGACGACTTCGAAGGTCGTCCCGTTCCCGTTCCGGACGTGCTCCAACGGCGCACAGAGCGCCATCTCGGTGCGCGCGGTCAAGACCGAATAGGCACGGCACATCGCGCGAGACTAGACATGTCGAGCTAACGGAGAGCTGCATGGAGCGGGATGCGCTCAACTTCTTCGAGCCGTTCGAGCGGCTGCCACCGAACCACGAGAATCAGCTGACACGTGCCTTGCTGCTTGTGTTGCGGCTCTCGCCGGTCGTCCATGAGGCTTGGCTGACACGGGCCGCTCCCGGGTGCCGCCTGCACGAGCTGCCGGTAGCGATCTTTAACACCCAGCGTCGAGCTGTGCGAGTCGCGAGCAATCCCGAGGATGAAGTGCCGCTCGTCTCGGTCTTCCTTGCTCCCAATCAGCCACTCGGTGAGGACGTGATTGTTAAGGAGTCAGACCGTCATCAGGTTCTTGACGCGGTGATCGAGTATGGCGACGCCTTAGTGATGGTCGTGGAGAACAAGGTCGCCGAGGCCGGAGATGCCCAGGCGCGGGAAGTGAATGTCGCAGGCGCAGGGGTCGTCATCACGCCAGGCCAGGCGCGCCAAGTCGTGACGTGGCCCGCGGTCATCGGCGATGTAACCGGCATCGTGGAGCGTGGCCTGGCGGGTGGTGCCGAGCGCACCGTACTCGAGGACTTCCTGGCTTACGTCGAGGATCACTTCGCCGAGCTCGGGCCGTACCGTACGCTCGGGCTCGCACGCGGCAACGTGTTCCGCACGGGTCGTCGGCTGCGAGCACTGCTCGCTGAGGTCTCCGGTCGCGAGGCCCGGATTGACAAGTGGGGGCCAACTGTCGATCTGCCCGAGCTTCCCGGTACAGCCTCGCGCGCCTATCTCTTCCACGTCGAGGGTGGCATCGAGCTGTCCGTTTACCCCGCAGATACGCTCTCGCAGGCTCGCGCCTTCTACACGCGCCCGGCGGCCGTTGCGGCGCTCCAAGCCCTGACCAAAGATCCCGAATGGCAGGTCATGCCCAACTTTCACTTCGGGCACATGGAGGGGGGCTACGCCTGGACGACGACGACGATCGACGCGGAACAATACATCGCTCTGTGGCAAGCCAACATTGACGACACCCGCTCCGTGAAGCGTGACGAATGGGATGAGTACTGGACTTGGCTCATCGAAAAAGAACTCGCCTCGTCCAACGACCGGGCAGAGTTCGACAGACACTTCACCTCCACGAACCGCCAGACAGCGACTCCGCGCCCAGGCCTGACGGTGGTCCGCCGATGGGAGCTGGGCGAAGCTGAGGAGCTTGACGGCCAGCACAGACTCGCCCCAGAGATTGGGACGGCGCTCCAGCTCGCGAGAGCGGCCTTGTCGGCGTCCTAGAACTTCGTCGACGGCCGCGCCTGCAGCACGCCGTCTACCTCGATGTCGAGCTTCTCGTTGTAGAACGCGATCAGCCCGGCGATCTTCTGGCTCTCGGGCAGCGGGGCCGGGTAGTACCACGCGAGGTCCTCGTGCAGACCATCCGCCAGGCGCACGTGCCACGCCTGCGCCGCTCCCTTGTACGGGCAGTGGGTGACCGTGTCCGAGAGCTCCAGCAGGTCCATGCGCACGTGGGTGCGCGGCAGGTAGTAGCGGACCGGCAGGCCGGTCTCGAACAGCAGCCTCGGGCTGTGCGAGTCCGCCACCGTGACACCGTCGACAAGCACCTTCACGTGCCGGGAGCTCGCGAGGATGTCCACGCGCGTGTACGGGTCGCGCGGGTGCGTGTACACCTCCTCGTCCTCCTCGAACCACGCTTCCATCGCATCCCAGGAGATGCGCACCGCCTCGCGCAGCTCCGCGATCGGCGACTCCTCGTAGCGCAGCGCCGCGCCCGCGACACGGCTCTTGCCGATGCTGACGGTGAACGTCTTCGCGTCGCCGCGACTGGGGGAGTGGGAGATGACCCCCGGCTCCTCGAGCAGCTCGGCGCGCACGTCCGCCAGCGGGAAGTAGTACGTCGGGTAGTAGGGGGCCTCCCACACGAGCAGCGGGGCGATCGTGTCCGCCACCAGCTCGCCGCCGAGGTAGGCGCGAACGCGCTTTGCGCCGTGCTCGACGCGCACGAGCCCCCGCGCGGCGCTCGTGTCGTGGTCAGGCATCCGGGAGCCCGCCGGGGGATGTGAGCGCCCGCGCGATCGCCGGTTCCCCCGCGAGCGGGCTCGCGGGGCGCATCTGCCACGAGAACGCGAGCATCGAGGAGGCGGTCAGGTCGATCGCGGGCTCGGTGTTGGTGAACGCCTGCACGTTGTCCTCGTATTTAGCACGCGCGCCGTTGAACACCTTGAACGCGTTGCCGCCGCCGACCGGGCACGCGCGCATGCCCGCCAGCTTGCCCTTGCTCGGTTCTTCGCTCGGGCCCTCCACCGCCGCGCCCGCGAGCACCGGCGGGGCGCCGTCGAGCGAGCCGACGATGTTCGCGACCTGGTGCTGCAGGCAGTCGGGGAACGTGGAGCCGTCGCCGACGATGAACGACGAGCCCCACGCGTTCGCGCCGAGCACGTTGCCGAGCCAGCGCCCGGCGTAGGTGGCGTACGTGTCTTCATCGACCAGGTAGTCGTACTCGGAGGCCATCACCGCGAGGCCGTCGCCGTGCGAGACGGTGTCCGCTTCGCTCCACGGGAAGCCGAAGCCGAACGGTTCCTGCGCAGACTGTTCGAGCGCGACCTGCAGTTTCTGGGAGAGCCCCGCGATCAGCTGCGCTTCGTCGACGGCCAGGCCCGCCGGGTTGCCAGCTGCGCGCAGCGCGCGCACGAGCTCGAAGTCCGCGACGCCGCTGACGTCGTACAGGTTCAGCCCTTCGCCGCCTTCGCCGTTGTGCGCGAGGTATTCGCCGGCCCAGTGCGCGGCGTCTTCCAGGTAGAACAGCGGCTGCGTGTGCGGCAGGCCGGCTGGCAGCGGCGCGCCCGCGGACAGCGCGTCGGCGAGCTCGGTGGCGCCCAGCTGCATGTCGTCGCGCCATTCGGTCTCGGGGTAGAAGTCGAACGGGATCGCCGTCAGCAGGTTGCCCTGCGGGTTCGTGTTCGCCAGCTCGAAGATGTGCTCGGCCGCCGCCAGGCAGCGCGCGGCGAGCTGCGGGCGGACGCTCCCGAACAGCTGGAAGCACTCCGCGAACGCCGCCGCGTCGCGGCCCGCCAGGTTGGGGCTGATCGGCGAGCCGGGCGAGCCGGCGCGGAACACCGGGCGGTGGCGGATGAAGCGGTACAGCGGGCTCGTGCCGCCGTAGGTGTCGTCTTCCTGGGGCAGGCGCCAGATGTCGTGGTCGCCGATCGTGCTCGAGTTGCCCTCGCCAATGCCCACCTGGTAGTAGAGCGTGCGCGTGTCTTCGTTCCACATCCGCAGCAGCCATTCCACGCCGAAGCGCGCCTCTTCGGTGAAGTTCGAGCGCGGCGAGGAGGCGCCCATCTGCGCGGGGAAGTCGCGCACGCCGAGCTCCATCAGATCCACCGCATAGCTGGTCGTCTGCACGAACTTCAGGTAGTCGCCCGCGTCCCACCAGCCGCCGGCTGCGTCGATCGTTTCGCCGAGGCTTTCCAGTTCGCCCTTGAATTCGCCTTCGTCGTTCACCTTCGGCGTGGCGTAGGTAGTCGCGTCCTCGTCGTTCAGGTGCGCCGGCGCGGTGCGCAGCGCCGAGGGGATGTATTCCGGCCCGTCGCGCTCGTTCTCGTAGAACGACAGCGTGTTCGCCAGCGGCGTTTCGTACAGCGATTGCGCGGAGCCGACCGCGAATGGCGGGGAGCTCGCCGGCGCTGGCCCGGCGACGGAGATCGTGTACGTGCCCGGCGCTGTCAGCGCGTCGAAGTCGAGCGCGTACACGTACTTGAAGCGCTTGCTCCACGCGCCCAGTGACGCGCCCACGGTGCCCGCGACCCCGCTCGCCCCTTCGGCCGAGCGCACGGTGAACGTCGTGCCGGTCTCGGCCTTCGCCGACATCAGGTAGGCGCGCTTGGGGGCTGTCGCCGGATAGCCGACCTGGTCGACGCGCACGAACGCCCTGCCGCTCGAGGCCGCCGCGAAAGCCTTGCCGCTCGACGCCCTCGCCGCGGGCGCAGCCGTCCCCGCCGCCGCGTCGCCCGCCAGTGGACCCAGCGCTGCCAGCGCCGCCACGACCGCGACTGCCACCGCGCCCCTCACCTTGACAACGGTAGCCGACGTGTGTCAGCCGTGTGCCAGCTCGGCCATCTGCTGGAAGGCCGCCAGCGGATTCAGCGGCTCGGGGTCGCCGTCGAGCTCGGCGTAGATGTTGGCGACGTTGACCACCAGGCGCTCGCGCTCGCCCCAGTCCGCCCAGCGGTCGAGCGCGATCGCGCGCGCGGCCTGTAGCGGCGTCATGCCCTGCGCGTGACACGCGCGCGCCTGCTCGTACAGGTACTCGAAGTACGCCTTCAGCTCGCGCACCGCGTCGGGGCCCGCCAGCGGCCCGTGGCCGGGGACGATCGTCTCGACGTCCATCGCGAGGATGCGATCGCAGGCGGCGATCCAGTTGGACACCGGCCCCGCCCACGCGATCGGGTGGGCCCCGGAGAAGAGGATGTCGCCGGAGAACAGCACGCGCTGCGCGGGCACGTGCACGAGCGTGTCGCCCCGCGTGTGCGCGGGTCCGACCTCGAGCAGCTGAAGCTCCAGCCCGCCCACGCGCAGGCGCAGCTCGCCGCTGAACGTCTCGTCGGGGAGCGCGAGCTCGATCCCGTCGAAGTCGAACGCGCCGAAGCACTGCAGGAAGAACGCGCCCAGCTCGCCCATCGCCGGCGCCTGCTCGACCAGCGCGGCCATCGCCGCCGGCGGCAGCTCCGGCATCTCGGCGGCGGTGCGCTCGGAGGCGAGGATGCGCGCGCCGTCCACCAGCTGGTTGCCGTAGCAGTGATCGCCGTTGGCGTGGGTGTTGACGAGCGTGTCGATGCGCGCCGCCGCCGGCACCGCCCGGCGCATCGCCTGCAGCATCTGCTCGGTCAGCGCCAGGTCGTACAGCGTGTCCACGAGCAGCGTGCTCTCGCCGTCGACGATGAGGCCAGCGTTGCTCCAGCCCCAGCTCCCGTCCGGCTGCAGGTAGGCGTACAGGCCGTCCCCGACCTCGTGCAGACCCTTGGCGTAGCTCATGCCTCGGCCCATGCTCGCACAGTGCAATACTCGCGACGATGCCGTTCGATCCGTCGCGTGCCGTCCCGCTCTACCGCGCCGACCCCGACCGCTACGAGCGGATGCCCTACCGCCGCGTCGGCGCCAGCGGCCTGCAGCTCCCGGCGATCTCGCTCGGGCTGTGGCAGAACTTCGGCGACGACCGCCCGCTCGCGAACAGCCGCGCGATCCTGCGCCGCGCGTTCGACCTCGGCATCGCGCACTTCGACCTCGCCAACAACTACGGGCCGCCGTACGGCGCCGCCGAGACCAACTTCGGGCGCCTGTTCGCCGAGGACTTCCGCCCCTACCGCGACGAGCTGATCGTCTCGACCAAGGCCGGCTATGACCAGTGGCCGGGGCCATACGGGGAGTGGGGCTCGCGCAAGTACCTGCTGGCGAGCCTCGACCAGAGCCTCGCGCGGATGGGGCTCGACCACGTCGACATCTTCTACTCGCACCGCTTCGACCCGCGCACGCCGCTGCGCGAGACGATGGGCGCGCTCGACACCGCCGTGCGACAGGGCAAGGCGCTGTATGTGGGAATCAGCTCGTACTCGCCGCAGCGCACCGAGGAAGCGGTCGAGATCCTCGCCGGGCTCGGCACGCCGCTGCTGATCCACCAGCCGTCCTACTCGATGCTCAACCGCTGGATCGAGCGCGGGCTGCTCGACGTGCTCGCGCGCCACGGCGCGGGCGCGATCGTGTTCTCGCCGCTCGCGCAGGGGCTGCTCACCGACCGCTACCTGAACGGCGTCCCCGAGGACTCGCGCGTGCGCCGCGGCGAGGCGTTCGACGAACGCCTGCTCAGCGACGAGAACCTCGCGAACGTGCGCGCGCTGAACGACATCGCAGCCCGCCGCGGCCAGTCCCTCGCCCAGCTCGCGATCGCGTGGGCGCTGCGCGACCCGCGCGTGAGCTCCGCGCTGATCGGCGCCAGCAGCGTCGCGCAGCTGGAGCAGAACGTCGCAGCGCTCGCCAACCTGGACTTCACCCCCGAGGAGCTCGCAGAGATCGATCGCCACGCCGTCGAGGGCGGGATCGACCTGTGGGAGCCGTCGAGCAGCGCCTGAGCGCGGCCCGAAGGCACCGCGCGCGCCCGAGCGCCTGAGCGCGGCTCACTCCTCCGCGCGCCAGCGCCGGTAGATCTCCGCGAACTCCTCGCGCATCGCCGGCGTCAGGTCCTCTTCGCGCAGGCGCCCGGTGAGGCGGATGGTGGTTCGCATCTGCCGCAGGTACTCGGTGCAGTGCTCGCAGCCGGCCAGGTGCGCGTCGAAGCGCCGGCGCTGCGAGCGCGATAGCGCGCCTTCGAGGTAGTCGGTGATCAGCTCGACCATCTCCTGGCACGCAAGCTCGCCTGTGCGTCCGAACACGCTCACACGCCCCCCAGCTCGTTCTCGAGCGCCTGGCGCAGGCGGCTGCGCCCGCGGTGCAGCAGCACCCGCTGGTTGCCCTCGCTGATCTCGAGCACCTCGCAGACCTCGTCGCCGTCCAGCCCGTCGATGTCGCGCAGCACGACCACCTCGCGCTGGCGCGCCGGCAGCTCCTCGAGGGCCGCCTGGATCTGATCGGTGAGACCCTGTGCGAGCAGCCGGTCGTCGCTGTCTTCGACCCAGTGCTGCGGCGGCGACATCCACGCCCCCGAGGCGTCGAAGCGCGCCGCGTCGACCGCCGGCCCGGCGTCGCCGACGGCGATGCTGCGGTGCTCACGCACGCCCGTGCTCCGCGCGCGGTTGACGAGGATCCGCAGCAGCCACGTGCGAAACGCGGCACGCCCGGCGAAGCCGTCGATCCCCCGCAGCACCGCCAGCCACGTGTCCTGCACGACCTCCTCGGCGATCGCCGCGCTCGGCACGAAGGAGCCGGCCAGGCGCAGCATCGCCGCATGGTGACGCGCGACGAGCTCGACGAACGCCTGCTCGTCGCCCGCCCGCAGCCGCGCCACGAGCTCGGCGTCCGCGTCCGCGAAGGGCGCTCCACGGGGTCTGCGCAGCGGCAGCAGGATCGCGAGGATCAACCCCACACGCGCCCCGGGGAAGTGGATGCAGGAAGGAGGACACAGGCCATGCCGTTCATTTCGCCGCCGTGCAGGCTACGGCGCCCGCGTGGGCGCCGCAACCTGCATGGGCCGGCTTCGTCTCAGCCGACGACGATGCCCTCGCCGCCGGCGCCGTCGGGCACGGTGACCGAGCCGATCTCGCTGAGCGCGCCGCCGGCCCCGATCGCGAACTCGTCGACGTTTCCAGCCGCGCCGGTCTGCACGTAGAGGAAGCGCGCGTCGCCGGAAGCCGCCGCGTCGACGGTGCCGCCGTCGGTTTTCGTGTCGCCGAGCAGCGTCAGCGCTCCGCCGAAGCCGGACTGGAAGCCGGTGAGCGAGGCGCTGCCCGCGTTCGAGGTGTAGAAGCGGTCACCCGCCGGCGCGACCCAGCACGTGGCGGCCTGTTCGGTGGCGACCGAGTCCAGCTGCGTGACCGTCCCGTTCCAGTTCAGCCGGAAGCTCACGAGCGCGCCCGCGGCCTCGGCGACGACCAGGTTGCCCTCCCCGTCGAAGCTGACCGCGAACGGGACCTTGCCCGGCTCGGGGTTGACGACCGGCGTCGAGGACAGCTGCCCGAACCCGAACACCTTGAAGACGTCGATGTCGCTGCCGTTTTCCTTGGTCGTGACGATCAGCTCAGAGCCGTCCGGCGAGAACGCGACCTGGCCGGGCGTGTTGGTGAACTGCGGCAGCGCGGACGCGTTCAGGCCGAGCGCGCGGCCGGACCCGTGGATCGGCAGCAGGTGGCCGAACGCCTCGAAGAAGCCCTGCACCGAGCCGCCGTCGCCGGCGTTGAGCACGTACACGAGACCGTCGTGGACGGCGATGCTGACGGGGAACGAGCCGCCCGAGCCGAGCACCTGGCGCAGCGCCAGATGGTCGCCGAAGACCGCGAACACGGAGATCGTGTCGCTGCCGGCGTTGACCGCGTACAGCAGGCCGTTCGCCTGGTCGTACGCGAGCGACCCCTGCGAGGCGAGGTGGTCGACGACCGAGCCTTCGAGCTGTCCGCCGAGCCCGCCGGTCGCGTAGACGCCGGCCTGCGTGAGCGTGCCGTTCCACGCGCGGTCGTACGCCACGATCTGGTTGCCGGCGAGGTTGTCGTTCTGCACGAACACGACCCCGGCGGAGCCGGAGCCGAACGGCGGGAAATGGCCGGGCGGGCCGCCGAACGCGCTCGCTGACGCGCCGGTGCCGGCGAAGATGGCGGCCGCGGCGAGGACCGCCGCCAGGCCGAGGCGAGTTGTCGATCTCATTGCGAAGTCTCCTAGGAGTTGGGGAGTTGACATGCGACGTTCAGTCCGTCGGGCGGGCGATCCGTTACATGGCGCGCAGGGCGCAGTGCCCCGGTGCCCGACTGCGCGGTGCGGAGTGCCGCGCGCGTGTCGCCGGGGAGGCGTATCGTCGTATGCGTGGATGACCGAGCGGACGCGTTCGCGACGATCGACCGCGTCGCGAACATCGTCGTGATGGTCGTGCCGCTCGCGCTCGTGGGCCTCGCGGCATGGCTGACGTGGGGAGGAGCCCTGCGCTGGCCCGACCTGGTCGCGCTCGCGCTCACCTACCTGCTGACCGGCCTCGGCATCACCGTTGGCTTCCATCGCCTGCTCACCCACCGCAGCTTCAAGACGAGCCCCGCGCTGCGCGCGCTGCTGGCCGCGCTGGGCTCGGCGGCCGTCGAGGGCCCGGTGATCGAGTGGGTCGCCAACCACCGCAAGCACCATCAGTTCTCCGACGAGCCGGGAGATCCGCACAGCCCGCACGTCGATCACGCGAGCGGTTGGCGCGGGGCGCTGGGCGGGCTGTTCCACGCGCACGTCGGCTGGATCCTCGGCGGCGACGCGCTGGCCAGCGAGGAGCGTTACGCCAAGGACCTGCTCGCCGACCCGGTCGTGCGCTTCGTCGACCGCACGTTCGTGCTGTGGGTGGCGCTCGGGCTCGCCTTCCCGTTCGCGCTCGGCTACGCGCTCACGGGCTCGATCGTCGGGGGCCTGACGGCGCTGCTGTGGGGCGGCGCGGTGCGCATGTTCCTGCTGCACCACGCGACCTTCTCGATCAACTCGCTGTGCCACTTCTTCGGGCGGCGCAGCTACGACACGGGCGATCAGTCGCGCAACCTCGTGTGGCTGGCGCTGCCCACGCTCGGCGAGGCATGGCACAACAACCACCACGCCTTCCCGACCTCCGCGCGCCACGGGCTGCGCTGGTGGCAGCTCGACCCGTCGGCGTGGCTGATCGCCGGCCTCGAGCGCGTGGGCCTCGTGTGGGACGTCGTGCGGATCGCGCCCGAGCGCCAGCTCGCGAAGAGCGCCCCCGGCGCCTGATCGGAGACCTCCCCGCGTGCGCGCGCGAGGAGTATCGTGGGCCGCAAGCGCAGGCCAAGCGGCGAAGGAGGATTGGGGAGATGTTCGACTACGTGATCGTGGGAGCGGGGTCGGCGGGGTGCGTGCTCGCGAGCCGCCTCAGCGAGGACCCGGACGTGCAGGTGCTGCTGCTCGAGGCGGGCCCGCCGGACGTCAAGGAGAACATCCACGTGCCGCTCGGCTACCTCAAACTGGGCGGCACCGACGTCGACTGGGACTACCACTCGGCGCCCGAGCCCGAGTGCAACGGGCGGCGGATCACGCTGCCGCGCGGCAAGGTGCTGGGCGGCTCCTCCTCGATCAACGCGATGGTCTACATCCGCGGCAACCGGCGCGACTACGACGAATGGGGCGTGGGCGGATGGTCGGCGGCCGATCTCATCCCCTATTTCATTAAGGCGGAGGACAACGAGCGCGGCGCCTCGCGCTGGCACGGAGTCGGCGGACCGCTCCCTGTCAGCGAGGAGCGCTCCGGCAATCTGATCTCCCGGGCGTTCGTCGCCGCTGGCGAGCAGGCGGGCCTTCCGCGCAACGAGGACTTCAACGGCGACGAGCAGGACGGCGTCGGCCTCTACCAGGTGACACAGCGCGGCGGCATGCGCGCGAGCACCGCCGTCGCGTATCTGCATCCCGCGAGCGAGCGCCCCAACCTCACTGTGATGCCGTACATGCACGTGCAGCGGGTGCTGTTCGAGGGCACGCGCGCGGTCGGCGTGCAGGCCAGCCAGCTCGGCCAGGAGCAGGAGCTGCGCGCCGAGCGCGAGGTGATCCTGTGCGGCGGCGCCTACAACTCGCCGCAGCTGCTGATGCTCTCGGGGGTCGGCCCGGTCCGAGCACCTGACGATGCGCGAGATCGAGGTGCTGCTCGACCAGCCGGCGGTCGGCGAGAACCTGTCAGACCACCCGGCGACGCAGCTGGTGTGGACGACGCCCGAGCCGCAGAGCCTGCTGCTGGCGCTCGAGCCGGCGGCGCTGGAGCAGTACGAAGCGACGCAGACGGGCCCGTTCGCGTCCAACCTCGCGGAGGCCGGCGGCTTCGCGCGGGTGGCGCCGGACGCGCCGGCGCCGGACATCCAGTTCCACGTCGCGCCCGTGCACATCGTCGAAGATGGCATGCGCGACCCCGAGGGGCACGGCGTGTGGGTCTCGCCGTGCCTGCTCACGGAGAACAGCAGAGGTTCTGTGCGCCTGGCCTCCAACGACCCGACCGCGAAGCCGATCGTGCACAACGCGTTCTACACCGCCGGCGATGACATGCAGCGGATGATCGCCGGGCTGCGCCTGGCGCTTGACATCTGCCGCCAGCCGGCGATGCGCCCGTACTGCGCGGAGCCGTTCAACACGCCCGCCGGCGACAGCGACGAGGCGCTGCGCGCGCACGCCGCGCGCACGACGTTCGCCGTCTACCACCCGGTGGGCACGTGCCGCATGGGCGAGGACGCGGAGGCGGTCGTCGACGCGGAGCTGCGCGTCAACGGCCTCGAGGGCCTGCGCGTGGTCGACGCGTCGGTGATGCCGACGGTCCCGCGCGGGAACACCAACGCGCCGACGATCGCCGTCGCCGAGCGCGCCGCCGACCTGATCCGCCACGGACGCGCGCTGGCGGAGCCGAGCGCCGCGCTCAGCGCCGCGTGAGGATGAGCACGACGCCCAGCTCGAGGGACACGGCTACCCGTTGAACACAGCTCCCCGCGCGATCCACCACCTCGGCTGCGGCACCATGTGCCCGCGCGGTGCGCGCATGCTCACCGGCGAGGGCGGCCTGTTCGCAAACGCGCGCCTGATCTGCCACTGCCTGCTGATCGAGGGCGCAGACGGTCTCGTGCTGGTGGACACGGGCTTTGGCCTCGACGACGTCCGCAACCCCCGCCAGCTCGGGCGAGCATTCACCGCGGTCGTGCGACCACAAGTAAACGCCGCGGAGGCCGCGATCACCCAGGTTCGCGGGCTCGGACTGGACCCCAACGACGTACGCCACATAATCACCACACATCTCGACCTCGACCACGCGGGCGGTCTCCCGGACTTCCCCGACGCGGAGGTGCACCTGCTCGGCCGCGAGCTCGAGGCGGCCATGCACCCGAGTTGGCGCGACCGCCCGCGCTACGTCGCCGCGCACTGGGCCCACGGTCCCCGCTGGGTCGAGCACGAAGTTGGCGGCGATTCCTGGCACGGGTTCGAGAGTGTGCGCATCCTGCCCGGCAGCGACGCCGAGATCCTGCTGATCCCGTTGTACGGGCACTCGCACGGGCACGCCGGCGTCGCGGTCAGGCGGGGAGACGGCTGGCTGCTGCACTGCGGCGACTCCTACTTCCACCACGGCGAGGTCGCCACGCCGCCGCACTGCCCGCCCGGGCTCGCCGCGTTCGCGGCCTTCGACCAGGTCGACGGCGCCGCGCGGCGCGGCAACGTCGAGCGCCTGCGCGAGCTCGCGCAGCGCCACTCCGACGAGGTCGAGCTGATCTGCGCGCACGACCCGGTGTACCTGGATGGGCGCGAGGCGCGCCCAGCGGCGGCCGCCGCCGCTCACGACGCTGGTTAGGCGCTCGCGCCTGGGGCTGGGCGCTCGTTACGCGTCCGCGGCCGCTCTGGCGTCGCGCACCAGCCGGCGCATGCCCCTGATCCAGCGTTCCGGGTCGGTGCCCTTGCGCGCCATGAACTCCGCGACGTTCTCGTGCGGGAGGATCAGGAAGCGCTCCTCGCGGATGCCCGCGACGACCGCGTCGGCGACGTCCTCCGGTTCGATCAGCCCGCCTGCGGTCAGCGCGGCTGCGCCCGCCGCGTCCTCGAACGCGAGGTCGAGCATCGGCGTGCGCACCCCCTGCGGGCAGATGCACGACACGCGCACGCCCTCGTCGGCGTATTCGATCGCCAGCCACTCCGCCAGCGAAACCGCCGCGTGCTTGGTGACGCTGTAGATCAGCGATGAGACCTGCGTGAGCAGGCCGGCCGCTGACGCGGTGTTGATCAGGTAGCCCTCGCCGCGCTCGCGCATCTGTGGCAGCAGCGCGCGCGACGCCCACACGTGCGCCATCACGTTCACCCGCCACGCCTCGTCCCACGCGTCGTCCGGGGCCTCCGGCCCGCCGCCCGCGCCGGCGACGCCGGCGTTTGAGACGAAGATGTCGATCGGCCCGTGCGCGTCGGTGGCCGTGGCGATCAACTCGCGCACGCTGTCCTCGCGGCCGGCGTCGAACTCGAGCGCCAGCGTGCCCGCGCCCACCTGCTCGGCGACCGCGCGCGCCCCCTGCGGGTCGCGGTCGGCGACCACCACCGCGCGCGCGCCCTCGGCGGCGAAGCGCCGCACCAGCGCACGGCCGATGCCGCCCGCGCCGCCCGTGACGACGATGTGCCTGTCGGCGAGCTCCATTGGGCGTACTCTATGTCAACCATGACTGCGTGGGAGAGCGTGGGGGAGGGGGCGTCGGCGGCGCCCGTGTGGGGAGAGCTTCGCTACAGCGGCGAGCTGGCGCGGCTGCTCGCCGACGCCGATCTGCGCACGCCGCAGCGGCTCACCGCCGCTCCGCCGGTGCTGCTGATCCCCGGGTTCATGGCCGGCGACAGCTCGCTGAGCGTGCTGCGCCACTGGCTGCGCCGGCGCGGGCACCCGGTGCGCATGAGCGGTATGCGCATCAACGTCGGCTGCGCCGAGCGGATCGTCAGCCGCCTGCAGGAGCAGCTGCGCGAGTTCGCCGCCGACTGCGGCGGTCCGGTCGTGCTCATCGGCCAGAGCCGCGGCGGCACGCTCGCCCGCGCGCTCGCCGTGCGCGAGCCCGAGAACGTGTCCGCGTTGGCGATGCTCGGCTCGCCCGTCTGCGACGGGCTGGCCGTCTCGCCGTCGGTGCTGCGCACCGTGCGCTTCCTCGCGCGGCTCGGTGACATCGGGCTGCCCGGCGTGTTCTCGACCAGCTGCAAGGACGGTCCCTGCTGCGCCGCCTTCAGAGAAGACCTCGCCGCCGCGCTGCCACCCGGGGTGGAGGCTGTGGCGGTGCACTCGCGCAGCGACGCGATCGTCGACTGGCGCGCGTGCCTGGACCCCCACGCCGAGCCCGTCGAGGTCGACTCCAGCCACTGCGGCATGTCCGTCCACCCGGAGGTCTACCGCGTGCTCGAGCGCCTGCTCGATCGCTCCATGGAGGCTGCATGGAGTGGATGAGTCCTGTCGCACGCTGGGCGCTGCTCGCGTTCACCGCTCCCAGCGCCGCGCCCCCGCCGCAGCCGTGGCAAGGCGAGCGCTGCGCTGTCTAATTGAGCGCCGCGGCCAGCTCCCCTGCCTCGACCCGCACTGAGTGCGGCAGCGTGATCGTCAGATATCCATCGCTCTCGACGGTCCGCCGTGCGTCGATGATCGTGACGCCGATCACCTCGCCGTGGTTGTCGTAACGCACGCCATGGCCCTCAGGTGTCAGCGCAGCGTCCGACGCGTAGTTGGTGTCGCCCCGCCCTAGATAGAGCACGTCGCCCTCGGCGTCGTAGTGGCCGCGGTCGAATGTGAGGTCATCGATCTTGACGTTCATGGTGCCCATCCGTCAGGGGAGCGCCCGCGCCCATAGCCGAAAGCCGTGACGACCCGTGCTGGCTCCTTTGTAGAGTCTACGACGACCATCAGCCAGCTGGTGGGTCCTGCGTCGCGCTTGAAGAAGCGCTCCCGATATGGCCATCGCTCTGGTTCGCGATGGTCGGGCGACGCGAGCGTGTCGAGCACCGCCTTCAGATGTGGCTCAAGCTCAGCGTGCCCGCCGTTTGGGTTCAAGATGTGCATCAGCCACGTGTCCTCGAAGAGCACCACACGCACTCCATCAGGCGTGCGCGTCTCGGCAAGGATCGGCCGCTCGCTCATTGGATCTTCGTCGCGCCGGGGTCGCTGCGACGCAATCCGGACTCCATGCGATGTGCATCCCTGGGCATGACGAGCGAGGCTACCTACGCCTTCGGACCCCGAACGCCATCCCGAGTCTCTCCCTCATGAGCGGTGTGTGCCGGAGAAGAGTAGGGTCGGCCGTGATGCCGCACCATCTGGCGCACAGGTTCCGGCGACCGTATCCAGCGCGCCCGCGCGGCACCGTCTTCTCCGCCCTGCTCGCCATTCTCTTGGCGGCGCCCACGCTTGCAATGGCCGCCCACGGGTCTCCCGGCAAGCCGCAGAAGCGCCTCCCCTACTGCGGCGGTTTCCCGGCGGGCTCGATTGCCTCGCTGGCACGCACGAGCGAGATCAAGTTGAGCGAAGCGAGATATGCTCCGCCCGAGGAGGACGTCTGCGCGTGGAAGACGCCCCGAGCACCCGGCCACTACGCGGACCTGCTCCAGGCGGCGCTCTACAAGATCCCCAGGGCCGCCTTCGCACAGGGCGAGCAGGACGCCAAGAGAAACGCCGCTGCAGACAATGCGGTGTTCAGCACCGTCGAGATCCCCGGAGCGGCGGCCGCGTACCGCGTGGTCACCGTGACCGACAGCAAGGCGCTGGCGCCCTGTGCGCCCGGGACCGTGCTGGACGAATTCGGCCCACCGCAGTGCAATGGCGACCCTCCGTGGGAGACCGTCGTGGTCGACGCGTTCGGCGCCTTCAAGCCGCACGGGCCGACGGTGGCTGTGAGTTTCAGCGTTTCAGGCGAGCCGTCCGTCTTTCTGCAGGGCCCATCCTTGGTGATCGAGAAAATCCTGTCCATTCGCATTCCCTGAGCGCGATCGATGCCGGCCACGAGGCGCTCACAGACCTGGAGGAACCGATGCAGTATGTGAACCTCGGCGCGAGCGGTCTGCGGGTCTCGCGCGTGTGCCTCGGAATGATGAGCTTCGGCAACGACAGCGACAAACCGTGGGTGCTCGACGAGCAGGCCGCGGAGCCGATCGTGCGCGCCGCCGCGGAGGGCGGGATCACGTTCTTCGATACCGCCGACACGTACTCGCAGGGCGCCAGCGAGATCGCCACCGGCCGTCTCCTCGCCAAGCTGCTGACGCGCGAGGAGGTCGTGCTCGCGACCAAGGTGTTCATGCCGATGACCCCCGGCGAGAACGGCGGCGGGCTCTCGCGCAAGCACGTGCTCAGCGCGATCGACGCGTCGCTGCAGCGCCTGCAGATGGACTACGTCGACCTCTACCAGATCCATCGCTGGGACAACCGCGTTCCGATCGAGGAGACGATGGAGGCCCTGCACGACGTCGTGCGCGCCGGCAAGGCGCGCTACATCGGCGCCAGCAGCATGTTCGCCTGGCAGTTTGCCAAGGCCCAGCACGTCGCCGACGCGCACGGCTGGACGCGCTTCGTCTCGATGCAGAACCACTACAACCTCGTCTACCGCGAGGAGGAGCGAGAGATGCTCCCGCTGTGCGTCGATCAGGGGGTCGGGGTGATCCCGTGGAGCCCGCTCGCGCGCGGCGTGCTCGCGGGCACGCGCACGCGCTCAGGCGAGCGCCGCACGACGCGGGCGGGCACCGACCAGTTCACCGACTACCTCTACAACCAGCCCACCGACTTCGACGTTGTCGAGCGCGTCGCAGAGGTCGCCGCCGAGCGCGGCGCGCCGCCCGCGCAGGTCGCGCTCGCGTGGCTGTTGCACAAGCCCGCGGTGACCGCTCCGATCGTCGGAGCGACCAGGGTCGAGCACCTCAACGATGCTCTCGCGGCCGAGCAGCTGGCGCTGAGCGACGAGGAGATCGTGCGGCTGGAGGAGCCCTATGCTCCGCACCCGGTGCTTGGGCACGGCTGAGCGGGCGGGGCTCACGCGATGCGCCAAGGCGTCGCCCGGGGGCGCCAGCGGCGCCCCCGGAACGCTGCCTGCCTGCGCTCTATCTCAAGAGCTGCCGTCCGGAGCGAGCTTGCCAGTCGGGAGCATGCCGAGCCACAACCCAAAGCCGTCCTTGAGATGGTTGCCGGTGGCTTGGCCCGCCTTCGTGTCGGCCGCGTAGTAGTAGAGGGGCAGGCCGTTGTAGGTGACCTGTTTGGTGCCGTCACTGCGCGTCGTGAGGCCGATGAGGGACGGGTTGGCTTTGCCGGCCACCGCGGGAGTGCCGGAGGCGAGCACCGGCGGCCACACCGCCGCACAGGCGCCGTTGCAGGTGCTGAGCTTCTGGTGCGCGGACGTGGATTTTTCATCCGGCTTGAACACGTAAAGCGTCCGGTTTTCGGCACCGGTGATGAGCGTGCCGTCTTCGGGGGTCTTGTATGTCCCGATGACCAGCGACGGCGCCGACTGCGCGGCGGCCTGGGTCGCGCTCACCGCGCTCGCCGCCGTCGAGGCACCGGTCCCAGAGCTGCCGCCGCAGCCCGCGAGCGCTGCCGCTGCGATGGCGAGTCCGCCCACCGTGCACATCGTCGATATCCGGTTCACTTTTCATTCCCTTGGTCGAGGCTGGTCAGAGCGCACCATGCTGGTGAGCCTGCCTAATGCGCCCCTAACGTCGCCGTGAGGAATGACTCATGCCTATTCGAAGACGACTTCGCCCGTGGAGAACGTCCCGTTCTTGACGGATTACCTTGCTCGAGGATTGATTTCGCGAACCGGGGCCGCTGCCCTATAGTCCACCCTCATGGAGGGTGACTCCCGCTCGCCAGACGCCCGCTCGGCGGAGTCGGTGGACCATGGGCGACTGCTCGACGATCGCCAGCTGCTGGCCGGCGTCCGTGCCGGTCACGCCGCGGCCTTCGAGTGGATCGTGCACAGGTACAGTCCCGAGCTCAGGAGATATTGCTGGCGCCTGGGCCTCACCCACCACGCGGCCGACGACGTCCTGCAGCAGTCGTTCATGAAAGCGTGGGTCGCCTTGGAGGGCGGCTCGACGGTCCACGAGCTCAGGCCATGGCTGTTCAGGATCGTGCACAACGCAGCCGTCAGCGCACTGCGCGACACCAGGGAGCTGCCGCGCGCTTTCGGCGAGGACGACGGCGAGGCGCAGACACTCGACCCGCGCCGGGACATCGACCGTCTGGTGGCGGTGCGCGCCGCCCTCGCCGACGTCGCCGCGCTGCCGCCAACCCAGCGCGATGCGATCGTGATGAGCGCCATCCATGGCCGGCCCCGTGGCGAGGTTGCGGCCGCGCTGGGAGTCAGCGAGACCGCCGTGCGCGGGCTGCTCTACAGGGCGCGCGCGACGCTGCGCTCCGCCGCGGCCGCGCTCACTCCGCCATCCGTGCTCGGCTGGGCGGGCGGCGTCCTGCGCAAGTGCACGTCCGCAGCGACGCGAATCGCCGAGAGCGTCACGCCGACGGGGGCTGACGCCGCCGGTGCGTTGACGAAAGGCGCCGGGCTCGCGCTCACCGCCGCGGCTGTCCTCGCGGGGGTCGCGATCGCGCCTCACCGTTCGAGCAGCGGCCATGCGGGTCAGCAGCCCCCCGCTCGGGTCGCAGGCACCACTGCCGTGTTGGAGCGCACCCAGGCGCCCGGGTCCCCGTCTGCCCGGCTCATATCCTCCAGGCGCCGTTCGTCCGCAGGCACGGGCTCGGCCACGGGAGCTGCCCCGACGCTGAGCCAGCAGCCGGCCCGCGCGCTGCAAGGCCCGGCGCCCAACACCACGGCGGCCACGCCTTCGCAGGGCTCGCCCGAGACCACCGCGCGCGCCCCTGCCACCGAGGCCAGCGAAGGCACACCCGGCGGGGAAGCCCCACACCCAGGCGAAGCTCCTCGCGGCGGCGAACCCCCAGCCGCCGGCGAAACGCCCAAGGCCCCGCCCCCCGAAGGCGAACGCTCACCGCCTCGCGGCGGTGACGACGAAGGCGGATCGGATTCGGGCGGCGAACGCAGCGAATCATCAGATGGCGGCGGATCGTCCGACGACGGCGGATCGGACGACGGCAGCGAAGCCGGCGGCTCGGAATCCGCAGGCGAGCACGATGACGGCGAAGGGTCTGGGTCTGAAGGCGGCGAACAGGGCGGCTCCCAACACGGCCACAGTGGAGAAGAACCACCAGCGGGCGAACGCCACGACGGCCACGACTCCTAGGCAGCTCGAGGCGCTGCGCCGCGTCAGGTGCTCGATACGTTTGGGTATTCGTGGATCGACACCAGCCTCACCGGTCCGCCGATCGCGCGATAGCTGTGCGGCTGGTCCGCGCGGAAGCTGATCACGTCGCCCTGGCTGATCACCTCGGAGAAGGACCCGCTCGAGACCTCGACCGACCCGCTGGTGACCACCAGGTGCTCGAACAGCCCGTCCACGTGGGCGTTGGCTTGGCGCTCGGCGCCCTCCTCGAGCACGATCGTGTAGATCTCGATCAGGGAGCCTCCCGTGCGGGTGAGCATGTGGCGGGCGACGAAGCCCTCCGTCTCCAGCCCGGCCTGGTCGATCCCCAGGATCTCGCCGTCGCTCGCCCGTACGACCGACACGTCGCCGATCGGCGGCTCGTCGTGGAAGAGGCTGGCGAACGGCACCTTCAGTGCGGACGCGAGCGCCCACACGGTGTCGATCGACGGATTGCCCTGGCCACGCTCGATCAGCGACACGGTGGACTTGGCGATGCCCGCCTGCTCCGCGAGCGCCGAGAGGGTCATTCCGCGTGTGACTCTCCAGCGGCGCAGGTTGCGCGCGATTGACTGACCCGCTCCGTCCACGGCAGGAGTTCTATCGCATCGCTCCGTCTGCACGATGCTCGAACTGATCCAGCGATCAAGAGATCGAGGAGCGCGCTTCAGTAGCCCCGGTCACGCCGGACCTGATTTCGCAGCGGCCGGCCACTGTCCAGCAGCGCGAGGTTCTCGGCGAATATCGCAAGCATGCGCTCTGTGTAATCGAGCGCGTCCAACGCCACATGAGGCGTGATGACCAGGCGGGGAGAGTCCCACAGCTGCGAGTCGGCGGGTATCGGCTCTGGATCGAACACGTCCAACACCGCTCCCCCGATGGAGCCTCCGGAAAGCCGGAGCGCGAGTGCCTGATAGTCGACGATGCCCGCCCGCGCGACGTTTATGAGCCCCGCTCCCGGCGCCAGCAGATCGAGCTGCGCTGCTCCGATCAACCCCGACGTCGCAGGCGTCAGCGCGGCTGTGACCAACAGGAAATGCGCGTCCGCGAGCGCGTGATCGAGCTCGCCGGGCCCGTACATCTCATCGACGTGATCGTGTGTCTCGCCGCTCTGGCGAACGCCTCGCACCTGTAGGCCGAGCCTCTTCGCCTGTCGCGCGCCCTCGCCGCCGAGCGCGCCCACGCCGACGATCGTGACGGTCTTGCCACCGATGCAGCTGCTGTGCCATTCACCCCACTTATGCATGCGCTGGTTTGTCATATGCAACGGAACATCGTTGTTCAGCATCAGCAGTGCACATGCGATGAACTCGCCGGCCTTTGCGACATGTGCACCGCTGCTGGTGCTGACAACGACGCCCTGCGGCACCCAGTCGAGTGGATACAGGTGCTCGACGCCTGCGCCGATTACGTGAATCCAGCGCAGGTTCCTCGCTTGCGCGACGAGATCCCGCGGGAGCTCCCAGCCGACGAGGACGTCTGCCGTCTCGATCGCCTCCTGGCGCTCTGAGCCGAGCCCGATCGTCAGACGCACGCGATCGCGCACCTGCTCGGCCCCCTGCAGCGCGCTCCAGAACTGCTCCTCGCGCACGTGGTACATGTCCGCGGCGCCCGGGATGTTGATTATGTGAACGTGAATGTCGCCCGTCGCTGTCATTCCAAGCCCTCCTGTCTCACCCCAGGACCCGCTTCAGGAACGCCTGCGTGCGCGGGTCGCGCGGGCGATCGAGGATCTCAGCGGGCGTGCCCGTCTCCCTGATTCGTCCGTCGGCCATGAACACCACGCGGTCGGCGGCCTCCCGGGCGAATCCCATTTCGTGTGTGACCACGATCATCGTCATGCCTTCCTCGGCGAGCTGCTTCATCGCGTCGAGGACCTCCCCGACGAGTTCCGGATCGAGGCCCGAGGTGGGCTCGTCGAAAAGCATCAGCCGCGGACGCATCGCCAACGCCCGCGCGATCGCCACCCGCTGCTGCTGCCCGCCGGACATCTGATTGGGGTAGGCCCCGATCTTGTCGGTTAGGCCGACCCGCTCGAGCAGCTCGCGCGCACGTCGTTCGGCCTCGGCACGGGGCTCGCGATTGACCTTCACGGGCGAGTGCGCGACGTTCTCCAGCGCCGTCATGTGCGGGTAGAGGTTGAAGCGCTGGAAGACCATCCCGATCTTGCGCCGCTGGCTGCGCACGTCGCGCTCGCGCATCTCCTTCAGACGGTCGCCGTCGCGCCTGTAGCCCATGACCTCCCCGTCCACCCAAACGACGCCCCCAGTGGGCTTCTCCAGGCGGTTGATGCAGCGCAGGAACGTGCTCTTGCCGCCCCCCGAGGGCCCCACGATGCACACCACTTCGCCCTCCTGTACGGTGAGGCTCACGTCGCTGAGCACGTTCGCGGCGCCGAAGTGCTTCTCGACGGCGACCGCGTCGACCATCGCGCTCATCGCGTCGCTCCAGAGCCGCCGTCGCGAGCGGAGACGCGCTCGAGCACATGGATGATCAGCCGTTCGATCGCGCTGCGGGGCCGCGCACGCTGCAGGCCGCGGCCCAAGCGTCGCTCGATGTAGTACTGGGCGATACTCAGTGCCGAGGTGGCGATCAGGTACCAGCCGGCGGCGACCAGCAGCAGCTCGATCACCCGGGCGTTGACGAAATAGATTTTCTGCGCCTCGTTGAGCAGCTCGGAGTAGGCGATCACGGACGCGACCGAGGACATCTTGAGCATCCCGATCGTCTCGTTCCCGATCGTCGGCACGATTACCCGCATCGCCTGCGGCAGGACCACGTAGCGCAGCGACTGCGCCTGCGAGAGACCGAGTGCGGTCGCCGCCTCCTGCTGGCCCTCGTCGACCGAGAGAATCCCCCCGCGGACGATCTCGGTCATGTATGCGCCCTCGCATACGCCGAGGCCGAGCGTCGCCGCGATGAACGGCGTGATCACCGCGATCGTCTGGACGTGGAAGAGCCCGGGGATGCCGAGCGTCGGGGCGACGATCGCGAGGTTGAACCACAGCAGGATCTGCAGCAGCGGCGGCACCCCGCGGAACGCCCACACGTACAGCCACGCCACGCCGCCGGTCACCGGGTTGGGCGACAATCGCATAACGGCGAAGATCACGCCGAGCACCATGCTGAGGATCATCGCCACGGCGGTCAGCAGAAGCGTGTGCAGGAAGCCGACGACGATCGCCGAGGAGGTGAAGTACTGGGCGACGACGCTCCAGTCGATCTGGGCGTTGGCCCACGCCCAGATCAGCCCCCCGAGCGGAACGAGCACCGCGACCGCGGCCACCCAGCGCCCGTAGTGGCGTCGGGGGACGAGCTCGAGCACCGACAGGCCTCGCTGCGGCGGGCCGCCCGTGCCGGCGAGGGGCTGCGGCGACTTGGAGCCGCTCATGGTCAGAGTGCCCGGAGCCTCGAACGGATCGCGGACCCGTCCCATGCGTCAGGGCGCCTGGGACGGGTCCGGCATTCTCAGCCCACCACGACCTTCGCCGCGTTACCCGCGTTGACCGTCACCGCGGTCACCTCGTTGCCGGTCTGCCCCCACTTCTTGGCGATCGTGGCGTAGGTGCCGTCGTTGATCAGGTCGGTCAGTGCCGCCTTGACCGCGTCGAGCATTTCGGTGTTCCCGGCCTTGACCGCGATCCCGTCGAGCTGCGGGGCGAAGTTTTCGCCGATCGGCATGTAGCGGCTGGACAGGAACGTGACCTCGAAGGGCGGGAAGGTCCCGCCCGCCGCGCGACCGGTCTGAACCGCGAGCTCCGCTTCCGCCAGCGATTCGCCGATCGGCAGCACCTTCATCGCGGACTTGCCCTTGCACAGGTCGGCGCTCAGTTCCGGGATCTCCGTTTCGTAGGAAGATCCCTTCGGCGCGGATATGGTCTGGCCGCAGAGTGACGCCAGCGTCGGATACTTGGACGCGTCCGCCTTGGCGATAAACATCCGCGTGCCTTCCTTGAAGTAATCGACCCAGCTGGCCACCGCGCGACGCGTCGGCAGGTCGGTCTCCCCCGAGGCCGATATGTCAACTCGCCCCGTCTGCAGGCTCGGAAGCAGCTGCACGAACGGCACTTCCTCGAAGCTGACCTTCAATCCCAGCTTCGCGGCCAGCGCGTTTGCGAGGTCGATGTCGAAGCCCTGCAGGACTTTGGTCCCGGGCTTTGGGAACTGCAGCGGCGGTTCCGGGGAGTCGACCGCGTCGGTCAGGACGCCGCTCGACCTGACGGAGCTGGGCAGCAGACCGCGGGCCGCCTGATCGACCGCGGCGCCGCTGGATGTGGTGGCGGTGCTGCTGGAGGTCGTCGAGCTGCCGCTGCCGCAACCGGCAACGGCCAGCAGCGCCAGGGCGGCTGCGATGGCCGCTGCGATTCGAGTCAGGCCGCGCGCCGCGGAGCAGCGCCGCCAAATGGTCACCGGCATTGTTGCGTGCCTCCCTTGTGTCAGATGATAGGTCCGTATGGGTCCGAGGCCGGTTTGTGCTGCATCTGCGAATGGAGCGGCTGACCGGATCATTGACGGAAATCGACGTGGATCCTAAACGCGGGCGCCAACGACCGCCGCGACGTCGGCAAGCGCGGCTCGCAGACCGGCGCTCGCGCGCTCCAGATCCTTGTCGGTGAGCGCGGTGCAAAGGCCGACCTCGCCACCGGCGCCGAAGTGCACACCGTGGTTGATCGCCGCCAGGTGGAGCAGCGAGGAGGCCCTCCAGTCGATCTCATCATGTTCCCCGCCCGTCCCTTCGAGCACGTATAGGCCGAACGCCGAGCCGACGCCCTGCGTACGCACGGGCACGCCGCAGTCCTCGCCGGCGCGCGCGAGATCCGCCCGCAGGCTCTCCCCTTGCGCGTCGATGCGCGCGATGCTCGCGGCGGTGAGCTCGCGCACGGCGATCGCCCCGGCGACCATCCCGAGCGGGTTCCCGTTGAACGACCCGCCGTGGTAGATCGCGCCCTCGGCGGTCGGGTCGAAGCTCGCCATCAGCTCGGCCGACGCCGCGATCGCGCCGACGGGCAGGCCGCCGCCGATCCACTTGCCCAGGCACGTGATGTCCGCCTCCAGCCCGAAGCGCTCGGCCGAACCGCCCTCGGCCAGGCGGAACATGAGGCAGTCGTCGAGCACGAGCAGCACGCCGGCGTCGCGTGCGAGCTCGCGCAGCGCGGGCAGGAAGCCGTCGGGTGGTGGGGTGACCACACCGGTGAACTGCACCGGCTCGACGATGATCGCCGCCACCTCGCCCTCGTGGCGTTCCAGCGCCGTCCTGTAGCTGTCGAGCACGCCGAACGTCGCCAGTGCCACGCGCCCCGGCATCTCGCCCCGGCCCTGCAGGCCGGCCTCGAGATCGTCGTAGGAGCCGTGGAAGGCCTGCCACGCCTTGACGATCAGCGGCCGGCCGCTCGCGTGGCGCGCGAGCTTGACCGCCAGCATCGTCGCCTCTGTGCCGGTGTTCGTGAATCGCACCTGCTCGGCCCCGGGCACGCGCTCGCACAGCAGCTCCGCATAGTCGATCTGCGCGTCGGAGGCGCCCGGCCAGGCGGTCCCTCGCGAGAGCGTGTCGCGCAGCGCGGTCTCGACCGGAGCGTAGGCGTGGCCGTGGATCAGGCTCAGGCCGTTGCCGAACAGATCCACGTAGCCGTTGCCGTCGACGTCGACGAGCTTGGCGCCGCTTCCGCGCTCGAATACGACAGGGTACGGGGGGAACCAGCTCAGCGTGCGGGTGATGCCGCGCGGCATGTGCTCCGACGCGCGTGCCATCAGCCGCGCCGAGCCGGGCGTGCGTCGCGTGTACTCCCGCTCGATCGTGCTCACGCGTCCGGGACGAACGCGACGGCGTCGATCTCGATGTGGGCGCCGGCAAGCAGGCCGGCCACCTGCACCGTCGCGCTGGCCGGGAGATCCTCTCCGAAGCGCTCCGCCCGGACGGCCGCGTATGCCGGGTAGTCCTCGAGCGAGGTGATGAAGGCGTTGATCTTCACCACGTGCGACAGCTCGGCGCCGGCCGCCCTCAGGGTGCGCTCGATGTTGTCGAGCGTCGCGCGCGCCTCCGCCGCGATGCCTCCGGAGACGAGCTCGCCGTCGGGACCGAAGCCGACGTTGCCGGCGATATGAATGACACGGCCGGGACCGACGGCGGTCACCGCGTCGCTGAAGCCGTGTGCCGGGTCTCGGGTCAGGCGCTCGATTCCCATCTATGTAACCGTTCCCCTCCAATCGAATGTCACTTGGGGCAAACCGATCATTCGATATACGACTATAGGACGAGTGATCGGCATACGCAACCGCGCATACGCGGAGGCGGTTGCCCTCCCGACCGACTAGCATCTTGGACGGTGAAGCGCGAGCGTCGCGGGCGGCGACGGCTCGCGTGGGGCTCTCTGGACAGAATCGAGGGGAGGAACATTGCCAAAGCTCGGGATGGGGCCGATACGGCGAGAGCAGATCTGCCGCGCGGCCGCCGCCGTCATCGCGCGCGAGGGCTTCGCCGGCTCGACGATGCGAATGGTGGCCGAGGAGGCAGGTGTGAGCACGGGGATGCTCAATCACTACTTCGCCAACCGCCAGGACCTGCTCATGCAGGCGCTCGTGTTCGTCTCCGAGCGCACGCAGGCACGCTATCGCCGCGCGCTCGAGGGCATCCCGCCTGGCGTCGAGCGGCTGACCGCCCTGCTCGACAGCGCGCTGTCGAGTGACCCGGAGATGATCGAGACCTGGCGCGTCTGGATCGACGCCTTCGGCGAGGCCGTGCGCCTGCCGGAGCTTCGCCACACGATCGAGGCGCGGATGCAGAGCGCGCACGGGATCATCGACGAAGCGCTCGAAGGGGTGGCGCCGCCGCGCGCGCCCGGGACGATCCCCTGGAGCTGGCGCGTCGAAGCGGTCATGAACGGGCTTGCGATCCAGGCGCTCACCTCCGAGGCTGCGCTCGACGGCGGCCAGATCCGCGACGAAGTGATCCGCATGCTCTTTCCCGGCTCGAGCGTGATTGTCGGCCCCGAGCTTCCGGCCGATCCCGGCGGGCGGGTGCCGGTCCGCGGCTGAGCGCGGACAGCGTTCGATCTACAAGAACATCGTTCGGTATGTTACCTGCATGGGCGGCCCCGCCATGCTCACCTGCGCGGTTGCCGGAGGGATCGTCACCGGCAACCCCAACCAGCCGGTCGACCGCGACGACGTGATCAGAGAGGCGGTGGAGGCCGCGCGGGCCGGAGCCAGCATCGTGCACATTCACGCGCGCACCACGAGCGGCGAGATGACCCACGCGCCCGAGGACTACGTCGCGATCAAGGAGGCGATCCGCGAGCAGGTCGACGACGTCGTCCTCAACTTCACCACCGGCGGCGAGCTGGGCGCCTCCGCCGCGGAGCGCCGTCGCTCACTGCGCGCGCAGCCCGAACTCGCCTCCCTGAACTGCGGCAGTATCAACTTCGGCCCCGACGGCGTCGTGTTCATGAACCCCGGCCCGCTGATCGACGAACTGGCCGAGGAGATGGCCCGGCGCGAGATCGTGCCCGAGTACGAGTGCTTCGACATCGGCATGGCGGTGACCGCTGCGAGGCTCGCCAGCTCGGCGAGCGGGAAGGGGATGATGCACCTGGTGCTCGGCGTGATCGGCGGCGCCCCATCGAATGTCGACACGATCTCGCTGTTCACAGGGCTCGTGCCTGCGGGCGTCCCGTGGATGGCGACGGCGATCGGCTGGCAGAACTTCCCGATGATGGCGGTCACACTCGCGCTCGGCGGTCACGTTCGCACAGGCCTGGAGGACGTCGTGTACATCGAGCCGGGGAGGTACGCGGAGTCCAACGCGCAGCTCGTCGCCCGCGCGAAGGTCATCTGCGCCGCGGTCGGGCGGCCAATCGCCACACCCGCCCAGGCGCGCGAGATCCTGGGGATACGGACGTGAGCTCCCGCCCGACGTGCTGAGCACCGCGTAGTACGCTGCCGCCAGCAATGAGAGCCGTCACCTTCCAGGCCCCGGGCGTGGTGAGCGTCGAGGAGCGCCCAGAGCCCGAGCCTGTCGATCCCGAAGACGCCGTCGTGCGGGTCGAGGCGACGGGCGTGTGCGGCTCGGACCTGCACATCTTCCACGGGCGTGTGCAGATCGAGCCGGGCTTCACGATCGGCCACGAGTACGTCGGCACGGTCGTTGCGGCGGGCGACGCGGTCACGCGCGTCGCGGTCGGCGACCGTGTGCTCGGCTGCTTCCAGACGGCATGCGGCAGCTGCTTCTTCTGCAGGCGCGGCCTGTATCACCGCTGCCTGGAGTCGCGCACGTTCGGGCACGGCGCCACGCTTGGCTCGCTGCAGGGCACGCAGGCGGACATGGCGCTCGTGCCGCGCGCCAACCTCGTCCTGCGACGTGTTCCAGAGGGCATGAGCAACGACGTGGCGCTGTTCGCCGGCGACGTCATGGGAACGGGCTTTCACGCCGTCGACGCAAGCGGGCTGCGCCCCGGAGACGTTGCCGCCGTTCTCGGGCTCGGCCCGGTGGGGCTGTGCGCGGTGCAGGCCGCCAAGGCCGCCGGCGCCGCGCACGTGTTCGCGATCGACACGGTCCCCGAGCGCCTGAGCGTGGCCGAGTCCTTCGGCGCGCAGCCGCTGCACCTGATCGAGCAGGACGTGCGCGCGGCCGTGCGCGCAGCGACGGAAGACCGCGGCGTCGACGTGTGCATCGACGCCGTCGGCGATCCCAAGGTGCTCGAGAGCGCCATCCGCCTCACGCGGGCTTGCGGGAGCATCCAATGCATCGGCGTCTACGCGGAGCGCGCCGAGGTGCACCTCGGCCTGCTTTGGCTGAAGGCGCTGACGCTGCGCGGCGGCCACGCCAACGTGCTCGGCCACATCGACCGCGTGCTCGCGATGCTGTCCGCCGGCGTGCTCGACCCGACTGCGCTGGTCACCCACCACATGAAGCTCGAGGAAGCACCCGAGGCCTACGCCATCTACGACCGGCGAGAGGCCCTCAAGATCGTCCTCACCCCTTAATCGACCCAGTCGAGGGAGCGCGCAACCGCCTTCTGCCAGCGCGCGTACTCGCGCTCGCGCACGCGCTCGTCCATCCGCGGCTCCCAGCGCCGCGCGGGCTTCCAGCGCGTGCGCAGCTCCGCCTGGTCGGGCCAGAAGCCGACGGCCAGGCCGGCGGCGAACGCGGCGCCGAGCGCGGTCGTCTCGGTCACCGCCGGGCGGATCACCGGTATCCCAAGCACGTCGGCCTGGAACTGCATGAGCAGCTCGTTGGCGGTCATGCCGCCGTCGACGCGCAGCTCGCCGAGCGCAACCCCCGCGACCGCGTTGGCCGCGTCGAGCACCTCGCGGGTCTGCCACGCGGCCGCCTCGAGCGCCGCGCGCGCGATGTGCCCGGCGCGCGCATACGCGGTCAGGCCGACGATCACGCCGCGCGCGTCGTCGCGCCAGCGGGGCGCGAACAGCCCCGAGAACGCGGGCACGAAGTACACGCCGCCGTTGTCCGGCACGCTGCGCGCGAGCTCCTCGACCTCGGCCGCCGATCCGATCAGGCCGAGCTGGTCGCGCAGCCATTGCACGGCGGCGCCGGTGACCGCGATCGAGCCCTCGAGCACGTAGGAGGTCGGGCCCTCGCCGAGCTTCGCGGCGACGCTCGTCAGCAGCGCCTGCGAGCGCACGATCTGCTCGCCGGTGTTCACCAGCAGGAACGAGCCCGTGCCATACGTGCTCTTGGCCTCGCCGCGCTCGAAGCACGTCTGTCCGAACAGCGCCGCCTGCTGGTCGCCGACGATGCCCGCCACCGCCACGCCGTCGAGCGCGGTGCCGCGCGCCTGCCCGTAGCGCTCGCTGGAGGAGCGGATCTCCGGCAGCAGCGCCCGCGGGATGCCCATCAGCGCGAGGCTCGGCTCGTGCCAGTCGAGCGTCTGCAGGTCCATCAGCATCGTGCGGCTCGCGTTAGTCACGTCGGTGGCGTGCACGCCACCGACCGGTCCGCCGGTCAGGTTCCATAGCAGCCACCCGTCGATCGTCCCGAACGCCAGCTCGCCGCTCTCCGCGCGCTCGCGCGCGCCCGGCACATGCTCGAGGATCCACGCGAGCTTCGGTCCCGAGAAGTACGTCGACAGCGGCAGCCCGACGCGCTCGCGCAGGCGGTCGGGCCCGTGCTCTCCGGCCAGCTCGCGCACGAGCGCGGCCGTGCGCGTGTCCTGCCAGACGATCGCGTTGCACACCGGCTCGCCGCTGCTCCTGTCCCACACGACGGTCGTCTCGCGCTGGTTGGCGATCCCGATCGCGGCCACGTCCGCGGCGCGCGCGCCCGCCTGCGCGAGCGCGCCGTCGATCGCCTCGCGCGTACGCTCCCACACCTCGCGCGCATCGTGCTCCACCCACCCCGCGCGCGGGTGGATCTGCTCGTGCTCGCGCTGGTCCAGCGCCGCGATGCGGCCGTCGGCGTCGAACAGGATCGCGCGCGTGCTCGTCGTGCCCTGGTCGATCGCCGCCACATAGCTGGCCATCCGCGCACCCTAACCTCGCACGCTGCTCGGGTGTGCCGCGCGCGGCTCGCGTGTATCGTCGGCGGCCGTGCGCACGGCACTCGCAATGGCGGCCGTGATGGCGTTCCTGGCGATCGCCGCCTCGACGCAGGGCGCGGGCGGCGCCACCGGCGGGAGCAGCGCGCCGGCGACGTCGACGGCCTCGACTACACCCGCCACGTCGACCACTCCCACCACACCGACGGCGCCGCCCGCCAAACGCGCCCCGACCCTTTACCGCGTCACCGGCTGCCACAGCAGCGGCACGGTCGCCTACACGCACGGCCCTGCGCGCAAAGAGGTGGCGATCGGCTTCGACGACGGTCCCGCGCCGGACACGGCGGCGTTCGTGACGATGCTCGAACGCAGCCACGCGCAGGCGACGTTCTTCATGATCGGCGAGCAGGTGAGCGCGACGTACAGGCGCACGCTGCGGCGCGAGCTGCGTAACGGCGACGTGCTCGGCGACCACACGTTCACGCATCCGGATCTGCTCGCGAGCGGCAATGTGCGCGGGCAGCTGCAGGAGACGATCGCGGCGATCCGCTCCCTGAGCGGCTACACGCCGTGCGTCTTTCGCCCGCCGTACGGCGACTACGACCAGTCGGTCATCCAGACGGCGCGCTCGCTGGGCCTGGCGACGGTGCTGTGGAACGTCGACCCCGCCGACTACACGCTGCCGGGCACGAGCGCGATCGTGCAGCGCGTGCTCGCGCAGGTCCAGCCGGGCTCGATCATCATCTCCCACGACGGCGGCGGTCCTCGCGAACAGACGCTGGCGGCCTACCCGACGATCATCGCCGCGCTGCGGGCGCGCGGCTACCGGATCGTCACGATCCCGCAGCTGCTCGGCTTCCGTCCCACGTACGTGCCCTGCGTCGAGCTGTGCGACGGCATCGGCGTGCCGCGCGCGAAGCTGCCGCGCGACGCGATCGTGCAGCGCGCGCCGTAGCGCTCGGGCTCTGGGCGACCGAGCGGGCCGCCGTACCGCCGCGGGTCAGAGACGCGCGAAGCTTTCGTCGCGGTCGCGGATACGCCTGGCCGCAGACGCGCACGCGGCGCGGGCGTGCTTAGAATAAGGTGCTCGTCGGAACGTCGAGTCGGATAGACATCCACAGCGCGCGCCCGTAGCTCAGTGGTCAACGGTTCTCTTCGGGGAGCCAAAGAGCAGCGGTCTTTCAAGCCGCAGGCCGAGGGTTCGATTCCCTCCGGGCGCACTCTCCACACTCCGGCCGCTCCGGCCGCGACACCCCTGCTGCCGGCCGGCAGCTCCCAGTCGTCACCTACGGGTGGCCCTCGCCGATTGCCCCCGCAGGCGCTGCGGTCGAGCGCCGCCCCTTCGCAACGCGTCCCAGGGCGTGACAGCCTGTGTTGACCCCGCGCAGCATCGATCGCGCACCTGGACGGACCTGTCGGCACGGAGGCTCGAACATCGGTCCAAGTGTCAATTGATCGGTTAAAGTTTGACAAGCTGCGTAAAACGTGATTTATATCGTCGTGCACGGGAAAGATCCCGCCGGTCGATGGAAGGGAATGGACGATGAGCTGGGGGTCTAGCAAGACGCGAGACCAGATGCGAAGGGGCAGGAGATGAGGGTCTTCTCCTGTTACGAGCCGCGCATGCTGCGCGCGCTGCACGGCCGCTGGCCGTACCGGCGCTCGCACTGCAGGCACGACCTGCACTGGCTGGTGCGGGTGCAGGCGCCCAACTGCTGGTGCGCGAGCACACGCACGCACTCCGTGCTCGGTCTGCGCGCGTGCACGCGCCGACCGCAGGGGCGCTGACCGAGGGAGAGCGGGGGCCGCTACCTGCCGGCCCGCGACGGGGAGCGGGTCGGCGGGGAGCGATGTCCGTTGGTGCGGCCGTCGGCGCGCAGCGCATGGACCGCGATCGCGTCGATCAGCTGCGGCCACGCCGCGCGCGGCAGGTCGTGGCCCATGCCCTCGACGCTCATCAGCTCGGCCCCGTGGATCGCGCGCGCCGTCGCGCGCCCGCCCGAGGGCGCGATCAGCGGGTCGTCGGTGCCGTGGATGACGAGCGTCGGCACGTGTATGCGCCGCAGCTCGGCGGTGCGGTTGCCGGCGGCGATGATCGCCGCGAGCTGGCGTCCCGGCCCGTCGGGGTCGTGACCGCGGTCGTAGCTGGCGGTGGCGATCGCGTGCATGTCCGCGGCGTCGCGCGGCAGCCCGGGTGAGCCGATCACCGTGAACAGCCGCTCCATGTGCGCGATGAATGCCTCGCGCTCGCGCGGGGGGCGGCGCAGGAAGATCGGGTAGACGCGCAGCGAGGGCTGTCCGGTGCGCAGGCTGCCCGTGTTGGACATGATCGACACCAGCGAGCGCACCGCCATCGGATGGCGCGCGGCGAGCGTCTGGGCGATCATGCCGCCCATCGAGACGCCGACGACATGCGCGGGCGCGAGCTCCAGCTCGCGCAGCAGCCCGGCGGCGTCGTCGGCCATGTCGCCGAGCGTGTAGCGCGCCGCGCGGCTGGAGCGCGTCAGCAGCTGCGCGGTGCTCGGCGGGCGCCCGCTCATGTGGGTCGAGCGCCCGATGTCGCGGTTGTCGAAGCGCACCACGTGCAGGCCCCGTGTGGCGAGCTCGCGGCAGAAGTCCTCGTGCCAGGCGATCATCTGCGTGCCCAGGCCCATGATCAGCAGGGCGGTCGGGTTGGATCGCTCGCCGAAGGTCTCGTAGCAGAGGGTGATGCCCCTGCCGACGTCGCAGCAATGCTCGGACACGGTCTCGGGACTCTAGCGGCAGGAATCGCTAGTAGGATCGACTGCAATGGCCGCTTCACCGCAGTCGAGCAGCGCACCGGCCGGCGCGACCGCGCTCGATGACGCGGAGGTCCGCAGGCTGTCGATCGACACGATCCGCGCGCTGTCGATGGACGCGGTGCAGAAGGCCAACGCCGGTCACCCCGGCACCGCGATGGCGCTGGCGCCGCTCGCGTACACGCTGTTCCAGCGCTTCCTGCGCGCGAACCCCGCCGACCCGGCGTGGCCTGACCGCGACCGCTTCGTGCTGAGCGCGGGCCACGCGTGCGTGCTGCAGTACTCGCTGCTGCACCTGTGCGGATACGACCTGGGCATCGAGGATCTGCAGCAGTTCCGCCAGTGGGGCTCACGCACGCCTGGACACCCCGAGCGCGGCCACACGGCGGGCATCGAGGTCACGACCGGCCCGCTCGGGCAGGGGCTCGGCAACGCGGTCGGGATGGCGATGGCCGAGCGCTTCCTCGCGGACCGCTTCAACCGCCCGGGAAGCACGGTGGTCGACCACCACGTCTACGCGATCTGCTCGGACGGGGACCTGATGGAGGGCGTCAGCCAGGAAGCGGCGTCGATCGGCGGGCACTTCAAGCTGGGCAAGCTGATCGTCTGCTACGACGACAACCACATCACGATCGACGGCTCCACCGCGATCTCCTTCGACGGCGAGGACCACACGGCGCGCCTGGCGGCCGACGGCTGGCACGTGCAGCGCGTGGAGGACTCGGAGGACCTCGACGCGCTGCAGGCGGCGATCACGGCGGCGCGGGAGGAAACGGAGCGGCCGTCGTTCATCGCGATCCGCTCGCACATCGCCTACCCGGCGCCGCACGCGGTCGACACCGCCAAGGCGCACGGCGCGCCGCTCGGCGAGGCGGAGGTGGCGGCGACCAAGCAGGTGATGGGCTTCGACCCCGAGCAGAGCTTCTGGGTCGACGAGCGCGTGTACGAGCACATGTCGCTGAGCGCGCGCGGCGGCGACGCTCAGGGAGAGTGGCAGGAGCGCTTCGACGCGTGGCGCAGGGCGTTCCCGGAGCTGGCCGCGGACTGGGATCTGGCGTGGTCGGGGCGGTTGCGCGAGGGCTGGCGCGAGGCGCTGCCGAGCTTCGCCGCGGGCGGGCAGATCGCCACACGCGCGGCCGGCCAGAAGATCATGGCCGCGTTCTCGGAGTTCGCGCCCACCATGATCGGCGGCGCCGCCGACCTGGTCGAGTCGACCAAGACGGTGTTCGACGGCGCCGGCGAGTTCTCGAGCGTGCACGCCGGGCGCAATGTCCCGTTCGGGATCCGCGAGCACGGGATGGGCGCGATCGTCAACGGCGCGGCGGCGCACGGCGGCATCGTCAAACCGTACGGCTCGACGTTCCTGATGTTCTCCGACTACATGCGCGGCGCGGTGCGGCTGTCGGCGCTGATGGGCCTGCCGGTGGTGTGGGTGTGGACGCACGACTCGATCGCCGTGGGCGAGGACGGCCCGACGCACCAGCCGGTGGAGCACTTCGCGTCGCTGCGCGCGATCCCCGACCTGTGGGTGATCCGCCCGGGCGACGCCAACGAGGCCTCCGCCGCGTGGCGGGCGGCGCTCGAGCGCGAGGACGGGCCGGTCGCGCTGCTGCTCTCGCGCCAGAACATCGAGGTGCTGGACCGGGCCGAAGTCGCCGCTGCGGAGAGCCTGCAGCGAGGGGGCTACGTGCTGTGGGACTCCGCCGCCGGCGGGGCTCCCGAGATCGTGCTGATCGCCACCGGCGCGGAGGTGCCGCTGACGCTCGAGGCGGGACGCTCGCTCGCCGAGCGCGGCACGCGCGTGCGCGTCGTGTCGATGCCGTGCATGGAGCTGTTCGAAGCGCAGTCCGCGGAGTACCGCGAGCAGGTGCTCCCGCCCGCGGTGCGGGCGCGCCTGGCGGTCGAGGCGGGCGCGAGCATGAGTTGGTGGAAGTGGGTTGGGCTGGACGGCGACGTGCTCGGCATCGACCGCTTCGGCGCGTCTGCACCGGGTAATACGGTCCTCAAGGAGCTCGGCTTCAGTGTCGAGAACATCCTGGCGCGCGCGCAAGCCGTGCTCGAATCGAGCCACTGACAGGAGACGCCATGTCCGCCGATGCAGCCCCGCCCCTCGAGCGCCTTTCGGGCTTCGGCCAGAGCGTTTGGGTGGACTTCCTCTCGCGCGAGTCGATTCGCGGCGGGCACCTGCAGGAGCTGATCGACACCGACTCCGTCGTCGGCGCCACGTCCAACCCGACGATCTTCGAGAAGGCGATGTCCACGGGCAGCGCCTACGACGAGCAGCTGCACGAGCTGGCGGCGCAGAGCAGCGATCTCGAGCAGAGCTTCTGGGCGCTGGCCCAGCAGGACATCAAGGACGCGTGCGACCTCTTCCGCCCGGTGTGGGAGCGCAGCGGCAGGCGCGACGGGTACGTCTCGCTCGAGGTCGACCCGCGACTGGCATACGAGACGCTGCAGACCTACCGCGAGGCGCTGCGCCTGCACGAGACCGTCGAGCGCCCCAACCTGATGGTCAAGATCCCGGCGACCAGGCCGGGCCTCGCGGCGATCGAGGACGTGATCGCGAAGGGCCACTCGATCAACGTCACGCTGATCTTCTCGCTGCAGCGCTACGCGGAGGTCGCCGAGTCCTACATCCGCGGGCTCGAGCGGCTCGTCGCCGAGGGCGGCGACCCGCGCGCGGTCGCGTCGGTCGCGAGCTTCTTCGTCTCGCGCATCGACACCGAGGCCGACAAACGCCTGCAGGCGCTCGACGCGCCGGTGGAGCTGCAGGGCAAGCTGGCGATCGCCAATGCGCGGCTGGCCTACCGGCACTACCTGGAGGCATTCAGCGGCCCGCGCTGGGAGTACCTGGTGGGCAAGGGCGCGACGCCCCAGCGCGTGCTGTGGGCTTCGACCTCGACCAAGAACCCCGCCTACACGGACACGCTGTACGTGGACGAGCTGATCGGCCCGGACACCGTCAACACGATGCCGGAGGAGACGATCGAGGCCTACCAGGACCACGGCAGCCCGCAGCCGCGCCTGCAGAGCGACCTGGAGGAGGCCGACGCGCTGCTGGCGGAGCTCGCGCGGGTGGGCGTCGACTACGAGGACCTCACGGACACGCTCGAGCGCGAGGGCGTCGAAAAATTCTCGGAGTCCTTCGAGCAGCTGCTGGCGGCGCTGCGCGCCAAGCAGGACTCGCTCGCGCCGGCCTGAGCCAGCCTACGAGTAGGGGAGCGGAACGAGCACGCGGATCGTCAGCGGCCCCGAGGGGAACGCGCCGGCGTGGACGGTGAAGACGCGGAACGAGCGCCCGCCGTAGCTGTAGGCGCCGCTGGCGGGGACCGCGTCCAACGCGGGCCCGGGCGGGGGGCCGAGGCTGTCCTTGACGAGCTGCGAGGGCACTTCGGCGTTCATGTACATGAGCACGTCGAGCCCCGCCAGGCGCTTGCTCAGCCGCAGGTAGCCTTCGTCGTCCTGGATCGAGAGCACGAAGCTGCCGATCGTGCGCCCGTGCAGGCGCAGCGGCGCGCGCACCGGCGCGAGCACGTACGGGCCGCCAACGTCCGACAGGAGCTTGCCCCCGGCGCTCACCCGCAGGCGCACGATGTGCTGGTTGAGCAGCGCCTTGACCGCCGCTTCGGTGGCGGCCGGTTCGCGGCGGGCGACGGCTGCCAGCAGCGCCCGGTTGTGCTGCACGCGGAGCACCTGCTTGTGCGCGCTGTGGCCGAGCTCGCCGAAGTAGATCAGGTCGGCCACGTGTTTGAGCGTGTTGACGGTCGTGTCCTGGCTCGTGCGTCCGCAGAGGGCGGCGCTCTTGCGCATCGGGATCAGCAGGTACACGCGCAGGGCGCCGGACGGATAGGTCTGCACTGCGAACGAGGTGTAGGCGTAGGCAACGTGTTCGAACGTCAGCGTTCCTTCCTGCGCGAGCGCGCGCGTGCCGAGTGCCGGCGAGCCGCCGACACTGATTGCGCCGGCGCGCAGCGCGACGAGCCCCTGGCTGATGCCGCGGGCCTCGATCAGGAAGCCTTCGTCCGCCCACACGCTCGCGGTGTAGCTGGCGATCGGCGCGCCGCCGGCGCCCGTGAGCGTGCCGTGCAGCGGCGCGAGCGCGGGGCCACCGACCGCGACGAACGGCTGGCTGGCGCGGCTGACGCTCAGGTCGGCCATGTGCCCGGTCGCCAGCAGCGCGCGCGCGGCGGCCAGCGCGGCAGCCCTGTTCCCGCTTTCCACCGCCGCGCGCAGCGCCTGCGAGTGTGCGACCAGGTATTCGGCGCTGCCGACCCGCTGGCCGTGGACGCCCTCGCGGTAGACGCGCTCGAGCACGCTCGTGAGGGTGTCGAGCACCGCCGCCGGGCAGCCGCTCGGCACGCTCGAGCTCTGCAGTTCGGCGATGCCTGAGGTGCCGGCCTTCGGCGTCGAGCCGCAGCCGGCGAGGACGGCGACGGCGGCGAGCAGAACGGCAGCGATCGCCGTGCGGGCGGCGGCGATCGCCGTGCGGTTGACCGGCGGGCGCGTGAGCGACGATCGCCCTGCAAAAGCAGGCATTTTCACGCGCGCAACCATCGCCGCGAATCCTAAGCGCGTGCTAATCGGGGGGTGAGGCTCCTCCCACGCTCGCAGTCGGGTAACGTCGTGCGCGTGCCGCTCGCACTGATCACCGGGGCGTCCACGGGCATCGGGCGCGCGACCGCGCTGCGGCTGGCGGCCAGCGGTTGGACGGTGCTCGCGGGCGTGCGCGACCCGGCGGCCGGGGAACGCCTGATGGCGGACGCGGGCTCGTCCGGGCGGGTGGTGGCGCTGGCGCTCGAGGTGACCGACGCCGCGCAGGTGCAGGCGGCGGCTGCTGCCGTCGAGGAGCAGGCGGCGCGCGACGGCGCCCCGTCGCGGAGCGGGCTCGATGCGCTCGTCAACAACGCCGGCATGGGCGTCGGCGGCCCGCTGGAGCTGGTCTCGCAGGAGGACCTGCGCAGGCAGTTCGACGTGAACGTGCTAGCCCAGGTGGCGGTCACGCAGGCGCTGCTGCCGGCGCTGCGGCGTGCGGGCGGGCGGATCGTGTTCGTGTCCTCGATCGGCGGGCGCGTGGCGATGCCGTTCACCGCTCCCTATGCTGCGTCCAAGCACGCGATCGAGGCGTTCGGCGACTCGCTGCGCGTCGAGCTGCGCACCTCGGGCGTGCGGGTGGCGCTCGTGGAGCCCGGCTCGGTGGCGACGCCGATCTGGGACAAGAGCCGCGCGGAAGCCGAGCGCGTGGTCGTTCCGCCAGAGCTGCAGGAGGTCTACGGTCACGTGGCGGCGGCGATGGACAAGGTCCTGGAGGACACGGCGAAGCGCGGCATCCCGCCGGAGCGCGTGGCCGAGACGATCGAGCGCGCGCTCACCGCGCCGCGCATGCGCGCCCGCTACGTCGTCGGTACGGACGCGAAGGCGATGCTGCTCATCAGGCGCCTGCTGCCGGACCTCGTATGGGACAGGTTCGCTCGGCGCGCGCTCGGCGTGTGAGGTTGGCGATGGATTTCGAGACGATCGACGGCGACGGCCAGCGCTTCGTCGTCTCCAGGCGAGGCGAGGGCCCGGACGTGGTGCTGTTCCACGGCTTCCCGGACACGCCTTACTCGTGGTCGCAGATCGAGCAGGCGCTCGTGGGCGCCGGCTGGCGCGTGACGGTGCCGTGGCTGCGCGGCTACCGCCAGGAGACGCTCGTCCCGGGGCGCCGCTACGACCCCGAGACGCTGGGGCGCGACGCGCTGGGGCTGCTGGACGCGCTCGGCCTCTCGAGCGCCGTGCTCGTCGGCCACGACTGGGGCGCGCTGGTCTCCTACGCGGCGGCGTCGCTCGCCCCCGAGCGGGTGCGCGCGATCGCGACGTTCGGGATCCCGCACCCGGCGGTGCTCGAGCGCACGCCGCCCGCGTTCTGGGCGGTGCGCCACTTCCTGGGGCTGAAGCTTCCGTGGGCGGCGTGGGCCTGCGGGCGCAACGACTTCGCGTACCTCGACAAGCTGTATCGGCGCTGGTCTCCCAATTGGTCGGGTCCGGAGCGCGAGGAGACGCTGCGCGGCGCCAAGCGGGCGCTGTCTTCGCCGGCGACGCTCGACGGCGCGATCAGCTACTACCGCGACCTGCCGCTGCTCGGCAGCCCGCCGCAGGTGACCGCGCGCGTCCCGAACGTGCGCGGGCTGATCGTCGGCGACGACGGCGGGCTGGCGCCGGCGCGGCTGTTCGTCCGCACCGCCGAGCTGATGCCGGCGCCGAGCCGGGCGCTGATCGTGGAGGGCGCGGGCCACTGGCCGCACCGCGAGAAGCCGGAAGTCGTGATTCCCGAGCTGCTCGCGTTCCTCGGCGAGATCAGAGCGTAGCTGGCGGCATCCTAACGTGTGCACAATGTAAAGGCTGATATAGCTGACACTAACTGCTATAGTGTCGGCTATATGCAACAGAAAACTTCTCGTGGTCGTGGTCGCGGTGACGCACGTCCGGTGCCGCCTCCGGTCAGTCGGGCGCTGCGTCTCATCGCAGACGACGTTTCCGCATGGCGCAAGCTGCGCGGCCTGACGCAGGCTCAGTTGGCTGACAGGTCGAGTGTTTCGCGCGACACGCTGGGCCGCCTCGAGGGCGGTGACGGAGGTGTGAGCGTGGAGAACCTGCTCCGGGTTCTTCGCGCACTCGGTGTCCTGGACAGCGTCCCCAGGGCGCTGGATCCGTACGAGACCGATGTTGGGCGAATGCGATCTGACGAACAGCTTCCGCAGCGGGTTCGACCTCGCGACCTGACCATCCGCGGCGATGGCTGAGACAGAGGTCGAGGTCTTCGTGCAGATCGGGGGCGAGGATGTCCTTGCTGGCCGGCTGTGGTCACATCGCCGCCGGGGGCGAGAGTCGGCGACGTTCAGCTATACGAGCGAGTATCTGGCTCGCCGCGATGCCTATGAGCTCGACCCGAGCCTGCCCCTTGTCACTGGCCAGCTGCAGACGCGTCGCGACCAGGCGATGTTCGGAGCCCTCTCCGACTGCGCTCCGGATAGGTGGGGCCGTAGGTTGATCGACCGGGCTGAGCGCCAGCGAGTGCGTCGCGACGGCGGCGCGGAGCGCAACTTCGGCGAGATCGACTACCTGCTCGGTGTCCGCGACGATCTGCGCCAGGGCGCGCTGCGCCTGCGCGATCCAGCCGCCGGCACGTTCATGGCTGACGAGCGGACTGGAGTTCCGCCGCTCCTCGACCTCCCCAAGCTCCTGGGTGCGGCTGATCTGCTGGAGCGCGACGAGGCAGGCGAAGACGAGCTGCGCCTCCTGCTCCGCGGCGGGAGCTCTCTGGGTGGTGCGCGCCCCAAGGCGCATGTGCTCGACGCCCAGGGCAGGGTGTCGATTGCCAAGTTCCCCAGCGCGGCTCGAGACGATTGGGATGTGATTCGGTGGGAGGCCGTCGCACTGCAGTTGGCCCATGCAGCTGGGATCAATGTGGAGGACTGGACGGTGCAGGTAATCGACGGGAAGGCTGTGCTTATCGTCGAGCGATTCGATCGCGCTGGAGATCTGCGCATCGGCTACGTGAGCGCGTTGACGATGCTCGAAGCAGGCGACGGCGACCAGGCCAGCTATCTCGATATCGCCGAGGTGATAGAGCGCCACTCTCCCGAGGCCAGTCAGGACCTACGGCAGCTGTGGCGTCGCATCGCGTTCTCCGTCCTCATCTCCAACACTGACGATCACCTGCGCAACCACGGATTCCTGCGCACCACCAGCGCCGGCTGGATGCTGGCGCCGGCCTTCGACCTCAACCCGGATCCGAGCCCTGGGCCAAAGTACCTGAGCACAGCTATCGACTTTGATGACACTACGGCGTCTGTCGACACGCTGATGAGCGTTGCCGGTTACTTCCGGCTCGACTCCGATCACGCCCGCGTAGTGCTCGGCGAGGTCAGCGACGCCACCAGCCAATGGCGAGTTGCCGCAGAGGACATTGGCCTTGATCGCGCAGCACTCGAACAGATGGCGCCGGCGTTTGAGCACGACCGAGCTGGCCGTGCGCGCCAGATCAGCGACGCGTGAGGCCCCGTTAACCCCAATACCGCGCCGTCGGCAGGCTGCTGCTCGGCGTGGATAGCGAGCGCAGCGTCGGGCGTCGGCTTGGCTGCTGCTCGTCCAGAGCGGTAGCCAGACCTGTGCCAGCCGAGACGCCGCTTGGCGCGCGAAGGGAGAGCCTGCGACCATGCAGACATGTGTCGCATTGTCGCGATCATGTGGGTTCTCGTCGCGACGGCTGGCCTTGTGGCCGGCTGTGGTACTACCCACACGACGATCACGAAGGCGCAGGCGAACTCGTACGCCTCCGTGGTCAATCTCCGCGCGACCGATGTTCCTGGGCTGACCGCGTATGGCCGAGAAGGTGAGTTCAATGGGCTGCCGTTTGGTGCCATCGTCGATCACTGCGGGGCCGATGTGCCCAGGAGTGGCGAGGTGACCGGCGTTATCTCGCCGATCTTCGGCGTGCCGCCGACAGAACGCCTATACGCGACGGTCTACGTGATGAGAAGCGAAGCACTTGCGAGACGAGCTGCCGAATCCGCCGGTAGTTCCCACACGCGTGCCTGCGTCACGGCGCACTGGACCACACATCCGGGGCAAATCGATCATGAACCGTACGAGAGCCACGTCGACGTTTCCCCGTTGCGATTCGAGCTACCCGGGGCACAGACATACGGACTACGCGAAAGCGGAACGCTGGCCGCCGTCCTTGTCGGGAGACGAACTCGTCCCCTCTTCTACGGGGATACCGTCGGCTTCGCGGTAGGGGCGTCAGACATCGTCTTGAAGGCCAGGCGCACCACAAAGCCCTTTCCGGCGGCTACCGAGCGGCGCCTACTAGAACTGCTTCTGAGACGGGCTAGAGAGCATCGGCTCTAGCTCTACCCGACACATATGACCCTTGCCAGCGTGAGCGTGCGCACGGGCACGTCGTTTGGATGTCCGTCCCTTGCTTCGGACGAGCTGCGCGGCCGCACCTTTGGCAAGCCGCCTCTTTCTACCGAGAGCGGAAGTCGGCTCTGGACTTTAGGTAAACGGCATTGCCGCTAACCCGCCGGCGGCGGGTACACAGCCAGCCACGCGAACACGCTGGTGGTGGCGGCCTGCGTCTGCAGCATGCCCGGTTCGGCGTCAAAGGCGGGCAGCGTCTGGCCATTCCAGGAGAGCAGGTACAGCCCTTCGCCGTTGGCGGCGCGCGTCTGCGCGGCGCGCGCGTTCTCAGCGGCGAGCTGGTACAGCGCGCGGTCGCCGTCGAGCGCGTACAGCGCGAGCATCCACTGCAGGTAGATGGCGTCGTACTGGGGCGAGAAGTCGAGCAGGTAGCCGAAGCGGCGCAGCGCGGCGGCCTTCAGCTGTTCGGCGCGCTGGCAGTCGCCAGCGGTGGCGGTCAGCTGGCAGAGCAGCGCCTGGGCGTAGATCAGCGGCGCCTCGATGTAGTCGACGGGGGTCGCGCTGACGCTGCTGTCGGCGTAGAGCCCCTGGGCTTCGCTGAAGCCGGCCGTGTTCGCCCACGCGGTGAACCGCTGCGCCTGCGCGAGCGCGAACGCGGAGCGGTCCTGCTGGTAGATGAGCGTCGCCAGCAGCGTGTCGGCGGCGAGCGCCGGGCCGGACTTGTAGGGGTGGCGGGTGTTCCACCAGATGCCGCCGCCGCTGGGATCCCAGCCGGCGGCGGCGATGTAGCGCAGCGCGCGTTCGGCGTCCGCGAGATAGCGGCGCGTGCCGGTGGCGCGGTAGGCCTCGACGAACGCGAGCCCCCACCAGCCGTTGTCGTCGAACCACGTCTCCGTGTCCGCTTCGCGGTCGCCGGGATAGGGGGAATAGCCGGGAACCGGCCGCAGCCCGCGGTTGAGGTAGCGCTCGGCGCCCGCGGCGAAGCGCGCGAGCGCGTGCAGGTTGGCGGCGCTCGGCTGGGCGATGGCGATCGCGTCGAGCGACTCGAACAGCGGCACGATGTCCCAGATGGTGGCCAGCGGGTAGCGTTCGCGGTCGCCCAGCCGCGCGTCATACCAGCCGCGACGCGGGTCGCGCCAACGCCTCTGCGCGCGCGCGACGCCGGCCTGCGCGAGCGCCAGGTAGCGCTGCTGGGCTGCGCTCAGGACGGGTGCTGACGCGGGCGGCGGCGAGGCGGTCGGAGCCGTGGTCGGCGCCGTCGCTGCCGGGGCCGCCGACGCGGGCCAGGCGAGACAGACCGTCGCCGTGAGCGTGGACAGGAGGAGCGTTGGCGTGCGTATGCAAGCTCTCATGGCTGTACTGGGCGTTAACCCGATAGGCCCATGATCGGCGCGGCGCCCGCGTAGGATGAGGTGCTGTGTCTGAGAATCGATACGCATCGCCGCCCGCCCCGCCCTCGGAACGGGGCGCGTGGCTGCTCGCGTGCACGATCGCGGCGCTCGGGCTGGCGGTGCTGATCGCGGTGCTGACGGGTGTGGTCGGGCGCGCGAGCACACCGGTGGCGCCCCCGCCGGTGCTGGTTTCGGCGGCGACTCCCGTGGCGGGCATCGGGTCCGCAGACGCGGCCACGAGCGCAAACGCCCGTGCGAAGATCGTCGCGCAGCCGTCGTCCGAACAGCAGCGCCTGCAGGCGCGCAGCTTCGTCGATGCGACGCAGACGCACATCCCGCGGGCGTGGATGGAAGGCTTCTATCCGATCTACGCAACCGCGCAGCGCACGTTCGGCGTCAACTGGCTGCTGCTGGCCTCGATCCACAGACAGGAGAGCGCGTTCTCGACGGCGCCGAGCACCTACCACGGCCTGAACTTCGCCCACTGCTGCGGCGGGCCGATGCAGTTCAACGTCACCAACGGTCCGGTCACGACGTGGGACCTGGTGGCCGACTCCTACATCTACGGCAAGCGCCCCGCGCACTACGACCACATGACCGCCACGCACCCGTCGATCTACGACGACTTCGACGCGATCATGGCGGGCGCGCACCTGCTGTCGGCGGACGGCGCCGAATACGCGCTGAACGAATCGGCGTGGGACGCCGCGTACGACTACTACGGCCATGACGCGACGGGCGTCACGTACGCCGACCAGGTGCTCGCGCGCGCGATCGGCTGGTCGCAGCATGGCTTCTGCATCAACTGCGGGCTGGAACCTGCGATGGTCGAAGCGGTCCAGGCCGCGTACGGCGCGCCGGTGCTGGCGGCGCTGGAAGCCGAAGAAGCCAAGCAGAAGCCGAAGGCGGTGGCGGCCACGCGTGCCGCGAGGTCCGCGCCCGGACGCGACACCGCCCCCGAAGGCAACTAGCTTCATATCGTTCGACCATCAACGGAGGGAACCTCATGGCAGGCGCAGAGAATGACGAGCAGGGCGAGGCCGGCGCACCCCCCAACCCGAGGGCCAAGCTGATGCAGGAAGTGGCCGAGGAGATGGACGCGATCGAATCCGACTTCGGCGACGCCTACCAGATCGGCCGCGTGATCACGATCGTGGAGGTGATGCGACCGAACGGCGAGATCGGGCTACGCGTGCGAGCGGGGCAGTACCCGTGGGTCGCGCTGGGGATGCTGCGGTTCGCGCAGAAGGTCGTGGAAAGCCAGATCGAAACGTCGTAGGCCCGACGCCGCCCTCAGGCGGCGTCGGCCTGTGCGAACAGCTCGCCGGCGACGCGGTCGGTCGCCTGGCCGGTGCCTCCGAGCAGGCGCCTTGAGAGCTGCGCGCGGCGGAAATACAGCGGCGCGTCGTGCTCCCAGGTGGCGCCGATGCCGCCGTGCACGGAGATCATGGTGCGCGCGGCTGTGTCGAGCGCACGGCCGCCGACCGAGCGCGCGGCGCTGGCGGCGAGCGGGAACTCCGCAGGCGCGCCAGCGCGCGACCAGCCGGCGTAGTAGAGCAGCGAGCGCCCGTTCTCAAGCTGGCGCAGCACCTCGGTGAGCGAGTGCTTGACCGCCTGGTAGGAGCCGATGGCGCGGCCGAACGTGAAGCGCTCCTTGGCGTAGGCGACGGACACGTCGAGCGCGGTTTCGACGCTGCCGAGCGACTCGGCGGCGATCAGCGCCTGCGCGAGGTACCACGCGGCGGCGAGCGTCTCCTCGGGGCAGTCGAGGACGACCGCGGGAGCGTTCTCGAGCGTGACGTGGCCGAGCGAGCGCGTCGAGTCATAGCGCGTGACGGGCTCGATCTTCACCCCGGGCGCGTCGGCGAGGATTGCGACACCAACCGGCTTGCCATCCTGCAGCGCGACGCCGACGAGCGTGTCGGCGCCGGGCGCGTCGGGGACGAACGCAAAGCTGCCGGTGACCGGAACCCGCCCGTCCGCGCCGGCCGCGCCGGCGGTGGGCGCCTCGCCGCGGGCGGAGCCGGCGGCGGGGTCGGTGCTCCAGCGCTTGTCGAGCTCGCCGGGGGGCTGCGCGGGCAGGTAGGCGGCGCGCCGCTCGCCGGTTGCGAGCGCGGGCATGAATTCGCCCGCGTTTGGAGCGTCGCCGAGGATTGCGGTGGCGGGCAGGTGCCCGAGCAGCGGGATGCCGGCGATCACGCGGCCGCACTCGCCGAGCACGAGCATCGCGTCGAACGCGTCCAGGCCGGCGCCGCCGTGGGCTTCGTCGATCAGCAGGCCGGGCCAGCCGGCCTCCCTGGCGGTCGGCCACAGGTCGGGCAGCGCGTGCTCGTCGCCGTCGAGCGCCTCGCGCGCGGCCTCGAGCGTCTTGAAGCGCGAGAGCGCGCCGCGGGCGGCCTCGCGCAGGAACACCTGCTCGTCGGAGAGTGCGAGATTCATGCTGCCGCTCCTTCCTTGGAGCGAAGCTCCGAGAATGGGATGCCCTTGTCAAGGCGCGGCTCGGGGGGCAGCCCGAGGACGCGCTCGCCGACTGTGTTCCTGAGGATCTCTTCGGTCCCGCCGGCGGACTTCAGGCCGGGCAGGAACGAGATCATGTACGCCCACTGGCTGTCCTCGGTCAGCGCGTCGGGGCCGATCACGTCGGCGATCAGGTCGCCGGCCTTGATCGCGCCGGCGACGATCGTGACCTTCGCGAGGCCCGCCTCGGGGCCGGGAATCTGGCCTTTCTGCAGCGCGGAGAGCGTGCGGTAGCCGGTGAAGCGCACGGCGAGCAGTTCGCTTGCGACCTCGCCGAGCTGGTGGCGGATCTCGGGGTCGTGGCGGGCGTGCTCGTCGGCGGCGATGGCGCCGGCGAAGCGGGTCGAGTTGTAGCCCATGCCCTCGCTGCCGAGGCCGATGGTGACGCGCTCGAACATCAGCGTGGTCAGGCCGGTGCCCCAGCCGTTGCCGACGCCGCCGACGACCGCGTGCTCGTCGAGCGCGACATCGTCGAAGAACACCTCGTTGAACTCAGCCTCGCCGGAGATCTGGCGCAGGCCGCGCACGGTGACGCCGTCGGCGTCCATCGGCACGACGAACATCGTCAGGCCGTTGTGCTTGGGCACGTCGGGGTCGGTGCGCGCGAGCAGCAGCCCGTAGGAGGCGAACTGGGCGTTGGTCGTCCACACCTTCTGGCCGGTCAGCCGCCAGCTGCCGTCGTCCTGCTGGCGCGCGCGCGCCTGCACCGCCGCGAGGTCGGAGCCGGCGGCGGGCTCGGAGAACAGCTGGCACCACACCTCGTCGCCGTGGAGCATCGGCCCGAGGTAGCGCGACTTCTGCTCCTCGGAGCCGTGGGCGATGAGCGTGGGCCCGAGCATGCCGACGCCGATCGCGTCGAGGATGCCGGGCACTTTCGCGCGGCCGATCTCCTGGTTGCAGATGACCTGCTCGATCGGGCCGAGTCCCTGCCCGCCGTACTCCTTCGGCCAGGTGACGCCCGCGAGCCCGGCCTCGGCGAGCTTGCCCTGCCAGACGCGGCGCGCGGCGACGATCTCGTCCTCGTCCTCGAGCGCTCCAGGCCCTTGCAGGACGGGCGCTTCGGCCTTGTGCGCTTCGAGCCAGCTGCGCACCTGGGCGCGATAGGCGGCCTGCTCGGGTGTGTCGTCGAGATCCACGGCGTCTCCTTTGGCTGACTGACCAGTCAATCTAGCGGACCCGGAACGGTACACCCCGGCGCGTGGTGGTGTCCAATGGCGGCGAATCTCGTATAACCATGGCTATCGGCGCGTGCGCGACGAGACATCCCACGGCCCAACGGGAGTCGGGTGAGTCGCGCGAGCCGTGCAGTCGCGGCTCAGGCGCCGGGCGGGAACGGCGCCTCGGGCACGATCGGCTGGTGGTAGACGTCCTCGAAGCCGAGGTCGAGCAGCTGGCGGGCCTGGGTGCCGGGGTCTTCGGAGTTGAGCACGATCGCGCCGAGGCGCACGCCGTGGCGCTCGGCGGTGGCGACGAGGCAGCGTCCGGCGGCTTCGGTCTGGCCGGTCTTCATGCCGGTGACGCCGGGGTATTTGTAGATGAGCAGCGGGTTGTTGTTGTAGAGGTAGAGCTTGCCGCCCTTGATGGGGAACGGCAGGATCGCTTCGTAGGTGCCCGTGACCTTGGCGATGCGGGGCTGCTGCATGTCGACGTGGGCGAGCACGGCGAGGTCGGCGGCGCAGGAGTAGTTGCCGGCGTCGTAGAAGCCGGACGGCGAGGAGTAGCGGGTGCAGCCGAGCCCGAGTCTGGCGGCCTCTTCGTTCATTCGCACGACGAATTTGTTGACGGTTCCGGCGACGTGCTGCGCGAGCGCGACGGCGGCGTCGTTGCCGGAGGGCAGCAGCAGTCCGTAGAGCAGGCTCTCGAGCTTGACGTGCCGATGGAGGGGCAGCACGCCGACCTTGGAGCCGGGCATGTCGACAGCTTCGCGGGTGACGAGCACGGGCGCGTCGGGTGGCGCGGACTGCACGACGAGGAGCACGGTCATCATCTTGGTGAGGCTGGCGATGGGCACCCGCAGGTAGGGGTTGCGCTGCCACAGCACCTGCCCGGTCGACAGGTTGAACAACAGCCCCGCCCGCGGCGGGCGGCTGAAGGCGACCTGCACGGGGTCCTTCAGGGGCGAGGAGATGCCGGCGAGCGCGAGCGCGGGCTTGGCGAGCGGGAAGCCGTAGGGGGAGCGCGCGGGAGCGGCGACGCGTGTCGCGCGCGTGGAGCCTTTTGCGTGGGCGGCGGCGGAAGCGGCGCGCGGCCGTTCGCCGGAGCCGCTGGCGAGCCCCATCTCGCCGATCAGGACGGCGAGCACACCGAGCGCGAGCACGCCGACGACCGCCATCCGTTTGCGCCGCCTGCGCCGCGCGGCGAGCGCCCGCCGCTGACGGCTCTGGCCGGGGGTGAGAAACGGAGAGGAGCTCATCTGCGTGGAGGATTGCGCAGTGCGCCGACGATGCCAACTGCGAGCAGCACGAGGATGAAGGCGGACAGCAGCGTCGCGAAGGTGACCCCTTCCTTGGCGATGGCGGCGGCGGTGAGGAAGGCGAAACCGGCGATGAAGACGAGCACCGCGCCGAGCACGAGCAGGCGGGTCATGCGAGGGCTCCGGCGCGCGGGCGGCGCCATACGAACAGCCGGATGACGAGCAGGCCGAAGGCGAAGCCGCCGATGTGGGCGAAGTAGGCGACGCCTTCTTCGCTGCCCGTGCCGGCGAGGCCGGCGGCGCCGAGGTAGAGCTGCTCGAGGAACCAGAAGCCGAGCAGGAAGATGGCTGGGACCTCGATGAGCGTGAAGAAGAAGACGATGAACACGAGCGCGAGCACGCGCGCGCGGGGGTACAGCAGGATGTAGCCGCCGAGCACGGCGGCGATCGCTCCGGAGGCGCCGAGCGTGGGCCCGGTGGAGCTGGGGTCGGCGGCGACCTGCGCGCCGAGCGCGACGAGCCCGCCGAGCAGGTAGAAGGCGGGGAAGCGCAGCCGCCCCATTGCGTCCTCGACGGTGGGGCCGAAGATGGCGAGGAAGATCATGTTGCCGAAGATGTGCAGGAAGCTGGCGTGCAGGAACATGGACGTGAACACGGTCTCCCAGGTGGCGGGCTGCGGCCCGGGCGTGCCGGTGACGCCGGGCTGTCCCTGGCAGGCGATCGATTCGCCGACGCCGGTGAGCGTGTGCAGGGTCAGCAGTTCGCAGTGCTTGCCGGGGTGGGTGAGCTCGTAGGGGATGGCGCCGTAGTGCACCTCGACGCCGCCCGTGGGCCCGCCGAAGAAGCTGCCGCCGTGGCGGATCTCGAGCAGGTAGACGACGACGTTGATCGCGACGATGACGACGGTGACGATCGGGAACCGCGCGAGCGGGATGTTGTCTTTGAGGGGGAAGATCGGGCGAGACTAGCCGCTCGCAGCGAGCGGTCCGACACCTGAGTCAGCCAGCGGCCCCACGCCTGGACGCGCCTGCGGCACGTGCTGGTCGGCGTGGTAGGAGGAGCGCACGAGCGGGCCGGCGGCGACGTGGTCGAAGCCGAGCTCATACGCGGCGCGCTCGAGTGCGGCGAACTCGTCGGGGTGCCAGTAGCGCACGACGGGGAGGTGGCGCTCGGAGGGGCGCAGGTACTGCCCGACGGTGAGCACCTGCACGCCGCTTTGCCTGAGCGCGGCGAACGTGTCGACCATCTCGTCGTGGGTCTCGCCGAGGCCGACCATGAGCCCTGACTTGGTGACGACGTGCCCTTCGCCGAGCTCGTGTGCGAGGCGCAGCACGCGGCAGGAGCGCTCGAACTGCGAGCCGCGGCGGGCGAGCGGATATAGGCGGGGGACGACCTCGACGTTGTGGTTGAAGACGTCGGGGCGCTCTGCGATGACCTTGGCGAGCGGCATCTCCTGTCCCTGGAAGTCGGGGGTGAGCACCTCGATCTGGCAGCCGGGCGCCTGGCGGCGGACCTGGCGGATGACGCCGACGAACGCGGAGGCGCCCTTGTCGGGGAGGTCGTCGCGGTCGACGGAGGTGACGACGGCGTGGCGCAGGCCCATGCGCGCGATCGAGCGGGCGACGCGGGCGGGCTCGAGCGGGTCGTTCCAGGTGGGCTTGCCGGTCTTTACGTTGCAGAAGCCGCAGCGGCGCGTGCAGGTGTCGCCGAGGATCATGAAGGTGGCGGTGCCGCGCTCCCAGCACTCGCCGACGTTGGGGCAGGCGGCCTCCTGGCAGACGGTGTGCAGGTTCTCGGCGCGGATCATGTCGGTGAGCTCGCGGTAGCGCTGCCCGCCGGGCGCGGGCACCTTGAACCACGGCGGCTTGCGCTCGCGGATGGGCCGCACGTCGGGCCCGAGCACGCGCAGCACGTCCATCCCGCCGGGGTTGGCGCGCGAGCGGGTGGAGGAGGTGGCGCTCACGCGGGCACCGCTTCGGCGGGGGCGGGCCGCTGGATGCTCGCGGGCTGATGAGTTTTTATGGGGGCTCGCTCCGCTCGCCTGGAGGCGTTCGCGGTGTCGATGCCGAGTCGCTGTGGGGTTACGAGCCGCTGACGCCGCCCGTGCGCTTGACAGAAGCTGTGGGCGATGCGCTTGCGCAAGCAGGAGAGAGCCGGCTGGCAATCGAGCGCCGCCGCCCGCGCTGGTGCCGTGTGCGCTGGCGCCCGTGCCGCATCGAGCGTGGGCGTGGTGCCTGGCGTCGGCGTGTGCGCCGCGTTGGTGGCCAGCTCGTGCGCGACCGAGGTCATGGTCACGTCGGGCAGCCCGCAGGCGACGACCCAGGTGAACGGCTGGAGGTCGTTGTTGACGTTGACGGCGAACCCGTGGGTGGTGACGCCGCGGGAGACGTGCACGCCGATGGAGGCGATCTTGCGATCGCCGACCCACACGCCGGTGTAGTCGATGCCCTCGTCGTGGCGCGAGCGCGCCGGCACGCCTTCCTGGCCGAGCGCGGCGATGATGGCGTCTTCCATGGTGCGCAGGTAGCGGTGCACGTCGTCGATGCGCATGATCGGATAGCCGACGAGCTGGCCGGGCCCGTGGTAGGTGAGCTGCCCGCCGCGGTCGACGTCGACGACGTCGATGCCTTTGGCGCGGTAGAAGTCCTCGCCGAACGGCAGATCGTCGGCATGGGAGCGCCGCCCGCGCGTGTAGACGGGCGGGTGCTCGAGCAGCAGCAGCGTGTCGGGCAGCTCCTCTGCCTGGCGCCGGGCGCGGAGCCGCTCCTGGAGGGCAAGGGCGTCGCGGTAGGGGACGGTGCCCAGGTGGCACACCCAGAGATCTTCGGAAGATCGGCCGGCGACTGTCATCTGCTCCATCCAGCCTAGCGCCCAGCCTGTGGCCGCCGGACCGCGCGTCGCACGACGGCGCGGCCTATCAGGACGTGGGGAAGTACGCACCGCCACACGGGAAGACTCCGATGCGGTCTCGATCCGCGCGCGTTACGTTCGAGCTGTAGATCTCGCTGGGAGGGAGTTGGAGCGATGGGCGAGCAGCTGAGCATGCTGGACACGATGTTCCTCGAGCTCGAGCAGTTCGACGAGAGCGCGCACATGCACATCGGCGCGGCGCTCATCTTCGATCCGCTCCCCGGCGGCGGGACGCCGGACTTCGCCGAGTTCCGCGACTACGTGCGCGGGCGGGTGGGGATCCTGCCCCGCTTTTCTCAGCGGCTATCCGGCACGCACGCGGGTCCGCTGACGTGGCTGACGTGGGAGCCGGCAGACGAGTTCGACTCCGACGCGCACGTGCACCACGCGACGCTGCCGGCGCCGGGCACGGAGGCGGAGCTGCGCGAGTGGCTGGGGGAGTTCTGGTCGCATCGCCTGGATCGCCACCGGCCGCTGTGGCAGATGACGCTGATCGACGGGCTCGAGGGCGGGCGCTGGGCGCTTGCGACCAAGACGCACCACTGCCTCGTCGACGGCGTCGGCTCGCTTGACATCGCAGACGCCCTGCTCGACGTCTCCCCGGAGGCTGCGCCGGTGCCATTGCAGCCGCTGCCGAACGGTCACGGGGAGGTAACGGAGCATGACAATGGCCGGTTCTGGCTCTCGCCCGGCTTGGTCCTGCGTGGGGCGCGGGCAGGTGTCGGCGCGGCGCTGCACCCTCGCGAATCGATCGATCGCGTGCGGGCGGCGGTTGAGCTGATCGTGCGCGACGAGGTGATCGGGGCGCCACAGTCGAGCCTGAACGGCCCGATGAGCGGCACGCGCCACTTTGCCACCGTGCGGGTGGACCTCGCGGATGTGAAGGCGACGAAGGCGCGCCTCGGCGGCACCGTCAACGACGTCGTGCTGGCGCTGTGCGCGGGCGGGCTGCGACACCTGCTGCTGTCCCGCGGCGAGGGGCTGCCCCAGGGCGATCTGCGGGCGCAGGTGCCGGTTAACATCCGCTCGGAGGATCAGGAGCACGCGCTCGGCAATGAGCTGACGTCCCTGTTTGTCGAGCTGCCGGTCACCGAGGCCGACCCGATCGCACGCTACCGCCGCGTCGTCGAGCGCGCGGAGCAGCTCAAGGCAGGCTCTCAACGCGCCGGTGGCAAGACGATCGTCGACCTGGCCGACATGGGCCCGCCGCTCGCCGGCGGGTTGCTCGCGCGGTCGATGTTCGGCGGCACGCGAATGTTCAACCTGACGATCACCAACGTTCCGGGCCCCCGGGAGCGGCTGTACGCGTTCGGCGCTCCGCTCGTCGAGATTCTGCCGCTGGTGCCGCTGTTCGCCGGACACACGATCGGGATCGCAGTCGTCTCTTACGCCGGCCAGATGGTGTTCGGCCTCAACGCCGACCGCATGGCTGCGCCCGACATAGACGTGCTCGCGGAGGGCATAGAGCGCTCGTTCGCCGAGCTGCAGGCACCCGAGGGCAAGCGCCCGCGGCGCCGGCGGGTGGCCCGAGCCGGATCGTAGGCGCGGTCGCGGCTCCGGCAACGCGGCAGCGGGGCCGGTCGAACGCTGTCAACGGCTCACAGCGTGAGCGCCGCGGGAGCCTCAAGCAACTCGCGAATACGGGCAAGGAACTGGGCCGCTTCCGCTCCGTACAGGATGCGGTGGTCGCAGGCGAGGACCAGCGTCATCGTGTTGCGCGCCACCATCTCGCCCTCGCGCACCACCGCGCGCGGCGCCAGCGCGCCCACCGACAGGATGCCCGCCTGCGGCGGGTTGATGATCGCGGTGAAGCTCTTCACGCCGTACATCCCGAGGTTCGACACTGTGAACGTGCCGCCGCCCAGCTCCGGCGGGGTGATCGTCGCCGCGCGCACGCGCTCGGCCAGCGCGCGCGTCTCGCGCGCGATCTCGCCCAGCGCCTTGGAGTCCGCGTCGAACACCGTCGGCACCACCAGCGCGCCCTCCGCCGCCACCGCCACGCCCACGTTCACGCGCGAGTACACCTGCACGCGCCCGTCGCGGTAGCTGCCGTTCGCCGTCGGGTGCTCGCGCAGCGCCAGCGCGCTCGCCTTCACCACCATGTCGTTGTACGTCGGCACCTCGTGCGCGTGCGGGGCGGGTGGGGCCGGCTCGACCGCGCCGCCCGGGCTCGACAGCTGCTTTAGCTGGCTGCGCAGCTGCACGCACTCCTCCATGTCCACGTCGATCTGCAGCGTGAAGTCCGGGATCGTCGCCTTCGACTCCGCCATCCGGCGCGCCACCGTCTGCTGGGTGCGCGACAGCTCCACCGTCGTCGTCTCGCCCTTCGCCGTCAGCACGCCCTCGAGCGCCGCCGCCGAGCCCGTGGGCGGAGTCGCGGCGGGCGCTCCGCCGGTCGCTGCGCCCTCAGCGGTGGACGCGCCGCGAGCCACTGTGGCGCCAGCGCCCGACGCACTGGCATGGGCGGTGGCCACGTCCGCGCCCGGCGCCAGCACGTCCGCCTTCACGATCCGCCCGCCCGGGCCGCTGCCGCTCACCGCGTGCAGGTCGATGCCGCTCTCGCGCGCGATGCGCCGCGCCAGCGGCGACGCCTTCACACGCTCGCTGTCGACCGCCGCGGGTGAAACCACGGACGAAGCTACGGCTGGGGTCGGACCGCTCGCCACTGCGCTGTCATTGCGCGCGCGCTCGCCGGCCGGCCCTCCGAAGGCCGGCCCCTCATCCTTACCCGCCGACGCCACACCCACGCGCGCGATCACCTCGCCCACCGCCAGCGTCGAGCCCTCCGCCGCGACGATCTCCAGCACCCCCTCCTGGTCTGACTCGTACGTCATCGTCGCCTTGTCCGTCTCGATCTCCACCAGCTCCTCGCCGCGCGCCACCCGCTCGCCGTCCGCCTTCAGCCAGCGCAGGATCGTCCCCTCCTCCATCGTGTCCGACAGGCGCGGCATCACCAGCTCCGCCATCAGCCGCCCGCCGCGCTCGTCGACTGGGCGGCGGGCGCCCGGCCCAATACAGCCAGCGCCGCCGCCACGATCTGCGGCTCGTGCGGGTACGCGACGTCCTCCAGCGGCTTCGAGTACGGCATCGGCACGTCCGCCCCCGTCACCCGCGCCACCGGCGCGTCCAGGTCGTCGAACGCCTGTTCTGCGATCAGCGCCGCCAGGTTCGCGCCCACGCCGCCGTGCGGCCAGCCCTCCTCCACGATCACGCAGCGGTTCGTCTTGCGCACCGACTCAAGGATCGTGTCCAGGTCCAGCGGGCGCAGCGTCCGCGGGTCGATCACCTCCGCCTGCACGCCGTGCTCGTCCGCCAGCGTCTGCGCCGCGCGCTCCGCCGTCAGCGCCATCCGCGACACGCCCACCACAGTCACGTCCGAGCCCTCTCGTGCCACCCGCGCCACGCCGAAGGGGACGAGGTGCTCCTCATCCTCGGGCACCTCGCCACGTACACCGTACAGCGACTCGTGCTCGATGAACACCACCGGGTTCTCGTCGCGGATCGCCGTCTTCAACAGGCCCTTCGCGTCCGCCGCCGTCGCCGGCACCGCCACCAGCAGGCCCGGTATGTGCAGGAACAGTGACTCGAAGCAGTGCGAGTGCGTCGGCCCCAGCTGGTGGCCCGCGCCCTGCGGCATGCGCACCACCAGCGGCACCCGCGCCTGGCCGCCGAACATGTAGTGGATGTGCGCAGCGTGGTTCACGATCTGGTCGAACGCCAGCAGCGCGAAGTTGATCGTCATCAGCTCCACGACTGGTCGTAGGCCCGTCATCGCCGCGCCCACGCCCACGCCCACGATCGTGTTCTCCGAGATCGGCGTGTCGCGCACCCTGCGCTCGCCGAACTCCGCCAGCAGGCCGTCCGTCACCTTGAACGCGCCGCCGAACACGCCGATGTCCTCGCCCATCAGGATCACCCGCTCGTCGCGCGCCAGCTCCTCGCGCAGCGCCGCGTTCAACGCCTCGCGGTAGCGCATCTGCGCCATCAGGACGCCCCCTCCGCGATGCCGCCCGTCTCCGGGTCGATCGCGCTCGCGCCCGCGCCTTCGCGGTCCTCTCCCGCCGCCAGCGCGTCCGTCAGCTGCTGCGGGATCTCGTCGTTTGCCGCCGGCGGGCCGTCGGATGGCTGGACCGGCGAAGCCCCGTCCGCCGCCGCGTCGGTCGTCTGCACCGAGTACCAGCCGCGCACCTCCAGCTCGCCCGTCCCCGAGCGGGGCAGCACGTACACGTCGTCGTACAGCGACTCCGGCGTCGGGAACGGCGAGGACTCCGCGAACTGCACCGCCGCGTCCACCCGCGCGATCGCCTCAGCGTCGATCCGCTCGCGCTCCGCCTCGTCGATCACGCCCTCGCGCACCAGCAGCTCTCCGAACGCCGGCAGCGGGTCGCGCTCGCGCCAGCGCGCCACCTCCTCCTTCGTGCGGTACTGCTCCGGGTCGGCCATCGAGTGGCCGCGGAAGCGGTACGTCACCGCCTCTACCAGCACCGGCTGGCGCTCCTCGCGCACCCTGCGCACCGCCTCGCTCAGCACCGCGTGCGTGTCCAGCACGTCCATGCCGTCGCAGCGCATCCCCGGCACGCCCAGGCTCTCGCCCTTGCGCCGCAGGTCCGTCTGCGCCGAGTGGCGGCGCAGGGACGTGCCCATGCCGAACTGGTTGTTCGTCACCATGAACACCACCGGCAGCTTCCACAGCGCCGCGATGTTCAGCGTCTCGCCGAACGTCCCCTGGTTGGACGCGCCGTCGCCGAACGTGCACAGCGTCACCTCGTCCGTGCCCTTGTAGTCGGACGCCAGCGCTATGCCCGCCGCGATCGGCAGGTTGCCGCCCACGATCCCGTAGCCGCCCATGAAGCGCCGCACCAGGTCGAACATGTGCATCGAGCCGCCGCGGCCGCCCGAGCAGCCGTCCGCGCGCCCGAACAGCTCCGCCATCACGTTCTCCGGCGGCGTCCCGCGCACCAGCGCGTGGCCGTGCGAGCGGTACGTCGAGATCAGGTAGTCGTCCTCGCGCAGCGCCCGCGCGCTGCCCACGATCGTCGCCTCCTCGCCGATCGACAGATGCAGGAAGCCGCCCACTTTCGCCCGCGCGTACATCTCGCCCGCGCGCTCCTCGAAGCGGCGGATCAGCGTCATCGTCTGGAGCCACTCGCGCGCGCTCTCCGGCTCCGGCAGGCTCGGCGCGGGCGGGCTTGGCGCGGGCGGGCTCGACATCAATGCTCCACGGTACTCCAGCGCGCCATGAACTCCTCCGCCTCCAGCTGCGCCAGGTCCGCGCGCAGCGCCCGTGCGAGCTTCGACGCCGCCTGCGGCGGGCGGTCCCAGAACAGCACCACTTCGCCGCTGTCCACCTCCACCACCTCGATGTGGTCCGCGCGCGTCGTGTCCGCCAGCAGCGCCGGCGCCAGGCCGCCGCGGGTCACGATCAGGCGGTACGCGTGGTTTGCCTTCATGCGATGTGCTCGGATGCCATGTGCTCCGCCGCGCGCTCGGGGGCGTCCTCGCCCACGAACACCTCCTCGCCGACCACGATCGCCGGCACGTCCGTCACGCCCGCGCCCGCCGCCGCCGCCGTGCTCGCCGCCAGCCGCTCCGCCGTCGCGCGCAGATCCGCGCCGCGCAGCACCGCCGCCGGGTGCATCTCGCACGCCGCCGCCGCGATCAGCACGAAGTCCTCGTCCGCCAGCGAGTGCCCGCCCGCGAACGCCTGGCGGAACGCCGCCTGCGCGAACGGCACCGCGCGGCCGATCGACGCCGCGTACGTCGCCACGCGCATCGCCAGCGAGCTGTCGAACGGGAACGGCTGCGGCCAGCGGATCGGCTGCAGGCCGAGCTCGCCGGCGCGCCGCTCGACGTGTGTACGCAGCGCGGCAGCGGCCGCGGGCGGCTGCTGGTCGTGTGGCTGCCGGCCGTATGTGTTCGCTTGCGCCGAGCGTGCGCCATGGTATTGCGCATGTAGCGAGGCTGGCGGGTGGGGATGTAGCTCGCGCGCCAGCACCGGCCGCCACTCCGCGGGGCACGGCAGGACCTGCATGACCCGCTCCGCCGTCAGGTACGCCAGCGGGCTCGCGAGATCGAAGTAGAAGGCTGCCGGTGGCACGTCGAGCATCGTGGGTGGCGTCTGGCGCCGGGGGCGGGCCGCCTTCAGCCGTGGATCAGCCAGCCGTCGGCGGCGCGTCCAGCTTCCATCACGGCCTCTGACAGCGTCGGGTGCCCGTGGATGATGCGCGCGAGCTCCGGGAAGCCGCCCTCGAGCGCGCGCACGTTCACGAGCTCCTGGATCAGCTCCGTCGCGCGCGAGCCGACGATGTGGCCGCCGAGCAGCTCGCCGTAGCGGCTCTCGCCGACCACCTTCACAAGGCCCGTGCGGTCGCCGTACACCGTGCCGCCGCCCACCGCGCCGTAGGGCACCTTGCCGACGACCACGTCGTATCCCTGCTCGCGCGCCTGCTCCTCCGTCAGCCCGAACGAGCCCACGTTCGGGGTGCAGAAGGTCGCACGCGGGATGTCCGCGTACGCGATCGGGTGCGTCTCGCGCCCCGCGATCGTCTCCGCCGCGATGATTCCCTCGTCGGAAGCCTTGTGCGCGAGCGCCGGCCCCGGCACGAGGTCGCCGATCGCATACACGCCCGCGCGGCTCGTGCGCAGCGCGCCGTCCACCCGCACCAGGCCGCGATCGTCCAGCTCGACGCCAGCCTCCGCCAGGCCGAGCCCCTCGACGTCCGCACCGCGCCCGGCGGCGATCACCAGGTAATCCACCTCTGCCGCCTCCGAGCCATATGAGAAGCTCACGCTCGTCCCGCCCGCGCTCACGTCCGCCACCGGCGTGCTCGTGTGCACGCCGATGCCCTGGCGCTTGAGGCCGCGCTCGACCAGACGCGAGATGTCCGCGTCCTCGGTCGGCAGCACCCGCTCGAGCGCCTCCAGCAGCAGCACCTCGCTGCCCAGGCGCGCGAACGCCGACGCGATCTCCGCGCCGGACGCGCCCGCGCCGACGACCGCCAGGCGCGCCGGCACCTCCGCGAGCGCCCACGCCTCCTCGGTGCCGATCACGCGTCCCCCGAACTGCACGCCCAGAATCGCGCGCGGGACCGAGCCGGTGGCCAGGATCACGCTGCCGGCGCCGATCGTCTGGGGCTCCGCGTCGAACACGTCCGCCACCACGTCGCCGTCGGCGGTCAGCCGCGCGCTGCCCTGCACCACCTCGATGCCGTCTTTCTTGAACAGGCCGCCCACGCCCGAGGTCAGCGTGTTCACCACCTTCGCCCGCCGCGCCTGCACCGCCGCGTAGTCGACCTCCACGCCGCTCACCTGCAGGCCGAACTCCTCCGCCTCGCGGATCTCAGACAGCAGGTCCGCCGAGCGGAGCACCGCCTTCGCCGGGATGCACGCGTAGTTCAGGCAGCGCCCGCCGAGCTTGTCGCGCTCGACCACCGCGGTCTTCAGGCCGAGCTGCGCTGCGCGAATCGCCGCCACGTATCCGCCCGGCCCCGAGCCAATGACGATGCAGTCGTAGGAGCTCTCGGCCATCGACGCCGCACACTATCGAAAGGTCAATCGCGGTCCAGGTGTTCGCCGGCTTGGATGCGGCCCATGACTCGCACGAGCTTCCAGAACAGCCAGCCGCCGAGGCCGATCGCCAGCAGGCAGCCGCCGGCGGCCGCGAGCGTCGACGCGACCACCAGCGCCAGCGACGTGACGATGATCTGGAACGCGAGCAGCGCCTCGAAGCCGAGGACCGCCAGGTAGCGGCGGCGGTACATCCCCAGCGCCAGCGCCGCGAAGATGACCGTCAGGAAGATCGCCCCCGGCAGCGAGCCGCCGTGGCTCGACAGGTCGTGGATCGTCAGCCCGCCCACCAGCACCGCGACCGCAAGCACCACGCACACGGCCACCGCGACCAGCAGCGCGGGTGGGCGCTCGCCCGGCGCTAGCGGTACGAGCTGCGCGCGGGCGAGCTCGTCGCGCTCGGACCGTGGCGGGCGGGCCGGCTGGCCGCTGCCGGCCACCGGCCTCACGACTCCGGCCGGCGCGGCTCGAGCCGGTCGCGAAGCGCTCGCGCCGCCTGCTCGGGATCCTCCGCGTCCGCGATCGCCCGCAGCACACACACCCGCGTGGCGCCCGCGTCGAGCGCCGGCGCGAGGTTGCCCGCGTGCAGGCCGCCGATCGCGAAGAACGGCACCGGCGCGTTCGCCGCCGCGTAGCGGATCAGCTCGACGCCCACCGCCGGGCGCCCGGGCTTGGTCGGCGTCTCGTGGATCGGGCCCACGCCGATGTAGTCGACCACGCTCGCGTCGACCGCGTCGATCTGCGCCGGCGAGTGGGTCGACACGCCGATCAGCATCTCCGGACCGACCAGCTCGCGGACCTCCGCCGCGGGGATGTCGTCCTGGCCCACGTGGATTCCGTGCGCGCGCGCTTCGCGCGCCACCCACGGACGGTCGTTGACGATCAGCAGTGCGCCAAGCGACTCGCACAGCACGCGCGCGGCCGTCGCCACCGACGCGAGATCCTCGTCGGGCATGTGCTTATCGCGCAGCTGCACCACGTCCACGCCGCCTGCGATCGCCCCTCGCAGCAGCGTCGGCAGCTCGCGGCCGTCCTGGTGGGCGCCGCACACCAGGTACAGGCGCGCGGCGGCCAGCAGCGCCAAGTGGTCGGCCCGCGGGGCGGCGGCCGTGGAATCGTCAGTGGACATATGTCCGCAGTCTCTCACGAGCCGCGTCTGGCTTGCTAGCGTCGGGTGGATGGCTCGTTCGTCGACCGTCGCGTCGCTCGCCGGCGCCTGCTGCGCCGCCGGGCTGCTGCTCGGCGCGGGCGTCGCCGAGTCGTCCACGCCGCAGGCACACGCCGCCGGGCGCTCCGCGCAGGAAGCCGCGCTGCTCAGGCGCGACGATCGCGGGCTCTACTTGGCGTTCTGCCCGCGCGACGAAGAAGCCGCCACGATCGCATCCGTCCCGTCGCAGGCCGGCCCGCGGGCGACGGTCGCGGAGGCCAATCACGCGGGCTGGCCGGCCGACCAGTGCCTGAAGATGGACAAGGGGCCCGCCGGGCTCAGCCACACGCTCGTCGGCCTCGAGCACGTGCACAACTGGCTGCTCGGCGGCTACGGCAACGACAAGGTCTTCGCCGGCGACGCCGGCGATGTGATCTGGGGCGACTACCACCCCGAAGGACAGTCCGAAAGTCAGAGCGACTACATCCACGGCGGCGCCGGAGCGGACTGGATCTACTCCAGCCACGGCTACAACGAGATCTGGACCGGGGCCGGCAACGACCACCTCGCCCTGGTGTACGGCCACGGCACCGTGTACTGCAACGGGCCCGGCGTGAAGACCTTCGTCATGCGCTATCTGCCGCAGAACCGGCCCTGGACGCTGGTGGGCTGCTCGCACAAAGTGCTCGTGCGCTACCGCGCCTGAACGCTCCGCCGTCGGCGCTCGCCCATGGCGGGGGCGGGCTAGCATCATCCCCATGCCCGACAACCACCAACTCGACGTGGTCGTCGTCGGCGGCGGCATCATCGGCTTGGCGATCGCCTGGCGCGCGCGCCAGGCAGGCCTGGCGGTGGCGGTGCTCGAGCGCGACATCGCCGGGCAGGGGACCTCGTATGTGGCCGCCGGGATGCTCGCGCCCGTTGCCGAGGTCGAGTTCGGCGCGGCGGGGCGGCGGCTGCTGGAGCTGGGACTGCGCTCGGCGCGAATGTGGCCCGCCTTCACGTCCGAGCTCGAGGCGAGCACGGGAGCGTCCGTGGGCCTGATGCGGACCGGCACGCTGCTCGCCGCGCGCGACGACGACGACGCGCGCGAGCTCGAGCGCCAGCTCGACTTCCGTCGCTCGCTCGGGCTGGGCGTGCGGCGTATGCGTCCGAGCGCGGCGCGCGAGCTCGAGCCCGCGCTCGCCCCCACCGTGCGTCTCGCGCTGGAGGCGCCCGACGACCATTCCGTGGATCCCCGGCTGGTGCTCGCGGCGCTCAGGCAGACATGTAACTTGGTGGGCGTCGAGCTGCGCGAGCACTCGCCCGTCGCGCGCTTGGAGCTGGACGGCGGGCGGGTCGCCGGCGTGACGCTCGAGCATGGCGAGCGCGTGGCGGCCGCGGAGGTCGTGCTCGCGGCCGGCCCGTGGAGCGAGGGCATCGACGGCCTGCCGGCGGGCGCGAGCGTGCCCGTGCGTCCTGTCCGGGGCCAGATCCTGCGGCTGCGCGACCCCGCCGGTCCGGGGCTGCTGAGTCGGGTGCTGCGCTTCCGCGGCGGCTATCTCGTCCCGCGCGGCGACGGCCGCTACGTGCTCGGCGCGACCGTCGAGGAGCGCGGCTTCGGGCTCGCGCCGACCGCCGGCGGTGTGTACGAGCTGCTGCGCGATACCCGCGAGCTCCTACCCGGCATCAGCGAGCTGGAGATCGAAGAGCTGTCCGTCGGCCTGCGCCCAGGCACGCCCGACAACGCGCCAGCGGTCGGCCGCGGGGCGCTCGACGGGCTGATCTGGGCGACCGGCCACTACCGCAACGGCATCCTGCTCGCCCCGCTCACCGCAGAGCTCGTGACGAGCGTGCTCACCGGGCAGGACTCAGGCGCGGACGATGCGCTCCTTTCCGCGTGCGCCCCCGAGCGCTTCGCTGCGGGTGCCGCTGCGGGCGCGAGCGCAGGGGCGGTGGCGTGATCCTGCTCAACGGCGAGTGCTCTGACGTGCGCGCAGGCGAGACCGTCGCCGCCGTGCTCGCGCGCCTCGGGCTCGACGCGGACGCGCGGGGGGTCGCCGTGGCGGTCGACGGCGAGGTGGTGCCGCGTGGGGCCTGGGAGTCGCACACCGTCGGCGAGGACGCGCGCGTGGAGGTGCTCACGGCGATGCAGGGAGGATGATCGGGTCATGCACGACACGCTGAGCACGAACGAGGACGTCCTCACGATCGCCGGCACGACGATGCGCTCGCGGCTGCTGCTGGGGACGGGCGGCTTTCCGTCGCTCGAGCTGATGGCCGACGCGATCGCCGCGAGTGGCAGCGAGCTCGTGACTGTGGCGCTGCGCCGATTGAATCCCACCCGCCCGGGCGGGGATACCGGACATCGCGGCTCGCTGATTGACGTGCTCGCCGACACGGGGGTGCGGCTGCTGCCCAACACCGCCGGCTGCCACACCGCGCGCGACGCTGTCGTCACTGCGCGCCTGGCGCGCGAGGCGTTCGCCACCGACTGGATCAAGCTCGAGGTGATCGGCGACGAGGACACGCTGCTGCCCGATGCTCCCGAGCTGCTGCGCGCGGCCGAGGAGCTGATCGACGAGGGCTTCGTCGTGCTACCGTACACGACCGACGACCCCGTGCTCGCCCGCCGTCTCGCCGATCTCGGCTGCGCGGCGGTGATGCCGCTCGGCTCGCCCATCGGCAGCGGCATGGGCATCCGCAACCCGTACAACATCGCGCTGATTCGCGAGGCGGTGGATGTGCCGGTGGTGCTCGACGCCGGCATCGGCACCGCGTCCGACGCCGCGCTCGCGATGGAGCTCGGCTGCGACGCGGTCATGGCCGCGTCGGCCATCTCCCGCGCCCAGGACCCCGTGGCGATGGCGCGCGCGATGCGCGCCGCCGTGCAGGCGGGGCATCTCGCGCGCGGCGCCGGCCGCATCCCCCGCCGTCTATATGCGACCCCGTCGACGCCCGAGCAGGGCATCGCGGACTTCGGCGAGGACATAGCCGGGCTCAGCTGACGACTTCGATCGTGCCGTTCATCGTCACCGGGTACAGCGTGCACTCGTAGTGGATCACCCCGGGCTTGGTCGCCTTCAGCTCGAACGTGCCGCCTTCGCCGAAGTTCCTGGACGCGAACTTGTACGGACCGCCCTCGCTGGTCACGTTCGCCTGCTCGGAGTCGTAGTTCGTCCACCTGATCGTGCTGCCGACCTTCACCCTCAGCGTGTCAGGGTCGATCGCGATGTTGCGGTAGGCGATCTGCACCAGCCCGCTCTGCACCGGCGCCGACTTGGACGGCGAGGCGAACTTCGGGGTGGTGTCGACCTTCAGCGACGCGCCGCCCGACTTCGACGACTTGGCGCCCGTCGCGGATGTCGCGCCTGTCGCGGTGGTCGAGGTCGCGACGCTCGTCGCGGTCGAGCCGGAGCTACCGATCGTGCTGCTCGACGATCCGCAGCCGGTCATCACTGCCAGCGCGGCGCAGGCGATGGCGGAGGCGATGCCTCTTCTCATGGACGGTGATCCTTTCTCGACGAGTTCATGTAGCCGGACGATCGCATACCGACACCTCTGCGGTCACCGGTCGTCCCTGACGCTGCGCGCGAGAGTTTCGTCCCAAGCTGTGCCTACGGTGGTCGTTGTGGCCCGGTTCCCGTCTCTGAAGGCGAGGCAGCTCCTTCGCGTCCTGCAAGCTGAACCGCTGGGCTACCGGATCATCCGACAGAAGGGCTCTCACCGCGTAATGGGGGCTCCCAACCGTCCAACGCTTGTCTTTGCCTTCCATGACAACCAAACGATCCGTCCCTCGACCGTCAGGGAGATCCTCTGCAACCAGGTGGGTCTCGCCGAGCGAGAAGCCCTCGCGCTACTCTGAGAGAGCCATGACCATGACTGTGCGCGTGCTCTATCGCCAGGATCAGGACACGTGGGTGGCCACCTCGCCTGACGTCCCCCGATGGACCGTAGTCGCCGATACCTACGCCGAGGCACATCGGCTCGCCGAGGATGGCGTGCGCTTCGCGCTAGAGCGGGACGATCTAGTCATTGAGCACTATGTGCCGGCTGGTGTAGCGGTAGCCGCATAGGAGTCTCGCCGTCCATCTGCTGCGGACGTAACCCGGGTTGGTAGTCCGCGCCGGGGCTATCGAGGGAAACGGGCGTGGACCGCCTACACTGGCCGATTCCATGACGCCACGCCATTTCCTCACCGGTGCGGAGCTGAGCGCAGCCGAGCTGGACGCGCTCCTCGGCCGTGCGCTGGAGCTCAAGCGCGCGCCGCGCTCCTCACAGGCCCTTGCCGGCCGCAGCGTGGCGCTGATCTTCGAGAAGCCATCGACGCGCACCCGCGTGTCATTCGAGGTTGGGATCGACGAGCTCGGCGGCCACGCGGTGGTGCTTCGCGCGGACGAGCTGCAGCTCTCGCGCGGCGAGGCGCCGCGCGACACCGCGCTCGTGCTCTCCAGGCACGTGGCCGCCGTCGGGCTGCGCACGGGAGCGGACGCGCGACTCGAGGAGCTCGCCGCCTACGGCACGGTGCCGATCGTCAACATGCTCAGCGCCCGCCACCATCCCTGCCAGGCGCTCGCCGACCTGCTCACGCTGCGCGAGGCGTGCGGCACGCTCGAGGGCCTGCGCCTCGCATATGTCGGCGACGGCAACAACGTCGCCCGCTCGCTCGCGGTGCTGGGATCGCTCGCGGGCATGCACGTAGCGTTCGCCTCGCCCGCCGGCTACACGCTGGAGGAGGATCTCGAGCTGCCCGCTGGCGCCCGCGGCACGGTCACCCATCACTCCGACCCGCGCGAGGCGGTGCAGGGCGCGGCCGCCGTCTACACCGACGTTTGGGTGAGCATGGGCGATGAGAGCAGCGCCGAGCAGCGCCGGCGCGACCTCGCCGACTACCGCGTGGACGACGCGCTGCTGGACGCCGCCGCGCCGGGCGCGTTCGCGATGCACGACCTGCCCGCGCATCCGGGCGAGGAGATCTCCGCCGAGGTCCTGTACGGCTCGCGCGAGCACATCTGGGATCAGGCGGAGAACCGCCGGCACGCGCAGAAGGCGCTGCTGGAGCTGCTGGTGGCGCCCGCGTGAACATCGAGGCGCCCGCCCCGCCCGAGGGCTCGCGGCGCCCGCAGCGGGGCGAGGAGCTGGAGCTGCGGATCGACTCGCTCGCGTTCGGCGGCGAGGGGGTCGCGCGGCTCGGGGACATCCCGGCCGGGGCGCACGGCGGCGGATACGTGGTGTTCGTCGCGGGCGCGATCCCGGGCGACCGCGTCCGCGCGGTCGTGCACAAGCGCAAGCGCAGCTACGCGCACGCGCGCACGCTCGAGGTGCTCGAGCCGAGCCCCGAGCGGATCGCCCCGGTCGCCGACCACCCCGGCGTGCCCTGGCAGGTGATCCCCTACGAGCGCCAGCTGGAGATCAAGCGCGGTCAGGTCGACGACGCGCTGCGGCGGATCGGCCGGCTCGACGGCTTCGAGCTGCAGGAGATCGTGCCCGCGCTGGAGCAATGGCGCTACCGCAACAAGCTGGAGTACTCCTTCGGCGAAGGCGGCGACCCCGCCAACCCTGGGCTCGTGTGCGGCTTTCATGCGCCGGCTGGCGGCAACCGCGTGATGGCGATCGACGACTGCATGCTGGCGTCCGAGCGCGGCAACCACGCGCGCCTCATCGCCCTCGAGTGGTGTCGCGCCCAGGGCCTGACCGCGTGGGAGCGCGGTCGCCCGATGCGCGGGGGGAGCGACGCGGAGGGGGATCACGACGCGGCCAACCGCCAAGCGCCGGCGGGCCGCGCTGGCCGCGGGTCACGCAGGGACCGCGAGGAGCGCACGGGCCCCGCGCCCGACGGCCGCGCGCGCCTGCGCAACCTGGTCGTGCGCGAAGGCCGGCGCACGGGCATGCTGCAGGTGCGGATCGTGACCACCGAAGGCGAGCTCGACGCCGGCGCGCTCGCGCTCGCGCTCAGCGAGGCGCTCGGCGAGAGCCTTTCCGGGGTCCTGTGGACGCGCTCGCGCAGCGTCGCCGAGACGACCGCCGGCGGCGACACCGAGCTCGTGTGGGGCGACGCGGAGCTGCCGGAGCGCTTGGGCGAGCTCGACCTGCGGATCTCCGCCGAGGCGTTCTTCCAGACGAACACCGAGATGGCCGAGCTGCTGTACGGGATCGCCGCCGACTACGCCGCGCTGGAGGGCTGGGAGCGGGTGTACGACCTGTACTGCGGGATCGGCACGATCGCGCTCACGCTCGCCCCGCGAGCAGGCGAGCTGTGGGGGATCGAGATGGTGGAGCAGGCCGTCGCGGACGCGATCGCGGGCGCTCGGCGCAACGAGGTCACCAACGCGCACTTCTTCGCCGGCGACACGCGCACAGCGCTGCCCGAGCTCGTCGAGCGGGCCGGCCGCCCCGACGTCGTCGTCGTCGACCCTCCACGCGCGGGCCTTTCCAAGAAGGTCGTGCACCGCATCATCGACGCTTCGCCCAAGCGCATCGTGTACGTCTCCTGCAACCCCACCACGCTCGCCCCCAACGCCGCCGAACTCGTCGAGGCGGGGTGGGTGCTGCGCAAGGTGCGCCCCGTCGACATGTTTCCGCAGACGCATCACATCGAGTGTGTGGCGTTGCTCGAGCGGGCGTAGCAGCCCGTCGTAACCGGCTGCGAAGATCCATCTGTTCGGCTCGGCGGTCTGCGCGAGCCGGGGTGACCGCGACACGGGAGGACTGGGATGGCCAAGGACTTCAAGGCGTTCCTGCTCAGGGGAAACGTCGTCGACCTTGCCGTTGGCATCGTGATCGGCGCGGCGTTCGGAGCGGTGGTGACGGCTTTGGTGCGTGATCTGCTCACGCCGATCGTGGCCGCGATCATCGGCAAGCCGGACTTCTCGGCGCTGGCGTTCACGATCAACAACAGCACGTTCGCCTACGGCGACTTCATCAACTCGCTGATCGCGTTCGTCTCGATCGCGGCGGCCGTGTTCTTCTTCGTAGTCAAGCCCGTCAACGCGCTGATGGCGCGCCGCCAGCGCGGCCTCGACGACGAGTCCGAGACGAGACCGTGCAGCGAGTGCCTCAGCGAGATCCCACGCCAGGCACGCAGGTGTGCCTTCTGTACCTCGCCCCAGGCGGGCGCGGTGGCATAACGCGGTGCACGTTCGGAGCTATGACGAGATCGAGCCGTTCGTCACGCTCGACGGCTCGCAGATCCGGGAGTGGGCCGGGCGAGTCTCCGCGCCGGCGCAGAACCAGAGCCTCGCCGAGGCCACGATCCCGGTCGGCGGTGCGACGACGGAACACCTGCACCGGACCACCGAGGAGCTGTATCTCGTTACCGCCGGCCGCGGCCGGCTGGTGATCGACGGCGAGCAGCGGGTGATCGAGGAGGGCGACTGCGCGCTGATCGCGCCCGGCGCCGCGCACAAGGTGTTCAACATCGGCGAGGGGCCGCTGCGGATCGTGTGCGCATGCTCGCCCGCGTACTGCGACGAGGACACCATCCTGCTCGAGTGATGCGTGGATAGGCTTCGGCAATGCGCGCCGCCACCATCCGCGACAAGGAGATCGTGATCGAGGAGCACCCCGACCCGGTCGCGCAGGCCGGCGAGGTGCTCGTCCGCGTACGGGCGGCGGGCCTGAACGGCGCCGACATGATGCAGCGGCGCGGCCTGTATCCCGCGCCGCCCGGCTCGCCGCAGGACATCCCCGGCATGGAGCTCGCCGGCGAGGTCGTTGCTCTCGGCCCACACCCGCCTGGAGTCGAACGCTTCGCGGTGGGCGAGCGCGTGATGGCGATCGTCGGCGGCGGCGCACAGGCGGAGCTCGTGACCGTGCACGAGCGCCAGCTGATGCCCGTTCCGGACGCGCTGGACTGGCCGGCCGCGGGCGGGCTGCCGGAGGTCTTCGCCACCGCGCACGATGCGCTCTTCTCCCAGGCCGAGCTGCGCAGCGGCGAGCGCCTGCTCGTCCACGGCGGCGCCGGGGGCGTCGGCACCGCCGCGATCCAGCTCGCCCGTGCCGCCGGCGCGCGGGCGACCGCGACCGTGCGCCGCGAGGAGCTGCGCGAGCAGGTGGCGGCGCTCGGCGCCGAGGCGATCGCGCCGGAGGGCTTTGCCGAGCACGGCCCGTTCGACGTGATCCTCGAGCTGGTCGGCGCCCCCAACCTGGCGGAGAACCTGCAGGCGCTCGCGACCGGCGGGCGCATCGCGGTGATCGGCGTCTCCGCGGGCGCCAAGGGCGAGCTGAACCTGCTGGCGCTGATGGGCAAGCGCGCGCGCATCCACGGCTCCACCCTGCGCGCCAGGTCGCTCGAGGACAAAGCCCTCGTCGCACGCCGTCTCGAGCACGAGGTGCTGCCGCTGTTCGACTCCGGAGCGCTGCGCGTCCCGATCGCCGAGACCTTCCCGCTGGAGCAGGCGGCGGCCGCCTACGAGCGCTTCGCCGCAGGCGGCAAGCTCGGCAAGATCGTGCTCACCGTGTAGCCCGGCCTCAATACGGCGGCTGCGCCGCGTACCAATCCCCGAGCACGCGGAACGCCGCCCAGAACTCCCGCTTGGCGTCGTGCTCGTCGAGCGAGTCGTCGATGTTGGGAACGTACAGCGCGTCGATCGTCGGGGTCAGCTGCTGGATCTCGCCGACGGTGTCGTGCAACGGGCGCGCCAGCGGGATGTCCACGTCGCCGAGCGCAGCCAGCGCGTCGGCGCCCATCGCGACCACGATCTTCGGCTGCACGATCGCGATCTCCTCGACCACGCGGGAGATGCACGCGAAGTCGGCGAGCGACGCGTCGCTCAGCGGGCACTTCGCGCACAGCGTCCCGTACACCGCCAGCGGATCGATCGACAGCCGCTTGAGCGACTTCATCAGCGCGCTGCCCGCGCGCCCGTAGAAGGCCACGCCCTCCTCGATCTCTGACGGCAGGGCGGCGTACTTCAACAGCATGATGTCCGCCTGCGGGTGCCCGGACCCGAGCACCGGCATCAGGTTGCCGTGTGGACAGTGCGGGCAAGCCTGCAGCTCGCGTGTGAGGGTGTTCAGCTCGCGGATGGCGCGCTCGAGGTACTTCTCGCGGATCTCGTCATCGGTCACGGGCATCGACCCCGAGGGATTTGACGAGGCGTCGTCTTGTCCTTGACGGTGCATCAGTAGTTGCGGGGCGGCCGATGGCACTTCGTGGGGCAGCGTCCTCGGTCGCTCGCGTGCGTAGCACGCCACGCGGGCGGGTGGGCTTCGATCCTCCCCCCACTCGACCCTCGACCGCCCCGTGGCTTTTCCACCCCGCTACAGCCTTTCTATCTCCGTCCCCCGCCGCCGTGCGTCCGGTTCAGCCGCTTCAGCCGCCGCGCCTTGCTCGCACGCCGCGCCGCGCGCGGCGTGGCGCGCGTCTGCAGGAACTTCAGCGCCTGCACGTACAGCAGCGAGGAGGGGCGTGTGATGATCTCCGCGTCGCGCAGCGACTGCAGGAACTCGGCCGGCCCGTCGAAGTCGCGCATCCGGATCCGCACCGAGCCGAGACCCTGGGCGACGTGCGAGTCCGAGCCGGCGCCCGCCGGCAGGCGGTACTTGGCCGCGAAGCGCGCTGCCTCTTCGTTGAACGCGGGGATCGCCACGCGCGGGTTGAACACCTCGATCGCGTCGACTTCGTCGAGCACCTCCAGCAGGTGCTCGTAGTCGGGCACCGAGTGCATGCGGTCGAACGGGTGCGGCACGTACACGAGCCCGCCCTGGCGCCTGATCTCGGCGATCGTCTCCTTCAGGCTCATGCCGCGTGGGATCTTCTCCTCGATGAACAGCCCTATCACCTCGCCCTCGCCGGCCGTCTTGACCTCCTCGCCGACGATCACCTTCAGATTCGTTGGGTGGGGACCGGATCGGTGGGGCCCGGATCGGTCGAACGCCGCCGCCTGCTCGCGCGCCTCGAGCGCGCCCGAGATCTCGTTGTGGTCGGTCACCGCGATTGCCCCCAGCCCCTGCTCGCGCGCGCTCGCCAGCAGCACCTCCACGGGCGTCGCGCAGTCGTAGGAGTGGTCCGTGTGCATGTGCAGGTCGACCTCGATCAGCGGGCGCGTCGACAGCCGCCGCGCGAGCGTCGAGTCTCCCTCCAGCGAGTGCCGCCGCGCGGCCAGTTCGCGGTAGATCGCCTCGAGCTCGTCCGCCGCGCCGTCCTCGTCGCGCACCAGGCGGTAGTCGCCGGGGAAGTGGCTGGCCATCAGCTCGGCGGTCGCCGCCAGGCTCGCCGTGCGCGCGTCCAGACGCCCGAAGAAGCTCTCCACGAACCGCCGCGCCACCAGCGTCGAGAGCAGCCGCTCGGTCGAGGAGTGAAACGAGCCGACGTTGAGCGCGCGCGAATGGCGCAGCGCGGCGTTGGAGGTGCTCGGCGCGAACGGCTCGTGCACGTGCACGAAGTCGAGCGGCATCGTGCTCAGCAGCTCCTCGACCGTACGCGCCACGTCGATCGGCAGCGCCGCCGGCCGGCGGCTGCCATCGCCCGTGCGACCCGCGCGGGAGGGGCGTGTGGGGGTCCAAAACTCGAGCACCTCGCCGACGGCGATCACGCGCGGCGTGCCCCCGTCGGTTCCCTCGAGCAGCGACGCGAGCCCGCCCGTTGTCCTGCTCGCGGCGCGCAGCGCCTTGCGCGAGGCGCGCACCCGCTCCTGCGAGCGCGACGGCGCGAGCACCAGCACGCGATGGCCGCGGCGCGAGAGCTCCGCGGCGACGCGCTCCACATGGGCGTTGACCTCGTTGCCCTCGGCCTCCCATGGATACGGCGTCACGTGGGCTATCGAGAACGAGGAGGCCATCGCGGCCATTATCCCGTGCGCTGGGCTGCCTTTCGCGGACTCTTGCGCGGAGTCGTGCCTGGCCGTCCGGCGTACTTGGCGATGAACGCCTCGGTGTCCGTGCGCGCCTGCTCGTCGGGTCGCTGGTTGTGGGGGGACTTCATCAGGTAGGAGGACGGCCCGTCGAGCTGCCCGCTGACGCCGTGGTTGAGCGCGAGCTTGCAGCAGCGCACGGCGTCGATCACGATGCCCGCCGAGTTGGGCGAGTCCCACACCTCGAGCTTCAGCTCGAGGTTCAGCGGCACGTCGCCGAACGCCTGGCCCTCGACGCGGATGTGCGCCCACTTGCGGTCGGTCAGCCACGGCACGTAGTCGGACGGGCCGACGTGGATGTCGCTCGCCGGCAGCTCGTGGTCCATGATCGAGGTGACCGCGTTGGTCTTGGAGATCTTCTTGGACTCCAGGCGCTCGCGCTCGAGCATGTTGTAGAAGTCCATGTTGCCGCCGACGTTCAGCTGCGACGTGCGCTCGATCTCGACGCCGCGCTCGGCGAACAGGCGCGCGAGCGTGCGGTGCACGATCGTCGCTCCCACCTGCGACTTGATGTCGTCGCCGACGATCGGCAGCCCCGCCTTTTTGAAGCGCTTGTCCCAGTAGTCCTCGCGGGCGATGAACACGGGGATGCAGTTGACCATGGCGCAGCCCGCCTCGAGGATCTGCTCCACGTACCACTTGGTCGCCTGCTCGGAGCCGACCGGCAGGTAGGAGACGACGACGTCGGTGTGGGTGTCCCTGAGGATCTTCACGATGTCGGCGGTCTCGCCGGGGGCCTTGGTGATCTTCTCTTTCAGGTACTTGCCCAGGCCGTCGTGGGTCATGCCGCGGTACACGGGCACGCCCAGCTTCCTGGGGACCGCGCGCTCGCCCTTGGCGAACTTGATCGTGTTGTTCTGGCCCGCCCAGATCGCTTCGCCCAGGTCCTTGCCGACCTTGTCGGCGTCGATGTCGAATGCGGCTGTGAACTCGATGTCGCGCACGTGATAGCCGCCGAGGTCGACGTGCATCAGGCCGGGGACGCGCTGCGCGGGGTCGGCGTTGCGGTAGTAGTGCACGCCCTGCACGAATGACGAGGCGCAGTTGCCCACGCCGACGATCGCGACGCGGACCTTCTCCGACTGGTAGCGGGCGGCGCCGTTGCGAGCCGCGGTGGCGGCTGTTGCGGCGCCGTTGCCGTTTGTCTTGCTGTTGGTGCTCACGGGATGATCCCTTTCTTGAAGTTCGTGCTATCTACTCCGCCGCGCCGGCCAGGTCACACGGACAGCTCGCGGCGCACGTGCCAGATGCGCTGCGCGACCGTGACCACGCTGAGCGCGGCGAGCACGTACACGGCCGGCCGCAGCAGCTCGAAGTTGCCCAGCGATGCGCCCCTGGCGAAGATCAGGCCGATCGCCAGGATCACGACGCGCACCGGGCGCGTGGCGATGCCGACCTTGCACTCGACGCCCAGCGCCTCGGCGCGCGCGCGGGTGTAGCTGACCATCAGCGACGCCAGCACCGCGACCACCACCGCGGCGGCCGCGACGCGGTCGCCGTGCAGCGCGAAGTAGCCGGCGACCGCCGTCAGCACGATCCCCTCCTCGATGCGGTCGAGCGTCGAGTCCAGGAACGCGCCGAACGGCGTGCCCTTGCCCGACATGCGCGAGTAGCGCCCGTCGAGCGTGTCCATGATCGAGCCGACGATGAACGCGATGCCGCCGAGGAAGAACAGCCGTTCCCACACGAGCGCCGCCGCCACCACGTTCAGCACGAAGCCGGTCAGCGAGATCGCGTTGGGGGTCAGTCGCGACTCGATCAGGCGGTTGCGCACGAGCTCGCGGCGCTGCCCCGCTCCGATCGGCGCGCGCGCAGGCGAGCGGCCGGCGCGGCCGGAGGCGCGCCGGGTGCGCCGGGACGGGGCGTGTTGCCTGGGGGGCGCCATCCGCGCTCGAACGCCCTACCCGCTCGCGCTCAGCTGGGGGGTGGAGACGGTCGAGAAGCGCCACGCCTGCGGTCGCGCGCGCGCCAGCCAGCTCGCCGCGTACGCGGAGACGCCCGCGGTGAGCGCGCCGAGCGCCGCGTCGATGATGAAGTGGTTGGCGGTCGCGACGATCACGAACGCGATCACGAACGGGTACAGCAGCCACAGCACGCGCACCACGCGCCAGCGCACCAGGCGCGCGAGCGTCCAGCCGATCATCAGTGCGAACGCCACGTGCATCGACGGTACGGCGGCGTACAGGTTGGTGAGCGCGTTCAGCGACGCCGAGTGGGCGTTGACGTGCACGCCGGTGACGTTCGCGACGGTATCGATGAAGCCCCACTCGGGCATGAACCGCGGCGGCGCCGTCGGGAAGGCCGCGTAGCCGGCGAGCGCGATCGCCATCGCGACCATGAACATGTTGCGCACGAAGTAGAAGTTGCGGTTGTGGCGCAGGTACAGGTACACGAGCGCCGCGACCGTCACGCTCGTCTGCGCGTTCACGTACAGCCAGCTGGAGGCCACCATCACGAAGTGGCTGCTCGACGCCCACGCCTGGACGGAGGGCTCGACGAACACGTGCAGCGTGCGCTCCAGCGAGATCAGATCGCGCGCGTGCGCGAACGCGGCGTTGGCGTCGCCCTCGACCAGACCCCGCACCAGCCGGTAGGCGAGGTAGGCGGCACCGAAGAGGGATACCTGCCGCAGCGCGTCCAGCCATCCGTGCGGCAGGACGCGCGCCTGCAGGACACGAGCGCGGGCGAGCATCAACCACTGAAGCCTAGACGATGCTCAGCGGCAGCGAGGCGCGTCGCTGAACACGCGGGCGAGCGAGAAGCGGATGACCACGTGCAGGCTGCCGGCACGGCGCGCCTGCACCTCGGTCCATTCGCCGGGCGCGCGCGCGACGCACCCGCTGCCGCTCGCGAGCGCCCAGTAGCGGGTGAAGCGCACGCGCACGGTGTACGAGCCGGGGCGCGGCGCGTACACCGTCAGCGAGTCGCTGCTCGCGCCCGTCAAGAGCGCCGGCGGCTGCGCGAGCGCGCTCGCGCCGAGCACGGCGAACAGCCGCCAGTGCGCCGAGCGCCAGACTTCGCGGAGATATGGAATCCCGCCCACCCCGCCGCCGCGCAGCAGGCGCGCCTCGGCCTTGGCCGAGTAGTCGAGCGGCGCGTCCAGCGGCAGCGCCACGTAGGAGATCGCGTTCGCTGACAGCCACGCGCGGTAGCGGGCGGCGGTAAGCGGCTTGGATTCTTCGTAGAACAGGCCGTTGCGATACGTGTCCAGCTGGCGCTCCCAGCCGCGCGCGAGCATCACGTGCGGGGCGAGGTAGCGCGCCTCCCAGTGGTCGGCGGTGGCGACCGCCTCGATGCGCGCGGGGCGCGCGCCGTAGCCGATGCCGAGCGCGCGCAGCTCGCCGAGCAGAGGGGCGTAGTAGGAGGCGTTCACCGACGGGTTCGACAGCGTCGAGGCGAAGTCGGCTGCGGGCGCGTTCGCCTGCCAGTAGAAGAGGAACGGTGCGAGCACGATCAGCATCCGCCGACGCCCGCGCGAGCCGCCGGCGAGCACGCACGCGGCGAGCGGCCCGGCGACCAGCGCGCCGAGCCGGTCGGCGTTGCCGCCGACGGCCGTCGGCAGCACGTAGGAGCCGGTGAGCGCGACCGCGTACAGCAGCGCGCCGATCCTCAGCGCGCGCCGGTCCGGCGGGATCAGCACGCCGACCACGACCACGCCGACAAGCGCCGGGTAGTAGGCGGAGGCGGCGAACGGCTGGGCGCCGCCTTCGGGGAACGCGAGCGTGAGCAGCGCGATCGGCGCGAGCGCCGCAACCGTGAGTGCGGCGGGCCACGCGCGTGGCGGACCGGTGAGCGCCCAGGCGAGGAACGCGAGCGCGAGGAACGCCCCAGCGACGGGGCTGGCGAGCGCGGCGAGCACGCTCAGCGCGAGCGCCGCCGGCAGATGTTGGCGGCTCGCGAGCAGCAGCGCGCCGAGGCCGATTGCGAGGCCGAGGTCGAACGGCACGCGGCTGGAGAGCAGCGCGATGGACGCGCCGAGCGCGAAGAACGCGCCGGCGATGACCGTGGCGCGCGCCGGGAAGCGGCCGGCGATCAGCCGCGCGAACAGCGCGGTGGCGATCACCATCGAGATCGCCGCCAACAGCTGCGGCCCGATCAGCGCGCCGAGCGCGGGGGCGAGCACGGAGTAGGCGAGCAGGTGGTGGCCGCCGTACCACGAGTTGTCCCACAGCGTGAATCCGGCGCTCGAGAACAGGTTGCTGCGGTAGCTCGCGGCGGCGAGGTCGGGGCTCTGCGGCGCGAGGATCAGGTAGACGACGGCGAGCGCCGCCGTGATCGTCCACGCCGGCGGCACGCGCCGCGCCGCGCCGGCGGCGGTCGAGCCGGCGCCCCAGGCGGGCTGCGCCCCGCCGGGTGCGGGAGCGGCGGCGCTCACCCCGCGCTCAGGAAGTCCACCACGCGCTCGAGGAGCTCGGGGCGGTCGAGCCACGGCCAGTGCCCCGCGTCGGCGAGCTCGACCAGCTCGGCGTCGGGCAGCGCGTGCGCGTACTCGCGCCCGAAGCGCGCGGGGATGTACGGGTCGCGCATGCCCCACACGACCAGCGCTGGCATCTCGAGCGTCCCCAGTCGCGCGCCGGCAGCCGCGAGCACGTCCGACGGGGAGCTCCGGTACAGCCGCAGGATCGCACGCTGGGTGCCCTGGTCGAAGTGCGAGAGCACGCTGTCGAGCCACTCCTCCGGCATCGGCCCCGGCGTGGCGTTGGACTCGCGCGAGGCGAGGCGAAGGGTGAAGCGGCTGGTGGCGCCCATCGACAGCTCGCCCAGCCCCGGCGTGCGCCAGATGCGCGCGGTGCGGTGCCAGCGGTAGCCGGGCAGGAATGGCACCGCGTTGACGATCACGAGGCGCTCGACGCGCTCGGGCAGGCGCTGCGCGAACGCGAGGCCGACGCCGCCCCAGTCGTGCACCACCAGCCGCACGCGCTCGATCCCCAGCTCATCGAGGAAGCGCTCGACGAAGCGGTCGTACTCGTCGATCGTGTAGCGCAGGAACGCGGGCTTGTCCGAGCGTCCGAAGCCCGGCAGGTCGACCGCCAGCCCTCCAGCGCGGCGCAGGAACTCGCTCCATTCGTCGCAGTTGCTCGGCACGCCGTGCAGGTACAGCGCCGGCGCCGCGGACCCGGCGCCGGCGGGCACGGGCGCGCTGCGCCAGAAGACCCGCAGCCTGCCGCCTGTGGCGGGCGTCACTTCGCCGGGGGCGAGCGGCGTGTCGATCTCGCCGGTGTGGTCGCTCACCTCGGGCACCGGGCGAGGATATAGGCGCGGCGCTGCGCGGATACCGTGACGCTGTGACCCCGCCCGCCGGCAGCTCACCCGCCCGCCCGCGCCCGACGCGCGCACGGCCGGCGGATTGGACACCGCCCACACGCGCACGCGTGGTCAGGATTCGCGAACGCCTGCGCACGGTGTACGGCGTGCCGCTGATGCGCCCGCACGGCGATCCGATCGCGGAGCTGGTGCTGACGGTGCTGTCGCAGTCGACCAACGACCGCAACCGCGACGTCGCCTACCTGCGCCTGCGCGAGCGCTTCGGCGCGTGGGAGCAGGTGCGCGACGCGCCCGTGGCGGAGGTCGAGCAGGCGATCCGCCCGGGCGGCATCTCGAAGGTGAAGTCGGCGCGCATCCAGGCGATCCTTCGCGCGATCTCGGACGATCCGGGCGGGACGGCGCCCGCCGCATACGCATCGGAGGGATCCGCGTACGAGCCCTCGGCGGACGACGGGCTCTCCCTCGACTGGCTCGCGCGCGCGCCGATCGAGCAGGCGCGCGACTACCTGGTGTCGCTGCCGGGCGTCGGGCGCAAGACGGCGGCGTGCGTGCTGCTGTTCGCGTACGGCCTGCGCGACGTGCCCGTGGATACGCACGTCTCACGCGTGGGCATGCGCCTGCGCCTGCTGCGCCCGGGCGCGCCGTTCGAGGAGCTGCACGACCAGATGCTCGCGCTGACCCCGCCGGGCGAGGAGCTCGAGCTGCACGTCAACCTGCTGCGCCACGGCCGGCGCACGTGCCACGCGCGCTCGCCCGCGTGCGACCAGTGCGCGCTGGCGCGCTTGTGCCCGAGCCGCGGCGGGCTCGACATGTAAAGGTCCTGCGAGAGCGCGCCTGTCAATTGCAATTTCTGGTACGGTTCTGTTTCTCGGCCCTGATGAGGGCTTGCGGCCGGACTCGGGGCGTCACGACGGGGAGGGGGCCTGTGATGGGACTGCTGGACGGTTGCTCACGAGTTGGCGCAGTCCTGGCGGGGGTGCTGGTCGCCGCGGTGGCCGTGGCGGCATGCAGCGTCGGTGTGTCCTCGGCGGCCGCCGAAGAGGTCGCCCGCACGATCCCCGTCGGCAGTGGCCCCGTTGGCGTGTCCTCGGATGGAACCCACGTCTGGGTCACGATCTCCTTCGAAAACAAGGTCAGCGAGATCGACGCGTCGAGCGGCACCGTCATCCGCACGATCCCCGTCGGCGGCAAGCCCCAAGGCGTGTCCTCAGATGGAACCCACGTCTGGGTCGCGAACGAGAGCGGAAACACGGTCAGCGAGATCGAAGCGTCGAGCGGTACCGTCATCCGCACGATCCCCGCCGGCGGCAACCCCGTTGGCGTGTCCTCGGATGGAACCGACGTCTGGGTCGCGAACGCCGCGGACGGCACGGTCAGTGAGATCGAAGCGTCGAGCGGCACCGTCATCCGCACGATTCCCCTCGGGCACGGCGCCTATGCGGTGTCGTCGGATGGAACCCACGTCTGGGTCACCGGCGAAGACTCGGTCAGTGAGATCGAAGCGTCGAGCGGCACCGTCATGCGCACGATTCCCGTCGGCAGTGGCCCCGAAGGCGTGTCCTCGGATGGAACCCACGTCTGGGTCGCGAACTTCTACGAAGGCACGGTCACTGAGATCGAAGCGTCGAGCGGCACCGTCATTCGCACGATCCCCGTCGGCAGCGGCTCCGGCAGCGGCCCCAGAGGCGTGTCCTCGGATGGAACCGACGTCTGGGTCGCGAACTTCTACCAAAATACGGTCAGCGAGATCGAAGCGTCGAGCGGCACCGTCATCAACACGATCCCGGTCGTCAGCTACAGCGGGCCCTGGGGCGTGTCCTCGGATGGAACCCACGTCTGGGTCGCGAGCTACGACAATCCACCCTACTACGAAGGGTGGCTCAGTGAGATTCGGGCCGTGTTCTTGCCGGAAGCGTCGATCGAATCTCCAGCGGGCGGCGGCACCTACCTGCAGGGCGAGGCCGTCATGACCAGATTCTCGTGCGTGGAAGGTACAAACGGGTCAGGGCTCGAATCGTGCACGGACCCGAACGGCGGGTCTGGCACCTCGGGCGTGCTTGAAACCTCGATCGTCGGACCGCACATCTACACGGTGACCGCGAAAAGCACGGACGGCCAGACCGGCACGGCCTCGATCGACTATGCGGTCGCGAAGGCAACGTGCACCGGCAACACCGGGACGGTCACGCTCTCACCTGGCCTGAGACTCACGGCGAGCGTCCAGACGGTGAAGATCAAAGGAACCCTGACGGGGTGCGCGGACGAGCCGTTCACCGCAGTGAAATACACCGCAACGCTGCAAACCGCCGGTCCGGTCTCGTGCCCGGTGCTCACGGGAGCAGGCGAGCCGGCAACCGGCACCGCGACATTCAAGTGGACACCCAATGCGAAAACCTCAAAAGGTACGCTCAGCATTCCCTTGACGGAAACACCGGACGTCGTACTCTCGGGCGAAGTGACGACCGGCCCCTACTCGCCGCTGACGCCCACAGGGATCCTCACGGAGAGCTATACCGGTGGAACGGTGTGCGGTGAGAGAGCGGGAGGGGGGCCCGTGAAAACAGTCAAGAAGGGCACATTCAGCGGCTCGGCTGGCTTCGAGTAGGTCGCCGCCAGGCAGCCGGCAGGGTCGCCTACCCCCGAGGCAGCACCGCGAAAGCGATCACCGCGTACTGCAGCGCCGCCGCGGCGAGCACGAGCGCGTGGAACACCTCGTGGTAGCCGAACACCTTCGGCCACGGGTTGGGCCTGCCGCTGGCATAGACGATCGCGCCGACCACGTACAGCAGGCCGCCGGTGGCGAGCCCGGCGACGCCGAGCCAGCCAATGGCGGCGGGCAGCTCGCCGAACACCGCCGCCGTGACCAGCCCGAGCGCGACGTACACCCCCGCGAACAACCACTTGGGCGCGTCGATCCACAGCAGCTTGAACAGCACGCCACCGAGCGCGCCCGCCCACATGACGATCAGGATCAGGTTGGCGAGCGATCCCTTCAGCGCGAGCAGCGCCACCGGCGTGTACGTGCCGGCGATCAGCACGAAGATCATCGAGTGGTCCAGGCGCCGCATCCAGCGCCGCGCCCTCGGACCCCAGGTGACGCGGTGATACAGCGCGCTGGTGCCCAGCAGGCCGGACAGGGCGACCGCGTAGATGCTGGCGGCCAGTCGCGCGCGCCCGTCGGATGCGGCGAGGATCAGCACCACACCGCAGACGAGCGACACGAAGAACCCGTACTCGTGCAGCACGCCGCGCAGCCGGGGCTTCAGCGGCCCCGACGGGACCATGTTCATAGCTAGACGGTAGCGCGCCCGCGTGGCAGGCGGGCGTTTTCAGCTCTGCGCGGAGGCGGCGCGCTCGAGCTTCGCGCGGGCGCGCTCGGGCGTGACTGTGACTACGTCCCACGCGAGCCCCACGCGCGCGAGCCCGAGGATCAGCCAGCCGGAGGGGTCGAGCTCGTACCAGCGCAGGCCGTGGAACGCGGATTGGGGGAAGGCGTGGTGGTTGTGGTGCCAGGCCTCGCCGAGGGACGGCAGCGCGAGCCAGAAGACGTTGGTGGAGTGGTCGTCGACGTCGAAGCGGCGGCTGCCGAAGAAGTGGCAGATGGAGTTGATGCTCCAGGTGATGTGGTGCACGAGGAAGATCCGCACGAGCCCCGCCCACAGCAGCGCGGAGAGGCCGCCGTCGACGAGCGAGCCGCCGCTCAGCGCGAAGCCGAGCACGAACGGCAGCGCGAGGCTGCCCAGCGCGATCAGCGGGAAGCCGCGGTTGATGCGCCGCATCGTCGGGTCCTCGACGAGGTCGGCGGCGAAGCGTTTGGATGACGCCTGGCCGTGCGTCTCGAACAGCCAGCCGACGTGCGCGTGCCACAGGCCCGCCGCCATCCCGCGCAGCCCCGCGCCGTGCCCCGCGTGGGGGCTGTGCGGGTCGCCCTCTTCGTCTGTGAACGTGTGGTGCTTGCGGTGGTCTGCCACCCAGTCGATCACGCCGCCCTGCAGCGACATCGAGCCCATCACCGCCAGCGCGTAGCGCAGCCACGGCCGCGTCTGGAACGCGCGGTGAGTCAGCAGCCGGTGAAAGCCGACCGTGATGCCGAGCGCGCTCACCAGGTACATGACCGCGAAGATCGCCAGGTCGCGCGGCCCCAGGAAGTGGTGCCACAGCAGCACCGCCGCCGCGATCACGCCGAGGAACGGAACCACCACGGCGGCGATGTTGGCATTGCGCTCCAGGCGTGTCACTCGTCCGGTCATACCCGCTCTCAGCGCTTCGGTTACCCGACGTGCTTCGATTCGTCGATCTGCGCCGGCTTGTAGGTCGAATGAGCCGAGTGAGGGGGTCCACTGGCGGGGAGTTGATGTAGTTCGGACGGCGCATGCGCCGTCCGCGGGGCCGCGCATGCGCGGCCCCGGACCAGGCCGCATGCGGCCTGGTCAAGCTCAGGTCTCGCGCGCCAGGTGCCGGCCCCGCCACCAGGTCCGCATGCGGCCTGGTCAAGCATGAATGCGCACATTCTCGGGTACATACCTGGGCGCCTCGCGGGCATTCGCAGACCACTTGAAGTCCCTCAAGAAATCTGCCATACTCCCGCTCAGATTTATTCAAGCTTACATAGAGGGTGGCGCAGTCGGCGGAAGCCGGCCAGCCGGGCCCCTCTTCATCAATCACACAAGGAGCATCAGCACATGGCCAAGACCATAGGCATCGACCTGGGCACCACGAACTCGTGCATGGCCGTGCTCGAGGGCGGCGAGCCGACCGTCATCGAGAACGCCGAGGGCGGGCGCACGACCCCGTCGGTGGTCGCGTTTGCGCCGTCAGGCGAGCGCCTCGTCGGCACCGTCGCCAAGCGCCAGGCCGTCACCAACCCGCAGAACACGATCTTCTCGATCAAGCGCTTCATGGGCCGCAAGGAGGCCGAGGTGCGCGAGGAGGAGTCGATCGTTCCCTACAAGGTCGTCTCCGGCCCCAACGGCGACGCGCGCGTCGAGGCCGGCGGTGAGCAGCACTCGCCGCCGGAGATCTCGGCGATGATCCTGCAGAAGCTCAAGACCGACGCCGAAGCGTATCTCGGCGAGGCCGTCGACTCGGCCGTCATCACCGTACCCGCGTACTTCAACGACGACCAGCGCCAGGCCACCAAGGACGCCGGCAAGATCGCCGGCCTCGACGTCAAGCGCATCATCAACGAGCCCACCGCCGCGTCGCTCGCGTACGGACTCGACAAGGAGTCAGACCAGACGATCCTCGTGTTCGACCTCGGCGGCGGCACCTTCGACGTGTCCGTGCTCGAGATCGGCGACGGCGTGTTCGAGGTCAAGTCCACCGCCGGCGACAACCACCTCGGCGGCGACAACTTCGACAAGGCGATCGTCGACTGGCTCGTTTCCGAGTTCAAGAAGTCCCAGGGCATCGACCTGTCCGCCGACCCGATGGCGCTGCAGCGGCTGTACGAGGCCGCCGAGAAGGCCAAGATCGAGCTGTCGACCACGCAGGAGACGCAGATCAACCTGCCGTTCATCACCGCCGACGCCTCCGGGCCCAAGCACCTCGACACGCGCCTCACGCGCGCCAAGCTCGCCGAGCTCACCTCCGCGCTGCTCGACCGCGTCGTCGCGCCCGTGCGCCAGGCGATGGACGACGCCAAGAACAAGGGCGTAAAGGTTATCGACCACATCGTGCTCGTCGGCGGCATGACGCGCTCGCCCGCCGTCCAGGAGAAGGTCAAAGAGCTCACCGGCAAAGAGCCCCACAGGGGCGTCAACCCCGACGAGGTCGTCGCCGTCGGCGCCGCCATCCAGGCGGGCGTGCTCGCCGGCGACGTCAAGGACGTGCTGCTGCTCGACGTCACGCCGCTGACCCTCGGCATCGAGACCAAGGGCGGCGTCATGACCAAGCTGATCGAGCGCAACACCACCATCCCCACGCGCAAGGGCGAGGTCTTCTCCACGGCGGAGGACAACCAGCCGTCGGTCGAGATCCACGTGCTGCAGGGCGAGCGCGAGATGGCGCAGTACAACAAGTCGCTCGGCAAGTTCCAGCTCACCGGCATCCCGCCCGCGCCGCGCGGCATCCCGCAGATCGAGGTCGCCTTCGACATCGACGCCAACGGCATCCTCAACGTCTCCGCCAAGGACCTCGGCACCGGCAAGGAGCAGAAGATCGAGATCAAGGCCGGCTCCGGGCTCTCCGACGAGGAGATCAAGAACATGGTCTCCGACGCCGAGTCCCACGCCGAGGAGGACCGCAAGGCGCGCGAGCTCGCAGAGGCCCGCAACAACGGCGAGAACGCCGCCTACCAGGCCGAGCGCCAGCTCGCCGACCTCGGCGACCAGGTCGACGCCGACTCCAAGACGCGCATCGAGGACGCCATCAAGGAGCTGCGCGAGGTGCTCGAGTCAGAGGACCCCGCGACCATCAACGCCAAGGCCGAGACGCTGCAGACCGCATTCCACGCAGTCTCCGAGGCCATGTACCAGCGCGCCCAGGAGCAGGCCGCCGCGTCCGGCAACGGCGCGTCGGCCGACGGCGCGGGCGGCGAGACCTCCTCGGAGGAAGAGGACGTCGTGGACGCCGAGGTAGTCGAAGAGCCGAAGGCGTAGGCGCAACCGATGACGGAGATAAAGATCACGGTCGACGGCGAGCCCGAGGAGATCGAGGGGCCGCAGTATGGGGTCGCCGACGCGCCAGCGCAGGACGGCGCGTCGGCGGACGCCACCGAGGCCGACGAGGCCGCTGAGATCGAGGGCGAGCTCGACGAGCTCGTCAAGACCGCCAAGCAGCGCGACGACTACCTCGCGCTCGCGCAGCGCACCCAGGCCGACTTCGAGAACTACCGCAAGCGCGTCGCGCGCGAGGCTGCGGCTGCGCGCGATCGCGGCGTTGGGTCGCTGGCCAAGGAATTGCTGCCGGCGCTCGACAACCTCGACCGCGCGCTCGAGGCGGCGGCCGAGGACGACCCGCTGCTGCAGGGCGTGCGGCTCGTGCGCTCGGAGCTGAAGGCCGCGCTCGCGCGCGCCGGCATCGACTCGTTCTGCCCGCTCGGCGAGCAGTTCGACCCGTCCGTGCACGAGGCCGTCGCCACCGCCGCGCAGCCGCCCGGCGGCGCCGCCAGCGGCACCGTCGTCGAGGTCTACCAGGACGGCTACCGCCTGGGCGAGGGCGTGCTGCGCCCGGCGCGCGTCGTCGTCGCCGCGTAGGAGGCAGGCGCCAGATGGCAACGCGACCCGACTACTACAAGACGCTCGGCGTCGACAAGAAAGCGAGCGCCGAGGAGATCAAGAAGGCGTACCGCAAGCTCGCGCGCCAGTACCACCCCGACCGCAACCCCGGCGACAAGCAGGCGGAGGCGCGCTTCAAGGAGATCTCCCAGGCGCACGACGTGCTCGGCGACCCCGAGAAGCGCAAGCAGTACGACAGCGGCTCCGGTCCGTTCGCCACCGGCGCCGGTCCAGGGGGCGGCTTTGGCGGCTTCGGCAACTTCGACTTCGACGCCGCCTCCATGGGCGACATCCTCTCCAACCTGTTCGGCGGCTCCACCAGCGGGCGGCGCGTGCGCACCAAGCCGCGCGCCGAAAAGGGCGCCGACCTCGAGGCGCAGGTGTCGATCAGCTTCGACCAGGCGGTCGCCGGCGCGCAGGTGCCGCTGCAGGTGCCCATGCACGCCAGCTGCCCCACCTGCCGCGGCACCGGCGCCAAGCCCGGCACCGCGCCGTCGGTGTGCCCCAGCTGCGAGGGACGCGGGATCGAGACCCAGGGCCAGGGCATGTTCTCGATCTCCCAGCCATGCTCGCGCTGCGGCGGCACCGGCACCGTCATCGAGGACCCCTGCCCGACCTGCGGCGGCGCCGGCGCCGTGCGCACGCTCAAGAAACTTCGCGTCAACATCCCGGCCGGCGTGCGCGACGGCAGCCGCATCCGCCTAGCCGGCAAGGGCGAGCCCGGCCGCAACGGCGGGCCGCCCGGCGACCTGTACCTGATCACCCACGTCGCGCCCTCGCAGCTGTTCACCCGCAAGGGCGACAACCTCGAGGTCGAGGTGCCGCTGAGCATCCCCGAGGCGCTGCGCGGCGCAGAGGTGCAGGTGCCGACGCTGGGTGCCACCAAGACGCTGCGCGTGAAACCCGGGACCGCGCACGGGACCGTGCAGCGGCTGCGCGGCGAGGGGCCGCCCAAGCTCGGCCATCCGGACGAACGCGGCGACATCCACTACCGCTTCGTCATCGACGTTCCCAAGGATCTCAGCAAGGAGCAGGAAAGCGCGATCGACGAGCTGTCGAAGACGCTCGACGGCGACCCGCGCGCGGGGCTGTTCGGCAACGGCTCCGCGGCGGGCGCCGCCGCGAAGAACGCCGGCGACGCCGCGGGCGCGGACGCCGGCGGCGCGAAGGGAGCCGGCGATGGCTCATAGGGCCACGCGCGTGCACGTCGAGTCCGACCGCGGCGTGTTCATGATCTCCGTCGCCGCGCAGCTCGCCAACATGCACCCGCAGACGCTGCGCATGTACGAGACGCGCGGGCTGATCGAGCCGCAGCGCTCGCCCAAGGGCACGCGCCTGTACTCGCAGGAGGACGTCGAGAAGCTGCGGCGCATCCAGGAGATGACCGCGGAGCTCGGCCTCAACCTCGCCGGCGTCGAGCGCGTGCTGCGCCTGGAGGCCGAGATCGACAGCATGCACGCGCGCATCGAGCAGATCGAGCTGGAAGCGCTGCAGGCGCAGGTGCGCCTCGCCAACGAGCTCGAGGAGGTGCGCCGCTCGTTCCGCGCCGAGCTCACCGTGCCCTACCGCGGCGGCCTCGAGCTGGTGCGCGCCGCCGACGCCCGTTCCCCGTTCCCCAAACCTTCCAAGAGGTCATAGACATGCAGGCCGATCGCTTCACCATCAAGTCCCAGGAGGCGCTCGCCGCCGCCGCGCGGCTGGCGCAGGAGCGCGCCAACCCGCAGGCGATGCCCGTGCACCTGCTCAGCGCGCTGCTCGAGGGCGCCACCGCGGGCGAGACCGCCGCGAACGCCGCCGGCGGCGTCGTGCTGCCGGTGCTCACCAAGCTCGGCGTCGAGCTGCCCGCGCTGCGCGCCGAGGTCGCACGCGCGCTCGACGATCTCCCGCGCCTGTCCGCCAGCAGCTCGCCGCCCGCCACCGTGCCCTCGAGCGAGCTCACCGCCGTCATCCAGGCGGCCGAGGGCGAGGCGCAGGCGCTGTCCGACCAGTACGTCTCCACCGAGCACCTGCTGCTCGCGCTGTCAGCCGAGGAGAGCCGCGCCGGCGCCGCGCTGCGCGCCGTCGGCGCCAGCCGCGAGCGCCTGCTGCAGGCGCTCAGCGAGGTGCGCGGCTCGCACCGCGTCACCGACCAGGCGCCCGAGGAGAAGCTCGAAGCGCTCGAGCGCTTCGGCACCGACCTCACGCAGGCCGCCGAGCAGGGCAAGCTCGACCCGGTGATCGGGCGCGACGAGGAGATCCGCCGCGTGATCCAGGTGCTCTCGCGGCGCACCAAGAACAACCCCGTGCTGATCGGCGAGCCCGGCGTCGGCAAGACCGCGATCGTCGAGGGCCTCGCCCAGCGGATCGTCTCCGGCGACATCCCCGACTCGCTGCGCGAACGGCGCGTGATCGCGCTCGACATGGGCTCGCTGATCGCCGGCGCGAAGTATCGCGGCGAGTTCGAGGACCGCCTGAAGGCCGTGCTGGGCGAGGTGTCAGAGGCGCAGGGCAACGTGATCCTGTTCCTCGACGAGCTGCACACGATCGTCGGCGCCGGCGCCGCAGAAGGCGCCGTCGACGCCGCCAACCTGCTCAAGCCGATGCTCGCGCGCGGCGAGCTGCGCTGCGTCGGCGCCACCACGCTCGACGAGTACCGCAAGTACATCGAGAAGGACGCCGCGCTCGAGCGGCGCTTCCAGCCGGTGATGGTCGGCGAGCCGTCCGTCGCCGACGCGATCGCGATCCTGCGCGGGCTCAAGGAGCGCTACGAGGTGCACCACGGCGTGCGCATCCAGGACAGCGCGCTGATCGCCGCCGCCACGCTGTCCGACCGCTACATCGCCGACCGCTTCCTGCCCGACAAGGCGATCGACCTCGTCGACGAGGCAGCCTCGCGGCTGCGCATCGAGATCGACTCGCTGCCCACCGAGATCGACGAGGTCGACAGGCGCGTGATGCAGCTGGAGATCGAGCTGACGTCGCTGAGCAAGGAGACCGACGACGCCTCCGCCGAGCGCCGCGAGGCGATCGAGCGCGAGCTCGCCGAGCTGCGCGAGCGCTCCGCCGCGATGAAGGCGCAGTGGCAGGCAGAGAAGCAGGCGATCCAGGGCGTGCGCGACCTCAAGGTGCGCCTGGAGGAGGCGCGCACGGAGGCCGAACGGGCAGAGCGCGAAGCCGACCTGCAGCGCGCGGCGGAGCTCCGCTACGGCGAGATCCCCGCCATCGAGAAGGAGTTGGCCGCCTTGGAGGGCGGCGGGGCGGGCGGGCTCGAATCATCGCGCGATGGCAAAGAAGGAGCTGAGGAGAAGGGCGAGGCGCTGCTGGCCAGCGACGCGGACGCACCCGGCGCCTCACGGCCGGTGTTCCTGAAGGAGGAGGTCGACGCCGACGACATCGCCGAGGTGGTCGCGCGCTGGACGGGCATCCCCGTCAGTCGCCTGCTGGAGGGCGAAACGGAGAAGCTGATCCACATGGAGGACCGCCTGCACGAACGCGTCGTCGGCCAGGACGAGGCGATCGAGGCGGTCGCCACCGCGCTGCGCCGCTCGCGCGCAGGCCTGCAGGACCCCGATCGCCCGATCGGCTCGTTCCTGTTCCTCGGCCCCACCGGCGTCGGCAAGACCGAGCTCGCACGCGCGCTCGCCGAGTTCATGTTCGACTCGCAGGACGCGATGATCCGCATCGACATGTCCGAGTACATGGAGAAACACTCCGTCGCGCGGCTCGTCGGCGCGCCCCCCGGATACGTCGGCTACGAAGAGGGCGGCCAGCTGACCGAGGCCGTCCGCCGCCGGCCGTACGCGGTCGTGCTGCTCGACGAGATCGAGAAGGCGCACCCGGACGTGTTCAACACGCTGCTGCAGGTGATGGACGACGGGCGCCTCACCGACGGCCAGGGGCGCACGGTCGACTTCAAGAACACCGTGCTGATCATGACCTCCAACCTGCCGGTCCCAGCAGGGGTCGATGACACCGCGCTGCGGATGGCGCTGATCGAGCACTTCAAGCCCGAGTTCATCAACCGCCTCGACGACATCGTGCGCTTCGAATCGCTCACCCGCGAGCAGCTGTCGGAGATCGTCGAGCTGCAGGTCGCGCGCGTGATCGAGCGCGTCGCCGAGCGCGGCGTCACCGTCACGCTCACCGACGGCGCGCGCGAGCTGCTCGGCAACCTCGGCTACGACCCCACCTACGGCGCGCGCCCGCTGCGGCGCGTGATCCAGAAGCAGCTCACCGACCGCCTCGCGCTCGCGCTGCTCGCCGGCGAGATCCGCTCAGGCGACTCGGTGACGGTCGACGCGGTCGAGGGGGAGCTGGCGCTGGAGAAGGCCGGCGCCGGCTCGGCCGTCGCGGCCTGAGCCAGGCGCGGAGAGTCAGACGGGCGCCAGCTCGTCCGGAAGCGCGTCGGCGACCGCCTGTCGTTGTGGCTTGCCGAGCCGGCCTGTGAGGCGGCGGATCTCCAAGGCGTCGTTGAAGGCCAGCAGGAAGGCGCTGTCGGAGGTGTCCGGGAGGGGCTCGCCTAGGGCCTCCTCGAACCACTGCGCCACATCCACCCAGCGCCAGACCTTCGTGCGTGCGTCGATGCGTCCGGCGGCCGGGGGAAAGCCACCCGGTCCTCGTCTGCCGTTCACGAGCAGCCGGATGCTCTCGGCCGTACGACCTGAGCGCTTGGCGACGTCCGCCATCGTCGCAAGATCGTCCGCCTCGATGCGCAGCACGATCGCCTCGGGCAGGACGTTCAGCAGCTCGTGCAGAGCCGATGTCACGGCGCGCGGGAGGCTGCTGGCCCGGCGATCGAACTCGAGCAGCCTCGGTGGGTGAGAATCCGTGTCCCATAGGTGGTTACTCCGACGGGCACGGTCGAACGGGACGCCCGCGTCGCACGTGTCAGGCTGTGGTTCAATCCTCGAATGAGCGATCACTTCACGCTGCGGCTGTGTGCGGGGGTTGCTGAGCGGCTGTCCATACACGCACGCCGAGCGGGTCTCGCGCCACGGACCTTGGCGCAGCGTTATGTCGACGAGAGCCTGCGGCGAGAGGACCATCCGCTTGTGCGCTTCGCCGACGGGCCGAGCGGCCGGCGAGCCGCGCTTGTGGTCAGCGGGCTGGACGTGTGGGAGGTGATCGCGACGGTCCGCGACAACCACAACGATCTCGACGAGGCGGCCGCGCTGCTCGAGATAGCGCCCGGGCTGGTGCAGGCGGCGGTTTCCTACTACGGCGAATACAGGGACGAGATCGACGCCGAGGTAGCGCTAAACCGGGCGGAGTGGGAGCGGGGCTACGCGGCTTGGGAGGCGGGGAAGAAGGCGCTAAAGGCATGAGGTCCGCTGCTCGACGAGCAGCGGACCTCCGTCCGATCAGCAAAGAGAGCCTGCGTAGCGCTACGGCGCGGTGACCGTGAACGTGCCGTTGTCGTACGACGGCGTGCTGTCGGTTTCCCATTCGATCATCACGCCGAAGAGTCCCGTTTCGTGTTTCGTCGTCGACGTTTCGGGGTTCAGGAATTCCGGGCCTTCGATGTCTATGTGATGGGCGCTGTATATGCACAGGTAGCCGGGGCTCGCGCTCCCCGGTCCGCTGCAGTGCGTCGCGGTGCTCGTCGTCCACACGATGTTGCTGAGCGGGATACGGCTGGGCAGCGGGACCGGGAACGTGACCGAGTCTTTGATGAACACCCCTGCCCCGCCCGTCAGCGTGAAGGCACCGTAGGCGCCGCTCTCAGAGGCCCCCGACGGCAGCGGCGCCAGGGCCGACTGGCCAGCCGGCCCTTCTTTCCCGCGCTGACCTTCTTTGCCCGTCGCGCCGGGCGCTCCAGCGGCACCGGTCTTACCCGTTTTGCCTGTCAGCTTCTTGAGCACGCTTGGCTTGATCTGCTTCGTCGAGGTGATCAGATAGTGCTTCGCCGCCAAGGCGCCGCCGCTCATCGAGAAGACGAGCGCGAGCGTGGCCGTGACGTTTGCATAGTTGAACCGGCGTTTCGAGCTGAACATGGCCCCCCGATCGCGAAATGGTGCGGACACGCTACGCCGCCCGGCGGACGCCTTGACAAGGCGCGATACTTGGCCCCTGCGCGATCAGCCAACCCGGACCCAGGAGCTACCCATGCCCACCTACATCATGCTCACGACGCTCACCCCCGAGGGGGTGCAGACCGTGAAGAACAACCCGCAGCGGATCAACGAGGTCAACAAGGAGGTCGAGCAGCTCGGCGCGAGCGTCAAGGCGCAGTGGGCGACGCTCGGCCACATCGACTTCATCTCCGTCGTCGAGGCGCCCGACGAGGGCGCGATGGCGCGCCTGTCGCTCGAGCTCGGATCGCGCGGCACCGCCCGCTACGAGACGCTCGCCGCGATCCCCATCGATGACTTCATCGCGTCGCTGTAACGTGGCGGGCATCGTCGGCGAGCACACAGAGGAGCCCTCCGCGCACGAGGGTCGACCGTCGGGAACGCCGGGCATATCGCTCGTGCCCGAGCCGATGGAGGAGGCCGAAGTCCAGGCGCAGCTCGACGACATCGACGTCGACGCTCCGCGCGTGGGCATCGTGATGGGCTCGAAGAGCGACATGGAGACGATGGAGAAGGCGGGCAAGGAGCTCGAAGAGCGGGGCATCCTGCACGAGATGCGGGTCATGTCCGCCCACCGCGAGCCCGACCTCGTCGCCGAATACGCCAAGAACGCGCGCATGCGCGGCCTGCGCGTGATCATCGCCGGCGCCGGCATCTCCGCGGCGCTGCCCGGAGCGGTCGCCGCGCACACCGACCTGCCCGTGATCGGCGTGCCGCTGTCCGGGCGCCTCACCGCCGCGGGCGGGCTCGACGCGATCCTGTCGATCGTGCAGATGCCGCCCGGCGTGCCCGTCGCGTGCGTCGGCCTGGACAACCCGCGCAACGCCGCGATCCTCGCCGCGCAGATCCTCGGCGCATGATCCCCCGCTACACCCGCCCTGAGCTCGGCGCTCTGTGGAGCGACGACGCGCGCATGGACGCCTGGCGGCAGGTCGAGCTGGCGGCATGCGAGGAGCTGCCCGGCCTGCTCGGACAGGATGGCCCGAGCGACGCAGAGCTGCAGGCGATCCGCGGCGCGAGCTTCACCGTGAGCGAGGTCGAAGAGCGCGAGCTCGTCACCGAGCACGACGTTGCCGCGTTTGTCGACGTGCTCGCCGCGTCCGTCGGCGAGGCCGGGCGCTGGATCCACTTCGGGCTGACCTCCTCCGACGTGCTCGACACCGCGCTCGCGCTGCAGCTGCGTGCCGCCGGCGAGGTGATCGTCGCCGGCGCCCGCGCGCTCACGGCAGCGTTCGTCGCGCGGGCGCGCGAGCACGCGGACACGCTGTGCGTGGGACGCACGCACGGTGTGCACGCGGAGCCCACCACGTTCGGGATCAAGCTCGCCGGCTTCGCCTTCGAGGCCGAGCGCAACGCCGCGCGCCTGCAGCGGGCGTTCGCGCAGGTCGCCGTCGGCGCCGTGTCCGGCGCGGTCGGCACCTACGCGGCCACCAGCCCCGAGTTCGAGGCGCGGGTGCTTGCCCGCCTGGGGCTCGCGCGCGAGGATCTCTCCACGCAGGTAGTGCCCCGCGACCGCCACGCCGAGCTGCTCAGCGCCATCGCGCTCGCAGGCGCCGGCCTCGAGCGCTTCGCCACCGAGGTGCGCCACCTGCAGCGGACCGAGGTGCGGGAGGTCCAGGAGCCGTTCCGCGCCGGCCAGAAGGGCTCCTCGGCGATGCCGCACAAGCGCAACCCGATCAAGAGCGAGCAGATCTCCGGCCTCGCGCGCGTACTGCGCGGCAACGCCCAGGCGGCGCTCGAGAACGTCGCGCTGTGGCACGAGCGCGACATCTCGCACAGCTCCGTCGAGCGCGTGATCCTCCCGGACTCGACGATCCTGCTCGACTACCTCCAGCACCGCACGATCGCGCTCGTGCGGGGCATGACCGTCGACGCCGAGCGCATGCGCGCGAACCTCGAGCTCACCCACGGCGCGCTCTTCTCCCAGCGCGTGCTGCTCGCGCTCGTGGAGGCCGGGTCCTCGCGCGACGACGCATACCGCGTCGTGCAGGAGCTCGCGCAGCGCGCGTGGGACGACGGCGTCCCGCTGCGCGAGCTGCTCGCCGCGGACGAGCGCGGGCGCGGGCTCGACCTCGACGCGATCTTCGACTACTCGCACTACGTGCGCCACGCCGGCGAGATCCTCGCGCGACTCGACGCGATCGCCTGAGTCCTCGGCGGATGACGTCCGCGCCGCGCCGCCATCCGGTCAGCAGGCGCTGGTAGCATCGCGCCGCGTGACCGCAACGCTCGACGAGCTGCCCCTCATCGCCCGCGGAAAGGTCCGCGAGATGTACGACATGGAGGGCGTCGAAGGTGTCGCCGGAGTCCCGCCGCCGCTGCTGATGGTCGCCAGCGACCGCATCTCCACCTACGACGCCGTCCATCCCACGCCGATCCCCGACAAGGGCAAGGTGCTCACGGGGCTGTCCGTGTTCTGGTTCGCGAAGACCGCTCACATCGTCGCCAACCACCTGATCTCCGCCACCGACGGCGTTCCCGAGGAGGCGCGCGGGCGCGCGCTGGTCGTGCGCCGGTTGAAGATGCTGCCGATCGAGTGCGTCGTGCGCGGCTACATCACCGGCTCCGGCTGGAAGGACTATCAGGCCACCGGAGCGGTGTCCGGGATCGCGCTGCCCGCCGGCCTGCGCGAGTCCGAGCGCCTGCCGGCCCCGATCTTCACGCCGAGCACCAAGGCCGAGCAGGGCCACGACGAGGCGATCGACTTCGACGCCGCCGCCTCGCTCGTCGGCGACCGCGCGCTCACCGAGCACGTCAGGGACGTGTCGATCGAGCTGTACTCCTTCGCCGCCGAGCACGCGCGGGCGAACGGTGTGATCCTCGCCGACACCAAGTTCGAGTTCGGCCTCGACGCCGGCGCTCCCGCCACAGGCCCGTGGACGCTGGTGCTCGGCGACGAGGTGCTCACGCCCGATTCCTCGCGCTACTGGCCCGCCGACGGCTACGAGGTCGGCCGCGCACAGCCCAGCTTCGACAAGCAGTATGTGCGCGACTGGGCCAGCGCCAGCGGCTGGGACAAGCTGCCGCCCGCGCCCGCCATCCCCGACGACGTCGTCGCCGGCACCCGCGCGCGCTACGTCGAGGCCTACGAGCGCATCACCGGCGAGCCGTTCCAGGCGTGGCTCGATCGCACAGGCGCATGAGAGCGCGCGTGCTGATCCGCCCGAAGGCCGGCATCCTCGACCCGCAGGGCGAGGCCGTCGAGCGCGCGCTGCCCGCGCTCGGGTTCGCAGACGTCGGCAACGTCCACGTGGGCCGCCTGATCGAGCTCGACGTCGACGACCCGCAGCAGCTGCAGCCGATGTGCGAGAAGCTGCTCGCCAACCCGCTCGTCGAGGACTATGAGGTCGAGCTGCTCGACGATGAGGGCGCTTAGATCCATCGCATGGGCGGGCTAATCTGTGCACATGCCAGTCTCACGCGAAGCCCAACTCCCGCCCGAAGAGGATCGCGCAGATGCTATTCGGAGACTGCTCGACGCGGAGCCAATGCCCGTCGACGATTGGCCGGTTATGAAGAGGCAGATGCTCGAAGGCAGGTACGCCGGCGTCATGAGCATCCTCGACACGTACGATTGACCGTCGGTATCGACGGGATTCCCGGGCTGGAGCGCGTCGATCCGGCAGACACGAACGCCGTGGCCACGCTGAGATGAAGTTCGGCGTCCTTCGCTTCCCCGGCTCCTGCGACGAGGTCGACGCGCTGCACGCCGCCAGGCGCGTCGGCGACGCGGAGCTGATCTGGCACGCCGAGCGCGACCTCAAAGGCGCCGACGCGATCGTCGTGCCCGGCGGCTTCTCCTACGGCGACTACCTGCGTGCGGGCGCCATCGCGCGCTTCTCGCCCGCCATGGAGTCCGTGATCGCGTTCGCACGCGACGGCGGCCTCGTGCTCGGGATCTGCAACGGCTTCCAGGTGCTCTGCGAGGCGCGGCTGCTGCCCGGGGCACTGCTCGTCAACGCCAACCTGCGCTTCACCTTCCGCCAGCTCGAGCTCGAGGTGCTGGGCAGCGGCGGCTCGTTCACGCGCGCGTGCGCGCCAGGCGTTCGACTGAGCATCCCCGCCAAGCACGCATGGGGGCGCTACTACGCCGACCCCGACACGCTCGCCGCGATGGACCGCTCCGGCCAGATCGTGCTGCGCTATGCGCCCGGCCAGAACTTCAACGGCTCGCTGCACGACATCGCCGGCGTCAGCAGCGAGGCCGGCAACGTCTTCGGCATGATGCCCCACCCCGAGCACGCCGTCGACGAGCTCACCGGCGGCTCCACCGACGGGCTGAAGATCTTCGAGTCGATGCGCCTCACGGTCGAGGGGGCTGTCGCATGAGTGACTCGTCGAGGGCCGTATAACCATGGCGATACCGAGCCCGGAAGGCGACACGCGCGCCGCCGCCTCCGGTGCGCCCACCGTCGAGGACGCCCTCGCGCTCGGCCTCACGCGCGCCGAGTACGAGCTCGTGTGCGAGAAGCAGGGCGGTGCGCCGAATCAGGTGGAGCTCGCCATGTACTCGCTGCTGTGGAGCGAGCACTGCGCCTACAAGCACTCCAAGAAGCTCCTTCGCACGCTCCCCACCGAGGGCGAGCACGTCGTCATGGGCCCCGGCGAGAACGCCGGCGCCGTCGACGTCGGCGGCGGGCTCGTCTGCGCGTTCAAGGTCGAGTCCCACAACCACCCCTCCGCCGTCGAGCCCTTCCAGGGCGCCGCCACCGGCGTCGGCGGCATCCTGCGCGACATCTTCGCCATCGGCGCGCGGCCCATCGCCGTGCTCGACTCGCTGCGCTTCGGCGAGCCCGGGGGCGCCGGTGGCGGCACCGGCGAGGGCGCGGCGCCCGGCGGCCAGGGCGCGCCCGGCGGAGCCGGCGCCAGGGCGCGCTACCTGCTCGACGGCGCCGTCTCCGGCATCGGCCACTACGGCAACTCCATCGGCGTGCCCACCGTCGGCGGCGAGGTGTACTTCGAGGCGCCCTACGAGCACAACTGCCTCGTCAACGCCATGGCGCTCGGCCTCGCGCCGCGCGAGCGGCTCGTGCGCAGCGCCGCCGCCGGTCCCGGCAACGTGATCGTGCTGTTCGGCGCCGCCACCGGGCGCGACGGCATCGGCGGCGCCTCCGTGCTCGCCTCCGCCGAGCTCGGCGACGGCGACGCCGACAAGCGCCCCACCGTCCAGGTGGGCGACCCGTTCGAGGAGAAGAAGCTGCTCGAGTGCTCGCTCGAGCTGCTCGAGCGGGGGCTGATCGTCGCGCTGCAGGACCTCGGCGCCGCCGGCCTCACCTCCTCCGCATCCGAGATGGCCTCCAAGGGCGGCGTCGGCATCGACCTCGACATCGCCAGCGTGCCGCTGCGCGAGCCCGACATGGAGCCGTTCGAGGTGATGGTCAGCGAGTCCCAGGAGCGGATGCTGTGCGTCGTCGAGCCCGGCAACGTCGACGCCGTGCTCGAGCTGTGCGCGAAGTGGGAGGTGGGCGGCTCGCCGATCGGCAAGGTCACCGACAGCGGGCGCATGCGCGTGCTGCGCGACGGCCGGCTCCTCGGCGACATGCCCGTCAGCGCGCTCGTCGACGACTGCCCGCTATACGACCTGCAGCCGCGCAAGCCCGCCCAGGCGGATGGGCCTCTGTATCCGACGCCGCCGGCCAGCGCTGGCCTCACACTTCAGACCACGCCCCGGGAGCTGCTGCTCGCGATCCTCTCCTCTCCAAACATCGCATCGCGCCGGCCGCTGTTCGAGCAGTACGACTCGATCGTGCAGTCGCGCACCGTCCGCCGCCCCGAGCAGGCGGACGCCGCCGTGCTCGCGCTTCCCGACGGCAGCGCGCTCGCTGTCAGCATCGACGGCAACGGCCGGCGCGTCGCCGCCGACCCCTACGCCGGCACCGTCGAGGCCGTGCTCGAGTGCGCCGCCAACCTCGCCTGCGCCGGCGCGCAGCCGCTCGGCACCACCAACAACCTCAACTTCGGCAACCCCGAGAAGCCGCACATCGCCTGGCAGCTGTCCGAGTCGGTGCGCGGCCTCGGCGACGCCTGCCGCGCGCTCGACGCGCCGATCGTCGGCGGCAACGTCTCGCTGTACAACGAGGGCGCCACCGGCCCCATCTACCCCACGCCCGTCATCGGCATGGTCGGCCGGCTGCCCGACGCGCGCCGCGCCGGGCGCATCGGCTTCGCCCGCGCGGGCGATCACATCGCGCTCGTCGGAGCGTTCGCGCCGTCGCTCGCCGCCAGCGAGCTCGCCAAGCTGCTCGGCCAGCCGCTGCCCGACGGCCTCCCCGGAGTCGACGTCGATACGGTCCGCGCCACGCAGGCAGCCGTGCGCGACGCGGTCCGCGCCGGTGCCGTCTCCAGCGCCCACGACATCGCCGAGGGCGGGCTCGCCATCGCGATCGCCGAGTGCTGCCTCGCCGGCGGCATCGGAGCCGAGGTGGAGCTGGGGGAGGACTTCTGGGAGGCGACCTCGCCGGCCAGTGGTCCGTCGGATGCCGCGGCCCCGCAGCCGTCCGCGACCGGCGTGCCCGAGCATGTCGCCGCCGCCCTCTTCGGCGAGGGCCCCGGCGGCTTCGTCGTCAGCGGTCACGCCGACGCGCTGCACGCGCTCGGCGAGCACGTGCCCACCCGGGTCATCGGCAGGGTCGGAGAGGATCTGCTCACGATCGTCGAGGCCGGCGCCGGCGCCGGCGAGATGCTCGCGCTCACGCTCGACGAGCTGCGGGCGGCGCACACCGGGCTTGCGGAGCTGTTCTCATGACCCCTGCTAGCTTGTGAACACGATGCGTGAGGGACCGCGCGACGAGTGCGGAGTGTTCGGACTGTATGCACCCGGTCACGAGGTGTCCAGGCTGTCGTACTTCGCGCTGTACGCGCTGCAGCACCGCGGGCAGGAGTCCGCCGGCATCGCCGCAGCCGACCGCGGCGGGCACATCATCACCCGCCGCGAGCTCGGCCTCGTCAACCAGGTGTTCACCGAGAACGACCTGCGCACGCTCGCCGGCGAGCTCGCCATCGGCCACGTGCGCTACTCCACCACCGGCTCCAACGCCTGGGAGAACTCCCAGCCGGTGCAGCGCTCCGAGGGCACCAACGGCTCGCGCCGCGAGGTCGCGCTCGCGCACAACGGCAACCTCATCAACGCCCTCGAGCTGCACCAGGAGCTGCTCGACCGCGGCGTCACCTTCAGCTCCACCTCCGACTCGGAGATCATCGCCGCGATGATCGCAACGCACCCCGCCGAGCACGTCGAGGACGCCATCGCCGACGTGCTGCCGCGCCTGCGCGGGGCGTTCTCGATCGTCGCCATGACCAAGGACCGCGTCGTCGCCTTCCGCGACCCCCACGGCCTGCGCCCGCTCGCCATCGGCGTGCTCGACCCCGGCCACGACGACGACGGCGGCGCGCGCGCGGCCGGCGAAAGCACCGGCGAGCGGCGCTACTGCGTCGCCAGCGAGTCCTGCGCCTTCGACATCATCGGCGCGAAGTTCGTGCGCGACGTGCAGCCCGGCGAGCTCGTCACGCTCGGCGCCGACGGCCTGCAGAGCCGCGTGGTCGTGCCGGGAGCCAGGCGCGCGTTCTGCGTGTTCGAGTACATCTACTTCGCGCGCCCCGACTCGCGCATGAACGACCAGGTGCTGCAGGTCGCGCGCGGGCGCATGGGCGAGATCCTGTGGCGCGAGGCGCCCGTCGACGCCGACCTCGTGATCGCCGTCCCCGACTCCGGCAACCCCGCCGCCCGCGGGCTCGCGCGCGCCGCCGGCCTGCCCCAGGACGACGGCTTCGTCAAGAACCGCTACGTCGCGCGCACGTTCATCCAGCCCGGCCAGGAGCTGCGCAAGCACGGGCTGCGGCTCAAGTTCAACCCGCTGCCCGAGATCATCGCCGGCAAGCGCCTGATCGTCGTCGACGACTCGATCGTGCGCGGCAACACCACCCGCCAGATCGTGCAGATGCTGCGCGACGCCGGCGCCGCCGAGATCCACATGCGCATCTCCGCGCCGCCCATCAAGCACCCCTGCCACTACGGCATCGACATGTCAACGCGCGAGGAGATGATCGCGCACGGGCGCACCACCGAGGAGATCGCCGCCGAGCTGGGATGCGACTCGCTGCACTACCTGTCGCTCGACGGCGTCTACGAGGCCGTCGGCGCAGGGGCGGGCGGGCCTCAATCACACTGCGACGCGTGCTTCAGCGGCGACTACCCGCTCGCCGGCAGCGATGAGGCCGCGGGCAAGTACGCACTGGAGGAGGGGCAGCAGCCGGAGCCGCCCCTCCCGCTCGTGCGCGCTTAGCTCAGCCGCTGCACTTGCTTTCCGTCGGGTCGAGCGTCACCGACTCGCTCGCCACAGTCTTGCCGCTCACCAGCAGCGAGAACGTGTACTTGCCGCCGGCGATGTCGTGCTTGGGGAACGATGGCGCCGCGTAGGTGGTGCTGACGCGGCCGCTCGCCTTCGCGAACTTGAACTTCACCTTGCCCGTGATCGTGCCCGACTGCGCCGGGGCCGCGAGCGTCAGCGTGTAGCTCTTGCCGACCGGCGCGTGCGAGTAGGCGATCACCGGCGTCAGCCCCGTCGCCGGTTCGGCCGCGCAGTATTCGAGCGTGCCGCCGGACGCCACTTCGTGCACGTTGTTGCCCTGGCCGATTTCCCAAACGTGCTTGGTCACGCGCAGCTTGCTCGACGCCACGTATGCGCGCGCGGCGGCCGCTCCGGCTTTGGCCGAGAAGCTCGTCGATCCGTCGCACTGTTTGGCGAGCAGGAATTCCGAGCGCGCCGTGCCTTTGGCGGTGTGGCCGGAGAACTTGCCGCTGAAGAACAGCTTCGCCGTGATCTTGTGCTCGGGCGTGAATTCGTAGGAGATGCTGCCTTTGAACGAGCCGCCGGCGGAGATCGCCGCCGGTTTGGTGATCTGCCGCGTGCCCGCGCTGCCGCCCTGGCAGAAGGCGGGCGCAGTTTCGATGCTCACGGTGACCGATTTGCCGCTCGATGAGACCTTCAGGCTGATCGGCTCTTTGCCCTGGACGGTCGTGCCCGCGTACTTGGCGCCCTTGACCGGGCCGGCGGCGCTCGCGAGGGCGGGCACGGCGAGCGCGGCGAGGCCGGCGAGCGCGGCGATGCGCGCAAGCAAGCCGGCGCGCGCGAGAGGAACGGCGCGGCGAAGCTGTCTGCTCATTCGAGGTCTCCTTTGCATCGTCCCCCGGCGGCGCCGAGGACCTGTCGAAGCGGGGAAATCTATTCGAGCTTGTTCTCGCGCGCTATTCGAGGTGGTCCTCGCGCGCCCCCGCCGCGTCGCTGGCGCGGTTGTTGTACGGCCGGTGGACGATCAGCCCGCCGATGCGCTCTGAGACGAACGCGTAGCCGAGCGTCGCGACGATCAGCAGGGTGACGAAGATGGATGTGAACATGGGCCTGTCCTGTGGCTCGCGGTACGAGGCCCTCTCCGCCCTGTCCGACCATTGAAGGCCATCGCACGGGCGCGCTCTGTGATCATGCGCACAGCTATCGTGACCGGCGCGTGAGCGACCGACTTCCCATCGCCGTGCTGGTGTCAGGAATGGGCACCAACCTGCAGGCGCTGCTCGACACGGTGCACGGACGCGACGCGGAGGTGGTGGCGGTCGCATCGAGCGTCGCCGGCGCTCCGGCGCTCGAGCGCGCCGAGCAGCGGGACGTGCCGACGGCGGTGTTCGCCCGCGCCGCGTACCCCGACCGCGCCGCGCGCGATCAGGCGCTCGCCGACTGGCTGGTCGAGCGCGGCGCGCGGCTGGTGGTGCTCGCCGGCTACATGGAGCTGCTCGGCGAGCGCTTCCTCGCGCGCTTCCCCGGCGCGGTCATCAACGTGCACCCGTCGCTGCTGCCCGCGTTCCCGGGCCTCGAGGCGATCGAGCAGGCGCTCGCGTACGGCGTGAAGGTGTTCGGCGTGACCGTGCACTTCGTAGACGCCGGCGTGGACTCCGGGCCGGTGATCCTGCAGCGCGCGGTCGAGCTGCCCGACGCCCGCGAGCCGGGCGAGGTGCTGGCGGCGCTGCGCCCACTCGAGCACGGGCTGCTGACGCAGGCGGTGTCGCTGTTCGCGCGCGGCGCGCTGCGCGCCGACCCCGAGAACCCGCGCAGGACGCTCGTCGATCGCGAGGCCGCCGGCGAGGCCACGGGCGAGGCGATCCGCTTCGGCGAGGGATAGGCTGGGTGCAATGACCACGGAAGGCGAGCTGATGAGCGATCACGCATCCGGAATCGAGCACGCGGCGCCAGGCGAGGTGCGCGTGCGCAGGGCGCTGCTGTCGGTGTCCGACAAGAGCGGCATCGTCGACTTCGCGCAGGGGCTCGCGGACCTCGGCGTCGAGCTCGTGTCCACCGGCGGCACCGCGCGCGAGCTGGCGGACGCGGGCGTGGCGGTGCGCGCGATCGAGGACTTCACGGGCTTCCCGGAGATGATGGACGGGCGCGTGAAGACGCTGCACCCACGGCTGTACGCGGGCCTGCTGGCGCGACGCGACGAGGACGAGCACCTGCGAGCGGCGAGCGAGCAGGAGATCGAGCAGGTGGACCTGGTGTGCGTGAACCTGTACCCGTTCGAGCAGACGGTCGCGCGCGGCGACGCGTCCGAGGCGGAGGTGATCGAGAACATCGACATCGGCGGCCCGACGATGATCCGCGCGGCCGCCAAGAACAGCGCGTTCGCGGCCGTGGTGGTCGACCCGCAGGACTACGAGCGCCTGCTCGCGGAGCTGCACGAGTCCGACGGCCGCCTGTCGCTACAGACGCGCAAAGCGCTCGCCGGCAAGGCGTTCGCGTGCACGGCGCGCTACGACGCTGCGATCTCCACGTGGTTCGCGACGCGCGAGGGCGACGGCTTCCCGGAGAGCTGGCGCGAGGCGTACGAGAAGGTGATGGACCTGCGCTACGGCGAGAACCCGCACCAGCAGGCCGCCTACTATGCGCGCGCGGGCTCGCCGACGCACCTGCTGGCGGGGGTGGAGCAGCTGCACGGCAAGGAGCTGTCGTTCAACAACCTGCTCGACCTCAGCTCGGCGCGCGAGCTCGTTGAGGAGTTCGCGGAGCCGGCGTGCGCGATCGTCAAGCACAACAACCCGTGCGGCTGCGCGATCGGCGACAGCGCCCAGCAGGCCTACGTTCGCGCCTTCGCGTGCGACCCTCAGAGCGCGTACGGCGGCGTGATCGCGGTCAACCGCCCGGTCGACCTGGCGTTCGCGGAAGAGCTGGGCAAGCAGTTCATCGAGGTGCTGCTCGCCCCCGGCTACGATGCGGCCGCGCTGGAGGCGCTGCAGGTGAAGAAAAACGTGCGCCTGCTCGAGCTGGGCGACTGGCCGGCGCCGCTGCGCGAGGTCGAATCGAAGCCCGTGATCGGCGGCCAGCTGGTGCAGACCCACGACGTCGTCTCAGAGACGCGCGAGCAGATGACCCCCGTCAGCGCCCGCCAACCGAGCGAGGACGAGTGGCGCGACATGCTGTTCGCGTGGACCGTCTGCCGCCACGTGCGCTCCAACGCGATCGTGCTCGCCGCGGGCGGCGCGACGATCGGCATCGGCGCCGGCCAGATGAGCCGCGTGGATGCCGTGCGAATAGCGATCGAGAAGGCCCAGGAGTTCCGCCCCGAGCAGCTGGCCGGCGCCGCCCTCGCCTCCGACGCGTTCTTCCCCTTCGCCGACGGCCCCCAGCTGGCGCTGGACGCGGGCGTCACCGCGATCATCCAGCCGGGCGGGTCGGTGCGCGACGAGGAAGTGGTGGCGGCCGTGGACGCGGCCGGGGCGGCGATGGTGGCGACGGGCGTGCGGCACTTCAGGCACTGAGCAGCATCTCCGGCTGCGCATCGGGGCTGGCCTGGTAGAAGGCGGGGACGAAGCGACCGACGACGCCGATGCGTCCGATGCTGAGATCGCCGAATCCATAGCCCTCCTCGAGGAGGAGCGGGCGATCGAGCTGGCTGGCGACAAGCTTCGCCTCTACGAACAATCGGCGGGCCGTCCGACGAGCAACCGGGATCGAAGCCGGTGACCTCCTGCTTGCAAAGGCGCCGCTCGCGCCGCCGATTCCGCGCTGAACCCGCCCGATCCTCACGGATCGCTGACGGATCCGGCCGCGACTGAGTTTCCGCGCTCTTCGCGGCCCTAGAATCTGCGGGCGAGAATCTCTCGGTGATCTGCATGTTGGAACTCGCCTCGAACCGATAAGGTTGCGTGTCAGGCTTCGTCGTTGGGTCGGATGCCTATCGATGGGAAGGTGGTAAGACTCGGTGGACCCCATAACGTTGGGCGCTGTCACGACCGGCCTGATCGTTAAGGCTGTGGATCGGGCCGAGGACGATGCGCTCGATGCAGGCACCGGCGCGCTTCGACGTCTTGTTGACTTTGTACACCACCGCCTCGCCGGCGACGCGGACACCACGGCGAGTACAGCTTTGGCGCGGGTCGAGGATGCTCCCGACAGCCCATCGTGGGTGCACGAGCTTGAGGCGGCGATAGCCACCCTCGCACGGCGTGACGAGGAGTTCCGGTTCGGACTGGAGCGGCTGCTTGCAGAGGCTGGCCAAGCCGGCATCGACGTCGATATTTCGCAAGCGGCGAGAGGTAACAAGAATGTGCAGGCCACGGCCCTCGTCGCCAGCGAGGTTCACGTGAGCTATGGCTCGCTGCCGCCAACTCAGGCGGATCGCCCCACTCGGTAGGAGGTCTAAAAGCTGTGGGCGATCAGTTCGCGCGTGGCCATCAGAACGTTCAGCTCCAGAACGTTCATGCTCCGGTATCCATCACGTTCCTTGGGCAACAGATGCCTGAGCGCCAGGCTCCCGGGACGGTGATCAAGCTGCGGTTTGGTATCCCGCCTGTCGCGGCGGCGTTCGCCGGCCGTGGCGTGGAGCTCGAGATGCTCGAGCGGGCGCTTTCAGCCGGAGGCCGTGCGCTGATCACACAGGCGATCAGTGGACTGGGCGGTGTGGGCAAGACCCAACTCGCGTCTCGCTACGTGCACAGCCACGCCGATGAGTACGACATCGTCGCGTGGATCCATGCCGAGGACGGCGGCATCGCCGACCTCGCCGCGCTTGCCGACAAGCTTGGCGAGTCGGTCGGCGGGCTCTCCTCGGCCGAGCGCCGCGACCTCGCGCTTGAGCGCCTTGCCCGTGGTGACGAGCATTGGCTACTGGTCCTCGACAACGTCGATTCGCCAGCGCAACTGCCAGGCTGCCTGCCCCAGGGAGGCAACGGACGGGTACTGGTGACCTCACGCAACCAGGCAGTCCGCGAGTTCGCCCCGCTCCTCTCCCTCGATGTCTTCGACCCGCAAACGGCAGTTGATTACCTGATCGATCGGGCCAAGCGCCCCGATGACCGCGCTGGCGCCGAGCTGGTCGCCAATGCACTCGGCTACCTGCCACTGGCGTTGTCGCATGCAGCCGCCTACTGCGCCGCCGGGATGAGCTTCGACGACTATGCCGGCCTTCTGGACGGACTGCCGGCCGAGAAGTTGTTTGACTCCCGTCCCGAGGTTGCCTACACGCAGACCGTCGCCTCAACGTGGAAGGCATCGATCGCCGCAGCCAGGTCGGACGCTCCACTCGCTGAGAGTGTGCTTGCCCTTGCAGCGTTCCTTGGACCCGATGCGATCCCAAGACCGCTATTCACCGTTCTAATCGCGTCAGGAACACCTATCGCGCGTAAGAGCCTGGCCGACGCGTTCACCGCCCTTGCTCGTTTCTCCCTCGCGACCGTAGTCGAGGATACCTTGAGTGTGCACCGTCTATTGCAGAAGGTGGTGCGCGACGATGCCGGTACGCGGCAAGATCTCACAGCAAGCACCCGCGCCCTAGTTGCGCTCGATCAGGCGTTCCCGACAGACGTATCCGACCCTACTGGATACCAAGCTTCGGAGCAGCTGCTAGGGCACGTCTTCGCGCTCGCCGATGCTATCCCAGGCGAGACGGACAACGCCCAGCAGCTGGTTGAACTGCTCAACCGCGCGTGCATATATCTAATGTGGACTGAGGGCGGCACTCGAGCGTTGGAGTTCGCAGAGCGCAGCACAAAGCAGGCAGAGCGGCTGCTCGGGGCAGAGCATCGCGCGACGCTAGCAGCCCGGCGAAATGAGGCGGCAGGACTTCGGCGAGTGGGACGCGCTATTGAAGCAGTTGCACGAAGCGAGACTCTTGTTGCCGAACATACGCGGATATTGAATTCCGAACACGTTGACACGCTTGCTGCCCGGGAGGAGCTCGCCGACGCCTACCGGGATGCAGGACGCCTTCAAGACGCGATCACGGCCTATGAGCACGCACTGGCCGACTCGGAACGTCTACGCGGAGTCGAAGACGACCGAACGCTCTCGGTCCATAACGAGCTCGGTGTAGCCTATCTTCGCGCTAGGCGTCTGCATGATGCGATCGCGATCTTTGAGCCGTTGCTCGCCCGACGCCGACAGGTACGAGGAGCCAACCACCCGTATACGCTGACGACCCGGCACAATCTTGCCGAAACGTACAGAAAAGCCGGTCGCACCGACGAGGCGATCGCAATCCTTGAGCCATTGCTCTTAGACCTAGAACGGGTGCAGGGCGCGACACATCCGCACACACTCACGACCCGAAATGGCTTGGGCCTAGCGTATATGAGCGTCGGGCGAACCGAGGAGGCAATCGCTATCCACAGCGCGTTGCTCATTGCCTTCGAGCAAGTGCTCGGCGGCGAGCATCCTCACACGCTTGGAACACGGCACAATCTCGCCCTTGCTTGTCGTGAAAGTGGACGCGTCGAGCAGGCGATCATGTCCTTCGAGGCTCTGCTCCCAGATTGCCTGCGCGTCGTTGGCGCCGAGCATCGACTTACCCTCGCCACCCGTGCGAACCTTGCGGTCGCGTACAGGGCTGTCGGGCGTGAGGAGGAGGCCGACAACTGCGATTCTGGAGCGTCATAAGACCTATTCTCGACTGTCACCTGGGATTTGCGTCCACACCAATGTCTCCGCGTGGTGCAAGGACGTCGCGCGGTCCGCGATGGACCAAGCGCGGGGCTGGCTCGAAGTCGCCGTGCAACACAAGGGGATCGAGGTCCGCACCGTTGGGCCATACGACAGTTCCCAGCTCGTCGTCCACCCGAACCCGCGCAAAGAAGTCTGGGTCGGCGAGTGGCTCAAAAACAGGGCCGTGCAGCTCTCCTGTGAGATCGACATCTCGCGAGCTGCCACCGCTGAACCCGATCCTCAGCCGGTAGTGCCCGAGCACCTGTGCGGACGTGACCTTCACGAAGTCCATCGTCTCATTTTCCGCCGAAGCACGATGACATGCAAGTTCGATAGACCTTTGGCATGCCCGACGCGATCGCCGAACTGCTCGTGACCGAGGTTGCGATCGACAAGCGCGGAGCCCATGTAGGCAATCCCGATGCCAAGCTGACGATCGTCGTCGGCGTCGAGGATGAGGACGCCGAGCGGCTGCAGCAGCTCGCCGCGCGCCGCCACCAGCGGCCTGCCGAAGTCGTCGCAGACCTGCTTCGCAGCGCCTGACCATCGAGGTGATGATGTGTCCAGCCGGCGCATGCGCCGGCTGACGGGCCGCACATGTGCGGCCCGCACCAGGCCGCATGCGGCCTGGTCATCAAGTCGAATAGTCGTTCCCGCCGCAGTGCGCGCCAAGCCGCCGGCGTTCTGACCCTGCCTCCTGCAGCGGCATCCAGCCCGGCAACTTGGGCCAGCGGAAATCGCAACCGACTCGGCTTGCCCGCGCCGAAGGCGCCGCAAGACGATCGATTGCGATTGGAGCGATCGATTGCGATCGGAGCGCGTATGTCCCTACAATGTCCCCCACCCCCGACATAGAGAGGACAGATGACTGCCCAGCTCACATACGAGGAGCGCCTCGGGAGGCTCGACGAAGAGGTTGGGAAGCTGCAGCAGGGGTTCATAGAAGCCGTCGAACACCTACGTCGAGCCCCGGAGGCCGACGATTCCTTCGAGGACCGCTGGGAGGCGATCGCGCAGCGAATGAAGGATCTGCGTGAGGACATCAAGCCAGAGGACTTCGACAAGGAGCAGCTGGCAACGCTCGCTGGGACGCTGCTCGACATCCGTGATCAGCTCGACCGAGGCGGCGCCGGGGGCAACCTGGACGCATGCGACCAGCTGATGATCATGCTCGAGCGCATCCGCCACGTCGTGCGGGATGCCCTCGATGAGCACGTGAGCGGCGTGACCGGCGATGTTGGGACGGTGATGGCCGACCTCGACCGCTGGCTACCCGACGTCCCGGATCAGACGATCGCGAAGATGATCGGCGTGGATCGCCGGACGCTGTCTCGGTGGAGAGGACAGGCAGGACAGCCGCGGCGCAATCTCCGGGTGTTCGCACGCCTGGTGGCAATCCTTCGGCACAACTGGGACGAGGAGGGCATCATCGCGTGGTTCGGGCGCCCGCGACGCGAGCTCGGCGGCCGCCGCCCCGTCGCCCTGCTGGGTGATCCCAACGCCGAGGACGCGCTCATGGGCGCGGCCCGATCGGGTCGCAGCCAATATGCATCGTAGGCGCAGGCCGACCTTCGTCCGGCGCACGTGCGTGGCCTACCGCGTGACCTCCTACGACGTGCCGCTTTGGGTCAACCCGAATCGACGGAGCGGTCGCTGGAACATCGCGGGCTGGGAGCCCACCCAGTACATGGCGCTCGACACCGAGGCGCCGTTCGCCGAGGTGCTCCGGCACGAGGATCTTCGTACGGAGCAGGACGCCTCGCACTTCTCCGCGACCGAGTGGCAGTTGCAGGTCGATGACGCGATGCTCGTGGACTACTCCACCTTCGAGCTCGCCGACGCGGCGGGATTCGACGCCCAGGCGCTCGTCGAGGACGACCATGAGCGCTGCCAGGCCGAGGCGCGGTGGCTCCTCAGCGAAGGTGCCCGGGGGATCCTCTCTCCGTCGGCGGCGCTGCCGGGGAGCACGAACCTGACACTCTTTGGCCCGCGTGTGCGTGTGCCGTGGGGCAGCGCCGCAGGACTCGCCTCCTCGATCCCCGCACAACCGCTCGTAACGGGCCATCCGCCGCGGGGCCTGACGGCGCGCGTGCGTTACTTCGGGCAGCCGGAACCGCTGGTGGAGGCGTATCTGGAGGTCCGTCGCAACGGCTGACGGCCAACGTCGCGCGGTGACAGAGCTAAGCGGCGGCTGTGCAGCCGGCGCATGCGCCGGCTGACGACGGGCGCATGCGCCCGTCGCCGGGCCGCACATGTGCGGCCCGAACCAGGCCGCATGCGGCCTGGTCACAATCGATATCGCGGGTGTACGATCGGAGCATGTGCCGCAACATCCGCAACCTAAACAACTTCGACCCCCCGCAACCGACGAGGAGATCCGCGCCTCAGCGGTCCAGTACGTGCGCAAGATCAGCGGCTTCACCAAGCCCTCGCAGGCCAACGTCGAGGCCTTCGAGCGCGCGGTGGACGCCGTCACGGAGATCTCGACCCGCCTGCTGGACGAGCTCGTCACGAACGCGCCGCCGAAGAACCGTGAGGTCGAGGCCGCCAAGGCGCGGGCTCGCTCCGCGCAGCGCTACGCGGCGTAACGGCTGGGCGGCGAGGACCTCGAGTAGCCCGCACGCGGCGGGAGGGACTTGACGTCCCTGCTGTTACGATATATCGTGTAAGTACTTTGATGGCTCACGATAGGAAGTAGATATGTTTGGGAATGCGATTTACTCGACGGGCGCAAAGCCCGGTTGCAGGTCCGCTCGCCACGGCGGCGAGCACGGTCGCGGCGCCGCGTATGGCATGCGCGGCGAGTTCGGCGGCGGTCCGTTCGGCGGCTTCGGTCCGGGCGGCGGCCCGTTCGGCGGCGGCGGCCCGCGCGGACGCGGCCGCAGGGCGCGTCGCGGCGACATCCGCACGGCGGCGCTGCTGCTGCTCGCGGAGGAGCCGCGCAACGGCTACCAGATCATGCAGGAGGTGCAGGAGCGAAGCGGCGGCCTGTGGAGCCCGAGCCCCGGCTCGGTCTACCCGGCGCTGGCGCAGCTCGAGGACGAGGGCCTGATCCGCACCGAGGAGAGCGACGGCCGCAAGCTGTTCGCGATCACCGACGCGGGGCGCGCTCTGCTGAGCGAGCGCGGCGCCGACCGACCAGCCCCGTGGGAGCAGACGGGCGACCGCGCCGGCGGCATGCACGAGCTCGGCAAGCTCATGCGCGAGGTCGCCCATGCGTTCGCGCAGGTCATGCGCACGGGAAGCGAGGGCCAGATCGCCAAGGCCGTAGATGTGCTCGCGGCAACCCGCCGCGATCTCTACCGGATCCTCGCCGACGGCGACACCGCCAGCGAGACCGCTGACGGCGGCTCCGCTCCGGACACCGGCGCCGACGGCGGTACGGTGGACACCGACAGGTGACCGACAGCGCGACAACAGCAGCCAGCCCAGCAGCCGAGACGGCGCCCGCCAGCGCCGTCTCGGTCAAAGGCCTGGTCAAGCGCTACGACCAGGTCGAGGCCGTGCGCGGCATCGAGTTCGAGGTCCAGAGCGGCGAGATCTTCGGCTTCCTCGGCCCCAACGGCGCCGGCAAGTCGACGACGATCAACATGCTGTGCACGCTCGTGCGCCCCAGCGGCGGCTCCGCGCTCGTCGCCGGGCACGACGTCGTCTCAGAACGCGGCGACGTCAGGCGCAACATCGGCCTCGTCTTCCAGGACACGACGCTCGACGGCTACCTGACCGCCGAGCAGAACCTGCGCCTGCACGCCGAGCTCTACGGCGTGCCGCGCGAGCTCGTCGTCGAGCGCATGCGCCAGGTGACCGAGATGGTCGGGCTGTGGGACCGGCGCGGGAGCCTCGTCAACACGTTCTCCGGCGGCATGAAGCGGCGCCTGGAGATCGCGCGGGGCCTCTTGCACTCCCCGCGCGTGCTGTTCCTCGACGAGCCGACCGTCGGCCTCGACCCGCAGACGCGCAGCTCGATCTGGCGCTACATCCGCGACCTCAAGGCGCGCGAGGACATCACCATCTTCCTCACCACCCACTACATGGACGAGGCCGAGTACTGCGATCGCATCGCCATCATGGATCAGGGCCGCATCATCGTGCTCGACACGCCCGAGGCGCTGAAGGCGGAAGTCGGCAAGGACCGCGTGCAGATACACACGGACGACGACCAGGCGGCGATCGCCGCGCTGCGCGAGCGCTTCGAGATCGAGGCGACCGTCGCCGAGGGCGCCGTCACGTTCGGCGTGCCCGATGGCGAGCAGTTCGTACCGCGATTGTTTGCCGAGCTCGGCCTGCCCATCCGCTCGGTCAGCGTCGCGCGCCCGTCGCTCGACGACGTCTTCATGTCGCACACCGGCACCACCATCCGCGACGCCGAGTCCACGAGCACCGACCGCATGCGCAACGTCGCCAGGATGATGGCCCGCTGATGGCCACCGAGGCGACACCGGCCGCGGGCTCGGCGGCGGCCGCCGCCGAGGGCAACGGCCGTACGCCGGCGGCGCCGCCCGGCACGCCGCACGAGATCGCGCGCGTGCGCGTGCCGACGCGCAGCGCGCGCGGCGAGCTGCGCGCGATCAAGGTCGTGTGGAAGCGCGAGCTGATCCGCTTCAGCCGCGACCGGCTGCGCATCCTCACCTCGCTGACGCAGCCGTTCCTGTTCCTGTTCGTGCTCGGCTCCGGGCTCTCCTCGCTGGTGTCCGCGAGCACGCACGGCATCAGCTTCAAAACCTTCATCTACCCCGGCGTGCTGTGCATGGCGGTGATGTTCACCGCGATGTTCTCGGCCGCGTCGATCGTGTGGGACCGCGAGTTCGGCTTCCTGCGCGAGATGATGGTCGCGCCCGTGCGGCGCTCGTCGATCGTGCTCGGCAAGTGCTGCGGCGGGGCGACCGTCGCCGCCTTCCAGGGCGTGATCGTGCTCGCGATCGCCGGCCTCGTGCACGTCCCCTACTCGCTCGGGCTGTTCGCCGAGCTGTTCGCGCTGCAGGTGCTGCTCGCGTTCTCGATCACCGCCTTCGGCATGATGGCCGCCGCGCGCATCACCCAGATGCAGTCGTTCATGGCGCTCATGCAGATGGCGATCATGCCCATGTTCTTCATCTCCGGCGCGATGTTCTCGGTCGTGCACCTCGAACGCTGGCTGGCGATCCTCAACCGCATCGACCCGCTCACCTACGCCGTCGATCCGATGCGCCGCGCGATCTTCGCGCACCTGCACGTCAGCGCCGCCACGCGCCACGCGCTCGCCCCCGGCGTGACGTGGTGGGGCTGGCACGTGCCGAGCCTGCTCGAGGCCGCGGTCGTCGCGCTGCTCGGGCTGGTGATGCTCGCGGTCGCGATCTTCGAGTTCGGCCGCGCCGAGTAGCGCCGCGTCGGTAGCGATTCCTGGCCGCGCGGCCAGCCGGCCTGGTAGGGTCGCGCGATGGCCTCGCTCGATCCCTTCACTCCCGCGCTCGAGCTGGCCGGCGCGCTGCGTGCGCGCGAGCTCTCATCGGTCGAGCTGCTCGACGCGTGCATCGCCGCGATCGACGAGCGCAACCCGCAGCTGAACGCGGTCATCTGGCGCAACGACGAGGACGCGCGCACCGCCGCCGCCGACGCCGATCGCCGCCTAGCTGCCGGCGAGAGCGCGCCGTTCCTCGGCGTGCCGCTGCCGATCAAGGACCTCACGCCGGTCGCCGGCTGGCCCGTCAGCTACGGCTCGCACGGCGGGCCCCCCGGGGTCAGCGAGCAGAGCGAGCTGGTCGTCGACGCGCTCGAGCACGCGGGCTTCGTGCTGTGCGGGCGCACCAACACCCCCGAGTTCGGCGTGATCACCGTCGCCGAGAACAGCCGCTACGGGATCAGCCGCAACCCGTGGGACCCCGGCCGCTCGCCCGGCGGCTCCAGCGGCGGCGCTGCGGCGGCGGTGGCCGGCGGCATGTTCCCGATCGCACACGCCAACGACGGCGGCGGCTCGATCCGCATTCCCGCCTCCTACTGCGGGCTGGTCGGCTTCAAGCCGAGCCGCGGCCGCGTCCCGCGCCTGGCGCAGAGCTGGCTGGGCGCCGTCGTGGAGGGCGTGGTCGCGCGCACGGTCGCGGACTCGGCGGCGGTGCTGGACGCGATCGCCTACTTCGATCCGCTCGCCTGGTACAACGCGCCGGCGCCCGCGCGCCCGTTCGCGCAGGAGCCGGGCGCGGGAATCGACCCCGCCCACCCGCTGCGGATCGGGCTGATGGCGCAGGCGCCGCTGGGCATACCCACCGACCCCGCCTGCGTGCAGGCGGCGCGCGCTGCCGCCGCCCTGCTCGAGCAGCTCGGCCACAGCGTCGCGGAGGTCGAGGTGCCGACGATCTCAGAAGAGATGGTGCCGCCGTTCATCGTCCTCACCCAGGGCGACCTGGCCGACTACGAGGGCGTCGACTGGTCGGCGGTGGAGCCGCACATCGCCCACCAGCGCCGGGCGAGCGGCGAGCTCGGCGCCTACGACTACGTGCTCGCGGCGCGCACGCTCGAGCTGCTCAGCCGCCGCGAGGTGGCGCGCTGGGGGCGCGACTTCGACGTGCTGGTGACGCCCACCTCGGCGATCCTGCCGCCGCAGGCGGGGGCGATCCTCGAGGCCCAGCACGCGGCCCCCGACCAGCCGGTGATGGACGTCGTGGCGAGCGTGTCGTTCACCGCCTTCGGCAACGTCACAGGCCTGCCGGCGGTGAGCCTGCCCTTGCACTGGAGCGATGAGGGGCTGCCCGTTGGCGTTCAGCTCATCGCCGGGCCGTGGCAAGACGGCCAGCTGCTGGCGCTGGCGGGGCAGCTGGAGCAGGCGCGGCCGTGGGCCGAGCGCCGCCCGAGCGCTCGCTGATCAGGCGGCAGAACACCTCGACCAGGTGCGGGTCGAACTGCGTGCCCGCGCAGCGGCGCAGCTCGGCCAGGGCGTCCTCGAGCGCCATCGCCCGCTTGTAGACGCGCTCGTCGAGCATCGCGCGGAACGAGTCGCAGATCGTGATGATCCGCGCCCCCAGCGGGATCTCCTCGTGCGCGAGGCCGTCGGGATAGCCGTTGCCGTCCCAGCGCTCGTGGCTCGAGCGCACCAGCGGGCCGATCCGCTCCAGCGACGGTCCTGCGGCGGCGATGATCTGCTCGCCCATGACCGTGTGCTGCTTCATGAACACCCACTCCTCCTCGGTGAGCGGGCCGGGCTTGACGAGGATCTCGTCCGGGATGCCGAGCTTGCCAACGTCGTGCAGGTCGCCCGCCTTGACGATCAGGCCGACGGCCTCCTCCTCGAGGCCGATCGTGCGCGCGAGCAGCTCGACGTCGCCGGCGACGTCGTCGGAGTGCTCGCCGAGTCCCGGGTGGCGCTGGGCGAGGGCGGCGTGCAGCACCGCCGTTATGAGCTCCGCCGCGCCGCCGTGGCTGGTGGCCTTCTCGCGGTACATGTGCTGGTCGGCCAGTCGCAGCGCTTGCGTCGGCTCGACTGTCTCGCGCGGTATCTCCACCGCGCCGGCGGCGCATGTGACCGTGAACGCGCCGCCCTGTTCGCTCAGCGCTGTGCGCGCCTGCAGGAACAGCGCGTGCGGGTCCTCCACCTCGGCGGTGATCAGCGCGCAGAACTCGTCGCCGCCGAGCCTGTACACGCAGCCGTACGGCTCGAGCGCCTGGCGCAGGCGGCTCCCCAGGCGCGCGAGCAGGCTGTCCCCGGCGAGGTGCCCGAACGAGTCGTTGTAGTTCTTGAAGCCGTTGAGGTCGAAGAACCAAAGGTAGGCGGGCTCCTCCTCGCTCGCGCGCTGGCACACGCGCTGCAGGTCCTCGATCAGCGCGCGGCGGTTGCGCAGCCCGGTGAGCACGTCGGTGGACAGCTCGCGCACGACCCTGCGATTGGACACGACGAGCGCGGCGATCGAGGCGAGCAGCCCGAGGATCGCGGTCGCGAGCACCGTCAGCAGCCCCGGGCTCCACGCGTTCAGGAGGCTCGGGTCGGGAGCGCTGTCGGTCGCCGCCACCGCGAAGTCCTCCTGCGTCCCGGCTACGTTCATCGGCAGCGCGGCCGCCATCGCGCGATGGCCGGCGTTGACGGCGGGCTGGGGGCGCTGCCCGAGCCCGGCGCCCACGGGCAGGGTGCGAGGCGCCGCGTGACCGCTTGCCCTGGCGATCGTCGCGGGGCCGCCCAGGTAGATGCGCCCGTGGGCGTAGCTGGCCAGCTGCAGGCGCACGTCGGGCGTGTCCGCGACGAGCAGGCCCGACCCCTGTGCGGTGAAGATGCTCATGTCCATGTGGATCAGGCCGAGCAGGCGGCCGCCGATGCGGATCGGCGCGACGAAGGCGACGGAGGTCTGGCCGTCGATGGGTGAGCGGAACGCGCCGCTGCCGGCGCCCGTCGGGGAGCGCTCCGCGACGGCGAGGAACTGGCGGCCGAGGCTCAGCGGGAAGCGCACCGGCCGCGCGGCGGGGGCGCACGTCAGTTGGCGCCCATCGCCATCGTCCAGGCACACGGCCGTCAGCGGAACGAACGAGGAGCGCTGGATGATGGCGAGGCTCGCGGCTGCGTCGGCGAGGTCGCCGAGGCGCGGGCCGGCGGCGAGCGAATGGCCGCCGAGCAGCTGGTGCACCGCCGGGTTGACGAGCATCAGCGACAGCGCGGTCGCGGTCTGGCGCTCGTCGCCGGAGATCAGCGCCAGCTCGTTGCTGACGGCGGCCTGCAGCGCGCGGTCCTGCTTGCCCCGCCGCGCGCTGGCGCTGTCGTTGGCCTCGAACATAGCGACGCCGCCGAGCACCAGCGAGACCACGAGTCCAAGGATCGCAACCAGCCGCATGGCGTCTGTTTCGTCACGCCGGCGACGATCTTAAATGTTGGATATGCGAGCAGGCAGATATTTGCCGGCGTCAACCCCGCGGGTCAGCGCCTACAGCGCGAGCGCGCGCTCGACGATCGCGGCGCCGTCGACGCCGCGCGGCAGATCGCCGAAGGCGAGACCGCGCGTGTCCAGGCGTCCGGCGCAGAACGCGTCGGCGACCGCCGGCTGTGCGTGGCGCAGCAGCAGGCTGGCCTGCAGCGCGAGCGCCATGTCCTCGACCAGGCGGCGCGCGCTCCACTCGGCGCCGGCCGGCTCGGCGGCCACCGCGGCGAGCCCCTCGTGCACGCGCGCCAGGTGCGCGTCGAAGCGCGCGTCGGCGCCGGCGGCGAGCTCGCACTCGGCGAGGAACGCCGGCGCCCCCTCGGGCTCGCGCGCCAGCGCGCGCAGCACGTCGAGCGCGATCACGTTGCCCGAGCCCTCCCATACGGTGCCGATCTGGATGTCGCGGTAGAACTGCGCCATCGGCGCCTCCTCGACGTAGCCGTTGCCGCCGAGGCACTCCAGCGCCTCGGCCGCGAGCGGGGCGCCGCGCTTGCACACCCAGTACTTCATGACGGCGAGCGCGACGCGGCGGAAGGCGGCCTCGTCCGGGGCCTGGGAGTCGAACGCGCGCGCGATCCGCAGCACCGATACGGTCGCGGCCTCGGACTCGAGCGCGAGGTCGGCGAGCACGTTGACCATCGCCGGCTGCTGGGCGAGCGGCGCGCCGAACGCGGCGCGGTTGCGCGCGTGCCAGATCGCCTCGGCGACGACGCGGCGCATCATGCCGGCGACGGCGGTGAGCGTGTCCAGGCGCGTCCAGATGAGCTGCTCGACGACGAACGCCGTGCCGCGGCCCTCCTCGCCGAGGACGCGCGCGGGCAGGTGGTCGTACTCGACCTCCGAGGAGGCCAGGCAGCGCCCGCCGAGCTTGTCCTTCAGCCGCTGGATGCGAAAGCCCGGGTGCGGGCGCTGCGCGAGGAAGCACGTAATCCCGGCGTCGGTCTGCGCGAGCGTGAAGAACACGTCGAACACGGGGTGCGTGCAGAACCACTTGTGGCCGGTCAGCTCGAACCAGCCGTCGCCGATCGGCTCGGCGACGGTGGAGTTGGCGCGCAGGTCCGAGCCGCCCTGCTTCTCGGTGAAGACCATGCCGGCCTGCGCGAAGGCGTCGTAGTCAGGCAGCGTCAGACGCTGCTCCCACTCGCCCGCCAGCGCCGCGTCCTGGCGCATGGTGGGCACGGCGGCGTAGCTGATCGACATCGGGCAGCACGGACCGGTGTCGAGCTGGTTGAAGAGGTGGAACATGCCCGCGCGCACGACGTGCGCGCCCGCGCGCGGCTCGCGCCACGGCAGCGAGTTCAGTTCGCGCTCGACCCCAAGGCGCAGCATCCAGTGCATCGACGGGTCGTAGTCGATCTCATCGACGCGGTTGCCGTAGCGGTCGTGCGTCCGCAGCACCGGGATGTTGCGCTGCGCGCGCTTGGCGTGCTCGAGCGCCTCGGCGGAGGCGACGACGGCGCCGAAGTCGCGCACCCGGTCGAAGCCCCACTCGCCGCCCTCGCGCGTGAGCGCTTCGCGCAACGCGGGGTCGGCCTCGAAGGCGTTGTGGCCGATGAGGGGCGGAGGCTGGTTGACGACCTCGTGCGTGGCTGAGCGATGGGTGCGGCTGGCGGTTGACATCGGCGCCTCCCCCTCCTGCTGTCGCGGTTGGTGTGACCTTAGCGCGCAAAGCGCTCGATGGGCGTCCCGTTGAGCCGAGGACCGCAACCAGCCGTATGCAGCCGTCTGGCGGGACTTCGCGGCGCGGAATGCTCCGTTTTGGAATGCTCTGCCCGTGGGAGAGCGTCGCGTACTGGTCATTGGCTCGCAGGTCAAACTGCTGGAACCGCTCTGGTTTCTGCCCGATGCGGCGCGTGATCTGTACGCCGTCCTGACGGATCCAAGTCGTGGCGGCTGCGTACCCGCGCTACAGCCGAGCGGCTTGGTCCTCAATCCTGACGCTGCGGCGCTTAGCGATGCGGTTGAGCGTGCCTGGATATCGGCTTCAGTGGATGAAGCGACACTGTTCATGGCGTTTGTGGGCCACGGGGAGTTCGACGGCCAGAACTTCTTCGTCCTGCCTTTCAACGCCGAGCTTGAACCGGTCCGCCCTAGAACGGTCGTGAATCTCGTTCAGCAGATCGCTGAGCTGCAGCTGAGCCACAGCAAGGTTGATGGTTTCGTTGCACTCATCGATGCTTGCTATTCAGGCGAGGCCGCGGCCGCCGCCGCGAGGCTTCTGCTGGGTGGGCTGAAGTACGATCTGCGCTACGAAGTGCTGGCCGCATCAGCAGACCGCACCGCCGCGGATGGCTGCTTCACTCGTACCGTTACCTCGATTGTGCAGGACGGGCTTCCCGGCGCAGCGAGTGAAACCCTGCGCTTGGAGCAGTTGGGGGCCATCGTTAGAGATAGTTGCAGTGGCCAGGTCCCGCAGCACGCCTTGTGGAATCCCGATCCCGGCCTATTTTTGTCATGGAACGTACAGTTGAGCGACTCGGCCGCTCGTCTCGCCAAGACGCCAACCATGCGCACAGTTGAGGAGCTGACCGAGTGGCTTCAGCCAACCGAGCAGCTTCGGCGACTGACAGCGCTTTCACGAGCATCACGAACCGTTGCCGTTGTGGGCGAAGCGGGGAGCGGTAAGTCCGCGCTGGCAGCAGCACTCGCGCGCCCAGAGGTCACGAACGGAGTAGTGCCCGCAGATTTTGCGCAGGCATCGGTGTTCGTATCCTCGACTAGCGAGGAAGGCACGCTCGCCGATGAGATCGCTGCGCAACTTCAGAGAAGCGTGGCTGGTTTCCCGGCGGCAGCGGGGGCGGTTGAGGAACAAACCCCGGAGGCGACTTTGCTGACACTGGGCGCCTTCGAGCGCCGCATAAGTCGCCCGCTTATGATGCTGCCTGAGAAGCAGGTGCGGATCGTTGTCGATGGGCTCGACCAACTCGAGGGCCAGCTTGGCGTAGGCGTTATTGATGGGCTGAACTCCATCGCCACTGAGCCGCTGCTGACTCACGTGCGACTCGTTGTGACAGCTCGTCCGATGACTCCGCTCCCCGAGGGCTCTGTAGAGCTGGCGGTGCATGCACCGACCTTTGTGGAGTTGCAGCGCTATTTGTTGCGCCGCGGGATCTTGGTTGAGCCGTCTGCGCAAATCGCGGGACGCACGGATGGAAACTGGCTTGTCGTGAAGCTGTTGGCTGATCTAGCGGGCCGAGAGGACGTTGACATGTCTAGTCTGCCAACGGGGAGGCTCGCCATATACGACTCTGTGCTCGCGGACGCATGCCAGAACGGAGGGTCTGTGTGGGAACGTGAGCTGCGACCGGTGCTGGGACCGCTTGCCGCGGCTGGAGTAGGCCCTGTGCTGCCGCTAGCGCTCCTGTGTGAGGCGAGCAGGAGACTCAATGGGCCGGAGCGCCCTGCGGGCGTGCGCAATGCGCTTGTGCGCCTGCGAAGCCTGGTCGCACGCGGACAGCCCGGTACCGAGCACGAGCAGCTCGGACTGTTTCATGGTACGTTCACTGATTACCTCGTGGAACAGGTGGGAAACGATTACGCTGTGGATCTTCCACGCGCTCACCAAGCGCTTGCCCAAGCAATCGCCGTGCTCGCTCCGATGAGCGAGCACACATCGACCGATCCGCTGCATAGGTACGCCGCGCAAGCAGAGCCAGAGCATGCATGGGCGATAGGCGACTATGCGAGGGCGCTCGCGAGCCTGACGGCTCGCGCCTCACCAATACCTCGTCAAAACCTGAGCCGTTGGCAGACCCTGTACGAGCGAGCCCAAGCGCAGCTGGGACCAAAGGACCCATGGACGCTGACCATCCGAGGTGGCATCGCAGGCTGGACCGGGGAGTGCGGCGATTTTCAGGGGGCATTGAGCTTGTTCGAGGAGCTTCTGCCTGACCGGGAACGGGTGCTCGGCTCAGACCACCCCGACACCCTCGGCACACGCGGCAACCTCGGGGCCTGGACGGGAGAATGTGGTGACTCGCAGGGGGCATTGAGCTTGTTCGAAGAGCTTCTGCCTGACCAGGAGCGGGTGCTCGGCCCAGACCACCACGACACGCTCATTGCCCGCAGCAACATCGCAACCTGGACGGGGGAGTGTGGTGATGCTGTGAGGGCATTGAGCTTGTTCGAAGAGCTTCTGCCTGACCAGGAGCGGGTGCTCGGCCCAGATCACCCCGACACGCTCATCACCCGCAACAACATCGCGGGCTGGACGGGACATGATCGTGATGCTGCGAGGGCTTTGAGCTTGTTTGAGGAGCTTCTGCCCGACCGGGAACGGGTGCTCGGGCCAGATCACCCGAGCACGCTCATCACCCGCAGCAACATCGCAGGCTTCACGGGCCAGTGTGGTGATTCTGCGAGAGCGCTGAGTTTGTTCGAGGAGCTTTTGCCCGACCGGGAGCGGGTGCTCGGCCCAGACCACCCCGACACCCTCGTCACCCGCAGCAACATCGCGGCCTGGACGGGAGAATGTGGTGACTCGCAGAGGGCATTGAGCTTGTTCGAGGAGCTTCTGCCTGACCAGCAGCGGGTGCTCGGCCCAGATCACCCCGACACCCTCATCACCCGCAACAACATCGCAGCCTTCACGGGCCAGTGTGGTGATTCGCAGAGGGCATTGAGCTTGTTCGAGGAGCTTCTGCCAGTCCTGCGACGGGTGCTTGGCCCAGGCCACCCCAAGACACTCATGGTCGTTGCTACCATGCGCTCGCTGCGAGACGATGATCGTCGAGCTGACTAACTGATGCTCTCGGCAACGGGTTGGCCGACCTGCTGCTTGCCTAGATAGAACGTGGCGCGATGGGGTTCGGCGCCGTTGTCAACTGTGTAACCGCCGTCGAATCGTGCCCCAGGCGGTTTGCCGGTTGCGAACATGTCCGTTAGGTTAGGCTCGGCGGCGATCAGGTCATCACGGTCAGCGACGTTCACCCACCGCTGCACGGACGTCGGATACCCCGGAGGTTGGCGACGCAGCTTGTCGTAGACGATCGTCCGAAATCCAAGCGGTGAGCCCATCGTCAGGAGCAGTGGCAGGGGACGATCGAGTTCCTGGACTGCCTCATAGGCGATGACAGATCCGAGAGAGTGACCGATGACGACACGCGTCTCGGGACCTATAAGGGCGGTCACGCGCTGCAGCACAACGGTTCGGAGGGGCTCATCGGTCAGGTAGCTGCTCACCTGAGCAAGCGAGCGCCATAGGAAGCGCTCGGCTAGCCCAGCGCCGAACGGGGCAAACCAGGGAATCCGCGCTAGACCGCTTACCACCCTCCGCGCTGCAGCTCTCGCTCCCTGTTGTCCCGGCTTCGCGCCCTGCAGATGCTGGATCTCCCTATCGGCAGTTTGCCGAATTCTCTCGCGGGTCGCTCGTTCGGCCGACCGCTCCAGCCATTCCCAGGCGATTTGATCAGCCACGTTCGCAGCTGCCAGTCCAAGCTCCGAACCGGGGCTCCCCTGTGCGCCCGGCGTCCTGAAGACGTCGCCGTAGAACGCCATCCGTGCGTCGACTCCACTGGCTCTGCTCCGGTCCCGCCAGATCCGATCAGCAAGCTCTCCGTACCCGGCGGCCCGAACACCTCCGGCCAGGGCTGGGAGCCACTGGGCCTCCAAGACGTCGGGCGACTTCTGCTCCTGGGCAATACCGTGGACGAGGACCAGGGCGGGCACGGGTCAATTATTCCGATCGGCGAGCTCGGGACCAACTGGGGACCAACTTCAGGGCGGGCACGGATCAACCGACTGAGGTGATCCATCCCCCGTCCGCTCCGCCCATGCCCCGTGCGAGACTCGAACTCGCCCCACCGGATTAAAAGTCCGGCGCTCTACCAGATGAGCTAACGGGGCCCTGCGGCCGCACAGTCTGGCAGACCGGCGGGCTTTCGGGGCGACCGGCGCGCACAGAGCGCGCCCGCTGTCTCCGACGCGCGGGGCGCGCCTACGGCCGTTCGGCGGCGGCGACCTCCAGCAGCTCCTCGATGCGCGTGAGCTTGACGCGCGGGCGCCCGGCGGGCTCGCCGAGCGCCCGCTCGTGGCGGTCGATGGCCTCCCAGCCGGAGTAGGTGACCAGGTCGGGCTGGCGCGAGCGCAGCAGCTGCTCGACGGCGCCGGGGTCGGGCGCGCTGGGGACGTGCGCCGGGCTTCGCTCTTGCGCGGTGGCTCCGGCTCCGTTCTGAGCGCCGTCGCCCGCAGGCGCGAGGTCGGCGAGCATCGCGTCGACTGTCTCCTGTGCGTCCTTCTTGTTGGTGCCAATGACGCCGGAGGGCCCGCGCTTGATCCAGCCGACGGCGTACTCGCCGGGCAGCGGCGCGCCGCTCGAGGGGTCGAGCACGCGCCCGGCGCGGTTGGGGATGGTGGCGGAGAGCTCGTCGAAGGGGACGCCGGGCAGCGGGATGCCGCGGTAGCCGATCGCGCGGAAGGCGAGCCCGGCGGCGATCGTCTCGCGCTCGTCGGTGGCCTGTGCGCGCAGCCCACCCCCGGGCGCCTGCACGAGCTCGTTGCGGATCAGCTCGACGGCGCCAAGGTGGCCGCGCTCGTCGGGCAGGAAGGCGGCGGGCGAGAGCAGGAAGCGCAGCACGATGCGCTTGTCGTGGCCCCTGGGCGGGCGGGCGGCGTAGTCACGCAGGATCTCGACGTTGCGCCTGCAGGTGATGTCCTCCTCCACGGCTGGATCGTGGACGGCGAGCGCGCGCTCGAGCTCGGCCTGATCGACGATCACATCGGCGCCAGCGAGCTCGCCTAGCTCGAGCAGCTCAGGGTTGGTGAAGGCGGCCTGCGCGGGCCCGCGGCGGCCGACGATGACGACCTCGCGGACGCGGCTGCGGGCGAGCACGTCGAGCGCGTGGTCGGCGGTGTCTGTCGGCGCGAGCTCGGCGGGCGCGAGCACGAGCATGCGCGCGACGTCGAGCGCGACGTTGCCGTTGCCGACGACGACGGCGCGCTCGGCTGAGAGCAGGTCGAACTCGAGATCGGTGTGGTCGGGATGGCCGTTGTACCAGCCGACGAACTCGGTCGCGGCGTGCGAGCCGGGGAGCTGTTCGCCGGGGATGCCGAGCGGCCGGTCAGACGGCGAGCCGGTGGCGTAGACGATGGCGTGGTAGTGGGCGAGCAGGTCCTCGCGGGAGACGTGCTCGCCGAAGGTGACGTTGCCGTAGTAGCGAAAGCGCGGATGCGCGGCGGTCTTCTCGTAGACGCGGGTGACGGACTTGATCTTGGGGTGGTCGGGGGCGACGCCCGAGCGCACGAGCCCCCAGGGCGTGGGCAGGCGCTCGAGCATGTCGACCTCGAGATCGATGGAATGCCCACCGGCCCCGTCCTTGAGCAGGTGCCCTGCGGCATAGAAGCCGGCGGGACCGGAGCCGATGACTGCGATGCGGATGGGGGAGTCGTCGGTCATGGGCCGGGTTGGGGGGTCGGAGGGTGGATGCGGATGCGGGAGGTATGGGCGCGGCCCGACTCGAACGGGCGACCCCCTCGGTGTAAGCGAGGTGCTCTAGCCAACTGAGCTACGCGCCCCCGTCGTGGGGACCTCAAGGCTAGCGGCAGCGGCTGGTTCTGCGCGGGGGCGCCTGCGAAGCTGTGCGCATGGGCAGGGGCGGCCAGATCGCGGCGGGCGTGGCGGGTGCGGTGGTGCTGGTGCTGGCGCTCGCGCAGCTGATCCTGCCGCGCGTGGCGGCGAGCAGGATCTCCTCGCGGATCGGCCGCTACGGGAAGGTGCAGAGCGTGAGCGTGAGCGCGTGGCCGGCGGTGGAGCTGCTGTGGGGCCACGTCGGCTCGGTGCACGTGCGCGCGGGGAACCTGGCGCTGAGCCCCGAACAGGCGGCAGCTCTGCTGTGGGAAGCGCGGGCGACGGTGAGTATGGACGTGAGCGCGCAAAGCGTGCAGCTGGGCTCGCTGCGGCTGACGGACGCGAGCCTGCGCAAGCGCGGCAGCGCGCTGAGCGCGCAGGCGCTGGCGAGCGAAGCGGCGGTGAAGGCGGCGCTGCCGCCTGGCTTCGGCGTGCAGCTGCTGCGCAGCGAAGGCGGCGAGGTGGAAGTGAAGGCGACGGGAGCGCTGTTCGGCGTGGGCGCGTCGGTGAACGCGGTGGCGGGCGCGAGCGACGGCAAGCTGGTGGCGCATCCGCTGGGCTTCCTGGTGGAAGCGCTGCAGCTGACGCTGTTCTCGAACCCGCACGTGTACGTGCAGGGCGTGGGGGCGAGCGTGCGCAGCGAAACGCCGCTGAGCTACGAGCTGACGATGAGCGCGAGCCTGCGTTGAGGCTACGGGGCCGCCCGGCCCGTCAGGCGGCGGCGGGGACGGTGGTGGCGGCGACGGCGCTGCGCGGCGCGACGATCGCTGGCAGGCCCTGCTTGGGGCTGATGGTGGGCATCTGGCGGATGCTGAGCTGGAAGTCCTCGGGCAGCTCGAGCGTGCAGCGGGAGAGGATGAGCGTGGCGATGGTGCGCACCTCGAGCTGGCCGAAGCGCATGCCGATGCACGTGCGCGAGCCGCCGCCGAAGGGGACGTAGGCGCCCTTGGGCAGCGCGGCGGCGGCGTCGGGCGCGAAGCGCTCGGGGCGGAACCGTTCGGGCTCGGGGAAGACGTCCTTTAGATGATGGGAGGCCCAGGAGCAGTAGTTGACGAACGCTTTTGCTGGGACAGTTTGGCCGTTGAACTCGAAGGCGTTGACCGAGCGGCGCGGCCCGATCCACGCGGGCGGGTACTTGCGCAGCGTCTCGTCGAGCACCATCTCGAGCTCGGCGAGCTCGCCGGACATCAGCTGCGAGGCGCTCGGGCGTGCGCCGTCGAGCTGCGCGTCCTGCTCGGCGAGCAGGCGGGCGGCGATGTGGGGCTGGCAGGCGAGCTCGTAGAACATGAACGAGACGGTCGAGGTGGTGGTGTCGTGTCCGGCGAACAGCAGCGTCATGACCTCGTCTCTGACCTGCAGGTCAGAGAGCGTGTTGCCGTCCTCGTCGCTTGCGTCGAGCAGCAGGCTGAGGACGTCCTGCCCGCGCTCGCCGGTGGCGCGCCGGCGGGAGATCTCGGCGTAGATGAGCGTGTCGAGCTTGCGCGCGGCCTGCTGCATGCGCGCCCACGGCGAGAAGCGGCCGCGCAGGATGCGGGTGGCGTACTCGGTGGCGTAGAAGGCGAGGGCCTCCTCGAACAGGCTGGCGGCGTCGATCGCGCGGGCCTGCTGGCCGTCGGGGTCGACGCCGAACAGCGCGCGCATGGCGACGCGCACGGCCAGGTGCCGGGTCCAGGCGTAGAGGTCGATGGTGGCGCCGGGCTCAAGCTCGTCGAGCGCGCGTTCGGTCTCCATGACGACGGCGTCGGCGCAGGCGGCGATGTGCTCGCGGTGGAAGGCGGGCAGCATGATCAGGCGCGAGCGGCGGTGGAAGTCGCCGTCGATCGTGAGCAGCCCGTCGCCCATGAGGCCGATGAGGTCGCGGAAGTGCGATTCGCGCCACGTGAAGTTGGAGGCGTGCGAGACGGTGATGTAGTGGTTGGCGGCGGGCCCGAGCATGAAGACGACGTTGGCGTGGAAGATCCGCAGCGTGAAGATCGGCCCGAAGCGCTCGTAGGCCTCGAGCAGCAGCTCCAGCGGTTCATTTGCGAAGCGGCGCGTGCGCGCGAGCGAGACGCGCGTTTCGCCGGCGGGGAACGGCACGGCGGCGGAGCGCTCGGCGCGCAGATCGTCGAGCATGACGGCCAGCGGGTTGGAATTGAGCAGTGGTTCGGGACCGACGAGCGCCATGCGCCGTAGCGTAGTCGAAAGCTGGCCGGCCGGCCAGTTCTGCGCGGGCACGGGGTCGGCGGCCCAGCCTTGGCATACTGAGGGGGCGAGGACCGTCCCCCGGCGGCTCCGAGCATCGCGGGGGCGTAGCTCAGCAGGTTAGAGCGCTGCCCTGTCACGGCAGAGGTCGCGGGTTCGAGTCCCGTCGCTCCCGCTTTGTTGCCTCGTTGCTTGTCGGTCGCCCTTCCGGCTGACGTCGAACCTCGGGCCGGCCCGCAGGCGCGGCCCGAGGTTCATGGTGCTCAGGTCGTGGTGCTCAGGTCGCGGCGGTCAGTCCCGATCGAGCCCGAGGTCCGCGGTGCCTTCCGGGGCGGTCAGCGTTTCGCCTAATTCGTCTTCGATTGTGGTGCTGCTCACTTTCCCTAAGAGCGTCGCTTCGCCCGTGAGTAAGAGTTCCTGTTTTTCTTTCCCGATCGTGAGCTTGGCTTCGCTCGTTAAGCCGGTTTCATCGCTTAAGTATTTTTTGCTCGCCGGTTCTGATATCAGTAAGTATCTTTCGACGGCCTTCTCCGTTAAGTCGTCGTCTCCTTCTGTCCCTAACGGCCCTAACGCTTGCAGCGATAACTCGTTGCTGATTAAGTCTTCCCCGTCACCACCTGTGAGGGTCGATCCTTCGACCACTAACGTGCTTTTACCCAGCGCGCATTCGCTGCCTTTGAATTCGAGTTCCGCCAACACGCTGCCGGATTTCGGTTTGAATAGGTTCTCCACCTTGGTGCGGGTCGAGTTTTCCACGAGATCGCCTAAGACCGCTTTCGTCGCCACCGTTAACGCTTCCTTTTTGGGGCTCGCGACTTCGCAATGCAGGGGTTCTTCGACCTTACACCCTGAGTATTCCAGGGAGGCGGCGGCGATCATCCCGGCCCCGCCGCCCTCTTGGGGACCCCCGCTTTCGACGGTGGGTTCGAGGGCCTGCATCGAACTACACTTGACCTTCAAGGCTTGTGTGCCCACTTTGGCTTCGAATTTGTACTGGCCGCCCACCACTTTTACCGTGAGGTTCGGCGCGTCGTGGAATGTCAGGAATCCCCACCCCAGGCCTAAGAAGGAGCAGCCCGCATCGGCGAACATCCCTCCGCCGAATGAAACGCCCACGTAGAGGCAGTAGAAGGTTAAGAGACCCGGCCAGACGATTACGCGCGCGCTGTTGCCGCCGTAGACCGGCGTCGTGCAGTTCTGGAAGCCCCCGTTTCCAGCCGGGGCGGGTACGCAGAATTCGGCCCCCCAGATTGTAATTGGCGACGCCGAGGCCGAGCTGGAGCTCGCCATTCCGATCGCGAATGCGCTCATGGCGATCGCCAGCGTGATCTTGGTTTTCAACATTTTCAATCCCCCTAGGTTGTTTGTGGATTGCCGGGCCGGCGATCCGGCCCAGAAAGCGTGCTCGAAAGCCGCTGGGCAACTATCTACCTGCCGTTAGCACAGGTCAAGATCACGGGTGGCAGGCGCTGGGCCCGTCGTGTCAAAGCGCGTGATCAAGCGCCGTGCGGGGGGTTCGCGAGCCCCGGCGCTTGCAGTGGTGTCTCTCTCTATGGAAAGAGGTGCTTGTCAATGAGTTAATGCAGGGATATCGTGATGACAGTTCGCCCTACTCAATGCCTGTCGCCGAACGGCTGGAGTGACTGCAGCAAGAAGCTGCTCACGGCCCGCCCGCGCCCCGCGGCCCGAACAACCCCGGCTCGCCCGCGCCGCCGGGGAACCCCTGATGGGAGGACTGCAGCCGTCCCTCCCACACCGCTTTGGCGCCCAGGTCGCCGGTCCTGAAGACCATGTAGCCGGCGATCAGCGACAGCAGCACGAGCGCGACGCGAAGGGCGCCAAACATCCATCCGGGGGACAGCAGGTCGTCGACGATGCGCAGGCCCGTCGGCATGCCCCCGGAGATTCGATGCGCCGCGAACGTGACGATCAGCGTGGCGGTGAAGACCACGTAGACGATCGCGAGGATGTGCGCCGCGTGGGAGTGTTCGGATATCAATTTGGCGGCCTGGCCCTGCAGGTTCAGCTCGTTGCGCAGCGCCGCGCCCGCCTGCATCGTTACGAAGATCGAGCTCATCGCGACGATCGACACCGCCGCCAGCGCGATCCCGTAGCGGAAGAGCCATTCCCGCTTGAACACGAACACGACCGCCGCGATCACCGTCGTCGGAATCAGCACCACCGGCACGTGCACGAACAGCGGGTGCGCGGGCAGGCCGCTGTAGATCGTGGTGATGCGGATCGGCAGCGTCAGGAAGCCCACGAACGCCAGGAGCGTCAACACGAACTCCGCACGCCGCCAGTCGACTCCCGGGCGTCCACCTGCGGTGATGTTCTCGGCACTCATCGCGTGCGAGTCTCCTTTCAGCCGTTTGAGGGTGTGATCAGGCCCGTCTCGTACGCGAACACGACGATCTGCACGCGGTCGCGCAACTCGAGCTTGGAGAGGATGCGGCCGACGTGGGACTTGACGGTCGCCTCGGAGAGCACGAGGCGCTCTGCGATCTCCGCATTCGACAGGCTCCCCGCGACCTGTATCAGGACCTCGCGCTCGCGCGCGGTCAGCAGCTCCAGGCGTTCGGACTGCCCCTGATCGGGGCGGCCGGGCGCGGGCAGGCGGTGTGCGAATGTGGACAGCAGCCTGCGAGTGACGCTCGGCGCAACGACCGCATCGCCGCTGGCGACGGCGCGTATACCCGAGAGCAGGTCGGCTGGCGGTGTGTCCTTCAACAGGAAGCCGCTCGCTCCCGCGCGCAGCGCCGCGTAGACGTACTCGTCGAGATCGAACGTCGTGAGGATGATGATCCGCGCGCTGCTATGGGACTCGAGGATCATGCGGGTGGCCTGCACGCCGTCCAGCTCAGGCATGCGCACGTCCATCAGCACGACGTCCGGAGCCAACCTCTGCGCCGCCTCGACCGCCTCGCGGCCGTTGGACGCCTCGCCCACGATCTCGATGTCCGGCTGCGTGTCGATCACCATCCGGAACGCCATCCGCATCAGCTCCTGGTCGTCGGCCAGCAGCACGCCGGTCGTCATCGCAAAGCGGCCTGCGCGTCGGGGTTCAGCAGCAGGCGCACGCGCCAGCCGCCACGAGGGCCAGGGCCGGCTTCGAGCTCGCCTCCATAGCTGGCGGCGCGCTCGCGCATGCCGTGCAGCCCGCGCCCGCCGGCGCCTGGTCCGCTGGCGCCATGCCAGCCCCCAGGCGCCGGCAGGCCCTCGCCGGAGTCGGTCACCTCGAGCTCGACCCGCCCCGGCCGACAGCTCAGCGCGAGATGCGCGCTCGCCGGCCGGGGGGCGTGCTTGAGCGTGTTGGTGAGGGCCTCCTGGGCGACCCGGAACACGGTCAGCTGCACGCCGTCGGCCAGCTCGTGCGGGTCTCCGTGGAGGTCCATCGTCACGGGGATGCCGGCTGCGTGCATGCGCGCGAGCAGCTCGTCGAGGCGGCCGAGGCTCGGCTGCGGCTCGAGCGGCTGCGCCGAGGACTCATCGCGCAGCACGCCCAGCAGCCTGCGCATCTCGACCAGCGCCTCGCGGCCGGTCGCCGCCACACGCCGGGTCGCCTCCGCGGCGCGCTCCGGAGACGTGTCCATCGCGTAGGTGGCGCCGTCGGCCAGCGCGATCATCACGCTGAGATTGTGGGCCACGATGTCATGCATCTCGCGGGCGATGCGGGCTCGCTCGGCGGCCGCTCCGAGCCGACCCTCCTGGTCGCGCTCGACTTCCAGGCGCGCCGCCTTCTCGTGCAGCGAGGCGAGCAGCTCCCTGCGCTGGCGGATCGACACGCCCAGCACGCCGGCCGCCGTCGCCAGCCCCGTCAGCCCCACCCATATCTTCAGCGGCTCGGACGGCGACCAGCGCACCGCCGCCATGATCGCCCCCGCCTCGACGATGCCGGCCGCGAGCGCGGCCGCGATCAGGCTGCCATCCAGCGCGACCGTGTACAGCGCGATCAGCACCGCCGCGTCGGCGAGCTGCGGGGCGGCGAGCAGCCATTGCGCGAACGCGACGATCGCGACCACCCAGAAGCACAGGACCGGGCTCACGCGACGCAGCAGCAGCGGCGCGCACAGGGCGACGCAGAACATCGCGTTGAGCGCGTGCAGACGGTGCTGATTGCTCAAGCCGCCCGCGCTGGCCGCCACGAGCGTCAGGCAGATCAGGAGATCGACGGCCAGCGGATGCGCTGCGCTCAGCTGCGCCAGCCGCTGCGCTCGCCGGGTGAGCGCCGTGGGGCCCGGCTCGTCTCGCGCGTCGTTCATTGGTGATCCATTCTGCTCGCATGCCGGGCGCCCGATGCGCATCACCGGGTGCCCGCGCGGCCTCGATGCCTACTCGACCTCTGCGTCCAGCACCAGCAGCGAGTCCCGATGCTGCGCCTGACGCGCCTGATGCGTCACGCCCTGCACGTCGACTCTCGTGATCGTCACGTAGGCCACCAGCGCGACGAACACGATCAGCGCGAGGCCGCTGACGGTGCCGTCGCCGAGGCCGAGGCCGGTGATCGAGGGCGGCTTGCTGAACCAGTCCGCGAAGGACGCGCCGATCGGCCGCGTGACGATGTACGCGAACCAGAACGCGACGATCGGGTTGAGGTTGAATCGCGACCAGCCGACCGCGGGGATCGCGATGACCGAGATGAACAGCACCGCGGACGGGAAGAAGCCGAGGTGCAGCGGCATCGCCGCCAGATCTCCCGCCGCCGTGCCCAGCGCGAACGTCGCCAGCACCGTCGCCCAGTAGAAGCCCTCGCGCCGGCGGGTCGTGATGGTGTGGATCGAGAGCGTGCCCTCGCTGCGGTACCAGCGGAAGAAGATCGCCGCCATGATCAGCCCGAACAGCGGTGTCGTCACCGCGTAGGAGAGGCTGGCGCCGTCGTGGATGGCGTCCGCGGCCATCGTGCCGAAGATCGCCACCATCATCACCGCGAACCAGTAGATCGGGGCGCGGTATTCGCGCTGGCGCATCTGCAGCCAGATCGCGAACCACAGCCCGAAGATGCCGATCGCGCCGGCGATCGGCACGCTCTTGCTGCCGAGGAAGTCCGACATCGCCTCGCCCATCCCGGTGGTCAGCAGCTTCAGCACCCAGAAGACCGCCGTGATCTCCGGCACCTTCGTCAATGCGACGCGCGCGCGTGAGGGCTCGAGGTCGGGCATGAAGCCACCACGGTAGGGCGGCGGACGCTTGACCACAAGGTCCCAGAGGAGCATCTCGCTGTGCGCGCGAGTCCGACCTAAGTCGCATCGGGGCTGCTACCGAGGTCGCACGGCGAGGCGCTCGTCGTCGTCCCGGCAGCGGGTGATACAAGTCGCCCCATGGGAGGGAGCGTGCCGGTCCTGCAACGTCCGGAGGAGCTCACGAGCGCGTGGCTCGCCGAGGCCCTCGGCAGCGGCCCGATCGATGGCTTCGCGGTCGAGTCGATCGGCACCGGCCAGATGAGCGAGAGCCGCCGCGTGCGGATCGACTACGCGCCGGGGCCGGACGCGGGCCCTGCGACTGTGGTGCTGAAGACCGCCTCCGCCGACGAGAACAGCCGCTCGGTAGGAGTCGGCCTCGGCGTGTACGACCGCGAGGTCCGCTTCTACAGCGAGCTCGCCCCGCGCATCGGCGGGCCGCTCGCGCAGTGCCACACGGCCGTCGTCGACCCCCGGGACGGCTGGTTCACGCTGCTGCTCGAGGACGTCGCGCCGGCCGTCCAGGGCGATCAGATCGCAGGGTGCAGCGCCGCGCAGGCGCGCCTGGCGATCCACGAGCTGGCGAAGCTGCACGCGCCGGTGTTCGGCGACCCGCAGCTCGGCGCGACCCCGTGGCTGAACCAGGAGATGGTGCTCGGCCAGGCGCTGATGACGCAGCTGCTGCCCGGCTTCGCCGAGCGCTACGGCGAGCGGGTCGCCGCCGAGCACCTGGAGGTGTGCCGGCGCTTCATAGCGAGCCTCGACGGATGGGTCGCCGACCGCCGGCCGCCGCTCGGCCTCGTGCACGGCGACTATCGCCTGGACAACATCCTCTTCGGCGCCGACGACGCGCCGCGCCGATTCGCCGTCGTGGACTGGCAGACCGTCGGCTGGGGCCCGGCGATGACCGACGTCGCCTACTTCCTCGGCGGCTCGCTCACGGTCGAGGACCGGCGCGCACACGAGCAGAGCCTCGTGCGCGAGTACTTCGATGCCCTGCACGCGCACGGCGTGCGCGGCTTCGACTGGGATCTCTGCTGGGACGGCTACCGACGCCAGAGCTTCCTCGGGATCGTCATGACCGTCGGCCCCGCGATGCTCGTCGAGCGCACCGAGCGCGGCGATGAGATGTTCCTGACGACCCTGTCGCGCTACGCGCAGCAGATCCTCGATCTAGACGCGCTCGAGCTGCTGCCCGAGCCCGGATCAGGCCGCCCGCCAGCCCTGCGTCCTGAGCCGCAGGAGGAGGGACGGCACGCGCCCGGGCCCGAGCAGCTGTGGAACGAGAGCTGGTACTTCGACGCAGTCTCAGATGACGGCCGCACCGGCGTGTACACGCGGCTCGGGCTCTACCCCAACCTCGGCGTCTCGTGGCTCACCGCGTTCGTCTGCGGCCCCGAGCGCCCGACCGTGGCGGTCGTCGACTTCGCCGCGCCGCTGCCCGGCGGCGAGGAGCTGACCGTCGCGCGGGAGCGCCTGCGCGCGGAGCACGTCTGCGAGTCGCCGCTGCAGCGCTTCCGTGTTCGCCTGCAGGGCGCCGGCGAGACGCACGCCGACCCCAGCGCGCTGCTGCGCGGCGAGCGCGGCGATCCCGTCGACGTCGCCATGGACCTCGTGTGGGAGACGCTCGGCGAGCCCTACGCCTACCGGGTCGCCACCCGCTATGAGATCCCCTGTCGTGTCAGCGGCACGGTGCGCGTCGCCGGCGAGACGATCGAGCTGCGCGGCGTCGGCCAGCGAGACCACTCGTGGGGCATGCGCGACTGGTGGTCGGCCGAGTGGGTGTGGTCGGCCGGGCACCTCGACGACGGCACGCGCTTCCACGGCGTCGAGTTCCGCCTTCCCGGCGCGCCGCCGATCGGCGTCGGCTACTTGCAGCCGCCCGCCGGCGAGCTGGTCGAGCTCGACAGCGTCGCCGCCTCCGAGGAGGTGGGTTCCAACGGGCTCATCACGGCGGCGCGAATCGGCTACGGCGACCTGCAGCTGCAGGTCGAGCCGCTCGCCTTCGGCCCGCTGCGGCTCGAGGCGCCGGACGGCCGCGTCTCGCAGTTTCCCCGCGCCATGTGCCGCGTGTCCGCCGACGACGGCCGCACTGGTGTGGCCTGGGTCGAGTGGAACCGCAACGCGTCGTTGAAGTGAGCGCGCGGCGGATGCGAAAAACCCGCTAGTTGCGGATGATCTCAGCAAACAGAATTGTCTTCTTGAGACGTGTGGCGTTAGCGTCTGGCTGTATCTGACCAATCACCGAGAGGAGCGATACAGATGAGACGCACGACGATTGTCGGGTTATGCATGGCGTTGTTGTTCGCGGTGGGCGCGCTGACTGCGCCCAGCGCGCTCGCGAAAGAGGTGCTCACCCTGAAGACGGCCAAAGGCGCTCTCCCGGCGGGAGCGGAAGTGAGGGGCACGAGCACGAACGACGTCTTCGTCACCGACGATGGCAACATCGAATGTACGAGCACCGTGCTGAACGCCACGCTCGACAACAACGGAGCGAGCAAGGACAAGGCGCTGGTGAGCAGCATCTCGGCGACCGGCGGAGAAGAAGGCGGAGCCTGTAAATCAGGGCTCGGGGCGGCCTTCATCTTCATCAGGCCGATCAAAACAAAACGGACCGAATTAGGATGGATACTGGGTGAATTCTTCGAATTCACGTATGGGGTCGCGCTGACGGCCAACTTCGCCACGGTCGGCGTCGAATGCACGTGGGAAAGCAAGAAGGTCACGAGCAAATTCAGCCAACCCGGGCCGATGGTCTCGACCACCACCGAACAGGTATTCAAGCTGGCCAAGAAGGGCAGCAACAGCGCCTGTCCGAAAGAAGGCAGGCTCTCCGGTACGTCAGAGCTGACCTCGGGCGGCGAAGCGATCGAAGCCAGCGTGTAGCCCGGCTGCGAGCCGCGGGCATGACGCGAGCGCTCATACGTGAGCGCCGGCTACATGGGGCTGGCTCGACGTGCCTGAGCCAGCCCCACGTCCCCCCAGCCGCCTACGTGTCGCCGCCCATGATCGCCATCATGAAGCGAGTCAAGCCGTAGAGGATGCCGACGGTGGCGAGCAGGCCGATCACCGCGATGAGGATGCCGCCGCCTGCGCCCGACACCACCGCCAGCGCCACCGGTATCGCTATCGCGAGCAGGATCCCCACCAGCGGGAGCACGACCGACGCTTCGCGGGGCTGAGATATGTCCGCCGGCGTCGACGGCGGAGTGGAAGCTGTGGCATTCATGCGATCACCGTACGCCCGCCGCGTCTCCTCGGGATCCGGCCCAAACCCGGACCTGCTCCGCGGGTTTTCCACAAAGGTGCTCGCGCTCGCGTCCCTACCCAGGCGGCGGGTAGACTGCCCGCCCACCGGATTAGAGGCGCGCGAGAGGGGCACGATGAGCACGACGAGGGACCGGCGCAGGCCACGATGACGACCGCCGGACGGGCACGATGACGAGCGTCCGCGACGCCGCGTTCGAGCTGCTGCGCGCGCGCGGGATGACGACGATCTTCGGCAACCCCGGCTCGACCGAGCTGCCGATGCTCGGCCCGTACCCGGAGGACTTCCGCTACGTGCTCGGCCTGCAGGAGGCGGTCGCCGTCGGCATGGCCGACGGCTTCGCGCAGGCGAGCGGCGACGTCGCGCACGTCAACCTGCACACCGCCCCCGGCCTCGGCAACGGCGTTGGCGCGATCTTCAACGCGCGCGCCAACAAGGCGCCGCTGCTCGTCACCGCCGGCCAACAGGTGCGCTCGCTGATGACGCTGCAGGCCAATTTGACAAACCGCGACGCCGTCGAGGTGCCCAAGCCGTATGTCAAGTTCAGCGTCGAGCCGCCGCGCGCGGCCGACGTGCCGTTCGCGCTCGCGCAGGCGATCCACCACGCGTCGCTGCCGCCGCAGGGGCCCGCGTTCGTTTCGATCCCGATGGACGACTGGACGGCCGAGGTCGCGCCGATCGACTACGCCACGCAGATCGCCCGCGCGGTCGGCGGCCGCGCGCAGGCCGACCCCGCGCAGGTGGCGGCGCTGGCCAAGCGGCTGCGCATGGCGCAGCGCCCCGTGTTCGTCGCCGGCCCGGAGATCGACGCGAGCGGCGGCTGGGACGCCGCCGTCGAGCTCGCCGAGTCCCAGCGCCTGCCCGTGTGGGCCTCGCCGGCGACCGGCGGCGGGCGCATCGGCTTCCCCGAGGACCACCCCGCCTTCCAGGGCGTGCTGCCGCCCGCCGTGGGGCCGCTCGCGCAGGCGCTCGCCGGCTACGACCTGGTGCTCGTCGCCGGCTCCTCCGTATTCCCCTACTACCCCAACATCCCCGGCGACTTCCTGCCCGACGGCGCCGAGCTGATCGCTATCACGAGCGACCCCGACGAGGCCGCGCGCGCGCCGATGGGAGACGCGATCGTCGCCGACGTCGCGCTGACGCTGCGAGCGCTCGTCACGGAGCTCGCCGCCCGCGCCGCCCGCGCCCAGTCCGGCAGCCCTCCTGCCGACAGCGACCCGTCCGAGCGCGAGCCCTCCGATCGCGAGGCGCCGCCCGCGCGCTTCGAGCTCGAGGCGCCGCCGCCCGGCGAGCTGCTCTCCGGCGGCGAGGTGCACACGCTGCTCGCGGGGCTGTTCCCCGAGGACGGCATCGTCGTGCTCGAGTCGCCGTCGAGCACCGCCGCGCTGCGCAACAACCTGCGCCTCTCGCGGCCCGGCTCCTACTACTTCAGCGCCGGCGGCGGCCTCGGCTTCGGCCTCGCTGCGTCGCTCGGCGTGCAGCTCGCACAGCCGCAGCGCCAGGTCGTGTGCGTGCTCGGCGAGGGCTCCGCGCAGTACGCGATCACCGCCTTCTGGACCGCCGCCGCGTACGCGATCCCGGTGAAGTTCCTCGTGCTGCGCAACAACGACTACTCGATCCTCAAGTGGTTCTCGATGCTCGAGAGCATCGAGGGCGCGCCGGGTCTCGACCTGCCGAAGCTCGACGTCGCCGCCACCGCCGAAAGCTACGGCGTCCCCTCCAGCACCGTCGCCGGGCGCGACGAGCTGCACGCCGGGCTCGTCGACGCGCTCGCCCAGGACGGCCCGCGGCTCGTGCAGGTCGACGTCGCCCCGGGGATGGCGCTCGCGTGACCACCGCAACCGCCATCGCCTGACCCGCGACGCGATCGCCCGACAGTGCCGCCCGCCTCCGCCACGCTGCTCGCCCCGGACACGCGGCGCATCGGCCGCCCGCCGGGCGCGCCGCACGAGGACCGCGCCCCGGACAGCCTCGCCGCCGGCACCCCCGAGCCGCTGCGCTCTGACCTGATCGAGCTGCTCGGGGCGGACCGCGTGCTTGCGCGCGCGATCGACCTCGTCGCCTACGCCTCCGACGCGTCCCCCTACCGGCGCCTGCCCGCCGTCGTGGTCATGGCCCACGATGCAGACGACGTCGGCAAGGTGCTCGCGTACGCGCGCGACAAGAGCATGCCGGTGAACTTCCGCGGCGGCGGCACGAGCCTCAGCGGGCAGGGCGGCACCGACGGCATCCTGATCGACGTCCGCCGCTGGTTCTCGGGCGTGCGGATCGAAGCCGGCGGCCAGCGCGCGCGGATCCGCGCGGGCACGCTGCTCGGCCTCGCCAACCGGCTGCTCGCGCGCCACGGCCACAAGCTCGGCCCGGACCCCGCGAGCAAAGACATCGCGACGCTCGGCGGCGTCATCGCCAACAACTCCGGCGGCATGCGCTGCGGCGTCACCTGGGACCCGTACTCGACGGTCGAGTCGATGACGCTGGTGCTCGCGTCGGGCACCGTCATCGACACCGCCGCGCCGGACGCCGAGGACAGGTTCGCGGCGGCGGAGCCCGAGCTCGCGCGCGGGCTGATGCAGCTGCGCGAGGAGCTGCTCGCCGACGCGGAGCTCGCGCAGCGCGTGCGGCGCAAGTACGAGATCAAGAACGTCACCGGCTACCGCCTGTGCGCGTTCCTCGACGCCGACACCCCCCTGGAGATCTTCCGCCGACTGGTCGTCGGCTCGGAGGGCACGCTCGCGTTCATCGCCGAGGCGGTCATGCGCACGCGCCCGGAGCCGAAGCGGACGGCGCTCGCGTGGGTGCACTTCGCGGACATCGACGCCGCCGCCGCGCCGGTGCTAGCGCTCGTCGCCGCCGGTGCGCGCGCGACCGAGCTGATGGTCGCGCCGGCGCTGATCGCCGCCGCGTGGAACCTGCCGGGCACGCCGCAGGAGTGGCGCGAGCTGCCGCCGGCGTCGGCGGCGCTGATCGTGGAGCTGGGCGGCTCAGACGACGCGGAGCTCGACGCGCGCGAGGCGGCCGTCAACGAGGTCCTCGCCACCCACGAGCTGATCCAGCCGCACCGCTTCACGCGCGAGCGCGAGGAGATCGAGCTCGCGTGGATGGTGCGCGAGGGGCTGTTCGGGCTCGTCGGGCGCCTGCGGCTGCCGGGCACCGCGCTGATCGTCGAGGACGTGTGTGTGCGCCCGGAGCGCATCGCGGAGTGCGCGCGCGACCTGCAGGAGCTGCTCGCCAAGCACCAGTTCCTCGTCGGCGTCGCCGGCCACGCCTCCGCCGGCAACCTGCACTTCCAGCTGACGCCAGACTTCACCAAGCCCGAGGACCTCGAGCGCTACGAGGCGTTCATGGGCGAGCTGGTCGAGCTAATAGTCGGCAAGTACGACGGCTCGCTGAAGGCCGAGCACGGCACCGGCGTGAACATGGCGCCGTATGTGGAACGCGAGTGGGGCGCGAAGGCGACGGCGATCATGTGGCGCGTCAAGCAGCTCGCGGACCCGCACAGTGTCCTCAATCCCGGTGCCGTCCTGAACCGCGACCCGGGCATCCATCTAAAAAATCTCAAGAGCCAGCCCGCGATCGAGGAGGTGGCTTCGCAGTGCGTGGAGTGCGGCTTCTGCGAGCCCGTCTGTCCGAGCCGCAACGCAACAACGACGCCGCGCCAGCGGATCGTGATCCGCCGCGAGATGGCGCGGCAGGCGGCGGGCTCACCCGTGTACGAGTCGCTGCTGCGCGACTTCGAGTACGACGCGCTGCAGACGTGCGCCGCCGACGGCACGTGCCAGGGCGTGTGTCCCGTCGCGATCGACACGGGCAAGCTCGTCAAGGAGCTGCGCGCACGCGAGCGCGGCGAGCGCGAGGAAGCGGTCGCGCTCGCGATCGCAAGGCGCTACGGCACGATCGAGCGCGCGGCCCGGGCCGGGCTCGCGGCAGCAGGCGCGGCAGCCGACGTGGTCGGTCAGCGGCTGGTCGCGCGTGTCCCCGAGCTGGTCCGCCGGCGGGTGTCGGGCGAGCTCGTGCCGACACTGCCGCGGGACGTGCCGCCGGCGGCGCCCGCGCGCATGCCCGTCACCTCGCGCTCCGGGGCGGCGGCCGTGTACATGCCCGCGTGCCTGAACCGCATCTTCGGGAACGCGCGCGGCGGCGAGCCGGGGCTTTCGCTGCCGCAGGCGCTCGTCGACGTGTCCGCGCGCGCGGGCCTGCCGCTGTGGATCCCCGACGATGCGGCCGGTCACTGCTGCGCGACGCCGTGGAGCTCCAAGGGCTACCGCCGCGGGCACGAGCACATGGCCGCGAAGACCGCAGCGGCGCTGTGGCGCTGGAGCGACGGCGGCCGGCTGCCGGTGGTGATCGACGCGAGCTCGTGTGCGCTCGGCCTGCGCGAGGAGATCGCGCCGTGCCTGTCGGACGCCGAGCGCGAGCGCTTCCAGCAGATCGAGCTCCTCGACTCGATCGCGTGGGTGCACGACCGCCTGCTGACGCGGCTGACGGTCGGGCGCAGGCTCGAGCGCATCGCCGTGCACCCCACGTGTGCCGCCGGGCAGCTCGGCCTCGCGGGCAAGCTCGAGGCGATCGCGCGCGAGCTCGCCGACTACGTGCTTGTACCGGTCGCCAGCAGCTGCTGCGGCATGGCGGGCGACCGCGGCCTGCTGCACCCCGAGCTGCCCGCCTCCGCGCTGCGCGACACCGCCGCCGAGCTCGCCGAGCGCCGCGCCGAGCGCGTGCGCGTCGACGCGCACGTGTGCAGCAACCGCACCTGCGAGATCGCGCTGCAAGAGGTCACCGGCGCGCCCTACGCGTCATTCGTGCTCGCGCTCGAGCGGGTTACGCGGGGGTAGCTACATTCTGAGCATGGCGAGGAAAGCGCATGGCAACACGGCGAGCGGCGTGCCGATCACGGACGAGCTGATCGACAGGCTCGCATCGAAGGCAGAGGCCGGCCATGACGTCGAGGAGACCCTTCGCCGACGTGGCGGGCGGCCTTCTATTGGCTCGGCGGCTGCCAGCGTCGAGTCGGTGCGCCTCGAGCCCGAGCTGCGTGAAGCACTGGCGCTGCGCGCCGAGCCGATCACGAGACGACCTCGTCAGTGATCCCCAAGGTGCTGCGTGAATGCTCCAAGGTCGCGCCACGCCAGCCGCCTCCGCCGCAAGCTGGGCAGCGACGGCGAGTGGATCACCGACGGCCGCGGCGGTCGGCTACCGGCTGATCTAAGCCGCAAGTCCTCGAGGCCCAAGCCGCATCTGTAGAGCCGCACAACGGGACTTGTGCGACCAGGAAACGCCAGCGGCTTATCGTTTGAAGCGCAAAGCCCGCCGTGGATCACCAATCGCACGGCGGGCAGTCATCGTGTTCGCGATGCTCGTCCGCTTCCTCCGCGGCCTCGGTCGCCACCGCAATTCGCCAGTCGTCTTGACTACTAAGCACGGGGTCACGGCGAAGAATTTGACACGCGACCTCACACACTAGGTCGGTTAGCATCGCGGCTGGCGTGTCAGCGGTCTCAAAAATCGCCTCTGCGGGTCGCACAAAGACGAGTCCGTTGTTTCCGACAATAAGGTCATGGAGAATAGCCGCCTGTGCCTGCGGTGGCCGACGCTCGTAGACTTCGATCGCTACGCGATGAAGGGAGTTCGGTATCCGTCCCTCGTCAAGATCATATGGTAGCGATCTAAGATACTGCTCCCGAACGTCAAAAATCAGGTCCGCCAAGCTGGCCCCCTCCACATAGGTGTAGGTGTCCAGCATGACATGTGTTCTTTCTATTGAATGTTGAGAACTCCTTGCGTTGCTGACGCGATTTTGTTCTCTCGCGGGCTTGTCGCCGATCCCTCAACCCTCGCTACCCTTGGTCGTCAAACAGCGGCGGCGCGCTCGCATCCTGCTCCATACGAAAGATCATCTCGGCGAGCTGCTCGATTGAGTATCTCTCATGGTAGCTTCGGACGGTACCCCAGCTAACCGGGCGAGTTCCGCCACGAAACTCGCGGCCAGCCTTTTCTCGTCGCTGTTGGGCAGATAGAGTCAGGGTGCCGGGCTCGAGCCCGAGGACTATTCGTAGGAGCGTTTGGTTTTGGGGCGAACCGAGTTTCCCGATTGCTTCGCATAGAAGCTCTCTTAGCGCCTCGCATAGCTGCTCCCAATCCGGCTCGGCACCGTTACCAGCCCGCATACGGACGCTGCTGAGGCGGAGAAGGTCTTGACCGACCTCACGAATCCAGTACGACTCCACACCGTATCTCACAAGATTACTGAGATTCTTACGGATCGTTGTCTGCGCTGGGGGCGTCGGGGCCATGATGCGCAGACCTTAGCCGATCTGAACAGGTTCGTACAGTCATTCACCGCCGTCGACGGGCATCGTCCGAATAATCCGATGAATTCTAGCGATGCTCGGCACACCACTGTCGGCGCTAGACGGCTGCTGTAGACAGCCGCAAGTGACCTAAATGCCCTGGAAATGGCTGAGAACCGGATTGCTCGCAGGCACTTGTTTTCCCGCGAAATGTTCGCAAGACTCAAGCGCGTGCGGTGCTACTGCACAGGATTTGCCGGCCACGAAGGCACAGCCATAAAGGAGACAGGATTGCTGCAACAAGCAACACGTCGAACCCCCGGCTCGGATCGACCTTGCTAGGGGCTCGCACGTGTGGCGAGGCTGCCACCTCGCCACCGAACTAGGCCACAACCCGCAACAGAAACGAGGTCGAATGATTAGCCTAGCCCGAGGGCGTGCTGTACGCCCGCCCCGCAATGTACCAAGGTGTACTCCAGTTGTGAAGCCGCAGCTCTGCTGCGTCCACGGACGTCGACCCGGAGAGTGCGCAATTTGCGAAAGAGTGTGGAGTGAGGAGGCTGGCTCCTACTACAAACGCTGGCACTAACTCCGTTGGCCGCGCTCTCGCAGCGAAGGATTCGGGAGCGCGGCCAGCCTTCTGAGCGAGGAGCGATGCCATCCACAGCCGCTCAACTCGCAGCTATACCAAAGAGGATCGTGAATGCGAGCGCTGCCAGGAACGTCAAGAACTGCAGACCGCACGCCCACCTCACGTTTCCTGAATAGATCACATTAGGTGTTGGTGCATTACCCCGCCCGAGATGTCCGGTCAGTGCCATAAAGGTGATTACACCAAGTACGACTGAAAGCCCGGCGCTTATCCAGGCGTCATGTAGATAACTCAAGGCATGCGCAGATGCGACTCTCTTGAGACTACCTAGCAGCGCTACTGTGACACCAATAAGCGCAGTCGCCAACGTAAGGAGTTGCTTGCTCGTTTCCAGCGCAAAGCCGAATGCGTGCTCCGTAGAACTATTCATCAGCATATCGGCCACAGGGGGCAAAGCCCCGACAGGGCATCGCGTATCGACGCCTCCGTCGCCGGTACCAGCACAGGAGACTCGTCGGTCGATGCGTCTCGCACCTGTACGGCGGTCCTCTTGATCAGTTTGGCGAACGCCTTCTCCGCCCGGCGGAGCGCCTTCCGCGAACCCAGCACCTTATCGCTCACCATTCGATCAGTGGCGTCGACAATGAGCTTCTCGATGTAATCCCGAGCCGACGCATCGAGGCTAAGAGAGACACGATTGGACGTAAGTCTCACTGCGCGGGCTAGGCGAGTACGTACCTTCTTCTTTGCCTTCGTCGTTGTCTTCTTCTGCTTCCCCTGCTTCTTCTTCGGCAACCCAAGCCCCCAATGATCTAGTTGGTTTCTCCTGCTCGAACTCTACGACAAGTCGACCACGAGCGACTCGCTGCGGCCCGCGGGTCCTAAAGACGCTCTGCTTGATGCCTGTTCGCATGAGTGCTCCGTTCGGCGGACGACGAGGAAGGCTTTCCCATGCTCGATGCAGGAGCGCGCTGGCATGCCCGAGGCCCATGAAGCCTGACAATCCGCTTGTCTGATATTGGAGAAGTCCGCTGAGCTTGGCAGCGATGTCTTAAAAGCGCCGCCGCAGGAGGCCCAATCGCTGTCGCAGCGTCAAGACAGCTCAGAGGTTCTCATGACTGGCAAAGCGTTCGCTGGCGGGCTCGAAGTCGTGTACGTCGCTCTCAAACACGCCTACCACAGCGGCATGACGATCACGATGGCGCCGCAGGCGCCCGAGCACGACAACCCGATGGCTGCGTATGGCCAGGCGCCGTAGCTGTCGAGTCGCTACACCCGCTTGCGGACAAGGCGGTTCTAGCCGACTCCGAGTGGCGTTCGGTGGCCTCAGCGGTTCGCTGCCGTGCGACTCGGCCGACAGGATCAAGTAGCGCCAACAGAAGGCGATCTAGGGTGGGCTGTCTCCGGGTGCTCCCGACAGTTGGGGGCTTGATAGGTCTTTGAGGTCAGACGGGTCCCGCCGATCGGCGGGACCCGTCTGGACCGTGGCTCAGGCTGCCTCCTTCACCGCCAAAGTGAAGAGGAGCAGAGCCATATGACGAAGGATGACGTGCTGTTCGGCTACCGCCAGCAGCTTTTCGCGGAGGCAGCGCGCACGAACGTCTCAGCGGCGTGCCGGACGTTCGGGGTGCACCGCTCCACCTACTACGCCTGGAAGCGCCAGGTCGACCGGCACGGCCTTGAGATGCTGCGCCCCAGGGAGCGCCGGCGCCCGCAGATGCCGAACGCTTTGCCGAAGATGATCGAGGAGCGGATCGTGTCGTTCTCGATCGCCCATCCCGGCCTCGGCCCGCGGCGCGTCTCCTCGGAGCTCGCCAGGGAGAAGTGGGGCGGGATCATCGTCTCCCCGAACGGCGTGTGGAAGGTTCTGCCGCCACGGGCTGAACACCCGCGCCAAGCGCCTCGGCCTGATCGCCGGCTACGCAGCGCCCTACGAGCCGCCGAGAAACCCAGAGCCAGAGCGCCATATCGACGTGCAGCGGCCTGGTGAGCTGGTCGGGATCGACTGCTTCTACGTCGGCCGATTGAGAGGCACCGAGGGCATGATCTGGCAGCTCACCGCGATCGATATCGCTTCCTCCTACGCCTGGGCGGAGCTCGTGATCTGCAAGCAAGGCAACCCAACCGCAGCGCAGACCAGCAAGCTCGCTCAGCGCGTCGCCGCCGAGCTGAAGGCCGCCGGCTGGAAGCTCGAGAGGATGCTCAGCGACAACGGCAACGAGTTCAAGGGCGACTTCACAAAGACCGTCGACGCGTTGCACGTGCACCACACCCGCATCCACGCAGGACGCCCACAAACCAACGGGCACGTCGAGGCACTGCACAAGACGATCCTCGACGAGTGCTGGAGACCCGCGTTCGCAAGATACCTCTATCCCCGCTACACCGGCCTGAAACGCGAGCTCGACACCTACCTGCGCTTCTACAACACCGACCGCGCACACCACGACAGACTCACACAAGGACGCATCCCCGCAGACATCGTCTACCGTGCCCGAAAGATGGAGGCCAGATGAGCCGCACCCGTCGGCACATCCCGGAGGCCGCCCAATCTAGGGTCTCAACAGGTTCGCAGCTCGTCCGGAGCTAGTCGTCCGCCACGATCGCCCGGCCAGCTCCAGACGCCCCCCTCAGCGCACGATCGTCGTATGCGCGGTCAGGTGCTCGGTGCTCGCGCTCGGGTCGGTGATCGTCAGGTGCAGCGTCGCCGCCAGGTGTCCGTGGGCCGCCTTCAGCAGCGCCCTGCCGGTCGCGTTCAGCTCGAGGACGAGCGTCACCGTCCAGCCCGACGCGACCAGCGCGTGACCCCTCGCGATCGTCGTGCCCTTGACCTTCACCACTGCGGTCGTGACGCATGAGGCCTTCAGTGCCTCGCACGTCGCTTCCGGCTCGAGCTTCGACGGGTGTTGCACGACCAGGCGCGCGTACTGCCCCGCCTGCGGTTCGAGGTTCGCGACGTGCAGCCCGCCCGCGTCCTGCCACGTGACGAAGCCCTCGCCGTTCGGTGCCAGCGCCACGCGCGCGTTGTCCCAGTCCGAGTAGCCGGAGCCGATGCGCGCGATGTCCTGCGCGCTCGAGAAGTGCGCGCCGTCGTCGGTCGAGATGTACGCGCTCAGCTGGCTGGTGTCGCCGGCGACGTCAGGCCACACGGCGGCCAGCTCGCCGGTGGTGAAGCTCTCGCCGAGGCCGCCCGTCGGACCGCCCGTACCGAAGTCAAGGCGCTTCACCTCCGCCAGTTGCAGCGGCGGCCCGAAGTTGTGGGTGGCGAGGTCGTAGTGGCGGATGTCCACCGCCGTCGGCTCCGAGGCCGGCGGGCTGACGGAGTCACCGGACAGCAGGAACAGGCCGGCCGCGCCGCCCGCCAGGCGCGGGAACGCCCCCTGCGTGATCACCGTCGGGCCGCTCCAGTTGGACGCTCCGCTCGGGCCCAGGTTCTTTTCGATCACGGAGCACGGTCCCGTCGGTGAGCTGTAGTGGTAGAAGCGCACAGTCGACGGGTTGGTGTTGTCGTCTTCGAACGCGTCGACCTCGTCGCCGGGGTAGGACAGCGGGCATGCGCCCGCGGCGCCGCTGACCCAGCCGAGGCTCGACTCCTCGCCGCCCGCGGTGCCGAACGAGAAGTGCTGCTCGGGGAGCGACTGGTTCGGTTTTTCCGGCTGTTTCGCGAAACAGCCCTGGCCGTAGTACGCGAACGTCCAGTCGATGTCCGGGTTGGCCGAGCTCATCTCGAACTCGAGGTTGCCCACGCCCGAGCCGAGCGTGCCGAGGCCCTGGCTGGGGTCGTACTGGCCGCCGTACGCGTTGAACGCCAGCACGTCGTCGAGGTTCGTCTCGACCTGGCAGTTGTACGCGTATTCGCCGCCCGGCGGCGACTGCCCGACCCACGGCGAGCCGAAGCTCGCGCCGCCGTTCGTCGACTGCCAGATGACCATCTGGTCGGTGTCGTAGCTCGGCGCGACCACGTACACGTAGCCTTCCGGCCCGAGCACCGGGAACGGCGTGTTCGTCGATGAGCCCACTTCCGCGAGCGTCACCGCCAGCGTCAGCGGGTGCGCGCAGCTGTGCGCGCCCGGCGCGAGCTTGCAGAACATCACCGTGTCGGGGCTCGCCTTGTGCAGCCACGCCACGTAGCCGTTGCCCGCCGCGTCCACCGCCACCGGGCCGATCGAGTCCGCGCCCGGGTCGAGTGTGAACAGATTCGTCGCCGACGCCGGCCCGGCGAGCGCGCCGACGAGTGAGAGCGCGCCCAAGAGCGCGAGCAGAACGGGTCGAACGGAGCGCATCCACGGCCTCCCGAGCGGTCGGAGTCGGTCCAACCCTATCGAACCGGCCGCAGCAGCGGGCGATTCCAGGGGGCCACAGCCTACGCCGCGTCGGGCCAGTTGGCGGGGCCCATCACGCCGTCGCCGTCCTCCGGCCGCGGCCCGCCGACGGCGACGATGTCCAGCCCGTCGGGGCCCGCCTCGAAGGAGCGCACGACCTCCGGTGCCACGCGCAGGACGTCCCACTGGCGCAGCTCGTGGACCTGGTCGTCGAGCAGCACTCGCCCGGAGCCGCCGACGATGATGTACGCCTCCTCCTGCTCGCGGTGGCTGTGTGCCATCGGGCTGCGCAGGTTCGGGCCGTAGCGGAACAGGCTGACGCCGAGGTCGCGCGAGCCCAGGTGTTTGCGTGCAAAGCGGCCCTCGATGCCAGGCGCGCGATCGCCCACCACATCGTCGAGCTCGAGCAGGTTCACTTTGGCGAAGCTGGACATACGGCCTCCTCTGGCGTTGGGGGACGGTTGGCTCAGGTCGCCAACCTCGATCTATTCGACCGCCGGCGCCGTTGCCGGCGCGGCGACCGTCGAGGTCAGCCTACGCGTCCTGGGGATCAGCACGCCGGCGAGCAGGCACACGAGCAGGAAGCCGGTGGCCATCAGGAAGGTCTCCGTGAAGCCGGTCACCGTCGGCTGCCCGCGCGCGACGTTTCCCGCGATGAACGTCGCCGACAGCTGGCCGCCGAGCGCGCCGCCGAGCGTGCGCATGACCGTGTTCATGCCGCTCGCCACGCCCGTCTGGTGGCTGGAGACGGCCTGCACGATCAGGTTGCCGAGCGCCGCGAACGCCAGGCCGATGCCGATCCCGAGCAGCGCGGCGGCGATCAGCAGGTCGTACGGGTGGCGGTGTTCGAGCGCCAGCAGCGCGAATGCCGCCGTCGTGAACACGGTCCCCGCGAGCAGCGCGCTGCGCGAGCCGAAGCGGGCGGAGATGCGCCCGGCGAACAGGCCGAGGATCGTCATCCCCACCGTCGACGGCAGCAGGTACAGGCCCGAGACGACCACCGACGCGCCGAAGCCGAAGCCGGTGCTCTTGGGCAGCTGCGCGAACTGCGGGAAGACGATGAACGACGCGTACATGCCCGCGCCGAGCAGGAACGCCGCCAGGTTGGTCGTCCACACGCCGCGGATGCGCATCATCGTCATGTCGATCAAAGGGTGGTCGCTGCGCGCCTCCACTGCGATCCAAACGCCCGACACCGCCATGCCGGCGGCGATCAGGCCGAGGGCCCTGGCCGAACCCCAGCCCCACGTGGTCGTCTCGCTGACCGCGATCAGCACCGTCGACAGGCCGACCGTCATCAGCGTCGCCGCCAGCCAGTTGATGCGCCCGGGGACGCGGATCGGCGATTCGGGGATGAAGCGCCACGTCGCCACCGCCGCGATCACGATCGCCACAAGCGGGATCCAGAACAGCCAGTGGTAGTTGAGGTGCTCGACAATCACACCCGAGAGCACGATGCCGACGCCCGCGCCCACGCCCAGGATCGCCGACAGCAGGCCGATGCTGCCGGCGACCTTCTCGTGCGGGAACTCGTCGCGCACGATGCCGAACGCGAGCGGGAAGATGCCGCCGGCCGCGCCCTGGATGAAGCGCGCGACGATGATCAGCGCCAGCGAGCTGGACACCGCCGCCAGCAGCGTGCCGGCCGCGAGGATCACGAGCGTCACCAGCAGCAGGCGCTCCTTGCCGTACATGTCTCCCAGACGCCCGAGGATCGCCGTCCCCACCGACGCTGACAGCAGGTAGGAGGTCAGCAGCCACGCGATCCCCGTCTCGCTCGTGTGCAGCGCGTGCTGCATCGTCGGCAGCGCCGGTACCACCGAGGAGCTCAGCATCGCGTACGCCACGCTCCCCAGCGACAGCACCGCCAGGATCAGCGTGGGGTGGGTGCGGTGTTCTGCGGTGGTCGAGGTCATCGGCAGTTGCAGGCGCAACCAGCGTAGTGCAGCCCGCCCGGCTCAGCCCAGCTCAGCCGCCGGCCAGGAAGCCCGCGATCGCCGGCCACGCAGCCGGGTCCTGCAGCAGGAAGCCGTGGCCGCCGTCGAACACCGCCAGCTCCGCTCCCGGAATCGACTCCGCGAGCCGTCCGCAGGCCGCGACGGGGGCGATCCCGTCGAAGCGCCCGGCCGCCACGAGCGTGGGTACCCGCAGCCGGCTGAGACGGGCCGACGCGTCGTGGTGGCGGCGGGCCTCCAGCTGGCGCAGCAGGCCGGCGGGCGGGTCCTCATGTGCGGCGAGGGCGCGGTTGACGAGGAGATAGCCGGCGATCGCTTCCGCCACCGCCGGCTCGTCGCGGGACCTGGTGTCGAGCAGCTCCACCAGGCGCGCCGCGCGAACCTCCTCGGTCAAAGCGTAGAGCTCGTGCAGGGGATACGAACGGCTGCCATCGCCGCCGCTCGAGGTGCACGCGAGCACCAGCCGGCCGACGCGCTCTCCGGCGGCCAGCGCGACCTCCTGAGCGACCATGCCGCCGAAGGAGACGCCGACCACGCCGAAGCGATCCCAGCCCATGTGGTCGACGAGCGCCAGCGCGTCGCGCGCGAAGTCCGCCATCGCCGGCTGCTCGGCGTGGCGCGAGCGCGAGCGGCCCTGGTCGCGATGGTCGTACGCGAGCAGCGAGAAGCGCTCGGCTCCGGGCCAGGAGAACGGCCCAGGTGGATGGCGCAGGTCGCCGCCGGTGCCGCCGATCACCAGCACGCGCGGTCCGTCCCCCGCCGTCTCGTAGAAGAGGGCGGCGTCGCCCAGCTCAGCCAGTGGCATGCGAGCAAGCATGACGCCTCACGTCACGCTCCGCAGGTGCGCGGCGGCGTCCGCGAGGCGGTCGTCTCCCCAGAACAGCTCGCCGTCGATCGCGACCGTCGGCACGCCGATCACGCCCAGCTCGTGGGCGGCGTCGGTGGCAGCCCGCAGCGCCTGCTTGATCGCCGGGTCCTGGGTGGCCGCCTCGAGCTCGCGGCGGTCAAGGCCGGCGCGCTCGCCCGCGTCCAGCACGTGCGCGGGGATGCTCAGGTCGTGGCCCAGCCGGAAGGCGTCGCGGAACGCCTGCAGCGTGAATTCACGCCCGCGCCCGGCAGCGAATGCGAACGTGGCGGCACGCATCGCCATCAGGTAGTTGCCCGGCCACGGGTCCGGCCAACGGATCGGCGGGAGCTCGTAGCCGCGGGCGCGGCGCTCGATCTCCGCCATGCCCGCCTGCCTGCGGCGGTAGTCGCCGAGCGCCCACGAGCTGCGTCCGTTCGCCTTGAACAGGCCGCCCAGCGACAGCGGCTGCCAGCGCACGGGCTCGGGCAGCACGTCCGCCAGCCGCTCGGCGGTGAGGTACGCGTACGGCGATCCGAGGTCGAAGTAGAAGGTCACCTGTGGCATACGGTCCTCCGCCGGCCGTTCGTTAAACTAAACGAGGCGTTCTTTATGATAGACGATCGACCAGGCACCGACGTCCGGCGGACGCTCGCGGCGAACCTCCGCAGGCTGCGGATCGCGCGCCACCTGTCGCTGTCGGAGCTCGCCCGCGCAACGTCCATGAGCAAGGCGACGCTGTCGGGCATCGAGGGCGGCCGTGCCAACCCGACGGTTGAGACGCTCGCCGGGCTCGCCGGCGCGCTGCGGACTTCGATCGGCGAGCTGCTGGAAGAACCGCCGCTTGGCGAGATCCGCATCGTGCGCGCCGCGCGGGGCGAGCCCGTCTTGCGCGACGGCCTCTCACAGAGGCCGCTCGACGCGATCCCCGCAGGCGCCGGCGTCGAGCTGGCGGAGCTGGTGCTCGCCGCGGGTCGCCGCAGCGAGCTCGCGGCGCGGGCGAGCGGTGCGCGCGCGTTCGTGTACGTGCGCGCCGGGAGATTGGTGGCGGGCCCGGTCGAGCGCTACACGGAGCTCGCGCCGGGCGACTACGCTTCGTTCCCCGCCGACGTGCCGCAGGTGTACGAGGCGACCGTGCGCCCAGCCCGTGCGCTGCTGGCGACGCTCCTCCCCGGCTGAGGGCTGGGGCGGGTGACGGCGGGGGAGGGGATGGCGCCAACACACTCCGCGCGCTCGAACGCTCCGTGCGATCTGCTGATTCGCGAGCTCTCACCGTCGCAGCGCGCGGTGCTCCCGTTCGTGTTCGAGCGGCTGGGAGCCGGCTCGCGCCGGCAGCGCTTTCTCGGAGCCAAGCAGCGCCTGCACGCCAACGAGATCGACCGCCTGATCGACGTCGACCACTGGCACCGGGAGGCGCTGGTCGCGTGGACGCCGGTGCCGCGGACGCCGGTGGGCGTCGCGCGCTACTCCCGCCGCGAGCGGTTCGATCGAGCTGAGCTCGCGATCACGGTCGTCGACGACTGGCAGAGGCGCGGGGTCGGGCGGGCGCTGCTGCTGGCGCTCGGCGCGCGGGCGTTGCGCGCGGGCGTCCGCTGTTTCGAGCTCTCGACGCTGATGGACAATCATGGCGCCATGGCACTTGCACGCCAAGCGGGCCGACTGCGGCTGATCGCACTCGATGGCGGTATCGCCGAGATGATCGTGGACATCAGTGAGCGATGAGCAGATTGCCATTCGCTGGGCGAGCGGCCCCGACGACGTGCGCGGCGCGTTCGCTGTCAGAGAGCGGGTGTTCTGCGAGGAGCAGGGCGTGCCGCGGGAGCTGGAGCTCGACGAGCGCGACCGGGATGCGCTGCACCTCGTGGCGCTCGATCCCGCCGGACGGGTGATCGGCACGCTGCGGCTGCTCGTGGACGCGGACAGGGCGAAAGTCGGCCGCGTCGCCGTCGAGCGCGAGTGGCGTCGGCAGGGCATCGCCCTGCGGATGCTCGAGCTTGCGCTGGCGGCAGCACGCGAGCGCGGGTGCGTGCGAGTGCGCCTGGCCGCACAGCTGGCTGCCACCGAGGTCTATCGCCGGGCCGGCTTCGCCGTCGAGTCCGAGCCGTTCGAGCAGGCCGGCATCGCGCACGTGTGGATGGGGCAGCGGCTGGCGCCGCTCGACTGAGGAGCGAGCAGGCGCCGTTCGAATGACTAGACTCTCCCTGGGTGGTCGCCACGGGGAGCAGCCACAGATCTCGGCGAGGGCCTCGATGAGCCAAGCGGCAGCGACCACCACAGCACCGTCGACGGGCGCGGCCACGCCCGCGGACACGCAGCCGCATGGCGCCTTCTGGCGAGAGGCGCTCGCTCCATACGCGCGCCCGCGTCTCGGGCGCAGCCTGCTCGATCTGGCGACCTCGGTGGTGCCCTACCTGGCGCTGTCGGTGCTCATGTACCTGATGCTGGGCGTCTCCTATCTGCTCGTGCTGGCGCTCGCGATCCCCGCCTCGGGGTTCCTGGTGCGGACGTTCATCCTCTTCCACGACTGCTCGCACGGCTCGTTCCTGTCCTCCAGGAGGGCGAACCTGTGGCTGGGCACGGTGCTGGGGCTGCTGGTCTACTCCCCGTTCCTGCGCTGGCGCCACGACCACGCCATCCATCACGCCACCTCCGGCGACCTCGACCGGCGCGGCGGCGGGGATGTGCGCACGCTGACGGTCAACGAATACCTCGCGCTTCCGGCGCGGGGGCGGCTGGGATACCGCCTGTTTCGCAACCCGGCCGTGATGTTCGGCATCGGGCCGATCGTCGCGCTGCTCGTGGGCCCGCGGCTGGTCTCGCGCTCGGCGCGGCCGCGCATGCGCCGCAGCGTGATCGGCACGAACATCGCCCTCGCCGTGCTCGTCGGGGCGCTCTGCTGGCTGATCGGCTGGAGCGAGTTCCTGCTGGTGCAGGCGCCCACCGTGCTCCTCGCGGGCTCGGCCGGGATCTGGCTGTTCTACGTCCAGCACCAGTTCGAGGACGCCTACTGGGAGAGCACCGGGAGCTGGAGCTACGCCGACGCGGCGCTGCGCGGCAGCTCCTACCTGAAGCTGCCGGCGGTGCTCCAGTTCTTCTCCGGCAACATCGGTCTGCACCACGTGCACCATCTGAGCGCTCGCATCCCCAACTACAACCTCCAGCGCGCGCACGACGAGAACCCGATCTTCCACCAGGTGCCGGTGCTCTCACTCAGGGACGGCCTGCGCGCGGTGCGCCTGAAGCTGTGGGACGAGAGCCGTGGGCGGATGGTGACTTTCGGGGAGGCGTCCGCGGGGCGCTAAGCTGAGGGTATGCTCACGCAGGCAGATCGTGCGGCCGAGAAGCGCCGCGCGAAACTCGAGGATGTTCAGCGACAGGTCGAGGAAGGGTCGCTGACGATTCGCAAGATGACCGCGGAGGAGCGCAAGCGCTTCCCTCCCAAGGCTGCCGAGCCGACCCGTAAGCGGCGCTCGAGGTAGCGTCGCTCAGCAGGACCGCAGCGCCACGCGGTAGCGGCGCGCGGCAGCCGCACCACGCTCTCAGGGCTGTGCCGGGGCGTCCCCGTGGTCCAGCCGGTCGAGGTAGGGCGCCAGGTACTTGGCGGCGATCTTCGCGACGGGCGACCAGGTGGGGGTGTCGCTGATCTCCGAGCTGAAGCCCTGGCCGCCGGTGATGCGCGCGGTCAGGTAGCGCGGCCGGTCGCCTGTGAGCAGGATGCCGTGGATCACCGGGTGAAACGGCGCCGGGGTCAGCGAGGCGCCGGCCAGGGCGGCGATCGATTCCGCCAGCGCGTCGGCCTGCTGGGCGGCGATGCCGCCGAACTTGACCGCGAACTCGGTCGCGTCGCCGGCGGCGTAGATGTGCTCGGCGTCCACCAGCTTGCAGTGCATGTCCACGCGGAAGAAGCCGTGCTCGCTGAGCGGGACGCCGCGCACGCCCGGCCCGTACAGCTCCGGGAGCGCCACCACGCGGCTCACCTTCAGATGGCGGTCGCCGGGATTGATCACCAGCTCCCCCGAGTGCGGGACCTCGACATACGCGGAATGGATGGTGGTGATGCGCGCCTGCGCCAGCAGCTGCGCGACGGCGTCGCTCGCCTGCCGGCCGAAGATCGCCAGCGGGCTGTCCTCTGGCGTGACGATCGTGACGTCGAGCTCGACGTTCATGTCGTACGCGCGCGCGGCCGTCATCAGCGCGAGCTCGTACAGCGGGAACGGCCACGCCATGCGCCCCGGCGAGACGAACGCCACGCTGCCGACGTAGCCCTCCTCGACGTCCTGGATCAGCCCGTGCAGGGTCTCGTCGAGCTTGCGGTCGTCGATCGTGATCGCGTGCTCGTAGCGGGGCCGCGCGTGCGCGCCCAGCGCCAGCACGAGCGCGTCGTAGGCGACCTCCCCGTCGGAGGCCGTGTGCACGATCTGCTTCTCGGCGTCGACCCACGCGAGCTCGTCGACGAGCAGCTCGGCGCCGGCCTCGCGCACGATCGGCGCGAGCGGATAGCGCTGTGCCTGGGGATAGGCGAACGGCTCGCGGACGGTCATCGGCCGGTAGACGAACTCGGGGTTCGGCGCGATCACGGTGACCTCCACCAGGTCGCCCGCCAGCGCTCGCAGCGCGAGCAGCGCCTCGAGCGCCGCCACGCCGCCGCCGGCGATCGTCACGCGAAGCTTGGAGGGGGAGCCGTCGGTGGTCATGCGATCAACCTACATTGCCGCGCCTCGCGCCGGCAGCCGAGCAAACCCGCCGACGTGCCAGTGAAAACTACGGAGCCCGCCGGTCGAGGCGGGATCCCCTCGCTCACTCGCCGAATGGGCGGGTATGGCGGTGGTCCTCGTAGCAGGCGCGGTGGAAGCAGTCGGCGTCGCAGTCCGCGGCCGCCGACTCGGCCGCCAGCGAGGTTTCATGTGCGCGCCCGCCCACCAGCGCGATCAGCGGCTCGTACACGCCGATCACGTCTCCGCAGTGAGCGCAGCGCAACGGCTCGCTCACGCCCTGGCTCCGAGCAGCCCGCGGCGCAGCGCATAGCCGACCAGCTGCGCGCGCGTGGCGAGGCCGAGCTTCTTGTGGATGTGCGCGCGGTGGGTCTCGACGGTGCGCGGCGAGAGATGCAGCTTGCGGGCGATCTCGACGCTCGTGTGTCCGAGCGCGATCAGCCGCAGCACCTCGACCTCACGCGGCGTGAGCGCATTTCCCGTGAGCGAGCGATGCAGGGCCTCGAGCCGCGCGGCCACCGGCGCGCTCACGCACTGCTCGCCGCGCACGGCGGCGCGCAGCGCCTCCAGCAGCTCGCCGTCGGCGCGGTCCTTCGCCACGTAGCCGATCGCCCCCGCCGTCAGCGCGCGCTGGGCCAGGATCGGGCTTTCCTCCATGCTCAGCGCGACGATCTGCGTCTCCGGCACCCGCTCGCGCAGCTCGCCGATCGTGTCGATGCTCGACCCCCCGGCCAGGCCCAGGTCGAGCACGAGCACGTGCGGCCGCTCGCCCTGCACCTGGTTGGCGGCCGACCTCAGATCGGAGGCCTCGGCGACCACCTCCACGTCGAGCTCCGCCTGCAGCATCCGCCGCAGGCCGCCGCGCATCAGCGCATGATCGTCCGCGAGCACCACGCGGATCGGGTCCGTCGCCGGCACCGACGATCGCGCGGACGCGCCGGGGCTGGGTGCGAGCTGCAGGTGTGTCGGCATAGCCTGACGCTACGCGCTCGGCGCGGCCTTCATCTACCGTAAATACCTCGGTTCTGCTGCGGCAAAGCACGGACTCGCGGCGCGGCTGCGGCCGTTCCGCCGCCGTATGCGGGAAAACCCCGGATGGCGGTACCGCGCGCCACGCGGAAGCTGCACTCATGCGTTCACTCCACTCATCCCAGGCCGCCTCCGGCACCCACGGCCCCGAAGCCCGCGGCGCCGATGCGCATGGCGATGCCGGGGCCGCGGCGATCCGCACCAAGGGGCTGAGCAAGCGCTATGGCGACACGCTCGCGCTCGACGGGCTCGACCTGACGGTGTCGCGCGGCGAGGTCTATGGCTACCTCGGTCCCAACGGCGCCGGCAAGACGACCACGATCCGGCTGCTGCTGGGGCTGCACCGGCCCACGGCGGGCGTCGGCGAGCTGTTCGGCCTCGACGCTTGGCGCGACCCCGTCGCCGCGCATCGCCGCGTCGCCTACGTCGCCGGGGAGCCCTTCCTGTGGCCGGCGCTGACGAGCGCGGAGACGTTCGAGTTCCTCGCGCGCGTGCACGGCGGCACCGACGTCGCCTACCGCGACGTGCTCGTGCAGCGCTTCCAGCTGGACACGCGCAAGAAGATCCGGGCGCTGTCGAAGGGCAACCGCCAGAAGGTGCAGCTGATCGCGGCGCTGGCAACGCGCGCGGAGCTGCTGCTGCTCGACGAGCCCACGTCGGGCCTCGACCCGCTCATGGAGATGGCTTTCCGCGAGTGCGTGCAGGAGGCCAGACAGCGCGGGCAGACGGTCTTTCTCTCCTCGCACATCCTCAGCGAGGTGGAGGCGCTGTGCGACCGCGTCGGCATCCTCAGGAGGGGGAGGCTGGTCGACCAGGGAACGCTGCAGGAGCTGCGCCACCTGGCCGCGCAGACCGTCGAGGTGACGTTCGCCGGCGGGACGCCGCAGCTGCCGCCGCTGGCGGGCGTCCACGTCGAGAGCGCCGGGCCGAACGCGCTGCGCTTCGAGGTCTCCGAAGGCATCGGCCCGCTGATCGCCGCGCTCTCCGCTGCCGCCGGCAGCTCGATCAAGACGCTCACGAGCCGCGAGCCGTCCCTGGAGGAGATATTCCTGCACCACTACGACGGCTCCGACGGCCGTGTGGACTACGACGGCGGCGACGGTCGTGTCGGCGGCTAGCGCGGCCGCCTCGACGGCGAGTCCGCCCGGCGCCGATGCTGGCTCCGGCCCGGGTTTCGCTGCCCTCGCCGCGCTCGCGCGTCGCGCGTTCCGCGATGCGCGGGTCCGCACGATCTCGTTTGCGTACCTGTTCGCGCTCTACGCCTACATCCAGCCGACCGGCTACCGCCACGCCTACCCGACGCTCGCCGATCGTCTGGCGTTTGCCCACAGCTTCGCCGGCAACGCAGCGATACGCCTGTTCTACGGCTACCCCTATGACCCGGTGACGGTGGGCGGCTACTGCGCCTGGCGCGTCGGCGGGACGCTCGCGATCGTCGCCCCGGTGTTCGGGCTGCTGGCGGCCGTGCGCGCGCTGCGGACCGAGGAGGACGCCGGGCGCGCGGAGCTCATCCTCGCTGGCGCCGTGGGACGAGGTACCGCATACCTCTCGGCGCTGGCGGCGATCGCGGCGGGCACGCTGATCCTGTGGCTGGCGGAGCTCGCCGGCTTCCTCGTCGGCGGGCTCCCCCTTGGCGGGTCGGCCTACCTGTCGCTGGCGACGGTGTCGCTCGTGCCCGTGTTCGCCGGCGTCGGCGCCCTCGTCAGCCAGCTTGCGCCGACGCGGCGCATGGCGCTCGAGCTGGGGAGCGCGACGATCGGGCTGTTCCTTGTGCTGCGGGTGATCGCCGACACCTCCAGCGGCGCCGGCTGGCTGCGCTGGGCGACGCCGCTCGGATGGGCGGAGGAGCTGCGCCCGTTCACCGGCGCCCGACCGCTCGTCCTGCTGCTGCCGCTCGCGGCGAGCGCGCTGACGCTGGCCGCCGCGGCCCGGATCGCGGCCGGCCGCGACGTCGGCACGGGCGTGCTCCCGGCGCGCGACAGCGCGGCACCGCGCCTGCGGCTGCTCTCCTCGCCGATCGCGCAGGCGCTGCGCGGCGAGCGCGGCGGCCTGATCGTGTGGCTGAGCTGCACCGGCGCCTTCGCGCTGATCCTCGGCATCGTCTCGGCGAGCATCTCCTCGGCGGGAATCTCCAAGAGCGTGGAGCGGGAATTCGCCAAGCTCGGCTCCGGCTCGATCATCACGCCCACCGGCTATCTCTCGTTCGTGTTCATCTTCTTCATCCTCGCCGTCAGCCTGTTCGCGTGCGCGCAGGTCGGGGCCGCCAGGCAGGAGGAGGCCGAAGAGCGGCTCGAGACGCTGCTCGCGAAGCCGGTCGGGCGCCGCGGCTGGCTCGGCGGGCGCCTGCTGCTGGCCGGCGCCGCGTCGGTCGCGATCTCGCTCGTCGCGGGTGCGCTCACGTGGGCGGGCGCCGCATCGCAGGGCGTGCACGTCTCGCTGGCGCGGATGCTCGAGGCCGGGGCTAACAGCCTGCCCGTCGCGCTCCTGTTTCTCGGAATCGCCGCGCTCGCCTACGCCGTCGTGCCGCGCGCCAGCTCCGGCATCGCATACGGGCTCGTCACCGTCGCGTTCCTCTGGGATCTCGTCGGCTCCCTGGTCGGCGTGCCGAAATGGCTCGTCGAAGCGACGCCGTTCGCCCACGTCGGGTTCGTGCCCGCGCAGGCGTTTCGCGCAGGCGCCGCGGCGACCATGCTGGGGATCGGCCTGCTCGCGGCGCTCGCGGCGCTCGAGCTGTTCCGCCGGCGCGACCTGCTGGGGCAGTGAGGGGAGACTGCGAGCTGTGCTCCAGCAGGTGACCGTCGGCCGCTGGTCGCTCGACGCCTACGAGGGCATCGCGCCGCCCGCGATCCTGCAGGAGCTGCGCGAGCTCGCCCGCGAGCTCTCCGGCGCGCGCATCCTGAATGTCAACGCGACCGCCTACGGCGGCGGCGTGTCCGAGCTGCTGCGTTCGAGCGTGCCGCTGCTGCGCGACCTCGGGCTGGCCGTCGACTGGAAGGTGATCGGCGGCAGCCCCGAGTTCTTCCGCGCCACCAAGGCGCTGCACAACGCGCTGCAGGGCTCCCCCGATTCGCTCACGCAGGCCGATCGCGCGGCCTACCTGGACTGCGCCGTCGAGAACGCCGCCACGCTCGACGGCGGCTATGACTTCATCGTCGTGCACGACCCGCAACCGGCGGCGCTGCTGAGCGTCCACGGCCACGGGAGCGCGCGCTGGGTGTGGCGCTGTCACATCGACACCAGCGAGCCCAACCCCGACGCTTGGAGCTTCCTGCGCCCCTTTCTCCAGGACTACGACGCCGCCGTGTTCACGATGCCCGAGTTCGTGCCGCCCGACTGTCCGGTCGCGCGCGTCGCGACGGTTCCCCCGGCGATCGACCCTCTCAGCCCCAAGAACATGGAGCTCACCGTCGCCACCGCCAGCCAGATCCTCGACTGGATCGGCGTCGAGATCCCCGGGCGGCTCGTCACGCAGGTCTCGCGCTTCGACCCGTGGAAGGACCCGCTCGGCGTGATCGAGGCCTACCGCCTGGTGCGCGAGGAGATCGGCGGGCTGCAGCTCGCGCTCGTCGGCTCGATGGCGCTGGACGACCCCGAGGGCTGGGACGTCTACCGCGAAGTCTCCAGCGCCGCCGAGGGCGACCCCCTGATCCACCTCTACACCAACCTCACCGGCGTTGGCAACGTCGAGGTCAACGCCTTTCAGCGGCTTTCCGAGGTGGTGCTGCAGAAGTCGATCCGCGAGGGCTTCGGCCTGGTCGTCTCGGAGTCGCTGTGGAAGGGCACGCCGGTGATCGCCGGGCGCGCCGGCGGGATCCCGATGCAGATGCCCGACGGCGTCGGCGGCCGGCTCGTCGGGAGCACCGAGGAGTGCGCTCAGGCGATGCTCGAGCTGCTGGGGGATCGCGAGCTCGCGCGCAAGCTCGGCCACAGCGGCCACAGGCACGTGCGCGAGCACTACCTGCTGCCGCGGCTGCTCAGGGACGAGCTGCGCCTGCTCGCGTCGCTCCCGGGCGCGTAGGGCCATTCAGTAATTCTCCGCACGATTGATGGGGGCAGGGGCTGATTTAGCCGCCCCCGCCGGCGCTTAGGTTCCTGGGCGTGAACACACTTGAACTCGCCCGGCTGCAGTTCGGCGTCACCACCGTCTTCCACTTCATCTTCGTGCCGATGTCGATCGGCCTGGCCGTGTGGGTCGCCTACTGCCAGACGCGCTGGCATCGCAGCGGCGATGAGATCTACCTGCGCATGACCCGCTTCTGGGGCAAGTTCATGCTGATCTCGCTCGCCATCGGCGTGGTCACGGGCATCGTGCAGGAGTTCCAGTTCGGCATGAACTGGTCGGAATACTCGCGCTACGTAGGCGACATCTTCGGCGCGCCGCTGGCGATGGAGGGCCTGATGGCGTTCTTCCTGGAGTCGACGTTCCTCGGGCTGTGGATCTTCGGCTGGGGGCGGCTGTCGCCGCGGGTGCATCTCGCGACGGCTTGGCTGACGGCGTTCGGCGCGGTCCTCTCGGCGTACTTCATCCTCGCCGCCAACTCGTGGATGCAGCACCCCGTCGGCTACACGATCAACCACGTCACCCACCGCGCCGAGCTGACGAGCATCTTCGCCGTGCTGAGCAACTCGACGCTGCTGCTGGCCTTCCCGCACACGATCTTCGGGGCGCTGTGCACGGGCGCGTTCCTCGTGCTCGGCATCTCCGCGCTCGGCCTGCTGCGCGCGCGCCGGAGCGCCGGCAGCACGGACGTGTACAGGCGCTCGATCCGCCACGCGCTGCCGCTCGCGCTCGTGGCGGCGATCCTGACGGGCGCGTTCGGCCACACGCAGGGCATGCTGATGGAGAAACAGCAGCCGATGAAGATGGCCGCCGCCGAGGCGCTGTACAAGACGACCAAGGGCGCGAGCCTGTCGATCTTCGCGGTCGCTCCCTTCGAGCATTTCCCCAAGCGCGTGTTCCCCGACATCCGCATCCCGCACCTGCTGTCGATCCTCGGCACGGCCTCCTGGAACGGGGAAATCAAGGGCGTCGACCAGCTGCAGGCCGAAGACGTAAAGAAATACGGCCCCGGCGACTACGCCCCCATCCTCGGCGTCACCTACTGGACGTTCCGCATCATGGCGGGCGTCGGCGTGCTGCTGCTGCTGATCCCGCTGCTCGGCCTGCTGCTGTTGCGCCGAGGCGTGTTCGAGCGCTCGCGCCGCTTCCTGCAGATCGCCGTCGTCGGCGCGTTCCTGCCGCCGCTGGCCAACCTCACCGGCTGGATCTTCACCGAGATGGGTCGCCAGCCGTGGGTCGTCTACGGCCTGCTGAAGACCAGCGACGCGCGCTCGCCGCTGGTCAGCTCCGGCGACGTCATCATCAGCCTCGTCGGCTACACGCTGCTGTACGGCGTCCTGCTGATCATCGGCGGCCGGCTGTTCCTGCGCGAGATCGCCCACGGCCCCGAATCCGAGCCCGCGCGCGAGCCGCGCAAGGGTCCCGGGGGCACGTCCAAACCCGACCTCGTCCTGGCCTACTAGAGAGAGCGAGGCGACGGCGATGCGCGACCCCAACTTCCTGCAGACGCTGTGGTTCGGACTGATCGGCGTGCTTTGGATCGGCTACTTCGTGCTCGAGGGCTTCGACTTCGGCGTCGGCATCCTGCTTCGCGCGCTCGCGCGCGACCAGACCGACAAGCGCATGATCATCCACACCATCGGGCCCGTGTGGGACGGCAACGAGGTGTGGCTGCTGACCGCCGGCGGGGCCACCTTCGCGGCCTTCCCCGGCTGGTATGCGAGCCTCTTCTCCGGCTTCTACCTGGCGCTGTTCCTGATCCTCGCGGCGCTGATCGTCCGCGGCGTGTCGTTCGAGTTCTGGGGCAAGGAGGACTCGCCACGCTGGCGCGCCACGTGGGAGTGGACGGCCGTGATCGGCAGCTTCCTGGCGGCGCTGCTGTGGGGCGTGGGCTGGGCGGACATCGTCCACGGCGTGCCGATGAACGCCCATCACGACGTCACCGCCACGCTGTGGGACCTGCTGCACCCATACGCGCTGCTCGGCGGTCTGACGACGCTTGCCTTGTTCGTCAGCCACGGCGCCACCTTCCTGTCGCTGCGCACCAGCGGCGAGCTGGTGGCCCGCGCCCGCGCCGTGGCGATGCGCGCCTCGCTCGCCGCCGCCGCGCTGATGGCCGGGTTCCTGTTGTGGACGACGATCGACCAGGACACCGGCGGCGTGAAGATTGCCGCGCTGGCGGTCGCGGCGCTCGCGGTGGCAGCCGCGGCGGCGGTGCCGGCGATGCTCTCGCGCGAGCGCGAGGGGCGGGCGTTCGCGCTCAGCGCCGGCGCGATCGCGCTGCTGTTCACGAGCCTGTTCGTGAGCCTGTACCCCGACGCGCTGCCGTCCAGCACCAGCAGCTCCTACAACCTGGCGCTGTCGGCTGCCTCCTCGACCCACTACACGCAGACGGTCATGACCGTCGTGGCGGTCGTGTTCGTGCCGATCGTGCTCGTCTACCAGGGCTGGACCTACTGGGTCTTCCGCCATCGCCTCGGGCGCGATGACTTCGAGGGCACGCCGACGCCGCTGGCCGTCCTCGCCAGTGCCCGTACGGGTAAGCATGCCCGCGCCAGTCGATCGTAGGCTGCTCGCCGAGAGCCGCCCGGCGCGCGTGCACCTGGCGCTCGCGGGCGCGCTCGGGGTCCTGTCAGCCGTTCTGATCGTCGCGCAGGCGGCGTTGCTGGCATACGTGATCGCCCGTGCGGCGCTGGACCACGCGACGCTCGCCTCGCTGCGCGCGCAGCTGATCGCGCTGGCGGCGGTGCTGTGCCTGCGCGCGCTGGCCGGCGGCGCGTTCGAGCTGTCGGGGCGCTGGGGGGCGGTGCGGATCATGTCCGAGCTGCGCGGCCGGCTCGCTCGCCGGCTGCTGCTCGAGAGCCCGGAGCGGCGCCCCGCGGCGGGGCGCACGGGCGAGCTGGCGAACACGGCGGTGCAGGGCGTGGACGCATTGGAGTCCTACTTCGCGGGCTACCTGCCGCAGCTCGTGCTGGCCGCCGTCGTGCCGCTCGCGGTGATCGCCTGGGCGATTACCCTGGACCCGATCACCGCTGGCATCCTCGCGCTGACCGTGCCGCTGCTGGTGGTGTTCATGGTGCTGATCGGCAAGGGCGCAAGCGCCCAGGCGCGGGGACGCTGGCGGGCGCTCGCGCTGCTGGGCGCGCACTTCCTGGACGTCGTCCAGGGTCTGGCGACGCTGCGCGCGTATGGGCGCGAGCGCGCCCAGGAGCACACGCTCGCCGAGGTCGGCGAGCGCTACCGCGCGGAGACGATGGCGACGCTGAGGGTCGCGTTCCTGTCGGCGCTCGTGCTCGAGCTGTGCGCGATGATCGGCACGGCGCTCGTCGCCGCCACGATCGGCGTGCAGCTCGTCGACGGCGCGCTCGGCCTGCAGGCGGGGCTGACGGTGCTGCTGCTCGCGCCGGAGCTGTATGCGCCGCTGCGGCTGGTGGGCCAGCAGTTCCACGCGAGCACCGACGCGAGCAACGCCTCCGAGCTGCTGTTCGACGCGCTCGACTCCGCCACCGCGATCGCGCCCCCGGGCGGAACGGGCGGTGCTCCGTGGGCGAGCGGGGCTTCGCGGGCGAGCGGGGCTTCGTGGGCGAGCGGGGCTTCGCGGGCGAGCGGGGCTTCTGTCCCCAACCCGGCGCTCGCGCCGGTGCGCTTCGAGGGCGTCGCCTACGAGTACCCGCAGCGTCCGGGCGCGGTGCTGAGCGGGCTCGAGCTCGAGCTGGAGCCCGGCCTGATCACCGCGCTGGTCGGGCCGAGCGGCGCGGGCAAGAGCACGATCGCCACGCTGCTGATGCGCCTGGCGGACCCGACCGAGGGGCGGATCACGTGCGCGGGCGCGGACCTGCGAGCGCTCGACCTCGAGCAGTGGCGCGCGCAGATCGCGTGGGTGCCGCAACGGCCCACCCTGTTCGCCGGCACTGTCGCAGAGAACGTCGCCCTGTACGCGCCCGGCGCCTCGCGTGCGCAGATCCAGCGGTCGGCGCGGGCGGTCGGCGCCGAGCAGCTCGTCGCCGGGCTGCCCCAGGGACTCGACACGCTCGTGGGGGACGGGGGCCGGCGGCTGTCGGCCGGCCAGGCACAGCGCCTGGCGCTCGCGCGCGCGTTTCTCGCCGAGCGGCCACTGCTCGTGCTCGACGAGCCCACCGCGCACCTCGACGAGGACAGCGCGCTCGCGCTCGCCGGTGCGATCGAGCGCCTGGCGCGCGGGCGCACGACGCTGCTGATCGTCCACCAGGCGGCGCTGAGCGAGATCGCCGACCGCGTCTGCACGATCCGCGACGGCCGCCTCGCGGAACCGGCGGCTGCGCTCGCGGCAGCCTCCCGGTCGATCGCCGAGCCGAGCGGGGCGCTGGCGTGAGCCGCTCTGAGGCCCGCGTGCTGTTCGCGCTCGCGCGCCCGCAGCGTGGTGAACGCGCGCGCCTGGCGCTGAGCGTGGCGCTTGCGACGGCCGCCGCGGCCGCGGCCATCGGCCTGCTCGCCACCTCCGGCTACCTGATCTCGCGCGCCGCCCAGCGCCCGCCGATCCTGATGCTGATGGTCGCGATCGTCGGCGTGCGCGCATTCGGCATCACCCGCGCCGCGCTGCGCTACGGCGAACGGCTGGCCTCGCACGATCTCGCTCTGCGCCAGCTCGCACGCCTGCGCCTGCGCTTCTACCGCAGCCTCGCGCCGCTCGTGCCGGGCACGCTCGGCGCTCGCAGCGGCGATCTGCTCAGCCGCTTCGTCGCCGACGTCGACACGCTGAAGGACGTCTACCTGCGCGTCGTGATCCCCGGGCTGGTGTCGCTGCTCGTGATCGCCGGCGCCACATCGGTCGCCGCGATCATGCTGCCCGCCGCCGGGCTCACGGTGCTCGCCGCGTTGACGCTCGCTGCCGTGTTGCTGCCCTGGCTGAGCGGCGCCGCCGTCGCGCGGGCGGCCAAGCGTCAGGCGCCCGCACGTGCGCGGCTGACGAGCGAGCTCGTGGAGAGCATCGACGGCGCCGGGGAGCTCGCCATCGCGGGACGGGCCACCGAGCGGGTACACGCCCTCCAGGCGAGCGACGCGAGGCTCGCGCGCATCGCGCGCGGCGATGCGCTCGCCGTCGCCGGCGCGCAGGTCGCCGGCGGATTCCTCGCCGCCGGCGGGGTGCTCGCGCTGCTGCTCGTCGCGATCCCCGCGGTCCACTCGGGCGCGCTCAGCGGGGTGCTGCTCGCCGCGCTCGTGTTCCTGCTGCTCGCCGCGTACGACAGCGTGCTGGCGCTGTCCGCATCGGCACGCGGCCTGCGCATGTGCGCGACCGCCGCCGGACGCCTGCGCGAGATAGCGCTCGCGCGCCCAGCGGTCTGCGATCCCGTCTCGCCGCGGACGCTCACCGGCGCGGGGGCGCTGCGCGCCGAGGGCGTGGCCTTCCGCTACGCGCCAGACCTGCCGTGGGCGCTGCAGCGCGCCGACGTCACGATCGCGCCGGGCGAGCACGTCGCGCTGATGGGGCCAAGCGGCGCCGGCAAGAGCACGCTGGCCGAGCTGCTCGTGCGCTTCCACGACCCCGACCGCGGACGCGTCACGCTCGACGGGGTGGACATGCGCGAGCTAACGCAGCGCCAGGTGCGCGACGCGGTCGTGCTGTGCGCGCAGGACTGCCACACCTTCAACACGAGCATCCGCGAGAACCTCATGCTCGCGCGGCGCGACGCCGACGAGCGCGACGTGCTGGCGGCGCTCGCAGCGGTCGAGCTGGACGAGTGGGCGGCCGGCCTGCCGCAGGGGCTCGACACGCTCGTGGGCCGCGACGGCGAGCTGATGTCCGGCGGCCAGCGCCGGCGCCTGGCGCTTGCGCGCGCGCTGCTCGCCGGCAGCCGCTTCTTGATCCTCGACGAGCCGAGCGCGCACCTGGACCCCGCCCTGGCCGCGCGCGTCATGCACAACGTGCTGGACCTGTGCGACGATCGCGGCCTGCTCGTGATCACCCACGACGCCATCGCACTGGAGGACTTTGACCGCGTGCTGAGCCTGTGAGCTTCGGGACGCTCGTCCTGATCGTGCTCGCGGGCCTGGGCGGGCCGCTGCTGGCGGTCGCCAGCGGGCGCTTCGTCCCGGTCGTCGTCGGCGAGATCCTCGCCGGAATCCTCGTCGGGCCGGCGGTGCTCGGGACCGTGCACCCGGACAACGCCACGATCTCGACGCTAGGGGAAGTCGGCTTCGCGATGCTGATGCTCACCGTCGGCATGCACCTGCCGCTGAGCGATCGGCGGCTCGCCTCGGCGGCGCGCAGGGGCGGGCTGGCGGCGGCGATCGTGTGCGTGCTCGCGCTGCCCGCGGGGCTGCTCGCGGCGAGCATCGCCGGGACCGGTCACGCGGCCGTCTATGCCGTCGTGCTCGCCTCCGGCTCGGCGGCGGTGCTGCTGCCCGCGATCGAGGAGACGGGCCTGGCCGGTGCCGAGGTGCTGACGGTGATGGCGCAGGTGACGATCGCCGACATCGTCACGATCCTGGCGGTCCCGATCGTGCTGCAGCCCGGGCGCGTGGGCCACGTGGCGCTCGGCGGCCTGCTGGTGGCGGCGGCCGCGGTCGCGCTGTTCGTCGCGGCGCGGTTGCTCAGCGCGCACGAGTGGGTGCAGCGCGTGCGCCACCTCTCCAAGCAGCGCCGCTGGGCGCTTGACCTGCGCCTGTCGCTGCTCGTCCTGTTCGCGCTCGCGTGGATCGCGCAGAAGGGCGAGACGAGCATCCTGATCGCCGGCTTTGCCGCGGGGGTGATGGTGGCGGTGATCGGAGGACCCAAACGCCTGTCCACCCAGGTGCGCGGCATCGCCGACGGCTTCTTCGTGCCGCTGTACTTCGTCGTGCTGGGAGCGCAGCTGGACCTCGCCGGGCTCGTGCGCCATCCGGCGATGCTCGCGCTCGCGTGTGCGCTGGCGGTCCTGAACGTCGCCATCCACCTGCCCGCGACGTTGCTCCTGCGCCAGCCCCTTGCGGGCGCCCTCGCGGCCACGGCGCAGCTCGGGGTTCCGGCGGCGGTCGCCTCGCTCGGGCTCGCCGAGCACATCCTCTCTGCCGTCGTCGCTACCGCGATCGTCGCCTCTGCGCTCGTCAGTCTCGCGGTGTGCACCGCCGGCGTGGAGATGCTCAAGCAGGCGCCGGCGCCGGCTCCTGCTCGGTGAGCGGCACGCCGGCCGCCGCATACGCCTCGGGCGCGTCGAGCGTCTCGGCCTTGAGCAGCGCCTGGGCGAGGCTCTCGAGCTGGTCGCGGTGCTCCTCCAGCAGTCGCGTGACCTCCTGGTGGGCGCTCTCGACGATCGCGCGCACCTCCGCGTCGACCGTGCGCTGGGTCTCCTGGGAGGTCTCGCTGACCCCGGGCAGGAACATCCCCTGGCCCTCCTCGGGCAGGACCGCGATCGGGCCGATCGCCTCGCTCATGCCCCAGCGCCCGACCATCTGGCGCGCGATCATCGTCAGCTGCTGGATGTCGGACTCCGCGCCGGTGGTGATTTTCCCGTAGACGACCTCCTCGGCGACGCGCCCGCCGAGCGCGACCCGGATCTTCGCCTGCAGCTCTTCCAGCGAGTAGGAGACGCGGTCGGTGTCGGGCGTCGACAGCGTCACTCCCAGGGCCATGCCGCGCGGGATGATCGAGACCTTGCGCACCGGGTCGGCGCCGGGCGTGAGCATCCCCACGAGCGCGTGGCCGGACTCGTGGTAGGCGGTGCGCTCGCGGTCGGCGGGCTCCAGCAGCAGGCCGCGCGGGGAGCCGAGCATGATCTTCTCCAGCGAGTCGGTGAGATCGCTCATCTTCACCTTCGTGTGCCCGCGGCGGGCGGCGAGCAGCGCGGCCTCGTTGGCGAGGTTGGCGATGTCCGCCCCGACCATGCCGGGCATGCTGGACGCCAGCGCCTCCAGGTCTACGTCGTCGCCGAGCGGAATCGAGCGCGTGTGGACCTTGAGGATTTCGACGCGCCCCTTGCGGTCGGGGGCCTGCACGGTCACCCGCCGGTCGAAGCGCCCGGCGCGCAGCAGCGCCGGGTCGAGCACGTCTGGGCGGTTGGTCGCGGCGAGCACGATCACCGCCTCAGAGGATTCGAAGCCGTCGATCTCGGTGAGGATCTGGTCGAGCGTCTGCTCGCGCTCGTCGTTGGCGCCGGTCACCGAGACCTGCCCCTGGCGCGAGCGTCCGATCGCGTCGAGCTCGTCGATGAAGATGATCGCGGGCGCCGCCTCCTTGGCCTTGGCGAACAGGTCGCGCACGCGCGAGGCGCCGACGCCGACGATCGCCTCGATGAACTCCGATGCGGAGATCGAGAAGAACGCCGCGTGCGCCTCCCCGGCGACGGCGCGCGCGAGCAGCGTCTTGCCGGTGCCGGGCGCGCCGGAGAGCAGCACGCCGTGGGGCATGCGCCCGCCGAGGCTGCCGTAGCGGTCGGGGTTGCGCAGGAAGTCGACGATCTCCGACAGTTCGGCCTTGGCCTCGTCGATCCCGGCGACGTCTTTGAAGGTGACGCGTATCGATTCCGGGTCCACGCGCCGCGCCTGCGATTTGCCGAAGCTGCCGAGCGCACCCATGCCGCCGGCGCTCTTGGCGGCGCGTTTGTAGATCAGCACGAACAGACCGACGATCAGCAGCGTCGGGCCGAAGCCGAGCAGCAGCTCCTCCAGCAGTGACTCGCTCGTGGTCGTCGATTCCGCCTTGATCTGCACGCCCTTTTCCTCGAGCAGCGCGGACAGCTGGGCGCCGTTCCAGAAGCTCGGCACCTGCGTGGCGAACAGCTTCGTGCCCGTCTTGTCGCTTGCGGGGTAGTGCTGCTTGGTCTTGAACTTGCCCTGGATCGTGTCGCCCTTGGAGGCGATCGTGCTGACGGTTCCCATTTTGACCTGGGTGAGGAAGTACGGGCTGAACGGCACCGTCACGCGTTCTTCGCCGGTGGACGGCTGGAAGAAGATGACCGACAGCCAGTTCAGCGCGATCAGCGCCAGCAGGAAGTACCAGAAGCCGCGCATGCGGTGCGGCGGCGGGCCCGGGTTGGCGTGTTCGGGCATGCCCCTGCCGTCGGGCGCGGGCGACACCGACCAGCCGCGCTTGTCGCGCGGCAGCGGCGGGTGGGCTTCGGAGCGCTCGCCGCTTACGCGCTCGGGCCCCGTGGCTGCTTCGTCCGGCACGCTCCTATGGTACGCACCATCTCGAGCACCGTCGCCTGTGCCTCCGCACGCGTGAGTTGCTATCGGGAGTGCCAGAGTCGGTTGATGGGTATGACGTGCACCCCACTTTCGTGGGTGTACGCGTGTGCGCCGGTGTAGAGCACGACTCCTCCAAGGAACTGGCTCCCCAGCTTGCGGCGAAGTGCGAGCAGACCTCCCAGATCGCCGGCGACGCGCGTCCCGGCCTTCACCTCCAGGGCCGCGACCTTGCCGTCTTCGCGTTCGACGACCAGGTCAACCTCGTCACCGGCGTGTGTCCGCCAGTGCCCCAGCTGCGTTGGCGAATCGAGCCAGCTGAGCTGCTTGCACACCTCGCCCACGACGAATGTCTCGAGCAGGTGGCCGAGCTCGGTGAGGGCCTGTGCGGATGCCAGGGAGAGCTTGCTCTCGGTCAGACGGAGCAGGCGCGCGGCGAGCCCGCTGTCCACCACGTGAACCTTTGGCGCCGCCCCGATCTGGGGGCCGAGCGTCGTTCCCCAGGCCGCGAGCTGGTGCACCAGGAAGACCGCTTCCAGCAGCTTGGTGTAGTTCTCGGCGGTCGACTTGTCCATGCCGATCGCCGTCGCGGCCTTCGCGATGTTGAGCACCTGGCCGGTCTGGCTTGCGAGCTGGCGCAGCAACAGCGGCAGCTGGCGGCGCTGGCGGACGCGCGTCAGTTCCATCACGTCCCGCTCGATCATGAGGTTGACGTAGTCGTCGAACCAGCGCGCGCGATCGGCCGGCCGGCTGCGCCGGAGCGGCGGTGGGAACCCGCCGGTGACGACCCGGCCGACGTACTCCTCGCGCGTGATCGCCGGCAGGCGCGCGCCCACGAGTGAGCCGGGGTCGCTCAGGAGGGCCTGCGCGAAATCCTCGCGGATTCCCGCGATCTCTCCCTGAGAGAGCGGCAGCACGTCGATCAGATGGGCGCGCCCGGTGAGCGCCTGGGCCGCTTCGGGGAGCGTGGCGTATCGGGTCGAGCCGGTGAGCACGAATCTGCCCGGAGCGCCGTCGCGGTTGAGCTCGGCCTTGATCGCGTCGAGCAGCTCCGGCACGTGCTGGAACTCGTCGATCAGCACCGGCGGCTCTCCTCGTACGAACAACGCTGGGTCGGCGCGCGCCGCGTCTCGCGTGGAGAGATCGTCGAGGTCGACGATCTCTCGGTTCCGGGATGTCGCCAGCGCCCGCAGCAGGGTCGACTTCCCGACCGTGCGTGGGCCCTGGAGCACGACGACGGGCTCATCGCGCATCCGGTCGTGGATCACGTCATGCAGTCGTCGGTCGACCGTCTCGGAGAGGGTTGCGGACATTCCTCCAGTCTAGCGATCTTCCGCGATTTTAGGCGATTATTTTCCGCAGTCCATAGGCGCTATTTTCCGTGATTTGGGTATCATTTCTTCCGCAACACTGCCCTCACCTGCCGCGCGATCTCGACGTCCTCGCGCGCGGCGATCACGAGCGTGCGCGCGCCGGCGCCCGCGGCGCCGATCTCCGCGTCGCCGTCCGCCGCGTCGTTGCGCGCGCCGTCGAGCTCGACGCCGAGGAACGCGAGGCCAGCCGCGGCACGGGCGCGCACGACGGCGCCATGCTGGCCGACGCCGCCGGTGAACACGAGCGCGTCCAAGCCTCCGAGCGACGCGGCCATCGCCGCGACCCCCGCGCGCAGGCGGTGGATGTAGACGTCCAGGGCCAGGCGCGCGCTGCGGCACATCTCCGACGCGTCCCGTGCTGCCGCGCGCCGCACGATCTCGCGCATGTCCGCGCTGCCTGCGAGCCCGAGCAGCCCCGAACGGTGCTCGAGCGCGTCCGCCAGCTCCGCCGCGGAGAGCTCCTCGTGCTCCATCAGCCACAGCAGCATCCCCGGGTCGACGCTGCCCGAGCGCGTCGCCATCACGAGGCCCTCCAGCGGCGTGAAGCCCATCGTCGTGTCCTGCGAGGCGCCGTCGGCGATCGCGCACAGCGACGCGCCCGCGCCCAGGTGGCAGCTGACGATCCGCAGTCCCTGCGCGTCGCGTCCGAGCAGCGCCGGTGTGCGCCGTGCGACCCACGCGTGGGAGAGGCCGTGAAAGCCGTAGCGGCGCAGCCCCCAGCGCTCGCGCCACTCGCGGGGGAGCGCATACGTGGCCGCGGCCGCGGGCAGCGTCGCGTGAAAGGCGGTGTCGAAGCACGCGACCGCGGGCAGCCCCGGCAGCTCCGCGCTGACGGCGTCGAGCGCGGCCAGCGACTTGGGCTGGTGCAGCGGGGCCAGGTCGACCAGCGCGCGCAGCTCCGCCTCGACGCCCGCGTCGACCGCCACCGCCGCGCGGAAGCGCTCGCCGCCGTGCACGATGCGATGCCCAATCGCGTCCGCGTCGCCGAGACCTTCGCCCAACGCCTCGCGCAGCGCTTCGGGGTCCACCTGCGCGCGCGGGGCATCGAGCTCGCGCGCGGCGACCGTGATGTCCTCGCCGCCGTTGTTGGCGGCGCTGTCGCCACCGTCGCCGTCCAGCAGCGACAGCTTGAGCGAGCTCGAGCCGGCGTTGACGACCAGCACGCGCACGGCGTCAGCCGCTGCCCGGTGTCTCGCCGCCATGCGCGGGCGACTCGGATCGCTCATGCGCGAGCCGATCGCGCGGCCACGTCCACTCGCGCAGCTCCGCGGGGTCGTCGCCGTGCTCGCGCGTGTACGCGCGATGGCGCAGGCGCTCGTCGACCATGTGCTGGCGCAGGTGCGCGGCGCGCTCGAGCAGGCCGGGCACGCGGTCGATCGCGTCGATCACCAGGTGGTAGCGGTCGAGGTCGTTGAGCATGACCATGTCGAACGGCGTCGTGGTTGTGCCCTCCTCCTTGTAGCCGCGCACGTGGATGTTGTGGTGGTTGGCGCGCCGATAGGTGAGGCGGTGAATCAGCCACGGGTAGCCGTGGTAGGCGAAGATCACCGGCCGCGAGGTCGTGAACAGCGCGTCGAACTCCTCGTCGGCAAGGCCGTGGGGGTGCTCGCTGTCGGGCTGCAGGCGCATCAGGTCGACGACGTTGACCACCCGCACCTTCAGCTCTGGAAGCTCGCGCCTGAGGATCGCCGTGGCGGCGATCGTCTCGAGCGTCGGCACGTCTCCGGCGCACGCGAGCACCAGGTCGGGCTCGGAGCCCTCGTCGCTGCTCGCCCAGTCCCACACGCCGATGCCGCGTGTGCAGTGCGCGATCGCCTCGTCCATGTCCAGGTAGTCGAGCGCCGGCTGCTTGCCGGCGACGATCACGTTGACGTAGTCGCGGCTGCGCAGGCAGTGGTCGGCGACCGACAGCAGGCAGTTGGCGTCCGGAGGCAGGTACACGCGCACGATCTCCGCCTTCTTGTTGACCACGTGGTCGATGAAGCCGGGGTCCTGGTGGGAGAAGCCGTTGTGGTCCTGGCGCCAGACGTGCGAGGAGAGCAGGTAGTTCAGCGAGGCGATCGGCCGCCGCCAGGGGATCTCGCGCGTCACCTTCAGCCACTTCGCGTGCTGGTTGAACATCGAGTCGACGATGTGGATGAACGCCTCGTAGCAGTTGAACAACCCGTGGCGCCCTGTCAGCAGGTAGCCCTCGAGCCAGCCCTGGCACAGGTGCTCGGAGAGGACCTCCATCACGCGCCCGTCCGGGGCGAGGTGGTCGTCGCCCGCCAGCGTCTGCGCCTCCCAGACGCGGTCGGTGACCTCGAACACCGCGCCCAGGCGGTTGGAGGCGGTCTCGTCGGGGCCCATCAGCCGGAAGCTCTCGGGGTTGCGGGCGATCACGTCGCGCAGGAAGCCGCCGAGCACGCGCGTGGCCTCGGTCGCCCCCGCGCCCGGCCGCGGGACCGCGACCGCGTGCTCGCGGAAGTCGGGCATCTCCAGGGCGCGCAGCAGCAGGCCGCCGTTGGCATGCGGGTTGGCGCCCATCCGCCGCTCGCCCTGCGGCGCCAGCGCCGCCAGCTCTGCCCGCAGCGCGCCGCGCTCGTCGAACAGCTCCTCGGGCGCGTACGAGCGCAGCCACTGCTCCAGCTGCGCGAGGTGCTCGGGCTTGGATGCGAGGTCGGCGAGCGGAACCTGGTGGGAGCGAAACGATCCCTCCGCGGGGAGCCCGTCAACGACCTTTGGGCCGGTCCAGCCCTTCGGCGTGCGCAGCACGATCATCGGCCAGCGCGGCCTTACGGGCGGGCGGCTGGACGGGCCGGTGGATGGGCTGCCGGACGGGCTGCCGGACGGGCTGCCGGGCGGGCGGGTGGGATGACCATCTTCCCGGGCCTCCAGCTGGATCTGCGCGATCTCCTCGACGACCTCGTCGAGCGTGGCCGCCATCAGCTGGTGCATCTCCTGCGGGTCCTCGCCCGCGACGAAGCGGGGGGCGTAGCCGTAGCCCTCCAGCAGCGAGCGCAGCTCCGCGTCGGGAATCCGTGCGAGCACCGTCGGGTTGGCGATCTTGTAGCCGTTGAGGTGCAGCACCGGCAGCACCGCGCCGTCGCGGACGGGGTTCAGGAACTTGTTCGAATGCCAGCTGGCTGCCAGCGGGCCGGTTTCCGCCTCGCCGTCGCCGACCACGCAGCAGACGAGCAGGTCGGGGTTGTCGAACGCGGCGCCGAAGGCGTGCACGAGCGCGTAGCCGAGCTCGCCGCCCTCGTGGATCGATCCGGGCGTCTCGGGGGCGACGTGGCTGGGGATCCCGCCGGGGAACGAGAACTGGCGGAACAGGCGGCGCAGGCCCTCCTCGTCGTGGCCGATGTGCGGATAGACCTCGGTGTAGGTGCCCTCGAGATACACGTTCGCGACGATCCCGGGACCGCCGTGGCCCGGGCCGGTGACATAGATCGCGTTGAGGTCGCGCTCGCGTATCACGCGGTTCATGTGCGCGTAGACGAAGTTCAGGCCGGGCGTCGTGCCCCAGTGGCCGAGCAGGCGCGGCTTGGTGTGCTCGATCCGCAGCGGCTCGCGCAGCAGCGGGTTCGCCAGCAGGTAGATCTGGCCCACCGCCAGGTAGTTGGCGGCGCGCCAGTAGCCGTCGAGCAGCCGCAGCTCGGACGGGGTCAGCGGAGTGGGTGCGCCTGGCGTGGATTCGCTGTCGATCACGGGAGGTCGTCCATCACGAGCGTACTGTCCTAGGATCGGGGGCAACGATCCAAGGAGAGACGGATGTTCGAGAACGTGCTCGTGGGAGTGGACGGCAGCAGCAACGGACGCGATGCGATCGCGCTCGCCTCACGGCTGACCGGCCCCGACGGCAAGCTGACCCTCGCCCACGTGCACGCCGGCGAGACGCATCCGCTGCACGCGATCACCCCGGGCCTGCTGGCCGAGGAGCGCGACGCGGCGCTGAAGCTGCTCGAGCGCGAGCGCGCCGCCGTCGGCGTCGACGCGGAGCTCATCGACGTGGTCGCCGCCGCCCCGGGCGCCGGCCTGCACCACCAGGCCGAGGAGCAGGGCGTCGACCTGCTGGTCGTCGGCTCGTGCAGCCACGGCGCCTTCGGCAGGGTGATGCTTGGCGATGACACGCGCGCGGCGCTGAACGGCGCGCCCTGCGCCGTCGCGATCGCCACCCGCGGCTATGCCGGACGGGAGGGCAATCCGATCGCCAAGGTGGGCGTCGCCTACAACGGCTCGCTCGAGAGCGAGCGCGCGCTGGCCACCGCCAAGGAGGTGGCGCAGCTGACCGGAGGAGAGGTCGAAGCCCTGGAAGTCGTCTCGATCCCGAGCTACGCGTTCACCGGCCTGATGGCGCCGGCGATCGGCGACAGCATCGACCTGATGCTCACCGAAGCCAACGCGCGCATGGGCCAGCTGCCCGACGTCGTCGGGCGCGCGGTGTACGGGCTCCCGGGCGAGGAGCTGGCCGCGTTCGGCGAGGACGTCGACCTGCTGGTCGTCGGCTCGCGCAGCTACGGTCCCGTACGGCGCCTGGTGCTGGGCAGCACCTCCGACTACCTCGAGCGCCACGCGCGCTGCTCGCTGCTGGTGCTGCCCCGTCCTGCCGATGCCGGCGCCGATGGTGGCGCGCCGTCCTGATCCAGCCGCCGCTCCGAGGCGACAGCCGATAACTTCATGCCGATGAGCGACGAGGAGACGCAGCCAGAGGAGAGCGATGGCGAGGCTCAGGCAGGCGACGGCGGGTCGATCCGCATCGTGCTCGCCGACGACCACGCGGTCGTGCGCGCCGGGCTGCGGCTGCTGCTGGACAGCGAGAGCGGCTTCGAAGTGGTGGCCGAGGCCAGCGACGTCGACAGCGCCCGCCGCTACGTGCGCGGCCACCACCCGATGGTGCTCGTGCTCGACCTCAACATGCCGGGCGGCTCGAGCCTCGAGGCGATCCCGCTCCTGCGCGAGGAATCGCCGGATACGCAGATCGTCGTGCTGACGATGCAGCAGGAGCCGGCGTTCGCCCGTGAGGCACTCGGCGCGGGCGCGCTCGGCTACGTGCTCAAGGAGGCGGCCGACGACGAGCTCGTGGAAGCGGTGCGCCGCGCGGCGGCCGGCGAAAGCTATTTGAACCCGAGGCTCGGCGCGCGTATCGCGGCCGAGCCGCCACCCGGGCCGCCGGACGACCTCTCAGAGCGCGAGGTCGACGTGCTGCGGCTGATCGCCCTCGGGCACACCAACGCCGAGATCGCCCAGCAGCTGTACCTCTCGGTGCGCACCGTCGAGACGCACCGCTCGCACATCCAGCAGAAGCTCGGGCTCTCCACGCGCGCCGACCTCGTCGGCTACGCGCTGGAGCGCGGGCTCATCGCTCACTAGCCGCCGGCGTCAGGCGCGGCGCGCAGCGGTGGGGGGCTCGGAGGCGGCGGGCCCGGAGGCGGCGGGCCCGCCGACCGGTAGTGCTCGCGCCATATCAGCTTGTAGATAGGGATCTTGCGCGGAAGGTCGCGCACGCCTGGGATGAACGGTATGCAGATGAACGCGAGGCTGAGGACGCCCATGATCATCATCACGAGGATGTCCGCGTTTTCGGAGCTCTTGAAGGGTTCGATCTGGTACCAGAAGGCGTACAGCCACAGCCACGCCTGGCCGGGGTAGCTCCCGGTCTCGTTCATCATGCCCCATTCGTCTCCGCCCAGGTGCTGTTCTTCGGCGCGTTTGTCGAGCAGTCCGCCGTCGGCCATGAACAGCAGCGGCTTGGTGTAGTCGGTCTGGAAGAACTGCCTGCTGGTCAGCAGGCTGCCGTCCAGGCCGCCGCTCTTGGCGAGGCTGAGGAGGCTGGTCATCATCGTCGGCACCGGACCCGTGCCGCTCGCCTGGACGCTCACCGTTCCCGTGGCCGGTTCCACCGTCACGGTCTTGGGTAGCGGCTTGCCTTCTTCTTCGGCTGCCGCGTATTCTTCGAGCGGCTTCGCATAGGCTTCGCCCCAGGCCTTCTGCGTCTTTTCGGGCGCGGCCTGGTATTCGGCGAGCGCGCTCTGCAGCGCCGGGTCGTTGGGGATCGTCTTCAACGGATCGATCACATAGTCGTCGGCCGTGTTGATCGGATGGCTCACGCCCAGCCATTTCTGCAGGTAGATGAACGCGGCATGCTGGCCTTCGCCGTTGTGGTTGTAGGGAGGCCCGTATGTGGCGGTGCCGCTCGTGCCGTCCAGCTCGGTGGCCGCCGCGGTCACGAAGTCGACCGGCAGCTGGTTCGACCACTGCGCGATCGTGCTCGGTTTGTCATCCGGGGAGGAGAACAGCACCGTGGCCACGATCGCCAGGAGCGCGATCACGCCGATGGCGATGCAGGCCTCCTTGACGAGGTCATACGGCTGGTAGCCGCCCGTCCACGGCTTGGTGTCGTCCTTCGGGCGCAGCAGGCTCACGAGCCGGCTCCCGCCGCGGTGGGCGCAGGCGGCGGAGCGCCGGCGGCGGACGCCGTCGCGAGGCGCGCGTCCAGCTCGATGGGCGGCACGACGCCGTGACGGCGCACGAGCAGCACGTGCGCCGACACGAGCACCACCACGGCGATCGGGAGCAGCAGCACGTGATAGCTGTACATCTGCCCGAAGTTGGTGACGTTGAAGAACGCGCCCACGCCGACCGAGTTGAGCCCGTCCTTTGCCTGTGTGGAGATCCACTGGGCGTCGAAGTTCTGCTGGGACACGTAGCCGGTGAGCGCCGTGGGCACCGCGACCAGGAACGTGATCGCGCCCGTCACCCACACCCGGGCGCGCCCGCCGCGCCACGCTGACATCCAGTACTTGCCCCACAGGTGGACGACCATCACGAAGAAGAACAGCTCCACCGACCACATGTGGATGCTGTTGAAGAAGTGCCCGACGCCCGTGTAGTGCCACCAGGCCGGTCCCTTCAGGGCGAGGATCGTGCCCGAGCCGATGATCACGACGAGCGACGCGATGCTCGCGACGCCAAAGATGTAGATCCACGAGGCGACGTACGTCGGCTGGCCGTCCGGCAGCAGCTTCTCGGGCGGCAGCGCCTCGACTGCTTTTTCGCGGACTTTGACGGTCCAGGAGCTCTCGGGCGCGCCGCTCATGAGGCGCCTCCGCCCCGACGCGCGGCTGCTCGGCGCGCCGCGCCGGGGAACGGCAGCGCGATCGCCACCGCGAACACCACCAGCATCAGCACGATCACGATCACGTTCGCGAGCGGCAGCTTGATGAAGTGCCAGTGCACCACGTGCGCCGGGTGGTTCAGGTTGAACACCGCGCCCAGCACCGCGGCCGCACTTGCGTGGATCACGACCGTCCTCCCGTGAGCGGTGAGCTCGCCATCGCGTCGCAGCCTAGGTGCCGGTTCGGTCGGTACTCCATGCCCGGCAGCCTACGAGTGCGGCGGTTTCGTCCGCATCCGTAGCTTCACGCCGAAGCGCGTCAGTAGTTTCCACCGTGACGTTTCGTCTGCATACGCCCCGCGGCGCTCACCACCTGCGGGCTCGCGGCCGTCGGCCAGCCGGGGGGCGCTACGCTGCCCTGCGTGCGCACGCTGCCCACAGCCCCGCTGGCGGCCGGCTCGCTGATCGCGGGCTACGCGGTCGTGGCGGGCACCGGCTCGCGCCCGCTCGGCGGGGTCGTGCTGGCGATCGGCGGCCTCTGCTGCATCCGCATCTGGGCGCGGCGCCACGGGGCGCGCACGGCAGCGAGGCTCGCCGCCGTCGGCTTCGCCGCGTTCGTCGCCTCGCACCTGCTCGCGCTGGCGGTCGGCGCGTGGCCCTCGGTGCTGATCGTCGCGGCCGCGACCGCCGCGGCGACGTGGGCGCTGGCCGACGCTCGCCACCTCGCACCTGCGCGAGGGCTGGCGCTCCGCTCCCCGACCCGTTAGATTCGCGCCATGGCACACGCCGCCGTGACCACGCCGGGTGCCGCCGTCGGTCCCGGGCCTGCGGCCGCGCTCGAGCGCCCCGACTTTCAGATCGTGCCCCGCGCCGGCCTGCCGATCGTGGCGGTCGTGCTCGCGCTGCTGATCGCGGGCATCGCGGTCAACGAACTTTGGCCGCTGGAGTTCCTGCACGTGGTCGCCGGCGCCGCGTGGACGGTGATCGACCTGTTCCTCGGCTTCGTGCTCGGGCCGATCATGGGCAAGCTGTCGATCCCCGCGCGCATCGAGTTCACGACGCGGCTGATGCCGAAGATGGTGCTGATCATGCCGACGGTCGTGACCGTCACGCTCGCGGCCGGCTGGCAGCTCTCCACCCATCTCGGCACCAACCAGACGAGCTACGCCCTGCACGGCTGGGTGGTGGCGAGCTTCATCGTGGTCAGCGTCATGGCGGTGATCGCGCTCGGCCTGCTCGAGCCGGCGAACATCGCGGTGCTGACCGAGTTGAAGAAGCCGCAGCCGAACCCCGCGATCATCGAGCGCCTGATGAAACGCTTCATCTACTCCGCCGGAGCCACCGGGCTGATGCAGGTCGCGACGCTCGTGATCATGACCAAGCTGGCCTCCGGATGAGCGCATCGGCCCCGCAGAGCGAGCGCCCCCTGCCGCCGGTGACGCAGCTCGGCATGGTCTCGCTCGCGCTGGTGCTCGCCGCCGGGATCTACCTCTCGGCCCACCTTCCCCAGCACGTCTCGCTCGGCCCGGCGGTGGCGCTGCTGGGCGCCTCCGCGCTGGTGCTCGCCGCCAACCTGCTGGCGCTCGCCCGCGCCGACGGGTTCCCGTGGCGGCGCTTCTTGCAGATCGCCCGCTGGGCGCTGCTCGCCTACGCGCTCATCGCCGCGATGATCGAGTACGTGTTCCTGCGCAACCACACCAGCGGCGGCCCGCTGGTGGTGCTGACGCTGTCGCTGGTCGTGTTCGCCGTGAACGTGCCCGTGCTGATCGCGTTCACGGTCGCCCGCTACGACTGATCACCTGTCCGTGCCGGGCAGCTGACGCAGTACCTCGGCATGCGCCAAATCTGGCGCATGATGCGCCGAAATGCGGACATCAGTCGAACCGGCCGATCTCGGCCAGATAGCGGCGCAGAAGCGGGTTCGAGAACCTCCAGTCCCCTCGCCCATGGCTTTCGATGATGGCCGTGTCGCGGAGGGCTTCCAGCGCGCGCCGCACTCCCCCGCGTGGCAGCCGCGTATAGACCGGCTCCCCTCTCGCGAGGCGCTCGGCGACGACGAGGCCGAGCTTGTGCAGCCTGCGGATCCGCTCAACCGTCTGCTCGTGGCTGACCCGGTCGGCGCGGAGCGCTGCGAGCAGGCCCTGGTCGACGATCGCGAGGTCCACCTGCCTCGTGTCCAGTTCGATCGTCGTCAGGTGCGCCTTCTGCGCGATCAACATCGTCGTGCGGGGGTGCAGCTCGCCGTAGTCCACGATCCGCGACAGGGTGGCCTCCTCGATGGCGCAGTCGTCGGCCGCGAAGCGCTCGCCCAGTCCCGCCGTCCATGCATCGCGGTCGATGGGCCGCAGATCGTGGAAGCCGCCGAACTGGTGCAGCGCACGGTGCGAGGGGGTGAACAGGTCGCGCATCAGATGCTCGAGACTCCCGGCGAACAGGTAGCTGACGCCGGTGGAGCGCTGGAAGATCGCTCGCATCCGCTTGGTCAGGCGGTCGGCATCGCCGTAGGGCTGCTGCTGGCTGGCGATCTCCTGGAACTCGTCGAAGAAGACCACGATCTCCTTGCCGTCGGCGGCGGCGATCCTCGCGGGGAGCGCAAGCGCGTAGTCGAGATAGCCGTCGGGGTCGCGAGCCGCAAGCCCAGGCCTGAAGGCGATCTCGAGCTCCTCGCCGAGCTGCGCCTTGGACTTCAGCACCGCGGAGGTCTGCAGCGCGTCGGCCACCAACCGCCCCGCGCGGCGGGTCTGATGCAGCGCTCGCCGCAAAACCGAGCGATTGGAGATGCTGGCCGCCACCAGGGTCTCGGCGAGCTCGGCCGCCGTGGCGATCCGGAACAGGTCGACGGCGACGGTGTAGAAGCCGCGCCGCCCGAGCCGGCCGAGCACTGCGTCGCACACGCTCGTCTTGCCCGTGCGGCGGGCGCCGGCGAGCACGACGCTCGACCCGCCCGCCAGCGCCGACGCGATCTCGCGCACATCCACGCCGCGGCCGATCATCTGGCTGGCCGGTATCGGCTGATCGGTGGGGAACAGGTCGCTGCTTCGCTGGCGCGTCATCGCACCATCATTATATGCACCCTATCCGGCGCATCATGCGCCAAGTTGGGTGCATCCTGTCCTTAGTCGCTCTGCCGATCAGCCGCTCCTGAACCGCGCCGCCTCCTCGGAGCCGCCGGTGGCGTCGCCCTCGCTGTAGGAGTGCGCCCCCGTGCCGGCGAGCCGGCCGCCGTCGACGATCAGGTACTCATCGCGGATCGGGCGCCCGTCGAGGTGGCACTCGAGGATCTCGCGCGTGCCCGCGGCGTAGCGCGCCTGGGCGGAGAGGCTGGTGCCGGAGGTGTGCGGGGTCATGCCGTGGTGGGGCATCGAGCGCCAAGGGTGCTCGCGCGGTGGCGGCTGTGGGAACCACACGTCGCCGGCGTAGCCCGCGAGCTGGCCGCTCTCGCAGGCTGCGGCGACGGCGTCGCGGTCGCAGATCTTGCCGCGCGCGGTGTTGATCAGGTAGGCGCCGCGCTTCATCTTCGCCAGCAGCTGCGCATCGAACATGTTCTCCGTCTCGGGGTGCAGCGGCGCGTTGATCGTGACCACGTCGCACACCTCCACCATCGACTCGACGTTCGGGTGGAACGTGACGCCGAGCTCGCGCTCGACGTCCTCGGGGAGGCGGTGGCGGTCGGTGTAGTGCAGGCCCACGTCGAACGGCTTCAGACGCCGCAGCACCGCCGAGCCGATGCGCCCCGCGGCGACAGTGCCGACCTGCATGCCCTCCAGGTCATACGAGCGCGAGACGCAGTCGGCGATGTTCCAGCCGCCGTCGATCACCCACTGGTAGGAGGGGATGTAGTTGCGCACGAGCGCCAGGATCATCATCACCACGTGCTCGGCCACGCTGATGCTGTTGGAGTAGGTGACCTCGGCGACCGTCAAGCCGTGCTCGATCGCCGCCTGCAGGTCGACGTGGTCGGAGCCGATGCCGGCCGTCAGCGCGAGCTTCAGCTTCGGCGCCTTGGCGATCCGCTCGGCGGTCAGGTAGGCGGGCCAGAACGGCTGGGAGATCACGACCTCGGCGTCGGGCAGCTCGCGCTCGAACACGGAGTCCGGGCCATCCTTGTCGGAGGTCACGACCAGCTCGTGGCCGCGACCCTCCAGGAACTCGCGTAGCCCGAGCTCGCCCGAGACGCACCCCACCAGCTCGCCCGGCTCGAAGCCGAGACCCTGCGGCGTGGGCGTGCTCTGGCCGTCGTGGTAGCGCTCGATCTTCGGCACCCCGTCGCGGGCGTACGCCGGCGGGTAGCCGTCGACCGGATCGTCGTAGAGCACGCAGAGAACCTTCGCCATGGCCTGATCCCTCCCTCGATGTTTGCCCGCCCGGCCCGCAGGGGTCGCGAGCGCGATCGAATGATTATGAGCGAGCGGCGGGGCCCGTTGTATGGCTGCGGGTCCACACGCGCGGGGCGCGTTGTTGGCTCCTCGGACATAATCCCTGACAATGAGAGCCGTCCAGATAGTCGAGGAGTCTGGTCCAGACAGCGCACTCGCGCTCTTCGACCTGCCCGAGCCCGATCCCTCGCACATGTTCACGCCGGGGGCAGGCGTGGTGGTCGAGGTGCACGCCGCCGGTGTGTCCTTCCCGGAGCTGCTGCAGACGCGCGGCCAGTATCAGATGAAACCGCCGCTGCCGTTCGTGCCCGGCAGCGAGGTCGGCGGCGTGGTGCTGAGCGCGCCGGATGGTGCGGCGGTCAAGCCCGGCGATCGCGTGGCCGCGTTCTGCGCGCTCGGCGGCTTCGCCGAGACGGCCGTCGCGCCGGAGTTCTTCACGTTCGCGCTCTCGCCCGAGCTCGACTTCGCGCAGGGCGCGGCGCTGATCCTCAACTACCACACGGCCTACTTCGCGCTGCTGCTGCGCGGGCGCCTGGCGCAGGGCGAGACGGTGCTCGTGCACGGCGCCGCGGGTGGCGTGGGGACCGCCTGCCTGCAGGTCGCCAAGGCGCTCGGCGCGAAGACGATCGCGCTGGTATCGAGCGAGGCCAAGCGGGCGGTCGCCGAACAGGCGGGCGCCGATCAGACGCTGCTGCTGGGCGATCGCTGGAAGGACGAGGTGCTCGAGCTGTCCGGGGGTGGCGTGGAGATGGTGCTCGACCCCGTCGGCGGGGACCGCTTCACCGACAGCCTGCGCTCGCTGCGCGAGGGCGGGCGCGTGGTCGTCGTGGGCTTCACCGGCGGCTCGATCCCCGAGGTGCGCGTCAACCGGCTGCTGCTGAAGAACACCGAGGTGATCGGAGCCGGCTGGGGCGCGTACGTGATGGGCAAGCCGGATCTCAACCGCGAGATCGGCGCCGCCGTGAACGCGATGGTCGACGCCGGCTTCATACGCCCGATCGTCGGCGAGCGCTTCCCGCTGGAGCGTGCCGCGGATGCGCTGAAGACGCTCGACGAGCGCCGCGCGACAGGCAAGATCGTGCTCGACGTCCGCGCCGCCTGAGGCGCACCCCCGCGCGCGATGGGGGGATAGCCCCCGTTCCTTCGGTGGCCGGCCGCATCGACAACGGCTCGCGCCGGGGTCAAGATCGGTAGCGCATGAGCGCCACCGCCGGACCGCTCGCCCAGCCTGCCGAGGACGACGGTCCGGACGGCGGGTGCGCGCTCGCGCCGCCAGCCGCTCCCGGGCCCGGCCACGAGCACAGCTGCGGACCGACGCCGGATGAGATCCAGGAGCCTGTGCTGGAGAGCCTCGACCGCGCGATCACCGGCCTGATCACGTTCGTCCCGCCGCTGCTGCTTGTGCTCGCCGGCTGGCAGATGTGGAACCACGAGCTGCGCTGGCGCGACATCGCGATCTTCCTGATCATGTACATCCCGATCGGCCTGGGCGTGACCGTGGGTTTTCACCGGCTGCTCACCCACCGCAGCTTCAAGACCTCGCCGGCGCTGCGCGGCGTGCTGGCGGTGCTGGGCACGATGGCCGTCGAGGGGCCGGTGATCTCGTGGGTGGCCGACCACCGCAAGCACCACGCCTACTCCGACCGTTTCGGCGACCCGCACAGCCCGCACGTCGATCACGGCGGCGGTTGGCGCGGGGCGCTGCGCGGCCTCGGCCACGCGCACGTCGGTTGGCTGTTCGACCACACGCAGCGCGGCTCGCGCGAACGCTTCGCCCCTGACCTGCTCGCCGACCCGGTGGTGTCGTTCGTCGACAGGACGTTCGTGCCATGGGCGCTGCTGGGCTTCGCGATCCCGTTCGGGCTCGGCGTGCTGATCGGCGGCACCGTCGACACGGGCCTCGAGGGCATGCTGTGGGGGGGAGCGGTGCGGATGCTCGTTCTGCACCACGTCACCTACAGCATCAACTCGCTGTGCCACTTCTTCGGCCGGCGGCGGTTCGCGACCGAGGATCATTCGCGCAACCTGCTGTGGCTGGCGCCGTTCTCGCTGGGCGAGGCGTGGCACAACAACCACCACGCCTTCCCAACCTCCGCGTTCCACGGGATGGGCCGCCGCGAGCTCGACATCTCTGGCCTCGTGATCGCGGGCCTGGAGCGCGCGGGCCTCGTCTGGGACGTGCAGCGCATCGGCGCGAGCCGGCAGGCGGCCAAGGCGCTCTGAGGACCGCCGTCGGCGCTGCTCGCCCGATCAGACCGTGGGCTCTGGCCCGTCGCTCTTCACCGCCGAGATATCGAGTGCGATCTTCACCTTGTTGCCGAGGAGCGCTCCGCCCGCCTCGAGCGCCTGATTCCAGCTGAGGCCGAAATCTCTGCGGTTGAGCTCTCCACGCAGCTGAAGCTCGATCCGTTCATCTCCGCTCGTCTCGCGTGTCGTCCCGCCCAGCTGCGCGTCGAGCGCGATCTCACGGGTGACGCCGCGCATCGTCAGGTCGCCGACGAGTTGCAAACGCCCGCCGTCGAGGTAGTCGATCTGGGTCGAGTCGAAGCGGATCTCCGGATAGCGCTCGACGTCGAAGAAGTCGGGGGAGCTACGCAGGTGCTCGTCTCGCACCGTCTCGTTCGTGTCGATCGAGGCCGCGTTGACCACTCCCGTCGCCCGCGGGGCGCCCGGCCCCGTTTCCAGCACCCCATCGAACTCGCGGAAGCGGCCGGTTACCGTCGCGAGCATCATGTGCTTCATGGTGAAAGCAACGTGCGAGCGCGTCGCGTCGACTGACCATGTGCCTGAGGGAACGGCGCTCGCGCCGCTGTCCCCGTCTACCACGGACATTCACAGACCTCTCTGATCGGGGTGATGATGCGCGACAGGCAGGCTCGCCGCTGCGCTGTGCTGGCGCATCAGTAGACGGCCCCGTATGTGGTCAGCGATTCTCCGCACGCTTGCTGGCGGACACGAACTGCGCGAGGCCGACGACCCGCTGCTCGATGCCGGTCAGGCCGCGATCACGCAGCGCTCGCGTCAGCTCGTCGCGGGCGAAGATCCGCACGCCGCTCAGGCTCCGCACCACCGCGCTGGTAGCACCGGCGGGCAGTGGGCCGCGGTGGCAGCTCGACAGCAGCGCCACTCGACCGCCCGGCGCAAGGACGCGGGCGATCTCGTCAAGTGCTCGCATCGGCTCCTGAATCAGGTACAGCGCGGCAAAGCAGCAGATCGCATCGAAGCTGCCGTCGCGAAAGGGCAGCGAACAGGCGTCGCCGCGCACGTAGGCGAGATTGGCGCTCTCGGACCTGCGCACGGCGACCGCGAGCATCGTCTTCGAGGCATCGATCCCCACCACCAGTCCCTCGCCCGCGGTGGCAGCGAAGCCACGGGTGAAGTTGCCCGGGCCGCAGGCGACGTCCAGCACAAGGTCGTCGGGTGACAGGTCCAGCATGTTCATGGCCATGCGGTGCTCCTCGTGCGTTCCCGGACCCGCCGCCCCCATCAGCAGACGTCCACCGAGCGGGCGCCACAGGCGCTCATAGATCAGAGCCAGCGTGCCACTGAGCATCAGCCGCTGCCCGGGATGCGCTCCAGTGGGATCATCCTCGCCGAGCAGATCTAGGTAGCCATCCTCGACGCTCGCCACCGCCGGTCGGCGAGCCGGCTCGAACAGCGCCAGCGCCTGCCCGATCGCAGGCGCGGGCGGCCGAGCGGTCATGACCCCCAGCTTACCGCCGGGGTGATCGCGGGCTCTGCCGCGATCATGGCAGCCATCTTCCTCGCGTTTCGCCGAGCACCTGATCGCGCCGGCTGTAACTGTCTCACCGGCTTGGGGTTGTTGAAGGTGAATGCACCGGTGGCGCCCAAGCCACCGAAAGGGTCGAACCACCCGAAAGGAAGTGGTTGAGATGCCTGCCAAGACTGTGGTCCCTGAGACCTTCGTCGAGAACGCATCCGTCGACGAGAGGGCGGACCTACCTGAGCAGTGGCTCGAGCTGGCCAAGGTGAGTCAGCGAACTGCGATAGAGACGGTGCGCAGGTTCCTCGAGACGGCCGAGAGCATACCGCTCCTCGGAACGGGCCTGTCGATCAGCGAGCGCCTGGCGCACATGGAGTACGACGCCCTGCGCAGCATCGTGCACAGCGCCGCGGACGTGGATGTGAACGTGGGCGTGAACGTGGACGTGCTGTCGAAGGGCGTGCACGTCGACGTGCTGTCGGAGGGCGTGAATGTGAACGTGCTGTCACGGGACGCCACACCCTGATCCGCGCTCATCTCTCCCGAGCCGAGACGAGCGCGTCTGACTCGAAGGCGTAGCTCGTCTCCGCTCGGGAGCTCGGTGCGTAGCTTGAGCACGGTCGCATCCGAGCTATCTACGGATGGCGCCGTCGGTGGGCCGGCGTATGGTCTCAGCCGAGAGGAGCTCGTCCGAGAGGAGCCAATGCAGCGCCTCAGTCCCCAAGACGCCGCGTTCCTTCACGTCGAGGACACGGTGAGCAACATGAGCATCGGCGCGGTTGCGATCCTCGAGGGACCGCCGCCCGGATATGAGGCGCTTGTGCGGATGGTCAGAGCGCACCTGCGAAGCGTTCCGCGCTACCGGCAGCGAGTCCACTTCGTGCCGCTGGCGCTCGGGCGACCGGTGTGGGTGGACGATCCGCACTTCAACCTCGGCTACCACCTGCGCCACACCGCGCTCCCGCAGCCGGGCGGCGACCGCGAGCTGCGCGAGCTGGTCGGCCGCGTGATGTCCCAGCAGCTCGACCGCGGCAGGCCCCTGTGGGAGATGTGGATCGTCGAGGGGCTTGGCGCGGGGCGCTGGGCGGCGATCACGAAGGTGCATCACTGCATGGTCGACGGCGTCTCGGGGATGGAGCTGCTGAGCGTGATCCTCGACGCCGAGCGCGACCCGGCACTGCCGCCCCCCGACGATTGGCGCCCGGAGCGCCAGCCAACGGGGGCGGAGCTGGCGATCGAGGCGCTCGCCCGGCGCGCCGTCAGCCCATATGAGCCGCTGCGCGCCGCGCGCGTCGCCGCGGGCTCGCCGGCCCGGGCGGCGGGGACGGCCGTGGCGACCGCGCGCGGGCTGTTCGCGATGGCCGGCGTGGTTGCGCCGCCGCCGCCGTCATCGCTGAACGGGGTGATCGGCCCGCACCGCCGGTGGGCGTGGGCACGCGCGCGACTGTCGGATGTCAAGCGCGTCCGCGGCGCGTTCGGCGGCACCGTCAACGACGTGGTCCTGACGGTCGTCGCGGGCGGCTTTCGCGCGCTGCTCGCCGCGCGGGGAGAGTCCACGCAGCGCGACGTGCGAACGCTCGTGCCGGTGTCGGTGCGCTCCAGCGAGGAGCACGGCGAGTACAACAACCGCGTCTCCGCGATCTTCGCCAACCTACCGGTGGGAATCGAGGACCCGGTGGCGCGGCTCGCGGCGGTGCGGGCGCAGATGGAGCACCTCAAGCATTCGGGCGAAGCGGTGGCGGGCGACGTGCTGGTGGGCCTCAGCGGGTTCGCGCCGGCGATGCTGCTCGCGCTGGGGCTGCGCGCTGCCACCCGCATGCCGCAGCACAGCGTCAACACGGTCACTACCAACGTACCGGGCCCGCAGCAGCCACTGTATGCGGCCGGGCGCCGGATGCTCGAGTGCTTTCCCTACGTGCCGATCGCGGGGCACGTGCGCGTCGGCGTGGCGATCTTCTCCTACGACGGCGGGCTGACGTTCGGCGTCACCGGCGACTATGACCAGGCGCCGGACATCGACGTCCTGTGCGAGGGCATCGAGCGCTCCATGCGCGAGCTGCTGGCGGCGGCCGAGCGCGCCGGGCGTACGGAGCGGGTCGAGACGCCCGGCCATAGCGGCGACGGAGGCGGCGGACCCATCCGCGGGCAAAGAGCGGCTAGCTCGCGGGCCAGCCGCTCCCTGCCGGCGTAGCTACTTCGCGCCGTCCGATCCGCTCAGCGTTTTGCCTGCGCTGTCGACGACCTTGCGCAGGAACTCGTACTGCGTGTGCACCAGCCGCTGGGCCATCTCCAGGGCGGAGTCGGTGATCTCCTCCCGCCTGGAGGGGCCCTCTCCGCGGGGCGGCAGCTCCTTGTCGACCGTCTCGACGAACTTGCGCACCGCGTCGATGGCAGTTCGTGCGCCCTCGTCGAGCGACTTGAGCACGTCCTCTGAGAGCTCGGTCGTCCGATCGACGGCCTTGCTGGCGTCGCGCCCACGATGGGACGGGCGGCGCGTGGGAGCCGGCGCTTTCTTTTTTGCCGGTGCGCGGCGTTGGGTCTTTGTCGTCTCGGGCATCAGTCTCACCACCTTCTCGGGATGTCGGTCCCGTTACGTAGCTCTTGCGGAACTCGGGCCGAAGCAGATCCGCTCGGGAGTTCCACTTTGTTGCCTGAAACCGTATGTCAGCCCGATGGCCGTGGCATCCGCAGAAACTCCCCACCGGGGCGCGGGCGGACTACGCTGGCGCCAGCCAGTCGCGCAGGCGCTCGTACACCTCGGGGTGGTTCAGCAGCGCGAGGTGGTGGGTGCCGCCCACGTGATGCCCGTGCTCCTCGCGAAACGGGATTCGCCGCGCCCTGCCCCTGCCGCTGGCGCTCGGCTTCAACACCAGGATGTCGCCGAGCAGGCGCCCGAGCGGATGATTCGGGTCGCGGGTGACGCTCGCCGAGACGAAGAAGTGGGTCGCCCATGGCAACAGCGCCACCTCCCGGCAGGCGACGGCCTGCAGCGCCTCGGGGTCGCGGCCCCGCCAGTCCTCGTCGACCAGCGATCCGTGACGCAGGTCGCGAATGCCGGCGCTGCGCTTTTTCAAGAAGCTGCCGAGCATCCGCGTCTCGGGCAGCCTGTGGAGTGCCAATGCGGCCCGGTGCGCTCCCTGCTCGAGTGGAGCACCCATGTGCGGGGTTCCCAGCGATACGACGTGCCGGACGTGCCGGACCCAGATCTGGTCTTGCTCGTGTGCCTGATGCGCAGCGCTGCGCGCGACCAGGCCGCCCATCGAGTGACCGACCAGCGCCACCTGCTGCACGTCGACCGGCCACGCCTCCACGAGCTGCTCGAGCAGCGCCGCCACCGTACGGCCGTTCTCGGAGATGTGCAGGCCGCTGTTATAGCGCAGGAAGATCGCCGTGCAGCCGAGGTCGCAGGCCAGCCGTTCGCCGTAGGAGTCCTCGGCGCCCCAGGACCAGCAGAACTCGTCCCCGGTGAGGCCGTGCATGAAGACCACCAGGCGAGGAGCGGCCTGCGGGAATGCGTCGCACAAGGCGGTCTCGTCCAGCCCGATCCGCGCTCCGTGCATCCGCACGGACGTCGGCTGGTGGAGCGGGCTGCCCTCGCGCTCCAGCCGGTCGCCGATGAGGCCGCCCAGCACCGCGAGCCCGAAGCTGCCCTCCCGCGTGGTGGACAGCGAGACGTGCTCGCCGACGCCGCCCCGCTCCATCGCTGCGTCGGCGGCCCTTCCGAGCATCGAGGCGCCGGCTTCGATCGCGCCGTAGGCGCGGCTCGACAACGTGTCGTGAATGAGCTTCACCGGGCTGGCCGCCGGGCCCACGCCCCGGAAGGCCCGCTCGGCGATGCCCAGATGCATGTCGCGAATCGCGCCCGGGAAGCCGCGCAGCTCGTCGAAGGCGAGGGCGCTCAGCGCGCGCACCTCGTTCGGCGCAGGGCGCCTGACATCGTCGCCGGCGCCGGACGGCGCGCCAACCGTTGCTGTCTGGTTGCTGGCCATTCCCGTGTCCTGTTCGTGTGCGGCAGATCGATCCGGGGCGAGGCTAATCTCGTCTCAGACTATTCCACCTTGTTACCTTCGTTACAAGGGTGCCATCTGACATGGCTTTCGACGCCGACCTCCACGACCTCGCCTCTGAGCAGTCAGAGGTTGCCCTATGAGCAAGCCGCCGCGCTCGCTGCAGACGCTGGCGGGCCGCTATGACCGCAGCGTGTTCGAGCCGCAGGGCGGCCGTGCGCGCGTGCGTCTCGCTGTGGTCGGAGGCGAGCAGTGGGACGTGTTGCTCGAAGGCGACCAGGCGCGGCTCGTGCCCGCCGGGGGCGGCGCGGACGCGACGCTCAGCGCCGACGCGCAGGCGTGGGCGGCGATCGCAAAGGAGGTCCGCGGCGGGATGGAGGCCTTCCGCGCGGGGCGCCTGACGGTGCGGCGCAACCTGCACCTGGGCATTGGCTTCCTGGCGGCGACGAGCGGCCAGCGCGGTCCCGGGCGCGTGCGGTTTCGGATGGTGGCCACAGATCGCGGGCGCCTTTCGATCGTGGAAGCGGGGAGCGGCTCGCCGCTGCTGGCGATACACGGCCTGGGTGCCACCAAGGGCTCGTTCCTGCCGACGGTGGCGGCGCTGAGCGCGCGCCATCGCGTGATCGCGCTCGACCTGCCCGGGTTCGGCGACTCGGAGAAGCCGATCGGCGCGAGCTATGACGCTCGCTTCTTCGCCGGCGCGGTGATCGCGCTGGCCGATGCGCTCGAGCTCGACCGGGTGCACCTGATCGGCAACAGCCTCGGCGGGCGCGTGGCGCTCGAGGTCGGGCTCGTGCATCCCGACAGGGTCGAGCGCGTGGTGCTGCTGTGCCCGTCGCTTGCGTGGCGGCGGGAGCGTCCGTGGGCGCCGCTGGTGCGGCTCGCGCGCCCGGAGCTCGGCCTGGTGCAGATCGCGCCGCGGCGGCTCGTCGAGGGGATCGTGCACCGCATGATCCCGGGCGCGGACGAAGGCTGGACGGCGGCCGGCGTGGACGAGTTCCTGCGCGCCTACCTGACGCCGGCGGGCAGGGCGGCGTTCTACGCGGCCGCGCGTCAAATCTACCTGGAGGAGCCCCACGGCGACGCGGGCTTCTGGTCGCGGCTGCGCGCGCTGGAGCCCGATGCGCTGTTCGTGTGGGGCCGGCGCGACAGGCTCGTGCCGATCGCCTTTGAGCGCCATGTCGCCGACGCGCTGCCCCGCGCCCGGCATCTGGAGCTCGACTGCGGGCATGTGCCCCAGATCGAGCTTCCGCGCCAGACCCACGCTGCGGCCGGCGAGTTCCTGAGTGAGAAACGCCTCCCGGGCCACATCGGCCCGGGAGGCGGGGAACTACTCCCTGTGGAGGGTGGCTGCTAGCCAGCCGCGCCCGGCTGCGGCGCGTGCGGAACCCGCCGCGATGCGGACTCCCTGCCCTCGGCGGCGAAGTTCAGCCACCAGTTGAGCATTGGCAACAGGAACAGGATGCCCCCGAACACGATCAGCAGGATTCCCGCGAGGATCGCGATGCTGCCGATCTGCCCCCAGCCCCATGCCTGGAGCAGCAGGCCCCTGAGCGTCTCGCCCATGAACAGGGTGGTGCGCTCGCCGGCGAGCTTTTCGTTCTTCATGCCTCCGGCGATCCATTCATCGCTCACCTGCGAGTAGGTCTTGCCGCCGGCGATCTTGTTCATGTCGACGCCGATCTGGTCTTCGGCATACGCCTTCGCCTGGGTGCCGGTGAGCACCTGCTGGCCTTCGTACTTCTTCAGGTTTGGATACTCGGCGGGCTTCGGGAAGTAGATCTTTTGCGGGCCGAGCTGGTTGTGCACCACTTCGTGGTCGTAGCTGCCGCCGACGATCGACACGATCCCGAGCACGATCATGCCGGCCGCCGCACCTGCGGCGATCGGTGTGAGGCTCGTTATTTTCTTCAGAAATGCACGCATGACGCCTCCTAATGTGAGAGTTCCCTTATCGATGCAGAGGTTCGCGGCTGGCGCTCGGCGCGGCATCCGCTTCCGACCGTAGGGCTTGTGCGGAAAACCACCTACGGCCTTTAGGTGGCGGCCCGCGCGGGCGCGGGCCGTGAGACGATTGCGCCGATGGCCCAGCGCGCGCGACTCCCGATGGACCTGTCCCTTGCACAGGGCGCGAACCCGCGGCGATGGATGCCGGCGCTCGCGGCGGGGCTGTCGATCGGCGAATACGCGCGCTCGCTGGTGCGCCGGCTGGCGTTTCTGAGCGCGGTGCTGGTCGCCGCGATCTGGGCGCTCGGCGGGCAGGGCTACTTCTGGCCGGCGTGGGCGTGGCTCGGCCTGGGCGATCTCGTGCTGCTGGACTTCGCCGCCGGCTGGGCCTGGCGCAAGCCGCCGGGGGCGGTCCGGCGCGTGGCGTGCGTGTGGGCGCTGGTGGGTGCGGCGGCGGTGATCCTCGTGTTCACCTGGTTGCTGACGTGGCTGATGGCGGGCGTGGAATCGTTCTGGCCGGCGTGGGCGCTGCTCGGCCTGGCGACGAGTGGCAGCGCGTATTCGCTGGTCGCGCTGCACGACCGCGTGCTGGTCGCGCGCGGGCGGCGCGCGCTGCGCGCGCGGATCGACATGCTGACGCGCACGCGCCGCCAGGCGGTCGACGCGCAGGCGGCGGAGCTGCGACGGATCGAGCGCGACCTGCACGACGGCGCGCAGGCGCGGCTGGTGGCGCTGACGCTGCAGCTGGGACGCGCGGAGCTGCGCGTGCACGACCAGCCGGAGATCCGCGGCCTGATCCTCGACGCGCAGCGCGAGGCCCAGCACGCGATCGCGGAGCTGCGCGATCTCGCCCGCGGCATCGTGCCGCCGCTGCTGGCCGACAGGGGCCTGGTGGCGGCGGTGCAGTCGCTCGCCGCCCGCTACGGCCTGGGCACAGCGATTGACGTCGACACGCATCGCGGCCTCGCGCCGGCGGTCGAGAGCGCCGCGTACTTCGTGATCGCGGAGGCGCTGACGAACACCGCCAAGCACGCGGGCGCGCGGCGCAGCTGGGTGGTGCTGCGCGACGAGCATCGGATGCTGGCGGTGGTCGTCGGCGACGACGGTCGCGGTGGAGCCGATCCGCAGGGGTCGGGGCTGGCGGGTCTGCGCGCGCGGGTGGAGGCGCTCGACGGCAGCCTGCGCGTGGAGAGCCCCGACGCGGGCGGCACGGTGCTCGAAGCGAGGCTGCCTTGCGGGTAGTGATCGCCGAGGATCTCGCGCTGTTGCGGGAGGGGCTGGTGGCGCTGCTGCGGGAGAACGAGATCGAGGTCGTGGCGCAGGTGCAGGACGCTCCGGCGCTGCTGCGGGCGATCGCCGGCCACGAACCGGATCTGGCGATCGTCGACGTGCGGCTGCCGCCCACCTACAGCGACGAGGGCCTGCTGGCGGCGATCGAGGCGCGCCGGCGCCAGCCGGCGCTGGGCGTGCTCGTGCTCTCCCAGTACGTCGAGACGGCATACGCGAGCGAGCTGATCGGCGAGGACACGGCCGGGATCGGCTACCTGCTGAAGGAGCGAGTTGGCGATGTGCGGGCGTTCCTCGACGCCCTGCACAGCGTGGCTGCGGGCGGGACGGTGCTCGACCGCCAGGTGGTGGCGGAGCTGCTGGCCCCGCGCGACGGCGTGCGGGAGGCGCTGTCGGGCCTGACCGCGCGCGAGCGCGACGTGCTGGCGCTGATGGCGGAGGGCCGCTCGAACGCGGCGATCGCCGAGAGCCTGGTGGTGACGCCGGGCGCGGTCGAGAAGCACATCACCAACATCTTCGCCAAGCTCGATCTCCCGGCATGCGAAGACGATCACCGGCGGGTGCTCGCGGTGCTCGCGTATCTGCGCGTCGCCGGTTAGCGCGCGTGCGCTGCTGGCCGACCTGATAGAAACGTTCCCCAGATGTCGAGCGCCGATGGCCGGAGGGGGGAGCGCGATGGCGGCTGAGCTGCTGGTGCGGGTGTGCGCGGAAATCGAAGCGCGGATGGCCGAGCTGCGTCCGGCCGTGGCCGAGTACGAGCGGCTGCTGGGTGCGGCGGGTGCGCTCGAGCAGGAGGCGCAGGCGCCGGCGCGGCCGCCCCGGGCCCGGGGCGGGGCCAGGCCTCGCGCGGCTACGGGGTCCCGCGCGGCCAGGGGGCCTCGCGCGGCAGCTCGGCCGCGGCGTGCGGCGAGGCCCAGGCAGGGCCGCCTCGGCGCATCTGAGCAGGCGATCGTGGCGGCGCTCGAGCACGGCTCGCACACGGTCGGCGAGCTGGTGGTCGTGACGGCGCTGGCGGGCGGCGAGATTCGGGGGAGCGTGAGCCGTCTGCTGAAGGCGGGCAGGATCGCGCGCGCCAGGCGCGAGGGCAGGTCCGCCTACGCGCTGGCGGAGACCGCGTAGGCGGCCGCCTCGGCGGGCCCGAGGAACGGGGTGAGCGCGAAGTAGGTCAGCTGGGCGGCGGCGCCGGGCAGCTCGGCGATGCAGTCGCTCTCGATGTAGTGGTGCAGGATCTGCCAGATCCCGCCGGCGATCGCCTCGGCGGCGATGGCGGGCACCTCGACGCGGCCGCGAGCGAGCTCGTAGGCGGGGCCGAAGTAGGAGGCGAACGCCTGCAGGGTGGCGTTGCGGATCTCGATCGCCTCGGGGCACGCGGCGAAGGTGTCGACGAGGCTCAGGTGGGCGTGGGCGGGCTCGGAGGCGAGGTACTCGATCAGCGCGAACAGGCCCGCGCGGGCGGCGCGGGGCCAGTCGTCCCGCTGGGACTGGTAGGCCTCGACGGCGACGGTCAGCGCCTGGTGCATGCCGACCTTCTGCGCGCCGAGGAACGCGTCGTGCTTGGAGGTGTAGATGTCGTAGAAGGTCTGGTGGGAGACGTTGGCGCGGCGCGCGATCTCGGGGATGGTGAGCGCGGCGAGGCCTTTCTCGGCGACGATCGCGGCGGTCGCGTCGACGATCCGCTCGCGCTGGCTTTTGACGATGAACTGCCGCGGCAGGTCGCTGCGCCCGCTCGGCAGCCGGCCCTCGGCTCGCCGCGCCCGCTCGGAGTGCAGCGCGACCGCCCCGCCTGCCTGCTCGCGGCGCATGGCGGGAGGGGCTTCCAGCCCGTCGGGCAGCCGCCGCGGATAGCAGGTGGCCCACGCGGTCAGTTCGTCGGCGAGCGCGGGGAGCTCGCCGGCGCGGCCCTCGCGCAGACGCGCGGCGGTGACCTCGCGGATGCCCCCGATGATCGCCTTGACGGTGAGGTCCCCGTTGCCTGCGAGCGGCGACCCTTCGCGGCTCGCGTAGATCCCCTGCTCGAGCTGCTCGAGCACGCGCCGGCGCCGTTCGAGCGCGCTCGAGCCGGCGCCGAAGGCGCCGAGCACGAGCAGCGAGGTCGCGTCGGGCTCGGCGGCCGCCAGCTCGGCCCACGCGCGCATCGCCGCGGCCAGGCGCTGCTCGTGTGGACGGTCGACTCCGTAGGCGCCCATGACGGCGATGCCGGTGCGCCTGGCGACCTCGTCGTAGGTGCTGAGGAACAGGTCTTCCTTGTCGGTGTAGAGCCTGTAGAAGGTCGGCTGCGAGACGTGGGCGAGCTTGGTCAGGTCGACGATCCGCACGCCGGGGTAGCCCTTCACGGCGATGAGCTCGATCAACGCGTTCTGCAGCCGCTCGCGCTGGTCGCGCTTGACGAGCTCGGGATCGAGGCCGTGCGTGCCGGTGGGCAGCGGCCGGTAGCGGTCTGCCTGCTCGGCGCCGGTCGTCGTTGCTCCGTTGCCGGTGCCCGGCGGTGTCTCGCCGTTCAGCGGGGGCATCTGTCTGGCATTGCGAGTCGCCACCTGGCTCAACCCTCCACTTGACTCGAAGTAAAGTCGAGATTATCAAACTGTTGGCACAGGTCAATCCCGCATATTGAGTCTAGTAGAGCAAGCAGTCTCAAAAGATCAACACCCCGAGATCGCTGTCTGGAAGCCAAGAAATGGGCCCTGGACGGACCATTCAGTGGATGGGCGCGACCTGCGCGCGATGCTGTCGGCGTGCGGGCGTAAACAGCGCCGGACAGTGTTCTGCGCACGCCACGCTGAGCTGTCAACCGGCGATCGTGCGAGAGGTGCCGAGCACTTCGCCGGCGGCGCCGAGGGCCTGCACCGCCACATAGCCCTGCGCGACGGGCGCGACGATCGCCGTCTCGAAGCCGCTGCGCGCGGCGCTCGCCACGGGCGTGAGCTGCTGTGCGCTCGCCCCGGCGAGCACGCGCCAGCTGGCGGTGCGGGTGTCGCCGTTCCAGCTGGCGTAGACGGTCATCTGCCCCCCGGCCGTGGCGGCGGCGACGGCCGGCGGTTCGCTCGGCGTGCCCGTCCACGCGAAGCGATAGCCGCGGTAGGACTGGTAGGAGCCGTGCCAGTGCGCGTCGTACAGCAGCTGGCCGCCGGCGCTGAATTCCGAGAAGTACGGCTCGGCCCCCCAGCCGATGAACACGTCGCCGTCCTGCAGGGTCTGCACGTCGCCCTGGCTGCCGGCGGTCAGCGGCGGGCTGGGGTGGTCGTATTCGGCGACGACGCTGTCGGTTCGCTTCTGCGGGTTGATCGCGAGGATCAGTCCGCGCGACTGCGCGTGGATCTTCGGCACGCCGCCGTTGTCGAACACGCTGACCGTCCCGTTGGCGAGCGCGGTTGCGTCGTGCTGGTAGGCGGTGGCGGCCCCGGCGGAGAGCTTGACGCTCGAGTCCTTGCCGCCGATCCGCGTGAGCACCTGGCCGGTGAGCGTGTTCAGTTCGTATAGGGCGGAGGTGTTGCGGGCGGAGATGAGCGTCGCCCCGTCGGCCTGCTGGTCGATCGAGTTCAGATGGAAGTAGTCGAACGGCCAGATCGTGTTCGCGGTGGTGGCGGGGCTATAGGATTCGCTGAGCGGCACGTGGTCGAGGCTGGTCCATTCGCGGCGCACGAGCCCCGTTCTGACGTCGATTTCCTGGAACAGGCTGTCGGTGACCGCGCCGCCGCTGGGCCCGCCCAGCGAGGAGAGGTCGCAGGCGATCGGGTCGAACACGGTCAGCAGCGCCGTGCCGTCGGCGGTGATGTGGAATTCGTGCAGGTCGGCGAGATAGCCGTTGCCGGCGTGCACGCGGCCGATTTCCTTGTAGGAGCTGCTGTCGATGATCTCTTCGCCCTGCCCGAAGCCCTGCGGGGGGATGCGGCCCTGCCACCAGGTCAGCACCGGCTGGCCGTTGTACTGCTGCACCTGCAGGTTGGTCGCTTCGGTGCCTTTGGGCAGCGGGTGGAACCACACGAGATTGCCCGATTCTTCGAAGATCATCGGTCCGCTCGGGCCGGGGCCGTTGTAGGGCGCGGCGAACAGGTAGCCGGGCGTCTCCTGCGGGGTCTGCCGGCCGACGACGAGCACCGGCGGCTCCAGTTCGGGGCGCGAGTGGAAGTGCTGCGTCTCGTTGTAGTCCTGCGGCACGGTGACGGCGGCGGCGTAGTCGACGGGGTCCTGATGGGCGACGACGAAGTGGTAGGCGAACGGCCGCCTTGCGGCGCCGACTCTGACGGCTCCGCGGACTGTGACGGTCTCGCCGGGCAGGAAACCGCGCGACGGCACGAAGCTGGCGCCGTCGCCCTGCGAGTAGGCGAGCAGCCGGCCCGAGTGCGAGCCGGTCAGCGATCCGCTGACGTGGACGGGGCCGATGGCGCTCGCGGGCGCTCCGAGCAGGCTGATCTGCGTCTGCGTGGATGCGTCGTAGGAGTCCGGCAGCGGCGAGACGGCGAGGCCGGTTCCGGGCAGCACGGCGGAGGCGTTGAGCGTGGTGGGGGTGCAGCGCCCGGCGCTGGGCGCGCTGTAGGCGGCCTGCTCGGCGGTGATTCGCCTGGAGGCGAGTGCGAGCGTGGTGGCGCTGGCGAGCACCACGAGCGCGGCGCCGCAGACGAGGACGCTACGCAGCCGCATCATTGTGACGAGGGGCATCGAGGGGCGCAATGCTAAGCGGTGGACACGTCGGCGGCCGGGAAGTTGCGTGCGAGGCGCTAAGAACTTGCGAAGAGCGTGTGACGCGCGATCAGAAGACGGGCGTCTCGGCGTAGTCGCCGAAGACCTGCTGCAGCGACTCGATGATCTCGCCCTCGCTGGCGTGTGCGCGGGCGCACGCGAGCAGCGGCTCCATGAGGTTGCGATCGGCGTGGGCGGCGTCCTCGCGCAGCGCGGCGAGCGTGCGCTCGACGGCGGCGCCGTCGCGCGCGGATCGCGCGGCCTGCAGCCGCGCGATCTGCTTGCGCTCGAGCGCTGGGTCGACGCGCAGCGTGGGGATCGGCTGCTCGTCGGTGGCGAGGAAGCTGTTGACGCCGACGACGACGCGCTCGCCGGCGTCGATCTCCTGCTGCAGCGCGAAGGCGGCGTCGGCGATCTCGCGCTGTGGGTAGTTGAGCTTGACGGCCTCGACCATGCCGCCGAGCTCGTCGATCTTGGAGAAGTACTCGTACGCGCGCTGCTCCATCTGGTCGGTGAGCGCCTCGACGAAGTAGGAGCCGCCGAGCGGGTCGACGGTGTTGGTGACGCCGGTCTCGTGGGCGAGCATCTGCTGCGTGCGCAGCGCGATCGTGACGGCCTCCTCGGTTGGCAGCGCGAGCGCCTCGTCGTAGGAGTTGGTGTGCAGCGACTGCGTGCCGCCGAGCACGGCGGCGAGCGCCTCGACGGCGGTGCGGACGATGTTGTTGAGCGGCTGCTGCGCGGTGAGCGAGACGCCAGCAGTCTGCGCGTGGAAGCGCATCTGCCACGAGCGGGGGTTGCGGGCGCCGAAGGTCTCGCGCATCTCTCGCGCCCAGATGCGCCTGGCGGCGCGGTACTTGGCGATCTCCTCGAAGAAGTCGATCTGGGCGTTGAAGAAGAACGACAGCCGCGGCGCGAAGTCGTCGACGTGCAGGCCGCGCGCGACCGCCTGCTCGACGTAGGTGAGGCCGTCCTTGAGCGTGAACGCGAGCTCCTGCTGGGCGGTGGAGCCGGCCTCGCGGATGTGGTAGCCGGAGATGGAGATGGGGTGCCAGCGCGGCATGCGCCGCGTGCACCACTCGATCATGTCGCCGCACAGGCGCATGGCGGGGTCGATCGGGAAGCACCACTCCTTCTGGGCGATGTACTCCTTGAGGATGTCCGCCTGGATCGTCCCGGACAGGCGCTCGGGGGGCGTGGGATGGCGGGGATCCGATTCTGCGGCGGCGACGTAGAAGGCGAGCATGATGGCGGCGGGCGCGTTGATGGTCATCGACACGGACACCTCGCCGAGGTCGATGCCGGAGAACAGCGTCTGCATGTCGTCGAGCGTGTCGACGGCGACGCCCTCGCGGCCGACCTCTCCGAGCGAGCGCGCGTGGTCGGAGTCGTGGCCCATCAGCGAGGGCATGTCGAACGCGGTGGACAGGCCGGTCTGGCCGTGCTCGAGCAGGTAGTGGAAGCGCTCGTTGGTCTCCTCGCTGGTGCCGAAGCCGGCGAACTGGCGCATCGTCCACAGCCGCCCGCGGTACATGGTGGGGTGGATGCCGCGCGTGAACGGGTAGGCGCCGGGCAGACCGATGGGGTCCTCGGCGAGCGGGTGGGCATCGGCTCCGGCGCCCGCTGGTGCTCCGGCGCCGGCGGGCAGGTCGGCGGCGGTGTAGAGCTCGCGCACGGGCTCGCCGGAGAGCGTGCGGAAGTGGCGCTCGGCGGTCTCGTCTGCCTGTGCGGGCGTGCTTGCTGTCCCCTCGGGGGGCTTTGCGCTCACTGCCATTGCTCGTCCATCCTAGGCTTCTTGCATGGCCGTCGACTGCGATCCCGCGGACGGCGTATAGCCATAGTTATACGGCCGACAGAAAGGAAGACAAGCGCCGGTGCCTCCTCCGACGATGCACAACGAGCTCAGCCGCCTGATCGGCCGAGAGCACGTCGTGGACGCGCCCCCGCGCAACTCCCCGTACAACCGCGACAGCTCCAACCGCCGCGGCATCGACGGGCGCGCGGACGCGGTGGTCCTGCCGGGCACGGCGGAGGAGGTGGCGGCGGTGGTGGCGTGGTGCTACGCGCACGACGTGCCGCTGGTGCCGCGCGGCGGCGGCACGGGCCTGGTGGGTGGAGCGGTGCCGACGCAGGGCGGCGTGGTGTGCTCGCTGGAGCGGCTGCGCAGGGTGCGCGAGCTGGAGCCGGGGCTGTGGCGGATGCTGCCGGAGGCGGGGGTGAGCACGCGCGACGTGCAGCGGCTGGCGCGCGAGAACGGCCTGTTCTTCGGCCCGGACCCGGGGGCGGCGGAGCAGTCGCAGATAGGCGGCAACGTGGCGACGAACGCGGGTGGCCCGCACGCGCTGAAGTACGGCGTGACGGGGGCGTGGGTGGCGGGCTTGGAGGCGGTGCTGGCGCCGGGCGAGCTGGTGCGGGTGGGCGGCTGGGCGGGCAAGGACGTGGCGGGGTATGACCTGCGGAGCCTGCTGGTGGGCTCGGAGGGGACACTGGGTGTGATCACGGCGGTGCGCCTGCGGCTGCTGCCGGCGCCGGAGGCGGCGATCCCGCTGGTGGTGTTCACACGCACGCGCGCGGAGGGCTGCGCGGCGATGGGCGCGGTGTTCGCGGCGGGGCTGCGCGTGTCGGTGCTGGACTTCGTGGACGGCGAGACGCTGGGCATCCTCGCGGGCTCCTACCCGGGGGCGGGCGCGCAACCGCCGGCGGGCGACACGCGGGCGCGGCACGGCTCCGCGGGCATCCCGGCGGAGGCGGGCTTTGCGCTGATCTGCGAGGTGGACGGCTCGCCCGCGGAGGCGCTGGCGCAGCGCGATGCGCTGCTGGAGCTGATGCGCGAAGCGCCGGCGCGGGCGCTTGAGGTGCACGAGCCGGCGGACGCGCGCGCGCTGTGGCGCTGGCGCGACGGCGCGAACCCGGTGGTGTCGGCGGTGCGCGGGGGGAAGGTGAGCGAGGACGTGGTGTTCCCGCTGGAGCGCCTGCTGGAGGGCCTCGAGCGCTTCCAGGAGATCGCGCGCAGGCATGGGCTGCGCTCGTGCGCGTGGGGGCACGGCGGCGAGGGCAACGTGCATGCGACGGTGCTGGTGGACCCGGCGAGCGAGGCGGAGCTGGGGGCGGCGGATGCGGTGGGCGAGGAGCTGTTCGCGCTGGTGGTGGAGCTGGGCGGGTCGATCGCGGGCGAGCACGGCGTGGGCTGGCACAAGCGCGGGCGGCTGGAGTCGCAGTGGGACGGGCGGGCGCTGGAGCTGCACGAGCAGATCAAGCGGGCGTTCGATCCGAAGGGCCTGCTCAACCCGGGGAAGAAGCTGGCGCGGTACCCTGCGCGCTCGCGGGGCACATCTACTTGAAAGGGAGCGCAAATGAACAAGTCGGAGCTGATCGAGGCGATCGCGAAGGACGCCGGCCTGACGAAGGCTGACACCTCGCGGGCGGTGGAGTCGCTGCTGGACACGGTCACGAAGTCGCTGAAGAAAGGCGAGGAGGTCGCGATCACGGGTTTTGGCAAGTTCTCGGTGGTCAAGCGCGCGGCGCGCCAGGGCGTGAACCCGCGCACGGGCGAGCGGGTGAAAATCAAGGCGTCGAAGGCGCCGAAGTTCTCGGCGGGCGCGGGCTTGAAGCAGGCGGTCCACCCGAAAAAATAGTGACGCTCGTCAGCGAGCTGGAGCTGCCGGCGTTCGACTACACGGACCCTGCGATGCGCGGGGAGCGCTTCCACACGGCGATGCGCGAGCTGCGCGCGCAGGGCTGGCTGGCGGAGGGGCCGTTCGGGTACATGGTGCTGGACCGCGAGTCGGCGGAGTTCTTCCTGCGCACGCGCGCGGCGACGTTCCCGGGGATGAAGATCGCGGAGATCTTCGACGTGCGCGAGGGGCCGCTGTACGAGCAGATGCGGCGCAACATCCTGCACGTGAACGGTCCGGACCACGCGCGGCTGCGCGGCCTGGTGAACCCGGCGCTGTCGCCGCGGGCGGTGGAGCGCTACAGGCCGGCGATGCGCGCGTTCCTGGAGGAGCTGTGGGAGCGGGCGGTGTCGGCCTCTGCGTCGTCGTCGGCGGCGGCGGCGGCGGCGGACGGGCCGCGGGGTGGCTCGGAGGGCGGCGGGGGCGATGTGCGGTGCGAGTTCGTGGAGGCGTTTGCGAAGCCGTACCCGTCGCTGACGATCGCGACGGTGATGGGCGCGCCGCTGCAGGACGCGCCGAAGCTGCACCACTGGTCGAACTGGATCCAGCGGCAGTTCGACGCGGCGAGCATGGCGAGCGAGCGCGAGGGGATAGAGCGCGCGGTGGAGGAGTTCTACGCGTATGCGGAGGGGCTGCTGCGGGCGCGCCGCGAGGACCCGCGCGATGACCTGCTGTCGATGCTGATAGCGGCGGAGGAGGACGGCGAGCGGCTGTCGGACGTGGAGTGCATCAACCTGGTGTTCAACGTGCTGGCGGGCGGCGTTGACACGACGCAGAGCCAGCTGGCGCACACGGTGCGGCTGCTGGCGGAAAACCGGGAGCAATGGCGACTGCTGGTGGACGATCCGGATCTGGCGCAGGCGGCGGTGGACGAGGCGCTGCGCTTCGAGCCGATCACGCCGTTCACGGCGCGGATGACGACGGAGGAGGTGGTGTTCCGCGAGGTGACGTTCCCGGAGGGGACGATCGTGATGGTGTGCGCGTTCACGGGCAACCGCGACCTGGGGGAGGACGAGCGCGGCCCGGGGGGCCCGGACAGCTTTGACATAACGGCGTCGCGCGGGCGCGCGCGCGAGCTGACGTTCGGGGCGGGCGTGCACTACTGCGTGGGCGCGAACCTGGCGCGCCTGGAGCTGCGGGAGGCGCTGTCGTTCCTGGCGGAGCGCGTGCGCGAGGTGCAGCTGGACGGCGAGCCGGAGCTGGAGAGCATCACGGGCATCTACGGCCTGGCGCGTCTGCCGGTCCGCTTCGTGGTCTGACGTTTTTTGGGAGACACGTTCGCGCGTGTCCGCTCGAGCGCTGCTGGCGCCGGTCACGACAGCTGTTGGCGTTGCGTGTGCCCGGTTGGTGGAATAATTTTTGGGAGGGGGCGAGGACGGGCTTCCGAGCGACAACAGGGTGGGATGGTGGCTGTATTCGAACGGATATCGAAGCGGGCACGGCGCGCGGCGCGGCTGCGGGCGGTGGCGATGGCGCTGGCGGCGGGGTTGCCGGCGGCAGCGGCGACGATGCCGGCGCATGCGCTGGCGGGCGAGTACCACGTGTACTCGTGCAGGACGCCGTCGGGCGAAAGCGCACCGGCTGACGGCTGGAGCGGCTCGACGAGAGGCACGGCGGCGGTTGCGGAAGACACGTGCTCGCAGCCGGGCGGGGCGCTGGTGGCGGGGCTTCGGGCCGAGACGCCACGCACTGCTCGCCTCACCGAAGCCACGTGGGCGTTTGCGGCTCCGGAAGGCGAGACGCTTGCGGGAGCAACGTTGTGGCGCGCAGGTGACGCTGACGGGGGCTCAACGATTAGCGCTTTCTACGAGTTCTGGTTTGCCGGGCCGACCAACAGATCCGCAGGAGCAACCACCTTTGGTCGGTGTACGGGTGGTTCACCGTGCCCAGAAGGTCTGGGAACCTTGAGCCAGCCATTGGCGAGCGGCAATCGTGTGGTCGTACCCAGCTCAAGTCTTGGGTCTCATCTCTACATGGACGCAGGGTGTCTGGGTGAACTCGAATACGAATGCTTGTACAACGATGGCGACTCAGACCGGTACGCGGCGGTCGTCTACCTGTACGCGGCCGACCTGACGCTCGAACAGAGCGCGCCGCCGAGCGCGTCGGACGTGAGCGGCGAACTGGCGAGCGCGCCGACGGTGAGCGGCACGAGCGATGTGGCGTTTACGGCGAGCGACCCGAGCTCGGGCGTGTACGAGGCGGTGTTCAGCGTCGACGGGCAGGTGGTGCAGAGCACGGTGGTGGACGAAGACGGCGGGCGTTGCAGGAACGTGGGGCAGACGGCGGACGGGCTGCCGGCGTTCCTGTACGTGCAGCCGTGCCCGGCGTCGGTTAACGCGGACGTGGGCTTTGACACGACGAGGGTGAGCAACGGCGAGCACCACCTGGTGGTGAGCGTGATCGACGCGGCGGGCTACGCGGCGACGGTGCTGGACAGGAACGTGACGATCTACAACCCGCCGCCGCCGGGCGGCCCGAACGGCACGAACGCGTCGGCGCAGGCGACGCTGTCGGTCGGCTGGGCGGCCACGCGCAGCGCGCGCCTGCCGAGCGGGTACGGCCGCGCGCAGACGATCGCCGGCCGGCTGACGGGCGCGGGCGGCGTGCCGATCGGCGCGGCGCAGGTGGACGTGTCCTCGACGGCGGCGTATGCGGGGGCGAGGACGGCGGCGATGGCGAGCGTGCTGACGGATGCGGACGGGCGCTTCACGCTGAGCGTGCCCGCGGGCAGCTCTTCGCGCACGCTGCGCTTCGCGTACAGCGCCGCGTTCGACGCGCAGCCGGTGGCGACGCGCACGCTCACGCTGAGCGTGCGCGCGGGCGTGGCCCTGAGCGTCACGCCGCGCACGGTGAGCGTCGGGCGCAGCATCCGCTTCTCCGGCCGGCTGCGCGGCGGGCCGGTCCCAAGCGGCGGCAAGCTGCTGGTGCTGGAGGCGCGCTCGCCTGGCGGCGCGTGGCTGGAGTTCGACGTGATCCGCAGCGACGCGCGCGGCCGCTTCCACGCGGGCTACCGTTTCAAGTTCCCAGGCCCCGCCGTCTACCAGTTCCGCGTGCTTTGCGAAGCGGAGGCCGACTACCCGTACGCGACGGGGGCGTCGAGCGTGGTGGGCGTGTTCGAGCGCTGAAGGGCGGCGCCCGCCGCCCCGTGTGCGCATAGACTCGCCCCCGCCGACAGCGGTCCGGCGCCCCTCACATGTTCGCTCTCACCACGTTGGTCTACCCGGTGGCGCTCGCGCTGCTGTGCATCGGAGCTGGTCTGCTGGTCGATCGATGCAGTGGCGGCTGGCTGCCGGGCGTGCTGCTGCCGACGGTCGGCGCGGCGGCGCTGATCGCGCTCTCGCAGCTCGTCACCCACGTGCCGTCCGTCGCAGCCGCGACCCCATACGCGATGGCCGCCGCGGCGCTTGTTGGATTCGGGCTCGGCTGGCCGCGGCTGCGCGCGCTGGCGCCGCGCTGGCGCGTGTGGCGCTGGCAGCCGGTCGCGCCCGTGCTCGCGTACATGCTTGCGCTCGCGCCGGTGCTGCTGGCCGGGCGCGCCACGTTCTCCTCCTACCTCACGCTCTCCGACTCCGCCTTTCACATGATGGGCGCGGACTTCCTCCTGCGCCACGGCCAGGAATACGCCCACCTGGATCTGCGCACCTCATACGGCGAGTACATCGAGGACTACTACGGCGGCGGATATCCCTCCGGCGCGGACACGCTGTTCGGGGGCAGCGCCTTCCTGCTGGGTCTCCCGTTGATCTGGGCCTTCCAGCCGTTCAACGCGTTCATGCTCGCCACCGCCGCCGGCCCCGCGTGGCTGCTGCTGCGGCGCATGGGGCTCGACCGCGGCTGGGCGGCGCTGGGGGCGCTCACGGTGACCGTGCCGGCGCTCGTGTACGGCTACGAGCTGATCGGCTCGATCAAGGAGATCGTCTCGCTGGGGCTGATCCTCACCATGGGCGCGCTCGTCGTCCTGCACCCGCGCTGGCTGCGCGGCCGCCCCCGCGGCGCTGTCCCGTTCGCGCTCGTCGCCGCCGGCGGGGTCTCCGCGCTGGGCGTCGGCTTCGGCGCATGGGTGCTGGCCGCGACGGCGGTCCTTGCCGCGGTGGCCGTCCGCGAGATCGCCGCCGACCCGCCCGCAACAGGGCGCCTGCTGCGGCTGATCGCGGTCGGCGCGCTCGTCGCGCTGCTCGCCGCGTGGCCGACGTGGGCGGAGGTGTCGCGCTCGCTCGAAGTCGCCCAGGCGATCTCCACGACCGGCGCCCCCGGCAACCTGACCACGCCGCTGAAAGCGGTGCAGGTGCTCGGCGTGTGGGTGTGGGGGAGCTACAAGCACCCGCCGACGGGCAGCGACCTGGCGATCACGATCGTGCTCGTCGCCATCGTCGTCGTCGCCGCTGTGCTGGGAGCCCTGCGCATCCTGCGCCGGCGCGATTACCCGCTGGCGGGCTGGCTCGCGCTGACGCTCGCGGTGTGGGCGGGAGCGACCGCTTACAGCACCACCTGGGTCGACGCCAAGACGCTCGTGCTGACGACGCCCGTCGTCGCGCTGATGGCGTGGGGGGGCGTGGCCGCGCTGCGCGCCTGCGGGTTGCGGCCGGTGGCGCGTGTGCTGGCGCCACTGCTGGCGCTCGCGCTGTTCGGGGGCGTGGTCGTCTCCGACGCGATGCAGTACCACGCCTCGGATCTCGCGCCCACCGCGCGCTATCGGGAGCTCGAATCGATCGACCACCGCTTCGCCGGACGGGGGCCGGCGCTGTTCACCGACTTCGACGAATACTCGCTGTACGCGCTGCGCGATCTCGACGTGGCCGGGCCCAACTTCATCTACTCGCCACCCGCTCTCAGAGGTGCCGGGGCCGCCTACCGCTATCCGGTGGAGCTCGATCGGCTGCCGCCGAGCAGCCTGCGTCCCTACCCGCTGATCGTCACGCGCCGCGACCCCGCGCTCGCGCGCCCGCCGTCGGCCTACCGCCTGCTGTGGCAGGGCACCTACTACCAGGTGTGGGGCCGGCGCCCCGGTGCCAGCGTGGCGATCGCCGATGTCCCGCTGTCGGGCGCGCGCGAGCAGCAGTGCGCCCGCATCGGGCGTCTCGCCGTGCTCGCCCGCCGCGACGGCGCGCATCTGGTCGCGGCCGGAACGCCTGAGATCGTGCGCATCCGCCTGCACCGGTCCTCCCACCCACGCAGCTGGGGCCGCGTGCGGGAAGGCCTGCTGATGAGCACGCCCGGGCGGCTCTCGGCGGCGTTCGAAGTGCCGCATGCGGGTCTCTGGGAGGTGTGGCTCGAGGGCCAGATCATGCCCACCATCAGGATCGGCGTGGACGGGCGTCCGCTGGCCTCGATCACGGCCCAGCTCGGCGGCAACTCGGTCGTGCTGAACCCCATGACCCCCGTGCCCGTCCATCTCACTGCCGGCCGCCATCGCCTGTCGCTCGCGCGGGGGGGCTTCACGCTCGCCCCCGGCGAGGGCGGCTCGGCGGCCCTGTATGGCCTGTTCCTCACCCCGGCCGGCGCAGCCGCCCAGCAGCCGCTCTACTCGGTCCTTCCCGGTCGCTGGCGGGCGCTGTGTGGTCGCTCCTACGAGTGGGTCGAGGTCGTTCCCGGGGCGACTCGCCGGTCCCGCTACGGTGCATCGGCGTGAGCCGCAGCCTGCCGAGTCGCGTCGGAGTGAACGCCGTCTTCCTCGAGCCACCGATGGGCGGGCTCGAGACGTACGTGCGTGCGCTCGTGCCCGAGCTCGTGCGCCTTGCCCCCGAGGTCCGCTTCAGCGTGTTCTGCAGCCCCGCGGGACGCGAGCTGTTGAGCGGCGAGGCGTGGGGCGGGGAGGTCGAGCTGGTGACCCACCCGCTGTTCGGCGCGCGCGGGCTGAAGGCGCTGTCGGAGATGACCGTCCTCGGCGTCATGGCCGGGCGCCGCGTGGATCTGCTGCATAGCGTCGCGTTCACGGCACCGCTGAGGACGCGTGCGGTCAACGTCGTGATGCTGCCGGACGTGATCTGGATCGTGGCACCCGACGAGGATCAGGCGGCCACGATGCGCCTATGGCGGCTGATCGTGCCGCGGATCAGCCGCCGTGCCGACCGCCTGATCGCGATATCGCAATCAGGCGCGCAGGACATTGTCCGCCATCTGCGGATGCCACGAGAGCGCATCGATGTGGTGCCGCTCGGTCCGGGCGTGGAGGCTCGTGTCGCTCCGACGCCGGAGGGCGCGCTACGCGAGCGCCTGGGGCTGGGCGACGGTCCGATCGTCCTCGCCGTCTCGGCGAAGAAGGCGCACAAGAACCTGGTGCGCCTGGTCGAAGCGATGCTGATCGTCGGCGAACGTGAGCCGGCGGCGATGCTCGTTCTGCCCGGACGGCCGACCGAGCACGAGCATGAGCTGCGCGCGCTCTCCGCTCGGCTGGGACTCGCCGCGAACGTCGCCTTTCCCCCATACGTCGATCAGGCCGATCTGGAGGGCCTGTACGCAGCCGCCGCGTGCTTCGTGCTGCCGTCGCTGAACGAGGGCTTCGGCCTGCCGATTCTCGAGGCGATGCTTCGCGATGTTCCCGTCGCGTGCTCGAACACGTCCGCGATGCCCGAGGTTGCGGGCGATGCCGCGCGCTACTTCGACCCGCTGCGCCCCGACGATATCGCTGCCGCCGTGCTCGAGCTCCTGGATGATCCTGCGCTGGCATCGCGACTGGTTGCGGCCGGCCGGGAGCGGGCGCGCGGCTTCTCCTGGGAGGCCACGGCGGAGCTCACCCTGGAGTCCTACGAGCGCGCATGGTATGCGCGTGTCAAGGCGTGATCGGCGGCTCGGGAATCGCGTCGCGCGTCGGCCGCTCCATGGCCAGCTGGCGCTCCCACACCTTCAACTCCGCCAGCAGCCAGTAGCACATCGACATCAGCGCTACCGCCAGGCCGTAGCGGCGGCCGCGATAGCCGCGCTTTACGACGTAGTCCTGGGCGAAGCGCGCGATCGGGACCGCGATCAGCTGCGGCAGGCTGGCGCGCTGCCCGGCGTTGGTCAGGCGGTCGGCCTCGTGGTCGGTGTAGCGGTTCGCGCCCGCCATCCAGTCGTGGATGCTCGCGTAGCTGTGGTGGACGATCGCGTTCTCCACGCGTGCTGGCGCTCGCTCGAGCTTGCCATCGACGGTCGGTCCCGCGTGCGTCCATGTCACCGACCATGTGGTTAGCGCGCCGCGGAAGAGCCGCAACTGCCAGTCGGGCCAGATGCCCGACTTGGGCACCCACCAGCCGAACTGGAAGTTCTGCCGCGGGAGTTGCACGCCCGCGACGTCGTCGCGACGGACATACTCCGCGGCGAGCGCCTGCAGCCCGGGCGCGCCGCGCTCGTCCGCGTCGAGCACGAGGATCCACGGTTGCGTGGCTGCGTCGATGCCCGACTGCCGGCCCGGCTCTGCCCAGCCAGCGGCTGGCACCTGAACGATCGTGGCGCCGTAGGAGCGCGCGATCTCGAGCGTCGCATCGCTGCTCTCCATGTCCACGACCACGATCTCACTGACCCAATCGCGGACGCTGTCGATGCAGCCGGCCAGGACCGGCGCGGCGTTGCGCGTGCTGATGCAGAGCGTGATCGGCAGGGCGTTCACGCCGGGAACAGTACGCAAAGCCGCTACTCGACCGGCCGTCGCTGGAGCGCGTGAAGGAACTCGGCCGGCACGGCTCGTAGCGCCAGCAGGCAGGCAAGCATCACCAGGCCGCCGGCGATCACGGCGACCACGGAGCCAAACGGAAGCACCTCCCCGACGGCGAACGCGGCCGCGAGCGCGAGCGCCACGCGCGGAGCCAGGCGCAACGATGGCCGCAGGTCTGGTCGGCGGCGGCTCAGCACCGCGGCGTATGCGCCCGCGAGCCCGATCTCGAGCGTGGCGGTGACCACCGCCCCCCCGTGCGCGTGATAGCGGGGGATCAGCAGCAGACATAGCGCCACGGAGACCAGCACGGTGATGCCGTTGACGACTATCAGCTCGCGATACAGGCGCAGCGTGAGCAGCGCGAAGGACCACATCGCGACCAGGAAGCTCCCGATGATGCCGACGCCGAGAATCTGGAGCACCGCGATCGAGGGGTGGTATTTGGGACCGCCCACGACCCCGATCGCAAACGGCGCCCCGACGATCACGCACAGCGAGAAGAAGCCGCCCACCACGAGGCTGCCGTCGAACAGCCGTTGCATCGCGTAGCGCAGGCGCTCATGGTCGTCGCGGGCGGCGCGGGCGAGGATCGGAAAGGCGGAGACGACCAGCAGCCAGGGGATGCCGTTGACGAGGCTGAGGACACGAAACGAGAGGCTGAAGTAGCCGGTCTGGAGCTTGTCGGCCAGCAGCGACATGGCGACCACGACGATCTGGAAGTAGATGACTCCCAACGTGGTCGCGGCGGCGTAGACGACAGAGTCGGACGCCAGCGAGCGCCAGCGGGCGGGCGAGAAGGCGGGACGCAGGCTGATCTCCCCGCGAACGAGCGTCGCCATCAACGTGACCGTGACCAGCGCGACGACAATCGTCACCGAATAGAACGGCAGCAGCGACGCGCCGGCGACGACGAGCAGGATCATGCAGACGGATGTGACGAACTGACCCGTGAAATCGCTGAGCGCGAGCCAGCCGAGTCGCAGCCGCGCCGTCAGCGGGATCGTGAGCGTGACCCGCACGCCTTCCAGCACGAGCGCCACACAGGCCAGCGCGGTGCCCTCGACGAGCACCCGCGGGTAGCCGGCGAGCAGCACGAACGCGAACGCCCCCGCGGCGCCCAGCAGCGACAGCGCGATCCGCAGCCCTAGCAGGCTGCTCATGAACGAGCGGCGCTCGGCCTCGTCGCTGGTCGAGAACTCGCGGATCCCGAGATTGCCGACGCCGCCCTCGGTGAGCGCGGCCGCGATGAATATCACCGAGGTGACCGTAATGTAGTGGCCCCAGTCGGTCGGTCCGAGGTGGCGCGTGACCAGCGGCGTCGAGGCGAGTCCCACCAGCAGGCCCGAGCCGTAGGCGAGCACCCGCAGGCCGCTTCCGCGCAGGAAGCGCCCGCCGGCTTCGCGCGACGCGAGGATGTCGGCGTCGGGGATGGTTTCCGAGATCTCGCCGGGCGTTCCCGTGCTCATCTCAAGGCATGATGTACGGTCGCCCGCCGGGCGCTGACTCGCCCCACGGCCGCCTCGTCCAGCGTCTGGAGTGTGATCGCCGCGAAGCGCTCCCATGAGAATTCAGCGGCTCGTGCCTGCGCGCGTGCCGCCAGCTCCGCACGGTGGGACTCGTCGCCGAGCACCTTCCGCAGCCCGGCGGCGATGCTGGCCACCTGGCACGGGTTCACATACTCGACCGCGTCGCCGCCCACCTCCGGCAGGGAGGAGATCTGTGAGGTCACGACCGCCGCGCCCGCGGCCATCGCCTCCAGCACAGGCAGCCCGAAGCCCTCGCCGAGCGATGGATAGCAGAACACCGCGCACCGTCTGTACAGCTCCGCGAGCGCAGCGTCGGATACGTAGCCGAGCATCTCACAGCGCTCGCCCAGGGAGCGCAGGGCGCTCAACGTCTCCCCCGTCTGCCAGCCGTTCGCCCCCACCACGACCAGTCGATGGCGGCCCTGTTCGGCATCCTCGAGGGAGGCGTACGCGGCGACCAGCCGCGGAAGGTTCTTGCGTGGCTCGAGCGTCCCGACCGCCAGGACAAAGCCGGGGGACGGCAGCAGCGCGGCCTCGGCCGGCGTCAGGCCGCCGTTGAGCGTCGAAGCGACTCCCAGCGGCGCCACCACCGTCTTGCCGCGGGCCGCGCGGAAGCGGTCGGTCAAGAGGTCGGCGGTGGCTTGGGAGATGGTGAGCACCGCGGCCGATCGTCGCGTCGCGACCCCGAGCGTGGCGCGCTCGATCAACGTCGAGCGGCGGTTGGGTCGCATCGACGGCGCGAACGTCGTCATGTCGTAGACGATCGGCACGGCGGGGATGCCCAGCAGCCAGGTTGTGAGATACGAGTTGGATGACAGGAACACGCCACATTCGCGATTCGCGGCGCGCGCGGTCAGCACGTGCCACCAGGGATCGCGGGCGCCGATCAGGCGCCACCGGAAGCGCGTATCGAGATCGCCGTCCTGCCACGCCTGTCGTGCGTAGAGGACGTAACGGTGGCCATCGTCCTTGCGCGCGGCCAGCGCGCGCAGCAGCTCGCGCACCACCCGGCCGCGTCCGGCGGGGACCTCGGCCGCGGCTCGCGCATCGATCCCGACGATCATGCGGGGCCGTTGCGGGGGCGCAGTATGGCCCAGCTCATCGGCAACGGGCGCTCGCTCAACACGAAACGGACCTGCTTGTCGGTCAGCCACCGGAGCTCTGCCACGTCGGCGCCGTCCGGCGGGACGAAGTCGATGACCTCGATCTCGTGCGTGTCACGGAATCGCCGCGCGATCGTAGCCCCGATCGTGGGGTCTTGGAGGTCGTGCTGCTCGACGATGATCGACCAGTTGCGCAGATTGGGCGCAAGGCTCGGATCGAGCAGGATCTTCTCGTAGCCCTCGCAGTCGCTGAGGAGCGCGACACGCTTCTCGGATACCTCGGCGAGGATCGACGGAGTGCATTCGTCGGCGATCGTCACGCGATCCTGTACGCCGTTGACTCGCGCGAGCTCGGCGCAGTCTTCTCGAGCCTGCGCATAGATGTCGTAGGCGCGCACTTCGACACTGGGCATCGCGCGCGCGATGCCGACCGCATAGAAGCCCTCGGCGCAGCCAACGTCGATCACTAGGTCGAAATCGCCGGCGATCCACTCCTCGAACCACGGGTAGACCTGGCGCTCGTAGCTGCCCACCAGCTTGGCGATCAGATGGTGGGAGACGTGTCCGTGCGCGGCCAAGTCGGGTGGGTAGCGCATGCCGGCGAACGGTCCGCGCAGCACGTCCAGCCCATAGCGGCGCACATACTCCTCCCTGAGCGGCGTCATGCGGCGGCGCCGCAGATGTGTACGCACGCGGTCGATCGCATGCTTGCCGGCGTCCGGTACGATCGCCGAGGCCACCCTGAGGTGCATCGGTTTCTGGGTGTGAGGAGCGCTCATGGCCCTGCGTGGACATCTGCCTCGACTTGGCGCGGGCGGGCAACGGCGGTCACGCCGTGGGAGCCTAGCGAGGTTGGCCACCACCGGCCGCTAGCCTCCACCGGCGCGATGCACGTCGGTCTGAACCTCATCTTCCTGGTGCCCGGCGAGACGGGCGGCATGGAGGTCGTCGCGCGCGAGCTGATCCCGGCGCTGCTCGACGAGGCGCCCGCAGGCATGCGCTTCACCGCGTTCGTCAACCGCGAGGCCGCCGCCGCAGGCGACGGGCCGTGGGGCGAGCTGCTGCCGGCTGTGACCGTCCCCGTCAACGCGCGCGACCGCGTGCAGTGGGTGCTCGGCGAGCAGACGCTGCTGCCGGTCATGGCCGCCCGCGCCGGCGTGAGGCTGATGCACAGCCTCGCGAGTACCGCGCCGCTGTGGGGGCGCTTTCGCCGGGTGGTGACCGTGCACGACCTCATCTACGCCCGCTTCCCCGAGGCGCATGCGGGGCTGCGCGATAAGGGTATGCGCGTGCTCGTGCCCGCGGCCGTGCGCCGCTCGCACCGGGTGACCGCGGACTCGGACAGCACGCGCGACGACCTGGTCGAGCTCGTGCACGCCGACCCGCGGCGCATCGACGTCGTGCCGCTTGGCCTGGGCACCGTGCGGCGCGGCGAGCCGCTGCCGGAGCGCGACGTGCGCGCGCGCCTGCAGCTCGGCGAGCGCGACGTCGTGCTGAGCCTGTCGGCGAAGCGGCCGCACAAGAACCTGCTCGCGCTGATCGGCGCGCTCGCGCGGATCGCGCCCGAGCGCCGTCCCGTGCTCGTGCTGCCCGGATATCCCACCGCGCACGAGTCCGAGTTGCGCGCGCGCGCCGAGCAGCTCGGGATCGCCGCCGACGTGCGCTTCCCCGCGTGGCTGGCGAACAACGAGCTCGAGGGCCTGTGGTCGATCGCGCGCGCGTTCGTCTTCCCGTCGCTGTATGAGGGCTTCGGCCTGCCGGTGCTCGAGGCGATGGCGCGCGGCGTGCCCGTCGCGTGCTCGAACGCCTCCTCGCTGCCCGAGGTGGCGGGCGACGCCGCGCTGATGTTCGACCCGCGCGAGGAGGCCGCGATCGCCGAGGCGATCTCGCGCCTGCTCGCCGACGAGGACCTGCGCGCGCGGCTGCGAGCGCTGGGCGAGGCCCAGGCGGAGCGGTTTACGTGGAAGCGGACCGCGCGCCTGACGCTCGACAGCTACGCCCGCGCGATGCAGCGCCAGCAGCTGTCGTGACCGGCGCCGACGGCGCTGGGGGATGGACTCGCGAACGTGTCTCCCCCGATCAGCTCGCGTAGCTCTCCAGCACCGCCCGCAGCGAGGACTCGAGCGACAGCCGCTCCGCGTTCTCCGCGAACCACCGCGCCGTGCTCTCGCGCAGCGCCACCCCGGCCTCGTGGACGCGCACGATCGCGTCGGCGACCGCCTGCGGGTCGGAGCTGCCGGCGATCGTGCCGTTGACGCCCTCGACGATCAGCTCGGTGGCCGCGTTGTCCTCGCCGGCGAGCACCACGCTCGGAGTCGCGCGCGCGGCCGCCTCGACCACCACCAGGCCGTAGCCCTCACGCCGCGAGGTCAGGAGCATGCACATCGCCCGGCGCATCTCCGCATCCACCGTCTCGCTGTCGGTGAAGCCGCGCGCGGTGACGACTCCCTGCAGTCCGTGCTCCACGATCGCGGCGTCCAGCGCCGCCCGCTCCGGTCCTTCGCCGAGAAACTCCCCCCGCAGCCCCTCGATCCGCGGCGCCGCGAGCGCCATCGCCGCCACAGCCAGCGTCACCTGCTTCTCGGGGATCAGGCGCCCCGCGAACAGCACGATCGGCTCGGCCTCGTGTGCGCTCGCCGGCTCGGCGCTGCCGGCGTACAGCCCGCGCAGCACCGTCACCGTGCCGCGCAGTCCCTCTTCGCGCAGGCGCTCGGCGTGCAGTTGCGAGAAGCAGAACGCGCGCTGGGGCACGAGCGCGCACAGGCGCTGCACGAGCGCGCCCACGCGCCCTCCCAGGCCTCCGAGGTAGCCGAGCCAGTAGGAGCGGCTCCACACCTCGAACCAGTCGACCACCAGCTCGTAGCCCGCCAGCGGCCGCACCACCGCGGCGGCCAGCAGCGAGAAGTACGGGAACGAGCACGTGTGGACCGCGTCATAGCGGCGGCCGTGCCGCAGCAGGTGCCAGAGCACGCCCAGCCCGAACACCAGCGGCGGCAGGATGCGCCGGCGTCCGCCCTCCGTGTACAGCGGCATGTGCGGGCCCGCGGTCACGACCCGCACGCGCCCGTCGATCTGCGCGCGCTCGCCCCGTTTCCACTGGCGCAGCGTCAGGTAGGTGACCTCGTGCCCCTCCGCCGCCAGGCGCTCGGCGAGATCGCGATACCAGCGCTCGGCGCCGCCCACCGTGTGGGGGAACAGGCAGTCGTAGACGAGGCACACGCGCATCCCGCTAGCATTCCATCTCTTCGCCGATGAGCACAATCGTCCCGACAAGCGCGCCGCCTGCGGCGCCCGATGAGCAGGATGCGCAGCTGCCGCTGGTGTCGGTCGTGATCCCGTGCCTGAACGAGGCCGAGAACATCGAGTCGTGCGTGCATGCCGCGCTGGAGGCGATCGTGCGCATGGGCGTGCACGGCGAGGTGGTCGTCGCCGACAACAACTCCGAGGACGACTCCGCGCGTCTGGCCGAACAGGCGGGTGCGCGTGTGGTGATCGAACGCAGGCGCGGCTACGGCAGCGCCTACCTCGCAGGCTTCGCCGCGTCGCGCGGGCGCTACATCGTGATGGCCGACGCCGACCTGACGTACGACTTCGACGAGATCCCGCGCTTCGTCGCCGCGCTCGAGGACGGCGCCGAGATGGTGATCGGCGATCGCATGGACAACATCCAGCCCGGCGCGATGCCATGGCTGCACCAGTACATCGGCAACCCGATCCTCACCGGCCTGCTCAACCTGTTCTTCCGCACCGGCATCAGCGACGCCCACTGCGGCATGCGCGCGGTGCGCCGCGAAGTGCTGCCCCGCCTGGACCTGCGCACGACCGGTATGGAGTTCGCCTCCGAGATGGTCATCAGGGCTTCCAAGGAGAACCTGAAGATCGCCGAGTTCCCGATCGAATACCACCCGCGCGGCGGCGAGAGCAAACTGTCTAGCTTCCGCGACGGCTGGCGCCACCTGCGCTTCCTGCTCGTGCACAGCCCCAACCACCTGTTTATCGTGCCCGGCGCCGTGCTCGCCGGCGTGGGCACGCTGATCGTGATCTTCGTCGGCGCCGGCCTCGACTTCTTCGGGCGCGCGTGGGGGCTGCACGCGCTGATCGGCGGCGCGCTGCTGATGATCGTCGGCACCCAGGTGCTCGCGCTGGGGCTGTGCGCGCACGCGTACGGCACGTACTTCATGGGCGAGCGCGACCCCTGGTTCGACCGCATGCGCTCGCGCTTTCGCCTCGAGCACGGCCTGCTCCTCGGCGGCGCGTTCATGCTCGTCGGCGTGATCACCGGCGCGGTGATCCTGGGGACGTGGATCTCGCACGGCTTCGGCTCGCTCGCCGACGAACACCTCGCGGTGATCGCCGCCTCGCTGCTGATCGTCGGCATCCAGATCTTCTTCTCCTCGTTCCTGCTCTCGATCCTCGGCCTACGGCGAGGATCCTGATTGAGCTTCGTCTTCGCGCAGCGCCGTGTAGAACGCGGCGAGGATGCCGAGCGGCACGCCGCAGAGGACGAGCGCGGCGAGGATCCAGATCAGCCACACCGGGACCAGATGGTCGGTGAGATTGGAGGCGTGGCCGAAGATCGTGCCGGCCCGCTCGAGCAGCGAGCTCGGGTGGGTGTCGAGGAACGTGAGCGCGATGTCGCCGACGACCGAGCTGCCGGCGACCAGGGTGGGCGAGCGGGAGATCGTGCGCGCTTCGGCGCTGCCGTTCAGCAGGACGGCCGTGTCGCCCCGGTCGGCGAAGCAGGCGGTGGCCAGCAGCGAGTGTCGAGGTGGGGTCATAGGTATCGTCGCAAGGCCCCCGGGATAGCCGCCGGCGAGCTGGCTGACGCTCCGATAGCCCGTCGCGCTGAGCACCAGTTCGACCGCCGGCCCCCCCTGCGGGCCGGGCTTCGCGGGATGCAGATCGAATTGGGCCGCCAGGCTATTGGGTTCGACGGTGACGGACTCCATGCACGCCTGCTCGCCGGGGGCCAGGTCGAACTGGGTCAGCGTCGTGAGCGCGCTCGGCGCGGGGACCGCCGACACCGATACCTGCTTCTGCGTCAGGTAGGGGCGAAACCAAACGAGCGCGCCAAGGAGAATCGCGACGGCGGCGAGCGCGGTGGCGAGCACCGCGAGTCGCGGCCGGCCCACCGGGGGAATGCGTCTAGGCATAGAACCTCGCCATCGTGATGCCGATCCCGCCGAGCGACAGCAGCACCCCCAGCGCGAGCACCACCGCTCCGACCAGCGGCCCCACGCGGCGTGGCAGCGCCCCCAGCGTGAATGCGATCGCCAGCCCGAACAGCGAGACCATCGGCAGCAGATAGCGCCCGACGATCAGCGGGTCGCTGCCTTTGTCGCCGAGCAATGCGCGATAGGACACGTAGTGGAGGAACAGGAGGTTGGTGAGCAGCAGCGCTGCCATCACGGAAACGGCGGGCCACGCGCGCCACAGCCGGCGCCTGCGCACCACCACGGCCGTGTAGAGGCCCACCAGCCCCACCGCGGAGAGGATCTGCAGCGCGTCGTATATGCGTTCCTTGAATTTCACCTCCAGCCAGCCGAAGCTGCCGTAGAAGGTGTCGATGAAGACCTGTTTGTATCCGTATTCCGGCCCTAGGCGCGGTCGCATGGAGCCCAGGCGCGGGAAGTAGAACTGATAGATGGAGGAGACGAACTGGCGCAGGTCGAAGCTCGTTTGCGAGTTCAGCTCTGTGATCTGCCCGCCATAGAGCGAGCCTCCTGCGCGCCCGAACGCGACGTATGCCAGGAAGGCGACGCCGAGCGTGGCCGCGGCCGCGGCGCCCCGTCTGAGCGCGTCGATGGCTGCAGGTCGATATCGCAGCCACGCCGCGAGCAGCGCAACGGCCAGCACGGGCAGCGTCACCAGCCCGCGGCCATGGGTGAGCACCGCCGCTGCGGTCAGGCCGCTCGCCGTCAGGACCCGGGCCATGGACGGGCCGCGCGTCACCAGCCTGACCGATGCGAGCAGCACCGCGGTGGTGAGCGCGATCAGCAGGTTGTCGGCATTGATGACCGCGCTCATGAACGACAGCTGCGGCTCGAGTGCCACCGTGCCCGCCGCGAGCGCCTGCTTCCAGCGGACGCTGCCGAACAGCTCGCCCGCGAGCAGCCACGTCATGGCGATCGTCGCCAGGTAGCACAGCGCGTTGAACAGGCGCAGCACGAACAACCGCTTCAACAGCGGCAGCCACACCAGCAGCCGGTAGGGGATCGACATCGCCGCGTAGTACAGCGGGGGGTTCTTGGCGATCGGGTTGGGCCCGGCGCCGTTTTCCCGGGCGGCCCGGTTGATCGTGCGCTCGAGCTTGTGCCACGCGCCCAGGTCGGCTTCGCCCCATGCGGGCCGACTGTTGGCGTCCCCGATCAACGGCAGCAGGTTGAGCGTCACCAGCGCCTCCTCCTCCTCGCTGGAGTAGGCGGTTTCGCCGGTCGTGGGGCTGGGCAGCTCGCCGGTTTCGGCCAGGTGCTGCACGTAGGAGAAGTGCGTGTCTTCGTCCGGTCCCTGGAACGCAGGCAGCGCGACGTCCCACGCAATCGACTGCAGCGCTCCCACCAGCAGCAGCAGCACCAGTACGCGCGGCGTGCGTCTGGCGCGCGCGCGCAGCCGATCGAGGAATGACACGCGGCCCAATGATAGGCGCACGCTCAGCGCCCGAGAGCCGCTCTGAGCCCACCCTGCAGCTGCAGGCCGGCGCGCTTCCAGGTGCGCTCGCCCATCAGCGCGAGCCCGGCGCGCGAGGCGCGCTCCCGGCGCGCGGCGTCGTCCAGGAGCGCCTCGACCGCGGCGCACAGCGCGAGCGCGGTCGGCTCGGCCAGCAGCAGGGGCCCGTCGCGGCCGAAGCTGGCGAGCATCGGCTCGCTCGCCAGCTCGACGCAGGGCAGCCCGCAGGCCATCATCTCCAGGCCCACGAGCGACGGGTTGGTCAGCGACAGGACCATGCCGACGGTTGCTTCGCGGTAGAGCTCGGCGAGCCGGCGGCCCTCCAGGACGCCCACGTTGCGGTGCCTGAAGGTCGCCGCCAGCGGACGGTCTTCGCCGTAGAGGACGATCTCCAGCTGCGGACGGCGCAGCGACAGCTCGCCGAGCGCGAGCAGGCCGAGCGGCACCGCGCGCCGCGGGGTGACGGCGCGCGCGTAGAAGGCGACGAGGTCCGTGCGCCGGCTCGTGGACGGGGTGTACACGCTGTGGTCGACCGCGAGGTCGAAGTGGCTGGCGCTGGCGCCGTAGCGAGTCCGCAGCAGCTCGGCCAGCCATGGGCTGGCCGCTATGCAGTGCATGCCCTGGCGATAGCTCTCCTGCGCCCACAGCGCCTCGGCGGAGGCCCCGTAGAAGTCCGGCTCGTGGTCCTGGACGAGGTACGCGCGCGCCCTGCAGTCGGGGAGCAGCAGCGTGCGCGCGACCGTCTGCCAGCCCGTGGCCAGGGCCACGTCGGCGCCGCGCCAGTCGCGCATGTCGGCGTGCACGTCGATGGCGCTCGCGTCGAAGAACTCCGCGAAGCTCCGCTTGGTGACCGCCGCCGACTCGCGCGCGTGGCGGCCCTCGTTGTCCTCGATCCACACCGACACCGAATGCCCGAGCGCGCGCAGCTCGAGCAGCAGGCGTGCGATCGTGTTGTGGCCGCCGCTGCCCTGCCGAAAGGACGGGATCACCGCGGCGATGTCGAGCGGCGCCTGCGGTCCGGGTCTGTCCGCCAGCAGCGGCGCCGGCGCCGAGCGGGCGAGCTCGGCCAGCGCGGCGGGGATCGGGCTGGCGGGCGGCGCCTCGCGCGGGCCCGCGAAGGCCGCCTTCGCCCTCGCCGCCGCCCGCCGGATGCGGCTCCCCCTCACGGCAGCAGCCGGCGGGCGCGAGCGGTGAGCGGGCGCAGCGGATAGGCGGCGATCCGCACGAGGCGGTATCGCCGCAGGGCCAGCATGCGCCTGAGGAGCGCGCTCTGGCGCACGCGATCCAGGCGGCGCTCGAAGCGCAGCGCGCGCCGCGCGAAGTCCGCCCGATCGCGCAGATGCCCGTGGTAGATCTCCAGGCCCCCGCGCAGGTCGGCCAGCAGGCGCGCCGCCGAGGCGCTCGAGACGGGCGGCGGCTCGCGGGCGATCGCCAGCAGCGCGCCCGCCATGAACTGGCTCGACTGCTCCCAGGAGGGCCAGCCGCGCGCCGTCTCCAGCGCGTTGACGCGCAGGAACTGCAGCAGCTCGCGGTCGCGCGCGAGCAGGTCCAGCTGGCGCGCGGTGCCGCGCAGGTCCTCCCAGTCGGTGATCAGTCCGTTCCAGCCGTGCTCGACGTACTCCTCGTGACCGGTCACGGGCGTCACCACGCACGTGGCGCCGCGATGAAAGCCCTCCAGCGGCGGCCCGAACATGCCCTCGACGCTCGACAGCTTCAGCACCACGTCGCTGCGCTCGTACACGTCCGCCATCTCGCGGTGGCTGAGCGGGCCGACGATCTCGTCGGCGGCCACCTCGCCAAGCGCCTCGCGATCGCCGCACACGACCGTCACGCGGTGCGGCTCGCGCATCGCCGACGCCGCGTGGATCGCGTCGTGCACGTGCTTGAACCAGGAGCCGGGGGAGCCCTCGACGAGCACGCGCAGCGGCCCGTCGAGGTTGACGGGGGCCCGCTCGAGCGGGCCGAAGACGTCCTTGTCGATGCCGTTGCGCACCAGATGGCAGCGCGCGCCCGGGCGCAGGCCCGCGAGCGTGTCGCGAATCCAGGACGCCTCGGTGATGAACGCGACGGGCAGGTCGAGCGTCAGCGCGGCGCCGAGGCGCTCGGCCTCGTCGTCGCGATAGAAGCGGTCCTCGAGGCTCTGCACGAAGTACGCGTAGCGCTCGGCGGCGAGCTCGAACAGCGTGAACGCGGTCTCCCACCAGGTCGCCACCGCCACGTCGTAGTGCTCGGCGAGCGCCTGCTCGCGCGTGCGCACGTGCAGGTGGGGCAGGTGCTCATAGCCATGCCAGCTGGCCCCCTCCTGCTCCCGCGCCAGCACCAGCGTGACGTCCCAGTCGGGGATCTGGCTGAGCTGTCGTGCGTGCTGCACGACGACGCCCACCCCGCCGGACAGCTGCAGGTCGTTGACCAGGAACGCGACCCTCACGCAGGCGCGTCCTCGGCTTGCGAGCCCGACAACGGCAGGCCGAGTTTCGTCTCGAGCTCGTGGATGTACGCGCGCCACTCGTCGAACGTGGCCGTGTGTCCGCGCAGCTCCTCGCGCTGCTCGACGATGATCTCCTCCTGGGCGTCGATCGCCGCCTGCGCGAGCGCGACGTTGCTCTCGCGCTGGCGCTCCCAGCGGCGCTGCTCGAGCTGATCGGCCTGCACGGCGAGGGCGCCGCGCCACACGTCGCGGTGGCGCGGGCCGAAGGCCGCGATCAGGTGGGTCGCGACGGTCCCCTCGCCGCCGGCCTCGACAGCCAGCTCGTGTCGCGTCGGCGTCGCCTCCCAGTCGAGGATCGCCGACCCCGTGAGCGCGATCTGGCGCAGCAGCGTGCGTTCGCTCGGCAGCAGCTGACACAGCTCCTCGAACGCCCCCTCGCTCCACGCGGTCAGGTGGTGCGGGTTGTCGATCGCCCAGAACGCGTCGTTGGGCACGCTGATCACGAACGTCGCCGCGTGCTCGCGCGCGAGCGCCGCCGACCATTCGATCAACGGCAGGAACGTGCTCAGGTGCTCGACCACCTCGAAGCAGGTCACGGTCGGCTGCTCGCCGAGCTCCAGCAGCGTGGAGCCGATGCGCTCGAGCGCCTGCGCGTCGGTCAGGTCGGCCACCAGCTGCGTGGCGTGCGCCAGCCCCAGCTCGGCGGCGGCGCGCTCCACGGCGCCGCTGTCCGCGTCAAGCAGCACGGCGTTTGCAGGCCGCTGCTCGCCGAGCGCCGCCGCGGCCGCGAGGCCGTTGCCGCAGCCGAGGTCCGCCCACGGCCCGCCCGCGAGGATCAGCGGCGCGGCGATCCGATAGCGCAGCTCGTGCTCGGCCCGGATCGCCGGCGCCGTCTCTCGCGTGATTCGCTCTTGCCAGTCGGACATGCGCGGTGGCCCCCGCAGGGCGCCGCTATCGTAGCGGTGCCGATGAGCAGCCCAGCCAGCCGCGGTGTCGCCGCCGCACCCCCAGGGCACCACGGAGAGGCGCTGCGCGTCGCATACGTGGGCTCGCCAGCGTGGCTCGACGGCTGCGCGCCGCCCCAGTCCGCGCTCGGCATGACGCCCGCGCGCTTCCCCGTGGCCGGCGCGGTCGACGGCGAGCGCCTGCTCGACGCGCTGCGCGCCCACCGCCCGCACGTGACGGTGATCTTCGACCCCCAGTCGCTCGCCGCGGAGGCTCTGCGCGACGCGCCGGGCACGACCCTCGGCGTGCTCGTCGCCGGCGTGCCCGACGAGGCCCCCGCCCCTGGGCTCGAGGATCTCGACAGGCTCGTGTGCTTCGCCCCCGCGCACACCGGCGCGGCGGTCGGGCGCGGCGAGGTGTGGCGGGCGATCCCGCCTCCGGTAAGCGACGCGCTCTACGGCGACGTGCGTCCCCTCCGCCACGCGCCGCGCGCGATGTCGATCGGCGCCTCGAGCTCGCATCGCGAGACGATGCTGATCGAGGCCAAGCATCACCACGATCTGCTGCAGGTGGTGCACGGCGTCAGCGGCGAGCCGCTGCGGGAGCTGCTCTGCGAATACGACGTCGGCGTGTTCGTCGCCTCCGCGTCGGGCGGCGGCTTCGGCCCGCAGGTCGGCATCCACCTCGCGGCCGGGCACCTGCTGCTGAGCGAGCAGCTCACGCCCGCGCACGGCCTCGAGCGCGACATCGACTACCTGCAGGTCGAGTTCCCCGACGGTCTCGTGTGGGTCCTCGACCGGCTGCGGCGCTTCCCGGAGATGTACCAGCGCATCAGGGTGCGCGGCCGCATGAAGGCAGAGCAGTATCGCGCCTCGCGCGTCTTTCGCCGCGTGGCGCACGACCTGCTGGCCGATGTCGCGGCGTTTGGCAGCGGTCGCGGCGCGCGTCTCTCAGACTGAGAGAATCAGCGCGTGCCTCGCGTGAGTGTGATCGTCCCGGCCCATAACGCGGCTCCCTTCATCGAGCAGACGCTCGCGTCGGTCCGCGAGCAGACCTACACAGACTGGGAGGTCGTGGTCGTCGACGACGGCTCGAGCGATGACACGTGGGAGCTGCTGCAGAGCGCAGGAGCCGGCGTGCGCAGCTTGCGCAGAGAGCGCGCCGGCGGGCCCGCCGTGGCGCGCAACCTGGCGCTGAGCAATGCGACCGGAGAGTTCGTGACGTTCCTGGACGCCGACGACCTCCTGCTGCCTCGCTTTCTGGAGAGCCAGCTCGAGTGCTATCAGGCGGCAGCTCGGCGGCAGGGGCCCGAGGTCGGCCTCGTCACGTGCGACGCGCGGATGCTGATCGGCGAGGAGTACGCGCCGTACACCTACCTCGACCTCGTGTCTGACCGCAGCGCCCCGATCACGCTCGAGCGGATCCTTCGACGCAACCGGATCTACGTCGCGTGCCTGGTGCCCGCCTCCGTGGGAGCGGAGGTGGGCTGGTTCGATCCCGAGCTGTTCGGCACAGAGGACTTCGGGCTGTGGATCAAGATCCTCGAGGCGGGCTATCGCGCGGTGCTCAACGACGAGGTGCTCGCCGTCTACCGCCGCACCGCCGGCGCGGTCTCCTCGAACATCGCCAGCCAGGGCTTGAACAACCGGCGTGCCTACGAGCTGGCGCTCGCCCGCGGACGCCTCACCCACGGGCAGCAGCGCATCGCCAGGCGCGCGATCCGCTACAACCGCGCCATGGAGCAGGTTGCCTCGCTGCGCTTCGCTCAGGGCGCCAACTGGAGGTCTGCCGTGGGCCTGGTGCGAAGCCTGCCGTCGCTTGTGTGGGTGGCGCTGAGCCACCCACGTATGTGGCCGGAATGGGCGCGGCTGCTGCGCACCGGACGGGCCCAGGACGCTGCCGAGCTGCGCGGTCATTCGTGAACGACGACGTTACGGTCGTCATCACCTGCTTCAACTACGGCGCCTTCCTGGCCGAATGCGTCGAGAGTGCGCTCGCACAGAAGGGTGGCGAGCCGCGGGTGCTGGTGGTCGACGACGGCTCCACCGATGCGCATACGCTCACCGAGCTCGATCGGCTGCCGCCCCAGGTCCAGGTCATCCACCAGGCGAACAGCGGGCTCTCCGCTGCGCGCAACGCCGGCCTGCGACGAGTCCGGACGCCGTATGCCCTGGTCCTCGATGCCGATGACAAGCTCGTCGACGACGCGCTCGCGAGGTTGCGCGAGCCGCTCGAGGCCGACCCGGAGATCGGCTACAGCTATGGGCTGATGCGCTTCTTCGGGGCATGGGAGGGGATCCTGCAGATGCCGCCGTACGATCCCTACCGGCTGCTCTACCGCCACAACATCGGCTCAGTGGCACTCATGCGCCACGCATTGTTCGAGGACGTCGGCGGCTATGACCCGACGTTCAAGGGCTATGAGGACTGGGAGTTCTGGCTGCACACGCTGGAGCGCGGCTGGCGGGGGCGGCGCGTGGAGGCGGTGACGCTCCTGTATCGACGCCACGGCTCGACCATGTTCGCCGGCGCTCGCTTGCGCTACCGCGCCACCTTCCGCCGGCTGCGCCGCAAGCATGCGGCGCTGTACGCGCGCGACGGACGGCGGCGGCTGGCGGCAGACTCGGATCTCGGTGTCGCCGGCCGCCTGATCTACCGCTGGTGGTGGGGCTGGCGGCCGCTCCCGGCGCGGGTCGAGCTCGCGCTGCAGGCGGCGCTATGGCGGCCGGGGAGACGGTAGGGCGAGCCCATCAGCGTGGGCTTTCGCGGCCGTTCGCCCGGGCGCGCGCGCGGGCGATCTCGACCGCCAGCCGCCGCCGTGCAGCGAACGTGGCGTTGGCACGTGCGGTGCGCGCCCGCAACACCAGGCCGGGAACCGTGGCGAACGAGGTGACGCGCACGAGCTCGCCGCCGAACTGGGCCTTGTAGTCGTCGATCGCCCGCACCTTCTCTGAACTCTCCCGGGCGTGGAAGCGCCCAACCTCGAACTTGCTTGCGCCGCTACGGCGGCACGCGGCGATGGCGCCGTGTAGACACAGGGGATTCGCTCGCTGGCGCAGGCCCTGCGCCGAGCTGCAGCCGCTCCAGTAGATCGCGCGGCCCTGGTAGACGTGACAGATCACACCCGCCAGCGGCTCGCCGTCGCTATCGAGGGTGAGCACGACCAGATCCTCGCCGCCGCTTGCAGCGATCGAGTCGCTCAGGCTCAGCCAGTATGCGGGCGTCTTTGCGATCAGGCCGGTGCGCTTCCAGGACTCCTCGTGCAGCGGCTGGAACTGCGCATATGCGTCCGCCCGGGCCGACGGATCGGTTGTGCGGACGTACTCGACGGTGAGCCCGCGACGGACCGCCTGGCGGATCTGGTTGCGCGTGTCCGGGTCGTATTCGCGGAGTGCGTCCGCGGTGAGCCAGTCTGTGTCGACGCTCACGGCGTGCGGGTGGCGGCCCGGGCGCGTGGGTATCTCACCTGGGTCGGGCATGTGCTCGAACGCGGACAGGCGTCCGTAGATCGGGTCGAGCACCAGCCCCTCGCTCTCGATCAGGTACTGCAGCAGCGTCATCCGGGGCAGGTCCTCGTAGGCAGGGGCCTGAGCGGACTGTATGCAGCGGAACTGGAGATGACTGTTTGCGGACAGCAGCTCTGCAAGCGCCGCGACCGAGCGATGAAGTGCGCGCTCGCTTCGCGTCGCTGGAAAGACGACGCCGCTGTAGCCGCTGTCGACGCCCATGCCGGTCCACGAGTGCACGGTCAGGGCAAACAGCTCATTGCCGTCGCGCGCGAGGAGGAACACGTCGGCGCCATGATTCTGAGCGCTGGTGAAGTCGATGTACGGCCAGAGGTGATAGAGCGTGTGGTCGGGGGAGCGCAGCAGCCAGCGTGTTACCGAGTCGCGGCTCTCGGGGTCGCTGAGCGCGCTCAGCGTGTAGCCCTCAGGAATCGTCAGCTGCCATGTCTGTCGGCCTGCGCCACGCGGCGCCGGGCGCGGTCGTGGACGCGGGAAGGCAAGGGGCACGTCGGCGCCATTCTAGGGTGGAGAGTCGCGTCCGGCGCTCGGGCCCCAGGTATCTTGGCCCTGTGAGCACCGCCGCCGCCGCTGCCAAGCTCGTACGCAACACCCTGGCCAACGGTGTCGGCAGCGTGCTCGGCATCCTCGTGGGTCTGTTCCTGACGCCGTTCATGATTGCGCGCCTGGGCCTGACCGCCTATGGCGTGTGGACGCTGTCACTGACCCTGGCGTTCTCCGGCGGGTACGGTTCGCTCGTCGACTTCGGCATCGAGGGCGCCACAGTTCGCTTTGTCGCGGAAGCGACGGGCGAGGAGGACCTGGAGACGGTCAACAGCACCGTCTCGACCACGCTGCTCCTCCTCTGTGCGATCGCGGCGGTGCTCGCGCCGGTGGCGGTCCTGCTCGCGCATCCGCTCGTGTCCCTCTTCGGTGTACCCCGCGGACTGCACCACGCGGCCGTGCTGTGCTTTGCGCTGGTCGGGGCCTCGCTCGCGTTCGAACTGCCGTCGCGGGCGTTCGTCGCCGTGCTCGAGGGCACGCAGAGGTTCATCGCCTTCCAGACCGTCGAACTCGCCCGCACGCTCCTGCTCGCGGCGCTGTTCGTGTTCGTGCTGCTGGAGGGCTGGGGGATCGGAGCGCTCGGCGGCGCCTGGCTGGGGACCGCGCTGTGCATCCTCGTCGTCTACTGGCTCTTGGCGCATCGGGCCGTCCCGGGTCTGAACCTCAGCCCGGTGCACGCGCGGCGGGTCGAGCTACGCAGGCTCGTCCGCTTCGGCGGCGGCGTCTTCACATTGCGCTTCGTCGGCACCATCTACCGTCAGATGGACAAGGTGATCGTGGGTGTCGCGCTCGGCCCTAGCTCGGTGGCGATCTACGAACTCGCCAACAAGCTCAATCTGGCCGCGGCAACGATCGCCTCCACATCCGTCTCGGCGCTCGTTCCGGCGGCGGCCTTCGCCCGCCGCAACGCCGCTGTGGTGCGCGACATGTTCGTGCGCGGCTCCTGCTACGCGACCGCTGCTTCGCTTCCCGTGGTCGTGGCCGGCTTCATATTCGCGAAGCCGCTGCTCGTCTCCTGGATCGGGCCCGAAGCGGCCCCGGCGGTCGAGGGAGCGCGGCTGTTCTTCGCCTACGAGGCGATGCAGGTGGTGGGCAATGTCGGATCCACGATGCTCTTCGGCGTGGGGAAGATCCGCTTTCCCTTGGTCGTCAATGGTGCTGCCACCGCGCTCAACCTGGTGCTCTCGATCCTGTTGGTGAGCCCGCTGGGCTACTCGGGCGTGATCGTCGGCACGCTCATCGCCAACGGCCTGGCCTGGCCTGTGATGATGCGCTTCTACCTGCAAACGTTCGAAACCTCGCCCGGCATGTTGATCCGCCGTGTCCTTGGGCCCAACCTCTTCGGCGTCGCCACGCAGGTGGCCGTTTCCCTGCCGTTGCTCGTGCTCATGGGCAGTACGCACTCGCTCCCGCTGGCGCTCGCCGTCTGCATCGTGTCGCTCTCGATATCGCTGGCCACATTCGTGCTGGTGGGCGTCCGCGGCGAGCATCGCCGTGCGCTCGTCGACACCGTGCGCCGAGCGCTTGGGCGCGCGCCGCGGGAGGTGCCCGCGTGAGCGAGAACCTCGTTCGCGATGTCCATGACGCGCTCGCCCGCAGCGACAGCGTGGTCGAGGCGAGCGCTCGCCCGCCGGCCACGACGCCGCGCGAACTGCGTGCTATGGAGCGCGACGTGCTGCGCAAGCTGCGGCTTGGCGCCGGGACGGGCGTGGTCGAGATCGGCTGCGGCATCGGCGTGCTGGGCGTGCCGGTCGCGCACCACGCCGCGCGATACGTCGGCCTGGACTTCGCGCCCCAAGCGGTCGAGGCCGCCCGCGAGCGTCTGCGCGCGGCCGGGCTCGAGGACCGCGCGCGCGTGCTGTGCATGGACGTGCTGCGCGTCGGCGGCGAGGAGATCGACGCGCTCGGACGCTTCGAGCGGGTGCTGATGTACGCGGCCTTCCACTATGCCCGCACCGAGTCGGAGGCGGTGTGCCTCTTGCAGCGCGCCTTCGATCTGCTCGCTCCCGGCGGACGGGCGCTGATCGGCAATGTGCCGCTCGATGATCTTCACGTCGACTGGACGGCACCCGAGCCCGCCCCGCTGGGACTGATCGAGCGGCTGATCGCTGCGGCGCGATGGGTGATGACGCCGGGGGCGGCGCCTGTGCCCCTCACGCGTCGCTGGAAGGCCCGCCGCACTGTGGAGGCGCTGCTGAACAGCCGCTCCTCGCCGGGGCGCTTCGTGGTCCCGCCGCTGCCGCCCGGTTACACGCTGTCCTTGACCGCAGCGGCCGTCGAGCGATGGCTGGCGATGGTGGAGGGCGACTTCCTGTTTCACTGGGAGCTCCCCGACCCCGGCGTGCCGTTGGCCGCCGGGCGCGCCGATCTGATCATCGAGCGGCGGCTCCAGGGACGCTTGTGAGCCGAATCGGCAGTGCCGTGGAGCTCGCTGTGAATCGTGTGGATGCCTGGAGGCATCGCCGCGATCGACGAGACGCGGAGCTGCTTGACGCGCCCGGGTCGCGGACGCTCACCGTCGCTGACCGCGCCGCTGCCTTTGAGCGGGAGGCGGTGCTCGGGTCGTTCGGGCACACGGTGGTCATCGAGGGGCGCACCTTTCCGTATGTGCTGTTGCCCGGGAGCGGGTCGACCTTGTGCGTCCACTACTCGGCGTTCTTCGGCGAGTGGGGTGATCGTCGCGAGAACCGCGCCCAATTCCAGGGGTGGTTTCACCGTCTGCGCCTGTTCTGGCCCCTCGTGGAGCATCACTTCCTGTTCCTCTGCGATACCTTCGGGGCCGATGGCAACGGCACTTACTACAAGGGCGAGGGCGGAGACTTCTTCGTGGAGCGTGCGATCGAGCAGATCGAACGCAGGGTGGCCGAGCAGCTCGACATCGACGCCGGCCACACGGTCACCCTGGGTTCGTCGATGGGCGCCACGGCCGCTGTGCGCTTCGCCCTTCGGCACGGCTACGCCGGCGCGGTGGCGGTCAGTCCGCACATCGATCTCGACATCTCGGCGTTGACGCAGGGACGGCTTCGCCACGTGTCTGCGGCGCTCGGCCGCGAAGACGTGGATGCCCTCGACCTCCGGCCCGTGACGCGCGAGATCACCGAGCTCGCCGCGAGCGTGCCGGTGCTTCCGAGTCTCGTCGTCCAGTCGATGCAGGACGACGACGGGGTGCACGAGGAGCAGGTGCTTCCGCTCGTATCCACCTGGGAAAGGAGGGGTGGGCGGGTCCGCACCGACTACCATCCGACCGGCGGGCACACCAGCGAGTACGCGACCGCCGAGTTCTTCGAAGACGCCATCTCCTGGTGCCTGCACTCGGCTAGACTGGGCACCCGCGGGTAGCCGACGGCCCCGCCCGGAATCTTGCCTCCCCCGACCGTCATCCCCGGCTTCGACCCACGGTTCTTCAGGCCGTGTACCTTCCCCCTGCTGCGCGAGCTCGGCTACGGCACGCGTGTCACGGTCAACAACGGGGTCGCTGCGGACAGTCCCTTTGCGACGGAGATGACGGTCTCGATGACGGCGTTCGACAACGCTGGCGGGACGATCGGCTCCTCGCCGGAGATCGCCACGCTGGCACCCGGCGAGCTGACCAAGCTCGACATCGACGAGGCGCTCGCGGGTATCCCCGACGCGCCTGCGGATGGCGCTCTCGTGATCATGCTGCACGTCGTTCCCACCAAGTGGGCGGGCGAGAGCAGCGTCGACATCCCGGCCGCTGAGATGATGGCTCACGGACGGGCCTCCGACGACTTCATCGAGTACTACCAGCGTCCTAAGGGCGTCGTGACCGGTGTCGCCTATCAGACCGGTCCGCTCAACGATCCCCGCATGTCATCGACGCGCTCGACCGTCTGCCAGGCGCCGAAGGTGATCGTCACCGAGCCGGTCGACACGCTGTTCTCGCTGATGAACCTGTCCACGCGCGCGGACTACGCGAACACCGTGCGCATGGACTTCTGGATACTCGGCTCGGAGGGAGAGCGGTTCGTACGCTCTGCGATCGAGGTGCCGCCGTTCTCGTTCCGTCTGGTGAGCGCCACCGAGGTTCTCGAGCAGGCTGGGAGGCTGGATGACTATCGCGCCAGCGGGGGAGTCGGCATGTTCCTGGGGTATTCGAAGAACGGCACGCTCGTCCCGATCTCATTGACCCGCAACCGTGCAACGGGGGCGATCGCCTGCGACCACACGCTTCCTCCGGTCTTCTATCTCAGCACGTGGGGGGGCGATGCCCGATTGCGGGCGAATGAGCGCCTCGAGCGGGAGTTCTTCGCGGAGCCGGCGAGCCCGATCGTCGTGCCGAAGGCGCACGTATGAGCGTTGTGGCCGATGTCCGCACTCGTGTGGCCGACGATGTGCGGCGTCGAGGGGCGCGCACTGGTCGAGCGCCGCGCATGGCCTACACGCATTACTTCACGGAGTCCGAGGGGCTGCACAGCCGCATCCATCTGCAGAACTTCTACTCGACGTTCTGGCCCCAGATACGGGAGCCGGCGGTTGCCCACATCGTCGTCCACGATGACGTAGGGCGGCCACAGGGCAATGCTCGGCGGAAGATTCCGCCCTTCGGCTCGCTGTTCCTCGAGGTTTCCGAGCTCTTGGCAGAGATCGGCTCCGGCGCTGCCGAGGGGACCGTGGCAATCGACCTCGAGCCGCCCGCAGGTGTGCGGGCGCAGTTCCACGAGCTTCCCAGTGCCGAGGAGGCCGAGATCAAGACGCCGTTCTGGATGGCCTACTACGACGACACCGAGAACTACATGTACGTCCACTCGATCGATACGAGGGCCGGTGAGGTGTACGGGACGTCGCGGCTGCTGAAGTGGGCGATGACGCGCCACGTGCCCAATGGCGAGCGCTGGCACAGCTGGCGGCTGTTGGAGGTCGAGCGTCTCTCCGATCTGCAGGTGGTGTGCATCAACCACAGCCCCGAGCCGCGTTCGACCGTCGTGGGGGTGTATTCCGCCAACACCTCGACAACGCTGTATGAGCGCCCCGTTAGCCTCGCGCCACGAGCGCTCGCCCGAGTCTGCGTGCCGGCCGAGGAGCTGGCCGCCTGGCAGGTGCGCCAGGCCGAGATCCCGTATGCGCGTATCGGCCTGGACCCGCTCCTCACCGCGAACGGGAAGCCGTACGTGATCATGCGCTACGCTGGCGGCCCCCCGAGCCTGCATCACGGTTGACGAGCCGTCGCATGATGGCCGCGTGAAGCGCTCGAAGACTAGGTCGGCGCCACCGGGTGGCGTCCGCTTGGCCCTGCCTTCGGGGTACCACGGCCGCTGGCTGAGCGAGCCCTCCGATCGCGCCCTGATCGAGCGCTGGACATCGGCGTCGCGCGAGGAGTGTGTCTACAACACCCCCTCCCATGTGGACTTCGCCCGCGTTCAGAACGGCCGCGCCGATCTGCTGTGGCTGGTGCGCGACGGCGCTCCCGTGCTTGGTCTCCCGGTTCATCCAGTCGGCGACTCGCGCGTCACCACGGGCTACTCGGGTCTGTTGTTCGCCGACGGTCAGGGAGGCGATTCACAGCGTCGGGGCGTAGATGCGCTGGTGGCGCTGCTCGAAGTAAACGGGCGGATCGGGTTCCAGGTCCTCCAGTCCGTACAGGCCCCGGCTCATGACGACCCGGCTCGTGTCACAGCCCTGGCCTGCCTGTTTGATCAGCACGGGCTCGGCGGGCCGTCGCTCTACTCGCGCGTCCTCGACCTCGAGCCGCTCGCCGGCGGTGACTCCGAGGAGCCGGACGTCTGCAGCGAGTTGTTGCTGGGGCACGGTTTGGATTCATACAAGAGCGAGCTGCGGAAAAGCATCCGCCACGCGTTTCGGCACGGCCTGCACGTGACGTGCTCGCTACCCGCCACCGACGCGGAGGTGCAGGCGGTTTATCGCGAGTTCGTGCCGGTCCACGTGGACTCGTGGAAGCGAACCGGCATGCAGCCGCACCCCATGGAGTACTGGACGGCGCTGGCGCGCGCGATACTGGATGGCGGTGGTCGCGACCTGGTGGTCTTCGCACGTGACGCCGATGGCCAAGCGCTTGCTGCGGTTACCTGTCATATCCGGAATGGCCGAGCGCTGCAATGGGCTGGCGTCACTCGCGAGCCAGGGCTGCCGTTGAGGGCGAACCCGCTTTGCCTGCACGCGGCGATCCAGGCATGCCGGCAACTCGGCGTCCGGCATTTCGAGCTGCAAAGGTTCGACGCTCGGGGGCGCAATGACAAGGAGCTCGCGATCATGAGATACAAGGAGCAGTTCGGCGGCGGGCTCGTGCGAGTCGGCGGGTTCGAGATCCGGCCTCCGATCACGGCGCTCGTCCTGCGCCGGGCTTTCGCGCCGTTCGGGCGGCGTCGGCCGCGCAGAGGTGCCCCCTCGGCATCGGCGCTCGCCCCCGGATCATCCGCGACCGGCAGTTGAGCGCGATGGCGTCCGTGGCCGACACGCTGGCCCTTGGGACCGCCCAGCTCGGACAGTCCTACGGCATCGCCAATCGCACCGGCCAGCCCGACGAGGAGACCGCCGATGCCGTCCTCGAGTTGGCCTGGCGCCTCGGGATCCGTTACCTGGACACCGCGCAGGCATACGGTCGCGCCGAGGAGATCATCGGCCGCTGTCCGCACGGCAGCTGTGCAGCGGGCACGGCAGGTTTCAGGGTCATCACCAAGCTGGCCCCCGAGCTCGGCGACGCCGGCGCCGCCGAGCTCGAGGCCTCGCTCGAGGGCTCCTGGGCGAGGCTCGGCGGTCAGCCGATCTGGGGGATGCTTCTACACGCCGAGGCGCTGCTCGACCGCTGGGAGGGACGGTTGGGCGACACCCTGCGGGAGTGGAGGGAGCGGGGTCGCATCACACACCTCGGGGTGTCGATCGCCTCGGAGGAGGGCATGCGCAAGGCGATCGAGATGGGCGACATGGAGCTGATCCAGGTCCCCGCCAACGCCTTTGACCGGCGCATGCATCGGGCCGGCCTCTTCGCGCGTGCCGAGGCCGCGGGAAAGAAGGTATTCGTGAGGAGCGTCTTCCTACAGGGTCTGATGCTGCTCGAGCCCCGCGAGGCCGCCCGTCGATTGCCCCCGGCCGCCGAAGCCGTTGCGCGGCTCGATGCTTTTTGCGCCGAGCACACGACCGACCGCCGACGATTTGCCGTCGGCTATGCTCGCCACCATGCTCCCAACGCGCTGCTCGTGATCGGCTCGGAGACACCCGCGCAGGTGGCGGACAACTGCCAGCTGATCTCCGAGGCGCCGCCCGCCCCGCAGCTGTATGAAGAATGGGACGCGGTCTGGTCGAGCGATGACCAGTTGCTGGTGAACCCGTCGAGATGGCCGGAGGCCGAGGCCCGATGAAGCTGGTCGCGGTGATCCAGGCCCGCATGGGATCGTCGAGACTCCCAGGAAAGGTGTTGATGACACTCGCCGACAGGCCGGTGATCGAGTGGGTTTGCGAGCGTGCTAGTCGCATCCCCGGCGTGCACGAGGTCGTTGTGGCCACGACGACCTCGGTGGCCGACGACGTGCTGGCACGCTGGTGTGAAGCGCACGGCATATCTCTGTATCGCGGCAGCGAAGAGGATGTGCTGGACCGGTATGTGAAGTGTGCCCGGAAGTACGATGCTGACGCCGTCGTGCGTGTCACGGCAGACTGTCCGCTGCTCGATCCGATCACGAGCGGTGATGTGGTGAAAGCATTCCTCGCGGCGCAGCCGTGCGACTACGCAAGCAACACCCAGCCGCCGACGTTCCCCGACGGGCTCGACACCGAGGTGATCGGCCGCGAGGCCCTCGAGATCAGCGGGCGCGAGGCCGACCAAGTGTTCGACCGGGAGCACGTCACCGCTTTCGTCCGCGGGCAGCCGGAGCGGTTCCGGTCGGTGTCGGTGGTGTGCGAGGAGGATCTGAGCGAGCAGCGCTGGACTCTCGACGAGTTGCGAGATCTCACGTTCCTCTCGGCCGTGGTCGAGCGACTGCGGCGTGAGCATGTCTCCGGCTCGATGGCCGAGATTCTCGACATCCTCGCCGCGGAGCCCGGACTGAGCTCTCTGAACGCCGGGATCGTTCGCAATGCAGGAGGTGTTCGTGCCGTCACGTCCCACTGAAGCGGTGGCCGGGTTGGGCGCTGGACAGGAGCTCTATGAGCGAGCCAAGCGGCTGATTCCAGGCGGCACGCAACTGCTCTCCAAGCGGCCCGAGATGTTCCTGCCCGACCAGTGGCCGGCCTATTACCGGCGGGCCAAGGGGGCGGCCGTGTGGGATCTCGAAGGCATCGAGTACACCGACATGACCTCGAGCGCCGTCGGCTCCTGTCCGCTGGGCTACGCGGATGAGGACGTCGACGCCGCCGTCGTGGCGGCAGTGAAGGATGGCAGCATGGCCACGCTCAACTGTGCCGAGGAGGTCGAGCTGGCCGAGCTGCTGTGCCAGCTGCATCCGTGGGCGCAGATGTGCCGCTTCGCGCGCACCGGCGGTGAGTCGATGGCGATCGCGGTGCGGATCGCAAGGGCGTATACGCGACGTTCGGTAGTCGCCGTGTGCGGGTACCACGGGTGGTCCGACTGGTATCTCGCGGCCAACCGGGCTCACGCCGACGCCCTCGGCGAGGAGGGCCTGCTGCTGCCGGGGCTCGACCCTCGTGGTGTTCCAGAGGAGCTTACCGGTACGACGGTGACCTTCAGGCACAACGACATCAACGGCCTGCACGCCGTCGCACGCGAACACGCCGGCCGACTCGCCGCGATCATCTGCGAGCCTCAGCGCGGGGAGCGGCCGAAGCCGGGCTTTCTCGAGGCCGCGCGCCAGCTCGCCGACGAGGCAGGCGCCGTGCTCGTATTCGATGAGGTCAGCTCGGCCCTCAGGCTGACCGCCGGTGGTGTTCACCTGCTCTACGGAGTCGAGCCGGACGTGGCCGTGTTCGCCAAGGGAATCGGCAACGGCTTCCCGATCGGCGCCGTGATCGGCACCGCTGAGGTGATGGAAGCGGCGCAAACGACGTTCATCAGCAGCACCTACTGGACCGAGCGCATCGGTCCTGTCGCCGCATTGGCCACCCTGCGCAAGTTTGCCGAGATCGATGCCTCGCAGCGGCTGATCGACGCCGGGCGTCGCGTGCAGGGCATCTGGCACGAGGCCGGGGAGAGCGCCGGGCTGGACGTGGAGGTGGGGCACCCGGACATGCCCCCGTTCTCACATCTATGGTTCAGTCACGCCGAACCTCAGGCCGTAAAGACGCTCTACTGCCAGCTGATGCTCGAACGCGGCTATCTCGACAATGGGAACTTCTACGCGACGTGCGCGCACACTACGGCGATCCTCGATCGCTACGCCGACGTGGTGGCGGATGCCTTCGCGCGCGTCTACGACGCCGTCCGGGCCGAGCGCGTCGCGGAGGAGCTCAGGGGGCCCGTCGCGCACACCGGCTTCGCAAGGCTCACATCCGGCTGACCGGCACGGCGGCCGGAGCTCACACCATCTCCCAGGTGACCACGTCGTCGAACTCGATATCGACCGTTGCCCGCCGTCCTACCACGAGCTCGAGGTGCTTCGGAGCGATGCCGTAACCGGGGCGCTTCGCCACGAGCATCTCGGCGGTGATGAGCGTGCCGGCAGGGATGTCACGAGTCGCGACCAGCGAGCGACGAGCAAGTGTGTAGGCCTCCACCGCCTCGGCGCTGCTGGGGCCCTCGAGTCGTCCACTGCCGAGCGCCGACTCCACGGCACGGATCGCCGCGACGGCGGCGCGGAGCTCGTCGGGCTCCAGCGCGAACGAGTGGTCTGGCCCCTCCATCGAGCGGCTGAGCGTGAAGTGCTTCTCGTAGACGCTGGCCTCGAGCGCGGCAGCCGCAGCCGCCATCGCGACTCCTTCAGTGTGATCTGAGAGCCCGACCGGGACGCCAAATGCCTGGCGCATCGTCGCCATCGCACGTAGGTTCAGGATCTCGGGAGGGGCCGGATACAGCGATGCGCAGCGCAGCAGCGCGACCGCCCTGTTCCCCGTCTCGGCAACGACAGCGAGCGCGTCCTCGATCTCGCCGTACCTGGCCATGCCCGTCGAGAGGATCAGCGGAACCCCGGCCGACGCCGCCTTCCTGATCAGCTGCAGGTCGACGAGCTCGAACGACGCGATCTTCAGGACCCCCACGCCGAGTGCGGTGAGCGAGTCGACGGCATCGTTGTCGAACGGGGTCGAGAAGAAGTGGATGCCGCGAGCGCTGGCGTGGCTCATCAGCTCCTGCTGCCACTCGCGCGGCAGGGAGATGTCGTCGATCAGCTCTTGCGGCGAGCGCTCATCCTTCATGTCGCTGAAGCGCGGCGCCTTCGAGGAGTACAGGCCGGCGCCTGTGTATGTCTGGAACTTCACCGCGTCCGCGCCGGCGTCCGCGGCCACGTCGATCAGCTCGCGCGCGATCCCAAGGTCGCGGTTGTGGTTCGAGCCTGCCTCGGCAATCACGTAACAGGGATGCCCGGGCCCGACCGCTCGCCCCTCGACCTCGAAGCTTTCGTCGAAGCTACTCATCGTCTCTCGACAGCGCGGCCCGCTCATGCTCGATCAGGAGATCCACGCCCTGCTCGAGACTCCTCGAGGGACGCCACCCGACGGTCTCCTGCAGGCGTGAGAGCTCGGCCTCGTGCGCCTCGAAGGCGATGTCCGACGGCTCCTCGTTCCAACTCATCGCCGGGAAGCGGGTGGCGAGGATCTCGAGCAGCTCCGACACCCGCCGCGCGCTCCCGCTCGCGAGGTTGACCGGCCCGGTCGCGTCGCTCACGCCGAGCCTGACCAGGCCGTCGGCGACGTCTCCCGCGTACACGTAGTCGAACAGCCCCTCGACCCGGTAGGCCGAGAGCGGCATGCCCGGGTCCGTCACGAGCGAGCGCACCCAACGCGAGACGATGTCGTTCGAGCCGCGCCCGTAGGCGCGAAAGATCCGCGCCGACACCGACGTGAACGGCGTGGAGGGGAACAATCCGAGGAACTCCAGCTCCTCCTCGTGCATCAGCTTCGCCCCGCCGCAGAGGTTGCGTGGTCTTACCGCGGCGGCCTCAGACAGCGACGCCGGAGAGCTCTGCGGCTCCGCAAACAGGTATAGCGCCGGATCGTAGGTCAGGTAGCTCGATGCAAAGATCATCCTTCGCATCGACGGCACGCCGCGCACAAGCGTGGCGATGTGATGGCTGAGCCGCACGTTGTGATGAAAATTCTCAGCCCAGAACTCCTCGCTCTCGGTAGTGCGCTCGAAGGTTGCAGCCAGGTGAAAGCAATACTCCGGCGAGAAGCCCTCGATCTGCTCGGCGCTCAGCTCATTGGCGTCACCCTCGACGTAGGCGACCGTCGAGTCGAGCCAGGACGGAGGCGGCTTGAGATCGCAGCACAGGACGCTCGCCTCGCTCGCGCAGAGGATTTCCAGCAGCTCACGTCCGATCACGCCGGCACCACCAGTCACCAGGACGCGACGGTCGCGATAGTCGGTCCGGGTCATGTCGCGCGCTCGTCGGCCGACAGCAGCCCGTGCATGATGCTGTCCGTAAGCTCGCCGCCGACAACGACATGTTGACGGAGGCGTCCCTCGACTGAGAACCCCGCGTGCTCGAGGATCCCGATGTGGGCGTCGCGGAAGGCGTAGGTCTCGGTGAACAGCCGGTTAAGGCCAAGCTCGGTAAACGCCCAACGCTTCAAGAACTCGAGGAACGCGCCCATGTCGCGGCTGTAGACGTCGGGTTCGCCGGCGCGCGCTGGGTCGACGAGAAACGACACCTCCGCGCGTCGCGAGCTCCAGTCGATGTTCGTCAGGCCACCGTAGCCGATGAAACGATCGGGCTCGGCGAGGATCGACACGAGCATCATGGCCGGTTGCGCCTCGTGCTGGGCAGGCACGACGACGCGCTCATACCAGCCCGTCTGCTCCGCGCTGGAGATCGGCGCGGCTTGGCGCAGAACGTCGAGTTGCGCATTGCGAAACTGCCGCAGCGCCTCGATATCCGCGCGTCGTAGCGGAACGTAACGGTAGTGATCGCGATCGGTCGAGGACGGCGCCTCTGCGGGGTCACGACTCACGATGCTTGGTGACGAGGTGGACGATGGCTCACGGTGACACGGTGACGGCTCGGGACGGCAGAGGATGCTTCTTCTAGCACATCCTCCGAGGCGATCGCGGCAGAGGTCGAGCCGATCGATCCGCTGGGCCGTGGCCGTACGAGATATCCCAGTTCGCCGCCTCATCTCTGCTCCATCCCGATCACCAGATCCGGCACGCCGGCCAGGCTCGGGAGCGTGTGCTCGGCGTCGGCGTTTGCCGGCACCACAACCGCGGCGTGCCGGCCGGTGAGCACGCGCACCGTGCGGACGCCGAGCGGCTTGAGCCCTCGAAAGTCCTTGCTCGGGTCGTCTCCGACATACACGATGTCCTCGGCACGGCAGTGCTCGCGGCGGATCATCAGCTCGAATACGTGGACCGAGGGCTTGCGATTCTCGATGCCGTAGCGGTGTGTGAGGTAGGCATGCCGGAGCCATGGGTCCAGACCGAGCGCGTCGATCTTGTTCTGCTGCACGATCTTGTGGCCGTCGGTAACCACGTACAGAGGTCGCGACTTCAGCTGCTCCAGCACGGCCTTCGACTCGCGCGGCAGTGATATAGACGGTACGTGGTGGCGATATGTCTTAACCAGCTCCTTCACCGATTGGCGTCGGGACAGATCGAAGAACGCGACGACATCGTCGAACTGCCTTCCCCGTCCGTTGCGTTCGAGCGACGTCCACATGACCGTAAGAGCTTCGTCCTCGTCGATCTGAAAACGCTGGTGCAGCATGCGTGCCACGGCATGGAAGCCGCTCTTTACGAAGTCTTCCTCTGGGTACAGCGTGTCGTCGAGATCGAACGCGACGATCACTGGTCGATGAGCCGATCGGCTGGATAGCGCACGAGCCGCAGACCCCGTCGATAGGCACCGATCCGTGGCTCGATGGTCTCGCCCAATGCCTCGCCTATCGCCCACCGCGGGGATTCCACGCCCGCATGAAAGCCCAGCGTCGATGCGCCGCCCACCCGGGGATTGCACTCGAGCAACGTCACGGTCGGCCCATCGGCAAACGCTTGGACGACAACGTGACCGCGTAGCTCCAGGTTCCTCATCAGTGCAACGACAGCTTGCACGAGCGCCGCATGCTCGACAGTCTCGGTGACCGTCGACTCGCCGTCGTGTACGCGAATCCGCGTGCGCGGAGCCGCGTCCACCACCTCGCCGCGTTGGTTCACGTAGAGGTCGACGGAGTGCTCGGTCCCGGACAGCACCGGCTGAAAGATCGGCTCGGCAAGCCGCGCCCCTTGGGCCCGGGCATCGTGCCGGTTGAGCCCGATCGTGACTTCGCGCCCCCCTGCGCCACGCCGGTCCTTGACCACGAACCGGTCGCCCACGAGATCATCGACATCGGTCGCGGTTGGCGCTGTGGGCAGTCCTTCTTGCACGCAGTGCTCGTGGAAGCACAGCTTGTCGAGGCAGACGCCGATTGCCTCGGGATCCCCGATCGGCGTATGTGTGCCCTGTGCGGCAAGCTGCTCGCGCAGCGCGGCGAAGAACGGCAACTCGCCATCCCTGGTGGGGATCAACAGGCCGATCTCCTCCTCAGCGCAGAAGTCGAGCACCCGACCAGCTGCATCGTCGCGGTCGAGCGTCGGCATCGGCCAGAAGCGATCTGCGAAGTAATGGCCAACGCACTCGGGATCCGAGTCCGCACCCCACACAATCCCGCCGCCCTGTGAATCGATCAGTGCCTGGCGCACCGCATTCAGGAGAGGCACCTTGCGTGAGAGGCTGGTAATGAGGATGTTCAAGGAATTGGCCGCGGGGTCGTGGTCAGCCTGCTTCCCCCGCGCCTTGCGATCCCAGCAGGCGCGTCAGCTCTGCGACGACGCGCTCGACGTCGGTGCGACTCAGAGATGGGTAGACCGGCAGCGAGATTGCGCTCGCGTAGTATTCCTCCGCGTGAGGGCATGAGTCCTGCGGGTGGCCGAGCGTGTCGCGGTAGTAGGGGAAACGGTAGATCGGGATGTAGTGGACCTGCACGCCGATGCCCGCCGCGCGCAGACCCTCGAACACGTCGCGGCGTATCATCGCTCCGCCGAGGACTCTCACGACGAAGAGGTGATAGGCATGAAGCGAGCCGTACGGCGCGGGCGGCGGCAGCGCCACGCGAGGCTCCTCGGCCAGCAGCTCGCGATACCAGCCGGCCACCTCGTTGCGTGCGCCTATCCAGTCGTCGAGATGCCGTAGCTGACTCAACCCGAGCGCGCACTGGAAGTCGGTCAGGCGGTAGTTGAAGCCGAGCTCACGCACCTCGTAGTACCAGCCGCCCTCCTCAGCCGATGGCCGCAGGTCCTCGCGAGCGATGCCATGCGTGCGGAAGCTCCGCAGGCGCGCCGCCAGCTCGTCGTCCTCGGTCGTCACCATCCCGCCCTCCCCGGTCGTCATCGCCTTCACCGGGTGCAGCGAGAACGTGGTCATGTCCGCGCCGCCGGGCCCGCCGACGCGCACGCCGTCGCGGTGGCCGCCGAGCGCGTGACAGCCGTCCTCGATGACGAGAACCCTGTCACGCACGTCCTCGAGCGGCCGCAGATCGACCGGCAGTCCCGCGAGGCTGACCGCGATGATCGCCCGCGTGCGTTCTACGACCTGCGCGGCCGCCCGCGCGGCGTCGAGGTTCCAGCTGCCCGGGTCGACGTCGACGAACCGCACCGTGGCGCCCATGTAGAGCGCGCAGTTGGCCGACGCCACGAAGCTCAGCGGGGTCGTCAGCACCTCGTCGCCCGGCCGCAGGCCGGCCGCGGACGCGGCCCCGTGCAGGGCCGCGGTGCCGTTGGCGAAGGCGACCGCGTGCCGCGCCCCCACGTACTCGGCGAAACGCTGCTCGAACTCGGCAACCGTCGGCCCCTGCGTGATCAGCTCGCCGCGCAACGCCGTCGCGACTGCGTCGACGTCCGACTCGGAGATCTGCTGGCGCCCGTAGGGTAGGAACGCCCGCGTCATGGGGCGGCGGTCACGCCCGCAGCCATCTCGCGCAACTCGTGCACCGTCAGCCACTGCTCATTGGTGTCGCTCGCGTAGCGAAAGCCGTCGGGAAGCGTGCCGCGCGGCCCGTGGTCGCGCAGTTGCCATGAGGCATACTCGGGCGTGATCACGTATCCGAAGTCTGCCTCGACGGTGTGACGCGCCTCGTCCTCGGTGACGAGCACCTCGTGCAGCTTCTCGCCCGGGCGGATACCAATCAGCTTGCGCTCGCAGTCGGGCGCAAGCGCCTCGGCCATGTCGAGCACCCGCATCGAGGGGATTCGGGGCACGAAAGTCTCGCCGCCCCCCATCCGGTCCAGGCAGTCGAGCACGAACTCGATCGCATGGTCCAGCGTGATCCAAAAGCGCGTCATGCGCTCGTCGGTGATCGTGATCACCCCTGTCTCGGCCTGTGCTAGGAACAGCGGGATCACGCTACCGCGGCTACCCACCACGTTGCCGTAACGCACCGAAGCAAAGCGTGCCTCCGAGTCGGCTGCATAGGCATTGCCCTGGGCGAACACCTTCTCGGCGGCGAGCTTCGTCGCTCCGTAGAGGTTGACCGGGTTCACCGCCTTGTCGGTCGACAGCGCCATGGTCAGTGGAACCTCGTTGTGGATCGCCGCCGATACGACGTTCTCCGCGCCGATCAGGTTCGTCTGTACCGCCTCGAACGGGTTGTACTCGCACGCCGGCACCTGCTTCATGGCGGCCGCATGCACGATCACGTCCACGCCCCGCGTCGCGCGCGTCAGGCGCGGCAGGTCCCGCACGTCGCCGATCATGAAGCGCAGACGATCCTCGTCAGCGTGCCGCCGCTGAAGCTCGGACTGCTTGAGCTCGTCGCGACTGTAGACGCGGATGGCCTTCGGCTGGTGCTCGTCGAGGATGCGTGCGACCAGCGCTTTGCCAAACGAGCCCGTGGCGCCGGTGATGAGGATTGTCTTGTCGTCGAGGTTCATCGAGGTCTCTTTCCGTGCCCCGCCGGCTGGTGCCGGCCGACGGCTCGACCGCGACGCGCCTGCCTGCGCCCGGCGGAAGTCTACCGATCTGCCGGCGCTTGTCGTCTGTCGACAGGTCGCGCCGGTGGGCTGCCTGGCGTCGGGGACGGCGCTCGGTTTTCGTCGTCAGCCGGCGACGGGGAGAGCGCTGCCCGCGAGCTCGTCGGGCAGGCCGAAATGAGCGCCGTCGAGGATCCGCTCACAGATCCAGTCGAGGTGGGGATCCACCCCGGGTGCCATTTCGGCAGCGCTCTTCGGGAGATGAACGACCTTGCCGTCACGAGCCTCCATGGCCCGGAAGGGGATCATCGCTCGAAAGAAGAACGTGTATGCGTAGCGCAACGCGAGCTCCACGGTCTCCACGGAAGGCGGCGCGGACTCGCTCGTCATGACTTCCGCCAGGTCATTTGGCCCTGAGAGGTCCGTGGTGAAGCCGCGGCCACGGTAGTGCATGTCGCCGGCAACCGCGACCTGCTTCCCGCGCACCGCCGCCTCGAGTCCGACGGTGGTCGTGTACGTGAGCACCAGGTCCGACATCTCGATGATCGCGTAGGAGGACAGGGCTTCCCCGGCCGTGACGAAGCGAACGTTCGGCGGAATCGCGCCGAGCTGGGAGCGGACGACGTCCTGCACGTCGTCCCGTGATCCCCAGCGACCCTCGGCGGGATGGATGCGCACGACGAGCGCGAGGTCCGCTTCGCCGGCGATTCGCACGGCCTGCTCCACCCAGTCGAGCATCGACGCGAATCCGATGTCGTGGCCGACCGTCGCAGTGTCCCAGGTCACGTTTGTGAACAGCGATACCACGCGCTCGCGGCCGTCCAGGCCCAGGTGACTGCGGAGTGCGTCCGGGTCGTCCTCGGTGCGCTCGTAGTAGGACTCGCTGGCGCCGACTCCGCGGGCACGGTTTTCCAGGAGGTCCATCACCTCGGCGCGCTGCCGGTCGTCCAACGGCCTGTCCTTCACCGCCTCCCAAAGCGGGTTGACGTCGAAGTCGGGAGCGGCTGCAACCTGGGACAGGACCAGCGCTCCGCCGCGAGGCGCGATCTCGTACGTCGGGGCGCGTATGCCGCGAGCGGTGGCGACATCGCGAATCGCGTGCTCGGCGCCGAACAGGCCGTTGAGGAGGAAGACGATATCCGGTTCGAAGTCGTCGAAGACCGCTTCGGCCGCGTGCTTGACGCCTTCGGCGGCAACCATGAAATCGTCGGCGATCTGCCGCGCCTCGGGGATGCCAGCGAGCTGCGTGCCCCTCAGCAGCCAGCTGGTGTTGATGGCCGACGCGCTACGCAGCCGCGAGGTGCCGCCGCCGACGGGCGCGGTGGGGGCGCGGCGCGGGTCTCGACCCCAGGGCATGTGCTCGCCGAGCTTGAAGTGCTCGTACCCGGCGATGTCGGCCACCGACCCGGTCAGCCATGCGCATCGGTCACATGGCTGGGGATGCGCGCGACGGGCCCACCCGAGCTCGCAGACGGGCATGCCGCCGCCGCACGTCAGAAACGCCACCTCCGCACCGCGCAGGCGGAGAGCGTGAGCGATAAGGATCTCGTACGCATTGTGTGCGGACCAGCCGCGGAGGGCTGCAACGAGGATTCGCGGCCGTCTGGCGCCGGCAGCGCCCTCCCATGCGTCGGCGTGCACGCGGACGTCGGAGCTCAGGTCCGCGAGCGCGTCGAGCGCGATCGCGCGACGCTCAAACGCTCGGTCCAGCGGACGCCGCACACGGCCGAGCACACGGTCGTGAGCGCCCGGTTGCAGGTTGCCGTTGCCCCCAAGGCCGCGGAGTTGATCAGCGAATGACATAGCTCGGCATTATCGAGGAGCACCTGCGGTCCAGCTGGTTGAGGCGGTCCCGCTCGGCTGCCGGCAGGACGAGCGACGTCGCGACCGTCATGCGGCTGCCCATCCTATCCTGTCCGGCCGTGCGATTTCTCGTGCTCGAACACCATTTCGCGCAGGACATCGATGCGCTTGCGCGGGTGGCGGGCGATGATCTCGAGCTCGACGTGATGCCCTATGAGCTGCTGCGCTCGGAGGCGCTGCGGGTCCTGCCGGACGAGGTTGCGAGTGGTCTCGAGGCTTTCACCAAGCGAGAGCTCGAGGGCGCCAGACGCCACTACGCGGCGATTCTCCGCGAGATCCTCGAGGACCGCTTCACGGCCGCCCCGTTCGATGCTGTCGTGATGCCCTCCGACACATTCTTCTATGTGCGCGCCGCGCCTGCGGTCGCTCACGCGCTCGGTGTGCCATTTCTCGTCGCGCAGAAGGAGACGACGATCTCGGAGCACACCATGCGTGAGCATGCAACGGAAATAAGGCGCTTCGCGCCTCCCTTGGCCGATCGCATGACTGTCTGCAGCGAACGGCACAAGCAGTTCTGGGTGCGTGCGGGCGGCACCGACGATCGGATCGTGGTCACGGGACAGCCACGATTCGATTTCTACCAGCGGCCGTCTGAATGGCCCGCGGACGTGCCGTTCGGAGATGGCGGGCCCAGCGTGCTGTTCCTCTCCTACGCCGTTGATGCATACCATCCGGACGAGGGGCGCGGTCCGGGTGCATGGAGCGCTCTGCACTCGCAGACGGAGCAGGGGTTGCACGAGCTCGCGCGGCGGGGCTGGCGGGTGCTGATCAAGCCCCATCCTCAGCAGTCGGTCGAGTCCTTGCGGGAATGGCAGCACCGGGCGGGCGACCTCTGGGGAAAACGGCTGTTTCTCGTCGATGCCCAGACAGATGTGCGCCCCCTGCTCGTCGCAGCCGATGTGACTGTTGGCTTTCAGAGCACGGCGCTGCTCGAGTCGATGATTGCCGGTCGTCCCGTGCTGTACACGGGCTGGGATGAGACCGCCACGGCCCTCGGTGGCGAGCTCATCCCCTTCGACGAGTGGGGCAACGAGATCACCGTCGTCCGTCGAGCTGACGAGTTGGCTGACGCGGTCGTCGCGGCGTGCGGCCGGCCGTGCCCTGAGAGCGTGTTGCTGAGCAGACGCGAGATCGCCGAAGGCTATCTCGGGCCGTTGGACGGTCTGGCTGCCGAGCGCACGATCGCTGTGTTGTGCGACGAGGCCGACCGCTGGGCCGCGCGGCGAGGGGCGCCCGAACGGGAGTTGCGCGAGCGACTCGGCGGTCGCAGAGCTCCGCTGCGCATCGGCCGGCGTGCACGCATGTGGAGGCGAACGGCGAGGCGCCGCGTGGGAGCCATGCTCGGCCGATGAGCGCGCCGTGGGTGTCGGACACTGAGCGCGTCAGTCGGGTGGGACCCGCGCGAGCTCCTCGGAGCGTTCACGCGCGACCGCTGACTCGAGCCCGTCGATCGACTGTTCCTGACGTCGCAGCCGCTCCTCGAGCAACGCGAGGCGCTGGGCAAGCAGCTTGCTCTGGTCGCTCAGACGCGAGACCGCGGAGGAGAAGTGCAGTAGCAGCAGCAGGATGAAGCCGATCGCGATGAAGAACAGGGCGTTCGGCGGATAGATGACCCCGACCGCGCGGCTGATCGTCTCGAGCGCGCTGCGCCATATCCCGAGGGCGAGCAGCACCACGGCCGAGAACAGCCACAGCAGGGCGTAGCGCTCCATCAGCCGGCGGCGGCGCACCATCTCGAGCACCGTCAGCAGCAGCACCGCCGCGCCCACGATCGCCACGAGCTGGATTCGTGCCGCCATCCGCGTCAGACCCCGTGTTCGGCGCTGACGGGCGCGCGATCGCCGGGATCGGCCACCGGGCGGCGGCGCGCGAGCCCGACGAACAGCGCGAGAAGCACCTTGACCATGTAGTACGCGGACTTGCCGGTGCCGATCGAGGAGGTGCCGCCGCCGCGCGTGTACATCCTCACGGGGACCTCGTACATGCTCAGCCGATGGTGGTGGAGCATCAGCACCGCCTCGACCTCGGGGTAGTCGTGCGGGTAGTCGCGCGCGAACAGCTCGATCGCCCGGCGGTTGTACAGGCGAAAGCCCGACGTCGGGTCGCTCACGCGCATTCCGACGATCCGCGAGAGCAGGAACGCGAAGATATGGATGCCGGTGCGGCGGCTGATCGGCGCCGGGTAGCGGTGGTCGTCGGTCAGGAAACGGGAGCCGCAGACCATATCGACCGCCTCGTCTCGCATGGCGTGGATCAGCCGCTCCAGTTCGATCGAGTCGTGCTGGCCGTCGCCGTCCACCTGTGCCAGGAAGTCGTATCCATGCTCCAGCGCGTAGACGAAGCCTGTCTGCACGGCGCCACCGATCCCGAGGTTGAACGGCAGCTTGATCACCCGGGCGCCGGCATCGGAGGCCAGCGCGCTCGTATTGTCGGTCGAGCCGTCGTCGACCACCAGCGTGTCGAACCTGGGAGCCTGCTCACGCAGCCGCTCGACGACCTCGACGATGGTGGCCGACTCGTTGTACGCGGGAACGACGGCCAGATACGAAAGTTCCTTGGTCATCCGGCGCGTTCCTGCCTGGTCATGCGAAGGGGTCATGGTCACCGACGGTACGCGCACAAGCAGGCTCTCAGCATACTTCGTGTCCGCCATGGCCGCCGCGATCACAGCCGTCGTCGTGTCGTATGCGGACCCGGCTGGCACCGCGAGGGCGCTCGAGAGCCTGCTCGACCAATCGCTGGAACCGGTCGAGGTGCTGGTGGTCGACAACGATCCCGAGGGTGCGACCGCGCGGGCGCTGTCAGCCGCGCAGCTCTCGCCGCGTGTGCGCGTCCTGCATCCCGGCGCAAACCTCGGCTACACGGGCGCTGCGAATCTCGCGGCGCAGGAGGCGAGCGGCGAGTGGCTGTTCTTCCTCAATCCGGATGCCACCGCGGCCGGCGACTGCCTGGAGCGGTTGCTGGAGGCCGTCGACGGTCCGGACGTGGCCATCGTCGGCGCCCAGGTGCTGCTCCCCGACGGCCGCGTCAACGCGGGCGAGAACCCGATCAACATCGCCGGCATCTCCTGGTCGGGCCGCTACGGCCGCCCGCGAGAGCGCGGGCCGGCGCGCGATGCCGCGGCGGTGTCGGGCGCCGCGCTGCTGGTTCGACGCGAGGAGTTCCTGCATGCCGGTGGGCTGTGCCCGTTCTTCTTCATGTACGTGGACGACACGGACCTCGCCTGGCGCATGCGGCTCGGCGGCCGGCGGGTGCGCTACTGCCCGGAGGCCGTGGCGGTGCACGACTACGAGTTCGACGGGGGGGCTCGCAAGTGGTTCTATCTCGAGCGAAATCGTCTGTGGGCGCTTCTGAGCAACCTCGAATGGCGCACGCTCGCGCTGCTGGCGCCCGTGCTGCTGGCCACCGAGGTGGCCGTCCTGGCGCGGGCCGCGCGAGCGGGATGGCTCCGCGAGAAGCTGCGGGCGTGGGCGGCCGTCGTCGTTCGCGCGCGCGCGCTGATCGGCTGGCGCAGGGCCGTCCAGGCCACTCGACGGGTGTCCGACCGCCAGGTGCTCGAGCTGTTCGTCGGGGGTGTCGAGACGGAGCTGATCGACACCGGGCCACCCAGCTGGGTCAACTCGTGCATGGAGCGCTACCGCCGCCTGCTGCTGCGCGCGCTCTAGGAACGCCGGCAGATAAGCTACCCGGCGCATGGCTCTGGACAGCACCGCGGAGCGTCAGGGCGGAAGTTCGAGGGAGAGGGTCGGGTTCGGCTTGGTGGGCACGCTGGGCGGCCTCGTGCGCCGTGTCCCACGCAGCCTGACGCTCCTCTTGGCGATCGCACTCGTCGAGGGCCTGGCCTGGTGCATCGTGCTGCCGCCGCTGCAGGGGCCGGATGAGGTGAGTCATTTCGCCTACGTGCAGAAGATCGCGGAAACCGGCTCGATACCGTGGCGCAGCAGCCCGCCGGCCGAGCCCGGCGATGCCTACTCGACGGAGGTGGGCGTGGCCGGCGAGTGCAGCGGCATCACGGGCCTGGAACAGAATCCTGCTGCGCGCGCGCCCGCGTCGACGATCGACGAACGCGTCTGCTTCGGCGATCTCAATCGGCTGCCGGCCAGCGCCCGCTCCGACGGGGGCTTCACGTCGGCCGACAAGAACCCGCCCCTCTACTACCTCTACGAGACGGTCCCGTATCTGGCGTTTCGCAGCGCGACGTTCTTCACGCGCTCGTTCGTGCTGCGCCTGGCCAATCTGCCGCTGCTGCTCGCGCTCGTCCTGTTCACATGGCTGCTGAGCGGCGAGCTCCTGCTGGGGCTGCCGAGGGGCCCCGCGCTGCGCGCCCTGGCGAGCGCCGCCGTGGTGCTCAACCCGCAGCTCACACAGATGACGGCGACGATCAACCCCGACCTGCTGCTGGCGGCGCTGTGGACCGCGGGCCTGTGGCTGTCGGTGTCGATTGTGCGCCACGGCGCCACACGCGTGCGTGTCGCCTGGCTGATCGCGGTGTGCGCGATGGCGGGCTTCACGCAGGGTCGCGGCCTGCCGCTGATCGCGCCCGCCGCGCTCGCCCTCGCCGCAGCCTGGTGGCGGCGGCGGGCGCGCAGTCGTCGTGCGGACATGGGCGTCGCCGCCGCCGGCGCGATGGTGGTGCTGGTGGGGGCCTACGTGCTGCTTCGCTACGCCGTCAGGGACGACGTGACGCTCGCGCGGGTGGAAGGCTTCCTCTCCTACCTGTGGCAGTTCTACCTGCCCAGGCTGGGCTTCATGAGCGCCACCATCCACCCGGGCTATGGGGTCCGCCAGGTGTTCATCGACCGTTTCCTCGGCACCTTCGCCCAGCTGGAGCTCAGCTTCTCCCCCGCCACGCTCGACTTCCTCTCCAGGGCCGCGGAGGTGACCGCGCTGGCGGCGATCGTCGGCCTGGTCGTCCACCGGCGCCGCCTGCTACGAGCGCCGTGGGCGCTGGCCGTGCTGGCGGTCGGCGCGGTGGGCTACCTGATCATGCTGCACGCCGTCGCCTACTCGTCGCTGCTGAGCTTCAGCGGCGACCCGATCATCACCGGCCGCTACCTGCTGCCGCTGCTGTGCCTCTACGGCGTCGGCCTCGCGCTGGCGCTCTCGTGGCTGCCGCGGATCCTCGCCGCGCTGCTCGGTGGCGCCACCGTCGCGGCGCTGGCGGTGCTGCAGCTGAGCGCCCTCGCGATCGTCGTGGAGCGCTTCTATGCCTAGCGCCGCTGGGCGGTCCAAGCGCCGGTCCTCGGCTGCGGCGCGGGGCCTCGCCGGCCGGACTTCGCTGCTCACCGCGCTCGGCGCCGGCGTGGTCCTGATTGTGCTGCTGTTCGCCCTGATCCTGCCCGCGCTCCAGCAGAGCCGCCGCATCGCCACCGAGGTGCCGCAGCCGCCGCCGCTGAGGTCGGTCTCGCTGGTGGAAATCCCCGGCGGCCAGCAGGCGTGTGCGGATGAGATCGGGCTGCTGCCGGGACGGCAGGTGGCGGAGATGCGGATCGGCACCTATGGCAGGGCGCCCTCGCCGCTGCTGTTCGCGCTGACCGCGTCCGGCTACCGCGAAACGGTGTCGGTGCCGGCGAGCTACGTCGACAACGGCCTGCTGGACGTGGCCTTCGACGGGCCGGCGAAGGTGTTGGAAGGGAGCGTGTGCGTTACCAACCGGGGGCGCACGCCGGTGGCGCTGTATGCGGCCGCCGAACGCGGCAAAAGCCGCTCGACCACGACCGTCGACGGCCGGCTGTGGCCTGCGAACTTCGACCTCGCCTTCTACGCCGCCAAGCCTCGGAGTCTGCTCGCGGACGCAGCCACGATCATGCGACGGCTGCGCCTGTTCCATGCCCACGTCGGCCTGGGCCTGCTGTGGGCGCTGGCGATCCTGTTCGCGATCGGCGTGCCGCTGGCCGCAGTGGCGGCGCTCACGAGCGCGGGCACTGCACGACGTTGAAGAAGGCGAGCTTGGCGCTGGCGACGATGCCGCCGAACAGCGTGGTCTGACCGTCCACGGTCACCCCGAGCGTCGCGCTCGGCCCGTGCGGCGTTGCGCTCGCGAACAGGGGAACGGTGAGGACGGCAGTCTGCGCTGCGCGCAGGCGCCCGTGGCGCAGCATGCGCCCGCTGCTCACCGTGTACGGCCAGCTGCCGGTGAAATCCGGTGGCACGATCAGCGAGAAAGTCGCGCACGGACGGCGCAGGCCGGCGAGGGCGCCGCTGAACACGATGGCGGAGGCCTGCTGCCCGGAGGTGAGGAAGCCTTCGGGAGAGGTGAGGTTGATTGCCCACAGGGCGCGCGCGGGCCGGCTGAGGCGCTCCAGTTCGAGCGGAACGTAGCTGGCATGCGCCACCACCTTGCCTGCGAGCACGATGCGGTTGGTGCCCTGCGCCGGAATCAGCAGCCATTCGGGCGGCCGGATGGGTGTCGTGGTGACCGGCCCGCCCAGCGCGCTCAGCAGGCCGCTGCCCGGCTGGATGCTCAAGTGCACCGGTTCGGAGCCGGGAGGGAGCGGCAGCCACCCCGAAAGCCCGAAGGAGACGTCCTGCTCCACCGAGGTGTTCCAGAACTCGGTCGAGCGCCAGATGGGGACGTAGTCGGAGGTTTCCCCCAGACCGACGGACAGCGCACCGACACGCACGCCCGCGGGGACATACGCGTCCACCCATGAGCGCGCCGCGGCGCTCGGTCCGCCGCCGGCGCCGGTCGTGAACTTGCGCAGCGCGTAGGAGGTCTGCACGCCGCACAGCGCGATCACGCCCACGCCAAGCAGCACAGCGGTCGGGCGTGCGGCGCCTCGCACGCGCGATGCGATCAGCGCCCAGGCCACCATCGCGAGCGCGAGCGAGAGGGCGAGCAGCGTGCCGGGCGAGGGGTGGATCAGCGGCAGCGACACTTTGTCTGCGTGCATCAGCAGCCCCCGCTCGTAGAACATGGCGGCGGGGAAGGTGAAGAAGTCGTAGGGGCTGGCAAGGGGCGGCCACACGGCGCTGGCGGTCACGGCGATGACCGCTGCGGTTCCCGCAAGCACTCCCAGCGCGGCGCGTGCGCCGACACGCGGCGCGCGCGCCAGGTCGCTCAGCGCAGCCGCGCACGCCAGCGCGATGGGCACCGCGCAGTAGAGCACGTAGCGCTCGTCCGCCGGGGCCGACAGCAGGGAGAACAGGATGGCCGCCAGGCCGAGCGCGCACACGACGGCCAGCGCGTGGCGCGCGCCGTCGCGAGCCCGCGCCAGCGTGCTCGCGGCCCAGGGCAGCGCCAGCGCGAGCGCGATCAGGCCGGTGCCGGCGGCCATCCGCGAGAGGTATTCGCGGTAGCGGTCGAGCAGGGTGAGGAGCGGTTCCAGATGGGGCAGGGCGTACTCGCCGCTGAGCGTCGCCAGCCCGCGGCCCGGGAGCAGGTCGAGGCCGCCGAGCGCCAGCGCGAGCAGGGCGATCGCGACGATCGCGCTGACGAGCCGGTGCGCGGACCAGACACGGCCGGCGAGCGCCCGCGGGCGCTGCCTGAGCGGTGTTCCCCGCAGACCCCAGCTCCACTCCTGCCAGACGATCGCCAGGGGCAGGATCGGCGTGAGCCCCAGCATCGCCGTGCGCGAGAGCACGGCGACGAGCAGGGCGAGGATCGCGAGCGCGTCGTTGCGCACGGACGGCCGCACGATCGTGTTCCAGGTGGCGTAGATCGTCCACGCGTAGGCCGGAAAGGCGAGGCTCTCGGCGAGGTAGGAGGTGGCGACCACCGCCCATGGGACGACGATGCAGAGCAGCGCGGCGAAGATGCTCGCGGCGCGCGCAAGCCCGGCGCGGCGGGCGAGCAGGAAGCACGGGATCGCCGTGCCGGCGAACAGCACGCACTGGATCACGTGCGCCAGCTGGTAGGCGCCGGGGCCGCGCATCAGCGCGAAAGGCAGCGCGAGGATGATCTGATCCAGGCGCTGGGTGCCGCGCACGAACAGGTTGCTCTGCCACAACGCGCTGGGGAAGTGGGCGGCGACGCTGCGCGCGACCGACAGATACTGTTCTTCGTCGTCCTGGAAGTTCCCCACGCGCAGCGCATAGATCACGTAGATCAGGGCAACGAGCGCGACTGGGACGGCGACGAGCAGCAGGTCGCGGCGGATCGATGGCGCGCGCGTGGCAGGCGGTTCGCGGCGGGCTGGCTTGCGTGCGCCGGAGATCGACGGATCGTCTATCCGCGCTGGCCGCATGCCCGGGGCACCCTATCCGCTGTGTCGGCTTCCGAGTGCCGCTACGTCTGCGAGCGCGTCGCGCACGAGCGGCGGATAGACGCCAGAGGCGCGGAAGCGCTCCGCCTGGCGGCGGCCGGCCGCCTGCACGTCGGCGTATGCGTCCGGCTCTCGTGCCAGCTGCTCGACGAGCGCGAGCAGCGATTGCGGGTCCTGCACCTCCAGGTAGTCGACGCCGGCCTGCAGCCCGTGGCTCGGACTGAGCGGCTCGGAGATGACGAGATGTCCGGCGGCGAGCGCGATGCAGACGCGGTTCTCGAACGTCGGATAGGGGTTGTTGTGCAGGTTCAGCTGCACGTCGGCGCGGCGCAGGAAGCGGATCAGCGGCTCGCCGAACAGCCCATGGCCGATGTGCACGAGCGGGTGCGCCCGCTTGACGGGAGCGAGCAGCTGCTCGCGGTGCTCGGTGGAGCGCCCCACGAACAGCAGCTGCGGCGGGTGTGAGCGCTCCCGCACGTCCATGAACAGGCTGTCGGCCACGGGGATCGGCAGCGAGCGCCACACCGGCAGCACGCTCTCGGCGGTCTCGGCGATCAGCGGGTCGAAGGAGACGATGCGATCGAAGTTGCCGGCGTCGACCTGCGCCAACCACGCCATGCGCGCCTGCAGATCCGGGTGGTGGGTACGCCCGGAGCGCGGGAGCGGCTCGGTGAGGTAGCCGATCGTGATCGCCCGCAGCGACGCGAACAGGCCGGGAGGGATGATCTCGGGGCGAAACACGAGCACCACGTCCGGGTCGAGCTCCCGCAGACCGTCGAGCAGGGGCTCCGCGGGGGCGGCCGCGCGGAAGTCCATGAACACGGGCTCGAGTCCCAGCGCCGGCTGCTCGAGGGCGCACTGGTGGAAGTAGACGCTCTGCCCTACGAACGCGATACGGAGGGTCCGGTTGGGGCCGCCGGCGACATCGGCGCGGGCCGGCGAGGAGTCCTCGACGGGCGCGGCCGTCACAGCTGCTCGGCTACCCGCGGCGCTTCGCGGTCGAACAGCAGGAAGCCGCCGAGGAGCGCCGCGACGCCGATGCCGATCGGGATCATCAGCAGCGCATCGCCGCCGATCGCGCTCGCCGCCGTCGGGTAGCTGTGGCTGATGAACACGTGTCGCGCCTGCTCGAGGATGGCGGCGAACGGGTTGCCCATCAGCACGTGGCTGAGGCTTACGCGCAGCCCGAGCACGGTCACCGACCCCAGCGTGAGGATCGCGATGAAGATGCCGGACGCGTAGAAGGTCATCTGCAGCACCACTTCCCAGATCGGGCGCATGTCGCGGTAGCGCACGTAGGTGACCGACAGGATCATCCCCAGGCCGGTGGCCAGCAGCGCGAGGATCGCCACGAGCAGCGGCAGCTCGAGCCAGCTCCACAGCGGCGTGCCGCCGGCGGCGAGCAGGAAGATGAGGACCGGGATGAGGTTGAGCGAGAGGTTCATCAGCGCCGTGAGCACGATCGACAGCGGTACGGCCAGCCGCGGGAACTCGATCTTGCGCACCAGGTTCTCGCGGTCCACGAGGCAGCTGACGCCGCCGGCGGTGGCTTCGCTGAAGAAGTTGAACAGCACGATGCCCAGCAGCAGCGAGGTGCCGAAGTACGGCTGGTGGTTGCCGGCGGCGAGCTTGGACCTGCTGATCACGAGGTAGATCACGCTGAACAGCAGCAGTGGGCGCATCAGCTGCCACAGGTAGCCGAGCGCCGAGCCGAAGAACGCGAGCTTGAACTCGGTCTTGGCGAGCGCCCAGGTCAGGTGCCACAGCCGTCTCGGGTCCGACCCCAGCGCCGAGGGTCCCTTGATCGGGCGCCCGAAACCGGCCAGCTGGGCGGGGGTCCAGTCGGCGACGGGTCGAAGCTGCTCGCTGCTCGGCGCGCTCACCGCACCAGCTCCGGCCTTGGCGAGTGTGCGCCGCCGCGCTCGATCACGATGTCGTAGGGCAGCTCCAGCAGCGCGTCGGTGCTCTGCGTGCCGGTGACCACGATCGAGGTCATGCGCTCGCAGCGGTCGATCCAGGCGCCGCCCTGACGGGCGACGGCGGGGGTGACGTGATAGCGGTCGGGGGCGAGCACGTTCTGGAAGCTGATGCGAAAGGTCACCTCGTCGCCGGCGTCGAAGCTGCCGCTGCGCGGCTCGCTCCAAAGGTTGGAGGCGGACAGGAGGTGATCGCGACGGCCGTTCTGTAGGTTGATGCCGAACAGCGGGTTCTCCACCCGGTCGTTGAAGCGCACGCGCGCGGCGAACGAGCAGGGCCTGCCGGTCTGCAGCGTCTGCGCTCGCGCGCCGTGCTCGTCCTCGAACCAGGCCTCGTATATCTCGGCGCGACCGTCGCCGTAGCGTTGCACCTCGGCGGCCGGCGACTCGGCGCCGTCGGCGGCGTCGGGCGGGGCGTCCACGGGCTCCGCGACGTCTGGCGCGCCGACGCCGCGGCGCTCGGCCTCGGCGGCCGCTTCCTCAACCTGCCGCGCCCGCTCTGAGAAGTTGAGCTCGAGGTAGCGGTTGCCGACATGCTCGGGGTCCCCCAGCACCACCGGCCGTCCGTGCTCGAGCAGCAGCGCGCGGTCGCAGAAGCGCTGCACCGCGGACATGTCGTGAGTGACGAACAGGACCGTCGCGCCGCTCTCGCGGATGCGTTCGAACTCGTCGTAGCACTTCTGCTGGAAGGAGGCATCGCCGACGGCGAGGACCTCGTCGATCAGCAGGATCTCCGCGTCGACATGGATCATCACCGCGAAGGCGAGGCGAACGAGCATGCCCGAGGAGTAGTTCTTGATCTTCATCTCGACGAACTCGCCGAGCTCGGCGAAGTCGATCACGCTGTCGAAGCGCGTGCGCGCCTCACGCGGGCTGAGGCCGAGCATGGTGGCGTTCAGCAGGACGTTGTCGCGTGCGGGCAGATCGGGGTTGAAGCCGACGCCGAGCTCGATGAACGTGGACATGCGACCGTTGACGTAGATGCTGCCGCTGTCGACGCCGTAGATCCCGGCCAGGCACTTGAGCAGCGTCGACTTGCCGGAGCCGTTGCGCCCGACGATCCCGAAGAACTCCCCCGGCTCGACGGCGAAGGACACCCCGCGCAGGGCGTGCAGCGTGTCGGTCACGCTCCGGCGAAACGGGTGCAGCGCGCGCTCCTTGAGCGTGCTGACCTGCTCGCGCGGGATCTCGAAGCGCTTCTGGACGCGATCGACGACGACCGGTGGAGGCGAGTTCTGCGTCATCGGGTCAATAAAAGGGTATCCGCGTGGAGGAATCGCCACGCGTGCTCAAGCTTTCCGGCCGGCGGTGCGATGCACGACCTGCATGGGGTGCCACGCGCGCATTGTGATCGATCGGGCCGGCCACGGGCGACGAGCTCGCTGGGCGGCTGCGCTGGTCATCAGCGGACTGCTGATGACCGCGGCCGCGGCCGCGGGCACCCCGCGCGCCAGCGCGGCAGAAGCGGGCGTGAACATCACCGCGAGCGTCGATCAGGCCCCGACGCTGAAGGCGCTGGGAACGCACTGGGTTCGCTACTTCGTCAGCTGGCGGGCCCTGCAGCCGGCGCCGGGCGCGATCCCGCCGAGCGAGCTGGCGTCCTACGAACAGGTCTTCGCGCAACTGCCGCCGGGCACGAAAGTGATCCTCGACGTGGTGGACAGCCCGCAGTGGGAGACCGGCTCCGCCGACGAACACGCGCCGCCGGCCAACCCGCGCGACTACGCCGCGTTCGTGGGCGCGCTCGCCCAGCGGTTCGGGACGAAGGTGGCGGCATACGAGATCTGGAACGAGGAGGACGCTCCCGCATGGTGGACGGGCGCACCCGACCCGACCGCGTACGCGCAGCTGCTGGAGGCCACCTACCCGGTGGTCAAGGCTGCGGACCCGAGCGCGACGGTCGTGCTCGGCGGGCTCACCGGCAATGACTTCCAGTTCCTGGAAGGCGTCTACGCGGCGGGCGCCAAGGGCTCGTTCGACGCGGTGGGGGTGCACACCGACACCGCCTGCAACAAACTCTCGCCCTACGAATTCCTGCGCGGACCCGAAGACCGCCTGCTGGCCGACTCGTTCCTGGCCTACCGCGAAGTGCACGCGGTGATGGTGGCCAATGGCGACGACAAACCGATCTGGATGACCGAGCTGAGCTGGCGCACGACCGATGCGACCTGCGCTGAAGGTGCGTGGGCCGGGCAGACGGCGGGCGGCGTGAGCGAAGAACAGCAGGCGACCTACCTTCGCCAGGCCTACCACTGCATGGCTGAAGACCCGTACGTGCAGGTGGCGCTGTGGTTCCCCCTGGAGGACGAAGGGGTGGCGGTGTCCGGGCTGCTGCGCGCGGACGGCTCGCACAAGCCCTCGTTCGGGGCGATGCGCTCGTACGTGCGCGAAGGCGACCAGCTGAGCGAACCGTGTGGGAACTTCTCAGGGCCGAAGATCACGATCGCCTCGCCGGCCGATCGCACGAGCTATTCGGGCCCGCTGCCGATCAACGTGTCGGCGACGAGCTCCGCCGGCGTGTTCCGGATCAGGCTCGAGTGGGACGGGAAACTGATTCGCAACTACGACGGCGCGGACTACCCAACCTCGCTCTCCGGAGCGATCGAATGGCAGGGGGCCAAGCACATCCCCTACGGCTGGCACACGCTGACATTCCTCGCCTACGACAAGGAGCGCAACGTCTCGCAGGCGAGCATCGAGGTCTACCACGCGCGGCCGGGCTCCGCTGGCAGCTCAAAGGGCGGGCGCGGCCACAAGAGCTCCAAGCGCGGCGGGCACCATCGGCGCAAGCGCCATTAGCGGCGCTCGGGGCTCCCGCCAGCTCCGTGCGGTCACCTGCCCATATGCCCATCGAACATACGCTGCCGTAAGTTACGACGGCCCATCGATCTGGATTTGGTCCGCGATTTCGAGGGGATGGAGTCCTCGATTTCGAGGGGATGGAGTCCTCGATTTCGAGGAGCCGGAGAGGCACCGTCATAACGCCGGCCTGGATCCGTCCACCTGCCCGGCAGCCCACGGCGCCACCCACCAGACGACACTTCGTGCGGTGACCGGCGCCGGCAGGGTTGTGCGAAGGGACTGGCTTACGGGTCTCCCAAAAGGGAACCTCTGAAGGACACCCTCCCGCTCAGCCCCGCCAGTCCCAGCAGCGCAGCTCGCGCGCCGGGCGTTCGGCCGCCACCGCAGCTCCCGCGCCGGGGCCGAGCTCGAGCTCGGCCACCCACAGCCCGCGGCCGCCGGCATCGGCGGGAGCGCCGCCGATGCCCACCCCCAGGCACTTCAGCTCAGCCTCATGGCGAGTCCACGCGCGCAGGAACTCGCGCCGGCGGGTCGCCGGATCGAGGGCCTGCAGGTGCCGCGCCTCCGTCGCACCGAGTATGCGCGCGGCGATCGCCAGATCGTCGATCGGCCGGCGCGCGGCCTCCACGTCGACTCCCACTGCCCCGTCCGCGTTGAACGCGTACAGCGCCAGCTGCCCCGAGTGCGACATGTTGAAGCTCAGCTCGGGAGGGCCGGCGGAGTCTGCGGACGAGGGTGGCCGCGCCGCCGGCGACTCGTCGGCGTCCCGCACGAGCGCCGGCTTGCCGTGCTCTCCGATGGCGAATAGCAGCGATCGCGGGTCGCGCTGGAGGTAGCGGCCCAGCAGCGCCCGCAGCAGCCCACGCGAGCGCCTCCAAAGCTCCCCGTCGCGCTCGTTCACCATGCGCTGCGCCCGCGCGCGCTCCTCGCCGCACAGCAGCTCTCCCAGATCCTCCGCGACCGCCGTCAGGTTCGCTCGCCACACGTGTACCGCGCCGTCGGCGAGCAGCGGGCGAAGCGGACCTGGTGCCCAAGCATGTTCTGCCGTCGCGGGCGTTGCGGACACTGACGCGAATCTAGCGCTGCAGGACTTCGCGGGCGAATTCAACCAGCTGGCTGGTGCGGCGGATCGCGCCTGTGCGGTCTTGTCCGGACACGTTGAGGAAGCTGTAGTGAGCCTTGTCCTTGAGGCCCACGAGGCGCTCGAAGTCGTTCGCGGCGGCCTCGCCGCCGGGCGTGATTCGGCGCAGGAAGGTTGCCGCATCCCGGTGGTCTGGTCCGCGGGAGCTCTCGCCGAGTGCCTTGCAGCACGCGGCGTCCGCGGCCGCGATGCCGGCCAGCACCGCGAGTCCCGCTGCGACGTTGTGGGACTCCAGCGAGTCTTCGCTCGCGACGAGCTCCGCGACCTCCAGGTACTTCTCCGCGTCCGCGAGTCGCTTGCGGGCGTCGCTCGCGTCACACGGGCGCGAGCGACGGTCCTTCGTTGCCCGGCGGCTCATCGCGTTCTCCCGAGCAGCTCGCGAAGCGGCATCCCGGCGAGGTCGATGGCGTCCCGCCGAAGGGCATGCAGGACGGGCGGATCCTCGTCGCGCATCTGCCCGACGTCGCGCTCGGCGAAGTCGATGACGCTGGCGTGATTTCCAGTCCACGCGAGGACGGCATCGCCGACGTGCTGCAACTGCTCGCCCCACGTCGTGTCCTCGGCATCAACGCCGGCGGGACGGACGACGAATAGGTCGACATCGCTGTCCAGGTCGCCATCACCTCGCGCGGTCGACCCGAACAGAGATGCGTGCACCGGGGGAGTGCTCCAGGTCGAGAAGGTGTGACGCAGGCGGTCGAGCAGCTCGATGCGAATCAGAGCCAGGGTTTCCACGGCCGGCGCCGCCACGTGCTGCCTGTTGAGCGTGTACAGCGACGCAGGCGGTGCCTCCTGGCGCAGGACGAGTCCCTGGCGCACCAGGCGGTCGAGCGCCTTGGCGATTGCGGCCACCGAACCGCGCCGAGCAAGCCGGGCGACCCCGCGGCCGGTGAGTGGCTGCGTCGTCCCAGCGAGCACCACCAACACATCCCCCTCCACCGTCGGGGCCACCGCACTGTACGCACGAGACAAATTCATCGAATGTCAACTATATCGTACGAATAGCTCTATCACAAGACATTTGTCTTGTATACATGACAAGCGGTCAGTATCGCTTTGAACCACCGCCGGCGCCTACCTCTGCCTGCGGCGGCTACCCTCTTGCGCCATATGCGCGCCTTGACGGTCCAGCTGCCCGGCCTGGTGGTGATCGAACCGACCGTGCATCGGGACGAGCGCGGCTTCTTCTGCGAGACGTACAGGCGCGCGTGGCACGCGGAGGCGGGGATCCCGCCGGGGGAGCAGTTCATCCAGGACAACCACTCGCGCTCGACGCGCGGCGTGCTGCGCGGCATGCACTTCCACGTGGGCGACGGCGTCGCCAAGCTGGTGCGCTGCGCACGCGGGAGCATCCTCGACGTCGCCGTGGACCTGCGCAGGGGCTCGCCCACGTACGGGCGCTGGGAGGGAGTCGAGCTGGACGAGCACGGCATGCGCGAGCTGTACGTGCCGGTCGGCTTCGCGCACGGCTTCTGCGTGCTCAGCGACGTGGCCGACGTGATCTACAAGCAGACCGCGTACTACGACCCGGACGTCGAGCGGGGGATCGCCTGGGATGACCCCGAGATCGGCATCGAGTGGCCGCTGCCCGTCCAGGAGCTGACGGTCTCCGCGCGCGACGCCGCGGCGCCGCGGCTGAGCGAGATCGCCGACGAGCTGCCGTTCGAGTGGCATCCTTGATGACGATGCATGCCCGTCTGCAGCGCCTGCGCGAGCGCACCAACGGCTACACGGTCACCCCCGAGCAGTACCTGCGCTTCGCCTACGCGGGGCTCGCCGCGCTGACGCTGATCGTGCTCACGGGCGCCGCCGTGCGGCTGACGGGCTCGGGCCTCGGCTGCCCGACGTGGCCGAAGTGCTACGGCAACGTGTACCCGCCGCTGAAGACGCACGCGCTGATCGAGTTCTCCAACCGGGTGATCACCGCGCCGGTGTCGATCGCCGCGGGGCTCGCGTGGCTGGCCGCCGTGCGCCGCCGCCCATACAGGCGCGACCTGGTGTGGCTGGGGGCGCTGCTGCCGCTCGGCGTGGTCGCGCAGGCGGTGCTCGGCGGCTTCACCGTCAAAGGCCAGCTCGACTACGGCTGGGTGATGGGCCACTTCGCGCTGTCGATGCTGATCCTCGTCGCTGCCGTCGTGCTCGTATGGCGCGCGTCGCGTGAGCCACAGCCGGCGGATGAGCAACGCGGCGAAGCCACCGACCCGGCGGTAGTGCGCGGGCTGCGCTGGCTGCTGGCGCTCGGCGCGCTGACGATCTTCGCGGGGACCGCCGCCACGGCGACCGGGCCGCACGCGGGGGGCTCGCCGGGCCAGAAGATCAATCGCCTGAGCTTCGACGGGCGGGGCACGATGGACTTCGTCATCCACCGCCACGCGGAGATCGCGCTGGCGTTCAGCCTGCTGGCCGTGTTCGTGTGGTGGCTGGCGCGCCGCCGCAAGGCGCGAGAAAGCGTGCAGCGGCCGCTGACGGCGTTGTGCGTGCTGCTGGCCCTGCAGGGCGCGGTCGGGCTGGATCAGTACGAGACGCACCTGCCGACGGAGCTCGTGTGGGTGCACGTGGCGCTCGCGAGCGGCGCCTGGCTGGGCGTGCTGTGGGCGGCGTGCGCGGCCGGCGCGCTGGCGCCGTTCAGGGCCCGCAGGGGCGCCGAACGGGCCGTGGAGGGCCAGCTCGGGGCTCCTCACGCGGCACAAGTCCCCGGAAATTAGGGCTTGTTCGCCGCGCGCACGCCGCAAATGGGCGTCTGGCCGTCCTCACCAGCGGTTAGCCTGCTCGCAGCAACGACACTCGAGAAGGGAGTGGCATGACCAAGAACGAGCTGGGCGAGCAGGTCGCGGAGCGCACTGGGCTGTCCGCCAGCCAGGCACGTCAGGTGGTTGAGGCGGCGATCGAGGTGGTCTCCGACGAGCTGGCCGCTGGGGGTGAAGTCGCGCTTGCCGGCTTCGGCAAGTTCAGCGTCAGCCACCGTGCCGCGCGCCAAGGGCGCAACCCGGCGACGGGCGAGACGATCAACATCGCTGCCTCGAAGGCGGCGAAGTTCTCCGCGGCGAGCGCTCTGAAGAAACGCCTCAACGGCTGATCCACGCGGTCGCAGGGATCACGGCTCTCCGGAGGCCAGTGGTCCCTGCGGTGCGCGCGCGTGCCGGGTTGGTCTTGGTCGACGAAGGCGCTCGACGGAACGGCTTCAATCCTTACCGCTTGGTAACCAGCCATTTAGGCGCGTAGAGGAGGCTTGGCGACGTCCTCCTCTACGCGAAAGCTGGTGTTGCCGTATGAGTCGAGCAGGTGCCGCGACCGAGGCCCCGTCGCAGGAGCGCTACGAGTCGCTGGCGCGCTTCTACAACACCGACGAGCGCCGCGTGCGCTCGCGCGAGCTCGACGTGGGGCTGTGGTGGCGCGAGGACGCCGACGGACCGCTGCACCGCGCGGCGTGGGTCAGCGACACGGGCGAGCTCTACCTCGTGCGACTCGGCCCGGCCGCGGAGGGCGGCGGGCACGTGGAGGTGCTCGCGCGGGTGGATGACCGCGAGCTGCTGGATTGCGTGCTGGACGGCTGGCGCGAGCGCTGCGGCGAGCCGGGGTCGCTGGGGTGGCTGCGCGAGCGCGTCGCGCTCAGGATCCTCGCGAGCGCGGGTGGCGCGCGAGCCCGTCCTCGGGAACCGGCTCCCAGGGTGCGGCCGAGTCGACGAACTGGCGGTACTGCGGTCGTATGCCCGGATCGCGGTCGAGCGTCCCCAGCCGCACCGCGACCTCCCGATCGGCGAACGGGTCGCCGCTGAACAGCGCCGAGCCGCAGGTCGCGCAGAACAGCTTGGGCACGCCCTCGGGGGGCTTGAAGGAGCGCAGCTGTGCTTGGCCGTGAAGCAGGCGGAAGCCGTCCTGCGGCACGCGGCCGTTGGCGGAGGAGCCGGTGCCGGTGCGCCGCTGGCAGTGCGTGCAGTGGCAGTAGCCGGCGGACGCGAACGGAGCGGTGATCTCGAACCGCACCGCTCCGCACAAACAGCCGCCCTGCAGGGGGGCGCTGGGCGAGGGAGCGCTGTCGGCACCGATGGCGATGGCGACACGATAGCCCGCGCTCGATCGTGTACGCGACGAGCACGGCCTCGGGTGGGAGCCGCGTGCGGGCACGCGCGCGACGAGGATCGATAGGATGCCGCCAAGCATGACCGGCGCCCCGCAGGCCTACCGCAACACCACTCGCCCTGGCGCTCACGGGAGGACCGGATGACCTCCTATCCGGGGTGGGGCTCGTGGAGCTTCCAGCCGATCGTGATCATCGCGCTGCTGGCAGCTGCGGCGGTGTATGCGCGGGTGTACAAACGCGCCGTCGCGCGTTCGTCGACGTCGGCGCCCAACGCCGGCCACTGGGTGCCATACGCGGCCGGCCTGCTGACGATCGCGGTGGCGCTGCTCTCGCCGCTCGATCCGATCGGCGACCGCTACCTGCTGTCGGCACACATGATGCAGCACGTGCTGCTGTCGGACATCGCGCCGGCGCTGCTGGTGCTCGGCCTGCGCTCGCCCGTGCTGCCGCTCGGCCTCTCGCGCGAGGCGCTGCTGGCGGTCGCGCCCGCGGGCGGCAGGTCCGGTCGCGTGCTCGCGCGCCTGACCTCGCCGTGGCTGGCCGTTCCGCTGTGGGCGCTGGCCACCTGGATCTGGGCACTGCCGAGCGTGTTCGACTACGCCGCCCAGCACCAGGTCGTGCACGCGCTCGAGCACGCCACGCTGTTCTACACGGGCCTTGCGATGTGGTGGCTGATCATCGATCCGCTCCCGCGTGCCCGCCTGCGCCCCAACGGCCAGCGGCTGGCGCTGCTGGGCTTCACGCGCCTGGCGAGCGCGTGTGTGTGCCTGCCGCTGACGTGGCTGGCGAGCACCCAGTACCCGCTGTATGCGAGCGCCGCGCGCGGCTACGGCCTGTCGGCGCTCAACGACCAGCACCTCGCCGGCGCGAGCATGTGCTTCATCGAGGCGCTCGTCTTCGGCATCGCCTTCGCCGCCGTGTTCATCAGCATCCTCGGCCGCGACGACTCCCGCACGACGCTCGGCGAATACGCCGCAGCGTCGCGCATCGACCTGCCGACCTGATCAGCCGCAGCCGGTGTTGTTGCCGCACGACGAACACGTGTAGCAGCTGCCGGTCCGCTGCATCATCCCGCCGCACTGGCTGCACGCCGGCCCGAGGTCGCGTCCCTGCAGGCGCGCGGGGACGACCGGCGGGGAGTCGGTGAGGGCAGCGGTGGCGGGCACGCGCTGGGCGCCGTCCCCGGCGGACGCGTGGGGCGAGCCGCCGTCGCTGCCGTTGCCGGGGCTGGCGGTGTCGGAGACGAACACCGATTGCGCGGCGTCCTGTGCGGCTTTGCGCGCGCGCACCTCCGGTGTGAGGATGCCAAGCTCCTCCTGGGCGTCGACGTCGAGGAAGCGCGAGGCGAGCCAGCGCATGATGTAGTCGGGCATCGACTTCGCGAACGGGATCTCCGTGTTGCCGGTGATCCCCTCGGGCTCGAAGCGCATGTAGCTGAACTTCTGCACGAGCGTTTCCAGCGGCACGCCGTACTGCAGCGCGATCGAGATGGCGGTCGCGAACGAGTTCATCATCCCGCGCAGCGTCGAGCCCTCCTTGCCGATGTCGGTTAGGAAGATCTCGCCGACGGAGCCGTCCTCGTACATGCCGGCGGTGATGTAGCCCTCGTGACCGGCGATCGAGAACTTGTGCGTGATCGACTGGCGCTCGACCGGCATGCGCTTGCGTCGCGGCCCGACCTCGGCGAGCGCCTTGCTCACAGCCGCCTCGATGAGCGCGTCCACGTCGGCGGGCTCCTTCACGCCCTTCTGGGCGTCGGTGCGCAGCGCCTGAGCGGTCTTGGAGCCGTCGCGGTAGATAGCGAGCGCCTTGATCCCGAGGTGCCATGCCTGCGTGTAGGCGTCCGCGATGTCCTCGACGGTCGCCTCCTGCGGGAGGTTGACGGTCTTGGAGATCGCGCCGGAGATGAACGGCTGCACGGCGCCCATCATCTTCAGGTGGCCCATGTGCGTGATCGCGCGCTCGCCGACGGCCACGTCGAACACCGGCAGGTGCTCCTCGTGCAGGCCGGGAGCGCCGATGATCGTGCCGTGCTCGGCCAGGTGGGCCTCGATCTGCTCGATCTGCTGCTCGGAGTAGCCGAGCGTCTGCAGCGCCAGCGGCACCGTTTTGTTGACGATCGTCATCTGCCCGCCGCCGACGAGCTCCTTGAACTTGACCAGCGAGAAGTCCGGCTCCACGCCCGTCGTGTCGCAGTCCATCAGGAACGAGATCGTGCCGGTCGGCGCCAGCACCGTCGCCTGGGCGTTGCGGTAGCCGAGGCGCTCGCCCAGCTCGACCGCCTCATCCCACGAGCGCCGCGCGGCGGCCAGCAGCTCCTCGTCCGCGCACGCCGCGTCGGGGATCGCGTAGGAGGCGTCGCGGTGCATGCGCATGACGTTGTTGTGCGGCTCGCGGTTCTCCTCGTAGCGCTCGTACGGGCCGAGCGCGCCCGCGACCTCGGCCGAGCGGCGGTAGGCGCGGCCGGTCATCAGCGCGGTGATCGCCGCTGCGGCGCCGCGACCGTGGTCGGAGTCGTAGGGCATGCCGTTGCTCATCAGGTAGGCGCCGAGGTTGGCGTACCCGAGCCCCAGCTGGCGGAACGCGCGCGCGTTGACGGCGATCTCCTCCGTCGGGTAGCTGGAGGGCCCGACGATGATCTCCTGCGCCAGCAGCATGATGTCGACGGTGTGCTCGAAGGAGGCCACGTCGAGCGTGCCGTCGGGGCGGCGGAACTTCATCAGGTTCAGCGACGCGAGGTTGCAGGCGGAGTTGTCGACGTGCATGTACTCCGAGCACGGGTTGGACGCGTTGATGCGCCCGCTGTTGGGGGAGGTGTGCCACTGGTTGATCGTCGTGTCGTACTGCACGCCGGGGTCCGCGCAGCGCCATGCCGCCTCGGCGATCTCGCGCATCAGCTCGCGTGCGGGGATCGGCTCGCCGATCGGCTCGCCGGTCGTGCGCGAGGTCAGCCGCCACTCGCCGTCCTCCTCGACGGCGCGCATGAACTCGTCGGTTACCCGCACCGAGTTGTTCGCGTTCTGGTACTGGATCGAGAAGAAGCCGTCGCCGTCGATCGACATGTCGAAGCCGGCGTCGCGCAGCGCTTCGGCCTTCTCCTCCTCCTTGGCCTTGCACCAGATGAACTCGCGGATGTCCGGATGATCGACGTCGAGCACGACCATCTTCGCCGCGCGGCGTGTCTTGCCGCCGGACTTGATCGTGCCCGCCCACGAGTCCGCGCCGCGCATGAACGACACGGGACCGGAGGCGGTGCCGCCCTTGGCGAGCGGCTCCATCGAGCCGCGGATTTTCGACAGGTTGATACCGGAGCCCGAGCCGCCGCGGAAGATGTTCCCCTCCTTGGTGTTCCACGCGAGGATCGACTCCATCGTGTCCTCGACGGAGAGGATAAAGCAGTTGTGGACGGCGACGTTGTTCGTGAGGAACTCGTTCGACTCGGTCTGGATGTCATAGACGTGCATCTCGCCAAGGCACTCGATTGAGACGATCTCCTCCTCACGGAGGTCGGGGCAGCGCTTCGGGTTGCGAAGATTGAGCGACTGCAACAGCTTGTCCTGCTTCTCGTGTCCAACGAAGCCGATCAACTCGGCGAACCGTGCGCGCTCGGAGCCGATCGAGATCGCGACCTCGTGAAGGTCATGGCGGTCGGTGCGCTTCTCGCGCTTTTGAGTACGGCGCGAGTAGATCCCCAGTGTTCCCAGGAGCAGCTGGACGTCCTCTGTCCAGCGCTCGCCGATCACCGCAAACGCGACGCGCGCATTCTCGCAGTCGCCGTCCCGGCGCACCGACACATAGCCATCGGCCTGGAAGAGGCTCCGCAGATAAGCGGCGATCTCGTCGTGAGACGACGTGAAGATCCGCGGGGGGACACGCATCTCGGTGCCCCGCGCGAGCAGGCCCCAACGCTCCACGAACTCGCGAAGGACCTCTCCATACAGACGGATCCGGCGTACGCGGGTGCTCTGCGTGTCGGCCTCGCGCACCTTGCGGTGCACATCGGGGAAGGCAACGTCCAGGTTCTCAATGATCCAGTTGAACTCATCGTCGGTCGCGACCTGGAACTCGACGGTCAACGAGCGGTTGGTGCCCTGCGTGTACTGGCCCACAAATCCGTCGGCTTGGAGCCAACCCGCAAGCGCTGCCTCCGCGACAGCGACGCGGTTGGTCTCATCGAGAAGCTCAAAGGTCTCGTCGATGCTGCCGGCGCCTACCCCCACGCGCACGGGCTCAGCGACTTTGCAGCGGTGCGGGTGCAGGTGCATGCGCATCCCCGGACGCAGCTGATCCACTCGTAGCCATTGGGGCTGCGTGCGGCGCTCCGCAACGGCCTTGACTACGTGGTCAGCCGTAGCCTCGATGAAGCTACCGTTGCGCAACGCGACTCGCCAGACCTGCTTGCGGCCATTGTCCTTGACCGCTACCACGCGGGTCGCCCCGTTGGAGTCGTAGACCTCACGACCGACCTGCTCGTTCTCGACGATCTCGCCGATGGGGATCATCCCCTCGGGCGTCGAAACCAACGCGTGGTATGGCAGGCAGGCCGAGCACTGCGGGCTCTCCTCGAAGCCGACGTTGAACCACACCGGCGAGTTGAACGCGGCCATCTGGTGCAGCAGAATGTGGGTGAGCTCGTGGTTGAACGCCGTGGCGTCGTCTTCCTCGGCGAAGTAGCCGCCCGCGCGGCCCCAGCCGGTGATGGTGCCGGCGACGCGGCCGATCATCTCCTTGACCGAGCTCTCGCGTTCGGGCGCGCCCAGCTGCCCGCGGAAGTACTTCTGGGCGACGATGTTGGTCGCGTTCTGCGACCAGCTCTTGGGGAACTCGACGTGACGCTGCTCGAAGGCGATGCGGTCGCCGTGCCCGATGCGCGCGTCGCGAAGATCCCACTCGACGGTGTCGAACGGGTGCGTGCCAGGTGTCGTGAACAGGCGTTCGATCGTCAGCGCCCGCCCGGTCGCTACGTGCTCGGAGATCGTGGGGTGCGAAAGTGGGTTCATCGGCCTTCCTCCTCTGCTGCGCCAGCGTGGCGGGCGGTCATTCGAGCTGTTGTCGGGGGCCAAGCATCCTCGCGCTGGCGGCGGACGGAACGACTCCTGCAAGAGCTTCGAAAAAGCGCTAGAAGGTACCTCCATTCTACTACCCTGAGCGGCCCGAACGGTCCTGGAAAATGCCTGGAAAACGACACTTTTTGTGACGTACGCCGGTCGCGGGTGCCGGGGCCGTTTCGCGACGCGCGGCGTCGCTGCGTCCGCCCCCTGCGGGGCTGCGTGCAACAGAAATTTCACGCTGTGAGCGAGAAGCTTCTGCCGGTCAGCGGCCCAACCGCGCCCAGTCGCTGAATTCGGCCCACGTGGCGGACGCGCGGAAGCTCGCCTCGGCCATCGCGTGGCGCAGCGACAGCGTCCAGCGGGGCTCGAGCGTCAGCACCCGAGCGAGGCCCCAGGCGACGCACGCGAGCACGGCCGCGGCGCCGAGCGCGATCAGCACGATGCCCGTCGTCGAGAGTCCGTGTGCGGGAGCCAGATGCTGGGCGGCTTTGTGGATCACCTGCGGCCGCATGCTAGTGCGAGGGCTCGGCGTCGATTGGCAGGCCGGCGAGCGCGGCGAGCGCGTCGCGCAGCACCAGCTCGGGCGGCTGGCGCGCGTCGATCACGCGGATCCGCTCGGGCTCCGCGCGCGAGAGCTGCTCGTAGGCGGAGGCGATGGCGGCGAAGAAGTCCTCGCTCTCGCGCTCCAGGCGGTCGGGCTCCAGGGCGCGCTCGTGCTGGCGCGCGCGTCCGTCGGCGGGGGAGATGCGCAGCAGCAGCGTGCGGTCGGGGGCGAGCCCGCCGGTGGCGAACGCGTTGATCGCGCGCACCTGCTCGACGCCGAGCGCGCGGCCGGCGCCCTGGTAGGCGAGCGAGGAGTCGACGAAGCGGTCGAGCAGCACGACCGCGCCGTCGCGCAGCAGCGGCGCCAGGCGCTGCTCGACGAGCTGCGCGCGCGCGGCGGCGTACAGGAGCGCCTCGGTGCGCGGGAGCACATCGAGCGCGGGGTCCTTGACGAGCGCGCGGATGCGCTCGGAGACCTCCACGCCGCCGGGCTCGCGCAGCAGCTGCACCGGGCGTCCGTCGCCGGCGCGCGCGGCGAGCTCGCGCTGCAGGGCGTCGGCGAGCGTCGACTTGCCGGCGCCGTCGAGCCCCTCGATGGTGATCAGCGTGCCGTCGGCCACGCGGGGACCGTACCGCCTCTACGATGGCCGGCGTGACCGTCGCCGATCCCGCCCCGGCGCTGCCGGGCATCGACGCGCAGCCGCATGCGCGCGCGGTGCTGATGCCGGCGCTGCAGGCGCACGGCAGTCCGTCGCACGCGTACCTGTTCCACGGGCCGGCGGGCACTGGCAAGCGCGCGATCGCACGCGCGTTCGCGGCGGCGCTGCTCGCGGACGGCGCGCGCAACCCGGGCACGGTGGCCGAGCGGGTGGCGCGCGACTGCCACCCGGACCTGACGTGGGTGCGCCCGTCGGGCGCGGCGGAGATGCTGGTGGCGGACATCGAGGAGCCGGTGGTGGCGGCTGCGACGCGCACGCCGTTCGAGTCGGCGCGGCGGGTGTTCGTGATCGAGGGCGCCGAGACGATGAACGACCAGGCGGCCAACCGCATGCTCAAGACGCTCGAGGAACCGCCGCCGTTCACGCACCTGCTGCTGCTGGCCGATCGCCGCGAGGACGTGCTGGCGACGATCGCGTCGCGCTGCCAGCTCGTGCGCTTCGATCCGCTGCCCGCGGCGCTGATCGCTGAGCGACTCGCGTCCGCGCGCGCGAGCGACGACGGTGAGGGCGCCGGCGCCGGCGCCGACGATTTTTATGAGAGGGATCGCGTGCTTGCGTGCTCGCGCCTGGCTTTGGGCGACGCGGGCGTGGCGGCACGGTTGGCGAGCGACGAGGGCCGTGAGCTGCGCGGGCGCGCGGAGGAGTTCGTGCGCTCGGCGCTCGCGAACGCGACCGACGGGCGCCTGTGGCTGGGGCTGCTGGAGGTGGCCAAGGCGGCGGGCGCGGCGGCGGGCGAGCGTGCGCAGGAGCGGCTGGAGCGCGACCTCGAGCTGGTGCCGAGCAAAGAGCGCAGGCGCCACGAGCGCGAAGGCGCCGAGGCGCGCCGCCGCGGCGAGCGCCGCACGCGCACAACGACGCTCGATCTGGGGCTGCGCCTGGCGGAGCTGTGGCTGCGCGACGTGCTGTGCGTGTGCGAGGGCGCGCCGGAGCTCGTGTACGCGGTGGACCGCCGTGCGCAGCTCGAGCAGGACGCGGCCGCCGGGGACGGACGGGACGCGCGGGGCGGGCGCGACCCGGTCAACCTCCGCCGCGCGGTGGACCTGGTGGCGGACACGCGGCTGAGCCTGTCGCTGAACGTCTCCGAGGAGCTGGCGCTGGAGGCGCTCGCGTATCGCCTGCAGGCTCTCTTGGCCCGCGAAGCGCTGCCGGCCGGCTGACCGCAGGTGGCCCCCCTATAAAAATCCTTATACGATCGGCCCGAGGTTCGGCTCGATGCCGAACGTGTCGAAGGCCATGAACTCAGAGAACTGGCGGTTCTCGGGTCCGTGGAAGTCGGCCGAGCCGGTGGTGAGCAGGTCGAGCTCGGCGCAGCGTTTGGCGAGCAGCTCGGTGTTCTCGCGCGTGTGCGTGATGTAGAAGACCTCCACGCCGTCGATGCCGAGCTCGTGGAAGCGGTCGATGCTCGACAGCACTTCGTCGGGGTCGGAGATGTCCCAGAAGGGGTGCGCCCAGATGGCCACGCCGCCGGCGTCGTGGATCGCCTCGACGGCCTCGGCGACGGTGGGCGTCTCGCGCAGGCGGAAGGCGGGCTTGCCCTCGATCAGGTAGCCGCGGATCAGCGAGCCGACGTCGTCGATGCCCTCCTGCGCCAGACGCTCGGCGTTTGCGGGCGCGCGCAGCACCGCGCCGGCGAGGTGCGGGCGCCCGATCGGTTTGCCCTCGGCGATGCGCGCGTCGAGCTCCGCTTCGTCGAGGTCGAAGCCGACCTCGCGCAGCGCGTCGCGCATGCGCAGCGTGCGCTTCTCGCGGTCCGCCAGGAAGTCCGCCAGGCGGGCGGTCATGACGGGGCCTGTGTGGTCGATGCAGTAGCCGAGGATGTGCAGTTCGCGCGGCACCGAAGACCCGGCGTCGACGGCGGAGATCTCCACGGCCGGCACGACGCGCACGCCCACGCGCTCGCCCTCCGCGATCGCCTCGGAGACGCCGCTGATGGTGTCGTGGTCGGACAGCGCCAGCAGCTGCACGCCGGCGTCGGCGGCGCGCCGGACGACCTCGGCGGCGGGCAGGGCGCCGTCGGAGTGGGTCGAGTGCGACTGCAGGTCGAAGCGGGGCGCCACGGCGGGCAGCGTATGCGATCGCCTCAGGAGCTGGCGTGCTCGTGCTCGTGCGCGTGCTCGCCCAGGCCGATCAGCGGGGCCACCCTGCGCCCGACGGCGGTGCGCAGCCTGCGCACGGCGGCGTGGTAGCGGCGAGCCTTCTCGCAGAGGATGCGGTCGCACTCGGCGCCGGCGCGATCGAGCGCCGCGCGCGCGGCGTCGGTCTCGGTCGCGCGCGTGCGCGCGTCGATCCACAGCACCTCGAGGTAGGCGAGCGCCGCGCCGATCTGGTCCTCGGGCATCGCGTCCGGATGCTCCAGCTGGCGCACGATCGGGACCACCTCGGCGGTCAGCCACAGCTGCTCGCCGTGGGCGCGCAGGATCAGGCCGATGTCGAGAGGGTTGGTGATGAGGGGGTGGTCGGTCATGGTGTGCGCTGCGGCCGGTGACGGGCATCGAGGGCGCGCTCTGCGCAGGCCGGCCCGGTCGTCGTTTCGCTCTGCTTTGGCTTCGGCGGGCCTCAATCGCTGCTTTAGACAGCGGGCCGCGCTCTCCACGCTTCTCCGTGCAATCTGTGGAATTTCGGCGCTTCTCGGGCGCGCCTGGCGCTGTGGAGCTCTCGCGTGCGGCGAGCGCGCGCGGCCGCGCTCAAGCACAGGGCGGCCTCGCGCCGATGAACATGTTGAGAGACGCCGACCGGAAAGAGAGATGTTCGCACTCGACACCGACCCGACCGGCCGCACCGCCGGGCAGTATGCGCGCGCGACCGTCAGGAGCCTGCGCATGCGCACGCTGGTCACGCTTGGCGTGCTGGCGGTCGCGACGGCGCTGCTGGGCAGGACGTTCGGGCTGCACGACAAGGCGTTCCTCGGCTCGGAGGTCGCGCTGCTGGCGAGCATGTTCGTGATCTCGCGCTACGTGATGCCGCTGGTCGAACGCCGCGATCGCGGCGCCACCGGCGAGGAGCAGGTGGGGGGCCTGCTGGAGGAGATGGCGGACGACGGCTGGCGGGTGATCCACGACGCGAGCCTGGGCAGGGGCAACGTCGACCACATCCTGATCGGCCCGCCGGGGATCTTCACGATCGAGACGAAGAGCCACCCGGGGCCGGTGCGCGTCGCGGGCGTGCATGGCGCGACCTTCAGCCAGGCGCAGGCCCAGAGGCGCGCGATCGAACGGGTGAGCGGCGTGCAGGTGGAGCCGTTGATCGTGTTCAGCCGCGCGTGGGTGGACCGGCCGATGGCGCGCCGCAAGGGCGTGCGCGTGGTTCCCGCGCGGATGCTCGTGGGCCATCTGGGCAGGCTGCCGGCGCGGCTCTCGTCGGAGGAGATCGAGCGCGCGAGCGCGCTCGTGGCGCAGGCGCTGCTCGAGCACCACGCGCGTACACGCGCGGGCGCCGGTCGCTGGCATCGCGTTCGCGTCCACCGGCCGACGGCCGTGCGTGGGCGCGGCGGACGCTAGCCTCGATGCTGAACATGGCGATCTCACCATTCAGCGCGCGGCCGGCGTCTCCGGAGGGCGAGCGGCGTCGCGCGCGCCTGGCCCTGCTGATCGCGACGGTGGGAATCGCGGCGATCCTGCTGGCGTACGCGATCTCGCCGAGCGTCAGGCACGCGGTCAGCCACGCGGCCCACAGTGTCAAACACGCCGTGGGACACGTGCTGGACAACGACAAGGGCGAGCACGAGCACTCCTCCGCGAGCCCCGCTCACACGCGGTCCGGACCGCCGAAGCGCGCTACCTCGAAGCCCGCTTCTGCGAATACCACCAAAGGCTAGACCGCGGAGCGCAGACGCCGGCGCGCGTGGCGCGCTAGCTTGTGGGTATGGCCACTGCGACTCGAGCGGCGCCTGCGGGCCTTGCCGGCGCGGATGCGCCGCCGACGGGGCATGGCGAGCGGCGGCTGCCGCCAGGCCCGAGGATGCCGGCGAGCGTGCAGACGCTGGTGTGGGCGCTGGCGCCGACGTGGCTGATGGACCGCTGCGCGCGCAAGCTGGGGGAGGCGTTCACGCTGACGTTCTCGCCGAGCGGGCTGAAACTGGCGATGTTCAGCGACCCGGAGGCGGTGAAGACGGTGTTCACCGCGCCACCCGACGTGGCGCCGTCGGCGGCCGGTATGTCGCCCGTGGCGCCGGTCGTCGGCCACAGCTCGGTGCTCGTGCTGACGGGGCCCGAGCACATGCGCCAGCGCAAGCTGCTGCTGCCGCCGTTCCACGGCGAGCGCATGCGCGAGTACGAGGATGTGATCGTGGAGGCGACGCGGCGCGACATGGCGGGCTGGCCGCTGGGCAGGCCGATACGCATGCAGCGCCACACGCGGCTGATCACGTTGGAGGTGATCCTGCGGGCGGTGTTCGGCGTGGAGGCGGAGCGCATGGAGCCGCTGAAGGCGGCGATCGCAGACCTGTTCGAGCCCGTGAACGTGCTGGCGGTGCTGCGCGCGGTGATGAGCCGCCCCAGCGGGGAGCGCCCGACGGGCGCGATCGGGCGGGCGCTGGACCGTCTGGACGCGCTGATCTATGCGGAGATCGAGCGCAGGCGCAGCGAGCGCGACGTGGAGCAGCGCGCGGACATCCTGTCGCTGCTGCTGCTGGCGCGCGACGAGGATACCCCCGATGGGGGCACAGGCGGGCAGGCGATGAGCGACGCGGAGCTGCGCGACGAGCTGGTGACACTGCTGCTGGCGGGGCACGAGACGACGGCGACGTCGGTGGCGTGGGCGCTCGAGCGCCTGGTGCGCCACCCGGACAAGCTGGCGCGGCTGACGGCCGAGATCGACGCGGCGGGCGCGGGCGGCGGCGAGGAGTACATGACGGCGGTGGTCAACGAGACGCTGCGCGTCAGGCCGGTGGTGCCGCTGGTGGTGAGGATGCTCACGCAGGAGCTGCAGGTCGGCTCGTTCGTGCTGCCGGCGGGCACGCGCGTGGTGCCGTCGATCTACCTGACCAACCGCAACCCGCGCGTGTACGAGGACCCGAAGGAGTTCCGCCCGGAGCGGTTCCTGGACGCCGCGACGGAGACCTTCTCGTGGATCCCGTTCGGCGGCGGCATCCGCCGCTGCATCGGCGCTTCGTTCGCGCAGCTGGAGATGAAGGTGATCCTGAGGACGATGCTGGGCGAGCTGCGGCCGCGTGTGCCGGACGGGCGCGGACGGGGTCGCGGCGAGCTGGTCCGCAGGCGGGCGATCACGCTGGTGCCGGCGCGCGGCGCGAGCGTGGTTTGGGAGCGCCGCAGTCCCGGCCGCAGCAGGGGGTAGCTTCTCTCATGTGCACGCGATGACCGAGGCGCCGGCGCTGGCCGGGCGCGACGAGCGCGTCGGCGAAGTGCCGACCCCCGAGCAGCTGCTCGAGCGGTTCGGGCTGGAGCGGTTCAGGCCGGGCCAGCGCGAGGCGGTGCAGGCGGCGCTCGACGGCCGCGACAGCCTGGTGGTGATGCCGACGGGCGGCGGCAAGTCGCTGTGCTATCAGCTGCCGGCGCTGGCGGGTGAGCTCGATCCCGCCCGGGCGGACGATCTGGTGGTGGTCGTGAGCCCGCTGATCGCATTGATGTCCGATCAGTGGCGCAGGTTGCGCGAGGCGGGCGTGCGGGCGGCGATGCTGGCGTCGGGGATGGAGGAGGGCCACAACGCGCAGGCGCTGCGCGAGATCGAGGCGGGCACGACGCAGCTGGTGCTGGCGGCGCCGGAGCGGTTCGCGTCGGGCGCGTTCAGGGCGGCGCTGGCGCGCAGGCGGGTGGCGCTGTTCGTCGTCGACGAGGCGCACTGCGTGGCCGAGTGGGGCCACGACTTCAGGCCGGACTACCTGCGGCTGCACGACGCGATCGCCTCGCTCGGCCGCCCGGCGGTGATGGCGGCGACGGCGACGGCGACGCCGCGCGTGGCTGAGGAGATCGCGGCGCGCCTGGGGCTGCGCGACTGGGTGTCGATCCGCTCCGGCTTCGACCGCCCGAACCTGACGTTCGACGTGGTCAGCCTGGAGGGCAAGGGTGCGGTGGCGCGCAAGCGGGCGGCGCTGATGCACATCCTCAGCGACCCGAGCGCGCGGCCGGCGATCGTGTACTGCGGCACGCGCAAGGACACGGACGAGGTCAGGCAGGACATCGAGCGGCAGGGCATCGCGACGGTCGCCTACCACGCCGGCATGACCCCGGAGACGCGCCGCGAGAGCCAGTCGGCGTTCATGGACGGGCGCGCGGAGGTGGTGGTGGCGACGAACGCGTTCGGCATGGGCGTGGACAAGGCGGACGTGCGCACGGTCGCCCACTGGGCGCTGCCGACGAGCCTGGAGGCGTATTACCAGGAGGCGGGCAGGGGCGGGCGCGACGGCGCGCCGGCGCGGGCGCTGCTGCTGGCCTCGCGCATGGATCTGGGCAGGCTGATCAGGTTCATCAAGGAGCGTGAGATGACGGTGGACGACGTCAAGCGCTTCGTGGCGAGCCTGCGCGGCGGCGCGGAGGACGGCATGTTGACGATCGGCCACGGCGAGCTGGGCGAGCGCCAGCGGGTGCTGCTGTCGGTGGCGGAGCGCGCGGGCGCGGTGGAGCTGCAGCCGGCCGGACACGACGGGCTGCTGGTGAGGCTGACGGGCAAGGGCAGCCCGCGGCTGGCGCAGACGGCGATCCAGGCGGCGCGCAACCGCGGCTGGGAGTCCTACCGCTCGATCGAGCGTTACAGCGCGGACGAGCAGACGTGTCGCCGCCGGCAGATCCTCGATCACTTCGGCGACCGCGCGCAGGGCGCGCCGACGGGCCGCTGCTGCGACGTGTGCGACCCGGACGCGGCGCTGGAGCAGGCGCTGCGCGCGGCGCCGGTCGCTGCCCGCAGGGGGCGCGGCGGTGGCGCCGTTGGAAGCGGTGCAGGCGTCGCGGGCGAGCGGGCGCGCGCTGCGATGGCGGAGGAGGAGGGCCTTGACCCGGTGGATGAGCGCGAGTTCGACGAGCTGCGGTCGTGGCGCCTGGCGCGCTCGGAAGGCAAGCCGGCGTACACGGTTGCGACGGACGCGGCGCTGCGGGCGCTGCTGCGCGGGCGACCGCGCACCGTGGGACAGCTGCTCGACGTCAGGGGGATCGGGCCGGCGTTCTGCGAGAAGCACGGCGAGTCGCTGCTCGAGGCGCTCGCGGCGTTGGACCCGGACGCCGGGCCGGCAGCTGAGGCGCCGGAGTCGGACTCTCCACTGGAGGCGGGCGCGGCGCTAGGATGACGGCCCGCCCGTCCTGCCGACGTAGCTCAGCTGGTAGAGCACTTCACTCGTAATGAAGGGGTCCGGGGTTCGAGTCCCCGCGTCGGCTTGCTTCTTGTGTGCTCGACCTTCGGGTCAGATTCAGGCTGATGACGTCGAAGCCAGAGCGTCTGTGGCGTCTTTCTCCAGGGCATCAGGGACCTGGACGACCGGGTCGGGTAGTTCGATGAGCGCACAGGAGGGACTGGCCTCCCTGACCTTCCGGGCGACTTCGAGGTTCTCGGTGAAGAGGATGACTTGGCGGCGTCCGGCGACCTCGGTGATGAGCTCGATCCCAAGTCGCAACCGCTCGGCGTCGAAGTGCGCGAAGGGATCGTCAAGCAGCAGCGGGGCGCGGCCCGCTGTCGGGTCGAGCAGACGTGCTATCTCCAGACGTTGCACCAGTGCAACCTGGTCGCGGGTACCGCGGGAAAGCTGCTCGATGCCGACGAGGCGCCCTGACTCGGGCGCGTAGAGCTTGATCGCAAGATCCTCGTCGACGGTGCCCTCGGCGTAGCGTCCGCGTGTGATGCGAGGCAGCTCGCGGCGCAACGCCTCGTTGAGGTAAGGCGCCACGCGGCGGTGGACGCCCTGCGCCGCCTCGCGGAGCGTCTCGCGCGCGATGCGGATCGCGTCTCGCTTGAGTTCGATCTGCGCGCGGCGCGCATCCACCTGGGCGAGCTCGACCTCCAACTCCGCCGGATCGGAGAGACCCGCTTCGCGTTGCTCGAGGATCGTCTGCAGCTCTGCGATCTGGATGTCGGCGCCCTTGAGCTCATCCTCCACGCCGACCCGTGCCGATTCGAGTGATGCGGGGTCGACCGCCGTGCTATCCGCGGCGAGCTCACCGTGGACACGTTCATGCTCCTGGAGTCTGCCCTGCGCTGTCTGCAACTCGCGTTTCAAGTCCTCTTCGGTCCTGCCGTCGAGGAGCTCTCGAAGCGCTGCGTCCGCTCGCTCGGCGCGCTTCGTACGATCCTCATTCTGTTGGACGGCTTGCGCCTGCGCGGCAAATGCGGTGGCGGCAGCTGCGAGATCACTGGCGTCGAGACCGGCATGCCGGTATAGGTCGAGCAGCTCTCCCGCTGGGCCCTTGCGTTCCTCCTTGAGCTCGCCCAATCTCTGGGTGGGAGCCTTCAGCTCGCTCAGACGAGCGGCTATGCGCTGGCGCTCTCCCGTCGCCTCGGCCAGCCTGCGCGACTTCTCGCAGCGCGACAGGTACCCCTCGGCCCGCTGGATCGGATCGCCGGAGGTCCCCGCGGTTTCATGGGGGCGAATGGCGGCCTCGAGTAGCGCATGCAGCTCACTGAGCCGCTCACGCCGCTCGGTGCTGGCACGCTCGCGCGCCTCTTGCGCCGCCTGGAATGACAGCCGGCGATGGTCCTCTTCGCTGAGTGCCCGGTCCAGCTCCTCGAAGGAGCGGCCTCCGAAGCTCGCGAGCGGGTCGGGATTCGCTTGCGAGGATCGGGGTTTGCCTACCCATGCGCAGGCCGCTGCAGCCAACAGCAGCCCAGCGAGCGCCGGATTCACGAGCACTGCTCCGACCGCGCCGATGATTGCCAAGACGAGCGCTGCCGCCAGCAGGTTGCCGTTCCATCGCGCTTTCGGGGGCGCTGCCCGCAGGGCGACCAGTTCGTCGCGCCGCTCGCGGAAGTGGGCCATCACCGGATCGCCGTCAGGGGCTGAGATCGGCTCGTTGCCTGGCGTCTCGCCGGTGGATGCCCGGATGTCGGCAAGTAGCCGGTGGACCTTCTTCTCACCTGACGGGTCAACGTCGCCGTAGCCGCTCAGTGCTGCAGCATGCTCTTGTGCCAGCGCCAGGGCGCGCTCCAGCTCAGCGGTTTCGTCTGCAGAGCGATCGACCTCAGCTTGCAACGAGCTCTCCCGCGCGTCGAGCTTGGCGAGCTGGGTTCGCAGCTCCTGCTCTCGCCCGACAAGCTCGCGCTGTAGAAGCGGCCCCGCCTCCGAGCGATCGCGTTGCTCGGCGATCAGCTCCTGTGCCCGCGTCCAGCGCTGCTCATCCACAGCTACGGCGGCACGGAGCGACGCCTGCCGAATCCGCGCGGCGCGTTCGGCAAGTCTCGCCCGCTCCTCCCGAGCCTCATCGAGACTCACCGTCACCCGATCAAGCTCTTTGCGCTGCTCGTGAGACTCGTCGAGATTCGTTCGCAGTGCTCTCGCGCGCGCCGTCAGCCGCTGAAGTTCCCCGTTCGGCAGATCGCCGTAGTGACCGCCATGCACGCCCAGGCTGGAAAGGAGCTTCCTCAAGCGATCGTCCGCTCCCTCGACCCCGACGTCCTCAGTGGGGGCGGACTCCACTGAGCGCTGGAGCGCCGTATGCAGCTCCTCGCTGGGACGCACCGTGCCAAGCGCCTCCTGGTAGAGGCAACAGACCTGAATGAACTCCTCACGCGTCATTCCCACGAGTCGCCGCCCCATCTCATAGTCAGCGCGCCGCTTGGGCTGCTCGCGTAGCAACGACTCGCCCGTGACCGCGTCCTGCAGCTCGGCGAGGTCGCCTGCGAAGTCCCAACTTACGAGCACCGCGCGACCCTCGGGGTCGTGCGCGCGGAGCGTCACTCCGAACGGGCCTCCCGTCCAGGGCATACGCTCGTCCTTCGGAGATGAGCCTTCGCGGCGGCGGCGCTCGTCTGAAGAGAAGCCGAACAGTGAGCGGACCACCGCGTCGTGGAGGGTGGACTTGCCGGCCTCGTTTGGTCCGGTAACGAGCGTCAGCCCCGCCCCGAACTCGTAGCTTCCCTGCAGGCGCCGGTAGCCGCGGATGTCCAGCCGCTCAAGACGCATACGCGAGATCGTCTCCATGCATCGCGCGTAGGCCGAGGTCGAGCGCCATCTCCAAGCGCTGCCTCTCTGCTCCGCTTGAGTAGCACCCGTCGATGCGAGTGCGCAGCTCGCAGACGAAAGCCCCAAGGGCAGTGGGTTGAGCGGCAAGCAAATCGAGGTCGAAAGCTGGCTGCGTCTCGTTGCGCAGTTCAAGCAGAGCAAGGTCGCGTCCCATCGCAGCCAAATCCCCGATGTCGACGCGGCACTCGGGCTCAATGCGCCCGCGCAACAGCGCTCGCAGGCAAAGTCCCTCGCGCCCGTCATCCTCGGCTGCCTCTGAGATTGCGCTGTTTAGTGCTCGCTCAAGATCCGCGCTGGAGCTTGCCCCCTCGGAATCCACGATCGCCTCCGCGTACCTTCGCTGGTTCACGTCGATCAACTGCACACCCGGCTCCATCCCAGGAGCAAGCTCCACGATCGCAATGGCGTGCCGGCCCGTCTCATCCCATGCCAGCGGCTCGGGCGAGCCCGGATACACGACGAGTTCGTCGCGGACCCCCGCGGCGTGTAGGTGTCCCGCGAGGCACAGCTGGAACCCCGCAGCGCGAACAGCCGCGGCCGTGAAAGGACAGTGCGCGGCGCCCTCAAACGTAGCGCCTCCCGCAGTGCCGTGCAGAAGCAGCAAGTGCATTCCCCCGTCGTCGGGCACACGGAAGGTGTCGAGCGCCTGCGCTGTGAGGGGCGCGGCGCCCCACGACATGCCCCACAAGCTCAGCCCGCCGACCTCATGCCGCTGTAGCCCAGCTTCAGCAGGCAGTACCCGCACATTCGCCGGCCACGCCACGCGCCTGTAAGGCCCTCCGGGACGCAGCGGATCGTGGTTGCCCGCGACCAGCACCACCGGCAGGTTGGTGGCCCCGAGTCGGTCGGCGACCCACCGACAGGTGTCGGGTGTGACGTGCTCGTCCTCCCAAAGGTCGCCGCCAATCGTGACGACATCCACGCCACGCTCGAGAGCGAGATCGAGGCATCGTTCGAGCGCCGCCCTAAGCTCACGCCGCCGCGTCCGCGCGGCCTCAAGCGTCAGCCCGACGAATGGCCGATCGAGATGGAGGTCCGCGAGATGGAGAATCTTGATTGGCGCACCGGAGGCCAAGGCGACGCAAGGCTATCGACTTCGATACGGTTCCAGCTTCCAGAACCGCGTCCAGCAACTCGGTGGGTGCCGGACGGCCACCCGCGCTAATGGATCGGGCGCGGCCAAGCTCATTGATGAAGTGCTGATGACCCTACGCAAAGACCTGCTGTCTTGGATCAGTGACCAGCCCAGTTGGCAGCAGGATCTCGCTCGACGCCTTACCAGCGTGAGCGAACTCAGCGATGAGCATCGAGACGAGGTGTTCAACATCGTCCTCGTTGCTCACAACGCGCTCGGGGAGGGAGTTTCCGCTCCGACACCGGTCGCGTTCGAGGACCGCGATCTGCCGAATGTGGCCGCAGCCGGCAGTACGCCTCGGCTCGTTGGACTCGGGGCGCTCCGCGGAGTGGGCACCGTGGCCGACGACCAGGAGCTGAGCTTCTTGGACGAGGGCATAACCCTCGTCTACGGACCCAACGCAGCCGGCAAGTCAAGCTACGTGCGCGCACTGAAGCGTATTTGTCGAACGGTAGACAGCGACAGGGCACTGATCGGCAACGTCTTCTCCTCGAAGCAGCCGGTACACAAGACGGCGAGGCTCACGGCATCTGTAAGAGGACACGTCACTTCTCGCCCGGTCGACCTCGACGCACGCAGCGACTCAGAGCTAGACGTCATCTCTGTATTTGACGCTCGCTGCGCTGAGCTCTATGTCAATGAGCGAAATGTCGTCGCCTACGTACCTCCGGCGTTGGCACTCCTAACGCGGTTGGTGGCCGCTCAGAATCAACTACGTAAATGCGTTTCCGAAGCAACTGCGATCCTCCGAGCAGAAAAGCCCGACTTCTCGACGCTCCCGGAGAACACCGGGGCACGTCAGCGTGCAGACGGGTTGGCGGCTACTACCAGCCTCGCGGAGTTGCGGTCCTTCTGCACACTCGACAAAGATGAGACTGCGCGTCTCCGAGAACTACGCGCGGTGCTTATGCCGCCGGCAGATGGCGCCCGGATCATCACTGCCTCATCGGCTCGACGTGAAGCCGGTCAAGCCGACGAGCTGCGTGCGCAGATATTGGCGCTCAGGCAGCTCGTGGACAGCACGGCGGCGAGCGCGCTATCCGCGCTGGCCGCTAGCACTGCCTCTACGGCCGAGGCGGTCCGCCTGGCGGCAGAGCAGTTCGACGCGCAACCCCTGCTCGGCATTGGGAGCGAGCCGTGGCAACGACTGTGGAACGCTGCGCGTGCGTTCTGGGAGACGCAGCCGAGTCAGGTCGCATTTCCGCCGCTGAGCGGCGAATATTGTCCCCTATGTCTACAGCCGGTTGACGACGACGCCGCTGTTCGAATGGCGCACTTCGAGGAGCACGTGCGGAGCGAACTACAGCGCGAAGCCGAGAAAGCCAAGACGGCACTGGACAGTTCGTTGAAGCTCCTCGACCCACAATCCGTACAGGGGGCGCGCAACGCGTGGCTAGAGGCACTACTGGAAGCCGACCCCGAGCTGCACAACGCAATTGAGGTTTACCTGGGCGTCTGCGAACAACGCATGACCGCACTGCACGCCGACCCCACCGCTGCGGTCGTTTCGCCATCGCTAACGGACGATCCGGCGCCTGCCCTCGAGCGATGGGCTGCAGTGCAGCGCACCCATGCGAGTACTCTGGAGGCTGCCGAAAAACCCGAGAAGCGTAAGGCCCTCCGTGACGAGCTCGATGAGCTCGAATCTCGGACGATCCTTGGGAAGCGACTAGACGAAGCGGGAGCTTGGATCGCGGCGCAACTGCGCCTCGAAGCTCTCGAGGCCGTATACAACGATCTCCACACCGGCCGCGTCACACGGTGTCAAAACGAGCTTATGAAGACGGCCGTCACCGACGCGCTTGACGCACGCTTGATTGCTGAGCTGAAAGAACTGCGCTGTGAGCAGATTCCGGTGGACCCCAACTTTCGCGGCACGCTCGGTGAGACGCATGTGCAGCTGCAACTTGTCGGCGCGCGGGCCGCTCCCGAGTTGCGCGCGGTGCTCTCCGAGGGTGAGCAACGGGCAGTGTCCCTCGCGTTCTTCTTCGCAGAGGTGGCATGTGCCGAGCACGACGGCGGCATCGTGCTCGACGACCCCGTGTCTTCGTTGGACGACGAGCGTCGTGCGTACATCGCTCAGCGGCTCGTTGATGAGGCTCGCAAGCGCCAGGTCATCGTCTTTACTCACGATCTCTCATTCATGTTCGATCTGGTGCAACTCGCAACGAAGTCTGGTATCGCATTGAAGCAGCAAGCAGTTTGGCGGCGTGGAGATGCGTCTGGGTTCGTGGACGACAAACCCCCATGGCATGCGATGAATCTCAAGCAGCGCGTCGCAGCAATGGCCGATGAAGTACAGGAATGGAACAGTCAGGTGCCAGCTAGAAATCAGGACGAGGCGTGGAGGCGAGTCTGCGACATCTACGGCCGAATGCGGATGGCGTGGGAGGGTGCAGTCGAGGAGCGCCTCTTCAACGGTGTCGTTCAGCGTTTTCAACGTGAGGTTTCCACCCAGCGCCTACGACAGGTGGATATCACTGACGAGAGAATCCGTGCGATCGAGGCCGGTATGACGCGCTGCTCGTTTTTCGTCCATGATGCGCCCGCAGGTTCGCGCGGGCCGCTTCCAGACCGTCAACAGATCGCCGCAGATCTTGAGCCACTGCGGACATTTGAGAAGGACACCCGCGCTTAAGGCAAGTCCGGTCGCGATGGTAAGCGCCGCGTGACGGAGCCGACCTCGGCCTGACGAGCCCTGTGCAGATCTCGCCTGGGCGCGCACACTCGGCTGGGCTGCATCGAGGCCGTGACGGCGCGGTACCCTCGTTGACCGTGGAGCGCGGCCCCAACTCGAACCTGCCCCAAGCACTGGATGCAAGCTTGCCGGACGCGCGCTACGCCGATGTGCTTGCGGACATCAAGGCACGAGTGGACGCGGCGCGGGTGCTGGCGCTGCGTGCGGCGAACGCGGAGCTGATGCGGGTGTACTGGCATATCGGCCGGCATATCGCCGAGCAGGAGGATGCCGCGCCGGTCAAGCGGGGGCCCAATGCGCCGAAGGTCGTCGGGCGGCTCTCGGCGGACCTCCGTGCGGCCTACCCCGACACGACTGGGTTCTCGCCGCGGAACTTGCGCTACATGCGCGACTTCTCGCTTGCCTGGACGGAGGAGGAGATGTTGCAACGCGGCGTTGCAACATTGCCCTGGGGGCACATCATCGAGCTGCTGGGCGTTCGTGACGCCGAGGCGCGAGCCTGGTACGTGGAGCGGGCTGGCGAGTGGACCCGGCCTGTGCTGCAACACCATATTGCCAACGATCTGCACCTTGCGCAGGGGGCGGCACCCAGCAACTTTGAGCGTGCTCTGCCTCCCGGCGACGCAGAGGCAGCGCAGGCGTTGACTCGGGACCCTCTGGTCGTGGACTTCATTCGGGGCAATCCGGGGCGTGAGCGCGATCTCGAGCTCGCGCTGCTGGCGGACATCGAGCGCTTCATGACCGCGCTTGGGAAGGGGTTCTCCTTCTATGGACGTCAGCTGGCGCTCGTGGTGGGGGAGCGCGAGTTCGTCATCGACCTGCTCTTCTATCATCACCCTCAACGCCGGTTCGTGGTCATCGAGCTGAAGGTCGGGGGGTTCGACCCTGAGCACGCGGGCAAGCTCAACTTCTATGTGAGCACCATTGATGAGCAGCTCGCCGCGGACGACGACGCCCCCAGCATCGGGATTCTTCTATGTGCCACTCGCGACGAGGCGGTAACCGAGATGACCCTGCGTGGCATCTCAAGCCCGATCGCCGTTGCGCGATGGAAGACCGGCTCAGAGATGACCCTGACCGACGAGCCTGCGGTCTCGCCGGGAATGCGAGCCGAGCTACAGGAGATGCGCGAGGTCGAGGCCGAGCTCACAGCCTTCGCCACACGTCAGATCGCGGCCATCGAAGACACTGCTGACCCAGGCCGAAATGCGATCGACGATCCGGCAGACCCGACCGGCGCATAGCTTGGAGTGCCCCGATCGCGGCGTCGCGTTGTCCTGCGGTACGGCTGCTGGTACGGCTCGCCGGGCTGGACCGAAACCCGCATGGCGCCTGGCCTCATGGCCCGGGGGAACGACCCTCGTAATGAAGGGGTCCGGGGTTCGAGTCCCCGCGTCGGCTTGGCTGAAGTTGCCATGCCTTGTGGGGAACCCTTCCCTTCTAGGCTAAACGTACTACTAATTGGCAGTTAGTAGTACGTTTATGAGGGACTCGTTGATGGTTTCGGAGTTCACGATCGCCGATGTCAGGCAGGCGGGCGCCAGGGGTCACCGACGGCTACATCAACAAGCTTCTCGGCGAGCTCAAGAAGGCCGGCAGGATCGAACCACTCGGGACCGGTCGGGGCGCCCGGTGGCGTAGGCTGGCCAACGATTGATCTGGAGCCAGCGCCGCGCGGCGGCGATCGTGCACGCACGATGCGTAGTCCGCCCCGCGCGCCTGTGGCCCCGATCCGCACGCGTGTGGGTTTGACCGCTCGAAGCGGACGCGCGGCTGGCCGATGCTTCAGACATGTCGGTGTTTGGGGAAAGGCTCAGAGGGTGGCGGCGCCACAAGGCGGATCGCAAGCGCCGCGAGGCCGAGGCGGCGCGCGCCAAGACGTTCGTCGCTCGGGACGGCCGCGGCCGCGTGATCGCCTCGCACTAGCGCATTCTCCCCGCTTAAGGCACTCCAATCTCCCCGCCGGAGGCGTTGCATTCTCCCGCCGGCCGAAGCGTTCGGCGTCTTGTACAGTCAACCCATGTCGAGTCCGGAGGAGCTCAGCCTTGAGCGCAGCGCGCACACCGCCACGCCAGCTGCCGGCCTACCTGGCCGTGGTCGCGCTCGCCCTGCTCGCGACGCTTGGCGCCCCGGCGCGCGCCTCCGCTGCCGCCGATCCCGACGAAATGCTCATCTACATGCCCTACGGGCTGATTCATTCGCTGCTGCCGGCGTCCGAAGTCGACGGCTACCTGGCGGAAGTCGACTCGTATGACATCGGGCAGATCGTCTTCGCGATGCCCAAATTCAAGCCCAACGGCACCGTCAAGGTGCCCAAGCACAACACGGAGATGCTCACCAGCTGGGTGGGTCAAGCAGCGGCCTACGACGCCGAACACGGGTCCCACCTCGGCGTCACGGCCGTATTCAACGGCAAGGTCGACGCGAAGAAGAACGGCCTCGATCTCGAAGACCCGGCGACCCGCGCCAACATCGTCGCCGCGGTGCGGTCCTCGCTCGCGTTGGGCATCTCCGGCGTGCAGCTTGACCTCGAGCCCTATCCCGACACGCCGGGCTTTCCGGAGCTGCTGGAAGAACTGCACGCGGCCTTCCAGCTGGCGGGGTTCCACGGGCGGCTCTCGGTCACCGCGCCGGCCACCATCTCCAATTGGGCGCCCTCCTTCCTGAACGAGGTCTCGCAGCTGGTCGCGCAGATCGATCCGCTGTACTACGACAGCGAAAGCAAGACCGTCGCCGCCTACCAGCAGTGGGTGCAGGCCAGCCTCGCCTACTACACCGCCAACGTGTCCCCCGCGACGAGGATCGTGCCGGTGCTCCCCTCCTACTCCGCCGACCGCTGGCACCTGCCCGGCGTGGAGAACATCACGACCGCGACCGCCGCCCTCGCCGGCGCGCTGGGCGCCGGCAGCCGGGTCAACGGCGCCGGGATCTGGTCCGGATGGGGATTCCTGCTCGACGAGGAAGGCGCCTACGACGGCAGCGCCGATCGCGCCGCATGGCTGTCGAGCACGCTCGCGCTGCCGTTCTCGCCCTGACGCGGCGCGATCACTGGTTCTGCGCCCACAGGCTGCCCCACGCCGCGCACAGCAGCTCTGACAGCAGCGTGCACTGGTCTTCCTCGCTGCTCTCGTCGATGTCGTCTACCGCGCGCGCCACGAGTGCGGCAGTGCCCACTGAGTCAAGCGGCCAGTCGTTCGGTTCCATCATCTGTGCAAACCGATCTCCGCGCCCGCCGTTGCGCAGCTCGTGTGGTTGACCGCGTCCAATTCCAACGGTGCCGCTGCGCCTTTGTGGAGCATGCCGGCGAGCGACCGTCATCGCCTTCACGAGAAGATCACCGCGACGCGGCTTGATCGTCCGACACTGCGCTGGTAGTCTCCGGCGACCGCATGGGGAGGGGATCGATGGCAGGGACGACCAGTGGAACCCGGATGGCCAGGCTGCGGCTGCTCGTCGCGCTGCTCGCGACGGCGCTGCTCGCGGGTGCGCTCACGAGCGGGCCCGCGTGGGCTCGCGTGGACGCCGAGCTCAAACCCGCGGCGGGCAAAGCTCCCAAAATCACCCTGCAGCCGGTCAGCGTGACAGTCGAAGAAGGCCACAGCGCATCGTTCGAAGCGACCGCGTCGGGGACCCCCGAACCGACCGTGCAGTGGGAGATCTCGACCGACGGCGGCAAACTCTTCAAATTCATCCCCGGCGACACCTCCGACCGGCTCACGATCGCGAGCACGACCCTTGCCGAAAGCGGCGACCAGTACGCCGCCGTCTTCACCAACACGGCTGGCCAGGCGACCAGCAAAACGGCCACGCTGACCGTGACCAGCAAACCCGCCGTGACACTGCAGCCCGTCGACGTGACCGTCGAAGAAGGCCAGAGCGCGGTCTTCGAAGCGGCTGCCTCCGGGTTCCCCGCGCCGACCGTGCAATGGCAGGTCTCCACCAACGGCGGCGGCACGTGGAAAAACGTTGCCGGCGCCACCTCCGACCGGCTCACGGTCGCGGGCGCCAAAACCTCCGAAAGCGGCGACCAGTACCGCGCCGTGTTCACCAACGCGGGCGGGGAAGCGACGAGCGAAGCGGCCACACTGACCGTGCAGAAGCTGCCGGCGGTGACCAAACAGCCAGTCAGCACCACGGTCGACGAAGGTCAGAGCGCATCGTTCGAAGCGGCCGCGTCGGGCTTCCCCGCGCCCACCGTGCAGTGGGAACTCTCGACCGACGGCGGCAGCACCTGGAGCCCGGTCGCGGGAGCCACCGCCGACAAATTCACGATCGCCAACGTCGTGGCCTCCGAACGCGGAGACGAGTACCGCGCCGTGTTCACCAACGCGGCGGGCAGCGCGACCAGCGAAGCGGCGACGCTGACCGTCGACGTGGCGCCCGCCGTCACCGAGCAGCCGATCGGCACGACCGTCGAAGTCGGCCAGAGCGCATCGTTCGAAGCGACCGCGTCGGGCTTCCCCGCGCCCACCGTGCAGTGGGAAGTATCGACCAACGGCGGCGGCGCCTGGAGCCCGGTCGCGGGAGCCACCGCAGACCAGCTCACGATCGCGAGCGCCCAGGCTTCGGAAAACGGCTACGAGTACCGCGCCGCGTTCACCAACGCGGCTGGCAAAGCGACCAGCGAAGCGGCGACGCTGACCGTCGCGCTCCACCACTACCGCGCGGTGAGCTGGGGCCAGAACGCGTCCGGCCAGCTGGGCGACGGCAACCACACGCAGAGCGACGTGCCGGTGTCGCCCACCGAACTCAACTTCGTCACCGCCGTCGCCGCCGGCGCCCGGCACAGCCTCGCGCTGCTCGCCGACGGCACCGTCGCGGCCTGGGGCGACGGCGCATCCGGACAGCTCGGTGACGGCGAATACGCGCCGAGCGACAAGCCCGTGAAGGTGGATGGACTGACCCACGTGAAGGCGATCGCGGCCGGCGCCAACTTCAGCCTGGCGCTGCTGAGCGACGGCAGGGTCGAGGCGTGGGGCGGCAACGAATCCGGGCAGCTCGGCGACCACAGCACCACCGAAAGCGCCGAACCCGTCGAAGTCGAAGGGCTCACGAACGTCACCGCGATCGCGGCCGGCGGCGAACATGGCCTCGCGCTGCTCAGCGACGGCAAGGTCGAGGCCTGGGGCGCCAACGAACAGGGTCAGCTCGGCAACGGCAACACCCACGACAGCGACGTGCCCGTCGCCGTCAAAGGCCTCACGGGGGCTACCGCGATCGCGGCCGGCGGCGAACACAGCCTCGCGCTGCTCGGCGATGGCAGCGTCATGGCGTGGGGCTCGGACCAGTCCGGGCAGCTCGGCAACAGCTCCGTCGACCCGCCCGGGGAAGAAGAAGGAGAAGTGGAACGCTTCAGCGACGTGCCGGTGCCCGTGGAAGGAGTGAGCGGCGTCAGCGCGATCGCCGCCGGCCAGCACCACAGCCTCGCGCTGCTCGCAGGCGGCACGGTCATGGCCTGGGGCGAAGACAAATACGGCCAGCTCGGCAACGGCAGCATCGTTGCCAGCGAAGAAACGCCCGTGCCCGTGAGCGGGCTCTCCGGGGTCACGCAGATCTCGGCCGGCGGCATGCACAGCATGGCGCTGCTCGCCGGCGGCGCGGTCATGACGTGGGGCGAAAACAAATACGGGGAGCTCGGCAACGGCAGCTCCGGCGAACCCAGCGACGTTCCCGTGACGGTCGGCGCGCTCACCGAGGCCCACGGCATCGCGGCGGGCGGCAACCACGACCTCGCCTTCAGCGAACCGCTCCCGACCGTCACCGGCGTGAGCCCCGACAGCGGCGCGACCACGGGCGAAACGACCGTGACGATCACGGGCACCAACTTCGAAGGGGCCACCGCCGTCCACTTCGGCGCCGCCAGCGCCGAGAAATTCACCGTCCACTCGCCGACGTCGATCACCGCGGTCTCCCCACCAGGGGCGGTCGGGACCGTCAACGTGACCGTGACCGTGCCCGCAGGCACCAGCCCCACCGTCCCGGCGGATCGCTTCACCTACGCGCCGGCGCCCACCGTCAAGAAGCTCTCGGCCAAGAAGGGCCCCGGGGCGGGCGGGACGACGGTCACGATCACCGGCACCAACTTCGCAGGGGTCACCGCCGTCAGCTTCGGCGGCAGCGGCGCCCGCGAATACACCGTCGTCTCCTCGACCTCGATAACCGCCGTGTCGCCTGCAGGAGCGGGAACGCTGAACGTCACCGTAACGACGGCTGGCGGACCCAGCGCGGCCGTCAAAGGCGATCAGTTCGAGTACATACCGGCGGTCGAAGGCGTCGCGCCCGACAGCGGCCCCGCCGGCGGCGGCACCAGCGTCACGATCACCGGCGCCGGGTTCGCCCCGGGCGTCGGCACGACCGTCTTCAAGTTCGGCTCGAAGGCGGCAACCGAAGTCGACTGCGCCTCCGAAACCAGTTGCACCGCGCTCACGCCGGCGAACAAATCCGGGACCGTCGAAGTGATCGCGAGCGTGGGCAAAGCCAAGAGCGCCAAAACCCCGCCCGGCGACCAGTTCACCTACGAATAGCGCCAAAGGCGGGCGAGGCGATCGAACAGATCGCTGGCGCGAGCGGGCGCGCCCGGCGCCGCAAGCTCCACCTGGCGGCGCAGCTCCCCGTCATCGACGGCGTGCTCGAGCAGCCGGCGCCGCCAGCTCTGCAGCCACGAGTCGGCGAGCTCGGCGTCGACCTCCGGATGGAACTGCACGCCGACGCTCGCGCCCTGCACAAACGCCAGCGGCGTCCCGCCTGCCCGCGCGAGCTCGCGGCCGGCGGGGGGAACCGTGAAGACGTCTTCGTGCCAGCGCAGCCACGGGCCCGGCGGGATCAGCTCGCGGTCGCGCGTCTCGAGCGTCGCCCACTCGAGCTGGATGCGCCGCGCGCGCGAGACCTCGCCGCCGAGCGCCTTCGCGAGCGCCTGGGCGCCGAAGCAGATGCCGAGCACCGGCACGCGGGAATCGTGCGCGCTCCGCAGGAACTCGATCTCCCGTGCGATCCATCCCGCGGGCGAGGCGTGCACCGAGGCGTCCGAGCCGAGGCTGACCACGACGTCGAACGCGCGCGCGTCCGGCCAGCGCTCGAGCTCGGGGACCGCGAGCGTGCGCAGCGCATGCCCGCGCTCGCGCGCCCAATCGGCGAACAGCGCCGCGGGCACGTCGGCTTCGTGCTCGAGCACCAGGATCTGCAGGCGCTCGGGGCGATCCGCAGTCGGCGTCGCCTGACCGTTCACAGTCAGGCCAGCGTACACGCGCGCCGCGGCTCGCCCGCTCGCATCGGGTCGAGGCATCCCTGCAGGGCGCCCGTTGGAGCTGTATAAGAGCGGGACTCGTGTCGGACCTCGATCGCCTGCTGCGCCGCGCGCCAGACCACGCCGGCGCGGCCACGCACGGTCAGCTGAACGTGTTCGTGCGGCGCATCGCGCTGCTCGGCGCGATCGTCGTCTGCCTGCTGGCGCTCGGCGCTGTCGGCCTCGCGCTTAGCGAGAACGTCGGCCTGTGGTACGCCTTTCGCTGGGCGCTCGACACGGCCGCCACCGTCGGCGGCTTTCCGCAGCCGCGCACCACCGCCGGGCAGATCATCGAGACCGCGCTCGTCGTGCTCGGCGTCGGTACGCTCTTCTACGCGCTCGCCACGGTCACCGAGTTCTTCGTCGCGGGGCACCTCGGTGACCTGCTCGCCGCGCGGCGCATGCAGCGGATGATCGACTCGCTCACAGACCACCACATCATCTGCGGCTTCGGCCGCGTCGGGCGCCAGGTCGCGCGCGACCTGCACGCCGCGCGCGCCAACTACGTCGTCGTCGACTCCGCCAGCCACAACCGCCACCTGGCCGACACGCTCGGGCTCACCTTCATCGAGGGCGACGCCGCGGACGACGACGTGCTCGTGCAGGCGGGGATCGCGCGCGCCCGCTCGATCATCGCGTGCGCGGACTCCGACGCCGACAACGTGTTCATCACGCTCACCGCGCGCGAGCTGCGCGCGGACATCCCGATCGTCGCGCGCGCCGCGATCGAGGACACCGAGAAGAAGCTCAAGCGCGCGGGAGCCGACCGCGTCATCTCCCCGTACAAGGCCAGCGGCACCGAGATGGCCAGGCTCGCGCTGCATCCGCAGCTGAGCGGCGTCGTCGACGTCGACGCCGAATACCGCATGGAGGAGATCCCCGTCGGCGCGGGCTGCGACGCCCTCGGGCAGACCGTCGGGGACATCCGCGGCGGCTCGATGATCGTCGGCCTGCGCCGCGGGCCGGACTTCCAGCCCCAGCCGCCAGCCGAGACCGCGCTGCTCAGCGGCGACGTGATCGTCGCGATGGGCACGCCGATCGCGCTGGAGCGGCTCGAGGGGCTGCTGCAGGCCGCAGACGTCTAGGCTCTCGCGCATGCGGGCCCATCACGTTCACGTCGAGCACGAGTTCGCCAAGCCGCCCGAGCGCATCTTCGAGCACCTCGCCGAGCACGAGAACCTCGCCGAGGTGTTCGGAGCGAACGTCGCGCGCCTGCGCGACGGCGAGGATGGCCAGCGCAACGGCGTCGGCTCGGTCAGGCAGCTGCGGATCGGACCGCTGCCGCCTTTCGAGGAGACCGTCACCGAGTTCGTCCCCGCGCAGCGGATCGTCTACCGCATCACCAAGGGCAGCCCGCTGCGCGGCCACGTCGGCGTGATGGAGTTCGCGCCCGCGCCCGGCGGCGGAACGCGCTTCGTCTACGACATCCGCCTCTCCTCGCCCGTCCCTGGGCTCGCGTTGCTCGTGCGCGCCGCGCTCACGCGCTCGATCACGCGCTCGCTGTCCAAAGTCGAACGCGACGCCTGAGCGCCGGCGCCTCAGGCGCCGATGCTCAGCACCATGCGAAAGCGCGCGTCGCCGCTCATCATGCGGTCATACGCCGCTTCGGCCTGCTCGAGCGGGAACGTCTCGATCATCGGGCGCACGCCCGACAGCGCGCTGAAGTCGAGCGTGTCCTCCGAGTCGCCCGAGTGGCCGGAGGCGTGCCCCGCGATCGCTTTGCTGCCGCCGATCAGCATCACGGGAGGGATCTGCATCGACTCCATCGACGCGCCCACGATCAGGAGCTTCCCGCGCACGCCGAGACCGCCGAGCACTGAGGTGACCGCGGCGGCGTTGGTGATCGTCGAGAGGATCACCCTGGCCCCGCCGAGCTTGCCCAGCTCCGCGGCGGGGTCCTCGCCGGTGCTGTCGATGTAGCGGCGGGCGCCCAGCTCGAGGGCCAGCTGCCGCTTCGCGGTGCCGCGGGCGATCGCGACCGTGTCGAAGCCGAGCTTGGCTGCGAACTGCACCCCCAGATGCCCGAGCCCGCCAACGCCCAGGATCGCAACCAGATCGCCGGCGTGGGCGCCGCTGTGGCGCAGCGCGTTGTACGTGGTCACGCCCGCGCACAGCAGCGGCGCGGCCTCGACGGCGGAGAGCTCGTCGGGAATCGCCGCCATCGCGCTGGCCTTGACGAGCACGTAGTCGGCGTAGCCGCCGTCGATCGTGATGCCGGGGATCTCCATGTTGGCGCAGTTCATGAGATCGCCGCGGCGGCACTGGCGGCAGTAGCCGCAGTTGCCGCCGAACCAGCCGACGCCCACCCGCTGGCCGACCTCCCAGCCCTTGACGCCCGCGCCCAGCGCCGCCACAACGCCTGCGATCTCGTGCCCGGGGACGTGTGGCCAGGACAGACCCGGGAAGCCCGTTTTGGCGAACGAGTCGCTGTGGCAGATGCCGCACGCGTGCACGCGCACCAGCGCCTCGCCGGCGCCCGGCGTCGGCACCTCGCGCTGCACCAGCTCGAACGGGCCGCCCCGCTCGCTCACCTGCACGACCCTCATGCTCGCCATCTCGGTCTCCTCGCTTCGACGCTCGTTCCAGGTCCCACCCTAGCCGGCCCACCGCGACCATCCCCCGTGGCGCCTATCGTGCTCTGCTCATGTCAGGGGCTCCCTTTCAAGCGACGCTCGAGCGCGACGAGGCCGTGCTGCGCTTCCCCTATGACGAGCGCCTGCGCCAGTTGTTGCGCGCGATCCCCGGGCGCCGTTGGGATCCCGTCGCGCGGGCGTGGTGCATCCCGCTTGGCCCCGACCAGGCCGAGGCGCTCGCCCGTCTGCTGGCCGGCCTGCCCAACCGCCCCGACGTCAGCGACGCGCTCGCTCGCGCGCTCGCGCGCCGCCGCGCGCGCCGGCGCTCGCAGGAGTGCCTGCTCGATCTTGCGCGCCCCGACGAGGACTGGTGGCTGAGCTTCGCCACCGACGCCGCGCCGGAGCCCGTCGCGGCGCTGCTCGAGCACCCCGACGCGTACAACGTGCCGGCGATCGGCCGCGCGCTGGTGCCGCTGGACGACCACGCGGCCGCGCTCGTGCACACGCTCGTCGAGCGGACGGGCAGCGTGCGTGTGAGCGACGCCGCGCGACAGGCGCTGCGCGCGCTTGCCGAAGGTGAGCGCGACGAGCGTGCAGGGACTGTGGTCACCCGCGCGCGCGAAGCCCGCCCGGCCCCGGGCTACGACGTCGAGCTCCGCCGCGACCGCCGCGGCGAGCACTGGATCCTGATCGCGGCCGAGCGCGCGGACCTGGCCCGCGTGCTCGCCGCCCGCTTCGGCGTGCGCGCGCTCGAGGGTCCGGCCGGGACGTTCGGCCTCGCGGCGGTCGAGCACCAGGCGGAGCTGCTGGCGGAGCTGCTCGAGCACATCGAGGACGTGAGCGTCGATCCGCGCGTGCGCGCCTGGCTGACGCGCGCCACCACCTGGCGCGGCAACGTCGAAGTGGGAGGGCCGCCCGCCTCGAGCGGTGCGCCCGTGTTCGTGCTGCTCGGCGACGAGCGGCGCCTGCCACGGGCGCTGCGCGAGCTCGCGACGAGCGTCGAAGGCGGCGCCACGGTGCCGCTCACGCTCCAGTCGTGGCGGCTGATGGCCGGGCTCGACGCGTGGATCGGTCCGGCCGCCAAACGGTGCATCGCCGCGCTCGAGGACGGGCGCCCGGCGCCGCCGGCCGTCCTGGAGTGCTCGAGCGTGCACGAGGATCCGACGTTCGTGCTCGCCGCCGGCCACGATCCCGCCAGGCTGGGACAGTTCGCGGCGCTGAGAGGCGCACTGCAGCCGGTCGGTCGTCGCGGCGGCGGCGCACGCACCCTGAGGGGCACAAGCGAGCACTCCCAGCTTCCGGCGATTCGCGCGGACCCGTTCTGCGTGCCGCAGCTGGACGCGTTCCTCGCCGACGGCGAGGTGTGGGTCGAGCCCGAGGCGCTCGCGCTGCTGCAGGAGATCCGCGAGCAGCACGCGCGCGCCGCCGGGCTGGTGGCGCTGTCGGCCGCCACCGACGCGCCGCTTCACGTCGCCGGCCTCGGCGGCGAGCTCAAGCCGTTCCAGCGCGCCGGCGTCAGCTACCTGCTGGCCCGCCGGCGCGCATTCCTGGCCGACGAGCAGGGCCTCGGCAAGACGATCGAGGCGCTCGCCGCGATCGAGGCCGCCGGCTGCTACCCGGCCGTGGTCGTGTGCCCGGCGAGCCTCAAGCTCAACTGGCTGCGCGAGCTCGAGCGCTGGTTGCCGCGGCGCAGCGCCCGCGCGCTCTCCGGCAACGGGACGGGGGCGCACGCGCTCTCCGGTGTCGGCGTCGACGACCGCGCCGAGGCCCCCGCCGCCGCTGACATCACCGTCGTCAACTACGACATCGTCGCCGCCCGCCTGCAGGAGCTGCACGCGCTGCGTCCGCGCGCGCTCGTGCTCGACGAGTCCCACTACTGCAAGAACGCCGCCGCCAAGCGCACCCAGGCGGTGCAGCGGCTGGCGGCGACGGTGCCGCGCGACGGGCTCGTGCTCGCGCTCAGCGGCACCCCCGTCACCAACCGGCCGGCGGAGCTGATCTCCCAGCTGCGCATCCTCGGGCGGCTGGAGGACTTCGGCTCGGGGGCGCGTTTCGGTCAGCGCTTCCGCGGCCCCGATGCCCACCTGCGCCTGCACTGGCACCTGCGCGCGCGTTGCTTCGTGCGCCGTCTGAAGGCCGACGTGCTGCCGCAGCTGCCGGCGAAGACGCGCGCGATCGTGCCGGTCGAGCTGGACAACCACGCCGAGTACCGGCTCGCCGAGAGCGACCTGGTGGCGTGGCTGCGCAGCCAGCCGCTTGACCTGCGCGAGCTCGACGCGAAGGTCGCCGCCGCGCTGCGCGCCGAGCGCCTGGTGCGGCTGGAGGCGCTCAAGCTGCTGGCCGCGCGCGGCAAGCTCCACGCGGCGCTCGCGTGGATCCACGACTTCTGCTCCTCCGGCGAGCCGCTGGTCGTGTTCGCCCACCACCGCGAGATCCAGCGGGCGGTGCTTGCCCGCTTCCCCGCGGCTCTGCACATCCTCGGCGAGGACAGCGCCGTCGCCCGCGACGCCGCGCTGCGCTCCTTCCAGGCAGCGGCCGGGCAGCTGATCGTGTGCTCGCTCGAGGCCGCCGGCCACGGCATCACGCTCACGCGCTCCTCCAACATCGCCTTCCTCGAGCTCGCCTGGACACCCGCCAAGCACGACCAGGCCGAGGATCGCTGCCACCGCATCGGCCAGCGCGACGCCGTCAACGCCTCCTACCTGCTCGCCGCCGACACGATCGACGAGACGATCGCGACGCTGCTCGAGCGCAAGCGCTCGCTGATCGGGGCGGTCACCGACGGGCGCGAGGAGGACGAGGAGGGACTGCTCGACGCGCTCGTGCGCGAGCTGCGCGGCGCCCCCTACCGGCACCTGCAGGCGGTCGCCTGAAACCGGCCGTCTCGGCGCGGAGGCCCGCGCCCGGCGAGCTCACGGCCAGAGCTCGAGCACGTCCATGACCTTGCCCCACGTTTCGACTTCGAACGCTTCGAATTCCGACCACTGTTCTTCGAGCTGGGCCGTGCGGTGGGCAAGCGTCCTGTCTTCCGCGGTCTCGTACGCGGACAGCGCCGCCGGCAGATAGCCCGGCGCCACCCACACGGACATGAAGCGCGGGGCGAAGCTCGCGGTGGGCGCGGGCAGCGTTTCGAAGTCGCCGGCGGCCCACGCCTTCACGTCCGCGCACAGATGCGGCACCGCCAGCGAGGTGAGCGCCTTCCCCTTGGCCGCGTATGACTGGATGTCCCCGGTGAGCGCGCGGTTGCTCCAGCGCAGGTGGGCGGTCGCCCGGATCGCCGTTCGGATCGGCGCGAGGTTGCGCTGAACCACGGTCGTCACCATCGTCCCTATCACCTCGTTGCTGAGCTGTTCGGAGTCGACGTTCTCCGGGGATCCTGCGGCAGCGCTCGGGCATTCGCGCCGAACCCCCGCCAGGACGCTCGAGAGCTCTGCTCTCGCCGCCGGGATGTGCGATGCGAAGTAGCTCACGAGCGCGTAGTTGGCCTGCAGGTAGGCCTGCGTCGTCGCGACGTCCGCCGGATCGGCCAGCGCGCTCGCCGGCACGGTCGCCGGGCCCGCCATCGCCGCGATCGCGAAGCCAGCCGCCAGCGCCGCCGGCGCGGAACCGAGCACCCTCGCCCTCATGGTCAGAGCGTACGCCATGCCAGCGCCGCCGGCGCCACCGCGAAGAACTTCCTAAGGATGCCCCCGCGCTGCGAAACCCGGCGGGTTACGGCAGGGTTCCCCGATATTGTCGCGTCCGGCCGCCAAGCGCACATGAAACGCAACGGGTACATCGTCCTGCTGGTCGCGGTCATCGCATGGATCGTCGCCGCCGTCGCCAGCGGCTCCCCCGGGCTCGGCCTGTTCGGCGGGAGCTCCAAGCGCAGCGCGATCGCGAGCTCGCCCTCCTGCCTGCCGAGCACGCTCGAACACGACGCGACCCTGCCCGGCACCGGCGTCGACGTCTCGCCCGCGCCCGGAACCGACACCGCCAACCCCCACACCCAGATCAGCTTTCTCGGCACCAACGTCGCCAACATCCGGGACGTCTCGGTCGTCGGCTCGACGTCCGGTGGCCACGCCGGCCGCGTGGATCCATACCACCAGGGCGACGGCGCCAGCTTCGTGCTCGACAGGCCGCTGGAGCCGGGCGAGCGCGTGACCGTGCGCGCGGTGATCGGCGCCGGCGGGTCGGCGACGAGCGCCGGGGCCGCCAGGCACGTCGTGTTCGCCTTCCGCGTCGACACCCCGTATCCGACCGCGAGCGTCCCCGAGTTCCCCAACCCGCCGGCGGCGCCCGCCGACTACCAGAGCTTCGACACGCTCCCCGGCGTGCAGGCGCCGATCCTCAGCGTCACCGTCCCCGACCGCGATCCCGCGGCCGGCGACATCCTCACCACCAACGGGCCCGGCCCCGGCCAGTACGGGCCGCTGATCTACACGCCGCAGGGCCGGCTCGTGTGGTTCGAGCAGCTCTCGGGCGGCGAAACGGCGGAGGACCTCAACGAGCAGACATACGAAGGGCAGCGCGACCTGACCTGGTGGCGGGGGCGCGTGCTCTCGCTCGGCTTCGGCCAGGGCGAAGACGTCGTCACGGACTCCCGCTACCGGACGGTCGCCAGGGTGCGCGGCGGCAACGGCCTGCGGGCGGACCTGCACGACTTCCAGATCGCGCCCAACGACATCGCCTACATCACCGCGTTCAACCCCATCAGCTGCGATCTCGCCCCGGTCAAAGGCGCGCGCGACGGGGTGATCGTCGACACCGCGATCCAGGAGATCGACATGAAGACGGGCCTCGTGCGCTGGGAATGGCACAGCCTCGACCACGTCGGCGCCGAAGAGTCCGAGACCGAAGCGCCGAGCACCAGCACCCCGTGGGACTGGTTTCACGTCAACTCGATCGATCTCCAGCCCGATGGGCGCGTCTTCATCTCCGCGCGCAGCACCTGGGCCGGCTATCAGCTGGAAGGCTCGAGCGGCAGGATCCTCTGGCGCCTCGGCGGCCTGAAGAGCTCGTTCAAGATGGGGCCGGGCACCGAAACGGCGTGGCAGCACGACGGCCGCATCCTCGCCGACGGCGAAGTCACGTTCTTCGACGACGGCTCCAACCCGCCGATCCACCAGCAGTCGCGCGGCGTGCGGATCGCGCTCGACTTCAGGACCCATCAGGCGCGCCTCGTCGCCGCCTACACGCACGCCAACCCGCCGCTGCTCGCCCCCAGCCAGGGCGACATGCAGACGCTCGCGGACGGGAGCGCCGTCGTGGGCTATGGCGGCGTGCCCGCGATCAGCGAGTACGCCCGCGACGGCACGCTGCTGTTCGACGCCAACCTGCCGTTCGACATGGCCTTCTACCGGGCCTACCGCTTCCCCTGGAGCGGGCGCCCGCTGAGCCCGCCGACGGTGCTCGCCAGCCTCAACGACACCGGCGAAGAGACGATCGTGCACGCCAGCTGGAACGGCGCCACCGGAGTGGCCGCCTGGCGCGTGCTCGCGGGCGCGCGCACGGGGTCGCTCGGTGCGCAGGCCACGATCCACGCCGACGGCTTCGAAAGCGCCACGACCCTGCCCAAGAAGTACGCGCGCGTGGCGGTACAGGCGCTCGATGCGGCCGGCCACGTGCTCGGCACCTCGCGGACGGTCGGCGCGATCAGCTACGCCGCCTCGCTGCCGAGCGCCCGGCGGTCGGGATGATCAGTAGGCCGGTTTCGTCGAGTGCTTGTGTTTCGCCACCGTCGTGGTGGTCGACGTGCTGCCCTGGCCGCTCGTCGTCTGCGTCGCGGTCGAGCCGCCCTCTTTGCCGCCGCAACCCGCCACCGCCACACTGCACCCCAGAGCGGCCACTGCGGCTAGCATGGCGGTCAGTGGCGTTCTTCTCATCGGCCGGGCTCCAGTCGTCATCGACGTGCGGGGGTTCGGGCGCTCACCCTACCAGGCGTCCTCAGCTGCAATGAGTATTGAGACGACCGCTGGGCCGCGGGCAGCGCAGGCGCCTGCGCAGGACGAGGGCAGGCAGGGCGCGGGCTCGAACTGGCTGCTCGTCGTCTGCTGCGTGGCGCAGTTCATGGTCATCCTCGACCTGAGCATCGTCAACGTGGCGCTGCCTCACATCCAGTCCGGCCTGGGGTTCCTGGCGCCGGAACTGCAGTGGATCGTGGACGCGTACTCGATCACGTTCGCCGGCTTCCTGATGTTCGGCGGCCGTGCCGCCGACCACTTCGGGCAGCGCCGCATGTTCGTCCTGGCGCTGCTCGTGTTCGCGCTCGCCTCGCTGGCCGGCGGCCTCGCGCCGGACCGCGTGACGCTCGTCGTCGCGCGCGCCGCGCAGGGCATCGGCGGCGCCCTGATGGCGGCGTGCTCGCTGGCGATCATCACCTCCTCGTTCGCCCCCGGCCCACAGCTGCACCGCGCGATCGGCGCATGGGCGTCGATGAACGGCCTCGGCGGCGCCGCCGGGATGCTGTTCGGCGGGCTCATCACAGAAGAGCTCAGCTGGCGCTGGGTGCTGCTGATCAACCCCCCGATCGGGATCGCCGCCGCGGTCGTCGCCTACGCGGTCGTCAGCGAGCGCCGCCGAGGATCAGGAGCCCGCAGCTTCGACCTCGCCGGCGCGCTGACGTTGACGATCGGCCAGATCGTGCTCGTGTTCGGGATCGTCGAAGCGGGGCTGTCCGGCTTGGGCACGTTCGTCGCGCTCGGGCCGATCATCGGCGGCCTCGCGCTGCTCGCGGTGTTCGGCGTGATCGAGGTGCGCTTCGCCAGCGAGCCGCTGATCCCGTTCAAGGAGCTGACCAAGCCGCTGCGCATCGCCAACAACATCGTGCTGCTGTTCAGCGCCTCGCTGTTCCCGCTGTGGTTCGTCAGCTCCCTCTACCTGCAGCAGGTGCTGGGCCTCTCCGCGCTCCACACCGGCCTGATCTTCCTGCCGATGACGTTGATGATCATGCTGGTCGCCTCGCGCACCGGCAAGCTCGTGAGCACGTTCGGCGTGCGGCCGGTGCTCGGCGGCGGGCTCGTGATGTTGACGAGCGGGATGCTGCTGCTCGCGAAAATCGGCCCCAGCGGCAGCCCGATCGTGTACATCATGCTTCCCGGGCTGCTGACGGCGGCGGGCATCGCGATGTCGATCGTGCCCTCCACGATCGCCGCCACCCAGGGCGCCAAGGAGGGGCAGGCGGGGCTCGCATCCGGTCTCGTCAACACCTCGCGCCAGGTGGGCGGCGGGCTGGGCCTCGCGATCCTGGTCACGCTCGCCACCTCGCGCAGCAGCCATCTGATCGGCACCGGCCACGGCGTGCCGCAGTCGCTGACCGACGGCTTCCGTCTCGCCTACCTCATCGGCGGTGGTCTGGCCGCCGCGGCGGCGCTCGTCACCTTCACGGCGCTGCCCAGGCCCGACGGCGCGGTCAAGGGAGCGGCGCGCCGTCTGGCGCTCGCGGTGGGCGTCGTGGTCGTGGGCTTCGTCGCGCTCGACACCGCCTTCGCGGGCTCGCACGGCGCCCCGGTCGGCAGGTACACGACCAACGGCGCCTACAGCTTCGTCACCGCCCCGGCGCTGCACCCGCCCAAGCTCACAGCCGAGAAGCGCGCATCCGCCGGCACACTCGCGCAGGGCTACATCTTCACCGCCAACTTCTACAACATCAACTATCCCCCGCTCGTCGGCCAGAGCGGGCCGCTGATCCTCGACAGCAACCTGCAGCCGGTGTGGTTCCAGCCGGTGCCCGAAAAGCTCGTCGCGTCCAACCTCAGCCTGCAGACCTACGAAGGCAAGCCGGCGCTTGCGTGGTGGCAGGGCGTCGTCACCAACACCGGCGCCACCGAACAGGGCGAAGACGTGGTCGTCAACCAGCACTACCAGACGGTCGCCAGGCTCAAAGCGACGGACGGCTGGGTGCTGACGCTGCATGCGATGGTGATCTCAGGCGAAGACGCGTGGGTGACCGCCAACAAGAACATCGCCCGCAACCTCTCAAGCTACGGCGGCGCCTACAACGGCGCGCTGATCGACTCGGCCATACAGGAGTACAACCTGCGCACCGGCAAGCTCCTGCGCAATTGGGATGCGCTCGACCACATCCCGCTCGGGGACTCGTGGGCCAGCGTGCCGACCAACGGGTTCCCGTGGGACGCCTACCACGTCAACGCGGTCGATCTGACCGGCAACGGGGAGTTCCTCGTCTCGATGCGCAACACCTGGGCCGCCTACCTCGTCAACGCCGACACCGGCAAGATCCAATGGACGCTGGGCGGCAGGCACTCGAGCTTCAAGCTCGGCCCGGGCGCCGCCTTCCAGTGGCAGCACGACGTCGCGCTCGAGGCGGGCGGGCAGAGCGGTCTCACCGTCAGCATGTTCGACGACCACTGCTGCCAGCTCACCGGCGGCGGCACCTCCGTGCCGGCGACCGGACCCTCGCGCGGGCTCGTGCTCGAGCTCGACATGGCCGCACGCACCGCGACGCTGCTGCACCAGTACACCGGCGGCGGCGTGTTCGAATCCGAATACATGGGCGACACGCAGCCGCTGGCCAACGGCAACACGTTCGTCGGCTGGGGCTCGGAACCGTACCTGTCCGAGTACAGCCCGTCCGGCAAGCTGCTGCTGGAAGGGCGCTTCCCCGGCTCCGACCTGAGCTACCGCTCGATGGTCGAGCAGTGGGTCGGCCTGCCGCTCACCGCGCCCGCCGCCGCCGCCCGCAGCACCGGCGGCGGGACGACGGTGTACGCGAGCTGGAACGGCGCCACCCAGGTCGTCTCATGGCGGGTCATGGCCGGGCACGGCGGCCGGCGCATGAGCGCCGTTGCGAGTGTCGCCAGGTCCGGCTTCGAGACGGCGATCCCCGTGCCGGCCGGCTACACGAGCTTCGAGGTGCAGGCGCTCGACTCGGCCGGCAGGGTGATCGGAACTTCACGGACCTTCTAGGGTTCGACGCTGTGATGACCCGCCTGACCATGCTGGCCGATCTTCGATCGGTCGCGGTGCTCGCGGTGCTCGCGCTGGGCGCCGGCCTGTGCGCGTGCGGATCCGCCTCGACCGCCAGCCCGCCCGCCGTGCTCACCGCCGACGCCGCCGCGGGCGCCGCCACCGCCAACCCGGTTGCCGTCTCGCCCGAGCCGGGCACCCCGGACGCGTCGCCGAGCACGCAGATCAGCTTCCTCGGCACGTCCGCGACGACAGTGTCGGACGTGCGCGTGACGGGCTCGCGCAGCGGCGCGCACGCGGGCGTGCTGCGCGCGTACTCGACGGGCACCGGCGAGAGCTTCCTGCTGGCGCACCCGTTCCTCGCCGGCGAGCAGGTGACGGTCACCGCGCAGGTGAGCGCCGGCGGTGTCACGCGCGCTGCGCGCTCCAGTTTCACGATCGCTCACCAGGCGCCCGTCAGCCAGACGGAGTTCCCGATCAACGCGGGCGATCCCAATGCCGTCCAGCACTACAGCACCGCGCCGTCGCTGACGCCGTCGACCGTCGACATCACCACGCCCGCCAAGCCCGGCGCCGCGCCCGGCGACCTGCTGCTGGCGCCCTACCAGGGCGACGGCGCCGCGGGGCCGATGATCGCCGAACAGAACGGCGCGCTCGTGTGGTTCGATCCGCTGCCCGCCGGCGAGGCCGCCACCAGCCTGCGGGTCCAGCAGCTCGGCGGCCAGCCCGTGCTCACGTGGTGGCAGGGCCGCATCCTCGAGGTCGGCTTCGGGCAGGGCGAAGACGTGATCGCCAACACCTCCTACCGGCGCATCGGCGCCGTGCGCGCCGGCAACGGCTACCACGCCGACCTGCACGAATTCCGCCTCACGCCCGAAGGCACCGCCTGGATCGACATGTTCGACCCGATCGAGATGAATCTGTCTCCGTACGGCGGCCTGCGCGACGGCGTGATCACCGACTCCGTGGTCCAGGAGATCGACGTCAAGACGGGCCTCGTGATGTGGGAATGGCACGCGCTCGGGCACATCCCGATCGGCGAATCGCACAACCCCGCGCCCAGAGCCTCCTACCCCTGGGACTACGTGCACATCAACTCGATCTCGCCCGGGGGGACCGGCCCCGGTCTCGAAGTTGGCGCGGCCGGCGCCGATCAGCCCGGCAACGTGCTGCTGTCATCGCGCAACACATGGGCGCTGTACGACGTCGAGGAGCGCAGCGGCGAGGTCCGCTGGCGCCTCGGCGGCGAACACTCGAGCTTCAAGCTCGGCCCCGGCACGCGCACCTACTGGCAGCACGACGCCGAATGGCAGCCCGGCGGGCTGATCTCGGTGTTCGACAACGGCTCCGATCCGCCCAAGGAGAAGCAGTCCCGGGGCCTGCTGCTCGACCCCAGCCTGCAGACGCACGCGGTCACGCTCGTCAAGCAGCTCACGAACCCCACGAAGACGCTGCTCGCCTCCAGCCAGGGCAACACGCTCAGCCTCCCCGGCGGCGACTGGCTGATGGGCTACGGCGGGCTGCCCAACTTCACCGAGTACGACTCCTCCGGGCACGTCCTGCTCGACGGCACGCTCGGCAAGAGCGTCCAGGACTTCAGGACCTACCTGTACCCGTGGAGCGGGCACGCGCCGGGCGTGCCCGCGGTGGTGGCGGCGCCCGGCGCCGGCGGCACGATCGCGGTCGCCGTCAGCTGGAACGGGGCCACCGAAGTCGCCTCCTGGCGCGTGCTCGCGGGCGCCTCGACGGGCGCGCTCACAGCGGTGGCCACCGCCGCCAAGGCCGGCTTCCAGACGAGCATCGCCGTGCCCGCCGCCGGCCCGTACGTGGCCGTGCAGGCGCTGAACGCCGCCGGCGCCGTGATCGGCACCTCGGCGACGGTCAAGGATTAGTGGCGCGCGCGTCCGCCTCCGCTCGCGCGTCCACCCGCCGCCGCGCTCCCGTTCGTCGCCGCGGGCCTGCCGCCCTCGTCGGCCTGATCGCGCTGGCGGCGCTCGCCGCGGTCGCCGCGCTCGTGGGGCTGGTGGTGCTCCCGTCCGCGCGCTCGGCGTCGGTCCCGCAGGGGGCCTCGCCCAGCTGCGTGCCGCCCAGCCTGAACGTGTCCGAGGCGCTGGCCGGCGAACGCGTGACCGTGTCGCCCGGGCCGGACACCAGGGACGCCTCGACCGCCACCCAGATCAGCTTCCTCGGCGTTGCCGCGAGCGAGCTCGCCGACATACGGGTCTCCGGCTCGCGCACCGGGCCTCACACCGGACGCCTGGAGGCCTACTCCCAGGGCGACGGCGCGAGCTTCCTGCCGGCGCGGCCGTTCGCCGGCGGCGAGGTCGTGACCGTCCACGCCGAGCTGCGCGAAGGCGCCAGCACTACTCCGTTCGCCTGGAGCTTCACCGTGGCCGTGCGCGACACGCCCGGCTCCTCGAGCGCCGCGGTCGTGGGCGTCGCCAAAAACCCGCACGCGATCCCGACCGCCGCGCCGACGGACTACCAGAGCTTTCACTCGCGCACGCAGCTGCGCCCGCCGGACGTGACCGTCTCCCCCGGGGAGCGCGCCGCCACCGGCGACCTGTTCATCGCCCCCTACGCCGGTGTCGGCCAGTACGGGCCGATGATCCTCAGCCCGCACGGCGAACTGATCTGGTTCAAGGCGCTCGGACCGCCGGGAACGCGCGCCGGCGACTTCCGCGTTCAGGAATACGAAGGCAAGCCGGCGCTCACCTGGTGGCAGGACCCGCTGGTCGCCGACGGCAGCAGGACCGCCGGCGAGGTGATCGCCAACAGCGCCTACCAGAGCATCGCCTACGTGCGTGCCGGCAACGGCTACCAGCCCGACCTGCACGAATTCCAGATCACGCCGCAGGCAACCGGGCTGATCACCGTGTACGACGCGATCGACTGCAACCTCGCGAGCGTTGGCGGCCCGCGCGACGGCGCCGTCGCCGACACGCTGCTGCAGGAGATCGACCTGAAGACGGGCCTCGTCATGTACGAGTGGCACAGCCTCGATCACGTGCCGCTGACGAGCTCCTACTCCTCGCCGGCCACCACGAGCAAACACGAACCGTTCGACTACTTCCACATCAACTCGATCGACGTCGAGCACGACGGCGACCTGCTGGTCGGCTCGCGCAACACCTGGGCGGCCTACGACGTCGACGGCAAGACCGGCCAGGTGCGCTGGCAGCTCGGCGGCAAGCGCTCGAGCTTCAAGCTGGGGCCGGGAGCGAGCACCGCGTGGCAGCACGACGCGCGCCAGCAGCCCGACGGCGCGATCACGTTCTTCGACAACGGCGCGTCTCCAAAGGTGCACTCGCAGTCGCGCGCGATCGAAGTGACGCTCGATCAGGCGAACATGACGGCGACGCTCGCGCGCAGCTATGAACACCAGAGCCCGCTCGTCGCCGACAGCCAGGGCAACGTGCAGGCGCTCGCGGGCGGCGACTGGATGGTCGGCTGGGGACAGGCCGGCTACCTCTCGGAGGTCAGCGCCACCGGCCAGGTGCTGTTCGACGCCCACCTGCCGCCCGACTGGGAGTCCTACCGCGCCTTCGTGGCGCCGTGGAGCGGACAGCCGGCGAACCCGCCGGCCGTGGCCGCCGTCGCCGGCACCGGCCCACACGGCGGCGCGACGGCGTACGCGAGCTGGAACGGCGCCACCGAAGTCGCCTCCTGGAACGTGCTCGCCGGATCCTCGGCAGCGAGCCTGAAGCTGGCCGCCAGCGCGCCGAAGCGCGGCTTCGAGACGGCGATCGCGCTGCCCGCCGCGTCCGCCGGCTCCCACGTCGCGGTGCAGGCGCTGAACGCCGCGGGAGCCGTGATCGGCACCTCGCCGACGGTCACCGTCACGGGCTGAAAAGCCCGTCCCTACGCGCCCGGTGCGCCCAGCCCGCCCGGAGACCTGAACGGCGTGCTCGGCGGGAACCCCTGGGGCGCTCCGGCTTCGCGTTCGCCGCGGCGCTTGCGGCGGGCGGCGGCGCTGATCGCAATGTGCCTGGCGGTCGAGAAGTAGTCGGCGAAGCCGCGCGCGTGCGCGGGGACCAGGCGTCGCGGCAGCGGCGCGCGCAGCTCCTCGTTGAAGGCCTGTTCGTATTCCGCGCGCAGGCCTTCCTCCAGGGCGCTTTCGCCGGCGCTGTTGTGCAGCTCCAGGCGCCCGCTATGCGTGCTGTAGTCGTACAGCTCGACTTCCTGCCCTTCCGACTTCGGTGCGATGCCGCTGTAGGGCCAGTTGGAGTACGTCACGTACTTGGCCTGCGGCGTGCGCATCGCAACGACGTGCAGCGGCGCGTCGGCCGCGTACGGCTCGACCGCGAACTCGGTGACGGTCTCGTCGGTGGCGTGCAGCACGAACGAGCGCCCCGGCGCGGTCGGGTCGGCGAGGATCGCCGCCAGATCCAGGCGGCCCGCGATCTGCGCGTAGTGCGGGTCGCTGCGCCAGGCGTCCGAGCCGGTGGCGATCGTGAGCAGCAGCGGTGCCACGTCGACGCTCGAGCTGAGCTGCGTGCGCTGGACTTCGGGGGCGGCGGTGAGCAGCCCGCGGGGGTCCTTCACGAGCAGCGGCACGCGCGTGCACTCCTCGTATGCGCTCGCGCCCTTGCCCCGCAGCCCGTGCGAGGCGCCGTACTCGCCGTGATCGGAGGTGAACACGATCACGGTGTTCGCGGCCACCTCCGGGCGGCTTTCCAGCGTGCGCATCACCTGGCCGATGTGGCGGTCGACCTCGAGCTGCAGCTTCATGTACAGGTCGAGGAATTCCAGCCATTTTCCGCCGGCTTCGGGGCCGGCGAACGGCACCGGCCCGAACGACGCGGCGGCGGTTTCCTGGAAGGAGCGCTGCAAGCGCGGCTTGCGGCGCTCGAGCAGCAGCTCCGGCGTCTCGTAGTTGGGCGGCAGCCGCTGCACGGTGCGCGCGGCGCTCGCCTCCGGCGCGACGCGGTCGCTCCACTTGTACCACCACGCGATGTCGTGCGGATTGACGAACGAGACGGTCGTGCACCACGGCTCCGAGCGGCCCTCCTGCGCGAACCAGTCGGCGAATCTGGCGGCGATGTGCGGGTCCACGCGCCAGCCCTGGCCGGGCGCGCCGTCCGGCGAAGGGAAGATGCCGCCGTCGAAGCCGTAGCGCTCGAGCGCCTGTTCGCCGCTGAAGTAGCTCCAGCGGTTGTCGCCGTGCGTCAGGTGCCACTTGCCGAGCCAGCGCGTGCTGTAGCCGTGCTCGCGCAGCATCGTCCCCCACGTGGGGAAGTCGGGGGCCAGGGTGCTGCCGCCGGTGATCATGCAGCCCGTCTGATGCGTGTACAGGCCGGTGAGCAGCGTCGAGCGCGCGGGCGAGCAGTCGTTGGAGGCGGTGTAGTGCCTGGCGAACGACACGGCGCCCTCGCGCAGCGCCTGCAGGTTGGGTGGCAGGCCGAGGCCGCCGGGGTCGGGCGAGAGCCACTGCGGGAAGCGCAGCTGGTCGACGACGATCACGAGGATGTTCGGTTTGTCGGATCTGACGCTGGGTGTCGCGGGCGCGACGGCGGGAACGCGGGCGGTGCTCGGCGGCGAGCTCGAGCCGCCGTCGTTGTCCACCGCGGCCGCCGCGATCGCCGCGCCCGCCCCCGCCAGCAGCCCGCCGGCGACGAGCCCGTGCTTGATCGCGGTGCGTCTGTCGACTCTCCTATCCTGCTCCGGGTCGATGCTCTCCATGCGCGCTCTCATCCTAGGGGCGGTCGCGACCCTGGGGCTGGCGCTCGCCGCGGGGAGCGCCGCCGCGGCGCAGACGGGGCCGGCGTGCGCTCCCGCCACCCTGGACAACTCGGCGCTGCAGGACGGCGTCGTGACGGTCTCGCCGCTGGCCGGCAGCCGCGACGCGACCCCGCAGACGCAGATCAGCTTCCTCGGCGTGCCCGCGGGCGATCTCAGCGCGATCAGCGTCGTCGGCTCGCGCACCGGTGCCCACAGCGGGCGCCTGGCCCCATACTCGCAGGGCGACGGTGCGAGCTTCCTGCCGTCGAGCCCGTTCGTCGCGGGCGAGCGCGTGACGGTGCGCGCACAGGTTCGCGTCCACGGCTCTGCGCGGGCGCTGCTCGACGAGTTCCAGGTCGCAACCCAGGATCAGATCACCACCACGCCCAGGAGCGCCGTCCCGGGCAGCGCCACGGAAGTCCAGGGCTTTCACTCGCGCCCGGAACTGCAGCCGCCGGTTGTGACCGTCACCGCCCAACCGCCGGCCGTCGCGGGCGAAGACGTGTTCGTGGCGCCGTACGGGGGCACCGGACAGGCGGGGCCGATGATCCTCGAACCGAGCGGCGGGCTGGTGTGGTTCAAGCCGCTGCCCGCGGGCACCGAGGCGACCGATCTGCAGGTCCAGGAATACGAGGGCAAACCGGTGCTCACGTGGTGGCAGGGAAACATCATCGTGCACGGGTTCGGACTGGGCGAAGACGTGATCGCCGACGACACATACACGGACATCGCGCACGTGCGCGCCGGCAACGGACTGCAGGCTGACCTTCACGAGCTCCAGCTCACGCCGCAGGGTACCGCGCTGATCACCGCGTACGACCCGATTCTGTGCAACCTCTCATCGGTCGGCGGTCCCGACTACGGGGGCGTCACCGACAGCGTCTTCCAGGAGATCGACGTCAAGACGGGCCTCGTGATGTACGAATGGACGAGCATCGATCACGTCGCATTCAGCGAATCCTACGAACCCGCGAATCGCTCGACGACCGCCCTTCCATACGACTTCTTCCACCTCAACTCGATCGGCGTCGACCGCGACGGCAGCCTGCTGATCTCCAGCCGCAACACGTGGACCGCCTACGACCTGAACCCCCAGAGCGGCCAGATCGTGTGGCGCCTGGGCGGCAGGCACTCGAGCTTCAAGATGGGTCCAGGCACGGGCACCGCCTGGCAGCACGACCCGCGCGAACTGCCCGACGGCTCGATCAGCATGTTCGACAACGGCGACTCGCCGAAGGCTCACGCTCAGTCGCGCGCGATCGTCGTCAGCCTCAACCGGCAGGCCGGCACCGCCACGCTGGTGGCGCGGCTCACGCACACGCCGCCGCTGCTCGCCGAAAGCCAGGGCAACGTGCAGGCGCTCGCCGGCGGCGACTGGTTCGTCGGCTGGGGCCAGGAACCGTACTTCTCCGAGTACGGCCCCGAAGGCCAGCTGCTCCTCGACGCGCACTTCCCGCCGCACGACGAGTCCTATCGTGCCTTCCGCCTCCCCTGGACGGGCACGCCCGCGCACGCGCCCACGTTCGCCTTCCAGTCCGGCGGCACGGGCGCGGGGACCGTGTATGCGAGCTGGAACGGCGCCACGCTCGTCGCCTCCTGGCGGCTGCTCGCGGGGGCCAGCGCCGCGAGCCTCGCCACCGTCGCCGTGGTGCCGCGCAGCGGCTTCGAGACCGCCATCGCCATGCCCGCCGGGACCGTCGGGCCGTACGTGGCGGTGCAGGCGTTGGGCGCCGCCGGGCAGGTGCTCGGGACGTCGGCCGTGGTTTCGGAGGCTTCGTTCTAGGGGGCCGGGCAACGGCGAGCGCGGGCGGACAGGGCACGCGCGAGGCCAACGAGAACGGAAGGGGGGGGATTTCGAACCCCCGAGACGGGGTTCGCCCGCCTAACGGTTTTCAAGACCGCCGCATTCAACCGCTCTGCCACCCTTCCGCGGCGGCTCAGATGCTACGCGCTCGCGCGGCACGGGCCGGCAGGCTCTAGACTGGCACGACCTCCGGGAGAGGTGGCCGAGTGGCTGAAGGCACTCGCCTGCTAAGCGAGTATGGGGTTTCAACTCCATCGCGGGTTCGAATCCCGCCCTCTCCGTTTTTGGCTGGTATGGGGCCGTCGTTCGAAATCGGGCCGTATGCTTGTCCTATGGCGGTCAGCAAAGAGGTGCGTCGGCTCGCTGAGGAGAGCGATCGGAGACTTGCGGCGATGACTCCCGAGGCTCACCTCAAGGCTGCCGAGCTGCTGCGCGATGTTATGCCGCGACTGGCGGACGGACGGCAGCGCGCGCTCGCCGAGGCGATGGCGTGTCGCTTCGAGGGGCGGGCGGCTCAGCGCTCACTGTCCTCGTCCGCCTGATCCCTTTCCGCAAGCGCTTCATCCTTCAACTCGGCAAGTCTGCTCGTGACCCGGTGTAGTGCCGCAAGTGCGTCTTGGTCGCCACTGCCGGCGAGTATCCCGAGAGCCTCGGCCTCACTGAGAAGCTCGATCACGGGCATCGTGTAGCGCCTCTGCACGTAGTCGACGTCGGCGTCCGATAGGAGCAGCTCGCCCGCAATGCCCACGACCTCTTCGGCTAGGCTGCGGGCGAGCTGTATGGTGTGCTCTGGGCTGCTCATCGAACAAGCATCCTCAGGACTGCGGTTACTTTCGACATCCGATCGATGGACGCAGCGGGCCGACGATGTCGCCGATCGAGTGACCTGTTCGTCTATTGCGCTACCGATCGCGTCGGTGTCAGCCCGTGCCCCCCGAACGTTCTAGGGCCTCTCGCGCTTGGTGTCGCCGCTGATACCGGCTTCATGCGGGTCCGGCCAAGCCAGGTCGAGCGGACCGTCGCAACCCCGAGCTGCAACAACGTCGCTCGGCTAGCCGAGGGTCTGGGGCGTCAGTGTCTCGGAGCTGGTGGGACGGGCTGAAGCTGAGAGTTGGGCCCAGGCGCGGGCGCTCTGTCCCTTGCGTCATACATGGTCAACCACATGGATGAGCGTTTTTTTATATGGCGATCAGCCGCGACCGCCCAGACGGCAGCCGTCGCAGCGACGCAGCTGGCGACAGTCGAGATCCAGTCGGCGACGTTTGTGCTCGGAGCCATACCCCAAAGCATCGCACGTTCACGAGACGTGATATACGCCAGCCAGACATCCGCCGATTAGCTTCCGTGAGGCCCGAGGCCGGTCGAGGTGGCTGATAGCTGCTGCATACCGTCGCTTACGAGCGCGCTCGTGATGGCGCCGAGAAGACCGATCAAGCGCTTCGTCTAGTCCGTCCTGGGACCAAGTCGCTCCTCGTGGAGCCTCCGAATCAAGGGCCTCGGAGATCTCAAGGACCTTCCCGCCATCCCGTCCCTACCTGGTGCGCAATTAGCGCACGCGGCGACGCGCTCTTAGGATGACGGCGAGCCAGACAGCGAGCACCGCTAGCCTGCGCTGATCTGCTCTGAGACGCTTCTGATCGTCCTCTTCAAGGAGCTCCGTCAGGTGGGCAGCCCACTCGAGGTTGTAGCGATGCGCATCTGCGGGTGGGAGCAAGCTTAGTGTCCATCGGGGCACCGATGGACGGTAGTACTCCAGTCGCCATTTGAGTGATTCATGAAGGAAATCTCGTGAGGCGTTAAGAACTTCTTCGGAAGTCGTCTCACCGGCCTTTGCTGAGAGAAGTTCAGCAGGCGAGAAGCTACTGAGACTATGTGGCTTGCCGCTTGCATGGCAGGCCTCTGCATATTCCCAGACCGCATTGCGTATCTCCTGATCGAGAGCATGTGCAAAGCGTCGTCGCCGAGCCCGCAAGGCAAGCCAAACGGCAAGCACGTTCGCGATTGCTCCGACGAGCGTGCCCACCACCAAAACCATGTTCATGCTGTGCACCACCCGGGGGCAAGGAGGCGGAGCGCGCGACGCTCGCTCTCGGCAGTGCTCCGGGCAACCCTTTGACCCGTGCCGTTAAGCCGATAGTAACGGCGAGGAGGTCGCCCAGCCTCCGAAGGGTCCAGTTTCTCCCACCTGCCGTCAAGCAGTCCTTCGTCTTCGAGGCGGCGGAGAATCGCGTAGCAGCTGCCCGTTGCAACGCCACTTGCTCGCACAACCTCGAGCCCGTAAACCTCGCTCGCGGGCGCGTCCAAGAGAACTTGCAGGACCAGCTTGGCCTGATGGGATCGTCTTCTCTTCATAGGCCAGAATATAGCGTATTCAGAATAGATTAGCGATGAGCTGGCCCTCACCGCTTCGCCGACGCGCTGCCGGTGCAGTCCGTATGCCCTGCTCTGGGCTGCTCATCGAACAAGCATCCTCAGGACTGCGGTCGTTTTTGATCATCCGATCGATGGACGCGGCAGACAGAGATGTCCCGATCTGATGAGCCATCTGCCCATTGCGTCACCGGTCGCGCCGGTGGACCGTCGATGCTCCCCTGGCCAGGCGCCCGGCGGGGCAGCTCACGGATGCCCGAATCGCTCCTCATGGAGCTTTCGGATCAAGGGCCACGGAGATTTCGAGGACTTTCCCGCCCTCTCCGTTGCAGAGCCAGATCTGGCTCTGGAAAGGGAGATGTTCGTCCGCTCAGCCCCGGTGCGTGATCTTTCGGCGGCTGCGGCGTCCAAGGGGTGGGGCACAGGGGCCCTTGTGGGCGAAACCGCGGATGCGAGAGGGGCAGCAGATGGTTCGGAGATTCCTGGTTGTGGCGGTCGCGTCGATCGCGTTGTGTGCGGCTGGCGCTGCGGCGGCGAGCGCCGCGACGATCAATCTCGAAATGAGCCAGGGCGCCGCGTTCAACGCGCTCGGCCATTGGTGCGGCGGGATCAAGGAGAAGGTCTACGAGACCGGGTTCGCCGCCAACGGCTACCCGCAGGGCAACGTGTACATGGAAACGACGTGCGGCGGCAGCGGCAAGGGCGGCGGCGGCGGGCACACGACCTACACGGGCACCGCCTCGGTCGTGTGGACGTGGCTGGGCGAAACGTGGAAGTGGGGCCCGATGGTCGGGAGCCTCGAAGCGAAACCGGCCGAAGACTCCCATGGGGACAAGCTCTACAGCGTCACGCCGTGCGCGACCGGCTACCACACCGGAACGTGCTCCTACCTCGAAACGGGCGAAGCCCCGTATCAGCCGCCGGCGGCGCCGGGCAACGTCCAGGCCTCGGCCTATCTCGCCGGCAACGAGACCGAATACATGTATCTCGCGGTCAGCTGGACCCAGGACCCCGAACGGCTCGACCTGCTGACGACCCAGGACGTCAGCGTCGAACCGCTCGAAGGCAAAGGCTCGGTGCTCGAAGAGGAAGTCAGGCCGTACTTCGCCAGCGTCGACATCGGGATCGTGGAACCGAACGAGCGCTACAGGGTCAGCGTGACCCAATCGGACAACGAAGGCACGAGTGAACCGGGCACCGTCGAGATCAAGACCCCGAACGAAGACGGCGAAACCGAACACGAAAAAGGCAAGCCCGAATGCAAGCAGGACTACGGCACGATCGCGCTCAAGCCGGGGCTGACCGAAAAGGCGAAGACGCAGACTGTCACGGTCACGGGCACCCTCCTCGAATGCGCGGGCGACGCCGAAAGCGGGTCCTACGTGACGAAGTTCAAGACGGCCGGCCCGGTCACGTGCGGGCTGCTGACCGGGGCGGAACAGATCGCGCCTGCCACCAGCGCGCTCACGATCCGGTGGTCACCCGCTGAACAAGGAACGTCGAACGGGACGATCGCGTTCCCGCTCGGGGAAGGCACGCTCGCCGGCCTGAGCGGCTCCGTGACCGGCGGCCCGTTCTCGACAGAAACGCCGATCACGACCGGCTACACGGGTGAGGCGTTCACGGGCGGCTCCTCGTGCGGGGTGAAAGAAGGCAAGAAAGCCGCGAAGCCCGTCAAGTCGGGCACCTTCTCGGCGCCGAACCTCGAATTCGGCTAGCGGATCGGTTTCTCCGCTCCGATGCTGGGGGGTTTCACGGTGTTCCGCGGAGCTCCGGCTGGCTACGGTCGGTCACATGTCGAGCGTTCGCAACCGACGGGCCTGCCTTGCGCTGGCATTGGGTTCCGCGGTTGCGGCGCTGGCGGGCTGGGTGCCGAGCGCGCGGGCTGACTGGTCGGCGCCGCGGGTGCTCGCATCCGCCCCTCCCCTGCGCTTGGGCAGCGGCTACGTCTCCGCGATCGACGGTCGTGTGGCCGTTGACTCGCGCGGCGATGTGGCGGTGGCCTGGTCGAGGACGGGGGCACGGCCGGCCGAGTATCAGGGGCGCCGCTGCTCATGGCAACCGCGCCCGCCGGCGCGGTTGGGGTGCTACCCCGTGACGACGGTGCATTTGACGGTGGCGATGGCGAGCGGGCAGACGCTCACCCGCGTGGTCACGACTGCGCGAGCGGAGGGGGTGATGGGGGTCGTGCTCAGCACTACTGGTGAAGCGACGGTGTTGCTCGAGTACGCGAAGCCCCGGGTCGACTCCCCGGGCGGCCTGCGTGTCGCCTATGGCCCGCTGACCGGGCGCTGGTCCGCGCCGCAGACGATCAGTGGACGCTGGAACATCGGTTGGACGAACGGGCGTCCGTCGGCGCATCCGAGTCTCGCGCTGTCGCCCGACGGTACCGTGCTGGTCGCCTGGAACGGGTGTCTGACGCAACGTGCGTGCTACGGCGTCATCGGCGAAGGGTACGCCCAGCAGCGAGTGCTGGTCGCGTGGCATCGTCCGGGACGACCGTCCGGCCCGCCGACTGTGGTGCGCGCGGCGCCGCTCGGATCGGTGGCGCAGTTCGACGCGGCCGGCACGGCGTATCTCTCCGCCAGGTGCAGCGGGACCGTGGCGGTCGCGCCGGCCCACAGGCGGCGCTTCAGCCGCACGATCGTGACCAGGGGGCCCGCGAAGTCCTTTACGCTCAGCCTGTCCGGCGCCGGACGGGGCCTCGCGGCATGGGTCGCCGGGGCCTGCTCCTTCGATGAAACGACGCCTCCTCAGCCCGGGTCCGTGCTCGTGAGCCTCCTGCGGGCGAGAAGATTCGCGACCCCGTTCGCGCTCGCCGCGCCGGCGGAATCGGCGAATGCGGTCGCTACTGCCGCCGGTGCCACCGTCAGCTGGTCCGTTCGCACGGCCAATGGCGTCGAAGAGCCGTTCAGCGCCCAGTTGGACGCCACCGGCCTCCCGGGCGCGACGCAGCAGGGCGCCAGCGCGGTCATCCCCATCACCGCCGACGGTCACGGCGACGTGGTGCTGCGAGGCGGGCGAGCGGCGAACACCTATGGACCCGGAGCGCCGAGCCCCGGTCCACTCGCCGGCAAGCTGTTCGTCAGGCCTTCCGGCGGTGGTCCCGATCAGCCGGCACCAGCACCCTTCGGGGAAGTCGTCGCGGCACCCTTCGGGGGCGCGATCGCACTGATCTGGTCTCCGGACGCGACGAAGCTGGCCCTGTCGATCTGGCGCCCGTGACAGGAGCCGGTGTCCGGGTCTCGGGGCAGGTCGTCTCGGGCCGCGTGGCGCCAGCGCCCCGTGCGCGCGCCACGCGCCCGATGAGGCATGCGCTCGCCCTCACCGCCCCGCCAGCATCCCCCGCACCGCGTCCTGAAACGCCCCGGTGGTGAAGCACTGCGGCTCGGCGAACTCCTCCATGGCGAGCGTGTTCTCCCAGCTGCCGTCGGCGGCGGCGCGCAGCAGCGGCTTGGTCATGGCGAGCGCGTGCGGGGGCAGCGCGGCGATGCGCGTGCACCAGGCGTCGGCGGCGGCAAGCAGCTGCTCGTGCGCGACGACTTCGTGCACGAGCCCGAGCTCGCGCGCGCGGTGCGCGTCGAGCTGCTCGCCGCCGGCGTAGTAGGCGAAGGCGCCCTGGTAGCCGAGCCGCCGCGTGATCGCCCACGACGTGCCGACCTCGGGCAGCAGCCCGAGGCGCCCGAACGCGGGCACGATGCGCGCGCGCTCGGAGGCGATCGCGAGGTCGCAGGTGAGCGCCCACGCGAGGCCGACGCCGGCGGCGGGGCCGTTGATGGCGGCGATGAAGGCGACGTCGCTGCGCGCGATCAGCCGCACGATGGCACCGAACTCGTAGCGGATCCAGCGCCAGATGTCGGTTGCGCCTTCGGCGGAGGCGAGCCCGGCGGGGGTGTCGGCCATCATCCGCAGGTCGCCGCCGGCGGAGAAGCCGGGATCGGCGCCGGTGAGCACGATCGCGCGGATCGCGCGGTCGGCGAGCAGCTCCTGCAGCGCGGCCTTGAGCTGCTGCACGAGCGGCGCGCTCAGCACGTTGAGCTTGGCGGGGTCGTCGAGCGTGATCACCGCCCGATCGTCGCCGTGCTGCACGCGAACGACGGTGTCTGTGTGCTCGCGCCCGCTGGACACGATGTCTTCGTAGAACGTCATTGGGCCTCCTCGAGGGTTTGCCAGGCCGCGTCGGCGAGGATGTCGGCGACGCTCGCCGGCACGCGCCTGGAGCGCCCGGCGACCCAGTGGCGGGCGTACTCCTGCGCCGGGCCGAGCCACAGGGCGTGGATCACGTCGAACGGCAGGTCGCGCAGCGCGCCGTAGTGGACGTGCAGCTGCCACCACGCGGTCGCGTCGGCGAAGAACGCGCGGTTGCGCTCGCGCAGCAGCGCATCGTCGGCGGGCCGTCCGGCGAGCAGGAACGCCGCGGCGCTGCGGTTGGCGCTGACCCAGCGCAGGTGGAAGCGCACGCCGGCCTTGACGCCGGCCTCGGCGCCTGCGTGCGAGCGCAGCTCGGCGAGGAAGCCGTCCTGGAAGTCGGCGTTCAGCTCGGCGTACAGCGCGCCCGCGAGCCCGGCCTTGTCGGGAAAGTGGTGGTAGAGCGCGCCGACGCTGACGCCGGCGTCGCGGCGGATGTCCTCGAGCGTCGCGCCGAGCGCGCCGTCGGCGTCGAACCTGGCGAGCGCCGCCGTCAGCAGGCGCTCGCGCGCGGAGCCCGAGCGACGCGGCTCTGTCATGTCGGTGACGGGCGTCGATGCCATGTCGAGGGATCATCTTTGCATACCGAGGAATCCTCGGCTGTGCGCCGCCCGCCGGCCTGCTCTGTCGCCACGCCCCGGCCGGGAGTAGCATGGCCGGCGAAGGCGCCCCCGCTGGACGGCCGGCAAACGACACTGTGGAAAGGCAGCCATGGGACTCTCAGACAGACTCAAGGACCTGAAGACGAAGGCCGTGGACGCGACGGCCGAGCGCAGCGACAAGATCCACGAAGCGGTGGAGAAGGTGGCGAGCACGGCGGACGCGCGCACGGGCGGCAAGTACAGCGAGCGCATTCACAGCGCGAGCGCGAAGGCCGGCAGTCTCGTCGACGGCCTGAAGGGCTCTGAGGAGGAGGCCGCGGGCGAGGGTGGGGACGCCGCGCCCGCGGACCCGCCGGTCAGCTAGCGAGCGCGGCGCGCAGCACGCCGCCGATCTCGGCGACCGCCTCGCGGGGACCGGTGCTGCCGGCGAGCGCATGGATGAAGCCGTGCACGTAACCGTCGTGGCGGCGCAGGATCGTGGGCACGCCGGCCGCGCGCAGCCGCACCGCATACGCCTCGCCCTCGTCGCGCAGCGGGTCGAAGCCGGCTGTGACGACCAGCGCGGGCGCGACGCCGCCGAGCTCGCCGGCCAGCAGCGGCGATACGCGCGGGTCGCGCCGGTCGGCGCCGGGGTCGAGGAACTGGTCCTCGTACCAGTCCATGTTCTCCTTGGTCAGCAGGAAGCCCTCGGCGAACTCCAGGCGCGAGGCGGAGACGTCGACGAGGTCGGTGACGGGGTAGATGAGCAGCTGGAAGGCGGGCGCGGGGCCGCCGTCGGCGGCGGCCTGCTGGGCGGTGACGGCGGCGAGGTGCCCGCCGGCGCTGTCGCCGGCGACGGCGACCCGCGCCGGGTCGATCCCCAGCCGCTCGGCTCCGGCGACGGCGTCGCGGAAGGCGGCGAGCGCGTCGTCGATGGGCGCGGGGAAGCGGTGCTCGGGCGCGAGCCGGTAGTCGACGCTGAGCACGCGCGCGCCGGCGCTCCTGGCGAGCAGGCGGCAGGGCTGATCGTGGGTGTCGAGGTCGCCGACCACCCAGCCGCCGCCGTGGTAGTAGACGATCAGCGGGCCGGGGACCTCAGCTGCCGGCGTCTCCGCGGGCACATACATGCGCGCGCGCAGCGGCCCCGCTGCGCCGGCGACGGTCGTCTCGTACACGCTCGCGAGCGGGATCGGAGCGCCGGCGACGACGCGCGCGGAGTGGCGGATCTCCTCGCGGGCGGCGGCGGGCGTGCGGCGCGAGCGCGGCAACGGCGGGTTGCGCTCGGCGAGCTTGAGCAGCACCTGCGTGTCGAGATCCAGCTCGAGCCCGTCACGGCGGACGGGTGGGCCGGCGATGCGGCGCTTGGCGCTTGCCGGCAGCGCGCCGATCGCGCGCACGGCTGCAGTCTCGAGCCTGCGTGCGAGTTCGATCTCCACGGGCGGATGCTCGCAGATGGCGAGCTCGCGGCGGCTGCGCGCTGCGCGAGCCGCCCATGTTGTCGTGGGTCGAAAGATGTCATTTGAGCCCGGAATCAGCAGTTGTATCTAAGTGTCGATTTTTGGACGCCGAGCGGGTACGATTGACGTCATGGGGATGGCTTGCTCTGGGGAGGGGCAGGGGGAGCAGCAGCCGACGCGCCGGCGAAGGCTTGCGGTGGCGACGCTGCTCGCCGCCGGTGCGCTGGCTGCGGGAATCGGTGCGAGCCCGTCCGCGGCCTTCGCCGCGAGCGCATCGCCGGTGAGTGCGGGCGCCCTCGCGCCGTCGCCCGGGAGCGTCGAGCGTGCGTGCGCCGCCCCCCGTGCGGGTGCCGCCGCGTGCACGGCGATGCGGCTGGTGCCAGCGTCGCTCACGTCCGACGATCTGCACGAGCGCGCCGCCGTGCAGGCGGCGCAGGTGGCCTCGGGCGTAAGGCCGGCGGCGGAAAACAAAAACCCGTTCCCCGGGTATCTGGACCCGCCGGAACTGCACGCCGCCTACTCGCTGCCGACCGAAACGGCGTCGGCCTCGACGCAGACGATCGCGGTGGTGGACGCGTTCGACGACCCGACCGCGGAAGCTGACCTGGGCGTGTACGACGAAACGTTCGGCCTGCCCGCGTGCACGAGCGCGAACGGCTGCTTCCGCAAGGTCAACGAGGAAGGCAAGGCGAGCCCGCTGCCCGAAGAGAACGGCGAATGGGCGAGCGAGATCTCGATCGACGTGCAGATGGCCCACGCGATCTGCCAGGACTGCCATGTGCTGCTGGTGGAGGCCAGCAGTGAAGAATTCACGGACCTCGGCGCGGCGGTCGAGGCCGCCGTGGACGCGGGAGCGACCGAGATCAGCAACTCCTACGCCGGCCCCGAGGAAGCGGCGATCGCGAGCTTCTTCACCGAACTGAACGAAGAGTTCTACGACGACCCGGGAGTCGTCGTGACGGCCTCCTCCGGCGACTGCGGCTACCTCAACGAGGCCTGCGCCGGGGAACCGCATACGGCGGACTTCCCCGGCCGACTCGCCGGACGTGGTGGCGGTCGGTGGGACGAGTCTGACGGAGAAGAAGGAAGTGTGGACGAGCACCGTGTGGAACGACGGCGGCAGCGGCTGCAGCGAGATCTTCGCGGCGCCCGCGTGGCAGAAGGCCGCGGCCGGCTTCGCCGCGACCGGCTGCGGCGCGGAGCGCTCTGTCGCGGACGTGGCGGCGATCGGCAACCCGAACACGGGCGTGAACGTCTACGACAGCACGCCGGAAGGCAACGGCGAGCCGACCGGCTGGGGCGTTTGGGGCGGAACGTCGGTCGCCTCGCCGATCGTCGCCGCCGAGTTCGCGCTCGCGGGCGGGTCCCACGGCGTCGCGTTCCCGGCGGCGACCCTGTACCAGCACCTCGGCGAAGGCGCCGACCTCTACGACGTCATCTCGGGGAGCAACGGATCGTGCGGTGTCGCGACCTCCTGCCAGGCCGCCGTCGGCTTCGACGGGCCGACGGGCGTCGGCAGTCCGATCGGCCTGGGCGCGTTCGCGACGGCGGGCAGTCCCGAAAGCATCTCGCCGCCGACGATCTCGGGGATCGCGGAACAGGGTCAGACGCTGACCGCTACGCCGGGCACGTGGACCAACAGCCCGACGTCGACGGGCGAGCAGTGGCAGCGATGCAAGGCCTCGGGCAACGACTGTGCGCCGATCGCAGGCGCGACGGGTGAGACGTACAAGCTCACCGCGAGCGACATCGGCTCGACGATCCGCGTTCTGGAAACGGCCTCCAACGCCGCCGGCATGGGCGCTCCGGCGGAATCGGCGCCGACCGCGGTGGTCGTCTCGGACGTCCCGAAGCTGTCCGGCTTCACGCCGGCCTCGGGGATCACGGGCAGCGCGGTGACGATCGAAGGCACGGCGCTGGCGGGGGCCGAGAAGGTCGAGTTCGGCACGCTGGCGGCGAGCTTCAAAGTGCTGTCCTCGACGCAGGTGGAAGCGATCGTGCCGGCTGGCGCAACGGCCGCAAAGATCTCGCTGATGACGCCGGTGTCGACGGTGACGAGCAAGACGAAGTTCACGCCGACGCTGTCAATCACGGAAGTAAAGCCGCTGAGCGCAGCCCCGGGCGCATACGTGACGATCAAGGGCGTCGGCTTCAACTCGAGCTCGACGGTGAGCTTCGACGGCACGGCCGCGACGGTCAAGTCGTTCTCGTCGAAGAAGATCAAGGTGAGGGTGCCGGCGGGGGCGAGCGCGGGCCCGATCGCCGTGACGAACACCGCCGCGCCGACGGGCACGGTCTTCAGCGCGAGCAGCTTCACGCCCTGAGCGCCGGGCCGGCGGACGGCTCGGGGGCCTACGGCCTCCCGCCGGGGGCTATTGCACTGCCTCGGCGTCGACCGCGAACACGATGTGCCGGCGCGCGAGGCTGAGGTACGCGTGCAGCTCTATCGGCCCGCCGTCGAGCGGTGCGACGGTGACGTCGGTGAGCGTGATGAAGTCGCGCTCGGAGGCGTTCAGGACGTCGGAGACGCGGCTGCGGTAGCCGTCGCGGGCGAGCGTCAGCGCGCCCTCGATGCGGTGGCGCTCGGTCTCGATCCTGATCCGCTCGGTGCGGTGATCGATGGCCGGAGGCTCGCCCTCGCCGAAGGTCTCGTCCACGCTCACTGGGCGACGCCCTCGGGCGCGCGCGCCGCCAGCCCTGCACGGCTGGCGGGGAGGGTCGCTGCGATGCGTCCGTTGGCGGCGCTCGGGCGGTTGCGCTCCTCGCGCACGATGTACAGCGGCCGGTGCTTGACCTCGTCGTAGATGCGCCCGACGTACTCGCCGATGACGCCGAGCGCGATCAGCTGGATGCCCCCGAGCAGCAGGATGGCGATCGTGATCGAGCCGAAGCCGGGCAGGTAGGAGCCGGCGATGCGCAGGCCGATGACGACGGGGATCGCGATGAACGCGAGTCCGGCCGAGAGCATGCCGACGTACGTGGCCAGCTGCAGCGGCAGGTGCGAGAAGGACGCGATCGCGTCGAGCGAGAAGCGCAGCATCTTGCGCAGCGTGTACTTGGTCTCGCCGGCGTGGCGCGCGTCGCGCTGGTAGGCGACGGCGGTCTGGTTGAAGCCGACCCACACGGTCATGCCGCGCAGGAAACGCGAGCGCTCGGTCATCGCCAGCAGCGCGTTCAGCGCGCGGCGGTCGAGCAGGCGGAAGTCGCCGGAGTTGGGCTCGAGGTCGACCTGCGCAAGCTTGTCGAACAGCTTGTAGAACCACGAGGCTGTGGCGAGCTTGAAGGCGGTCTCGCCCTCGCGCTGCTTGCGCACGGCGTAGACCACGTCGGCTCCCTGGCTCCACTGGGCGATCATGTCGGGGATCAGCTCTGGCGGATCCTGCAGGTCGGCGTCGATCATCGCGACGACGTCGCCGACAGCATGCTCGAGCCCGGCGGTGAGCGCGGCCTGGTGGCCGAAGTTGCGCGAGAGGTGCACGACGCGTACGCGCGGGTCGGTCGCGGCGATGCGGTCGAGCAGCTCTGGCGTGCGATCGGAGCTGCCGTCGTTGACGAGCACGAGCTCGAACTCGAAGTCGGCGACAGCGGCGCTGGCGCGAGCGACGAATTCCTCGACGAGCTCCTCCTCGTCGTAGACCGGCGCGACCACGCTCAGCAGGGTGGGGGTGCGAAGTGGTGTGTCCGACATAGTTGTTGTCTCCTGCGCGGCGCTTGCGGAGATCGTCGCCTCGCTTGCGATCTTCGATGAGCGCATTAAGCCGCCGCTCAATTTATCGTTCATCCTGTCTATGGATGACCGCCGAGCGCGCTGACACGCAGGAATCGACAAGCAGCGTAGCGCGCCGGCCTCCCGGGGCGAGCCCGCACGTGCTCGTCCAGTTCGTGAAGTTCGGCATCGTCGGGGTGTCGAACACGCTGCTGACGCTCGCCGTATACACGGTGCTGCTGAAGGTGTTCGGCGTGTGGTATCTGGCGGCGTCGGCGATCGGGTTTGCGGTGGGCGCCACGAACGGCTTCCTGCTCAACCGCCGCTGGACGTTCCGCGAGCACGTGGGCGACGCGCTCACGCCGGTCCGCTGGGGGGTGGTGCAGACCGGCGGTCTGGGCATCAACGAGGCGCTGCTGTACCTGCTCGTCCACGACGGGCACCTCGACAAGCTCGTGGCGCAGGTGTGCGCGACTGCGGTGGTCACCGTAACCACGTTCATCGTCAACCGCGCGTGGACGTTCCGCGTGCACGCGGAGGTGGCAACCGAGGCGCCGCCGCTCTAATTGAATACCGCGAGCAGCGAGAGGCCGGCGGGGATGCGCCCGCCGCGAGCGATCAGCGCGGCCTCGAGCGCGAGCGGGCGCTCGAGCAGCCAGTTCAGCGGCGCCGGGGGCACCCACAGGTCGAGGCTCGACTCGGTCGTCCTGGCCCTGTTGACGCGATCGAGCACGCGCAGCACGATCGCGGCGGGCAGCAACAGCGAGTTGAAGTAGGTGGTGCGCAGCTGGCGCCAGCCGGCCTGCTCGGCGACGCGCTGTAGCGTTCGGCGGGTGTAGCGGCGATGGTGGTGGTTGATCTCGTCGTGGCCGCTCCACAGCCACTGGTAAGCGGGCACGGTGACCAGCAGCGCGCCGCCGGGGGCGAGCACGCGGCGCAGCTCGCACAGCGCGCCGAGGTCGTCCTCCAGGTGCTCGATCACGTCGAGGCTGACGGCCAGGTCGAAGCTGTCGTCGGCGAAGGGCATCTCCATTACCGAGCCGGCGATCACCTCGCCCACGCCGCGTGCACGCGCCAGCGCGACGCTCGTGTCCGACAGCTCGACCCCGGTCACCGTCCCGAGCCGGGCGAGCTCCACCATGTTGCGCCCGCTGCCACACCCGGCGTCGAGGATCCGCGCGGGCTGCGGCAGCCCGAGCCGCGCGATCGCCCCCTCCAGCACCGTTCGTCGCCCCCGGTACCACCAGTGGCGGTCCTCGGCCTGGTGCGTCTGCTGCTCGTAGTCCCTGTCCATCCGCGAGCATCTTTTCCTAAAGGCGGCGCTCCGCGCGGTGCGCCTGCGCGAGCGAGCGCCTCACGAGCCTTTTTCGATGCTGCGAATCGCGTACTCGATTGCGCCCGCTTCGCCCTGCCAGACGGCCACCGCGCGATCGCTGTCGGGGTCGAAGGCCACGGTGGCGTCCACGACGGGCGCGGGCGGCGCCACCTGTTCGGCTTCGCCGAACATAGCCCTCGGCGGATCGGCGCCGAGCCCATGCGCGGCGAAGATCGCCTGGTGCTCCATGTCGGGAGCGCCGGTCGCCGTCGGCGTTGGCTCGGTCCACAGTACGAGCGCGTCGTCGGCCGGGCCGGCGGCGAGACCGGCGAGCAGCGCGTCCGCGCCGGGGGCGGCGATCGTGTCGAGTGCGCCCACGCCGCTCAGGTCGACGGGCGCGGTGCGCACGACCCAGTGCCCGTCGGCGGCTCCGGCCCACGCGAGCACCACGCTCTCCGAGCTCAGCCGCACCAGGCTGGGCGACGCGGCGGGCGAGGGCAGGCCGTCGGGGTCGCGGAAGCGCTCGAGCAGCTGCGGGGCGCCGAAGCGCACACCCACGGCGGAGCGGTCGATGTAGACCTCTGTCTCTGCTCCGCGCTGCTCTGCCCAGGCGACGATCGCCCGCCGGTCGTCGCTGAGCAGAGCGGCGATCACCGGGTGCGAGCCCGCCGGCGCGAGCCGCTGGGGCGGGTGCGCAGCGCCTGTCTGGGGCACCAGGCTGGCGTAGATCGCTCCGCCCTGTGCCCACACGGCAAGCGCTTCGCTGCGGTAGTCCATGGCGAGCGTAAGCGACTGCATCCGGCCGGTTGGGCCGGGGCCGGGGTCTGGGCTGGCGCCGGCGGCGGCGTTGCGGACGAAGCGGTGCGCGAAGAAGCGCTCGACGTGGACTCGCAGGCCGGCCGCGCCCGCGCTCTCGCCCTCGCGGGCGGCGGGCGGCGCGGCGAGCGCGAGGTCGCCCAGATAGGCGGTGGTGAGCGCCATCGGCCTGCTCGCGCCTTCGGCCGGCTGGAGAGGCGCAAACGGCCCGTCGCCGGCTCCCTGGATCAGCAGTCCTTCCGCCGGTGTGCTGGGCGAGGAGCCGGCGATCACGATCTGCCCGTGGGGGGCGCCGCCGGCGAGCAGCGAACCGCGCGGCGCGATCGGGCGGCCGGCGGCGGTGCGTGGGACGACGCTCACGCCCGGGACGTCGCCGGCGCCGATCGGCGCCACGCGTGCGCCTTCGCCGCCGCGACAGCCGGAGGTGGCGCTCCACACGATCGCGCCCGCGCCGGTGGCTCGGCCGGGACTGTCGCTCGGGAACACCACACGCGCGGGCGCAAGCGCCGGGCACGCGCTGAGGCGGGCGGGCGCCGACCACGGCGTGACGCCCGCCATGGCGACGGCGAGCATGGAGACCAGCGTCAAGAAGCGAGCGCCGAGCGCAGGAAGTCGACTGTGCGCCCCCAGGACAGGTCGGCCTGGGCGGCGTCGTAGGTTCCGAGGCGGTTGGTGTCGTTGACGAACGCGTGGCCGGCGCCGTCGTAGTAGTGGAATGTGGTGTCAACCCCGGCGTCCGCGAGCTCGGACTCGAGCGCGTGGGCGTCGTCGATCGGGATGAATTCGTCGGCGGTACCAAAGTGGCCGAGCACCGGGCAGCTGATCCCGCTGAAGTCGGGCTTGCCGTGGGGCATCACGTAGTAGTAGGTGACCGCGGCGGCGATGTTCGGGCAGGTGGCGGCCGCCCAGATGGCCAGGCCGCCGCCGAGGCAGAAGCCGACCGCGCCGACGCCGGGGCCCTCGAAGCCCGGCTGGGAGGCCAGGTAGTCGGCCGCGCCGCACATGTCCTTCTCGACCTGTGCCATCGACATCGCCATCATCTTCTGCTGCGCCTCGCTCGGCTGCGTGGTCGTCTCGCCGCGGTAGAGGTCGGGAGCGAGCGCGTAGAAGCCCTCAGCGGCGAGGCGGTCGCACAGCGAGCGGATGTGCTCGTCGACGCCCCACCACTCCTGCAGCACGATCGTGGCCGGGCCGCGCTCGCTGGCTGGCACGGCCAGGTAGCCGGGGGCGCTGCCGGCGCTGGTGGGGAACTCGATGTCGGGCATGGGCGTGGGCTCCTTGGGTCAGTGACTGGATGGGGCGGCGCAATACTCTCACGGCATCGTGTCCGCGGGAAGAGGAGAGGCGTGCTGCAGGGTCCCGGCAACCGGTGCGTTACAGAGCCAACCGGCGCGTTACAGAGACAGCACGTGCGCCCGCGCGGGGTCGATGCGCCCGTCGAGGAGGTCGAGGTAGGCGCTCTGCAGCGCATCGGGCCCGTGGGCGTGGATCACCTCGAGCCAGCTGCCGGCCCACGCGACGTACGGGTGCCACGCATCGGCCATGCGCTGCTGCAGGCCGTCGGCGCCCCAGTCGCCGGCGCGCTTGGTCACGCGGTCGGGCGCGAAGAAGAACTTCGGCCGCGGTCCGGGCAGCGCATCCGGAACGCCCGCCATGCGGTCGTGGTGGGTGGCGCCGACGACGGCGGAGTGCGCGAGCTCGTCACGAAAGTGGCGGTGCACGCCGGCGCGCAGCTCGCCGTTGCCCGCCATGTCCACGTACACGGCGCGTCCTCGAGGCAGCGACTCGAGCTGATCGTAGGCGAGCACGTGGTCGTACACGCCGAGCGAGCGCGTGAACTCAGCGCTTCTGGATGACGTCAGCCCAACGACCAGCACACCCTCGCGAAGCGACAGCTGGAAGGCGAGCGCGCTGGCGGTCTTGCTCGAGGCGCTCGACAGCACGACGGTGTCCGCGCCGAAGAAGTCGCTGTCCTCGAGGAAGTCGTCGATCAGGTAGGAGGTCAGGAACAGCGGGCGCAGGAGCATCTGCTCGTCCTCGTGCTCGGCCTCGTACAGAGGGTCCGCGTCGGTGCGCGCGTAGCGGTTGTATGCGGGCGGCAGCCCGGCGCGGTGCGCCGATGCGTCGGTGAACCCGTGCGCGCCCACGTGCGCGGGCGCCACCAGCAGCTCGGTCGACGGCGGCAGGTAGCCGAACACGCGCGTGCCCGCCTCGAGCTCCGGCACGTCGCTGGCGGCGACCTCCGCGAAGCCCCACACCGGCACCCGCCCCCAGCCCTCGGCGGCGGGGAAGAAGCTCCAGTAGGACATCGCCTCGCCGAACATCGCGTACGTGATGTTGTTCGAGGTCAGGCCGAACGCATCGACCCGTAGCAGCGCCTCGCCGGGACCGGGCTGGGGCGCGGGAACGTCGTCGAAGCGGCAGCGGTGCAGATCGTCCCTGGCAACGAGGAAGTCCATGTCGAGCGCAGGTTAGGGGTTGCTGGACTGCCGAGGCTCGCAGTGCCCCATGTGGCGATCGCACCGCCCGTGATCGCACCGCCAGCGGCGGTCGACCGGCTCACCCTCCGATCGGGGCGCGCGGGTTGGTGCCCCAGAAGATCTCGGTGCCGAGCATGCCGATCAGGTTCACGAGGATCAGGTTCAGCACCATCGACTTGGCGGTCGCCTTGCCCACCCCCACCGGCCCGCCACTGGCGTTGTAGCCGTAGTAGCACGCCACCAGCACGATCGCGGTCGCCATCGTCATCCCCTTGATCACGCTGAACAGGAAGTCGGTGGGATTCTGGAACTGCCAGAAGATCAGCAGATAGCCGCCTGCCGAGGTGTATCCGATCTGGTCGACGACCGAGAGGTATGAGGCCAGGTAGGCGACCCCGATCGCAGAGACGTACATGAACGGCAGCACGATCCACGCGGCGAGCAGGCGCGTGGCGCACAGGAACACCATCGAGTCGACGCCCATCACCTCCAGCGCGTCGATCTCCTCGGAGATCCGCATCGCGCCGAGCTCCGCCACGATCCCCGTGCCGACCTTCGCGGACATCATGTACCCGAACGCGTACGGCACCGCCTCACGCAGGTTGCACCACGCCGTGAAGATGCCTGCGTACGCCGGTGCCCCCTGAGACTCGGTGAAGTAGGCGCCCTCGACCCCACATGTGCCGAGGCCGGTGATGAACACCAGCGACCAGATGACGAGCGTCGAGCCGACGATCAGGATCCCCGCCTGGCGCAGCGACTCGCCGAAGAAGCGGAGCACGCGCAGGCTCCACACGTCGCGCACGATGTGGCCGGTGAAGGAGCCGATCTCGCCGGCGGCGGCGAGCCATTCGCGCGGCATGGCGAGCAGTTCGTTCACTGCCGCCGGAACCTAGAGCAGGGCGGCTCGCGTTCCAACATGCGTTTTTGTCTATTCAGATGGGATCACACGGCGACCGCCCGACCGCGCGCGGAGAGCCGCTCCTCGGCGTAGCGGCGGCCGCGCTCGGGGTCGCCGCTGGCGAACGTGGCGATGTCCGCGAGCGTGACGATGCGGCCGAAGCCGCCCCATGTGCCGTCGGCGATCTCGGGCGTGAACACCCACACGCGGCCGGGGTCGCGCTCGTACGCCCCCTGCTCGGCGTCGAGCACCGCTTCCGTGATGTCGTGCGCCATCGCCTGGCGGCGCTCGGGCTCGTACTGGCCCTCGGGGACGGAGGCGATGAAGCGGTAGTGCGGGGCGCTCGCGGGTGTGCCGGCGACGTAGACGGCCTCGGGGCGGTGCACGAACAGCCACGCGATCGAGCGCACCTGCGGGTTGGTCGGGTCGGCGCCCTCGTTGACGATCAGCACGTCGGTAAGGTCGGCGAGCAGTCGCTCCTCGGCTTCGGGCGAGAGGGCGCCGGCGGGGATGTACGCGTCGAGCATGGGCATTTGTGGTGAGCCTCCTTGGGGGTTGGGGCGGTGGCCTGGGCGTGCGAGGCTTGGGTACTCACTCTCTTGATAGGAGTGACATCCGGCTCGACCATACACGACTGACTCTTCTTATGCAAGCGATACACTCGCTGCATGAAGCGCACGTCTCTGGGCGAGCATCCGTGCTCGATCGCGCGCACGCTCGACGCCGCCGGCGAGTGGTGGACGCCGCTGATCCTGCGCGACGTCGCGTACGGCGTGACGCGCTTCGGCGAGATCCAGGAGGACCTGGGGATCTCGGCGAACGTCCTGAGCGACCGCCTGGGCGGGCTCGTAGCGGAGGGGATCCTCCAGACGCGCCGCTACCAGGACCGCCCCGAGCGCCACGAATACCGCCTGACGGAGAAGGGCGCCGACCTGATCCCGGCGCTGCTGGCTTTGATGCAGTGGGGCGATCGCTGGAAGTGGCCCGGCGGGCGCGGCCCCGTGCGCGTCGCGCACGAGTGCTGCGATCACGAGGTGCACGTGGAGGTGCGCTGCGCGCACTGCGAATGCGAGGTTCCCGCGAGCGAGCTGCGCGCGCGGGCGCGCGGGGGCGTCACGTCCGCGCCCGGCGAGCACGAGCCGGGGAGCGTCTCGGCGCGGCGTCTGACCTCGGGCGGGGCCGGAGTGCCGCTCCAGCCTTAGCACCGCTAGACGCGAAGCCGGAACACCGAGTCGCCCTGTTCTACAGCTTCGCCCTGCTGCTGATTGCGGCGTTCGTCGAGCTGAGCGGGTGGAGCGCCACCGTGAACCTCGTGGCGGCAGGCGCGATGGTGCTCTATTTCTATGCGTCGGTGGCGGGATACGCAATGCACGGCTGGCGTGAAGACACAGACAACCAGTTTCGAAAGCCCATGCGAGGCCTTCACGGCTACATGCTGACCCTGATCGTCGCCGAGATCGGCGGCTGGCTCGTGCTCACGGGCGGCTTCTTCGACAAGCAGATCTTCTGAGCTCGACCGCAGTGCGGTGCGACGGCGCAACGGGCGCGTATGCTCGCGCCATGCGGCTCGCACGCGTGATGCTCATCTCCTGCGTCTTGCTCGCCGGCGCGGTTGGCGTCACGGCCGCAGTCGCCGCGCGCCGGTTTCCGACCTCGGTGTATCCGCCGCCGGTCAGGGCGCGGGCCGGGGGTGCGCTGCATGCTTGTCCGAACCCGGCAGGTCTCGAACGCTTCAACGGTGCGACCACGAAGCTCGCCGTTGAGATCGCGAGCAGCTACGACCGCATCGGCCTCGCGCACGATCGGCGCGACTCCGATCGCGCTTGGTGGCCGCAGGTGCGCGACATGTGGCGTTCGGGCAAGCCTTCCGAGGAAGCGCTGCACCAGGTCGTTTACGGCTCGGGCGAGCCGCTGGCAAAGAGCTCGTACTCCGTGATCGTCCGCTTCTCCTGCGGGCGATCGCTGGTCGCGAAGTCGCTCACCGTCCGCATCGGACCTCGCCAAACTCACCCGCCGTATTGCCAGGCATGCATCTCGAGCCTGTTCCTCGTGAACCGCCGCGGTCGAGCGCTGGTCTACTACGTGTATTGATCGGCCGTGAGCGCGCCTCGCACCGGGTGGCTGTGCCGGCGCGTCAGCTGGCAGCGATCGTCACGGGCGTCCCCGGGCCGACGCGTGTGGACAGCCAGTCGATGCTGGCGGTCGCCAGGCGGATGCAGCCGTGCGAGGCGGCGGTGCCCAGCGTGCCTCCGAGGTTCTCGCGCCCGTGAATCGCGATCTGGCCGGGGCCGCCTTCGAATTCCTGCAGCACGTCCGAGCGGGCGCTCAGCGCCAGCGCGAACGGGCCGCCGGGCTCGCCCGCCTGCATCTGCAGGCTCTCTTCTACGAAGAAGTCGCCGGTCGGCGTCGGCGTCGAGGGCTTGCCGACGACCGCCGGGAAGACCCTCACCACGACGCCGTCGCTGTACACCTTCACACGGCGGGCCGCCAGGTCCACCACGATGCTCCACGCGGTCACCGACGGGCGGGTGCTCTGTTCCGCGATCCAGCCGCTCGCGCCGTTGGGGCGGCCAGGCAGCAGCACCTGCAGCCACCGCGCCCCGCCCGCGGCGAGCGCGCGCGCGAGCACCGGCAGCGTCGTCGGCTCGCCCGTGATCGGCCGGCTGGCCGTCACGAGCGCGACCTGCGGGGAGCTCGCTTCGGGTGTGCGGTGCGCGGCGTGTGCGCTCAGCAGGACCACGAGTTCCTGGGTCGCCTGCACGCGCGATCCGTCGGCGGCGCCGGCCGTCGCCGCGCCGGCTGTCGCGGGGCCGCCGGCCAGGCCGGCGGTCGCGGCCGCGAGGCACACGCTCGCAACGCCAGGCGCCAGGCGCCTGAGATGGGGAGCTCGAGGCGCGCTCATCCGGTGAAGCCGGCGTGATGGTGCGGCAGCGCCGGTCGCGCGCGAGCGCGTCGGTGCTTGCGTTTGACGGCTTTTTTCGAGCCGGTCGTCGTCACGGGTTTGGTCGCTCCGCTGCCGGCTTTTGCGCCGGCGCTCGGTTCGCCGGTGCCCGGTTCTCCTGTGGTCGCCCCTTCAAGTCCTCCACCGATGCCGGTTTCGCTCGAGGCGCAGTTGGACGTGGTGATCGTGTTCGTGTCGAGGTTTACCGCGCCGGTGCTCGCCAGCAGCCTGCCGTGGATCGTCGCGGCGGTGTTCGCCGTGATCGTCGCCAGGGCCATGATCGTGCCGACGAAGCGCGTGCCCGTCCCCAGCGTCGCCGAGGAGCCGACCTGCCAGAACACGTTGCACGCCTGTGCGCCGTTCACGAGCTGGACGCTCGTGTTCGAGGCCGTGGTCAGCGTGCTGCCGATCTGGAAGATGAACACCGCGTTGGGGTTGCCCTGCGCGTCGAGCGTCACCGATCCCGATGACAGCAGCAGCGAGCTGCTGGCCGTGCGCACGCCGGGCAGGAAGACCTGGCCGGCGAGGTCAGTTCCGGCCGAGCCGTTGCTGGGTCGACCAGCGGCGTTGTCGTATGCGGTCGTCAGTGCGTTCTTGGCCCCGATCGCGACCGCGTCGTCGACATGCGTGGCACCCAGCACCTGCGGCGCGCCGGTAACCGACGAGCCGGGACTCAGGCCGAGGTCGCCGAACATCGTCGTGGGGCCGGTGTTGGTGACCGTCGAGCCGGCCAGTACGGAGAAGCTGGCTGCCGTTCCCAGGCCCACGGGTGCGGCGGCGCCCAGGGCGCTGCTCGCGAACAGCAGGGTGAACAGTGACGCGAGCAGAATCGTTCGTTGGACGCCGCGGATCATGGGCGCCTCCTGACTGCGGCGTCGAGCGCCGCGATAGAAGGGGAATGGCTCCCCGGTCTCTTCGACCTGCTAACTGACCCGACGGTTTTCCGGCCCAGCGTTAGTCGAGCGCGCCCCGACTCGAACAAACGTCCACTTGCCGACTGCGTCTTGTTCATCCGGGAGATGCGCAGCCGCGGCCCGCCTGACGGCCTCACAGGTAGCGCGCTATCTTTTTCGTTAAGTCAAGCAGTCTGAATTATTGGCCGATAGAGCCAATTAATGATGTTGGCCAGCTGATGAGCCCACGGTGGTCCGACGGACCTGTCGGCGTGCAGAACGCCGAGGTGGTGTCGAGCGGCTCGGAGCGCACGCTTGGGGGCGACGGAGAGCACCGGCTGTCCGGCCGGGCTCGCACGGCCCTGATCGGAGGGCTGATCCTCGCCGTCGGTCTCGCTGCGTCGACGTTCGTCGCGGGCGAATGGCGCGCCAGTGCAGTCGAAGCGAACAGGAAGTCCTTCGAATCGACGGCAGCCGTCCTGGGCAGCGCCCTGGAGGCGAAGCTGAGCGCGAACGTGGCTCTGACGCGCACGATACGGGCGCACGCGGCACTCGAAACCCAGGACGACGAGACTCAGTTCCTGCAGTGGTACAGGGAACTGCAGCGTGGTGCCCCGTCGTCCCCCGACGTCGTCGCGACCTTCATACAGGTGGTCCCGGCGTCGGGCTTGAGGGCGTTTCGGCGCGAGGTCGAGCTGGACCCGGCGTTTCGCAAGCTGCTCGGCACGAAGCTGAAGGTGATCCCGCCCGGCAAGCGTTCGGTGTACTGCCTGACCAGAGCGATCGTCGGCAGCGATGCGGCGGCGAGCCTGTATCCGGGGCTGCTGGACTACTGTGCGCCGGTCGTCCCCGGCATCGGCCGTTCGCCCTACCCGGCGCTGGTGCGCACGGCGACGGACACGGGATCGCTGATCGTGACGCCACTGCCAGAGACCGGCAGCCGCTCGCTGGTCGCGATTGGCGCGGCGGTCTACAGGCGCCGTGCGCCGATCGCCACGGTGTCCGCGCGTCGGGCCGCACTGAAGGGGTTCATCGGCACGACGTTTGACAGCGCTACGACGATCGCGTCCGTGCTCGCGGGTCGTCCAACGGTGACGCTGGCGCTCTACCACGGAAACCTCGGTGGCCCGCTGCAGCTCATCGGGCGCGCGGGCGCCAACCCGAAGGGGCGCTCGCCCGGCTATTCCTCCCGTCGTGATCTCGGAGAAGGCTGGCTGCTCGAGACGACCGGCACCGCGGCCGCCTTCGCATCGCCCAACCTGAGAGGCGTGGTCGCGCTATGCCTCGGTCTGCTTGTCACGAGTCTCATGTTCGTCCTCTATCGCGTGCTGTCGGACTCGCGCCGGCGCGCCTGGAGCCTGGTCGGAGAGAGGACCGGCGAGCTGGAGTACCTCGCGCTGCACGACCCGCTGACGGACCTTCCAAACAGGATCCTGGCGCTCGACCGCGCCGAGCAGATCCTCGGCCGGGCACGGCGCCTGGACGTCCCGGTCACCGCGCTGTTCGTGGACATCGACGGCTTCAAGCAGATCAACGACCGCCACGGCCACCAGGCCGGCGACGAGGTTCTGCGCCAGGTCGCAGCGCGGCTCAAGGCTGCGCTGCGCGAGAACGACACGGTCGGTCGCCTCAGTGGCGACGAGTTCGTGATGCTGATCGACTCCGTCGGGCTCTACACCGCCCCGGAGCTCGTGGCCGAGCGGATCCTGGACGTGCTGCGCCAGCCGATCCACCTTTCCGAGCAGGAGCGCGCGCCGATCTCGATAACCGCGAGCATCGGCATCGCGACCGGGCGCCCGGGCTCGGCCGAAGATCTCATGCAGGACGCCGATCTCGCGCTGCTCAAGGCCAAGGCGATCGGCAAGAACGGCTACGTCAAGTTCGAGTCGGCGATGCAGACGGCCGCGCAGGATCGCATCCACCTGGAGATGGACCTCGCCAGCGCGCTCGAGCGGCACCAGTTCTTCCTGGTCTACCAGCCGATGCTCGGTCTCGCGAGCGAGCGCGTCGTGGGCGTCGAGGCGCTGCTTCGCTGGCGCCACCCTGTCAGCGGCGTGATCTCGCCCGATGTGTTCATCCCGATCGCCGAGGACAACGGCGCGATCGTGGCGATCGGCCGCTGGGTGCTCGAGCGAGCCTGCAGGCAGGGCGCGGCGTGGCATCGCAACGGATATCCGCTGAACATCTCGGTCAACGCATCCGCACGCCAGCTCGAACGCGGCGAGTTCGTCGAGGAGGTTCGCGCGGCGCTGCACAACAGCGGCCTGCGTGCGGCGAGCCTGACGATCGAGATCACCGAGACGGTGCTGATGCGCAAGCCCGACCAGACGGCTCGGCTCCTCGGCGAGCTGAAGGCGCTCGGCGTGCGCATCGCGGTCGACGACTTCGGCACGGGCTACAGCTCCCTCGCCTACCTGCGCCAGTTCCCGGTCGACTCGCTCAAGATCGACCGCACCTTCATCACCGGCCTGGAGCTCTCCAGCGAGGCGCACGCGCTCACGCATACGCTCATCCAGCTCGGCAAGGCGCTCGGCCTGCAGACGCTCGCCGAGGGCGTCGAGCAGCACAGCCAGGTACGGGAGCTGCAGCGCGAGGGCTGCGACATGGCGCAGGGGTTCCTGTTCGCCCGCCCGCTCGCCGCCGATGTCGTCGAAGCCTTCCTGCGCGACCGCCACGGGCTGGCCGGCACGTTCGCCGACGACCCGTCGCTGCTGGCCGCCAGGTGATCGTGCCCGTGGCTGGCCCGTGTCTTGTCGGCGTCGGCCGTGCCAACCCCCCGGACCGATCGGAATGGGACAATATGCGCGATATGTCCGGATGGATCTGGGGACCGCACGCGGTACCCGGTCGGGGGCCGGGTGCCGGCGCGGAGGTGACGCTGGCGGGCACGCACGCCCGAGAGCGCTCGCGGGAGGCGCCAAGCGAGCGCTCGCAGGAGGCGTCGGGCGAGCGCGAAGCGCGCACGGCGATCGCGATCGCCGGCGGCCTGTACTTCGTGGGGGCGCTGCTGTGCTCGAGCGCCGCGCTGCTTCCTCATGTGAGCTCGCCCGCGGGCGTGACCGCGGTGGCGCTCGATGCGTTGCTGAGCGCCGGCCTGCTGCTGCTGGCCGCCAGGCGCGGTTGGGGCGGTCTCGGCCTCGCGTACGCGGCGGAGCTGTGGGGCGTGCTGGTGATCGCCGTGCTGTGCGCCTCCGGTGGCGGTGCGGAAAGCCCGTTCGCGCTGATCTACTTCTTTGCGCTCGGTCACGCGGCGGCGTTTCAACCGCGCGCTCGCGTCATCGGCGTCTCCAGCGCCGCGCTGGTCGCGTTCCTCGCGCCGCTGGCCTATGAACCGCATGTCGCGATGACGTTCGCGGCGTTCGCGAGCGTCGGGATCGTGCTGGCGCTGCTCGCGGCGATGGTCCTGCACACCGCGTTGAGCACGCTGCGCGAGCAGCGCCGGCGCTTGGAGATCCTGATCGCTGCGACGGCTGAGCTCGACAGGTCGCTGGACCCCGCGCAGACGCTGCGCACGATCGCCCACATGGTCGTGCCGGAGCTGGCGGAGCTGTGCGTGATCGATCTGCTCGACGAGCGCGGATCGGTCGGCACGACGGTCGCCGGCGCGGCGCGGCCCGAGCTCGCCGCGGAGGTGGAGCAGATGCGCGACGAGCACGAGCGCTTCATGCGAGAACACGGCTACGTGCGGGCGGCGGTGTTCCCGATGATCGCCCGCGGGCGCACGCTCGGGGCGATCTCGTTCCTGCAGCTGCAGGGCAGCGCCAGCTACGACCACGGCATGTTGGCCGTCCTCGAGGACCTGGCGGGGCGCGCGGCGATGGCGTTCGACAACGCGCGGCTGTACGCCGAGCGCGCGCAGGTCGCGCGCACGCTGCGGCGCAGCCTGATGCCCGCGATGCTGCCGACGATCCCCGGGCTCGAGCTCGCGAGCTACTTCCGGCCGAGCGGCGCCCGCAGCGAGGTGGGCGGCGACTTCTACGACGTCTTTGGCGGGCGCGAGAGCTGCTGGCTGGTCGTCGGCGACGTGTGCGGAAAGGGGGCGGAGGCGGCCGCGATCACAGCGTTCCTGCGCCACACGACCGCGGCGTACGCGCGCGAAGGCAGCGGTCCGATCCGACGTCCTCGCGCAGGTCAACCGGGCGATGCTCGAGCACGAGTTCGACGGACGCTTCGCGACGGTGATCCTCGCGCACGTCCGCCCGCTGGGGGCCCAGGTCGAGGTGTCGGTGGCGCTCGCCGGGCACCCGCCGGCGCTGGTGGTGAGGGCCGACGGCAGTCGCGTCCATGAGCTGGGCGGTGGCGGCTCGCTGCTGGGCGTGTTCGCGGACGCGGCCATCGAGCAGGCCACCGCGACGCTGGCGCCGGGCGACTCGCTGGCGCTCTACACCGACGGGCTCGCGGACGCCCACGCGCCGTCGCGCACCGTCACGGCGGCGCAGATGATCGAGCGCTTGGAGCGGACGCCGCCGGCTTCTGCCCAGCAGACGATCGACGCCCTGCTGGCGCTGCTCGGCCCGCACGACGGCGCGCGCGATGACATAGCGATCCTCGCTGCGCAGGTGCGGCCCGCGCGGGGGCAGCGCATGCGCGTCGAAGTCGCCTGCTAGAGCACGGGCTTGCCGCTCGGCACGACGACCACCGAGCCGCGTGAGGCGTCGAGCATCGTGCGCGAGGCGCCGCTCAGCGCGATCCGGCCGGCGGGCGCGCCCGGCTGGGAGCCGACCACGATCAGGTCCGCCGACGCCGCGTCGTCGCCGGCGACGATCTGGGCGCCGAGCTTGGCTGCGAGCGCGTTGGCCGTCTGCTGCGCCGCCTCGTCCGCTCCGAGCACCGCGATCGTCGCGAGCTTGGCGTCGGCGTCTGCGCGCAGGCCCGCGGCGGCGACCGCGATGGCGGTCGCCCCGATCTCGAGCAACCGCTGGGCGGAGGTCGGAGGCTCGGCGTGGCCGGGAGGGGTGCGGTAGTCGGACCCGAACACGATGATCGGCGCTCCTTCGGCGGACGCCAGCTCCTCGAGCCCCGCCCCGGTCGATGCGCCGAAGACCACATGGCGCGGGACGTCGGGGTTGCCCAGCACGCTGGCGCCGTGCTCGAGGCGGCGCTCGGCGTCGTGCTGAGCGAGCGCCTCGCGGCTGGGGTCGATCTCGGGCGAGTGGCGGACGTAGGCGAGCGCCAGCTTGGTCGCGTCCTGCGCCAGCAGCCGGCCGAGAGCCAGCGCGTCGTCGTCGTTGTCGGTCCCGTCGTAGGAGATGATCACATCGGCGCTCATGCGAGCGTCAATCCTGCGCAAGCGCACGGTTCTGCACATTGGCCTAGATGAGTAGTGCCACGGTTTCAGGCGGTGTAGTTGGTGAGGCTGCGGGGTGGGCGTCGGAGGCGGTGGTTGAGTGCGATGGCGGCGGCGAGCGCGGCGAAGCGGGTGAGCAGCCGCACGCGGAGGTTCTCGAGGGTGCGGGCGCCGTGACGCTCGAGCGTGAGGATGTCCTTGCAGGTCCAGAAGATCGACTCGATTCGTTGGCGGATCGGCGCGAGGTGCGGGCCGCGGCCGCGCTCGTCTTTGCGCCTGGGCCGCATGATCTGGGCGTCGAGCTTCGCGAGTTCGGCCTGGAAGTCCTTTCCGCGGAAGTTCTTATCGCCGATCAGGACCAGCATTTGTCCGGGTTGGCGCTCACAGCGCGCGACCATCTGCAGGCACACGAGCTTCTCGTCGATCTTTGGGGAGGTCAATGCCAGCGCCCTGGGGGTGCCGTCCAGCGCGCAGATCGCGTGCAGCCTGAACCCCCAGAAGTAGCGGCTGTGGCTGGCGCAATAGCCGTAGTCGGCGGCGTTAGCGAGCGCATCGGCGAGGCTCGAGGCACCGCCGCGCTTGACGGTCTCGCGACTGCGAGCGCACTCCACCGGCGTGGAGTCAACCAGCAGCAGACCGTCATAGAAGCCGGGGCTATGGCGCGCGAACTCGCGGATCAGCGCTTCGATCACCCCGGACAGGCGCAGCCTGCGCTTATGAAACGCGGTCCGCTCGGGCAGGTGCGGGAACAGGTGACCAAGCTGGCGACGAGCAGCCCGCAAAAACCGTTCGTCGCAAGGCATCCCCATCATCGCCTGGGCTACACACAGGGTGATGACCTCCGCGTCAGAGATCCTTCGCCGTGCGTTTCCTGGCCTGGCAGGCAGGAAATCATCGGCCGTGCAGTAAACAGCGATCAGCAGCAGATCGAGGTCGGCGTCCATCGAGGCCCTCCCGGGTCGGCGGTGACATTGAGCACCGCCGACTTCGATCTGCCTGCCTATCTCCCCTTCCCCGAACCCACGACCACCCCCACGGCCGTGGCACTACTCATCTAGTGGCCAGGAATCGCCGCCTCGGTTTGTCCATCCGGCGCACCGAGCACGGCGGGCACGACCGCGATCGCCGTGGCGGTGAGCCCTGCGGCGATCCAGAAGGCGAGGTGATAGCCGCTGGTGAGCGCCGCGGCGGTGGAGCGTCCCTGCGCGATCAGATGCCCGCTGCGCGAGGTCGACAGCGTCGCGAGAACAGCCAGCCCGAGCGCGCCTCCGATCTGGGCTGTGGTGTTGACCAGGCCGGAGGCGAGACCTGCGTCCTGCGGGCTCGCGCCGGACATGGCGATGTTCATCAGCGCAGGGAAGCACACGCCGGCGCCGATGCCCAGCAGCAGCATCGAGGGCAGCACGTGCGCCGCGTAGCCGCCGCGCACGGGCGCCTGCGCGAACAGGACGAGCGCGAGCATGATCAGCGCGAGCCCCGGCACGAGCAGCTTGCGCGCGCCAAAGCGCGTGACCAGCCGCTCGGAGTAGCGGATCGAGAGCGTGCCCATGGTGAGCGTCACGGGCAGGAATGCGAAACAGGCTGACGCCGGCGAGGAAGATGCGCCTGCGCCCGAGCAGGTCGCCGAAGCGCCCCGCCAGCAGCAGCCCGCCGAAGGCGATCAGGTAGGCGTTGACCACCCACGCGAGGCTCGCGGTGGAGAAGCGCAGATCGTCCTGGATGGAGGGCAGCGCGACGTTGACGACGGTCACGTCGAGCACGATCATCAGCATGCCCACGCACAGCACGTACAGCGCGAGCCAGCGCTCGTCGCGGGCTGCGGCGCGCACGTCCGTCAGCTGCTCGGCGGTCGCGTTCATGTCCCGCCCCCGGTGCCGTCGAGATGCGCGCCGAGCGTGTCGAGAAGCTCGCGCGTGCCGTGCTCGCGCTCGGCAGGCGTGTCGAGCCCGTCGAGGAACACGCCCTGCTCCGTGAGCGTCAGCTTCGTGCCGGCGCCCGCCGGCTCGAGCTGGATCGTCGCCACCGAAACGGAAATGCGCGCGTCGCCGCGGTACATCTCATACGTGTTGATGAAGCGCTCGCCCGCGACGATGTCCTGATAGCGGGCGACGTAGGTGTAGAGCGCGCCGTCGGGCGCTCGCACGGTCAGTCGCTCCAGGCCGCCGACGCGGAAGTCGAGCTCGTGGTCGGGCTTCTCGAGCACGCGCGGGCCGAACCATCGCAGCTTCTCCTGCGGGTCCGCCCACGCGCGCCACACGCGCTCGGGCGCGGCGCCGTAGGTCCGCTCGATCGCGAACGTCGCGTGCGCGATGGACCGCTCCACGGTCTCCTGCTGGTCGTGGCTCATTGGGTGCTCCTTTGCTCTCGTCGGTGGGGTTGGTCGGTTGTCAATGGGCTTGGTCGGGGTGCTGTGACGGTCAATCGGGGTGCTCCCCCTCCGGGGACGATGCGTCGAGGTACTCGCCGAGCCGGTCGAGGCTTTCCTCCCAGACGGTCCGGCGCGCGGAGATCCATCGCTCGGCAGCGCGCAGCGCGACCGGCTCGACGGTGCAGGTGCGTACCCGCCCGAGCTTCTCGGAGCGGACGAGGCCGCTGGCCTCGAGCACGTGCAGGTGCTGCACGACCGCGGGCAGCGACATCTCAAGCGGGCGCGCGAGCTCGCTGACGGACGCGGGTCCGCGGGTCAGGCGGTCGACCATCGCCCGCCGGCTGGGGTCGGCGAGCGCTTGGAAGAGCAGGTCGATCTCCCGGCCCGGCTCGTAAAGCTTAAGCATTCACTTAAGTATTGCACAGACGGAGACCTCGGGCACAGTGCATCGCCGGTAGCCTCGCGAGCGTGTCCGAGCAAGTCCCCGACGACGAGCAGGAGCTGCTGTCCGCGCAGGAGGAGAAGCTCCCGAGCGAGCGCGACTGGGAGCGCTCGGCAGTGCTCGAGCCGCGCCCCGCGCCGCGCCACCCCGAGCTGATTGGCGACGGCGCCGCGATGCCGTTCCCGACGGCCGTGCTGATGGAGCCGGCGCAGGCGCTCGACCCGCAGGATCCGGCGACGCAGGCGCTGCTGGCGCACCTGGCCGCGCGCGCGGCGCCCGGCCGCGCGTCGCGGCTGTTGCGGCGCGGCGAGCCGGCGCCGGCGGTGAGCCTCGATGGCTGGCGCCTGCTCGCGAGGACCGACAACGAGGCCCTGTACGCGCGCGGGCTGCCGCCGCAGCTGCTGACGGCGACGCTGCGGCGCGGCGGCATCCGCCGCAGCTGGAGCTGCGTCTCCACGCGCATGGCGGCGCCGCTGCGCGCGGTGCGCGACGGGATTCGCGCGTCCTCGTGGCGCGCGGACCCGACGCAGGAGCTCGCGCCCGAGGACACCGTGCTGCGCGTGCTCGTCACCGAGCAGGCGTTCGCGAGCGGCCAGCTCGCGGACGGCCGCGTGCTCGCCCCCGACATGTACGCCGACGCGGACGAGCTGCTGCTGCGGATGTTCGTGACGCCGCGCCCGGGCTACCAGACGGCGATGCGCAACCCCGAGACGCCGGTGCGCATCGCGCTCACCGAGCCGCTCGGCGGGCGGCGGCTGCTCGACGGCGCGCTGGTGTAGCGCCCGGCGGCTACGCCGCGGCGCCCGCGCCGGCGCCGAGCGGGAAGCGCACGCCGGTGAGCTCTTCGGAGACCTCCCACAGGCGGCGGGCGACGTCGGCGTCGCCGGCGGCCTTCGAGCGTCCGACGAGCTTGGGCTTGCCGCGCATTTCCAGCCGGCCGTCGGGTCCGGCGTAGCTGTTGCCGGGCACGTCCGCGACGGCGGCGTACAGCGTCGGCAGCGCGCCGGCTTGCTCGTCCTGAGCGATCACGCGGTTGCCGAGCACGCTGAGCAGGTCGAGCGCGCGGCGGCCGCTGTGGAACTGCAGGTTGGTCGCGGCGTAGCCGGGATGCGCGGCGGTCGCGAGCACTTCGGAGCCCGCGTCGGTCAGCCGTCGCTGCAGCTCGGCGGTGAACAGCAGGTTGGCGAGCTTCGACTGGCCGTAGGCGCGCCAGGCGCTGTAGGGCCGGCGCTCCCAGTTGGGGTCGTCGAGGTCGATGCTGCCCATGCGATGGGCACCGGAGGCGACGCTGACGACGCGACCGGTGACGCGCTCGAGCAGCAGGTTGGTGAGCGCGAAGTGGCCGAGGTGGTTGGTGCCGAACTGCAGCTCGAAGCCCTCGGCGGTGCGGCCGAGCGGCGGCGCCATCACGCCGGCGTTGTTGATCAGCAGGTCGATCTCGCCCTCCCAGTCGGCGGCGAACTCGCGCACGGAGGCGAGGCTGGCGAGGTCGAGCCAGCGGACCTCGGTCTGGCCGGGCATGCTCGCGGCGGCGGCCCGGCCCTTGTCGGCGTTGCGCACGGCGAGCACGACGCGCGCGCCGGCGCCCGCGAGCGCGCTGGCGGCGGCGCGGCCGATGCCGCTGTTGGCGCCGGTGACGATCACGTTGCGGCCGGTCATGTCGGGGAGGGGAGTGATGCTCGAAGTAGTCATGGGCAACAATGTAGACTATGACAACAATGGTGTCAACGACAACTTCGTCCGATAGCCTGTGAGCGACCGGTGGCCGAGCGTCCCTATCACCACGGCAACCTGCGCACGGCGTTGCTCGAGCAGGCCGAACGCACGGTGCGCGAGCGCGGCGTGCAGGCCCTGTCGCTGCGTGAGCTCGCGCGCGAGGCGGGCGTCAGCCACGGGGCGCCGCGCAGGCACTTCCCCGATCGCCAGGCGTTGCTGGATGCGCTCGCGCAGGCCGGGTTCGAGCGCCTGGGCGCTGAGCTGCGCAGTGCGATGGCTGGAGCGGGCGATGACTTCCAGGAGCGGCTGCGGGCGACGGCGGCCGCGTACGTGCGCTTCGCCACCCGCGACGCGGCGCTGCTGGAGCTGATGTTCGCGGGCAAGCACGGGGAGCAGTCGGGAGCGCTGCACGAGGCTGCCGAGCGCGCGTTCTCGGTGATGCTCGAGCTGATCGAGCAGGGCCAGGTCGAGGGGGCACTGGAGCGCGGCGAGCCCGAGCGCGTGGGCCTCGTCCTGTTCGCGACGATTCAGGGAATCGCGGCGCTGGTGACCGGCGGCATGGTCGACGCCGAGCGGCTCGACGAGCTGGTCGCCGACGCGGCCGCGCACTTCCTGCGCGGATCGCGCAGGGACGCCGGCGCGCACGCCGCGCGCTGAGCCTGCCTCATCGTGGGGGCGCTCAGCGCTCGCCGTCGTAGTAGTCCACCGCGCCGTCCGCCCGGCGCAGGATCACCTGGTCGTCGGGGTTGCCGGGCCAGACGCCGATCTTGTCGCTGTCCGGATACACCGCCACGGCGGGCACGCGCGCGCTCGAGAACATCATGACCCGCGCGCTCGCCTCGCCGCGGTTGCCGACCTTGTGCGCTCCGGGCGGCCCAGGCGGGAAGCTGACGATCTCGCCGCGCTCGAGCGTCTCCTCGCCGTCGGGCGTGCGCACGAACACGGAGCCATCGAGCACCACCAGCCACTCCTCCTCGTACTCGTAGTGGTAGGGGCACAGGCTCTCCCCGGCCGGAAGCTCGAAGACCTTGACCGCCAGCGCCTGCGCGCCGAGCGAGCTGCTGACGTGGAGGCTGCCCGCGCGGTAGCCGGCGGGGTCGCCCGGGTCGTACTCGAAGCTGTCGCTGAGGAAGCTCGCGCGGCGCAGCACGGCACGATCTTCGCACGATGGCTCGACTATCGGTAGCCCTCGACGGCGTACGGGTTGAGGAACTGCCGTCGCCAGAACACCGCGCGATCGACCTCGCTCAGAGCAGCTTGGTCGCACACATCGGCCCAGTGGCTCTCGATCGTGTCGATCTGACGGTCGACGATCTCGCGCGCGTCCGGCTCCGACAACAGGTAGGTGGACGCACGGGCCACGCAACCGGCGACCTGGCTCATTCGGTAGCCGTCCTCGCCGATCGCCATCACCTGCGCGGTCTCGCCGCCCGCGCGCGGCTGCGGGCAGATGTCGTACGCGGGGGTCAGGGTGAGGGCGGTCCCGTCCCAGAACGCGGCGTGGTTGCGTGCATGGTCGTCGTTGTTGCCGGTGAGGATGTTGAACGTGATGCGTGAGAACAGCTCGCGCAGCGTTGAGAGCGGGTCGGTGAACCACGTGCGGATCAGCCGCGCGAGGCCGGCGTAGCTCGCGTACCTGGCGGCCACCTCGTCGAGCCCGAGGATCGTCAGCGCGGAGACCATCGCGCGGCGGCCACCGCCGGCGAGCCGGTCGAACCGGTCGATCAGCAACACGTCCTTGCCGAGTGCTTGCGTGAGCTGGACGGGCGCGACGTTCAGTCCCGCCATGCGCGCGAGCCGCATCGCGACGAACTCGCCCTTAACCAGCGGGTAGGCGTCCGTGGTCGAGCTGAACTTGGCGATCAGCCCGCGCGCGCCGTCGCTCAGCAGCGCCTTCGGCCGCGCGCCGCCCACCGACGTGCCGTGCAGCAATGCCTGGTCGAGCGCGGGCGAGAGCGGGATGCCCTGCTCCACCCGCGCGGCGGACTCGGCGAGCTCCGTGAGCGTTGCGCTCGCCGTCCCGCGCGCGACGTACTCGGACGCCGACCTCTGGAAGTCCAGGGCGCCGATCCGGTCTGAGCCAGACTCGAGCAGGTAGGTCAACAGGCCCAGCTCGGTCGTGTCGAGCGCATCGCGGCCGACCATGCGGTTGAGGATCACGCGCCGCCCCCACGCATCGGGAGCCGCGTCGGCGATGCAGCCGGCGACGTCGCCGGCCAGGGGTGAGATCGGGCCGCGGCGCAATGGCAGCTCCGGCAGGTAGAGCGCGATGCGATCCTCGCGTGCGAGATAGCTGCGCCCATACGTGAAGGTGACCAACTCGCCGACGGCGTCCAGGCGCCCGGCGACCACCGGGTTGGTCGCTCCGGGGAGCCATATCCACACGAACGCGCGCTGCGATTCAGAAGTCATCGTCGACCTCGGCCGGCTTGCGCACGAGCTGTGGCAGGACCGCGAGACGGTCATCGACGCGACTGCGCTCGAGTGAGCGACGAGCGTCATCCTCGTGGAACAGGGGCACGCCGAGGACGGCCGCCGCCTCGAAGGCGACGCCCAGCGCGACCGTGAGGTCGCCGCGCTCGACCTTGCGCATAGTCACCTGCGTGACGCCCACCCGTTCGGCGAGCTCCTGCAGCGTCCATCGACGCTCACGGCGGGCCAGCCGAACGCGGGCGCCGAGAAGCCGAGCGGCCTCAACCGTTACGGGGGAGTAGGTGCGTATCCGCTTCATCAGATAATCATTATACTATCTTAGAACCAAGAATAACTATATTTTAAGTACTAATTGGCTACACGGTTGCCTCCGCGCCAAGCTTGGCTCCAACACGGCAAGGCGGCGCCGGCCGCGCGGCCCGTAGGATCACCGGACGATGAGAGCGGCGGTCCTGCACGAGTACGGAGTCCCGAGCGCGGGCGAGTTCGAGGAGCCCGCGGCGGGGCCCGGGCAGGCGCTGGTGGAGGTGCTCGCGGCGGGTCTCAATCCGGTCGACGTGGCGATCTGCGCGGGGCGCTTCTACGCGGGCAAGCCACCGCTGCCGTCGGTGGCGGGGCGCGAGGGCGTGGGCACGCTGAACGGCGCGCGCGTGTATTTCGACGCGCCCATCGCGCCGTTCGGCTCGATGGCCGAGCGCGCGCTGGTCGATCCTCGCTCGACGTATCCGGTGCCAGACGACGTCGCTGACGGCGTGGCAGTGGCGCTGGGGATCTCAGGTCCTGGCGGCATGGCTGGGGCTGACGTGGCGCGCGCAGCTGCAGGAGGGCGAGCACGTGCTGGTGCTGGCGGCGAGCGGCGTGCTCGGGCAGATCGCGGTGCAGGCGGCGAAGCTGCTGGGCGCCGGGCGCGTGGTCGCGGCGGCGCGCTCGCCGGAGGGCCTCGCGCGCTGCATGGAGCTGGGCGCCGACGCGAGCGTGCGCCTGGACGAGCCGGGCGACCTATCGGCGGCGATGGCGCAGGCGGGCGAGGGGCGCATAGACGTGGTGCTCGACCCGCTGTGGGGAGAGCCGCTGGTGGCGGCGCTCGGCGCGGCGAGTTTCGGCGCGCGCATCGTGCAGATCGGCGCCGGCGCGGGCGCCGAGGCGACGATCCCTTCGGCGGCGATCCGCGGCAAGATGCTGGTGCTGATGGGGCACACCAACTTCGCGGCGCCGCCGGAGGTCAAGCGCGAGGCGTACACGCGGATGGCCGAGGCGGCCGCCCGCGGCGAGATCACGGTGGACATCGACCCGTTCGGCCTCGAGCAGGTGCAGGAGGCGTGGAGCCGTCTGGCGGCCGGCTCGCACCGCAAGATCGTGCTCGTGCCCTGAGCGGCGCGGGCTCGGTGATCAGCTGCAGCCGGTGATGCCGCCGTCGAGCGGGATGACGGTGCCCGTGAGGTAGGCGCCGGCGCGGGAGGCGAGGAACAGCGTGATCCCGGCGACGTCGTCGGGGCGCCCGATGCGCCCGAGCGGGACGCCGCTCTCGATCGCGGCGCGGCTCTCGGGGTTCTCGAGCGCGAACGCCATCATCTTGCTTTCGAACGGCCCGGGCGCGATCGCGTTGACGGTGATGTGCTCGGCGGCGAGGCGCTTGGCGAGGTGGCGGGTGAGCATGTGCACGGCGGCCTTGCTGGCGCTGTAGCTGTAGTTCTCGGCGGCGGGCGGCTGCAGGCCGTTGATGGAGCCGATGTTGATCACGCGCGCGGGGTGATCGGCGCCGGCGGCGGCTCGCAGCTGGGGCAGCAGCGCGACGGTGAGGTGAAAGACGCCCTCGACGTTCGTGCTCAGCACCTTCTCCCAGCCCGACGCGGGGAACTCCTCCAGCGGCGCGCCCCACGCGGCGCCGGCGTTGTTGACGAGGATGTCGAGCGACGGGAAGCGCTCGGCGACGGCGGCGGCGAGCGCCTGCGCGCCTTCTTTTGTGGATATGTCGGCGGGGATCGCGTGGCAGTCACCCGACGCACTGAGCTCCGCGGCGGCCGCTTCGACGTCGGCGGCCTTGCGCGAGGAGACGATCACGCGCGCGCCCGCGCCCACGAGGCCGCGGGCGATCATCAGCCCGATGCCGCGCGAGCCGCCGGTGACGAGCGCGGTCCTGCCGGAGACGTCGAACAGGTCGCTCATCGTTGGTTTGTCGATCCCATCAGTCGGCGAAGTCCGCGGGGCGCTTGTCCAGGAACGCGCCGATCGCCTCGGGCACGGCGTTGCCGAACGTGGCCATGATCTGCTGGCGGTCCTCGTACTCGATGGCGGCGTGCTCGGAGGGGATCTCCAGCGCGCTCCACATGCCGCGCTTGGTCAGGCGCACGCCCCACGGCGCGAGCGAGGCGATCTGCTCGGCGGCGGCGAGCGCGCGCTCGCTGAGCGCGTCGGCGTCGAGCACGTCGGCGACGAGGCCGATCCGCAGCGCCTCGTCGGCGTCGACGCGCCGGCCGGTGAGCATCAGCTCGTGCGAGCGCGAGGCGCCGATCAGGCGCGGCAGCAGCCAGCTGGTGCCCATGTCGCAGTTGGACACGCCGATGTTGACGAACGCCACCCGGAACACCGCCTGGCGGGCGGCGTAGCGGATGTCGCAGCCGAGCGCCAGCGCGAGACCGAAGCCGGCGGCGGGGCCGTTGACGGCGGCGATCACCGGCTGGGGCAGCGCGCGCAGCGCGAGGATCAGCGTGGACATGTGCTGCTGGTTGGCGAGGCGATCGCGCGGCTCGTCGCTGCCCTCGTTGCCCGGCGCGGCGCCGTAGCCGTGGAGGTCCAGGCCGGCGCAGAAGCCGCGCCCGGCGCCGGTCAGGATCACCGCGCGGCACGCGCGGTCGGCGGCGATCGCGCGCAGCTGCACGTGCAGCTCCTCGCACAGCTCGGCGGTCATCGTGTTGAGCTGCTCGGGGCGGTTGAGCGTCAGCCGGCGGACGGCAGGGGTGGGCGCGTCGAGCAGCAGCAGGTCGGGCATCGCTGGCGCATCCTATGGCGTTGGCTCGGCTCCGCGGACGGCGGCTGCGCCCGGGTCGGTGGATCGTGGTGTGTGTGAGACTGGCGCCCGTGCTGTCGAGCCGGCCGAGGGTCGCGGTGGTGGGCCACGTCGAGTGGGTGCGCTTCGCGCGCGTCGCGCACGTGCCGCGCGCGGGCGAGGTGGTGCACGCGCTGGACCCGTTCGAGGAGCCGGCGGGCGGCGGCGCGGTGGCGGCGGTGCAGCTGGCGCGGCTGGTGGGGGCGGCGGCGCTGCTGACGGCGCTCGGCGAGGACGATCACGGCCGGCGCTCGGTGGCGCGCCTGAGCGAGCTGGGCGTGGACGTGCGCGCGGCGTTCGTCGATGCGCCGACGCGCGCGGCGGTGACGCTGGTGGACGACGATGGCGAGCGCACGATCACGACGTTCGGGCCGCGCCTGGAGCCGCTCGGCGACGATCACAGCTCCGTCTGGGAGGCGCTGGAGGGCGTCGACGCGGTGTACTTCACGGCAGGCGATGAGGCGGCGCTGCGCGCGGCGCGCGCGGCGGCGCGGGTGCTGGTGGCGAGCCCGCGCGCCCGCGACGCGCTCGGCCACGGCGTGCCGATCGATGCGCTGGTGCTGAGCGGCGAGGACGCGATCGAGCGCGGCGAGCTCGCGCGCGCCCGGGATGAGGCGGCGCTGGTGGTGTGCACGGAGGGCGCGCGCGGCGGCAGCTACCGCGAGCGCTCGGGCGCGACGGGCAGGTGGGCGGCGGCGGCGCTGCCGGGCGCGCGCGTGGACTCCTACGGCTGCGGCGACTCGTTCGCGGCGGGGCTCACCTACGGCCTGGGCGCGGGCCTGGAGCTGGCGGACGCGCTCGCGCTGGCGGCGCGCTGCGGGGCGACGTGCCTGACGGGGCGCGGACCGTACGAGCGCCAGCTGAGTCGGGGAGAGCTCTAGAAAGTGTTTGGCAGCGACGATCCGGCGAAGAAGAGGAACCAGATCAGCAGCGAGATGACCGCGAGGTAGACACTCGTGATGACGATCCGCTCGAGCAGTGTGATGCCGACGCGCGCGCTGATGTGGCCCTCCGCCTCCCCGCGCATGCTGCGCAGCCAGGGCATGCGCCGTTCGGTCTGCGGACGCCCGATGAGCTCGTCGTAGGCGTTGTTGAGCCAGGCGAGCGCCAGCGCCATTACGAGCACCAGCACCGCCAGCACGAGCACGACGACGAACACCGCCTGCATACTCAGGACGGTGTCGTCGGAGCTGTGCGAGCCGACCCAAAGCGCGAGCAGCGGCGCACCGGTCCACAGGTTGATCGACAGGAACGCGCTCGCAGCGGCCAGCGCCAGCCGCTTGAGAGTCACGAACCTCGGTGGCCGGCACGGCCCCGGTCGACGCCGATAGCCTCGCGGCTTGGCGTACCTGCCTTGGATGTCGCCGGCGAACATGCTGAATCACCACGCCTGTGCAATGGAAGATAGCGCTCGGGCATGAGTTGCGGATGGGCATATGATCTCGCGGCGCGATGGACTTCGAGCAGATCAACACCGAGCTTGCGGAGGGCGTGCTCACGATCACGCTGAACCGGCCCGAGCGACTGAACGCGTGGACGGCGCAGATGGGGCTGGAGCTGCGCGCGGCGTTCGACGTCGCCGATGCCGACGACGATGTGCGGGCGATCATCGTGACGGGCGCGGGCAGGGGCTTCTGCGCGGGCGCCGACCTGGGGAGCGGCGGCGACACGTTCGACGCACGCAAGCGCGAGGCGGTGGCGGGTGCGAGGCGCGACAACGGCGGCGAGTTCACGCTGCGGATCTTCGAATGCAAGAAGCCGGTGATCGCGGCGATCAACGGGCCTGCGGTGGGCGTGGGCGCGACGATGACGCTGCCGATGGACGTGCGCCTGGCGGCGGACGACGCGCGCATGGGCTTCGTGTTCGCGCGCCGCGGCATCATCCCGGAGGCGTGCTCGAGCTGGTTCCTGCCGCGCGTGGTGGGCATCAGCCGCGCGATGGAGTGGGTGGCGACCGGGCGCGTGTTCTCCGCGCAGGAGGGTCTGGAAGGAGGGCTGCTGCGCAGCCTGCACCCGAAGGAGGAGCTGCTGGACGCCGCGCGCGAGCTGGCGCGCGAGATCGCCGAGAACACCGCGCCGGTGTCGGTGGCGCTGGCGCGTCAGCTGATGTGGCGCATGCTCGGCGCCGAGCACCCGATGCTCGCCCACCGCGCCGACTCGCGCGGCATGGTCGCCCGCGGCCAGTCCGCGGACGCGGTCGAGGGCATCACCGCCTTCCTGGAGAAGCGCCCCGCGCACTTCCCCGACCGCGTCAGCGACGGGCTGCCGGACGTGATGCCCGGATGGAGCGCGCCGGCGTTCGAGTAGCTACCGCGGCAGCTCCTGCACCAGCGAGAGCACCGGCGCGAGTAGGTCGCCGCGCTCGGCCACACGCTCGAGCACTTGGCCGGCCTCGAACGCGAGGCTCGCGCCATCTTCCTGGTCGCGCGCGACCCGAACCTCGTCCCAGTCGAGTGGCGTCGACGCAGTGGGCCGCTCGCTCGCGCGCAGCGAGTACACGCACACGGTCGTCTTCTTGGCGTCGTTCTGGCTCCAGTCGATCAGCACCTTGCCGGTTCGGCGCGCCTTGGTCATGCGCGAGACGACCAGCTCCGGTTCTGCCTCCTCGAGCAGCTCGGCGACGGCTTTGGCGAACGGCTTCGTGCGCTCGTAGGAGACATCGGCGGAGTTCAGCGGGACGTACATCTGCAGACCCTTCGAGCCGGACGTCTTGGCGAAGCTTTGCAGGCCCAGGTGCTCGAACATTCCCTGCAACTGCAGGCCGACGTGGCAGCACTCGACGATGCCCGCGGGTGCACCTGGGTCGAGGTCGAACACGAGCGCTGTCGGGCGCTCGATCGCCTCGGCGCGCGCCAGCGGCACGTGCAGCTCGATCGCCGCAAGGTTCGCCAGCCACACGAGCGTTGGCAGGTCGTCCGCGAGCGTGTAGTCGATCGGCTTGCGCTCGCTGGCGACGGTCGCCGTGCGCACCCACTCGGGCCGGTGCGCGGGCGCCTGCTTCTGGAAGAACGACTTCGCCTGCACGCCGTCCGGCCAGCGGGTGACCGTCAGCGGGCGCCCGGTCAGGTGTCCGAGGATGACGGGCGCGATCGCAGCGTAGTAGGCGATCAGATCGCCCTTCGTGAATCCTGTCTGCGGGTAGAGCACCTTGTCGAGGTTGGACAGCTTCAGCTCGCGCCCCTCGACCGTCGTCTCAACCGCGCCGGCGCCGCGCCGGCGGATCGACAGCGGTCCCAGGGTGTCTCGCGGCCGCGGTTCGCTGGCGGACCCGGGCGGCTCATCGATGCGATCCTCGTGCACGACGTGCTCATCGGCCCGCGGGTCTGGGCTGTGCTCGCGCACGACCTGCTCCGCCGGCTTGTCCTCGCGCAGCCCCTTGTACGTGGGCGCTCGGAGGCTGCCGGCGGCGGTCCAGTTCGCGAACTCGACCTCCACGACCAGGCGCGGATCGCAGAACACGGCACCCCGCGGCGGCTTCGCGCCGGCGCCAAACGGCGAGGTTGGGCGTGCGAGCGGCGCGAGCAGACGGGAGAGGCGCTCGAGCTCGCTGTCGCTGAAGCCGCTGCCCACTCGGCCGGCGTAGCGCAGCAGTCCGTCATCGTCGTACACGCCCAGCAGCAGCGCGCCGACGCTGTTCGAGCGCTTGCCCTTCCCGGGCATCCAGCCGCCGACGACGAGCTCCTGACGTGCCACCGTCTTGACCTTCACCCAGTCGCGCGTGCGTGCGCCAGGTCGATATACGGAGTCGAGGCGCTTGGCGATGACCCCCTCCAGCCGCTGCTCGGCGGTGGCCGCCAGCAGCGTCCTGCCTTCTCCCACCACGTGCTCGGGCGTCTGCCAGCTCGCGCCGTGCAGCCCCAGCGCCGTCAGGCGCTCGCGACGCCGCGCGTAGGGCTCGCGCATCAGCGAGTGGCCGTCGAGCCACAGCAGGTCGAAGATCACGTACGTCACCGGCATGTCTTTCGCGAGCTTGCGCGCCTGCGCGCGGGAGGCGACGTGCATGCGGCGCGCCAGCGCCTCGAAGCTGGGGCGCCCAGCGCCGTCCAGCGCCACGATCTCGCCGTCCAGGACCACGCTGTGCGAGCCCAGCGCCGCATTCAGCGCGAACAGCTCGGGGTAGCTGTCGGTGATGTCTTTCAGGTTGCGGCTCTCCAGGCGCAACTCGCCCGGTTGCGAGTAGGCGATCGCGCGCACCCCGTCCCACTTGACCTCGTACGCCCAGCCGCCGTCCTCTCGGGGAAGCGAGCCGGAGCGGGCGAGCATCGGCGCGATCCGCGCGGGCATCGGCTCGCGGTCGGGGTCCGCGGGCGGGTCCATGCGGTGGATCAGCCAGTTCTTGGGAGGCTCACCCGCATCGATCGGGAACAGCGCGTAGCGCGCGTCGACGCGCTCGCCGTGCAGCGCCACCTCGATCTTGCGCGGCTCCCACTTCAGGCACTCGTACGTGCCGCTGTCCCAGATCGTGATCGAGCCGGCGCCATACTGGCCCTTGGGTATCTCCGCCTCGAACTCCAGGTACTCCAGCGGATGGTCCTCGACCAATACCGCCAGGTGGTTTTCGCCCGGCGTGTGCGGCAGCCCCTTGGGGACCGCCCAGGACGCGAGTGTCCCGTCGTGCTCCAGGCGCAGATCCCAGTGCAGTCGCGTCGCATGGTGCTCGTGGATCACGAACCGCGGCGAGCCGCTCGCATCCGCATCGCCCCCCGGCGGCTCGGGCGTGACGGCGAAGTCTCGTTTGGCGCCGTAGCGCTTCAGGCGGTCGGGCACCTACCGCTTGGCGGCGGGCTTCTTGGCGGCAGGCTTCTGCGCCGCGGCTTTCGTGGCGGGCGCTTTCCTCGCCGCCGGCTTCTTGGCGGCTTTGCGCGGCTTGCCTGCGGCGCCTGCGCCTGTGCCCGCGCCGGTGCCTTCGCGAGCGCGCACCGCGTCGAGGCTCGCCTTCAGCGCGCTCATCAGATCGGGTGCCGGCGCGGCGACCTCCTCGGGCGCGGGCTGCACGGCGATCGCCTTGCCCTGCGCCTTGCGCTCGATCAGCGCCAGCACCTGCTCGCGGTGGGTGTCGCGGAAGCTCTCGGGCTCGAAGTCGCCGGCGAGCGATTCGACGAGCTGCTTGGCGATGTCGAGCTCGCGCTTGGTCGTCTTCACCTCGGCCACCTCGGCGATCTCATCGAGGCGCTCCGGCGGCAGCACTTCGTCGGCGAACAGCATCGTCGCCATCCCCAGCGCCTCGCCCATCGGGCGCACGGCCACGAGCTGCTCCTTCGAACGGATGACAACGCGCGCGATCGCCACCTTGCCCGTCTCGCGCATCGCTTCCAGCAGCAGCCGGTAGGGCTTGGAGCCACCCGGGCCAGGCGCCAGGTAATACGGGTGGTCGTAGTAGACCGGATCGATCTGTGAGAGATCTACGAACTCCTCGATCTCGATTGTTTTCGTCTTTTGCGGCTCGAGCGCCTCCAGCTCGCCCGGCTCGATCACCACGTAGCGGTCGGGCGCCAGCTCGTAGCCCTTGACGATGTCCGCATACGGGACCTCCTCGCCGGTCGACGGGTCCACCCGCTTCTGCGCCACGCGCACGCCGCTCTTGCCCGAGAGCTGGTGGAAGCGCACCGTCTTGCGATCCACGGCGCTGTACATCTTCACCGGGACCGTCACCATTCCGAAACCGATCGTGCCTGTCCACATCGCGCGGGGCATGGCGTTAGTAGTACCACCTCGACGTATTCACAACCAGCGCTGCAAAACAGCCTGCCCGGCGTTCGCGGCCGATCGCCGCCTACACCGTCGGGTCCTTGCTCAGCGGGGCCGGCGGGGACTCGTTGCCTGCCAGACCCGCCGTGCGCTGGGCCCACCAGCTGAGCGGCACGATCGCGTAGGCGTCCTCGCGGGCTTCGTAGTCGAGCGCGGTCGCGAGCGCGATGACCGCGAGGATCTGGTCGTGCAGCCATTCGTCGCTGCTGAGTCGCTCGGCGTGCTCGCTCGCCACGCTGCTGCGGGTGAGCGCGCGTTCTTGCTGGCTCTGGCCCTCCAGCGGCTCGTTGTAGGCGAGCACGTCGCTCAACCACGCCACGCGCGCGGCGAGCTCGACGTGGCGATCGAGCACCTCCGCGTACGGTCTCGCGCTGACCATCACGGGCGCCCATTTGGCGATCACCTCGGAGGCGTGGTCGCTGAGCGCGCTCGTCAGCCGCTGCAGTCGCGCGCGCCGCGCGGCGTCTGCGATCAGCTCGTCGGCCGCGCGCGCCACGCGTGCGACGTCCAGCGCCACTTCCCTGGCCTCGACCAGCGACTCGACCGAGCCGCTGTGCACCTCCACCAGGTCCAGCACCTCGAGCATTTCCGTCCACGTCGCCCGTGCGCTCTGGATGAGCGCGAACAGCACCGTCTGCGCCAGCAGGTTCCAGCGGCGCCTGTCGCGCCGTTCGATGAGCTCGTTGACCACAGCAAGCGTGATCGCGACCACGAGCACGTTCGCCAGCAGCGACGTGAGCAGCGCGTGGCGCGCCCAAAACGAGCCGATCACGAAGTCCGACGCGCCCGCGGCCAGGACCAGCGCGAACCCCACCGATGCAGCCAACAAGAGACGGCGCTCTTGAGTCATCGGCCCAGGTTAGGCGCGATCGCGCTCAGCGCGCCGTCGCGTGCGCGTTCAGCCGCGCGGAGTAGATCGACGGCGCGCCGAGCACGCGCGCGAGCACAGTCGCCTCCACCACCGCGATCAGGATCGGCACCATCAGCGCGTCCGCGTGGTGGGTGAGCTCGAGCAGCAGCACGACCGCCGCCAGCGGCCCCTGCATCGAAGCGCCGAGCACCGCCGCGCCGCCGATGATCGCGTAGCCGCCGAGGGGCGCGCCCGGCCAGATCTGCGCCCATCCCTCGCCGAGCAGGCCTCCCAGCAGCACGCCGTAGGCGAGCGTCGGCGTGAACAGGCCGCCGGGCGCGCCGCTGCCCAGGCATGCGGCGGTCACGAGCGGCTTGAGCACCAGCAGCACCGCCAGCAGCGCCACGCTCAGCTGCGCCACCAGCGCGAGCTGCACGACGGGTTTGCCGTTGCCCAGCAGCTGCGGGTAGGCGATCGCGAGCGCGCCGAGCGCGGCGAACACGACGATCGGCGCGGCCAGCTTCTGCCATCCGGAGGGCCGCAGCGAGTGCGCCAGCGCGATTAGGCGTATCCATCCGATCGCAGCCATCCCCGCGATCGGCCCGACGATCACCGCCCACACGATCTGTGACCCGCTGACCGGATAGGTGGGGATCGTGTACGTCGGGGCGGTCGGCAGCGCGACCCAGGCGACCCCGGTCGCGATCAGCGACGTCGCCAGCGCCGGCAGTACCAGCGGCAGGGTCAGCGTCCCCAGCAGCACCTCCAGCGCGAACAGCGCGCCGCCCAGCGGCACGTTGTACACGGCGGCCATGCCCGCGCCCGCGCCGCACGCGACCAGCAGCCGCCGCTGCCAGTCCGGCAGCCGCGCCCAGTCGCTGAGCGCGCTCGCCACCGCCGCGCCCGCCTGCTGGGGCGCCGCCTCGCGTCCGAGCGACGCGCCGAGGGCGACGATCACGATCGAGTGCACCCCCCGCGCGATGCTCGCCCAGAACGGGACTCGCGCGCCGCGCAGCCACAGCGTCTCCGAGACCTCGCCCGGGCTGCGACCCGCCAGCAGCATCGCCCCGCCACCCGCCACCACGCCGCCGATCGCCAGCACGAGCACCCGCCGCGTCGAGGAGGTGCGCTTCACCGCATCCAGGAAGTCGCCCGAGTGGTATGACCACGCGAGGTGCTGCACCGCGCGCAGCAGCTCGATCAGGCCCGCGCCGGCGAGACCCGCACCCAGGCCCACCACGGCCACCAGCATCCAGAAGCGCGCGCCGTAGGAGGCCACGATCCCCCGGCCGGGCACGTTCGGTTGAGGTGTCCCTCGGTTCACTCGAGCACCAGTCTGACGTCACAGGCGCTTGCCGCCCAAACTGGCCAGCCAGCCAGTATCATCGGGCGCACCATTTGGGCGGACGATCGTGGAGGTTGGAAATGGCGACTGTTGGGCGCGAGATAGAGGCCGTGGAACTGACGGACGAAGCGCTGTGGGCGGACGGCCCTCCATACGAGACGTTCAAGCAAATGCGTCGCGAGTGCCCGATCCACTGGACCGAGAAATTCGAGCTCTTCCCTGAGGAGGCGGGCTTCTGGTCGGTGACGACCGCCGATGACATCCACACCGTCAGCCGCGACTGGAAGACATACTCCTCCGAACGCGGCGGCGTGCTCGCGGCGGCGGCCGGCTTCCCGTTGGAGCTCGCGCAGGCGATGTTCATCGGCATGGACCCGCCCAAGCACGACCGCCTGAAGGCGCTGTTCCAGTCGGGCTTCACGCCCAAGCGGATCGCCGCCCACGAGGACGCGATCAGGGCGATCGCCGTCAGGGTGCTCGACCGACTGGACGGTCGCGAGACGTGCGATCTGGTGAGCGACGTCGCCCAGCCGATCGTCTCGCGCGTGATCCACAGCTTCATGGGCATCCCCGAGGAGGACGACGCGATCTGGGCGCGGCTGATGAACTCGACGCTCGGCGCCGCCGACCCCGATCTGAACCCCGACGGCTTCGAGGGCGCGCTGGAGAAAGACCTGCCGGAGATCTTCGAGCGCTGCCGCAAGCTGATCGCGGCGCGCCGCGAGAACCCCACCGACGATCTCACGAGCGTGCTCGTCCACTCGGAGGTGGAAGGGCAGAAACTCGAGGAACACGAGATCGTGATGGGCTTCTTCCTGCTGGTGGCGGCGGGCAACGACTCCACCAAGGCGACCTACTGCAGCGGCATGCGCGCGCTGATGGAAGACCGCGAGCAGATGCAGCTGCTGCTCGACGATCCGTCGCTGATCCCCGACGCGGTCGAGGAGTCGCTGCGCATGTTCCCCGCCTTCGCCCACTTCCGCCGTACGGCCACCTGCGACACGGAACTGCACGGCCAGAAGATCCGCGAGGGCGACAAGGTGGTCATGTGGTACGTATCCTCCAATCGCGACGAGACGCGCTTCGAGGACGCCGACCACTTCGACCTGAAGCGCAAAGCCGAGCACCAGGCGTTCGGGGCCGGCGGGCGCCACTTCTGCCTCGGCACCGCGCTCGCGCGCCTGGAGTTGAAGGTGATGATCGAAGAGACGCTCAGGCGCTACCCGAAGATCGAGCTCGCGGGCAGGCCGGCGGCGGTGGAATCGCTGTTCATCAACCAGCTCAAGTCGCTCCCCGTGCGCCTGTGAGCCGGCGTGGTCGGTCTGCGGCACACGACCTGACCGCGTAGTTCTCCGCAACGACGGGCGGGGAATCGCCCGATGGCGCCGGGTGCAGACGCGCGTACGCTCGTAGCTGCGATGGACGTTCACAGCTTCGGATCACGCTCATGACTGCGCTCGGTGTGGTCCTGCTGGTGGCGGCGGTCGCGCTGTTGCTGGCCGAGGCGCATCTGTCGAGCGGGGGGCTGATGGCCGCCTGGGCGAGCGCCGCGTTGATCGGCGGCGTGACGCTGCTGTTGGTGGGCGCCGGCGCCGGCGCGGCCGTCGTGCTGATCGTCGCCGCGTGCGTGGCGGCCGCCGCGATCTCACTGCTGGTGCTCGCCAGGCGCCGGATCCTGCGCCCGCTGTTCGCGCGCCCGCGGACCGGCAGGGAGGCGCTCGTGGGCCATGTCGGCGTCGTGCGCTCGATCGAGGGACCGGAGGCGCAGGTCTTCCTCGACGGGTCGCTGTGGCGCGCGGAGCCGAGCCCGCTTCACCACGAGGCGGAGCTGCACGACGGCGACAGGGTCGTCGTCGAAAACGTCAAAGGCTTGACCCTGTGCGTGCGCAAGGCCGAGCAATGGGAGCTGAGTCCATGATCGTCACGATCCTCATCGCCGTCGTTGTCGCGCTGCTGCTGCTCGGGCTGATCCTCGCCTCGGCATCGGTGCGCATCCTGCGCGAGTACGAGCGCGGCGTCGTCTTCCGCCTGGGGCGCCTGCTCGATCAGAAGGGCCCGGGCGTGGTGCTGCTGATTCCGTTCGTCGATCGGCTGGTGCGCGTCAGCCTGCGCACGGTCACGCAGCAGATCCCGCCCCAGGAGGTGATCACGCGCGACAACGTGCCGGCTCGCGTGACAGCCGTCACCTACTTCCACGTGGTCGACCCCAACCGCTCCGTCGTCGAGGTCCAGGACGTGCTCGCGGCGACCTCGCAGATCGCGCAGACGACGCTGCGCTCGGTGCTCGGCAAGGCCGAGCTCGACACGCTGCTCGCCGAGCGCGAGCGGCTGAACGAGGACCTGCAGAAGATCATCGACGATCAGACCGAGCCGTGGGGCATCAAGGTCACGGCGGTCGAGATCAAGGACGTCGAAATCCCGGAGGACATGCAGCATGCGATCGCCCGCCAGGCCGAGGCCGAGCGCGAGCGCCGGGCGAAGATCATCAACGCCGAGGGCGAGTTCCAGGCGGCCGCCAAGCTCGGCGAAGCGGCGGACGTGATCAGCCGCAACCCCGTGACGATCCAGCTGCGCTACCTGCAGACGCTGCTCGAGATCGGCAGCGAGCAGAACTCGACGATCGTGTTCCCGCTGCCGATCGACCTGATCGGGCCGCTGATGCAGGCGGTCGACGGTCACCGCGCCGCCGCTGTGCCGCCGCCGCGCGGGAGCGCGTCGACGATCTGATCGATCTCGTGCTCGCCTCGCTGTGATTTGCGCCCCGATTCGGGTAGAACAAACGTCGAGTTGCGGCTGTCGGTGACGGGCGCTTGGACGCGCTCCACTACCTTGACCTGGCGTGCGACGCTACAGAAGCTGTTCCAAATGGTCGAAAAGATAGGGACAGAGAACGGCGGCCACGCAACGTGGGAGGAGCAGATGGGCTTTTTCTACATCGGTGAGGAGGCGACCGTGGAGCGCGGGCAGGACGGCGAGGATGCCGTCGTGCTGGTCGCAGGCGGCGAGATCGACTACGCGGCGAGTCCGCAGCTGCGCGAGCGCATCGCCGAGCACGTCGACGCCGGCTGCAGCCGGCTGGTGCTCGATCTCTCGACGGTGACGTTCATCGACTCGACCGCGATCGGCGTGCTGATGGGGGTCGTGCTGAGACTGCGCGAGCTCGGCGAGCGGTCGCTGGCGCTCGTCTGCGCCGACGAGAACAGGCGCGTGCTGCGGATTTTCGAGATCGCGGGGATCGACAGCGTGATCGACGTGTACAGCTCGCGCGAGGAAGCCCTGTCGGCGCTGTCCACGGCCGGCTGATATGGACGGGTCGAGTGAACAGGCGGTCATCAGCCGTGCGACGAGCGAGTTGCGCCTGGCCGCGCAACCGTCGAAGCTCGCTGTGGCGCGCGAATACGCGCAGCGGGCCGCGGTGGCGTTCGGCCTGGACGGCGATCGCCGCCACGACTTCGTGTTCGCCGTCAACGAGGCGGTGACCAACGCGATCCGGCACGGCAGGCCAGATGAGCACGGGCACATCCACCTCAGCGTGCTGATCGAGGGGGACCGCCTGATGTTCACCGTTCGCGACTACGGGACATTCGCGGCGTCCGCGTTCGATCGTGTGACGAGCTCCGAGCGCGGCCGCGGGTTCGCGCTGATGACCCGCCTGATGGACGCGGTGCAGCTGTGCGCTGCGCCCGGGTGCACGACGGTGCGCCTGTCCACGCTCGCGTGCGAGCCCGCGCACGCCGGGGAGCGCGCCGACTGATGCCGGCGGCGCGGCGATGCGCGCAGGCCGGGATCGCCGTCTTCGTGGCGCTGATGGGTGCGGGCGCCGGGCTGCTCGCCGGCGGACACGCCGGCGCTCTGGCTAGCGGCACTTCGTCTGCGCCGAGTGCGGCGCCCGCCGGCATCTCGCTGCCGGGCCTGGGGGTGACGGTGCCCGCGATCGGGGTGAGCGTCCCGGGGATCGGGGTGACGGTGCCTAGCGTGGGGGTGACGCTTCCCGGTGTGACCGTTTCGACGCCGGCGGTCACCGTGTCGACCCCGGAAGTCGGCGTGTCCACGCCGCAGGTGAGCGTGTCGACGCCGACGCAGTCGGGCTCGAGCCCCAGCGAAACCACCACCGGCGGCGGTACGCAGACGAGTCCGACGGGCGGCGGAACCGGGACATCGCCCACCGCGCCGCCGACCTCGACGATCAGGTACTCCGGTTCGGGCGACTCGGCGTCGGCGGCGTCCGTCGCCGCGGGCGCCTCGCACACGGCCGCCGCTGCGACCGTGCACCGAACGCCAGCGGGTCGCGCCGGCGAGGGCGCGCGCGCAGGCGGGCTGCGACGAGCGCGGCAAGATCGCCGCCAGCGCCACAGCGGCGGCGCCGCGGCGACCATCGGCGCGGCTGGCGGCGGCGCACTGGCGCTCGCTCGCAGCAGCCCTCCGGGCGCGGATCGCACGTCGCGCTCGGCGGGGCATGGCTCGAGCAATCCACTGGACACGATCGGCGGGCAGATACCGCTGCCGCTGCCGGTGCCCGACTGGAGCAAGCCGATCATCCTCGCGCTGCTCCTGCTGGCGCTGTGGCTCGGCGTGCGCTCGCGCATGGCCGCGCGTCGCGCCGGGCGCCTGGAGCGCCAGCGCGCGGGACTGCTGCGGGACGTGGGCGCGATGCAGGCGGCGCTCGTGCCCGAGATCCCCGCGCGCGTCGGCGGGCTGGCCGTGTCGGTCGCCTACAGGCCCGCCGAGGGGCCGGCGGCGGGCGGCGACTTCTACGACGTGTTCGTCCCCGAGCGCGGCAGGGTGGCGGTCATCCTCGGGGACGTCGCCGGGCACGGGCATCGAGCGCTGACGCGCGCGGCGCTGACGCGCTACACGTTGCGCGCATACCTGCAGGCGGGGCTCGAGCCGCGTGCGGCGCTCGCCCTCGCCGGCCGCGTGCTGGCCGATCCGTCGGCCGAGCACTTCGCCACGGTCGTGCTCGGCGTCTATGACACGCGCGAGGGCCTGCTGACGCTTGCGAGCGCCGGCCATCCAGCGCCGATCCTGCACGGCCTGCAGACACGCCAGCCGCTGACGGTCTGCGCCTCGCCGCCCGTCGGCTGGACGGTGCCGACGGGGCGTCGCCAGACGACCGTGTCGCTCGCGCCGGGCGCGATCGTGTGCTTCTTCACCGACGGCCTGATCGAGGCGCGCGGCAAGGAGGAGATGCTCGGACGCGAGCGCCTGGACGAGATCGTCGGCGAGCTCGGTCCGCGGCCTGACGCCGCGAAGCTGCTCGCGCGGGTGCGGGCGGCGACGCTCGCCACTCCGGACGACATGGCCGCGTGCATCCTCGCTCCGGAGATGACTGTCATCGCGCCGCGCACCCACATCGAGGAACTGGAGGCGGACGCGCGGGCGCTCGCCGGAGGGCAGGCGCGGCGCTTCCTCGAGAGCTGTCAGGTGCCTACCGACGACATCGAGCACGCGATCGAGAGCGCGAGCGACCTGGCCTCCATGTTCGGCTCCGCCCTGCTGCGCGTGGAGCTGTCCGAAGCCGACGCCGCGGTGACCGTGGCTGCGCCGACGTCGGGTTCGCAGGGTGCGATGGCCGAGCAGCCGCAGCAGCCCGCCGACGAGCCGTCCGGCGTGCGCTAGCTTCGGCCCTGGAGACGCCCCGCGTCTGCTCGGGACCGGTGTATGGTCGAGTTGATGGTGCGCGCGGGAGACGAGCTGGTCAACCCGCTGACAGGCGAGCGGATCGTGTTCCGCAGGACCGCAGCGGAGACCGGCGGGACGCTGCTGGAGATGGACGACTTCTGGACGCAGCCGGGGGTTCGTGCGCCGGCGCACGTCCATCCGGAGATGCAGGAGAGCTGGGAGATCGTCGCCGGCACGGCGTGCTTTCGCATCGCGGGCGAGGAGCGGACCGCGGGCCCGGGCGCGGTGCTCGTGGCAGATCCGGGCGTGCCGCACCAGGCTTGGAATGCGGGGGAGGAGCCGGTGCACGTGCGCATCCAGATGTGCCCGGCGCTGCGCTGGGAGACGTTCGTCGAGCGGCTGTTCGCGCTCGCGCGCGATGCGCACAGCGATGGCAGGCAGGCGCCTGATCCGCAGCTGGCGCTCGAGCTGCTGCGCGAGTTCCCGCACGAGATCGCGCTCGTTGGCGGTTAGGCGAGGACGTGCGCGAGCGCCCGCCAGCGCGCCTGGCGGTAGCGGTAGATGAGGTGCGCGCACAGCACCGCGACCGGGGTGGCGAGCCCGGCGCGGACCTCGACGGCGTCGGTGTAGCGGCACGCGCTTGGGGCGGTCGGCTCGAACGTGAGGCGGTGGTTCCAGGTGTTGACGGGCCCTCCGTGCTCACGCGAGACGATCTCCTGCGGCGCGAGTCGCTCGACGCGAATGGTGTGCTTCCAGCCGCGTACGAACCCGAGGAAGCGCAGCCGGACGACGATTTCGTCCCCCTCGGCGACCTGCTCGGGAAGCGGTGTCAGCGGGCGGACGGTCCACCATGGCCACAGCACGTGGTTGAGCAGGGCGGGCTTGCGGGCGAGCTCGCATGCGTGCTCGGCTGCGATCGGCAGGTCGGTCCTGACGATGACGGTCATGGGCCTTATTATGAGCAATTGCTCGTGTTTGTCTACTCGCCTTTCGTGAGCCCGCGCGGGTGATCCGCACGGGCGCGCTGCAGCCCCGGCGCAGGCCGGTTCAGGAGCGCTCGACGGCGACCGTGGAGGCGATCTTGCAGGCGGCTGCTCAGGTTTTCGAGCGCCACGGCTACGCCGCGGGCACGACCAACCGCATCGCCGAGCGGGCGGGCGTGTCGATCGGCACTCTGTACCAGTACTTCCCCAACAAGGACGCGATCCTGGTGGCGCTGACCGAGCGCCACATGCAGGAGGGGGAGCGGATGCTCGCGCCGCTGCTGGAGGAGCTGATCGAGCGCCCACCGGCGCTCGCAGACGCGCTCGAGCGCGTGCTGCGGGTGCTGCTCGAGCTGCACGCCGAGCAGCCGGGCCTGCATCGCGTCCTGTTCGAGGAGGCCCCGCGCCCGCCGGAGCTGCGCGATCGGCTGGAGCGGCTGTTCGAGTTGGCTAGCACTGCGCTGGCCGGTTATCTCGCGTCGCTGCCGGAGGTGGCCGTCGCAGATGTGGGCTTGGCGGCGCAGCTGGTGGTGCAGACGGTCGAGGCGGTTACCCACGGGCTGGTGATACATCCGCGGGCCGGGGTCTCCGCGGAGGCCTACGTCGGTGAGACAGTCACGATGCTGGAGCGGTATCTCACCGGGGGTGGGTCGGAACGCGAATAGCTTGCTTGGAGCGTGGCGCCGGCGCCGTGACCGGGGTGCAGCTGCTCCTAAGCCGCCCGGCTCACTGCGGGCGTTTGGGAGCGCGGCCCCTCGGGGACTGCCGGCTCGCAGTCACCGTGGAGAAGCTCCGGCGCAGGATCAAGGCCGTTGGGCCACACCACCGTTCGTGCCTCGTCATCGACCCGGACCTGCCGGAAGTACTCGGGATCGCGCAGCGGTTCCCCAAGCGTTCCGTGAAGCAAGAAGGCGCAGTCGACATCACGCTCGACGCCGTCGTTGAACGCGACCCGCAGGCGATAGCCGGCAAGTGGCTGGACGCTGGTGACTCTGAGCATCATTCCTGCATGCTAGGGCAGAGGCTCGATTGACACCAGAGGCTCGAGCGCTTGGGCGCGCACCCAGTTGTCAGCGAGTTCCTCGGTATGGAGGCGTGCCCAGGCGCGGACGAGCCGCAGCGCCCGCGGTGGAAGCGACCCATTGAGAATGTGGAGGGTGGCGAGCTCGATCTGCGCGACCTCATCGCCGTACTGAGCGTGGAAGTGCGGCGGCGGATGATCCGGGCGGTACATCCAGATGACGATTCCGTAGAACGCGGCTAGGCGAGGCACCGCGCCATTGTCAGCCACGCCGCGGCGGACATGGCTCCCCCGCTAGGGCGGAATAGCCACTGAACGGCAGCAACCTTCCGATGCGCGCCCGTCACATGCGGTCGCAGTCAACACGAAGGCGACAGCGTCGAATCTTGGGGTCAGCGGCCGTCTCGTGAGGTTTGATTAGCTCAGCGACATCCCCCAACATGGGCGCGGCGGGTTTCGAACCTGCGACCTCTCGCGTGTGAAGCGAGCGCTCTCCCACTGAGCTACGCGCCCTGGATGGCTGATTCTATTGGGCCTGCGCGGTGTCGGCGGCGTCGGCAGGAGCCCGCTCGGGTGCCGCTGCTGCCCACCGCTGCCCATTCAGGACCTCCTGCGCCCTTGCCCTCAGGTCGAGCCTGCCTCAGGTCCGCTGCTACGCGTGCGCCAGCTCGCGCATCTGGCGAACGGGATGGCGTCCCAGCCGGCTCGCGGTCGCGTAGGGCGCGGGGTGTCCGTGGACACGCTGTGTGACGTTGACGCCGACGCGGCCGCGTAGTCGGTCGATCAGGCCTCTCGGCTGTGGGATCAACAGCAGCTCGTTCTCATCGCTGACGAGCACGGTGGCGCGACCCTCCGTGAGATTGCGCCAGAGTGCATCGTCGGCCCACTCCTGATCGCCGGGAATGAATGCAACCCGGTCCGGGTAGCCGAGATCATCGTCGCTGAGCGACGCAGCCAAGAAAAGCTCATGTGTCTTGTCTACGGTCTTGCTCATCGGGTGTTCTCCCAGCTACGAACGATATCGCTCCAACCGTCGATCAGCTTGACCTCGGCAGCGTTCATCGCCTCGTTGACCGGGCCGTGCCTGACGATCGGGTCTTGCTTCTCGAAGCCGACATAGCGGTGCTCGTGGTGCTCTTCGGTCGTGTGGGCGTTGTCGAAGGTCCGCACCGTGTGCCACGTCCCATTGCGCTCGACCAACAGCACAATCGCGTACTCGATCGGGTGGACGCTTGAACGCTGTACCACTACGAGCACGTCGAGAGCGAGGAGCAGTTCTCGTTGCCGGTCCTTGGGCATAGGGCCGGACGATCTTAGGATGCGACTCAGAGGGACCGAAAGGCGGCGCTCAGGGCGACCTGCGAGGTGGCGACCGAGGGCGTGCGAGGATTACGGGGCAGCCCCGACGCCTGGAATCTATTGGCAGCGGGTCCCCTACGCGAACCCCAGCTGCACCACCAGCACCCACGCGATGCCGGCCGCGCAGAACACGTGCTCGCGCCAGATCAAGCGCGCGAGCGCGCTCTGCTCCGCGATCGGGTCGCGACGGCTGCCGAGCCGCACAGCGCTGGGAACGGTGTGCGCGCCGGCGAGCGCGATCGGCGCTGCGGCGAGCGCGAGCGAGGCCCACGGCACCCATGGCTGCCCGTCCCCATTGATGATCTCGACGACGATCGCCGCGAGCGTGGCGAGCATGACGAGCGCGATCAGGCGGTTCATGGGGCGCGCGGCGGTGGTCACGCGCGCGTAGTAGCCGGCAATCGACGCGAGCGTTTGCTCGGGCAGCTCGCGTCCGCGGTGGGCGAGCACCTGCACGTCGAACATCAGGTCGAACCACAGCACCGCCAACAGGAAGCCGGCGCCGGCGGTGACGAACGCGCTCACGGGCGGCCTGTCACGATCCGAGCTTCACGCGCGCGCGCGGGAACAGGCGGTCGTTGGCTTCCGAGTAGCTGTCCGCGAGCTCGCCCACTTCGGCGGGTGTGAGCAGCGCGCCGAACGCGCCAGAGCCGCCGAGCCGTTCGTAGTCGATGGGCATCTGCTTGCCGATCTGCGCGAGGTCGAAGTGCGCGTCGTAGACGCTCTCGATGTACAGCGCCACGTTCGCGCGCGCGAAGCGGGCGGCGACGGGGGGACCGTGTTCGACCGCTTCGACGGCTGCGCCGATCATTCGCCATCCGCGCACGGCGAGGATGCTGAACGTACGGAACGTGCCGGCGAGGCTGGACGCCGACCCGGTGAGCGATCTGGCTTGCACTTCGCTGAACAGCTGCGGCAGGGTGAGCGCGGCGGCGCGCTGGGTGGCGGTGCGAAGCGCCGGGCGCGAGATCGTGCTGGTGTCCTTTGGCAGGCCGCCGGCGATCAGCGGCCACGCGGCCTTCGTGGCTGCGACCTCGGCGTCCACGGAGGCCCGCTGGCTGATGAGCGAGTGCGCGACCGCGGCCAGGTCGGCGCGCTCGAGCCGCTGCTCTTCCTGGGCCGCCTTGCGGCTGGAGCCGCAGCCGGCGAGGGCGAGCGCGGCGGCGCAGAGCACCAGCAGCGCCGCGACCCGGCCGATCGCGCGCGATCGGCCGGCGCCGGCCAACGCTGTCTTGCGCGGTGCGGCCGTCGGTTCGCCTAGACGCCCAGCAGGTCGACCACGAACACGAGCGGCGCGTTCGCCGGGATCGTGGGCGGCGAGCCCGTCTTGCCGTACGCGAGTTCCGAGGGGATGATCAGCTCACGCCGTCCACCCACCTTCATGCCGACGACGCCCTGGTCCCAGCCCTTGATGACCTGGCCCTTGCCGAGCGCGAAGCTGAACGGTTCTTTGCGCTTCCACGAGGCGTCGAACTCCTTGCCGCCTTTGTAGAGGACGCCCACGTAGTTGACCGTCACGGTGTCTCCGTCCTTCGCTTCCGCGCCCGTGCCGGCGATCAGTTCCTTGGTTTCCAGTTTCGTCGGCGCCGGGCCCGAGGGCGGCGTCACCTTCGGTTCTGTGGAGAGCGGACCGCTGGTCGGCGTCTTGGCGGTGGTCGTCGGCGTGGTCGTGGCGGCGGTCGATTTTTCGCCGGCGGTGATGAGCGCGTTGTCGGCGCTGTTCTCGTTGCCGACGGTGATCGTGCTCGAGCCGCCCGAGCCGCAGCCCGCGATCATGATTGCCGCGCCGACTGCGGCGGCGGCCAAACCGGTGCGGCGAAATGTGGAGGGGGAGGTCTTGAAGTAGGTCACGGCCGGGCAGCCTACCGGAAGTCGGACACGGCGTGTGCGTTACGATCGGTCGTGGACCGTGCTAGGCGGGGAGGTAGCGGTGCCCTGAATCCGCAATCCGCTCTAGCGGGGCTGAATTCCCCTTCGAGGGGTTTCGGCCCCGGTCGCTCCGCAGCTCGGGGCGTCGATGGTTCGGGTCCCGCGCGGTGTCGGCTTGCGAACCAGGTCAGGTCCGGAAGGAAGCAGCCTTAAGCGATCACCGGCAGGCGCAGCGGGAGCTCCCGGACCGGAGTCGCGGGCGGCGATCGGCGCCGGGTGCCGCGAGTCTCGACGAGGGGTGCACGGTCCATCAGCGGCCGCGGGCGCGGAGCTGTCTCGCGGTCATGCGCAGCGCTGGAAGATCAGCCACGAGCGGTTGGTGGCGGACTCGCTGAAGCCGGGCGGCACGCTGACGCGCTCGACCGGGTCGTGGGAGTCCAACACGTAGTCTTCTTCGACTTCCTTGCTGGCGGGGTCGACGTACACGCCGGAGGCGATGTGGCCGGCTTCGGGGCTGACGATGTTGCGCGGGCTGGTCTTCAGGTACAGCGCGAGCAGCGGCACGGGCGCGTGATTGGGCACGCCGATGGGTCCGCAGCTGAGGTTGATCGCGTGGCTGTCGACGAGCGCGACGAGGTCGTCTTCGATGCTGTGCGTGCGCGCGAGTTTGCCAAGTTCGGTGTGGGCGGTGTCGTACTGCGACGGGCCGTAGGCGACCAGCGCCACGAGCACGAGCGCGCCGGCGGCCATCCACCGGCGCCGCCGCGGGTCGCCGCGCGGCAGGCACGTCCAGCCGAACGCGCCGGCGCCGCAGAACACGCACAGGATCGCCGCCGCGAGGAACGCGTAGCGGCTGTTGATCGGCAGCCCGACCGACGCGAACGCGGCGAACACGACGACCGCCACGACGCCGGCGATCGCCCCGAGCAGCGCGCGGCTGCGCAGCCACAGCAGCGACAGCACGCCGCCTAGCGCGGCGCCGACGAGCACCGGCGGGCGCAGGATTTCGCCGATCCGCCGCGGTATGTACTCGGGCACCTTCGCGATCCCCGTCTCGCGGCCGAGCGTTTCGGCGGTGTGCCGGGTGTTGGTCAGCGACCACAGCGGGTTGCCGGTGACGGCGAGGTCGCTGAGCATCCACGCCAGCGGCGCGGACGCCGCGAGCAGCGTCAACCGCACGATCTCGCCGCGGGCGCGCCGCCGCCAGAAGACCCCGCCGGGCAGGCGCGCGCGCAGGAAGGCTGGCATCAGATCCATCAGGTACAGCCAGTACAGGCCGGAGAACGCCCACGCCTCCGGGCGCAGCAGGCCGGCGAGCGCCAGCAGCGCGAGCACCGGCGCGCCCGCGGGCTCGCCACGTGCACGCCGATGCCGGGCCTCGACGAGCAGCGCGCCGAGCACGAGGAGCAGGTACGGGAGGTCGATGTATGCGCGCACGCCGTAGGACAGCACGGGCACGCGCGTGAGGAAGATCAGCGCCGCGAGCGCGCCGGCCGCCCACCCGAACCACTGGGCGCCGAGCTGGTAGATGACCCAGCCGCACGCAGACAGCGCGAGGAAGCCGAGCGCGACGGCGACGTACTCGACCCCGCGCGGCCCGAGCGGCGCGAGCACCAGCCCGAGCACCTCGACGAGCGGGTGCGGCGTGGGTGCGATCGGCACGTCGTAGGCGGGCGTGCTGCCGCGCGAGAGCTGTCCGCCCCACGCGAGCGCGTACAGCGTGTCGTAGTTGGCGAAGCCGACGCCGGCGATCACGCGCAGCAGCACGGCGCCGGCGGCGATCGCACCCCCTGCGCGCGCACAGGCAGGCACGGCCGCAAAGCGCCTGAGCGAGGCGGTCATGCGGCGGGACGCTACCCGCTCGCGCGGGTGCCCGAGGGGCCAACGCCCGTGGGTAGACTCAGGAAACGGTGTCGTCAGAGCCCCAGCCACAGGAGCAACAGCGTTCGCTTTACCGCAGGCACCGGCCGCGCACGTTCGCGGAGGTGGTGGGCCAGGAGCCGGTCGTGCGCACGCTGCGCAACGCGGTGGAGCGCGGCAAGGTGCACCACGCGTACCTGTTCGTGGGCTCGCGCGGCACGGGCAAGACGTCGATGGCGAAGATCCTGGCGGCGTGCCTGAACTGCGAGCACGGCCCGACGATCGAGCCGTGCGGGGTGTGCGACTCGTGCGTGTCGATCGCGCGGGCGACGTCGCTGGACGTGATCGAGATGGACGCGGCGTCGAACAACTCGGTGGACGACATCCGCGAGCTGCGCGAGAGCGTGGCGTACGCGCCGGTCAGCGGGCGGCGCAAGGTGTACATCCTGGACGAGGCGCACATGCTCTCGACGGCGGCATGGAACGCGTTCCTGAAGACGCTCGAGGAGCCGCCGCCGAACACGGTGTTCGTGCTGGCGACGACGGAGGCGAACAAGGTCCCGGCGACGGTCGTCGACCGCTGCCACCGCTTCGACTTCCACCGCCCCACGGTGGAGCAGATCGCGAGCGTGGTGCGCAGGGCGGCGGCGGAGGAGTCGATCGAGATCCCGCCCGAGGCGGTGGCGGCGCTGGCGCGCTCGGCCACGGGCAGCTTCCGCGACGCGCTGGGCACGCTCGAGCAGCTGGTCACCTACAGCGGCCGCGAGATCGCGCTGGAGGACGTGCTGGCGGTGCTCGGCGTGGCGGACGCGCGGCTGCTGGAGGCGACCGTCGACGCGATCGCGGCGGGCGACGCCGCGGGCGCGCTGCGCGCGCTCGAGGAATGCGCCGAGCAGGGGCGCGACGCGGCCTCGTTCGCGTCGGACCTGGAGGCGCGCGCACGCGAGCTGCTGGTGGTGCAGACCCTGGGCTCGGTGCCTGGCGAGCTCTCGCTGACGCCGGAGGCCGACGCGGCGCTGTCCGCGCAGGCGGAGCGCGTGGACCACGCGTTGGTGGTGCGTCTGCTGGAGCTGCTGGGCGAGGCGATGGACGGCGTGCGCGCGGGGGCGGACGCTCGCACCCGCCTGGAGCTGGCGCTGGTGAAGGCGGCGAGACCGGAGACGGACAGCTCGATGCGCGCGCTGCTGGCGCGGATCGAGCGGCTGGAACGCGAGCGTGGTGTCGTCTCGGCGGTCACCGCCCAGCGCGAGGTCTTGACCGGCGGGCAGACCGGGCCCGTGGGCCAGCAGGCTCGGGCCCGTGGGTCAGCAGACCGGTCCCGTCGGGCAGGCTGGCGAGACCGCGAGCGCACCGCGAGCGAGCTCGCTTGCATCCGAAGCGGCGCCTGCGGCCCAGGCGCAGGCCGCGCCGCCGCTCGAGGACGCCCCGCCCCTGTCGGCCCCCGCCGACACCGTCACCGCCGACACCGTCTCCGCGGACACAGGTACGCCGGCCGGCACCCAGGCCCCGCCACCCGCCCGCGACCTGGAGGCGCTGTGCTCGCTGTGGCCGGCGGTGGTGGAGCTGGTGCGAGGCGAGCACGCGCTGCTCGGGGCGCTGATCGCGGAAGCACGCCCGGTGGCTGTGGACGGCGAGGACGTGACGCTGGCGTTCGCGTCGACGGCGCAGTTCCTGAAGAAGAAGGCGGAGGATCCGGACAACCGCGCGGCGGTGGGCGAGGCGCTGCGGAGGGTCGCTGGCGGGCGCTGGCGCCTGTCCTACGAGCTGCGCGAGGAGCTCGGCGTGCAGGATCGCGCGGGCGCCGCGCAGCAGTCTGAGGAGGAGTGGGTGGCGCGCTTCATGCGCGAGTTCGACGCGGAGGAGGTCCCCGGCGGGGAGGCGGGGGCCGGCGGGTCGGAGATCGCGGGGGAGCGTGCGCGTGACGGCGGGCAGCCGTCGCAGGACGAGCACGGCGCACACGCCGTGACCAGCAACGAGAGAGGCGCGTGATGCCAAAGCAGCCGCGGATGCCGAACGTCCAGCAGATGATGGCGCAGGTACAGAAGATGCAGCAGGACATGGAGCTCGCGCAGGAGGAGCTGAAGAGCGAAGTCGTCGAGGCGTCGGCGGGCGGCGGCGTGGTGAGCGTGAAGGTGAGCGGAGACCTGCAGCTGCGGGAGGTGCGGATCGATCCGTCGGCGGTCGATCCCGAGGACGTGGAGATCCTCGCGGAGATGGTGCTGGCGGCGGTCAACGAGGCGCTGCGGATGGCGCAGGAGCTGGCCGAGCGCAAGCTGGGGGGCGCGACCGCTGGCCTGGACCTGGGCGGCCTCGGCGGACTCGGCCTGCCGGGCCTGTGAGCCTGTGAGCACCTCCTACGCGCCGCCGGTGCAGCGGCTGGTGACGGAGCTGTCGAAGCTGCCCGGCATCGGCAACCGCACGGCGCAGCGCCTGGCGTTTCACATTCTGCGCTCCTCGGGCGAGGACGCGAGCGCGCTGGCGGAGGCGATCGTGGAGGTCAAGGAGAAGATCCGGCTGTGCGAGGTGTGCTTCAACCTGACCGACGAGGTGCGCTGTCGCATCTGCGAGGACCCGCGTCGCGACCACGGGCTGATCTGCGTGGTGGAGGAGCCGAGCGACGTGATCCCGATGGAGCGCACGCACGAGTACCACGGTGTCTATCACGTGCTCGGCGGGGCGCTGTCGCCGATCGACGGCGTGGATCCCGAGGATCTGAAGATGGCGGAGCTGTTCGCGCGCGTAGCCGGCGCAGGAGCGGGCACAGGCCCGGAGACAGAGACGTTCGTTGCGGTCAAGGAGGTGGTGCTGGCGACGAACCCGACGACGACGGGTGAGGCGACGGCGCTGCATGTGGCGGAGGAGCTGCGCGCGCGTGCGCCGGAGGTCAGGGTGACGCGCCTCGCGAGCGGCCTGCCGGTGGGCTCGGACCTGGAGTACGCGGACGAGGTGACGCTCGGAAAGGCGCTGGCCGGTCGCCGCGCGCTGTGAGTGCCCGCCCGCTCGTCTCGGCGCGGGCGAATATCCTGCGGGGCGATGCCCTCTCTGATCGTGATGAAGTTCGGCGGCACGTCGGTGGCGGACGCGGAGCGCGTGAAGCGCGCCGCGCGGCGGATCGTGGACAAGCGCGAGCAGGGCAACCGCGTGGTGGCGGTGCTGTCCGCGCGCGGTAAGACGACGGACGAGCTGATCGCGATGGCGCAGGAGATCTCCGAGGCGCCGGACCCGCGCGAGATGGACATGCTGCTGTCGGCGGGAGAGCGGATCTCGTGCGCGCTGTGCGCGATGGCGATCAACGACCTCGGTCACCGCGCGATCTCGCTGACCGGCTCGCAGGCGGGGATCGTCACGGACGAGTCGCACACGAAGGCGCTGATCGTGGACGTGCGCGCGGATCGCATCCGCGCGGCGCTGGAGGAGGACAACATCGTGCTGGTGGCGGGCTTCCAGGGCGTCTCGGAGAACGCGAGGAATGTGACGACGCTGGGCCGCGGCGGCTCGGACACGAGCGCAGTGGCGGTCGCGGCGGCGCTGAGCGCGGATGTGTGCGAGATCTACACCGACGTGGCGGGCGTGTACTCGGCGGACCCGCGGATCGTGCCGAATGCGCGCAAGCTGGACACGGTGTCGTTCGAGGAGATGCTGGAGATGGCGGCGTCGGGGGCGGGCGTGCTGCAGCTGCGCTCGGTCGAGTACGCGCGCACCCACGGCGTGCGCATCCACTGTCGCTCGTCGTTCAGCGAGGAGCCCGGTACCTTTGTGGTGGCAGAAGGAGAAACGATGGAGCAGCCGCTGATCACAGCCGTCACGCACTCGACCTCGGAAGCGCGGGTGACGCTCACGGGCATCCCCGACACACCGGGCGCCGCGGCGCGCATCTTCGAAGCGCTCGCGCAGGCGAACATCAACGTGGACATGATCGTGCAGAACGAGCCTGTGGCGGCGGGCGGGAAGGCGGAGATCTCGTTCACGGTGCCGCGCGAGGACCTGCGCGTGGCGCGGGCGTCGCTGGAGCCGCTGACGGGCGAGGCATTCGCGGAGATGACCACGCACGAGGACATGGGCAAGGTGTCGATCGTGGGCGCCGGCATGCGCTCGCACCCGGGCGTGGCGGCGAAGGTTTTCGGCGTGCTGGCGAGCGAGGGCGTGAACATCGACATGATCTCCACGTCGCCGATCAAGATTTCGTGCGTGATCGACCGCGACCGCGTCGAACGGGTGGTGCAGGCGCTGCACAGCGCGTTCGAGCTCTCCGGCGAGGACACCGTCACCGTCGAATAGCGCCGCGGCAGCGGCGAGCCCGCGGACGGCGGTCTGTCACAATCCCTACTCAACGCTTCGCTTCCCTCGACGCTGGACGGCATTAAGGACAATGCACGCCGTGCGTACCGTAAAGAGACCACGCAGATACGTATCCCGTCACTGGCTGGTGCTGATGCGCCCGATCCTGCGCTACAGCGACTCGCGCGACGCGTACGTGCTGCGGGGCGTCGGCCGCCGTGTGGGGCCGGTGCTGCGCGTCAATCGCCGGCTGGCACGCCGGGCGCGGGGGTTCGAAGGGGTCGACCGCCGCGGCGCGCGCACGGCGTAGCGCTCAGCCGTCGAGCGAGCGCTGCAGCGCCTCGAGCACGCGCACGACGCGCAGCCCGCTGCGGCCGTCAGAGCGGGGGGTGGCGCCGGTGCGCAGGCAGTGGACGAAGTGCTCGCACTCGATGCGCAGCGGCTCGAGGTTGGGGATGCGGGGCGAGAACGTGTCGCCGGAGCGGGCGATGTACTCGCCCCACGAGCGCGTGTCCTCGTCGAAGCCCTTGTCGTAGATCGTCAGCTTGCCCTCGATCAGCATGTCGTCGAAAGTGGCCATCTTGCTCGAGCCGACGACGGTGATGCGGCGCTCCTTGTGCGGGTCGAGCCACGAGAGGTGCAGGTGCGCGACGATCCCGGAGGGAAAGCGCAGGTAACAGAAGACGACGTCCTGCACGCCCTCGCGCACGTAGGAGGCGCCGTGGGCGAGGCACTCCTCGGGCTCCTCGCCGATCAGATGCAGGGCGACGGACACGTCGTGCGCGCCGAGGCTCCACAGCGCGTTCTCGTCCGCGCGCAGCTTGCCGAGGTTCAGGCGGTTGCCGTATATGTAGAAGAGGCGGCCGAGCTCGGCCGAGTCGACCAGCTCCTTCAGCCGCGTGACCGCGGGGTGGTACTCCAGCAGATGGCCCACCATCAGCGTCCTGCCCGCCTGCGCCGCCGCCGCGACCGCGCGTTCGGCGTCGGCGGCGGTGGTCGCGAGCGGCTTCTCGACGAAGCAGTGCTTGCCGGCGTTGGCGACGGCGATCGCGAGCTCGGCGTGCGTGGGCACGGGCGTTGCGAGCACGACCGCGTCCAGCTGCTCGTCGGCGAGCAGGTCAGCGAGCTCGCCGGTGCTCCGCGCGGTCGGGAACGAGCGCTCGAGCTTGCCGCGCGCGTGCTCGTCGGCGTCGCACAGCCAGGCGAGCTCGCAGCCGGGGATCGCGGCGAAGTTGCGGGCCAGGTTCGGCCCCCAGTAGCCGAGGCCGACGACGCCGACCCGCACCGGTGTCTCAGCGGCCTCGCTCACAGCGCCTCGATCGCCTCCACGCAGCGCTCGGCCGCATGGCCGTCCCCGTATAGGGCAGGGCGCTCGGCGGGCGGCCGTCGCTCGAGCGCCGCGAGCGCGGCGCCCGCGTCGAGGTCGACGAGCGTGTTCCAGCCGGCCGCGACCGTCTCGACCCACTCGGTGTTGGCTCGCAGCGTCACGCAGGGCACCCCGGCAAGGTACGCCTCCTTCTGGACGCCGCCGGAATCGGTGAGCACCGCGCGGGCGTGGCAGACGAGCGCGCTGAACTCGACGTAGCCGAGCGGCTCTGTCAGCGTGAGCCCATCGGTCGCCTGTAGCGCGGCGAGCAGGTCCGCGTCCTGCAGGCGAAGGCGGGTGCGAGGGTGCACGGGAAACAGCACGCGTGCGGGCAGCGCCTCGATGAGCTCCACGAGTGCGCGCAGGCGCTGGGGGTCGTCGACGTTGCCCGCGCGGTGGGCGGTGAGCAGCAGGTAGGAGCCCGGCTGCAGGCCGTACGCGGCGGGGACCTGACCGTCAGCGCGCGCGGCCGGCTGCCAGCGTTGGGCGACGTCGACCATCACGTCGCCCACGACCTCGACCCTCCCGGCGACGGATTCGGCCCGCAGGTTCTGTGCGGAGCCCTGCGACGAGCACAACAGCAGCTCGCTGAGGTGGTCGGTGAGCACGCGATTGAGCTCCTCGGGCATCGTGCGGTCGAACGAGCGCATGCCCGCCTCCACGTGCACGACCGGGATCCCCGCCTGTGCCGCGGCGAGCGCGCCGGCGAGCGTTGAGTTGGTGTCGCCGTACACGAGCGCCGCATCCGGGCGCACGTGCGCGAGCAGCGGCTCAAGCGCGGCGAGCATGCGCGAGGTCTGCGACGTGTTCGAGCCGCCGGCGATCTCCAGCTCGTGCTCTGGCCGCGCGAGGCCGAGCTCGGCGAAGAACACACGCGAAAGCGTGTCGTCGTGGTGCTGGCCGGTGTGCACCAGGATCTCCTCGTGGCGCTCGCGCAGCGGCCCCGATACGGCGGCCGCCTTGATGAACTGCGGCCGGTTGCCTACGACGGTGAGGATCCGCACGGACCGGCTCAGGGCAGCAGCACGATCTTGCCGTGGCTGTGGCGCTCTGCGAGCTCGCGGAAGGCGTCGCGCACCTGGTCCAGCGGGTAGGTACGCGCGATCGGTATCTCGAGGCTTCCGTCGGCCACCAGCCCGGCGATCTCCGCGAGCAGCGGCGCGCTGGCGATCGCGTGCGTACCTTCGGCGTGGACGCCGAGCCGCTGCACGGCGTCGTAGTCGATGATCGTGTTGATGCGCTGCGGAGCGACCCCCAGCTCGATCGCCAAGTCCACGTAGCCGCCGCCGAACGTGTCGATGAACGCGTCGATCGTGCCGTCGGCCGCCTCGCGGATGCGCTCTGCTTGTCCGTCGCCGTACGTCACCGGCACGATGTCGTGGCGTCGCAGCCAGTCGTGGTTGCGCTCGCTCGCCAGCCCGATCACCCGAGCGCCGGTGCGGCGCGCGAGCTGGACGGCGACGGAGCCGACCCCGCCGGCCGCGGCGGAGACAACGACCGTCTCGCCCGCCTGCGGAGCGACCGCATGAACGGATGCGTAGGCGGCGAACGCGACGACGAACAACGATCCCGCCACCTCCCACGGGATCGACGGCGGCTTGGGCGCCAGCTGATCGGCCGGAACCACGACGAGCTCGGCGTGGCTGGCGCGCTGCTCGGTCCAGCCGAGCACCTCGTCTCCGACGGCGAACGCACCCACGCCCTCGCCCACCGCCTGCACGACGCCGGCGAGATCGGTGCCCTCGCCCGACGGGAACGTCGCCGGCCAGCGCTCGTGCAGATGCCCCTCGCGGATCGCGATCTCACCGGGGTTGATGCCCGCCGCCTTGACCGCCACCAGGACCTCGCCCGCACCGGGGACGGGATCCTCGACCTCGCGCACGTCGAGCACATCGATCCCGCCGTACTCGTCGAAGCGCACTGCTCGCATCGCTCTACTCTAGTCGCGCGCTCACGCGGCCGCCGCTGCCACCACCGATGTCGACCAGTCGATCACGGACGTCGGGCGCACGACGTGGCGGCTGAGCCCGAGCTCCTTGGGGTCGATGCCGAGCGCGAGGCCGACGAGCTGCGGCAGGTGCAGCACGGGCATCTCGAGCTCGCGTCCGACGACGCCCGCAGCGAGCGGCTGCTGCAGGTCGAGGTTCAGGTGGCACAGCGGGCAGGGCGTGACCAGGCAGTCGGCCTCCGCGTCCATCGCGTCGCCCAGGTGGCGCCCGGCCTGCTTGAGCGAGGCCTCCTTGTTCATGGTGATGATCGGGAAGCCGCAGCACTTGCGCATGCCCGCGTACTCGATAACGGTGCCGCCGAGCGCGTCGATCACCTGCTCCATGTAGTGGTCGCGCGGGTGCTCCGCGTCGATGCCCAGGCGCTCGCGCGGGCGCACTATGTAGCAGCCGTAGAACGGGCCCACTTTGAGGTTCGTCAGCGGGCGCCTGACGCGCGCTTTGAGCGTGTCGAGGCCGATCTCCTCGACCAGCAGCCACAGGAAGTTCTTGTTGGTGAGGCCCTTCTCGTATGTCAGGCCCTCCGCGCTGAGCGTGGAGTTGACGTGTGCGCGGTACTCGGCGTTGGCGTCGAGGCGCTCCTGGCACTCGCTCTGCGCGCCCTGGCACGTGGAGCAGATGTTCATCATCAGCTCCGCGCCGTCGACCTGCTGCGCGAGCGCGAACGTACGCGCGTTGAGCGTGTCGGCGAGCTCCTGGTTGTGCTCGGCGATGACGCCCGCGCCGGTGCAGCAGGCGCGGTCGAGCTCGACCAGCTCGATGTCCAGCAGCGGCGCGACCTTGGCCATCGAGCCGTGCAGCTCGGGCGTGAAGCCGCGGCTTACGCAGCCGGGCCAGTAGGCGACCTTCATTCGTCCTCCCCTGCGATGTAGAGGTTCAGCTCGTAGCGCTCGGGGCGGCTCTCGATCTTGTCGTAGATCGCCTGCACGGCCTTGAGGTCGGCCGCGGGGATCTTGTGCCCGAAGATCGCGATCTTCGGGTTGAGCTTGCCACGCAGGATGCCCCTGACGATCACGGGCAGCGACGACAGCAGCTCCTTACCGGCCGCAGGCGTGAACTTGGCGAACCATGAGTTGCCGCCGTAGGAGCGGGGGATCAGCTCGGCCTCGTGCAGCAGCCCATAGCCGCGGACCAGGCCTGTGACAGCCGCCTCATGGCGCCCGCCGTTGTTCTGATCCACGATGTGGTGGTCTGAGCCGGCGATCCGCCGCAGGCGCATGATCTGGCCCATCGGGTTGACGTCCTTGGGGCACGCCTGCACGCACTTGAAGCAGTGGGTGCAGTCGAAGATGCCCTGCGGGTCCTGCGCGAGGTCGTTCAGGCGCTCGAACTGCTCGTCGTCGCGCGGGTCGCCGACGAAGCGGTAGGCCTTGGCGAGCGCCGCCGGGCCGATGAAGCCCGGGTCGACCTCCATCGCCAGGCAGTCGGACACGCACGCGCCGCATTGGATGCACGCCATCGTCTGGGTGACGTCGACCATCGACTCTTTCGAGACCAGGTACTCGCGCTCGGGCACCGGCTGCTTGGCCAACAGCCACGGCGTGACGCGCTGGATCTTCTTCCAGTGGACCGCGTCCATATCCACGATCAGGTCCTTGATCACGGGCATGTTGCCCATCGGCTCGACCTCGATTACGCCGCCCTGCGCGCTCAGCTTGGCGGCGTCCAGGTGCGTGTGGCAGGCGAGCGCCGGCTCGCCGTTGACGCGGACGCCGCACGAGCCGCAGATCGCCTGGCGACAGGAGCAGCGGATGCCGATCGAGCCGTCGAATTTGTCGCGCGCCTGCAGGATCGCCTCGAGCACCGAGCGGTGCGGCTCGAGCTCGACCGTGTGCTCGTCCCAGTAGGGCGCCTCGCCGGACTCCGGGTCGTAGCGGCGCAGCCTGAGGGTGAACTGCTCCGGCGGGCGGTCATGCGCTTCGGCCATCAGTATTTCCTCTCCTCGGGCTGCCACTGCGTGATCGTGACCGGCGAGTAGCTCACCTTCGGCTTGCCGTCGTCGCCGAGCGCGATGTCGATGTGCTTGAGCCAGTCCTCGTCGTTGCGCTCGGGGAAGTCGGTGCGGAACTGCGCGCCACGCGACTCCTTGCGCTCGAGCGCCGCCACGACGGTCGCCTCCGCGCAGTCGACCATGTAGCCGAGCTCGATCGCGCCGAGCACGTCCTGGTTGAAGACCGTCCCGCGGTCGTCGATCCAGGCCTTCGAGGTCTCCTCCTTCAGGCGCCCGATCGTCTCCAGGGCGCTCTGCAGACCGGCCTCGTCGCGGAACACGGCGGCGTGGCTGTTCATCGTCTCGCCGAGCTCCGTCTTGATCTCCGACACCCGTCTGCCATCGCGCGAGCGCCCGACGATCGCGTCGATCCGCGTCGCGTCCTCGCGCAGTTGGATGTTGGCGTCGACGACGGGCATGCTCATGCTGGCAGCACGCGCGGCGGCGTGTTCGCCCGAGCGCCGGCCGAAGATGAGCGTGTCAAGCAGCGAGTTCGCGCCCAGGCGGTTGCCGCCGTGCACGGACACGCACGCGACCTCGCCGGCCGCGTACAGGCCCTCGATCGGCGTGCGTCCGTCGACGTCGGTCTTGACGCCGCCCATGATGTAGTGCTGGCCGGGGCGGATCATGATCGGTTCGCGGGTGATATCCACGCCGGCGAAGTCCTTGCCGAGGTTGACGATCTCGCGCAGCGCCTCCAGCGTGCGCTTGCGCGGCACGACGGTGATGTCGAGGTAGATGCCAGCGCCGTTCGGGCCGACGCCGCGGCCCTCGTTGATCTCGATCTGCTCCGCGCGCGAGACGACGTCGCGGGAGGCGAGCTCCATCTTGTTGGGCGCCGATTTCTCCATGAAGCGTTCGCCGTTCGCGTTCAGCAGGTGCGCGCCCTCGCCGCGCGCGCCCTCGGTGATGAGGATGCCCGTCTCGACCAGGCACGTCGGGTGGTACTGAACCATCTCCATGTCCATCAGCGGCGCGCCCGCGCGGTAGGCCATGGCGATTCCGTCGCCGGTCACGATCAGGCCGTTGGTCGTCGGCTTGTACGCCTGACCGGCGCCGCCGCACGCGAGGATCACGTTCTTGGCGGTGAACGCCTCCATGCGCCCCGTGCGCACGTCGCGCGCGATCGCGCCCGCGCAGCGGCCGGCGTCGTCGCGCAGCAGCGAGGTCGTGAACCACTCCTCGTAACGCGCGACCGTCTCGTGGTGCTTCATCAGCTGCTCGTACAGCACGTGCAGCAGCGCCTGGCCGGTGATGTCGGCGACGTACGCGGTGCGCTTCATCGACGCCCCGCCGAACGCGCGCAGGTCCATCTCGCCCTTGTCGTTGCGGTGGAAGGTCACGCCCATGTGCTCGAGGTCCATGACCTCCGCGGGCGCTTCCGAGCACATGATCTCGATCGCGTCCTGGTCGCCGAGGAAGTCCGAGCCCTTGACCGTGTCGTAGGCGTGCGAGTGCCAGTCGTCGTCGACGCTGATCGCCGCGTTGATGCCGCCGGCGGCGGCGACCGAGTGCGAGCGCACCGGGTGCACCTTGCTCATGATCGCCACGCTCGCCCCCGCCTGGGCGGCCGCGAGCGCCGCGCGCTGGCCCGCGAGGCCGGCCCCGATGATCAAGACGTCGTGTTCTGGCATGGCTCCCTGGGGTCGCTTTTAGGAGGAAGGGGGATGAATCGCGTGGCGGGGGGAGGAGACTGCGCCGGGGACTCTATAACGCGCGGGCGGTGGGCCGCTGCGTTGGCGGCGGCGGGCGGGGACTCAGGTGGCCGGCCGCGCGGACGCGGCCGGGCGCAGCGCGTTGCGGACCTGCGCGAGCGTGACCACCCCGCGCAGGACGCCGTCGCTGTCGACCGCCACCATCGCTCCAAGCCGGCCGAGGCCCTCCGAGCCGAGTAGCGACTCCAGCGGCGCCTCTTCGCCGATCCGCACGGGCATGTCCTCCTCCAGCACGTCCACGACGGTGAGCGCGGGGCGTCCGGCCGCGATCTCGCCCTCGACGCGCTGCTGGCGCACGACGCCGAGGAAGTGGCGGGCGGGGTCGACGACCGCGAACCACGGCCAGCGGTAGCGCGTGAAGAAATGCTCCTGGGCGTCCAGCAGCGTGACGTCCGCGGGAATCGTGACGGGCTCGCGGTCCATGATGTCGGCGACGGTCATGCTCCTGAGGCGCCGCCCGAGCGCTCCCTGCAGCACCGCGGCGCTGGCGGCCTGGTAGAGGAAGAACGCGAGCAGCATCGTCATCAGCCCCAGCAGGTTGTCCGCTCTGCTGCTGGCCAGCACCCACAGCCCGAACAGCCCGACCAGCAGCGCGAACGCCTGCCCCGAGCGCCCGGTCGCCTGTGTGGCGCGGTTGCGATCGCCGGTGCGCCACCAGATCACCGCGCGCGCGATCCGTCCGCCGTCCAGTGGGAAGGCGGGGATCACGTTGAACAGGAACAGCGCCCCGTTGATGAAGCCGAGCCAGCCGAGCAGCGCGAGCGCGGGGGAGGTCTTGAAGCCTTCGCGCGCGAGCGTTACGTCAGAGACGGTGCCTCCGGTGGCGAACGCGGCGATCGCCCCCAGGCACAGCGCGAACAGCGCGAGCGTCACCGCTGGCCCCGCCGCCGCGATCTTCAGCTCCTCGCCTGCGCTCGCCGGCTCGCGGCGCATCTGCGAGAGCCCGCCGAGGAACCACAGGTCGATGCCCACGATCGGGATGCCCTGCCGCCGCGCGACCAGCGCGTGGCCGAGCTCGTGCAGCACCAGTGACGCGAAGTAGCCGAGCGCGCCGGCCACCGCGACCGCATATGCGGTCTCCTGCGAGCCGCGCATGACTTCGGGGAAGTAGTCGTGCGAGAGCCACAGGATCAGGCCGAACAGGAACACGAACCAGCTGGCGCTAACGCCGACGCGGATGCCGAAGATGCGTGCGAGCTGCATGTTCCTGCGCACGGGCATGCCTCAATGGTAGGCCCACACGGGGCTGCGGCCGGTCGGCAGCGCGTCCGGACGGGGTGCGGGCCGGGCTCGGCGGGCGCTGATCGGTCGGCTACGCCTGCGGCAGCGAGCGCTCGATGATGCCTTGGAAGTCGCTGCCGGCGGGCAGCGTGCCGTACTCGAGGCCGCCGTCGCCGGCCAGGCGCGAGGCGCAGAAGGCGTCGGCGACCGCCGGCGGCCCGTTGCGCACGAGCAGCGAGCCCTGCAGGCACAGCGCCATGCCTTCGACCACGCGCCGGGCGCGCTGCTCGAGCGTGGCCGGGTCGGTGAACTGTCCCTTGAGCTTCGCCACGCTCGCGTCCAGGCGCGCGTCGGCACCGTGCGCCAGCTCGACCTCCTCGAAGAACACCTCCAGCGAGCGCGGCGAGCGTGTCAGCGCGCGCAGCACGTCGAGGCTCATGACGTTGCCAGAGCCCTCCCAGATCGACGCCAGCGGCGCCTCGCGGTACAGCCGCGGCATCCCCGATTCCTCCACGTAGCCGGCGCCGCCGAGGCACTCGAGCGACTCGAACGCGTGGTTGGGCGCGCGCTTGCACGTCCAGAACTTGCCCACCGCGGTGGCCAGGCGCTTGAACAGCTGCGCGTCGCTGGAGTTCTCGCCGGCCTCGGCATCTGCGTGCGCCTCGTCGTACGCGCGCGCCAGGCGCATCGCCAGCGCGGTCGTCGCCTCGGACTCCACGCACAGGTCGGCGAGCACGTTGCGCATCAGCGGCTGGTCGATCAGCGTCTTGCCGAACGCGCTGCGGTGCGCGGTGTGGTGCAGCGCGTTCACGACGCCCACGCGCATCCCGGCGGCGGAGCCGATCACGCAGTCAAGGCGCGTGTGGCCGACCATCTCGATGATCGTCGGCACGCCGCGGCCGGGCTCGCCGACCATGCGCGCCCACGCGCCGTGCAGCTCGATCTCAGACGACGCGTTGGAGTGGTTGCCGAGCTTGTCCTTCAGCCGCTGGATGTGAAACGCGTTGCGGCTGGCGTCGGGGAGGATGCGCGGCAGCAGGAAGCACGACAGTCCGTCGTCGGTCTGCGCGAGCACGAGGAACATGTCGGACATCGGCGCCGAGCAGAACCACTTGTGCCCGACCAGCGTGTACTCCGCCCCCGCGCCGCCGCCGTTGACCGGCGTCGCGAAGGTGGTGTTGGCGCGGACGTCCGAGCCGCCCTGCTTCTCGGTCATCGCCATACCGGTGATCGCCGAGCCCTTCTCGGAGGCGGGGATCAGGCGCGGGTCATACGTGGTGGCGGTCACCAGCGGCTCCCACTCGGCTGCCAGCTCCGGCTGCGCGCGCAGCGCGGGCACGACCGCGAAGGTCATCGTGATCGGGCACGCGAAGCCCGCCTCGGCCTGCATCGCGGTCATGTACAGGGCCGCGCGCGCCGTGTGTGCGAACGGCTCCTCGCTCGTCCACGGCAGCGAGTGCAGCTCGTGCTCGACCCCCATCTTCATCAGCTGGTGCCACGCGGGGTGGAACTCGACCTCGTCGATGCGGTGCCCGTAGCGGTCGAACGTGCGCAGGATCGGCTTGTTCTCGTTCGCCAGGCGGCCCCACTCCTGCTGCGGCCCGCCTGCGGCACCGACGAAGCGCCCGAGCGCTGAGGCCCGCTCGCTGACCCAGCCGGCGCCCTCGCGCTGCACGGCCTCGACCAGCGGCAGGTTGCTGGAGAACACGTCGACGTCCTGCAGCGGCGGCACCTGGTTGAAGACCGTGTGCGTCTGCCACGGCGCACCCTCACCCACCGTTGCCGAGATAGTGCTGGCCATCACATGACAGTGAAGCAGAGAGTAGGCTGCGGCGCGATGTCGAGGGCGATCTCTCCCCGCTTCGCAGCGCTTGCGGCGAGTGCGCTGTTCCTGTTGACGGCTGCGTTTGCGACCGTGGGCGGCGCCGGCGCTGAAACGATCCCCGACCTGAACCCAGAACCGCCGAAGCTGGCCTATGTCACCGAGACGTCCAGCGGGATGTCGAAGGTGTGGCTGGCCGCGGCCAACGGCAGCGTCCCGAAGCTGCTCGGCTTGGGGCAGCAGCCGCTGCTGGCGCCGAGCGGCGACGCGGTTGCGGTGGCGCTGTTCGGCACGGTCGTCGGCAATCAGGAACAGGGCCCGTCGCTCGGCATCTACCCCTCCTCGGGCGCTCCGGTCGCCGACTACCTCAACCTCGAGACCGCGGTGTCCGCGCCGCTTGCCTGGTCGCCGGATTCGCGTTACCTGGCGGTTGTGCTGCAGTCCAACGGCACCAACGACATTGCCGATGACTCTGGCCTGGACGTGATCGATACGCAGACCGGTGTGGTTACGACGATTGCGCACGGCGCGATCTACGGCGCGAGCTTCGCCCGCGACGGCAGCGACAAGCTGGTGTTCGGGCTGTCGCACTCGGAATCGTTCGCGGGCGGCGTGAACTTGTACACGAGCGAAGCCGACGGGGCCGGCCTGCGCCGCATCACCAGCGACGGGCACAGCCTGTTCCCCGTGTGGGGGCCGAAGTACATCGCGTATGACCGCGAGCGCAGCCGCCACCTTTCGCCCGAATACCAGATCTGGCTGGCGACGCCGGCAGGCGTGCGTGTGCGCAAGCTCACGCACATAGGCGTTGGCGCGCTCCTGCAGGGCCTCGTGCCGCTCGCGTTCTCAGCCAGCGGCAGCCGGCTGCTGGCGGAGCTCGAGGGCGAGGACACGAGCAACGCCTACGCCGTCACCGTCGCCTCAGGCCGCGCGCGCGGCATCACGGTCCACGGCCAGACCGCGCAGGCTGCGGGCATCTCGAGCGATGGCACCACGCTGCTGCTCGACGCTGAGTCCTTCGAGCAGCCGCCCTCGCACGGGCAGATCGTCACGGAGCCGTTCGCCGGCGGGCACGCGAAGGTGCTCGTGGCGCATGGCGCGGAGGGCAGCTGGAACGACTGAAGCGCCCCGCTCCGTAGATACGATCGCTTACAGTCGGCGAAACGCGGGGCGACGCGGACGGCCTTGCGAGGCCGGCCGCCCCCCGGGCGATAGCATCGGCCGCCCCATCCCCTCGGAGGATCGGCAGTCCGCTGGCCCCACACGGGCGCGGCCCGCCTCCGGCCAGACACAACGAGGATCCCGCCCATGGCCAAGATCAAGGTGAAGAACCCGGTAGTCGAGCTCGACGGCGACGAGATGACGCGGATCATCTGGTCGTTCATCAAGGAGCAGCTGATCGTCCCGTACCTGGACGTCGAGCTGGAGTACTACGACCTCGGCATCGAGCACCGCGACGCCACCGGCGATGAGGTGACGGTGGAGGCGGCGGAGGCGATCAAGCGCCACGGGGTGGGGGTCAAGTGCGCGACGATCACCCCCGACGAGGCGCGCGTGCAGGAGTTCGGGCTCAGGGACATGTACCGCTCGCCCAACGGCACCATCCGCAACATCCTCGGCGGCGTGATCTTCCGCGAGCCGATCGTCATCGCCAACATCCCGCGGCTGGTGCCCGGCTGGACCAAGCCGATCGTGATCGGGCGCCATGCGTTCGGCGACCAGTACCGCGCGAGCGACATGGTCGTCCCCGGCGAGGGCAAGCTGGTGCTCAGTTTCACGCCCGCCGACGGCGGCGAGCCGATCGAGCTGGACGTCTACGACTTCCCCGGCGCCGGCGTGGCGATGGCGATGTACAACCTCGACGCGTCGATCCGCGACTTCGCGCGCGCGTCGCTGCGCTACGGCCTGGAGCGCGGCTACCCGGTGTACATGTCAACCAAGAACACCATCCTCAAACGCTACGACGGGCGCTTCAAAGACATCTTCGCGGAGGTCTACGACAGCGAGTTCAAGAGCGACTTCGAGACGGCGGGCATCACCTACGAGCACCGGCTGATCGACGACATGGTCGCCTCCGCGCTGAAGTGGGAGGGCGGCTACGTGTGGGCGTGCAAGAACTACGACGGCGACGTGCAGTCCGACACAGTCGCGCAGGGCTTCGGCTCGCTCGGGCTGATGACGAGCGTGCTGATGACCGCCGACGGCAAGACCGTCGAGGCGGAGGCGGCGCACGGCACGGTCACGCGCCACTATCGCCTGCACCAGCAGGGCAAGCCGACGTCCACGAACCCGATCGCCTCGATCTTCGCGTGGACGCGCGGCCTGTCGGCGCGCGGGCGCATGGACGACACGCCCGAGGTCACACGCTTCGCCGAGACGCTCGAGCGGGTGTGCATCGAGACGGTCGAAAGCGGCAAGATGACCAAGGATCTCGCCGTCCTCGTCGGGCCCGACCAGCCGTGGCAGACCACCCAGGAGTTCCTGGCCTCGATCGACGAGAACCTGCGTGCCGCGACCGCCTGAGGCGCTCGCCACCCGAATCCGACCAGTTAATACTTAAACGACCAGGAGATGAGTTCGTGAGCAACCCCGTACGAGTTACCGTCACCGGCGCAGCCGGTCAGATCGGCTACAGCATCGTGTTTCGCATCGCCAGCGGACAGCTGCTCGGGCCCGAGCAGCCGGTGGACCTGCGTCTGCTGGAGATCCCGCAGGCGATGGGCGCCCTCGAAGGCGTCGCCATGGAGCTCGTCGACTGCGCCTTCCCGCTGCTCGCCGGCATCGACCTGCACGACCACCCCGCCGATGCGTTCGACGGCACGAACGTTGCGCTGCTCGTCGGGTCGCGCCCGCGCACCAAGGGCATGGAGCGCTCGGAGCTGCTCAGTGCCAACGGCGAGATCTTCACGGTGCAGGGCAAGGCGCTGAACTCGGTCGCGGCCAGCGACGTGAAGGTGCTCGTCGTCGGCAACCCCGCCAACACCAACTGCTTGATCGCCATGAACAACGCGCCCGACATCCCGCGCGAGCGCTTCACCGCGATGCTGCGACTCGACCACAACCGCGCGATCGCGCAGCTCGCCAACAAGCTCGCGGTGCCCGTCACCGACATCTCCAACATGGGCGTCTGGGGCAACCACTCGCCGACGATGTACCCCGACCTGTTTCACGCCAAGGTCGGCGAGCAGGTGGCAGCCGCGGCCGTCGACGACCAGGCGTGGATCGAAGACGAGTTCCTGCCAAACGTCGGCAAACGCGGTGCCGCCATCATCGAGGCGCGCGGCGCCTCCTCCGCGGCGTCCGCCGCCAACGCCGCCATCGACCACGTGCACGACTGGGTCGCCGGCACCGGCGGCGGCTGGGTCTCGATGGGTATCCCCTCCGACGGCTCCTACGGCGTGCCCGAGGGTCTCATCAGCGGCTTCCCGTGCACGTGCGAGAACGGCGAGTACAGGATCGTCGAGGGCCTCGACATCGACCCCTTCTCCCGCGAGAAGATCGACGCCACCGTCGCCGAGCTCATCGGCGAGCGCGACGCCGTCGCCGAGCTCGGGCTGATCTGAGATCTGAGATGAATGCCGGCGCCGTGCGGCGGCGCCGGTAGCGCGCTGCCGTCTCGCACCTGACAGCGGGACGGCACCGCCGTCCCGGAGTCATATCCCAAATATTCGGAACTCTCCGAATTGGAAGTTGGGCGCCCAGCTCCCGGGCGAGGTCAGAACTGAGGATCGGGCGTGCCGATCGGGCGAAGCGGACATACGGCCCTCTGCACGAAAAATAGGGGAGCGTGGTTTCGGCCACGCCCCCCTTATGTCAACTTATCGACGCCAGAGACGAGAAGGAGTCCGGCGCGCTCCTATCCGCGAGCGCTTACACCCGATCTGTGGTGATAAGGGCGACGGATCGGAGTTCCTGGCAAGGACGCAGGGAGCGTGGCGTGCTTTGCACGCGAGCGACCGAGGACGCCGCCAGGGGCTCCGAGACTAGCCCTTCGGGTACCAGCCGCGGCCTTTCTTCTCTACCTTCCCTTCCTGCTCGAGCCCGGGGAGCACCCGGTACAGGTAGTTCTGCTTGATGCCCATCTTGGCTGCCAGCTCGGGGATGGTGATGCCCGGCTGTCCCTGCACGAACGACCGCGCCTCGGCCGCACGGGTACCGCTGCCTTTGCGCCGGCCCGCGCGCCGTTTCGCGGGTTTGGCGGCAGCTTTCGGCGCCGCCGCTTTGGGTGCTGCCGCGACGGCTGCTTTTGCGGCTTTTTTGCGGCCGGCGGAGCCGCGGGGACGCCCGGGGCCACGGCGGCGGGTAACGACCGCACTGGCGTCGGATGCCGCCGTTCCGATCACGCCAGCGAGCGCCGACGCTGCGGCCTCGAGGCGGTTGAACTCGTCCACGAGGGGTTTGAGCTCCTTCAGCCGGTTTGTGATCTCTGCGCGCTTCTCGTCAAGGAAGTCGGTCACGATTTGAATCCTCTTCACTAGTGTCGATGCGATTTCGACTCACATCATGGATCGCTTCACCTTACACTAGTTCCGATCGCTCACCTGCTCTAGGTGTGCACGGAGGCGTTCGAGTGTGCGCGTTGCCTCTCGCTCGGGCATGCCGCCCACGAGCGCGCGGCTGACGAGCGCTCCGACCGGACCGAGGGGCGGGCGGAATTCGTTGCGATAGTCAAAGCGGGTCCCGCCGTCCTCTGCGCTGAGGATGTATTCGCTGTGAGCGTGCGAGCGCGCGGGGCCGCGACCCTCCCACACGGCGCACTCGCCGGGGCGGCAGTCGACGAGCGTCCAGTGAACCTCCAGGCTGACGCCGCGCATGTGGACCTGCTGGTCCATCGTGTACCCGACTCGTGGCGGGCCGTCGTCAGCATGTATGAGCTTGCGGTGAATCGTCACCCACTCGCCCAGGCAGGAGGGATCCATGACGAGCTTCCACACGTCGGCGGGCGGCGCTGCGATGCGGATCGAGGCCCTGACGAGGCTCATCGGGCGGCCAGGGGCTCGGATGCGATCCACTCGGCCAGCGCGTGTTCGACGGCCGCATCGAACGAGTGCAGTCGCACGCCGAGCAGCTCGGCGGCGTGGTGCTCCGCAGGCAGCAGGTCGCCCTGCAGCCCTTCCATCAGCGGTAGCACCAGCGCCGGGTCCTCGCCGGCGATCGCGGCGGCCACGCGCGCCGTGACGGCCGTCACATTTACCCCCAGTGCCAGCGCCGGGCGGTTGACGAGCATCAGCTCGGCGATCCTGGTGAGCATCTCGCCGTAGGTGAGCACGTCGGGGCCGCCGACGTCGAGCGAGCGGCGCGGCGGCTGTATGGCGGCGCACGCGGCGAGCATCTCGATGACGTCCCTCTCGTCGATCGGTTGGGTGCGCAGTGTGTGCCACGCGGGGAGCGTGAGCACCGGCAGCCGCTCTACGAGGTGGACCAGCAGGCGGAACGAGCGCGAGCGTGCGCCGATCACGATCGACGCGCGCAGCGCCAGCGAATCGGGGACCGCTGCGAGCAGCACGCGCTCGACCTGCTGGCGGCTCGCGAGGTGGCGCGAGATCCGCACGCCGCTCTCAGCGGGCGCATCCGGGCGGGAGGGCGGCGCCTGCTCGGGGCGGTCTGGTGTGAGGCCGCCGAGGTACACGATCCGCCGCACGCCCGCGCGCGCGGCGGCCGCGGCGAAGTTCTCTGCGGCCTTGCGCTCGCGCTCGGGGAACGGCGAGCCAGCGGTCGGCGAGCGCTCCATCGAGTGGATCAGGTAATACGCGACCTCCGCGTCTGCGAGCGCGCGATCGAGCCCGTCTGCGCTCAACACGTCGGCGCGCACCACCTCCACGTCGTCCGGCTGTACGGCCTCGCGAGTATGAGCGAGCGCCGCGCGCACGCGCTCGGGGTCGCGGCCGAGCGCCCGCACCGTGTGCCCGTCCGCGCACAGCCGGGGGACCAGGAGCGAGCCGACGAACCCGCTTGCGCCGGTGACGAGGATGCGCATCTGCGCAGATCATGACGCGGCCGCGCCGCGGGCGCGGGGAACACCCGGAAAGTGCGGCTTGATCGACGCGATTGTCACAAGAACGTGACCGGTCGCGGGCTATTTCCGGGTAAACAGGATTTCGCTGCGATTTGCGGGGTGGACCTTCGCCGTCCCTTGAGCGGCCTGCCGGATGGTGCTTTGATCGCGGCCGTCCCAGTCATTCCGATCCCACAGGCGGAGGTGCCGGTGCAGGCAACGCAGGCTAGGCGAGCGCCAAAACGAGCGACGCACAAGGTGAGCTGTGAGGAATGCTACTTCCGCGTCAATCTCCTGTGCGCGCTCGAGGTGCCCGAGCCGTGTGCGACCTTCCGGCCCAACGAGGCCCAGCTCAAACCGCCGCAACAGCTGCGCTTCGTATTCCGCCAGGAGCGCCGCGCGCGCGCCGCGTGGGCGTTTCCGTCAGCCCAGGAGCAGGCAGCGCTGCACGCGTAGATGGGCGATTCCACGGGCGTGTGGCCTGCCCGTTAGGGGTATATTTGGTTGTAGACCTGCAAGCTCTCGGTGGAGGCGGTGGCGACGATGGCAGCGAAGGACAGATCCGGAAGGGCGGGAGAGGCGAGCGACGGCAGCGCCGCAGAGGCGCGCGGGGGCGGCGTGGGACGCTTGTTGTTGCTGCTGATCGTCGGCTCCGTGCTCGCGCTCGCCCTCAGCGAGACGCTGCGCACGAAGGTGCTCGACCTTCTGTTCGGGGCTGAGGAGGAGTTCGACTACAGCCCGACCACCGCTCCGGAGGCACCCGCGCCGGCGGGCGTCGCCGGAAGCTGAGTCGGGTGCCCGGACAGCGATCATGAGCGCGATCGATGTGGCTGTCGTCGACGCCGAGTCGGGCGTCGAGGGGGCGGACCCCCAGGCGCGTCCGGCGGACGGGCGCGCGCGGTCGCTCTCGGGCGAGAAGGCGCAGAGGATCATCGACGCGATGCGTCGCAGCGTCGCGCAGAGGGGGACCGCCGCGTCGACGTTCGACCATGTCTCGCGCGAGGCGGGCGTCTCCAGGGGGCTGCTGCACTACTACTTCGGCACCAAGGAGCAACTGCTGGCGGAGGCCGTCAGGCGCGACTGCGAGCTGCGGCTGGAGCGGCTCGAGCAGCAGCTGTCGACCGCCAAAACGGCCGACGACTTCATCGCCCTGATGGCCCAGAGCCTGCACGAGACCGTCAGCGAAGATCCGGATTTCGTCACGCTGGTGTTCGAGCTGTTTACCCTTTCGCGGCGCAACGCCGACATCGCTGTCGAGTACGAAGGGCTGATGCGCAGCACCCGCGAGCATGTTGCCGGCATGCTCGCCGCCGCCCAGCGCGAAGGCGTGGTGCGGCTGCACGCCGAGCCCGACGCCGTCGCCGAGGTGCTGTTCTCGATCGGAGACGGCTTCGCGTTGCGCATGCTGACGGAGCCGCAGCGGGACTTCAGCGCGACGATCAGCGCGGGCATCACCTGCGCGCGGGCGCTGCTGACCGACTGAACGCCACACCGGCCCCCGCGGGCGGCCGCGGGACGCTCCTATAATCGTCAAACCCGATGCCGATCTACGAGTACAGACGACCGGACGGCACCACGTTCGAAATCCAGCAGTCCTTCAGCGACGACCCGCTCACGGTCGATCCTGACACGGGTGTGCCGGTTGAGCGCGTGCTGCATGCGCCCGCCGTTCACTTCAAGGGCAAAGGCTTCTACAACACCGACTACGGCACGCGCAACCGCCAGCGCGAGACAGCGGCGGCCGCCGCGGACAAGTCCTCGTCAGAGAAGTCCTCCTCAGAGAAGTCCTCGTCGGAGAAGCCCTCAACCGGCAAGTCCTCGTCCGACGGGGCATCGTCTTCCTCATCGTCCTCGGACGGCAAGGGCGAGAAAAGCAAGGCCAAGTCGGGCGACTCCAAGCCCCTCGCCAGCAAGAGCTGATCTCAGCCGCTCATGAATCGGGCGACGTCCGCCCGGCGCGCTTCTTCTGAGATCGTCAGGCCTTCTTCGCCGCTGGGCAGCGTCGTCTGCCCGGTCGGCAGCAGCACGTGCGTGGGTGGCGTGCCGGTGATGGCCAGGGCGGCGAACATCCCCAGCAGTTCCGCTCCGCTCATGTCCGAGATGATCGCCGGCGGGGCGTGCCAGGCGATCCACGGCAGCCGGAAGAAGCTCGAGACGGAGAGCAGCTGGTTCTTCATGTCCGTGAACAGCGCCTGCTGGTGTTCCTCGCGCTGAATGTCGGTCTCGTTGGTCGCGCACAGGTTCTCGCGCGTGCGCGCCAGCGCCAGCGCCTGCTCGCCGTCGAGGTGGTGCGTGCCCGCGCTCAGACGCAGCGTGAAGCCGCCGTTGGCCGAGCCGCCGTCGAGCTTGGAGATGATGCACCCGCCCGTGTAGGTGACGCCGCCCATCGCTTCGATCAGCTGAGGGAAGTTTTCGAAGTTGACTTCCACCACGTGGTTGATCGGGATGCCGAGCCAGTGCTCGATCACCGAGACCGACTCTGCCGGTCCCCCGAACTCGTGGGCGGCGTTGATCTTCTGCAGGCCGTGGCCGGGGATTTCGATGACGGTGTCGCGCGGGATCGACAGGCGTGCCGCGTGCCCGCCGCCGGTGCGGATCAGCATGATCGTGTCCGAGCGGCCGAAGCCGGTGGTTTCGGCGCCCGGTTCCCGGCTGTTCTTCTGGCGCCGGTCGGAGCCGAGCACGAGGATGTTGTTGGCGGACGTCAACGGGTAGCCGGCCGGGTCGAGCACGCTCGCCACGTTGCCCGGCAGCGGTGTGCGCTCGAAGTGCGAGCTGATCAGGAACAGCACCAGCGACAGCGCCAGCCAGCCGAGGAGCAGCGTCGTCAGCATCAGCGCGATGCGCTTGCGCGTCGCCCAGCGGCGCCAGCCGGCGCGGGGCGTGCCGCCCAGGTGGGGAGCGCCGGCGCGAGGCCGTCCACCGCCGCCACGTCCGCCGCGGCCGCCGCGGACGGGCTCACTCGTGACGCGGCCGGGTCGCGCCTGCCCGGACGCGCGCGGCGACGCGCCCCGCGGAAGGGCAGGCAGCCGCGGGCGGGCGCGGTAGCGCGTGTACTGCGGAGGCGGCTGTTTACGGTGCTCGGCCACAGGCGGACCCTATATTTGCCAGATGACCTCCACGCAGGCGCCGGTCGGTCGGCTCGTCGTGTGCCCGACGCCGATCGGCAACCTGGAGGACATCACGCTGCGCGTGCTCGACGCCCTGGCGGACGCGGACGTGGTCGCGTGCGAGGACACCCGCCACACGCGCGTGCTGCTCGATCGCCACGGGATCTCCGCTCGGCTCGTGAGCCTGCACGAGCACAACGAACGCTCCCGCGCGGCGGAGTTGGTCGCGCGCATCCGCGACGGTGCGGTGGTGGCGCTGGTGTCCGATGCGGGCACGCCGCTGGTGTCCGATCCGGGCTTCGCGCTCGTGCACGGCTGCCTGCACGTGGGGCTCGCCGTCGAGGTGCTGCCCGGCCCCAGCGCGGTCATCACGGCGCTCGTCGCCTCCGGGCTGCCGGCGGAGCGCTGGCGCTTCGTGGGGTTCCTGCCGCGCAAGCGCGCCGAGCGCCTGCGCCTACTCGAGCGCGCTGAGGAGACGCTCGTCGCGTTCGAGTCGCCGCGGCGCCTGTCCGCGACGCTCGCGGAGCTCGCCGAACGCGACCCTGAGCGGCCGCTGGCGGTGTGCAGGGAGCTGACCAAGGTGCACGAGGAAATCAGGCGGGGGTCCGCGGTAGAGCTGGCGGAGCACTATCGAGAGAGCCCTGCGCGGGGGGAGGTGGCGATCGTGATCGGCGCGGCCGTCACGGAGCAAGCGTCGCTGCGAGAGGCCCTGACGCCGCTGCGCGAGCTGATCGATGCGGGCGCCAGAGCGCGGCCGGCGGCGGCTGCCGTGGCCCAGCTGACCGGGTTGCGCGCAAACGATCTCTACCGGGAGATCACGCGCGGTGAGCAGTAGCCCGGGGTGGATGGACGCATCTGCCTGCGCCCGCTAGCGTGCAGCACCCGTGTCCTTCTACGTAACCACCCCCATCTACTACGTCAACGCGGCACCCCACCTGGGCCACGCGTACACGACGATCGCCGCAGATGTGATGGCCCGCCACCATCGCCAGCGCGGCGAGGACGTGTTCTTCCTGACGGGCACCGACGAGCATGGCGAGCCGGTGGCGGACGCGGCGCACGCGCTGGGCATCGAGCCGCAGGAGCTCGCGGACCGCAACGCCGAGCGCTTCAAGGCGCTCGCGCCGCAGCTGCACGCGAGCAACGACTTCTTCATCCGCACCACCGACCCCCAGCACGAAGCGGCGGTGCAGGAGGTGCTGTCGCGGGTGCGGGAGAACGGGTACGTGTACGAGGGCACCTACGAGGGCTGGTACTGCCCGCGCTGCGCGGACTTCAAGGCGGAGAACGAAGTGGACGAGGGCCGGCTGTGCCCGATCCATCACATCGAGCTGACGCGCGAGCAGGAGGACAACTACTTCTTCAAGCTGTCCGCCTTCCAGGAGCGCCTGGAGGCGCTGTACGAGGAGCGTCCTGACTTCGTCGGCCCGCGCACGCGCTACAACGAGGCGCTGTCGTTCATCCGCTCGGGCCTGCGCGACGTGCCGCTCACGCGCCACAAGCTCACCTGGGGGGTGCAGGTGCCATGGGACACCGAGCATGTGTTCTACGTGTGGTTCGACGCGCTGCTCAACTACTACACCGCGCTCTCCTACGCGCCCGCGCCGACGCGCGCGCTCGCGCCGGCGGGCGCGCCCGGTGGTGGCGGCGACCTGACCGCGCGCTTCTGGCCCGCGAGCTACCACCTGATTGGCAAGGACATCCTGCGCTTCCACGCCGTGTACTGGCCCGCGCTGTTGATGGCCGCCGAGCTGGAGCTGCCGGAGCACGTGTTCGTGCACGGCTTCCTGCTGATGGACGGCGAGAAGATGAGCAAGTCGCTGGGCAACGTGCTGGACCCGTTCGCTGTGATCGAGCGCTACGGTCCGGACGCGCTGCGCTTCTACCTGCTGCGCGACGTGCCCTTCGGCCAGGACGGGTCGGTGTCGACGGCGGCGTTCGAGCTGCGCTACGAGAGCGAGCTCGCCAACGAGCTCGGCAACCTTGCCAGCCGCACGATCGCGATGGTGCACCGCTATCGCGACGGCGTCCCGCCGGCGGCCGCACTCGACACCGAGCTCGACGGCGAGTTCGCGGGCCTGGTGGGGGAGGTGGAACACAGGATCGACCGCGCCGAGCTGACCGGCGCCCTCGAGGAGATCTGGCAGCGCGTGCGCCGGCTGAACCGCTACGTGGAGGAGCGCGCGCCGTGGCAGCTGGCCAAGGACGAGGCGCGCGCGGGCGAGCTGGACGGCGTCCTGTGCACGCTCGTGGCTGGCCTGCGCGTGCTCGCTGTGCTCCTGCACCCGTACATCCCCGACAGCACCGACAGGCTGCTGACGGCCCTTGGCATCGAGGACCGCTCGCTGGCGGCGGCGCGCTGGGACTCGACGCAGGCGGCAGGCGCGCCGATCGGGCAGCTCGAGTCGCTGTTCCCCAAGTCCTGACGTGTCCCGCGCGCGAAGGTGATCGACTCCCACACCCACCTGCACCTGTGCGAGGCGCCGACTGCGGAGCTGGTCGCGGCGGCGGAGGCGGTCGGCGTGACGCGCATGCTGACGGTGGGGATCGACGGCGGCTCCTGCCGCGCGGCGCTCGCGGCAGCGGAGGACTTCCCCCAGGTGTACGCCGCCATCGGCTGCCACCCCACGCAAGCGCGCGGCTTCGACGACGCCGACCTGGCGGAGCTGCGCGCGCTGGCCGCGCACGAGCGCTGCGCGGCGATCGGCGAGACGGGGCTGGACTTCTATCGTGACACCGTGCCGCCGCGCGCCGACCAGCAGCGGGCGTTCGCGGCGCAGATCGAGCTCGCGCGCGAGACGGGCAAGCCGCTGGTGATCCACACGCGCGCGGCCGAGCGGGAAACGCTGGAGCAGCTCGCCGCGGAAGCCGATGGGGTGAGCGTGGTGATGCACTGCTTCTCGATGCCCGAGCGGCTGGAGGAGTGCGTGCGGCGCGGCTACGCGATCTCGTTCGCGGGCAACGTCACGTACAGGAGCGCCGCCGATCTGGCCGCCGCGGCGCGCAGGGTTCCCGAGGAGCTGCTGCTGGTCGAGACCGACGCTCCGTACCTGACGCCGCAGGCGGTTCGAAAGGAACGCAACCAGCCGGCGTTCGTCATCCACACCGCGGCTTTCCTGGCGGAGCTGCGCGGCGTCGGCGTCCAGGAGCTCGATGGCTCGCTGACGCGCAACGCGGCGCGCGTGTTCGGCTGGACATGAGCGCGGTGGCCGACCTCCCCGCTCAGCCAAGCCTGCGGCGGATGCGCCGCTTCGGCGTACGCCCCGATCGCGACCTCGGCCAGAACTTCCTGATCGACTCCAACATCCTCGGCGTGATCGGCCGCGCGGCGGCGCTGGAGCCGCACGACGTGGTGCTCGAGGTCGGCGGCGGCCTGGGCGTGCTGTCGGAGTACCTCGCGCAGCGCGCTGCGCACGTGCACGTGGTGGAGATCGACGAGCGCCTGCGCGAGGCGCTGGGCGACGCGACCGACGCGCACGCCAACGTGACCGTGCACTGGGCCGATGCGATGACGCTCGAGCTGGACGCGCTACAGCCAGCGCCGAGCAAGGTGGTCGCGAACCTGCCCTACGGCGTGGCCGCAGGCGTGCTGCTGCGTACGATCGAGGAGTTGCCGAGCGTGTCCTCGTGGGTGGCGATGGTGCAGCGCGAGGTCGGCGAGCGGCTGGCCGCACGGCGGGGCGGCGCGTACGGCGTGCCGTCGGTGCTCGCGCAGCTGGCGTGCGAGGTGGAGGTGCTGCGGGCGATCCCGCGCACGGTGTTCCATCCGGTGCCGAACGTCGACTCGGTGCTCGTGGGGATGCGCCGCCTGGACATGGGCGCGGGAGAGGTCGTGTCCCCGCAGCTGCGCGCGCTGGTCGCCAGCGCATTCGCCCACCGGCGCAAGACGCTAGCCGGCTCGCTCGCGATGGCGGGCGCGGGCTCGGCGTCGCTCCCGCCCCGCTCCCGCGAGCAGATCCGCGAGGCGCTGGTGTCGCTGGGGCACCCAGCGGACGCGCGCGCGGAGCGCCTGTCCCCCGAGGACTTCCGGGCGCTGGCGCGCCTGCTCGAGCTATGAGCGCCGGTCGTGCAGGGGATGCCGGCGCGCTCGCCCCGGGCGTCCACCGCGCGCTGGCCCCGGCGAAGATCAACCTCGGGCTGTTCGTGGGGCCGGTACGTGCGGACGACGGCCGGCACGAGTTGGTGACGGTGATGCAGTCGATCTCGCTCGCCGACGAGCTGACGCTGGAAGCGGCGCCGGCGGGCAGCGACCGCGACGAGGTGCTCTGCCCCGGCGTGTCGATCGCGGCCGGGGAGAACCTTGCGGCGGCGGCGCTGCGCGCTTTTCGCGCGAGCACCGGCTGGCGCGCGCCGCCGCTGCGGCTGAGCATCGTCAAGCGGATCCCCGTGGCGGCCGGGCTGGGCGGCGGCTCGGCGGACGCGGCGGCGACGCTGCGCCTGGCGATGCACGTGTCGGGGCTCGGCGACGAGCAGCTGCTGCGCGAGCTCGGCGCGAGGCTCGGCGCGGACGTGCCCGCGCAGATCTCGCCGGGGCGCTGGCTGGCGACGGGCGCGGGCGAGCGCCTGCACGAGCTGCCGCCGGCGAGGTCGCGCTTTGGCGTGCTCGTGCTGCCGATCGCCGCCGAGCTGTCGACCGCCGCCGTGTACGCGCAGGCGGACCGGCTGGCGCCGGCGCGCCCGCGCGAGGAGCTGCGTGAGCGCGAGCACGAGCTGGGGGCGGCGCTCGAGCACGGTGCTTCGCTGCCGCTGGCAACGGAGCTGCTGCACAACGACCTGCAGCGCGCAGCCGTGTCGCTGTGCCCGCAGATCGCAGGCGCGCTCGCGCAGGCGCGCGAGGCCGGCGCGGAGCTGGCGCTGGTGAGCGGCTCCGGCCCGACGGCGATCGGCCTGTTCCCGCCCGCCCGGTCCGCTCACGGCAGCCGGCCGGGCGAGCCGGAGAGCGGGCTCGTACGCGCGCACGCGGCGGCGGCGGCGCTGGCGGGCCGCGTGCCGGCGCCGCTGTGCGCGGCGCCGGTGGACGGCGCTTTCGCGCGCGCTGTGACGCTGGGGGCGAGCGAGCGAGCGCGCGACGCGGGCGGACGACGTCTGCGTGCGTCACAATCCCCGCAGGTTCCATGAGCAGGTCGGAAATCAACGAGCTGGTGGCGGCGGGCGCGGGAGTGCTCAGCCTGGCGCTGTTCGCCGTGCTGATCCTGGTCCCGGCGTGGACGTCGTACTCGCGCCTGTGGGAGCGGGCGGCGGCGACGGTGCTGTCGCTGTACGTGCTCGCGGTGCTCGTCGGGGTTGGGGTGGTCGCGGCGCTCGCCGCCGTCTACTTCTGGGGCTGACCGGCGTGTCAGACCTCGCGGCGCTGGACGCGATCACCGAGGCGGTCGAGTCGGGCGCGGGCCTGCCGGAGGTCGTGCGCGCGGCCTCGCGCGCGCTGGAGGCGAGCCTGGCGGTGACCGACGCGTGGGGCGCGACGCTGGCGGTGGCGGCGCGCTCGCCGGCCGAGGAGCGCGCGCTGCTGTCGCAGGGCGAGGGCGTGAGCAGCGCGCCGCTGCGCGTGGCGGACACGGTGGTGGGCACGCTGCACATGCGCGCGAAGACGGAGCCGAGCGACTCGATGCGCAGGCTGCTGCTGACGATCATCGCCTCGGAGGTCGAGCGCGTGCGGGCGCCAGAGCGCGTCTCGGAAACGGCCGCCGCGGATTTCCTGCGCGCGATCCTGGGTCGCGAGCTGACCGACGGGGAGGAGCTGCTGGCGCGCGCGAAGGACCTGTCGCTGGCGATCGAGGACGGGGCGAGCATGCTGGTGGCGCGCGCGCTGCCGCAGACGCCCACCGACGAGGGCTGGCGCGGGCGCGTGCGCGCGGTCGCCGAGCGCGGCGCGCGCGCGGTCGCGAGCCGGTCGATCGCGGCGCTGTCAGAGCGCGAGGGGATCCCGGGCGCGGAGGTGCTGGTGCTGGTTCCGGGGGGCGATGAGGCGACGGCGGCGCGCGCGGCTGAGGCGGTGCTGAACGAGATGGAAGCGAGCCTCGCGGGCTACACGTTCGCGCTCGGGCGCAGTCGCGTCACCGCTGAGCCCTCGGAGCTGCCGCGCGCGGCCAGCGAGGCGCTGCTCGCGGCGAACGTCGCCCAGGGCTCCGCCGACGGCGCGGCGCTGGCGTTCGACCAGACGGGCGCCTACCGGCTGCTGCTGTCGGCGATGAGCGAGAACCCGAGCGAGCTGCAGCGCTTCTTCGCCGAGACGGTGGAGCCGCTGGTGGCCTACGACGAGCAGTACGAGACCGACCTGGTGCGCACGCTGGAGACGTTCCTGGAGGCCGACGGCAACGTCGCGGGCACCGCCCAGCGGCTGTTCACGCACCGCCACACGATCTACTACCGCCTGGAGCGCGTGCGCGAGCTGTCGGGCCTGGACGTCAGCTCGAGCGATGGCCGCGAGAAGCTGAGCCTGGGGTTGAAGTCGATGCGCGTGCTCGGCATCGCCTCCGCGGGCGGCCCCGCGTCGGAGGCCGGCGCGGAGGGTGGGCGCGTCCCCCGCCGCTCGGGCAGGCGCTCGTAGCTCAGAAGCGCGCGCCGAACTCGATCACGTACGTGGCGCCGCTGCCGCTCGGGTGCAGCACGGCGGGCACGGCGGGCGTGGCGGCTACGCCGGCGTCGCGGTACTCGCGGCTGAGCATGATTTCGCGGTGCGGCGGCGAGGCGAGCCATTCGGCGACGATGTGCGCGGGCGTGGTGTATGCGCCAGTGCCCCACGCGATGTTCTGTCCGACGGCGAACTCCGCCGCGTGCGCGGGGTAGCGCGTGATGGCGACGAGCGACATCAACGTCGGCCCCGACGGCCTGGTGTCGGCGAAGTAGTCGCGGCGCACCATGCTGTTGGCCTGACCCGCGGCGACGTGGCTCAATTCGCGGTTGGCGTGCAGCGGGCGCAGGCGGTTCGTTCCGCGCGCGAGGTTGACCAGGCACAGGGTCGCGGCGTCGATCGCCTGCACGTTGGCCGCCGTGGGGCGCAGGTTGGCGCCGGCGCAGGAGGCCGCGCTCGCCGCGTCCGCGCCGGCAGCCGTCGCGCCCAGGCATGCCAGCAGCGCCGCGGCCACGGCTCCCAGCTTGCTCCCACGTCTTCTCGTCGGCCCCGGCAAGTGCAGGAATACTTGCAGGCCCCGCAGTTGGGTGCGTTGCTGCATTGTTACCTTGGTTATCGGCAGGGCCGGGCGATCTCGCTCCCTCCGAGCGTCATGAGCCCGGTCACCTGCGACGATGTGGCCCCGTTGGGGAGTGGGGTAATTGGCAGCCCGGAAGACTTTGGCTCTTCAAGTTCTGGTTCGAGTCCAGGCTCCCCAGTAGAGGTTTGTGTCCGTGCCGGATGAGAACATATGTTCGTGTCAGCGCGTGGGCCGAGATACTCCGAGCAGGAAGCGCGGGCGGCTGTGGCGGCAGCGAACTGCTACGCGGATGCGCTCCGGCGGTTGGGAATGCGGCCGGCGGGCGGCAACCATCGAACCCTGCGCAGATACGTCGAGCAGGTCTGGAAGATCCCAACGGATCATTTCGACCCCGATCGCGCGCGCAATGACGCGCTTCAACGCGATCCGATCCCCCTGAATCGCATCCTGGTCGAAGCCTCGACCTACTCCCGTGCGCACCTCAAGGAGCGCCTGTTCAAGGAGGGATTGAAGGCTCGTAGCTGCGAGCTCTGTGGCCAGGACGAAATGTGGCGAGGCCGAAGGATGGCGTTGATCCTCGACCACATCAATGGGGTCGCCAACGACCATCGTCTTGAGAATCTTCGGATCGTCTGCCCCAACTGCGCGGCGACTCTGGATACCCACTGCGGGCGGCAGAATCGCCTCGAGCGTGACCCCCGCGCCTGTCTTCACTGCGGCGGCGAGTTCCGGCCAGGCTATGCATCCCAGCGCTACTGCTCGCGCTACTGCGGCATTCGGCGCAAAGGTGATGGACAAGCCCGGCCTGAGCGGCGCAAGGTCAGGCGCCCGCCGTATAACCACCTGGTCAGGGAGACCCGGGTCCTCGGCTTCGCCGGAACAGGCCGTCGCTACGGCGTGTCTGACAACGCCGTTCGCAAGTGGCTGCGCCAGTACGAGCGGGAACGAGCGAGCGCGGTCGTGTCAGAGGAGGTAGCTGCCTCTGGAATAGCATTGCAGCGGTGAGCGCCCCGACCGTCCTGATCCTCGCCGCTGGCAGGGGGACGCGCATGCGCTCGAGCACGCCGAAGGTGCTGCACGACCTGTGCGGCCTGCCGATGGTGCTGTGGCCGGTGCGCGCGGCGCAGGCGGCGGGGGCGGGCAGGGTGGTGGTGGTGGACTCGCCGGAGCGGGCGCTCGAGCGGGTGCTGCCGGAGGGGGTGGAGCTGGCGGTGCAGGAGCGCTCGAACGGCACGGGCGGGGCGGTGGCGGCGGCGATGGCGATGCTGGCGTCGACGGAGGGGCCGGCGGTGGACGGGTCGGCGCCGGTGGTGGTGCTGAGCGGCGACGTGCCGCTGGTGAGCGCGGAAGCGATCGCGGCGCTGATCGACGCGCACGGCGCAGCAGGCGCGGCGGCGACGATGGCGAGCACGGTGCTGGAGGATCCGAGCGGCTACGGGCGCGTGGTGCGCGACGCGGCGGGCGCGGTGGAGCGGGTGGTGGAGACGAAGGCGGACGGCGACGCGACGCAGTCCGAGCGCGAGATCCGCGAGGTGAACACGGGCATCTTCGTGTTCGCGCAGCAGGCGCTGCGACGGGCGCTGCCGCGCCTGAGCGCGGACAACGCGCAGGGCGAGCTGTACCTGCCGCAGGTGCTGGACGTGCTGCGCGCGGACGGGGAGGCGGTGGCGGCGCACGTGGTGGACGACGAGCGGCTGGTGCTGGGCGTGAACGACCGCGCGCAGCTGGCGCGGGTGCGGGCGCTGGCGCAGGCTGCGATCCACGAGCGCCACATGTTGGCGGGCGTGGGCATCGTGGACCCGGCGGCGACGGTGATCGAGGTGGACGTGCAGATCGGGCAGGACACGCTGATCGAGCCGTTCACGACGATCCGCGGCGGCACGCGGATCGGGCGCGAGTGCGTGGTGCGCCACTCCTACATGGTCGACTGCGTGCTCGAGGACGGCGTGAGCGTGGGGCCGTTCGCGTACCTGCGCCCGGGGACGGTGCTGCGCGCGGGCACGCGCGTGGGCACGTTCGTGGAGGTCAAGAACTCGGACGTGGGCCCGGCGGCGCGGGTGCCGCACCTGTCGTATATCGGCGACGCGGACGTGGGCGAGGGCACGAACCTGGGCGCGGCGACGATCACGGCCAACTACGACGGGCGCAACAAGCACCGGACGACGGTGGGCAGCGGCGTGCGCACGGGCGTGGACACGACGCTGGTGGCGCCGGTGAGCGTGGGCGACGGCGCGTACACGGGCGCGGGGTCGGTGATCACCGAGGACGTGCCGCCGGGCGCGCTGGGCATCGCGCGCGAGCGCCAGACGAACGTGGAGGGCTACGCGGAGCGCCAGGATGACTGATCGCACTCGGACGTTTACACTGCACGGGAGATGAGTGCGATCGACACGCGCACGGAATACTCGCGAGCGAGCCTGCCGATCGACTACAACAAGCGGCTGATGCTGTTCAGCGGGCGCGCGAACCCGCAGCTGGCGGTGGACATCGCGGAGAAGCTGGGCGTGGACCTGGGGCCGGTCGAGCTGAAGACGTTCTCGGGCGGCGAGGTGTACTGCCGCTACGAGGACTCGATCCGCGGCGCGGACGTGTTCATCGTGCAGTCCACGTGCAGCAACCCGCAGGAAGGCGTGACGGCGAACGACTCGCTGATGGAGCTGCTGTTCATGATCGACGCGGCGGTGGGCGCGTCGGCGCACAGGGTGATCGCGGTGACGCCGTGGTTCGGCTACTCGCGCCAGGACAAGAAGTCGGCGCCGCGCGAGCCGATCTCCGCGCGACTGGTGGCGCGCATGCTGGAGGCGGCGGGCGCGGACCGGGTGCTGACGATGGACCTGCACGCGGGCCAGATCCAGGGCTTCTTCCAGAAGCCGGTGGACCACATGACGGCGCTGTTCATGCTCACCCAGTACTTCGTCGATCTGGGCCTGCCGGACCTGGTTGTGGTGGCGCCGGACGCGGGCAGGGTGAAGCTGAACAAGAACTTCGCGTCGAAGATCGGCGCCGAGCTGGCGATCCTCGACAAGGAGCGCCCGGCGCAGCAGGTGGCGGAGATCGGGTACGTGATCGGCGACGTGAAGGGCCGCACGGCGGTGATCGTGGACGACATGATCGACACGGCGGGCACGCTGAAGGCGGCGGCGAAGACGGTGATGGAGGAAGGCGCCGCGCGCGTGTACGCGGCGGCGACGCACGCGGTGTTCTCGGGCGACGCGTTCGAGAACCTCGCCGAGTCGGGCCTCGAGCAGATCGTCGTCACCGACACGATCCCGATCGCCGCCAGCCGCCCGGACAACGTGCGCGTGCTGCCGTGCGCGGAGCTGCTCGCCGACTCGATCCGCCGCATCTTCGTAGACGACTCCGTCAGCGAGGTGTTCGGCGGCGAGAACCAGCTGTTCTAGTAGCACTCATACCGGGGGAGGGAGAGGGAGATGGCGACGTTCAGTACATCCGTGCCGTGCCTTACGGTGGCCCTCGGCGTGCTCGCGCTGGCGGGGCCGTGCGCGAGCGCGCAGGCGAGCGGCGGCACCGTCACGCGCACGTACAGCGAAGCGGGCAGCGAGCGCACGTTCGTGGTGCCGGCTGGCGTCGAAAGCATCCAGGTGGTGGCGATCGGCGGCGAAGGCGGCTGGAACGAGCAGGCGGAAGTCGAAGGCGGCCTCGGCGCGCGCGTCAACGGCCGGCTTAGCGTCACGCCTGGGAGCACGCTGTACGTGGAGGTGGGCGCGGATGGGGCCGGCGGCTCGCACACCTCCGGCGGCCAGGGTGGAGGCTCCTCGGACGTGCGCACGAGCCCGCGGGCGGACGGCCTTTCGCCCGACGACAGGCTGATCGTGGCGGGCGCCGGCGGCGGCGCCGGAAGCGGCTACGGGCCCTTCGAAGGACCTGGGGCCGGGGGCAACGCGGGCGAAGAAGGTGGATTCGGAAACCATGCGGAAGGGGGCGAAGCCGGCGGGCAGGCCTCCGGCGGCGTCGGCGGATCGAGCTATCTCGGATTCGAATGCATGGACGAAATCTTCGGCGGCAACGGCAGGCTGGAAACCGGCGGCGCCGGGGGCTCGTGCAAATCGAAGCACGTCGAAGGCGGAGCGGGCGGAGCCGGGTACTACGGCGGCGGTGGCGGCGGCGCCGGCGTTGCGGGCGGCGGCGGCGGAGGCGGCTCCTCGCTGGTGCCGGAAGGAGGAAGCGAAGGCCTGAGCGCAGAAGCGCCGCAGGTGCAGATCAGCTACACGCAGCCTGCCAACCCGCCGGCGGTGGTCACGGGCGCCGCGAGCGGCGTCGTGCAGGGCTCGGCGACCCTCAACGCGACGGTCGATCCGGAAGACGAAGAAGTGACCGCCTGCGAGCTCGAATACGGCACCTCGGAAGCCTACGGGCTGAGCGCGCCGTGCTCGCCGTCTCCCGGATCGGGCATCGCCCCGGTGGCGGTGTCGGCGCACGTGAGCGGCCTGAGCGCCGCCACCGCCTACCACTACCGGATCGCCGCGACCAACGCCGACGGCACCAGCTACGGCAGCGACGCGACGTTCACGACGACCCATCACAACCCGCCGGCGGTGACGGGCGTCGATCCTGACGAGGGGCCGGTGGCGGGCGGCACGTCGGTGACGATCACGGGCACCGAACTGGAGGAAGCGACGTCGGTGCAGTTCGGCTCGAACGCCGCGACGATCACGGCGGACTCGGAAGAATCGATCACGGTGCAGGCGCCTCCGGCGACGGGCACCCCGGAATCGCCCTCGGGGGCGGGCACGGTGAACGTGATCGTGACGACGCCGTCGGGCACGAGCAAAGCGGTGAGCGCCGACCAGTTCACCTACCGGTCGATCCCGGTCCTTGTCGACCTGACCCCGGCCGACGGGCCGGCAGCCGGCGGCACGACCGTGAAGATCAACGGCACCGGCTTCGACGCGGAGAGCACGGTGAGCTTCGGCGGCACGCCCGCGAGGTCGGTGACGTTCGAATCGGAACGCGCGATCAAAGCGGTGTCGCCGGGCGGTGTGGGGACGGTGCTGGTCACCGTCACGACGCCGGGCGGGGGCACGAGCGCCCCCGGGAGCAACCCCCGGGGCAAGGAGTTCGGCTACGAGAGCGGCGCGCCTGAATACGGGCGCTGCGTGCCTGTGACCTCCGCGGGCGACTTCAGCGACAACAAATGCACCAAAGCCGAGCCGACCGGCAGCGGCGGGAGCTACGTCTGGGAGCCTGGTGTGGAAAAGCCGGGGTTCACGGCGAGCTCGAGCGCGGTCAAGCTCGAAACGACGGGCAAGGTCAAGCTGACGTGCACGTCGGCGACGCTCGCGGGCACGATCGCTCCTCCCAGCGCGGTCGGTGGCGTGACGCTCCGCTTCGCGGGATGCGAATCGGGCGCCAAGGCGTGCACGACGGCGGGTCTAGGCTCCGGTGAAATCGGGACCGGCACGCTCGAAGGCGCGCTCGGATGGGAAAGGAAACCGGCGGGACACGTCGCGCTCGACCTGTATCCGGACGGTCGCACCGGCCCATTCCTGCAGTACACCTGCAGCGGCCAGGCGGCGACGAGCGTCACCGGCTCGGTGCTGCTCCCGCTCAAGGCCGACAAGATGGAGGCCAGCGCGAAGCTGAAGCTGAAGGCGAGCAAAGGCAAACAGGAGCCGGAAGGCTTCGAAGGCGCCGAACGCGACGTGCTGCTCAGCTCGATCGGGGGCGGCGCGGTCCGAACAGGACGGGCTCAGCCTGTCCGGCACGCAGACCAACGAACAATCCGTGGAGGTCAACGCCACGGTGTAGGCCTCAGCTGGGCCGGTCGGCACTGCTTGGGTTCCTGAGCTGTGGCCGGCCGGCACTGCTTGGGTTCCTCGGCTGTTCCGGGCGGCACATGTGCCGCCCGGCGGGGCCGCGCATGCGCGGTCCCGGGGGAGGTCGCATGCGACCTCCCAGGCACGATCGCATGCGATCGTCCCCGGTGGGCACATGTGCCCACCCGTCATCATCCCCACGATGTCCACCCCGACGGCGACTCCTGCGGCGGGCACGCGTGGTCCGCGCGAGTGGTGGCGGGGGCTGCCGGTGCGCCGGCGCCGCACCCTGCGCGCGCTGCTCGCCGTCGCTGGGCTGGTGGTGCTCGCGGTCGGTGCGCTGCTCGCTCGCTGGCTGAGCGTGGAGAACGCCGAACGCAGCGACGACCTGGCGCTGGTGCAGGTGCAGGCGCGCGGCGATCTCGCGGGCATGCTCCAGCGCCTGAGCGGCTGCCGCGCGAGCCCGTCGTGTCTGGCGAGCGCGAGGGCCGATGCGCGCGACCCGCGCTTGCGCCGCGCGGGCGCTGTGAAGATCCTGCAGCTCGAATCCCCGACCGCGTACTCGCTGTCGGGCGCCACCGGCTCCACGCGGCTGGCGTGGACGGTGATCGGCACGCTGCCGGTGGTGCAGTGCATCGACGTGCGCCGCACCGGCAACTTCCTGTCGGGCATCCACGTGCAGCTGATCGGCATCGGCGCGCCGATCTCCGGCGAAGGCAGGTGCACGAAGGAGTCGGCGATCGAACGCGAAGAAGAAGAAGCGACGCAGGTCGAAGAGGGAGCGGGCTGACGCGGGGCGATTGCTACAGTCTGCAGTCGCCGATGGCCAACACCACCACCAAGCTCAACGTCAACAGCCGCGACGCCGCCGGCTCGCGCGCGGCGCGCCGCCTGCGCCGCAGCGGGCGCGTGCCCGGCGTGCTGTACGGCGGCGGCGCCGAGTCGCTGGGCTTCGACGCGGACGAGCGCGAGCTGCGCCACGCGCTCGCCGGCTCCGGCGCCGTGCTCGACCTCAGCATCGACGGCAAGGCCGCCACGCCGGTGGTGCTCAAGGACGCCCAGCGCCACCCGGTGCGCGGCGAGACCATGCATGTGGACCTCCTGCGGGTGAAGCTCGACGAGGCGATCCACGCGGTCGTGCCGATCGAGCTCACCGGAGCCGACGAATCCCCCGGCGTCAAGGAAGGCGGCGTGCTCGAGCAGATCACACGCGAGCTGAACGTGGAAGCGCTCCCCACCGCGATCCCCGAGTCGATCGTGCACGACGTCAGCGAGATGCAGATCGGCGAGACGGTCGTGCTCGGCGCGCTCGCGCCGCCAGACGGCGTCACGCTGCTCGACGACCCCGAGGAAACCGTCATCGCCACGCTGTCGCCGCCGCGGCTGCAGACCGAAGCCGCCGAGGAGATCGAAGCCGAGACGGAGGTCGTCGGCGAGGGCGGCGCGCAGGAGGCCGAGGCCGCCTCCGAGGAGTAGCACCCCCTGCGACGCCCGTTCGGCGGTGGTCGTGGAGGCGGTGGCGGCGGCGGAGCCGTCGACTGGCTGATCGTCGGACTGGGCAACCCCGGCCGCGAGTACGCGGGCACGCGGCACAACGTCGGCTTCATGGTCGCCGCCGCGCTCGCCGAGCGCTGGGGGCTGGGAGCCGCCAGGGACCGCTTCCGCGGGCGCATCGCCGAAGGCCGCGTGCGCACCGGCGCGCCAGGCGTCGCGCTCGGTGAGGGCCCGGCCGCTGAGGGCGGATCGGGCGGCCGGCCGGCAACGGGCACGCCCCCGCGCGTCGCGGTGCTGTGCCCGCAGACGTACATGAACGACGCGGGGCGCTCGGTGGGTCCGGCGCGCGGCGCGCTGAAGCTGCCGCTGGAGCGCGTGCTGGTGGTGCACGACGAGATCGACCTGCCGTTCGGCGACGTGCGCACGCGCCTGGGCGGCGGCCTGGCGGGGCACAACGGTCTGAAGTCGCTCAAGCGCGAGCTCGGCGGCGCGGACTTCATGCGTGTGCGCGTGGGCGTCGGGCGCCCCGACTCCACCGACCCGGAGATCGTCTCCGCGTACGTGCTCGGGCGCTTCCGCGAGGACGCCGCGCAGGTTGCGGAGCTGCTCGAGCGCGCGTGCGAGCACGCCGAGCGCGTGGTGCTGGGGCAGGAGCCGTGATGGCGACCGCCGGCACAGGTGCGCTGCGCGCGCTGCTGGGGCTCGCGCAGGACGACCCCACGGCGCTGCGTCTCGCGCGCGACGGCGGCCACGCGTTCGTGTCGGCGTCGCTGCGCGCGTACGTGATCGCGGCGCTCGCCGAGATCGATGACGACGCGCGCGCGCGTCCCACGCTGGTGGTCGTCGGCGACGACCGCGCCGCGCGCGACCTGGCGGGCGACCTCGGTGCGTGGCTGTCGCCGCGGCGGGTCCGCTACTACCCCTCCAGGGGCGTCGCCTACGAGTCGCACCTGGCGCCGCCCGCGCACCTGGTGGGGCTGCGCGTCGCCGCGCTCGACGCGCTGCTGGGCGCGGAGCGCGAGGACGGCGGCGACGCCGCGACGGAGCAGCCGGTGGTCGTCGTCAGCGCCGTGGCGCTGTCGGAGAAGGTGCCCGACCCGTCGCTGCGGCCGCGCTCGTTCACGCTGCGCGTCGGCGAGCTGCTCGACCTCGACGAGTGCGCCGCGGAGCTCGTGCGAGCCGGCTACGAGCGCACCGACCAGGTCGAGGAGCGCGGGCAGTTCGCGCTGCGCGGCGGGCTGCTCGACGTGTTCCCCGCGACCGAGGATCGCGCCGTGCGCGTGGACATGTTCGACGTCGAGATCGAGTCGCTGCGCTGGTTCTCCACGTTCACGCAGCGCTCGCTCGGCGACGCCCACGAGGTCGAGATCGCGCCCGCCGCGGAGCTAGCGCTCGAGCACCGCGAGCTGGCGGAGCTCGCCGCCGAGGAGCTGCCCGCGCGCCGGCTGGCGGCCGCCGAGCGCGCGTCCGGGTCCGACGGCGGGAGCGGGCCCGGGGACGTCGAGCTGCCGGACATCGCCGAGCTGCTGCCGGTCGAGCGCTTCGGCGCGCTGTTGGACCTGGTGGGTGCCGACACCGAGCTGCTGGTGGCCGCCGAGGAGGACCTCGAGCCGGTGCTCGACGACCACTGGAGCGACGTCAGCGCGGCGTTCGGCGAGCGCGACGCGCACCACCTGTACGTGGACCTGCAAAGCATCCGCGCGACGCTCCACCGGCGCGCGCGCATCTGGCTTTCGGCGCATTCCAGCGGCCAGCAGCTGGAGCTGCGCGCACAGTCCGCCGACACCGCCGCACGCTCGCTCGCCGAAGCCGAGCCGGAGCTCGAGAAGCTCGTGCGCTCGGGCTACAGGACCGTCGTCGCGTTTCCACGCCGCGGCGAGGGCGAGCGCGCGGCCTACAACCTCGGCCGCCTGAAAGCCACCTGGCTGGGCGAGTCCGGCCGCGAGCATCGCGAGGCCGGCCCGGAGGATCACCGCATAGAAGGGGCGTATAACGATGGCGATACACCGCTCGTCGACGGCGACTCGCCCGTCACGCGCAGGCCGCTGGAGCCGTCGCTGCGCTTCGTCGCCGCGTCGCTGCGCGAGGGCTTCGTCGCACCGCAGCTGAAGCTGGCGGTGTTCCCCGAGCATCGGCTGCTGCGCCGCAGGCGCGCCGAGCGTCCGGACACGCCGGCCGGCCGTGGTGGCCCGGGAGGCGCCAGACGCGGCGCGCTGCGCTCGTTCACGGAACTGCGCACGGGCGACATCGTCGTGCACGAGGACCACGGCGTTGCGCGCTTCGCGGGCTTCGAGACGCGCACGGTGGCGGACGTCACGCGCGACTACCTGTACCTGGAATACCAGGGCGACGACCGCGTGTACGTGCCCACCGACCAGCTGGCGAAGATCTCGCGCTACGTCGGCGCCGGCGCCGGTGCGAATCCCCCATTGTCCAAGCTGGGCGGCACGCGCTGGGAGACGATGAAGGCGCGCGCGCGGCGCGCCGCGCAGGAGCTGGCGGGCGAGCTGCTGACGCTGTACGCGGAGCGCCGGCGGCGCAGCGGCCACGCGTTCGGGCCGGACTCAGACTGGCAGCGCGAGTTCGAGGAGCGCTTCCCGTTCACCGAGACGCCCGACCAGCGCGACGCGATCGAGCTGGTGAAGTCCGACATGGAAGCGCCGCAGCCGATGGACAGGCTGATCTGCGGCGACGTCGGCTACGGCAAGACGGAGGTGGCGCTGCGCGCGGCGTTCAAGTCGGCGGCGGAGGGCAAGCAGGTGCTGATGCTGGTGCCCACGACGATCCTCGCGCAGCAGCACTACGGCACGTTCGCCGAGCGCCTGGCCGACTACCCGTTCACGCTCGAGCACGTCTCGCGCTTTCGCAGCGCCGCCGAGCAGAAAGCCGCGATCAACGGCTTTGCGGAGGGGCGCGTGGACATCCTCATCGGCACCCATCGGGTGCTCTCGCGCGACGTGCGCGCGAAGGACCTGGGCCTTTTGATCGTCGACGAGGAGCAGCGCTTCGGCGTCAAGCAGAAGGAGCTGCTGCGCCAGCTGAAGCTGAAGGTGGACGTGATCTCGATGTCGGCGACGCCGATCCCGCGCACGCTGCAGATGTCGCTGGCGGGCCTGCGCGACATCTCCGTGATCGAGACGCCGCCGGAGGGGCGCCGGCCGGTGCGCACGTACGTCGGCGAGTACGAGGAGGAGCTGATCAAGCGCGCGATCGAGCGCGAGCGCGCGCGCGGCGGGCAGGCGTTCTTCCTGCACAACCGCGTGGAGTCGATCGACGAGACCGCCGAGCGCCTGCGCGCGCTGTGTCCCGGCGTGCGCTTCGCGGTCGCGCACGGCCAGATGGGCGAGGGCGAGCTGGAGGCGGTGATGATGGACTACCTGCGCGGCGGCGCGGACGTGCTGGTGTGCACGTCGATCATCGAGTCGGGCATCGACATCCCGCAGGCGAACACGCTGATGGTCGAGCGCGCGGACACGTTCGGGCTCGCGCAGCTCTACCAGATCCGCGGCCGCGTCGGGCGCAGCCGCGAGCGCGCGTACGCGTACCTGCTGTACGACTCCGCCGCCGCGCTCACCCCCGAGGCGGCGCAGCGGCTGTCGGCGCTGTCGGACTACACGGAGCTCGGCGCGGGCTTCAAGATCGCGATGCGCGACCTGGAGATCCGCGGCGCCGGCAACCTGCTCGGCGACGAGCAGTCCGGGCACGTGGCGGCGCTGGGATTCGAGCTGTACATGCAGATGCTCGACGAGGCGGTCGCCGCTGCCGAGCCGGAGCAGGAGGGCGAGGCGCTGCCGGAGCCGGTGCGGCTGGACGTGAGCGTCGACGCGTACGTGCCCGCCGACTACGTCCCCTACGAGCAGGCCAAGATCGAGGTCCACCGCCGCGTGGCCGGGGCGCTGGAGGTCGCCGACGTGGAGCGGCTGCGCGAGGAGCTCGAGGATCGCTTCGGGCCGCTGCCGGAGCCGGTGGAGAACCTGCTGGCGCTGCAGCGCGCGCGCATCAAGTTCGGCCAGGCGGGCGCACGGACGGTGAGCTTCCGCGGCGACCGCCTGGCGGTGGTGCCGATCGAGCTCGACTCCGCGAAGGCCAGGCGCCTGCGCGAGGAGCTGCCCGAGGCGCTGTACGAATCGGGCCGCTCGCAGGTGTCCGTGCGCGTTCCGAAGGACGGGACCGAGCGGTTCCCCAGCGTCGTGGCGGCGGCGGACGCGCTGCTCGCGATCGTGCGCGAGGCCGCTTAGGAACTCGTTAACAGCGGCTTAAGGACAACACATGCACTTTCCGCTAGAGTGCCCGCGTCGTGTCCAAGGCTCTCAGGTCCATATCGGCGCTAGGCGCCGTTTTGTTTGCCCTCGTGGGGATCTCCGCGTGCGGCGGCATACCCGGTGACGCGGTCGTGCAGGTTGGCGGCACGCCGATCACCAAGAGCGCGTTCGACCACTGGATGTCGGTTGCCGCGTCCTCGAGCGCCGCCAGCACGACCGAAAAGCCGGCGGTGCCGGAACCGCCGAACTACACGACCTGCATCGCGCACCTGGCGAAGACCACGCCGAAACCGGCGAAGGGCCAGAAGGCGCCGACGACCGCGCAGCTGAAGTCGCAGTGCGAGACCGAGTACAAATCGCTGCAGACCGAGGTGCTGGGCTTCCTGATCTCCTCGCAGTGGGTGATCGGCGAAGCGTCCTCGCTGAACGTCAAGCTGAGCGACGCGGAAGTCAAGAAGGAATTCACGAAAATCAAGAGCACCCAGTTCCCGAAAGCGTCGGAATTCGAAAAATTCCTGGCCTCGTCGGGGCAGAGCGTCTCCGACCTGCTGCTGCGCGTGAAGCTGAACATGCTCTCGCAGAAAATCCAGAAACAGATCGTGAAGGCCAAGAGCAAACCCACGCAGGCCCAGATCGAAAAGTACTACAACGAAAACAAGTCGAAGTACGGCACGCCGGAAAAGCGCAACGTACGGATCGTCCTCACCAAAACGGAAGCGGCGGCGAGCAGCGCCAAGAAGGAAATCGAATCGGGCAAGAGCTTCGCGAGCGTCGCCAAGAAGGACTCGATCGACCCCGTCAGCAAGGCCGACGGCGGGCTGCTCAAGGAAGTGGTCAAAGGCGAGGAGGAGAAGGCGCTGGACACGGCGATCTTCTCCGCGAGCAAGGGCGTGCTCGGAGGCCCCGTCAAGACGCCGTTCGGCTACTACGTCTACGAAGTGCTGAGCGTCAGCGCCGGCTCCCAGGAGCCGCTGTCGAAGGTGCAGGCGACGATCAAACAGACGCTGATCGCCACCGGCCAGCAGACCGCTCTGAGCAAGTTCGTGAAAGAATTCAAAAAGAAGTGGCAGGGAAAGACCGAATGCCGCTCGGGCTACGTGGTCGCGGACTGCAAGTCCTACAAAGCGCCGAAGACAAGCTCCACCGGCGCCGCCACCTCGCCCACCGGCTAGCGGGATCGTCGCCGGCGTCGCCGGCGCCAACGAGCGGGAGGCATGCGGCATGAGCGAGATCGAGCGAATCCACGCCCGCCAGATCCTCGACAGCCGCGGCAACCCGACCGTCGAGGTCGATGTCGAGCTGCGCTCGGGGGCGCGCGGCCGCGCGGCGGTGCCCTCCGGCGCCTCCACGGGCGAGTTCGAGGCGACCGAGCTGCGCGACGGCGGCCAGGCGTGGGGCGGCAAGGGCGTCTCGCGCGCAGTTGGAAACGTCGACGGCGAGATCAATCAAGCGCTCGCTGGCATGGACGCGGCCGACCAGGAGGCGATCGACCGGGCGCTGATCGAGCTGGACGGCACGCCCAACAAGTCGCGGCTGGGCGCCAACGCGATCCTCGGCGTGTCGCTCGCGAGCGCGCAGGCGCAGGCGGCCGAGCAGGGCCTCGCGCTGTGGCGCTACCTCGGCGGCGCGGACGCGTGCGTGCTGCCGGTGCCGATGATGAACGTGCTCAACGGCGGCATGCACGCGGACAACAAGGTGGACTTCCAGGAGTTCATGATCGTCCCCTGCGGCGCGTCCACGTTCGCGCAGTGCCTGCGCATGGGCGCGGAGGTGTTCCACGCGCTGAAGGGCACGCTGCACGAGCGCGGCCTCGCGACGGCGGTCGGCGACGAGGGCGGCTTCGCGCCCGACCTGAGCTCCAACGAGGAGGCGCTCAAGATGCTCGTGGCGGGCATCGAGGCGGCCGGATACCGCCCCGGGGAGGACGTGGCGATCGCGCTCGACCCCGCCGCCAGCGAGTTCTACAGGGACGGTTCGTACCTGCTCGAGCACGAGGGCCGCACGCTGAGCGCGGCGCAGTTCACGGACTACTGGAGCGACCTGGTGGACCGCTATCCGATCGTGTCGCTCGAGGACGGCATGGACGAGGAGGACTGGGACGGCTGGCGCGTGCTCACCGAGCGGCTGGGATCGCGCGTGCAGCTCGTCGGCGATGACATCTTCGTGACCAACACCGAGCGTCTGCGCCGCGGCATCGACGCGGGCGTCGGCAACTCGATCCTGATCAAGGTCAACCAGATCGGGACGCTCACGGAGACGCTGCAGGCGATCGCGATGGCGCGCGAGGCGGGCTACACGGCGGTGATGAGCCACCGCTCGGGCGAGACCGAGGACGTGACGATCGCCGACCTGGCCGTGGCGACCGGCTGCGGGCAGATCAAGACGGGCGCGCCCTCGCGCTCGGACCGCGTCGCCAAGTACAACCAGCTGCTGCGCATCGAGGAGCAGTTGGGCGACGCGGCGCGCTTCCCCGGGCGTAGCGTCTTCCACGGCAGCTGAGCGCGCGGGCTGGCGCGCGGCACGGTGAGCATGACTGTGCTCGGCAACGCCGTATAACCATGGCTATCGGCGGTTACGACGAGACAATGCACCGGCTGGCCGGTCCCGCCCAGCGGCAGGATGTTCGCCGGCGGGCGCGAATTCGGGTAGTCGATGCCAGCCGCCTCCGCATCTCGCCCAGCCGTCGCGGGCCGCGCGCTCGGGGCGCGCGTGCGCTGGGACCGGGTGGGGCGTGTGGCGATGCTGTGCGTGCTGGTGGCGCTCGTGTACCTGTACGTGAGCGCGGGTGTGCACATGCTCTCGACATGGCGCCAGTCCCGCCGCGACAACGCCACCGTGGCGAGCATGCAGCGCGAACACACGCTGCTTGTGCGCCAGCGCGAAGCGCTGACGGCCGCGGGGACGCTCGAAACCGAGGCGCGCCGGCTGGGCATGATGAAGAGCGGCGAGCAGCCGTACGTGATCAGCGGCCTGCCCGACAACTGACCGCTGGAGGTTCCCTGGAGACGCAGAGCGCCGCGTCTCGGGCGCCGGCCCGGCGCTGCTAGCCTCGGCGCGTGTCGTTCGAGACGGCGATCTACCAGTGGCAGCAGGGCGAGCGCCGGCTGGCGGCGGCGCCGGCGGAGCGCCACGCGCTGCTCGAGCGCGTGACCGGCGCGCTGGTGGCGGAGCTGCGCAGGCGCCTGGGCGGCCGCTTCTCCGTGGACGAGCTGGTCGGCCTGTACGAGCAGGGCGCCGCGTGGTGCCTGCAGGTGGCGATGAAGCTCGCGCCCGAGGACCCGTGGGCGTGGGAGGCGGGCGTCGTCGTGGACGCCGCCTTCGCCCGCTACCTGCGCGAGGCCACCGACTACGCCGGCGGCCGCAGGATCCTGTCAGAGGCGTAGGGCGCCGCTCTACGGCGCCCTAGTCGTCCTCAGAGCCCGCGCGGCGGATGATGATCCGGTCCTCCTCGACCTCGACCTCTACGGGTCGGTGGCCGGCCCAGTGCTCGGCGTAGATGGGGTTCTCCTGAATGGCGGGGTCGAGCCACAGGCCGTAGCCCTCCTCGCCGTGGTCGAAGGTGCCCTCGAGCGGGCCGGTGTTGCGCGCTCCACCGCGCCGCCCGCGACCGCCGCGGCGACTGCGGCGGCGGGTGCGGGTGCCGCCTGCGCCCTCCCCCTCCTCATCGGGCTCCTCGCCTGCCTCTTCGGCTTGCACCCTGGCGCGCTCGGCCTCGGCTTCGGCCGCCTCGAGCTCGGCGGCGATCAACGCATCGTCCTCGGCGCGAAGGTCGATCTCCTCCGGGTAGTCGCCGGCGGCGCCGGTGCCCTCGGGGGTCTCGTCGTCGCTGACGAGCTCATTCTGGCGCTTGAACTGCTCGATGTCGCGGACGGTGACCTCCAGCTGGTGGGCGACCCATGCATCGGTTCGGCCCTGGCGCACCCAGGCACGGATCTGGTTGAGGTGCGGGCGCAGAGATTTCCGGGGCATGGACGGTCCGGGAGACTAGCGCAAGAGCTCGCGTGACGCGCCGGGGAGTGCGTTGGGCGCCGATCTGCGGAGGGGGTTGAGAAATTGGTATCGCTTTCCCCCGGTCCTGCGACTATGCTTGCCTCTCCGGCGGTTGGGGTCGCGCCGGGTCGCCAATCGGCAATGAGGAAGGTGCACCCAAATGCTGGTTTTGACGCGCAAGTCCAACCAGAGCATCATGATCGGGGACGAGATCGAGGTCTCGGTGCTGTCGGTCATGGGCGAGAAGGTGCGCATCGGCATCCAGGCCCCGCAACGGGTGCCGGTCTTCCGCAAGGAGATCTACCTGGAGATCCACCGCGAAGCCGGTACGCCGGCGACGCCGTCGAAGGACGGCGTCGAGCCCGAGCACGCGGCGGCGGTGGTGGAGGAGTCTCTGCAGGACCTCGGCGACGGCGCGTAGCGACTAGCGACCCGCTGGCGCGGCGCCCGGCCGCGTCCTCGGTCGCTCGCGTGCGCAGCACGCCACGCTCCCTGCGTCCTTGCCGGGCTTGGCCATCGGGTCGCTAACCCAAGAGCAGATACAGCGTGCGGAACATCACGACGGTGACGACGACCGCTGTGAGGATGAGCGTGAGGACGAGCAGCGCGAAGCGCATGGAGCCGCGCTTGTGCCGGCGCTCGGCGGCGCGCTTGAGCGCGCGTTGCTCGGTGGTGCGGCGCAGGGAGTCGCGGCGCCGGCGGTCGAGCGAGGTCTCCCTGGAGAACTGCTGCTCCCACTCGGCGAGGCTCTGACGCATCTTCATGCTTCGGCGCTCCGTGACTACGCCGACGGCGCGAGCGCCTTGGCGCGCTCGTACACGGCGACGAAACGCAGGTAGTTCTCGGCGATCTTGCGCGCGCCTGCGGAACGCTCGATCTTGCCGTCCACGTAGGCCTTGAGCGGATCCCACCAGATCGAGCGCCCGATGGCGAAGCCGATGTAGCCGTCGACGGGGGCGGCTGCGGCGAGCCATTGGTCGACCTTGGCGTCGTCGGCGCCGCGACCGAGCACGACGCAGCGGACGTCGTCGCGCCCGCCGGTGCGGGTCTGCGTGGCGAGCATCTCGCAGTCCGAGCGCTTGTCGACGCCCTCGATCTTCCAGATGTCGACGACGATGCCCGCGTCCTGGATTTCGGCGATGGCGCGGCGCATCAGCTCGGGGCGCAGCTCGGCGTCGTAGCGCTCGCTGTCGCCGCCGACGGACTGCAGCTGGGCGTCCTCGGCGGGCACGAGCAGCTCGAACAGGAACTTGCGCTCGTGCGCCTTCAGCCAGTCGCTCAGCCGCAGCAGCTTTGCGAGCTGCTCGCGATTGGCGTCCTGGTCGCCGTCGGGGTTGTAGCGGACGAGCACCTTGGTGAAGTCGGGGTTGAAGCGCTCGATGTGCTCGCCGAAGTCGTCGCCGTACTGGAAGTCGAACGTGTTCTGGCCGGAGCGCTCGGCGGGCATGGCGAGCTTGAGGCCCTTCTCGTGGGCCTCGGCGGGCACGGTGGAGCCGAACTGCTCGTCGACGAGCACGCCCGTGACGGAGGGGTCGGCGCCGGCGCTGACGGCCTGCAGCATGCCCTCGAAGATCAGGTGCTTGGCGTCGGCGATGATGGCGGTCTGCTCGGAGTCCGGCTCGCCCTCGATCCCGAAGAACTTCTTCTGGAAGGAGCCGCGGTGGTCGAACGCGAGGATGTACAGGTTGCTGTCGATTCCGGAGTTCATGCACCTGAGTATTCCAGAGGCGCGCAGGGCGTGGTCGAGAGGTCCTTAGAATGGGTCGGCGATGACTTCCGGTGCTGATCTGTTCGTGGTGTGCAAGCAGTGCAACGCGGAAGTGAGCCCGTACATCACCGAGTGCCCGTACTGCGGCAACCGCCTGCGCAGGCGCGCGCCGAAGCTGCCGCCGGCGAACGCGCCCGTGCGCACGACGCTGCGTGGCCGCGCGCGCTCGCTGTTGACCGGCTCCAAGCCCGCGCCGGTGGGCGGCATTGCGCGGACCCGCACCCGCACCCGCACGCGCAGGCACCGCGCGCCGAGCCGCTGGGCGGCGGACCGGCCGTATGCGACGATCGCGCTGGTGGCGGCCAGCTGCGTGGTGTGGGTGGTGGCGCACGCGGAACCGTTGCTGTACCTGCACATGGCGGTGATCGGCTCGCTCGGCGGCGACTGGTGGCGGCTGTTCACGAACGAGTTCGCGTACGTCGACGGCGTGTATGCGTTCGTGGCGATCCTGACGGTGGCGATCTTCGGCTGGCTGCTGGAGCGCCGCCACGGGCCGGCGGTGGTGCTGGCCCTGTTCCTGGGCGCGGGCGCGACCGGCGCGCTGGCGGCCGGCGCGCTGTACACGCTGCCAATCATCAGCGGCGCCAACGGTGCGGCGCTGGCGCTGCTGGCGGCGTGGGCGGTGCCCGATCTGGAGTCGGCGCGCACGGACGGCTACCGCGAGGGCGACCTGCTGGGGGCGGGGGCGCTTGCGGCGCTGCTGCTGGCGCTGCCGTTCGCGCGCCCGGAGGCGAGCTGGCTGGCGGGTGTCGTCGGCGGGCTGCTCGGCCTGGTGGTCGGGTATGGCCTGCAGGGTCTGGGCGAGCGAGAGGCATAGGATGCTGGCGCGATGACGATGACCAACGCGGTGGTGTTGATCGAGGCGGAGCGCGATGCGCTCTCGAGCCTCGGCGGCGCGCTGGCGGACATCGACGGCGTGGCGGAGGCATACTCGGTGACGGGGGAGTGGGATTTCGTGGCGATCGTGCGGGTGCCTGATCACGAGCAGCTGGCGGACGTGGTGACGGGCCAGATCGGCGGCCTGCCTGGCGTGTCGCGCACGCAGACGATGGTCGCGTTCGCGGCGTATTCGCGCCACGACCTCGAATCGCTGTTCTCGATCGGGGAATGATCGCCTGAGCACGATGGCGGCGGTGCCGATGAAGCCCGAGTACGGGCCGACGCTCGGGCGGCTGCTGGCGCCGCGCTGGCGCGCCGCGTCGAGGCTGGCGCGCGCGGCGGCGATCATGGCGGGCGTGGCGGTGCTGGCGGCGCTGGTGGCGGCGGCGCTGACGCTGGAGAACGCGAGCTACTCGCGTGGGGGGCGCGTGCCGTTCAGCTTCAGCTATAGGGACCTGTATCGCACGGCGCCTGACCCGGGCGGGTACGTGAGGGTGGTGAGCCGCTGGCCGGACGGCGAGCTGAAGTACTCGTTCGCGGTCGACCCGCTGCTGCTGCCGGCGTACTCGGGCGAGCTGACTGCTGAGATGCCGCTGTTCGCGACGGGCTTCATCCACTCGTTCGCGCGCGGCTACCGGGACTTCGAGCTGCGCGGCGAGGGCAAGACGAAGATCAGCAACACGCTGACGGGCTACGGCGTGCTGTTCACGACGCAGGTGGAAGGACAGACGATGTACGGCCGCGCGGTGCTGCTGCTGCCGCCGCGCGCGCGAGCGCGCGAAGGCGTGGTGGCGGTGATGCTGACGGCGAGCAACGCGAGCACGCAGATCGTCTCGCCGGTGGAAGTGGGCACGACGGGCGTGCTGCTGAAACCGATGAAGAGCTTCGCGTTCGGCTGAGAGCCCGGCTCGAGGTCTAGCGCCAGCGGCGGGCGTCGCGCCCGGCGTTGCGACCGTCGCGGTGGCCGGCGCCGTGCGCGATCGCATGCTCGCCCACCGTTTCCTCGACTGCTTCCCCGACCGGAGCTTCGCTGCCGCCGGTGTCGGGCTTGACCTGTGTTTCCGGGGTGACGGGCGGCGTCGCTTCGTGCGAGGGGGCGGTTGGCGTTTCGTTCGGCGTGGTCGGCGTTTCCGCGGGCGTGGTGGGCGTTTCGACGGTGGTGGTGCTCGTCGGCGTGCTCGGCGCGGGCGCCGGTGTGGTGGCGGCGGTGGTCGAGGAGTCGGTGCTCCCGGCGGTGGTGGACGGCACGGAGGTGGCGGCGACGGGCAGTTCGGTGGTGGTTGTGGTGACCTCGGTGGCCGGCTGCGGGTCGGCCGGCTTGGCCGGGGGGGTGGGCGCGGTGTCGGCGGCGAGCGTGGTGGCGGGCGCCTTCAGCGCGAGCTTTGTGGTCCTGGCGCTCTTGAGGCGGTGCCTGCGCGCGGCGGCGGTGAGCGGCGTGCGGGCGGCTGGGCCGCCGGCGCTGACGGGCTGCAGCGCCTGGCGCACGACGAGCGGTTCGCCTGCGCGCACGGCGCTGGCGGAGGCGAGCGTGGTCGGGTGGCGGTGGTGGACGACGACGGCGTGATCGGCGGCGACGGCGCCGGCGGCGACGATCGCGGCGGCGGCGAGCCCGGCGACGGCCTTGGTGGCGAGCGCGCCTGCGCCGGCGGTCATGATGCCGCCGGCGACGCTCCCGCCGGCGCCCGCGGCGGCTCCGGCGCCTGCGCTGGCGGTGGCGGTCGCGCCGACGGTGGCACCGGCTCCGCCGGCGACGTGCGCGCCGCCGGCGGAGGCGGTCGAGCCGAGCTTTGCGAACAGCAGCTTCTTGGCGAGCAGCAGCGGGCCGACGGGCATGATCAGCGCGAGCGCCTTGTTGTTGTCCTTGAGCTGCTTGCGGAAGAACGCGCAGCGCTCGCAGCCGCGGATGTGGCGCCGCGCGGGCGTGCTCAGCTTGCCGAGGCCCTCGGCGACTTCGCCGAGCTCGAGGCGAACGTCCTCGCAGCTGAGCTTGCGCGCCTCGGCGGCCTCTGCGAGCGAGATGCGCGCGCGCACGAGCAGCGACTTGACGGACGGCACGGTGGTCTCCATGGCGTGCGCGATCTGCTCGTAGGAGAGCGCGTCGATCTCGCGCAGCAGCAGCGCGGTGCGCTGCGTCTCGGGCAGCTGGTGGACGTCGGCGATGAGCTCGCGGAAGCTCTCGCGGCGCATGACCTTGTCGCCGGTGGAGATGCCCTGCTCGGCGTAGTGGACGTCCATCGAGTCGACGCCGATGGCGGAGGCGCGGCGCAGGTGGTTGAGCGAGCGGTTGCGTGCGATGCGATACAGCCACGGGCGCACGTTGATGTCGCGCTCGTCGGCGAGCACGGCGTTGAAGGCGGCGGCGAACACCTCCTGCAGGACATCCTCTGCGTCCTCGCGCGAGGCGAGCATGTGCCGGCAGAAGGACAGCAGGCGCGTCTGGTAGCGCGCGCACAGCACCTCGAAGGCGGCGTGCTGGCCGCGGCGCGTGAGCGCGATCAGGCGCTCGTCCGACTGCAGGCGCAGCAGAGCCGACGGACCGTGCAGGCCCGGGATGCTGCTCGGATGTGGGAGAGCGGAAACCTCCATGGACAGTCCGATAGCTGCTGTCGCTACAAACGACACCGTAGCAGCGCAAAAGTTGCGCTTGATAAAGGGATCCGAAGCTCTTTTTCCCGGCCCGGACGGGTCCCAAACCGGGCCGGGGGCATACGGACCCTCCCATACACTGGCGCGGCCCGGGTGGCGAAATGGGTATACGTAATCGACTTAAAATCGATGGCCCCGCAGGCGGGGCGTGTGGGTTCGAATCCCACCCCGGGCATGCCGTCGCGTCTCAGGAGATGCTGGACGCGCGCGTCGGGAGAGCCCGGGCGGCGGTGGCGAATGGATAGAGTCGCGGCGATGGCGACGGAGGGCGCGCAGGAGACGAGGACGTTCCACGGCGGGCGGCTGGTGGCGCGCCGCTTGAAGGCGCACGGCGTGAGCAAGCTGTTCACGCTGTCGGGCGGGCATCTGTTCTCGATCTACGACGGCTGTCGCGAGGAGGGGATCGCGATCGTGGACGTGCGCCACGAGTCGACGGCGGCGTTCGCGGCGGAGGGCTGGGCGAAGGTGACGCGCGAGCCGGGCGTGTGCGCGCTGACGGCGGGCCCGGGCGTGACGAACGGGATGAGCGCGATGGCCTCAGCGCAGGCGAGTCACTCGCCGATGGTGGTGCTGGGCGGGCGCGCGCCGGCGCTGCGCTGGGGGCAGGGCTCGCTGCAGGAGATCGACCACGTGCCGTTCGTGCGGCCGTTGGCGCGGCTGGCGGCTACGCCGCAGAGCACGGCGGAGATCCCGGGCCTGGTGGACGACGCGTTCGCGGCGGCGTGTGCGCCGCACGGCGGCCCGGCGTTCGTGGACTTCCCGCTGGACTACGTGTTCATGGAGGCGGCGGAGCCGGAGAGCGAGGACCTTTCGCCGCTCGCGGGCGCGGGCGCTGCCGCGCGCGCGAAGGGCGCGTCGGGCGAGTCGCTGGAGCGTGCGGCGGCGCTGCTTGCGGCGGCGGAACGCCCGGTGATCATGGCGGGCACGGACCTGTACTGGGGGCACGGCGAGCAGGCGCTGCTGGATCTGGCGCAGACGCTGCGGATCCCGGTGTTCTTGAACGGCCTGGCGCGCGGATGCGTGCCGGCGGATCACGAGCTGTTCTTCTCGCGCGCGCGCTCGCAGGCGCTGAAGGGCGCGGACGTGGCGCTGGTGGTGGGCGTGCCGATGGACTTCCGCCTGGGCTTCGGCGGGTCGTTCGGCGATGACACGGAGATCGTGGTGATCGACGCGGCGGAACCGGAGCGCGACCACCCGCGGACGGTGGCGGCGGAGTGCTACGGGTCGATCGCGCAGACGCTGGCGGACCTGCGCGCGGGCGCGGGGGCGCAGGCGCTGGCGAGCGAGCGCTGGATCGCGGAGCTGCGGGCGGGCGAGAGCGAGCGCCGCGAGGCAGAGCGGGCGGAGCTCGAGGACGACAGGGCGCCGCTGCACCCGATGCGGCTGTATGCGGAGCTGGCTACGGTGCTGGATCGCGACGCGATCGTGATCGGCGACGGCGGCGACTTCGTGTCGTACGCGGGCCGCGTGGTCGACAGCTACCAGCCGGGCTGCTGGCTGGACCCGGGGCCGTTCGGCTGCCTGGGGACGGGCCCGGGCTACGCGCTTGCGGCGAAGCTGGCGCACCCGGAGCGCCAGGTGGTGCTGATGCTGGGCGACGGCGCGTTCGGGTTCGCGGGGATGGAGTTCGACACGCTGGCGCGCCACGGCGTGAACGTGGTGGGCGTGATGGGCAACAACGGCATATGGGCGCTTGAGAAGCATCCGATGGAGTTCCTGTACGGGTACTCGGTGGCGGCGGACCTGCGCCCGGAGACCCGCTACGACCAGGTGGTGGAGGCGCTGGGCTGCCACGGCGAGCTGGTGAAGCGCCCGGCGGACGTGCGCCCGGCGCTGGAGCGGGCGTTGGCGGCGGGCAAGCCGGCTTTGGTGAACGTGCTGACGGACCCGACGGTCGTGTACCCGCGCAAGTCGAACCTGGCGTGAATTCTTAGGGGCACGCCTTGGAGGGCGTGCTCGCGGGGTTCGCAGTTACGCTGCGGCCGGGCGTGAGCGCCGCGTTGCGGCTACCCGGCTCCGGCCGCCGCTCCTGCGGCCAGCAGGGCGCCTCCGTAGAGGATGTCGTGCTCGGAGACCTCGACGCGCTCGAGCTCGAACGCGCGCATGGCCTCCTCGAGCAGGATCATGCCGGCGACGATGGTGGGGGCGCGGTCGGGGTGCAGGCCGACGACCTGGCGGCGCTGGCGTTCGGTCATGTCGGCGAGGCGCGCGAGCAGCAGTTCGACGGTGCCGAGCTGCAGTTGGTAGCCGTGCACGCGGGCGGGGTCGTAGGGGTCGAGCTCGAGGTCGATGGAGGCGGCGGAGGTGGCGGTGCCGGCGACGGCGATGCCGTGCTGGACGGGCGCGCGCTCGCCGGGCGGCAGCCCGTGGAGCAGCGTGGCGCGGACGTCGAGCGCGAGCTCCTGCAGCTCGTGCGGGGCGGGCGGGTCGGTGTGGATGTGGCGCTCGCTCATGCGCACGACGCCTGCGTGCAGCGAGGTGTGGAAGGCGGCGGCGCGCGCGACGCCGACGACGAACTCGGTGGAGCCGCCGCCGATGTCGATGACGACGGTGGGCTCGGTGGGCGCGGGGCGCCCGGCCATGGCGCCGAGGAACGTGAGCTGCGCCTCTTCGTCGCCGCTGAGCACGCGCGCGTCGAGGCGGAAGTCCTGGCTCACGCGCGCGGCGAAGTCGGCGCCGTTGGCGGCGTCGCGGACGGCGGAGGTGAGCACGGCGAGGTTGGCGCGCGCGTCGTGCGCGTCGATCTCGGCGCGGTAGCCGGCGAGCGTTGCGAACACGCGCTCGACGGCATCGTCGGCGAGCGAGCCGGTGGCGTCGACGCCGTGCCCGAGGCGCGTGACGTTGGAGCGCCGAACGAGCTCGTGCACGGCCCCGGAGTCGGGATCGACGTCGGCGACGAGCAGGCGCGTGGAGTTGGTCCCGATGTCGACGACGGCGACGCGCATCGGCGGGATGCTAGAGGGGCGGGCGCGCGGGCGATGCGCGAGGGTCGGCTGCGGGCCGCGCGCAAGGCCGGCTGCCGGCGGCGCGAAAGGCTGGCCACTTGTGCGGTTCTTTGCTAGAACATAAGAAGCGACGCGGGGTGGAGCAGTCTGGTAGCTCGTCGGGCTCATAACCCGAAGGTCGCGGGTTCGAATCCCGCCCCCGCTATGAACCTGGCGCTACCATTTGGCGCATGACGGCGAAGGAGAAGCTGCGAGCGCGAGTCGAGGATCTGACGGAGCAGGACGCCGAGGCGACGCTTGAGTTCATCGCCTCGCGCGGCCAGAGCTTCGGGGACTGGCTGGAATCTTGCCCTGAGGATGATGAGCCGCTGAGCGTCGAGGAGGATGAGGCGCTCGTCGCCAGCGATGCGGATATCTCCGCCGGACGAACCGTCTCCTACGCGGAGGTCAAGCAGGGTCTCGAAGCCGGGTGAGCGGCGAGCGAGCGCTGCAGTTCACGCGCACCGCAGAGAAGGAGCTGCGGCGTCTCGATCCGCCGATCCGTGCCCGGGTCTTGGGGGCGCTCGACCGTCTCGGTGCCGATGATCGCTCGCTTGATGTCAGGCGGCTCACGAATAGCGAGCACTTCCGGCTGCGCGTCGGCGACTGGCGGGTGATCTTCGACTTCGACCGCGCCACGGAAACCGTCCTCATCCGGCACGTCCTTCCGCGGGGTAGGGCATACGAGCGATAGGGCTCAGTCTAGATGGGCGCGTACGCGCCAAGTTTGCCCGTGTTACTGGTATTCCTGCTCGCCCGTAGGTAGCGTGGTTGATCAACAAGGGTTTGGCCCCGGCGACAGCTGTAACTGCCCCGATGCCGTGGCACGGAAAGGCGGTACTTTCCAATGCAGTATCAGCGTATTGGTGCGGTCGCAGGGCCGGCGGGTGAGTCACGACACCCTGTTCACGCCGACGTCGCTCCAGATCCAGTCGGAGGTGCGGCATGCGCCGAACTCGCGTTTGGCGAGTCCGGCCAGTCAACGGCGAGCAGGCTCGTCAATGGGCTCTGACCGCCTCGGCAACGCGTTGTGCCGCCGTCACTGGGTCCTCGTGCTCCCAGAACCGCAGCACGGTCCAGCCGTCCGATTCGAGCGCCGCCGTCGTGGATAGATCCCGATGACGATTGGCCTCGATTTTGCGCGTCCAGTACGCCTCGTTCGTGGCAGGTTGCGTCCCGTGCACCGGGCAGGCATGCCAGAAGCAGCCATCCACGAATACCGCGACTCGCCGCGCCGGAAATACGATGTCCGGCCGTACCGGTCTGCGGCCAGGCGTCCTGACCGGGTAATCGACGCGAAAACGAAGCCCCGCGCGATGCAGCGCAGACCTCAGTGCGCGCTCGGGAGCGCTGTCCCGACGACGATTCGCGCGCATGATCTCCCTGCGCAACTCGGGCACGTCGGGCCAGGGACCGGCTGCTTTCGTCGCTTCGCTCATCCGCCGCTCTGGACTCTAGGCTCCTAACGTGTCCGCTGGCGTCGCGCAGGATGTCGATATTGGCTTCCTGCAACGGAAGCGGGCCATGAACGGCGCTGCCGGCGCGGAAGCCGCGATAGGTATCGTCGACCTGTTCTCTGGCATCGGTGGGCTGAGCCTGGGCGCTATAGAGGGAGCACGTCGCAAAGGCCGTAACGCTCGCGTCCAGCTAGCCGTTGATTCATGGGCTCCCGCGCTGAAGGTGCTTCGCAAGAGCCTGCGGCTGGATGAGGCCGCAACCGCCGAGTTGGACCTGGCAGACGCCGTGGGAGGGATCGCAGCGGCAGAGCGTGATTCTGAGCAGCCGCTGCTCGATGGCGGCCAGGGTGCGGGGCTGCTGGTGGCCGGGCCTCCATGTCAAGGGCACTCAGCGCTCAACAACCACACGCGGCACGACGACCCTCGCAACGACCTATACCTCGCGGTGGCGCGCGTCGCGCGTCTCCTCGAGCCGACTGCCGTCGTCATCGAGAACGTCAGTGGCGTCGGCCGAGACAAGCGCAAGGCCGCCGCTCGCTGCGCAGCAAGCCTCGCCGAGCAAGGCTACTGGGTGCAATCCAAGCGGCTGAACCTCTACGAGCTCGGTGCGCCGCAACGCCGCATCCGTCACCTGCTGGTGGCAACGCGGGAGGGATCGTTCGACTTCGACCTGCTTGCCACCGCCCCGGGCCGCAGCGTGGCGTGGGCGATCGGCGATCTGCTCGAGATCGACTCCGAGGCAATGCTGGATACGCCCTCGGTGCCAAGCGAGGAAAACGAGTCACGGATCGACTGGCTGTTCGAGCACGACGTCCACGATCTCCCCAACGACCTCCGGCCGGCCTGCCACCACAACGACCACAGCTACCGCTCGATGTACGGTCGCCTGCGGTGGGATGAGCCGGCCCAGACCATCACGAGTGGTTTCGGCTCGATGGGCCAGGGTAGGTTCGTCCACCCATTGATACGCCGCACGCTGACGCCCCACGAGGCCGCCCGCTTGCAGTTCCTCCCTGACTTCATGGACTTCTCCAGCGTCACGCGAAGGTCCGACATCGCGACGATGATCGGCAACGCAGCCCCACCGATCTTGACGATCGCGGTCGTCGAGGCCCTGATCGACCAGGGCCTCGTCTGACTGGAGCCGCTACGCCACCGCGTCGCTAGTCGCCTGTCGTCTCATTGGCCCGATCTGCCGCTTCACCTCGCGGATCGTGTGGTAACGGTCTGCCATGAATGCCGCGGTCAGGGCCACCGGGCTCAGGGCATCGTCGTAGGCGTTCGAGGTCCACGTGGAGCCGTTGTTCAGCTGTCGGAGACCGGTCACAGCCTCGACCATCTTCTGCTCGATCCACTCCTGCGTGTACTGCTCGATCGCGGTCGCGACCGCCTCGTCGCCATCGGCGTTGCCCCATTCGTTGAGGTGCTGGAGGATCATCTTGTAGCCACGGAACTCCAAGTTCAGCAGCAACTCAGGCGCTGAAAGGCCGTCCACGCCTGCGAGCGCCGCAGCGCGGTCGCGGAGCCCCTTCCCGTTTGCGTTCACGATAGTCATGCCCTCCGCGTCGGCCTCGGTCACCCAGCGAGGATTCAGGCTCAGGATCGAGAACACTTCGCTCGCCGGCTCGCCGTTCTCGACATCGACCTGGGGCAGCAGCGAGCCGATGCCCTGCCGGCCATTGCTACTCGACCTGCGACCGCCGGTTGCGCCGCCCGTGCTGCGCTCGTACGCGGCGCCCTGATCATTGCTGCCAGAACCGGCCACCTCGTCCCCGTCAGCGGTTGTGTTTCCTTGTGGATTGCGCCGGGCGCGCTTGGGTCGCAGCATCGCCACCACTTCCTTCAAGCGATCGCGGATGCGCTTCGCCCGCTCGGGATCCTCCTCGTGCAAGCGCTGCTGCTCCTCGACGATGGTCCGCTTGATTACGTCGGGCATCCGCTCGCGGAACGCGTCGGCCCACCACGCCCACGCCTCACCCTCGAACACGGGGCGGCCAGCGAGCAGGACGTGCGCCCGGGCGAAGTCGGACGAAATGCCATCCCCTACCGGCTCCAGCACGAAGGCGACGCGCTGCTTCCCGAAGATGATCCCGAGCCGCGCGAAGTACGGGTTTGCGGGGCCACCGGTGCGCCAATCGTGGAGCTCGTTCTGGTAGAGCACCCCGAGACTGCCCCCTCCATAGGTCCGACTGGTCAAGTCGTTGCCCGGACCTGGCGCCGGCAGCACCCACCAGTGCATGCGCGCGGCAGGAATGCCAGCGGAGGGTAGCCCGGGCAGATCCTCGACACCTCGCCTGCCCTCGCCCTTGCGGTCGGCGTACTTGTCCCACTGGCCACCGGTGCCGATCACCTCGGCACGGTTGAAGTACTGCGCGGCATCTGCCTCCTCGCGTGAATGCGGCCACTCCGATACGTCGCGGGCAGGCTGCCGCACCATCAGCGAGAGCTCCCCGCCGCCAAGCCGGAAGAAGCGCTGGTGCATGTACTTGAACAGCCACACGCGGGGATGGTTCTCGGGGACGACCGTGTTCGCCTTCGGCGTGCTGCCTAGGTAGGTCACGATCGTGCCCGAGCCCTGCTCGAGGATGAAATCCGGGAACAATTCCTCCGGCACCTCGACGACCACGTCGCCATTGTCGTTGAGTGGCACCAGGTCGTACTCGAGGCCCGTCCAGCCGATCTGCACCATCGTGCGCTGCCCTTCCTTCAGCGAGCGCAGCAGGATGCCCTCCTTGTGCCGCGTCGGGCCCGAGATCTTCAGCCCCATGCCCTGGTTGCCCGTGATCGACTGGTTCTGGTTGGCGCCGGTCACCGCGAGTGTGGTGGTGTACTTCTCGAGCTCGGCGCGTGTCATGCCGTCGCCGTTGTCGGCGACCGACAGGTACCAAAGCGAGTTGTCCTGCGCGTGGAGTGCCCAATCCACGTCGAACTCGATGCGGCCCGCAGCGGGCACGAGCCCGGCAGCGCGTTCGGCCCGGATCCGCCTTTCGACGGCCTCCTCGGCGTTCTTGTATCCCTCCCGGTACTCCTGGTTCGGCAGTAGCTCGGCGGCGAGCTTCTCGGCAATGAAATCTGCGTTCTCGACCTTGAACATCTACGTATGTCTCCTTCGCGTGCGGCTTTTTGCCGGTGTCGTTGGTTGATGCCGTCGAGCGGACGCGGGACCTAGTCGCGCAATCCGCTGCTCGGCATTGCAGCGGTGAACGGGGTTAATGCCGGATGCGAAGGCGCAACTAAAGGGGCTCCCTGGCGTCCGGCGAGCCGCGATGCGCGGCATCTGATCTAGCTGGACGGTGTCCGTGAACGGTACGGGCCTTGGCAGTCTCCCTTCGCGTGCGACCTACGACGGTCGATGTCGAATCTGCCTCTCCATCACCGCTCGCCGGACCAAGTCGAGCTCGCGGAGCTTAAGAGGCTGCCGGTGATGCTATGCGAGGCCAGCGTTTTCTGTCAAGACCCACACACAGCGCTTTGTCAATACCTCTGGTCTTGGTCGAACCACGCTGAGCGGGGCGATGAGGCTCTTGTATGTGCCACAGCGTCGAGGGTCTCGCCGCTGTGCCCTACGCGATTGGAGGTTCGGCGGGCGTGGCGCTGCAGGAACGGTCGTCGAGCCGGCCGATTTGGTCGCTTTGGGTACGCCGTGAGGATCTCGCGATGTGGCGGGAGAACTTGTCGGGGAGGCCGGCCGACGCGAGGCAGCGTCGCGGGTCAGCTCGTTCCGCCCCGTGCTTGCTTTGCGCTCGCCGAGCATCTCTTCCGCGCAATACTCGGCGAGTTCTATTTGCGCAAGGTGCACAAGAGTCGGCGTCGGCCACCAGCCCCGAGTACCATGCCTATTCGGATTCAGTGCCCTCATTGAGGATCGCCAGGTACTCGTCGTAGACGTAGAGCTTGCCGCGCCGCCGGCCGGTTGCCTCCCGCAGGATCCCGGCGCGCTCGAGGCGATCGAGCGCCGCGTAGACCGGGGGCCTTGTCAGCCCGAGTTGCTCGGTGACCGAAGACGCTCCCACGAGAACAAAGCGCGCTGCAAGATCGTGTACACGGAGAGCGGTCGCGGCGCCGCGACCGAACTCGTGGATTGCCTGCCGGTCGGACTCGATCATCGCCACGAGACGCTGCGTCGTATTCGTGGTCGACTCGGCGACGTCGATCACGCCCTGCAGGAAGAATGTCAGCCAATCCTCCCAATCCCCGTCGGTCCGCACGCGCTGAAGATGTTCGTAGTAGGCCTCGCGGTGGCGCTTGAAGTAGAGGCTGAGGTACAGCAGGGGCGCGCGCAGCACGCCCTCCGCGCAGAGCAGCAGCGTGATCAGTAGGCGGCCCACGCGCCCGTTGCCGTCGAGGAACGGGTGGATGCTCTCGAACTGGACGTGCGCGAGCGCCGCCTTGATCAGGATCGGCGTGGCCTGCGGCTCGTCGTGGATGAACCGCTCGAGCGCGGCGATCGCAGGAACCACCTCCTGGGCGGGTGGCGGGACGAAGCGAGCAAGCCCTGGCCGGCTCCCGCCAAGCCAGTTCTGCGTCCGACGAAACTCGCCGGGAGCCTTTTGGGAGCCGCGACCGCTGTGCAGCAGCCGGGCGTGCATTTCGCGCAACAGCCGCGCGCTGAGCGGCGGTGCGCCGGGCCGCGCGATCTGGTCGAGGCCGTGGTTCAGCGCGGCGATGTAGTTGGCGGTTTCCTGGGCGTCCTCGCGAAGAACCCCAGGGGCAGCATCGTGCTCGAACAGCAGCAGATCCGACAACGACGACTGGGTGCCCTCGATCTGCGAGGACAGCACAGCCTCCTTGCGCACGAACGTGAAGATGAACTGGTCTGGGTCCGGGAGCAGGAGCGTGACGCCGTCGAGCCGGCCCAGGGCCTGATTCGCGCGGTCCAGCAACGTCTGCATCGCGACATCCACGTGTAGTGGCGGGTCGGGCGGCAGCGGCCTCGGATGAAAGGCCCAAAAGCCATCGGGCCCCGCTTCGGCGAGGCGGAACTCGCCGGCTCGAGCGCTTGCCTGAGGTGGCGCAGGAGGAATGCTTGGTCTGCGATCGCTTACCACGTCCCCATCTTACTCAGCGATACTGCCGGAACGTTTATTAGGCCGCCGCCTATTGAAGCGATCGCTTGCATGGCCTGCCGACGCCGAGCGCGATCTGCTGGACCATTCCGCAGCCCTCTACTGAACAGCTCCGCCCCTAAAGCAAAAACGGAATCAGCATCTTCGTCCGCATCCGATACCCCGGGTACGCCTCAGGGAAGGAGCTGCTCATGATCCGTTCCTCGACGCGCGCGCTGTATACGAAGTAGGCGCCGATGACGGCGACGGCGATCAGCCAGTAGTAGGCGAGCGCGAGCGCGGTGCCGAGCATGGCGAGCAGGATGCCGGAGTAAATGGGGTGGCGGACGTGCTGGTAGGGGCCGGAGGTGACGAGCTCGGGCTCGTCCTTTTCGCTCATGGGCATGCCCCAGTTGCGCCCGAGGTAGATCCTCGCCCACACCGCGAGCGCGAGTCCGGCGACGAACAGGACTGTGCCGACCGCCTCGAGGGCGGCGCTGTGGACGGCGAGTTCGTTGCCCCTGAAGATGTGCAGCAGCGCGAATGCGACGATCGCGAGGGCGATGCCGGGGGGCCGGGTGCGCCGCGTCCGTGTACCGCGCTTGGCGCCGGCGGCGGACACGAGCCAGTAGACCCAGAAGACGATCCAGGCGACGGGGATGAACGTCCTCACGGCGGACATGCGGCCCAGCATAGGTCCTGTCACGGGAGCCAGCGGGAGGGAGCGTCGGGCCACGCGGGCCACAAGGGGGAGCGTCCGATCATGCGGGCCGCGGGCGGGAGCCCCGGCGCTGCAGCCGCAGCGCGGCGCGCCAGCTGAGCCGCGGGCCGCTGTGCACGAGCGCGCCGGTGTACACGCGCGTGGCGAGGCGGATCATGCCGTAGATGGCGGCGAGCGTGATGAGGACGGCGAGCGGCATTTCCCACCAGGCGACGCCGCCGAGCGCGATGCGCGCGGGCATCAGCGCGGGCGCGAGCGGCGGCAGGAACGAGAGCGCGCGCACGACGGTGGAGTGGGGCGAGCCGATGGCGACGTAGTCGAGCAGGTAGCCGGCGACGAGCGGGTACACGAGCGGGGCGGTGGCGAACTGGACTTCCTCCTGGCGGGCGACGAGCGCACCGGCGGCGGCGAAGCCGAACGAGTACAGCGCGTAGCCGAGCGCGAACCACAGCAGGCTGGCGGGCAGCAGCACCCACACGGAGGAGGGAATCTGCGCGCTGTGCACGAGCGCGTTGGCGAGCAGGCCGGCGGCGACGGGCACGGAGAGCTGGATGAGGCCGCAGGCGCCGATGCCGGCGACCTTGCCGGCGAGCAGCTGCTGGGGGCGGGCGGCGGCGAGCAGCACCTCGGCGGTGCGCGAGGTCTTCTCCTGGGCGACGCCTGCGGCGACGGCGTTGCCGTACATGCCGAGCGTGATGTACAGCAGGATGCTGGCGGCGAGCGCGGCTACGGCGCGCGCGGCTTCGTGCGAGGGCGGGGGCGCCAGCGCGGCGGTGGCGAGCGGCACGGGGGTCTGCGCCGCTCTGATGGTCGCGCGCGCGACGCCCGCTTGGCGCAGCACCAGCTGCTGGTGGACGCCGTCGAGGGTGAGCGCGATCAGCGCGCGCACGCCGGCGGACATGCTCTGCTGGACCTCGGCGGTGGCCGAGCTCGCGCCGATGCCGAGCGCGACGTCGAGCGACCCGCGCTTGACCTGCGCGCGGGCGGCGCCGGCGCCGGTGACGTCGGTGAGCGTGACCTTCACCCTGTCAGCGCGCGCGGCGGCGCGCAGCGCGGGGGCGAGCGCCTGCGCGCGGGCGCCGACGAGCCCGATCGACGTCGGCTGTTCGGAGCCTGCGAGGAACTTGGGGAGGACGACACCGGCGAGGACGAACAGCGTCATGAAGACGGTGGTGATGCGCAGCGTGCGGCTGCCGATCCGCTCTGAGATCTCGCGCCCTGCGATCAGGCGCATGGTGGGCGTGCGCTTCAGGCGCGTGGTGGGCGTGCGCTTCATGGCGCGAGCAGCTGGCGGTAGAGGTCGATGAGGCCGGCGGACTCGAACGCGAAGCGCTCGACCGCGCCGGCGGCCTGCGCGGCCGTGAGGATCGCCTGGGTGTCGGCGCCGGGCTCGACGACGAGCAGCACGCCGTCGCGGTCCTCGTGCACGACGCGCGCTCCGTCGATGTGCTGCGCCCACGTGTGCGGGCCGTCGACGTTGACGCGCAGCTGCGCGGGGAAGCGCTGGCGCAGCTGCGCGAGCGTGCCGGCGGCGAGCACGCGCCCGGCGTCGAGGATGACCACGCGTTCGCAGACGCGCTCGACGAGCTCGAGCTGGTGGCTGGAGAAGAGGATGGCGGTGCCGTCGCGCGCCTGCGCGAGCAGCGTCTCCGACAGCGTGTCGACGGCCTCGGGGTCGAGTCCGGCGAACGGCTCGTCGAGCACCAGCAGCTGCGGGTCGTGGACGAGCGCGACGGCGAGCTGCACGCGCTGCTGGTTGCCGTGCGACAGCGCGATCAGCTTCTCGTTTGCGCGCGCGCCGAGGCCGAGCTGCTCGAGCCAGCCGCCGGCGGCGCGCGCGGCGGCGTCGGCGTCGAGGCCGTGCAGCCGCGCGAAGTAGCCGACCTGGTCGGCGAGCCGCATCTGCGGGTAGAGCCCGCGCTCCTCGGGCATGTAGCCGAAGCGCAGGCGGTCGCGCTCGCCGACGGCGTGCCCGTCCCAGCTGACGGAGCCGCGGTCGGGCGCGAGGATGCCCATGATGGCGCGCATGACGGTGGTCTTGCCGGCGCCGTTGCGCCCGACCAGCCCGACGGTCTCGCCGGCGCCGACGGTCAGCGCGACGTCGTCGAGCGCGACCAGCTCGCCGAAGCTGTGGCTGAGGTCGCGCACGTCGAGCATCACCTGCGTCTTATCAGCCGGCTGCGACGATGGCCTCATCCCGCCTCTCTCCCGGCGACTGCCGGCCGCCTGCAGGGCGTGCGGCGCGGGGCGTGTCACATGGGCGCGCTCCGGCGGGTCATGGTGGTGTGGGCGGACGCGACGAAGGAGCTTGAGCGATGGCGATGGACGAGCACGCGACGGACGAGCACGAGTGGCTGGCGCGGCGGTTCGAGGAGCACCGCGCGCACCTGCGGGCGGTGGCGTACCGGATGCTGGGCTCGGTGAGCGAGGCGGAGGACGCGGTTCAGGAAGCGTGGCTGCGGCTGAGCCGCGCGGACCGCAGCGACGTGGAGAACCTGGGCGGCTGGCTGACGACGGTGGTGGCGCGGGTGTCGCTGAACATGCTGCGCTCGCGTCGCTCGCGCCGGGAGCAGCCGCTGGGCCCGCGCGTGCCGGACCCGATCGTGGAGTCGGCGGACGGCACGGACCCGGAGCACGAGGCGCTGCTGGCGGACTCGGTTGGCCTGGCGCTGCTGGTGGTGCTGGAAACGCTGACGCCGGCGGAGCGGCTGGCGTTCGTGCTGCACGACATGTTCGCGATGCCGTTCGAGCAGATAGCGCCGCTCGTGGACCGCTCGCCGGCGGCGGCGCGGCAGCTGGCGAGCCGTGCGCGCAGGCGCGTGTCGGGCACGGCGCCGGTCCCGGACGCCGGTCTTGCCGCGCAGCGGCAGGTCGTGGACGCGTACATGGCGGCGGCGCGCGAGGGCGACTTCGACGCGCTGGTGGCGGTGCTCGACCCGGACGTGGTGCTGAGGGCGGACGCGGGCGCGCTGGGTGCGGGCACGACGCAGGAAGTGCGCGGCGCGGCGGCGGTGGCGAGCCGCGCGCTGGCGTTCCGCCGCCTGGATCTGACCGCCCGCCATGCGCTGGTCAACGGCGCTGCGGGTGTGGTCAGCACGCGCGAGGACGGCAGCCCGTTCTCGGTCCTCGGCTTCACCGTCCGCGCCGGCAGGATCGCCGAGATCGACATCCTGGCCGACCCCGAGCGCCTGAGCCGGCTGGACCTGACCGTGCTCGACAGGCGTTAGGGCATATCGACGATCTGCTCGAGCAACTTCCTGAGCCTCTCGTTCTGGCCGTTGAGGCTGGCCACGTTGGCAGCAAAGCTTCGTTCGTGGTCGAGACGCTCCCATCTGATCCCGGTGGCCTGCTTCTCCGGCGAGCTGACCCAGGAACGCGCGCATGCTGCGGGTGTTCCCCTCTCGGAACGGGTGCACCGCGTACATCTCGCCGTGGTAGTGCGTCAGCCGCTCCAGGAAGGCGGTGCGACCGAGGCTCTTCAGACGGTCCTCCCGAGCGAGCTCGGCGAAGATGCCCTGCGCATAGCCGGCGATGTGCTCCGGGCGGGCGTAGAACGCATTGGGCTTCGCGATCTGGATGGTTCGTAGCTCCCCAGCCCACGGATACAGCCCACCGAAGATGCGGCGATGGAACGCTTGCCAATGTGCCAGGTCGTAGTCGCCAGGAAGCGGACTACCGGATAGAACGGCGAGCGCGGCGCGAACGATGTCGGCCTCGGCTTGCGAGAGCTCCCGCTGATCGTGTATCTCCAGGTTGTTGCGTAGGACACCGCTGCCTGGATAGACATAGGGATCCTTCGCCATCCGGGTTCAGCAACTATCGACCGGCTGTGGCAGCCAGGCGCTTGCGCACTTGCTCCAAGTTGAGCAGCTCGAACTGCTCGTCGTCGATCTCGCCTGCCACCCATCGGGCGGCAAGAGCTTGGTGGGCGGGACTCGGCTCGAGCCCCTCGGCACGGAGCAAGCCCAGAGCATCAGCTGCCGCCTGCCTGCGACTCTCAATGGCTGCGCTCTGCGCGGCGCCGTTACGCGCGACAGCCGTACGTTGCATCGCTCCATTGTAAAGCAGCAAGTCGTCGCTACCGTGGCCATGACCTGCCCTGCGGATAGTCGATCCAAATGCAGATAGCTATCCCGGAGGCCTCGAGCGGTCACGGTGTCCGTCGCGATATGCCACCAGTTGCTGCTCGCGCCAGCGGCGATCATCGCGGGTACGGTCCCGGTGACGCTCGGCCTGGTGCTTATGAGGCTTGCACAGCAGGCAGCCGGCACGTGTGCCTCTTCGGACCCTTGCGCTTATGGTGCGCCATGAGCTTCCGGCGTGGACACGTAACCCTCCCGTTCGGCGCAGGCCGGGCAGAGCGTCTTGTACCAGGGGACATGTGCGGGTGTGCTGTGTAGCAGGCCGGCCGTGCCGCAGAGCTCGCAGGTGACGCCGGCGCGCGCCTCGGCGGTACGGACGAGTCTCTCGGCAAGCTCAACGCGCCGCCGTAGGTCGCCGACACGCTTCTGTCCCTCGGGCGTTTGCCGGTAGGCGTCAAGGCGCTCGCACCAGGCCTCGTGCGCTTGCGCCCAGCGCTCCCATTCCGCCTCGCTGCCGTCTCGTCCGGGTGTCGCTGGCTCGAGGTCATCGAGGTCGTGTACCTCCTCCCCGGGTTCCCAGTAGTACCGAAGGCCGCCGTACTTCTCCTTCACCTGGTGAATCACGTAGTCGGGCAGCAGGGTGCGCAGCTGCTCGTCCAGCTCGACCAGCAGGGGATACCAGCCGCGGTCGCACGAAATCCAGCGTCCCCAGCCATTGGGGATGCGGGCGAGCATCCCGCTCAGCGCGTCCGCGTGCTCGCCCCAGCGTGCCTGCACGTCGCTTGGCAGAGCGGCTGGGCTTGTCGCCGCATCGTCTGTGTGATCGCGCTCTTTCATCGCTCGTTTGCCGTCCGTTGCCGAAGCCGATTTTCCAAGAACAGTCCCCCAACCCACCCTCACCGTCAGGTCAGCGTCCGGTAATGCCCGATCCGCGGTGCAGGTTGCGCGCTGCTGGTTGCTGGGCTGACGGTGCTCGGGGTTCCGGCCCCGTTTGCGCCTGCCCGGGCGCTCCTTGCGAGGGATCTGTGGAATCAGTGCGGCCCTTTGGCCGGGTCGCGGGCCTTGACGCTCGCCCCTGTCGGCTACCGACTGCGCTCACTCCATCAGCGTCGCCTGCCAGTTGTGCTCCTGCAGCCTGTTGTCCAGCTCGCGCCGCTGCCTGGCGAGCGCGTCCAGTTTCTGCTGCAGGTCGCCGATCTTGACCTGCCGCACCATGCGGATCTCCGAGCGGCTGTAGCGCGTCAGCCCGAGGGCGCCGCCGGAGCCGCCGCCGGCCGCCTTGATGGCGGCGCGCAGCGCGTTCTGGCGCAGCGCGATCACGTCGCGGCGAGCCAGCCCCTCGGTCACCGTCTCGCCCGTAGCGAGCCTGGCGTTGGCGTTCGTGCGGTTGATGCTCGCGATCAGCCCCTCCAGCTCGTCGCACAGCACGTCCAGCTCCGCCAGCAGCAGGTCCGGGCTCTCCGGCGGCTCCTCGCCCTCCTGCGCGAGCACGCACACCGACAGGCGGTCTTGCAGCTGCGCGATCCGCTTTTGCAGGTCTGCGCGGCGGTTCAGCGCTTCTCCGACGATCAATGCCACGCGAGCATTATTGCACACTATAAGTAGCACCACAAGGGACGCCGATCGGTCGCTGCGGTGGTTCCTGCCGGTACATGTACCGGCAGGCCGGACAGTGCATGCACTGTCCGGTTCGGGTCGCACATGTGCGGCCCGACGGCCGGCACATGTGCCGGCCGAACGACATCGACGGCATGGCGTGGCGATCGCGCGGGCATCGAGTGGGCATCGCGCGGTACTCCGGCGCGGCCTGCGGCGGTATAGGCTGCGCGCGGTCACGATCGTGCGACCATGGCAGCCAGATCTCCACAGCATGCGGCGTTCGGACTGGCCATCAGGCAGCTGCGTCGCGCGGGCGGCATCTCGCAGGAGGCTTTCGCGGCGAGCTGCGGCCTTCACCGCACGTACATCGGAGGCATCGAGCGCGGCGAGCGCAACGTCAGCTTCGCCAACCTGCTGCGCATCGCCGACGCGCTCCGCGTGCGCCCGGCGGAGCTCCTCGACCGCTACGAACGCTTCCTGCCGGACGATTCTCAGCCGGCCGGCGGGTCGCAACGCTCCGCGTCGTAAGCGGCCGTCGTCGCCGCGCGGCCTCGCGCTGACGCTGCTGCTCGGGCTGCTCCTCGCAGTGCTCTGCCTCGCGAGCGCGCCGGCGGGCGCAGATGCGATGTCCGTGGGTGCGACGCCCGCCGGTGTCACGTCAGCAGGCTCGGGGTCAGCAGGCGCGGGGTCGGCAGGCGCCGGGTTCGCAGGTGTTGCGTCCGCGACGGCGAGCGCAGTCGGCTACGACCTGTCGTTCCCGCAGTGCGAAGTCCCGCTGCCGCCGCTCGCCAGCTTCGCCATCGTCGGCGTCGACGGCGGTCTCGCCAACGATCCCAATCCGTGTCTCGCGCAGCAGCTCCAGTGGGCGTCCGCAGCTCCCGGCCTGCACCGCCCGGCGCTGCCCGGCGTGTCGCTGTACCTGAACGCCGCAGACCCGGGCAACGGCGTCGCCGACTGGCCGTCGCCCGCCGCCGGCACCGCCACCGCCGCGACGCCGTACGGGGCCTGCGACGGCAGCTGGAGCCGCGCGTGCGCGTTCAGCTACGCCGTGCAGCGCGCCGCCTACTCCTACGCGCTCGTTGTCGCCGCAGTGCCGCTCGCCATCGCCGGAGCGCCCGCCGCCGCCGCGCCCGGCACTGCCGTCGCGCCTGTCACCGTCTCCGCGTCGCTCGCCGCCACCGCGCCGTGGTGGATCGACGTCGAGATCGGCGCCAGCTGGGCCACGCGCTCGGGCTCGCGCGAATGGGCGCAGCTGAACGTCGCCGCGCTGCGCGGCTACATCGCCGGACTGCGCGCCGCCGGCGCGCGCGGCCCCGTCGGCCTGTACTCCAACGCCTACCAGTGGCGCGCCATCACCGCACTCGGCCCGCGCGCCAGCCGCGCCTACTTCCCACGTGCTCAGCGCGACTGGGTCACCGGCGCAGCGACACTTGCGCAGGCGCGGCGCGCTTGCGTCAAGCCGTTCTCCGGCAGCGTCGTCGCGCTCGCGCAGTTCGTCGAACGCGCCTACGACCGCGACTACGCCTGCCCCGCGCCCCGGCGGCGCTAGATCTGCCGGTGCTCGTGCGCGGCGAGCAGGTACGCGTTGCCGTCGAACGACAGGCTCACGGTCGGCCTGTGCCTGCCGTGCAGCTCGCGCGCGGCGATCGCCAGCTCGCCGCTGAACGTGCACGCGCCGCTCAGCGCGACCGTCCTGCGCGCCAGCGTCCTGCCGCGCAGCGCCACCCGGATCAGCACCTGCCCGTCGCAGACGGCGTCGCTCGCGACGAGGCCTCCTCCCGGCAGCAGCCTGCCGTCCACGCGCAGGGAGCGCCTGCCCCTGTGGGCTCCGCGGGAGAGCTTCAGCGACGCCGAAAGCGATGCCGATCGTCGCGTGCTCGTCGCCGGCTGGCTCGCGACGGGCTCGTTCAGGAACACGCTCGCCGTCGATGGCCCGCCCAGGATCAGGTCGGGTCGGCCGTCGCCGTTCACATCCGCGACGAACGCGTCATCCTCGCCTTCTGTCGCGGCGCTCGCAGCGACCAGCGGCCCGGCTGAGAAGCTGCCCGTGCCGTTGTTTTCGAGCACCGCGATCCCCGACTTGCCGATCGTCACGATGTCCACGTGGCCGTCGCCGCTGAAGTCGCCCACGACGAAGCTCGAGAACAGGCTCGCCTGCCCGGACGCGTACGGGTGCGAGGCGGTGAAGTGCCCCGCGCCGTCACCGCTCAGCACCTCGAACGAACCCGGTTCCGAGAAGCCCTGCAGGATCAGGTCGAGGTGGCCGTCGCCGTTCAGGTCCGCCGGGCCCGCCACCAGGTCGGTCCCTTCGGTCGGGCTCACCACCGGCGCGCCGAAGCCTCCCGAGGGTTCACCCGGGAGCAGTTCGACGGCCGTGCTGCCCACGCGCCCGGGCAGGCCGGTGACGAGATCGTCCCTGCCGTCGCCCGTGAAGTCGCCCACCTCGGGGACGCAGCCTCCCGTTTCGTGGGTGCTCGTCGGTCCTTGCGTCAGGTCGCCGTGGCCGTCGCCGAGCAGCATGTAGTACTTCGATCTGTTGTCTTCACCCCAGCAGCCGTCCGGGGCGACGACCACGTCGGCGTTGCCGTCGCCAGTGAAGTCCCCGACCGCCACCGGGCCCGGTTCCGGCAGCGCGATCTGCGGGCCGACCGTGAAGTTGCCCGCTCCGTCGCCGAACAGGATCTCCACGTGTTCGGGCAGCACGTTCAGTTCACGGGGCTTGGCTTTCGTTTCGATCGGCACCAGCAGGTCCGGATGGCCGTCGTCGTTGAAGTCCGCGACCAGCGCCCACCAGGGGTGGCCGCCCAGCGCGATCGAGCTCGCGGGCCCGAACCCACCCGCGCCGTTGCCCAGCATCACGCCGAGCGTGTCCGCCTGCTGGTTCTCGACGATCAGGTCGGGAACGCCGTTGCCGGTGAGATCGGCGACGCCCACGAGCACGCTTCCCGCCGGAAGCGTCGGCTGGCTCGGGTCCGCCACGAACGTGAATCCGCCTTGCGCACGGGCCGCGGACACCGGCGCCGACGTAAACAGGAACACCGCCGCCACCGCCAGCAGGACCAGCTTCCTGCGAGAGATCCGATCGGCGCCGACCATGACCAGCCGAGGATATATGCCCCGCCGCGAGCGTATATCGTCACCGTGTCAAGCGAACGCCGCGCGACGCGGCGCGTCATCGCCAGCGCTATTCGAGAGGAGAATCGAGCGACATGAGAACGTACGTGATCGGCGTCGGCATGACCAAGTTCGACAAGCCCGGCACCAAGGACGGCGACTACCCCGACTGGGTCAAGGAGGCGGGCACGAAGGCGCTCGCAGACGCCGGCGTTCCGTACGAGAGCGTGCAGCAGGCGTTCGCCGGCTACTGCTATGGCGACTCCACCTACGGCCAGCGCGCGATCTACGGCCTCGGGCTGACCGGCATCCCTGTCGTCAACGTCAACAACAACTGCTCCACCGGCTCGAGCGCCCTGTTCCTCGCGCGCCAGGCGCTCAAGGGCGGCCTCGTCGACTGCGCGCTTGCGGTTGGCTTCGAGAAGATGGAGCGCGGCTCGCTCGGCATGAAGTACACCGACCGCACGCCCGCCATGGACAAGCACATGACGCGCATGTTCGAGCTGCGCGACCCCGAGACCTCGCCGTTCGCGCCGCAGATGTTCGGCAACGCAGGGCGCGACCACATGGACAAGTACGGCTCCCGGCCCGAGCACTACGCGTGGATCGGCTGGAAGAACCACAAGCACTCCGTCAACAACCCCTACGCGCAGTTCCAGACCGAGTACTCGCTGCAGGAGATCAAGGACGCGAAGATGATCCACGAGCCGCTCACCAAGCTGCAGTGCTCGCCCACCTCCGACGGCGCCGCCGCCGTCGTGCTCGCCTCAGAGCGCTTCGTCGACGAGCACGACCTGTGGGACCGCGCGATCGAGATCCGCGGCCAGGCGATGGTCACCGACCTGCCGAGCACGTTCGACGACACCGCCGACTGCATCAAGATCGTCGGCTACGACATGAGCCGCGACGCCGCGCGCCTCGCATACGAGGAGGCGCAGCTCGGGCCCGACGACGTGCAGGTGATCGAGCTGCACGACTGCTTCAGCGCCAACGAGCTCATCACCTACGAGGCGCTCGGTCTCGCCGAGCAGGGCCACGGCCACGAGCTCGTCGACGCGCAGGCCACCACCTTCGGCGGCTCCGGCCCCGTCGTCAACCCCTCGGGCGGCCTCATCTCCAAGGGCCACCCGCTCGGCGCCACTGGCTTGGCGCAGTGCTCGGAGCTGACATGGCAGCTGCGCGGGCAGGCCGGCGCGCGCCAGGTCGAGGGCGCGAGCGCCGCGCTGCAGCACAACATCGGCCTCGGCGGCGCCGCCGTCGTCACCGTGTACGCGCCCCCGCAGCGCTGACGCGCTGGCCGCGCGGCGCCCTGAGCGCGCGGCCGGCCGACTGGACACCCGTTCGATCATCGGCCGCGCCGCTGATCGCGCGGCGCGCGTCCGTCGATGGCGGTCGTGGACCTCGATACGCAGACACCTGCGCGCGTCCGGGTTCCGTGCCACAGCCATCCGCGAAGCAAGGAGGGAGATGCTGAGCAGAGCACACACGAGCGACCGTTCGAGCACGGCCACGTTCGTCATCGGCCGGCGCGAGATCGACGCGCGAACGAGCGTCGTCTCGGTCGAGGGCGAGCTGGATCTCGCGACGGCGCCGCAGCTCAAGTGGATGCTGCTCGACGCGCTCGAGGAGGGGCACAGCCAGCTGGTGGTCGACCTGTCGCGCGCCAGCTTCATGGATTCGACCGCGCTCGGCGTCCTCGTCGGCGTCGACCGCAGCCTCGACGCCGGTGGCGCGCTCGCGATCGTGTGCGCCAACGAGAGCCTGCTGAAGATCTTCGAGCTGTCGGGGATGGACGGCGCGTTCGCGATTCACCCCACCCTCGACGCGGCGCTCGCACGCACGCACCACGACGTCGCCGAAGCAGGGTGAGCGGGGCGACCGGGTCGATGGCTCACGGCACCGACAGGACGCCGCTATCCGCTCGCCGGGCCAGGCGCCTGGTGCTCGCCGCAGTGCTCGGCTGCTGCGCGCTCGGCCTCGCGTTCATTCCAGCCGCCACCGCCAGGCGTGACAACAGGCGGGACCACCAGCCACAGGGCGCCGGCGAACGCCGCACGTCGAGCCACACCACCTCGTCATCCTCAACCCCCGGCGCGGGCGCATCCTCCGAAGGCTCGACCGAAGCACAGGGCGAAGCCGCCGAATCGGGCGAAACGGCCGAAGCGCCCTCGCAGGCAGGCGAACCGCAGGCGGAAGGTGCGGGGCAGCCGCTGTCAGCGAGCCCGCAAAGCCGCGCGCACAGGAAGGGCTCCGAACACAGGCGCGGCTCGGGAGGCAGGGGCTCCGAACACAGGAAGGGCTCTGGGCGCAACAGGGGGGGCGAAAGCGGAAGCGAACCCACCGGCTCGCACGACCCCACGCACGAAAGCGAACCCACCCCCGCCCAGGGGAGCTCTGGCAACGCGACCGCCACGACGGCGGCCGTCGCCACGCCGGCCGTCAGCAGCCCCGCGCCGACACCGGCGGCGGCGACGAGCGCTGCCGTCGCGACGCCGCCGACCACCGGCACCGCGAAAGCCGGCACCGGGGGGCGCGCGAGTCGCGCCGCGCGCCGGCCCACGCACCGCGCTCGCTCCAGGCGCGGCGCCTCCCCGCGGGCAGAGCCCGCCGCTGCGGCGACCGGGGCGCTGTCGCCGGGCCTCGAGTCGGCCGCCTCCAGGACCGCTCGCAGGACGCCGCGCGCGGGTACGAGCTCACACGCCGCGCGCACACGCGGGCGCCCCTCGCCGCTGGTGACGACCATCACCAGGATCGTCAGGGTGGTGCCGACGGCCGTGCGCGCGCTCATCGCCGGGCTGCTCGCGCTCGCGCTCGCGCTGGCGCTGCGCTCGCGCCTGTCCGCCGTGCGGGCCGGGCGGCTGGAGCGCCAGCGCCGCCAGCTGCTCGAGGACGTCGGCCTGCTCCAGGCCGCGCTGCTGCCCGTGCCGCCCGCGCGGCTCGGGCCGGTGGGCACCTCCGCGGCCTACCAGCCGGCGGCCGGTCCGGGGGCGGGCGGTGACTTCTACGACGTGTTCGCGCTCGCCGACGGACAGCTGGCGGTGATCGTCGGCGACGTTTCCGGGCACGGACGCCAGGCGCTGCCGCACACGGCGCTCGTGCGCTTCACGCTGCGCGCGTACCTCGAGGCGGGACTGTCGCCGCGCGACGCCGTGCAGACGGCGGGGGCGGTGCTCGAGCGCCAGCTGGGCGGCGGGTTCGCGACCGTCGTCGCCGCCACCTACCAGCCGCGCGAGCGCGTGCTCACGTACGCCTGCGCCGGGCATCCGCCGCCGGCGGTGCTCGGCGGCGCGCCCGATGCGCCGTCGCTCGCGCCGGTCACGCTCTGCGCCGCGCCGCCGCTCGGCGTGGGCATGCGCACCGGTACGCGCCAGACGGTCGTCTCGGTCCCCGGCCGCGCGCAGATCTGCTTCTACACCGACGGCCTCACCGAGGCGCGGGTCGGATCGGAGCTGTTCGGCACGGCGCGGCTGGTGGACACGCTCGCCGAGCTCGGTCCGCAGGCGACCGCGGCGGACGTGCTCGCGCGGATCGCCGACGTCGCGGACGCGCGTCCAGACGACATGGCCGCGTGCGTGCTGAGCGTGGAGGGCGACGAGCGGGCGCCGGCGGTGCTCCTCGAGGAGCTCGAGCTCGACCGCGACGAGGCCGCCAGCGAGCGCACCGAGCGCTTCCTGGACGCCTGCGGGGTCGAGCGTCGGGAGCTCGCCGAGCTGACCGCGTCGGCGCGCGCGGCGGCGGGACGCGCGAGCACGGTCGTGCTCGAGCTGCGCTTCAGCGACGGGACGCCGCTGCCGACGCTGAGGCGCGAGCGGCTCGCATATCTGCACGCGCGGCGAGCCGACGCCCGGGTGGCGCTGTGAGCGCGCGTCCGACGCTCGCTCCCGACGCGGCGATCGCGCTCGGCATCGCCGCCACCGCGATGCCGTTCGCGCGCACGCCCGAGGCGCAGGTCGAGCGCTGGCTGCGGGTCCTGCGCCTGCACGGCAAGGTCGGGATCGCGCTGCAGGCACTCGGCGTCAGCGAGCAGCCGCTCTCAGGCGGCGAGGAGCACGCCGGCGGCAAGCCGACCGCGCCCGGCGATCGCGACGCGGTCGCGCGCGTGACCGAGTACGCCGTCGAAGTCGCCGACCGCCGCCGTGCGCGGGCGCTCGCCACGACCGACATCCTGGTGGCGGTCATGCACGTGTACGGAGAGGACTTCGACCGCGTGCTGCGGGTGCACGGGACCGATCGCGAGGAGGTGCTCGAGCGGCTCGGCCTGGCCTGAGCCGCCGGTCTCTCATACATCCGTCCATTTCCGCTGCTCCTCGCGTATACGGAGGGGGCAGCGGGCATACGACAGCCATGGGACTCGTGCTTGCGGTACCGCTCGCGGTGTTCGTGCTCGGTGCGCTGCTGGGCGCGCTCGTCGAGCGCCGCCACTCCGGGACGGAGCTCCAGCGCCGCTACGAGGCTTCGCTCGAGGATCAGCGCAGGGCCCGCGAGCAACTGGCCAACAGCGCGAGATCGCTCGAGCGCAAGGTCGCGGAACGGACGTACGAGCTGGACGACGCGCGCGCTGAGACGCTGCAACTGCTGGCCGTGGCGGTCGAGTACCGCGACGACCACACCTCCCAGCACACCGCGCGGGTGGGCGTGATCGCCGAGGCGATCGGCGCGCGCCTGGGGCTGCGCGCAGAGCAGGTCGGGCGCCTGCGCGAGGCGGCGACGCTGCACGACGTCGGCAAGATCGCGATCCCCGACCGCATCCTGCTCAAGCGCGGCAACCTGAGCGAACAGGAGCAGAAGGCGATGGAAGCCCACGCCGCGCTGGGTGCGCGCCTGCTTGCCCAGAGCAGCTCTCCCGTGTTGCAGATGGCCGCCGTGATCGCTGCGACTCACCACGAGTGGTGGGACGGCAGCGGCTACCCGAGCGGCCTCGCGGGCGAGCGCATTCCGATCGTCGGGCGGGTGGTGGCCGTCGCCGACGTCTTCGACGCGCTCACGCACGAGCGACCGTACAAGCGCGCGTGGCCGGTCGCGCAGGCGCTCGCGCGGATCGAGCGCGCGTCAGGGAGCCAGTTCGACCCGAGCGTGGTGTCCGCGTTCCTGACGGTGCACGAGGACGTCCTCGCCGGTGCCGGCGCCCGCGAGGAGGAGACACCTCCCATCCCTGCGCGCATCCACGCCCGCTCAGGGTTTGTGCGCTCTCGCTCGCGTCACGAGCAGTGAGAACAGCTGTTCCTCCAGCGCTGACGGGAACGGCTGAGGCAGGCCGAAGCTGGACAGCGTGACCTCGGCGACGCCGTCGGTGAAGGAGAGGATGTCGAGGTAGAACGGGATCCTCACGCCGCGGACGGTGATCGTCGCGGTGAATCGCAGTCCCACGCTCCCGGTCATGCCCGGCGCCGGCGGCGAGCCCTCCCTGGTGGTGACCGGACCGATGCTCGCCCCGTGGACGTGCTGGCTCTCGAGCAGCAGGTCGAAGTAGTGCGACAGGCACGCCGGCAGGCGGCCGCTGTGGACCGCCTTGAGTTCAGCGGCGGTCGGCGCCCCTGTGTTCGAGACCGTCACTTCGGAGCTCACGCTCTGGCTCGCGAGCCCGGCCGAGCGTTCGAGCTTGCGCGAGCTCGCTTCCAGGAGCGATGACTTGCCTTCGCCGGTCGATCCGAAGCACCGGCGCAGTTCAGGCTTCAGACGCTTTTCCGTCAGCGTTTCTGGTTGGTGTTCGCGTTCGGAGGAGACCCGAAAGCCAGGGACGTCGGCGGGCTTCAGGTTCACCGCGGCGGCGAAGGCCCGTGCCGTCGCGAGCGCCGCGCTGGACCGGGAGGGCGAGTGGGAGGGCGCTGCCGGCGTGCCCCCGGCGCCCCCGGTGCGGGTGCTCTGCGCGGCGCCGGGTCGAGTCACGGTCGTGATCGTGAGGTTGCCGCCCTTCCCGCAGCCGGCGAGCAGGCCGCCGGTCGCGAGCAGCACGGCGATGGCGGCCAGCCGGCGCATGACCGGTGCCATTGTGCCAGAGCGGCTCGGCCGGCAAGCCGCGGACGTCTACCCGGCTTCCCAGCGGCCGTCGGCCTTCGCCAGCTCCACTTGCGCGATTCCCGCCGGGTGCATGCGGCCCTCGCGCAGCAGCCGCTCGACGTGGCCGACGTTGCGCGCCGACCACGAGCTGCGCGCTCGGCGCGGCGTGAAACGCTGCATGAACGTGGCCTCGTCGCGACGGCGGATCTGGCCGTCGATCCAGCCGTGGCACAGCGCCTCCTCGAGCGCCTGCTCGAAGGTCAGGCGCGTCGGGTGCGTGGTGCCCTTCTTGGCCAGCGCCAGCCACACGCCGCGCGCATCGCCGTGATGATCCGAGAGCCACGCTCGCCACGCGGCGGCGTCGGCGAGCATCAGCTGCGGCAGCTCGTCTCCCATCACCGGCACACGATTGCACGCGCGCCCGCCGGCTGGCCGGCGCGCGCCCCGCTCAGTAGCGCAGCAGCGCCGCGATCGGCGCGTGGGCGCGCAGCGCATCGGGCTCGTGGCGCACGACCGTGACCGTTGCCGCCTGATCCAGGGCCAGGTGGATCGCGCGCTCGGCGATGTCGGCGCACGGCTCGAGCGCGGTGCCGTCCGCCGGGCAGGCTCCCTCGCCGCCGCTCAGGCGCCCGCAGCGCGGGCACTGCGAGCCGGGCGCAGCGAAGTCGGGTGCGAGCAGCAGCGTCTGCACGCGCCGCTCGTTCAGGAGCTCGAGCACCTGGTCCAGACCCGCCGCCGCGTGTCCGCCGGGGGCCATGCCCTCGGCGAGGCGCGCGAGCGTCTCGCGCTCGCGACGAGTCTCGTCGGCCTCGATCTGCGCCAGCGCGCGCCGGTGCACCTCGTCGGGCGTGGCGCGCTCGACGTCGATCTCGAAGTGTCCGGCCAGCCGCCGCGTGAGATCGGGGTGCAGCTCTCGTTCCACGCGGGGACGCAGCTCCGCGGGGCCAGCCAGCAGCAGCCGCTCGAACGGCCTGCGCTGCAGACGCTCGAACAGCGCCGAGCAGGCGCTGCGGATGTGCTCGTCGACTTCGCTCTCGATGCCGCGCTCATAGCGCGACTGCGAGCGCCCGCCCTGATGGTGCTGGCCGCGGACGTCGTCGCGCACGCCTGCGCCCTGCACGAAGTGCTCACGCGTGCCGTACATGACGCGCGCGGCGCGGCGGCTGACGAGCAGCACGCACCAGCGCTCCGGCGCGCCGAGCTCGACCAGCGGCTCGATGAACGGGTGCTCCTGCACGACCGCCATCGCGGCGACAGGGCGCGGCAACGCGACCACCTCGAAGACGTCCGCGGGAACGGAGCAGAAGACGGCCAGACCGCGAGCCGACTGGACCGCCAGCTCGTCGTCGGTGAGGAAGCTGCGCACCTGCGCGATGTCCTCGCGCAGCGCCACGCGGTCCGCGTGCGAGCCGTCTCCGCTGCGCTCAGCGTTCCGCTCGGCCTCGTCGAGGGCCGCGTCGACCTGCGCATGGCGCTCGCGCAGGTTCGGGAACTCGGAGGGATCCAGGCTCACGTACAGGCTGAGCACGCGCTGTCCGTTTGCCTGCATCCCGCTCAGTGCCTGCATCCCGCTCAGCCGCTCGATCGCTTCGGCTGTGGAGCTGGTCCTGTGCATGGCTGGAGTATGGCCGCAGCGGCGGTGCGGATAACTCCGTAGAAGCCCGCGCTTGCGAGCGTAGTGCGGGCCGATGCACCGCCATCGGTGCGACCGTAGGTTTGGTCGATGAGTCGTCAGTCGAGCGAGATGCGCGAGCCCTCGAGCGAGCTTCGCAGCGGGGCGGTCACCTCGCTCGAGGATCCGCCGCTGCTGACCCCGGATGGGCTCGTGTTCAAGGATCGCAGCGACGCGGGGCGTCGGCTTGCCGAGCAGCTGGAGCCGTTTCGCGACGAGCAGCCCGTCGTGGTCGGCATCCCCCGCGGGGGCGTGCCCGTCGCGGCCGAGGTCGCGCGGGCGCTCGGCGCGCCGCTGGACGTCGCGGTGGTGCGCAAGGTCGGCGCGCCGCAGAATCCCGAGTTTGCGATCGGGGCGCTGGCCGAGGGCGGCGTGCACGTGCTCAGCCAGCAGGCCGTGCGCGCCACCGGCCTGTCCGACGTCGCGCTGCGGACGCTGATCGAGGGCGTCGAACGCGAGCTCGACGAGCGGATCGAGCGCTATCGCGGCGCGCGCGAGCCGGTCGAGATCGCCGGGCGGACGGCGATCCTCGTCGACGACGGCCTCGCGACCGGGCGCTCCGCGCTGGCCGCGGTGATCTCGCTGCGCAAGCGCGGTGCCCGTCGGGTGATCCTCGCGGTCCCGGTTGCGGCGCCCACGTCGGTAGAGGCGCTGCGCGCCGAGGCGGACGAGGTCGTGTGTGTGGAGATGCCGGCCGACCTGTGGGCCGTCGGCCTGTGGTACGAGGACTTCAGCCCGACCTCCGACGAGGAGGTGGCGGCGCTGCTCGACGAGAACGCCGCGACCGTGGTGAACGCCACAGTGGCAGCGAGCGCGCGGGGCGCATCGGGCTCGCCCGGCGTGGGCGACACCGCCGTGCGGGAGGTCGCGATCCACGGCGGTCCCGGCGTCTCGCTCGCGGGGGAGCTGAGGGTTCCGCAGCCTGCTCACGGCGTCGTCGCGTTCGCGCACGGTAGCGGCTCCAGCCGGCTGAGCCCGCGCAACCGTGCCGTCGCGCAGGCGCTCGGCGAGGCGGGCTTCGCGACGCTGCTATTCGACCTGTTGACCCCGGAGGAGGAGCGCGATCGCACCAACGTCTTCGACATCCCGCTGCTCGCCTCGCGGCTGGCGCTCGCCAGCGCGTGGCTGGGCGAGCAGCGCGAGGTGGCGGCGCTGCCGCTCGGCTACTTCGGCGCGAGCACCGGCGCGGCGGCGGCGCTCACCGCGGCCGCCGAGCTGGGCGATCGGGTCGGCGCGGTGGTCTCGCGCGGCGGACGCCCGGACCTGGCACGCGATCTCGGCGCCGTGCGCGCGTCGACGCTGCTGATCGTCGGCGGCGCCGACCGCGAGGTGCTCGCGCTCAACCGCGAGGCCCAGCGACGGCTGGTGTGCCCCAACGAGCTCGCGGTGGTCCCGGGCGCGACGCACCTGTTCGAAGAGCCCGGCGCGCTCGAGCGGGTGTGCCGCCTGGCCGTCGACTGGCTCGACCTCCATCTCATCTGAGGCGAGGCATGTCAGCGGCACCGTCGCGGTCGCGCGAGGAGCGGTCAGGGGCGCCGGCGACGTGGCCGCAGGCGTGCGAGCAGTCGCGTGCGCGCCCTCGCGCGGCGCACCTTCAGCGGCTCGACGACGCCGAGCAGTCGCGTCTGCGCCCGCGCGCGGCGGCGTGCCAGCAGCCCGCCGCCCAGCCCCACGGCGGCGAGCGCCGCCAGCAGCAGGCCCGGGCGGGCGAGCTCGCGCCCATACTCGCGCTGAACGGCCGGCCACAGCGTGCGGTCGATCAGCTCGGCGAGCGCGTCCGCGCGCCCCGCGAACGGCCGCGGGTCGATCGCGGGCAGGAACGCGAGCTGCACCCGGCGCGGCTTGGGCACAGGTCCGAACCACAGCCTGTGCGTGCCAGCGATCGCGGCGGGGACGATCGGCGCGCCCGTCTGCAGTGCGAGCCTGCCTGCGCCGTGGTGCGGAGCGCCGAGCGCATGCGGGTCCTCGATGCGGGTGCCCTCCGGGAAGACGACCAGCAGGCCGCCCTGCTCGAGGATCGTCCTTGCTGTCTCCAGCGCCTGCGCGTCGGCCTCGCCGCGGCGCACTGGGAACGCGCCGAGGCGCAGGAACAGCCAGCCCAGCGGCCCTTTGAACAGCTCGCTCTTGACCATGAACCGCACCCGCCGGCGCGTTGCGATGGCGACGAAGAAGGCGTCGAGGAAGCTCTTGTGGTTGGGCGCGACGATCGCGGCGCCGCTCGCTGGCAGGTGCTCGCGTCCAGAGATGCGCGTGCGAAACCACGCACGCAGCAGGGGTGCGACGAAGAAGCGCACGCATGCGTAGAGAGGCTCCAGCACGCCGCGCTCGCGAGCGCGCCGGTGTGCGCGCTCGAGCTTCGCGCGCTCGCGCGGGCCAGTCACGGTCGTGCGTTCAGCCGGCGAGGCGCGCTTGCGTCACGAGCTGCACGGGGATGCTCGCCCTGACGGTCGCGCCCTGGCCGGGAGCCGAGTCGATCAGCAGCTCCCCGCCGAGCAGATCGACGCGCTCGCGCATGCCGAGCAGTCCGAACCCGCTTGTCTCGGTCGCGGCATCGGGGTCAAAGCCGCCGCCGTCGTCGCGGACGCTCACGTGGACGATCGCGTCGCGTTCGTGGATCTCGACCACCGCGCGCTTTGCCTCGCCGTGCTTGGAGGCGTTGGTCAGCGCCTCCTGGACGAGCCGGTAGATCGCGGTCTCGAGCTCGGGGGCGTGACGGGTCGAGGAGCCGCCCTGCTCGTAGGCGAGCTCGACGCTCACGTCGACGTCCAGGCCGTGGCGGGCGCTGCGCTCGGCCAGGCCCTCGAGCGCGGCCTGTACCCCCAGCTCGTCGAGCGCCGCCGGGCGCAGGTCGGTGATCAGGGCGCGCAGGTTGGCGATCGCCTCCTCCAGCTGGTCGACCGCCTGGGCGACGGCCTGCGGGAGCGCTTGCGGCCGCTCGGAGCGCCCGGCCGTGGACAGGCCGATGCGCAGCGCGCTAAGGCTCTGCAGGGTCTCGTCGTGCAGCTCGCGCGCCCAGCGCCGGCGCTCGCCCTCCGCGGCCGCCAGGCGTTGGCGGCTGCGCTCGGAGGCGATCGACTGGGCCGTCGCCACCGCGCTGGCGGCGCTGGCGGCGAAGGCTTCCAGCAGGCGCTCGTCCTCGGCTGAGAACGCCGGCCCGTCGTGCAGCCGGTCGAGCGCCAGCAGCACGCCGTGGGTGCGCCCGCGGAACACCAGCGGAACGGCCAGGCCGCCCTCCGCGCGCACGCCGAGCTGGCCGAGGCCGTGCTCGTCGAAGCGGGCACGGGTCAGCTCGTCCTCGAGGCGCTGCGCGCGGCCGGTGCGCATCGCGTGGCTGGCGACCGTGTCCTCCAGCGAGACGCACTGGCCGATCAGGTCGGCGGGCAGCTCGCCGGCGCCCGCGGCGATGACGAGCTCGTTGCGCTGCTTGAGCTCGATCAGCAGCGCGCGCGCCGACACCAGCGCCCGTCCGCGCTTGGCCACCAGCTCGAGGATCACGTCGAGGTCGGTCTCGCCGCCGACGGCCCGCGCGATCTGTGTCGTTGCCTCGAGCGCGGCGACCGTCCGCTCGAGCTCGTCGCGTCGCTCGCTCGCGCCGGTGTAGCGGCGCGCGTGGTCGATGGCGACGCCCGCGAACTCAGCCAGCACCGCGACCGCCTCCTCGTCGGCGTCGGAGAACTGCGCTCCCCCGGCCTTCTCCGTCAGGTACAGGTTCCCGAACGGCGTTCCCCCGACGAGGATCGGAACGCCGAGGAAGGTGTGCATCGGCGGGTGTCCGGCCGGGAAGCCGTAGGAGCGCGGATGGCTGCCCACCTCGTCCAGGCGCAGCGGCGCCGGGTCGTTGATCAGGGCGCCGAGCACACCGCGGCCGCGGGGCAGCGCGCCGATCATCCCGTGCGCGGCCTCGTCGATGCCCCTCGTGAGGAAGCTCGCGAGCTCGGTCCTGGACTCGTTGAGCACGCCAAGCGCCGCGTAGCGGGCTTCGGTGAGCTCCTGCGCGGACTCGAGCACCCGGTCGAGCACCTGGTCGAGGTCGAGGTCCGCGAGCACGCTCCGAGCGACCTCCAGAATTCCCTGTGTCGTTCGGTCTATCAAAACTGTCCCTCGGCTATTCTTGTCCCGTCAGCGCGGCGCACGGTCCGCTACCCATTGAACTACTTTCCGCGGTGCGTTGCGCGCCCGCGAGGGAATTTTACGTACGGCGTTGCCCCGACGGTCATCGGGGCATTGCACGGATGCGCTGCTCCAGCCCCTGGGGCATGCTGGAGCGGCAATGCCAGGTCGCAGCTACCGCATCGGGAAGATCGCCGGCATCCCCGTGGGGGTGAGCCCGCTGTGGCTGGTGATCGTCGCCCTGTTCACGTGGGTGCTCGGCGACAGCTACTTCCCCGAACAGGTCCACGGGATCAGCCCGGTCGCCTCCTACGGGCTGGGCCTGGCGAGCGTGCTGCTGCTGTTCGCAAGCATCCTCGCGCACGAGTTCGGCCACGCGCTGGTGGCGCGGCGGCGGGGGATCCAGGTCGAGGAGATCGACCTGTGGCTGCTGGGAGGCGTCTCGCGCATGCGCGGCGAAGCCCACACCCCGGGCGACGAGCTGCGCTACGCGATCGCGGGCCCGGCGGTGACGGCGGTGCTGGCCGCGTGCTTCGGAGCCGCCGCTCTGCTGCTTCCCGCCTCGACCCCGGCGGCGGTGCGCGCGCTGGTCGAATACCAGGCGCTGATCAACTGCGTGCTGCTGTTCTTCAACCTGATGCCGGCGTTCCCGCTCGACGGCGGGCGCGTGCTGCGCTCGCTGCTGTGGCGCCGCCGTGGCGACATCGTGCGCGCGACCGGAACCGCCGCCGATGTCGGCCGCGCCTTCGGCTACCTGCTGATCGTGCTCGGCGGGCTGGAGCTCGTGGGCGGCGTGCCGGAAGGGCTGTGGCTCGCGCTGATCGGCTTCTTCGTGGTGAGCGCCGCCGGCGCGGAAGCCGACGCCACGCGCAGGCGCTGGGGCTCGTGAGCCCGCCGCCGGGTTGGCGGCGCCCGGCGTGGCGATGGCCGATCGCGTCGAGCGCCTATGTGGCCGACAGCGCCTTCAGCGGCCGCATACGGGTGACCCGCCAGGCGGGGTAGATGCCGCCGAGCACGCCGATCGCGACGCCCACCAGCAGCCCTCGTCCGAGCCCCCAGGCGGTGACCGACGGCGACACGTAGGCGCTCACGCCGAGCGCGTGCACGAGCAGGCTCCCGCCGATCACCCCGAACAGCAGGCCGGCGCCGGCGCCGAGCACGCTGACCGCGACGCCTTCCCCGAGGATCAGCGAGGCGACGCGCGCGGGCGACCAGCCGACGGTGCTCAGCAGGCCGAGCTCGCCCTGGCGTTCGATGATCGACATGGCCATCGTGTTGGTGACGCTGATCGCGCCGACGATCAGCGCGATCACAACGATTACGAGGATCGCCTTGGAGATCAGCGTGCTGTTCGCCCCCACCCGCAGCGCCTGCTGCGGGTCGCTGATCACCTGCGTGCCGGGGAAGGCGCGTTCGATGCGCTTGGCGGCGGCGCCCGCGCGCACGCCAGCGGCGAGCTGCACGACGATGTCGGTGGCCTCGGCGGGGCGCCCGCTCAGCTGCTGGGCCTGGCGGAGGTCGAGGACGGCCCCGGAGTCCTCGAACAGGACGCCCGAGTGGTAGATCCCGGCCACCCGGTAGGGGTGTCCCTCGACGGACAGGAGGGCGCCGGGGCGCAGGTGCAGCTGCGCGGCCAGCCGGTCGCCGGCGAGCAGTTCGCGAGTGCCGGCCAGCGGCGGGCGCCCGCCGGTGAGCACGAGGTTGCGGGTGAAGAAGCCGGTGGGCTCGGCGCCGAAGACGATCGCCGCGGAGTCGGCCTTCAGGCCTTCGACGACCAGCAGCAGCGGCGTGGCGCGCGCGACCTCGGGGCGGGTCTGCAGGCGCGCGACCATCGATTCCGGCAGCACCGACGCCGTCGGTTCGGACACGTTCGCCTGGAAGATGCCGAGCTCCGAGCCGCCGAGATGGACGAAGCCGGCGGCCGTTTCCTTCAGGCCCTGCGTGAACGCCAGCAGGGCGACGATCGTCGCCACCCCGACGGCGATGCCCGAGGCGGTGAACAGCGTGCGGGTCGAGCGCCGCAGCAGGTTGGTCGTGATGATCGCGAACATCGCCGGTGACGCTACCTGCGCTGGAAGAGGGCACCGTCGGAGGCGTCGACGCGGCCGTCCACGAGCGTGATCGTGCGGTCCGCGCGGGCGCCGACGGAGCTGTCGTAGCTGACCACCAAGAGCGTCATGCCGAGCTCCTCGCGCAGACGGAAGAGCAGGTCGAGCACGCGCTCGGAGGTGGCGGAGTCCAGCGCGCCGGTGGGCTCGTCGGCGAGCAGCAGGCGCGGCTCGTTGGCGAGCGCGCGCGCGACGGCGACGCGCTGGCTCTCGCCCCCGGACAGCTCCGAGGGCAGGTGATCGGCGCGCTCGGCGATCCCCACCTCCTCGAGCAGCGACAGCGCGCGCCGGCGCCGCGCGCCGCGGTGCATGCGGGCGCCGATCAACGGCACTTCGACGTTCGCGCGCGCGGACAGCGCCGCGAGCAGCAGGTGGCGCTGGAAGACGAAGCCGACGACCTCGCGCCGCGCGCGCGCGGGATGGGTGTCCGTCCACAGGGGGCGGCCGTCGATCAGGACGCGCCCGGAGTCCGGTTGCTCCAGACCGCCGATCAGCGCCAGCAGCGTGCTCTTGCCCGAGCCCGAGCGACCGGTGATCGCCACGGCTTCGCCGGGGCTGACGCGCAGCGAGATCTCGCGCAGCGCGTTCACGCGCCCGAAGCGCTTGCTCACCCCCTCGACGATCACCTCCGCGCCCGCGGGCGCGCTCACCTGCTGACCTGCACCGGGTAGTCGAGGTTGATGGTCGCCCCTTCGGAGACGATCACGGCGCGGAAGGTGAGCGGGTAGCCGACGGCCGCCGCGGGCCATTTGAAGACGTCCGAGAAGCGCCCGTCGAAACTGTAGTGGGAGCGGTGCGCGACCACCTGCTCGCCGAACAGGTACTCGTAGCTCACGCTCGCCTTCACCGCGCGCCCGGCGCGCGTGACCGTGAAGTGCAGCGGCCACGCGCGTTCCACCTTCGGCGCGTGCGTGGATCCGTGCATCGTCGCCGTCACGCCGCCGGCGCTCGCGCTGGCCGTGCGGCCCTTGCCCGAGGACGCGGTCGCGGTCAGCGAGGCGCTCGAGGACTGCGTGGAGGTGGTGGCGGTGGCGCTCGTGCCCGTGCTCGTGGATGCGGTGCCCGTCGTGCTCGAGCTGCTGCTCGCTTTGCCCGACGAGGAGCCGCCGCAGCCGGCGAGCGCGATGCCCAGCGTCCCGGCCGCCAGCACGGCGAGCAGGCAGCGATGTCTGTTTGCGATCAAGCCGGCCGCCTCCCTAGGTGGGTGTACGCGATCACCTTAACGCGAGCCGTAGACGCCGGAGCTCAGTAGTAACGCGCATCGTGCCGGGGAGAACGCCCCGATGTCGTCGGCGCCGGCGTTCCCTTGACTGCTGCTATCGCCGCTTTTCCCCGGCGAAGCCCCGACACACGACTACTGGAGATAGGGACATGGCAACGACGGAGCAGTCAACGACATTCGAGGCCCCCGGCCGGCCGGGCAGCCCCGTTGCGGTGAAGGAGCGCTACGAGAACTTCATCGGCGGTCACTGGGTTCCGCCGGTCGACGGGGAGTACCGCGAGAACCTCACCCCGGCGACGGGTCAGCCGATCTGCGAGGTCTCGCACTCCGGCGCACAGGACATCGAGCTCGCGCTGGACGCGGCGCACGCCGCGAAGGACGCGTGGGGAGAGACCTCGACGACCGAGCGCTCACGCGTGCTGAACGCGGTCGCGGACGCGATCGAGGAGAACCTCGAGATGCTGGCAGTCGCCGAGAGCTGGGAGAACGGCAAGCCGGTGCGCGAGACGCTCGCCGCGGACATCCCGCTGGCGGCCGATCACTTCCGCTATTTCGCCGACGTCATCCGCGGCGAGGAGGGCAGGATCTCGGAGGTCGACAAGGACACCGTCGCCTACCACTTCTCCGAGCCGCTCGGGGTCGTGGGGCAGATCATCCCGTTCAACTTCCCGCTGTTGATGGCAGCGTGGAAGATTGCCCCGGCGCTCGCCGCCGGCAATTGCACGGTCGTCAAGCCCGCGAGCCCGACGCCGTGGTCGATCCTCAAGCTCGCGGAGCTGATCGAGGACATCGTGCCGCCCGGCGTGCTGAACGTCGTCAACGGTCCCGGCGCGGAGACGGGCAAGGCGCTCGCGTCGAACAAGCGGATCGCGAAGATCGCGTTCACCGGCGAGACGGTGACCGGCCGGCTGATCATGCAGTACGCCGCCCAGAACATCATCCCCTCGACGACCGAGCTCGGCGGCAAGTCGCCGAACATCTTCTTCGAGGACGTGATGGCCGCAGACGACGAGTTCCTCGACAAGGCCGTCGAGGGCCTGGTGCTGTACGCGTTCAACAAGGGCGAGGTCTGCACGTGCCCGTCGCGGGCGCTGATCCAGGAGTCGATCTACGACGAGTTCATGGCCCGCTGCCTGGAGCGCATCCGCGCGATCAAGCAGGGCAACCCGCTCGACCGCACCGTGCAGCTGGGCGCGCAGAACTCGATCTCGCAGCTGGAGAAGATCGAGGGCTACGTGCAGATCGGCCGCGAAGAGGGCGCCGAGCTGCTGATCGGCGGCGAGCGCAACATGCTCTCCGGCGAGCTCGCCGGCGGCTACTACTACGAGCCCACGGTGTTCAAGGGCAGCAACGACATGCGCATCTTCCAGGAGGAGATCTTCGGCCCGGTGCTGGCGGTGACGACCTTCAAGGACGAGGCCGAGGCGCTGCGCATCGCCAACGACACGCTGTACGGGCTGGGCGCAGGCGTGTGGAGCCGCGACGGCAGCCGCGCGTTCCGCATGGGCCGCGGGATCAAGGCGGGCAGGGTGTGGACCAACTGCTACCACCTGTACCCGGCGCACGCGGCGTTCGGCGGCTACAAGGTCTCGGGCGTGGGGCGCGAGAACCACAAGATGATGCTCGATCACTACTCGCAGACGAAGTGCCTGCTGGTGAGCTACGACCAGAACCCGATGGGGTTCTTCTAGGCCGCGATGACGGGCTCCACGGCGAAGGCGGGCGTGACCGCGACCGAGGCGGCGCTCGAGGCGATCGCGCTGCTGAGCGACGAGCACGGTCCGCTCGCCTTCTTCCAGTCCGGCGGCTGCTGCGACGGCAGCCTGCCGATCTGCCTGAAGGACGGAGAGCTGCCGCCGGGGCCGAGCGATCTGCTGCTCGGCACGGTCGGCGGCGCCCCGTTCTACGTCGACTCCGAGCAGTACATGCGCTGGGGCCGGCCGTCGTTCCTGCTCGACGTGCGACCGGGCGCGGCGGAGGGGTTCTCGCTGTCGCTGCGCGACGCGCACTTCGTGACGCGGCCCGCGTCGTAGATGCTCGACGCCGGCGCCGTGAGACGGCCCGCGAGCACCCGGATTGCGGCCGGCGCCGGCGAGCGGGAGAATGGATGAGCATGGGCCAGCCCGGCGGCTACACCCTGCAGCGCGATGCGCTCGACGAGCTGTTCGGGGTGCTGCAGCGCCGCGGCTACACGGTGGTCGGCCCGACGGTGCGCGAGCAGGCGATCGTCTACGGGGAGATCGGCTCGTGCGCGGAGCTGCCGATCGGCTGGACGGACGAGCAGGAGGGCGGGCACTACCGCCTGCGCAGGCGCGAGGACGAGGCGCTGTTCGGCTACAACGTCGGCCCGCACTCGTGGAAGCGCTACCAGCTGCCGCCGCAGACGCGACTGTGGCGCGCGCGCCGCGACGCCGACGGCGCGCTGACCGAGATCGAGCCCGAGCCGACGGACGCCCCGCGATATGCGTTCCTGGGCGCGCGCTCGTGCGAGCTGCGCGCGATGGGGATACTCGACCGCGTGCTGCTCGGCGGAGCGCATGCGGGTGGGCGGGAGTCCGTTCAACAGCGGCGCGAGGACGTGTTCGTGGTGGCGGTGCAGTGCACGCAGGCGGCGAGCACGTGCTTCTGCTCGTCGATGGGCACGGGGCCGACAGCCGAGGAGGGATTCGACCTCGCGCTCACGGAGGTGCTGGATGGCGCGCGCCACTACTTCGTGCTGGACGTCGGCAGCGAGCGCGGAGCGGAGGTGCTCCAGGAGCTGCCGCACGCGATCGCCGCGCCGGCGGAGCGGGACGCGGCGCGCGCCGGACACGCGCGCGCCGGCGCGCAGATGGGGCGCGAGCTGGACGTGACCGACATCAGGGAGCTGCTGTATCGCAACTACGAGAACCCGTGCTGGGACGAGGTGGCCGAGCGCTGCCTGGCGTGCGGCAACTGCACGATGGTGTGCCCGACGTGCTTCTGCACGAGCGTCGAGGACGTCACCGACCTGGCGGGCGAGCACGTGGAGCGCCACCAGCGCTGGGACTCGTGCTTCACGGTCGACTACTCCCACATCCACGGCGGCTCGGTGCGCTCCTCGACACGCGCGCGCTACCGCCAGTGGATGACGCACAAGCTCGCGACGTGGATCGACCAGTTCGGCAGCTCCGGCTGCGTCGGCTGCGGGCGCTGCATCACGTGGTGCCCGGTCGGGATCGACATCACCGAGGAGGCGCGCGCGATCCGCGACAGCGACCTGGGCGCGAAGATCCCCGGCGCCGGCGGCGCGCCGGCGAGCACGATCGCCGCAGGGGGCTCCGTTGCAGACGCTTGACGAGCTGATCGCGCTGGCGCCGACGTTCGCGGGACTCGTGCCTGAGCACCTGTCGCTGATCGCGGGGTGCGCCGGCAACGAGCGCTTCGCCGCCGGCGAGTACCTCTTCCGCGAGGGCGCGCCGGCCGATCGCTTCTACCTGATCCGCAGCGGCGCGGTGTCGCTGGAGGTCGACGCCCCGGGCCGCGGCGCGCTGGTGATCGAGACGCTCCACCAGGGGGAGGTGGCGGGCTGGTCGTGGCTGTTCGAGCCCTACCGCTGGCAGCTCGACGGCCGCGCGAGCGAGCCCACGGGCGTGGTGGCGTTCGACGGCGCGTGCCTGCGCGGCAAGTGCGACGTCGACCACGAGCTGGGCTACCAGCTGATGCGGCGCTTCGCGGTGTCGCTGATGCAGCGCCTGCAGGCGACGCGACTGCAGCTCCTCGACGTGTACGGCCATGCCGGATCGGAGTGACGCGCCGGCCATGCCGGATCGGGGCGCCGGCCCGCTCGTCGCGCCGGGTGGCGATGGCGAGTCGGCACCGATGCTGCCGGCGCCGTTTGCGGTGAGCGCCAAGCGCCAGGACACGCTCGACACGTGGACGCTCGAGCTGCGCCCGCGCGCGGGCGCGCCGCTGGACTTCACGCCGGGGCAGTTCACGATGCTCTCGGCGTTCGGCGCGGGCGAGGTGCCGATCTCGATCAGCGGCGGGGGCGCGTGGGAGGGAGCGGAGGGTCCGCTGGTGCACACGGTGCGCGCGGTGGGCCTCGCGACGCAGGCGATCTGCGACGCGGACGTGGGCGAGGTGCTCGGCGTGCGCGGGCCGTTCGGGCGTCCGTGGCCGGTGCAGGAGCTTGCGGGCGCCGACGTGCTGGTGGTCGCCGGTGGCATCGGCCTGGCGCCGCTGCGCCCGGCGATCCTCGCGCTGCTGGCCCACCGCGAGCGCTACGGGCGGCTGCTGCTGCTGTATGGCGGGCGCGCGCCGGAGCAGCTGTTGTACGCGCAGGAGCTCGAGCGCTGGGCGGCGCAGGGCCTGGAGGTGGCGGTGACCGTCGACAGCGCGGGGCCCGAGTGGCTGGGGCACGTGGGCGTGGTGCCGCGGCTGGTGCACCGCGCGAGCTTCGACCCGGCCCGCGCGGTGGCGCTGCTGTGCGGGCCGGAGGTGATGATGCGCTTCACCTACTCGGCGCTCGCGCAGACGGGCGTGAGCAGCGACCGCGTGTACGCGTCGATGGAGCGCAACATGCAGTGCGGGATCGGGCACTGCGGGCACTGCCAGCTGGGCCCGACGCTCGTGTGCCGCGACGGGCCGGTGTACCGCTGGAGCGAGCTCGAGCCGTGGCTGGCGATTCGAGAGCTATGAGCGCGGCACCCGGACAGACGCCGGCGCGGGAGCGCGCACGCCGACAGACGCTGGCGGTGTGGAAGTTCGCCTCCTGCGACGGCTGCCAGCTGAGCCTGCTCGACTGCGAGGACGAGCTGCTGCTGCTGGCCGAGCGCGTCGAGATCGCGAACTTCGTGGAGGCGAGCAGCGCAGTTGTGGCCGGCCCATATGACATCTCGATCGTGGAGGGGTCGATCACGACCGCGCACGACGCGGAGCGCATCCGCGAGGTGCGCGCCAACTCGCGCGTGCTGATCACGATCGGCGCGTGCGCCAACGCCGGCGGCATCCAGGCGCTGCGCAACTTCGCCGACGTCGAGGACTTCACCGCGATCGTGTATGCCTCCCCGGACTACATCTCGACGCTGCGCACGTCCACGCCGATCAGCGCGCACGTGCCGGTCGACTTCGAGCTGAACGGCTGCCCGATCGACAAGCACCAGCTGCTGGAGGTGATCGGCGCGCATCTGGCGCAGCGCCGTCCGCGCGTGCGCGCGCACAGCGTGTGCGTGGAGTGCAAGCGCCGCGGCACGGTGTGCGTGATGGTCGCGCACGGCACGCCCTGCCTGGGCCCGGTCACGCACGCGGGCTGCGGCGCGATCTGCCCCTCCTACGATCGCGGCTGCTACGGCTGCTACGGGCCGATGGAGACGCCGAACACGCAGGCGCTGAGCGCGCGCATGGCGCAGCTTGGCAGCGAGGAGATCGACCTGGTGCGCGCGTACCGCACGTTCAACGCGGGCGCGGCGGCGTTCCAAGCGGCAAGCGAGGCGCATGAGCGCTAAGCGCACGCGCGTGATCCGCACGGACTACCTCGCGCGCGTGGAGGGCGAGGGGGCGATGTACGTGCGGCTCGACGGCCGCGAGGTGGAGGAGGTGAAACTGCGGATCTACGAGCCGCCGCGGTTCTTCGAGGCGCTGCTGCGCGGCCGCGCGTTCACGGAAGCGCCGGACATCACCGCGCGCATCTGCGGGATCTGCCCGGTGGCCTACCAGATGAGCGCGGTGCGGGCGATGGAGGACGCGTGCGGCGTGGCGATCGACGCGGGCCCGCTGCGCGACCTGCGCCGGTTGCTGTATTGCGGCGAGTGGATCGAGAGCCACAGCCTGCACGTGTACATGCTGCACGCGCCCGACTTCCTCGGCTACGCGGGGGCGGTGGAGATGGCGCGCGAGCACCGCGAGATCGTCGAACAGGGCCTGCAGATGAAGAAGGCGGGCAACGCGCTGATGGCGCTGGTGGGAGGGCGCGAGGTGCACCCGATCAACGTGCGCGTGGGCGGCTTCTACAGGGCCCCCGCGCGCGCCGAGCTGCGCACGCTCGTCGACCCGCTGGAGCGCGCGCGAGAGACTGCGCTCGCGACGGTGCGCTGGGCGGCGACGCTGGAGTTTCCGGACGTGGAGCGCGCGCCGGAGCTGCTCGCGCTGTCCGAGCCGGGCGCCTACCCGATCGACCGCGGGCGCATCCGCTCCGACGGCGGCCTGGACATCGAGCCGGAGGAGTTCGACGCGCACGTGGTGGAGGAGCACGTCGAGCACTCCAACGCGCTGCACGCCCGCATCCGCGAGCGCGGCACCTACCTGACGGGCCCGCTCGCGCGCTACGCGCTCGCGTCGGCACAGCTGCGCCCGCTGGCGGCCGACGCCGCGCGCGAGGCCGGCCTGGGAGCGGTGTGCCGCAACCCGTTCCAGAGCATCGTCGTGCGCGCGGTCGAGCTGGTGCAGGCGTGCGACGAAGCGCTTGCGATCATCGACGGCTACGACGAGCCGGACGCGCCGGCCGTCGATGTGCTGCCGCGGCGCGCGGTCGGCCACGGCGCCACCGAGGCTCCGCGCGGCCTGCTGTATCACCGCTACGAGATCGACGACGACGGCGCGATCCTCGACGCCAGGATCGTGCCGCCGACCTCGCAGAACCAGCTGGCGATCGAGGAGGACCTGCGCGCGGTCGTCGAAGCGGGACTGGACCTGCCGGACGAGCAGCTGTCGCTGCGCTGCGAGCAGACGATCCGCAACCACGATCCGTGCATCTCCTGCGCGACGCACTTCCTGAAGCTGACCGTCGAGCGTGGCTGAGCCGACCGCAGATCGTGGCTGAGCCGACCGCAGATCGTGGCTGAGCTGGGCGGTGGCCGCACGCGCGCGACGGTGGCCGCACAGCCCGCCGTGGTCGTGATCGGGGTGGGCAACACGCTGCGCCAAGACGACGGCGCGGGCGTCGAGGTCGCGCGCCGGCTGGGCGCGCGCGTCGATGGCGCAGCGGCGCCCGGAGACGCGGCGATCGCGGTGCTGGAGTACGAGGGCGAGCCGCTGGGGCTGCTGGAGCTGTGGGAGGGCTCGCGGGCGGTGGTGCTGGTGGACGCGATCCGCTCGGGCGCTGAGCCCGGCACGATCCACCGCGTTGACGCCTCGCGGGAGCCGGTCCCGGTGCTGATGCGCGGCTCCTCCTCCACGCACGCGGTTGGGGTGGGAGAGGCGGTCGAGCTCGCACGGGCGCTGGGGCGGCTGCCGGAGAGGGTCGTCGTCTACGGGGTCGAGGGGGCGTGCTTCGATGCGGGCGGCGGGCTGTGTGCAGAGGTGGCGGGGGTTATGGACTCGCTAGCTGAGCGGGTGCTGCGGGAGGCGCGCGAGCTGGCCGTCGGTTCGCCCACGCTGCCAGCCGCGAACTCCAAATGAACTCCAAGCAACTCCCAAAATTTGGAGTTCGTGCTCACGTTCGCGGCTGCGCCGCGGCCACCGCTGCCTGCCCGTAGGAGATGGCGCCGTCGTTGGGCGGCAGCTCGCGCGGGATCAATACGCGCAGGTCCGCGTCGGCGAGCCGCGTCGTGCAGCGCTCGAGCAGCAGCCGATTCTGGAAGACCCCGCCCGAGAGGACCACGGTTCCCACCCCTTCGCGCTGCGCCAGCAGCGACAGCGCGCGTGCGGTCGCGTCGGCGAGGCCGTTGTGGAAGCGCGAGCTCACCGCGGCCGGCGAGGTCCCGGCGGCGAGGTCCTCGACAATCGCCCGCACCGTGTCGCGTGCGTCGAGTTGCAGCATCTGCCTGTCCTCGAGGACCGGGAGCGGGTAGGCGCTGCGTCCGCTCGCCGGCGCGCACGTCGCTGCGGCTTCCAGCTCGATCGCCGCGCGGCCCTCGTCGCGGGCCGTCATGCGAATGCCGCACAGCGCCGCGACCGCGTCGAACAGGCGCCCGACGCTGCTCGTCATCGGCGAGCTCGTGCCGCGCCGGGCGATCTCGGCGACCTGCTCCCAGCGCTCGCTGTCGACCCGGCCGACCATGCTCGCGGGCAGCGGTGCCTCGCCGTCGAACGCGGCGAGCAGCCACGCGCACGCCATCCGCCATGGCTCGCGCACGGCCGCGTCGCCGCCGGGAAGCCGGACGGGGTGCAGGTGCCCGATGCGCTCGGCATGCGTGAGGTCGCCGAGCAGCAGCTCGCCGCCCCACACGGTCCCGTCGCTGCCGAGCCCCGAGCCGTCGTAGATCGCGCCGATCGCCCGCCCCCGTTCCCCGTGTTCGGCGAGCACCGCGGCGAGGTGCGCGTGGTGGTGCTGGACCGCCACGAGCTCCACGCCCTCGCGCGCCAGCGCGTACCCCGTGGAGAGGTAGTCCGGGTGCAGGTCGTGCGCGACGACCTCTGGCTCGACGGCGAACAGCGCCTGGAAGTGGTCGATCCCCTCGCGGAACGAGCGCAGCGTCTCCCAGTTGCGCAGGTCGCCGATGTGCTGCGAGACCCACGCGCGCGAGCCGCTGGCCACGCAGAATGTGCTCTTGAGCTCGGCGCCGCACGCCAGCATCGGCCGCGCGTTCAAGGGCAGCGCGAGGCTGCGGGGCGCGTAGCCGCGGGAGCGCCTGAGCATCAGCGGGCGCCCAACATCGGCGTCCAGCGCGCGCACGATCGAGTCGTCCACCCGCATGTGGATCGGGCGGTCGTGCACGAGCATCGCGTCGGCGATCGCGCTGAGGCCGGCAAGCGCTTCCTCGTCGCGATAGGCGATCGGCTCGTCGCTCGCGTTGCCGCTGGTCATCACCAGGGTCGTGTGCGCGTCCGCCAGCAGCAGGTGGTGCAGCGGCGTCGACGCCAGCATCACGCCGAGGTCCGGCGAGCCCGGCGCGACCGCCTTGGCGACGGTCACGCCGTCGCGGCGGCGCGCGATCACGATCGGCCGCTCCGGGCCGCTCATCAGCTCCCGCTCGGCCGGTGTCAGCTCGACGAGCGCGCTCGCTGCGGCGAGGTGGGCGGCCATCAGCGCGAACGGCTTCTCCTCCCGGCGCTTGCGTGCGCGCAGCTGTGCCACCGCCCGCTCGTCGTCGGCGAGGCACGCCAGGTGGTAGCCGCCTACGCCCTTGACCGCGACGATCCGCCCGTCGAGCAGCGCCGCCACGGCGCCCGCCAGCGCGTCCTCGCCGGTGAGCATGCGGTCCGAGCGCTCGACCAGGCGCAATGTCGGCCCGCACACCGGGCAGGCGTTGGGCTGCGCGTGAAAGCGCCGGCTCGCCGGGTTCTCGTACTCGGCGCTACAGGCCGCGCACATGTCGAACGCGCTCATCGTCGTGCGCGCGCGGTCGTAGGGGACGCCGCGCACGATCGTGAAGCGCGGGCCGCAGTTGGTGCAGTTGACGAAGGGGTAGCGGTGGCGGCGATCGCCCGGATCGAACAGCTCCGCCAGGCAGTCCTCGCATGGCGCGACGTCCGCCGACACGAGCGCGGCGAGCTCGCCGGGCGCATCGGCGCCCTCGGGCTCCGCCGCCGCACGGCTGGGCAGGATGCGAAAGCCATCTGCCCCGGCGGGCTCCAGCCGCTCGGCGCGCACGCGCTCCACCACCGCCAGCGGCGGCGGCTCGCCGCTGAGGCGCGCGAGGAAGCGCTCGACCGCCTCGGCCTCGCCCTCCACCTCGAGCAGCACGCCGCGCGCGTCGTTGCGCACCCAGCCCGACAGCATGTGCTGCCGCGCGAGCCGATGGACGAACGGGCGGAATCCCACACCCTGCACGACGCCCTCCACGCGGGCGCGCAAACGGGTGCGCGCGATGGTCTTCATTGCGTCCCGTCGGAGTTGCCGGAGTCGATGGGCTCGCTCGCGTCGCAAGCGCCGGCGTCGAGCTCGATCAGCTCGCGCAGCACGTGCCAGGCGCTGGCCTGCGCCTCCTGGATGCGCGGGATGCTCTGCGAGCGGGTGACGATCACGTGGTCGGCGAGCTGGCGAGCTGCGATCTCGCCGCCGTCGTAGCCGACCAGCGCCACCGTCGCCAGGCCGCGCTCGCGCGCCTCGGCCAGCGCGCGGGTCACATTGGCGGAGCCGCCGCTGGTGGAGAACGCCAACACCGCGTCGCCCGCGCGGCCGTGCGCGATGACCTGGCGCTGGAAGATCGCCTCGACGCCGACGTCGTTGGCGATCGCGGTGAGGATCGACGGGTCCTGGGTCAGGTCGAGCACGCGCCGCGCCGGCCAGCCGCCGGGCGCGGCGCGCAGGTCGGCGACGGCGTCCATCGCGTCGGTCGCCGAGCCGCCGTTGCCGAGCGCGAGCACCGTGCCGCCTCCGTCCAGGCGCTCGCGCAGCGCTGCCGCCGCCGCGATCAGCGTGCCGGCGCCGTCCTCGAGCGTCTGCGTGCGCAGCGCGGAGATCTCCTGCGCCTTCATCAGGATCGAGCAGCGCACGTCGTCGACCACGCGCTCGAGCTCGTCCTCTACATCGTCGGCACCGCCGGCGGGCCGCTCGCTCAGGAACGGGTAGAGGAAGCTCGCCGCGCCGACGTCGCGCGCGGGCGCCGCCGGCAGCCCGCGATGCTCGAAGAACACGTGCACGAGCTCCCACAGCACGTGGTAGGCGGTCTCGGTCAGCTCCTGGCGCACGAACGCGTCTGCGAGCGGCGGCTCGAGCTCCCACTCGGCGCCGACGCGCTCGAACGCGATCGTCAGGCAGCCGCGCCGGCGGGCCGCGTCGAGCGCGGCGGTCGTGTCCGCGTCGGCGCCGAACGCGATCGCGATGTCGCCGGGCTCGGCGGCGAGCTCGACCTCCTCGCGCAGCGGGCCGTGCTCGCCCGTGAGCGCGAGCGCGGGCAGCGCGCGCTTGCCGACGATCACCGGGTGCACGAACTCGACGGCCACGTGGCGCGCATCCGAGCGCGCCTGCGGCGAGCCGCCGATCGCAAGCAGCCGCCCGCCGCCCCAGAAGCGCTCGGCGACGAGCTTGCACAGGCGCGCGAGCGGCTCCGCCGCCGAGACGAAGAAGCGATCGGTGGCGTCGCTGCGCAGCGCCAGCAGCTCCCGCACGCGTGCGTGCGCCCGCTCGTTCATCGCGGCGGCAGCGGAGCCGGCGCCCCGGCCGGCGGCCGGCGTCTGAAGACGGCCGGCGCCGTTCACGCGACGTCCGCGAGCCAGCGCGCGAACGCGTCGACGCCCTCGCCGGTGCGGGCGCTGACGAGCATGTGCTGCGCGTGGGGGTTGACCTGGTCGAGGTTGGCGAGGAAGCGCTCGAGCGAGAAGTCGAGGTGGGGCAGCAGGTCGATCTTGTTGACGAGCACCAGCTCGCACGCGCGGAACATGAGCGGGTACTTCAGCGGCTTGTCCTCGCCCTCGGTGACCGAGGAGACCATCGCGCGCCGGTCCTCGCCGACGCGGAACTCGGCGGGGCAGACGAGGTTGCCGACGTTCTCGATCACCAGCAGGTCGATCTCCTGCAGCGGGATCGCGCCGAGCGCGGAGCGCACCATGTTGGCGTCGAGGTGGCACTCGCCGCCGAAGCCCGGGTCGGTGTTCAGCTGCGTGACGGGCACGTGCAGCGCGGACAGGCGCTCGGCGTCGAAGGAGCCCTGCACGTCGCCCTCGAGCACGCCCACGCGCACGGCGCCGAGGCCGTCCATGAGCACGCGCTCGAGCAGCGCCGTCTTGCCCGCGCCGGGCGCGCTCATGAGGTTGACCACGCGCACGCCCGCGCGGTCGAAGTCGGCGCGGTTGGCGCGCGCGATCGTGTCGTTCGCGTCGAGCACGTCGGTGGCGACCCTCACCTTGCTGCGGTGCACGGCTCCTCCTCCCTCGCGTCGTCGTCCCCGACGGCATCCTGCGGCTCGTCCTCCACCTCGATCGAGTCCACGGTCAGCTCCTCGCCGCTGAGCACGGTCACCTCGCCGCCGGCACAGCGCGGGCAGCGGAACGCGGGCTCGTGCAGCTCCCACTCGTGCCCGCACGCGCAGCGCAGCCGCGCCGGCGCCACGCGCGTGCGCAGCTGCGCACCCTCGCAGCCGGTTCCGTGAGAGACGATCCCGAAGTAGAAGGAAAGCGAGCTCGGAACGACCTGCCGCAGCGCCCCGACGGTCACGTCGACCGCCACCACGCTGTGCCCGTCGGCGTGCGCGACAGCGGCGTCGAGGATCGAGCGGCTGAGCGACAGCTCGTGCATCAGCAGGTCCAGGGGAGCGGCTCGTGCATCAGCAGATCCGGGGGAGCGGGTCGCCGGCGAGCAGGTCCAGCACGCGGCGCCCGCCGAAGGCGGTGTCGACGAGCACCATCCCCGGGGGCTCGGCCAGGACCTCGCCGATGTCCGCCGCCTGCTCGCAGCCGGGGACCGCGCGCAGCGCGTCGAGCGCCGCTCCCGCAAGCTCCGGCGCGACGAACGCGACGAGCTTGCCCTCGTTGGCGACGTACAGCGGATCGATCCCCAGCAGCTCGGCGGCGCCGGCGACGGCGGGCGCGACCGGCACGTCGTGCTCGCGCACGAGCGCCGCCACCCCCGATGCGCGCGCCAGCTCGTTGAGCGCCGAGGCGACGCCGCCGCGGGTGGCGTCGCGCATGCAGTGCACGCTCGCGCCGGCGGCGTCGAGCAGCGCGTCGACGGCCGGCCACAGCGAGCGTGTGTCCGAGCGGATGTCGGCCTCGAGCGCGAACTCGTTGCGCGCGAGCATGATCGCCATCCCGTGCTCGCCGATCGCGCCGGAGACGAGGATGCGGTCCCCCGGCGCGAGTGCCGCGGTCGACAGCTCGGCGCGCGGGTCGAGCACGCCGATGCCGGTGGTGCACGCGTACATCCGATCGGCGTGCCCGCGCTCGACGACCTTGGTGTCGCCCGCGATCACCTGCACCCCCGCCGCGCGTGCGGCGCGGGCGACCGCGTCGATCTCCGCGCGCAGCTCCTGCGCGTCCAGCCCCTCCTCGAGCACCAGCGACAGCGTCAGCGCCCGCGCCCTCGCGCCGGAGACGGCGAGATCGTTGACGGTGCCGTTGACCGCGAGCTCGCCGATCGAGCCACCGGGGAAGCGGATGGGGGTGACGACGAAGCTGTCGGTGCTCAACGCCAGGCGCACGCCGTCCGCCGACAGCGTCCCGGCGTCGCCGAGCGCGGCGAGCGCGTCGTTGCGCAGCGCCGGCAGCACAAGGCCCTCGATCAGCGACTGCGACGCCTTGCCGCCGGCGCCGTGCGCCATGGTGATGCGCTCATCGCGAAAGCGCGCGGGCCGCGCGCGCGTGCGCTGCACGATCTCACCGATCCGCTGCTCGCGCGTGGCGCCGCTCACACCGCCACCTCGCGGCGCTCCGTCGCGTCGCCCGCTTCGCCTGCGCTGGCCACCTCGCTGCGGCCGACCGCATCGCGCGCGCCGGCGTGGCGACCGTAGGTGTAGTAGGCGGCGCAGGCGCCCTCGGGCGAGACCATGCAGGTGCCGATCGGGCGCTCGGGCGTGCAGGCGGTGCCGAACACCTTGCACTCCCACGGCTTGATGGCGCCCTTGAGCACCTCGCCGCACTGGCACGCCTTGGGGTCGGCGACGCGGATGCCGGGGACGCTGAAGCGCAGCTCTGCGTCGAGCTCGGCGTAGGCGTCGGACAGGCGCAGCCCGCTCTGGGAGATGAAGCCGAGGCCGCGCCACTCGAAGTGCGGACGCAGCGCGAACACCTCGGCGATGACGGCGAGAGCGCGCGGGTTGCCCTCCCAGGGGACGACGCGCGCATACTGGTTCTCGACCTCGCGACGGCCGTCGGCGAGCTGCGCGAGCAGCTTGTGGATCGACTGCAGCACGTCGAGCGGCTCGAAGCCGGAGATGACCAGCGGCTTTGCGTAGTCCTCGGCGATGAACTGGAAGGGCCGCGCGCCGACGACGGTGGCGACGTGTCCGGGGCCGATGAAGCCGTCGATCTCGAGCGCAGGCGAGTCCAGCAGCGCGCGCAGCGGCGGCACGATCGTGACGTGGTTGCACATGCACGAGAAGTTGGAGACGCGCTCGGCCCTGGCGCGCATCAGCGTGAGCGCTGTGGACGGCGCGGTGGTCTCGAAGCCGATCGCGAAGAACACGACCTCGCGCTCGGGGTTGCGCCGGGCGATCGCGAGCGCGTCCAGCGGCGAGTACACCATCCGCACGTCCGCTCCCTGCGCCTTGGCGTCGAGCAGGCTGCCGTGCGAGCCGGGGATGCGCAGCATGTCGCCGAAGCAGGTGAAGATGACGTTCGGCTGGCTCGCGATTGCGATGCCGTCGTCGACACGGCCCGTCGGCAGCACGCACACCGGGCAGCCGGGCCCGTGCACGAGCTCAACGGCCTCGGGCAGCATGCCGTCGATGCCGTAGCGGTAGATCGCGTGGGTGTGCCCGCCGCACACCTCCATCAGCTTGTACGTGCGCCCGGGCTCGAGCGCCGAGCGGATCTCGGCGGCGAGCGCCCGCCCGAGCTCGGCGTCGCGGAACTCGTCCACGAACCTCACGGGCGGCCGCCGGTCGCGCTCATCGCGAGCCCCGCGTCATTCATCCAGAGCCCCGCCTCATTCGACCGCGCTCTCCTGCAGCTCGCGCAGCTCCTGCTCGTACTCGGCGCCCATCTCCGCGAGCAGCGCGAGCGTGGCGAGCGCCTCGCGCTCGTCGATCTGCGACAGCGCGAAGCCGACGTGGATCAGCACCCAGCTGCCGACGAGCGCGTGCGGGTCGTCGTCGAGCAGCGCGAGGTTGACCGTGCGCCTGACGCCGGCGACGTCGACCTTGGCTAGCTGGCTGGCGGCGTCGACGACCTCCACGACTCGGCCGGGAATCGCCAGGCACACGGCCGCTACTCCAGGGCGATCGCGCGCATGACGTGCTCGTCGGGGAGCTTGTCGAGGATGCCGCGCAGGATCTCCCGCTCGTCGGCCTGCTCGCGCTGCAGGTCGTTGAGCAGCAGCCGCACGGCGCTGTGGGTGATCTTCATCTGCCGTGGCTCGAGCGCCACCGTCACCGTGCCCTGGGCGTCGGGCGGCTGCTCGAGGGCGTCGATGACCTCGCGCGCCAGGCGCCGGATCTCGGGCTGGCCCGCCTCGTCGGAGATCAGCAGCCGCAACGCGCTGGCCGCCACCGGCACCTCGTCGGGACTGAGGAACAGGTGATAGGGAGGCGGGGACTCGCTCGCGGGATCGCTCATGCTTGTTAGCCTACCGACGGCGCGGGGGCGAGCACTGCGGCGTCTCACTCGCAACGTCAGGGAAATCAACGGATGCCCGAAGGGCGTGGGGACCTTAGGTTCTGCTCATGAGCGACACAGGAACACCACAGACGAAGCAGGCTGGAAGCGCAGCGCAGGCCGATGGCCTGTTCACGGACGTGCTGTGCGCCGTCGACGGCACGCACAACAGCTACGCGGCCGTGGAACAGGCGGCGGTCCTCGCCGGCCCGCAGGCGCGCATGACGCTGCTGGCGGTGACGGCGGTGGAAGGCAGTGGCCTGTACCAGCACGCGGCGATCAGCCAGAGCCACGCGGAGGGGATCCTTGCGCACGCCCAGCGGCTCGCGAAAGAGGCGGGCGTGCCATGCGAAGGGGTGATCGAGCCCGAGGGGCCTCCGTCCCAGCAGGTGCTCGAGCATGCGGCGGGCCGCGACCTGCTGGCGCTGGGCGCGCCGACGACCTCGTGGCTCGGCGGGAAGTTCCTGGACAGCGTGGCGGAGGGGGCGCTGGACGCGCTCGTGGCGCCCGTGCTGTCGGCGCGCTCGCTGCCCGAGGGCGCGGGCCGGTTCCCGGAGCACATCGTGCTGGCGAGCGACGGCTTGGACGGGTCCGACGAGCTGGTCGACTGGGTCGGCAGGCTGGCGGGCGAGCACGGCGCGAAGGTCACCCTGCTGCACACGATCGGCGTGGAGTCGGGCGCGCGGCCGCACCGCATCGAGTCTCAGGCGGGCAGGCTGGAGCAGGCGATCGACGGCGCCTGCGAGGTGCGGGTGGAGCCCGGCGCCGCGGCCGAGCTGATCATCGAGACCTCCCAGCAGCATGCGAGCGTGCTCGCGGTGATGGGCAGCCGCCGGCTGGGGGGCTTGAAGGCGATCGGAAGCGTCAGCAGGAAGGTCGTCCACAAAGCGCACTGCTCGGTGCTGCTCGTGCCGCCCGGCTGGCTCGCGGGCTGATCACGCCGCGAGCTGAGACCTCACGGCGCGCCGGTCGGCGCGGCAGCTGTGCGCTGATCACTCGACAGGAATCGTCGCGCTCGCCTGCCCGCGCTCGCGCAGGACGCGCGCGAGCCAGCCGCCGGTCGCGGTCAGGAGCATGCCGGCGATGGCGGTGACGACGGCGAGCAGCGGCGGGAAGCTGCCGAGCGAGACCTTCGCGTGCGTGCCGGCGATCGCGTGCGCGAGCAGCAGGCCGACGCCGTAGACGAAGCCGGCCACCAGGCCGCGGTCGGCGCCGCCCCAGCCGTCCTGGTGCTCGAAGCCGGCGATCACGCTGGCAACCGCGACGAATGCGGCGTAGCCCCAGTAGGCGCCGCTGGAGACGCCCACCAGCACGCCGGCGACCGCGCCGGCGATCGCCGGGATGACGCCGCCGATCACGATCTGCGCAGGGCGCGGACGGTCGCGGAACAGCACTGGTTGATACATCGGTCTCCTCCCCGAAGGTGCAGTCAAACCCTACCGCGTCGTCATAACCTGCGTGCCACGTGGCAAGCACCGGTGCGCCCCTCCGCCTGTCGGTCCTGGATCAATCCCCGATCTCCCAGGGGTCCTCGGGCGCGCAGGCGCTCGCGAACACGCTCGACCTCGCGCGCCTGGCCGATCGGCTGGGCTATCACCGCTACTGGGTGGCCGAGCACCACGGCGGCCCGATGCTCGCGGGCCCGAGCCCCGAGGCGCTGATCGGGCCGATCGCCGCTGCCACCGAGCGTATCCGCGTGGGCAGCGGCGGCGTGATGCTGCCGCACTACAGCCCGCTGAAGGTGGCCGAGACGTTCAGCGTGCTCGCGGCGCTGTTCCCGGGACGCATCGACCTCGGCCTCGGTCGCGCTGCGGGGACAGATCCGATGACCACGTACGCCCTGCAGCGCGACCGCCGCCAGGCCTCGCCGGACGATTTCCCCGAGCAGCTGGTGGAGCTGCTCGGGTACCTCCACGATCGGCTGCCCGTAGATCATCCATTCCAGCGCCTGGCGAAGACGCTGCCCGGGCGACCGCACACGCCCGAGGCGTGGCTGCTGGGCTCCTCGCCGCAGAGCGCCATCTGGGCCGCCGACCTCGGGCTGCCCTATGCGTTCGCCGACTTCATCAACCCAAACGGGGCGGAGATCGCGGCGCTGTATCGCGAGCGCTTCGCAGAACGCCAACACGAAGACGCCACGCCGCGCACCGCCGTGGGCGTGTGGGTGATCTGTGCGGACAGCGACGAGCAGGCGCAGCGGCTGGCCGCCAGCGGGCGGATGACGTTCACGCTGCTGCGTCGCGGCCAGCTGATCGCCGTGCCGCCGCCCGAGGACGCGCTGCGCTTCCTCGCGGCCGAGGACCGCAGCCGCGAGCGCCAGGGCGCCGCCGGCGCCACCGCGCCCCGCTCGGAGCGCCGCGCGGTGGTGGGATCGCCGCAGAACGTGCGCGCCAAACTCGCGGAGGTGGTTGACAGCTACGGCGCCGAAGAGGCGATCGTCGTGTGCATCACCTACGAGCACGAGGCGCGGCGGCGCTCCTACGAGCTGCTGGCGGACGTGTTTCAGCTGCAGTGATCCGCGGCCGCGCCGCCTCCGTATAGACAGAAAACAAAGTCGAAGCGGAGGTGCAGAAGATGGCAGGGCAAGCGAATGACGAGCTCGCGCCGCGGCCGGCGGGGATCGTCGAGCGCCTCGTGCGCGACGACGTCGACCGCAGGCGATTCCTGAAGATGACCGGAGGCGCCGGCGCCGCGAGCTTCAGCGCTTTCGTGCTCGCCGCGTGCGGCGGCGGCGGCAAGACCGCTTCGACGGTGGCGCGCACGGCCACGGCGAGCACCTCCACGAAGGCCAGCAGCGGCGATCTGGCGATCCTCAACTACGCGCTCACGCTCGAGTACCTGGAGACCGGGTTCTACGAGAAGGTCGTCGCGTCGGGCCTCTTCACCGGCAAGGTGGGGGCGCTGATCAAGCGCTTCGGCGGCGAGGAGCGCACGCACGTGGAAGCGCTCAAAGGCGCCGTCGAAAAGCTGGGCGGAACCCCCGCGGCCAACCCGAACGGCAGGTTCCCGATCACCAGCGCGACGCAGGTCGCGCAGCTCGCGTACACGGTCGAGAACCTCGGCGCGGCCGCCTACCTCGGACAGGCGGGCAACATCCAGAGCCCGGAGATCCTCGCGACGGCGCTTGCGATCCACAGTGTCGAGGCACGCCACGCGGCGAGTCTCGGCACGCTCGTCAAGAAGTCGATCACTCCGGATGGCGCGTTTGCCAAGCCGGCCGACATGTCAACGGTGCTGGCGGCGGTCAAGCCGTTCCTGGCCTGAGCGCAGCGACAGACAAGGAGAGAGAGCGATGTCCAACGACAGACCTTCAGACAGCGCGCCGACGCGAGCGCCCGGCCCCGAGCTGGCGGACGTGGAGGTGCACGGCATCACGCGCGCGGGCTTCATCCTGCGCGGCGCGCTCGCCGCGGGCGCCGTGTACGGCCCGGCCGGGGTGACGCCGTTCGTCTCGCAGGCGCTCGCGGCGTCAGGCGGCGGCGACCTGGAAATCCTCAACTTCGCCCTGACGCTCGAGTACCTCGAGTCGGACTTCTACAACGTCAAGGGCCGGCAGGTGGGGCTCAGCGGCCAGGCCAGGGCATATGCGAGGCAGTTCGGCGAAGAGGAGCAGGACCACGTGAACGCGCTCAGCACGGTGATCAAACAGCTCGGCGGCACGCCCGTCGCCAAGCCGGCGTTCGTGTTCCCCGCGAGCAGCCAGAGCTCGTTCCTGGCGCTGGCGTCGGTGCTCGAGAACACGGGCGTTGGCGCCTACAACGGCGCCGCGCCGTCGCTGCAGAGCAGGACGGTGCTCGCCGCCGCCGGCAGCATCGTGCAGATCGAGGCGCGCCACGCCGCCGCGATCGACCTGCTGATCGGCGAGAGCCCCACGCCCGATGGCGGCTTCGACGTGCCGCTGACGAAGGCCGAAGTGCTCGCCAAGGCGGGGCCGCTGATCAAGGCGTAGGCGACCGGCTGGGGACGGCGTAACAATGAGGCCGATGTTCAAGCCGCTGCGCTTCGCAGCCGGGCGATCCGAGACCGGCAGCTCGGCCGCCGGTCTGGGCGTGCTCGCGGACGAGGAGCTGATGCAGCTGGTCTACACGGGCCAGGCGGCGGCGTTCGAGGCGATCTACGACCGCCACGCCGATGCGGCATTCTCGCTCGCGTACCGTATGTGCGGGCAGCGGGCGCTGGCGGAGGACGTCGTGCAGGAGGCGTTCCTGTCGCTGTGGCGCAGCGGCGCGCGCTATGACCGCGGACGCGGCAGCGTGCGCACGTGGGTGCTCGGCGTGGTGCACAACCGCGCGATCGACGCCCTGCGCCGGCGCACGGTCCACGATCGCGGGCGCGTGAGCGCGGACGGAATCGAGGAGCGGCTCGCCGCGCCCGAGCGCACCGACGTGGAGTTCGCGCGCCGGGACGAGGCGCGCGAGATCCGCGGCGCGCTCGAGCAGCTGCCCGACGAGCAGAGCCGCGTGATCGAGCTCGCGTACTTCGGGGGGCTCACGCACGTGGAGATCGCCTCGATGCTCGAGCTGCCGGTTGGCACCATCAAGGGGCGTATGCGCCTCGGCCTGGCCAAGATGCGCATGACGCTCGGAGACCCCGCGGAGGTTGTGCAATGAGCACCGACATGCCACACGTCGATCCCGAGGCATGCGGCGGCAACGCGGCGCCGTACGTGCTCGGCGCGCTCACCGACGAGGAGCACGACGCCTTCCGCCGCCACCTCGAGTCGTGTGCGGTCTGCCGCGAGGAGGTCGCCGCGCTGCAGGTCGTCGCCGCGGCGCTGCCGGCTGCGGCCGCGCAGCTGAGCGCGCCGCCCGAGCTCAAGCAGCGGGTGATGTCGAGCGTGCACGCCGGCGCGCGCCGGCGTCCGGCCGATGAGCGCGCCGGCGCCCGACGTCCGCCCGCGCTCGCCCGGCTGCGCTGGCGGCCGAACCTCGCGGTGGCGGTGCTCGCGGCCGCGGTGATCGCGCTGGCGGCGGTTGCGCTCGTCCCCGGCTCGGGCGGCGGCACGCGCGTATCGCGCGCGACGGTGATCCCGCGCGGGGCGAGCGCGTCATTGAGCGTCAGCGACGGGCACGCGCAGCTGAGCATCGCCGGCATGCCGCAGTCCGCCCCCGGTCGCGTTTATGAGGTGTGGCTCAAACGCTCCGCGTCCGGCCGGCCGCTGCCGACGGACGCGCTGTTCACCGTCGCCACCGATGGCGCCGCCAGCGTCGGCGTGCCCGGCAGCGTGAACGGCGTCAGGGAAGTGATGGTCACCTCCGAGCCGCTCGGCGGCAGCAGCGTTCCGACGCTGCCGGCGCTGATCGTCGTGCGCGTGAGCTGACTCTCGTCGCGCAGCTCGCGCTCAGCTCACGCGCAGCTCGTCTTCGCCCACGCGCACGACGTCGCCGCGGTGCAGCTGCCGGCCGCGGCGCGTCTCGCGCTCGCCGTTGACCGACACCGGCTCGCTTGCCAGCAGCGCCTTGACCTCGCTGCCGCTGTCGACGAGTCCGGCGAGCTTCAGCAGCTGCCCGAGCCTGATCGTCTCGCCGCGGATTGGGATCTCGAGCGCCACCGGTTGCGAATGTAGCTGGCACACCGGCCGCTGATCCAGCTGGTAACACGCCGGCTGTCGGCCGTGCGATACGCTCGCGAGCAATGGGCGAGCGCAGCGGGTACACGCCGGGAACGTTCTGCTGGAGCGAGCTGACGACGCCCGACCAGGACGGGGCCAAGGCGTTCTACGGCCCCCTGCTCGGCTGGCAGGCCAACGACATACCGCTGGGCGATGACGCGTACTACTCGATGCAGTTGGTCGACGGCAAGCGCGTGGCGGCGATCGGGCCGCAGCCGCAGCAGCAGCGCGACGCGGGCGTGCCGCCGCTGTGGAACTCGTACGTATCGGTGGACAGCGCGGACGCGGTGGCCGAACGCGCGAAGGAGCTCGGCGGCACGGTGCACGCGCCGCCGTTCGACGTGATGACGGCGGGGCGGATGGCGGTGATCCAGGACCCGCAGGGCGCGTACTTCATGCTATGGCAACCGGGCGACACGATCGGCGCGGAGCTGGTGAACGCCCCCGGTGCGCTCGTGTGGAACGAGCTGCAGTCCCCCGATCTGGATGCGTCGGCGTCCTTCTACGGCGGCCTGTTCGGCTGGGAGCTGGAGGAGGCCGAGGGGCTCCAGGACCGCTATCTGACGGCCAAGAACGCCGGTGCGAACAACGGCGGCATGCGCGGGCTGACGCCGCCGTCGCCGCCGAGCTGGCTCGTGTACTTCGGCGTCGAGGACATGGAGCAGGCGCTGGCGAGGCTGGACGAGCTTGGCGGCGCCAAGCTGGCGGGGCCGATCGACATCGAGATCGCGAAGCTCGCGGTCGCGGCGGACCCGCAGGGCGCGGTGTTCGCGCTGTACGCGGGCGAGCTGGAGCCGTGAGCCGGCGCTAGCCGGACGGGGCGCCGCCGGCGCCCGACCCGGCGCCGTTGCGGCGTTCGGCCATGTCGGCGCCGGTGGTGGTCGTCATCACTGCGGCGGCGCTGCCGCCGATCGCGCGGCGCACGAGCCCGGGGGCGATGATCCGCAGCACGCCGGCGAGCGCGTAGGCGCGCGGGACGTAGCGTTCGGGCTTGCGGCCGATGCCGGTCTCATAGATGGCCTCGGCGGCGTGCTCGGGCGTGGAGACGATCCAGCGCGTCCAAGGCTTGGCGGTGAGCTCCGACTGGGGGAAGCCCTCGGTGGAGATGAACCCGGGCAGCACCAGCCCGACGTGCACGCCGGCGGCGTGCTCCTCCGCCCACAGCGCGTCGGTCCAGCCGGCGAGCGCGAACTTGGATGCGCTGTAGGCGCCGCTGCCCACGCGCGAGACCCTGCCGGCGGTTGAGGCGACGTTGACGATCGCGCTTGGCGCGGATGCGCGCAGCAGCGGCAGCAGCGCCTCGGTGAGCCGCACCTGCGCGTCGAAGTTGATCGCCATCGTGCGCCGCACGTTCTCGTAGCCGCCGTCGGCGAAGCGCGCGCGCCAGGCGGCGCCGGCGTTGTTGACGAGCAGGTCGAGCCGGCCGTGGCGCTCGAGCACGTGCTCGCGGATGCGCGCGGGCGCGTCCTCGTCGAGCAGGTCGGCTGCGACGTAGCTGACGCGGTCCTCGCCGCTGATGACGCCCCCACCGCCGAGCTCGCGGGCGAGCTCGCGCAGGCGCTCCTCGCGGCGGGCGACGAGTACGAGCGAGGATTCGGGCTCGCGCGCGAGGCGCCGCGCGGTGGCTTCGCCGATGCCGCTGGATGCGCCGGTTATCAGCATGACTGCGGCCATCTGAGCGTTAGCCTGTCAGATTGGCGAGAACGATGAGCACGCCCGCACCCAGCGACGTCGAAGGCGCCGCTTCCGCCGGTCGGCGATCGCCGCGCAAGCGTGAGGCGATCGAGCTGTTCCGCGGCCTGCCGCGGCGCTACGACGCGCTGTCGGCGGCGCTGAGCTTCTGGCAGGACCCGCGCTGGCGGCGGGCGCTGGTGAGCGAGGTGGCGCCGGCGCCGGGGCAGCGCATCCTGGATGTGGCGACGGGCACGGGCATGGTGGCGGCGGAGCTGCTGGCGCGCGCGGACTGCTCGGTGGTGGGGATCGACCAGAGCGCTGAGATGCTGGCGGGCGCGCGGGCGCGCTTCGCGGCGCTCGAGCGGGCCGGTGGACGCCCGCGCGTGGAGCTGGTGGAGGGGCAGGCCGAGACGCTGCCGTTCGCGGATGGCAGCTTCGACGCGCTGACGTTCACGTACCTGCTGCGCTATGTGGACGATCCGGCGGCGACGATGCGCGAGCTCGCGCGCGTGGTGCGCCCGGGAGGGCGCGTGGCGTCGCTGGAGTTCGGCGTGCCGCCGTGGCCGCCGGCGCGCGCGGCGTGGCGGCTGTACACGGCGGTCGGGCTGCCCGTGCTCGGGCGGCTGGCCTCGCGCGACTGGTCGCGCGTGGGCCGCTTCCTCGGCCCGAGCATCCGCGGCTTCTACGAGCGTCACCCGCCTGATGCGATCGTCGGCTACTGGCAGGACGCCGGGCTGCGGGACGTGCGCGTGCGGCGGATGAGCCTCGGCGGGGGCGTGGTCATGTCCGCGACCAGGCGCGTGGATGGCGGCGACGCACCCGGCGGCGCATCCGCCGGCGACGACGCATCCGTTCGCGGCGACGCAAGCGCTCGCGACGACGCACGCGAGGGTTGAGCTGGCGATGGGCGCGACGCGCGAGCGCCCGGCCCCACCGCGCGAGCGCCCGGCGTTCTACGCGCGCGGGGGCGGGCGGGTTGGAGACGCGGTGACGCTCTTGCACCCGCCGTACACGGCATGGCACCTGAGCTACTTCGCGCTGGGCGCGGCGGTTGCGCCGAAGCTGCATGTGGACCGCCTGCTGTGGGGGGTGGCGGCGTTCGCGCTGGCAGTGGGAGTGGCGGCGCACGCGCTGGACGAGCTGCACGACCGGCCGCTGCGCACGAGCATCGGCGACCGCACGCTGTGGTGCGCGGGCGTGGCGGGTCTGCTGGGGGCGGTGGCGATCGGGGTGGCGGGCGTGCTGACGGTGACGGCGTGGCTGGCGCCGCTGGTGCTGGTGGGGGCGCTGTTCCTGCCCGCGTACAACCTCGAGCTGGCGGGCGGGCGTTTTCACAGCGACCTGTGGTTCGCGATCGGCTGGGGCGCCTTCCCTGCGTTCACGGGCTACTTCGTGAATGCGGAGAAAGTGGCGCTCCCAGGTGTGCTGATCGCGGTCGGCTGCATGGCGATGAGCGTGGCGCAGCGGCGCTTGAGCTCGCAGGCGCGCGAGCTGCGCCGTCGCACGCTGGCGGTGAGCGGCACGCGCACGCTGAGCGACGGCAGCACCGAGGAGCTGTCGCTCGGCGGTCTGCTGGCGCCGCTGGACGGCGCGCTGGCGATGCTGTCGCTGGCCATGGTGGTGACCGCTTGCGCGGTGGTCGTGGCCCGGCTGTGACCCGTATCACCATGGTTATACGACGTTTTTGAGAGGAGATAGAGAGAGCGCGGCCTGCCGACTCGCACCCTAAGCAGGCACGACGGCGGCTGTCCCCCTACGCCTCCAACAGGTGCGCGCCCGGCCCCGGGCGCACCTCGAGCGCATCTGCGGGCCAGCGGGCGCCGGGTGCGAACAGGCCGAGCACGCTGCCGCCGAAGCCGCCGCCGACGAGGCGGGCCCCGCAGGCGCCGGCGTCGCGCAGCCGCTGCACGGTGGCCTCGACGGCGGGCGTGGAGACCTCGAAGCTCTCGCGCAGGCTGACGTGCGAGGCGTTGAGCAGCAGTCCGACGGCGCGCAGGTCGCCGTCGCGCAGCGCGCGGACGGCCTGGCGCACGCGCTCGTTTTCCTCGAGCACGTGCAGCGCGCGGCGGCGCAGCGGCTCGGGCAGGCGCTCGACGCCGGCGGCGGGCGCGTCGCGCAGCGACTGGACGCCGAGCAGCCGGCATGCCTGCGCGCACTCGGCGCGGCGCTGGTTGTAGCCGGAGCTCGCGTGCAGGTGGCGCTCGCCGGAGTCGAGCACGACGAGCCGCCAGTCGCCGAGCGTGAGCGGCACGGGCTCGACGTCGAGCGTGCGGAAGTCGATGCACAGGGCGGTGTCGGGCGCGCCATAGAGCGAGGCGAGCTGGTCGAGCAGGCCGGTATGCGCGCCGACCCAGTCGTTCTCCACGCGCGCGCACAGCCGCGCGAGCTCGATCCGCGCCGGTCCCTTGAAGCCGCCGCCGTCGTGCTGCAGGCCGTGAACGGCGGAGGCGCGCGCTCCGAGCTCGATCAGCGCGAGGCACAGCGCGACCTCGAGCGCGGCGGATGAGGACAGCCCGGCGCCGAGCGGCAGATCACCGCTGATCTCCAACCGCGCGCCGACGAGCGGAAAGCCGGCGCGGCCGAGCTCGGCGACCGCGCCGCGCACGAACGCGCGCCAGCCAGCGGCGGGCTCGGGCGCGGCCAGGGCGAACTCGTCGCGCTCGTCGAGGTCGCGTGCGTACGCGTGGACGCGCGCCGCGTCGGGCGAGCCGGGGGGCTGGGCCTCGGCGCTGACGGTGACGCCGGCGGCGATCGCGAACGGCAGCGCCAGCCCGAGGTTGTAGTCGGTGTGCTCGCCGATCAGGTTGACGCGCCCCGGCGCGAACGCGCGGCAGCGCTCAGCCGGCACGTTCGATCGCCTCGCGCAGCTTGACGGCCGACTCCTCGGGCAGCGTGTCGGAGATGAACGTGCCGGCCCCCTGCTCGGAGCCGGCGAGGTACTTGAGCTTCTCGGCGGTGCGCAGCGGCGGGTAGAGCTCGACGTGCAGGTGCCCGCGCCCCGCCCCGGCCGCGGTGGTGGGCGCCTGGTGGACGGCCATCACGTAGGGAAACGGCCGCTCGAACAGCGCGTCGTACCCGCGCGCGAGCGCCTGCAGCGCGGCGGCGAGCTGGCGCAGCTCGTCGGGCTCGCAGTCGAGCAGGCTCGGCCGGTGCTCGCGCATGACGATGTGCGCCTCATACGCCCAGCGGGCGGCGTAGGGGACGTAGACGACGACGCCGTCGTTCTCGTGGACGACACGCCGCCCGTCCTCGAGCTCGCGCGCGAGCAGCGTGCACGGCGCGCAGCCCCCGAGGCGCTCGTCGGCGGCCAGCTCGAGCGCGGGGACGGGCGGCACGAACGGGAAGCCGTAGATCTGGCCGTGCGGGTGGTGCAGGGTGACGCCGACCTCGACGCCGCGGTTTTCGAAGATGAACACGTAGTCGACGTCCTCGCGCGCGCCCAGCTCGGCGTAGCGGTGGCGCCACACCCACATGAGTGCCTCGACGCGCTCGGGCGCGAGCGTGGCGAGCGAGGCGTCGTGGTCGTCGGTGTAGACGACGACCTCGGCGGCGCCTTCGGGCGCGTGGAAGGCGGGGAAGAGGTTGTCGAAGACCGCTATCTCGAACGACGGGAAGGGGATCTCTGTTTGGTATCCCGCCCGCCCCTCCCCCGGCCGCGTGGCGTCCAGCGGGCAGTGGTCGCGCGCGGGCAAGAACGTGCGCTCCTGGCGCTGGATCGCGTAGACGACGTCCTCGCCGCGCAGCTCGGAGAAGCGCCGGCCGATGTTCGCGCGCTCGCTCACGTGCGCGTCTGCGCGTCGCGCGTGTAGAGGATCAGCATGCGGCCGTCGTCTTTGACGTGGCGCGCGATCGTGAGCGGGCCTATGCGCTCCTCATCCTCGGGCCGCTCCTCATCTCCGGTCGGCTCGTCCTGTCGCGGCGGCTCGGCTGGATCTCCGACCATCGTCCGAGGGTATACCTCGCAGGCCCGACGAGCGCACACTGCGGGTTTTCCGCAAACCAGGAGCGGGCATTCCGCATGGCGGGTTGACTATGGTGGGGCTTGGCGGGAAGGCAGTGGCGGGATGCCGAACATATGTTGTGACCCTGCGAGCCAGAGGAGGAGCCCCATGTCAGACACAGACCAGGCCAATGAAGCGGTAGAGCAACTCGACTTCATCGATCGGCGCCAGGAGGTCGACGGTCCAGGATTCGACCGGCGCGCGTTCCTGCGCCGCACCGCACTGACCGGCGTAGCGGCCGGCTCGGTGAGCACGCTGCTCGCGGCGTGCGGTTCGAGCGCGTCCTCCGGCAGCGGCGCGAAAAGCATCTTCGACGCGAGCAAGGAATACAAATTCACGTTCGTCAACCACGTGACGACCAACCCGTTCTTCGTGCCGACGCAGTACGGCATCCAGGACGCGTGCAAACTGCTCGGCTGCAGCTACGCGTGGACGGGCTCGGAAACCAGCAACGTCGGGCAGATGGTCAACGCCCTCAACAGCGCGGTGAGCGCAGGCGTCGACGGCGTCGCCGTGTCGCTGATCGACCCGACGGCGTTCAACGCGCCGGTGCAGGCGGCGCTGTCGGCCGGGATCCCGGTCGTCGGCTACAACGCAGACGCGGCCGGCAACCCGCGGTTGGCGTACATCGGCCAGGATCTGGAAGTCGCCGGCGAACAGATGGGCGAACACATCGCGGCCCTGGTGCCCTCCGGCGAAGTCGCCCTGTTCATCGCGACCCCCGGGGCGCTCAACATCCAGCCGCGCATCAACGGCGCGCTCAAGACGCTCAAATCGCACTCGGCGATCACGACGCACACGGTCGCCACGGGCGCCGCGGTCCCGGCCGAGCTCACGGTGATCGAATCGTATTTCGCCGGTCACCCGAACACTAAGGGCATGTTCGCGGTCGACGCCGGCTCGACGCAGGGCGTCGCCCAGACGATCCAGAAGCACGGTGCCAGCGGGACCGTCAAGGGCGGCGGCTTCGACCTGCTGGAAATCACGGAGGAGCTGCTGGCCAAGGGCGACATCGAGTTCACGATCGACCAGCAGCCCTACCTGCAGGGCTTCCTGCCGATCCTCGAGCTGTACCTGTACCAGGTGTCTGAAAAACTGTCGGGCATCGCCGACGTCGACACCGGCCTGAAGTTCCTGACCAAAGAAACCGTGACGCCGTACAACAACACGAAAAGCCGCTACGAGGGCAGCCGCTCGGCGGCTGGGGTCGTCAAGGCCTAGTCGTGGCCGTCGCGCCCAGCAGCACGGCGCCGGCACAAGCTCCACCCGAGGGTCCGGCCGGCGCAGACCGGTCCCTCGGGGCGAGCGCCCTGAAGCTCGTCCGCGGCTTCCTGACGCTGCGCGAGGGCAGCATCATCGTCGTGACGATCGTGACGATCGTCTACTTCGCGGCGACCACGAGCGGCTTCGCGACCGGGTCCAACTTCAAGACGCTGCTGCCGTATTTCGCGCCGATCGCGATCTTGGGAGTCGGTGTTGTGTTCGTCATGGTTCTCGGCGAGATCGACCTGTCGTTCGGGGCCGTCTACCTGATCACGCCGTTCCTGTTCTACAAACTCGCGCACGCGGGCGTGCCGCTCGTGCCCGCGGTGATCGTCTCGCTGCTCTGCAGCACGGCGGTCGGGCTCGCCAACGGGTTCTTCGTGGCCGTCATCGGCATCTCCTCGTTCGTGGCGACGTTCGGCATGATGTTCACGCTCGATGGCCTCACGCTGGTGATCTCGCATACGGCGCCGGTCTCGACACCGGGCACCTCGGCGGTCGGCGTGACGACGTTCGCGCAGATATTCGGCGGCGGCACCTACTCCGAGCTGATCTGGGCCATTGTGATCGTCGTCGCCTTCCAGCTGCTCCTCTCGTTCACGCGCTGGGGCGTCTATACGGTCGCGGTCGGCGGCAACCGCCTCGGCGCAGCCGAGGCTGGTGTGCGCGTGAAGCTCGTGATGATCCGCAACTTCATGCTGTGCTCTCTGTGTGGCGGGATCGTCGGGATCCTCGAGGCCGTGCGCACGGTGACCGCGACGCCCGATCCGTCGGGCTCCGGCGAACTGCTCTTCCAGGGGATCGCGGCGGCGGTGATCGGAGGGACGCTCATGCAGGGTGGCTCCGGCACGGTCGTCGGCGCGCTGATCGGCGCACTGTTCCTGGGTGTGCTGCATGACGGTCTGATCATCAAGGGCGTCAGCGCCGACTACCTCGATCTCTACCTCGGCCTTGCGATCCTGCTGGTCATGTCGTTCAACGTCTACGTCCGGCGCGTGCGCACGGGGTCGGGCCTTGGCTGAGCCTCCGTCCAGCGACGCGGTCCCGCCCGGCGAGGGGCTCCCACCGGGAGAGAGGCTCCTGCCTGCCGAGACCGTCGCGAGCGACGAGGCGCGCGCCGGCGATGGCGCGCTCGCGCCCGGGTCCGCGCCGAGTCGGGCAGAGGCGGTCGGGGAGGAGGTCCTGCGCGTCGAGCACATCGCCAAGAGCTTTGGCGCGACGGTGGCGCTGCGCGACCTCAACCTGACGCTGCGCAAGGGCGAGGTTCTCGGCCTGCTCGGCGACAACGGCTCGGGCAAGTCGACGCTGATCAAGATCATCACCGGCTTCCAGAAGCAGGACAGCGGGCGGATGTTCCTGCATGGCGAGCTCTACGAACCGAAAAGCGTGGATGACGCGCGCGCACACGGCATCGACACCGTCTTCCAGGATCTCGCGCTGGTCGACGAGCTGACGGTCTACCAGAACATGTTCCTGCGCCGCGAGCGCGTGCGCCGGCCGATTCCGTTCCTGTCCAATAGAGACATGCAGCGTGAGGCGCGCAAGGCGCTCGACAACATCGGCATCAACATCCCGCGGCTGGACGTGCCGGTGGCACGCCTGTCCGGGGGCCAGCGCCAGTCGATCGCGGTCGCGCGCACCGTCTACGGCGAGGCGAACATCCTGCTGCTCGACGAGCCGCTGGCGGCGATGGGCGCGAAAGAGGGCGGCATGATCCTCGAGCTGATCGAGCGCCTGAAGCAGGAGGGCAACGTCTCGATTCTCATGGTGCTGCACAACTACGTGCACGTGCTCGCGACCTGCGACCGCGTCAACCTGATCCAGGACGGCGCCATCGCGCTCGACAAGCTGACGGCCGAGACCTCCGTGGAGGAGCTGACGGAGATCGTCGTCGAGGAGTACCGTCGCGCGCGCCAGGAAGCGGTGGCCGCCGACACCGCGGTGCACAGCGCCCCGTCGACGGCCTCGAGGTGAGCGGGAGCGCATACGCGCTCGGTGTGGACTTCGGCACGGAGTCGGGTCGGGCGTTGCTGCTCGACCTGCGCACAGGCGCGGAGGTCGCGGTCAGCGAGGTCGCCTACGCCCACGGCGTGATCGACCGCGAGCTGCCGCTCCAGGACGGGCGCGCGCAGGACCGCGAGCTGCCTCCGGATTGGGCGCTGCAGCACTCCGACGATTGGCTGGCGGTGCTCGATCAGGCGATCCCGGCGGTGCTCGAGCAGGCGCCGGCGGCGCGCGAGCGCGTGGTCGGCCTGGGCGTCGACTTCACCTCGTGCACGGTGCTGCCGGTCACCGCGGACGGGCAGCCGCTGTTCAAGCAGGAGCGCTGGCGCGCGCGCCGGCACGCGTGGCCGAAGCTGTGGAAGCACCACGCGGCGCAGCCGGTCGCGGACCGCCTCAACGAGGTCGCGGCCGAGCGCGGCGAGGCGTTCCTGTCGCGCTACGGCGGGCGCATCTCCTCGGAGTGGTATTTCCCGAAGCTGATCGAGCTGTGGCTCGAGGACCGCGAGCTCTACGACGCGTGCGATGGCTTCATCGAGGCGACCGACTGGATCGTCTGGCAGCTGACCGGCAGCGAGGTCCGCCAGAGCTGCACCGCCGGCTACAAGGCGATGTGGTCCCAGGAGGAAGGGCTGCCGTCGACCGCCTACTTCGAGGCGGCCTACCCCGGGTTCGAGCGCCCGGGGCAGAAGCTCGGCAGGCAGTTCGCGCCGCTCGGCACGCGCGCGGGCACACTGCGCCCGCAGCTCGCGCAGCGCTACGGCCTGCCGGAGACGGTCGCGGTTGCGGTGGGAAACGTCGACTCGTTCGTGTCGGTGCCCGGCGCCGGCGTGCAGTCGCCGGGGACGTTCGTGATGGTCGTCGGCACGTCGATCTGCGACCTGGTGGTCGACGCGCGGGAGGTGCGCATGCCGGGGATCACGGGCGTCGTGCGCGACGGCATCCTGCCGGGTCTGTACGGCTACGAGGCGGGGCAGGCGGCGGTCGGCGACATGCTCGCGTGGTTCGTGCGCACGCTCGCGCCGCCGGGCGCCGAGCACGCCGACTTCGAGCGCGCCGCCGCCGCGATCGGCCCCGGCGCGAGCGGGCTGGTGGCGCTGGACTGGTGGAACGGCAACCGCTCGATCCTCGCCGACGCCGACCTCGGCGGCGCGCTGTTCGGGCTGACGCTGCAGAGCACGCGCGAGCAGATCTACCGCGCGCTGCTCGAGTCGATCGCATTCGGCAGCCGGCGGATCGTCGAGAACTTCGAGGAGCACGGGCTGGCGCTGAACGAGATCGTCGCCTGCGGCGGGATCGCGGAGAAGAGCCCGCTGACGATGCAGCTGCTCGCCGACACGAGCGGCCTGCGCGTGAGCGTCCCCGACTCCACGCAGATCCCCGCGCGCGGCTCGGCGCTGTTCGGCGCGCTCGCCGCGGGGGTCTTCCCCGACATCGCCGCCGCGATCGCCGCGACGCGGCCGCCGATCGCGCGCAGCTACGCGCCGGACGCGGACGCGCAGGCGATCTACGATCGGGTGTACGCGATCTACCGCAGCCTGTACGAGCTGCTCGGGCGCTCGGACGTCGAGCTGCTCCATGGCCTGAAGCGCATTTACACCGAAAGGAGAGCGCAATGAAGCCCCGGATCGGACTGCTCGGGATCATGCAGGAGCTCTACGACGCGATGATCCCCGGGATCACCGAGCATCAGGCCGAGTACGCGGGCAGGGTCGCGGCGCGGCTCGCCGACGTCGCCGAGGTCGACTTCATCCGCCCGGCGCGCAACCGCGAGGACGTCGAGGAGATCGTGCGCGAGTACGGCGCGCGCGGCGTGGACGGGATCGCGATCGCGATGCTCACCTACGGCCCGGCGATGCGCACGGTGCGCGCGCTGCTGGAGACGCCGCTGCCGCTGATGCTCGCGAACATCCAGCCGGAGCGCGCGGTGACGGCGGCGTGGAACATGGACGACCTCACCTACAACCAGGGCATCCACGGCGCCCAGGACCAGGCGAACGCGCTGGTGCGCGCGGGGGTGCCGTTCTCGGTGATCACCGGCGAGTGGGACTCGGACGAGTTCGCGCAGGAGTTCGGCGAGTGGGCGGCCGCGGCGGCGGCGGTGACGGCGCTGCGCTCCACGCGCATCGCGCTGTTCGGCTATCCGATGAACGGCATGGGCGACATCCTCTATGACCCGCCGGCGATGCTGCGGCGGCTGGGCGCGCAGGTCGTGGCGGAGGACCTGGGCGCGCTGTACGCGCGCATGCAGGACGTCGGCGAGGATCGCATCGAGGCGCTGATCGCGCGCCACGGCGAGCTGTTCGAGATCGACCCGGCGCTGCCGTCGGCGGCGCATGCGTACGCGGCGCGCTACGAGCTCGCGCTGCGCGACCTGCTCGAGGAGAAGGGCTACCGCGGCTTCTCCGCGCACTTCGACTCGGTCGGCGGCGACGGTCGCTTCGAGCAGCTGCCGCTGCTCGCCGCGTCGAACCTGATGGCCGACGGCTACGGCTATGCGGCGGAGGGCGACACGAGCACGCTGATGCTGATGTGCGCGGCGCAGACGCTGATCGGGGACGCGAACTTCTCGGAGATGTACGCGATGGACTTCGAGCTGGGCTCGGTGCTCGTCAGCCACATGGGCGAGGGCAACTGGAAGCTCGCGCGGCGCGACCGCCCGGTGCGGCTGATCGACCGCGAGCTGGGCATCGGCGGTCTCGGCAATCCGCCGACGACCGTGTTCTCGGCGCAGCCGGGGCGGGCCACCACGGCGGCGCTGGTCCAGCTCGAGGGCGAGGCGGTGAGGTTGGTCGTCGGGCACGGAGAGGTGCTCGATACGCCGGAGCTCCCGAACGTCGAGATGCCCTACTTCCACTTCCGCCCCGACATCGGGGTGAAGGACTTCATGGACGGCTGGCTGAGCCTCGGCGGGCCGCACCACTTCGTCACGAACCTGGGCGAGCACGGCGGGCGCTGGCGGCGCCTGGCGGAGCTGCTGGACGTCGAGCTCGAGGAGCTGTGATGGGCGGGCGGCCGCTACGCGAGCAGGTGCTGGCGGCGAACGCCGCGCTGCCGGCGCACGGCCTGGTGACGCTCACGTGGGGCAACGTCAGCGGCGTCGACCGCGAGCGCGGGCTGGTGGCGATCAAGCCGAGCGGCGTGGCGTACGAGTCGATGACGCTCGCGGACGTCGTGCTGGTGGACCTCGATGGCAACATCGTTGAGGGCGAGCGGCGGCCGTCGACGGACACGCCGACGCACCTCGAGCTGTACCGCGCGTGCGAGTGGATCGGCGGGATCGTGCACACGCACTCGCCGTGGGCGACGAGCTGGGCGCAGGCCGAGCGCGAGATCCCGGTGCTGGGCACCACGCACGCTGACCTCAGCGCCCGGCCGATCCCGCTGACGCGCGCGCTGACGCCGTTCGAGATCGACGAGGACTACGAGGGCGCGACCGGCCGCGCGCTGGTGGAGGCGAGCACCGAGCACGACACGTGCGCGCTGGTGCGCGGCCACGGGCCGTTCGCGTGGGGCGCCTCGCCCCAGGCAGCGGTCGAGGCGGCGGTGACGCTCGAGCAGGTCGCGCGCATGGCGCTGGCGACGACGCTGCTGGCGCCGGACGCGCCGCCGCTGGCGGACGCGCTGCGCCGCAAGCACTTCGAGCGCAAGCACGGCCCGCACGCGTACTACGGCCAGTGATCCGGATCCGGGACGGCGCGCGGTGATCGTCGTCGCGCAGGACGCGCTCGAGCAGCTCCCGGAGCACGTGCAGCGGCCGGCGCTGGTGGTGATGGACGTCAACACGCAGGCGGCGGCGGGCGCGCGCGTGGCGCGCGAGCTCGACGCGGAGGTGCTGTGCCTGCCGGCGGAGCTGCACGCGACCGAGCAGGCAGCGGCGCAGGTGCGGGCGCGGCTGAGGGAGGGCCTCGTGGCGGTCGGCTCGGGGACGCTGACGGACATCGTGCGCTACGCGGCGCACACCGTCGACCGCGACTTCGTGAGCGTGCCGACGGCGGCGTCGATGGACGGCTACGCATCCAGCGTCGCGGCGATGGAACGCGACGGCGTCAAGCTGACGCTGCCCGCACGCGCGCCTGTGGCGATTTTCGCCGATCCGCGGATCGCGGCGGCTGCGCCGGTCGAGCTGACGCGCGCGGGCATCGGCGACCTGCTCGGCAAGAGCACCGCACGCGTGGACTGGCTGGCGGCGCACCTGCTCTACGGCGAGCAGTGGCGCGCGCTGGAGCCGCTGCCGGAGCTGGACGTCCCCGCGCTGCTGGCCGGCGACGTGGAGGCGATCACGGGGTTGCTGCGCGCGCTGATCGAGTCGGGCCTGACGATGGCGGCGGTGGGAAGCTCGCGCCCGGCGAGCGGCTGCGAGCACCACGCGTCGCACTTCTGGGACCTGCTCGCCGGCCGCGGCCTGCGCCCGCGTGGTCTGCATGGGCTGCAGGTCGGCTACGCGACGCACTTCGCGATGCGTCTGCAGCGCTTCGCATATGGCGGCGGCGTCACGCTGGCGCGCCGGCCCCAGCCGGTCGCGGAGCCGCTCGACGCAGCGGCGCGCGCGTGGCTCGGCGAGCCGCCGCCGGACATGCTCGCGGCGGTGGCGGAGAAGCAGCGCATGGTCGCCGATGTGCCGGCGTCGTGGCCGGATGACGAGCAGCGCTGGGCGCAGGTGCGCACGCGTCTGGCGCCGTCGCTGGCGGGCTTCGATGCGGTCGCCGATGCGCTGCGCGCGGCCGGCATCCCGGACCGCCCGGACGGCTATCTGGGGATCGACGCGAGGATGCTGCGCGCGGGGCTGCGCTATGGCGGGCGGCTGCGCTCGCGCTACACGACCGTCGACTTCCTCGAGGGCCAGGGCGTGCTGGAGGAGGCGCTCGACGTGGCGCTGGGCGCTTCCGACGCCTTGCCGTGCCCGTGACGCTAGGCGGGAACGCGGGGTCGTCGAGCGAGGTTCAACAAGCTCGAACTTGGCGTCCGGCGAACAATCGATACTCAGGAGGTGTCAGGCAAGGAAAAGCGACCGCTGCGCTTTCGGGGTTTCAGGGCCAGGTCCGCCGAATCCCAACCGCTGCAGGCAGCGGTGCTGCGGGCTCCAGAGTCAGACCGCGCGATCATCGATGGGACATTTGGGCTTTACCGCCGATACGCGCTGTTGTTCCTGGTGCTCGCGCTTTGTGTGACTGCTCCGTATGATCTGCTGGTTCTGGTCTTCACCGGCTTTTTGGTCCCTTGGCGAAGAATAGCGATTGGGGTCTCACCTATCCTCTGGCGGCCTTCTTGGTCTCGCCGCTCATATCTGCCCCTGCATATCCACGCGGTCGCAGATGTTTAGGCTGGCCGCATCCCGCGTCTTAGGGGTATCGCGGCTCGCGGGCTGCGGGCTCTGCCCACTGCTGCGGCGACGGCGGTTATGACCACACTCGGCATTCTCTTGGGCTTCGTGATGTTGATCATTCCCGGGATCGCCCTGACATTTCGCTGGTATGTTGCCGTCCAAGCGGCCGCCATCGAGCACGAGGGATGGCGTCCGGCCATGCGGAGGAGCCGTGAACTCACGGTTGGTATCTATGGTCATTTGTTCGGATTTGGGATCCTCATCTGGCTCATCGGCGGTGTCCCGCTTGCCATTGCCAGAGTCGCCGCGACCGGACGCGACACGCTCGCCCTTGCGTTCGTTGGTGGGGTCTTCCTCCACGCATTCGCTCTCGCCTTCGCGGCACTTGCGACAGCGCTGCTGTACTTTGACCTCGCATCCCGCCATGACTTCGGTGCTTCCCAAGCTGGGCACGACGGCGGTGCCGTGTATGCAGGAGACTCGGCACAGACGCGGTAGCCTTTGGGTCACTGGTGCCTGCGCAGCCTGCAGGACTTGTTACCGGGCGCTACTGAGTAATCGTCGATGTATATGCATGCGCCAGGAATCTCGATGACGCGTGCTGCGGATCCGCCCAGCCCGAGTGGTAGCTTAGTCGCTAGCGTGCACGTACAGTTCCGAAAATGAGCCAGTTCCACGTTAGCCAGATCGAGACTCGGCTGCGGTCCCTTTATCGAGCGGACTACTGGAAGGACGAACTCGATGACGTCGCGAACATGTCGCGACTGCTTGCCCTTTTTGCCGTCCAGCTCGTCTTGGGACCGGATGGGGGGAGTAAGCGAGTTGTCGAGATAACTGACGGCAGCGAGGACCGAGGCATCGATGCTGTGGGTGTCGATGAAGAGACGAAGCAGGTGGTGTTCGTTCAGTCCAAGTGGCGGCAAGATGGATCTGGGTCCATGGCGCTAAGCGACGTTCTAAAGTTCCTGTCGGGGGTTAGGTCTCTGCTGGGTATGAAGGCAGACGATGCGCCGGTGCATGCCTCGGAGGTGACCAAGACCGCGGTTCGCGACCTCCTCAAGACGCCTGGGGCGCGAATTCGACTGGTCACCGTTACAACGGCCATCAACCAGCTCGCCGCTGAGGTGGAGAAGCCAATCTCGGAACTCCTAGAGCAATTGAACGACCTTGAGGGCATTGAGCCACTAGCTACACACCAGCATATTGCGCAGGGCGATCTCTTCAATTCGATTGCAGATAAAGCGCGGCCTACAGTGGATATTGAGCTGCAGATGCTTGATTGGGGGAAAGCGTCCGACCCGCAGAAGATGTTTTACGGGCGTGTGAGTGCTGTTGAGATCGCAGCATGGTTTGCTGATCATGGAACGGATCTCTTCGCCGAGAATATTCGTGTTGTCATCCCGCGTTCCGATATTAACGAAGGTATCTTGAGCACGCTGGCGGATGATCCTGGGCGCTTTGTCTACTACAACAACGGGATCACGATTCTCGCCGAGGCTATTGAGATCGGGCCGGGTGGTGCGCTTAATCGTGAAGTGGGTTACTTCAAGCTCAGTGGAGCTAGTATTGTCAACGGTGCGCAAACAGTGTCGACCCTCGGGTCGGCGCTTGGGACTCAGCATGAGCAAAATCTCGGTGCCGCGGTAGTCCTGGTCAGATGCATCGAGGTGCCAAAGGCTGAAGCCGAGTTGGGGCGCAGCATTACTCGCTATGCCAACACCCAGAACGAGGTGTCGAGTCAAGACTTCGCCTTCCTTGATCCCGAGCAACATCGACTTGCTCGAGAGCTGCAAGTCTTGGACATCGAATACTTGATCCGCGCAGCCGAGGTGCCGAAGTCTAAGGACCCGTCGAAGGTAATCGACGTCCGGAGTGCTGCCGTGGCGCTAGCATGCGCCTCATCCAGCCTCGCTCACGCTGTGGTGGCCAAGCGAGAGGTGTCACGGCTCTTCTCCGATAGTTCTATCTACCCGGCTCTGTTCAACGCCTACACGGACCCACTTCGGCTTAGTAGGGCAGTGGACATCACTGTACGGGTCGACGCGTGCCTCGATGCTATGGAGAGTGGGGCCGATGGCGTACAAGCTGGTGTCGCGGTGCATGGCCGTCGGGTTATCGCTCATTTGGTCATGAGGGGGATCGGGGATAGCCGCCTTGCCGACCCGGACGCCGACTTTGCAGATGAAATCACGAGCTTGTCCGACGAGGTGACGGATTATGTGCATAAGCTCGTATCGGTTTTTCCGGAGAATGCCTATCCCGGAAACGTGTTCAAGAATCAGGCCCGTACAACCCAGCTCCTAAAGGATGCGGGGCTGCTTGTCTAACCCGAAGTAGAGCGCCGTATCAGCGTTGAAAGACGTAGCGTCCGCCTCCGAGTCGTTGACAGCCTTGGCTCCCTGCTCTCCTCGAGGTTCCCGTTACTCCCGCGCATCCTGCGCGGCATCCAGCCCCCACCTACCAGCGCCCATGCACATACCCCCGAATCAGCCGGTCATACACCTCAGCCACCCCGTCGAGTTGCCCGGCACGCAGCGGCGGTAGCGACGCCGCGGCGACGTTCTGGCGCACCTGCTCGACGTTGCGCGCACCGGGGATGACGGTGCTGACCCCGGGCTGGTCGATGACCCAGCGCAGCGCGAACTGCGCGAGCGTCACACCGGGATCGAGCAGCCGCTTCAGCTCACCGGCGGCGGCGAGCCCGGTCTCGTACGGCACGCCGGCGAACGTCTCGCCGACGTCGAAGGCCTCGCCGTGGCGGTTGTAGCTGCGGTGGTCGTCGGGCGCGAAGGTGGTGTGCTCGTCGTAGCGCCCGGACAGCAGGCCGGAGGCGAGCGGCACGCGCGCGATGATGCCGACGCCGGCCTCGCGGGCGGCGGGCAGCACCTGCTCGAGCGGCTTGAGGCGAAAGCAGTTGAGGATGATCTGCACGGTGGCGACGTGTGGGCGCGCGATCGCGCGCAGCGCCTGCGCGCAGGTCTCGACGGAGACGCCGTAGGCGCGGATGTGGCCTTGATCGACGAGCTCGTCGAGCGCGGCGAAGACGGCGTCGTCCTCGTAGACGCCGTCGGGCGGGCAGTGCAGCTGCACGAGGTCGATGCGATCGATGCCGAGGTTGGCGCGCGAGCGCGCGTTCCAGGCGGCGAAGGCGTCGCGGTTGTAGTTCTCGGGCAGCTGCGCGACGCGCCGGCCCATCTTGGTGGCGACGAGCACGTCGGGGTGGCGCGCGTGCAGCTCGCCGCAGAACTGCTCGCTGCGCCCGTCGCCGTAGACGTCGGCGGTGTCGAAGAAGGTGACGCCGCCCTCGACGGCGGCGTCGAGCACGGCGTGCGCGGCCTGCGGCTCGACGGTGCCCCAGTCGGCGCCGAGCTGCCAGGTGCCGAGGCCGACGACGCTGACGTCGCGCCCGAGCCGCTCGATGCGCCGCTGCTCCATCGCCCGGATGCTCGCAGCTCTAGGAGAGCAGCGCGGCGAGCTCGGCGGGCCGCTCGACGATGACATCGGCGCCGCTGAGCTCGTCGCGGTCGCCGATGCCCCAGGTGACGCCGATCGCGCGCAGGCCGCAGGCGCGCGCGGCGTCGACGTCGTAGAAGCGGTCGCCGACCATGACGGCGTCGCGGACGCCGAGCGCTCGATTGGCGCGCGCCACGGTCTCGGCCTTGGGCTCGGAGAGCTCGGGTGCGCAGACGACCGTGAAGGCGGACTCGAGTCCGAAGTGCTGGAGCAGCGGCCCGACGAACCTGCGCTCCTTGGCGGTGGCAAGCGCCAGCGGCAGCGCGAGCCTGTGCAGCAGCTCGGCCATTCCGTCGATGAGCTGCGTCTGGTCGAGGTACACGCGCGCGAAGTGCTCGTGGTAGCTGCTCACGCAGTCGGCGACGATCTGAGAGTCCGCGGCGGCGCCGGTCAGCTCGATGAAGGCCGTCGGCGTGGGTGGGCCGATGAAGCGCGCCAGCTCGGCGGCGGTGCGCGGCGGATAGCCGTGCTCGGCGAGCGCGCCGTTGATGGCCGTCTCCACGGGAGCGAGCGAGTCGATGATGACGCCGTCGAAGTCGAAGATGGCCCCGTCGGGGGGCGGCGTCAGCGTCAGGCCCATGCTCGAAGCGCGGGGTAGAGCGCGCGGAAGCGCTCGCGCGCCTCGCGGTAGGGCTCGATCCACTCGGTCACGGGCTCGATCGTCTCGCCGGGGCGCACGGTGGCGGCGACCGCCTCGCCGACGTCCGCCCAGACGCCGCCGGCGACGCCGCCGAGCAGCGCGGCGCCGAATGCGGCGGCGTCCTGCACGGCGACGCGCTGCAGCGGCAGCTCGAGCACGGAGGCGACGATCCGCAGCCACTCCTCGCTGCGCGCGCCGCCGCCGGAGACGCGCCCGAGCACGGGACGCCCTCCCCCGCCGCCGAGCCCACCAGCGCCGCCGAGCCCACCAGCGCCGCCGAGCCCGCTCGCGGTGTCCTCCCGGCCGAGCGCGGCGATCAGGTCGAGCGAGTCGCGCAGGCCGAAGGCGACGCCCTCGAGCAGCGCGCGCACGAGCGCGCCGCGGTCGTGGCGCAGGCTGAGGCCGGCGTAGGCGCCGCGCGCGTCGGGGTCGTCGTGGGGGGTGCGCTCGCCGGCGAGGTAGGGCAGGAACGTGAGCCCCTCGGTGCCGGGCGCCCAGGCGCGCGCGTCGGCGGTGAGCGTGTCGTAGTCGGCGTCGAGGATCGCGTGCAGCCATTGCAGCGAGCCGGCGGCGGAGAGCATCACGCCCATCGCGTGCCAGGTGTCGGGAATGGCGTGGCAGAAGGTCTGCACGCGCACGCGCTCGTCGGCGGCGTAGCGCTCGAGCGCGGCGAAGACGACGCCGGAGGTGCCGAGCACGACGGACACGATGCCGTTCCCGCCCGCCCCATCGACGCCGACGCCGAGCGCGCCTGCGGCCTGGTCGCCGGCGCCGGCGGCGACGGGCACGCCGGCGGCGGTGTGACCGCTGACCTGCGGGCTCTCGAGCAGGCGCGGCAGCCAGTCGCGCTCGAACGCGAGCGCGTCGAGCATCTCATCGCTCCAGCGGCGCGCGGCGACGTCGAGCAGCAGCGTGCCGGAGGCGTCGTTGACGTCGGTGGCGTGCTCGCCGCAGAGGCGCAGCCGCACGTAGTCCTTGGGCAGCGCGATGTGGGCGATGCGCGCGTACACGTCGGGCTCGTGGTGGCGCAGCCACAGCAGTTTGGGGGCGGTGAAGCTGGTGAGCGCGCGGTTGCCGGTGAGCGCGGCGAGGCGCTCGAGCCCGAGCGTGGCCTCGATCTCGGCGCACTCGGCGGCGGTGCGCTGGTCGTTCCAGATGATCGCGGGGCGCAGCGGGCGGTCGTGGGCGTCGAGCGCGACGAGGCCGTGCATCTGCCCGGACAGCCCGATGCCCGAGGGTGGGCCGGCGGCGGCGTGCAACTGCGCGAGCACCTTCTCGGCGGCGCGCCACCAGTCCTCGGGGTCCTGCTCTGACCATCCGGGCCGCGGCGTGGAGAACGGATAGGCGGCGTCGGCGGCGGCGAGCACGCGGCCGTCGGGGTCGAGCGCGAGCCCCTTGACGCCGCTGGTGCCGACGTCGATCCCGAAGACGCTCACGTGCGCCGCGCGGAGCGTCGCGCCGGCCGTGATCGCAGCCGCGACGAGGGGCAGCCGAGCGAGAACCGGCTCATGCGCCGAGGGCGGCGTAGACGAGCTCGTAGGCGGTGACGGCGTCCTTGCGCGACTGCGCCTCGCGCAGCGCGGGCTCGTCGATCTTGGCGGCGATGGAGTCGATGAAGTTCCACTGGATCACGGAGCGCCTGACGGCGCCGACCTGGTCCTCGGTGTAGGGGTAGAGGTCGAGGCCGAGGCGCTCGCCGTTCTCGCCGTATCCGCAGCGGCGCAGTTCGAGCGCGAGCTCGATGGTCTCCATGAAGGCGGTGGCGCCGAGCATGTTGTCGTCGTCGAAGGTGCCCCAGCCGGAGTTGCCGTGCTGGTGGCCGAGCAGCCCCTCGGAGTGCAGCAGCGCGGCGTACTCTGGCAGGTGCTCGTCGTTCATGAGCAGGTGCTGCCAGTCCATGTTGATCTGCACGTTGTCGAGCCCCTCGGCGCGCAGCTTGTTGGCGACGAAGATGGTCATGCCCATGTTGCGCATGAGGATCTTCATGGCGGGCTCGGAGCACTTGTGCTCGAGGAACAGCTTGACGCCGTGGCGTTTGCAGATCTCGGCGGCCTCGCCGATGCCCTCGATCAGCCACTTCCACGAGTCGACGTAGGGGGTCTGGAACGGGTAGTTGTAGCCCTCGACGCCGGGCCAGATGATCATGTTGGCGCCGAGCCCGCCGGCGAACTCGGCGCCCTCGCGCACGATCCGCAGCGCCTCGGCGCGGACGTGCGCTTCGGGGTTGACGAGGCCGCCGCGCCCGAAGCGCGGGTCGAGGTGCAGGCCGCCGGCGATGCAGTAGATGTCGTGGTCGCCGAGCGCGTCCTGGACGTCGGCGATGTTCTCGTGCGAGAGCTCCTGCGGGTAGTGGAACTCGTAGCCGTCGATCAGCTCGCCGAGTCCGTCGACGGCGCGGTGCACCTTCTCTGCGACCGGTTCGGCGTCGTAGGCGTGCCCGGGCTGGTAACCGCCGGGAACGAAGCGCGTGATCATCGGGCCGAACGCCCAGATGCCGAGACTCGTCTTCATGGTTCTACCTCCGTCGGTTGGTTGGCCTCGGCGCTTGCGTACAGCGCGGCGATCGCGCGCGCCTGCGCGAGCGCGTCCTCGCGCCCCCAGCGCGGCGGGCGCTCTCCGGCGACGGCCGCGGCGAAGTCCTGCAGCTCGCAAGCGTACGGGTCGAGCGGCTCGACGGCGATGCGCTCGATCGACCCGTCGGGGCGGCGCAGCTCGATGCCGGGCTCGCGCGAGTGCCACGGGTCGTCGAGCCGCAGGACGCCGTGCGTGCCGCTGACCTCGAGCTCGTCGCGGGCGGCGAGGTCGAAGCCGCAGTCGATGGTGGCGAGCACGTCGCCGGGGAAGCGCAGCAGCCCGGTGAGGCGCACATCGACCTCGTCGCCGACCTCGCCGTCGCCCTTGCCGCCGCCGCGCACCTGCTGGGCGCTGACGGTGAGCGGCTCGCCGGCGAGCCGCCGGGCGGCGCTGACGCAGTAGCAGCCGACGTCCATCAGCGCGCCGCCGTCGAGCGCGCCGCTGAGGCGCACGTCGCCGGCGCGCTCGAGCAGGAAGGAGAAGGACGCGCGGATCAGGCGCAGCTGCCCGATCTCGCCGAGCAGCTCTTGCAGCCGGCGCGCCTGCGGGTGGTGGCGCCACATGAAGCCCTCGGCGAGCACGAGGCCGCTGCTTTCGGCGGCGTCGAACGTGCGCGCGAGCTCGTGGGGATGCCGGGAGAGCGGCTTCTCGCAGAGCACGTGCCGGCCTGCTTGCAGCGCGCGCAGCGACCACTGCACATGCTGCGAGTTGGGCAGCGCGATGTAGACGGCGTCGATGTCGGGGTCGGCGAGCAGCGCCTCGTAGGAGCCGTGCGCGCGGGGGATGCCGAGCGCGTGCGCCTGCTCCTGCGCGCGGGCGAGCTCGCGCGAGCCGATGGCGAGGACTTCGATGCCGTCCGCGTGGCGCGCGCCGGCGACGAGCTTGTGGTTGATGCGCGCCGTCGAGAGCAGGCCGAGTCTCATCCAGGGCGCATGTTAGGGCGCTGCTTCGTCAGGGCACGGCTCGTGCGAGGCCGTCGGCGACGAGCTGCTCGACGTAGGGTCCGAGCAGCTTGGCGACGGAGGCGGCGCTCATGCTGGCGGGGCCTTTGGGCAGCCCGGCGTAGCTGATGGCGAGGCGCACGAGGCACTCGGAGAGCAGCTCGGCGTCGTCGTGCGCGACGAGCGGCCAGCTGTGGAGGATGACGGCGGTGAGGCGCTCGACGGCGCGCTCGACGAGCGGCGTGCCGTGGGTGGTGAACAGCGCGAGCAGCTCCTCGGCGCCGTGCCCGTGGACGACTGCGCGCACGAGCGCGTTCTCGCCGGCGGCGCGCAGGAAGACGTCGAAGGCGGCGGCGAGCGCGGCGGCGGGGTCGTCGAGGTGCGCGGCGATGGCGTCCTCGACTGCGAGCAGGAAGCGGTCGGCCTCGCGGATGACGAGCACCTGAGCGAACTCGTCGCGCGAGCCGAACTCCTTGTAGAGGGTCTGGCGGCTGACGCCGGCGGCGAGCGCGATGTCGGCCATGGTGACGTCGGCCCAGCGCTGGCTGTGCATCTGTTCGCAGGCGGCGTCGAGCAGCGTGTTGCGCAGCAGCTCGCGTGCGGCGACGGAGTAGGGGATGCGCTCGGTGGTGGCGACTGCCGGCTCGCTCACAGGTCGTCCTCGCCGTCGCGGTCGGCCTCGAAGTCGACCTTGTCGCGCACGCCGCAGTCGGGGCAGGCCCAGTCGTCGGGCACCTCGCTCCAGGGGGTGCCGGGCGGGAAGCCCTCGCGCGGGTGTCCGTGCTGCTCGTCGTAGACGTAGCCGCAGCCGGGGCAGCGATAGCTGCTCATCGCGTGCCCTGCGGCAGTGCGGCGATGCGCGCGCGTGCGCGGCGGCTGAGGCGGGGCTTGAGGTTGGCGCGGTCGAGCTGGCCGTGGTAGTGATCGAGCACGCGGTGGTCCATGACGCGCCGCCAGAGCGGCGGGATGACGGCGAGCAGGATCATGCCGGCGTAGCCGGTGGGCAGCTGCGGCGCGTCGTCGACGTGGCGCAGCGCCTGGTAGCGGCGGATGGGGTTGGCGTGGTGGTCGGAGTGGCGCTGCAGGTGGTAGAGCAGCACGTTGGAGGCGGAGCTGTTGCTGTTCCAGCTGTGCTGGGGGCGGGTGCGCTCGTAGCGTCCGTCGTCGGCGCGCTGGCGCAGCAGGCCGTAGTGCTCGAGGTAGTTGACGACCTCGAGCAGCGAGAAGCCGATGACGGCCTGGATGAGCAGGTAGGGCAGCACGACGACCCCGAAGACGGCGACGAGCGCGGCGAACAGCACGACGGTCATGGTCCAGGCGCCGAGGATGTCGTTGCGCGGGCTCCAAGCGGGCCTGTCCATGCGGCGCAGGCGCACGCGCTCGAGCTCCCAGGCGGAGCGCAGGCTGCCGATGACGGTACGCGGCAGGAACGCGTAGAAGCTCTCGCCAAGGCGCGCGCTGGCGGGGTCCTCGGGGGTGGCGACGCGCACGTGGTGGCCGCGGTTGTGCTCGATGAAGAAGTGCCCGTAGCCGCTCTGGGCGAGCGCGACGCGGCTGAGCCGGCGCTCGAGCGCGTCGCGCTTGTGCCCGAGCTCGTGGGCGGTGTTGATGGCGATGCCGCTGACCATGGCGACGGTGAGCGCGAGACCGACCTTGTCGATCCCTGATAGGTGTCCGTGCGACCACAGCCAGCAGGCGAAGACGAGCCCGGCGTACTGGATGGGCAGGTACAGGTAGGTGCACCAGCGGTAGTAGCGGTCCTGTTCGAGCCACTTGATGACGCCGTCGGGCGGGTTGGTGGCGTCCATGCCGAGCATGAGGTCGAGCGGCGGGAAGATGAGGAAAACGAGCATGGGGCCGTAGAACCAGAAGAGGCCGAGGCCGGTGGCGTGCACGAGCCCCCAGGCGAGGAAGGGGAGCGTGGGGATGAGCAGTCCGAGCAGCCAGGCGTAGCGCTTGGGGTCGCGCCAGGGGAGTGTTGGGGTGGCGGTGGCGTGGGTTGCCATGCGTGGGGCCTCCGGGGTTGTCGTGAGACCCTTCCTCTGCACGCGAGGTTTACACATGACCTGCTGCTTGTCAAGCAGGACAACACGATGGGCGGCATGCGTAAGCGCTGACGGGGTGGGGCTGGCGCGCTGGGCGGGCGGGCGTGCGGTGCGCGGACAGCCGTTTTATGAGGACCCCTCCGGGGTCCGGCGTGCACGGCGGGGCGCGAGACGGCGCGCTGCGCTTGTAGATCAGGCGCCGGGAGGGCGGCGCGACTCCAGGTATTCCTGGTTCTGCTGGCGCTCGCCGCGGATCTGGACGGCGATGTAGACGATGATGATGTTGACGATCACGCCGATGCCCCCGAAGGTGATGATCAGGCCGAACGTCTTGACGAAGGCTTCGCTGGCGGCGATGGGCATGCGGGGAGCCTAGCAACGGAACGGGCGCAGGTGTCGTAGCCTTCGGTGCACCGCCGCCGAGGCCATCTCGGCGAACAAGCACCCGGAGAGGTGCCGGAGCGGTTGAACGGGCGCGACTGGAAATCGCGTAACGGGGGAAACCTCGTTCGAGGGTTCGAATCCCTCCCTCTCCGTCCGCCGGTCACGCAGCTGGCCGGCGTCGGCGTGCATCGGCCGGTCGCTGCCCGAGGCAGCCGCGCGGGGTGGCGCGCAGGCGCGCGGCGTAGGCCGAGCGCTCGCGCCGGCGCTACTTGCCCACGTAGGTGATGTAGCCCTTGCTGTTGTGGACCGTGACGAGAAACGGCGTCTTGATTTCCTTGGAGGGCTGCTTGGCGCTGAAGGTCGTGGCGATGCAGGCGAACTTGCCCGGCTTCTGCGCGACGGTGGCGGGGCAGACGACCTTGGACTCGAGGTGGCGCTGTTTGGCGATGCTGCGTTCGATCGCGTGCTCGACGTTGGCGATGTTCACGTCCTTGGTCGTGTCGGAAGCGCCCGTCGAGCCGCATCCGCTGACCAGCACAACCGAGGCTGCGACCACCGCGAGCGCGGCGGTGGCACGCAGGGATGGCGGCGTGGCGCTGGGGGTCGCCGTGTGAACCACGCTTGACATTATCGAAGGCGTTGACATTGACGAGATGCTACACGGGCGCAGGTACGCACTCCATTGCTCAACATCGTGAGACTCCTGCCGGCGAAAGCGGTCTTTACACGCCGATTACGAAACAACACCTCGAGGCTGGCTGCGGGTCTTGCCCTTGACAAAAGCTTGATCTGCGCGTTTATCTTGTGGTAGTCTGCCCCGCCGACTTGGTCCTGGTGGCCCCTGGGGCAGCTGGGAGGGCAGGTCAGCGGTAAGGGGCAAGAAAAGCGCTAAGAACATGGAGGGGAGGAGCATGCGCAAGCACCGGTGGGCCGGCCGTCTTCGGCTGTCCCGACAAGGCACGAACGCCATGGGCCGGGGGAGGCTGATCGGCCTGCTCGCCAGCGCGGTCGGCGTCCTGGCATTCCTTGGCAGTGCACAGGCTGCCTCGGCAGCGGTCGAAGTCACGAGCATCTCGCCGTCGTCGGGATGCCCGGGAACGGTGGTGACGATCATCGGCAAACACCTCGAGCCGATCGGCTTCCACTACCCGGGCAAGTCTCAGCTCAACTGGATAGACGGCTCGGTCGGCGCGGAAAGCGTGGCCGAAGTCACCGTCCAGAGCGAAACGAAAGCCACCGCGGTGGTCCCGCTGATCCTGCAGACCGACGGCAACGGCAGCGGGAAACTCAGGTACACCAGTTGGGACGGCAGCTGGGCGCAGCCCAGCTTCACGTTCATCAACTTGGTGGTCTGCCTCGAAGGCAAAGAAGGCAAAGAAGGCAAAGAAGGAAAAGAAGGCAAAGAAGGCAAAGAAGGGGCCGAAGGGGCGGAAGGGAAAGAAGGCGCCGAAGGCAAGCAGGGCGCCGAAGGCAAGCAGGGCGCCGAAGGCAAGGAAGGTAAGCAAGGCGCCGAAGGCAAGGAAGGCAAGCAGGGCGCCGAAGGCAAGGAAGGCAAGCAGGGCGCCGAAGGCAAAGAAGGCAAAGAAGGGGCCGAAGGCAAAGAAGGCAAAGAAGGAAAAGAAGGAAAAGAGGGTGCCGTCGGCGTGACGGGAGAAGTCGGGGCCGAAGGCAAAGAAGGTAAAGAAGGCAAAGAAGGCAAAGAAGGAAAAGAAGGCAAAGAAGGAAGGGAAGGAAAAGAAGGGGCCGCCGGCGTGGCTGGCGCGGCAGGCACCGAAGGCAAAGAAGGAAAAGAAGGCAAAGAAGGCAAAGAAGGACAGGAAGGCAAAGAAGGGCAGGAAGGCAAAGAAGGCAAACAGGGCGCTCCTGGCCTGGAAGGCAAAGAAGGCAAGGAAGGCGCCGCAGGGGCCGAAGGCAAAGAAGGCAAGCAGGGCGCTGCTGGAGCGGAAGGTAAGGAAGGCGCCGCCGGGGCCGAAGGCAAAGAAGGCAAGCAGGGCGCTGCTGGAGCGGAAGGCAAAGAAGGCGCTGCTGGGCCGGAAGGCAAGGAAGGCAAGCAGGGCGCTGCCGGGGCGGAAGGCAAGCAGGGCAAGGAAGGGCCCGCGGGGCCGGAAGGCAAAGAAGGCAAGGCCTTCGCCGTCGGCGCCTACGGCACGAGAACGGAACGGTCGGCAGGGGTCATGTACGAACCCTCGGCAACCGAACCGACCGAGGTCATCCTCGAAGCGAGAACGAACAAAACGAAAGAAACGACAATCGACGTCCAGGTTGGTGGCGGGCCTGGCTCGGAAATCATCAACATCCTCAAATCCAACGTCGCGAAAGAAGGCTCCGTGTACACGTTCATCGTCCCGGCTGGCAAAAAGTGGGGCGTTTCGGCGAACGCGGAAATCGAAAGCCTGTTCACGCTCTACCTGCCACTCGGGTGAGGTGCGTCGAGCAAGCGAGCACGAGGAGCGCGTGCGAAGGCGCTGACCGGTAGCGCGCGCGACGTGGCGAGGGGTCCCAGAGACCCCTCGCCGGTCTTTCACGGAGAGGGAAAAGGAGAAGAGGAGCGATGAAACGCTTGCAGATGATGGGGCTTGGCCTGGCGGTGTCGGCGGCGCTGCTGCTGGCCGTCACCGCCAGCGCGTCGGCGTCGGTTCCAACGTGGTTCGAATGCGCGAAAGCGGCGAAGGTCGGTAAGGACTTCACAGGCGACTACAACGACAAGCTGTGCACTTCGCCCAACACCGAAGGCAAGGGGAAGTACGTGCTGCGGGAAGGCGTAGGCGGCGATAAACGCAACAAGGGCAAGAGCGGTATCACCGTGCTGCACGTGCAGACGTGGCTCGGGGATGCGACGGTCGAATGCGCGAAAAGCAAGGACAGCGGCGTCGCCAAACTCCCGAACCTCGAGAGCGACGTCGAGGTGACGCTGGTGAAGTGCGTCGGGCCGGGTGGCAAAAAGTGCACGTCGGCCGGCCAGAAGCTGGGCTTCATCCGGCTGCACGCGATGAGCGGCGAATTCGGCTACATCAAAGAATCGCCGACGGTGGTCGGTCTGAGGCTGGAACTCGAATCGAGTCCGGGCGGAGCGATCGCGAGCTTCGACTGTGAAGATCTCGAAGTGACGGTGTCGGGCGCGCTGATCGGCGTGCAGCAGAAGGATGTCAACGCGATCAGCAAAGAATCCGAAACGGTGTTCGCCGCCGGTGAATACCTGGGCGAAGTGGAATACGAAGGCCACAAATTCGCGCCGCTGGTCAACGCGGTGGGCTTCGAAGACGAACTGGAAGCGATCGCGAAAATGGAAGCGCCGCCGCACGTCCTCAGGGCGCTGAACTGCGGCGCGTACATCGAATCGCTGCTGCACGTGCCGTGCGCTCCGGAAGCCCTCGCCGGCCAGGATCAGGCGACGGTCTCCAAGGGCGAAGCGCTGATGCTCAAAACGTAGGGATGCGGGAGCGGCTGTCGGAGCGCAGGCTCCGGGAGACGATCGAGCTGCAAGATGGCGCGGGGCTCAAAATTGGGCTCCGCGCCACGCTCGAGCGCTGAACGACCCGCTTGCGGCCTCGTGCCAGCTCCGCTCCGCGATCGTCGTGCTGCGGGGTCGTGCATCGGTGGAAACTGCTGACGGCTTGATAACCCACCGATAACAAGTGCGATCGCGATGAGCCTAGCCTGGACGGGTGACGTTCAGAAGGTCATCTGGGTCGAGTCGCGGGAGTGCGTCAGAAGCTCAGCTGCCGGCCCCGGACGGTCCGCAGAGGTCGAGAGACTACGACGCGGAGATCGCCCGCGCGGCCGCGGAGGCCGAGATGCTTCGGGGGCGGATGTCCGACGCGCTGACGGCGTGGCTCGACGTGACCGCGCCTTGGGCGGCGGCCTTCTGGGAGCGCTCGATCGCCGAGAACATCCAGGAGGAGCCCGGCGCCGTGGTCGCCCTCGGCGACGACCTTCGCAGCGCCGTGAAGGAGGATGCCGCGCGGCTCATCGCGAGCGTCCGTTCGCATATCCAGCGCCGCCTCGTCGACGATCGCCACGAGGATTGGCCGCATCTCAAGCCGCAGCTGGATTCGCACGACCCTGCGTTCCGTGGAGAAGGGGCGAGGGGCCTGTTCGACCCGGGCGATGCGCGGGGTGAGACATCGGCGCCTGAGGTGGTCGCGGGTCGCTTGAACGGCGTCCTCGGCGACATCGCGTCCGTCTTCGCCCATCATGGCTTTCAGCTCAAGGGCTTTGAGCACGGCGATCCGTTTGGCCACAGAGGGCGCTGGCATCCAAGCGGCGAGCACAGGCCGCAGTGGTCGCAGGAGATGGCGCGGGCGATAGCCGCCTACGCGGCGCTCCATGAGCGATACGTCGCGGTGCTTGCGGAGCGCGAGGACGTGACCCGAGAGCAGCAGCGGTTCGAGGCGAGCCGCCTGTGGGAGACTGCCTGACGTATCGGTCGCAGCCGCTTACGACGGATCGAGGGCCCGCCGGCGGGTCATTGCGAGCCGATGCAATCCTTCATGCCGTAGGTGTTCGCGAGCGCGCTGTCGGCGGCGATCGATTTCCTGAGCGCCTGCTCGGCGTCTTCGCCGATCGTGTTTTCCTGCCTGGCTGCGGCGCTGGCGATGGTGGCTGCGTCGGTGGTCTCGATGGAGAAGCCGCTCAGCAGCCGTTCGATCGCCTGCTCGTCGCCGGCAGGTCGTGGCAGCGCCCGCAGCTCGCGCTCCGCCGCCTTGGAAAGGGTCACGACCCGCTGGGCGAGCGCGACGAAGTCCTTGTCGGCGGTCGCGACCGGGAGCCCCTTGAGCGTTTCCTGTCGAGCCCTGAGCGGCTGCTCCTGGGCGCTGAGCGTGTGGCACACCGCTTCGGCCTGCGCGACGAAGTGGGCTTTTGTCGTTGGCGCGCCCGTGGTCGACCCGCTGGTGGCGGCGGGTGTGCCGGAGCCGCCACAGCCCGACAGCGACAGCACGGCAAGACCCGCGGCGAGACCGAGCGCAGGTCTGAGCCGGTCGGACATCGCGTGCATGGTCGCACACGCGCCGTGGCCTGGATAGGCTGCGGTTTCCGCCGGCGTGCTGGGGACCGGGAGCTTGCTCCGCGAACCGGGTGCGAAGGAGGGCCGCGATGCGCAAGCTGATCTACTCGATGACTGTGTCGCTTGACGGCTACGTCGCCGCACCCGATGGCGCGATCGATTGGACGGTGCCCGATGAGGAGCTGTTCCGGTTCCACACCCGGCAGGTGCAGGAGACTGGTGTGCAGCTCTGCGGACGGCGGCTCTACGAAACGATGCTCTACTGGGAGACCGTGCAGGAGGATTCGCTGCCTGAGGAGCACGTCGAGTTCGCCCAGATCTGGAACGCCCTGCCGAAGGTCGTGTTCTCGACGACGCTGGAGAGTGTGGTGGGCAACGCCAGGTTGGTCGGGGATGGCGTCGGCGAGGAGGTCTCGAGGCTCAAGGAACAGCCCGGGAAGGACATCGCCGTCGGCGGCGCCGGCCTCGCCGGCGCGTGTATGAAGCTGGGGCTGATCGACGAGTGGCGGCTGTTCGTCAGCCCGGTTCTGCTCGGCCGCGGGACGCCCTACTTCCCGACCCTGGACGAGAAGGTCGACCTGGAGTTGGTCGAGACGAAGACGTTCGGCTCTCGCGTCGCTTACCTTCGCTACAGGTGCGATGGCGCTGCTCTCTGACGTCGAGCAAGTCGATGCGGTTCTCGCGCGCCCGCACGGCCTGCTGGAGGCGCCGCGCTTCGCTGCGAACGGCGAGGTCGTCTACAGCGATGTGATCGCGGGCGGCGTGTGGGGTTGCTCGACGGACGGCGGCGTGCGTGAGATCCTGCCCAAGCGCCGCGGCATCGGGGGCATGGTCGCGCACGCGGACGGCGGCTGGGTGCTGAGCGGGCGCAGCGTCATACACCTGCTGCCGGGGGGCGAGCAGCAGGAGATCCTCTCGGGCGATGGGGTCTGCGGCTACAACGACCTGGGTGCGACGCCCGACGGCGAGCTGCTCGCGGGCGTGCTGCGCTATCGCCCGCTGGCGGGAGAGGATCCCCGCCCGGGCCAGCTGCTGTGCGTCGGCCCGCGCGGAGCGGTTGCGGTGCTGACCGAGGAGGTGGTGTGGCCGAACGGCATCGGCGTGTCCCCGGACGGGGAGACGATCTACGTCAGCGACTACTCGCGCCAACTGGTACTGGCGCTCCCGCGCGGGGGCGGTGAGGCACGCGTCTTCTGCCGCTCGCCGCGCGGCTCTGCAGATGGGCTGGCGGTCGACGGCGAAGGCGGCGTGTGGGTGGCGCTCGGCGAGGGCGGCGGGGTCGCGCGCTTCCTTGCCGACGGGCGGCTGGACGACGTGGCGAGCCTGCCGGCGAGCTTCGTCTCGAGCCTGTGCTTCGGTGGCGCGGACATGCGCGACGTGCTGATCACGACCGCCGACAACCACGTCGAGCCGCAGCTCGGCGGCACGCTGCTGCGGGCGCGCTCGTCCATCCCCGGGCTGGAGGTCGCGCCGGTCGTGGTTTGAGCGATCGCTTTGAGCGACTGCTAAAATACTCGGCATGGCACCGCGAGCTTCAGCCGCAAACCAGCACGCCGCATCAACCGAGGCGTCGGGGCCGAGCGGCACGAAGCTGCAGATCGTCGAGGCCGCGCTTGCGACGTTGAAGGCGAAGGGCTTTGCCGGCGCGAGCGCGCGTGCGATCGCGCGCGAGGGAGACTTCAACCAGGCGCTGATCTTCTACCACTTCGCCAGCGTGCGCAACCTGCTGCTGGCGGTGCTCGACCTGATCAGCGAGCGCCGCATGAGGGAGTACGGACCCGCGTTCGAGCGCGCGGGAACGCCTCGCGAGCTGGCGGACCTCGCGCGCACCATCTACCGCGACGATCTCGAGCGCGGCTACATCACGGTTCTCGGCGAGATGGTCAGCGGCGGGGTTACGGATCCAAGCCTGGGGGTCGAGGTGGCCGCTCGCATCGAGCCGTGGATCGAGATGGTGGAGCGCAAGCTCGAGCAGTTGCTCGGCGGGACGCCGCTACTGGCACTGGCCCCCGCGCGCGACCTGGCGTTCGGGCTCGTGGCGCTGTATTTCGGCGTGGACATGCTCAGCCATCTGCACGGCGAGCAGGCGCGCGCGCAGTCGCTGCTGGATCTCGCCGAGCGCCTGTCGGCGCTCGCGCAGACTGTCTTTCCCGCCCCGCCCGTCCCACCAGCCGACCGTGAGGAGCCATCATGAGCAAGGAGACGCAACTGGACCTCGTCACCGGAGCGTTCAGCTACTCCGGCAGTCACATCGCGCAGCGCCTGCTGGAGTCGGGGCGCGGGGTGCGGACGATGACGTTTCATCCGCAGCGCAGCCATCCGCTGCGCGCGAGCGTGGAGATCTGTCCCTATCGGTTTGACGACCCGGTGGCGCTCGCCCGCAGCCTCGAGGGGGTGAGCACCCTGTACAACACATTCTGGGTTCGCTTCGATCACGGGCAGACGAGCTTCGCCAACGCGATCGAGAGCTCGCGCATGCTGTTCTACGCCGCGAGGAGCGCGGGCGTGGAGCGCGTCGTGCACGTCAGCATCGCCAACCCCTCGATCGATTCGCCGCTGCCCTACTTCAGGGGCAAGGCGCTGGTCGAGTACGCCCTCGCGCAGTCAGGGCTGCCCTATTCGATCGTGCGGCCCACGTGGGTCTTCGGCGGCGAGCGCGACGTGCTCGCCAACAACATCGCGTGGATCCTCCGGCGGATGCCGGCGTTCGCGCTGCCGGGGAGCGGCGCCTACCCGGTGCAGCCGGTCCACGTCGACGATCTCGCGCGGATCTGCATCGAGGCATCGCGCGCGACGGGCGACGTGGTGATCGACGCGGCGGGACCGGAGACGATGCCGTTCGCGCAGCTCGTCGCGCTGGTCCGCAGCGCGGTGGACGCGCGCTCGCCGATCATTCACGCGCCGCCGTCGCTGATGGCGGTTGCGGCGCGCGCGCTCGGCGTGTTCGTCGGCGACGTCGTGCTGACGCCGGATGAGATCAGGGGCCTGATGGCCGGGCTGCTCGTCTCACACGACCCTCCGCTGGGACGGATCGCGTTCAGCGACTGGCTGGACGAGCACAGGGCGTCGGTGGGCCGCTCCTACGCCAACGAGCTGGCCCGCCACTTCGACGTCGCTGCGTGAAACCGCTCAGCGTTTCTTCCTCGGGCACGGCGCCTTGTAGGTCTGGGTGACCGTCTCCGGTTTGCTCAGTTCGCCGTTTTCCGCGAAGACCACTTCGGTCTTGAGCGGGAAGCCGCCCCTGGGGCACCTGGTGGGGACGCGGCCGTAGTAGATCGTCTTCCTGTGCTTGCCCCTGCCGGTGGTGTACGCGGAGCCGGCCTTGACGGTGATCGACTTGACCGACGCGAACGGCGCGCCCGGCACGCTCGCGACGAGCGGGATTTCCGTCTCGAGCTCTGGGCCGTAGCCGCCGGCGCCGCCGAGGTGGACGTAATGGCCGCTGGAGATGATTTCGAGCGACACGGGCGATGTGCCCTTGCTGAAGAACTCGAACCCGCCGCCGCGCGCGTAGAAGGACGACAGCTGCAGCCCCTCTTCGACGCGTTGGGCGCCGAACGTGACGAAGCCCTGCACGTTGCCGACCGGTCCGGCTGCTGAGCCCTTGGGGCATTGAATCGGGCCGAACTGTTCGAGTGCGGTCTTCGAGCAGGTGGGGAAGCCGGTCGTGTGCAGCTTGGTCCCCTGGGGCAGGTAGAAGTCGATGCCGATGATCGGCGGCGGCGAGCCCTGGTATTCGGTGCCTTCGATCTGGTATTCCGCCTGCACCGCCGCGCCGGCGCCGAGGATGTTGCCGGTGTGCGGGTATCCCGGTATGCGAACGGCCTCGGCTTTGAACTTGACCGTCGGCAGCGCCGCGGCGACGCCCGGCAGGGCGAGCAGCGCCAAGCAGAGCACCGCGTTGTATGTGAGCGCCTTGCGCATCCGATCCCTCCTCGCTTGACCGACGGGCCGGCCTCGATGCGGGTGGCTGATCAGTCATGCCACCGCACTGTTATCCCACCAAATCGAACACGCGGATGGGTGGATAGTTGCGTCCGTTTGTCGGCTGCAGGCCTTCCAACGCTTCCCGGACGACGACACCAGCGGACCTGTCCACGTCGCCGGTGGAGCGTCCGGGACCCCGGTGAGTGCTGGGTCCCGGACGGGCTCCTGACGTCCGCCCCGACTACCCCAGCCCGGGGTCGGGCGCGCCGAGCTTGGTGACGTCGGGCGCCTCGTAGAGCTTGCCCGGGCAGCCGCCGAGCGCGAGCACGCGCATGCCGTCGGCGCCGGGCCAGATCTTGCGCCTGGGCGTCGGCCCGACGCGGACCATGGTGTCGGGGTCGATGGCGACGCGCTCGCCGTCGATCTCGATCTCGCCGGCGCCGCGCAGGACGACGAACACCTCCTCCTGGCCGCTGTCGGCGTGGTCGTGCTCCGGGTACTGCTCGGCGTTGGGCGGCAGGTCGATGACCTGCATCCCGAAGGACTCGACGCCGAGCGTGGCGCGGGCTCGCTTGAACGAGCCGAAGACGACGGCCTCCATGTCGTCGATGGGGGTGGCTGTGAAGTCGGACATATGGCCTCCTGTGTTGGTCGGGTGGCCGTCGCCAGATCGGTGGGATGGTAGGCGGACGGCCGAGCCGGCATTAATAGCACGAACGTTCGTTCTTTTCGCGGGCCGGCGTGACTAGAATGAGGCGCTATGGCGACGAAGACTGCGACGAAGGCGGCGGCGACCCGGTCGGCGATCCTCGAGCGCGCGGTCGACCTCGCGTCGACGGAGGGCCTGGAGGGGTTGACGATCGGCAGGCTGGCGGGCGAGCTGCGGATGAGCAAGAGCGGCGTGTTTGCGCACTTCGGTTCCAAGGAGGAGTTGCAGCTGGCGACGGTGGGCGCGGCGGCGGCGCGCTTCTTCGACGAGGTGCTCGCGCCGGCCCAGCAGGAGCACGAGGGGTATGCGCGGCTGCGCGCGTACTGCGAGCGCTACCTCGCGTACCTGGAGCGGAAGGTGTTCGCGGGCGGTTGCTTCTGGGCGGCGGCGGCGGCGGAGTTCGACGACCGCCCGGGGCCGGTGCGCGACGCGGTGCGCGCGGGAGTGGCCGCTTGGCTGGGCGAGCTCGAGCGCCAGGCTGCGATCGCGGGGGTGCAGGACCCGGCGGAGCTCGCGTTCGAGATCTACTCGGTGGGCCTGGGCGCGAACGTGTTCTCGCGCCTGCTGGCGGACGAGCGCGGCTACGGCCGAGCGCGGGCGGCGATCGCGCGACGCCTGCCGGCTGACGATTAGGCTGGCCGCATGTGGCTGCAGCGCGAGCTGACGCTCGAGCCCCTGCCGCGCGGCTTCCATCTCGTCACGCGCGAGGTGCTGGCGGCGCTGCCGGAGCTGCGCGACGTGCAGGTCGGCCTGCTGCACCTGCTGATCCGCCACACGTCGGCGTCGCTGACGCTCAACGAGAACGCCAGCCCGGACGTGCGGCGCGACTTCGAGGCGTGGTTCAACGACGCGGTGCCTGAGCGCAGCGCGCTGTGGACGCACACGCTGGAGGGCAGCGACGACATGCCCGCGCACGTCAAGGCCTCCCTGCTGGGGCCCTCGCTGACGCTGCCGGTCAGCGGCGGCGGGCTGGCCCTGGGCACCTGGCAGGGCATCTACGTGTGCGAGCACCGCGACCGCGGCGGCCCGCGCTCGCTGGTGGCGACCCTTTGGGGGGAGGCGGCGGGCCGTCGGTAGACTACGACGTTCTGCGCCCGTAGCTCAGCTGGATAGAGCGTCGGTCTACGGAACCGAAGGTCGGGAGTTCGAATCTCTCCGGGCGCGTATTGAAAGTGCCTGAAAGGGTTACAAGGGCGTGGCTCGCTCGTTGTGGTTCGGGTGCTCCATGAATGGTTGCTTTCAGCAGACCACGCCGTCACGCATCGCTTTCCTCGCGGTAGTCGGCCTTCCGTTCCTCGGCACGTGCCTGCTGCTCCCTGCCCTCGGCACGTCGGAGGACGTTCCTCATCTGCGCCTCGGTGGGCTTCCCACCGCTCTCCTGGAGGTTGCCGCGCGCCATGCAGAAGCGGGAGAGCAAGTCCCACGCCTCGGGGCAGATTCCGTAGCGGTCGCCCTGCGGCGCGGAGTGCCGAAACGTACCAAGGTCGGGGTCGTCCTCGGACAGGGAGAAAAGTATGAATGTCCGGAGGATTTTGAGGGCGAAGAACGCGCGGTTCGAGCGCTCGCGTGCCCACTTGTCCTGATAGGCGTCCTCGGCTTCGTGCGCCTTATCGCGCCGCCAGTCGATGACCGCCTGGATGGTTGCGGCCAGCCGCTCGCGGTGCCCCTCGGGGAGCGCATACGCCTGTTCGACGGAATGATCCGACTGCATGGGACGCCGGTCCTCTCTGTGCCACGCCCCCGGACGTTCAATACGACGCGGGGGCACTTCAGTTGCTCCAGCATACGCCTAACGCGAGTCGAGCCACCGTGTCCCCGACTGTCAGGGCGTGTGGAGAAGTGAGCTCGCGACGACCAAGCGACAGCGGGCGCGCTTGCGTGGCGAGGCTACACTAGGCGTCATGAGTGCGGCAAGCGAGCACACGGGTCACGAGCTGGTCGTGGCCCCCGATGGGAGCATCCCGGCCGATCAACTAGCGCGTCTGGGTGTCGCGCCTGGCGCCCACCTACGCGTGGTACAGGCAGCTCCGGCCGGAGCGGCCCACACTCTCGCCGGCTCGCTGTCTGGTTTCCCAGACCTCACGTGGGAGGACTTTGAGCGCGCCAGCGAGCTCGCTCAACACGATCTCTCCGCTGCGTGAGGGTCCTCGCAGACTCCCACGCCATTGTCTGGCACCTGCAGGGTTCTACCCGACTGTCGGCTGCCGCTGCGAGCTCACTCGCCGAGGCGGAAGCCACGGATGGTGTGGTCGTCTCGATTGCGACCCTGATCGACCTGTGGTACGTGACCCAGACGACACGAAAGCTGACAGACGCCAACCTGACCGAACTCCGGGACATGCTCGCGTCCTCGCCCGCGCTCATCCTCCAGCCGATCGACATCGCCGTCGGGGACTCGGTTACCGCGCCGCGTGCGCGTGGACGGTCGGCATCAATCCCTGTATGCGCTCCGCGCGAGCAAACTCGCACGAGCTTCCCTGGGGCCTCAGCAGCCCCATATCGTCCGCCGCTTGGGGTTTACTCGTGCCCTCGACAACGCAAACCGCTGAGGAGATTCGATGCTGACCCAAACACAACTTGCCGCGTCCGTCGCAGAGCGCGCGGATCTGAGCAAGGCGGACGCAAAGCGGGCGCTTACGGCGCTGGAGGAGATCGTGCTCGAGCAGATCGGCGAGGCTGAGCGGGTGAAGATCGGCGGCCTGGTGCAGCTGAACGTGCGCGTCAAGCCGGCTACGAAGGCGCGCAAGGGCCGCAACCCGGCGACGGGCGAGGAGATAACCATTGCCGCGAAGAAGGCCAGCGTCGACGTGCGCGCGCGCGTGCTCGCAGGAGCGAAGAACGCGGTCCCCTCGCTGCAGAAGGCGCGGCGGCGCCTCGCGCCCTAGCGGGAGGACGCGCCCCGCAGACGCGCGGACGAGCCGACGATCACGCTGTCTTGCGGGTGCCCCGGCACCGACAGGCCCGTGCCGCCGCCTTGGACGCAGGGCGGGGTGAGCGCCAGCGGAGGGCTTGCGGGAAGTCGATCGACGATCCGGCCCGCGGAGTAGGTCGACCAGCCGATCACGGTCCCGGGAGCCGTGTGGGCTTCGGGCAGCCGGCCGATCACCACGTCCCGTTCGGCGAGCAGCGCGCTTGTGGCGGCAGAGAAGATCAGCTCGTGCCGCGTGCCGTGGCTGTCGAACGCGAGCCCCAGCCCGCGGCGGCCGAGCTCGTCGGTCACCGTGCCGAGGGCTTTCACCCCCGGCAGGCCGGCAGCGGCGCGATACAGCGCGGCGCGCAGCGCCGGTGGCGCGTCGGTCTCGCGCAGCAGGTCGCCGACCTGCGTGAACGCCTCCGCAGGGCCCGGCGGTCCGCCCTCGACCCTGCCCGTCAGCAGGCGCGCGCGCAGGACCGCGGGATTCCTCGGCAGGCGGCCGAGCGGGATCGGGTCGATCGACAGGCAGCCGCGCGCCGCCCACGTGTCGCTCTCGCCCGCCGGCTGCGCCGGCGCGGCCTTGCACGCAGCGGCTTCGCGCGTGGAGAGGTAGTGCGCGGGCCCGTCGATCTCGCGGAACAGCCCTTCGCCGTCGGCCGCGATCCAGTTCTGGCGGTACTGCTGGAAGACGAGCTGGCAGTAGACGCCTCCCGCCAGCGCGGTGTCAGACCGGGTGAGCGAATGCGACGCCGTGTACAGGTACTGCCCGGGTCCGGGAGTCGCCCATGGCTGGGCCGATGCGATGCGGGCAAGCCGCTGCAGCAGCGGCCCGGCCGCGAGCGCGGGCTCGGTGGTCGAGCCCGACCGCACGGACGCTCCGACGGCGATCGCAAGCCCGGCAAGAGCGACGGCGAGCGCGGCGCCCGCGAGCACGCGCAGCCGAGACGGAACATGCCTGCGGCGGACGGCGCCGCCCGGCGCGCGCTCTCCTGCACGCATGGCGCGCTCGAGCGCCCGCCTGGCAGCGGCCCGCGCCTGCTCGCTCGGCGGGGTGGGTTCGCTGCGATGGCGCCGCAGCAGGTCGAGCTCGTCAGTCATCTGTGCTCCTGGCGTGGGTCGGGTCGGGATGCGCTCGCGGCTGCTCGAGCTGCGATCTGAGGTGCGCTCGCGCGCGGGCGAGGCGGGAGCGGACGGTGCCGAGGGGGATGTCGAGCGCTTCGGCGATCTGCTCGTAGGACAGCTCCTCCCACGCATGCAGCAGCAGCACGTCCAGCTGCGCTGCGTCGAGCGTCGCGAGCGCGCCGGCGAGCCGCTCGGTGTCGGGCCCGTCGCCGGCGTCGCGATCGCCGTCACCCGCGACGGCTGGCCGCTCGGCGCTCAGCTGCACGAGCGCTCCCTGCTCGCGCCGCTCGACGCGATGACGCTCGTGCAGCAGGTTGGTGGCGATCCCCAGCAGCCAAGGACGCGCGCTCGTGCTGTGCGGGCGAAAGCTGCGACGCCGCTCGAACGCGACCACGAACGTCATCGACGCCAGGTCGTCGGCGTTCGCGCGGGAAGCGCGCCGGGCCACGTACCGGTGCACGGCGAGGTAGTGACGGTCGAAGATCGTCGCGAAGCTCTCAGGGTGCTCGAGCGATCCCGCGATGGTCGCGCTGTCCGAGGTGCCATCGGGGGCGAGCAGTGAGCGGCCCATCGCCATCTATTGTCGGTTGACGCTCGAAAAGTTCCCGCGGTGGTGGGCTGGGCGGTTGATCGAGGCTCTACGCCGCCCGCGCCCGGCGCCCGGCGATGACATCGAGGACGGTGTCGATGCAAGGGTGATGCCAGCCCTGCGCGCGCGCCTGCTCGCGCAGGGTCGACGCGTGCGCGGCGACGGCGTCGCCGAGGGCGCGGCGCGCGCGCTGGAACGCTCCAGCATTCAGGCCGAAGTCGTCGGCGAGGTCGGACCAGTGGATCGAGGTGATCGCGTCGGGGTCGAGCTCGTCGCCGATGCTCAGTGCGAGCTCGGTGCTGAGCTCCGGGTAGGCGGCAGTGCACACGACGTCGTACAGCGGCGCCAGGCGCACGCCGTCGCCCGCGTGCAGCAGCGAGATGTTCTTCGCATGCGCGTCCGCGTTGCCGACGAGGAAGTGGAAGACCGCCGCCTGCGCGCCGGCGAGCCGATCGAGACCGGGTGCGGGGGAGTGCTCGTCGAGCAGGTCTGCGAGCGCGCGGTAGGACGGCAGCCGCCACCCGGCCTTCTGGTACTTGAAGTCGGGGGTGAGGCCGAGCGCCTGACAGAGATCCTCCTGATGCACGCGCCGGCGCGGTGAGGTCTCGTGGTCGCGGTCGAATCGCTCCACGACGAGGCACGGGCGACCGGCCGGCGCGATCAGCTCGACGGCGGCGCTCGAAAGGCCGCATCGGGCGGCCAGGCTCATGCAGAAGTACTCGTTTCTCGCCAGGCCCGGGTATTGGCTGTCGGACAGCTCGGGCTTGAGTATGTGGCTGCTGGCCATGCCGTCGAGCGGCTTGCCGAAGCGACCGCTGTCATCGCCCACGAGTACCGCCTTGTGCTGTACGCCGGCGAGGCTCAGGCGCAGATGATCTTCCCCGGAGCGCACGCCGAGCGGGTGGCGGGGGAGCTCCTCGATGAGCGCGTTCAGCTCGCCGTCGTCGAGCCAGTGGACGGACGGCGGCTGCGACATGCGCTTGGCATCGACGACCTGCAGCGCGCCGGCGCAGTCGCGGCCCAGCTCCGCGAGCAGGCCGAACGAGTCGCTCGCGGCGAGCTTGAGCTGGCTTGCGATCCGCTCGCGAACGGCTCCCTCGGGCAGCAGCGCCTCGAAGAACGGCCGGCTCTCCGCCGGGCTGAAGCGCTGCTGGGCCACGGGCAGCGAGAGGGAGATGGGGCGCGACGCGTGGGTGTAGCGGAAGGCGTACTCGCGTGAGCGCTCGTCCACGCGTTCGAGTCGGCCGACCTCCTCCCCGTCCCAGTAGACCCCGAGGCTCATGTCTCACCGCGACCGCGCACATCCAGCTCCAGCCCCAGTGAGGCGAGCACGCGCATGAGGACGTCCAGTCGCACGGTCGGCTCGCCGTGCTCGACGCGATGGATGGAGCGCACGCCGACGTTCGCGACCATCGCCAGGGTTCGTTGGTCCATGCCCTGCCGGCGACGCTCGTCGCGAACGCGCTGCCCGATTCGCTGCGATGTGGATCCCACGTTCATGGTCTGCGTGATCACGCATATTCTAGCGACATACGACGTATAGCGATCAAATCTGCGCTATCGCGCAGAAAGCGATGGACACAGCCTGCGCGTTATTCAATCTGCGTGATCGCGCAGAAGGCGTGATCGCTGCTCACAGGGCGAGGTGCGCGCGCCGCATGTAGCGTGCGCCGCCGATGGCAAACTTCCGACGCCCAGCCGTGGCCTCGCTTCGCGGCGCGCTCGCAGTCGCGCTGTTCGCTCTCGTCCTGGCGTGTGCGCCCGCAGCGCGGGCGGCGAGCACGCAGTTTGCTCCCAGCTTGTCGCTGAACCCCGAATTTTCTCCCGCCGGCCTCGGCCAGGGCACGATGTTGACGGCGACGCTCGCGCTGGGGGGCGACGAATACTTCGGGTTCGTCGCGCCGCTCACGGAAGTGCGACTGCAGCTGCCGGCCGGTACCGCTGCGAGCTCGGCGGGCTTCGCGACATGCGCGGCGGCCACGCTCGAGGATTTCGGGCCCGCGCGTTGTCCGGCGAGCTCTGTCGCTGGTGAAGGCGGCCTCGTGCGAATGGCCATCACCTTCGACAACCAAAGGGTTGAAGAGAATGGCACGATCGAGGTCTTCTTCGCGCCGGGCGGCGGCTTCAACTTCTTCCTGGCTGGAGACAGCCCGCTGTCCATCGGCGGTGAAATGGTGATCACGGGCACGCTCGTGGGAGACACGCTGACGCTGCGTGCGCCGCTCGTCGCAAGCCCTCCCGGAGCGTTCATCTCGATCAGGGCCCTCACGCTGAGCCTCGGTGTCGCGCGCGCGGTGCGCAGCGGGAGCGTGTTCAGCCTGACGATGCCCGGGGAATGCCCGCAGGGCGGGTTCGCGTGGAGCGCGCAAGCCCTCCTGAACGACCCCGTCGCCTATGGCGGCGCGGGCTCGGACATCGGCCCGCTTCGCGCGACGGCGCATACACCCTGCCCGGAAGGCTCCGGCGGCCAGTCCACCCTGCCCGGCACGGATGGCGTCATCACGGCGCCGTCCGCCAGCCAATGTGTCAGCCGCCGCGACTTCGTGATCCACGTGCAGCAGCTCAAGGGCCTGGTCTACCGGCGCGTGAGCGTGTACGTCGACGGCCGCCGCGTGGACGTGGTCAAGGGCGCGCGCTACCGCGCGCGTGTGGACCTGCGCGGGCTGCCGAAGGGTCGCTACACGGTGAGGATCGCGGTGCTGACGACGAGCGGGCGCACGATCGCGGGCACGCGCGCCTACCACACGTGCTCGCCGAGACCGCTCCCCGGCGGCCGGCCCGGGCTGTGAGGCGCAGCAGCGACGGCGAGCGCTCAACGTGCGGCGATCGCCCACATCCCGACGACCTCCGCGCGCCACTGCCCCCATGTCATCTGCAGCGTGTGCCCCCAACTCACCACCAGCGGGCCCCTCGGCGTGAAGCCGTCGAGGACCACGTCGTGGAGCTTGCCGGAGGTGACGTACTGCGCGATGCGGTGGTCGGACGTGAAGGTCAGCTCGGCGATCATCGCGCGGTACTCGCGCACCGCTTTCTGCACGTCGGTCCTGTCGGTTGTGTAGGCGTGCAGCGCGGTGAGCCGCACGCCGGCGATCCCTTTGCGCTGCCAGTAGCTCCACAGCGCGCCCTGCGTCAGCCCGGTCTGCTGGCTGCCGCCGGCCAGCGCGAACTCATGGTCGATCGTCGCCGGCTTGGCGTGCACGCGGAGCACGATCTGCTCCCAGTCGGCGGCGGCGGCGAACGTGCAGTCGCCGAGCGGGTGCGGTGCGACGTTGCCCCACGTGCGGAAGGACTCGTACGCGGCGCCGTAGTCGCAATCGGGACGGGGGACGCACTTGTCGAGCCCCGTCACCGGCGGGGCCCTGCGCGCCGTGGCTGCGGCCGCGATCGACGAGGAGCCCGCGGGCGCGGCGGCTGCGACGGTCGCGATCGCGAGCCCGGCCAGGACGAGGATCGAAGCCGCCCGTCCGAGCTCGTGCACGGCGCGCTCTCGACACAGCCCGCTCATGGCGCGCATTATCACGCGCCGTCACCGACGGCGGTCTCAGTGACGGCGGTCTGGCGGCGCCCCGGCGCCCGGCACCGCACGCATGCGTGAAAACTACGCGCGCGTCATGCGTAGAAAGCACGGGCGCGGTCGAGTGCAGCCCGCCGATGCCATCGCCTGCGCCGTGCGCGAGGATCACGCCATGCTGGTGGTCGCTGCACTGGGCGGGAACGCGCTGCTGCGCCGTGGCGAGCCCGCGGATGTGCAGACGCAGCGCCGCAACGTCGCGACGGCGGTGGACGCGCTGGCGCTGATGGCAAGGCGCCACCAGGTGGTGGTGACGCACGGCAACGGGCCGCAGGTGGGGCTGTTGGCGCTGCAGTCGGAGTCCTACGCGCAGGTGGCGCCGTACCCGCTGGACGTGTTGGGCGCGGAGTCGGAGGGCATGATCGGCTACCTGCTCGAGCAGGGTCTCGGCAACCGCCTGCCGCGCACGCCGACGGCGACGCTGCTGACGCAGGTGGTGGTCGACGCGGACGATCCGGCGTTCGCGCATCCGAGCAAGCCGGTCGGGCCGGTGTACGACCGCGAGACGGCGGAGCGCATGGCGCGCGAGCGCGGCTGGACGGTGGCGCCCGACGGCGAGCGCTGGCGGCGCGTGGTGTCATCGCCGCAGCCGCAGCGAATCGTGGAGCTGCAGACGATCCGCACGCTGGTGGACGCCGGCGTGCTGGTGGTGTGCGTGGGCGGCGGCGGCGTGCCGGTGACGCTCGACGAGCACGGTGCTCTTTATGGCGTTGAGGCGGTGATCGACAAGGATCGCTCGGCGGCGCTGCTGGCGCGCGAGCTGGATGCGGATGCGCTGCTGCTGCTGACGGACGTGCCCTACGTGGAGCGCGACCACGGCAGCGAGCGCGCGCAGCCGATCCGCGAAGCGTCGGCGCGCGAGCTCGACCCGTCGGCGTTCGACGCGGGCTCGATGCGCCCGAAGATCGAAGCGGCGTGCAGCTTCGTGGCGCAGACTGGCAAGATTGCGGCGATCGGCGCGCTCGCCGACGCCAGCGCGATCCTCGCGGGCGAGACCGGCACGCACATCGTCACCGAGCGCGTGAAAGCTGCCAACGAGGCGACCGAACATTCACTCGAGCGCTGAGAGCCCCGGCCTGCACTTCAGCCATCCGGCGTGCCTGGAGCACGATCCGCGCGCGCACGTGCCCGAGCACCCGGATACGCCGGAGCGGCTGCTGGCGATCGAGCGGGCGCTGGCCGCGCGTGACTGGCTGGGCTGGGAGCGGCGCGCGGCGCCGGCGGCGCAGGAGGCGCAGCTCGAGCTGATCCACAGCGCGCGCCTGGTGGCGCACATCAGCGAGCTGTGCCGGGCGGGCGGCGGCGCGATCGACGGCGACACGTTCGTGGGGGAGCCGTCCTACCGCGCGGCGTTGCACGCGGCGGGGGGCGCATGTGAGATGACGCGCGCGCTGGTGGCGGGCGAGGCGCGGCTGGGGTTCTGCGCGGTGCGCCCGTCTGGGCATCACGCGGAGCCGGGGCGCGCGATGGGCTTCTGCCTGTTCAACAACGTGGCGCTGGCGGCCGAGTTTGCGATCCGCGAGCTGGGCGTGCGCAGGGTGTTCGTGCTCGACTGGGACGTCCACCACGGCAACGGCACGGCGGAGGCGTTTCGCCGCCGCTCGGACGTGCTGTTCGCGAGCATCCACCAGTCGGGGATCTACCCGGGCACGGGCGCGCTCGGCGACGTCGGCTCGGGCCCGGGCGAGGGCTTCACGCTCAACCTGCCGGTGCCGGCTGGCAGCGAAGAGGATCTGTGGCTGTCGCTGGTCGAGCACATCGTGCTGCCGGCGGCGGCGGCGTTCGAGCCGGAGCTGGTGCTGGTGTCGGCGGGCTTCGACGCGCACCGCGCGGACCCGCTGGCGGGCTGCCGCCTGGAGACGTCGTCGTTCGCGGAGATGGCACGCCACGTGCGCGACCTGGCGCAGCGGCTGGACGCGCCGCTGGGCGCGGTGCTCGAGGGCGGCTACGAACCGGCGGCGCTGGCCGAGTGCGTGTGCGAGACGCTCGCCGCGCTCGCGGACGGACAGCCGCCGCGCGAGGCGGCGCCGGAGGCGCTGCTGACCTCGCGCGCGGCCGCGCAGTTCGCCCGCTACTGGCCGCTGTGAGCACGAAGCCCGTAGTTTTCCGTCGGGGTACGGCAGTGATAACCGGATGCCGGCGGGCGGTGTCCCTGTGAGCCTTGGCGTCGTGAGATCCGAAGGCGCCAGCTCATCGCGGCCAGCAGCCGACGGCGGCGGTCCGGGCATGACCCGGCCCGAGCTCCCCGCCGACGGCGCGGCACAGCTGGTGCGCCTGCGCGACGGCTCGTCGGTGACGGTGCGCGCGGCCGGCGCGCAGGACGAGGCGGCGCTGCTGGTGTTCCTGTCGGACCTGTGCCTGGAGGCTCGGCGCATGCGCTTCTTCACGGGCGCTGCCGACATCGCGTACGCCGCGCACCTCGCGTCCGCCACCGGCGCCGACCGATATGGGCTGATCGCGCACGACGAAACAGGCATGACGGTCGGTCACGCGACGTACGTAAAGCTCGACGACGAGCGCGCGGAAGTGGCGGTCGAGGTCGCCGACCACCTCCACGGCCGCGGCCTGGGCACGATCCTGATCGAGCGCCTGGCGGCAGTCGCGGAGGCGCACGGAATCGCGCGTTTCGTGGCGGAGGTGCTGCCGGAGAACCGCGCGATGCTGGACGTGTTCCGTGGTGGCTTCGACGCGCACGTGCGCTTGCACAACGGCACCGACACGGCAGAGTTCCCAACCGCCGCGTGGCGGCTGGTGCACGAGCGCTTTGCAAAGGCGCCCGACGACGCCACACCGGCGCCCGACGGCGCCGCGCAAACGCCCGACGCCGTCTGACCCGTCCCTGCGGCCGGCGCGAGCCCGGTCAGCTTCTCTGGACGATCATGAGGCTGTTGCCGTCCTGGTCGCGGAAGAAGAACATCGGCGGCACGGGGTCGCCCATGCGCATCACGGCCTCGTCGACGTCGACTCCCTGCGCGAGCAGGCTGGCGTGGTCGGCGTCGACATCGTCGGTGCCGAAGGCGATGCGGGTTTGCACCCCAGTGGGTTCCCCTTCGCGCGGGGGCACGATCGCGATCGTCGTGGCGGCGCCCGGCGGGGCGACTTCCACCCAGCGCATGGCCTGGCCCATGGGAACGTCCGTGCGCTTCTCGAAGCCGAGCTTTCCGGTGTAGAACTCGATCGCCTTGTCCTGGTCGCTGACGGGGACGATCACAGTTGCAAGTTGGCTGATGCGGGTGCCGGTCTCGGTGCTGGCCATTTCGGTCCTCCTGCTGGTCGATGTGGTCGGGATTCTCCAACTCAGACGCGATGTGCGCGCGAAACTCATCGCTTGGGCTGCCACAGCGCGATCTCGCCGCCGGCGCGCGTGCTCACCACGCTACGCCAACCGGCAGGGCCCTCGCGCGGCTCGAGCGGCACAGCGGCGCCGAGCAGCCTCGCGCGCTCGGTTGCGTCGCCGATCTCGGCGACCTCGACGTAGGGCAGCCACAGCGGGCGCGGTGTCGGGCACTCGACGATGCCGCCGCCGAGTTGCTCGTCGAGCTCGAGCGCGAGATAGGAGCCATGGCGGGTGTCGATCCGCTGGGCGCGCCAGCCGCAGAGCTCGGCGTAGAAGGCGCGCGCGTTCGAGAGCTCGCCGGTGTGGAGCTCCAGGTGCACCACGCGGTTGATGGCGATGGGCCTCATCTGTCGATCATGTGACCGGCGCGGGCGCTTGAAATCATCGCTGCGATGACTTCTGCGAGCGCCGGCGGTCTACGCTTCCAAAGCGATGTCCACAGCTTCGACATACACGGCTGCGCTGCGCCCGACCGCCGAGCAGGAGGGCCTGCTGGAGCGCGCGCGGGCGGGCGAGGAGGGCGCGTTCGGCTCTCTGGTGGAGCGCCATCGCGGCGAGCTGCACGCCCACTGCTATCGCATGCTCGGATCGGTGCACGACGCCGAGGACGCGCTGCAGGACGCGCTGCTGCGCGCGTGGCGCGCGCTGCCCCGCTTCGAGGGGCGCAGCTCGCTGCGCTCGTGGCTGTACACGATCGCGACGAACACGTGCCTGGATCAGATCGCGCGGCGGCCCAAGCGGGTGCTCCCGATCGACTACGGCCCCGCCACCGATCCCCACGTCAGCCCCGGCGAGCCGATCGTGGAGTCGGTTTGGATCGAGCCCTACCCCGACGAGCTGGTGGGCGTGCAGGATGGCTTCGCTTCGCCGGACGCGATCTACGAACGCCGCGAGAGCGTCGAGCTGGCGTTCGTCGCTGCGCTCCAGCACCTGCCGGCCAACCAGCGCGCTGTGCTGATCCTGCGTGCGGTGCTCGGCTTCTCCGCGAAGGAGGTCGCGGAGTCGCTGCAGACGACGGTCGCGTCGGTCAACAGCGCGATGCAGCGGGCGCGGGCGACGGTGGAGCAGCGCGTGCCCGAGCAGAGCCAGCAGGCGACCCTGCGCGCGCTCGGCGAGGACGCCGTGAGCGAGCTGGTCGACCGCTACGTGGACGCGTGGGAGCGCGACGACGTGGAGGCGTTCGTGGCGATGCTGGCGCATGACGCCACCTTCGCGATGCCGCCGCTGGCCAGCTGGTACGAGGGCAGGGAGGCGATCGCGCAATGGGCGGCGGCCTCGCCGCTGAACGGCGCGTGGCGCTGGCGCGCGTTGCGGACCACGGCCAACGGCCAGCTGGCGCTCGGCTTCTACGCGTGGAACGAGCGGGAGCAGGGCCACCGTCCATTCGCGCTGAATGTGGTGAGCCTGCGCGATACGCAGATCGGCGATGTGACGGCGTTCATCGCGCGCTCCACCGAGCCCCGCGATCGCGAGGTGTTCCAGCGCTACCCAGACGAGCCCGTCGACGCAGCGAAGGTCGACGACGTGTTCGAGCGTTTCGGCCTACCCGCACAACTCGGATAAGCCGGCACGTACACTCGCATGGCGATGCCAGCGGGGGCGTCTGGTCGCGAGCGCGAGGTCTTCGACCCCAGTGCGCTGTGCCCTCACGCGCGGCGCTCAAACCCCGATGCGCTCTGCGCCTCCCACGCGCGGCGCGCGCCGCGGCCGCTCAACCGCGGCGCGCCGGCCGGCGTCCGGTCATCCGGCCGTCGGCGTGATCGTGACGGTTTCCTTCTTGGCCTCCTTGGGCAGCGGGATCGTCACCTCCACCACGCCGTCGCTGGTCTTGGCCTTGATCTGGTTGGCGTCCACGCCGGCGGGCAACGCGAGCGAGCGGACGAACGATCCGTAGCGGCGCTCGCGGCGCAGGAAGTTGTCGTCCTTGTCCTTCTCATCCTTGCGCTCCTCGTGTTCGCCGGAGACGGTGAGGATGTCGTCCTCGACCTCGATCTTGACCTCCTCGGGCTTGATCCCGGGTATGTCCGCACGCACGACCAGGTTGCCGTTGTCGCGCACCACGTCGATCGCCGGCATCCATGTGCGCGCGCCTGCGTCGAGCGATTCGCCGAACAGGCGGTCCAGTCTGCTGCGCAGCTCGCCGAGCTCCGCAAACGGTTCCCATCGCGTCAATCCTGTAGCCATCTCAGTCTCCTTTTCGCGTGTCCAAGTCCTGGTGTTCGTGCATCCAGCGCAACGCCGAAGATGCACCGTGTCGAAGCTATGCCAGCCCGTGATCGCGAACATCGGTGAGCGCCCCCCACGCGCCTCCGTAGTTGCGTGCAGGCGAGCTTCGCGGCCGCACGACGGTGCAGCCGAGGTTGCGCCGCACGACGGTGCGACTGAGGTTTGCGGCCAAACCACGACGCCCGCCCGCGGTTCGCCGCGATGACAGGCCGGATGCGGCCGGTCATGCTCTGCGTCAGAGAGCGTGGGTGTTCCGCAGGGAACGACCGCCAAACCGGCCAGTGGCTTCGGCCACGCCGCCAACGGCACCCGCGCTCTCTCAATACTTCAGTGATGAGCTCGTCGACGGCACCGATCGGCCCGGGCGAGTCGGGTCGCGCCGGCGGCACCGACGAGCGCCTGCTGCGAGCGCTCTCACAGCCGCAGATGTATGGCGGCGCGGGGCCGGTCGCCGTACACGAGACGCACGCCTCGTGGGTGTTCGTGGCGGGCGAGCGCGCGTACAAGGTCAAGAAGCCGGTGACGCTCGCGTTCCTCGACTACGGGACGCTCGCGCAGCGGCTGGCGGCGTGCCGCGAGGAGGTGCGCGTCAACCACGAGCTCGCGCCGGGCGTGTATCTGGGGGTGAGGGCGATCGTGACGAGCGCGCGCGGATTCGAGCTCGCGGACGAGCGTGCGCCGGGCGCGATCGAGTATGCGGTGGAGATGCGCAGCTTCGACGAGGCCGACACGCTGGCGGGGCTGATCGCCGCCGGAGCCCTCACCGGTGAGCGCATCGACGCTGTGGGGCGGCGTCTGGCGGACTTCCACCGCGTGGCGCCGCGCGCCGACGGCGGCGGCTCGGGCGAGGTGCTGGGTATGTGGCTGGCGAACGTACGGGAGCTCGCCGCGGTGAGCCGTGGGCTCGCGTGGCGGGTGGATCTCGCGGAAGGGTTCGGCGCGGCCTTCGTGCACGCGCACGAGCGCGAGATCGAACGGCGCAGGCTCGCGGGACTCGTGCGCGACGGGCACGGCGACCTGCGCTGCGAGCACGTGCTGGCTGCGTCGACGGTGCGCGTGGTGGATCGGGTGGAGTTCGACCCGGCGCTGCGCCGCACCGACGTCGCCTGCGATCTCGCGTTCCTGACGATGGACCTGGAGGCGCTCGGACAACGCTGGGCGGCGGACGAGCTGGTGCGCGCCTACGGGATGGCGGGGGGTGATCCGGGCAGCGAGCCGCTGCGCAGCTTCTACGCCGCCCACCGCGCGCTGGTCCGTGCGAAGGTGGCGCTGATCGCCGCCGGCGAGCACGAGCCCGCCGGCGGCGCGCGCCGGCGCGAGGAGGCACAGGAGCGGTGGGCTCTCGCCGAGCGCCTTTGCTGGCGCGCGCGGGCTCCGCTGGCGCTGCTCGTGTGCGGCCCGGCCGCCAGCGGCAAGTCGACGCTCGCTGCGGCGATCGCCGGTCGCTCGGGGATGACGCTGCTGTCCTCGGATGTCGTGCGCAAGTCGGCCGCGGGGCTCGACGCGAGCGAGCGGGCGGCGCCGGAGCTCTACAGCGCGCAGGTCACGCACATGACCTACGAGCGCCTCGGGCGCGGGGCGCGGCACGTCCTCGCCGGCGGCCATGGCGTGATCGTCGACGCCACCTGCCGCGCGCGCGAGGATCGCGCGCTGCTGCTGGGCGAGCTGCGCGAGCACGGACTGAGGTTGCTCGCCGTTCGCTGCAGCGTGCCGCTGGAGCTGGCGATCGAGCGGGCGGCGGGGCGAATGGCCGACGCCGGGCGCGTCTCGGACGCCACGCCTGAGATCGTCGCCGAGCAGCACCGCTGCTTCCAGGCGCTCGACGAGCTGGCGCCCGGCAGCGTGCTGGAGCTCGACGCCACGCAGCCGCTCGACGCGCAGGTGGCCGAGGTCACGCGCGCCGTCGACGGCCTGCCGCTTTGCCACAGTCGCGCTTCGGTCGTTTCCACGGATCACGCGCGCGCCGATGGGGGCTAGCTTGGGGGAATGGGCGAATTGGCCGTGGCATCTGCTCTCTCCAACGACGACCCGGACGCGTCTGCGCCCATCCGCGTGGTGCTGGCCGACGACCACCAGTTCGTGCGCCACGGTCTCGGCCTGGTGCTCGAGCAGGAGGATGGGCTCGAGGTGATCGCCGAAGCGGACGACCTCGCTTCGACGGTGCAGCGGGTCGATCGTCACAGGCCGCCGGTGTTGGCGCTCGATCCCCACATGGCGGGCGCGTCGAGCAGCGAGATCATGGCGACGCTGCACGATCGCTCGCCTGAGACGCGGCTGGTGGTCCTGACGATGGAGGAGAGTCCGGCGTTCGCCGAGCACATGCTCGCGTGCGGGGCGCTGGGGTTCGTCATGAAGGAGCGGGCCGACAGCGAGCTGCCGAAGGCGATTCGCGCAGCCGCACGCGGTGAGGAGTACGTCAGCCCGCGTGTCGCCGCGCGCGTGGACGAGCGGCGCCGCTTCGCCCGCCGGCGGCGAGCGGCCAACTGAACACCGAGCGCGGTCGCGTGATCGACCTGCACTGCCACATCCTGCCGGGCCTCGACGACGGCGCGCTGGACCTCGATGACAGCGTGGCGATGGCCCGCCAGGCGGAGCTGGACGGCATCGCGGTGGTGTGCGCCACGCCCCACATCCGCCACGACCACGACGTCGCCATCGAGGAGCTCGCCGCACGCGTGCACGCGCTGCAGGCGCGGCTGGACGACGAGGAGGTCGACGTGCGGATCGTGCCCGGCGGCGAGCTCGCGCAGACCGACGCCGATCGTCTGACGGACGATCAGCTGCGCCTCGTGACGCTCGGCGGGGCTGGCCGCTGGGTGCTGCTCGAGCCGGCGCCCGGACCGCTCGGCGAGGGCCTGGACGGGCTCGTGGGAAGACTCGCGGGGCGGGGGCTCTCCACGATCGTCGCGCACCCCGAGCGTCACGCGGGGGCCGACTTCGAGGAGCGTCTGCGAGGGCTCGCCGCCGCCGGTTGCCTGATCCAGTGGACGGCCGAGTTCGTGGCCGACGTGGCCATCGGCGAGCTCGTGCCGAGGCTGGCCGGCGAGGGCCTCGTGCACCTGCTGGGCAGCGACGCCCACTCCTCGCACGGGGGACGTCCCGTGCGGCTGACGGCGGGCTTCGCGCGCCTATCTGCGTCGTGCGCTGCGGAGCGGCTCGAGTGGATGGTCGATCGGGCGCCGCAGGCGATCGTGCAAGGAGAGCCGGTCGACCCGATGCCGTGAGCGCTCGGGGCGTTACCTTAGCCGTGTGCGCGCCGCCATCGCCATGCTCGTGACCGTGGCCGGGATGACGCTCGCGCCGCCTGCGTGCTCGGCGGCCGCTGCGCGGCGCCCGCACAAGCGTCCCGCCAACGTGACGGCGAATGTGTCGGTCAATCCGAGCGCGACGATCGGCCCGATCGTTCCCCAGGACTTCCTCGGACTGTCGTTCGAGGCTGGCAGTCTGCCCGCGATCGCCGGCTACGCCCACAGCGGCGATCTGGTCAACCTGATGCGCTCGCTGGGTCAGGGGGTGATGCGCTTCGGCGGCATCAGCGTCGACACCGAAGCGGCGTGGTCGGATGAAACGGCGCCGCCCGCCTGGGCGCACGCGGCGATCACGCCGCAGGACCTCGAAGGCGTCGCCGCATTGGCGCACGCGACCGGCTGGCGGGTGCTGCTGGGCGTCACCTTCGGCCACGCCGAACCGGCGGCCGCCGCGCAGGAGGCGCAGGTCGCACAGTCGCTGCTGGGCACGAGCCTCGAAGGGATCGCGATCGGCAACGAGCCCGACCGCTTCGTGGCCGACGGGCTGCGCACCTCGCCGTGGTCGTTCGCCGACTACCTGAGCGAAGCGGACGCCTACCGGGCGGCGATCGCGGCCGCTGCGCCCGGCGTCCCGATCGTGGGCCCCGACGTGTCGAGCAGCGAACTGCTGCTGGCCTGGCTCGGCGAAGTGGCGGCGGACGAGCACCCGGCGCTGCTCACCGCTCACTACTACCCTCTGACGAAATGCCAGGCGTACGCGCCGAAGCTGAGCGACCTGCTGAGTCCGCTGACGCGCGCGAACGAGACGGCGATCCTGACGCAGCTGTCGGCGCTCGCGGTCTCGCGCAAGATCCCGCTGCGCATGGACGAGACCAACAACGTCTCCTGCCGCGGGGAGCCCGGTGTGAGCAACGTGTTCGCCTCGGCGCTGTGGGCGGTGGACTACCTCACGCGGGCGATGGCCAGCGGCGTCGCCGGGATCGACTTCCACGACCTGATCTCAGAACCGCTCAGCTACAGCCCGCTGGTGGCCGACGGCGCGCAGGAACTCGCCGGTGGCGCGCTGCACGCCAATCCGGAGTGGTATGCGCTGCTGCTCGCCGATCGACTGCTCGGCGACAGACCGGTGCACGCGCAGGTGCTTGGCGGCGAAAGCACGCTGACGGCGGCCGCGTTCGTCACCGCCAGCGGGGGCCTGCAGCTCGTGCTGGTCGACTTCGCCCCGCCCGGCGCGCATCGTCTGTTCGTGCGCCTGCGCCTGCCATCCAGCTTTGGCGCCGGCCCGATCCTGCGCCTGACTGCGCCCGGGCTGACGGCCACCTCCGGTGTCACGCTCGGCGGGGGCGCCGTCAGCAACGAAGGCACGTGGAGCTCGGTGGCGCCGCTGCCATATGTGTCGGGCAGGCCCGGCTCGCTCGCACTGAGCATGCCGGCGAGCAGCGCGGCGCTCGTCACGCTCAATCCCAGCGGCTGACATGGGCGGCGCGCGGCGTGCGCGATGTGGCAAACCACTGAGTGCGGCCGGTGGCTGGCGCGGATGTCCGGTTCGGCTGTAAGCCCGAGGATTGGACTTCGTCTGATTCGCAAGCCAGGAGGGGAGAAACGTGTCGGCCGAATCGCCGGTGAAGACAGACGTTGGTCGTGCGCGCCGCAGGGCCGGGCGCATACCGGTCCCCGTGCCGTTGGGCGGCCAGCTGCGCAGCGCGCGCACAGCGCCGCCGCGCATCGAGAATCGCAGGCTGCTCGAGCAGGTTCGCCGCTTGCAACGCGAGCGCGCCGCGCAACGCTGACGCCTACGCGGCGAGCGCTACGTACGCGTCGAGCATCGGCCCTGCGGCGGGTAGCACCTCGACGAGCTCGCTCGCGTGCGCTGTGGCGGTGGGGACGCTATCGGTGGTGAAGATGCGCTGTACGCCGAGCGCCGGCAGCTCGCGCCAGCGCTCGCCGGTGAACAGTCCGTGCGTGACGAGCACGTAGATCTCCTGTGCGCCCGCTTGCCGCAGCGCGGCGCACGCGGAGGTGAGCGTGCCGCCGGTGTCGAGGATGTCGTCCACGATCGCCACCCGCGCGGAGATCGTCCCGGCGAGCGTGCTGTGGGTGACGCCGCTCGCATCGCGTCGCTTGCGCAGGTGGGCCAGTGGGGCGCGGATGCCCGCCGCGGCGATCAGCGCCTCGGATCGCTCCAGCGCGCCCTCGTCCGGAGCGACGACGCTGACGTCGGTCAGCCCGCGCTGCGCGAGCGCCGCGGCGAACAGCGGCGCGGGCGACAGCGAGTCAAGGGGCATCGGAAAGCATGCCGCCGCGGCGTGGCTGTGAGCGTCGAGCGTGAGCACCCGCTCGACGCCGACCGCCTGCAGCAGATCGCCGACCCAGGCGGCGCCCAGGCTGTGGCCGCTCTCGGCCAGATCCTGGCGCGCGTATCCCAGGTATGGCAGCAGCGCCACGAGCTCGCGCGCGCCCTCGCGTCTAAGCGTGTGAGCCAGCGCCAGCACCGACAGGAGCTGCTCGTCCGGTGGCGCCAGCGAGCCCCAGATCGCGCAGGCCCGGCCCGTGACCGGCCCGTCGATGCGCACGTGCAGCTCGCCGTTCGCAAAGCGGGCGAGCTCGCAGCCGCCCAGCGCGGGCGCCGGGCACTCGCTCGACGCGGCTGCCAGCAGCGCGCGGTACTGCGGGAGTGGGTAGACGATCGGCGCGCTCAGGCAGGCGAGACTACCGGCATCGGCCGCGGTCTCAGCTCCGAGCGCAGCCTGCGCACGCCCCCTCGCAGGGGACCGCACGCCGGCTCCCGCACGCGGCCGCTTGACTACCCTCTGTCGGAGCGTCATTCACCTGGAGGCTTGTCGTGAGACTGGGCAGATTTCGCCGCAGCCAAGAGCGCAGATCCCCCGACCTCGGCCCGCCGGCGTCGACGCGACAGCGGCGCGTGTGGCTGCGCGCGCTGGCGGCGTCGGGCGTGGCGTTGTCGCTCGCGGCGATCGCGTTCGTTGCGCTGGCGTTCGTGTGGTCGCGCCCACAGATCGCCGCCGACGCGGCGGCGCTTGCGCGCGTCGATCTGCCGCTGACGCAGGGCACGATCGAAAGCGTCAACGTCACCGGAGCGCACGGGCGGTCGATCCCGGTGGCTGTGAGCGACGGGCGGCTGTGGCCGGAGGTGGCGCTCACGCCTGGCGAGCCGGTGCTCGTCGAAGTCGTGCTGCGCCGCCCCGGCTGGATCGCGTGGCTGGCCGGCAGACATGATGTCGAGCGGCTGTCGCTGCGCACGCCGAGCGCGCTGCTGCAGCAGCGCTACGTGACGCTCGCGGCCGGCGCACCCCTGCAGGTGGCGTTCGATCAGCCGGTGCGCACGATCGCGTACGGCGCCCCCGAACATCTGCGCCGCCACGTGCTCGCGCAGGCGCGCAGTCAGCTCACGCTGGCGCGCAGCGGCGAAGCTGGCTCGATCGAGGTCGCGGCCGCGCCGCGCACGTGGGAGACGCTGCCGCCGGCGTCGCTCGTGAGCTGGTTCCCGGCGGGCGCCGGGGCGAGCGCGGTGCTCAGCCCGAGTCCCGGCACGCGGATCTCGCCGACCGCCACGATCTACCTGACCTTCTCCGAACCGGTCTCCACAGTGCTGGACGGCGCGCTGCCGCGCCTGCAGCCGGCCGCCTCGGGCAGCTGGCGCACGCTCGACAGCCACACGATCGCGTTCACCCCGAGCGGCTATGGCTTCGGCCTGGACACCCCGGTGACGCTCGAGCTGCCGCGCGCGGTGCGGCTGCTGGACGGACGCCACGACGGGCCCTCGAGCGTCGCCGGCTGGACGGTGCCGGAAGGCTCGACGCTGCGCGCGCAGCAGATTCTCGCGCAGCTCGGATACCTGCCGCTGAGCTTCAGCGCCGCGCACCGGGTCCCGCTGACGGCGGCGGCGCAGGAGCGCGCCGCGATCGACCCGCCGTCCGGCGGCTTCTCGTGGCGCTACGGCGACATCCCCGCGCCGCTCAGCGCCGAGTGGCAGCCGGGCACGAGCAACGCGGTGATGCGCGGTGCGGTGATGGCGTTCGAGAACGCGCACGCACTGACGACCGACGGGATCGTCGGCCCGGCGGTGTGGCACGCGCTGATCCACGCGGAGCTCGCCGGCCAGCGGACCACGGCGAGCTACACCTACGTGATGGTGAGCGAGAGCGCGGAGAGGCTCGAACTGTGGAACGACGGGTCGATCCGCCTGACCACGCCCGTCAACACCGGCATCGCCACCGCGCCGACCGAACTCGGCACGTTCCCGGTGTACGAGCACATCGAATCGGGGACGATGAGCGGCACCAACCCCGACGGCAGCCATTACGAAGACCCGGGGGTGCCGTGGATCAGCTACTTCAACGGCGGCGATGCCCTGCACGGCTTCGAACGCGCGCAGTATGGCTTCCCGCAGAGCCTCGGCTGCGTGGAGATGCCGCCCGCCACAGCTGCGCGGGTGTGGCCGTACACGCCGATCGGCACGCTCGTGCACATCGCATGATCGGACGCCGCTCGCGGGCTGCTGCTACCGTGGGTGTACCAGGTCGGGCGAAATCGTCCGATATCGCAGTGCCAGCGCTCGTAGCTTTTGCTCAGCAATCTCCGCGTTCGCAGCACTAACAACGCAGGAGGAAATGCAAAATGGCTACCGGAACCGTCAAGTGGTTCAGCGACGACAAGGGCTTCGGCTTCATCACACCCGATGACCAGTCGAAGGACCTGTTCGTCCATCACAGCGCGATCGTCGGCGAGGGCTATCGCTCGCTCGCCGAGGGCGCGAAGGTCTCCTACGACGCCGAGGCCGGCGACAAGGGGCCCAAGGCTGGCAACGTCCAGCCGCTGTAAGACGTAGGGGGCGCCCGCGAGCGCCCCTGTGCATTGCGCGCGGTCGATCTCCGGATCGGCCGCGGCGCTACAGTTCGCGGCGTTACGCGATCGATCGTCCACCTCGCCGAGGGGCTGCCAGCGTGAAGGATGCGCCCGGCGAGGCCCAGCGCTCGGCACGGCGCGCTCGCGTGCACGCCTCGCGTCTGCGACTGTGGGCGCTGGTGCGCAAGGAGTTCGTGCAGCTGCGCCGCGATCGCCGCACGCTGGGGCTGATCATCGGCATGCCGGTCGTGCTGCTGCTCGTGTTCGGCTACGCGGCGTCCTTCGACGTCAAGCACATCCAGGCCGAGCTGGTCGGCCACGACTCCCCCGCCGTGCGCCGGGCGCTGGCTGCCGGCGGCGCGTTCACCGTCGCGCGCGCCGTCGCGCCGGGCGAAGCGGCGGCGCGGCGGGACCTCAAGCGCGGCAGCGTCGTCGTCGCGATCTCCGTGGATGCCGCCGGTCGGCCGCTGGGCGCGCTGATCGACGGCAGCCAGCTGCTCGCCGCGTCGACGGCGTTGCGCGAGCTCGGGCGCCTGTCCCCGGGGGCGAGCGCCGCGCGCGAGCTGCCGACTGTGACTCTCTACAACGCGACGCTGCGCTCGGCCGACTACATGGTGCCGGGGCTGATCGGGTTGCTGCTCATGCAGGTGGGGGTGATGATCACCTCGCTGGGGGTGGTGCGCGAGCGCGAGCGCGGAACGCTCGAGCAGCTGATGATCACGCCGCTGTCGCGGGTCGAGCTGATGCTCGGCAAGATCATCCCCTACCTCGGGATCGCATTTCTGGACCTGGTGCTGATCCTCGCGGTCGGGCAGCTCGTGTTCGGTGTCCCGCTGCGCGGCAGCGTGCCGCTGCTGCTGGTGCTGACGGCGCTGTTCCTGGCCTCGACGCTCGCGATCGGGCTGCTCGTCTCGACGGTCGCCCAGAACCAGCAGCAGGCGCTGCAGACGGCGATGTTCATCATCATTCCCCAGATCCTGCTGTCGGGGTTCGTGTTCCCGCTCGCGTCGATCCCATGGGGTGTGCGCTGGATCAGCTACACGCTGCCGCTGACCTACTTCCTGCCGATCGCGCGCGGCATCTTCCTGAAGGCCAGCGGCATCTCCGAACTGTGGCTGCAGGCGGGTGTGCTGCTGGGAATGGCGATCCTCTTCGTGGGGCTGGCGACGAGCCGGTTCTCAAAGCAGCTTGCCTGAGATCCTCGCCAGCGCGCTGCACAAGCGCCTCGGGCGCACGCACGCGCTGCGCGGCGTCGACCTCGCCGTCGACGCGGGCAGCCTCGTCGGCCTGGTCGGTCCAGACGGGGCCGGCAAGACGACGCTGCTGCGCTGCATCGCCGGCCTCTATCGCCCCGACGAGGGCAGCGTGCGGCCGGGCGTCGCCGGGCAGCTGCGCCTCGGCTTCGCCCAGCAGGGATTTCACCTCTACGGTGAGCTGACGGTGCAGGAGAACGTCGCGTTCCTGGGGGCCGTGTATGGGCTGGAGGGCGAGCTGCTGGCCGAGCGCGCCGACGAGCTGCTCGCGTTCGCCGGCCTCGGCGCGCACCGCTCGCGCCGGGCGGGCACGCTGTCGGGCGGGATGCGCCAGAAGCTGACGCTCGTCTGCTCGCTGCTGCACCGGCCGCCGATCCTGCTGCTGGACGAGCCGACCACCGGCGTGGACCCGGTGTCGCGCCGCGACTTCTGGGAGCTCGTCGAGCAGCTGCACCTGGACGGCTCCACGATCCTGCTGGCGAGCGCGTACTTCGACGAGGTCGAGCGCTGCGAGTCGGTCGTCTACCTCGACCACGGCCGCGTGCTCGCGCGCGGGACGCCCGAGGAGCTGTGCGGCGAGCACGCGAGCCTGGAGGAGGCGTTCGTCGCCGTGACCGCATGAGCGCGATCGCCACCCGCGGGCTGACGCGCCGCTTCGGGACGTTCGCGGCGGTCGACGACGTCGACCTCGACGTGGCCTGCGGCGAGGTGTTCGGGCTGCTCGGGCCGAACGGCGCGGGCAAGACGACGCTCATCCGGCTGCTGTGCGGGCTGTACGCGCCGAGCGCCGGCTTGGCCACCGTGCTCGGGTTCGACCTCGAGCGCGAGCGCGAGCGCATCCGCGCGCAGATCGGCTACATGTCGCAGAGCTTCTCGCTGTACGCCGAGCTGACCGTGAACGAGAACCTGCGCTTCTACACGGGCGTGTACGGCGGCGTGGACGCCGCCCGCGTCGAGGCGGTCTGCGAGCAGCTGGAGCTCGCAAACGACGCGCGCGCCGCGCGCGTGGCCGACCTGCCGACGGGGGTGCGCCAGCGCGCGGCGCTTGCGGCGGCGGTGCTGCACGACCCGCGTCTGGTGTTCCTGGACGAGCCCACCAGCGGCGTCGACCCGCACGCGCGTCGCAGCTTCTGGAGTCTGATCAAGGGCCTGGCACGGGCCGGCACGACGGTGCTCGTCACGACCCACGCGATGGCGGAGGCTGAGCTGTGCGACCGCGTCGCGCTGATGATCTCGGGGCGGCTGATCGCCGCCGGCACCCCCGCGCAGCTGACCGCCAGCACCGGCATGAGCATCCTGCAGGTCGACGCCGAGCCCTGGCAGGACGCCTACCGGCGCCTGAAGGGGCGCTGGCCCGCCGCCTCTTTGCACGGCCGGCACACGCACGTGCCGTTCAGCGGGGAGCCGGAGATCGAGCGCACCGCCCGCGAGCTGCTCGCGGGGCTTGCCACGCGCGCGATCCAGATCGCCACGCCCTCGCTCGAGGACGCGTTCGTGTGGTACGCGACCGGCGGCGCCGGCGCGTCACCGCAGCGCGTCCCAACTGTGTGAGGCACGGATGGCGACGGTGGGGAGGCCACGGAGGCAGCCGCCCCACCGATCGCGAGCCGCCGCTAGCGCATGCGCGGGTCGACGTAGACGTCAAAGAGCTGAGCTTCGCCCTTCTTGCCGCCTTCGAAGATGAATCGGACTTCGCGCGGCGCTTCTTCGTTGCCTGCCAGCGACGGTTCGACGCCGAATTTCCCAAGCGTCCACGTGCCGTGCTTCGCCTTGATGGTTTCGACTTCCTGGGGCGAGATCGCGCTGGCGGTGCCCGCATAGGAGACCGACACGATGATCCCCTTGGTGCCGTTGGCCGCGCTCACCCATGCCCTGGCGCTCGGGTAGGCGAGCGTGACGCACATGGGCGGGCTGACCGCCTTCGAGCCGCTCGGGAGGTTGAGCGCGCCGCCCGTGCTTCCGTCAGGGCGCGTCGTGCTGATGAGGCTCGCGCCGCCGCTCAGTGTCCAGCCTTCCGATGTGCTGTTGAATTCCCCACCTGGCACGAGGGTGTAGAACTTGCTGTCACCGTAGGACAGGAACGGCTGGCTGAAGATCTGCCCTTCACAGATCGTCGGCGACTGGGCCGTTGAAGTGGCGGCGGCTCGCGATTCCGCCGGTGTGGCGGTCGAGCTCTTCTTGGCGAGCGCCGCAGGTGCTGTGAGGCTGAGCAGGGCGATGCCGACGCCTGCCGTCCAGCCTAGTTGGCGCCTGAGTATGGATGCCGTGGGTCGAGACGATGGGAGCACGATGTCCTCCGTGACGTTCCACTGGCGGCCGAGCTATCTCGGTGGAGACCTCTGGCTTTGCGTCCCCGCCTCGCGACGGGTTTGCCTTTTTCAGCTGTAGGGGTTGATATTGCTGTACAAGTTCGTATCGGCAAGGGGACCCCCCGCCTCTTAGGGCAATGGACGCGTGTTCGAGATGATGATGGTGCGGATGGGCGTCGGCGCAGTCGCGGCGGAGAAGCTAAGTCCGACCACGGGAGTTGACGATATGAACATGATGCGTTTATGTCCGTTCATGCCATCAACGAAGCCGAACGCACACGACTAGCCGACACGCAGCGAGAACGGCCGATGAGCGCCGCTGCGCGCCGTGGCGAGCTGATCATCGGCGTCTGCTTCCTCGTGGCGGCACTCGCGCTGCCGCTGATCGGTGGCGTGCATCAGCATTTCTCGCCCGGCATCGTCGCGCTCTACATCGTGGGCATCGTGGTTGCCGGGCACATTCGCTTCGATGTCGGAGCTGGGTTCACGGTTCCCACGCAGGCGATCTTCGTCCCGATGCTGTTCGCCGTTCCCGTCTCCCTGATACCGCTGCTGGTGGCGCTGGCGCTGGCGCTGGACATGGCTCCGAGAGTCGCCGGCGGGCGGATGTCTCCGAGCTGGTTGCTGACCGTCGCCGGGAACAGCTGGTTCGCGTGGGGTCCTTCGCTCGTGCTGCTGCTCGCCGACGATCACAGCCCCGATAGTCGCTGGGGCGTGCTGCTGCTGGCTCTCGCGGCGCAGTTCGCTTGCGACTTCGTCGTGAACGCTGTGCGGGAGCGACACCACGATGCGATCACGATCAGGCAACTGCTGGAGGAGGTTGGGCCGATCTACACCATCGATCTCGCGCTCACGCCCGTTGGGCTCACGATCGCCCTTGCCGCATCTCCGGCTCACGGTCAATGGGTGGTGATTCTCATAGCCCCGCTCTTCTGGGTGCTCAGCGTCTTCTCGAAGGAGCGTCGCGACCGCCTGCACCAGCTGGCGGAGCTCAACGACGCGTATCAGGGCACCGCGCTACTGCTGGGAGACGTGGTCGAGGCCGATGACGCGTACACGGGCGAGCACTGCAAGGGCGTGCTCCAGCTGGCCTTGGGCGTGGCTGACGAGCTGGGACTCGACGCCGACACGAAGCGCAACGTCGAGTTCGGTGCTCTCCTGCACGACGTGGGCAAGATCGCCGTGCCCAAGGAGATCATCAACAAGCCCGGCAAGCTCGACGAGCGCGAGTGGGCGATCATCAAGTCGCACACGATCGAGGGTCAGAAGATGCTCGAAAGGATCGGTGGCTTCATGCGCGAGATAGGGCATATCGTCCGCGCATCCCACGAGCGCTGGGACGGGACCGGGTACCCGGACGGCCTGAGCGGATACGCGATCCCCCTGGAGTCTCGCATCGTGTCCGCTTGTGACGCGTTCGACGCGATGACGACGACCAGGTCCTATCGCAAAGCCATGCCATGGTCAGATGCCGTGGCCGAGCTCGAGAGGTGCGCGGGGTCCCACTTCGACCCCGAGGTGGTGCACGCACTGCTGACGGTTCTCGACGCACGCTGCGAGGTCGTTGGTGAGAACGCCGTGGCTATCGGGGCGGGGGATCAGGCTGTGCCAGCCGCCGAGGCTGATCGGGGCACCACCGGCCCTGCGTCTCGAGCCGGTCTGCGCACGCGTCCGCCGAGGAGGCGGCGCTTTCTCGGTACAGCCCCGTGAGCCGTCCTACCCCGGCTCTCCGGCTTCGTACCACGGTCAGGGCGACGGTCATGAGTCCCACCGCGAGCAGCGCTCGCCCGAGCGTCGAGGCGACGGAGGCCCAAGCGCTGCCGACCATCACGCCCGTCACTGTGAAGGCGCAGGCCCAGATCAGGCAGCCGATCGTCGTGAGCGTGACGAACGGGATCAGCCGGACGCGTCGCGCTCCGGCCGGCCCCGACACGAACGTACGCGCGAGCGGCAGCAGCCGGGCGATGAGCACGGCCCGGATGCCGTAACGCTCGAGCAGTCCCTCCCAGCGGCGCATCACTGTGCGGGCTATCGGAATGTGCTCGAGCAGCCCGCTGGCGCCCACGCCATAGGCGATCAGCGAGCCGAACACGTTGCCGGCTGTGGCCGCGAGCACCGCGAGCGGGAAGCTCAGCCAGCCCTGGTACACGGCAAAGCCCGAGAACAGCAGCGTCACCTCGCTGGGCACGGGGATGCAGGCGCTCTCCGGCACCATCAGCAGGAACACGCCGAGGGCCCCGTAGCGCTCGATCACACCGGTCATGGCCGCTGTGGTGGGTGCCCTGGTGGATGAGGTTGGCGCGGTGGATGCGTCGCCCCCGGCGATTCGCGGCGCGGTGGCGGTGGCGCGCCGGGTGCGGGCGGCGGCGGCGCGCCGGGCACGGGCGGACGTGGACGGCGGTAGCCGAGCGCCGTCTGGACGCTCGACGGACGCCAGCGCGCTCCGCCACGCTGGGTCGGCACGCCGTCGGCGTTGAGCGCGTCGGCGATCGCCTGCAGGCTCATGCCGCGCGCGCGCATGGCCGTGATGCGCTCGCCCAGCTCCGGCGCTCCGACCGCAAGCCCGGGTCGGCCGCGCGGTTGGCGTCCGGGTGTCGGCCCGCGCTCCCAGCGCTCGACCTCGCGCAGCGCCGCAGCCGTCCGTCGACCCGCGGCGGTGCCAGTGTCGAGGCCGACGTCCAGCGCCACCAGGTCGAGCCTGGGCTGCTTCGAGCCAGTCGAGCACCGAGACGAGCTCGCGCAATGAGCTCGCCAGCGCGCCCAGACGGGCCACGATGAGGGCTGTGGCGTCGGCGGCGGCGATGCGCGTCAGTGCGTCGGCCAGGCCGCCGCGGCGCGGTCCACTGGTGTCCCGCACAACCGCGACCACCTCGAGGCTCGAGCCGGCCGAGAGGGCCGCCTCTTCGCTGTCCCCGCTCGCTTCGGGAGTGCGCATGTAGGCAATCGCGCGACGGGCCATACGAACCGAGTATACGCAAACTATTTGCGTATAGCATTGCTTTGCTCGCCTGCCCGCTGGTCGCCTGCGCAGCGCCCGTCTTGCGGAGCCGAGAGCCTCCGGCGGGTCGAGCGCATCCGACGCGGCGGCGCGCCCGGCGCGCGCCACGGGATCTTCACAAATGCGAATCTCCCGGTTCTGTAAATTGTTCGAGCTAGTAGGGCGAATGTTCTGAACGGCGATTGGGGGGCGGACATGGTCCAGAAGCGCTTTTCTCTGCGGGGCAGCGGTCGTCCGGCGACCACGACCGCCGCTCTGGCGAAGCGGGCTGAGCAGCCGAGGCCGAACGAGCGGCTGACCGTGACGGTCTATGTGCAACGCGACCCTCAGGGCACGTCCGCGCCGACTGCGCACGAGCTCGGTCGTCTTGCTCCCCACGCGCGCTCCTATCTGCGCCCCGAGCAGGCCGTCGCGGCCTTCGGCGCCGCGCAGGCGGATCTCGACGCGGTCCTGGCGTTCGCGCAGGGGCACAAGCTGAAAGTGGTGGAGCAGAGCATCGCCAAGCGCCTGGTGCGGGTATCGGGCACGGTCAAGCAGATGGGTGAAGCGTTCGGAGTCGAGCTGCGTCACTACCGACACCCCGACCCCGAGGTTGGCACCTACCGCTCCTACGAGGGCCAGGTGCAGCTTCCCATCGAGCTCGCGGGCGTGGTGGAGGGGGTGCTCGGGCTGGACAACCGCAGGATGGTGCGCACGCGGCCGCGCAAGTCCGCGCGCGTGGCAGAGACGGCAAAAGCCGGCGCACCGCCGCCGGCCGACGCCTACACGCCACCGATGCTCGCCGGCCTCTTCGACTTCCCTGCCGCTGACGGAGATGGACAGTGCGTCGCGGTGTTCGCCTTCAACGAACAATCCTCCAAGGGCGGCTACGACGCGAGCCAGCTGGACGGCTATTTCACCGGAGTCCTGCGCCAGCAGGCGCCGAAGCTCACCGACGTGGTCGTCCAGGGCCCCGGCAACCGTCCCGGGAACGGCCGCGAACGCAGCGACAGCACCGGTGAGGTGCTGCTCGACCTGTGCACGGTCGGCGGGGTCGTGCCGGGCGCGAACGTGGCGGTCTACTTCACCGAATTCACCGAGGAGGGCTGGGTGAATGCGATCAAGGCGGCGGTCAGCGACACGACCAACAAGCCGCAGGTGATCTCGATCTCCTACGGCAACCCCGAGGACGACGAAGCAAAGGGCGCGTGGACCGGGCAGGCGGTTGAGCTCGTGAACGGAGCGTTCGAACAGGCGGCCGCCCAGGGGATCACGATCTGCTGCGCGTCCGGCGACGAAGGATCCGCCGACGAGCCCGAAACGACGGTCGCGCACGTCGACTTCCCCGCGTCGAGCCCGTGGGTGCTGGGCTGCGGCGGCATCCGCCTGGAAGCGAGCCCCGCGACCGGCGAAATCTCCTCTGAAGCGGTGTGGAACGACCTAGCTGGCGGCAATGGCGCGACCGGCGGCGGGGTCAGCCGGCTGTTCGCGCTCCCCGATTGGCAGGCCGCGGCCGGCGTCCCCGCCAACGCCGACGGCAGCGGCAAGACCGGGCGCGGCGTCCCTGACGTCGCCAGCCTCGCCGACCCCGAAACGCCGATGTGGGTGCTGACCCCCAGCGGCAAGCTGGGCGGGGTCGGGGGCACGAGCGCCGCCGCGCCGCTGTGGTCGGCGCTCATCACGCGGCTCAACCAGCTCACCGGGACCCCGCTCGGATTCTGCAACCCCCAGCTGTACGCGCACGCCGGCGCTGGCTTCAAGGACATCGTCAACGGCGACAACGGCAGCTACCGGGCCGGTCGCGGATGGGATGCGTGCACCGGCTGGGGCCGTCCTGACGGCGCGGCGCTGCTGCAGCTGCTCAAAGCCCCGGCGCCGACGCCCGCCCCAGCACCGGGCCCGGCTCCCGCGCCGCCGAAACCGTCGCCGTCGCTCACACCACCGGTGCCAGGCTTGAGCTCGAACCTGATTGGCGCTGAAGGTCAGCTGTTCGCTGACCCCAGTCCCGCCGGCGAAGACGAGACCGTCTTCCAGGTCGACAACACGAGCGAGCAGTACTACAAGTCGCCCTACTACGAAAGCCACGAAGAACAGCTGCAGCCGGTTCCCGCGCCGCGCGTGAGCCCGCCGCGCATGGACCTCGCAAAGGTGCTGGGCGAGGCCCCGCTCGCACCGTACCTGGCCGCGAAGCTGATCACCTTCCACGCGGCGGGCGACACCGGACCGTCGGAACCGAGACATGTCAAGACCGCCGCGGGCGTGGCCGACGCGATGGTCGAAGACCTGAAAGCGCCGGCGGAAGCGACAGCGCTGGCGCAAGCGGCAGTGCCGGCGTTCTTCTTCCACCTCGGAGACGTCGTCTACAACTTCGGCGAGCATCAGTACTACTACGACCAGTTCTACGAGCCCTTCCGCGCGTACGACAGGCCGATCTTCGCGATCCCCGGCAACCACGACGGGTTCCCTTCGGAAGAGAGCGAAAACCAGCAATCGCTGTTCGCGTTCCTGCGCAATTTCTGTGCGGCCGCGCCCGGCCCCTCGCCGGACTCCGGCGGGCTGGTGCGCAGCGCGATGAACCAGCCGGGCGTGTACTTCACGCTCGATGCCCCGTTCGTGTCGATCGTCGGCCTGTACTCCAATGTGCTGGAGGGCCCCGGGGTGATCTCCTCGGAGGGCGGCAGGTATCCGACGCTCGACGACCAGCAGCTGAGCTTCCTGATCGCCGAGCTCGAACGACTGAAGCCGCAACGCGAAGCGGGCGAACGCGCGGTGCTTCTCGCCTGCCACCATCCGCCGCTGTCGGTCGACAAGAACCACGGCGGCGCGAGGGGGCTCGCGGAAGACATCGACAGGGCCTGCGAAACGGCGAAGCTGTGGCCCGACGCGGTGCTCTCAGGACATGCGCACCTCTATCAGCGCTACACACGCAAGGTGCAGGGTGCCGAAATCCCGTACATCGTGTCGGGCAGTGGTGGCCACAACGCGACGCCGCCCAAGCCCAACGCCAAAGAAGCGACCCCGCCTGCAGGGTACGAACTGTCCGTTGCGCCGATCGTCGAGTACGGCTACCTGATGCTCACCGTGGACATGTCCGGCTCCGCTCCGATGCTCACCGTGGCGTTCAAGCAGACCACCGGCAAAGCACCCAAAGGCGACAAAGTCACCATCAACCTATCGACACGGCGGATCGTGTAAGCGCCGCCGCCGCTACACAGCCGCGCCGCGCGCCCCCAGCCCGAGCTCCGCGGCCGCCTCGCGCAGCTCCTCGCGGGCGTCCGGGTGGGCGGCGTCCTCGATCAGCAGCTGCGCCTGCGCACGCTGGCTGCGGCCGAACAGGTGCGCGCAGCCCTGCTCGGTGATCACCGCCGAGTGCTGGAAGGAGGTGACCGGCTGGGTCAGCCGCGGGACGATCGTCGAGCTTCCGCTGCGCTCGTGCCAGGAGCGCAGCGCGATGATCGCGTGCCCGCCGGGGGAGTGCAGCGCGCCGGTGACGAAGTCGGGCTGGCCGCCGAAGCCCGAGTACAGGCGCCCGGCTACGTGGCTGGCACCGGCCTGGTCTGAGAGGTCGACCTGCAGGGCGGTGTTCACCGACACCATCGCCGGGTGCGCGGCGATGCGCGAGGGGTCGTTGGTGGTCTCCGTGCGGGTCATCCGCAGCCGCGGGTTCTGGTCGACCCAGTTGTAGAGCTCGGGCGAGCCGAACAGGAACGAGCACACGATCTCGCGCCGGCGCGCCAGCGCGCCAGCGCGGTCGAGCGCCATCACGCCGTCGCTGATCATCTCCGACCACACCGCCAGGTCGCGACGGCCCTCGAGCGCGAGCAGCGTCGCGTCGGGCACCTGGCCGATGCCCATCTGCAGCGTCGCGCCGTCCTCGACGAGCCCCGCCACCAGCTCGGCAATGCGGTCGCTGTGCTCGTGCGTGGGCGTGCGCGCCGGCGAGTCCAGGTCTTCCTCGACCTCGATCGCGAGGTCGATCAGGCCCTCGTACAGCTCGCCGTCGCCAAGCGTGTACGGCATCCGCGGGTTCATCTGCGCGACCACCAGGCCGCCGCGCGCGCGGACCCGTTCGACGGCCGCCACGAGCACGTTCACCTCGATCCCCAGCGACACGTTGCCGGCGCGGGGGGTGGAGGTGTGCAGCAGCACGACGTCGGGGGGACGCAGCGTGGCGAACAGCCGCGGCACGAGCGACAGGCGCATCGGCAGGTAGTCCAGCCGCACGCCCGCGTCGCGCATGCCGGGCCCGACGAACGGCGTCTCGAAGATCACGCCCTCGCGCGCGGGCAGCGGCGAGTGCGCCGCGAGCATGAACAGCCGGTAGCGCTCGACGGCGGTGTCGAGCACGCCCAGCAGGCGCCGCGGCGTGGCGTGGTTGCCGCTGGCGACCGCCCTCGGCTCGGCGCCCGGCAGCGCCTGCAGCGCCTGCGCGAGCTGCTCCTCTGAGACGATCCGCACGCGCTCGCCCCGCTACGCCGCCACGGGCACCGGCGCCATCGCGCGGGCGGCGAGATCCACCAGCCGGCTGCAGTAGCCCCACTCGTTGTCGTACCACGCCACCACCTTCACCTGCGTGGCGTCCATGACGCTCGTCAGCTGCGCGTCGAAGATCGCGGAGTACGGTGAGCCGACGATGTCGCTGGAGACGATCGGTTCCTCGCTGTAGGAGAGGATCCCGCGCAGCGGGCCGTGCTCGGCGGCGTCGCGGAACGCGCCGTTGATCTCCTCGACGCTGGTCGCGCGCTCGCTCTCGACGGTCAGGTCGACGATCGAGCCCGTCGGTGTGGGCACGCGGATCGCGATCCCGCCGAGCCGTCCGTCGAGCTCGGGGATCACCAGGCCGAGCGCCTTCGCCGCGCCGGTGGAGGTGGGAACGAGGTTCAGCGCGGCCGCGCGCGCCCGGCGCAGGTCCTTGTGCGGGCCGTCGAGCAGGTTCTGGTCGGCGGTGTAGGAGTGCACGGTGCTCATCTGGCCGTGGCGGATGCCGACCGCCTCGTGCAGCACCTTCGCGACGGGCGCAAGGCAGTTGGTGGTGCACGACGCGTTGCTGAGGATGTGGTGGCGCTCGGGGTCGTACACCGACTCGAAGTTCACGCCGATCACCACGGTCGCGTCCACCGGCTCGGCGCCCTTGGCGGGGGCGGAGACGATCACCTTGCGCGCGCCCGCAGCGAGGTGCTCGGCGGCCGCCGCGCGCGTGCGGTAGCGCCCGGTCGACTCGATCACGACGTCCACGCCGAGCTCGCGCCACGGCAGCTTGCCGACCTGTGGCTCGGCCAGCGAGCGGACGGCCCGCCCGCCGATCACGATCTCCCCGTCGGCGGACTCGACGGTCCCCGGGAAGGCGCCGTAGACGGAGTCGTGGCGCAGCAGGTGCGCGAGCGTCGCCGCATCGGTGAGATCGTTGATCGCCACGATCTCCAGCTCCGAGCCCAGCCCATAGTCGAGGCTCGAGCCCCGCTCGTGTGCGATGCGAAGCACGCCGCGTCCGACGCGGCCAAAACCGTTGATGGCGACTCGAGTTGGCATCTCGCGCTCTCCTGTTGCTCGTGTCTGGAAGAAGTCGCCTGTGGCTGGGGGCCCTCAACCTCAGGCAACACGCAGGCTAAGCGCGATCGCCGGCCGCGTCATGGGTGCTCAGCCCCATGCGTGGGTGGTGATAACTACTGATCGCGGTCTGCTCAGCCTCGCGCCGGCGGTGCCCGCTCTACCGGTGGCTTGGCAGGCCGAGCACATGCTGGGCGATGAAGTTGAGCGCGAGCTCCTGGGAGATCGGGGCCGAGCGCGACGCGCGGGCGTCGAGGTACAGGTCGATCATCCCCTCCCGCTCGTCCCACGCGGTGGCGCCGAGCGTCTGCATCGCGTGGTCGGCGGCGTCGAACAGCAGATCGGCGGACAGGACCTTGGTCATGTTCGCGAGCGCCGCGACCTCCACGGTGTCGGCGCCTTCGTCGAACTTCGCCGCAGCGCGGTAGATCAGCAGCTGCGTCGCCGCGATGCGGGCGTGCAGCCGGGCGATCGGGTGCTGAATCGCCTGCTCGGCGCCGATCGGCTGCTTACCGAAGATCGTGCGTCCGGTCGCGCGCGCCAGCGCGCGGCTCACGCAGTAGCGCGCACTGCCGAGGCACAGGGCGGCGGTCATCAGTCGCTCGATGTGCGTGAACGGCCACAGCACGAGCAGGCCCTGGCCCTCGCCGCCGACGAGATCGTCGAGCGGCGCCTCGACGTCGGTGAACGTGAGCTGGAACTGGCGCGCGCCCTCGCGCCCGCGCATCGGCAGCTCGGTCTGCTCGATCCCCGGCGCGTTCGGGTCGACCAGCACGGTCGTGAACCGGCGCCCCGCGCCGCCGTCCTCGTCAGCTGGCGCGCGCCCGAAGACGAGCACGCGCTCGGCGAGATCGATGCCGGAGGTGACTGCCTTCAGGCCGTTGATCACGAAGCGATCGCCGTCGCGACGCACGGTCGTCTGTGTGCGGAACACGTTGTGCCCGCAGTCGGGCTCGGTCACCGCGAGCGCGAGGAACGTCTCGCCCGCCGCGATCCCCGGCAGCCAGCGCTCGCGCGTGCCGTCGGGGCCGACCTCGGCGATCGCGTGGCCGATCGCCGCGCTCAGCACGGGCATCCACAGGATCAGGTTCTGCGCGGCCAGAGCCTCCATCACGACGAGGTAGGCGAGCAGGCCGCCCTCGGCGCCCCCGTGCCTCGCGGGAACGAGCAGTCCCGGCCATCCACGCTCGCTGAACGCTCGCCACAGCTGCGGGTGAAGCTCGCCGTGCTCGAACGGATGCAGGCGAACCTCGCGGTGACGCTCGGCGAAGCGCGCCGCGAGCTCCTGCGCCTGCGACTGCGCCTCGGCGTGGAGCGGAGGAAGCGTGAACGGCGCGAGCTCGGATGACACGGTGCTCATGTGGACTCCTTCTCTAGGTCGTCTGGTACGCGTGGTAGAGTATTACTCTAGATGAACACTCTAGCGGCTGACATCGTCAAGCGGCACCTGCCCCCGCCGCTGCGCCGACCGCGCACGCGAGCGCACCCGGCATGAACACGGGATCGCGAGCACGCATCCTCGAGGCGGCCCTGACCTGCTTCCTCGAGTCCGGCTACGAGCAGACGACGGTCGCGCGCATCCGTGAGCGCAGCGGCGTTTCGAACGGCACCCTGTTCCACTACTTCCCGACCAAGGAGGCGATCGCCGACGCCCTCTACCTCGAGTCGATCGCGTCCTTCCAGGAGGGTCTCTGGCGCCTGCTGGCGGAGCGTCCCCGCTCGCTGCGCACGGCCGTGCGCGGGGTGATCGCACACCAGATCGAGTGGATCGAGTCGAACGTCGACCGCGCCCGCTTCGTCTACACGCGCGGCACGCTCGACGGCGACTCGCCGGGCGGCGCCCAGTTGGACGAGATGAATCGCAAGCTCGCGATCTCCTACGAAGAATGGCTCGAGCCGTTCATCGGGCGGGGCCAGGTCCGTCCGATGTCGATGCTCGTGCTGAACGCGATCGTCACCGGGCCGACGCACGCGATCGCGCGGCGGTGGCTCGCACATCGGCTCGCCTCTCCGCTGCACGCCCACCTGGACGAGCTGGCCGACGCGGCAGCCGCCGCGCTGTCGGGCACCCCCTCCAAGGACAGGCGCGCTCGACCGGCCGCGCGTCAGGGACGCGTCAAGCTCGAGCTCGTCTCCGCCGACGGCAACATCATCGGACGCGGCGAGGCGGTCGCCGAGATCCTCGCCGTCGCGAGGGCCTGATCGCCCGCAATCAGGTGTACTTCGACCGCACGCCGCTTCTGGAGGCGATCCGCGCCTGCACCTGCGCGATGCTCGCCGGGCCGATCGTGTAACCGCTGACGGCATGCCCCGCGATCTCCGTCGCGGCGCGCGGCGCGAGCAGCATGCGCGCGGCGACGAACGCGGCGGCGATCGCGCTCGGCGGGTCGCGCAGCAGCGGTGTCAGCTGCTCGGCGCTGTCCGCATACACGCCGCGGCGCGTGATCGCGTCGCGCATCTCGCCGAGCAGGTAGCGACGGGACTCGCCGCGCGCGGCAGCGCCCAGCAGCAGCGCGATAGCTCCGTGCGTGCGCACTCCCGGCCGGCCGCTGCGCGCCGGCCCCGGGAGCTCCTCGCCGAGCGTCAGGCGCACCTGCAGCTCGGGGATGTTCACGCCGCTGGCCGCCGCGTTGCCCGGCTCGACGGTGCGCGGGTTGCACTCGATGTAGCACGGCGCGCCGTCCTCGTGCATGTAGTCGAGCGTCAGCCCGCCGTGCCAGCACAGCGCCTCGCCGAGCGCCGCGATGTGCTCGCGCGGGGCGGCGTGATCGACGCTCAGGCGCGCCGCCGCGCTGCCGCCGACGCCGGTCCCGCGCTGGACGCTCGTGTGCACCGCCACCAGGCGCCCGCGGTCGAACAGGCCCTGCACCTGCCCGTAGCGCCCGCGCGCCGGCTGCTGCGCCATCAGCGGCATGCGGTCGCCCGGCGAGTCGAGCGGCACGCGGTCGTCCGGTGCGTAGGGCGGCACGCGGTCGCCGGGCGCGTGCTCGCGCGGCGCGGGGTCGAGCAGTGCCGCGAGCGCGGCCTCGCGCGAGCGCGCGTCCACCACCTCCCTGACGCCCTGCCCGGCGGTGCTGAACGCGCTCTTCAGCCAGTACGGGAACGGCAGGCCATCCAGATCCTGCGCGCCCTGCACGAGTCGCCACCTCGGCTGCGGCAGCCGGAGCTCATCGAGCAGCTGCGCGAACGCGATCTTGCTCTGCACGCGCGCGAACGCGTCGGCGCCTGCGACCGCGACCCGCACCGAGCTCGCGAGCAGCGGACGCGCGCTCGCCAGCAGCCATGCCTGCTCGTGGGTCGGCAGCACCACGTCGATGCCGCGCTCGAAGACCACGCGCTCGAGCGTGCGCAGATACGCGAGCGGATCAGCGCCCGCGGGCGGGCAGCGGTGGACCCTGCGCACCCAGCGGCTGAAGCGGGCGACGCACAGCGGGTCGGCGTCGAGGACCTCCAACCTATAACCGGGAGGCCCGAGGCAGCTGACGACCTCGCGCGAGGTGAGGCTGGAGCCCTCGGTGAGCAGCACGCGTATGTCCCATGGGGCGGCCACCCGCCAAGCATGTCCGATGCGGCCGCGCTTGGGCGTCGCCGCATCGGCGCGGCGATCGCCAGCTGCGCCGCCTGGCCGGCCGGCCTATTCGGCGTGAGCGTGCGCGCTCAGGGAGAACTACTGACCGCGTTCACGGGGTAGTGCGCTGGCCGATGTGCGTCCCCGGCGCTTGACTGTTGTCACACGCCGCAGCACACACGAACGAGCCGAGGAGCCGTGAGCCGATGAGCACCGCCGCCGAGTCCGATGTCGCCGCAGTGACCTCCGATTTCGCCGCCGTGGCGGGCGATGCCGCCGTCGCCGGCGGCGAGCCCACGCGCCCGTTCGCGAGCCTGCGCCGCGCCGACGTCGCCTACGCGGGCGGCAAGGGCGCAAACCTCGGCGAGCTCACCCACGCCGGGCTGCCCGTGCCGCCCGGCTTCGTCGTCGGCGCGCCCGCCTACGCCGCCTTCCTCGAGCAGACGGGGCTGCGCGAGCGCCTCACCGAGCTGCTGGACGCCGTCGACGTCGAGGACACCGCTGCGCTGCAGCTCGCAAGCGACGCCGCACGCGACATGTTCGACCAGACCCCCATGCCCGAGCCGCTCGCCGGCGAGATCCGCTCGCGCTACTCGCAGCTCGCTGACGCGGCCGCCGCGGACGCGGCCGGCAACGATGGAGCCCGGGATCCCGACCTTCCGGTCGCCGTGCGCTCCTCCGCCACCGCCGAGGACACCGCCGCGACCTCCTTCGCCGGCATGAACGAGACCTACCTCAACATCCGCGGCGCCGACGCCGTCATCGACGCCGTGCGCCGCTGCTGGCGCTCGCTGTTCGGCGCGCGCACCATCTACTACCGCGGCGTCAACGGCTTCGGGCAGGCCGACATGGACATCGCCGTCGTCGTGCAGCGCCAGATCGAGTCCACGCGCGCGGGCGTCATGTTCACCGTAAACCCCGCCACCGGGCAGCGCGACGAGCTCGTCATCGAGGGCTCGTTCGGGCTCGGCGAGGCCGTCGTCTCCGGCTCGGTCTCGCCTGACCGCTACATCGTCGAGAAGGCCACGCTTGCCATCCGCCGCCGCGAGGTCCACCACAAGGACCTCGTCATCGAGTACGCCCCCGACGGCGGCACGCGCCAGCGCGCGCTCTCCGAGCAGGAAGCGCTCAGCCCGGTGCTCGCCGACCAGGAGGTGCTCGCCGTCGCCGAGCTCGGCCGGCGCATCGAGGAGCACTACCAGTTCCCGCAGGACACCGAGTGGGCGTTCGCTCCCGACGGCACGCTGTGGATGCTGCAGAGCCGTCCCATCACCACCCTGCATGACGACGCCGCCACAGCCGCCGCAACCCCCGGCGCGAGCGCGGCGGCCGAGCCGCAGCTCGTGCTGCTGCGCGGCCTCGGCGGCGCGCCCGGCAGCGCCAGCGGCGCCGCGCGCGTGCTGAAGTCGCTCGACGATGCCGCCACCCTGAACGACGGCGACGTGCTCGTCACGCACATGACCTCCCCCGACTGGCTGCCGCTGATGCGCCGAGCCGCCGCCATCGTCACCGACTCCGGCGGCATGACCTGCCACGCGGCGATCGTCTCGCGCGAGCTCGGCATCCCCTGCGTCGTCGGCACCGGCGAAGCCACGCGCAAGCTGCGCGACGGCGAGATCGTCACCGTCGACGCCACCCGCGGCCTCGTTTACGAGGGCGCCGTCGCCATCGCCGGAGCCTCCGTGCCCGGCGGTGGCGCCGCGCAGGGCCCAGCCGGCGGGCCCGTCGGCGGCGCGTCGGTCACCGCGGCCGCCATCACCAGCCCGAGCGCCCCGGTGACCGCCACGCAGATCCTCCTAAACCTCTCAGAGCCCTCGCAGGTGCAGCGCGTCAAGGACCTGCCGGTCGACGGTGTCGGGCTGCTGCGCGCCGAGATGATGGTGCTCGAGGCGCTCGGCGGCGACCATCCCCGCACGCTGCTCGAGGAGGGACGCGGCGAGGACTTCGTCGCGCGCATGGCCGACGGGCTGACCACCTTCGCCGCCGGCTTCGCGCCGCGGCCGGTCACCTACCGCACGATCGACTTCCGCACCAACGAGTTCTCCGGCCTGCGCGGCGGCGACCAGTTCGAGCCGCACGAGTCCAACCCGATGATCGGCTACCGCGGCGCGCTGCGCTACACGCGCGAGCCCGACGTGTTCGCGCTCGAGCTCGCCGCGCTGCGCCAGGTGTGGGACGCGGGCCTGCAGAACCTGCACGTGATGCTGCCGTTCGTGCGCACCACGCGCGAGCTGCGCGCCTGCCGCGAGCTGATCGCGCAGTCCGGCCTGCTCGACCGCCCCGGCTTCGAGCTGTGGGTGATGGCCGAGGTGCCCTCCGTGCTGTTCAACCTCGCCGACTACGCCGCGCTCGGGATCGCCGGGATCTCGATCGGCTCCAACGACCTCACGCAGCTGCTGCTCGGCGCCGACCGCGACAACGAGGTCCTCGCCGAGACCTTCGACGAGCGCAGCCCCGCCGTCACCGCCTACCTGCGCCAGCTGATCCCCACCGCGCGCCGGCTCGGGCTGCGCACCTCCATCTGCGGCCAGGCTCCCTCGGTTCACCCCGAGTACGCAGAGCTGCTCGTCGGCGCCGGCATCGACGCGATCTCAGTCAGCGTCGACGTCGTCGACCGCACCCGCCGGCTCGTCGCCGCCGCCGAGCAGCGCCTGCTGTTGGCGCGCGCCCGTGACGACCACGAGCAGCTCCAGAGACCGTCGCGCAGCTCGCCGCGATGACACGCGGCGTGTGTGTCTTCGGGCCGCCGTCTGGAAGGCGCTCCATAACGGGCCGCACAGCATCGATCGCTTCTGGGAGCGGAGTGCTCGGAGCCCTGGCGGTCCTGGTCGGGCTGTCGATAGGGGCAGCACCAGCGCTGGCCGGGTGGTCTGCGCTGCGGACGATGAGCTCGAATGCGAGAGGGCCCGTCGATGTCGCGTTGGCCACCGATGCGCGCGGTGACACCGCTGTCGCGTGGGCCAGCGAGCGAAGCGTCGGCCTGGTCCAGACCCGCGCGGCGGTGAACGTGGCCTTCAGCGGTGCCGGTGGCCGAGTCGTTACGCAGACGCTCTGGCGCAGTGGCGATGCGCAGGTCGGCGGCGTCGCTGTCGCCCTCGACGCGCACGGCGAGCTGACGGTCGCCTGGATCGACGCGGCGCGCGGCCGCAGCGGCGAAACCCTACCCACGCACACCATCCGGGCGGCCTACCGCACCCCTTCGGGCAGGTGGTCGCCGACCCAGATCGTCGGCTACAGCGGCCCGTTCCTGGGCGCCGAGCTACGGCTGGCGGTGGCGCCCGACCGCGAGGTGCTGCTGACGTGGGTGGCGCATACCAAGAACGCTCCCGGCGTTGCTGCCGCGTGGCGCCTGCCCGGGCAGCGCTTTGGCCCGGACGGCGCAGTCAGTCGCGCCAAGGGCGCCATGCTGGAAGATCCGAAGCTCTTGTTCGACAGCGGCGGCGCCGCGCACCTCTACGGCACCGTCAGCTGCGGGCGCGGGAGCCGCACCTGTGCGACGATGGTCAGCACCGTACCCCACAGCCACCGGTTCGGCGCGCCGCTGCTGATCGCCCCCGCGCCGGCCGAGCTCCCGGTCGTCTCGTTCAGCGCACCGGGCCGGGCGCTCATCGCCTGGGAGGCCGGCGACTACGAGGCCCTTGAACCCTACTTTGCCGCGCCCTACGCGCGGGTGATGACCGGTGGATCGCTCAGCGCGCCGACGGCGCTGGAACCTGGCTCAGTGTCCACCATGAGCGGGGTCAATGCCGTGGCCGCCAACGAAGGCGGCGGGACCGTGAGCTGGTCCGCGATATCGGCGCTGCACCCGAGCTCGGCCCGCACGACGCTGGCTGTCGGCGACGCCAGTGGCCGCTTCTCGCCACCAAGCGCGTCGCCCACCGGCCTGATGCCGGAGCTGCGCGACGGCGTCGGCGACATGCTGCTGACGCTCGCACGGGTCGGCTCCTCCGCCGCGCCGGAAGGAGCCCCGACCAGCCCAACGGAGACCCCGCCGAGCCCGATCGCGATGCAGCCCGCCGGTGGCGGCTCGGTGCAGCCATCGCCGACGCTGATGCCTTCGGCGACTCTCGTCGGGATCGCCACGACCCAGCCACTCGGCGCCGGCGCCGCAGTGGCCTGGGTTGCCGGCGCGACGCTCTCGACCTCGACCTGGCGACCCTAGGCCTTGACGGAAGCGTCAGGCGTGGCGGCTCGCGGATGTGGGAAAGCCGGGGCCGGGCTCGCGGATCGCCACCGATGCCGTAACGCTGCTCGGCGGCTAGGTTCGCGAGCATGAAGGGCCGAGAGAATCTCGCGTCTCGCGCGGCGCGCTGGAGCGCCGTCCACCGCAGGGCGGTCATTCTGGGGTGGCTTGCGTTCGTGGTCGTCGCGTTTACGCTCGGCAGCGCGGCGGGGATGACGACGCTCACGCAGGTGGAGACGGAGAACGGCCAGTCGCGGCTCGCGGACGAAACCCAGGCGCGGCAGTTCCCGCGCGAGCGCTCCGGCGAGGAGGTCCTGATCGAGAACCCGAGCGGCTCGCTCGCGGGTAGCGGCTACCGCGCCGCGGTGGCCGATCTCGTCACACGTCTGTCCGGCGCGCCGGCGGTAGCGGCGATCAGGTCCCCGCTTGCTGCCGGCAACGTGGGGCAGATCTCAAAGAACCGTCGCGCAGCGCTCGTCGCCTTTCAGATCACCGGCGACCCCGATACCGCTCAAGATCGCGTCGCCCCCGCGCTGGCGGTGACCGCGGCAGTGCAACGGGCCTACCCGCGCCTGTTCATCGGTGAGCTCGGCACGGCGAGCACGCTCAAGGCCGTCAACACGCTCATCAGCGACGACTTCCACAAAGCCGAGGTCACGTCGGTGCCGGTCACGCTGTTCATCCTCGTCGTCGCGTTCGGCGCCCTCCTCGCGGCCGGGGTTCCGCTGGTGCTCGGGTTCACCGCGGTTCTCGCGGCGCTCGGCCTGACCGAGCTGTTGAGCCACGTGCTGGCCGTTGAGCAGTCGATCACTTCCGTGATCCTCTGCATCGGCCTCGCAGTCGGGATCGACTACTCGCTGTTCTACGTGCGCAGAGCGCGCGAAGAGCGTGCCCATGGTCGAGCGCCCGCAGAGGCGCTGCAGGTGGCTGCCGCCACCTCCGGCCGGGCAATCCTGATCTCGGGCTTCACCGTGATGATCGCGATGACGGGGATGTTCCTGATGGGCAATCAGATCTTCACCTCGTTTGGGATGGGCACCGTGCTGGTGGTCGCGATCGCGCTGATCGGCTCGCTCACCGTCCTTCCGGCCGTGCTCTCAAAGCTCGGCGACCGTGTCGACAGCGGCAAGGTCCCGGGACTGCAAAGGCTTCGCGCCAGGCCCGGCGAGTCGCGCTTCTGGGCGCCCATCGTTGGTGAGGTCCTGCGCCGGCCGGTCCTCTCGGGCGGCGCCGCCGCGGCGCTGCTCGCCGCGCTCGCGATCCCCGCGTTCAGCCTGCACACGGTCAGCGCCGGCATGCAGGGACTCCCGGCGAACCTGCCGGTGATGCAGGCCTACGCGCGCGTCCAACAAGCCTTTCCCGGCGGCGCCGAGCCTGAGACGGTCGTGGTCAGCGCCTCGAACGTCACCGCGCCGGCGATCTCCGCGGGCATTCTCGCGCTGGAGCACGGAGCGCTTGCGACCGGCCAAATGCATGAGCCGATCCTCCTCGACATCAGCGCCTCGCGCCAAGCCGCACGCGTCTCGATCCCGCTCATCGGCACCGGCACCAACGCCGCGTCGCTACGCGCGCTCGCGCTCCTGCGCGATCGGGTCATCCCCGCCACGATCGGCCGCGTGCCCGGAGTAACGGTTCACACCACCGGCGAGGCCGGTCAGACCGTCGACTTCAACAACACGATGAAGTCCCACGCCGTCTATGTGTTCGTGTTCGTGCTCGGACTCGCGTTCCTGCTGCTGCTCGTCACCTTCCGCTCGATCGTGATCCCGTTCACGACGATCGTCCTGAACCTACTGTCCGTCGGCGCGGCCTACGGGGTCCTCGTGCTGATCTTCCAGCAGGGCCACCTGCAGTCGCTGCTCGGCTTCACGTCGATCGGCGGGGTGATCAACTGGCTCCCGCTGTTCCTGTTCGTGATCCTCTTCGGTCTCTCGATGGACTACCACGTGTTCATCCTCAGCCGCGTCCGCGAGGCCCACGACCGCGGGATGAGCACCGAAGACGCCGTCGCCCACGGCATCAAGGCAAGCGCCGGCGTCGTCACCAGCGCCGCGATCGTGATGGTCGCCGTGTTCGCCATCTTCGCCACGCTCAACGAGATCGTCTTCAAGATGCTCGGTGTCGGACTCGCCGTCGCGGTGCTGCTCGACGCCACGATCATCCGCGCTGTGCTGCTCCCCGCCACGATGAAGCTGCTCGGCGACTGGAACTGGTACCTGCCCACCTGGCTGAGATGGCTCCCCCGCGTTGGCACAACGACCGGAGCCTTTCCCAGCCCCACGGTCAGCCCCGCGCCTTCCCCCGCGGCGGTGGCCCCGGCGCGCTTGGTGAAAACTACTGAACCTGTTCAGTGAGGAGTGCGGTGGCTTGCACGTCGGCGACGCGCTTGACTGCTGTACATGTTCGAGGTGCGCATCCACGGGCGCGGCGGCCAGGGCGTCGTCACCGCCGCCGAGATGCTCTCGCTGGCGGCGTTCGACGAGGGCCGCTACGCGCAGGCGTTCCCCAGCTTCGGCTCCGAGCGCATGGGCGCGCCCGTCGTCGCCTTCTGCCGCATCGACGAGCACGAGATCCGCACGCGCGAGCCCGTGATGGAGCCCGACGCGCTGATCGTGCAGGACCCCACGCTGCTGCACCAGGTGGACGTGTTCGGCGGCCTGAAGCCCGACGGCTACATCCTCATCAACACCGGCAAGAGCTTCGACGAGCTCGGCCTCGGCGAGTTCGTCGAGGGCTTCCGCCGCGAGCGGCTGCTGACGGTGCCCGCGTCCGAGCTCGCGCGCGAGCACACCGGGCGCGCCGTAGCCAACGCGGCGCTGCTCGGCGGCTTCGCCGCGCTCACCGGCGCGATCTCGCTCGACGCCGTCGCGCGCGCCGTCCGCGAGCGCTTCGCCGGCGCCGTCGCCGAGGGCAACGTCGCCGCCGCGCAGGCTGCAGGCCAATGGGTTACCCGCGAGCTGGAGGAGCTGAGCGGTGCCGCGTCAGCTTGAGGGCTCCCGCGCCGTCGCCGAGGCCGTCGCGCTGTGCCGGCCGGAGGTCATCTGCGCGTATCCGATCTCGCCCCAGACGCACATCGTCGAGAACCTCTCGCAGCTCGTCAAGACCGGCGAGCTCGCGCCGTGCGAGTTCGTCAACGTCGAGTCCGAGTTCGCCGCCATGTCCGTCGCCATCGGCGCCTCCGCCACCGGCGCGCGCGCGTACACCGCCACCGCCAGCCAGGGCCTGCTGTACATGACCGAGGCGCTCTACAACGCCTCCGGCCTCGGGCTGCCGATCGTCATGACCGTCGCCAACCGCGCGATCGGCGCGCCCATCAACATCTGGAACGACCACAGCGACGCCATGTCCCAGCGCGACTCCGGCTGGATCCAGCTGTACGCCGAGACCAACCAGGAGGCGCTCGACCTGCACATCCAGGCATTCCGCCTCGCCGAGGAGCTCTCCACGCCAGTGATCGTGTGCATGGACGGCTTCATCCTCACGCACGCCGTCGAGCGCGTCGAGATGCCCACCCAGGAGCAGGTCGACGCCTTCCTGCCGCCCTACCAGCCGCGCCAGGCGCTCGACCCCGACGAGCCGATCACGATCGGCGCGATGGTCGGGCCCGAGGCGTTCATGGAGGTCAAGTACCTCGCGCACGCCAAGCAGATGCAGGCGCTCGAGCTGATCCCCGAGATCGCCGCCGACTTCAATAGCGCCTTCGGCCGCGACTCCGGCGGGCTGATCCGCGCCTACCGCGCCGACGACGCCGACACGATCGTGCTCGCGCTCGGCTCGGTGCTCGGCACGATCAAGGACACCGTCGACGAGCTGCGCGACGAAGGCGTAACGATCGGCGTCGTCGGCATCACCTCCTTCCGGCCGTTCCCGCTCGACGCCGTGCGCGCCGCGCTCGCGCGCGCGCAGCGCGTGCTCGTGCTCGAGAAGGCGCTCGCCGTCGGCATCGGCGGGATCGTCTCCATGGACGTCCACGCCGCGCTCGCAGGCGTCCACCACGCGGGCGGCGTGCAGCCGCGCTCCTACACCGCCATCGCCGGGCTCGGCGGGCGGCCGATCACCAAGGCTTCGCTGCGCGGGCTCCTCACCGCCGCCGTCGCCGACGAGATCGAGCCGCTGACGTTCCTCGACATGGACTGGGACGTGGTCAACCGCGAGCTCGAGCGCATGCGCGTCTCACGCGCCTCCGGTGCGCACGCCGAGAACATCCTGCGCGATCTCGGAACCGTCGCGGCGGGGCCGGTATGAACGCGCCCGCGATCCGCTTCTACCAGACGGGCAGCTTCGCCGTGGGCAACCGCCTGCTCGACCCCGAGCAGCGCTCGGTGCAGGCCGGCGACGAGCGCACCAACTCGATCACCTGCGGGCACCGCGCCTGCCAGGGCTGTGGCGAGGCGCTCGGCGCGCGCTACGCGCTGGACGCCGCCATGCGCGCGACCGACGGCCGCATGATCGCCGCCAACGCGACCGGCTGCCTGGAGGTGTTCTCCACGCCCTATCCGGAGACCTCCTGGCGGATCCCGTGGATCCACTCGCTGTTCGGAAACGCGCCGGCGGTGTCGACCGGCGTCGCCGCCGCGCTGCGGGCGAAAGGCCGCGAGGACGTGCGCGTCGTCGGCCAGGGGGGAGACGGCGGCACCGTCGACATCGGCATGGCGTGCCTGTCGGGCATGTTCGAGCGAAACGACGACGTGCTGTACATCTGCTACGACAACGAGGCGTACATGAACACCGGCGTGCAGCGCTCCGGCTCGACGCCGCCCGCCGCGCGCACCGCCACCACGCAGGCGGTGGGACCAGAGCCGGGCAACGTCTTCGGCCAGGGCAAGAGCGCGCCGCTGATCGCGATGGCGCACGAGATCCCCTACGTCGCCACCGCCACCGTCGCCGAGCTGCGCGACCTCGAGGCCAAGGTGCAGACAGCGATGGAGATCCGCGGCGCGCGCTACCTGCACGTGTTCGTGCCCTGTCCCCTCGGCTGGGGCAGCGCCTCCAAGGACACCATCCGCATCGCGCGGCTGGCCAAGGAGTCGGGCATCTTCCCCGTGTTCGAGGCGCGCGACGGCGAGGTCACAGGCGTCTCGAAGATCCGCCGCCAGGTGCCCGTCGAGGAGTACCTGAGCCCGCAGAAGCGCTTCGCGCACCTGTTCAAGCCCGAGCCGCGCACCGAGGTGATCGCCCGCATCCAGGCCGGCGCCGACCGCAACATCCGCCGCTTCGGGCTGCTTGGCGACACCACGCCCATGCCGATCCTCTCCGCCGCCGCGACCGAAAGCGGGCGGGGCTGATGGACAAGCCGTTCGCGATCACGCTGGACGTCGGCTCGAGCCTCGCCAACAAGACCGGCTCCTGGCGCGAGGAGCGCCCGCTGTACGTGCACCGCATGCCGCCGTGCAACCACGGCTGCCCCGCTGGCGAGAACATCCAGCAGTGGCTCTACCACGCCGAGTCCGGCGACTACGAGGCGGCGTGGCGCGAGCTCGTCAAGGACAACCCGCTGCCGGGCGTGATGGGGCGCGTCTGCTACCACCCGTGCGAGACCGCCTGCAACCGCGCGCAGCTCGATGAGACCGTCGGCATCCACGGCGTCGAGCGCTTCCTCGGCGACGAGGCGATCCGCCAGGGCTGGAAGCTGCAGGGCGAGTCCGAGCCCAGCGGCAGGCGCGTGCTGGTCGTCGGCGCCGGCCCGTCCGGCCTCTCCGCCGCCTACCACCTGGCGCGCCGCGGGCACGCGGTCACGATCCGCGACGCCGGCCCGCTGGCCGGCGGCATGATGCGCTTCGGCATCCCCAAGTACCGCCTGCCGCGCGACGTGCTCGACGCGGAGGTGCAGCGGATCCTCGACCTCGGCGTGACTTTGGAGTGCGACAGCAAGGTCACGAGCATCCTCGACGCGATGCGCGAGGGCGGCTTCGACGCCGCGTTCCTGGCCGTCGGCGCGCACATCGGCAAACGCGCTTACATCCCCGCCGGCGAGGCCGCGCACGTCCTCGACGCGGTCACGCTGCTGCGCAGCATGGAGGGCGAGGAGCGCCCGCTGCTCGGCCGCCGCGTGGTCGTCTACGGCGGCGGCAACACCGCGATGGACGCCGCCCGCACCGCCAGGCGCCTGGGCGCGGAGGAGGCGATCGTCGTCTACCGCCGCACGCGCGAGCGCATGCCCGCGCACGACTTCGAGGTCGAGGAGGCGCTCGAGGAGGGCGTCACGATGAGGTGGCTGTCGACGATCAAGCACGCCGACGCGGGCAGGCTGGTGCTGGAGAGGATGGAGCTCGACGACAGCGGCTTCCCGCAGCCCACCGGCGAGACCGAGGAGCTCGAGGCGGACTCGCTCGTGCTGGCGCTCGGCCAGGAAGCGGACCTGTCGCTGCTCGACGATGTGCCGGGCCTGGAGATCGAGGACGGCGTCGTCAAGGTCGACCGGCGCATGATGACCGGCCACGCCGGCATCTTCGCGGGCGGGGACATGGTGCCAGCCGAGCGCACCGTCACCGTCGGCGTCGGCCACGGCAAGCAGGCCGCGCGCAACATCGACGGGTGGCTGCGCGCCACCGAGTTCGTGCACGAGCCGGAGCCCGAGCTCGCGAGCTTCGAGAAGCTCAACACGTGGTACTACGCCGACGCGCCGCAGACGGTCGCACCGCACCTGGACGCGATCCGCCGCCAGTCGAGCTTCGACGAGGTCACCCAGGGACTGGACGAGAGCAACGCGCTGTTCGAGGCGCGCCGCTGCCTGAGCTGCGGCAACTGCTTCGGCTGCGACAACTGCTACGGCGTGTGCCCCGACAACGCCGTGCTCAAGGTCGACGAGGCTGACGGGTATGCGTTCGATCTGGACTACTGCAAGGGCTGCGGAATCTGCGTGGCAGAGTGCCCGTGCGGAGCGATCGAAATGATTCCCGAGACCATCTGAGACTGCAGAAGGGGCGCGGCTCGGGTCGCGCCGGCTCGGGCGGCTCTGGCTGGTGCCGTAAACGGGACGGCTCGGCCATCGCTCAGGCCGCCGCCGCGCTTGCGATCGGCTCGTGGTCGCGCTCGCCGTAGGCCGCCAGGCGGGGCAGCACGAGCAGCGGGCAGCGCGCGTGGCGCTGCAGGTAGGTGGAGGTGCTGCCGAGCACGAGGCGGCGCACCGGACCGTAGCCGCGCGAGCCGACGACGAGCAGATCCACGTCCTCGCCGAACGCCGCGAGCTCCTCGCCAGCGAGGCCGTAGACGGCGCGGCCGTCGACGCCGGGCAGCGCCCGCATGCGCGTGCTGGCCTCCTCGAGCATCGTGTCGATCGTCTCGCCGACGCCGGGCGCGACGATGCCCGTGTATGCGACCGACGGGATCGCGACGACTTCCAGCGCGTGCACCGTCGCGCGGTTGCGCGCCGCCAGCTCGCGCGCCGCGGCGAGCGCGTGCGCGCCCTGCGGCGAGGAGTTGTAGGCGACGCCGACGTTCGCGAGCGGCGCCGGATGCTCGGCGTAGCCGCGCGGGGCGATCGCCACCGCGCAGGGAGAGCCGTTGAGCGAGGCGCGCGTGTCGTCGCCGAGCATCGCGCGGCCGAGCAGGCCGCGGCTGCAGGAGCCGACCACCAGCAGGTCGGCGCCGCGCTCTTCGGCCTGCTCGTGCAGGCCGCGACCGGGGCTGCTCGCGACGGCGCTCACCAGCTCCGCCTCGACGCCCGCCTCGGCGCGCTCGCGCTCGAGCAGCTCGCCGCAGTCCCGGGACTCCTCCGCCACCTCGCCGTGGTGCACGTGCACGAGCGTCAGCCTGCCGTCGGGGTCCATCAGCTGGGTGGCGAGCGCGATCGCATCGCGGCCGGCCGGCCGGCCATCGACTCCCACGAGCACGTTGTCGAACATCACCGATTCTCCTTGGTCGTATCTGCGAGGAGAGTAGATCGCGCGGATCTCGGCGACATCCGGGCTCGCCACTGGACGGTTTGCGGCTTTCTACGCAGCGACGGCCGCCGCGCGTGTGCGACCGCGCGCCGCCGCGCGTCAGGCGGTCGCCGGGACCTGCTGGGTGATGCAGTGGATGTTGCCGCCTCCGAGCAGGATCTCGCGCGCGGGGACGCCGACGATCTCGCGCTCCGGGAAGCATTCGCGCAGCACCGCCGCGGCCGCCTCGTCGCAGCGCTCGTCGAGCAGCGGGAAGACGATCCGCGAGCTGGCGAGGTAGAAGTTGACATAGGACCCGGCCAGGCGGTCGCCGGCGCGGCGCGGCAGGCTGCCGGCGACCGCGTCGACGCCCTGCGCCTCCTGCGCGTCGATCGTGAGCGGGCCCGGCGAGGGCAGGCGGATGACATCGATCGCGCGCCCGCGCGCGTCGGTCGCCGCCTGCAGGCGCTCCAGCGCGTCGCGCGAGATCGCGTGCTGCGGGTCGGACTCGTCGTCGGTGTGGGTCAGCAGCACGACCCCCGGCCGCGCAAAGCACGCGAGGTTGTCCACGTGCCCGTCGGTCTCGTCGTTGTAGACACCGCGGCCGAGCCAGATCATCTTCTCGGCGCCGAGGTGCTCGAACAGCGCGGCTTCGATCTGCTCGCGCGTGAGCGCGGGGTTGCGGTTGCGGTTCAGCAGGCACTCTTCGGTGGCCATCACCGTGCCCTCGCCGTCCACGTGGATCGAGCCGCCCTCGAGCACGATCGGCGCGCGGTAGCGCTCGGCGCCTTCGATCTCCAGCACCTTGCGCGCGACGCGCTCGTCGCGGTCCCACGGGAAGTACAGGCCGCCCTCGAGCCCGCCCCACGCGTTGAAGCGCCAGTCCACGCCGCGCCGCCCGCCGGCGTCGTCGACGAGGAAGGTCGGGCCCATGTCGCGGATCCACGCGTCGTCGGTCGCGATCTCGACGACGCGGATCGAGGGGGAGAGCACCGAGCGGCAGTGCTCGAACTGGGCGTCGGAGACGGCCATCGTGACCGGCTCGGAGAGGTTGATCGCCTCGGCCACCGCCGCGTAGGCCGCCTGCGCGGGCTTCGCGCCCAGGCGCCAGTTGTCGGGGCGCTCCGGCCACGCCATCCAGCAGCCGCTGTGCGCCTCGAACTCGCCCGGCATCCGGTAGCCGTCGGCGGCGGGGGTGGAGCTGAGCGTCGCGCTCATGGGCGTTGTGCGCCGACGCTCGGCCTGTGCGCCCGCGCGCGCGGGTGGCGGCCGCGGTGGAGCAGGTCGAGGTGGCGGCCCGGCGGGTGCGACATCCGCCACAGGATCACCTCGCCGACGATCAGCGTGACCGCGACGATCCCTACCAGCGGACCCGTGTATGACCATTCCGCCGGGGCGTTGGGGATTTCCGGCCAGAGGAAGAGGACGACCCCCGCGGCGATGAACACGCAGGTGACCACCGCCATCGCGATCACCACGCGGTCCCCGCCCGGAATCCGAAACGGCCGCGGCCGGTCCGGGTCCCTGTAGCGCAGGAAGGCCACCGCCGGGAACATCAGCAGGTAGGGCAGCAGGAAGATCACCGAGGAGGCCGCGAAGATACCGAAGAACAGCGAGTTCTCCTTGTTGATGAACAGCGCGGTCACGACCAGCACGAGCGTCGAGATCAGGCCGGTGGCGACCAGCGCGCCGACGGGCGTGCGGCGCGTCGGGTGTTCGCGTCCGAGCACCTTCGGCAGCTCGCCTTCGGCGGCCGCCTCGACGGCCGAGCGGTTGGCCCCCATCGTCCAGGTGGTCATGTTCGTGAAGTACGTGTACAGCGCGGCGATCCCGAGCGCATAGACGATCACCTCGCCCACGCCCCTGCTCCCGAAGATCGCCTTGAAGGTTTCGACCAGGCCTTCGACGAGCGTCAGCTTCGACAGCGAGAGCGCCAGCAGGATGCCGATCGTGGCGAACATGTAGAGGAACGCGATCAGGGCGCCCGAGGTGAAGACGGCGCGGGGGATCTTCTTCTCTGGCTCCTGCACCTCTCCCGCCATGCTCGAGATGAGCTCGAAGCCGAGCAGCAGGAAGATGATCACGGGCAGGAACTTCTTGGCCAGGCTGAAGGACGGCACGAAGCTCGAGCCGTCGATCGTGTTCGCCGCGCCGTGGCGGATCGCGAAGACGATGCCGCCGACGCCCAGCGAGAAGATGATGAGGACCTTCAGGATCGCCCCGAGGTCGTTGACCCACTTGCCGATCTCCAGGCGCATGATCCCCACCCACACGACCAGCCAGACCATCGCGATCGCCATCAGCACCTGCCACCACTTGCCCGCAGGCCATTCGGCCAGGTGGTGGTCGAAGAGCTGAAAGAAGACGCCGGCGAACAGCACGAAGACGGAGGGCATCCACAGCGCCACGTTGACCCAGTACCAGTAGGTCGTGCGCGCCGCCCAGCGGGCGCCCAGGGCATGCTTCACCCACACGTAGATCCCGCCCTGGGTGGGGTACGCGGTCGCGAGCTCCGCCGTGATCAGCCCGTAGGGGATCAGGAAGAAGAGGATCGCGACGATCCACCACGCGATCGTGTCGGCGCCGATCGCGGCCGACGCGGTGAGCGTTTCGACGACGAGCATCGCCGAGACCGTGAACAGGGTCACGTCGAAGATGCCCATCACGCGCCGGCGCTGGACCCGCTCCTCGTTCGGCACGGCGGGCTGCGGCTGGCTCATGACGCTCCGATCTGTTTTAGGTATGCCTTGACCTGGCGGCTGTGAAACTCGAGCTGCTCCTCGCTCGGGCGCCTGACCGTCGGGTAGGTGAGCCACACGAGGATCCCCTTCTCGGTGTGCAGGCGGTTCTCGGCCTGGTCGAAGACGATCGACCGCGGCCCGTCGATCACCTCGTCGGTGACCTCTACGCCGCGCGAGGCGGGCAGGCAATGCATGAACTTCGCGTGCGCGGGGGCGCGCGCCATCAGCGCGGCGTTGACCTGATAGCGCGGCATGAACGCGGCCCGGCGCTGGGGGATCTCATCCTCCTGGTCGACCCACCACCACAGGTCGGTGTAGACGAAGTCGGCGGCGGCGACCGCGTCCTCGACCTCCGCGGTGACCGACACCGAGCCGCCGGAGGCGCTCGCGTTGGCCTGCGCGATCGCGACCCACTCCGGCGGCGCCTGGTACTCGGCCGGCGCCGCGTGTACGAAGCGCATGCCGAACTGCGTGGCGATGAACATCAGCGAGCTGCATACGTTGGTACGGTCGCCGACGAACACCACCGTGCAGTCCTCCAGGCGCCGGCCCGCGGGCAGATGCTCGCTCATGGTCAGCAGGTCGCAGACGACCTGCGTCGGGTGGTTGAAGTCGGTGAGGCCGTTGATCACCGGCACCTCGGCAGCCTGCGCCAGCTGAAGCACGGTGTCGTGCTTGAGCGTGCGCGCCTCGATCACGTCGCACATGCGCGAGAGCACCTTCGCGGTGTCGTACAGCGACTCGCGCGCGCCGAGGTGGATCTCGCCGGGCTTCAGGTACAGCGCGTGGCCGCCGAGCTTGGCCATCGCCACCTCGAAGGACACGCGCGTGCGCGTCGAGGGCTCCTCGAAGATCATCCCGAGCGAGCGGTGGCTGAGCAGCAGCGGCACCGCGGCGTCGCGGTCGGCGTCCTTGAGCAGCCGGATCAGCCCGAGCAGCTCCTCCAGTTCCTGGCGTGAGAAGTCCTGGGTGTCTATGAAGTTCATCGCACGGGAGATTCTGGTCGCGCCTGGCCGGTCCGCCATCCGTCGCGCTCCGCAGACTCGCCTCCGCGCAAACTACGTAGTCCGCGATCCAGCGAAGGCCGCGGCGCGACCGCGCGAGCGGCTCGCCACCGGCTGCGCGCCGGACGGCCTACAGTCGGTGGCGATGGGGGAGATCCGCCTGATTGCCGCGCCGGCCCCGCACGCCTCGCCGGCGCGCAAGCGCCCGCCGCGCCGCGCGCCGCTGCGGATCGCCGCCGTGCAGGAGCGCTGGCACCCCGACCCGGACGAGCACGAGGCGGCGCTCGCGGCCGCGATCGGGCTCGCCGCGGGCGAGGGGGCGCGGCTGGTGTGCCTGCAGGAGCTGACGCTCAGCCGCTACTTCGCCACCGATCCGCGCGGGCCGCAGGCGGCGGGCGTGGCGCCGGAGGAGCTCCCCGGCGGGCCCACCCACCGCTTCGCGGCGCGCATGGCGCAGGAGCTCGGTGTGCACGTCCACGCGTCGTTGTACGAGCGCGCCGACGGCGCCGACGGGCTCGGCTACAACACGGCGATCGTCGTGCGCCCCGACGGCGAGCTGGCCGCGCGCACGCGCAAGCTGCACATCCCGGTGACCGCCGGCTACCACGAGGACCGCTACTTCCGGCCCGGCCCGGGCGACGGGGAGGCGTTTCCGCTGCTCGCCGTCGGCGAGGCGCAGCTCGGCCTGCCGACCTGCTGGGACCAGTGGTTCCCGGAGGTCTCGCGCGCGTACAGCCTGGAGGGGGCGGACGTGCTGGTTTATCCGACGGCGATCGGCTCCGAGCCCGAGCACCCGGACTTCGACACGCAGCCGCTGTGGGAGAAGGTGATCGTCGGCAACGCGATCGCCAACGGCGTGTTCATGGTCGCGGTCAACCGCGTCGGCGAGGAGCCGCCGCTGCGCTTCTACGGCTCCTCGTTCATCTGCGACCCATACGGGCGCGTGCTCGCGCAGGCGCCTCGCGAGGAGCCGGCGGTGCTGGTGGCCGACCTCGACCTCGACCAGCGCCACGACTGGCTCGAGCTGTTCCCGTTCCTCGCCACCCGCCGCCCCGAGGCCTACGCGCGGCTGGCCGAGCAGGCGGCGGGGCTGACGGCGGCGGACTCAGCCGGCTGATGCGCCGGCCGCCCGCGCGTTGCGACGCAGGATCCAGCGCCGCAGCTCGTCGGCGCCCCACACGATGAACGGGTAGGGCGCCATGAACGCGAGGTCGCCGAGCGGGAGTGCGGCGGTTCCGAGCAGCGACTGCAGTGGCGGCGCGTACACGAAGACCGCGGCCAGCGCCAGCTCGGCGACGATCGCGAGCAGCAGGTAGCGGTTGCTGAAGACGCCGATCGAGCGCAGCGACGCCCGCCGGGTGCGCACGGCGAACGCGGTGCCGATCTGCCCGGCGATCATGCCCACGAAGGTCATCGTGGTCGCCTGCAGATAGGCGTGGTGGAGAGGATGGCCGGCGCCGACCGGATCGCCCGGGTGCCAGCCGGCCGCGGTCATGACGTGGAAGAAGCCCGCCAGCGACAGGCCGGCGACCATCACGCCGAGGAACAGCCACGCGCGGATCAGCATCGGCCGGCGGATGACGCCCTCCGAGCGCGGGCGCGGCGGGCGCTCCATGCTGCCCGGCTCGATCGGGTCGCGGCCGAGCGCGAGCGATGGCAGCGTCTCCGAGCCGACGTCGAAGGCGAGCAGCTGCAGCACGGTCAGCGGCAGCGGGATCGCGCCGCCGGCGAGCGCGAACACGAGGAACGGCGCGACCTCGGGGGTGGCGTGGGCGAAGATGTACTGGATGAACTTGCGCACGTTGTCGTAGACCTGGCGACCGGCCTCGATCGCGACGACGATCGTGGCGAAGTTGTCGTCGGTGAGGACCATCGTCGAGGCCTCCCGTGCGACGTCGGTGCCCGAGCGGCCCATCGCCACGCCGATGTCCGCGCGGCGCAGCGCCGGCGCGTCGTTGACGCCGTCGCCGGTCATCGCCACAACGTGTCCCTGGCCGCGCAGCGCCTCGGCGATCTGCAGCTTGGTCTCGGGCGAGGCGCGGGCGAAGATCGTCTCGCGCCCAAGCGCGAGGATGTCCTCGACCTCCTGCTCGTGGCGGTGGTCGAATGCCTGCGCGCCCACGACGAGCGGGTCCTCTCCGCCGATGCCGACCTGGCGCGCGATCGCGGCGGCGGTCAGGGGATGATCGCCGGTGATCAGCACGATCCTGATGCCGGCGCTGTGGCAGCGCGCGACCGCATCGATCACCTCGGGGCGCGGCGGGTCGCGCATCGTCACCAGCCCGAGCAGGCACAGCTCGCGCTCGGCCTGCTCGCGCTGCGGCGGCGGAGCGCCGGCGGGCAGCGAGCGGCGCGCGAGCGCGAGCACGCGCAGTCCCTCGCCGGCGAAGCTCTCGATCTGGCGGCTCACGCGCTCGCGCTCGGCCGGCTCTAGCGGGCGCTCCTCGCCGTCTGCCCCGAGCACGGTGGTGCAGCGCGGAAGCAACGCCTCTGGCGCCCCCTTCGTGTGCAGCCAGTCGTTGCCGTGGCCCGCGTCGAGCGTGCTCATCAGCTTGCGCTCCGCGTCGAAGTTGTACTGGTGGATGCGCCGCCGCTCGCGCCCGGCGGCATCGATCTCGGCGCCGAGCGCCTGGGCGGCCGCCAGCAACGCGAGCTCGGTCGGATCCCCGGTGCTCTGCCCGTCGGGCTCCAGGCGCGCGTTGTTGCACGCGGCGGCGGCTTCGGCCAGCGCCGTGAGCGCCGTGCCCGGGGCGTGCGCGGGAGGCTGTGCGGCGCGCTCGTCGTCGAGCTGCGCTTCGCCCGCGAGCGTCCAGGCGGCGACGGGATGCATGCGGTTCTCGGTCAGCGTGCCGGTCTTGTCGGTGCAGATGACGTCGGTGGAGCCGAGCGTCTCGACGGCGCTCAGGCGCTTGACCAGCGCCCCTCGGCGTGCGAGGGCGCGCACGGCGACGGCCAGCGCCAGGGTGATGACCGGCAGCAGTCCCTCCGGCACGTTGCCCGCGAGCAGGCCGACCGAGAACACGACGCTGTTCTTGAACGACAGGCCCGCGCCGAAGATCGCCACGGGAACGAACGCGACGGCCATCGTGACGGCGATCCCGGCGATCAGCCACGCCACCCGGCGCACCTGGCGCTCCAGCGGGCTCGGCGCCTCCTTCACGCGCTCTGACAGCGCGGCGATGCGACCCAGCTCGGTACGCATCCCGGTCGCGAACACGACGGCGCGAGCCTCCCCACCCGTCGCGCTGGTGCCGCTGAAGAGGCAGATCTCGCGCGGCGATGCGCGGGACGCCGGCGTCCATCAGCTCCGCCGAGCGCAGCGCCGGCGCCGACTCGCCGGTGAGCGTCGAGAGGTCGACCTCGACGGCGCCGGAGATCAGGCGCATGTCGGCCGCGATGCGATCGCCCTCCTCGACGACCACGATGTCGCCGGGCACCAGCTCCGCGGCGGCGATCGACGACGGCTCGGGGCCTCGCAGCACGGTGACCCGCTGGGGCAGGAACTGCGCGAGCGCCTCGACCGCTCGCTCGGCCTGCATCTCCTGCACGAACGCGAACAGCGCGTTGAGCGCGATCACCAGCAGCACCGCGATCGCGACCGTGCGACTGCCGACGGCGAACGAAAGCGCGGCGGCGAGCCACAGCAGCAGCGCGAGCGGGTGCGTCAGCTGGCGCATGAGCTCGCCCGGCCACTGACGACCGCCGCGGCGGCGCAGCTCGTTGGGCCCGTACTGGATCAGCCGCCGCTGCGCCTCGGCCGCCGAGAGCCCCGTACGCGACGCGCGCAGATCGCGCAGCAGCAGGTCGACGTGCTCGGTTGGATCGAGCCGATCCTCCGCGGGTGACGACATCGCAGTCACGCTAGAGCGCAGCCGGCGACGCGCCATCGGGCGTGAGCCACGGCCGGCGCCAGTAGAAAACCCCTACCGCTAGCGAGCGCTGTCGAGCACCGTCAGCGCCGGCGAGGTGCTTCTCAAGTCCACTCGAGCCCGGCGAAGTAGGCGACGCCGGCCGTCGCGGGCGTGGTGGCCGTGTCGGCGGCCGCCTCACGCAGATCCTCGGCTTCGAGCACGAGCGTGTCCTGTTCGTCGTGCCGAGCCCAGCCGTTCTCGATGGCAGGGTTCGGCTGCGCGGGCTCTGGCGGTGCGCTCCATGCGGGCTCTGGCGGTGCGCTCCAGGCGGGCTCCGGCGGCTCCCAGCCGTTCTCCGCTTGCGCGGGCTCCGGCGGTACGCTCCAGGCGGGTTCCTCTTCGGCCTGGGCGGGTACATCCGCGCTCCAGGCGGGCTCCGGCGGCGCCCAGCCGTTCTCGATGGCAGCGCTCGGCTGCACGGGCTCTGGCGGTGCGGTCCAAATGGGCTCCTGTGGTGCGGTCCAGGCGGACTCCTGCGGTGCGCTCCAGGTGGGCGCCTCCTCGGTCCACGCCCCGTTCTGGACGGGCTCCGGGGGTGCCGTCCAGGCGGGCTCCTGCGCGGCACCCCAGTCGGGCGCCTCTTCGCTCTCCGCCGGCATATCCGCGGTCCAGGCGGGTTCCTCTTCGGTCTCTGCGGGCACGTCGGCGCTCGGGGCGGGCTCCGGCGGCGTGCTCTGGACGGGCTCGAGTGGCGCGTTCGAGGCGGGCTCGGGCACTGCGCTGCAGGCGGGCTCCTGCGATGCGGTGGAGGCGGGCTCCCCCAGGACCCATGCTGGCACGTCGTGGCTGAGCGTAGGCACCTCCTCGTTCGCGGCGGGCGTGTCCTCGGCCCGGGCGGGCGCGTACGCGTTCAGGTCGAGTGCGCCGAGCGCGTAGCGGAACTGCCCGCTCTCGTCGGCCACCCAGAAGGCGCTGCCCGCGGCTGTGGTCTCATGCAGGATCGAGCGGTCGTAGTGCTCGGCGATCCGCGCCAGCGCGTCCATGTCGGCGACGTCGATCACCGGGACCCCGCGCAGCGGCGTGATGTGCGCGACCGGGATGATCAGCCCCCCATATCGCGCGAGGATGCTCGCCGCCTCGTCTCGACGCTGCGGCGCCATCAGCGCGAGTATCGGCCGGATCAGCGCGAGGGCCGCGAGCAGGGCCGCGAGGATGACGCCGATCGCGCTGAGCGCGAGCGTGCGCGCGGTGGAGACCGACATGTGCCACGGTCCCAGCGGGAGGGTGTTCGGCTCGGGCTGCGAGCCGGTGGCCGAGCCCGACGCGCTCGGCTTCAACGGGCCGCCGGCGCTCGCGCTGGCGCCGGTGAGCAGCTTGTTCCTGCTGGAGGCGAGGCTTTCGCCGCCCTCGAGGCTGACCTCGCCGCTGTCGAACGAGAACTGGATCGCGGGCGAGAACGTGGCGCGAAGCGGCACGCTTTCGACGGTGCCGCTGGCTGTGACGATGGGCATCAGGGTGAAGGTGTACGCGCTGTCCACGTGCGTGCTGGCTTCGATGCTGTGCGTCAGTTCGAGCAGCGCGCCAAGATCGAGCGTGCTTCTGATGATCGCGTGATCGCCCCTGAAGTAGGTGGGTGACCCGAGCTGCAACGTCCGGTGCCAGCCGTCGCTTGCGACCATGAGCAGCAGGAACGAGCCCCTGCCGCTGAGCGCGTGCTTGGCGTCGGTCGCGAACGTGTAGTCGAATCGGAGGTTGACGTCGTTCACCAGATGCGTGAAGAGCGGCTCGCCGGTGGTCGCGACGCCGTCGGGGTAGACCGAGCTGCGCAGCGTCTCGGCGGAGTACGACATGGTTCCGTTCTGCGTGTAGGGGATCTTGACGGTGCGGCGCGTGGAGGGTGCTCGTGTGAACGCGAGCAGCGCGAGCACCAGGAAGGGCAGCAACGCGAGGATGCCGATCGCCACGATCGCGACAGCGGGCGCGGGCGGGCTCTGCGACAGGGTCCACGGCAGGGTCCGCGGCGCGCGTGGGGTGGCGACGCCGCCACGCCTGTCCCTCATCCTGCGCCGGCGGCGGCGTGCGAACACACCGCCGGTGAGGAGCAGCATGCCGAGTGCGATGAGCAGTCCCGCACGAGCGGGCGAGCTGAACGACTGCAGGGTCGCGCCGGCGCCGGGGAGGTGTATCCACAGCGCGCCGATCAGCTGGCTTGCGCGCGGGTGTTCGGGATCGATGAAGTTGTTGTTGTCACCCTTGAAGATGTAGCGTTCGCCTTCGCGCCCGATGATGCGGTGCAGCGCCACCACGTGCAGCATCTTGTTGTGGTAGGCGACGATTTCCCCTACGTGGTAGCTGGGCTGGCTGCGCACGATCGCGAGGTCGCCGGTGTGGAAGCGCGGCTCCATGCTGATGCCGTGGGTGACGACGTAGCTCGTGGAGCCGCCGAGCGAGGCCGGGGCGAGGTAAAACCACAAGGACCCCAGGACGATCAGCCCCAGGGCAATGGCGAGAAGTTTTTTGAGTGGGTGGCGTCGCATGGCTTGGAGTTGGCGGGCGCCTCTTCGTGGTCAGGAACAGTGGGGCGGCCGGCGGTGCCGGCCGCCCCCTGTGTCCAACTTCTGCTGCGTTATTCGACGATCGCTACGCCTTCACTGACTGCCGAGACGGTCAGCTCGTTGCCTTCGGCGTTCGGGACGCCTTTGGTGCCGAATTTGTACGTTTCAAATTCGGTCGCGTTCTTGTGGGCGCCTTTCCCGGCGAGGAAGACGCATTCGACCTCCCACTTCGTCGTGGAGATTTTCTTGTATTCGCCGCCTTCGAATTCAGGGCAGTCGACCCATTCTTCGGCTGCGGGGGTGGCTCCGGTGCTCAGCGCCACCGCGACGTCACTCGGTTTGAGTTCGCTCGTGTTTTCGAGGTAGACGTCAGCCTTCGTGATGTATTCACCGTTCAGCGACCAGGTGTAGCTGGCGCCGGTCTCGGTGTAGCCGCTGACTGCGGCGGCGCCACCACCGGCGGCCTGCGCCGGGATGGTGTTGCTGGCCGTGAACGCGTACGCGCCCAGGCCCATCAGACCCGCGAGCACGAACGCGCACAGGCCGGCTATCTTTCGCTTTCGGCTAGCGAAGGTTCGCTTGCCTTTACGCATAAACACTTCGGGCCCCCTTTATGGGATCGCGGACACAGGCGTGTCCTTTACAGGGGGCCCATCGACGACACCTTAGAAGCGCTTTATGGATGCAGTGCTGGTTGCACGTATTTCCCAAGAAAACGCTTTAGGCGAGCGGGCATCTGTTGCGCGTATCTACTAGAGCCGGTTGCCCTGTTCGCGGGCGTCCGCGGCTGCGGATTCCGATCCGCGCCCCGATCCCGGCTCATCTGCCCCCGCGGGCGGGAAGCTCCCGCTAGCGCGTCGGCTTGCGCTGCACTTCGGCGGTGATTCGCTGGCGCAGGTTGGACGCGAGCGCGCTCTCGGTCGCGCGGCTGATCTTGCCGGAGGCGAGGGCGGCCTTGAGGTTGGCTTCCCTGGCGCTGACGCGGGCTTCGATGAGCCCCGCTCCGGACCTGCCGGGTGTCGCGGCCGCGATCTGCGCGAGGCTGTGGCCGGCGCGCAGGTCGGCGCGCAGCTGCGCGGTGCTGAGGCCCAGGTAGCCGGCGATCGCCGGCAGGTCGGAGTAGCCGGGGGTCCTTTCGAGCTGGGCCTCGAGCCGCGTGCGCAGCCGGGCGAGCCGTCTGCGCACGCTTGCCGGGGACAGCGTCTTGGCGCGCACCGCGGCCGCGAGCTGCGCGGCGCGCCTGCTCACGAGCGCTTGCACCAGTCCGGTCGCCGACTTGCCGCCGGTGCCGTCGGCGATCTGTGCGAGCGTGTGGCCCGACTGCAGCCGAGCGCGCAGCTGCGCGCTGGTCAGTCCGAGATAGGCGGCCGCGGCCTGCGCCTCGCTGCCTGCGCTCGTGCGCGCTCGCTCGCGCTTTGCCACGGCGCTGGCCGCGCGGCCGCTGCCACTGGAGCCGGAGACGGCGACGATCACCCCGGCGGCGACGGCGGCGATCGCGAGCGCGATCATGATGCTGCGTTTGCGCATCCAACTCACCCGCTCGACTCGCTTGGCCGTCCGCCTGGGGTCATCTGGTATCTGCCATGCACTCTGCGTACCCTCTCCGCTTCCCCGACAGCTTGTCAACTGTCCCTAAGACCCGGCTAAGCACCGTCCTCCGGGAAAACCACGTAGGACGTTACACAGCCACGGGCCGCAGCCGGTTGGCCAGCCTGGCAAACGCGCGGCCGCCGCGAGATTGCCGCCGCGAGCGCGATCCGCTACACTGGCTCGCCAGCCAAGCCCGTGAACGTCCTCGCCGACGGACCGGGCTGTACGCTAGGCCGAGCTGCTGAAGTCGGCCTCCTGATGCTGCTGCGCCGGCCATGTCCAGCCGGTGTCTTGTGCTGCTGTCAAGTCGCCATCTTTCATGATATGCTCCCGTCCTCTATCTGGGGGGTGGCACAGGAGGGGACCCCAAGCGGCCCGCCCGGGTAGCAACAAGTCGTTTACAAGCTGCCGGATCCAGCTCAATCAGCCCTTCTCGGGGCGAAAGTGAGGACCTAGGAGAATGAGACGCGTCAGGATCGTACTTGGGCTTGCCGCAGCGGTGTGCGCATTTGGCGCTCTCACCGCACCGGCATTTGCCGCGAAAAAAAAATTGGTGTTCGGCCACTTCGCCGCGAGCATCGTCGGGAAGCCGATCTCAGAAAGCGCACCGGCCAAGGTGGTCGAGAACAAGGAAGATGAAGCTGAAATCAACGGCTTGCAGCTCGGCCAGTTCACGTTCGGGGTGCTCGAAAAAGGCAAACCCAACTTCGGCGAGCCGTGTGAAGAGGCGCCCAAGGTGAGCGGCAAGGTCACGGCCGAAGAATCCCCGAGCCTGTTGACCGAAGTCCAGTTCAGAAGGTGCATCAGCAGCATTCCGCACGGAGGCACGGTCAGCTGGAAAGCCAGCAGCTTCAAACTCGCCATCAACTTCATCGCAAACAAGTCCGCTGAAGTCGGCAACACACAGGGCGGGATCAAAATCGAAAAGAACGCCACCGTGACCGTCAAGGGTGCGGGGCAGTGCACGATCGTCATCCCTCGCCAGTTCGTGCCCGGAAAGTCTGCAGAAAAACCAGAAAAATTCTGGGAAGGCGCAGAATACGAAGACGAAGAAGAAGAACCTGAAAACTGGGAAAAAAGCAAAAAACTCAAAGAACAGTATCCCGGCGGTGAGCAGCTGAGGCTCAAGGTTGAAACCACCGAAAAATTCAGGGGCATCGTCACCTACGTAGACACTGCGACGACCAAAAAAACGTCAGGCTGCGACGCTGACGGTGGTGAAGAAAACGGCAAACTCGTCACCGAAAAAGAAATCGAAGTCGAAGGCAAAATGGTGGAAAACCCGTACTACCACTGGCTGGAATACAAGAACGGCCAGATCGAACTGGCTGCCGAAGGGCTCGAAATCAAGGGCGGCCAGCTCACGTTCGTAGAACCGCCTGAAGAAGCGTGAGGAAGACAGCGTAGCCCTGCTACGCACGATGTAGCTCCCACCGGGGCGTGGGGGATGGGGCCGACCGGCGCGGCCCTGTCCCTCGCGCCCTGGTGTTGTTCTCGGTCTCTCCTGGGCGACCCGTGACGTCGGATACTCGGATGCCTCCCCGCTCGTGATCACTACGTGGGAAGCGCCGACGGTGGGGCGCCCCGCTCTGCTCGGCCGGTTGTGGTGCAGGCACGCGAGCGCGTCGCATTGCGCGTGGTCTCCCGCGACCAGCCAACCACGAGGATCCGATCGACCAGCAGCTCGCGCCCGTTGACGCCGAGGCGAGCGTTAGCGTGAAGCTTCATCCGGCGTTCTCCTTGGGACTGGGTGGCTTAAACACCCCGCGGAAAGTCCTTCGGGATCATCCGCGATAGGTAGCCGCGCGCGGCGCCATGACACGCCGATGGCCAGCGTCGCGCAGAGCTCCCGTGCGGGGCCTGCGAGGACCCCGCACGGGCACCCCGACGTGACTCAGACGATCGTGTTGATCTCGAGTTCTTCTTTGTTGGTGACGTTGCCTTCGAAGGTGAGCGCCGCCTGTTCGTAGGCGCCGCCGCCAACCGAGAGTTCGTAGAACTCGTTGGCTTCCCCTTCGAAGTGTTCAGGTGTCTGCACGCCTTTGCTGACTTTGAACTTGAGGGTAAAGCTCGATGTCATTTTGTTCACGGGCGAGAAGAACGCGATCGCCGCACCGCGTGCCTTCACGGTCGACGAGCCGCAGGTGGCTTCGAGCACCAGTTCTTCTTCGCCGGACGGCCCGAGATCGAGGCCAACGGCGTTGGCGGCTTTTTCGCGCCAGCCGAGACCTCCTTCGAGCGCGTAGCTGGCGACTTCGCCTTCCGCGGCTCCCGCGGAGGAGCATTTGGAGCCGCCGAGCGTGCAGCCGGTGAACCTCACGACGACTCCCGTCACCGCTTTGTTGCCGAGGTAGGACCCTGAGCCGGTGGCGTCTTCACAGCTCAGCGTCGCGTGGCTGGACGCCAGGGAGATTGGCTTTGGTTTGCCGAGTTTTTCGGTCGCATCGGCGATCGTGAACGATGGGTTGGTCGCTCCCGGCATCCATTCGAATTTGCCGCCTTCGGCCAGTTCGACGCAGGTTGCGGCTTTGTAGTGCCCTTTGCCCGCGCCGACCGATTCGCAGCGTCCGAGCTCGAGTTCGCCTTCCGGGACGTATGTGTACGAGCTCGCTGTGTCGGGTGCGCTGGTGATGCCATCGGCGCCGAGGACCGTTACTGGGACGGTGGACGGTTTCTTGGCGGGTGACGTGGCCGTGGCCAACGTCGACGAGGAGGCGCTGAAGCTGCTCGCTGCAGAGGCCCCGAAGCTGACGGCTTTCAGGCCCGTCAGGTTCGTCCCCGTGATTTCGACTTTCGTGCCACCCGCACTGGTTCCCTGATCGGGTTCGAGTTTGGTCACGAGCGGTCCGGGCGAGCCGAAGGACAGGCTGAGTTCATCCCCGGCTGAGACTCCTTCCACGCCTGACAGTTCGCCTACCGGGGTGGGTACGGAGGTGGCTTTGCCGAAGCCGGAGACGCCAATCCCGACCTGGCCCGATTCGTCCTGTCCCCAGGCCTCAACGGTGCCGTTCGCCAGCAGCACGAGATTGTGATTCGCACCAGCTGACACCTGGGCCGCTTCGGACACGCTTTTCAGCGGCGCGGGCACGTCGCTTTTGCCTTCGCGGCCGGTATATGGACCGCCCCACGTCTTCACGGTCCCATTGGTCAACAGGGCCATGCTGACCCTTCCGCCGGCGCTGATGCTCGCCACTTCCGACAGTTCGATGGTCGTCGTGGGAGTTCTCCAGCATTTGAACCCCAACGGGCATTTGTCTGGTCCGGTTTCCGTGCCGTTGCCGAGTTCTCCGTCCGGGTTGATGCCCCAAGCTTTGACCGTGCCGTTCGCCAGCAGCGCGAGCCCGTGGGTTACGCCCGCTGATATCGCCACGACTTCTGTCAGTTCGTTGACTTCGACCGGGGTGCTGAGCGCTTCTGCTTCCGTACTGACGCCGAGTGTGGCATAGGTGTTCGAACCCCACGATTTGACGGTGCCGTTTTTTAGCAGGGCGAGACCGTAGCCGTACACACCTGTGCCCCCAGCTGAGATTGCGGTCACTTCGGTCAGGCCCGGGCGTTCGACGGCCACATCGGAGTATTCGGGACCTCCCGTTTCGAGCTCCCCGGCGCGGTTGGTGCCCCATGCCATCACCTTGCCGTTCGCGAGCAGCGCTAGGCTGAATTTTTCAGCGGCCGCGACTTCGACCACTTCATGGAGTCCGGTCACCGTCACCGGCACGTCGCTGGAGACGGTCGTGCCATCGCCGAGCTGTCCTTCTTCGTTGTCGCCCCACGCCTCGACGGTCCCGTTTTTCATGAGCGCGAGGCTGTGGTCACCCCCAGCAGCAACTGCCTTTACTTCGCTGAGGTTGTAGACGGTCGTCGGTACCGTCGCTTTGCTTTTGCTTCCATCTCCCAACTGCCCCACGCTGCCGCGGCCCCAGGCCGCGGCGCCGTTTGTGGCCCAGGCGGAGGATGCTGCTCCCAGGCTCACGATCAATGCTGTCGCAGCGAGAAGCGCTGCTAAGCGAACATGCGTCATCTGTCTGGCCCCCTTGGGTTGATTGTGGAGGCATCCGAGCCGCGCGCGCAGTAGCGCCTTGTCGGCCGTGACATGCCCGCATTGTCAGTGTCGCGGGCAGCGCGCGCCGGATGCTACCAGCGCTTTCCGTAATGTCAACGGTTGGGGAGTGTGTGATTAATGGAACCAGGCGCCGAGCGCGGCGGGCCGAGGGGAGGCGCGTTTTGCCTCAGCTGCTCGGCGCAAGCACCGGCAAACACCGCCCGTGCGCCTTGGACTGGTACATGGCAGCGTCGGCGCGCTTGACCAGATCTTCACATGTGATCGCGCTCTCCCCTGTGCACGCGACGCCGACGCTCGCGCGCAGCTCGGCGGCCCCGCAGGAGAGCTCGAAGATTCCGCACAGCGCCTCGCAGATGCGGTCGGCGGCGCGCATGGCGACGTCCGCTCCGGGGATGTCGCGCAGCACGACCAGGAACTCGTCGCCGCCGAGGCGCCCAACGACGTCGCTGTCGCGGCTGGCGAGCTTCAGGCGCTCGGCCACCAGCGCCAGCAGCTCGTCGCCGGCGGCGTGCCCGAGCCTGTCGTTGACGGGCTTGAACTGGTCGAGGTCGACGTACACGACGCCCGTGCCGGCGGAGTCCTCGCGCGCGAGCTCGTGCTCGAGCGTGCCGAGCACCGATGTGCGGTTGTGGCAGTGGGTGAGCTGGTCGAAGGTGGCGCGCCGCTCGAGCTCCTCGCGCGCGCGGGCGCTGTCGGTGACGTCGAGCACGCATGTGATCGCGCCGCTGACCTCGCCGTTGGGGCGCAGCAGCGCGCGCAGGCTCATCAGCGCCCGCCGCCAGGCACCGGAGGGCAACGTGATGCCGACCTCCACGTCGCGGTCGACGCCCTCGCGCAGAACCTGCTCCAGCGCCGCGTCTAGCTCCAGCATGCTCTGCTCGGTGAGCGTGTGCAGCAGCGCCGACGCTGAGGTCTCGGCCGCGTCCCGCGCGCCGACCGGCGCATGCGGCCCGCCGGCCGGTGTCTGCGGCTCGCCAGCGGGCGCCTGCAGCTCGCCGTGCTCGCTCGGCGCCTCCGATCCGTACAGGATCTCCAGCAGGCGCGCGTTGTTGTAGACGACGTTGCGATCGGTGTCCATGTGCAGCAGCCCGACGGGCATCGCGGCGGTGAGGCGGCGCAGCAGCTCCTCGCGTTCGGCCAGCACCTCCTGGGCGTGCATCTCGGCGGAGATGTCGATGATCTCGACGAGCACGTGGTTGCGCCCGGGGTGGTTGAGGAAGTTGCGCAGCGTCGTGTCGACCCACATCCACGTCCCGTCCTTGCGCCTGCGGCGCAGCCGCGTCTGCTGGTCGTGGCCGCTGGAGAGCACCGCCAGCCAGCCCTCGACCGCGCGCCCCTGGTCGTCGGGGTGGATCTGGTCGAGCACCGAGTTGCCGAGCAGCTCCGCCTCGCTGTAGCCGAACATCTCCGTGAACGACGCGTCGCAGCCGAGCACGCGCGCGCCCTCGTCCTCGAGCAGCGCGCAGAAGCGCGGCGCCGCCGGCGCGAGCGCGGCCGCCTCGCCGGTGCCGTCGGCCTGCTCGTCGCTGGGGATGATCACGCCCAGCAGCACGCCGTGCACTTCGCGCAGGTCGATGAAGTGCAGCGTCGTCCACGTCGACGGCGCGCGCAGCAGGCGCACCCTGTCGGACGCCGCGCCCTCCTCCTGGGCGCGCAGCCACACCCTGACGACCGTCGCGCGGTCGGCCGCGACGACGTTGTCGACCAGCGCGCGGCCCTCGATCAGCCCCTGGCCCCACAGGCCCACCGACTGCGGCACGGGCACGATCAGCCCATTGCCGGCGAGCCCGCACACGAGCGCGTCGGGGTGCTCGCGCAACAGCGCTTCCGCGCCCATTGCGACGGCTTGCCCGTCCTTGGCCACCGAGGTTTCCATCGCCTATCAGGATCGGCCGCGCGCGCGGCCTGCATGAGCGCTCAGACGGGGCGTGGACACGCTGACGACGCGTGGCAACGCGGCGCGATGTCCCCGAATACGCCCCTCGGCGCCTCGCACCGGTGGCGGTCGTCGATCGTGCCGGGGGGCGGACGCCGGGCGGCACTTGACAATCTCGATAATCCTGATAAGGTTCATGAACATTGTTCGTGAGCACGGTCGAAGGCCTCGACCGACGACCGTGGCGAGCGGGCAGCGTAGACCCACCTGACGTTTCTCTCCCTCCCTGGGGGGCGGCTTCGCGCCGCTTCTCAGATCCTCCATGGGACTGGGCCGGCCTCCCCTCGCCGGCCCAGTCTTCTTCTTGACCGCTCAGCCGCCGGCCGGCCGCGTCAGCCGTCGGCGAACGGCGCGATCGGCACGCCGTGGTCGTGCTCTCGCATCCCCAGCTCGTACGCGCCTGTGTGCGTGCAGTGCAGCGTCGTGACGGGTCCGCCGTGCGGCGGCGTGACGGTCAGCTCGACGCGGGCGACGGAGCAGTTGACGACGTCGTGGTGGCGGGCGGGCGAGTCGCCGCCGCCGGGATCGGCGTAGCGCCAGCCGGCGGCGGACTCGCCGGGGACCTCGACGTTCACGGCCAGCCGCAGGCCGTCGTCGCCGGCGAGCTCCAGCGAGCACCCGCGCGCGTCCGCGGACACGCGCGTGCCGCGCGCGCCGAGTCCGCCGATGCGGTGGCGTCTGCCGCCGAGGCACAGCACGCCGTTGGCCACCCACGGCGTCATCCGCCCGGCGATCTTGAGCCGGCCGAGCGCGACGTCGAGCCACGCGCGCGGCTCCTCGTCGAACGCGAGCGCGTGCAGCCAGATCCACCGCTCCGCGTGCTCCGAGCCCCAGTTGTGCCCGACCATGCCGGGCCAGCCGCTCAGCTCGATCGTGCCGCGTCCGGCGAGCTCGAGCGTCCCGTCGAAGCTCGCAGCGGGCGCGGGGCTGGTGAGCTTGGTGCGGGGCAGCGGCGCGCGGTAGAGCCACGCGGGGGCCAGGTGGCGCAGTCCCGAGGCCTCGGAGCGCACGCGCAGCGACCAGCGCGCGTCCCCACACTCACCCTCGGCGCGCCCCGGGCCGATCGCGCTGTCGCCGATCGCGATCCAGCCGTCGGCGGGCGCGCGCGGCTGCTCGCCGCTGAGCTTGTGCATGAACGGGCGCCCGCGGCGCGTGTCGAACACGGTGCACCACACAGAGCCGGTCGGCGCGCGCCCGGGAGCCTTGCTGACGGTATGGCGGATCCAGATCCCGACGGGCTCCTCGGGTGAGACGGCGCGCAGGTAGAAGGACTCGTACATCCCGGCGCGCGTGCGCGCGTGCGGGAACATCGCCTGTGTTCCATTCGCCTCCGCTCCCATGGCCGGGACGATCCTACCCGCGCTGGCGCGGGCGAATCCCCCGGCGCGGCCCGGCCTGGTGGCGCGAATCCTGAGAGGATGCCGCGATGAAGCGCGAATCGCTCGTCGAGCTGCCGGCCGTGCTGAGCGCGGCGCAGCCGCGCACGGACGCGCGCTACGTGATGGGCGTGGACGGCGGCGCGACGAAGACGCTGGCGGCGGTGCTCGACCTGCGGGAGCGCGCGCTGCATGTCGGCGAGGCGGGCCCGAGCAACGAGGACGCGGTGGGCGCGGAGGTAGCCGTGCGCGAGCTGCTGCGCGCCGCCGACGAGGCGCTTGGCCGGGCGGGCATCGACGCGGGCGAGCTGGGCGCGGCGGTGCTGGCGATCGCGGGTACCGACACGGACAGCGTGGTGCGCCACGTGCGCGAGGCGCGCACGGACGCGTGGATCGTGGTCAACGACGTGGTGGCGGCGTGGGCGAGCGCGACCGAAGGCGGGCCGGGTGTGGCGGCGATCGCGGGCACCGGCTCGAACGTGTTCGGCGTCGGCGGTGCGGGTGCGGACACGCGCGCGTGGCGCGCGGGCGGCTGGGGCCACGTGCTCGGCGACGAGGGCTCGGGCTACTGGCTGGGGGTGCAGTCGATCAAGGCGGCGCTGCGCGATCGCGAGGCGTCGGGGCCGGCGACGGCGCTGAGCGAGGCGGTGCCGGCGTTCTTCCACGAGCGGAACATCGAAGCGGTGGTGGCGCGCGTGTACGCGCAACCGCCGCTGAAGAAGGACGAGATCGCGAAAGTGGCGATCGAAACGGCCAGGCTGGCCACGCTAGGCGACGCGGTCGCGTGCGAGCTGTACGAGCGCGGCGCGGCGGAGCTCGGCGAGCAGATCGTGGCGGTGATCGGACAGACGGGCCTGCGGGGTGAGTTCCCGGTGGGCCTGATCGGCAGCGCGTTCAAGGCGGGGGCGGTGTTCGTGGAGCCGCTCACGCGGGTGGTCCACGCGTGCGCGCCGGGCGCGCACGTGAGCACAGTGAGGATGAACCCCGTCGGCGGCAGCCTGCTGCTGGCGGCGCGCGCGTGCGGCAACGGCGAAGCGATCGCAGCCGCGGAGCTGTCGGCGCTCATCGACGCCGCGCTACCAGACTGAGCCGCGCTTCGATCTCCTCGCGCCCGCCGATCGCGCCGGCGCCGGGCCCGCAGATGCGCACGGCGGCGGCCGCGTTGGCGAAGGCGGCGGCGTCCAGCGGCGAGCGGCGCTCGCTGAGCGCGACGAAGAACGCGGCGGCGAACACGTCGCCGGCGCCGAGGTCGTCGACGGGCCGCTCGAGCTCGGGGACGTCGCACGCGAGGGTCTGGCCGTCTGGCGCGATGATCGTGTTGGGGCCCGCTCCGGCGGTGACGGCGACGATCGCGCCGGTCGCCCCGGCGGCGGCGATCAGCTCGGCGCAGCTCGCGCGCTCGTGCTCGCTGACGACGATCGCGTCGCAGGCGGCGGCGAGCTCTGCTGCGTGGCGCGCGGCGAAGCCGGTCGGCGCGACGTCCGCGATCCGGCCGTCCGGCCCGTCCCACTCGCGCACGAGCCCCTGCGGGGTCAGCCCCACGAAATGCGTGCCCGTGTCCGCTTTGCCCCACCCACCCCCGACGTGCGGCGCCGCGCCAGGGCGCCCCCGCCCGCGCCAGCCCCCGGCGATCTCGCGGGCGACGGGCGCGAGGTGCAGGATGGCGGTGTCGAGCGCCGGCTCGTGCTCGATGGGGCCCGCCCACGCGAGCACCCGCTGGCTGCGCTCCGAGCCGGAGCCGAAGGTGCGCAGCGTGGTGGTGCAGGGCGCCGGCTGGACGGTGAGCTCGAGCTCGCGGCGATGGGGCTCGAGCAGCTCGTCGATGTCGGCGGGCACGCCGCGCGTGACGATCCGCGTGCGCAGGCCCAGCCGGGCGGCCTGCAGCGCGCTGTAGAAGGCAGTGCCGCCGGCGCGGCGCGTGCCGTCGTCGAGCACGTCGACGGTGACATGGCCGACGGTCGTGTAGTCGAACTGCAAGTCGTGGTTCACCCTTCCCCCTGTCGGCATGGCCTGTGGGACAATTGCGCAGGACGTGACCGGCCGGCGGGGTGCGGCGAGCCGCCTCGACACGAGCACTGCGTCATACCAAATCGAACGTGCCGGTCGCCTGTTGTGTCGTTCGAGCGATGCTTTCCCACACCGATCATCCACGCGCGCTCGCGGGCTTGTGCGCCTCGCTGCTGGTGGCGCTGGTCGCACCCGTGAGCGCTGCCGGCGCTCGGGACACCCACGCCGCGCGGACCGTCCACGCCGCCCGGGCATCCTCCTCAAAAGACGTCTCCTCCCCATACCCGGCGGGAGCGACGCGCCCGGCGTTCACGCCGAAGCGCTCGGAATACGCGCGCACGCGGTCCTCCGCGCACGCGTCCTCGAGCGGCGGCGCGGCGGCCCCCGGCGGCTCGACGCCGGCGCCGGCGTCGTCAAGCGCCCCGGCGGCGCCGACGGCGCCGACGAAGGGCAGGCAGCCGAAGCGGCCGAAGCTGCACGGCAACCCGGCACGGGCGCTGGTGGCGTTCGAAGCGATGCAGAAGCACTTCTACATCGCGGGCTCGGGCCTGTACGAAGGCGAACCGTTCTCGTATCTGTGGCCGTTCTCGCAGGCGCTGGCGGCGACGGTGAGCGTGGCGTACATCCCGCACGTGGGCGTGTCGCTGGGCAAGGAACTGGACGCGCGCCTGACGGGCCTGAACGCGTACCTGGACACGGACAACTCGGGTGCGTCGGAAGGCGTGTACACGAGCACGCTGGCGGCGTTCGACGGCACGGTGGCGCCGCCGGCGGGGCCGGGGGGGACGAAGTACTACGACGACAACGACTGGGTGGGGATCGAGCTGATGCGCATGTACCAGCTGACCCACCAGGCGCCGCTGCTGGGCAGCGCGGAAGGGATCATGGCGTTCGAGATGGCGGGCTGGCAGGAAGCGCCGGGCCTGGCGTGCGAGGGCGGCATCCCGTTTTCGAACTCGGCGAGCGCGGGCGAACGCAACACGGTGACGACGGCGCCGGCGGCGGAGCTGGCGACGCTGCTTTACAAAGAAACGCACAACACCGAGTACCTGCAGTTCGCGCTGAGGGCATACGAATGGGTGCGCACGTGCCTGCAGCAGCCGGCGAACCTGTACGCGGACCACATCGGCCGCAAAGGCGTGGTGGAACCGATGCTGTGGAGCTACAACCAGGGCTCGATGATCGGCGCGGGCACGCTGCTGTACCAGGCGACGGGCAACGCCGCGTACCTGTTCCAGGCGCGCCAGACGGCGAAGGCGGCGCTGGCGTACTTCACGCCGGAACGCCTCGGCTCCGAAAACCCGTTCTTCGTGTCGGTGTACTTCCGCAACCTGCTGTATCTGGACTCGGTCACGCACGACCCGCCGGGGCAGTCGATCGCGCAGAGCTACGTCAACTACGCGTGGCAGCACCTGCGCCTGCGCGACTACGTGTTCGTGGCGGGCACGCCGCCGACGGCGCAGCTGCTCTACCAGGCGGCGATCGTGCAGATGTACGCGCTGCTGTCGATCCCGGCGAGCTCGTATTTCTAGAAGGACGGGCCGGCGTGCGGGTGAGAGTAGGCTGTGTGGTGGGTGACCGAAGCGACGAACATGACGACGGCGGCCGGCCTGCAGGCGATGGAAGCGGAGCTGGCGGAGCTGGAGGGCGACGGGCGCAGGGAGATCGCGGCGCGCATCAAGACGGCGCGCGAATGGGGCGACCTGAAGGAGAACAGCGAGTACCACGACGCGAAGAACGACCAGGCGCATCTGGAGACGAAGATCCAGCGCCTGCGCGAGAAGATCTCGGGCGCGGTGATCGTGGAGGAGGCGCTGGACGGCGCGGGCGAGGTGGTGTCGTTCGGCTCGACGGTGGTGGTGCGCGACGAGGACGGCGCGGAGCAGACGTGGCGGATCGTGGGCTCCCACGACGCGGACCCGCGCGAGGGGCGCCTGTCGGCGGAATCGCCGGTGGCGGCGGCGCTGATGGGGTGCGCGCCGGGCGAGCAGGCGACGGTGGCGCTGCCGCGGGGCAGGCGCACGCTGACGGTCGTGAGCGTCAGCTGAGCTGGCGCTGCTCGCGCGCGTAGGCGGCGCGCACGCGGCGGATGAAGGCGTCGGGCTCGTCGCGGTAGAGGCGCCTGCCGTCGCGCAGTGCGCGCTTGCGCAGTGCGCGCCGGCGCCTTGCGATGCGCTCGAGCAGCGCGTCGCGCGTGCGGCGCCCGGTGTGCCAGGTGTCCTGCGCGCCCGCACCGGAGCCGCGCGCGCCCGCGCGCAGGTGCTCGGCGAGGACCGCCAGATCGTGCTCCTCGCCGAGCAGTTCCCCGAGCGCGTCGGCGCGGCGCGCGAGGCGGCGCAGGCGACCGTCGGCGCCGCCCGCCTTGCGCGAGCCGTTCGCGGCGCGCGAGCCGTCGGCGTCGCGGCGCTCGAGCATTTCGGCGGCGTAGCGCAGGTCCTTGACGCGTTTGCGCCATTCGTGCATCGTCAGCATGCGGTCGCCGCGGCGGCGCAGGACGCGCGCGTAGCGCGTGCGCCCCTGCTTGTAGAGCCGCGCGAGGTCGGCTTGCACCAGCTGGATGCCGTCGCGCTCTGACAGGCTCCAGGCGGCGGCGCGCCAGCGGAACGCGTGCAGCTCGCCGAGCACGGCGGCGCGCACGGCGGGGTCGGCGAGCGTGAGGCGTTGCATGCGCGTGTGCTCGGCGCGCACGCGGCGGCGCAGCTCGAGCACGCCGCGGCGGCGCCCGAGCGCGCGCGGGTGGCGCTCGATGAGCGCGTCGAGCGTGGCGAGCATGACGGCCGCGTCGCGCGCGCCGGAGAGCGTGCGGGCGACGTCGCGCAGCGCGGCGTTCTCGCGCGCGAACACCGCCTCTCCGAGCTCGCCCTCGAGCAGCCGCAGCAGCGCGCGCAGGCGCTTGAGCGCCTTGCGCGTCTCGTGCACGGCGGTCTCGTCCGGCGGGAGCGCGCCGCCGGCGCCGTTGCCCCGCGCGTCGTGCTCGCGTGCGCTGCGCGCGCTGCCGCTCCGATCGCCGGCGCCGAGCAGCTCGAGCGCGAGGTCGGCCTGGCCGAGCGCCATGCGCTGCAGGCCGTCGGCGAGCGACTCTCCGGGCGCGAGCGCGAGCAGGCGCGCGAGCCGCCGCTCGAGCTTTCGCTCCCGCTGGTGCTGGCGCGCGCGGCGGCGCTCGCGCTCGGAGAGCGCGCGCGCCAGTCCGACGCCGACGCCGACGACGACGGTGGCGGCGACGGTGGCGGCGAGCGGCGCGACAATGGAGCCGTGCCCAGCCTTCCGCGCGCCCCATGGTGGACGGTGCGCCGCGCTGCGAATCGCAAGCCGGCGACGTATCGCTGTCCGATCTGTGGTCATTCTCTACCCGCTCTGAGCGAGCATATGCTGATCGCGCCCGAAGGCGACACCCGGCGGCGCCGCCACGCGCACACCGAGTGCGTGCTGGCGGCGCGCAGGCGCGGTCAGCTGGTGCTCAGGGACGAGTGGCTGCGCACGCAGCCGCGCCCGCCGTCGCTGTGGCGGCGGCTGCTCGGGCGCGCGTGATCGCAGGCGCTTGCGCTCCGGCGGCGCCCGGCCGGCGGGGGTGCGGCCGGGCGTTTCGCGCGAGCGGAGCGGCTCAGGCGCCGAACGCGTGCACGTGCTCGGGCTCGACGCGGAGGATGACGCGCTGTTCGCCGGGCTGGCGCAGCGGGTACTCGTCGACGCCCATGTACTTCTTGGCCATGGCGTCGATGTGCGCGTCGGCGCCGTCGTGGGTGCGCTCGGCGACGCGCCCGCGGACCTCGACGTACTCGTAGGGGTTCTCGGCGTTCTGGACGGTGAGCGTGACGCGCGGGTCGCGCTCGAGGTTGCGCGGCCAGGCGCGGCCCTCGGCGGTGTTGAGCACGGCGCGGCCGTCCTGGACGTCCACCCACACGGGCACCCCGTGCACGGAGCCGTCGGCTCGCAGTGTTGCGACGTGGCAGAAGTTGGTGCCCTTCAGCAGCTCCTCGGCGCGGCCTTCGATCTTGACGCTCATCGGTGCAAGCCTTTCTCGCGGTGTGCAGTTGTGCACCCCAAGATAGCTCCGCTCGCGTGTGGCGCTACCGCGCTGGCTGCAGGCGGGCCGCGTCGGCGCGACCGCGGCTGTGCGCCTTGTCCTGGTACATGGCGGCGTCGGCGTGGCGCACGAGCTCGTTGACGGTGTGGCCGTCGTCGGGCCAGACGCCGCCGCCGACGCTGGCGCCGACCGACAGCGTGAGGCCTTTGACGGCGAACGGCTCGCGGAAGGCCTCGCGCACGCGCCGTTCGGCGGCGCGCACCTGCTCGTCGCGGTCGACGTCGGCGAGGATGATCGCGAACTCGTCGCCGCCGAGGCGCGCGACGTCGTCTTCTTCGCGGCAGATGGCGCTCAGGCGCGCGCCCGCCTGGCGGATCAGCTCGTCGCCGGCGTCGTGGCCGTGGAGGTCGTTGACCTGCTTGAAGCGGTTGAGGTCGACGAACAGCAGGCCGACGCGCCCCTCGCCGGTGCCGACGCCGGCGAGCGCGCGGTCGATCCGCTGGCGGAAGCCGACCCTGTTGAGCAGCCCGGTGAGCCCGTCGTGGCTGGCCTTGTGGCGCAGCTGGTCGACCAGCTGGCCGTTCTGGATGGCGGGCGCGGCGAGCGCGGCGACGCCGGTGAGGCGCGCGAGCAGGTCGCTGTCGGGGCGCAGCCGCTCGGGCCGCTCGGCGACGGACACGGTGAGGATCCCGAGGAACACGTCGCGCGCGACGATCGGCACGACGACCAGCGCGACGACGTCGAGCGTGCGCATCAGCTGCCCGATGAACGGATCGTCGGTGCCGGCTTCGAAGAAGTGCGGCTCGGGCTCGGCGAGCATGCGCCGCAGGTGCGGCGTGTCCTCCGGCGCGATCGTCACCTCCGGCAGGTCGGTCGCCTGCGCGGGCGTGCGGCCCCAGGCGGCGAGCGTGCGCAGGTGGCGTTCGTGCTCGTTCCACAGCCACACGGCCATGCGGTCGCAGTCGATCACGTCGGGGGCGGCGGCGGCGAGGCGCTCGGCGACCTCGCGGCTGGTGCCGGCCTTGGCGAGCGCGTGCGAGAGCGCGAGCAGCGCGCTGACCTGCTCGTGGCGGTGCGCGGACTCCTGCAGCGCGAGCGCCATGTCGAGCACGGCGGCGGCGTGCCTGGCGTACAGGCTGAGCATCTCGCGGTCCTGGGGCAGGAACTCGACGGCGTTGGGATAACAGGCGATCAGCTGGCCGTAGCTGCGCCTGCTGGAGACGACGTCGACGACGAGCGTGTGGTCGCCGAGCGATTGGTCGCCGGCGAGTGCGGCGCGGGCGAGCGCGTGCGCGCGCTCGAGCTCGATGCCGCGGCTGTAGACCTGCAGCTGGGCGTCGGCGTGGGGACGCACGGCGAGGATGTGGCCGGGGGCGCGCACGGCGTCGGCGGCGCGCTCGACGGCGCGGTGCAGCACCGTCTCGACGTCCTCGGTGCAGACGAGGTCGCCGGTGATCGCGTAGACGCTGTGCAGCCGCTCGTCCATCGCCTGCAGCTGCGCCTCCATGGCGGTGACGCGCTGCTGGGGGTCGGCGGCGACGGCCGCCTGCTGGGCGTCCCAGGTGACGGTGTACAGGCACTGGGCGTCGCCGCGCGCCTGGCATTCGCTCTCGTGCACGCGCGCGAGGGGCATGCCGAAGATGATCGGCGTGCCGGCGAGCAGCCCGGTGGTCCAGTCGCAGTTGACGGGCAGGCGCGTGAAGCCGTCGCGGGCGGCGGCCCTGACGCGCGCGCGCCCGGGGCCGACCTCGACGGCCTCCATCTCGGTGGCGGCGCTGAGCTTGGCGGCGGTCTGCGCGACGGTCTGCAGCACCGCCTCGACGGAGCCGAGCGAGCGCAGCACGGTGGCGACCTGCTTGCCGGCGTGCTGGCCGACCATCTCCTCGCCGACGCGCCGCGCGAACTGCGGGTCGCCGGTGACGTGCACGCCGGCCGCGAGCAGCGCGCTGGCCTCGTCCTGGGAGATCCAGTTGTCCAATGTCTCCAGGTAGACGGTCTCGCGCGCGCTGCCCGCCTGCGCGAGCAGCTCCGCGACGGCCGCCTCGCCGCCGGCGGCTCGCACGAGCTTGAGCGCGACGATCGTCATCGAGCAGGAGATGTGGCGTTCGTCGTCAACCTGTGCGTGCGCACCCTGGCGGGCGCCGGCACCCTCACGGGCAGGCGTGGGCTCGCGATCCATGCGGGTGCGATCGGCGAAAAGCGCCCCCGGCTTGAGTGCCGCAGCTCAGGACCTGCCTCAGTTGCGAGCGGTGCCCGTGGCGGAGCTGGCGGGCGGAATCGGGTCGAGCGCCGTGAGTTTGCCGTTGTCGAGCTGGAAGCGCACGGTCGCCTGGCCGCCGCTGGGGTCCGACAGCGGATCGCCCTTGCGATACAGCGGATATGCGAGCGTGACTTCGGTGTCGCTCTGGGCGATGACCTTGACGGTGGCGCTGGGTTCCTTGGTGTCGGTGCCGATGAAGCGGGCGCCGATGAAGAAGAACGCCTGCTGGTTGTAGCCGTCGCTGGAGCCGGTGCGTGTGCCGACGAGCACGCGCAGCGTTTGGCTGGGGTGGTACTGCGAGGTTTCGCTGGGTGTGTAGCCCCTGGCCTGGAGCGTCGCGACGGCGCCGGCGAGCCCTTCGGTGTGGCCTTCCTGCTGGGCGAATTCGGGCTCGGGCGCGGTGTGCGTGCCGCCGGGCGCGGCGGTGCCGCCGGCGCTGCTGGTGGGCGCGGTCGCGGTGCTGGCGGTCGTGGTGTCGGTGGTTGCGCTCGGAGTTGAGGCGGTGGCGGCGCTGTGCGTGTCGGCGGGGCCGCCGACGACGGTGACGGTCTTCGTCTGCGCGCTGCCGCAGCCGCCGAGCGCCGCGCCGACGCCTGCGCCGAGCGCGAGCGCGGCGAGCGCCGCGATGAGGTGTCGCTGCATCACACCCATGGTATTCGCCGTAGGCCGGGTGCTTCCCTCGCTGAGAGGCTCCACTCCACCATCGCCCGCGGTATAGCGATCGTTATACGCTGGACGCGAGGCGAGACATCCCCCGCGGCGCGGCCCAGCAGGTACGATCAACCGCAGACGCGATGTCCGCTCCCTCAGCACAGCAGCCGGGCAAGGCCGATCAGCCGAAGAAGCGGGCCGGCGGTGCGAGCGCGGGCACCAGCAGGGGCGAGGTGGCGCGCGCGGGCGGCATGGTGGTGCTGGCGGGGCTGTTCATCGCGTTCGCGCTGTTGAACCTGAATCAGGTGCGGGTCCACTGGATCGTCGGCTCGGGCCATGCGCCGCTGATCATCGTGATCGCGATCTCGCTGCTGGTGGGGATCGTGCTCACGTACTTTGCAGAGCGCCTGTCTCGCAGGCGCCGCGGTCACTAGCGCGCTCGTCAGGCTCGGGTGCGAGCTCCTCGGTGAGGACCTCGACGGCGGCGTCGGCGCCGATGAACGGGGCGAGCACGACGTATGCGAGGTGGTCGGAGAGGGCGGCGAGCAGCTCGATGCGCCCGCTGGTGACCTGGCAGCGCAGCGTATGCCAGATGGCGCCGGCGACGGCCTCGGTGGTGAGGCTGCCGGGCGCGTCGGCGGGGGCTCCCTCGGTGAGCAGCGTGGCGATGCTGTTGAGCACCTCGAGCGTGTGCTCGAGCGCGTCGTCGCCGGCGAACAGCGCCTCCTGGGCGATCGCGCGCGCGCGCAGGGGGCGGTCGGCGAGGTAGCGCATGAGCGCGGTGAGCACCCGGCGGACAGCCTGCGGCCATTCCTCGGAGACGAGCATGGGATCGGCGGCGATCATCAGCAGCTCGTCGCCGATCATGTCGAGCGCGGCGATGAAGCACTCGTCCTTGTCGGCGAACAGCTCGCAGTAGGCGTCGACGCAGACGTTGGCCTCGTCGGCGATCTGGGGCGCGCTGAGCGCGCGGTAGTCTTCGCGCGCGACCAGGCGCAGGACGGCCTGCAGCAGGCGCGTGCGCTCGTCGCGGGCGGGGGCTTCGGCGCCGCCGAGCCGGTGGCCGTGGGCGGATGAGATCTCGCGCACGCGCGCGGCCAGCCCGGCGGCCATGCGCTCGCTCAGGCGCTCGGCGGCTGGTGTCTGGAAGAGCATCGTCCAGGAGAGCAGCTCGTCGGCGAGCTCGTCGCGCGAGCTGGCGTGCTCGTCGCGCAGGAACGCGGATGCGATCCCGTGCAGGCCGCCTGCGATGGCCCTGACGATCGGCAGCGGCAGCGGCGTGGCCCCCGGCGATTCGATGAAGGTGCGCGCGAGCAGCTGCTCGCAGATGCCGGCCGCCCGGCGCAGGCGCAGCACGCCGGCGGGGCCGACCCGCTGCGCCTCGAGCACGACGAGCAGGGCCGCGTTGCGATCCTCGGCGGCCATGCGGGCGAAGTCGGCGAACACCGCCTCCGCGCGCTCGGCGAGCGGGCCGTCGGTCTCGAGGTACGTGTTCCTGATTTGCTTGAGCTCGCGCCGGACGATCAGGTCGAAGGTGGCGAGGAAGCACTCTTCCTTGTTGGCGAACTGCTCGTAGAAGGAGCGGCGCGAGACGCCGGCGAGCCCGATCACCTGCTTGACGCTGGTGCCCTCGTAGCCGCTTTGGGCGATCGCCTCGACCATCGCTCCGTGGATGCGAGCGCGCTGATGGAGGATGACCTCGTTGCGTTCCAGGCGGTGGGGCCCGTGCGGCAGGCGCTTGTACATGGGCGCGATGCGCGGGGCCTTGGTGAGCGCGGAGCCGCCCCCGCTGCTCGCGTTCTCGCCCCTGTTGGCGCGCGCGGCGCGCGCGCCGGACGACGTTCTACGTCCTGATGCCATTGGCCCTCCCCTCGACGCGACCTTTCGAACCAGCCGACTGCTGTCATGTGTCTGGCCGGTAAATCATGCCATGTCAGTAATTTTTTGTCTACAGGGAAGCGTAGCGCTGTCGATCGAGCCTTTCGGACGATCAGCGCGAGACGATCGTGCGGCTCAGTGCAGGACGATCTTCAGGGCGAGGATCGCGACGCCCATGGCGGCGCCGACGCAGCCCTCGAGCGCGAGCTCGCGGGCGCTGGCGCGGGAGCGCACGCCGGCGAGCAGCTCGAACGCGACGAGGCTGACGATGGCGCTCCACAGGGCGGCGGTGACCGACGTCTGCAGCGCGACGCCGGCGGCCCATGCGATCGCGAGCACCGTCAGCGGCAGCGCGGCGCCGCGCATGATCGCCCAGTCGTGGCGCAGCGCGCGGCCGAGCGCGCGGGCGGTGAGGCGCTCCTGCTCGGCCAGGCGGCGCCCGAGCAGCTCGGCGTAGGCGTGGGCGAGCCAGTAGAGCACGGCGGCGATGGCGGTCGAGGCGATGGTGTCGAGGTGGCTCTCGTGACGCCCGCTCTCGGCGGCGAGCAGCGCGCCGATGACGAGGATCCCGTAGATGACCCCGGAGGGGTTCTCCTCGGGCACGACCCGCTCGAGCGCTCGTGCGGCCCACGCACGCATCGATCGATTATCCGCCGGCGCTCAGCGGATCAGCACGGGGGCGCTGTAGGCGGAGACGTGCGCGCCGTCTGAGATCTTGACGAGCGCGCGGTACAGGCCGCGGTGCACGCGCACGACGCGGCTGAAGCTGGAGGCGCCTGCGCTGAGCGCTTTGACGACGGTGCCGCCGTCGTTGATGGAGCGGCCGGGCGCGAGCCGCTGGAAGCCGACGAGCGCGCCGACCTCGGCGGGGGCGACGGTGCCGTACAGGCGCGCGTAGCCGCGACGGCGGGTGGCGCGCGCGTGGAAGCTGACGCGCACGGCGACGTTCTCGACGAGCACGGCGCTTGCGACTTCGGGCTTGCCGACGGTGACGACGCGCAGCTGCGCGTTGGCGAGCAGGCCGAGGTAGGGGAAGGAGAAGCCGCCGGAGGCGTTGGTGAGCTCGGGGTTGCCGACGGTCTGGAAGCCGCTGAGATAGGGGAAGGGGTTGGCCTGCAGCGCGATCGCGTGGTCGGCGGCGCCGCTGCCGGAGAGCGTGCCCTCGACGAGGAACGGGCTGCCGAAGACGACGGGGTTGGGGACGCCGGCGATCGCCAGCGACAGCGGCACGGGGCCGGTGGCGAACGTGCGGTCTTTGCCGGCGGTGGCGCCGGCGGCGCTGGTGGCGAGGATGCGGTAGTGGTAGGTGGTGAGCGGCTGCAGGCCGGTGAGCGTCTGGCTGACTTCGAGCGAGGTGCTGGCGCTGCCGGCGGGGGCGAGCGGGGTCTGCGAGCCGTAGCTGCGGGTGGTGCCGTACTGGAAGACGTAGTTGGTGGCCTGCCCCTGTGGGTTGACGGTGCCGAAGACGATGGCGGAGGAGAAGGTGACGCTGGAGCTTCTGCCGGTGTTCGCGCTGGGCGCGCTGGCGGCGGCGGCGGTTGTAGCGGCGCACGCAAGGGCGCCGAGCGCGAGCGCGAGCGCGAGCAGCGCGCGCCGCGCGAGCGGCGGTCGCGCGGCGATCGGCCGGTGGCGGGCGGCGCGGGAGCGACGCGGGCTGTGGCGGTGCGTGTGCAAGGTAGCGGTCAGCGTACCCCGATCGGGCGGGCGGGGCGCCTGCAGGTCCGTCTGTGGCGGCGGAGATCCGTCCGTGGCGGTGGGCATGCTTGTATCGATGGGCTTCCGGGGGCGTGGCTTTGTCGGTTGAGAACGTGGAGCTGGTGCGCTCGATGCACCCCGGCTCGGGCTTCGATCTGGCGCCGGCGGTGAACGACGACGAGACGACGGACTGGTGGCGCGATCGGCTGGCGGACGTGTTCGACCCGGCGGTGCGGGGCACGATGCGCATCCCGGGGCAGCAGCCGGAGACCTACTCGGGAATGGAGGGCCTGCGCGACGCGTGGCGTGGTTGGCTGAAGGACTGGGCGAGCTACCACGACGAGATCGAGGACGTGATCGACGACGGCGAGCGCGTGGTGGTGCTGCACTGCGTGACCGGCCGGCCGGCGCCGGGCGAGCCGGAGATCACGCGCAGGAGCGCGACGGTGTGGACGGTGCGCGGCGGGCGGGTGGTGGCGGTCGACTTCAACATCCCGTACGCGGAGGCGCTGGCGGGGGTGCAGGGGGGGTAGGGGGCTACGGGCGCGGCGCTGTTGCGCGGTCGGGTAGCGAATCCACCCATGCGGTGATGCTGCGAATGACCCGAGGTGTGCTGTCCAGCTGCATCCTGACGGCCTCTCTGAGTACGGAGACGGTGAGCTCGACGTAGAGGTGCTGGCTGGCGTTGCGCACCTCGCGCTGCACCTCGAGCGCATCGTGGGCGGGCTGGGAGAGGATCTGCAACTCCAGCAGAGCATCGATCGAAGATGAGCTCTCGTCTGCGTGCACCGCGCCCAGCCGCATGCCGAGCTTGACGCTGAGGGTGATCAGATCGATGAGCAGCATGTAGGTCTTCTCGAAGCTGGACAGAACGCTGTCGGCGCGATTGCGCTCGAGCGGATCATCGGAGTCCCAGGCCGCCGAGAGCGCTTGCTCTTCGAGGTCGGGGGCGAACTGAGCGACGGCCGCCTCGAGTTGCTCGAAGCGGCGTCTGAGAGCGTCGAGGGTCTCGTTGTAGCTGTCGCGCAGCTGGGCGATGCTTCTCTGCGGCCGGGGCGGACTCACATGCGTGTCTCGGCGGCGTGCGCAAAGACCTTCGCGGCATCGCGACCTCGTGCGGCGAGCAGCCGTCGCTCTCGCTCCGCGTCAGCGCGGATGCGCTTTGCCTGTGCGCTGAGCTGGGGCCAATGCCCGTCGCGGTCGATGAGGGCGCGGCCGTCGCGCAGGATCTCGACCATCAGCGACGGGCGGCGCAGGGCATCGTCGAGCGCGACCGTCTCGATGTTCAGGCCGGTGCGCTTTCGCAGCCGCCCGGCCAGGGCTACCCGCTGGCTCAGCCCCGGCTCGCGCAGCTCGACGAGCAGATCGACGTCGGATGCAGCGTCGTCATCGCCGCGAGCTACCGAGCCGAACACGACAACCATCGAGACATTCGGCTCGGTGCGCAACGCGCGGCGAAGTCGGCTGAGGGTGCCCCAGTGGCGGCGCAGGTACACACGCTCCTCCACCGGCAGCTCGAGCCGGTGGGGAGTGGTCCGGATCCCGCGTAGCATCCCGAGCGCCCATGCCCGTCGCAGGGTGCGCTCGTTGACGTGCAGGCTCGTCGCCAGTTCCTGAAGCGCGACACTCATGTGTCCAGTCTACTGTGCTTGTGCGTCCAAGCCCGACGAGGGGGCCGAGCGCATCGGAGCAGAATATATCTAAACGTGTATATTGCTTTGTATGGACACCGGGACGCTGATCCGCGGCGCCCGCCGGGCGGCGGGCATGACGCAGCTCGAGCTTGCGAGCCGCGCGGGCACGGCGCAGCCGGCGGTGGCGGCGTACGAGTCAGGCTCACGAGCTCCGAACCTGGCGACGCTGGAGCGGCTGCTTGGCGCGTGCGAGCACGACATGGAAGTGCTGGCCCGTCCCCGAGTGCGCCGAGGCGCGGCATCGTTGGCGGCGCTTGGGGAGACGATTGCGGAGGACCTCGAGCGGGGCCGCGAGCGCGACGCGCTGCGGCTGCTGTTCGGGTTCGCGGACGACTTCAGGGGCTCTTCCCGCCCGGGGCGGATTGCGCTGCTGCGCGACGAGCCGCCGCCGACGGGCGACGCGCGCTTCGACGCTGCGCTGGCGGGGGTCGCGGAGCTGTTCGCGGCCGAGGGCGCGATTGCCGCTCCGGCGTGGGTCAACCGCCCCGGGCGCTTCGTCGAGCCGTGGTGGTTTGTGGCGAGCCGGCCGGAGTTCCACGCGTATACGTTGGCGAACACGCCGGCACTGCTCGCCCGTCACGGCGTGTTCATGGCGCGCGAGGTCTTCGACCGTGCCTGAGCGCTACTTCACTCGGGCGACGATCGTGAGCGCGCTGGAGGCGCTCGGCGACGAGCTCGCCGGCGAGGGCGTGCGCGGCCAGATCTTCATCGTGGGAGATTCTGCTGCGGGAGTGCGGTGTGCACAGCGCGGAGGAGGCGCTCGATCTCCTCGAGCACATTTACCCGCTCCAAGAGCCCCCGCCGAGGTCCAGCGGTCGCTCTGCTGCTGGCAACCTATGGCGTGCGGCGCCCCTACGGCGTGCGGCGTCTCCTCGGCCTCGTCAGCGCGGCGATGCGCAGAGCGAGACTGCGTGGCATGAGCTGCAGCCCGGACGGCCCGACATCATTTGTGACCTTCGGATCGGCCACCGCCGCTGGCCGGCCTGTCGACTTCCCGCGGTCGGACGGACGCGGTGTTGGCTTATGCGGGGTGTCGGTGGCCATGGATCGATAGTACTCTCGCTAGCCGACAGGTCGGCGATCGTCTCCCAGAGACCCGGCAGTAGTTGGGCGACCCCGACCAGCGCAAAGCTGATCCCGACGAGAGTCGTCGCGCGCGTCACAAGGCTCCGCTTGTTCGTGAGGGATTCGATGTTGTCGTCGATGGCATGCGCGATGTTCGTGAGCAGGAGATCATCCGTGTGCTCGTCGATTGCGTCACCACTCGTGCGGATTTCCCGAACCGCGATCTCGAGCAGGCGGTTGGTACCGAAGCTCAGTGACCGTGCGCGGCGCGGCCGAACAGCGCACGCATGCGCGCGAGAAGCTGCTTGACGCCGGGGGAAACCGCGAAGAACGGCGGCAGCGTGACGGACTGGAGGTGAGGCACGGGCTTGGTGGACCGCTCCTCAGCACCGCGCTCAGGAGTCCGTGTGTTGGACAGATCTGTGCCCTCGGACAGCCGATCGATGGCGGAGCGCTCCATGGCGTCAGTGTACGTCTCCCACCAGTGCGATCGCGATGGCGAGCGCCAACAGGCCGAGCGTGGCAACGGCGGCGATTCTTGGTCCAAGCCCGAGGCCGGCACCGAGTAGGAGTGTCGTGACGGCTGCGTCGACTCCGATCACGCCGATCGCCCGTGCATCCAGGGTTGCCGACCGAGACGCCTGTATCTGCAGCTGAACCTCGGCGAGTGAGCGCAACGCGGCCGTGAGCTCGTGGGTCACGGCGCGGGTGCGCATCCGGTCCCTCCGCTGGTCGGTGGCATTGGACCTGAAGCTACGCAGCGCCTGGGACGGTTCTCTCGCTCTGGGTGATGGTGGAGCGGCCCCTTTTCGGGAGACCCGATGACGTGTGGCTTCGATAAGCCATTGTGGCGCCGGTCACCACACCCCTGGCGTCTCGGGGATCACCCGACGCCGATCGGACGAGAACGCCCACAGGGGGTGGCGGCTGGTGAGGCGGCCGACGCATGGCGGCGCTCGTCGAGCCCCGGCGGAAGAACTTCGCGCGTCAAGCGTTTGTGAAACACCGAGGCTCCGATCCAAATGAACATCTGGCCACGCTCGAGGCGGCGTCCGACGTCGATGGTGCTCGTGACCGCAACGGTCGCGCTGCTGGCCGTCGGCGCCCCCTCGGCGGGCGCCGCCTCGAGCATCGAAGGCGTGTGGTCCTTCGGCGGTGGCCAGGTCGCGGTCGAGCCCGCATCCGGCGGCGCGTTCGCGGGCATCGTGGTCGTGGCGACCAAGTTCGCGGAATGCGTCCATCCCGTCGGGCAGGAAATGTGGACCGAGGTGCGCGAACAGCCGAACGGCTCCTACTGGGGCCTTCACCAGTGGTATTTCGAAGGAACGTGCACCCCCAACCCGAAGCTCGGGCCGACCGCCTGGCGGGTGATCGAAGAACCTGACGGGTCGAGGTACCTGCGGGTGTGCTTCAGCGACCCGGGCACGTCGCAGCCGACGATCGCGCCCAACGGCAGCGACGCCGGCGCGACCTACGGCTGTATCGACTCCACGCTCACCGCCCCGCTGCCGCCCACGACCTCCGTCGCCACAACGCCCAGCGCGAGCTCGGGCTCCAGCTCCAGCGTCGCGAGCTTCATCGTCAGCCAGCTGCCGAGCGCCAAGCGGTGCCTGAGCGCGAGGCGATTCCAGATTCACCTGGCCGAGCCCAGGTATGACCCGTTCAAGGCAGTGCGTGTGACGCTCAGGGGCCGGCGGGTCAGGACCGCGCATCGCGGTGACCACATCGTCGCGACGATCAGGCTCGTGGGTCTTCCGCCGGGTGTCTTCACGCTCGAGATCAGCGCGACGACGGTGCTCGGCGTGCACCTGTCGGGCAGCCGCACGTATCACACGTGCGCGGGGACGCCCAAAAAGCACAAGCCGGCGAAGCTCAGGCCGAGCAAATAGGCGGGGCGCGCGAACGTGGATGGAAGAAGCTCGCCGGTACGGCGTTGATAGGAACAATGTCGCGGATTCGCGCCACTCGACTGTCTCGCGCGAAGCGACGCACCGGCTCGCTGCTGCTCGCGATCGCTGCGGCGCTGCTGCTCGTGGGCGTTGCCTCGGCGGCCGCCGCGTCGAGCATCGAAGGCATCTGGTCCTTCGGCGGCGGCCAGGTTGGTATCGAGTCTCAGCCGAACGGCACGTTCGTCGGCATCGTCGTCAAAGAAATCAAGTTCGCCGAATGCCCCCACCCCGTGCAACAGGAAATGTGGACGGGAATGACGTTGCAGACGGACGGTTCCTACTGGGGCCACCATCAGTGGTACTACGCGGGACCTGGGTGCGTCGAGAACCCGGAACCGGGCCCCACTGCCTGGCGAGTGATCACAGAACCTGGTGGAGCTAAGTACCTGCGCGTGTGCTTCAGCCGTCCCGGCGCCTCGCAGCCGACGATCACCGCGAACGGCACCGCCACGAACGACAGCTACGGCTGCGTCAACTCCTCGCTGACAGCTGCGCTGCCGACCGTCTCGGGATCCGGCTCGACGCCGGGCTCGGGCGTGGCGGGCGAAATCGAGCGCCTGTCGTTGCCGAGCGCCAAGAAGTGCCTGAGCGCGAGGCATTTCCAGATTCACCTGCTTGAGCCGAAGTACGACCCCTTCAAGACGGTCCTGGTGATGATCAAAGGGCGCAAGATCGCGACGCTGCGGCGCGGGCGCTTCGTCGTGGCGACGATCGACCTCGCGGGCCTGCCGGCGGGCGCGTTCACCGTCAAGATCCACGTCACGACCGTCCTCGGACACCACCTGTCGGGCAGCCGCGCCTACCACACGTGCGCGAAGAAGCCAAAAAACAGCAAACCGGGCCGGCTGCACTGACGGGCCGCGACCGTTCCGCACGGAAGAACGCGCGACGGGGCGGAGTTTATTCCGCGATGGAGACCCTCCACGCCGCCTACGGCCTGCGGCTCGCCTGCTCGTTCCCACTGCCGGGAATGACGATCGCAACGCAGGCATCCGACGGTCTGCCGCTGCTCGCGCTCGAGCTGCGCGAGCCGGGGCAGCTCGAACGCGCGTGGAGCGGCGCGAGCGGGCCCGTCGAATGGCGCGGGCGCCAGGGCGACGGTCGTGACCTGGTGATCGAGCGCGGCGCGGACGGCGACGTGCTGTTCCGCTACGGTGAGCTCGCGCGCTTTCGCCTGGACGCGCCGATGCGGCGGCTCGAATGCGCTCCCAGCCGCGAGGGCCTAGAGTGGCAGCGCGCGCTGATCGGCAAGGTGATCCCGAGCGTAAGCGTGATGCTGGGCTATGAGGCCCTGCACGCGGCGGCGCTCGACTCGCCCGACGGCGTCGTCGCGATCATGGGTGCGAGCGGAGCGGGGAAGTCGACGCTGGCGCTCGAGCTGCTGCGCCGCGGCTGGCCGCTGTTCTGCGACGACGTGCTCGCGCTCTCGCGGGCCGACGGCGCGGTGCTCGCCCACCCCGGGACCCCGCACATGAACCTCGACCGGACTCTCCCCGGCGCGATCGGCTCGCGCGAGCTCGCAGACACGCTCGGAATCCTCGCGGACGAGCGCTGGCTCGCGGTCCACGATGTCGCCGGCGAGGAGCGCCCCGTGCGCATGCTGTGCCTGCTCGAGCGGCGCGCGGGCCTGTCGCTCGGGATCCACAGCCTGTCGGAGAGCCCGCTGGCGCTCGCGCCGTACATGCTCGGGCTCTCGATCGACCCCGAGCGCCAGCGCAGCCGCTTCGACCTCTACGCGGAGCTGACCGCGACGGCGATGCTCGTCAGCCTGACCGCCGGTCTCGAGCATCCGCCCCACGAGCTCGCGGACCTGCTCAAGCAGGTGCTCGCCTGCAAGCCCGAGCCGGTCGCAGAGGTGCTCGCATGAGCACGCGCTCGCTCGAGCTGCTCGAAACGGGTCTACGGCCCGGCGGCGAGCCCGAGCCGCCCCCGGCCGTCGGCGCGTCGGAGCCCGAGGCGGCGCCGCTGCGCCTACGCGCGCTCGGCAAGCGCTGGCGCAAGGACCTGCCGCCGGTGCTAGAGGGCCTCGACCTGACGCTGGAGCCCGGCACGAGCACGTGGGTGGGCGGGCGCAACGGCGTCGGCAAGACGACGATGCTGCGCGTGGCCGCTGGGCTGATCGAGCCCGACAGCGGCCGCGCCGAGGTCTGGGGGGTGAGCGCCGCCGAGAACCGTGTGCGCTACCAGCGGCTCGTCTCGTTCCTGCCGGCCGGCGACCGCGGCCTGTATGCGCGCCTGACGGTCAGGCGCCAGCTCGAGTTCTGGGCGCGGATCGCGATGGTGGCGCGCGAGAGCTTCCGCGAGACGGTCGAGCGGGCGATCGAGGCGTTCGACCTGGGCGATCTCGCCGAGCGCCGCGTCGACCGCATGTCGATGGGCCAGCGCCAGCGGCTGCGCATAGCGATGACCTTCCTCACGAGCCCCGAGGTGGTGCTGCTGGACGAGCCGCTGACGAGCCTCGACTCGGAGGGGTCGGTGCTGATCCAGGCCGCCGTCGCCGACGTGCTCGCGCGCGACGGCGCGGTGCTGTGGTGCTCGCCCAGCGGCGAGCACCTGGACATGAGCTTCGATGCCCATTGGATGCTCGAGCGCGGCAGGCTGGTGGCGGCGTGAACGACACGCTCACCGCGGGGCACGCGTTCCTGGCGGTCCTGCGCCGCGACCTGCACGTGTACCTGTCCTACCGCACGCGCCTTGTCAGCCAGGTGCTGACGGCGCTGTTCAGCCTCACCTTGTTCTTCTACGTCTCGCGCCTGGTGCACGTCAACGGCTTTGGCTCGCACAGCGCCTACTTCGGCTTCGTCGTCGTCGGGATCGCGCTGATCGGCGTGCTCTACTCGTCGTTCTCGATCCCCGAACTCGTGCGCCAGGAGCTGATCGCCGGCACGTTCGACCGCCTACTGCTCTCGCCGTTCGGCGCGATCCGCAGCGTGATCGCGATGTCGCTGTTCCCGATGGTGTTCTCGTTTGCGCTGGCGGCGCTGACGCTGCTCCTCGGCTGCACGATCTTCGGCCTGCACCTGCACTGGGCGACGGTGCCGCTGGCGATCCCCGTGATGCTGCTCGTGCTTGCCGCGTTCCTGCCGTTCGGCATCCTCTTCGCCTCGCTGACGGTCGTGATCAAGCAGGGCAACGTGGGCACGAGCTGGGTGGTCGCGCTGCTGTCGATCGTGGGCGGCCTGTACTTCCCGGTCTCGCTGTTGCCGGGCTGGCTGCAGACGACGGCGAAACTGCAGCCGTTCACGGCGGCGACGGACCTGCTGCGTCATCTGCTCGTGAACAGCTCGCTGGGAGAGTCGCCGCAGAGCTCGCTGTTGAAGCTCGTGGGATTCGCGGTCGTGCTGCTGCCGGGGTCGATCCTGGTCCTCGCACGCGCGGTCCGCTTCGGGCAACGCCGCGGAACGATCATCGAGTACTAGGGAGGACGCAACCGAGATGACCCCTGACACCGCGACCGGCACCGCTTCGCTCCTGGCAGCGAAGGTCAGGGTTCCGCAGAACGTCGTGTATCGCAGCTTCCCGTCAGAGACGGTGGTGCTGAACCTGCAGACGGGGAAGTACCACGGGCTGAACGCGACCGCCGGGCGGATGCTCGCCGAGCTGGAGCGCGCGGGCAGCGTGCGCGACGCGGCGGCCGCCCTCGCCGAGAGCTACGAGCAGGATCAGAGCGTCGTCGAGCAGGATCTGTGCGAGCTCTGCCAGGCTCTGCTGGAGCGTGGCCTGATCGAGGCGGATGGCGGCTCCGAGCCCTGAGTCGCCGGTCGCGATCCCCGCGGCCGCCACCGCGCGCAGTCGCCGCACGCGTTTGAGCCACGCCGAGCGCGCGGCGCTCGCCTTCGAGATCCTCGCCGCATACGCACGCGCGCGCCGCGAGCTGCGCCGCGCGCCGATCGCCGACGTCGTCTCGCGTCTGCGCTGCGCACAGCCGGCTGCCGCTGCACGCTCCGGCTCCCATGGGCCCGCCGGCGCGAGCGCGCTCGCAGAGGCTCGCCGGCTCGGGCACGCGGTCACGCGGCTGCTGGCGTTGGTGCCGGGCGACACGCGCTGCCTCGTGCGCTCGCTCGTCCTCACCAGGCTGCTGGCCAGGCGCGGCATCCCGGCGAGGCTGGTGATCGGCGCGCGCGCGGCGCCCGACTTCCTCGCCCACGCATGGGTCGAGTACGCCGGCGCCCCCGTGCTGGCCGCCGGCGACGGATCGTTCGGCCGGCTCGTCGAGCTGTGACGTGATGGTGGGCACGGCGTTCGGGCTGGACGTGGAGTCCGAGATCCCGCTCTCGCTGCTGGCGGGCGCCCGCGCGACGCCCACCGGTCGCGCGCTCGGGGTGTCGGCGCCGGCGCCGGACGCGAACGGTCTGGACTGGCCGGCGTCCGCTGAGCTCGTGTGCGACGAACGCGAGGCGGACGGAGGCGTCAACTTCCAGATACAGGCCCACCCCGAGCTCGGCTACCTGATCTCCGGGCCGTGCTACGGCGCCCACCGGTTGTCCGCCGACGGACGCTGGCTGCGCTGCGCGCCCGACGGCGTCGACGAGCACGCCTGGCAGCGGCTGCTGATCGCCCAGGTGCTGCCGTTCGCGGCGCTGCTGCGCGGCCTCGAGGTGTTCCACGCGAGCGCGATCGTCTGGCGCTCGCAGGCGGTCGCGCTCCTTGGGCGCTCGGGCGCCGGCAAGACCTCGCTCGCGCTCGAGCTGTGCCGGCGCGACGCGGGCTTCCTGGCCGACGACGTGCTCGCGCTGGAGCGCCGCGGGGACATCCTGCTGGCGCATCCCGGCACCCCCGTCGCGGGCGTCGCGCGTGCGCAGGGCGGCGGCGCGCAGGACGACGCGGGCCAGGCCCACCGCGTGAACGGGGAGGTCGTCGCGGTCAACGCGCGCGAGCGCCTCGTGCGTGTGCCGGGCGCCCGCGAGCCGGCGCCGCTGGCGGCGCTGTTCTTCCTCGATCGCCGTACGGACGGGCCCGAGCGCCCGAGCTTCGAGCCGGCGGCGGACGCCCCGATGTTGCTCAGTGCGACGTTCAACTTCGTGCTCTCCACGCCCGCGCGGCTGCGCGGCCTGCTCGAGGTGTGCGCGCTCGCTGCGCGACTGCGCGTGGAGCGGGTCGTGTGCGGTCCGCAGGTGAGCGTCAGCGAGCTGGCCGACGCGATCGAGCTGCGGCTTGAGTCTCTGGGCTGATCCGCATCCGGCGTTCTGTCTCCGCTGCCTCTCGGGGCTACCATTAGTCCATGGCAACTGCCGTGAAGAAGCTCGACTTGACGGTCGGTGAGTTCGTGGAGGTCGCTGGGCGTCGCTATGAGGTCGTCCCGGATCGAGAGGGCGGCGTGACGATTGAGCCGTCGATCACCCCCGCAGCCGAGCTGCACGCCCGAAGGGGTACCAAGCCCGCCTCAGCAGAAGACTTCGAGCGGCTCTCGGTCGATGTCCCCTTCGACGACGAGGGCTAGCGGTGTCAGATATGCCGGCCGGCGGTCCGCCGATTGCTCCGGTCGAGTTCGGCTCGTCCGAGTGGAAGGAGGAGGTCGAGCGATACGGCCGCCACTCGGCGGCTCGCGTTCAGGCGCAGAGCGCTCGTCAGGCGATTGACGCCTGCACGGCGAAGCTCGACTGGAAGCGCTGCAAGGCTGATGGTCCGGGCGGAACCAAACTACCCGGCTGTCGCAAGCTCTATGTTCCGCTCGGTAAGGAGGGTGCCTCGGAGGCCCCCTACGGGTTCGTGTTCCAACTGATCCAGAAGCCCGACGGCAGCCTCGCTTGGAACCTGATCGCCTTTGGCGAGCGGCACCCCGCCAACAAGAGAACTCGGAATGTCTACGAGCGGGCCCACAAGCGTTTGCAGGGCCGCTATCCGTAGGTGCCGGGCGATATGAGCGGAGACCACTAAGCTCCTCGCGATGACGCGCTGGCTCGTCGGGGTCTTCGATCCGAGCGGTCGAGCGGACTCCTCGCGCCTGTCCCGCGCGCTCGACCCGCACGAGGCCAGGCTCGCTGACGCCGGCGCGCTGCGGGTCGCCTACAGCGGCCCGACCAGCGACGCGCGTCGCCCGCTGTGCCTGCTCGACGGCTTCCTGGATAACGGGGCCGAGCTGAGCGCGGCGCTCGAGCTGCCCGCGGACACGCCGACGGAGCAGCTGCTGGCGACGGGCTGGACGCGATGGGGCTCGGAGCTGCTGGCGCGCATGCGCGGGGACTTCGCGCTGCTGGTGTGGGACGCGGAGAGGGAGGAGGGCCTGCTCGCCCGCGACCAGCTGGGCGTTCGCTCGCTGTTTCTGCACGAGTCTTCCGGGGCGCTGTGCTTCGCCTCCGAGCTTCGTCACCTGCTGGCGCTCCTGCCGCGACTGCCGGCGCCCGATCCGGCAGGCGTGGCGCACTGGGTGACGATGAGCGGCCGGCCGGGGCCGGGCACCCTGTATGCGGGGGTTCGCCGCGTGGACCCCGGCGCGGCGCTGCTGCTCGACCGCGCGGGCGCGCGCGAGCACCGCTATTGGGCTCCGCGCTACGCCGAGCCGCTCGATCTCCCGCAGCCGGAGCTCGTCGCGGGCATGCGCGAGGCGATCGGCCGTGCCGTGGCGCGCCGGCTCGACCCGCAGGGCGTCACAGGCGTGCTGATGAGCGGCGGGCTGGACTCCTCGGCGGTGGCGGCAGTGGCGGCTGCCCGCGCTCCCAGCGGCCGGGTCGCGGCCTACTCCGCGGAGTTTCCCGACCACCCGGCGGTCGACGAGAGTGAGCTGATCGATGAGCTGCGGAGCACGCTCGCGCTGGGAGGCGTGAGCGCGGAGGTGCGCGCGGGCGGGCTCGTGGCGAGCGCGCTCGAGTGGATCGAGACGTGGCGGGCGCCGCTGACGAGCTGGGGCGAGTTCTGGGCCGGGCCGCTGCTGCGTGCCGCGTCTGGCGGGGGCGTGCGGATGATGCTCGGTGGCGACGGTGGCGACGAGCTGTTCGGCTGTCGCGTCTACCTGCTGGCGGACCGCCTGCGCGCGGGTCACCCGCACGATGCGCTCGCGCTCGCCCGCGCGCTGCCGGGCGCCGGCGATCATCCGCCGCGCAGGGCGCTGGCGCTGGCGATGCTGCGCCTCGGGCTCGTCGGCGCGACCCCCGCTGCCCTGCACGATGTCGTGGAGCGGCGTTCGGCGGCGCGGAGCCTTCCGCGCTGGCTGCTGCCGGCAACGGCACGCGACGTGACCGAGTCGGATGACCCGCTCGCGTGGAAGCGCCTGCAGGGCCCGCGCTGGTGGGCGCACGACGCGCACGTGCTGACGCGCGGCGTGGAGGAGCTCGGCCTGTTCGAGAGCCATCGCCGCCGCGCTGCGCTGGCGTGCCTGCACAACCGCCATCCGCTGTTCGATCTCGATCTGCTCGAGCTGGGGCTGCGCCAACCGCCGCGGGCGAGCTTCGATCCACACCGAGACCGGCCGCTGCTGCGCGCGAGCATGGCGGGCATGCTCCCGGACAGCGTGCGGCTGCGCCCGCGCAAGGCGCTGTTCGACTCGCTACTCGTCGATTCCATCGCCGGCCCCGATGCGCAGGCGGTGCGGACGCTGCTGTCGGGCCCACGTGCGGAGCTCGCGGCCTACGTGGACATGGCCGAGATGCGGCGCGCGCTGCTCGACCCCGGGCCCGAGGCAGCTCCCAACGCGTTCCGCTGGATGTACCAGGTGTGGCGTCTGGTCACGGCCGAGTGCTGGCTGCGCTCGCAGGCGCAGACGGGGGGGGAGGCGCTACGCGCAGAGCTGCAGGCGTCCGCGTCGCGTGTGGCCCTGAGGACCGTCTGAGCGAGTCGTCGGCCTGTCCGGGATCGCTCGTACTTCCCTGGCACTCCTACGTTTTTCAGCCTTGACGGGCCACCTGGCTGGTCTACTCTTCTTTGGCAATCAGCCGTTCCATCGTGGGACGGGAACCACGTCGCAAAGGAATGCCCCTATGGACGTCCAGAGCCCATCTCAGAGCTACACGAAGCCCACGGTTGTCGACTACGGCGATCTGCAGGAGCTGACCGCCGCCTGCGCCGAAGGTACCGGTGGAGACGCATTCGCTCCCAGCGGCAGCAGGGGCGGAATCTCCTTCGGTACGAGCAACCCGGCTTACGGCTGCAAATCCAACCCCTGATATCGGCGTAGCGCACCAGCCTTCGGTTTTTCGCAATCCGTAAGTTCGCGGAGAGTTCCGCCGTTGGTGGGCTATGGCCAATACCGCCGCCGAGGCGCCACCGGCGCTCTCCATAGGGCAACATACAGACGGTCCGGCGGCGTTGATCGGCGACCCTGGTGTCGGCGAAGGGATCGCCGAGATCCTCGAGCGCGAGGGGCTTGTCTTCGACGTATTCGATGAGGCGGAGACCCTGCTCGCGATGCCTCCCGAGCACGGTCCGTCGCTGATCGTGCTGTGGGTCGAGGAAACCGCCTCCGGCCTGCCTGGTCGCATCGAACCACTGACTAGACGGTTCGTAGAGACCCCGCTCGTGCTCGTGTGCGCGCGCATCGAGCGCTGGGGCGTACGCGCCGCGCTGGCGGCGGGAGCGGCGGGGGTGGTGCTCACTGCTGATCTCGACTCGGCCCTGGGTCCGTGTCTGCACGCGGTGCTCGCGGGCCAGATCTGCGTGCCCCACGGACACTCCCGACAGATCGAGCCGCCGGCGTTGTCCTCACGCGAGAAGCAGATCCTTGGCCTGGTCGTCATGAGCTTCACCAACGGCCAGATCGCCAGGCAGCTGTTCCTCGCCGAGAGCACGGTCAAGAGCCATCTCTCCTCGGCGTTTGGGAAGCTCGGAGTGCGCTCGCGCAACGAGGCGGTCGACCTGATCATCGATCCCGAGCGCGGTCATGGTATGGGCATCCTCGCACTCGGGAGCGAGCCCCTGGAGTTGGCGCCGGCCGCAGATCGTGGGCGCGAGCGCTCCGACCCTTCCACGCGATTGGAGAGGACATAGGCCCGTGCAGCAAGGTTCCGACGCACTCACTCTCGAACAAGCTCTAAGGATCATCCGTCGCCGCGTTCCGTTGATCGCGATCTGCGTCATCGTCGTTGCCGGCGCGGCGTACCTGTACTCAAAGCACGAGACCAAGAAGTACACGGCAACCGCATCGCTCGCGTTTAGCTACAACTCGCTCAGCCAGCAGATCGCTGGACTGCAGGGCATCAGCGGAAACCTGCTCGCACAGCAGGCGAGCAACCTCGAATTGGTGAGGCTTGGCGATATGGCAGCCAGGACGGCTGCCCTGCTCGGCCGTGGTCTGACCGACGAAAAGGTTGCCGCCAGCTTGAGCATCACTGGGCAGGGAGAATCAAGCATCGTCGACGTCTCAGCGACCGATACGTCGCCAGCGCTGGCCGCCGCCATTGCGAATACCTATGTCCGCCTGTTCGTCGAAGAGCAGCAGAGCACCAATCATCAGTACTTCACCTCCGCGCTCGCGGTCGTCAACCAGGAACTTGCCAGACTTTCCCCGCAGCAGAGGCTGGGCGAGGACGGGCTACAGCTCCAGGACCGCGCACAGACGCTTCGCCTCCTGTCGCATCTCAAGTACGGCAACGTTCAGGTCGCCCAGGAAGCACTCGCACCCACGATCCAGTCCTCTCCGAACACGTCAAGAAACACGGAGCTCGGCGTGCTGCTCGGACTGCTCATAGGCCTCGGTCTAGCCTTCGTGCTCGAGCGTCTCGACCGGAGGATCAAGGGGCCGGACGACTTGGAAGCGATCTATCGCGCTCCTCTGCTGGGTGTTGTGCCTGCGAGTGGCGCACTTGCGCATGCCGGCCAGCGCAGGGCTGATGGCGACGCAGCCCTGCCGCCTGCCGAGGCGGAGGCGTTCAACCTGATCCGCGGCCACCTACGCTTCTTCAACGTCGACCACAATCTGCGTACGATAGTGGTGGGATCGGCCTCGCAGGGCGATGGCAAGACCACCGTCGCGCGGCACTTGGCTGAAGCAGCGGCCCGGCTGGGGGCACGCGTTCTGCTTCTGGAGGCGGATCTGAGGCAGCCGACGCTCGCCCAGCAGTTCGGCTTGGTGGGCGGGCCGGGCCTGGCCGATGTGCTGATAGGAACGCTTTCGATCGAAGGTGCATGCGAGTCGATCGAGTTGCGGGTGCCGGCCGCGCCGACATCTGCCCGACGATCGTTGGACGTCATGGTTTCCGGTTCTATGCGGCCACCCAATCCGGGCGAGCTGATTGAGAGTCACGCCATGGCCGCCGTGCTCGAGCAGCTGAAGTCGTCGTATGACCTCGTGATCATCGATACGCCACCGCTGACAGCCGTCTCGGATGCGCTGCCGCTGCTCAACAAGGTGGATGGAGTCGTCATCGTCGGCTGGATCGGGCATAGCCCGCGCGACGCCGCCGTGCGACTTCACCAAGTCCTCGACAGTAGCGGCGCGCCTGTACTCGGCGTCATAGCCAATGGTGCGAAATCCGGTGGTGCCGCCGTCTATGGCACCGTCAACCCGAGGCCGGACGAGTCGACACCCCGGACTGTCGCGGTGAACGGCACCTCCTCATCCGACGGCCGCAAGCCCGCCGTCAGGATCTGAGACCTGCGACGAGGAGGGGCCGACATGTGCCCCGCTGCGTCCTGGTCCTGCAAGCTTTGGGGTAGCGCGAGCGTTAGGTAGTCAAGCCTATGAGCGCTTGGCCGTCACAACAGGATTTGCATTTCGGCTGGAGTCGACTCCTGCCTGGGAAGACATTCCCAGTCCTTCGTGTCAGCCGACGCGCGACGCTCTGGTTGGGCTGCTTGATCTGTGCGCTGGCTGTACAGGGCATTGCGATCACCCAGTCCTACCTGTGGGCGGCCCCCGCGGGCTGCCTCCTAGTCGTGGCACTCGCCACCGACATCCCCATCGTGCCGTTTCTCGGCCTCACCCTGACCGTCCGTGTGCTCACCGACGATCTCGCCTCCTCCACCAGTCGACATTCCGCGTCGCTGAGCCTTTCGTCCCTGATCGCCGGTCTCTTTATCTTGGTCGCCGTGGGCCTCATGCTCCGCCGCCGTCAGGCTGTATGGCCGGCGCTTCTGGCAGCAGTCTGGCTGTGCCTCTGGACCGCCATCGCAATCAAAACCGATGGGGCATCGACGGTGACGGTGCGCGAGGGGGTGCGGGAGGCGTCGATCGTCGCGGTGGCCATAATCGCATTCAACGCGCGTGGGGGTCTGAGCCTGTCCGCAGCTACGCGGTTGATCCAGCTGGCGGGGATAGTCGCGGCACTCCTCGCGCTATACCAACTGGCAACACACAGCGGCCAGTCCGTGGGCGGCGAGATCCGCTCGAACGGCACCTTCGCGCAACCGAATGCTGCCGCCGTCTTCTTCGCCGTCGCAGCAATGGCATCGCTGTGGCGGTTCCTCAACGATGGGCGCCGACGATCGGATGCTGCATTCGTCGCGGTCTTCGCCGCTGCCACCATCTCGACCTTCAGCCTCGGAGGGCTGGCGTGCCTCTTGGTTATGCTGATTGCCTTCGGTCTGCTGAGGCCCGGCTCGTTTCGCCTCAAGGTGGGCACCTGTGCGGTCGCTGGCTTGGTGATCGTCGCATTCCTTGCAACGCCTCTGGGTCAAGAACGCATCGCCAGCGAGTCCGCGACCAGTCTCAGCTCCTCCGGACATCTTGCATCGACCAGCTCGCTGGCGTGGCGGTTTGAGAAGTGGAAATCTCTTCTCCCCGAGTGGGAACGCGCCCCCTTCTTCGGGCAAGGCCTCGGGACGACGACCACCAGCGAAGGCACCTCCGAAAACAACAGCGCTGCGCTCCTTCCGCACAGCGAAGTCGTCCGCTATCTCGTCGAGACTGGAGCACTCGGGTTTGTCACGCTGGTCGGCGGCGTCGGTTTCCTGCTTAGCCGACTTGCGCTGCGGCGGGCGATTCCCGGCACCGGCGAGGCTGGAATACTCGGCATCGGGATAACTCTCGGCCTTCTAGTTAACGGCCTCGCCGCCAACACGGTCCTTTATACAGCTGCCGCCTACGCTGCCGCGCTCATCGTGGGAGCGGCGCTCTCTGCTAGCTCCGTCCCACGCCCTCTGCGACCGTGAAGCACCCGTCCCGCGACCTGACCTCCATGACCATCGGCCACTCACCCCTTACTCTTCCGCGTCCTCAGCCACAGCGGGCGCTCGTGACCGGATGCGCTGGTTTCATCGGCTCCCATCTCACGGAGTCCCTCCTACGGGATGACATTTCGGTCGTCGGCGTCGACTGCTTCAATGCCAATTATGGGAGAGCCCAGAAGCTCGAAAATCTCCGGCACGCGTCCGACTGGGACTCATTCGAGTTCATTCCGCTCGACCTATCAGACGGAGATCTCCAAGGTCTGATTGCTGATGTCGATGTTGTATTTCATCTCGCGGCTGAGCCTGGGGTACGCTCTAGCTGGGGTCGTCACTTCAAGCGCTACGTCAAGAACAATGTCTTGGCCACCCAGCAACTGCTCGACGCCCTCAAGGACGTACCGGGACGGCGGCTCATCTACGCATCCTCATCTTCGATTTACGGTCAGGCTGCATCATTTCCGACGTGCGAGGATACGATCGCGGCTCCCCGTTCCCCTTACGGCCTGACCAAGCTCAGCGGGGAGCACCTTTGCAATCTCTACCACGCCAACCACGACCTCGAGGTTGCATCGCTCCGCTACTTCACCGTCTTCGGGCCAAGACAGCGACCGGACATGGCGTTCAATATCTTCTGCCGCGCAGCACTGAACGACGACGAGATCACGGTATATGGCGACGGCTATCAGACCCGTGACTTCACTTTCGTGACGGATGTCGTCGCAGCCACGCGCGCGGCCGCGACAGCTGCGATCGACTCCGGAGGAGCTTACAACGTCGGCGGAGGACTTCGGGGCTCGCTGCGCGACATCCTCGAAGCGATCGAGGAGCTCAGTGGCAGGCCGCTCAAGCTCAGCTTTGGCGAGGAGCAGGCTGGAGATGTTCGCGACACCGGGGCCGAGACCTCAAAGGCGCGCAGCCATCTCTCATTCAGTCCTTCGACATCACTACAAGACGGCATCGCCGCCGAGTTCGACTGGCTTAGGGACACATGTGTCCCAGCATGACCCACCCACCCAAGCGCCTCGGGCGGCAAGTCGATTTGCGGTGGTGGCTTGGTCCGGAAGCGTGCCAATCCATCTTTCCCCGCGCGGCCAGCGCACACAGCATCTCATCAATGCTCTCATGCCTTACGGCGAGGTCGAAAGAGTTGGTGGTACCAACATCCCACAATGGCTGGCAGGTGACAGCGAACGCACAGGGTCCTCGTGGCATCGGCGCATAGGACGCGCACTGATCTACAGCGTTCTCATGGACAAGTATGAGATCGCTGCCAGACGATCACTGCGTCGCTGGTCTCCAAACGTCGATGCTGCTGTGCTGGTAGGCCACCCATTTTCCCCGCTCTCCCTAGCCGCAACTAGCCTCGTCCGGAAGGGTATCCCGTACATCGTCGACATCGGCGACCCATGGGTACTCACCAATCCTCATCCAGACGGTGGCTGGCTGGGAAGGGCGCGAGCAACACGATGGGAGCGCAAGCTCTGGGCCTCCGCGCGGGGCGTCATCGTTACTACCGCCGGGCAAGGGACCGCACTCAAAACGCTCTTCCCGCATCTGCGTGTGCTCGTGCGTCCCAATGGGTACAATGTCGAGGCAGCAACGCCTGCCGGCATAAAGCATGCGCCAGCACCGATGGGAGACGAGCTCCGTCTCGTTCACTATGGGAGTCTCTACGGCGCACGAGTCGGGTTTAGAGAGGTCTTTGAGCGCCTGGCATCTAGCGGAAATTGGGGCAAGATCACCCTCCGCCAGTACGGACCAGACTGGGACGACGCGCTCGACTCGGTATCGCACTGCATAACAGTCGAGCGACGGTCACCGCAGTCGTGGGCTGACGTTCTTGGAGAGGCTCATACGTTTCACGCGGCCGTTGTGATCGGATGGCGCAATCCGACACAGATGCCAAGCAAGACTGTCCAGTACCTCACGCTTCCCATCCCCAGAATAGCCATCGCCAGCGCCGATCACGACGACGCGCTGGTCACCTACGTCGCTGATAAGCCAGGCTGGGCTGTGGTCAACGACGAAAACTCGCGAGCGGCCGAGATTGTCGCCGCGCATCTCTCGGAGCAGTGGGGTCACGTCGACCTGACCGCACCCGAGTGCGAGTCGTGGGGTGCAGTCGAGAGCGTATTGCGAGATTTTGCCCTCGATGCCGTTGGTATGCGACCTAGTGGGACGTACTGTGTCGCACGCTGAACGCTACGGATGCACGGTGATTCCGATAGGCGCGCTCGACTATCTTGATGACGCGCAACGGCCAACGCCCGCGGCGGAGCCGGTGTCGAGTCCAGACGTGCAATCACCCGCTGCAAGCAGATGAAATGACTCGGACGTTTCGAGCCACGGCAGCATACACGCTGGGCAACGTGATTCAGCGTGGACTCTCATTCATCTTGCTCCCGTTCTTTACGCGAGCCCTCGCTCCTGCTCAGTACGGACAAATATCCGTGGCGTTCTCAATCACTGGGGTGGCGTCCGTCCTCATGGCGTTCGGACTTGAATTGACGGCCTACAGAACGTTCTTCCGGTTGTCCGACGACTCTGCCGCACAGCGGCGTTACGTTCAGACCGCGTGGACTTTCCTGATTATCGCCCCCGCAACGATCGCGATCGTAGGGACACTGGTGTCGATCCCCTTGCTCACAGGAGTGAAGCTAGTGACACCAATCATTATGCTTCTTTCGCTTGCCGCCGCTGCGCTAAACGTCAGTGCCACCCGCGTCCCTTACGTTGTCCTGCGTGCCGAGCAGCGATTGCGCGACTTCATGGTGATAAATATCGGCTTTGCTGTTGTCACGACAGTCGCTTCTGCACTCGCGGTGCTGGTGTTGCACACTGGTGTCATAGGATGGCTGACCGCTGTAGCAGTCGCAAACCTGATTGAGCTCGCGCTCGCCATGTGGGTGGTGCCGTTCCGCTGGCGGGAGGGCTTCGCCCGCGCTCCTTTGATGGAATCCCTCCGGCTAGGCATGCCGCTCGTGCCTCACTATGTGTCGCAGTGGTCGCTCCAGCTGGCCGATCGGCTGCTCTTGGGCGTACTTGTGTCGAGACCCGTGCTCGGGGTGTACTCGCTCGGGTCCAACCTTGCTGCTCCGATCATGGTGCTGGTGTCCAGCATCAGCCAGGCGCTCCTCCCAAGTTACGCACAGGCGTCGACAAAGCCGGATGGCATGCGTGAGCTATCGCGTGCAATCCGGCTTCAGGTGGGCATCGTGGGGGTCGTCTCAGTCGCCGGCGCCCTTGTTGGGCCCACAGTGATCCATCTGCTGACCCCCGCTACGTATAGTGGGGCTGCGGACATCGCCCCGTGGATCGTGCTCGGGTACGGATTCTTCGGTCTCTATGCGGTTCCCATGGATCTAGCGGGGCTAACGGTGGGCAGGACCAAGCGGATCTGGTTGATTACGGTCTTTGCAGCCGCGACGAATCTCGTATTGATCTGGTGCCTGGTGCCTGGTTTCGGTGTGGAAGCCGCGGCGATCGCCTCTGCTGTCGGGTATGCTGTACTCCTCGCCGGAGTCTGTGCATACGCTCACCATGTGGGTAATCCGGCGCAGATCCCGTGGCGCGGCGTCGGAGCTAATCTCCTGGTGTGTATCGGTGCCTACGCTTTCGCTGTGGCCACAACTTCAGCCGATACCCTGGTCGGCGGTCTACTGCGGCTTGGGTGGTGTGGCGCTGCAGCTGCTGGGGTAGCGATCATCGTTGCCGGCTCACCACGCCATCTGCTCCGACAACTCGTGCTAGATCGCGTTGCTACCAGCACGTCGCCACTGCTTCGCGCACTGAGTGTAGAGAGAGATGCAGCAGAGTAAGGACGAGCCTCGGCTTGGTGATGGCTCCAACGGCAGCCATGTGCAGCCGTGGGGCATTAGGAAGTACATGCGCACAGTACCCGCGCCATGTGTGGCTAGGCGCCTAGCGATGCAACCCGCGCTTCTTAGCGCCTTCGCGTTCATCTTTGGGACATGCCGCCGCGGCGTTCCGATAGCCGCGACACCGCGGTACGAGCCGGTGTCTGAACGAATATGACGAGTGTAGGGGCGTCACCGATCGACGACAGCGGTAACCCTTACATCTCGCTGTTGTACGCTGCGCTGAGGGCTCAGGGGGTAACGGTGCAGGCGGCCGATCTGCGCTCGTGGAAGCTGTATGCCGGCAGCGCTAGATATGACGTGCTACATATTCACTGGCCTGAGCATGTTATGGCTGGGCCCAAGGGGAGCTCTGCGCGTACATCCCGTCTGATCGCCGCCGCGCTGGCACTACGCACCAGTGTGCACTTGCTCAAACTCCGGGGAGTTAAGGTGGTGTGGACAGCGCATAACATCCGACCGCACAACCCAGGCGCGCCGATCGCGCAGGTCGATCTGTATCGTTGGCTCGCCCAGGAGGCGGATGCCGTTATCGTGCACACGCATCATGCGGCTGAGCGCGTTCGGACGCGTCTGGGTCGGACCGGGCCCATGTACCTAGCCCGTCATGGAAACTATTTGGGCGTCTACGACCAGCCGCGGGCCGACCGCAAGACGCTGCGCGAGCGGTACGGCTTTAGCGAGAGCGATGACGTGCTCCTAGCGTTTGGGCAGATTCGGGCTTACAAGCGACTTCCCGAGCTGGTGAGTCATTTTGAGGCGAGCGCACCGCCATCTACCCGACTCCTCATTGCCGGGACACCGAAGGATCGTGGTGTTGCGCAGAAGCTCAAAGAGATGGTGGCCAGCAGTAGCCGCGTTGTCCTTGTGGACGGCTACATTCCCGACGCCCAGGTTGGCGAGCTGTACACCCTCGCCGACTTCGCGGTCTTCAACTATTCGGAGATATTCTCAAGCGGTGCACTGATGCTCGCCTTGTCATTGGGGCTCGCAGTCCTCGCGCCCAGCAGAGGCACGGAAGACCAACTCCTTGAGAGCCCCGCGCTGTTTTCGTGGCGGGGGTCACCGCTCGAGGTGCTGAGTGAGGCCCTTGCAGTCCCATCAGATGTGCGACGCCAAGCGGCATTGGCAGCTGCCAGGAGGCACGAGTGGGCCGCCTCGGCCCGCGTTCATATCCAAGCATACGAAGGTGCCGAGTCAAACCTGTCATAGGACCGATCATGAAGGAGCCCTCGATTAGCCCAAGATCTCGGATCGTGACCGAAGTGGTCGTGACGCGGCTAACTTGGCGATCGGCGCAGCGAGACACGCGCGCACGTCTGAACATCGCCAGCATGGGATCAGTTCGGGAGACGGCCCATGTGGAATGACGTGCTTCGTCTTGAGCAGTTGAGCTCTGTCGGCTCGTCCCAGCGCCGAGTCCTGTTCATCACGAACATGTGGCCGGATGAGCGGCGCCCGTACTATGGCTCGTTCATCGCCTCTCAGGCTAGGTCGCTGGCAAGGGCCGGCGTTTGTGTGGACGTTCTGTATGTGCGGGGGTTCCTCGGTAGCCATGTGTATCTGAGAGCGCTGTTCGACCTGCCGAGAGCTGCGCGAGCGGCCCAATACGACCTCATACACGTCCACTACGGGCACACAGCGTTGGCCAGCGTGGGTATTCGTCAGCGGCCGCTGGTCATTTCCTTCTGCGGAGAGGATCTCCTGGGCGCGCCACGTGACCGTGGCATCACTGCCAAGAGTAGAGCTGAGGTGGCTGTGTTCCGTCAGGTGGCGCGGACGGCGACCGTGACGATCACCAAGTCGGAGGAGATGGAGCGTGTGCTCCCCTCCGACCTGCAGATGCGCAACTACGTGCTCCCGAACGGCGTGGACCTCGATAGGTTCACCCCCGTCCCGCGTGATCAGGCGAGGGCGGGACTCGGCTGGGCCGTCGACGAGAAGGTCATGCTGTTCCTGGGGAATCCAGACGATCCACGCAAGAACGTATCGCTCGCCCGCGAAGCCGCGGAGCTCGTCCGTGTAGAGTACCCGACCGCGCGTCTGCACGTCGCTTGGGGTGTGAGCCCGGGGGAGGTGCCGTCGTTGATGAATGCTGCAGACTGCCTGGTTTTCGCCTCGCGGTCGGAGGGGTCGCCCAACGCAATCAAGGAGGCGATGGCCTGTGCGCTGCCCATCGTGGCCACACCTGTCGGCGATATTCCCGAGCGGCTGAGCGGGGTGGCGAACTGCTTCGTGCGCGAACCGTCGCCCGAGAGCTTCGCACGAGCGCTCTCTCAGGCGCTCGCCGCCGACCGTGCGCCCGAGGCCCGGACTGCTGTCGAAGGCCTGGGAATACAGGTAGTGGCGGATCAGCTAACAAAAATCTACGATGCGGCTACCGAACGTCATCTCAGACGAAACACGCAACGGCGCCGTCTGTGAATGTGGTTACCGTTCATCCGGCGTAGACAGACTTAGCGAACCTGTGTCACGAGTCGGTCTCCCACCCCCAGCGGCTGCTCGTGCGGACCCTATGACAGATCGCAGAGCCAAGCAGCCGAACCGCGAAGGGCACTCCTTCTAGGAGATAGCGGCGGACGAGTCGACGTGGCTCGCGAAGCAGTCGATAGAGCCACTCCAAGCCGAGCATGTGGGTCCAGCTGGGCGCGCGCGGAACCTCGCCTGTTATGTAGCTTAGGCTGATGCCGACGCCGATGTAGGACGCGTGCGGCAGCACATGGCGAAGGCGCTTGATGAGCAGATCCTGCTTCGGAAAGCCGAGTGCGACGAAGACGATTTGAGGAGCAGTCTCCGCGATCCGGCGCTGAATGCGCTTGAGCTCCTGCGGGTCGTGCTCGAACCCCAGTGGGGGGCACATCGTGCCAGCGATATCGAGCCCGTCGTAGCGTTCCACCAAGATTTGCGCCGCGCGCTCCGCAACACCTGGATCTCCACCAAGCAAGAATACCGCCTGGCGACGGCTGCGAGCAGCCTCGCTGATGGACCAGATCATATTCGAGCCGGTGACCCGTTCGGGCAGCGACGCACCGACGAGCCGGCTCGCCCAGATCAGCGGCATGCCGTCGGCGACCACAAGATCGGCGTCGTCGATCAGTTCCCTGGCCACGGGTTCGTGTCGATAACGGCGCAGGTGGTCGAGGTTTGCCGTGATCGTCCAATGCCCGCGCGTTGTCGTGGCGGCATCGACGATCCTCCGAACGGCGTCGGCCTCTGTCACTGCGGCGAATCTGGCACCAGTCAGACGTAGATAGCGCGTCGGCGGTGCTGCCGGTGGCGACACTCGGGCTGAAGCTGGATCCTCGACTTCCAGCGGGCGCGCAGCTGTCGTCGGGGCCGAGACGCTCATAGCCGAACCGGCCTGGCTGGCTGAAGTGGATCCGTAGAGCGGCTCCACGGTGGGAAGAGCACATACCTGGTGGCCCTTGTCATGCTTATTAACGGCGGGTGGCGCGCGAACTTACGGAACCTCAGAAATGTCCGCTCGTCCGGGCGTCTCCCGCGAGAGCCCCGTGAGGTGCCGTGGTGAGCGTCAGCTCAGCGTTTCTGGGGGACGCACCAGACGGGCCATTGCCAGCCCATATCGAGCCAGCACGCCCGTGCCGCGTCCGAGGGAGGAGCGACGCCGCCGTCTTGCTCCGTGTCGCGCGTGCTGGTCCAAGACCTCCCGGGGCGGAAGTATCTGGCGCCTCACGAACGCGCCAAATCCTCCACGTGGCGCCAACAGCCCGTCGATCAATCCCATGTCGGCATACAGCTGCGACTGACTGCTGTGAGGATTGGGGTTCGCCAATCGCACGGCGATGCGCTCGCGTAGATCGAGCTTTGGCCTGTCCTCCACGATCAGCCTCGCCGGCAGGCCGACCATCCGGGCGGCCACCTCGAGCGCAACGACGATGGGCCGCGCCAGCTCAGGATAGGCGCGCAGCAGCGGATCGAGCCCGCCAGGCGCCACCTCGGTACCAAATACGTCCCACCAAGCGCTCAGGTCGGCCGCCAGGCGCAGGTCGATAAAGCCATCGCGAGCATAGAACAGCAGGAGGGCGGCGAGCTCATCGGCGGGAGCCGGACGCCAGTCGCCAGTCGTGTCCACCGCGGGCGGCAGCAGTCGCTCCCGTGCAAAGCTCCGCTCATACCAATGGATGCGCCAGTGGAGCTCCACCGGGGGCAGATCTCCCCGCGAGTGAACGAGCGCAAAATGCAGCAGCGGCAGTCCCGAGTGCTCGATATGGTCGGTCGGAGCTTCGTAGCCCATGCCCGACACCAGCTCGACCGCAGTTTGCAGCTGGTCAGGTGCGACGAGCAGATCGATGTCACTCGAGAGCCGTCGACCGGGGTCGCCATAGAGCGCCTCAGCAAGGAGCGGACCCTTGAGCGGGGTCGCACGAATCCCGGCATTCCCAAGCATGGCCATGATGCGCAGGGCGACGAGTTGCAGAAAGGCACCCTGTCGACGTCCTGTCTCCAGCGCGCTCTCTACGGCTCCTGAGAAGTCCTCGCCAGCAGACCCTCCCGCTAGGTCGAGAATGCGTGGGCCCAGGACCGTTAGCAGCTTGCGGCCACGCAGTGTGTCCGTCAGCGCTTGCCAGTCCAGCTCGCCCATCAGCCGTCGCGCCTGATCGCCCATGGCGGCGCGACGGGCACTGGTGCCGGCACTCAGGAGAATGAGGTTGCGTTCGGATGTGGTCACTGGAGTCCGTGCGCAGACGTATCCAGCCCTCTGCGGTGGTAGCTGTGCAGGGTCATTTTGAGTAGTTGGAGGTGTTTCCAGGGGAATGAGGCGAGTAGCTGGTAGGGGTACTTGCCTTCGAAGTAGCCGGTGGGGCCGGTGTATGGTTCGGTGCCGGTGGGGATTGGGTCCTGTGCGTAGAGGACGATGTTCGCGGCCTGGGATCTGACGAAGATCCCGTAGCGCTGGGCTGCTTCGGCGAGCATCAGCGTCAGGTGTGGCAGGTGCAGCGCTGCGAGGTTGAGGTTGGGGTCCAGTCGCAGGTGGGCGCCCTCCGGAAGCGACAGTGGATCGGTGGACACTCCGTCGTCGCGTTGCGCCGGCGAGGTGTAGACCCCGGCGCGAACGTCGGGAATCGCCATCGCGAGAGCGTGGTTGATCTGACCGAGCTGGAGGTCTTCGAGGGTGATCAGGCCTCCCGCCAGCGACAGCGAGGACGCGGAGCCTCCCCATCCCGTGTCTGCGCCTGGCCAGGCTTCGGGTCCGTAGACCCCTGGATTGGAGGATACGTTCTGCATGGCACCGCCCCACGGTGCCTGCCAGCCCTCGGTCGTCTTTTCCAGGCGCCAGAACTCCCACAGGCGATCGCTGCTCGGCTGCCAGACCACGAGATGTTTGTCGGTGCCCACCGCGGGCTGAGCGTTCGCGGGCAGCGGCACCGCGTCCCATGCAGCCTGGAGCGTCTTCGAGTTGTTGAGCAGCTTGACGCGCACCGTCGGTTCGTCTGCGGGCACGGTGTATATCGGGACCGACCACCTCGTCGTGTCGATATTCGGGCCTTCTTCAGACTCCTCAGCAGCCACCTCTTCATCAAAAGCACGCATGATCTGCGCCGAATGGCGATCCAGGCGCGCATGAGCTGGAACCGGCTTGTTCCAGAAGCTCGTGGGCGAGAAGAAGCGAAACGGGATCTCATCTCCGACCGAAACGGCGTCATCTGCTGAGATCGTGGCTCTGTCTCCGACCGTGACCGAATGTCGGTGGTCGCTGCCACAACCCGTGGCAGCGACGCAAGCGGGTAGAAGCGCTAGGGCAAGCGCGACTCGCGAGATCAACCGCAGCACCGCGATACAGTTTGCCAGCAATAGTTTCCACTTGGGCTGGTGGGAGGGGCGCCGCTTCGGGATGCGCGCCTGCCCTCCCGAGGCGCCCCAGGCTCACGGGTAGCTGTGCAGGGTCATTTTGAGTAGTTGGAGGTGTTTCCAGGGGAATGAGGCGAGTAGCTGGTAGGGGTACTTGCCTTCGAAGTAGCCGGTGGGGCCGGTGTATGGTTCGGTGCCGGTGGGGATTGGGTCCTGTGCGTAGAGGACGATGTTCGCGGCCTGGGATCTGACGAAGATCCCGTAGCGCTGGGCTGCTTCGGCGAGCATCAGCGTCAGGTGTGGCAGGTGCAGCGCTGCGAGGTTGAGGTTGGGGTCCAGTCGCAGGTGGGCGCCCTCCGGAAGCGACAGTGGATCGGTGGACACTCCGTCGTCGCGTTGCGCCGGCGAGGTGTAGACCCCGGCGCGAACGTCGGGAATCGCCATCGCGAGAGCGTGGTTGATCTGACCGAGCTGGAGGTCTTCGAGGGTGATCAGGCCTCCCGCCAGCGACAGCGAGGACGCGGAGCCTCCCCATCCCGTGTCTGCGCCTGGCCAGGCTTCGGGTCCGTAGACCCCTGGATTGGAGGATACGTTCTGCATGGCACCGCCCCACGGTGCCTGCCAGCCCTCGGTCGTCTTTTCCAGGCGCCAGAACTCCCACAGGCGATCGCTGCTCGGCTGCCAGACCACGAGATGTTTGTCGGTGCCCACCGCGGGCTGAGCGTTCGCGGGCAGCGGCACCGCGTCCCATGCAGCCTGGAGCGTCTTCGAGTTGTTGAGCAGCTTGACGCGCACCGTCGGTTCGTCTGCGGGCACGGTGTATATCGGGACCGACCACCTCGTCGTGTCGATATTCGGGCCTTCTTCAGACTCCTCAGCAGCCACCTCTTCATCAAAAGCATCTATCACGGCAGCCGAGCTCGGATCCAGCGATGCGTTGGTCGGCAGCGGTTCGTTCCAGAAGCTGGTCGGCGCAAAGAAACGGAATGGAGGCGGGGGCCCGCTCGTCCGACTGGATTCGCTGGGCGAGAGCGAGATGCCCGGCGGTTGCACAAAGAGCGGGGGGTCTGTGTCAGCCGGTGCGCCTGTTGCCGCTTGCTCTGAACCAGAGCGCTGCCGCTGGGCGCTCAGTTTGCTCGGCTCGTTCTTGATAGCGCACCTCTTGCCGGCCTTGTGGTGCGCGCTGGCCTTCCGACGCTTGGCCGCGCGGGTCGCGGAGACGCACCTGGTCCTTCGCGAGGACGACGAGTCTTTGCGAGTCGCTCGTCGCTTGGCGCTGAGCGAAACCGACATCCAGTGCGAGCTGGAGATGGTGAGCGCTCGCGACCGATCCGCGATTGCGCCCCACAAGGCGACGCCGATGATCAGCACACAGAGTCGAGCTGTCGGCGAACGGTGCACACACGGCAGCATGGGTCAGGCTTCCTCGTCAATCGCGTTGGGAGATGCAGCGGCCGTTCGTCATCGCTGGACCGCCCATCTCTGAGCCTATCGGACGAAACCCGCGTGGGTGGCGAAGACGTCGGTCAGATTGGACAGTTATCGGCCTCGAATGGGGACGGACCCCAGCCGAGGCGCTATCTGTGCCAACGGGGGCAGTTCTCGTCCCGTTGGGCCCGGCACGCGAAGCTCAGGCTCACCAACGTCGTGACTCTGGCTATTCACCGTCTGCCGATACGTCCGGGGCCGACGATCGGCAGTCCAAGCCCAATGCTGTCGAGCGTTTGGAGGCCACGGTTGCGGGCCCCGCCCCGCGTCCCGCCAACTCAGCCCTGAGTGCTCTGCGCCCGCGGTGATGCAAGCCATGAATCGAACCCTCCGAGCGGCCCGTCAGCTTGGCGATCTCCGGGGGCGACAGACCCGCGAAGTGGCGCAGAACAAGCACCTCGCACTGGTCCCTGGGCAGTTCCGCGAGGGCTTCGCGCAAATCGGTCATGCGCTGACCTGAGCTCGGGTCGCCGCTGCGCTCGCTCGTTACCCGCACCTCCTCCACTGGGATCACGCGCTGGCGGCGCAGGTGGTCGACGGCGAGGTTGCGGGCCACCCGCAGGACCCACGCGAAGAACGGGACCTCGCGCTCCTCGTATTTGCCGATCACCTTGATCAGCTTCGCGAACACCTGCTGCGTGACGTCTTCCGCCTCGTGCGTATCGTGCACGATGCTGCGCACGTAGCCGTATACGTTGTCGGCGTAGCGCGCGTACAGGAACCCCAGCGCCTCGCGGTCGCCAGCCTGTGCCCGCCTCACCGCCTGCGACACCAGCCGTGACATCTGCTGCTCGCTCGTGCCGTCCGCGCTGACGGGCGCGCGTGGCATACCACTCTCCGGACGGCTAGCGACAGTCGCCATCGGAAACCACCTCTCCAGTTGAGTTCATCCGTGTCCTCTGTGCGCGCACGCGGTGCAGCCGACGTCGCCCGCTTGCCGGGCGAGCCGCAGACGTCTCATGCGCTCGTCGAGTCGTCGCTCGCCGGCTCAGTCGCCGCGCTCGTGCGGGCCTGTGCGCCCCCGGCCGCGACGCGAATGTCGCGAGCCGTAGCTGTCCTCGAGCACGACGCGCGCCGCGCGCATCGCCAGCCGCGGGTCCCGGCCGAGCACGCCGACCATCGCCGCGCCGACGATCCCCTGGACCGTGGTGGATTCTGAGGCTCTCATCGAAGCTGTTGGCACCTGACTGTCTGTGGTCATACGCATGGCTCCCATCTGCGGGTTTATAGGCAACCCCCCCTCCTTGCTATATGCCCCGTTTCTCTCGCCCGTGAAGCTACTCGCTTCCATGGGCGTCGCCATGCGACGTTGTGGCAAATTTCGCGCCCGCGTATCGACCAGTGTCCAACTGCGAATGCGCCTTCGTGCGGCCGCTTGTAGCCGATGGATCAAGGTTGGCTCCAGATAGCGCGAATCCTGTCGCTCACAGCCCACGGCAGCCCACCACATAGGAGATCGTTCGCATCAGGATCTTGACGTCGATCCACAGCGACCAGTTGGCCACATACAGGTAATCCATCGCCACCATCTCCGTCAGCGGCACGCGCGCCGGACCGAGGATCTGCCACGGCCCGGTCATCCCCGGCGTCAGCTCCAGGCGCCGGCGGTGCCACCCGCGGACGCGCATGTCCTCCTCGACCACCAGCGGGCGCGGGCCCACGAGGCTCATCTCGCCTTTGAGCACGTTCAGCAGCTGCGGGACCTCGTCCAGTGCCGTCTTGCGCAGGAGCCGCCCGACGCGCGTCACGCGCGGGTCGTCGGCGATCTTGAACAGGCCCTCCTGCGCCTCGTTGCGATCGCGCAGTGCCTCCTTCAGCGCCTCCGCGTCCGGGACCATCGTGCGGAGCTTCAGGATGTGAAAACGCTTGCCGTAGCGCCCGACGCGCAGCTGTCGGAAGAACACCGGGCCGCCGCCGTTGAGCTTGATCGCAACCGCCGCTGCGAGCATCACCGGCGAGACCGCCAGCAGCCCCGCCGACGCGCACACCAGGTCGAACGCGCGCTTCACCGCCGCCGAGGAGCGCGTCAGCTCGAAGCGCCTGACGCCCATCACCGTCATCCCGTGCAGGTCGTCGAACTCGACCGAGGAGCCCACCACCTCCAGCAGCCGTGGCACCACGCTCACGCGCACGCCGACCGCCTTCAGCGTGCGCACCAGGTTCAGCATCTCGCCCGCGTCCGCGCTGCGCGGCGCGATGATCGCGCGGTGCACGTCCATCGTCCGCGCGAGATCGCGAATCTCCATCAGGCGGTCGGCCGAGAAACTGTCGCTCGACCACGACGCGGCCTTGTCCAGGTCCACGTGCGCGACCACCTCCGCCCTGATGCCGCCGTTGCCGGCCAGCTTCCCGCCGATCGTCCTCGCCGTGACGTCGTCGCCGATCACCAGGCAGCGCTCCGCCGGCGCCATCCGCAGCGCCAGCGCCCGCGACGCCGAGCGCGCCAGCACCAGCGCCGCCGCCAGCGCCAGCCACAGGAACACCGCCTCGTGGCGATCGAGCGTGCCGTCGACGATCAGCCCGCCCGCGAGCCACGCAACCAGCGCGCATAGCGTCGCCAGCTGCAGCAGCCGCGGCGCCTCGTCCAGCGTCGTCTTTCGCAGCAGCGTCTCGTCGCGGTCATACAGGCCGGTCAGCTTCGCGCACACCACCAGGATCGGCACGCCTGCGATCGCCGCCCACGTCAGCTGCAGCGAGCGCTGCGACAGCGCCACCGTCAGCGCGAACGCGCCCACCAGCGCGACCACGTCCGCCGCCACCAGCATCCGCCGAAACAGCGCGTCCCGGCGCATGCACGCCGCCGGCCCGCGCACCTCGAGGATCCCCGAGGGCGGGCTCGCGCGGCGGCTCGCCAGCCCGAGCAGGCCGCGCAGGACGCTCAGCGGCGCTGCTGGCTGCTCCGTGGGGGTGCCGGCCTCGACGCTCACCGCGCCTCACGTCTCCCGGCCAGCGCTCGCGCCGGCGGCTTGCGGCGGGCCGCTCGCGATGGGACCGGTCGAATCTCGCCACACTCTCGTTCAACGGCGCGGGACGCGCGAAGCTCGCACCCGGGCGGTTTCGGCGGGGACCAAAAAAGGACGATTCTCAGTGCTGGGCCTGGGGACGATGTGGCTACTGTCGACATGCCCCGCTCGCGTGGGAGCGCTGCCGATGAGCGTCGCAGAATTCCCTGTACTGAACGCTCATATGACTTAACTTGAACTCGCGGCGCTCGAGCGCTTGAGTGCTAGTAAGATCGCCGCGAGGGACGGGGTGGGTGGCGGCCGGTGCCGGGGTCTTCCCCAACCATTTACAACTGCGCGGCGGTCGAGGGGTAGCGTGCCAAGCGCTGGAGCCTGTGGATCACCTGTGAGGTCGCGATGGATCGCTTTTCCGCTTTCATTCCACAACCCGCAGCGCCGACGAGCACCAGCTTGCTGCGCGATCCCGGCTCGCCGCCGCGCGCGTCTGGGCGCGCTCCGCTGCCGCCGCCCGCCGCCGCGCCGCTCGCCCGACGCGTCACCCTCACGCACGACTACCTGCTGGTCATGCGCGGCGCCGAGCGCACGTTCGCCGCGATCGCCGACCTGTACGCGCAGGCGCCGATCTTCACCCTGCTCCACGACGAGCGCGGCACCGGCGGGCGCTTCGCCGCGCGCTCGGTCACGACCTCGCCGCTGCAGCGCCTCGGGGTCGACCAGTCCTCGTTCAGGCGCCTGCTGCCGCTGTACCCGTTGGCCGTCGAGCGGCTGCGGCTGCCGCGCTCGGATGTCGTGCTCAGCAGCAGCAGCGCGTTCGCGCACGGCGTGCGCGTGCCCGACGGCGCGGTGCACGTGTGCTACTGCTACACGCCGTTTCGCTACGCGTGGGACGAGCAGGAGTACGCCCTCGGCGAGATCTCGCCGCTGCTGCGCCCGCTGCTGCGCCGGCAGCTGCGCCGCATCCGCGCGTGGGACCTGCGCGCCAGCGGCAGGGTCGATGAGTACATCGCCATCTCCGAGCTCAGCCGCGAGCGGATCAGACGCCACTACGGGCGCGACGCCGTCGTCATCCATCCGCCCGTCGAGACGCACCGCTTCGCCCCGGGCACGCCCGGCGACTCGCTGCTGATCGTCTCCGAGCTGCTCGGCCACAAGCGCCTCGGGCTCGCGCTCGAGGCTGCGCGGCGCGCGCATGCGCCGATCCAGGTCGTCGGCTCGGGGCCCCACCACGGCGCGCTGCGCGACGCCTACCCCGAGGCCGAGTTCCTCGGGCGCGCCAGCGACGGGGACCTCGTGGAGCTGTATGCGGGCGCGCGCGCGGTGCTGATGCCCGGCATGGAGGAGTTCGGCATCACCGCCGTCGAGGCGCAGGCGGCCGGCCGGCCGGTGATCGCCGCCGCCGCCGGCGGGGCCCTGGAGACGGTGCTCGACGGGCGCACCGGGCGCCTGGCGAGGCTCGACGACGTCGACTCGTTCGTGCGCGCGATCGACAGCATCGACGAGCTCGACTTCGATCCCGCGTGCGCGGTGCAGAACGCAGAGCGCTTCTCCGTCGCCGCCTTCCAGCGGCGTCTGTCGGCCCACGTGGCCGCGGTGCTCGAGCGCGCAGAGCGCGCGCGTTAGAACAGGTCCTTCAGGCCAGGCGTGCCGCTCCGGGCGCGGTCCGCGGGCGCTGTCTGGCGACCCAGCGGCGGCGCTCGCCGATCGCCGCGCTGCCCTGGTCAGGCAGAGCGCGCAGCGGCGCCTCGTCGCGATAGCCGCCGAGCGTGTCGCCCGGCAGCGGCCCGTCGCAGCTGCGTAGCCACGCGCGTTCGAACTCCATCCCCAGCTGCCACGCCGCCACGCCCCCCAGTACCGCAAGACCGGCCGCGAGCGCCGGCACCGGCAGCTCTCGTCTCTGTGTCTGCATCGCTTGCCACCTTCTGCTCGCCTTGGCTGTCCGCCCCGAGGGAATGCCCGCCGATGACCGCAATCGACATCCACCTCATCAGGACTCGGCGCACGCTAGCGCAATTCGTTCACATTTGCATTGTCCGAAGAATCGGAGAGTGTGCATTTGTCTCACCTGATGCCAGACGCCGCAAATGCACTCACGGCACCATGAGCTGTGAAGGTGTAGTACAGTTGTCGCCGTTCCATGTACTCACTTTGATCGTATTTTGAGAAAAGATGAGTGACGAGTTTATTCTTGACACAGTCCGCGTCTACCGACGCAAACGCGCCGGGAGCGCGGCGTGAGACCAGCCTGATGGCTACAGCTGCGAGATCGGGGACACCTCGCTACGACGGCGCCGCCGCAGGCCGGCGGGCGTCGCTGGAGCTCGAGGCGTTCAGCTCGTTCCCGTACGGGATGCTGGTGCTCGATCGCGACGGACGGGTCGTCTGCAGCAACGCGCAGGCAAGCCGGCTGATCAGGACGATGGGCCTGCCCGAGCGCGGGCTCACATGCTGTGCGCTGCTCGGCTGCGGCCGGCCCGACACGGTGCTCGAGTCCGGCTGCGTGACCGCCCTCGCTTGCCGCCGCGACACGGTGCTGCCGGAGATCCGCGTCGACGTCCGCTCGCCCGGCGGCCCCGACGCCGTGTGGGTGACCGCCGCTGCCATCGGCGGCGACGGCGGCCGCGTGGTGCTGCAGCTGCGCCCCGGCGTCGCCGGCGACCGCCGGCGGCGCACCAGCCCGCACTGGATGGCCGGCTCGAGGCTGCGCATACGCACGCTCGGCAGGACCGTCGTCGAATCGGTCGAGGGGCCGATCGGCGGCGCATGGCTCGACCAGCGCCCGGGACAGCTTTTGAAGTACCTCGTCGCCGAACGCCAGCGCGCGGTCGCGGTCGACGAGATCGGCGAGAGCATCTGGCCTGGAGCCGAGTATGCGGTCGGCGCGAGCGTGCGTTACTACATCCACGCGCTGCGCCGGCGGATCGAGCCGCAGCGCGGCTGTCGCGAGCCGTCCGCGTTCATCGCCGCGCGCTCTGGCACCTATCGCCTCGATCTCCACCACGTGGAGGTCGACGCCGATCAATTCGAAACCCACGTCAACGCCGGGCTGGCGATCGCCGACAGCGACCCGCAGGCCGCCGCCGCCGAGCTCGAGGCCGGCCTTGCGATCTACCGCGGCGACTTCCTCGCCGACCTGCCGTACGCCGAGTGGGCGCTGCCCGAACGCCATCGCCTGCACGATCTCGCGTGCCTCGGGCTGTGCCGCCTGGCCGACATCCGCCAGGAGCGGCGCGTGCTCGACGGCGCCTCGCGCGCGCTCGAGCGCCTCGCCACGCTGCAACCCTTCGACGAAGACGTGCACCGCCGGCTGATCGAGCTCGACATCGCGCAGGGCCGCCGCAGCGACGCCGTGCGCCGCTACGGCGCGCTGCGCGCCAGGATCCGCCAGACCTTCGGCCACGAGCCCGAATTCACGCTGACGGAGCTCGCGCGGCCCGCTCGCGTCGTGGGGGAAGCGCGCTGGCGTGCATTCACGGAATCCGAGTCGGCCGGCGAGCGCCCTACGGCTCCTCTGAGCGAGGACGAGCTCGTCGAGCTCAGCAGGGCGTTTCGCGAGGACGACCTGTAGCCCACGCGATGCGCCGTCATTTCGATCTACACCCTTGCCAATCGAGCGTCCCGTCTCAGGCGCGGTTTACGTTTGACGGCAATGTCACAGGCCTCCATACGGCTGTACCTCGGTACCTCTCGCCGCAATGCGTTCGCTTGAGGAGATCGCATACGAGGCCGGTCGCGGCGCCCTGGCCGACCAGGAGGCCCTGGTGGCGGGGATCCGGCAGCGCACAGGCACGCTGCTGGCCGCACACGCTCTCGTTGCCTCCTTCCTGGGCGGCACCGCGCTCCGAGATCACGAGCTGTCGGCATTGGGTTCGGTTGCGCTAGTGACGCTGGTACTTGGACTTGCTGCAGCAGCGATCCTGCTTGCTCCCTGGCGGCTGGGGTTCGCGGTGGACGGGCGAGAGCTCTATGACAGACTGCGCGATCAGGCGGCGTCGGAAAGGCAGGCAGGAACCAGTGATTGGCTGGCAGCTGCGGGCTTCGCCTACCAGGTGGTGCACAACGAGAACTCGCAGAGGGTGCGCCGCATGTCGTGGCTGTTGGGCGCTCTGGCGGCGCTTATGGTTGCGCAGACGCTCGCGTGGCTAACAGTCCTCGTGGTAGGTTGATCTCATGTCGTCCGAGCCCTTGCCGTCGGACAGGATCAGGAAGCTGCCGACGGACATCTTCATCGATGAGTTTCGTGGCGCGTCCCGGCGTCAGGAAAGCCTTCGCCGTGAGGCCGCCAGACGCGCACGCGCGCAGAGCCCGAGCCGCATTCGACGGATGCTCGGCAAGTTCGCGCTATCGCGCAGCCCTCACTGACGAAGCTCGACAAGCCCGGAGACAGCGTCCTGCGCCGGGTCGATCCGCCCGCGCCACAGCACCGCCAGCGCGCACGCCAGCACCACGCCCGCGCAGCCGAGCGCGAACGCGCCGCCCGCGCCGTGGGAGTCGACGAGCGAGCCCGCGAGCGCCGACCCGGCGGCCATGCCTGCGATCGTCGCGCCCCTGTGCCACGTGAACGCCTCCGTCGCCGTCCCCGCCGGCGCGAGCGCGCCCACCAGCGAGAACTGGCACGACAGCAGCGGCGCCACGCCCAGCCCCGCGAGCACGCTCAGCGGGTACGCCGCCGCGAGCGCGTGCGCCGCGATCAGCGGCGCCACGCCAACCGCCATCGCGCCCAGCAGCGCCACGTAGCGCAGCCCCACCGCCCCGCGCCAGCTCGCCGCCGAGTACGCCAGGCCGCCCGCCATGCTGCCCACGCTGAACAGCGCCAGCAGCGGGCCCGCCGACCAGCGCGCGCCCTGCGCCACCGCCAGCGCCGGCAGCCCCACCTCGACCGCGCCCAGCACCACCCCCGACAGCAGCACCGTCGCCAGCAGCGCGCGCAGCCCCGCGCTCGCCAGCGCGCCCCCGCGCGAGCGCTCGCGCGCCGGCGCGCGCCAGCCGCTCGACAGCTTCGACGCCGCGAAGAACGCCGTGCCGCACACCGTGATCGCCGCGCACGCCAGCACCGCCGCCGCCGGCGAGGCCAGCAGCGCCGTCGAGCCCACCAGCAGCGGGCCGAGCGTCCAGATCACCTCCTGCGTCGTCGCGTCCAGCGCGTACGCCGTCTCCAGCGCCTCGCCGTCGCCCGCCACCTCTCCCCACAGCGCGCGGATGCAGCCCGCGATCGGCGGCTGCGCCGCGCCCGCCAGCGCCGCCAGCGCCACGATCGCGCTCACCGGCGCGCCCGCGTGCGCCGCAAGCACCAGCGCGCCAAGCGCCGCCGCCTGCGCGCCCGCCGCCGCCAGCAGCACGCGCGTCTGCCCGGCGCGATCGACGAGCGCGCCCAGCAGCGGGCCCACCAGCGCGCCCGCCAAGGCGAACGCCCCCACCGTCACGCCCGCCGCCAGGAACGAGCCGGTGTGCGCGCGCACGAACAGCACCAGCGCCAGCGAGAACATGCCCGACGGCAGCCGGCCGAGCACCGAGCTCACCAGCAGCCGTGCGAAGCCCGGCAGCGACAGCAGCGCGCGGTAGCGCGCGATCACGTCGCGTGCGCGCGCGTCGCGTGCCTGCGCGCGCCGTGCGCGCGGCCGGCGCCGCCGTTTGCGCCGCCCGGCGCATCCGCCGCCGCGGCGAGCTCCGACTCCACCGTGCGCAGCTCCCCCAGCTGCGCGAGCTCCTCGAGCGCCGCGATCAGCGTGTCGACTTCCGCGTCCGTGTTCGCCGCCGTCAGCTGCACGCGAAAGCCGACCTCCTCGCGCGGCACCAGCGGGTAGGCCGCCAGCGTCACGTACACGCCGCGCTCGAACAGCATGCGTCCCACCGCGTCGATGCGCGTGTGCTCGCGCAGCGGGATCTCCACGATCGGCAGCCCCGAGCGGTTGGGCGTGTACACCCCCAGCCGCGCCAGGCAGTCGAGCACGCGGCGGGTGTGCCCGTGGACCGTCTCGCGCAGCTGCTCGCCGCGGCGCTCGTTCACGTCGAAGCCCGCCAGCGTGCTCGCCAGCGAGGCCACCGGCGAGGGACCCGAGTACAGGTACGGGGCCGCCGCCACCTTCAGCAGCTCCTTCGTCTCCGTCGGGCACGCGATGAACGCCAGCAGCGACGAGTACGCCTTCGAGAAGCCGCCCACCAGGACCAGGCTCTCATAGCTCTCGTCGCAGTGGCGCACGATGCTGTTGCCGCGCATCCCGTACGCGCAGCGCTCGCCCGGGCCGCGCTCGCCGATCACGCCGAAGCCGTGCGCGTCGTCCACGTACAGCAGCGCCCCGTGCTCGCGCGCCACGCGCGCGAACGCGCGCAGGTCGGGCGCGTTGCCCGTCATGCTGTTGACCCCGTCCATGCACACCAGCCGCACGCCCGCCGGCTGCGCCCGCAGCAGCTCGTCCAGGTGCGCCGGGTCTTCGAAGCGGAAGCGCTCCACGCGCGCACCGCGCGTCTTGGCCATCTGGCAGCCGTCGAAGATCGTCTTGTGCGAGCGCGAGTCCAGCAGGATCGTCCCGCCCGCGCCCAGCACCGGGATCACCGACAGGTGGATGTGCGTGATCGTCGGCAGCACCAGCGAGTCCGGGCTGCCCAGCAGCGCCGTCAGGCGCTCCTCGATCTGCTCATAGAGCACCGGGCTGCCCAGCAGGCGCGACCAGCTCGGGTGCGTGCCCCACGCGTCCAGGTACGCGGGCACCGCGTCGATGATCTCGCGGTCGAGGTCGAAGCCCAGGTAGTTGCACGACGCGAAGTCCGCCAGCCACCGCGACCCCACGCGGATCATGCGGCCGTCGACCTCGTCGATCACCGCGTCCATCATCGGGTGCGAGCGCGTCAGCTGCGTCAGGTCGCGCAGCAGCTCGTGGGGGCTCGCGTGCGCGTGCCCGTTGCCCTGTGCGCCGGGTGCCCCCGCGCCGGCCGACGCTTCGATCCGCGCGGGCGCCGTCGGGACGGGCTCGGCGCGCAGCAGCTCCTCGAGCTCCGCCGCCGGCAGCGGCCGCGAGAGCGCGTAGCCCTGCACGAGCTCGCAGCGGTTGGCCACCAGCGAGCTCCACGTCGCGTGGTCCTCGATGCCCTCCGCGACCACGCGGCTGCCGATGCTGTGCGCGAGCTGGATCGTCGCCTCGACGATCGCCGCGTCGACCGGGTCGGAGGTCATGCGCCCGACGAACGAGCGGTCGATCTTGACCTCGCCGACCGGCAGCGACTTCAGGTGCGTGAGCGATGAGTAGCCGGTGCCGAAGTCGTCCAGCGACAGGCTCAGGCCGAGCTCGCCGAGCTGCGCGAGGATGTCGCCGATGCGCACCGGGTCCGACAGCACCATGTTCTCGGTGACCTCCAGCACGAGCACCTCCGGCGGCAGCCCGTGGCGGGCGAGCGTCGCCGCGACTTCGTCCGGGAAGTGCGTGTCGAGCAGGTCGCCGACGGTGGTGTTCACCGCCACGTGCAGGTCAAGCCCCGCTTCGCGCCATGCCCTGGCCTGCGTCAGCGCCAGCTCGAGCATCCTGCGCGTCAGCGCGCGGCCCAGCCCCGCCTGCTCGGCGACCGCCACGAACTGGTCCGGTGGGATCATGCCACGCTCGGGGTGCAGCCAGCGCACGAGCGCCTCTACGCCGACGATCCTGCCGCTGCTGGCGTCGGCCTTGGGCTGGAAGTACGCCTGGATCTCGTCGTTCTCGAGCGCCCGCGAGAGCTCGCCCGCGAGCGTCAGGCGCTCCAGCGAGTGCTTGTCGCGCTCGCTGGCGTAGCGCGCGCGCCCGGACTGCGTGCTCTTGGCCTCGTACATCGCCACGTCCGCGTGCTGCATCAGCTGTTCGTCGTCGCCTGCGTGCTCGGGGAACAGCGCGATGCCGATGCTCGCGGTCACGCGCAGGTTCAGGCCCTTGATCGGGAACGGCTCGCCGATCACCGCCAGGATCTTGTCCGCCACGACCTCCGCCTGGGCGGCGTCGCACGGGCCGCTCAGCAGCACGCCGAACTCGTCGCCGCCCAGCCGCGCGGCGGTGTCGCTGGCGCGCAGCACCGTGTGCAGGCGCTCGCCGACCTGGCACAGCAGCTGGTCGCCGGCGTCGTGGCCGAGCGTGTCGTTGAGCTCCTTGAAGCGGTCGAGGTCGAACAGCAGCAGCGCCACGCTCGTCTCGCTCGCCCTGCTGGCGACGATCGCGTCGTGCAGGCAGCGCAGGAAGTGGCGGCGGTTGGGCATCGACGTGAGCTCGTCGGTGAGCGCCTGCCGGCGCGTTTCCGCGAGCGCGCGCACGTCGCGGAAGGCCAGGCCCGTGCGCGCGAACGCCGCGAGCATCGTCGCGAACGCCAGCGCCAGCGCCAGCGGGTCCAGGCGGCTGAAGTGGTCGTATATGAGCAGCCCCAGCGCGCTGAGCGTGAACGCCGCGGGGATCCCCAGCACCGCGGTGCTCGGCACGCCGTCGGTCTCGCTCGCCGTGCGCGGCTGCCACGCGGCGAGCGCCAGCAGCAGCACGCCCACGTCATAGGCGAGGTTGGTGGCGGCGCTCGGAGCCGAAGCTCCGCCGGCGACCTGCAGCGCGTACATGCAGTCGGCGAACGCCAGCGCCAGGAAGCCGACGCCGAGCATCGCCCACATCCGGTCCAGGCGCCAGCCGCGCAGCGCGAGCACGCCGACGACGAGCGCCGCGAGCAGCAGGTCGCACAGCGGGTAGGCCATCTCGGTGACGACCGCCGCGGTGTCGCCGGACACCGACGCGAGCACCGGGCGCACCACGATCGCGGCGCCGACCGCCGCCACGCCGAGCCCCGCGATCACGCCGTCCAGCCAGATTCGCGCGGGCATGCGCGTCTCTTTCAGGCGCGCGAGCCCGACGATGCCCACGTAGCAGCATGGGTACAGCGTCAGCCACATGCCGTCGCAGATCGACGGGATCGGCGGGTTGGGGAGGTGTTCGATCCACGCCGCCCAAAGCACGTTGCCGAGGCCGTAGATCGAGATGCCGAATGCGAACCACATCCACGAGCGCCGCGCCTCGCCGACGCGCACCGCGCGCCAGCAGACGATCACGCCGACCAGGATGTACACCGCCGAGGTGACCCAGTCGCGGATCACTTCGCCGAACTGATGGCCGCCGACGCCGAGCACGGCGCGCACGGCTGTGGTCGCGACGAGCGCGACCAGCAGGGCTGTCACTGCACCCAGCAGACGACGCTCGCGCGATCGCAGCACCGACGCAAGCGGTAGCGGTGAGGCGCGCATGGCCGCAATATCGGATCGCGGCCACCCGGGCTTGACCGAATTCAGCCCCGCTGCACGCGCGCTCGCAGCCGCGCAGCCCCTCCTACATAAATGACATTAGGGTCACATATCATTTACTTGGTACCCCGTTTCCGACAGTCGCAACGCCGTCGGGGCCGCGCGCGGGCGAGGGATCAACTGGTTTATTCAGTGTTTGCAACGGCTGGCGGCCGATCGCGCGCCACATGTGGCGGCGCCGACGCCGGCGGCGCGATGCCGATTGCCGGAACCGGTACGGCGAGGGACGGCGCCCGGACACCTGCGACACGCGGCTGACGCGCGTTCTAGGATGAACGGACATTCGGCTCATGATCGCCCCTTCCAGCCACCAGATCTCGCCCGCCGGCGGCCGCCGGCGCCGGCCGAGCACGCGCGCCGGAAGCGACAACCAGCCTTTTTTGGTCCCCGTTGACGGCCCCCGCGGCGCGAGCGCACGCCGGTGCGGCACGTTGAATGCGAGTGTCCCGTCATCAGATCGAGGCCCGGGTTGAGCGGCCTGCCGGCAGGCGAGGATCGGGCGCTCGGCGGGGAGCGCAGCATCTCGCTGCGGCTCGACGGCTTCGTGTGGGAGTCGATCGAGCAGGAGAGCACGCGCCTGGGGGTGCCGGTGGACGAGCTGGTGCGCTTCGCGGTGCTCTACTACCTCGCGGACGCCGACAGCGGGCGGATCGCACGGCGGATCGCGCGCAGCCCCTACCCGGACGCCTCCGACGGAGCCTCCGCGGGCGGGGACGCCTCGACCTGACGGCGCGCCGTCGACGGCGCGGCGCCGCGGCTGGCGAGCTCGGCTCTGAGTGCGCGGCGCCCGCGATGGTGCAGGCCGTGCACGGAGCCCTCGGTGCGCCCGGTGCGCTCTGCGATCTCGGTCGGCGACAGGCCGGCGAGGTGGCGCAGCACGAGCACCTCGCGCTGGTCGGGCGGGAGCATCGCGAGCGCCTCCTTGAGATCGTGCGTGCGCTCGCCGTCCTCTGGGCCGCCGCCGCTCTCGTCGACCGCTCTGACCTCCTCGACGGGGATCGCGCGTTGGCGGCGGATGTGGTCGACGGCGACGTTGCGCGAGACGCGCAGGATCCACGCGAAGAACGGCACGTCGCGCTCCTCGTACTTGCCGATCACGTGCATCAGCTTCGCGAACACGTGCTGGGTGATGTCTTCGGCCTCGTGCTCGTCGTGGACGATGCTGCGCACGTAGCCGTACACGTTGTCCGCGTAGCGCGCGTACAGGAAGCCGAGCGCCTCGCGATCGCCCGCCTGCGCGCGTTTGACCGCCAGCGACACCAGCCCGGGCGTCGCCAGGCTCTCGCGACTCGCGCGGCCGTGCGGCACCGTCTCCGCCCCTGTACCGCCGCTTTCCCCCATGTCCCCTCCGTGGTCCGTGCTGACAAAACGTCTACGCGGCGAAGGTAAGCGAACGGCTGTTGCGCCGCTGTTTGCATCTCGGTTAGAAGCGCGTTAGAAACACCCAATCAGCGGGCATGTCGCCAGTTGTGAGCACGATTCCCGCACCTGAAATCCCGGGGCGGCGAGGGGTGCGGCCTGCCGGGAGCGTTCAACTGTCGCACACACGCACGTATGCGTGCCGCGCGCGGCCCGGCCGGCGTTGCATCCTGTGACGATCTCGGTATTCGGCACTCCGCTGTCTTGACTTTCAAGTTTCGGCCAGGTAGGAGTGTTGGAGCAGCTCGCAGCCTGGCATGTCGCTCGCAGAGCGGCGCCGGCGACCACTCCAATCACTCCAAACAACCAGGAGGGACACCATGAGACCGAGTTCGGCCTCCACGAGAGGCACGGCCAAACACGTCCTGCGCACGCTCTGCGTGAGCGTGCTGCTCGCCGTCGGCGCGCTGAGCGCGGCGACGGCCGCGACCGCGTCCGCCACCCCGACGCCGGGGGTGGCGGGATGGGGCGACGGCGCCGAAGGCGCGCTGGGCAACGGCGGCACCAAAGCGATCAACAAGACCTTCCAGCCCGCGAGCGTCCTGACCGAAGTGGCTGGCGTGTCGGCGGCCAACGACTTCGGCCTTGCGCTGCGCAAAAACGGCACGGTGTATGCGTGGGGCGCCAACGCCGAAGGTCAGCTGGGCACCGGCGGCGGGCCGGGCGATCAGGAAGTGCCGGTCGCCGTCTCCTCGCTCGAAGGGGTCACGGCGATCTCGGCCGGCACGGAAGACGCGCTGGCGCTGCTCGGCAGCGGCGCGGTCGAGGCGTGGGGCGCCGGCGTGGGCGGCGCGGAAGGCTCCAAAACGCCCAAAGCGGTCTCCGGCATCAGCGAAGCCGTCGCGGTCGCGGCCGGCTCGGAAGATCGTGGCCTGCGGCTGAACCCCGTCGCCAACTACGCGCTGCTCGCCGACGGCAAGGTCCTCGCCTGGGGCAACAACGAAGACGGACAGCTCGGCGACGGCAGCTTCAGCGCAGGCAGCGCGACGCCGGTCGAAGTCAAAGGCATCAGCAATGCTGTGGCGATCTCGGCCGGTAGCGGCCACGCGTTGGCGCTGCTCGCCACCGGCAGGGTCGTGGCGTGGGGCTCGAACTTCTATGGGCAGCTCGGAGACGGCACGACCACGCATGCGGACGAACCGGTCGCGGTGGAAGGCCTAGAACACGTCGCCGCGGTCTCCGCCGGCGGGGACATCAGCGTGGCTCTGCTCGAAAGCGGCGAAGTCATGGCGTGGGGCACCAACGAACACGGCGAGCTCGGCAAATCCCCGCTGGAAGCCGAGAAAAGCGACGTGCCGGTGTCGGTGGCCGGTGTCAGCGGCGTGACGGCGATCTCGGCCGGCTCCAAAGACAACGGCTTCGGGGCGCACGTCCTGGCGCTGCTCGGCGACGGCAGGGTGATGGCCTGGGGGTCCAACTCCCACGGCCAGCTGGGCAACGGCAGCGGTGGCGAAGGCCAGAAAAGCGCCACGCCGGTGGAAGTGAGCGGCCTGACGGATGTGACAAGCATCGCCGCGGGCGCGACCGACAGCCTCGCCGCGGGCCCGCCGGTCCCGGTGGTGACGGCAATCAACCCGACGGGCGGGGTCCCGGGCACTGAAGTCGAAGTCAAAGGCTTCAACCTGGGCTCGGCGGAATCCGTGCAGTTCGGCACGGTCAACGCCACATCGATCAAAAGCGACACCGAAACGTCGCTGATCGCGGTCGCGCCGGCGGAGAAGCCGCGCACGGTCGCGGTGACCGTAACGACCGGCTTCGGCACCAGCGGGATGCTCAACGCAGATCGATTCGTGGCCGAGCCGGAAGGCACGCTCGAATTCGGTCGCTGCCTGACCATCGGCAAACACGAAGGGCGCTACAAAAAAGGCTGCACGGAAGCAGAAACGGGCGGGGGCTACGAATGGACGACGGAAATCGTCAAAAAAGGCTTCACGCTCGCGACCAAAGGAACCAGCGAACTGGAAGACGCGGCAGGCGCGCTGGTGGTGTGCACCGGCGCGGGCGGGGGTAGCGGCGAATACGCCGGCGTGAAGACCGTCGCCAACGTCACACTCACGTTCACCGGCTGTGGCGTCAGCAAAAGCAAAAAAGCGGTGAAATGCACCAGCCCGGGCGCCGCCGAAGGTGAACTGCGGACCTCGACGCTCGAAGGCGCGATCGGATTCACGAACAAAGAAGAAGCCGACGCGGGGCTGGAGCTGCTGCCGGCTCACGAAGGGGAAGCGTTCCTCACGTACACGTGCGGCACGACCATGACGGAAGTGCGCGGCGGCGTGTTCGGGGGGCTCACGACCATCAACTCCCCGGCCACGTCGTTCAAGGACAAGTACGCGAGCTTCAAAGGCAAACAGCGCCTCGAACACTTCACAGAAGGGCTCGACGAAGTGCTCGAAGCGTCGGTCGGGGGCGCGGCCTTCGAAGAGATCGGGCTGTCGGCGGAAGAGACGCTGACCAACGAAGAAGCGATCGAGATCAACTCGGTCGCGTAGGGCACCGCTGAGACGCTCAGGCTGTGTGCGGGGCCGCGCGTTGCCCCGCACACAGCGGCGCTCGGCTCCGCGTGCTCTGGCGCTAGCCTTGGCCCGTGAGCGGAGAGGGATCACGGGTCAGGCTGCGCCAGGCGGTGCTCGTGGCGGGCGAGCTCGAGCTGGTGGCCTCGCAGCTGCGCGCGGCGCTCGCGCTGGACGAGCCGTTTCGCGACCCCGGCGTCGGCGAGTTCGGGCTCGCGAACACCGTGTTCGCGCTGGGCGACTGCTTCCTGGAGGTGATCTCGCCGACGCGCGCGGACACGGCGGCGGGCCGCTACCTGGCGCGCCACGGCGGCGACGGCGGCTACATGGCGATCTTCGACCTCGAGGACCTCGAGGGGGCGCGCTCGCGCGCGCTCGCGCTGGGCGTGCGCGTTGTCTGGCAGATCGACCTGCCGGACATCTCCGGCACGCACCTGCACCCCGCGGACATGCGTGGGGCGATCGTCTCGCTCGACCGCTCCAACCCGTACGGCTCGTGGCGCTGGGGCGGGCCTGGGTGGACCGGCCGCACCGGCTCCGGCGCGCCGGGGCGCCTGGCGGGGATCACCGTCGCGGTCGCCGATCCGGCGGCCGTGGCCGCGCGCTGGGGAGAGGTGCTCGGCGTGGCCGTCGGCGGGGACGTGGACACGGCTCGCGCGGGCGTGGCCGACGGGCCGCTGCTGGCGCTGGACGGCGGCGAGGTTCGCTTCCGGCGGGCGGCGAGCGAGCGCGAGGAAGGGATCGTGGAGATCGCGCTCGAGCTCCCGCACGAGCTGCCCGGCCGGGGCGATGCGGTCGAGCTCGGCGGGGTGCTGCTGCGGCGGGTGTAGGGGCCGGCGGCTGCGGGTGGCGGCGTGGTGGGAGTGGCGTCGGCGGGTGTAGGATGGCAGCCGATGGCGAGCGTCAGCGAGATAGTCACCGGCGTGGACTTCGTGGCGGTGCCGACGAAGGACCTCGACGCGGCGGTCGAGTTCTACGGCACGACGCTGGGCCTGCCGCGCTCCGTGTATTACCCCGAGCGTCACTTCGCGGAGTTCGAGACTGGCACGGTGACGCTGAGCGTGATCGTCGCGGAGAAGTTCGGCCTGGAGTACCACCCCAACCGCAATGCGCTCGCGCTGCACGTCGAGGACATCGAGGCCGCGCGCGCGACGCTGGCCGAGCGCGGCGTTGAGTTCGTGGGCGACACGTTCGACACGGGCGTCTGTCACATGGCGTTCTTCGCAGACCCCGACGGCAACGCGCTGATGCTCCATCACCGCTACGCGCCGCGGGTCACCGAGGCATAGGGCCGATGGGCCGCCGGGCTGTTCGCGAGCGGGCCGCGACGGCTTGCGCGCTGACGCTCGCCGCGCTTGCGACGGTGAGCGCGGTGGCGGGCGCGACCTTGGCGACGGGGGCCGGCGCGGCGCCGGCACGCGCCCGCGCGGCCGAGCGCTTCGCCTGCAGCACCCCCAGCTCCGCCACGCGGCCGTGCTACTTCTCGACCCCCAGCGGCGACGTGCACTGTGAGTGGACGCCGAAACCGAACAGCGTCGTGTGCGAGCTGCTGGCAATCAGGCGCGCCTACCGCCTGAATGCGACCGGTCACGGGAAATCCGTCCACGCGAGCCTGACCCGTCGCGGTGAAACGCTGCCCACCAACCAGCTTCTGAGCTTCCCCGAAAAGCTCTCCTGCCAAGACACGAAGACCGCGATGACGTGCAACCAGGACGAAGGCTTCGGCGAATTCAAGCTCTCGCCGCACGGCTCGCACGCGGCGGCCGTGACCACCGCCGCAGCGCCCTCAGCCTAGGGCTCCACGCCTACGCCTCCAGCGCGCGCTACGCCTCCAGCGCCGCGAAGCGCGGGTCGCGCCGCTCGACGAAGCTGGTGACTCCCTCGACGAAGTCGGGCGCGGTGAACGACGCCAGCATCAGCCGGTCGGCCTCGGCGAGCGCGTCGGGCAGCGTGTGCTGCAGGTCGGCGTAGACCTGGCGCTTCATCGTGGCCATGCTCGCGGGCGAGCAGTTGACGACGAGCTCGCGCGCGTAATCGAGCGTTGTCTCCAACAGCCTGTCCGGCGCCAGCACGCGGTTGACGAGACCGAGCTCGTGCGCCTCTTCGGCGAACACGACGCGCCCGGAGAGCAGCAGGTCGAGTGCCTTGGCGGGGCCGACGAGCCGCGGCAGCATCCACGAGATGCCGTGCTCGGCGACCAGGCCGCGGCGCGCGAACGCGGTCGTCAGCTTGGCGCCCTCGGCGGCGAAGCGCAGGTCGCACATCAGCGCCTGCACGAGGCCGATCCCGGCGCAGGCGCCGTTGATGGCGGCGATGATCGGCTTGGGGATGCTCAGCGGGAACGTCTGCGCGCGGCGCTCGCGCTCGTGCTCGGGGCTCGGCAGCGTGCCGTCGCCGATCGCCTGCAGCTCCTGCATGTCGGCGCCCGCGCAGAAGCCCCGGCCGGCGCCGGTGACGACGATCGCGCGCACGTCGGGCTCGCGTCCGCACTGCTCGAGCAGCGCGAAGTACTCGTGCTCCATCTCCGCCGTCCACGCGTTCAGGCGCTCGGGCCGGTTGAGCGTCAACAGCGCCACCCCGTCGTCGACCTGCATCTGCACCACTTCGGTTGTGGTCTGCACCGCCTCGCCCATCTCCGCTCCCTCCGCTTGCGCTGCGCTTGCTTCGAGCGTAGCGGGAACCGTCGCGCGCGCGACCGGCGGCGCCGTGTGTGCCCCAGGCGCGCCCACGCGCCGGCGAATCTCTACGCGGGAACGGCCGCGGACGCGAGCACGGCGTCGAGCAGGCCGGGGAAGCGCTCGTCGAGGTCCTCGCGGCGCAGCGAGGTGAGCTTGGTGGTGCCGAGCGGCTGCTGGGCGATGACGCCGGCCTCGCGCAGCACGCGGAAGTGGTGCGTGGAGGTGGACTTGCTGACGTCGAGACCGAAGCTGCCGCACGGCCGCGGCGCGGGGTCGCGGCTGAGCTCGCGCACGATGCGCAGCCGCTGGGGGTCGCTGAGCGCGTGCAGCACGGCCGGCAACTCCAGATCCTCACGAGCGGGGTGGTACAGGCTCATAGCTTGATTGTACGACGACCATCGAACCGTTGCTACGATGATCGTCGTACTTAGACCCGGAAAGGTTGACGCGATGGCAGCCACCTCGAGCGAGAGTCCCGCAGCGGCCCAGGGCGCGGTCGCGCGCAACGACGGGGCGGCGGCTGCGAATGCGGCGCCGCGCGGGCGCTCGGGCGCGCTGCTGGTGTTGGTGTGCCTGGCGCAGCTGATGGTGATCCTGGACGTGTCGATCGTGAACGTGGCGCTGCCGTCGATCCGCGATGGCCTGCGCTTCTCGACGACGGGGCTGCAGTGGGTGGTGAACGCGTACACGCTGACGTTCGCGGGCTTCCTGCTGCTGGGCGGGCGCGCGGCTGACCTGCTTGGTCGCCGGCGCGTGTTCCTGGCGGGCACGGCGCTGTTCGCGCTGGCGTCGCTGGCGTGCGCGCTGGCGGACTCGCGCACGCTGTTGATCGGCGCCCGCGCGCTGCAGGGCATCGGCGGCGCGGTGATCTCGCCGGCGAGCCTGGCGATCATCGCGACGTCGTTCGAGGAGGGCCGCGCGCGCAGCCGCGCGCTGGGCGTGTGGGGCGCGATGGGCGGCGTCGGCGGCTCGCTGGGCGTGCTGCTCGGGGGCGTGCTCACGCAGGCGTTCGGCTGGCCGGCGATCTTCCTCGTGAACGTGCCGATCGGGCTGGCGGTGATCGCGTTCGGCCGCGGCATGATCCCCGCGGGCCGCGCGACGGCGGCGAACCGGCACTTCGACGTGGCGGGCGCGCTGTTGGTGACGGGCGCGCTGACGGCGCTGGTGTACGGGATCGTGCGCACGGACACGCTCGGCTGGGGCGCTCCGGGGGTGCTGGCGCCGCTGGCGCTGGGCGTGGCGCTGCTGGCGGCGTTCGCATACGTCGAGGGCAGAGTCGCGCGCGAGCCGCTGATGCCGCTGCGCGTGTTCGGCATGGCGCGCCTGCGCGCGGCGAACCTGATCGTGTTCCTGCTGTACGCGGCGGTGTTCGCGATCTGGTTCTTCCTGTCGCTGTACCTGCAGCAGGTGCTCCGCTACGACCCGCTGCAGACGGGCCTGCGCTTCCTGCCGATGACGCTGGCGATCGTCGCCACGAGCACGCTGGCGCCGCGTCTGGTGGCGGCGTTCGGCGAGCGGCGCGTGCTGACGGCGGGGATGCTGTGCGGAGCTGCTGGCCTGTACCTGCTGACGGGCGTGCACAGCGGCGGCAGCTACACCGCGGACGTGCTCCCGGGCGGGCTGCTGGCGGCGATGGGCCTCGGCCTGTCGCTGGTGCCGGCGACGATCGCCGCGGTGGCTGGCGTTCCCGCGCGCGAGAGCGGCCTGGCGTCGGGCATGCTCAACACCTCGCGCCTGATTGGCGGCGCGCTGGGGCTGGCGGTGCTGAGCACGATCGCGGCGTCGCGCACGCACGCGCAGCTGCTGGCGGGCGCATCGGGCGCCTCGGCGTTGAGCGGCGGCTTCCGCCTGGCGTTCGCGGTGGCGGCGGCGTTCAGCGTGGCGGGTGCGCTGGCGGCGGCGGCGCTGCTGCACGGGCGGCGCGCGCCGAGCGCGGCGGCCGGCGCGCCCGTTTGAGCACAGCGCTAACGTTGCCCGATGCGCGTTCTAGCCGTGTTCGAGCCCGGTGATGCGGGCGAAGCGACGCTGCGAGAGGCGGCGGAGCTGGCCGAAGCGGGTTCCGAGCTGTCGGTCGTGACGCTGGCGCCGCAGGCGCGTCCCTCCCGATGCTGCGGGAAGGGCGGAACCGGTCCGTACAACATCGCGGTGCGCGAGGAAGCTGAGAGCGAGTTGCGCCAGGCGCGGGACATCCTCGGAGCCACCGCTGGGCGCGCGGGCTTCACGGTGCTCGTCGGTTGCCCCGGCCCGCCGCTCGCGGAGTGGGCGCAGGAGCACGCCTTCGATCTGGTTCTGCTCCCCTCGCATCCGTTCACGCTTGGCGGCAATCGCCATGCGCGGGTCATGCGGCGGGCTCTCTCAGCGGAGGTTCGTCTCGTCGCGTAGATCCGCTGACGCGGGGGCGAGACCCTGAGCGGCCAGGAACTCGCGGATGTGGCGATCGACGAGCTCGGGGTGCTGCTCGGCGATCCAATGCGTGCCGTCCTTCACCGGCCGGAATGTCAGGTTGCGCACGAATTGCTCGAGCCCGGCATGGGAGGCGGGCCTGACGTATGGGTCTGCCTCCGGGTAGATGACCAGCGTCGGGACGTCGACGTACAGGGGCGCCACGTCAGGGGTGTAGTTGCCGCGGCCGGGGGTGCCGTCCCGATCCGGCGGGGCGATCCCCTCGACCTCGTACCAGTGCAGCGCCGACTCGATCGCCCGCGGGACGCGCCATGAGCGCCTGTAGGCCTCGCGATCCTCCTCGGAGAAGAAGGGGTGATCGAGCGCCTGCTCGAGCGCGGCAAAGTCGTTGGCGGCGATCGCCTCGATCGCGTCGGGGCGGCGAAGACCGAGGAGATACTGGCTGGCGTGGATCTGCTCGTCGTCCTCGCGTTGCGCGCGGTCCAGGATGCCGGGGTGAGCGCCGCCGAGGCTGATCAGCGCCTGCAGCATCTGCGGATGGTGCAGCGCGAACGACCATGCGACGAGGCTGCCCCAGTCGTGGCCGACGAGCACGAAGCGCTCGTACCCGAGGTGCTCGACGAGCCCGCGCAGGTCCTCAACGGCGGGCCAGACCCCATAGCTGTGAACACCCTCGGGCTTGGAGGAGAGGTTGTAGCCGCGCTGATCGGGAGCGACGACGAGGTGGTCGGCGCTGAACTCCCGCAGCTGGTTGCGGAAGGCATGGTGGAACTGGGGGAAGCCGTGCAGGAAGACGATCAGCGGCCCTGCGCCCGCGTGGGCGTAGTGCAGCTCGATCCCGTTGACGGCCGCGGTCGCGTGATGAATGTGAGTTTCGCTGGAATTCACGGGTGTGTCGACCCTCAGACCGATGGAGCGCCGGCTCGGGCGGAGCCGGCGGCGGCGTCCGGGGGTTGCCTGCGCGCGGGGGCGTCCAGGATCAGGCAGGTCGAGGTCGCGTGTGCGTAGAGCGTTCCGTCCTCGGCGAGGAGCCGGCTCTCTGCGGTCGCGACGGTGCGCCCGCGATGCACGACGCTGCCTTCGGCCAGCAGCGGTCCGGTGTCCGGCCGGACCGCCCGCACGAGGTTGACCTTGGTCTCGAGCGTCGTGTAGCCACGCCCATCGGCGAGCGTGGAGTGCACGGCTGCGCCGGCCGCGGAGTCGAGCAGCGTCATCGCGACGCCGCCGTGGACGGTGCCGAGCGGATTGAGGTGCCGCGCGTCCGGTCGATACCGAAACGTGGCTGTGCCCTGGGTAACGTCGACGAGGTCGAAGTCGAGCAGCGCTTGAATCGGCGCGGGCGGCGCGGTGCCGTCGCGGATCGCGAGGAGCTGCTGTAGGCCGGTTTGCGAGTCCTTGGTGGTCATGGACGGATCATCCCGCCCGGCCGTTGGCGCGCCGTTGGCGCCTCGTCAGCGCGTGACGAGCTCGGAGTGCAACGCCAGCAGCTGCGGTCCCGGCGCGACGCCGAGGGCTTCGCGCAGCCGCAGGCGAAAGTCGTCGTAGGCGACGAGCGCGGCCGGACGCTCGCCGCGCGCGTCGAGCGCCCGCATTAACAGGGCGGTCGCGCCCTCGCTCAGCGGCTCGGCGGCGACCAGCTCGCGCGCCGCCCGCACGGCGGCCAGCAGCTCGGTTTCGCCGAGCTCGAGCGCAGCCGCGGCGAGCGTTGCCAGACCGCGCGCGTATACGGCTTCGAGCTCTCTGCGGCGCTCCTGCACCCAGGCGCCGTCGTGCCCGGTCAGGAAGCTGCGGCGCGTGACGTTCATCGCGATTTGGGAGGCGATCCAGGCTCGCTCGGATTCCTGGCGTGCGACCGCCGACTCGGCGTCGTGGATCGCTCGTGCGGCGACCTCCACGTCGACGTGTGCATCGTCACCGAGCAGCAGGCGCAACGGCCCGTCAGCGGGGAGCGCGTCGCGTCCGATCGCGGCGCGGAGCTTGGAGAGCAGCGCGCGCATCGCCTGACCCGACGCCGGCGGCAGCGCTTCCCCCCAGATCGCCGTCGCGAGCTCCTCGCGCGGCGCGGCGCGGTGGCGGTTGCAGACGAGCCACGCGAATGCGATCCGGCCCTGCGCGCCTGGCAGCTGACCCGCCAGCTCGGCTCCATTGGATCTGATGACGAGGCGCCCACACAGCTGCACGACCACATCGGCGACAATATCCAGATGGCCAAGCGGATCGTCTGCGAGTGCGGCTACATCGTCCGCGGCGAGGACGACGAGCAGGTCGTGGAGCGCGGGCGCGAGCACATGCAGGCGAACCATCCCGCGATCGCGGCGGTGATCACCGCCGAGGAGCTGCTGGAGATGGCCGAGGAGGAATGACGAGCAGCGCTCGAGCTTGCCGGTGGCCAGACGCGGAATGCTCTCGACGACGGTCTGAGAGCGCTTCTGCCAGTCGCTGTCTCTGGTACGGTTCTACTTCCTCGGCATGATCGGCGTGGGGCCGGTCTCGGGGTTGACAGCGGGGAGGGGTCTCATGAGGCTGCTGGATGGCTCGCGCGCAGGTGCGGTGCGACTGGCCGGGGTGTTGGTCGCGGCGGTGGCCGTGGCGGCGTGCTGTGTCGGCGTGTCCTCGGCGGCGGCCGAAGAGGCCATCCGCACGATCCCGGTCGGCAGCCGCCCGAATGCCGTGTCCTCTGATGGAACCCACGTCTGGGTCACGAACCAAGCCGAAAATACGGTCACTGAGATCGAAGCATCGAGCGGCGAAGTCATTCGCACGATCCCCGTCGGCAACATCCCCGCGGGCGTGTCTTCGGATGGGATCCACGTCTGGTCCGGGAACGCCGGCGAAAATACCGTCAGTGAGATCGAAGCGTCGAGCGGCGAAGTCATTCGCACGATCCCCGTCGGCATCCACCCCAATGCGGTGTCCTCGGATGGAACCCACGTCTGGGTCACGAACCAGGCCGGAACCACTGTCAACGAGATCGAAGCATCGAGCGGCGCTCTCATCAATACGATCACCGTCGGCAGTGGCCCCGATGGCGTGTCTTCGGATGGAACCCACGTGTGGGTCACGAACGAAGGAGAAGACACGGTCAGCGAGATCGAAGCGTCCAGCGGCGAAGTCATCCGCACGATCAAAGTCGGCGGCGGCCCTGAGGGCGTGTCTTCGGATGGAACCCACGTCTGGGTCGCGAACACCTACAAAGATTCGGTCAGTGAGATCGAAGCGTCGAGCGGCACCGTCATCCGCACGATCAAAGTGGGCCAGGAGCCCAGGGGCGTGTCTTCGGATGGAACCCACGTCTGGGTTGCGAACTTCGAGGAACATTCGGTCAGTGAGATCGAAGCGTCGAGCGGCACCGTCATCGACACGATCCCCGTCGGCGGCTACGCCGAGGGCGTGTCCTCGGACGGCACCCGCGTCTGGGCCACGAACTTCTACGAAAACACGGTCAGCGAGATTCCGGCCAATTATCTCCCTCCGCCTGAAGCGTCGATCGAGTCTCCAGCGGGCGGCGGCACCTATTTGCAGGGCGCGACCGTCACGACGAGCTTCTCGTGCACGGAAGGCGAACGCGGGCCAGGGCTCGAATCGTGCATGGACTCCAACGGCGGGTCGGGCGTCTCCGGCACGCTCGAAACCTCGACGCTGGGGCCCCACACCTACACGGTGACCGCGAAAAGCAAAGACGAAGAGGCTGGCACGGCATCGATCGACTACACCGTGGTCGCCTCGATATGCACCGGCGACACCGGAACGCTCACGCTCTGGCCGGGCCTGTCAGACACAGCGGCGATCCAGACGATGAAGTTCAAGGGAATCCTGACGGGGTGCATCGGCCCACCCTTCACAGCGGCGACGGTCACCGCGACGTTGAAAACAGCCGGCCCGGTCTCGTGCTCGGTGCTGAGGGGAGCGGGCGAAACAGCGATCGGGCCTGCGACATACAAGTGGGCGCCGAAAGCGAAAACCTCAAAAGGGACGTTCAGTATGCTCGTCGCGGAAACGCCGGAGCTCGCGTTCTCGGGCGAAGTGACGAGTGGCTCCTACACGCCGCTGACAGTCATTGGGACCGCCACGGAGAGCTACACCGGCGGAGCGACATGCGGCGAAAAAGTGGGCAAAAAAGCCGCGAAAGTCGTCAACAAGGGCAGGTTCAGCGGAGTCATCAGCGAAGTCGGCCGCTGAGCTCGGTCAGCTCCGAATGGGCGCCGCTCACGAGCGCCGCGCGATCACCCACTCGAGCAAATCGACGTACTGCCCGAGGTGGCGCGGCCCGAGGAACATCTCGCGCACGCGCGTCTGCGCGGCTTCGCCCATGCGCTCGGCCCGGTGCGGGTCGGCGAGCAGCGCGCTGACGCGCTCGCCGAACGCGCGCAGGTCCTCGGGCTCGACGAGCAGGCCGGTGCGACCGTCGTCGATCTGCTCGCGGATGCCGCCGATGGCGGAGGCGACGACGGGGCGCCCCTTCCACATGGCCTCGGAGACGGTCAGGCCGAAGCCCTCGGCGAGGCTCTTCTGGGCGACGACGTCGGCGCGCCGCTGCAGGGCGTTGACGATGACGGCGTTCTCGTCGGCGTCGGCCATGGGCAGCAGCGCGAGGTGCGCGCGCCGGCGGATCCGTCGCGGCAGCTGCGACCAGATGGCGAAGACCTCCTCGAACACCTCCTTGCCCTCGGGGTCGTCGGCGACGGCTGTGACGTCGGGTCCGGCGAGCACGAGGTGCGGCTGGTCGTCGTCGGCGTGGACGTGCTCGGCGAAGGCGGCGAGCACGCCGGCGGGGTCCTTGAGGCGATCCCAGCGCGAGACCTGTGCGAGCAGCGGCACGCCGAGCCACAGCTGCTGCTCCTCGACGAGCTGTGCCTTGGAGCGCACGTGCCCGACGCTGCCGTCGAGGCGCTCGAACAGCGCCCTGGCGTGGCGCTGGTAGCGGTCGGCGGCAAGCCCGGCGGCGCGCAGCACGGCGGTGACGCTGGTGAACGCCATGGCGTGGTTCTTGGGCGAGAAGGCGTCGATGGAGGGCGCGATGACGGTCAGCTTGGCGGGGTCGAGCCCCTCCCACAGGTAGTCGGGCTCGGAGAAGACGTAGGCGTGGGCGAGCTGCACGTAGGGCATCAGGAAACGCCACGCCTCGCGCGCGAGATCGTTGGGCCGGTCGACGCCGACGTGCGAGCGCCAGATGACCGACGCGCCGGTGTCGAGCAGCCGCGGGATCATGCCGGCGGTCTGCGGGTCGTGCAGCAGCACGATGTCGCCGGGGCGCACGCGCTGGGCGAGCTGCTCGGCGTTGGCGTGCGTGCAGCGCTCGTAGGCGGCGCGCTCGGCTTCGCCGAGCGGGCGTCGCTCGCCGTATCCGTGGAGCATGTTGTGAATGCGCTTGGTGATCTGGAAGAACTGGTCATCGCCGGCGATGACGACCCAGCGCGCGTCGCCGCCGCCGCCGCGCGCGTAGCCGATGAGCGAGCGCAGCATCTCGGCGACGCCGCCGCCGTGGGCGGTGGAGTTGACGTTCCAGAAGGTGCGCGAGGAGAGCAGCTCGCGCCCCCTGGCGAGGGTGTGCTCGAACTGCGCGAGCGCGTCGCCGCGCAGCACGCTGCGCAGGCGCTCGGGGTCGAGCGCGGGCACGTCGACGTCGGCCAGCACCATCGGCTCTCAGGCGCGAGCGGTGTCGGCGGTGTCGCGCGCGAGCCAGTCGGGCGGCACGAGCAGCACGGAGCAGTCGCCGTGGTGGACGACCCGCCGGCTGACGCTGCCGAGCATGCTGAGGCCGGAGCGTCGGCGGCTGCTCATGACGACGAGCGACGCGTCGAGGCGGGTGCAGGCGGCGATGATGGTGTCGTCGGCGCTGCCGGACTCGATGACGGCGGGATCGCCGTCGCTGCCGTCGATGCCGGCGGGCTGGATGCTCTGCGCCTGCGCGTCGATGCGGGAGCGGCGCGCGATGGAATGCCGCCCGAGCGCGTGGATGAGCGTGAGCGCGGAGCGCCCGTCGCGGGCGACGCGGCTGGCGAAGGCGACGAGCTCGTCGGAGCCGCGCAGGCGCCGTCGCTGGCGACGAGCATGCGCTCGCCGAAGTCGGCGGCGGCGCGCACGGGCCGCGCGATGAGCAGCGGCGTGGAGAGCGAGCGGATGGCGGTGTCGGTGACGCCGCTGAAGAGCATGCCGGCGAGCAGCGACTTGGGCGGCGCGCCGATGGCGAGCAGATCGTGGACGCTGGCCCATTCGCTGACGATCTGGTGCACGGGCCCGGCGGGGTCGACCTCGATCCTGCAGGAGACGCCGGCGCGGTCGGCGAGCTCGTTGGCGCGGTCGACGAGCTCGGTGGCGCTGTCGACGGGCATCTGGCCGATGCCGGTCCGCAGCTTGGTGACGATCAGGACGGTGAGGCTGCCGCCGGGCCCGACGAGCTTGGCGGCCTGTTCGATGGCGGCGAAGCTTCCTTCGCCTCCGTCGATGGCGCAGAGCGCCTCGGTGAACACCCGCTGGCTGTCGCCGTCGGGCAGCTGCCCGGCCATCCGCTGGTAGCAGACGGGGTGGTAGATGGCGGTTTCCTTGGCGGGCGGGTGCGACTCGAGCGCGAGGGTGCTGCGCCGGACGTTGCCGCCGTCGACGATCACGAGCGCCTCGTGCCTGGCGATGACGCCGCCGCACTTCGAGCACGCGACCACCTGGGTCTCCGCGTCCTTCTGCGCCTCCATCTCCCGCTGCTCCTCCATGAGCGACATCCTCTACGGCGGGAGCCCTGGCGACAACCGTAGGTTTCCGCAGGCGGGCTGCGGATTCCATGCCTGCGGGCAGTCTCGCGGCAGGGAGTGCGCGGGGCGTGAGGCTGCGATAGCGGCGCGCGATCGGCGATGCTTGCGCGATGAGCGCACGCGGCCGCTACGTCCTGCTGGACGTGTTCACGGAGACGCCGCTGCAGGGCAACCAGCTGGCGGTGTTCCCAGACGCGCGCGAGCTGGACGCGCAGCTGATGCAGCCGCTGGCGCGCGAGCTGAACCTGTCGGAGACGGTGTTCGTGCTGGCGCCGGAGCACGGCGGCGACGCGCGCATTCGCATCTTCACGCCGACGGCGGAGCTGCCGTTCGCGGGGCATCCGGTGCTGGGCGCGGCGATCGTGGTGGGCACGGAACGCGGGCGCGAGCAGGTGACGCTTGAGACGGGCGCGGGTGAGGTGCCGGTGGCGGTGGGAGGTGCGCGGGCTGGCGAGGATGGCGGCGAAGCTGGGTTGCCAGACGCGCGGGCTGGAGCGCGAATCGCGTATGCGTCGATGCGTCAGCCGATCCCGACGTGGGGGCGGTTCGAGCGCGAGGGGGAGCTGCTCGAGGCGCTGGGGGTGGAGCGCTCGGGGCTGCCGGTGGAGGTGTACGTGAACGGCCCGCGTCAGGTGATGGTTGCGCTGGAGAGCGAGGAGGCGGTGGCGGCGCTGGAGCCGGACGTGCGCGCGCTGGCGGCGCTGGGGCAGCTGGGGGTGAGCTGCTTCGCGGGCGCGGGCTCGAGCTGGAAGACGCGCAACTTCGCGCCGGGGCTCGGCATCGCGGAGGACCCGGCGACGGGCTCGGCGGCGGGGCCGCTGGCGGTGCACCTGGCGCGCCACGGTCGGATCGCGTTCGGCGATGAGATCGAGATCCGCCAGGGCGCGGAGGTGGGGCGCCGGTCGCTGCTGCGCGCGCGGGCGGTGGGCTCGGCGGATGCGCTGGAGCGCGTGGAGGTGGGCGGCGCGGCGGTGATGGTGGCGCACGGCGAGTTCGCGCTCGGCTGAGAGATCTGTGCGCCGCTGAGCGGTCGCGCCCGAGCGCGGGCCCCCGCGCAGCTCATAGGGTGTGCGGGTGAGCGACCAGCGATTCGGCGTGCGCGAGGTGCGGATCAGGGGCTTTCGCTCGGCGCGGTCGGTGACGTTCGCGCCGGGCGCGGTGTTCGCGCTGGTGGGCGGCCCGAGCGTGGGCAAGTCGAACGTGCTGGCGGCGGTGTGGACGCTGCTGCAGCGCGGGGCGCCGGCGCCGGCGCGGGCTGATGTGAGTGCGGGCGGCGCGGGGCCGATCCACCTGAGCGCGACGCTGGCGGACGGCGATGAGATCGCGCTGGAGTCGAGCGCGTCGGGCTCGTCGAAGGGCAGCGGCAGGGAGGTGCCGGTGCTGTTCGTGCCGGCGTCGCTGCGCTCGGGCGAGCTGGTGGCGACGCCGACGCTGGCACCGAGCGCGGCGCGTGTGGCGCGCGAGTACCTGGCACCGGGCGACGGCGCGTCGTCGGCGGCTGCGGCGGCGGCGCTGGTGGCGGGGCTGGAGCGCATGTGCGAGGCGCGCGAGCAGGGGCTGGTGCTGCTGATCGAGGAGCCGGAGCTGTTCCTGCGCCCGCAGGCGCAGCGCTACCTGTACAGGTTGTTGCGGCGCTTTGCGGAGAACGGCAACCAGGTGCTGTACTCGACGCACGAGCCGGTGTTCTTGAACGTGGGGCGGCTGGACGAGCTGGCACTGGTGGAGCACAGCGCGCGCACGGGTACGACGGTGTTCCAGCCGCAGTCGCTGGGGGCGGATGAGAGCTTCCGTGCGATCAGCGAGATCGACGCGGAGCGCGGCGAGCTGCTGCTGGCGCGGGCGGTGCTGCTGGTGGAGGGGCGCACGGAGAAGCTGACGTTCCCGTTCGTGTTCGGCGCGCTGGGCTACGACGTGGACGGCGAGGCGGTGACGATCGTGGACTGCGGCGGCAAGCCGAACATGCGGCTGTTCATCCGCATCTGCCACGCGGCGCGGGTGCCGTGCGTGGCGGTGCACGACCGCGATGCGCCGCCTGGCAGGCGCCCGAGCCAGGCGCAGCGGACGGTCAACGAGGAGATCGCGCAGCTGGCGGGATCGGAGCGGACGGTGGTGTTGGCGCCGGACTTCGAGGGCGTGGCGGGCCTGCGCGGCCACCGCCACAAGCCGACGCACGCGTGGCAGCTGTTCTCGCATGTGCAGCGCAGCCGCGTGCCACGCCCGCTGACGGAAGCGGTGGAGAAGGTGGTGGCGCTGGCGCGGGCGTGAGACGCACGATGTAGCCTTGCGGCGTGCGTTTCAAGATCACACGCCATTCGGGCTTTTCGCCGCCGGAGGACGCGCTGGAGCTGCTCGTGCAGGCGCTCGGCCCCTACCGCGACGGCGCGCGCTTCTCGAAGGTGGGGGCGGAGATATGGGCGAACGTGGAGAGCGACGCGCCGGTGTCGATGACGCACGACGAACGCGTGGACATCGGGCGCCGCGCGGTGCTGGAGACCGTGCGCGAGGTGTGCGAAGGGGCGCCTGGTCTCGATTCGGACTGGTTTGCGGTCGGCGCTGAGGGCTAGCGTCTTGCATCGATGCGGTGGCGGCGCGCGTGTGCTGACGGCGCTCGCGGTGGCGCTCATCGCTTCGCTGGCGCTGGCGCTCGTCGTAACGGGTCCGGCTCTGGCGGCCGGGCGCGGCCGCGCCGGGCACGGCCATGCCAAGCGCAGGTCGATCCCGCTGAAGGACAGGCCGATCCCGGTGTCGGTGTCGGCGGAAACGAGCGAACCGGGGGCTGCGGTCCCGCAGAGCTTCCTGGGCCTGTCGTTCGAGGTGGGGAGCCTGGCGCAGATGGCGAGCTACGCGGACGGCGGCGACCTGGTGACGATGCTGCGCTCGCTGGGCGGCGGCGTGCTGCGCTTCGGCGGCGTGACGGCGGACGAACAGATCGCGTGGCGCGACGCGCAGACGCCGCGACCGGCGTGGGCGCTGGGCGTGCTGGAAGCGGGGAGCCTGGACGAGCTGGGCAGCGTGGCGGCGCAGAGCGGCTGGCACGTGCTGCTGACGCTGGGCTTCGGCCACTACGAACCGCAGGCGGCGGCGCGCGAGGCAAGGGCGGCGAAGGCGGCGCTGGGGGAATGGCTGGAAGCGATTGAGATCGGCAACGAGCCGGACTCCTACGCGCGGCACGGGCTGCGCGCGGAACCATGGACGCCGGTGCAGTACGACGAACAGGTGTCGGCGTATCGCGGCGCGATCGAAGCGCTGGCGCCGGGCATCCCGCTGGCGGGCCCGGACACGTCGGGGTCGAGCGCGTATGAAAAGTGGGGGCTGGGCGAGGCGATCTACCAGCGCCCGGCGCTGCTGACTGGTCACCACTATCCGCTGGGCTGCGCGGGGCACCCTGCGCCGAGCATCGCGCAGCTGCTGAGCCAGCGGACGCGCATGCTGGAGGAACGCTCGCTGCGGCGCTACCTGTTGATCGCGAGCGAGGCGGAAGTGCCGTTTCGCCTGGATGAGACGAACACGGTGTCGTGCGGCGGGGTGGCGGGTATCAGCAACACGTTCGCGTCGGCGCTGTGGGCGGTGAGCTACGTGACGCAGGCGATGCGCATGGGCGCGTCGGGGATCAACCTGGAGGGCAACCCGGCGAACTGCGAAGGCTACACGCCGCTGTGCGCGCCGAGCGCGGAAGCGCTGGCGACGGGCGCGCTGGTGGCGCAGCCGGAGTGGTACGCGCTGCTGCTGGCGCGAGCGCTGTTGGGCGAGCGCCCGCTGCCCACGAGCGTGAGCCCGGGCCCGGAGGTGCGGCCGAACGTGGAAGCGACGTCGTTCGAGGCGCAGGACGGGGCGCTGCAGTTCGTGCTGGTGGACGACGACCTGCCGGGCGCGCGCCCGGTGTCGATGCGCTTGCACGTGGGCGACGGCTATCACGGCGCGACGATCCTGTCGCTGACGGCGCCGTCGCCGGAAGCGCTGTCGGGCGTCGAGCTGGGCGGCGAGCAGGTGGCGGCGAACGGCTCGTGGAGCCAGCCGGCGACGCTGCCGCACGCGGCGAACACGGGCGGGGTGATAACGGTGGACATGGCGCCGAGCAGCGCGGCGCTGGTGACGGTGGCGCCGCAGGCGCAGGGCGTCGGCAGTCGACGCGCGAAGCGATGATCGGTGGGCGCTGATGTCCGGGGAGCGCGCCGACGCAACGACCACCGCCAACGCGGCGGACGTCACCAGCGCAGCGGCGTCGACCGCGGAGCCGGAGCTGATCGACCTGCGCCATCTCGGCCGAGCGAAGGTGATCGGCGCGTGGCGGGTGGGGGAGGTGCTGGTGGATCCGGGGCCGAGCAGCTGCCTGGCGGAGCTGCTGCCGGCGCTCGAGGGCGACCCCCCGCGGGTGCTGGCGCTGACGCACATCCACCTGGATCACGCGGGCGCGACGGGCTCGCTGCTGCGGCGCTTCCCGGAGGCGGAGGTGTGGGTGCACGAGCGCGGCGCGCGGCACGTGATCGACCCGACGAAGCTGCTGGCGAGCGCGACGCGCCTGTACGGCGCGGAGATGGAGCGCCTGTGGGGCGAGGTGCTGCCGGTGGCGGCGGAGCGCGTGCGGGTGCTGCGCGGCGGCGAGCGGCTGGGGCCGTTCGAGGTTGCGTACACGCCGGGCCACGCCTCCCACCACGTGTCGTACATGCATGAGCCGAGCGGCTACGCGTTCACGGGCGACGTGACGGGCGTGCGGATCGACGGCGCGTGCGTGCTGGCGCCGACGCCGCCGCCGGACATCGACGTGCGCGCGTGGCGCGCGTCGCTGGAGCTGATCGACGCGTGGCGACCACGCCGCCTGGCGCTGACGCACTTCGGCTCATACGACGGCGTGGACGCTCACCTGGCGGCGCTGCGCGAGCAGCTGGAGCGCATGCGGCGGCTGGCGCAGGCGGGCGATGAGGCGGCGTTCGCGTCGGCGATCCGCGCGCAGGTGGCGGCGTCGAGTGCCGATGAGACGGCGGCGGCGTACGAGCAGGCGACGCCGCCGGAGCAGAGCTTTCACGGCCTGGCGCGGTATCTGGCTGGCAGCTCGTCCGCGGTATGAGGGCTGGCTGGGCCCACGTCCTCCCCTGTTTGCTACATACTGCTGTTTGCCTTATCGGCAAACACATATAAATGGAGAACGATTTGGTGATAGACTGTAGTTGCCATGATCGCAAACCAGGTTGTCGAGGAAATCGAGCTGCTCGATGCGGCGATTCTCGAGCTTCGCAAGTTGCTGCCGGAGGCGTGGACCGTTGAGCGCGCAAACCGCAGCGTCGCTCAAGGTGCGGATGAGCCGCCAGCTCTCGGTGGTGCGATAGACGTTCGCGCTGCGAACGGCACCATTGTGACGTTCGCAGTCGATGCGAGCCAATCGTTCGCGCCGCGCGACGTCGAGCGCTTGCTGGGCGGGCTGTCCCGTGTGCTGCGTAGCATCGGGTACAACATCCCGGTACTGGTGGTCGCGCCTTGGCTGAGTCCCCGGGCCCGGGAGCTTCTCAAGGCCGAGGGGATGAGTTTTGTCGACCTCACAGGCAATGCTCTCATCACGCTCGCCAATCCTGCCGTCTACATAAGCGCGCAGGGGGCCACACGCAACCCGGAGCCGGCACCGCGAGGACGAGCACAGGTGCGTGGCCCAAAGGCTGCTGGGCTCATCCGCGCCCTGGCTGACGTGCAACCTCCGTACGGTGTGCGAGAGATAGCGAGCGCCGCCCGACTCGCCCCTGGCTATGTGTCGCGTCTGCTCGACACGCTCGACCGAGAGGCGCTGATCGAGCGCTCGCGTCGAGGGGGGGTCGAGTCCGTGGACGTGCCGGCCCTGCTGCATTGGTGGGCCCAGTCGTATGACGTGTTGCGGAGCAATCGAGCAACGACGTACCTCGCTCCGTCGGGAGCTGCTCAGGCTGTTGCCCAACTAGCGATGAGCGAACAGCGTGGTCAGGTGGCTGTGACGGGCTCGTTCGCGGCCGGTCGTCTCGCCCCGGTTGCGGCCGCGGCGCTGCTGCTCGTGTACTGCGACGAAGCGTCGTCGCTCGTCGAGGCCCTCGGCCTGCTGCCCGCGGACGATGGCGGCAACGTCGTGCTGCTTCGGCCGTTTGACCCCGTCGTGTGGGAGCGGGCGACGGAGGATGGCGGCCTGACGTACGCGGCGCCGTCACAGGTGGTCGTCGATTGCCTCACGGGGACCGGACGGATGCCGGCCGAGGGCGAGGCGCTGCTGGCGTGGATGGTGGATAACGAAACGAGCTGGCGCTACGGCTCGCTGGCCGAGCTCGAGGCTGCGAAGGCCCTAGATGAGTAGTGCCACGGCCGTGGGGGTGGTCGTGGGTTCGGGGAAGGGGAGATAGGCAGGCAGATCGAAGTCGGCGGTGCTCAATGTCACCGCCGACCCGGGAGGGCCTCGATGGACGCCGACCTCGATCTGCTGCTGATCGCTGTTTACTGCACGGCCGATGATTTCCTGCCTGCCAGGCCAGGAAACGCACGGCGAAGGATCTCTGACGCGGAGGTCATCACCCTGTGTGTAGCCCAGGCGATGATGGGGATGCCTTGCGACGAACGGTTTTTGCGGGCTGCTCGTCGCCAGCTTGGTCACCTGTTCCCGCACCTGCCCGAGCGGACCGCGTTTCATAAGCGCAGGCTGCGCCTGTCCGGGGTGATCGAAGCGCTGATCCGCGAGTTCGCGCGCCATAGCCCCGGCTTCTATGACGGTCTGCTGCTGGTTGACTCCACGCCGGTGGAGTGCGCTCGCAGTCGCGAGACCGTCAAGCGCGGCGGTGCCTCGAGCCTCGCCGATGCGCTCGCTAACGCCGCCGACTACGGCTATTGCGCCAGCCACAGCCGCTACTTCTGGGGGTTCAGGCTGCACGCGATCTGCGCGCTGGACGGCACCCCCAGGGCGCTGGCATTGACCTCCCCAAAGATCGACGAGAAGCTCGTGTGCCTGCAGATGGTCGCGCGCTGTGAGCGCCAACCCGGACAAATGCTGGTCCTGATCGGCGATAAGAACTTCCGCGGAAAGGACTTCCAGGCCGAACTCGCGAAGCTCGACGCCCAGATCATGCGGCCCAGGCGCAAAGACGAGCGCGGCCGCGGCCCGCACCTCGCGCCGATCCGCCAACGAATCGAGTCGATCTTCTGGACCTGCAAGGACATCCTCACGCTCGAGCGTCACGGCGCCCGCACCCTCGAGAACCTCCGCGTGCGGCTGCTCACCCGCTTCGCCGCGCTCGCCGCCGCCATCGCACTCAACCACCGCCTCCGACGCCCACCCCGCAGCCTCACCAACTACACCGCCTGAAACCGTGGCACTACTCATCTAGCGACGAAGCCGCGGCATGACTGATGCCGGCGACAGGCAGGGCGTGCGGAGCGTCGACCCGAGCTATGTGGAGGCTCGCCGTGTCCTGCTCGACGCTCTCGTGGCTCTGGCGCCGCATGGCGCTGCCTTCATCGTCGCCGGCGCACAGGCGATCTACCTGCGCACTGGCGATGCTGATATCGCGATTGCGCCGTACACGACCGACGGAGACCTGACGCTGGACCCGTCCCTGCTGGCTGACGAGCCGGAGCTCGAGACCGCCATGCGTGGAGCGGGCTTCGAGCTGGCGGACATAGGGGGCCACGTCGAGCCGGGCATCTGGATGGCGCATGGGAATGTCGGCGGGGCGGCTGTCCTGATCCCCGTTGACCTCATTGTCCCCGAGGCGGTCGCGTCAGGCGGTGGCCGGAGAGGAGCGCGCCTTGGGGTTCATGGCAAGCTCGCTGCGCGGCGCGCGGTCGGGCTCGAGGGGGTGCTCGTCGACCACAGCACGATGACGGTCGCGGCTCTCGATCCCGCAGACGCTCGCTCGGTGGAAGTGGAGGTCGCGGGGCCGCCCGCACTGCTGGTGGCGAAGGCGCACAAGCTGCACGACCGCGTTGCGAGCGGCAAGGCGACGCGCATCGACGACAAGGACGCGGCGGATGTCGTTCGCTTGATGCAGGCGACCGCGCCTGCCGCGGTGGGAGCGACGCTCGCGACGCTGTGCGAGGACGGCGTTGCGGGACCGGTGACGGTCGACGCTGTGAGCTTCCTCGCGGAGCTGTTCGGCAGGCGCGGCGCAGGGGGTATCGACATGGCAGCGCGCGCGCTGCGTGTTGGCATGCCGGAGGCGCGTGTGGAGACGCTGTGCGTCAGCTACACGGAACGTCTTCTCGGCGCGGCACGCCGTTAGCACCGCCGCGAGGGCTCTGTAGCATCGCCGCGGTGCCCGATATCGCTCACCAGCTGGCGAGCTTCGCGCGCTTTGCGGCCAACCGCGGCGAGCGCGAGCGCGACGACGCGGACGCGATGCGCGAGCTGGCGGCGAGGCCGCTGGAGCTGGCGCGGGGGCTGGAGCTGGAATGGCTGGGCGTGGCTGGCTACAGGCTGAGCTACGAGGGCCAGACGATCTACGTGGACCCGTACGTGTCGCGCGTGCCGCTGTCGAGCGTGCTGCGCAGGGAGCCTGCGCTGGCTGACGGGGCGATGCACGAGCGCTACCTGAGACCGTCGGGCCAAGTGCTGGGCGTGCTGGTCGGTCACACGCACTTCGACCATGCGGTGGACGTGCCGGCGCTGGCGCGCCGCTGTGGGTGCCTGGCGTACGGCTCGAGCTCGCTGGCGAGCCTGATGCGCCTGCACGGCGAGGGCGAGCGCGCGGTGGCGGTGGAGCCGGACCGTCGCTACGAGCTGGGGCCGTTCACGGTGACGTTCGTGCCGAGCGCGCACTCGAAGCTGCTGCTGGGACTGGCGGTGCCGTTCGACGGCGAGCTGACGTGCGAGCACCTGGACGCGCTGTCGCCGTCGGCGTACAGGTGCGGCCAGGTGTGGGGCATCCACATCGAGGTGGCGGGCATGACGTTCTACCACCAGGGCAGCGCGAACCTGATCGACGAGGCGCTCGGCCACAAGAGCGTGGACGTGTTCCTGGCGGGCATCGCGGGGCGCGGCTTCACGCGCGACTACTGGGCGCGGATCCTGCCGCGCCTGCAGCCGCGCACGATCGTGGCGAGCCACTTCGACGACTTCTTTCGCCCGGTGGACGCGCCGATGGGCTACTCGATAAACGTCAACCTGTCGGCGTTCCCGGACGAGGTTGCGGCGGTCAGCAGGGACTTCGCGGTGGCGACGCTGCCGCTGATGCGGGCGGTCGGGGACGGGACGTGACCGCGGACGGTTGCGAACCCCCGCCCTGGGCCTCGACCAGCAGCTCCTCGAAACCGCCGGAGGCGAGAAACGCCGGCGCCAGCAGGCCGACGAGCGGTAGGAACTCGGGCTCCATCGCGGTCGGGTCCAGCTCGACGTAGCGCATGGTCGATCCAGCGTCGTCGCGGCCGGCGCGCAGCAACCGCATCCTCGCGCCGGCGGCCAGCAGGCCGAACGGGGCGCCGCTGGCAAGGCAGTCCGCGACGAGCGCGCCCTCCGGTAGCCGTCCGGCCTCGTCAAGTCGCGCGAACTGGTCGGCGGACTGGCGGGGGTGCACCACGATCACCGGCTTGCCGGCGCTGCTCGCCAGGTAGCCGCGCTTGGGCAGCGACGCCACCTCGTATCCCAGGCCGCTCAGGACCTCGCGCCAGCCGACCGTCGACAGGCCCTTGGTCAGCTCCACCAGCGTTGACCATCGCTTCGACCTCGGCAGGCGCGTCGCATAGAGATGCTCGCTGCCCAGCCCACGCACCGCGAGCCCCGCCACGCCTTCCGTGTCCAGCCGCTCGACCTCCTGGGCGACCTGTCGTATCGCCTCGAGCTTGCGCAGGCCAGCGCTCCTCGAGATCACGGCGAGGAGCGACTCCGCTCGTATCCTGCGCACGGGACCCTCGGGCTGGGGTCCGAGAACGCGCAACCGACCATCGCCCTCGGGATCGTCGGCGATCAGCAGCAGCGGCACGGCGCCCCCGCCCCAGCGCCGCTTCCACGTCGACCGCATCCGCCGCTCGTCCACTGTCGCCGCGTGCGCATACTCGACGCCGTTGACGAGGCGGCTTGCCGAGATCCCGTTGGTCGCCCCCGCGTCTCGGCTTGCGGCGAGCGAGGAGAGGCCGTCAAAGAGCTCGGTCGCGTCCACTACAGGCAATGATCGCCGACACGGCCGACGAGAGGGCGGGGTGGGGACTGGCCGGACGGGGATCGCAACACCCATGCCTCCTCTTCCGACGGGATTGGGCAAAGTGGCCGTCCTGCGCCACGCCAATCGCAGCAAACGCTCGAAGAGCTCCCCGCGCGCGCTGCCACTCGGCCGCAAGCTGGTTTCCGGGGAGCGCGGCCTTCAGCTGAGGTGCTCGGCGAAGAACCCGAGGATCCGCCGCCACGCGTCCTCGGCGGAGGGGTGGTGGTAGCCCAACCCGGCGACGTGCAGCAGCGGTGTGAGCGCGGGGCCGGCGTTGAAGCGGTTCAGGAAGCTGTGGCCGGCGTCGGGGTACTCCTTGACGTCGTGCTCGACGCCTGCTGCGCTCAGCGCCTGCTCGAGGCGCTCGGCGCGGCCGCGCAGGCCGCGGTCGCGCGCGCCGAAGCTTGCGATCACCGGGCACGCGCCTTGCAGCCGCTCGGCGGCGTCGGCGGGGACCTCGCCGTAGTTGACGGACGCCGCCGCGTAGTCGCCGCTGGGCGCGCACAGCAGCGCGAAGCCGCCGCCCATGCAGAAGCCGATGATGCCGATCCGCCCGCTGCAGTCCTCGCGCGCGAGCAGCCACTTGCGCGCCGCGTCGATGTCCGCGAACGCAGGTCCGGTGCCGGAGCGCGACGCGCGCATCGTCGCCACCACGCAGCGGATGCCGCGACCGGAGTACAGGTCGGGGGCGAACGCCAGGTAGCCGGCCGCCGCCAGCCGATCGGCCTGCTCGCGGATGTCGTCGGAGAGCCCCAGCGCGTCCTGGATCACGACCACCCCCGGATGCGGGCCCGCGCCCACCGGCAGCGCGAGGTAGCCGCCGAGCTCACCTGAGGATGCGGCGAAGCGCAGGTCGGGCATCGCGCGTAAATGTAGGCCAACTGCCGCTGGGCCGTGGCCGGCCGCATCGCCAGCCGCCGCCGGCGAGCGCGCGGGGCGTCTCTACGCGGTCGACTCCTCGACGGCGCAGCTGACCTGGCGCTTGCCTTTGCGCTTGGCGTCCATCAGCGCCGAGTCGGCGGCGGCAACGAGCATCTCGAGCGTGGTCCCGTGGTGGGGATAGAGGGCGTAGCCGACCGTCGCGGACACGCCGCAGTCGGCGTAGCCGGCGCGCTTGACGGCGGCCTCGACGGCACGCACGCAGCGTGCGCCGAGCGCGTGGCTTGCGGCGGCGTCGACGCCGCGCGCGAGCAGCGCGAACTCGTCGCCGCCGATGCGCGCAACGCAGTCGCCCGGCCGCGTGGCGACGTTCAGCGCGCGCGCGATCGCCAGCAGCACGAGGTCGCCGGCGGCGTGGCCGAAGGTGTCGTTGACGCGCTTGAAGTTGTCGAGGTCGATCATCGCGATCGACAGCGTGGGGGAGTCGCTGCGCGCGCGCGCGAGCTCCAGCGCGCGGCTGACGCGCTCGCGGAACGCGCGCCTGTTGGGCAGGCCGGTCAGCGGGTCGTGCGCCGCCAGCTCGCGCGCCAGGCGCGCCGCCTGCGCGAGCTCGCGCTTGTTGTAGAGGATGATGATCGACAGCGCGCCGGCGGTCGCGACCAGCGCCACGAACGGCACCACGAACCGCAGGCGCGCGTCGCCGCTTGCGTACAGGAACGGGCTCGCGCACACCGCCACCGCCCCGGCCAGCCGCAGCATGGCGCCGCGCGGGGCGTAGAAGTACGCGGCGAAGGCGACCGCGAGGAACACCAGCGGCAGCAGCGGGCTGGTGGTGCCTCCGGTCAGGTACACGCCCAGCGCGATGCCGATCACCGCGAGCGCATCGGTGGCGGTGTACACGATCGCGCCGAGCAGCGGTCCGAGCACGAGCATCACCGCGCTCACTGCCGCGGCGGAGGCGATCAGCGCCAGCGCGAGCGACAGGTGCGCGCGGTCGGCGCCGGGCATCGCGATCACGATCGCCGTCGCCGCCGCCGCGCCCGCCCACGAGGCGGCCCCGATGCGCGTCTGCTGGGGCAGCGAGCGCCACCATCGGCGGTTGCGATCGCGTCCGCCGGGCGTGTGGCGCACGCCGGCCGGCTGTTCGCCGACCAGCCTCAGCGGCGGTCCCGCGACGGCGCGCGCCTCGGGTGCCAGGTGCTCCTCGATGGTGGATGGCACGGCCGCTCTCGCCCGCGCCGCGTGTGTCTCGCCGGTGCGGCGTTTGCTCGCCTTCGCGCCGAACATCCCCCTGTCGGCGGCCGTCAGCAGCTCGGACAGGGTGCGCCCGTCCTCGGGGCACAGCGCGCTGCCGACGCTGCCCGAGACGACGCGGTCGGAGAGGCCCGTGCGCGCGGCTGCGATCTGGACCGCCTGCGCGCAGCGCGCGGCCAGCCCTTCGAGCTCGCTGCTGCTCGTGCGCGACACCAGCACCGCGAACTCGTCGCCGCCGATGCGCGCCACGCAGTCGCGCTCGTCGGTCAGCTCCAGGAGCTCGCCGGCGACATGGCGCAGCAGCTCGTCGGCGCCGGTGTGGCCGTACGCGGTGTTGACCGACTTGAACTCGTCGACGTCGATGATCAGCACGCCCGTCCCCGCCGTCGGCGGGTGCACGCTCGCGCGTTCGCGCAGGCTGCGCAGGTTGTGAAGCCCGGTCAGCGGGTCCGACAGCGCCTGCTCGCGCGCCCTCAGCTCGGCAAGCAGCAGCGTGCGCTTGCGGTAGCCGATCACCAGCGCCATCCCCCACAGCGCCCCGAGCAGCACGAACAGGTGGCCCGGGAACTGCGTCCCCTGAAGCGAGGTGTCATACACGGCGGGCGACGCCGCCAGCACGGTCACGAGCGCGAGCTGGCAGGCGGCGTGCCTGACGCGAAAGAAGTAGGCGGCGTACAGCACCGTGAAGAAATACATCTCGATGAAGCCGCTGCTGGCACCGCCGGACCACAGGCACGCCAGCCACACCGACACCGATCCGAGCGCAGTGAAGATGTTCGTGAGCACGTACAGCGCACGGTTCGACGCCGGCCGAAACACGAGGAACGTGAAGATCGCCGCGCACAGGCCGGCGACGGCGAGCGCGCGCAGCTGCACGACGTGCAGCGTGCCGCCGCCCGGGAGCACGGTCGCCACCGCGATCGTGCAGCCGCCTGCCAGCCACATCGCGATCGGCGTCCACACCCGCAGACCGTGCTCGTCGCGCGGCTCGATGCCCGACAACGCCCGCGCCGGCTGCTGGATTGTGCTGCGCATGTAACAGGGGTCGGTTCGCGCAGGCCCGGGCGTGACCCCTGCGAAACACGTGTGGACGTATCGTCAGCGCCCGTGGGCGGCGGTCAGCGGCCTGTCGAGGGCTCAGCGGAGGGCGCGCGCGCGGATCTCGTCGCGGTCCTCGCAGACGACCGCGCGATCGCGCCCGGCGCGCTTGGCGTTGTAGAGGGCGGTGTCGGCGCCGTGCAGGATCGTCTCGATGTCGTGCGGCGCGACGGCGGCGACGATCCCGGCGCTCACCCGCACGAGCGGCAGCCCGCCGCGGCGCTTGGCCGCGAGCGCGCTGCGCACGCGCTGCGCGTACACCTCCGCGTCGGAGGTGGTGCTGGCGGGCAGCAGCACCACGAACTCGTCTCCGCCGAAGCGCGCCGCCACGTCGATGTCCCTGGACTGCGCTGCCAGCAACGCGCCCATGCGTTCGAGCACGCGGTCGCCGACGTCGTGTCCGAACTCGTCGTTGATGCGCTTGAAGTAGTCGATGTCGAACGCGATCGCCGCGATCGAGCGGTCCTCGCGCCTGGAGTGCGCGAGCTCGAACGCGGCGCGCTCGTCGAAGCCGCGGCGGTTGAGCAGTCCGGTGAGCGCGTCCGTGCGCGCCTCGTCGGCGAGCTGCGTGAGCAGCAGGTCGTTGCGGCGCACGAGCGTCAGCACGACCACCGCCACCACCGACACGGACACCATCACGTCCACCCAGCGCCCGGGGTAGCTGCTGGCTGCCGGCAGCGACAGCAGCGTGAGCGCGTGGACGACGCCGACGCACGCAACGATCGAGATCGCGCCGCGGCGTCCGAAGAAGAAGGTCATCCACAGGACCGGCCACATGTACAGGACGGCGCCGTCGCCCGCGCCGACGGTGGCGCTGAGCGCGTACGCGATCATCGCCACGCCGATCGGCCCGAGCGCCGCCAGCGCCGGGCGGGGCAGCCGCGGTCCGACGAGCACGAGCACCAGGGTGGCGGCAATCGCGACGAGCACTGGGACGATCGCGAAGCTGGGGTCGCCTGGGAGGAAGCCCTCGATCGAGCCGTCGAACGCCGCGCCGCCGTACATCGCCGCGGCGGTGTACGCCATCAGCCGTTTGTTCATGCGCAGCTTGTCGAGCGAGGGGCTCACGCCAGTATGTATCGGCGCGAGGCTGCGGATGGACAAGCTCGCACGTGCGCGTGCGGGACGGTGCGCGGCCGGCGAATCGAGGAGCCCGTGGGAAGACGGTGGTCGGCGCAGAGAGATCGACTCCTGCTCGAGCTCGAGCATGGTGTCGGACCACGCCGGGTCTCCCGCTCTCCGGCGTGGGTCCGGCTCTGGCTGTCGTGTTTCGATGTCGACGGCCGTCGTCGGCGAGCGGGAGCTGCTCGCATCGGCCGTTTGTCGAGCACGCCGATGGCGCCTCGATGGAGGTTCATGGGTGGCCTGTCGGCCCACGGCGCCGGGGAGGTCTTCGTTCTCAGACGCTCCCCTGGCGCCGTGGCGCCTGTCGCCACATCCGGTGATGGGTTTCAGGCGTACTCGCTGAAGGCGATACCGCTCGTTTCGACCTGCTGTGAGCTCGTGCCTTCATTTGTGTAGCCGCTCTGCCCGAGCAGCGAGCCGAGGTCGAGGCCCTTCTCGATCCCTTCGAGAAGTTCGCTCGGTTCGATGCCCAGTGACTGTGCGAGCGTCGTCGCATTTGAGTGAGCGCCGCTGCCAGCGCCTTGCTGCAGCGACGACGGCGGTGCCGGCGGTGTGCCGTTGGCGATGTTCGTCGCCAAGGTCGTCAGCGTGCTCGCCGATAGTTCGGGCGCTCCTTCGGGCTTGTGAGCGCTCAGTTCCGTTTCGATCGTCTTCACCAGTTCGCTGCTCGATACGCCCTTTTCCGAGGCGAGCCCGCTGAGCGTCTTGCCCGAGCCCAGCTGGCTCGAGAGTTCGGAGCTGCTCAGCCCGAGCAGCTTGGCGACTTCGTTCATCTGGGGCGGACCCCCGGCTTGCGGTGGGCTCCATCCATGGCCGGAGACACCGCCGATTGCGGCCAGCATGTTTCCTCTCCCTTCTGTGGGTGGTGTGCTAGCCCGGTTATCGGCTGACTTACCCGTGCTCGTGTTGGAGTCTGGTAAGAGTTCGTTGTCTCACTGGGGGACCCCGGCCCGCTTGTGCATTTGGCCGCATTCACGAGGTCGGTGCGGGGCTTTCTTGCCTTGCTCTTACTCTTGCCTTCCTCTTACGATTACGTCCAATACTGTCGAAGGTGGCTGCTGGCCAGGTGCTTTTGGTCGACGACGATCGCGCTCTGCGCGATGCTGTGGGGCGTGCCCTGAGGTTGGAGGGCTTCAGCGTCACGCTTGCCACCGACGGCCCGGAAGCCATCGAGCTTGCCTCCGCAGGGCAGCCGGACATCGTGGTGTTGGACGTGGCGATGCCGACGATGAGCGGGATCGAGGTGTGTCGGCGGATGCGCGCCCGCGGCGCGCGGACATCGGTGCTGATGCTGACCGCCAAGGACGGGATAGGCGATCGGGTCGAGGGCCTTGACGCGGGCGCCGATGACTATCTCGTCAAGCCGTTCTCGCTCGACGAGCTGCTGGCAAGGGTGCGCGCCGGGGTGCGGCGTTCCCAGGCCGTGGCGCCGCCGGAGCCGGAAGTCGAGGAGCTGACGTTCGCCGATGTGCGCATCGAGCTTGGAGCGTGCATGGCCTTCCGCGGCGAGCGCAGGCTCGATCTCACGCGGACCGAGTACCTGCTGCTCGAATATCTCGTGCTGAATCCCCATAAAGCTCTTTCGCGGAGCATGATCTTCGACCGCGTGTGGGGGTATGACATTGCGGGCAGCTCGAAGGTGCTCGACGTGTACGTCTCGTATTTGCGTCGCAAGCTGGAGGCTGGCGGGGAGCCGCGGCTGATCCAGACCGTCCGTTCCGTCGGCTACATGCTGCGTGAGCCGGAATGAGCCTGCGCGGGCGCATGGTCTTGTTCACGGCCGCTGCGGTCGCGCTCGCGGTCGTGCTCAGCGCCACCGCCTGCTACCTGGCTGTGCAGAGCAGCATGCGCGCCCGGGTCGATCACCAGCTGCAGACGCAGGCGGCGTTGATCGTGGGAGGGGCGAGCGCGAAAGGCTACCCCCCGATCCATCGTCCCCAATCGGGGGCGATTCCGCTCCCCGTCCATCTGCCCCAGCCGAGTCTTCAGGCGGAGGGAGACTTGGCGCTGCTGAGCGAGTCGGGAGCCGTCTATCAGAGGCCGGGAGATCGCACGCGCTTCGCCGTAACCGCACATGATCTTGCGGTGGCGCGCGGGCAGGCGAAAGCGTATTTCCGCGACGGCATGGCGGGGAACACGCCCGTACGGGTGTACGTGGCGCCGGCAGGCAAAGGTCACGCGGTCGTCGCCGTGCAGTCGCTCGCGGACCTCAACGGCACGTTGCACGACCTCGCCGAGATCCTGATCGCGATCGCGATCGCGGGGGTCGCGCTTGCCGGATTGCTTGGCCTGTTCGTCGCGCGCGCGGCGGCGGCTCCAGTGCACCTGCTCAGACGCGCCGCCGAGCATGTTCGCTCCACGGGTGACCTGAGCGGTCGCATCAACGTGGCGGGAACCGACGATCTGGGCAGGCTGGGCCAGTCGTTCAACGACATGCTTGGCGCGCTTGCGGACTCGCAGCGAGCTCAGCGCCAGCTGGTCGCCGATGCTTCGCACGAGCTGCGCACGCCGGTGACGACGATCCGCACCAACCTCGAGGTATTGGCGCGCAACCCCGATCTACCGGCCGAGGACCGGGTCCCGCTGCTCGAGGATCTGATCGGCGAGAGCGCTGAGCTCGGGACGCTCATCGAGGACCTGCTGGAGTCCGCTCGAGAAAGCGACGTCGCGGAGCCTTTTTGTGCGATCCCGTTGGACGCGTTGGTCGCATCCGAGCTCGAGCGTTGGGGCAGGCGCCATCCCGGTGCCGTGCTCGTGCCATCGCTCGAGCCCACTGTGATCAGCGGCAGGGAGCGCCGGCTGCGTCGAGCACTTGCCAACCTGCTCGACAATGCGATCAAGTGGAGCCCCCCCGGCGCGCCGATCGAAGTGGCCGTCAAAGACGCGACGCTCACGGTGCGCGATCACGGCCTCGGTTTCACCACGAAGGACCTCCCGCACGTGTTCGACCGTTTCTACCGCGCGCCCACCGCGCGGACGGTGCCCGGCTCGGGGCTGGGGTTGTCGATCGTGCAGAAGGTCGCCGAGGAACACGGCGCCGCTGTCCGTGCTGAGAATGCGCTCGACGGCGGCGCGGTCGTCACGCTTTCCTTCTCGCCGCTTGAGGTCGATGCCTCCGGACCCACTGCTACTGAGCCTGACGCAGAACGTATCCCTCTCCCGGAACGGTATGGATGAGCCGCCCAGCACCGCATTCGAGCATCTTGCACCGGATATAACCAATGTAGACGCGCAGCGTTGTTGCCTGCATGAGCTCACCGCCCCAAACGCTCTCGTCAATCTCCGCATGCGATAGGACACGCTCGGGGTTTTGCATAAACAGCTCCAGCAGCCGGTATTCGGTAGGTGTCAGCTCGCGGTAAGCGCCATCGCCCGCCACCGCGTACAGGGTCGGATCGAGCCTGACCCCACCCCAGCTCAAAGCGGCTGGTCTCTCCGGCGCCTCAATGCGACGGAAAAGGGCCCGCAGGCGAGCAATCAGCTCGGCCATCACCAGTGGCTTTGACATATAGACATCGGCGCCGGCCTCGAGTCCCTTCACACGTTCGTCAACGCCACACGCATAGGAGAACATCAGGATACGGATGTGGTCGGGAAGACGGCGTACTCGCCTACACACCTCACACCCATCGACATCGGGCAGGTGGCACTCGAGCAGCAGGACATCCGGTGTGTGCTCGGCCACATGCTTGATCGCCTCCTCGCCACTGCTGCCGATCAGCACTTGGTAGCCGTCTCGGGCAAGCGCGACCGTGAGAGTGTCGAGTGCATACTGATCGTTATCCACCACCAGCGCTTGCATGGGTCAGACCGTAGCGCGTCGCTTACGCAGGGATAAGGGGTCTGGGCAATTCGTACCGGGCTCTTAGAAGGTTCTAACCAGACCCTTACCGAACGGCGGCAGGCTGGAACTCTGCGGCGGCAGCGGGCGAATCCCGCACCGCCGCTCTACACGCATCCCGACACATCAAATACGATGGCACTCAGACGGCATCAGCCGAGGCACACACAGCTTGACGGCAGTTCGGACGCTCGTGGTCGACGGCGGCCATCGCTCGGCGATGACGACCGACTGCACGGCGGGGACCTGATCGGCAGGTTCAGGGAGCAGCCGGTACTCAACGGGCTGTTGGCGGCGCTGTGCATCGCGGCGATCGTCGTCGCGTATACCGCGGTCGGGGCCGCGTCGCAGTCGAGTGGGCAGACTACGCGCACGACGACTGTCAAGCGCGGTGTTGTGCAGTCCACGGTGTCCGGTAACGGGACGCTCTCGCCCACGACGAAAGTCGGGGTCAACTTCGCGAGCAGCGGCACGGTCGAGCGAGTGTATGTCAGCCAAGGCCAGCATGTTTACGCTGGCGAGCTGCTGGCTGAAATCGACCCGACGAGCGCGGAATCGAGCCTGCGCTCGGCGGAAATGAGCCTGGAGACAGAGCAGGCCGCCTACCAGTCGGATCTGGAAGGGCTCACGCCGGTGGAGGAACGCCAGGACGGCATCAGCGTCGAACAGTCACGCGCGTCAGTGAGCTCCGCCAAGCAGTCGTTGACACAGACCGAACAGACGGTGCGCTCGGACAAGGCAGCCTCCCGTGCGACGGTCGCCCAGGCAGAGCAGAGCCTCAAAGAGACCGAACAGTCGATCAAGCTGGAAGCAAACAGCCAGCAGGACTCAGTCGATCAGGCGATCGCGCAGCGCGAAGCCGACCAGAAGTCGCTGGCCGAAGCGAAGACGCAGCTCAGCGAAGCGAAGTCGGCACTTGAATCGGCCAAGGCGGACTCCGGCTCGGAAAAATCCAAACCGGAAACCGGACAGTCGGCTGTCAGCACCGCGGAATCGAAGGTCAGCTCCGCCGAAGCCACGATCAAGTCCGACGAAGCCAAGGTCGTGCAGGACAACAACTCGATCACCAGCGCCCAGAACAACCAGGCAGCGACGACGCTGAAGGCTCAGCAGTCGATTGCCTCAGCCCGCAACGCGGTCGCCAACGACAAGCGGAACCAGGCCACCACCGAACTCAAGGACAAGCAGTCGATCGAACAGGAGCGGACGAGCGTCAAGAACGCGGAACTGTCGTTGCAGTCCACACTCGCCTCCAACGAATCCAAAGCCGCGCCGCCGACGCACTCGACCTTGGTGAGCGCGGAGAACAGCGTCAAGAGCGCGGAACTGAACGTCGAAAGCGCCCGCCGCACGCTGGAGGAGACCAAGCTGTTTGCACCCACCGAAGGCGTCGTCGCCTCGATCAAGAACTCCGTCGGCGAAGCCGTCTCCGGGAGCGGCTCAGGAAGCACAGGGTCCTCCGGGGAATCCAGCTCCACGGGCTCCGCCGGCGCGTCGAGCAGCAGCTCGCACGGCGCCAGCAGCAGCACGTCAGGCTCGACGGCGAGCAGCAGCGTGACGGGCGCTACGAACAGCGCCGCCGGCAGCAGCACCCACGGCAGCAGCGGAGCGGGAGAGAGCGGCAGCGCCAGCACGGGCACGAGCGGATCGGGCGCCACCGGCGGCGACACTGGCACGAGCGGAGCGGGCGCCACCGGCGGTGACACTGGCACGAGCGGAGCGGGCGCCACCGGCGGTGACACTGGCACGAGCGGAGCGGACGGCGGCGGAGCGGGAGAGAGCGGCAGTGGCGCCACCAACGCGACGACGAGTAGCGCCGTCTACACAGGTAGCGCCACCTTCAACGACGTCGCCGACGCGACGGGCACCGGGACGAGCAGCGCAGGCGGCAGCGCTGCCGCGAGCACTGGCACGACAGGCGGCGGCTCGAGCAGCTCGGAAGGCTCGGGCTCCAGCAGCGCCTTCATCGAACTGGTAGACGTGCACGGCTACCAGCTCGTCGTTGCGCTGAGCGAGTCAGAAATCACCCAGGTGCATGTGGGTCAGATCGCCACCGTGACCGTCGAAGCGCTCGAAGGGCGCAAGTTCGCAGCGCACGTGACCAACGTAGCCGTGCTCTCGAGCAGCAGCAGTAGCAGCAGCGGCGCGGTCAGCTACGACGTCACCTTCCAGCTCGACCAGACCGAATCGGGATTGAAGCCCGGCATGAGCGCCACCGCCGAAATCGTGGTGAAAGAAGCCGAAGGCATCAACGTGCCGACGAGCGCGATCAAAGTCGGCTCGGTCACGGTCCTTCGTAACGGCAAGCAGGTCACCCGCTCGGTGACGACGGGGATGGCCGGCAACAGCTCTACGATCATCCTCACCGGCCTGAACGTCGGCGAAACGGTGGTCCTGCCGACCTCCAGCACCAGCACGGGATCATCCAGCTCCTTGTTCGGGTCGCGCGGCAGCTCGAAAAGCGGGCTCGGCGGACTCGGTGGCGGCCTCGGCGGGGGCGGATTCCCCGGTGGTGGCGGCTTCCCCGCTGGAGGGCCGTGATGCGACCCAAAGCTTCGCATACCAGCTCGGCTCAGGGTGCGCGCGCGGTGCGCGAGCGGCCGCTGATCGAACGCGGCGCGCCGCGAGCCCGTGCGACGGGCCGTCGGCGTCCACCGGCGATTCTCGTTGAGCAGGTCTCGAAGACCTTCGAGCTCGGCCAGATCAGGGTGCGCGCGCTGCGCGAGGTCTCGCTGCAGATCGCGCGCGGCGACTTCGTGGCGATCATGGGCAGCTCCGGCAGCGGCAAGAGCACGCTGATGAACATCCTCGGCTGCCTCGATCTGCCGACCGGTGGCCGTTATCTGATCGACGGCACCGATGTACGTGACATGGACGAGGACGACCTCGCTGATCTGCGCAATCGCAAGATCGGGTTCGTCTTTCAGAGCTTCAACCTCGTCCCGCGCACGAGCGCGCTCGCGAACGTCGAGCTGCCGCTCGCCTACGCCGGCGTCGATCGTCACACCCGGCGTGAGCGCGCGCAGCAGGCGCTTGCCGCGGTCGGGATGGCAAAGCGCGTGCACCACCAGCCCTCCGAGCTATCGGGCGGCCAGCAGCAGCGGGTCGCTGTCGCCCGGGCGCTCGTAACCAACCCGACGATGATCCTCGCCGACGAGCCGACGGGCAACCTCGACTCGCATTCGACCGAGGATGTTCTGCGCATCTTCGCCCACCTCAACGAGGAAAGGCGCACGGTCGTGCTGATCACGCACGAGCCCGACGTCGCCGAACAGGCCAAGCGGGTGATCCACCTCAGCGACGGACGGGTGATCGAGGACCGACGCAGCGTTGGCGTGGACGAGGCGCCCCCCGCGCCGCACCACCAGAAGTCCGCTCACCATCCGCTAAGCGAGGCCCAGACATGATCGGCCGGGAGATGCTGCGCATCGCCTGGGGTGGAATCACCGCCAACAAGCTGCGCTCGGGGCTGACAATCCTCGGCATGACGATCGGCGTCGCCTCCGTGATCGTGTTGATCGCCGTCGGCAACGGCTCCTCCAAGGCAGTGCAGTCGCAGATCCAGAGCCTCGGCACGAACGTGCTCGTCGTGCAGGGCAGCGGCGGCCTGCGTCGCTTCGCCGGGGCTGCAAGCACCAGCAGCGTCTCCCTGACCAAGGCCGATGCCGAAGCGTTGCAGAACCCCAGCCTGGCGCCCGATGTGAAGAGCGCTTCGCCCGTGGTCGACGCGTCGAGTGTCACGCTCGTCTACGACGGCACGAGCTTTGAACCCTCCTCATTCACCGGCACCACGCCCTCGTACCTGACCGCGCACAGCTACGAGCTCGCCGAAGGCTCCTCGTTCACCTCCGAAGACGTAGCCAAGCACCGGCGGGTGGCTGTGATCGGCCAGGAAGTCGTCAAGGAACTGTTCGGCGGCGCGAGCGCGATCGGACAGACGATGAAGGTGAACGGGTCCAACTACGAAGTCGTGGGCGTTCTTGCCAAAAAGGGCACGAACGGCACCACCAACGAGGATGACGTAGTGATGGCGCCGATCACCACCGTCCAGTCCTCTCTCACCGGTGTCGGTGCGATCGACTCGATCACCGTACAGGCGAAGTCCGAATCCGCGCTCGACGCCGCCGAAGGCGAGGTCAAGGAGATCATCGAGGAACGACACAAAATCAAGAACACCGAAGAACCGGGGTTCAGCGTGCTCAACCAGGGCTCGCTGCTCGAAACCTCGAGCTCGACCTCGAGCGTGTTCACGACCCTCCTTGGTGAGGTGGCCGCGATCTCGCTGCTTGTCGGCGGCATCGGCGTGATGAACATCATGCTCGTGTCCGTCACCGAGCGCACCCGCGAGATCGGCATCCGCAAGGCGATCGGCGCCCGCCGCTCGGACATCCTCACACAGTTTCTCACCGAGGCAGTGCTCGTCTCGCTGATCGGCGGGTTGACAGGCGTCGCGGTGGGCGTGATCGGCAGCCAGTTCGAGATCGCCGGCGTGCACCCCGAGATCGCCACATACTCGATCTTCCTCGCCTTCGGCGCAGCGGCCCTCTCGGGCCTGTTCTTCGGCACCTATCCAGCGGCGCGCGCCGCGCGCCTGCGACCGATCGAAGCGCTGCGCTTTGAGTGACCCACTTCCCCCAGACCAGGAGCACCAGATGACTGAGGACGCGCCAATCGAGACAAGCACGCTCGACTATGAGGCCGAGCCCGAGGAGGAGTGGCTGGAGGAGCCCGAGGAGCTGCCGCGCCGGCCCCGGCGCAAGCTGCTCGCTCCCGTCCCCGTCACACTGCTCGTGGTGCTGCTTCTCGCTTGCGCCTTTTTCGCCGGTGTCGAGGTCGAGAAGGGACAAACTTCTTCCGGGACGAGCGCAGGCATTCCCTCCGGTCTCGCCGCGTTGCGCGGTGGTCTGGCGGCAGGAGGGACATCGAGCGCCAGCAGCAGCCCGACAGGCAGCTCCGCCGCCGGCTTCCCCGGCGGCGGAGGTTTCCCCGGCGCCGGCGGCCTTTCAGGCGGCGGCGTCACAACAGGCGAAGTCTCCTTCGCCAACGGCAGCACCCTGTATGTGACCAGCAGCGAAGGCAACACGGTCAAGGTCAGCGCGCCAGCAGGCACAAAAGTGAGCAAGACAGCCACGACGAACGTACACGGCATCCACCCCGGCGACACCGTGATCGTCACGGGAAGCAAGAACAAGAACGGCAGCGTCAGCGCCAGCTCGATCACCATCAGCTCCTCGGGCGGTTCTGGCACCAGCAGCTCGAGCACGAGCGGCAGCGCAGCGCAGCAGCTCTTCGGAGCCGGCTAGCCCTGACAGCAAACACCAACGATAAGGAACCACCACAGATGTCAGCAGACACACCCAGCCACCCCCGACAGCTCGCGCGTCCACGATTGCGCTCGGCAATCACGCTCCTCGCGATCCCTGCCGCCGCGCTCGCGCTCGCCGCGTGCGGCAGCTCCAGCGGCGGTGGCAACTCCACCACTGCCAGCACGGCGAAAGACGCGTCCGCACGATCCAGCCGCTTCGCCTCGCTGCGGTCGTGCTTGCAGAAAGAAGGCATCAATCTCCCCTCCGCGCCCTCTGGCGGCGCCAGCCAGCCAGGCAGCGGAGGACCCCCGAGCGGCGGCGCAAGCGGCTTCAAGCTCCCGGAAGGCGTGTCCCGCTCCAAGTTCGAGGAAGCGATCAAGAAATGCGGGGGCGGCGGCTTTCCTGGGGGCGCACGCCCCGGTCTGGACAGCGCGACTGCCCGAGCGGGACTGACGAAGTACGCCGGATGCATGCGCGAAAACGGCGTCAACCTCCCCACGCCGAACACCAGCGGCAAGGGCCCCGTGTTCAACACCACAGGCATCAACACCTCGAGCGAAACATTCAAGGCGGCGCAGAAGAAATGCCAGAGCGACCTCAAAGGCGCCTTCGGCGCCAGCGGAGCGCCCGCTGGTGGACAGCCACCCGCAGGCGGTGAAGGCGGGCCACCCCCAGGCGGATCCGGGTCAGCACCCGGTTCAGAAGGAGAAAATGGTTGATATGGAACCGAGCCAGAGCGAGCCCTTGGAGACGCGCCGCATGGAGTATCGACGGCGACTCGCGTAGCCAGCGAGCCGCGGTGTGGTGCTCACCAGAACGAGCCCGTGAAACGCGGTGCGGGATGCCGCATGCCAGTGGCACCGCGACCGCGTAGCGGTCCGTTGCCCGTGTGGCGGCGTCAGCGGCTGATACGCCGCTCGCGGGCGGCTTGTAGCAGCCGCTCGGCTGCGCGTTGAGCGCGCTTGCATCCGACGGAGCTGATGTGCTCGTGGCTGTATCCGGCACGGGTCTTCATGCCGAGCAGCGTGCGCAGGGCGTTGCCGAGCGCTGCGCCGTCGGGGCGGACCTTTTAGAGCTAGGTGCAGGCGCGGCGTTATGTTGCGGTGTGGGAGCCGCGGCGCAGCAGGCGCAGTGTGCCGTAAAGCTCAATCCCGTCGCGGGCCGCGTCGGTGAGGACCTGTTGGGGCCCGTCGCCGGTGAGCTCCTGCTCGCCAAACTCGAGAACCCTGGCGTCGTTCCCCGTCCACGCGCTCGCGTGCGCCTGAAGCGCTGAGATCTGTTCCTGCCACACCGGCTCGTCCGGCTCACAGTCTGCGGGGCGCACGACGAGCAGGTCCAGATCACTCTCGGGTGTGGCCTCGCCGCGGGCGACGGAGCCGAACAGCACGACGAGCGTCGGGCGCCGGTCCCACTTACTGATCGCATCGCGCAGCCGATCGAGCACCTGTGCGGGAAGACCCGCGAGCCCTTCGATCCAGGTCGCTGCGACGTGGTCGCGGTTGAGCTGGTAAAGGTTGGCGTTGCCGGCGGAGCGACGGGCGACGACGCCCTGCTCGGCCAAGCGGTCGGCGGCGTTGCGGATCCCTTGATGAGAGCCGTGGCCGATGACCCGTTGCAGCTCGCGGCCGGTCATCTCGGCTTCCGCGCGCGCGAGTACGCTCAACACGTCCCCATCCAGCGTCGGAGTGACGACCTGCAGCGGCCGACGGAAGTCCATGAGTCGACCATAACAACTGATGGCTACTATTCTTGCCAGTCTGCAACAATCATTGCCAAGACTCATGGCGACGCCGCCGGTAGCAGCGGATGCCTGGCCAGTCCAGACAGGCGCGCGCGAGGCGACCGTGGGGCGCTACGATGCGGGCCACGCCGACGTAGCTCAGCTGGTAGAGCACCTCCATGGTAAGGAGGGGGTCTCGGGTTCGAGTCCCGACGTCGGCTTCGCTCCGGAGTCGCCTAGCTGGCCGTGATATAGCCGCTCATGTAGCCGGGGTGCTGCATCGCCCATTCGTCGCATCGGAAGGTGCAGAACCAGAGGAACGTGCCGGCGTGCTTGACGACCAGCGTGTAGGTGTGGACGCCTGGCATGACGACGATGTTGACGCCCGCTCCCGGCGAGGTGATGCTGTGCGGCACTTCGTCGGTGTTGTCGATCCTCAGCTCCTGGGGCTGGCCCACGTGGACGGTGAATTCGGTCTGCGTGAACTCGTCGTGCTTTTCGCCTTCCGGACCTGGCTTGCCTTCCGGGATGACCTTCAACACGACCAGCTTTGCCACCGGCGGCAGCGCGGCGGCCTGCTCGTCGGCGACCTGGGACGCCGCGCGCGCTTCCTGCCTTTCGCTGCTCTGAACCAGCGCGATCGCCGACATCACCACCGCGGCCCCGATGCCCGCTCCGGCGAGCGCCCTCAGCCCGAACCTGCTGGCGGCGGCGTCGCCGGACTCGCGCCGATATCGCGCCTCCGTCTCCCTGTCCGGCTCGTGCGCGGCGGCGCCGGGCTCGAAGACGAGATGACGAACGGGCACGGCGAACCGCTCGCGCACGAGACCCGCAAGCTGTGGCTCGAGCCCGCCCGCAGTCCGCTCCCAGCGAGTGGAGACGATGACCTCGTCCGGCGCGAACGTGGCGAACGCGTCCTCGATCGCCTCGAGCGGGTCCGCCTCGGAGATCTCCCCCGCGACGGCGGCTAGGCCCTGGCCGACGCGGCCGAGGGCCGTCTGCAGGCGCACGCGCGCCTGCTCCAAAACGCCGTCGACGGCGCCGGTCAGGCGCTCGGAGGAGGAGATCAGCGCGGGCACGAGCAGCAGCACGTGCGTGTGCGGCACGCAGGCCAGCCGCTCGAGCTCGCTCAGCAGCGCCTCCTCGCCGAGCGTGTCGTTGGCGACGACGAGGACGCGGCGCTCCGCTGCCGAGCCGATGTGTGGGGGAGCCATCTTCACCGGCAGCTCCAGGCCGCGGAGCTTGCGCATGCGCAGCTGCGCCGCGCGTGCGGCGCCGGCGCCGGCCACCACGGCAAGTACTACGAGCGCGAGCCACGTGGGGCCGAGCGCCGCGGCAAGCACGACCAGGATCAGGGCGAGCGTCAGCAGCAGGAGGAAGCGGAATGCCTCCTGCTCGCTGTGAAAGGGGCTACGCACCGGCGGGCCCCTCCTCGGCGGCGTGGCCCGACAGACCCTGCACGGTGGCCACGATCTGCTCGGTGCTCGCCGGCGCCGGCAGCCGATGGCAGCCGTCCAACAGCTCGCGCAGGCCCGCGTCCAACTCCGACGGCGCCTCGACCACCAGCGGCGTGTCGGGATAGCGCACGCGCAGTTCGCGCAAGACCTCCCGGGCCGCCTCGTGCTCGTAGCCCAACGAGCTGACGACGACATCGGCGTCGTGAGCGGGGGCGCATCCTGCGGGCCCGGTCAGTGGACAGCGCCCATGTCCGGCTGGGCCGGGACACACGGCGACGGCGTAGCCGGCGAAGCGCAGGCCCGAGGCGATCTCCAGGCCGGTCGCCTCGTCCGGGTGCTCGACGAGCACCCGCGGGTGGCTCCAGCGCCAAGGCTGCGGCTTCAGCTGAGCGGTTCGCGCCTGCGTCTTTGCATCGCCGGAGAACATGCCCCAAAGCTAAATCTGACCCGACTCGACGTCATCCGGGTCAAGCCGCAGCCCGCTCCGTAGCAATCCTCAACGACGAGCGCCTTGCTGCGGGCCGCAGCCGGCCGTCGGCTGGCTTGTCAGCCGATCCCCTCGAGCAGCTCGCCCGGCGACTCGAGCTCCAGGCCGCGGGACAGGATCACGATCGTCTCCAGCCGCGGCGAGCGCTTGCAGCGCTCCAGCAGGCTGATCTCGGTGCGGTGCAGGTCGCAGATGTCCGCAAGCGCCTCCTGCGACAGTCCAGCCCGGTCGCGGTGATGCCGAAGGTTCTCGGCAAATTGCTTACGGACAGTTTCCACCGTTCCAACTCTCGCGCTGCGCAGACGAAAGTTCCACAGACAATCGTCTTAGGTAGTTGGCTATCCAATGCGGGGATAATCGGAGACAAAAACATGAAAATACCATGCAGACAAGCGTCTGTGAGCATGCGGCCGGCGATGTGCGGTACGGCATGCATGGCCGGCCGTCGAACGCGCCGCGCCGCGGTGCGGCCGGCGCCCGCATGCCGGTGCGCAAGCCCTTCAGCGGCGCGATTCGCTCGCCGACCCGCGCGGGCGGCGCTATAGGCTGTCGAGCCGATGCGCATCAACGTCACCGACGAGTACGTCGAGGTGCGGCTGTCGCTGTGGGAGAAGCTGCTCGGGCTGATGCGCAGCATCCGCGTCGCGCGCGCCGACATCAGCGACGTGCGCGTCGTCGCCGACCCCATGCGCGAGGCCATGCGCTCGGGCATCAAAGTCGGGCTGCGCCTGCCATGGGTGTGTTACGTCGCGCGCACGATCCGCCTCGACGAAGCGTTCGTCGTGCGCCGCCGTGCTCCCGGCCTGTCGTTCGCCGTCGACAACGGCACCATGCTGCACCGCGTGCTCGTCAGCACGCGCGACGCCGACGAGCTCGCGCGCCGGCTGCAGCGATCCTGAGCCTGGCGCCCGACCGGGCTCGCCGACGCGTGTCTGGCACCGGGCCGGCCGCCGGTGCGCGGACGCCTCCCGAGTTCGCGATCAGGGTGCGTTCTCGGCGCTGCGCAGCCCGGCGAGCATCCATATCCCGAACAGCACGATCGAGCCCAGCGCGCACGCGAACGCCAGCGCCGTGTGGTTGTGCACGCCGGAGATCAGGCCGCGGCCCGCATCCAGGAACGCCGTCGCCGGATTGACGCTCGCGACCGCGTGGATCCAGCCTTTCAGCAGGCTCAGCGGCACGTACACCGGCGCCAGGAACAGCAGCAGGAACACCGGCGTCTGCATCAGCGGGCCCGCCTGGATCGAGCGGAAGCGAAACGCCACGCCCGCCGCCCAGCCGTAGCCCACCAGCGTTAGCAGCAGCGCCAGCCCATACAGGCCGAACACGTCCACGCCGTCGCCCGTGATGCGCATGCCCGCCGCCAGCGCCACCGCGCTCACCACGCTCAGCGTGATCGCCGCGCGCGTCAGCGCCACCAGCGCGTAGCCCAGCGCGATCCCGCGGCGGTCCTCTGCCGCCAGCATCAGCCGCCGCGCGAAGCCGCTTTCGAAGTCGAACGCCAGCGTGAAGCCCGTGAACAGCCCGCCGAACATCGCCGACTGGCACAGCACGAACACGAACTGGAACGCCGTGTAGCCCGCCGGGAAGTTCAGGCCGCGCAGCGTACCCAGCGCCGACAGGCCGCCCGCGAAGCTCGCCAGGAACACCAGCGGGAATACCAGCGACGGCACGAACAGGTCCGGCCTGCGCACATACGTGTGCAGGCTGCGCCACGCGATCGTGCGCGCCACCCGCCACAGGCCGCCGTGACTGTTCATGCAGCGCATCCTGGGCTCGCAGGGCAAGCCGGGCAAGGACGCAGGGAGCGTGGCGTGCTGTGCACGCGAGCGACTGAGGACGCAGATCCGGCGCCGCCATGCGCGTCCAGGATCATGTCCGCTGCAGCCTCGTGCGCAACGCTCCCGCAACGGCCAGCAGCGCCACCAGCGTCAGGCCGATCGCCACCGCGAAGCCGCGCCACAGCGCCGTGCCGTCCCAGCCGTATATGTACAGGCTGCGAAAGCCCTCGATCAGGTACGAGATCGGGTTCACATTCGCCACCGTGTGAAACCAGCCCGTCTTCAGCAGGTTGCGCGGCAGGTTGCTCGACGACAGGAAGATGAACACGAAGAACAGCGGGAACAGGCCCTGCACCGCCTCGCCCGAGCCCGTCCGCAGGGCCGCCGCGCAGCCCAGCGCGCCGAAGCCCACCGCCGTCAGCGCGCCCAGCGCCAGGATCACCAGCACGCCGCCCGCGCCCGCGTCCAGGTGCGCGCCCGCCACCACGCCCATCAGCATGTACACCGCCGACTGCAGCACGCCCAGCGCCGCCACGCCCACCAGCAGGCCCGCGATCAGCGACACCCGCCGCAGCGGCGTCAGCGCCAGGCGGTTGAAGAAGCCGCTCTCTATGTCCTCCGCCAGGTTCGTGCCTGTGTTGATCAGCGAGAACATCCCGCCCTGGATGAACGCCACCGCGATCGCGAACGAGATGTAGGAGTGCGTCGGAAACCCCTTCAGGTACGTCGCCGCCTTCAGCCCGCTCGCGTTCACCGCCAGCAGGATCAGCGGGAAGAACACGATCGGGAACAGCTGGAAGGGCTGGCGCAGCGTCTTGCGCATCGAGCGCCGCGCCAGCACGCCGATCTGCGTCGCGTGCTCGCTCATGCGCTCGCCGACACCGGCTCCGACTGCTCGTCGTGCGCGTCCCCGCCGTCGCCCGCGCCCTCCAGCGAGCGGCCGGTCTTCGCCAGGAACACGTCGTCGAGCGACGGCGTGTGCAGCCGCAGGTCCGCGATCGCAACGCCCTCCGCGTCGAGCGCGCGCACGATCTCCGCCACGTCGCCGATGCCCTCCGCCAGGCGCACCGCGACGCCGCTGCTCGACGCCGCCGCGCGCTCGCCGAAGCGCCCCAGGACCGCCGCCGCGCGCTCGCGCTCGCTGGGATCCTGCGGAATCACCTCCACGCTCGGGCGCCCGATCGACGCCTTCAGCTCCGCCGGCGTGCCCTCCGCGACGATTCTGCCGCGGTCGATGATCCCCACGCGGTCCGCCAGCACGTCCGCCTCCTCCAGGTACTGCGTCGTCAGGAACACCGTCACGCCGTCGTTCGCCAGCCTGCGCACCTCGTCCCACAGCGCCGCGCGGCTCTGCGGATCCAGGCCCGTCGTCGGCTCGTCCAGGAACAGCAGCCGCGGGCCATGCACCAGCGCCAGGCCCAGGTCCAGGCGGCGCTTCATCCCGCCCGAGTAGCCGCCCACCTTGCGGTCGGCCGCGTCCGTCAGCCCCACGCGCTCCAGCAGCTCCGCGCCGCGCCGTTCGCCGTCGGCCTTGCCGAGCCCGTGCAGCGCGCTCTGCAGGCGCATGTGCTCGCGGCCCGTCAGGAACGGGTCGAGCGCCGACTCCTGCAGCGACGCGCCGATCGCCCGGCGCACCTCCGGCCCCTGGCGCACCACGTCCAGCCCCGCCACCCGCGCGCTGCCCGCCGTCGGCGGCAGCAGCGTCGTCAGCACCAGCACCGTCGTCGACTTGCCCGCGCCGTTCGGGCCCAGGAAGCCGTAGATCTCCCCCGGCGCCACGCGCAGGTCGATCGCGTCGACCGCGCGCACGCCGCCCTTGAAGTCGCGAACCAGGCCCTCGACCTCGATGCCGTTGTCGCCCAGCGCCGGGTTCGCCATCACAGCGCCACCTCGGCCGCCGGCTTGCCGGCGGCCGGGCGCGGCGAGGGGGAGGGCTCGACGCGCAGCAGCCGCGCGGGCATTCGCGGCAGCCACCAGTTCCAGCTGCCGAACAGCGACACCACCGCCGGCACCAGCAGCGCGCGGATCACAGTCGCGTCGAGCAGGATGCCCGCCGCGAGGCCCGTCGCCAGCACTTTGATTTCCGTTTCCGGCCCCGACGCCAGCGACACGAACGCCAGGAACAGGATCAGCGCCGCGCTCGTCACCAGCCGTCCCGTGCGCCCGATGCCGCGCACGACCGCCGTGTCGGTCGAGCCCGTCGCGTCGTACTCCTCGCGCATGCGCGCCAGGATGAACACCTCGTAGTCCATCGACAGCCCGAACAGGAACGCGAACACCATCAGCGGGATCCACGCCGTGATCGAGCCGGTCGCGGAGATGCCCCAGATCTGGCTGGAGCCATGGCCGCTCTGCCACACCAGCTCCAGCACGCCCCACGCGGCGCCCACGCTGATGACGTTGAGGATCACCGCCTTCAGCGGCAGCAGCAGCGAGCGGAAGGCGCGCGCGAGCAGCACGAACGTGATCAGGGCTATCAGCGCGATCATCAGCGGGAAGTTGCCATAAACGGCGTTGATGAAGTCTTCGTTCTGCGCGCCGATGCCGCCCACGCGCACATCGGGGCCGGCCGTGCGCGCGGCCGCGCGCACGCGCTCGAGCGTCGCGCGTCCCGCGGCCGTGGAGGCATCCGGGGTGGGGAACTCGTCCACCACCGCCGTGCCCGCCTGCCGCCAGGACGCAAGCGCCGGAGCGACGGCGCCGTGCACACCGGGCACGCTCGCCAGCGCCGCGGCCACGCGCGCGGGCGAGCTCGCGCCGCTGACCAACACCTCGCCCGGCACCAGCGGGCCCGAGCCGATGCCCGAGCGCTCGAGCGCCTCGAGACCCTGCTTGGCCTCGCCTTCCTTGGCGATCGTGTTGACGTTGGAGGTGCCCAGCTGCAGGCTGGTGGCCGCCAGCACCAGCGCCGCCAGCACCAGCGCGGCGCCCAGCGCCGCCAGCCAGCGCCCACGCACGACCAGCTGCGCCCACGCCGTCCATGAGCGGCTGGCGTGGCCGTCGTCGCGCACGTGCGGCCAGTCCAAGCGCGGGCCGAGCTTCGCGAGCACGACCGGCAGCAGCGTCAGCGCCACGAACACGCTCACCAGCGGGATCAGCATGCCGCCGTAGCCCACCGAGCGCAGGAACGGCAGCGGCAGCGCGATCAGCGCCAGCAATCCGATGGCGACGGTGGTGCCGCTGAACACCACCGCGCGTCCGGCGGTCTGCATGGCGCGTTCGATCGCCTGCTCCTGCGACAGCCCGCGAGCGCGCTCCTCGCGCCAGCGCACGACCACCAGCAGCGAGTAGTCGATCGACACGCCCAGGCCGATCAGCGCGATCAGGTACTGGACTATCGGCGAGACTTCGGTCACCGCAGTCAGGCCCCATACGACCAGGAACGTGGTCATGATCGCCGCGACGGCCATCATCAGCGGCACGATCGCAAGGAACGAGCCGAACACGAACGCCAGCACCAGCAGCGCGCCGAGGCCGCCAAGCAACGCCTCCAGCAGCACGCCCGGGCCGTTGCCGCCGCCGCTCTGCGTGGACAGCGCGTCGTAGCCCGTCACGCGTACCGGCGCGCCCGCCACCGTGGCGCCCTTCAGCGCCGCCGTGGCCTGCCTGGCGGCTTCGGGGTTCTGTTCGAATGTCTCGTTGGCGGCGGGCGGGGGATAGGCGATCACGAAGGTGGTGCGCGCGTCGCGCGAGAGGAACGCGGCGCTGTGCGTGCTCGCGTAGCCTGCGATGCGCGCTCCCGGCAGCGTGCTCTGCAGGCGTGCTTCCACGCCGTGCAGCTGCGCCTGCACCGCCGCCGAGTCGACCGGGCTCCCGGCGGGCAGCGTGACCACCGCCAGCAGCGGCGCGCGCCCGCCGCCGGTGCCGTGGAAGTCGCGCGCGATCTGCTGGTTCGCCGCCCAGCCTTCCTTGCCCGGCACCGAGAACTTCTGCTTGAGCGCTTTGCTCGCCGACCCCGCCGAGGCCATGCCGACGAGCGTCAGCACAAGCCAGAAGGCCACCACGATGCGTTTGTGTGTCAGCACCCAGCGCGTTATCGATGCCATCGTCAGCGTCCTTTCCTCGCTGGCAGGCTTGCCTGCCATGGATACCAAGTACGACTGTGACCGGCGTCCGGTCTGGAACTCATCGCCTGCGCTCGGGTCCGGTTCGGGGTCGGGTGGGGCGCCGTCGCGCTCGGGCAACTTTGTGTTCGAGCGCACAAACCTTTACGCGTGTAATGGTTCCGATCAGAACAATCTACACCATAAGTAGTTCCGCTGCAGTATGATCGTGCGATGAAGGTCTCTGGGGAGCTGGGGGATGCCGCCCCGCCGGCGGCGCCTGCCGACCTGTCGCCGATCCCGCGTCGCGACGTGCCCGCGGACCTGCCTGCGGACCTGACTGCGCCGCTGCCGCCGCCGCCAGGCGCGGACGCGCCGTTCCGCTCGGTCGGCTTCACGCTGTCGTCGATCGGATACGCGGTCGCGCGGCGCTTTCGCGAGACGCTCGCGCCGCTCGCGCTCGAACCGCGCGAGTTCGCGCTGCTGCGCGCGGTCGGCGTCGCCGAGGGCATCTCCCAGCAGGCGGCCGGCGAGCGCCTGCAGATCCCCGCGAGCCGCATGGTCGCGTTCGTGGATGCGCTCGAGGCGCGCCAGCTGCTCGAACGCCGCCACGACGCGCGCGACCGTCGCAAGCGCGCGCTGTACCTGACCCCCGAAGGGCGCCAGCTGCTCGAGCGCGCGCTCGAGCTGGCGATGGGCTTCGAGCGCCATCTGTGCGCGCCGATCGGCGAAGACGAGCGCGAGCGGCTGCTCGGCCTGCTGCAGCTGGTGGGCGTGCAGCTGGGAGTGCCGCCGGGCATGCACGCCGCGCACCTGGACCCCTGCGCCGAGGAGTAGCCGTCGCGCTCTGTCGCGTCGGCTGGCGCAGTGTCGCGCTGGCCGCGACGGCTGCCGGCCGCGACGGCTGCATGGAGGCGGTCGCACCCGCATGACAGCGGTCTAGACAGCCGTCAAACCAGTCAAGTACCGGGTCGCCGAGGGCGAAGCTGACGACGATGCCCATGCCCCTGCTCCAATCCGCGGTGCCGATCGAGCGCGACGAGCGGATCCTGCGCGCGCGGCGCACCGCGGCGAAGGCGAGGATCGCGATGGGGCTGATCGGCATGGCCCTGATCGCGGCGCAGCCGCGGCTGCTGGCGCACCCGACGCTGGGGACGCTCGGCTTCGCGACGATCGAGCTGACGGCGCTGGTGCAGCTGGCGACGCTGCGGCAGTCGTGGCTGAAAATCGAGGAGTCCGCGGCAGCGGCCGCGGCGGTCCTGATCATCGGCGTCGGCGACCAGCACGTGAGCGCGCTCAGCCTGCTGTGGCTGGCGGCGATCGCCAGCGGTGTGATGGCACGCGGCGGGCGCGTGCACTGGGTGGGCAGCGCCATCGTGCTCGGCGCGCTCGCGCTGCCGATCGTGCGCGCCGAGCACGTCAGCGCCCAGTACGCGGCGATGTGCGCGGCGGTCCTCGGGCTGCTGCTGACGTGCGGCAGGCTCACGCGCGAGCTCAACCACATGCTCGGACAGGCCCGCCGCCAGGCTGAAAACGCCGAGACGCTGCTGCTCGCCGGCGACATCGCCGCGCGCATCGGCGAGCGCGGCGAGCGTGCCGTGGCCGATTCGCGCTCCAGCCCGCCGCGCGAGGACCAGACGCTCAGCGCCAACGAGATCGCAAACGCCCGCGACGCGCTCGAGCGTCTGATCGCGGGCGACGGTCTGACGATGGTCGTGCAGCCGATCGTCGACGTGCGCAGCGGCACGGTGCACGCCTACGAGGCGCTCGCGCGCTTCGGCCAGCCGCGCAAGGACGGCAGCCCGCTGCACTGGTTCTCGCTCGCGCAGCAGCTCGGACAGCGCGCGGCGCTCGAGCGCGCGTGCCTGCGCGGCGCGCTCGACCTGTTCGCCCGCCGCCTGCCCGGCACCAGCCTGTCGGTCAACCTGTCCGCGCCCGTGCTGCTCGAAGAGGAGACCATGGAGATGCTCGAGCACGCGGGAGACGCGCAGGCGGGCAATCTCGCGGGGCTGATCGTCGAGATCACCGAGGAGACGCTCGTGCACGGCGACATGCAGCTGCTCAGCGCCATCGAGCCGCTGCGCGCGCGCGGCGCGCGCCTGGCCGTCGACGACATGGGCGCCGGCTACTCCGGCCTGCGCCAGATCACCGCCGTGCGCCCCAGCTACCTCAAGCTCGACCGCGCGCTCGTCAGCGGCATCGACCGTGACAGCGAGCGCGCCGCGCTCGTCGGAGCGCTCGCCGGCTACTCCGCGCAGGTCGGCAGCCTGCTCGTCGCCGAGGGCGTCGAGACCGACGCCGAGCTGCGCGAGATCCGCCGGATCGGCGTGCCACTCGTGCAGGGCTTCCTGCTCGGGCGCCCGGGGGCGCCGTGGCCGCGGGTCGGCGGCGCTGGCGACGGCGAGCGCCCGGTGCGCCGACGCCCGCGCGGTACTTCGCACGGGCGAACGGAGGATGGCGGGGGGAGGATTCGAACCTCCGAAGGCAGAGCCAACGCGTTTACAGCGCGTCCCCTTTGACCGCTCGGGAACCCCGCCGGGGGCCGTCAGTTTAGGGGAGAGGTGTTGGGGAGAGGGTGTTCACGGCGGCGTTGGCACTTCGATCTTTTGCCGAGCGTGCGCCATGGTTATACGCCGGACGACGGAGAAGCAATGTCGGCCGGGCGCCCGACGCCGCGGCCGGGCCGCGGCGCCCCGCGCCTACGACGCCTCTCGCAGCTGCTGCGCTTCGGGCAGCGTCTGCAGCTTTTTCAAAGTCCGATTCTCGATCTGGCGGACGCGCTCGCGGGTGATGTTGAAGGCGCGGCCAACCTCCTCGAGCGTGCGCGAGCGCCCGCCGACGATGCCGTAGCGCATCTCGATGACCTCGCGCTCACGCCGCGGCAGCGAGGCGAGCACGCGGGTGACGTTCTCGCGGCGCAGCGCCTCGGAGGCGATCTCGAACGGCGATTCGGCGGAGACGTCCTCGACGAAGTCCGCGAGCGCGGAGTCGTCCTCCTCGCCGACCGGCTTCTCGAGCGAGATCGGCTGCTGGGTGATGCGCATGACGTCGCGCACCTCGCGCACGGTGCAGTCGAGCTCGACGGCTAGCTCCGCGGGGCTGGGCTCGCGCCCGAGCTGCTGGATCAGGCGCCGTTCGGCGTGGATCAGCTTGTTCAGGCGCTCGACCATGTGCACGGGGATGCGGATCGTGCGGCCCTTGTCGGCGAGCGAGCGCGTGACCGCCTGGCGGATCCACCAGGTGGCGTACGTCGAGAACTTGTAGCCGCGGCGGTAGTCGAACTTCTCGACCGCGCGGATCAGCCCCAGCGAGCCCTCCTGAATCAGGTCGAGCAGCGTCAGCCCGCGGCCGACGTAGCCCTTTGCGATCGACACCACCAAGCGCAGGTTCGCCTCGACCATGTGCTGCTTGGCGGCGACGTCGCCGCGCTCGATGCGCTTGGCAAGCGCCACCTCCTCTTCGGCGCTGAGCAGCGGCACGCGCCCGATCGAGCGCAGGTACAGGCGCAGCGAGTCGAGGCTCGGCTCGACCGTCAGGTCGATGTCCGGCCGGCGCATCTCCTCCAGGCGCGCGTGCAGCTCGCCGGCGTGCTCCTGTTCCTCATCGGGCTCGTCGGCGACCGCGACCGCGAGCGCGTGCTCGGGCTCGTCGGTGGCAAGCGCATCGTCCTCGTCGCCGCCTTGGGAGCCCGCCCCGGGGGCGTGCGCGTGCAGCTCGGGCGCAGATTCCCCCGGCGCGAGCACGTCGATCCCGTGCTCCTCCAGGTAGCTGAGCAGGTCGTGCGTCTGCTGGCTTGAGAGCTCCGCCTCCTCCAGCGCGCCCGCCAACGCGTTCGCCGTGATGAAGCCCCGCTCCTGGGACTCGGCGACGATCCCCTGCAGCTCCTCCAACTCGACCACGGCTGTGTCCGCGGCCCCCAACAGACCCTCAAGCCTCTCGCTCAACTGGTCCTCCCAACGACCCAATCCGACCCCATCGCAGCGGATGCTCCGCTACGACCTCCCCAGCTCTCCGCTAAGCCTCCCGTGCGTTGCGTTGCAATTGGTTCGTCTCGTTGCGTCTCGCCGGCCGTCGAGTCCTCCCTTTCCCACATTCCCGTGAGCGGCCTCGATCGGCTGATTGGCGATTGATACCAGAAATGTGCGGTCGTGGGGTTGGCTTGACGCCACGCGCCCGCGGCGGACACTGCGGGCGCCCGGAGGCGGGCCGTGCGCGCGCTAGGCTTGGCCGCGGTGCGGGCTAAACGGCCGACCTCCACGCTGTCTCCCACCAGGGGCGCAGGCGACGACGTCCAGGCGCGCGCGCCTGGCATCGCGGTGGGGCTGTCGCGCGTGGGCGTGAGCGGCGTGGAGAAGGTGGTGCGCATCCACGACGAGCTGTTCTTGGCGCGGCTGGACTGCTTCGTGGACCTCAGCCACAGCCAGAAGGGCGCGCACATGTCGCGCTTCGACGAGGTCGTCAACGAGGCGATCGGCGAGGTGGTGCTGAGCGAGTCCTCGTTCCGCGCGGAGACGCTCGCGCGGCACATCGCCGAGCTCGTGCGCGAGCGCCAGGGCGCCGAGCGCGCGGAGGTGAGGATCGCGGCGCGCTACCCGGAGCACAAGCCGGCGCCGGTGTCCGGCATCCAGACGCAGGAGATCTACACGCTGCACGGGCGCGCGGTGGCGTTCGAGCGCGGCACGCGCGGCACCGTCGGCGTGTCCGCGACGGGCATGACCGCTTGCCCGTGCGCGCAGGAGCTCGTGGCGGCGCGCGCGCGCGAGCGCCTGGCCGCGCAGGACTTCACGGCGGAGCAGATCGACGCGATCCTCGACAGCGTGCCGGTGGCCACGCACAACCAGCGCGGCCTCGCAACGCTCGAGATCGGCTGTACGGAGGAGTGCGCGGCGGAGATCGACGCGGCAAGCCTGCTGGCGATCGCCGAGGCGAGCATGTCGTCGGAGATCTACGAGCTGATGAAGCGCTCCGACGAGGTCGAGGTGGTCGAAAAGGCCCATCGCCGGCCGCGCTTCGTCGAGGACTGCGTGCGCGAGATGATCGCCGGCGTGGTGGGGACGTTCGAGGACCTCGACGGCGCGAGCTTCGTCGCTGCCCGCCAGGAGAACCTCGAGACGATCCACCAGCACAACGTCGTCGCCGAGCGCCACAGCCTGCTGTCGGAGCTGCGCGCCGAGATCGACTCGGGTGTGCCAAGCGCCCACCAGACGACGCTCGAGGAGTGGCTGAACGCCGGCGCGTAGCGCGTCAGCCGTCGGCGGGCGCGCCGGCCTGCTGCATGCGCCGGCGCATGCCGAAGAAGTAGTCGAGCCCGGAGAGCACGGTGACGAGCACGGTGAGGTACAGCAGCGCGCTCACCCATGCGGGCTGGCCGTGGACGGCGATGACGGCGAGGATGGCGGCGATCTGCAGGCAGGTCTTGACCTTGCCGAACATGCTGGCCGCCATCACGACGCCGGCCTGGGTGGCGGCGAGGCGCAGCACGGTGACGGCGAGCTCGCGCGTGATGATGACCATGGCGATCCACGCGGCGAGGCGGTGCAGGGAGACGAGCGAGATGAGCGCGGCGACGATCAGCAGCTTGTCGGCGAGCGGGTCCATGAGCTTGCCGAAGGTGGTGACGGAGTCGCGCGCGCGGGCGAGGTAGCCGTCGATGAAGTCGGTGAGCGAGGCGAGCGCGAACACGATCGCGGCGATGACGTCGCCATCGGGCGTGTTGCCGAGCAGCGCGACGACGAGCGCGGGCACGAGCATGATCCGCAGCACGGTCAGCACGTTGGGGAGGTTCAGCGGGAACACGAGTGTTGCCATTATGTCCCGTAGCCAACTCGTTTGAGGACCACCGCGGCGATGCCCTCGCGGGCACAGTCAGGAGCTGAACATGATCACTCGCACGCTCGGACCGGACGGACCGCAGGTATCGGAGATCGGCCTCGGCTGCATGGGCATGTCGGCGTTCTACGGCGCGGCCGACGAAGCCGAGGCGATGCGCACGATCCACCGCGCGCTCGATCTCGGCTGCAACTTCCTGGACACGTCAGACATGTACGGGCCGCACACCAACGAGCGGCTCCTCGGCCGCGCGATCAAAGACCGCCGCGAGGAGGTGTTCCTGGCGACGAAGTTCGGGATCAGGATCGAGCCGGGCCCAGACGGGACGCTGGTCCGCTCGATCGACGGCAGGCCGGAGTACGTGCGCGCCGCGTGTGACGCGTCGCTGCAGCGGCTGGGCGTGGATCACATCGACCTGTACTACCAGCACCGCGTGGACCCGAAGACGCCGATCGAGGATACGGTGGGCGCGATGGCGGAGCTGGTGGCGGCGGGCAAGGTGCGCCATCTGGGGCTGTCGGAGGCGAGCGCGCAGACGATCCGCCGCGCGCACCACGTGCACCCGATCACGGCGGTGCAGAGCGAGTACTCGCTGTGGACGCGGGACGTCGAGGCGGAGATCCTGCCGGCGCTTCAGGAGCTGGGGATCGCGCTGGTCGCATACTCGCCGCTGGGCCGCGGCTTCCTGTCGGGGCGCTTCAACTCGCCTGAGGAGCTCGACGAGGGCGACTTTCGCCGCTACGGGCCGCGCTTCACGGGCGAGAACCTGATGGAGAACCGCAAGCTGGCGGAGATCGTGCGCGAGCTGGCAACCGACAAAGGGCTCACGCCGGGGCAGCTGGCGCTGGCGTGGGTGCTGCACCGCGGCGAGCACATCGTGCCGATCCCCGGGACCAAGCGCGTGTCCTACCTCGAAGAGAACCTCGCGGCGGCGGACGTGCAGCTGAGCGCGGAGGAGGTCGAGCGGATCGCCGAGACGGTCCCCACGGCGACGGGCGCGCGCTACGACGAGCAGGGGATGCGGTCGGTCAACCTGTGACGTGAGGCGCGCGGGGAGCGAGCGTCGGCTAGGTGGCGCCGGCGCTCGCGTCGGCTAGGACCCGCCGGCGCGCGCGTGTGAGCCGTGCACGCGGTTGACCTGGGCGGTGACGCGCTTGACCAGGTGGGGGAGGGCGGCGTCAGTCTGCGCGTTGGTGATTGCGCCGGCTTGCACCCTGCTCGCGAGCGCCGCCTTGCGCGCGGCTACGAGCGCTTCGATCAGGCCCGCTTCGGACCTGCCGCCGGTCGTGTCGGCGATGTGGGCGAGCGTGCTGCCGGAGCGCAGGTCGGCGCGTAGCTGAGCTGGGCTCATGCCGAGATAGCTCGCTGCAGCGGACAGGCCCCGGCGGCGATGGTGCGTCCGGGCGCCGGCGAGACCGCCCACACGGTTGACCTCAGCGGAGACACGACCTGGCAGGCTGGCGGCGTCTGCGGCGAGCCTCTCCCTTTGGGCGGCCTCGAGCGCTTCGACGAGCCCCGCCTGCGACTTGCCGCCGGTCGCGTCGGCGATCTCCGCGAGGGACTTCCCCGAGCGCAGCTCGCCGCGCAGTTGCGCGGGGCTGACGCCGAGATAGCCGGCGGCGGTCGCGAGCGTGCCGCCCGTGCGGTGACGGGCGGCCGGGTGCTGGACGGCGGGCTGCGCGGCAGAGACGACGGCGGCGCTGACGCCGGCGATCGCGGCGATCGCGGCGATGCCCATCAGAAGCCTGTTCTTGAGTCTGCGTCTCATCGTGTCCTCCCGGTGGCTGCGAATGTCCAGCTGCGAACATTGTGCACATGCCCCCTAAAGACGACGGACGTAGGGGCGTGACGCTTGCTGAGCGCGGACGCGCGGCGAGCCTGGTCGCAGCTCGGACACGGTGGGCGCGATGGCGGAGCTGGTTGGCCGTGGGTGAAGTCCGACATTTTGGACTACCGGAGGCGAGTGCGGAGACGCTCCTCCGGAGGATGCCCACAAGTCGAGACGGCACGGCAGAATCCTTCCGAAGTTGCCTAAAAATGTTTCGGACCCTCACCGAAAATCGCGCTCTTTGCGAACATTTCTGCTAGTCTCAACTAGTGGTTCAGGGTAGTTCTTGCATAGCTTTGGGTCCATACGGATAACCAAGTGCAAAGGTCCGCCAGAGTCGTGCCGATGCAACTAGCGGTCCATCCGGGCAACGCCGGAGGATTCGTACAAGCAGAACCCGAACCAACACTGACCATGCCACTAAGGATCACCCTCAGCGACAACGAAGTGATCGAGGTTGGTATCTCGCTGGATGAGTGGAACCGTGCGTACCAAAGGGCGATTCAAGGCAACACCATGCTTGAGATCCAGGAACCCAATGGGCGCATCCTCAGCATCAACCCGAACCGCGTGATCTTGCTTGAGGCGTGTGCCGAGCCTCAGGAGCAGGCGTCTGAGCCTGCGCAGGCTCAAGTCGCCTAGTCGGCGTCGCTGCGTGCAGTCGGGGTGTTTTGGGGGCCACGAAGGTCGCCCCGATCTTGACCTGCCCCCACTGGAAGCCCCAGTGCCCCTTGAGCCTTGGAGAGAAGCCCGAGAACATGGCGATCACCAAGGCCAGCCCAACGATCGCCGGCCAACGATCGTTGGCTATGAGATAGCCGGCAGCTCCCAGGCAGCTGAGCGAGACAACATCTGAGCGGTAGATCGGCCCGATGAGGTGGTTCGGATCGCCGTCCATGAGCAGTGGACGCTATCCGCTCTTGTGCGTTTTGATGCAATAAAACTGCGGTGTTCCTGAACTGGCAAGTGGTCTAGCCGCGTCAGTGTGGAGCTACTGCGCGTCGCGCTCAAGACCTCTGTCCGCGCGCGGACCGGCCCGTGAGGCTGCCGGTCTCAGTACCCAACCGAGTAGAAGCTGATGTGCGGGCAGCCGTGCAGCTTCCAGTGCGGCAGCGCGTGGTGGCTGGTGAAGACGACGATGTGCGGGTTCTGGCAGTGGATTACGCCGGAGTCCTCGTGGGCGTGCACGACGGTGTGCGGGTCGGTGCCGGTCCAGACGTAGTTGACGGTGTCGTTGGCGTAGATGAAGTTGGGGCCGTTGCCGGCGTGGATGACGGCCGTCTGGGAGGGCGGCCAGCCGGAGGGGTGGTAGTCGCCCCAGATGACGTCGCCGGCTTCGCCGCCGTAGATCGTGTCGTCGCCGTAGCCCCCGAGCAGGTAGTTGTGGACGTGGAGCCTGCCGGTGAGGATGTTGTGGCGCCCGGCGGGCCCCTTGTCCATCACCAGGTGCTGGTTGGCGGGCCAGCCGGCGTGGCTGGTCATGGCCGCCGCGGGCACCGCGAGCGCGATGGCCGCGAGCAGTGCGGCACCGGCGATTGTCGGCGATGTGCGCAACGGTCTAAGGGTCGGCCGATGGCTCGTGGCAGCTCGAGGCATGCTCATTGCATCGTCGCCGCGCCCTCTACCCCGACGTTCTTAAACCCGAACTCGCACATGCGGCCACCACGGGGCTCGGTCGGCTGGGCCGGACGGAGGGGGACCGATCGGCAGGGTCGGACGCGAGCCGCGTGCGAGCGTACGCCCGCGCCCGCGCATCGGCGAGCGCTAGGGTGAGCCCATGCCACTGATTCCGATGGTCATCGAGCGGACGGCGCGCGGCGAGCGCGAGTTCGACATCTACTCGCGCCTGCTGAACGAGCGCATCATCTTCCTGGGCACGCCGATCGACGACCAGGTGGCGAATCTGGTGGTGGCGCAGCTGCTGCACCTGGAGAGCGAGGACCCGGAGAAGGACATCTCGCTGTACATCAACTCGCCGGGCGGCTCGATCTACTCGGGCCTCGCGATCTACGACACGATGAACTTCATCAAGCCGGACATCGCGACGATGTGCGTGGGCGTGGCGATGTCGATGGGCTCGCTGCTGCTGGCGGGCGGGACGAAAGGCAAGCGCGCGGCGCTGCCCAACTCGCGGATCCTCATCCATCAGCCGTCGGCGGGCTTCGAAGGACAGTCGACGGACATCGAGATCCACGCGCGCGAGATCCTGAAGGTGCGCGAGCGGATCGACGAGATCTACGCCCAGTGCACGGGCAAACCGACGGAGGAGGTGCGGCGGGACATGGAGCGCGACCGCTTCTTCACCGCCGAGCAGGCCCGCGAGTACGGCTTGATCGACCGCGTGCTCGAGAGCCACTGAGCGCTACGCGACGGCGTGCTCGATCGCGCCGAGACGCTCGATCTCGATGCGCACGACGTCGCCGCTGCCGAGGAACGCCGGCGGGTCCTGGCCTATGCCGACGCCGGAGGGGGTGCCGGTGAGGATCACGTCGCCGGCCCGCACCGTGCAGGTCTCGGAGATGAACTCGATCAGCTGGGGCACGGTGAAGATCAGGTTCGACGTGTTGGAGTCCTGGCGCAGCTGTCCGTTGACCCACGTGCGCAGCGCGAGCGCGTGCGGGTCGGGGACCTCGTCGGCGGTGGTGATCCACGGGCCGTACGGGCAGAAGCCGTCGGCGCCCTTGGCGCGCGTCCACTGCGGCTCGCGGCCCTGCAGGTCGCGCGCGGTGACGTCGTCGGCGACGGCGTAGCCGGCGACCGAGCGCCCGGGACCCATGATCACGGCGAGCTCGCCCTCGTAGTCCAGTCGCCGGACGGCCTGCGGGCAGTGCACGGGGGCGTTGGGAGGGGCGGCGGAGGACGGCAGCTTCATGAACACGAGCGGCTGCGCGGGCGCCTCGCCGCCGGTCTCGCGCACGTGGTCGGCGTAGTTGAGGCCGATGCCGAAGATCGCCCGCGGCTCGGGGACGGGCGCGAGCAGCGTGACCTCGGCGAGCGCCCACGACTCGCCCTCGACGGGCGCCGCCTCTGGGTCCGCCAGCCGGTCGCGCACCGTCAGCTCCTCCTGCGCGTATCCGTACAAGCGCTCGGCGCCGGGCGCGCCGCGCACCTCGCCCGCGTGGGGTGTCTCGGAGCCGGGAGGCAGGAAGGTGGCCAGGCGCATCTGTGGTGCAGGATATTGTCGCGGGCGCGTCATGGCCGGCATGACCCCCCTCGAGCGCTCAGCCCTGCTGGCGATCGCCGTGCTCACCGCGCTCGCCGGCGTGGCCGACTACGGCGCGTGGGCGGCGGTGCCGCGCTTCACGCTGGCGACGCTCGCGCTCGCGGGGCTGGCGTGGATCGTGTCGTTCGCCACCGAGCAGCTGGGCGAGCGCTTCGGCCCGGGCGTGACGGGCATGATGCAGTCGACGCTCGGCAACCTGCCGGAGCTGTTCGTGGTGATCTTCGCGCTGCAGAAGGGCGAGCTGGTGGTGGCGCAGACGGCGATCATCGGCTCGGTGCTCGCGAACGCGCTGCTGGTGCTCGGCCTGGTGATCGTCGTCGGCGCGCGCCGCGCGCCCGACGGGCTGATGCGCTTCTCCAAGCGCCTGCCCAGGGACACGGCGACGCTGCTGCAGGTGACCGTGTTCATCATCGTGCTGCTCGGCCTGTCGCTCGCCGCGCACGACCCCGCGAGCCACCACGTGGACGCGATCTCGATCGTGGGCGCGGTGTGCCTGCTGGTCGTGTACATGACGTGGGTGGTGCCGTATCTGCGTTCCGACAGCCTGCCTGGGGCGAGCGAGGAGCCGCACGAGCCGCGACTGCCGCTGGCGCTAACGCTCGTGCTGCTGGTCGTGGGCGGCACGGCGTCGGCGTTCGTGTCCGACTGGTTCGTCAACGGTCTCGAGCCTGCGATCGTGATCCTGCACATCTCGCAGGCGTTCGCCGGCCTGGTGATCGTCGCGATCGCAGGCAACGCGGTCGAGAACACCGCCGGGCTGGTATTGGCGTTCAAGCGCCGCTCCGACCTCGCCATCTCCGTCGTCAAAAACTCGGTCGCGCAGATCGCCGCGTTCCTGTTCCCGGCGCTCGTGCTCGTGTCCTTCGCGCTGCACACCACGCTCACGTTCGCGCTCGCGCCGGTGTACATCGGCGCGCTCGCGCTCACGGCGCTCGCGCTGTGGCAGGTGACCGGCGACGGCGAGGCCGCCGAATTCGAGGGCTGGGCGCTGGTCGCCCTCTATGTGATCCTGGCGACGCTCACGCTCTACGAGTAGCTCACCCGCGCGTCAGACAGCTCACCCGCGCCAGCCCGATCATCACCCGCGCGTCAGCCCCCCGATCAGCGCGCCCGCGAGGCCGCCGGCGGTCGCCGCCTGCGCGTTCTGGCCCGCCGCGCCCTCGCCCTCGAGCGGCGCGATGAACATCGTTTGGATCGCCAGGCGCCCGGGGCCGGTGAAGCGGTTCCACGTGAGCTTGCCGCCGCCGCCCATGATGCCCGTCTTCAGTCCCATGGTCACCGCCTCGAGGTTGACGGTCGGGTCCTTGTACAGCCACGCGCCCGCCTCCACGTCCAGCTGCTCGCCCTCGCCGAGGGTCACCAGGAACACGTTGCCGTGCCCGTGCAGCCACACCAGCGCGTCGCCGTCGGTCGCGCGGAACTTGTCCATGAAGATGCCCGAGCCGCCCAGCAGCATGTTCTGCACGCCCTTGATGCGTTCGAAGCTGTAGTCCAGGTTGTCGGTCGCCGCCAGGAACTGGTGCTCGCGCACGTCCAGGCCTTCGCCCTGGCTCAGGTGCATCGGCACGCACTGGCCCGCAGAGTCGCGCGAGAACGCGATCCGTCCCGAGCCCGACGTGCGCGTCACGAAGAACTCCAGGCCCGCGATCTTGCGCTTGATCGCGCCCGGCAGCTTCTTCAGCTCGACGTTCAGCTGCGTCTCCTTCCACAGCAGCGTGTGGTGCTCGAACATCACCTGCTGGCCCGAGATGTCGATCTGCAGCTCCGGCACCAGTTCGCCGCGTATGTGGTAGGAGACGCCGGCGAACGTCTCATCATGGGCGCTCACAGGGATCTGCTCGGGCAGGGGCATCGCGCGTGTCTCCTTCTATAGGGGCTGACTTGGCGCCACGAGCTTCGCGGCTGGCGCCGTCCACGTCAAGCTCGACGCGGCGCGCTGGTCTTGGCGGCGCAAGCGCGCTAGACTGCTTGGACCTCGCGCCTGGGCGGGGTTTTTCTTCGCCCGGAGCCGCTTGTCCACAACGACGCAGGGATTTCTGATCATGGCCCGCGGAGACGTCCGAATCGCTGTCACCCTCGCCTGCGAGGAGTGCAAGCATCGCAACTACCAGACGAATAAGAGCAAGCGCAACAACCCCGATCGGATCACGCTGCGCAAGTACTGCCGCTGGTGTCGCAAGCACACCAGCCATCGGGAGACCCGTTAGCGCGGGAGCGCTGCTGTGGCTCGTGATCGCAAACGTGCAAAGCAGCGCCGCGCACGCGGCGGGGCCGCGGCCGTCCGCCGGCGCGACCCGTCCAACGGCGCCGTCGACGGGACGTCGGCGCGCGCGCCTGCGCCCGGCACCATCGAGCGGGCCGACCTGCCCGGCGCGCTCGACCACGCCGGCGCCGAGGTCGACGAGTTCGACGCCGCGCTCGTGCGCGGAGCGCGCGGCGTGCCCGTCGCGCCGGAGGCGGTCGACGAGGTCGAGCTCGAGCGCGAGTCCCAGGACGCGCTGCAGGAGCCGCAGGGCCCTTCCGGTCCGGGTGGAGGCGGGGGCGGTGGCGCCGGTGGCGGTGGCGGCGAGGTTGCGCGCCCGTCCGGCGCTCCGCTGCGCGGCGGCAACCGCGCGATCGGCTTCCTGCGCGCCAGCTGGGCCGAGCTCCAGCGGGTGCAGTGGCCCGACCGCCGGCAGGTCACGCAGGCGACCGCCGTCGTGCTCGGGTTCGTCACGATCGCCGGGCTCTATCTTGGCCTCGCGGATTACGTGGCCAAGGAAATCGTCGAATTCATCCTCTGAGGTCTGAATGTTTCGCTGGTACGTCGTCAACACATATTCCGGCCACGAGAACAAGGTCAAGCACAACCTCGAGCACCGCGTGGTGTCGCTCGGTCAGCAGCGCGCGGTGCGCTCCGTGGTGGTGCCCACCGAAGCCGTGTCCGAGATGAAGGACAACCAGAAGGTCACCGTCGAGAAGCGCACGATGCCCGGCTACGTACTCGTCAACATGGAGCTCAACGAGGACTCGTGGGGGGTCGTCAAGGGCACCCCCGGCGTCACCGGCTTCGTCGGCGCCTCCCAGGAGCCGGTCGCGCTCACGCAGGCGGAGGTCGACCGGCTGCTTCACAAGGAGGTCGCGACCGCCACCCGCGCGCGCGCCCAGTTCAGCATCGGCGAGTCCGTCAAGGTCGTCTCCGGTCCCCTGTCGGACTTCTCCGGCGAGATCTCCGAGATCAACGAGGACGCCGCCCGGCTCAAGGTGCTGGTATCAATCTTCGGCCGCGAGACTCCGGTCGAAGTGCAATTCGACCAAGTGAAGAAGCTTTAGGAAGGCGCGATGGCGAAGAAGGTACTCACGACAATCAAGCTGCAGGCGAACGCCGGGCAGGCGAGTCCCGCCCCGCCGGTCGGCCCTGCGCTGGGCCAGCACGGGATCAACATCATGGAGTTCTGCAAGGCATTCAATGCGCAGACGCAGAGCGAAACCGGCACGGTCATCCCCGTCGTGATCACCGTCTACGAGGACCGCTCGTTTACGTTCGTCACGAAGACGCCGCCCGCCGCAGTGCTGATCCGCCAGGCGATCAAAATCAACAAGGGCTCCGGCGAGCCCAACCGCGTGAAGGTCGGCACCATCACCCAGGACCAGCTCCGCGAGATCGCCCAGCGCAAGCTCGACGATCTCAACGCTCACGACGTCGACCAGGCAGCCAAGATCATCGCCGGCACGGCGCGCTCGATGGGTGTGGAGGTGGCGTCATGAGCGTCAAGCACGGCAAGGCCTACGCCGAGCGCCTCACCAAGGTCGACCGCGAGCGCGAGTACCAGCCCTCGGAGGCGGTCGCGCTGGTGCGCGAGCTCGGCGGCGCCAAGTTCGACGAGACCGTCGAGGTGCACGTGCGCACCGGGCTGAACGTGCGCCACGCCGACGAGCAGCTGCGCGGCACCATCGCCCTGCCCAACGGTCTCGGCAAGGACGTCAAGGTCGCGGTGTTCGCCCAGGGCGACAAGGCCAAGGAGGCCGAAGAGGCCGGCGCCGACGTCGTCGGCGCCCAGGATCTCGCCAAGCGCATCCAGGAGGGCTTCGACGACTTCGACGTCGCCATCGCCACACCCGACATGATGTCCGTCGTCGGCCAGCTCGGGCGCATCCTCGGCCCCTCGGGCAAGATGCCCAACCCGAAAGTCGGCACCGTCACCATGGATGTCGGCAAAGCCGTCCAGGAGTCCAAGTCCGGCAAGGTCGAGTACCGCACCGACCGCAGCGCGATCGTGCACCTGGTCATCGGCAAGGTCAGCTTCGACGCGCAGAAGCTGCTCGAGAACTACGCGGCCGTCATCGAAGAGCTCGTCCGCGCCAAGCCGTCGGCCGCCAAAGGCCGCTACCTGCGCTCGGTCACACTCGCCTCCACAATGGGGCCGGGCGTCAAGGTCGACCCGTCCAAGACACGCGAAATCATCGAGGAGGCGCCCGCGGCCACGATCGCCGCCTAGCGCGCCATTGTTCGCGGCTTTCGGCCGCGAAAAATGTGCCTATCATCGCCCACTCAGGCAACCAAAGACCCCCGGCAGCCGCCTGCCGATCATCGATCGGCAGCCAGCGGCAGAGGACCGGGACAGGAGCCCCATGAACCGAGACCAGAAGGCAGTCGCGATCGCCGAGATCGCGACCCACATAGACGAGTCCGACGCGATCTTCGCCGTCGACTATCGCGGCATCACCGTCGCGCAGGTCGCCGAGCTGCGCGCCAAGCTGCGCGAGTCCGATGCCACGTTCAAGGTCGTCAAGAACTCGCTCACCGAGCGCGCCGCCGACCAGGCTGGGGCCGATTCGCTCAAGGCGTTCCTGTCCGGGCCCACCGCGCTGACGTTCGTGCGCGGCGACGCCGCCACCGCCGCCAAAGCGGTCGCCGACTACGCGCGCGCCACCCAGCTGCTGCCGTTCAAGGGTGGCCTAATGGACGGCGCTCCGCTCGACGTCGAGCAGATCCGCTCGCTCTCGCGCCTGCCGTCGCGCGAAGTGCTCTACGGGCAGCTCGTCGGCGTCGTCGCCTCGCCCATCGGCGGCCTCGTGCGCTCCCTCGGCGGGCTGCTCGGCGGGCTCGCCGTCGCGCTGGGGCAGGTGCACGCCAAGAAGGAGTCCGGCGAGATCCCCGCCGGCGAGCCACCCGCCGCGCCCGCAGCCGCGGCTGCCGCGCCGGCTGCCGAGGAGTCCCCTGCGGCGGAGGCCGAGCCCGAGGCTGAGGCTGCCACTGACGAGGGAGGGGCCCCGGAGGCCGAGGCGCCGGGAGAGACCGCTGCTGAGGCCGAGCCGGAGGCCGAGGCCGAGGCCGAGACCGCGGCCGAGGTGGAGACACAGACTGAGCCGGAGGCAGATGCGCCGGCGCAAGCAGACGACAATCAAGCGGACGTCTCGGCTGAGAGCCAGCCCGAGGACGCCGAGACGACCAAGGAGGACTGACTCACATGGCAACCAGCACACAGGATTGGATCGAAGAGCTGAAGGGCATCTCGGTGCTCGAGCTCGCCGAGCGGATCAAGGCGCTCGAGGAGGAGTTCGGCGTGTCGGCCGCCGCAATGGCGGCTCCCGCCGCGGCGCCGGCAGCCGGCGGCGGTGGCGGCGACGCGGGCGCCGACGAAGAAGCGAGCAGCACCGTCGACGTGATCCTCGCCAGCTCCGGCGACAAGAAGATCCAGGTCATCAAGGTCGTGCGCGCCGCGACCGGCCTCGGCCTCAAAGAGGCCAAGGCGCTCGTCGACGAGGCCCCCAAGCCGGTCAAGGAGGGCGTCGAACGCGAGGAGGCCGACAAGCTCAAGCAGGAACTGGAGGAGGCGGGGGGGACCGTCGAGCTGAAGTAGCGCTTCGCCGTCAGCCCTTGCCGGCCGCGACTTCGCGGCGACCGGCAAAGGCTGACGGCTTCGCTTGGCGGGGAGGCGTCTGACTGGGGTAACCGCAGCGCCGCGTAGCATCGCGCCCCGTGCATGACGAATCTGCATTCAAGGACGCTGGCCAGCAGCGGCGTGCCCCGGCCTGGCAAATGCTTGCCGGGGTGGCGGTGCTCGCGGGCCTTATCGCTGCGGCCGTGCTCGCCGTCGCACAGATCTACCCAAGCCAGCTACCGACGACGAACACCCCGAGCTTCGTAGACAACATCTTCGATAGCCGGGTCGTCATCCTCCTGATCCGGGTGGCGATCATCTTCGCTGCCGGGTACGTCGTGATCTCAGTCGTAGGCTTGATCGTCGGGCGTCGCTGGCTCGCAGAGCTGGGTCCCTTCAAGGCCTCGGAGCCCATTGCACACCTGGGGCGAGGCACTGAGGTTCTCGAGAAAGACCTTGATGACGGAGTGGAAGGCGTCGAGTACCTCAAGCAAAGGCTCACCGAGAGCGACGAGGCTCTCACGCAGGCCCGATCGGTCATCCAGTTCCTGGTTGGTCGCATCGATACGATGGAGAGCGACAGCTAGGGGGAACGATGCGACCCGAGGACCGAGAACGAGTACAGAACGCCCAACTGAAGATCGAGCGCACGCTCGAGCGCAATCGGGCCGCGATCGAGGTGGCTAGCCGGAAGTCCGAGAAATACCGTCGCACTCTCACGAGCGCGCGCGCCGAGATCCAGAGCGCCCGAAATGCCTTGCGCAAGCTTGGCTACCTCGAATAATCGCCCTGAGCCGGTCGTGGGAGTGGTCGCCCCGATCCACCCGGGAGCCACTCGGGTCATTCGCGTTCAGGCGCGATCGCCACAGGCTGGTCCACGATCTTGGGCCGTGCGCTGGTATCGCGTCGGTCACGCACGTCTTTAGCCATCGCTAACAAATCGGCGCGTTTTCCGGTAAAGTGCCCCTCGCTAGCCGATAGCCGCAGCCGTCCGAAGCGCCGAGGTCGCGCCACATACGCGAATTTCTCGAAGGGCGGGGTCCGTGAGTGCTGGCCGCCCTTCAGGGTAGGGATAGCCTGTGCTATCTTTCTTAGTCGCGCTTCGGCGCCCTCCTCTGCCCGTGTATCGCCCTCCGAAGGAGTCATTTCTTGGCTGCTGTAGATGCTCTCCGGACGCGCAGAACCTTCGCGCGCCTGCAAAAGACCGTTGACGTTCCCAACCTGATCGACATCCAGCGCCGCTCGTTTGCGTGGCTGACCGACCCACAGACGGGCGGTCTGCGCGAGACGATCGACGACATCTCGCCGATCGAGGACTACACGGGCAACCTCGCCGTGCAGTTCGGCGAGTTCACGTTCGACGAGCCCGTCGCGTCGCTGGACCAGTGCCGCGAGAAGGACCTCACGTATGCGCGCCCGCTGACCGTGACCGTCGCGTTCATCAACCGCGAGACGGGCGAGATCCGCGAGCAGTCGGTGTTCATGGGCGACTTCCCGTGGATGACCGAGCGCGGCACGTTCGTCATCAACGGCACCGAGCGCGTGGTCGTCACGCAGCTGGTGCGCTCCCCCGGCGCGTATCTGATGGAGCCCAAGGACCGTGAGAAGCAGGTCTTCATCGCCAACCTGATGCCCGCGCGCGGGTCGTGGCTGGAGCTGGAGATCGACAAGAAGGGCAAGGTGTACGTGCGCATCGACCGCAAGCGCAAGCTGCCGGTCACGGTGCTGCTGCGGGCGATGGGCTACGCCTCCGATGAGGAGATCCTGCGGCTGTTCGAGAACTCGCTGTACATCCGCAACACGATCGAGTCCGACACCGAGGTCACGCGCACCGAAGAGGGCGCGCTGATCGAGCTGTTCAAGAAGCAGCGTCCGGGCGAGCCGCCGAGCGTCGACAACGCCAAGGCGCTGCTCAACCAGCTGTTCTTCGACCCCAAGCGCTACGACCTCACGCGCGTCGGGCGCTACAAGCTCAACTCGCGTCTGGGTCTGGACGTGGACATCGACACGCGCACGCTCACCCACGACGACATCCTCGCGCTCGTGCGCGAGCTGGTCTCGCTGCCCAAGCGCCTCGGCCTGCCCGAGGACGGCGAGGTGGAGATCAAGGACTACGCCGCGGAGGCCACGAGCATGCCGCGCGAGCCCGTCGCCGAGCACCTCGACGAGTACGAGCACTTCGGCAACCGTCGCCTGCGCACCGTCGGCGAGCTGATCCAGGAGGCGTTCCGCATCGGCCTGTACCGCATGGAGCGGGTGGTGCGCGAGCGCCTGACGACCGAGGACGCCGACACGATCACGCCGCAGACGATCATCAACATCCGCCCGGTGGTGGCGGCGCTGAAGGAGTTCTTCGGCTCCTCGCAGCTGTCGCAGTTCATGGACCAGACCAACTCGCTCGCCGGGCTCACCCACCGTCGCCGTCTGTCGGCGCTGGGCGCCGGAGGGCTGACGCGCGAGCGCGCGCCGATCGAGGTGCGCGACGTGCACCCCACCCACTACGGGCGCATGTGCCCGATCGAGACGCCAGAGGGTCCGAACATCGGCCTGATCGGTTCGCTGTCGTCGTTCGCGGAGGTCTCCGAGTACGGCTTCGTGACCACGCCCTACCGCGTGGTCGCGGATGGCGTCGTCACCGAGGAGGTGCGCCACCTCGACGCCACCCAGGAAGAGGAGCTGCTGATCGCGCAGGCGAACACGCCCGTGGACGAGAAGACGGGCAAGCTCAAGGGCAGCGAAATCCTCTGCCGCACGCAGGCGGGCCAGTACGTGACCGTGGGGCCGAAAGACGTCGACCTGATCGACGTCTCACCTGAGCAGATCTGGTCGGTGGCGACCGCGATGATCCCGTTCCTCGAGCACGACGACGCCAACAGGGCGCTGATGGGCTCGAACATGCAGCGCCAGGCGGTGCCGCTGCTGAAGGCCGACGCCCCGCTGGTGGGCACCGGCATGGAGCGGCGCGCGGCGCTCGACACCGGCGACGTGCTGCTGGCCAAGAACGCCGGCACGGTCGACTACATCGACGCCAACCAGATCGTCGTCCTGAACAAGGACGGCAAAAAGGACGAGTACGAGCTGCAGAAGTACATGCGCTCCAACCAGGGGACGCTGATCCACCAGAAGCCGCTCGTCCACACCGGCCAGGCGGTCAAGGTCGGGGATGTGCTCGCCGACGGCTCCTCCACGGACAAGGGCGAAATGGCGCTCGGCAAGAACCTGATGGTCGCGTTCATGTCCTGGGAGGGCTACAACTTCGAGGACGCCATCATCCTGTCCAAGCGCCTCGTGCAGGACGACGAGCTCACCTCGATCCACATCGAGGAGTACGAGATCGACGCCCGTACGACCAAGCTCGGCGAGGAGGAGATCACGCGCGACATCCCCAACCGCTCGGAGGAGTCGCTGCGCAACCTCGACGATCGCGGCATCGTGCGCGTGGGCGCGGAGGTCATCTCCGGCGACCTGCTCGTCGGCAAGGTCACGCCCAAGGGCGAGACCGAGCTGACCGCTGAGGAGAAGCTGATTCGCGCGATCTTCAAGGAGAAGGCGCGCGAGGTGCGCGACACCTCGCTGAAGGTGCCCCACGGCGAGGGCGGCGTGGTGATCGACGTCAAGACCTTCAGCCGCGACGCCGGCGACGACCTGCCGCCGGGGGTCAACGACCTCGTGCGCGTGTTCGTCGCCAAGAAGCGCAAGATCTCCGAGGGCGACAAGCTCGCGGGCCGCCACGGCAACAAGGGTGTGATCTCCAAGATCGTCGACCAGCAGGACATGCCGTTCCTCGAGGACGGCACGCCGGTCGACGTGATCCTCAACCCGCTGGGCGTGCCCTCGCGCATGAACGTCGGGCAGATCCTCGAGACGCACCTCGGCTGGGCCGCCGCGCAGGGCTGGTACGACGACGGCACCGAGGCCTACAGGGAAGCCGACGCGAACGCGGGCCCCAGGCGCGTGTACGTGTCCACGCCCGTGTTCGACGGCGCGACCGTCGAGGACGTCGACAACGCGCTCGTCAAGTGGCAGGACGCACACGAAGGTCGCATTCGCATGGACATCGACAAGTCCCGCAGGGTCGGCGAGCAGGCGTCGGGCAAGATGACGCTGTTCAACGGCCGCACCGGCGAGCCGTTCGCCGAACAGGTGACGGTCGGCTACATGTACATCCTCAAGCTGCTGCACCTGGTCGACGACAAGATCCACGCGCGCTCGACCGGCCCGTACTCGCTGGTCACCCAGCAGCCGCTCGGCGGCAAGGCGCAGTTCGGCGGCCAGCGCTTCGGCGAGATGGAGGTATGGGCGCTGGAGGCATTCGGCGCCGCATACACGCTGCAGGAGATGCTCACGATCAAGTCCGACGACACCGTCGGGCGTGTGAAGGCCTACGAGGCGATCGTCAAGGGCGAGAACATCGCCGAGCCGTCGATCCCCGAGTCCTTCAAGGTCCTGCTCAAGGAGATGCAGTCGCTGGCGCTGGACGTCAACGTCGTCTCCGAGGAGGGCCAGCGCGCGGAGATGCGCGACGAGGACGACGACCTGCTGCGCGCGGCCGAGGAGCTCGGCATCGACCTCTCGGGGGTCAGGGCGCTCGCCGGCGAGAACGGCGATGAGCCACCGGACGGGGAGGTGGTCGCCGAGGGCGGCGAGGCCGCGGTCGCCGACGACATCGACGGCGACGCGGAGGAGCCGGCCGACGACGTCGTCGCGGTCGAGGAGCTGATGGACGTCGAGGAGGACATAGACCTGGACAGCCTCGCCGGTGACGAGTCCGCCGAGGAGTTGCCCGATTCACCCGCGAGCGAAAGCGCACCCAGATGATCGACATCAACAATTTCGACGCCATCGAGATCAGCCTCGCCTCTTCGAAGCAGATCCGCAGCTGGAGCTCCGGCGAGGTCACCAAGCCGGAGACGATCAACTACCGCACGCTCAAGCCCGAGAAGGACGGCCTGTTCTGCGAGCGGATCTTCGGTCCCACCAAGGACTGGGAGTGCTACTGCGGCAAGTACAAGCGCGTGCGCTACAAGGGCATCGTGTGCGAGCGCTGCGGCGTGGAGGTCACGCGCTCGAAGGTCCGCCGCGAGCGTATGGGCCACGTCGACCTCGCGGCGCCTGTCAGCCACATCTGGTTCTTCAAGGGCGTGCCCAGCCGCATCGGCTACCTGCTCGACATGGCGCCCAAGGAACTCGAGAAGGTCCTGTACTTCGCGGCGTCGATCGTGACGTGGGTGGACGACGAGGCGCGCGCGAAGGACATCGACTCGCTGGAGAAGGAGGTCAACAAGGTCCTCGACGGCTACGCAGCCGAGCGCGAGGAGCGCGTGCTCGAACTGCGCGAGTCGCTCGCCCGCCGCGAGAAGTACCTGCAGAACGGCAAACAGACCAACTTCAACGACGAAGACCACCTGTGGGCGGACTCGCTGGACATCAACCTGTCCAAACTGGCCGACGATGAGCGCGAGAAGCAGATCAAGGAGCTGACGAAGGCGTTCGACGCCGACATCGCCGACACCGAAGCCTACATCGAGGACGCAGCCGAGCGGATGCGCAGCGTGTGGGAGCTGTTCAAGACGATGGAGCCCAAGCAGATCGAGCACGACGAGACCACCTTCCGCGAGCTCAAGGAGCGCTTCGGCTCGCCGTACGGCTTCGGCGAGTACTTCCGCGGCGGCATGGGCGCGGAAGCGATCCGCGACCTGCTCCAGCAGGTCGACCTGGAGGCCGAACGCATCGAGCTCGAGGACCAGGTCAAGACCGGCAAAGGCCAGAAGCAGGCGCGCGCGGTCAAGCGCCTGAAGGTCGTCTCCGCGTTCATCCAGTCGGGCAACAAGCCCGAGATGATGGTGCTGGACGCCGTGCCGGTGATCCCGCCGGAGCTGCGCCCGATGGTGCAGCTGGACGGCGGGCGCTTTGCCACCTCCGACCTCAACGACCTGTACCGCCGCGTCATCAACCGCAACAACCGCCTCAAGCGGCTGCTCGACCTCGGCGCGCCGGAGATCATCGTCAACAACGAGAAGCGCATGCTCCAGGAGGCCGTCGACGCGCTGTTCGACAACGGCCGCCGCGGGCGTCCCGTCACCGGCCCCGGCAACCGGCCGCTGAAGAGCCTGTCGGACATGCTCAAGGGCAAGCAGGGGCGCTTCCGCCAGAACCTGCTGGGCAAGCGCGTGGACTACTCCGGGCGCTCGGTGATCGTCGCCGGCCCCTACCTCAAGCTGCACCAGTGCGGGCTGCCGAAGATCATGGCGCTCGAGCTGTTCAAGCCGTTCATCATGGCGCGCCTGGTCGAGCGCAAGTCCGCGCAGAACATCAAGGCCGCCAAGAAGATGGTCGACTCGATGATCGCCGAGGTGTGGGACGTGCTCGAGGAGGTCATCCACGAGCACCCCGTGTTGCTCAACCGCGCGCCCACGCTGCACCGCCTGGGTATCCAGGCGTTCGAGCCGCTGCTCGTCGAGGGCAAGGCGATTCAGGTGCACCCGCTGGTGTGCCACGCGTTCAACGCCGACTTCGACGGCGACCAGATGGCGGTGCACCTGCCGCTGTCCGCCGAGGCGCAGGCCGAGGCGCGCATCCTGATGCTGTCCTCCAACAACATCCTGTCCCCGGCGCACGGCGCGCCCCTGGCGACCCCCACCCAGGACATGATCCTCGGCGCCTACTACCTGACGTACGGGCCGGAAGCCGAGGAGCTCGCGAAGATCGACCGCGCCACCTACGAGCCGCGTCCGCACGTGTTCCGCACGGCGCAGGAGGCGGAGCTGTCCTACGAGGGCAACGTGGTCAAGCTGCACGACATCGCCGAGTTCCGTCCCTACGGGCGCGAGGGCGGTCACGTGCTGACGACGATCGGGCGGATCATCTACAACGACCGCATCGAGCGCGCGCTCGCGGAGGCGCTGGGCGACGAGTTCGACGCGTCCAAGTACGTGTTCGTCAACCAGTCGATGAAGAAGCGCGACACCACGCGGCTGATCGACATGCTCGTGCAGACCTACGGCGCGACCACCATCTCGCTGGTGCTCGACGCGTTCAAGGACCTCGGCTTCAAGTACGCCACGCAGGCCGGGATCACGATCTCCAAGAACGACGTCGTGGTGCCGCCGCAGAAGCAGGAAATCCTCGACAAGTTCGACAAGCTCGTCGGCGACATCACCAGCCAGTACGACGACGGGCTGATCACCCAGGAGGAGCGCCACGAGGCGGTCGTCGAGCAGTGGAACGCGGCCACCGACGAGGTCGCCGAGGCGATGGTCGCGAACCTCGACACCCTGAACCCCATCTTCATGATGGCCAACTCGGGTGCCCGTGGCTCCTTCAAGCAGATCCGCCAGCTGGCAGGCATGCGCGGCCTGATGGCCAACCCGAAGGGCGAAATCATCGAGCGCCCGATCAAGGCCAACTTCATGGAGGGCCTGTCGGTGCTCGAGTACTTCATCTCCACGCACGGCGCGCGAAAGGGCCTCGCCGACACCGCGCTGCGCACCGCCGACTCGGGCTACCTGACGCGTCGCCTGGTCGACGTTGCCCAGGACGTGATCATCCGCGAGGCCGACTGTGGCACCGAGGAGTACATCGAGATGCCCACGTACAAGGCCGGCGGGGAGCCCAACGACGGGCTCGTCGGGCGCATCGCCGCGCGCGACATCACCACCAAGCGGGGCCGCATGCTCGCCGAGCAGGGCACCGAAATCGGCCTGGCCGAGCTGGATGACATCGTCGGCTCGTTCGCCGACGATCACGAGAAGGGCGTCGAGGTCACCGTGCCGGTGCGCTCGGTGCTCAAGTGCGAGGCGCCCAGCGGGGTCTGCCAGGCCTGCTACGGCCGCGCCATGGCCACCGGCGCGCTTGCGCAGATCGGCGACGCCGTCGGCATCGTCGCGGCGCAGTCGATCGGCGAGCCCGGCACGCAGCTGACGATGCGCACGTTCCACACCGGCGGCGTCGCAGGCGCGGACATCACGCACGGCCTGCCGCGCGTGGTCGAGCTGTTCGAGGCGCGCCGGCCGAAGGGCCTCGCGAAAATCGCCGAGCAGGACGGCGTAGCCTCGATCGAGGAGACCGACAAAGCGCTGACGGTCGTCATCACCGACGACGCCGGCGAGGAGCACCGTCACTCCTTCCCGCGGCGCACGCGGCTGTTCGTCTCGAGCGGCGAGAAGATCAAAGCGGGCAGGCAGCTCAACGAGGGCTCCGTGTACCCACACGAGCTGCTCGCCATCCGCGGACGCACCGAGACCGAGGTGTACCTCGTCAAGGAGGTCCAGGAGGTCTACAAGTCCCAGGGCGTGGACATCAACGACAAGCACATCGAGCTGATCGTCCGGCAGATGCTCAAGAAGGTGCGCGTGGACCAGAAGGGCGACACCGACTACCTGCCCGGGCAGTTCGTCGATCGCTTCGAGTTCGCCAAGGCCAACGACGCGGTCAACCAGGCCGGAGGCGAGGCGGCGCAGTTCGAGGACATCATCCTCGGCATCACCAAGGCGTCGCTCAACACCGACTCGTTCCTGTCAGCCGCCTCCTTCCAGGAGACGACGAAGGTCCTCACCGACGCCGCCCTGGAAGGCAAGATCGACCGCCTGAACGGGCTCAAGGAGAACGTCATCATCGGCAAGCTGATCCCAGCCGCCACAGGCCTGAAGCGCTACCGGCGAATCGAGATCGAGCCCTCCGAACCGCTGCCGCGGGCGATCGACGATGTCGGCCTGCTCGACCAGGACGAGATCGCGGCCGAGCTCGGTCTCGCCGGCGACGGCTTCAACGGCGGCTACGGGCAGGAGTTCGACGCCGACCTCGCGTCGCTGGAGAAGATCGGCGCCGGCGGCACCGACCCAGGCTTCGCAGAGGAGCTCGCCGAGCTCGAGCTCCCAGACGAGGATCTGGTGGAGGAGTAGCTCTGCTACGGAGTGGATGGGCGCGGCCGCAGGGCCCGCGCCCAGTCCGCCAGCCGCTCGGCCTCGCTCGCGGTGAGCCCGCGGGCGGGGTCGGTCTGCACCAGCAGCGTCGGCGCCGCACGCGCGAGCGCCCACTCGTGACAGGCGTCGTTGAGCGCGTCGTCCACCCACGCCAGCGCCCGCGCGCCGGCGAACGCGTCGATCGTGTCGAGCTTCCAGTGGGCGTTCGAGCGTCCGACCGCGCGGGGGAAGCGCAGGAACGGCAGATCCCGCGGCAGGCCCAGCAGGTGCGGCAGATGCTCGTTCGCGCGCTCCTCCCAGCCGCTGGCCCACACCAGCTCGAACACGCTCGCCAGATCGAGCAGGTGAGCGGCCGCGGTGGACGAAAGGAAGTGGGGCATGCCGTCGATCGAGTGGAACGACCCGTCGTGAGACGTACCGCCTGCCCACCCTCGAGCTTCGCCGTCCGCGTCCAGTCCGCCCTGCTCCCAGCCGCCGAACAGAGACACCACGCCATCGATGTCGACCATCAACAGGGGCAGCTCGCGCTCTGCGATGTCGCTGAGATGCTCTTTAGCTCGCATAGAGGTTGGGCCAGATACGCTGCCGAGGACGGACGTTGCGCTGAATTTCCCCCGGCGCAGTAAAGCAGTCGGTATCCCCCGCCGATGACCGTTCCGTCGCCCCCCCGACCATGACCATGGATCTAGGCATACTCCTCGCGCTCGCTTGCGCCTTCGTGGCGAACCTGGGCTTCTTCTACAAGTACAAGGGAGCCAACTCGGTGCCCAAGGTGCAGGTACTGCACCCGCTGCGCTCGGTCAGGCAGCTGTACTCCTCGAAGTGGTTCGCGCTCGGCATGCTGATCGCAACCGGCAGCTGGGGCCTGCACGTCGCCGCGCTGTCGCTGGCGCCGATGTCGGTCATCCAGGTCTCGCTCGCCGCCGGCATGGTGTTCATCGCCGTCATGGCGGAGCGGATGTTCGGCTTCAGCGTCGGCCGGCGCCAGTGGCTCGGCCTGTTCCTCACCGCCGCCGGGCTCGTGCTGCTGGGCGTCACGCTGCCGGCGATGCACGGTCCGCACTCGCACTTCTCGCAGGTCCCCATGATCTCGTTCGAGGCCGGCCTGTTCGGCATCGGCGGCCTGCTGCTGATGGGCCCGCGCATGGGCGGGCGCACCGAGCACCACGGCGTCATGCTGGGCGCCGCCTCGGGAATCCTGTTCGGCGTCTCCGACACGGCCATCAAGGCGCTCACCGGCATCACCGGCGCGCACGGCCTGCTCGGCCTCGCGCTCAGCCCGTGGCTGGCCGTCGCGGTGGTCGCGTCGGTGGTCGCCTTCTACGCGTCCGCCCGCGGGCTGCAGGACGGCGAAGCCGTCCCCGTGATCGCGGTCACCGGCACCGCCGCCAACATCGCCGGCATCGCCGGCGGGATCGTCGTCTTCGGCGACCCCGTCGCGGGCAGCACCGCCGGCGTGCTGCTGCAGGCGTTCGCGTTCGTGCTCGTGGTGGTCGCCGCCGCGCTGATGCCCGCGCCGGTGCGCGCGGTCGGCGCGTCGCAGGCCGCCTAGCACGCGCCCCGCGCGGCCAGCGGGCGCCCGGTATCGCCGTGGCCGCCCAGCGCTGCTAGCATCCGCTCGATGCCGACGACCTCACAGCTGGTCCGCAAGGGGCGCGTGACCCCCAAGAAGAAGATCGCCACCCCCGGCTTGAAGTCCGGCAAGGGCCGCAAGAAGAAGGTCGCCGCACCGCAGCGGCGCGGCGTGTGCACCCGCGTGTACACGACCACACCGAAGAAGCCTAACTCCGCGCTGCGCAAGGTCGCGCGCGTGCGCATCTCCGGATCGATCGAGGTCACCGCCTACATCCCCGGAGAGGGACACAACCTGCAGGAGCACTCGGTGGTGCTCGTACGCGGCGGCCGCGTCAAGGACCTGCCCGGTGTGCGCTACAAGGTCGTGCGCGGCACGCTCGACGCCGCCGGCGTCAGCGACCGCAAGAAGGCGCGCTCGCAGTACGGCGTGAAGAAAAAGTAGCCGATGCCCCGCCGCGCAGCCGCCCAGATCCGCCCCGTCGAGGCGGACCCCATCCACCGCTCCAAGCTGGTCCAGCAGGTGATCAACAAGGTCATGCTCGACGGCAAGAAGTCCACCGCCGAGCGCATCGTCTATGACGCGCTCGCGCTGCTCGCCGAGCGCAGCGACAAAGACCCCGTGGAGACGCTCGACGCCTCCATCAAGGCACTCACGCCGTCGCTCGAGGTCCGCTCGCGACGCGTCGGCGGCGCCACCTACCAGGTGCCCGTCGAGGTCCCCGCCAGGCGCGCCCGCACGCTCGCCGTGCGCTGGCTCGTCGAGTTCGCCCGCCAGCGGCGCGAGAAGACGATGGCGCAGCGCCTCGCCAACGAGCTGATGGACGCGCAGTCCCAGCAGGGCGGTGCGTACAAGCGCAAGGACGACATCTACCGCATGGCGCAAGCAAACAAGGCCTTCGCCCACTACCGCTGGTGAGCGGGCCGATGGCCGGCGCGGACCTTTGTCCTCGCTCGCTCGTGTGCTGAGCACACTTCGCTCGCTGCGTCCGCGGTCCGCTTGACCCTCGACCCGCTCACGGGGCTGGTTGCTCGTGTTGCTTGGTCCTCGGGCCGCTACGAGATTGGGGCCGAACCCGCGCATGCGCGGGTTCGCCGGGTGGCGCATGCGCCACCCGCAGGCAACGCCACATGTGGCGTTGCCCGGGCCGCACATGTGCGGCCCGCCGGTCGGCGCATGCGCCGACCGGAACGGCATCTGCATCTCGCAGCAGGTCCTCTCCGCCTGATAGGTTCGCCGCCATGCGAAGCGGGGGTTGCACACGCGGTGTCGCTCTGGCGGTGCTGCTGGCCGCGTGCATCGGCGTTATCGCGCCTGCCGGGGCCGACGCCAAACGGCCGACGAAACTGCCAGGACCGACAACGCCCCACAAGAAACTGGGGCCGGCCCCCAGCTGCGAAGCGTTCGAGGGCACCGTCGTCGGGTTCGGGCTCGGGGCTCTCAAAGGCCCGTCCGTCACCGCCATCGGCAAGCACCAGACCATCTGCTCCTGGTCCGGGCAGGAGCAGGGCAAGTACGCGTTCGTCGTCTCCGTAACCGTCTTCGGGGCCCCGTCGTATGTTGGCAAGCCGCTGCTCGCGGCAGCTCAGTCCGCCGCCCGCAAGGCGAACTCGACGCCAGGAGGCCTCGGGCTCGTCGCATCGAAAAACACGCGTCGCGGAAACGACTTCGAAGGCGAGGCCGTCTACAGCGAGGAAACGCCCGACAAGGAAACCGACAAGTGTCCACCGCTCCTCTCCCCAAGTGGCGAAGAACTCGGTCCGAACACCAAGATCGAAGCTGGACAGTCGGGCCCGACCTGCGCCGGCCAGCCGGGCACCGAAGGCGACTTCCTCACGGCATACGGATCGCCGATCGGGAAAAGCGGCACGGCGCGCGGGCCGATCGAACCGACGCTGCTGCAGGTCAGCGTCGCCTGCCAGCAGGACGCGCTCTCACGCGGCGTGCTCTCGCTCGCTCATCTCGCCAGCGCGTTCTACGGCGGGCGCGGCTACTGACGCAGGCGCCGACGCCGGCCGCGGTCGCGCGGTCGCTTGGGCCTGACCGCCGCGCATGAATTCTTCTCAAGCCCCTTGAAGAGGAAAGGTTTGGTACCTAAACTTTCGGTACCGAATGTCCTCCGCGCCGCCGACATCCGACCCCGGCTTCCACCCGGAGGCATCCGACCACATCGAGCCGTACGTATGGAAGATCGCGGGCGTGGTGATCCTCGGGATGATCATGTCGATCCTCGACACGACGATCGTCAACGTCGCGCTGCACACCCTGCGCCACGACCTGCACAGCACGATCGCGCAGGTCCAGTGGGTGATCACCGGCTATCTGCTGTCGCTGGCCGCCGTCATCCCGGTCACCGGCTGGGCGGCGCGGCGCTTCGGCGCCAAGCGGGTGTACATGACCTCGCTGGTGCTGTTCACGGGCGGCTCCGCGCTGTGCGCGGTCGCCGCGTCGACGACCACGCTCGTCCTCTTCCGCGTCCTGCAGGGCGTCGGCGGCGGCATGATCATGCCGATCGGGCAGCTGATCATGGCGCAGGTCGCCGGCCCCAAGCGCATGGGCCGCGTGATGGGGATCGTGGCGATGCCGGCGATGCTCGCGCCGATCCTCGGACCGGTGCTCGGCGGCGTGATCCTGCAGTACCTGCACTGGTCGTGGATCTTCCTCGTGAACGTCCCCATCGGCATGGTCGCGTTCGTCCTGGGCTGGCGCATGCTGCCTCACACCGACTCCGGCGACGCCGGGCGCCTGGACGTGCTCGGCCTGGCGCTCATGTCGAGCGCCTCCAGCGCGCTCGTGTACGGGCTCAGCGAGCTCGCCACCAACAGCGACCTCACCGCCCCGCTGGTCGTCTGGCCGGTGGTGGCCGGTTTCGCGCTTGCGTGCGTCTTCTGCTGGCACGCGCTGCGCGTGGAGCGTCCCCTGCTGGACATCCGGCTGTACGCCAACCGCGTCTTCGCCGCCGCCTCGCTGACCACCTTCGGCCTCGGCGCGGCGCTGTTCGGCGCGATGATCCTCGTGCCGCTGTACTACCAGGAAGTCCGCCACGAGAGCGTGATCGTCACCGGGCTGCTGACCGGCCCGCAGGGGATCGGCATGCTGCTTGTGATGCCGCTCGCTGGGCGTCTCAGCGATCGCTTCGGCGGCGGGCGGGTGGCGCTCGCCGGCGTGTCGGTCCTGTCGCTGTCGACGGTCCCGCTCGCGTTCATCGGCGCGGGCACGTCGATCGCGTCCATCTCGCTGGTGCTCGTGCTGCGCGGCGTCGGCATCGGCTTCTCGTTCATGCCGGCGATGACCGCCGCGTTCGCCTCGCTGCGCCCCGCACAGCTGCCCGACGCGACCCCGCAGCTGAACGTCCTGCAGCGCATCGGCGGCGCGATCGGCACGGCGGTGCTCGCCGTGGTGCTGCAACGCGCGGCCATTCATGCGCACTCGCTCGGCAAGCTCGCCGGCGCGTTCGGCACCGCCTTCTGGTGGTCGTTCGCGATCTGCCTGCTGTCGCTGATCCCCTGTCTGGTGCTGCTCCGCGCCGAGAGCCCAAGCGCGCGACTGGATCGCGCAGCAGCCAACGCGGAGGCGGCCGCCGAGCCGCTGGGCGTATAGGAGAGCGCGCGATGAGCAGCCCCGCCACCCTCGACTCCCCCGACGAGCGCACCGCGCTCGGCGAGTCGACCGCGCCAGCCGAGCCCATTGCGATTGCCGCGACGCGCGAGCAGCAGGTGACCGATCTCGGAATGGCCTTCCGTCGCGTCTTTCGCAGCTTCAACCGCCTGCGCGGGCGCGACACGCATCTGGGCGCAGGCGAGCTCAGCCACGCCCAGTTCGAGCTGCTGATCGAGCTGCACGAGCGCGGCGAGCTGGCCGCCGGAGAGCTCGCGACGGCGGCGCGGCTGACGCCGGCGACGGTCACGCAGATGCTCGACCACCTCGCCGCGCAGGGCCACGTCGAGCGCGTCCGCTCGCAGACCGACCGGCGGGTGGTCGTCTCGCGGCTCACGCGCCGGGGGCGGCGTGCGATCGAGGCCAAGCGCGAGGCCTGGAAGGGCCGCTGGGAGCTGGCGCTCACGGGCCTCGAGATCGAGGAGCTGCGGGCGGCCACGCGCGTGCTCGAGCGCCTCGCTGCGATGGTCGAGGATGCGCCCGCGCAGGAGAGTTGCGGGGCGCGCGAGGAGCCCCCCGGCGCGCCGCGCGCCGCCGGCAGGAAGCCCGTCTGACACGCAGAATCCCTCTGCTATAGTCGGCACCGCGTCGCGGGTGGACGCAGCGCACGCGCGTGCTCCCCGCGGACTCGGCAATCACGATGGAGACCTCGAGCAGATAACGACGCGGACCGGTCCACACAAGACCAGCTGCGCGCGTGGGCCCGAGGGGCCTATTTTTTTGCCCGCGAAACCGCCTCCCACCAACCCCCCACACTGAGCGATGCCACGTAAGTTCTCACTCCAAAACACCCGCAACATCGGGATCATGGCGCACATCGACGCCGGCAAGACGACGACGACCGAGCGCATCCTCTACTACACCGGGCGCACCTACAAGATCGGCGAGGTCCACGAGGGCGCGGCGGTCATGGACTGGATGGAGCAGGAGCAGGAGCGCGGGATCACGATCACCTCCGCTGCCACCACAGCGCAGTGGAAGGACCACCGGATCAACATCATCGACACGCCCGGGCACGTCGACTTCACGGTCGAGGTCGAGCGCTCGCTGCGCGTGCTCGACGGCGCGATCGCGCTGTTCGACTCCGTCGCCGGCGTCGAGCCCCAGTCGGAGACAGTCTGGCGTCAGGCCGACAAGTACCACGTGCCGCGGATCGCCTACATCAACAAGATGGACCGCATCGGCGCCGACTTCGACAAGGGCGTGCAGACGATGATCGACCGCCTGGGCGCGCACCCCGTGCCGATCCAGCTGCCGATCGGAGCCGAGGGCGACTTCCTCGGCGTGATCGACCTGGTCGCGATGAAGGCGATCGTCTACAAGGACGACCTCGGCAAGGAACAGGACGAGATCGAGATCCCCGAGAACCTCGCCGAAGCAGCGCAGGCGGGGCGCGAACACCTGCTCGAGGAGGTCTCCCACTACGACGACACGCTGCTCGAGCTGCTGCTCGAGGAGGCGGAGGTGCCGGTGGAGACGCTCAAGCAGGCGATCCGCGCGGCCACGCTGTCGACCAAACTGACGCCCGTGCTGTGCGGCTCGTCGTTCAAGAACAAGGGCGTGCAGCCGCTGCTGGACGCGGTCATCGACTACCTGCCATCGCCGCTGGACGTGCCGCCGGTCGTGGGCACCGAACTGATCAAGGGCGAGGAGCAGGAGCGCGAGGTCGTGCGCAAGGCCGACGACTCCGAGCCGTTCGCCGCGCTCGCGTTCAAGATCGCCGCCGACCCCTATGTCGGCAAGCTGACCTACTTCCGCGTCTACTCCGGGAAACTGGAGGCGGGCGCGCGCGTGCTGAACGTCGGCACCGGGCGCACCGAGCGGATCGGGCGCATCCTGATGATGCACGCCAACGAGCGCGAGGAGGTCGCTGAGGTCTACGCCGGCGACATCGCCGCGGCGGTCGGCATCAAGCAGGTGATCACCGGCGACACGCTCGCCGCCCCCGACGCGCCGGTGCACCTCGAGAACATCGTCTTCCCCGAGCCCGTCATCAAGGTCGCCGTCGAGCCCAAGACGAAGGTCGACCAGGAGAAGATGTCGACCGCGCTCGGACGCCTCGCCGAGGAGGACCCCACCTTCCAGGTGCGCACCAACGAGGAGACCGGCCAGACCGAGATCTCGGGCATGGGCGAGCTGCACCTGGAGGTGCTGGTCGACCGCATGAAGCGCGAGTTCGGCGTCGAGGCGAACGTCGGTCGCCCGCAGGTCTCCTACCGCGAGACGGTGCGCGGCAACGTCGAGAAGGTCGAGGGCAAGTTCGTGCGCCAGACCGGCGGCTCGGGCCAGTTCGGCGTCGTCTACATCGACCTCGAGCCGGCGCCAGGCGAGGGCTTCGAATTCGTCAACAAGATCAAGGGTGGCGCGATCCCCTCGGAGTACATCCCCGCCGTCAAGAAGGGCATCGAGGAGGCGCTCGAGAACGGCGTCAAGGCCGGCTACCCGATGGTGGACGTACGCGTGACGCTGGTCGACGGCAAGTACCACGACGTGGACTCCTCGGAGATCGCCTTCAAAGTGGCGGGCTCCTACGCGATCAAAGAGGCGGCCAAACGCGCCAAGCCGGTGCTGCTGGAGCCGATCTTCGCGGTCGAGGTCGTCGTGCCCGAGGACTTCCTCGGCGACGTGATCGGCGACCTGAGTCGTCGGCGCGGCCACGTCGAAGGGCAGGAGCGCCGCGGCAACGCGCTCGCGGTCACCGCCAGGGTGCCGCTGAGCGAGATGTTCGGGTACGCGACCGACCTGCGCTCGAACACGCAGGGACGCGCCACGTACACGATGCAGTTCGACGCCTACCAGGAGGTTCCGCCGAACATCGCCGAGAAGATCGTCGAACAGCGAACGGGGGAACCGGTCCCGGCCTGAGATGACCGTGAGCGCTTCGCGATACTGCGTCCTCGGTTGCTCGCGTGCGAAGCACGCCACGCTCCCTGCGTCCTTGTCTCGCTCGACTCACGGGCATCTCACGGAACAAGGCGGATAGGAGCAAATCGCAGGCAGCAGTCAACGAAAGCCGCAGTTAGATAGATTTCTGAGGTTCGCCTCCACAGAGGCGGGCATACAAGTCGATACAGGAGCGAGTAAAAAGTGGCGAAGGAGAAGTTCGAGCGCGACAAGCCGCACGTCAACGTCGGGACCATCGGTCACATCGACCATGGCAAGACGACGCTGACCGCTGCCATCACCACGGTGCTGGCCGAGAAGGGAGGCGCCGAAGCCCGCAGCTTCGCGGAAATCGACAACGCGCCCGAGGAGAAGGAACGCGGGATCACGATCGCCACCTCTCACGTCGAGTACCAGACGGAGAACCGTCACTACGCGCACGTGGACTGCCCTGGTCACGCCGACTACGTCAAGAACATGATCACCGGCGCCGCGCAGATGGACGGGGCGATCCTGGTGGTCTCGGCCGCCGACGGGCCGATGCCGCAGACGCGCGAGCACATCCTGCTCGCCCGCCAGGTGGGCGTGCCCTACATCGTCGTGTTCCTCAACAAGGCCGACATGGTCGACGACGAGGAGCTGCTCGAGCTGGTCGAGGTCGAGGTGCGCGAGCTGCTCTCCGAGTACGACTTCCCGGGCGACGACATCCCGTTCATCATCGGCTCCGCGCTCAAGGCGCTCGAAGGCGACGAGGCCTACAAGGAGAAGATCCTCGAGCTCGCCGCTGCGCTCGACTCCTACATCCCCGAGCCCGTGCGCGAGCTCGACAAGCCGTTCCTGATGCCGGTCGAGGACGTGTTCTCGATCACCGGCCGCGGCACCGTCGCGACCGGACGCGTCGAGCAGGGCATCGTCAAAACCGGCGAGACCGTCGAAATCGTCGGCGTGCACGAGTCGACCTCGACGGTCGTCACGGGCGTCGAGATGTTCCGCAAGATCCTCGACGAGGGTCGCGCGGGCGACAACGTCGGCTGCCTGCTGCGCGGCACCAAGCGCGAGGAGATCGAGCGCGGCCAGGTGCTGTGCAAGCCCGGGTCGATCACCCCGCACACCAAGTACAAGGCAGAGGTCTACGTGCTCAAGAAGGAGGAGGGCGGTCGTCACACGCCGTTCTTCACGGGCTACCGGCCTCAGTTCTACTTCCGCACGACCGACGTCACAGGCGTGGCCAAGCTGCCCGACGGCGTCGAGATGGTCATGCCCGGTGACAACGTCCAGATGGAGATCGAGCTGATCCAGCCGATCGCCATGGACCAGGGCCTGCGTTTCGCCATTCGAGAGGGTGGCCGCACGGTTGGCTCGGGCGTGGTCAGCGAGATCATCGAGTAGCACACGCGCGTCCATCCGAACACCGTCGGGGCGACGCGCACATTGGCAGTCCGATACGACTAATCAAGCCCACCGCAAGGTGTGGCGGCGACGGGGCGGGTACCCGCAGGATGACCCGCCCGCGCTCGCCGTCCGGCAGGGGCTCGGCGGGAGATCTTCCCGCCGGTGAGGCACCGCAGCGAGCGCAGGCAGCGACACCAGCACCGAGACGACCACCGACACGAGACACGAAAGCAGCACTGAACAGATCCCATGGCAGCGCCCAACCAAAACAAGATCCGCATTCGCCTGAAGGCGTACGACACCTCTGCCATCGAGTCGGCGGCGAGGGAGATCGTCGAGACGGCCACGCGCACCGGCGCGAGCGTGTCTGGGCCCGTGCCGCTGCCGACGGAGAAGAACGTGTACTGCGTGATCCGCTCGCCGTTCAAGGACAAGGACTCGCGCGAGCACTTCGAGATCCGCACGCACAAGCGCCTGATCGACATCCACCAGCCGACCCCCAAGACGGTCGACTCGCTGCAGCGCCTCGACCATCTCCCGGCCGGCGTCGACATCGAGATCCGCCTCGCCACCTAGACGATGCCCGCGATCCTCGCCAAGAAGCTCGGCATGACCCAGGTCTTCCAGGAGGACGGCAGCGTCGCACGCGTGACCGTGCTCGAGGCCGGGCCCTGCCCGGTGACGGCGATCCGCACGAGCGAGCGCGACGGCTACGACGCCGTGCAGCTCGCGTTCGGCCAGACCAAGGAGAAGCACCTCTCAAAGCCCGAGCTCGGCCACCTGAAGAAGGCCGACGCGCCGCCGATGCGCAACCTGGCGGAGTTTCGCGATGAGGCCGCCGAGCTCGCGCTCGGCGACTCGGTGACGGTCGACTCCTTTGAGGTGGGCGCGCGCGTGAAGATCTCGGGAACGTCCAAGGGCAAGGGCTTTCAGGGCACGATCAAGCGCCACAACTTCGCCAGCGGCCCCAAGTCCCACGGCTCGCACAACGTCCGCGCCCCCGGCTCGATCGGCGCGTCGGCGTGGCCCGCCCGCGTGATGAAGGGCATCCGCGGCCCGGGACAGATGGGCAACAAGCGGGTCACCCAAAAGGGCCTCGAGGTCGTGCGCATCGACGCCAAGGACAACCTGCTGATGGTGCGCGGCTCGGTGCCCGGTCCGACGGGCTCGGTCGTGGAGGTGAGGACCGATGCCTGACGCGCCCATATTGGGATCCCACCCACCCGCCGCCGGCGCCGCCAAGAAGGTAAAGCTCGACGAGTCCGCGTTCGGCGCGCGCTTCTCCGGCCCGCTGGTGCACCAGAGCGTGCGCGCGGAGCAGGCCGCGCGCAGGCGCGGGACCGCCGCGACGAAAACCCGCGGCAAGGTCTCGGGCGGCGGTGCCAAGCCGTGGCGCCAGAAGGGCACCGGCCGTGCGCGCGCCGGCTCCAGCCGCTCGCCGGTGTGGACGGGCGGCGGCACCGTGTTCGGGCCGCAGCCGCGTTCGTACACGTTCAAGGTCAACCGCAAGGAGCAGCGCGCGGCGCTGCGCAGCGCGCTGTCGCTGCACGCCGGGCGCGGCTCGATCGCGATCCTCGACGCGAGCGCGTTCACCGCGCCCAAGACCCGCCAGGCGCTCGACCTGCTCGAAGACTGGGAGCTTCCCACCGGCCAGGTCAGCCCGACGCTGGTGGTGCTCATGCCGGAGGAGTCCGACGCGGCGCTGTCGTTCCGCAACCTCGCGCGCGTGGCCGTGCTCAGCGCGGAGAACGTGGGCGTGGCCGATCTGCTCGGCGCCGCCGCGCTACTCGTCTCAGAGCCCGCGCTGCAGGCGCTCACCGCGCGCACCGGTCCGCCGCGCCAGCGCGACGAGGAGGCGAAGGCCTGATGGAGCACACGCAGGTGATCATCCGCCCGGTGGTCTCGGAGAAGAGCTACGTGCTCTCCGCCGCCGACCGCTACACCTTCCGCGTGCATCGCGACGCGCACAAGACGCAGATCCGCCAGGCGGTGGAGGCGCTGTTCGACGTGCACGTGGTCGATGTGCGCACGATGAGCGTCAAGTCCAAGCCCAAGCGCCGCGGCAGCACCGCCAAGGGCGCCACGCGCGAGTGGAAGAAGGCGATCGTGCAGGTACGCGCGGGCGAGTCCATCCCCATATTCCAAGGACTAGCGGCGCTCGACGCCTAGGAATCAGACATGCCTATACGCAAGCCACGCCCCACAAGCCCCGGCCGACGCTTCGTGTCCTACCCGGACTTTGCGGAGATCACCAAGTCCAAGCCGGAGAAGTCGCTCGTCGAAGGGCTGAAGAAGAGCGGTGGGCGCAACGTGTTCGGGCGCAAGACCGCCCGTCACCGCGGCGGCGGCGCCAAGCGCGCGTACCGGCGGATCGACTTCAAGCGGCGCAAGGACGGCGTCGACGCGCGCGTCGCGGCGATCGAGTACGACCCCAACCGCTCCGCGTACATCGCGCTGCTCCACTACGTGGACGGCGAGAAGCGCTACATCCTCGCGCCCCAGCGGCTGACGGTGGGGATGACCGTGTCCTCTGGCGAGAACGCGGACATCGCCGTCGGCAACTGCATGGAGCTGGCGCGCATGCCGGTGGGCACGGTCGTGCACAACATCGAGCTCTCCCCCGGACGCGGCGGCCAGATGGCCCGCTCGGCGGGAGCCTCGGCGCAGCTGATGGCCAAGGACGGCGACATGGCGACCCTGCGTCTGCCCTCGGGCGAGATGCGCATGGTGCGCGCCGAGTGCAGGGCGACGGTCGGAACGATCGGCAACGCCGAGCACCAGAACGTGAAGGTCGGCAAGGCTGGGCGCAAGCGCCACATGGGCGTGCGCCCCCAGACGCGCGGTGTGGCGATGAACCCCGTCGACCACCCGCACGGCGGCGGCGAGGGCTCGACCACCGCCGGGCGCCACCCGGTGACGCCGTGGGGCGTGCCGACGCTCGGCTACCGCACGCGCAAGAAGAACAAGACCTCCAGCCGCTACATCGTGCGCGGCCGGCGTCGTGGCAAGGGCAGGAGTCGCTGATGAGCCGTTCGAGCAAGAAGGGGCCGTGGGTGGAAGAGCGCCTGATGCAGCGCATCGAAGCGCTGAACGCAGCGAACAACAAAAAAATGCTGCGCACGTGGTCGCGCGCGTCGACGATCTTCCCGGAGATGGTCGGGCACACGATCGCGGTGCACGACGGCAAGAAACACGTGCCGGTGTACGTCAGCGAGTCGATGGTCGGTCACAAGCTCGGCGAGTTCGCGCCCACGCGCGTGTTCCGCGGGCACGCGGGCTCGGGGAAGGTCAGGTAGATGAGCGCCGAGGACGAGAAGGACGGCCAGACGCCGGCTGAGCCCGGCGCCGCGAAAGCGCCGGCCGCCAAAAAATCAGCTGCCGAGAAGAAGCCCGCCGCGGAGAAAAAAGCCGCCGCAGCGAAAAAACCGACCGCGGAGAAAAAACCTGCGGCGGAGAAAAAGCCAGCTGCCGAGAAACAGCCGGTCGCTGAGAGCAAACCCGCCGCGGCGAAGAAAACCGCTGCCGAGAAAAAACCTGCTTCGGAGAGAAAAGCGGCATCGACCAAAGAGCCGGCCGCCGCATCGTCCCCGAAGGGGGAGAAAGCTGCCAAGCCGGCGGCCGCCCCGCGCGGGCGCAAAGCGGCGGCAGCACCCCCGCGCCGGCGGGTGGTGGCGGCGCGAGCGCGCTACGTGCGCACCTCCGCGCGCAAGGCGCGCATGGTGTGTGGGCACCTGCGCGGCAAGTCCGTGCAGGAGGCACGCGCTATCCTCGCGTTCACCCCTCGTGAGGTGGCGCGCGACTGGAGCAAGCTGCTCGAGTCGGCGGTGGCAAACGCGGAGAGCAACCACGAACTGCTCGAGGACGATCTGATCGTCCGTGAGGCGTACGCCGACGAAGGGCCGACGATCAAGCGCTTCCGTCCGCGCGCGATGGGACGCGCGACGCCGATCCGCAAGCGCACGAGCCACCTGACGATCACGCTGACCCCGCGCCCCGAGCCGCAAACCACCAAGAGAGATCGCTGAGAGACGAGAAATGGGACAGAAGGTTCATCCAGAGGCAATGCGCGTGGGCTACATCCACGACTGGAAGTCGAACTGGTTCAACGAGAAAAACTTCTCCGAGTACCTGGCCGAGGACGTGCGCGTGCGCGCGCACATCGTCGAGAAGCTCGCGCACGCGGGGCTTTCGGACATCACGATCCGCAAGGACGCGAACGAGCTGGAGGTCAACATCCACACCGCGCGACCGGGCATCGTGATCGGCAAGTCGGGGACGGAAGTGGACGCGCTGCGCCGCGACCTGCACCGGATGACCAAGAAGCAGATCAAGGTCAACATCCTCGAGATCAAGCGCCCGGAGCTCGATGCGAAGCTGGTGGCGCAGTCGATCGCCGAGCAGCTGCAGAACCGCGTGGCGTTCCGCCGTGCGATGAAGCGCGCGCTGACCAGCGCCATGCGCTCGGGCGCGAAGGGCGTGAAGGTGCAGGTCGCCGGACGTCTGGGCGGCGCCGAGATGGCGCGCACCGAAAGCTACTCCGACGGGCGCGTGCCGCTGCACACGATGCGCGCGGACATCGACTACGGCTTCTACGAGGCGCGCACCACGTTTGGCCGCATCGGCGTCAAGTGCTGGGTGAACAAGGGCGAGATCATGCCCGAGGGCTACACCGGCGCCGACCTCACCGACATGACCGCTCCCGCGCCGCCGAGCTCCGAGCGCGACGGTCGAGGCGGAGGACGCGAGGGCCGCGAGGGCCGCGGCAGGGGTCGCGGGCCGGGAGGACCGGGAGGGCCGGGCGGTCGTGGCGGCGGTCCCGGCGGCGGCGGTGGACGCGGAGGCGGTGGACGCGGTCCGGGTGGTCCTGGCGGCGGTGGACGCGGTCCGGGCGGTCCTGGCGGCGGTGGACGCGGCGGCGGCGGTGGACGTGGTCCTCGTCCGGGTGGCGGCGGACCGAACGGCGGGGGTGGTCGCTGATGCTTTCGCCCAAGCGAGTCAAGCACCGCAAGCAGCACCGCGGTCGTCGCCGCGGCCACTCGCGCGGCCAGCTGCACGTGCAGTTCGGCGAGTACGGCCTGAAGTCGCTCGAGTGCGGCTGGCTGACCAACCGCCAGATCGAGGCGGCGCGTGTCGCGATGACCCGCAAGATCAAGCGTGGTGGCAAGGTTTGGATCAACGTGTTCCCCGACAAGCCGATCACCAAGAAGCCCGCAGAGACCCGCATGGGCTCCGGCAAGGGCTCGCCCGAAGGCTGGGTGGCGGTGGTCAAGCCCGGGCGCGTGATGTTCGAGCTCGCCGGCGTGTCCGAGCCGCTGGCACGCGAAGCGATCCGCCTGGCGGCGCACAAGCTCCCGGTCAAGTCCAAGTTCGTGCTGCGTGAGGACTGACGATGAAGGCGAGCGAGCTGCGGGATCTGGACGACCGCGAATTGGTCAAACATGTGGCGGAGATGCGCAAAGAGGTGTTCGGCCTGCGCTTCTCAAACGCGACCGGCGAACTCGACAACACCGCCGGGATCGGACACGCCAGGCGCAATCTCGCGCGTGCGCTGACCATCTCTCGCGAGCGGGAGCGCACGGCTGAGCCGGGTCACGGCAGCTGAGCGATACACACCAGGACGAACGGACGACATGGCTGACGAACCAGACAACGACACACAGGAGACCGAGCAGGACGCGGCGCCAGAGGCCGCGGCCGAGCCGGTGCAGGCCGACGCAACCACCGAGCCCTCGGACGGCGAGCCCGACCAGGCCGACGCGAGCGCGTCCGGGCAGGCTGCCGACGCAAGCGCCGACGCCGAGGCCGATGCGGCCCCCGCTGCGCCGGCGCCGCCGGCTGAGCCGGTGGAGCAGATCTCCTCGAAGGAGCGCCGTCGCAAAACGCGCTCCAAGCACACGGAGGCCCGTCCGAGCCGTACCCCCGAGGAGCGCCACGCGGAGCGGCTGGCGGAGCGCAAGACGAAGGCCGTCCGCCGTCGCGCGCGCCGCCTGCAGGAACGCGCGAAGGCCAAGGAGCGCCGCGCGGCCGCACCTGCGCCAGAGCCGATCGCGCCGGTGCATCCGCACGTGGAGGGTACGCGCATGGTGCGCCAGGGCGTGGTGGTCTCCGACAAGGCGCAGAAGACGATCACCGTGCGCATCGACGTCGCGCGCCGTCACCGTCGCTACGAGAAGATCGTGCGCAGCTCGAACACAGTGCACGCGCACGACGAGAACAACGACGCGCACGAGGGCGACGTGGTGCGCGTGATCGAGAGCAGGCCGCTGTCGCGCACCAAGCGCTGGGCGCTGGTCGATGTATTGGAGCGGGCACGATGAAAATCGGAGATTTTCAGGTCACGAGCGCCTGGACGGCGATCGTTCCCATCAATAGGGCCGACCGGATGGAGGCCCGAGCATGATTCAGAACGAGACACGGCTGCGTGTTGCGGACAACTCGGGTGCGCGCGAGATCCTGTGCATCCGCGTGAAGGGCGGCTCCAAGCGCCGCTACGCGTTCGTCGGCGACGTGATCACCGCGACGGTCAAGCAGGCGAACCCGCAGGGCGCCGTCAAAAAGGGCGAGGTGGTGACGGCGGTGGTCGTGCGCACGAAGAAGCCGATCGGCCGCGATGACGGCACGTACATCGCGTTCGACGAGAACGCGGCTGTGATCATCGACGACCAGAACAACCCGCGCGGCACGCGCGTGTTCGGGCCGGTGGCGCGCGAACTGCGCGAGCGCAACTTCATGAAGATCGTCTCGCTGGCGCCGGAGGTCCTGTGATGGCCAAGCGCAAGCCCGCCGCACGCCCCAAGCGCCGCTCGCTGAAGATCCGCTCGGACGACCGTGTGCAGGTGATCTCCGGCAAGGACCGCGGCAAGACCGGCCGTGTGCTGCGCGTGGAACCGGCCAAGGAACGCGTGTACGTGGAGCAGCTGAACATGGTCAAGCGGCACACGCGCCCGCAGCAGAACGCGGGCACGAGCGCGGCGACCGCCGCACAGCTCGGCGGCGTGATCGAGCGCGAGGGCCCGATCCACATCTCCAACGTGATGCTGCTCGACGCGAAGGGCAAGCCGACGCGTGTGGGCATCGAGCGTGGCGAGAGCGGCGAGCGCGTACGCGTGGCCAAGAGCTCCGGCGCGAGGCTGGAGTAGTCACGATGGCGACGATGACCGACAGCGCTCCCACGGCGCGCCTGAAGACCCGCTACCTCGAGGAGATCCGCCCTGCGCTGATCGCACGCTTCGGCTACGCGTCGGTGATGCAGGCGCCGCGGATCGAGAAGGTCACGGTGAACATGGGGGTGGGCCTGGCCAAGCAGGACTCCAAAATGCTGAAAGCGGCGAGCGACCAGCTGGCGACGATCGCGGGTCAGCAGCCGAGCGTGCGCCGCGCGCGCAAGTCGATCGCCGCGTTCAAACTCCGCGAGGGCATGCCCGTCGGCGTGGCGGTGACGCTGCGCGGCGAGCGCAGCTACGAGTTCCTCGACCGGCTGATCTCGATTGCGATCCCGCGCATCCGCGACTTCCGCGGGTTGAACGCGCGCTCGTTCGACGGCCGCGGCAACTACTCGCTGGGCGTCAAAGAGCAGATCATCTTCCCCGAGGTCGACTACGACAAGATCGACCAGGTGCGCGGGCTGGACATCACCATCACCACCTCAGCCGCCACCGACATCGAGGCGTACGCGCTGCTGGCCGCGCTCGGCATGCCGTTCTCGCCGCAGGGGCGGCCCAAGGGCTATGACCCGGAGGCCGACGAGGCCGCCGCCCGCGCCCACGAGGAGGCGGAGGCCGCGAGCGCGGCAGCGGCGGCAAAAGCTGCCGCCGAACCGGCACCCGAGCCAAAAGCTGAATCCAAGACCAAGGCCAGGGCGGCCGCGAAGCTCAAAGCCGCGGCTGTGCCTGACGCGGTCGACGAGGCCGAGGCCGTCGCTGAGGAGGTCGAGGCCGTGGCTGAGGAGGCGGCAGCCGAAGCGGAGATAGTCGGGGAGGCCGCTGCGGAGCCCGAGCCCGAGGCTGCCAGTGAGCCAGAGGCGGAGGCCGTCGCTGAGTCTGAGTCAGAGGCGGCGGCGGAGCCAGAGGCGGCGGCGGAGCCAGAGGTGGCGGCGGAGCCTGAGGCCGAGGCGGCAGCCGAGCAGAACGACGCTCCCGGCGACGGGGATGCGCAGACCACGGAGAAAGAGAGCAGCGACTGATGGCCAAGACCTCGCAGCGCGTCAAGCAGGCGCGCACCCCGAAGTTCAAGACGCGTGCATATACTCGCTGCACCCGCTGCGGCAGGCCGCGCGCGGTGTACAAGAAGTTCGGGGTGTGTCGCATCTGCCTTCGCGACCTCGCCCACAACGGTCAGATCCCGGGGATGACCAAGTCCTCCTGGTAGAGGCAGAACGAGAACAGAGAGCTGAACGCATGTCGATGACCGATCCGATAGCCGACTTCCTGACGCGGGTGCGCAACGCGATCCACGCTGCGCATGAGACCGTGGACGTGCCGGCGTCGAAGCTGAAGGGCGAGCTTGCACGGATCCTCGACGAGCAGGGCTACATCGAGTCGTGGTCGGTGGTTCCCGCGCCGGACGGCGCGACCGGCCAGCTGATCCAGATCCGCCTGAAGTACACCGAGGACAGGCGCTCGGCGATCTCTGGCCTGCGGCGCGTATCGCGCCCGGGGCGGCGCACGTACGTCGACGCCAAGCACATCCCGAAGGTGCTCGGGGGGATGGGGACGGCGATCGTGTCGACCTCCCACGGCGTGATGACCGGCCACGACGCGCGCGCTGCGGGCATCGGCGGCGAGGTCCTGGCACAGGTTTGGTGAGCTGAGGCGATGTCGAGAATCGGTAGACAGCCCATCCCCGTGCCGGCCGGCGTGACCGTGTCGATCGAGCCGGAGTCGGTGAGCGTGAAGGGCCCCAAAGGCGAGCTCAGCGAGCGCATCCACAGGGACATCACGGTGACCCAGGACGGCGAGCAGCTGGTGGTGACGCGGCCGACCGACCGCGGCGAACACCGGGCGCTGCACGGGCTGACGCGCACGTTGGTGGCGAACATGGTGCAGGGCGTCACCAGCGGCTACGAGAAGCGGCTGGAGATCCAGGGCGTCGGCTATCGCGCGCAGCTGAAGGGCAAGAACCTGGAGCTGGCGGTCGGCTACTCCCACCCCGTACCGATCCCTGCGCCGAGCGGCATCGAGTTCGAGGTGCCCCAGCCCACGCGCGTGGTCGTCAAGGGCATCTCCAAGCAGCTCGTCGGCGAGACGGCGGCGATCATCCGCAAGCAGCGCCCGCCCGAGCCGTACAAGGGCAAGGGCATTCGCTACGAGGGCGAGCACGTCGCCCGCAAGGTCGGCAAGCGCGCATGACGGTGCTCACCAAGGAGACGCGCAGGCTCAAACGCCGCCGTAGGGTGCGCGCGAAGATCTCGGGCACGGCGACGCGCCCGCGGATCTCGGTGTTCCGCTCCAACCGCGGGATCTCCGCGCAGCTGGTGGACGACGTGTCCTCGCGCACGCTCGCTGCCGTCAACTGGTTCGAGCCCGAGCTGAGCAAGCTGTCCAAAGCCGAGCGCACCAAGCGCGCGGGGGAGCTGCTGGCCGAGCGCGCGAAGGCGGCGGGCATCTCCGAAGCGGTGTTCGATCGCGGCGGCTACCAGTACCACGGCCACGTGCGCACATTCGCCGAGGCCATCCGCGAGGCCGGCATCACCGTCTAGCCGCGCAAGGCCCGCTACCCTCCCCTGCCCATGTCCATATCGATAGACCGCTCAGTCAACGCCGCCGGCCTGGATCTCCAGGAGCGCGTGGTGGAGATCAACCGCGTCGCCAAGGTCGTCAAGGGCGGCCGGCGCTTCTCGTTCACCGCGCTGGTGGTCGTCGGCGACGAACGCGAAGTGGTGGGCGTCGGCTACGGCAAGGCCAACGAGGTGCCGCTGGCGATCCAGAAGGGCGTCGAGCGGGCCAAGAAGGACCTCTTCCGCGTGCCCAAGCACGGCAGCACGATCACCCACCAGACGACCGGCATCTTCGGCTCCGGCCGCGTGCTGCTGAAGCCCGCCTCACCGGGTACCGGCGTGATCGCCGGCGGCGGCGTGCGCGCGGTGCTCGAGCTCGCCGGCATCCACGACATCCTCTCCAAGAGCCTCGGCACGCAGAACCCGATCAACCTCGTGAAGGCGACCGTGGCCGGCCTGCGCGGACTGCGCACTCCCGAGGAGGTCGGCAAGCTGCGCGGGCTGAGCATCAACCAGGTTCTCGGCCTCGGCGCCGCGCCGACCAACGGCGCGGCGCTGGTGCCCGACGCCGAGACGGAGACAGCGACGCCGGCGACGACGGACGCGGACGCGCAGTCCGGTGCGCCCACCGAGACGGTCGCCGGCGACGGAGCGCCCGCGTGATGGCCGCGCTGAGCGTCACCCAGCGCCGCTCCAGCAACGGCTCCAACAGCAAACAGCTCGACACGCTGCGCTCGCTCGGCCTGCGCCGCATCGGCCACACGGTCGAGGTCAAGGACTGCGAGCAGACGCGCGGCATGCTGCACGCCGTGCGTCACCTGGTCGAGGTCAAGGAGGGCAAGTGAGCCCCGCCAAACAGGACACAGAGGAGCTCGTCGGACTGCACAGCCTCGCGCCCGCGCCCGGCAGCCGCCGCCCGCGCAAGCGCATCGGCCGCGGCGAAGGCTCGGGCACCGGCAAGACCTCCGGTCGCGGCCAGAAGGGCGCCGGCTCGCGCACGGGCTCAAAGAGCAGGGCCGCATTCGAGGGCGGTCAGATGCCGATCCACATGCGCATGCGAAAGCTGCGCGGACCGCACATGAAGAAGTCGATGCCGTTCGAGCCCTTCCGCACGCATACCCAGCCCGTGAACATCGCCTCGCTGGAGAGCCGCTTCGACGCCGGCACGGAGGTCACGCTCGAGCTGATGCAGGCCAACGGCCTGGCGACCCGCAAGGGCGTGCCCGTGAAGGTGCTTGCCAAGGGCGAGATCTCAAAGGCCCTGACCGTGCACGCCCATGCGTTCAGCGCGAGCGCGCGCGAGCGCATCGAGGCGGCAGGCGGCAGCTGCCAGACGATCGAGGGCTAGCAGGACGCTCGCCGACAGCCCCGCGTGCCCGCTCCGGGCAACTGCAGGCGCGCGGCGGCATATCCACTAGAATCGGGCACCCCGCGGCGCCCGCGACCGGCCGGCGTGCGTGGGGTCAAGCCATGCTCTCGACAATTCTCAACGCGTTCCAGGTCGCGGACATCCGCAAGAAGATCGGCTTCACGGCGGTGATGCTGCTCATCTACCGCTTCGGCTCGCACGTGCCGGTGCCCGGCGTGAACCTGACGGCGGTGAACAACATCCAGAAGTCGTTCGGCGGCGGCGGCATCCTCAGCTACCTGAACCTCTTCTCCGGCGGCGGCCTGTCCAAACTGGCGATCTTCGCGCTGGGCATCATGCCGTACATCACCTCGTCGATCATCCTGCAGCTGCTGCAGGTGGCGGTGCCGTCCCTGGAGAAGCTCTCCAAGGAAGGCGAGGTCGGCCAGGCGCGTATCACGCAATACACGCGCTACCTGACCGTCGCCCTCGCGTTCGCGCAGTCGATCGGCTACGTGTTCCTGTTCCACAGCCTGCAGGCGAAAGCAGGCGAAAGCGTCATCACGCACTTCAACCTGCCGCACATCTTCCTGATCGTCGTCTGCCTGACGGCCGGCTGCGTGCTGCTGATGTGGGTCGGCGAGCTGATCACCCAGCGGGGCATCGGCAATGGCATCTCGCTGCTGATCTTCGCGTCGATCGTCTCGCGACTGCCTACCGCCATCCAGACCTGGTGGACGACCCAGGACCAGGTGTTCAAGGTGATGGCGCCGTTCCTCGTGCTGGCGGTGGTTGCGGGGATCGTGTTCGTACAGGAAGGCCAGCGGCGCATCCCCGTGCAGTACGCCAAGCGCGTGATCGGACGGCGGATGACCGAAGGCAGCCAGACCTACCTGCCGCTGCGCGTGAACATGGCGGGCGTGATCCCGGTGATCTTCGCCGCCAGCATCATGGCCTTCCCGCCGACGGTTGGATCGCTCGTGAAAACCCATTGGGGCAAATCGCTGTCGGACTTCTTCACCCCCAACGGCTGGCACTACGTCGTCGGCGAGTCGCTGTTCATCATCGTCTTCACGTACTTCTACACGGCCGTCACGTTCAATCCCGTCGACCAGGCGGACAACCTGAAGAAGTACGGCGGGTTCATCCCCGGCGTGCGGCCTGGGCGCCCGACCGCGGAATTCCTCGATCGCATCCTCGCGCGCCTGACGTTCCCCGGCGCGCTGTTCCTCGCCGCCGTCGCCGCACTGCCGGCGATCCTGTTCGCGCAGACACACCAGAAATTCGAATTCGGCGGCACCTCCATCCTGATCGTGATCGGGGTCGCGCTCGAAACCATGAAGCAGCTCGAGGCGCAGCTGATGATGCGCAGCTACGAGGGCTTCCTCAAGTGACGCTACGCCGTCCCTCTGTGGCGGCCGCGACTTCGCGGCGACCGCCACAGAGGGACGGCTTCGCTTGGCCGAGGACACGCTCGTGGTGGGGCCAGGGGTGTGGCTCTTGCAGGGCACGACGCCATGCGCCGGGTGCTCGCAACGCGCGGGTCGCGCACGTTGCGCGGTTGCGGCGCTCTACGGTGGCGGTCACACCCCCGGAGCGGATAGGCTGGCGCGATCTTGTCAGAGCTGAACCTCATCCTGCTGGGTCCGCCGGGCGCCGGCAAGGGCACCCAGGCGGAGCGACTGCGCGACGATTTCCAGCTGCCGCACATCTCCACCGGGGACATCCTGCGCGCGCAGGTCGCCGACGAAACGGAGCTTGGCATGGAAGCACAGCGCTACATGGACGCCGGCGAGCTGGTGCCGGATGACGTGATCGTGGGCATGATCACCGAGCGCGTCGCCCACGGGGATGCGCGCGACGGCTTCCTGCTCGACGGCTTCCCCCGCAACGAGGCCCAGGCCGACGCGCTCGGCGAGGCGCTCGACGGCCTCGAACGGCGACTGACGGCCGCGCTGCTGATCGAGGTGCCCGACGACGATCTCGTGCGCCGCCTGGCCGGGCGCAGGGTGTGCGTGAAGAACCCCAGCCACATCTACCACGTGGACTTCGATCCGCCCAAGCACGAGGACGTGTGCGACCAGGACGGCGCGCGCCTGATCCAGCGCGAGGACGACCGCGAGGAGGTGATCCGCCGGCGCCTGGAGGTCTACCACGCCCAGACCGAGCCGCTGATCGCCTACTACGACGATGCCGGGCTGCTGCGCCGCTTCGATGGGCGGCGCACCGCCGACGAGGTCCACGCGCACATTCGCGCGACCGTCGCCACTCTGCGCCTGGAGGAGAACCTGTAGCGCGAGCGGTGGCGTGGCTGTAGCGCAAGCTAAGCTCCGTGGGTGATCATCAAGAAGTCCCCCGAGGAGATCGACAGGATGGCGGCCGCGGGGGCGATCCTGGCCGCGACGCACGACCTGATCGAGGCCAACATCCGGCCGGGCATCTCCACCGCGGAGCTCGACAAGCTCGCCGAGCGCTTCATCCGCTCCAGCGGGGCGACGCCGACGTTCAAGGGCTACCGCGGCTTCCCCGGCTCGATCTGCGCCTCGCCCAACGCGATGATCGTGCACGGCATCCCCGGCCCGTACCGCCTCAAGAGCGGTGACATCATCTCGATCGACGTCGGCGTCACGCTCGACGGCTGGGTCGCCGACGCCGCTCGCACGTTCGTCGTCGATGAGGTCGGCGAGGAGGTCCACGGCCTGCTCGCCGCGACCGAGGAGTCGCTGCACGCCGGCGTCGCGCAGTGCCGCGAAGGCAACCGCGTGGGCGACGTCTCGAACGCGATCCAGCGCGTCGTCGAGAGCGCCGGCTTCTCGGTGGTGCGCTCGCTCGTCGGCCACGGCGTCGGGCGCAGCATGCACGAGGACCCGCAGGTGCCCAACTACGGCAAACCGGGCAAGGGGGCGCTGCTGGAGCAGGGCATGGTCCTGGCGATCGAGCCGATGACCACCGCCGGTCGCCCCGGAGTGCGCGTCGGCGGCGATGGCTGGGCGATCTACTCGCAGGACGGCTCCATGGCGGCGCACTTCGAGTTCACCGTCGCCGTGACCGCGTCCGGGGCGCGTATCCTGACCCCGTGGCACCTGCCGCCAGAGGCCCGCGCGGACGAGTCGCTGGTCGAGGGGATCGCGAGCGCAGGCTGAGCTTGCTACCATGCGGAGTCCTGCCCTTGCGGGACGCGGTTTGCGTGCGCGAGGGCATGTTCTCGACCCGGTAGCGGCGGCCGCAACGGCAGCCAGAGCCGAGTCGCCGGAACCCAGCCGCCGAAAGGGATCATGAAGGTAAGACCGTCGGTCAAGCCGATGTGCGAGAAATGCAAGATCATCCGCCGCCACGGGGTGGTGCTGGTGATCTGCCAGAACAAGCGTCACAAGCAGAGGCAGGGCTAAGTGGCGCGAATCGCTGGGGTCAACCTCCCGCTGAACAAGCGTTCGGAGATCGGGCTGACGTACATCTACGGGATCGGTCGCTCGACCTCCAACAAGGTCCTCGCGCAGGTCGGTGTCGACCCCGACACCTACATCCGCGACCTGACCGAGGACGAGGTGGCCAAGCTGCGCGACGTGATCGACGACGGGCTGACCGTCGAGGGCGATCTGCGGCGCGAGCGCCTCAACGACATCAAGCGGCTGCAGGAGATCGGCTCCTACCGTGGCCTGCGCCACCGCCGCGGTCTGCCGGTGCGGGGGCAGAAGACGAAGACCAACGCGCGCACCCGCAAGGGTCCCAAGCGCATGCAGGTCGCCGGCAAGAAGCGGGCGGGCAAGAAGTAATGCCTCCAGCTCCCAAACGCGCCCGCGGCAGGCGCAAGCCGAAAAAGAACATCCCGGTGGGCCAGGCGCACATCAAGACTTCGTTCAACAACACGATCGTCTCGCTGACGGACACCGCGGGCAACGTGATCGCGTGGGAGTCCGCCGGCGGCGCCGGCTTCAAGGGCTCGCGCAAGTCGACGCCGTTCGCCGCGCAGGTGACCGCCGACGCCGCCGCGCGCAAGGGCCTCGAGCAGGGGCTGCAGAAGGTGGAGGTCTACGTCAAGGGGCCGGGCTCCGGCCGCGAGACGGCGATCCGCTCGCTGCAGGCCGCCGGCCTGGAGGTGACGGGCGTCAAGGACGTGACCCCGCAGGCTCACAACGGTTGCCGCCCGCGTAAGCGGCGGAGGGTCTGAGGAATGGCCAGAGACACCAGCCCCCAGTGCAAGCAGTGCCGCCGCGAGGGGCAGAAGCTGTTCCTCAAGGGCGAGCGCTGCCTGACGGACAAGTGCGGCGTCGAGCGCCGCTCCTACCCGCCGGGCGAGCACGGGCGCGGGCGCATGAAACAGAGCGAGTACCGCGTGCAGCTGCGCGAGAAGCAGAAGGCGCGCCGCTACTACGGTGTGCTCGAGAAGCAGTTCCACGGCTACTACGTCAAGGCCTCGCGCCAGCCGGGCATCACCGGCGAGAACCTGCTCGCGCTGCTGGAGTGCCGACTCGACAACGTGCTGGTGCGGCTCGGCTTCGCCGCCTCGCGCCGGCAGGCGCGCCAGCTGATCCGCCACGGCCACTGGACGGTCAACGGCCGGCGGGTGAACATCCCCAGCTACCAGGTGCGCCCGGGCGACGTGATCACCATCAAGGCGAGCACGCCGGCGACGCAGGTGGTCAGAGACGCGACCGAGCTGACAGGACAGATACCCGCGTGGCTACAGGCCGATCACGAGTCGCTGACGGCCAAGGTGCTGCGCAAGCCGGAGCGGCGCGAGGTCGCCGCGCCGGTGCAGGAGCAGCTCATCGTCGAGCTGTACTCGAAGTAGAAGGACTTTTGCCCGCGGCGGCGCCCATTCGGGCGGCGGCGCTCAGAGCCGGCGCCCTCACTGGCGCCGGTGCGACACCAAATCGACGTTAGGACTCTCATGCTCGACTTCCAAATCCCCCGGATCACAAGCGAGTCCGTGGAGCAGAATCGTGGCACGTTCACGATCGAGCCGCTGGACCGCGGCTTCGGCTACACGTTCGGCAACTCGCTGCGCCGCGTCCTGCTCTCCTCCCTCGCCGGCGCCGCCGTGACGAGCGTGCGCATCGAGGGAGTTGCGCACGAGTTCTCCACGATCCAGGGCGTCAAGGAGGACGTCACCGACATCGTGCTCAACCTCAAGGGCGTCGTCTGCCGGATGCACTCGGACGCGAGCGAGGTGGAGGCGCCGCTGGTGGTGACCGGACCGGGCGACATCACCGCCAAGGACATCGACCTGCCGGCGGGCGTGGAGATCCTCAACCCCGACCTGCACATCGCGACGCTCGAGAAGAAAACGAAGCTCGAGCTGTACATGACGATCGGCCGCGGCCGCGGCTACCGCCCGGCGGAGGAGAACAAGTCGGCAGACCAGCCGATCGGGGTGATCCCGATCGACTCGATCTTCTCGCCGGTGCGCCGCGTGGCCTACGCGGTCGAGCAGGCGCGCGTGGGACAGAAGACGGACTTCGACAAGCTGACGCTGGACATCGAGACCGACGGCTCGATCGACCCGCAGGCGGCGCTGCGCGAGGCGGCCGAGCTGCTGATCTCCCAGCTGGCGATCTTCACCGACGCCGACCGCATCCAGGAGCTGCGCGCCGCCCCCGGCGGACAGCTCGACGGCCACGGCCTGGCCGTCGCAGGCGGCTCGCAGGCGGCGCTGCAGGGTGAGGAGTGGGGCATCCTGATCGAGGAGCTGGAGCTGGGCGTGCGCTCGTACAACTGCCTCAAGCGCGCCGGCATCCAGACGGTCGGCGACCTCATCTCCAAGTCCGAGGCGGAGCTCAACGCGATCCCCAACTTCGGCAAAAAGTCGATCGACGAGGTCATCGAAACGCTGCACGCGAGGGGCCTGGGCCTCCGCGCGGACTGAGGACGCCCTAGACTTCTCAAGCCCATGAGACATCAGAAGACCCGCAACAAGCTCAGCCGCGACTCCGCCCACCGCAAGGCGCTGCTCATGAACCTGAGCAAGGAGATCATCGAGCACGAGCGCATCGAAACGACGGCGGCTAAGGCCAAGGCGGTCAAGCCGGAGATCGAGAAACTGATCACGCTGGCCAAGCGCGGCGACCTGCACGCTCGCCGCCAGGCGCTGTCGACGCTCTCGCAGGACAAGTTCGCGGTGCACAAGCTGTTTGCGGAGGTCGCGCCGCGCTATGCGGAGCGACCGGGCGGCTACACGCGCATCCTCAAGCTCGGGCCGCGCCGCAGCGACGCGACGGAGATGGTCTTCATCGAGCTCGTCTGAGGTCGTTCGCGTCGGGCCGCACGCGGCCGGTGCCGCGGTGGCCTGGTCGCGGGGCGCGGGGATGGTCACCAAGCTCACGATCGAGTACGACGGGACGGACTTCGCCGGCTGGGCGCGCCAGCCTGACGTGCGCACCGTGCAGGATGAGCTCGAGCGCGCGCTGCGCACGGTGCTGGGCGAGCGCGGGCACGACGGGCGGCCGCTGAGCCTGACGGTCGCCGGGCGCACCGACGCGGGCGTGCACGCGTGGGGGCAGGTGGCCAGCTACGCGCACGAGGCGGTCGACCCGCTGCGCCTGAACGGGCTGCTCGAGCGCGACGTCGCGGTGCTCGCCGCCGAGCCCGCGACGGACGGCTTCAACGCGCGCCGCGATGCCGTCAGCCGCACCTACTGCTACCGCGTGCTCGCGCGGCGCACGCGCTCGGTGTTCGAGCGCCAGCGCGCGTACTGGTGCACCACGCCGATCGACAGGGATGCCCTGCACGCATGCGCGAGCGCGATCGTCGGCAAGCACGACTTCACCGCGTTCACGCCCACCGAAACCGAGCACTCCTACTTCACCTGCGACGTCCTCTCGGCGCAGTGGCGCGAGCACGGCGACCTGCTGGAGCTCTGGATCGAGGCGGACATGTTCCTGCGCCACATGAACCGCGTGCTCGTCGGCACCATGCTCGAGGTCGCCAGCGGCGTGCGCACGCTCGAGGACTTCGTGGAGCTGCTGCAAGGCAGGCCGCGCGCGCTCGCCGGCAAGACGGCGCCCGCGCGGGGGCTGGCGCTGGCGTCGGTGTCCTATCGCGGTCGGCAGATCAATGCGGCCGATCGGCCGACGGCGTGACGCTCCCGAGGCTCATTCCGCTTCGCCTTCGCAAGTTTCGGTGCTGGCCGTCGCCGCTTCGCTGAGGTTCCTGATAGCCACCGTATGCCCGCTTGCGTTACGCACGAGCAGTTCGGTCGGTAGCGGCGCGAAAGCCCAGTATGCGAGTACGCCGCCGGCATGCAGACGCGCGGGAATAGCAACCTTCTGCAGCGGCACGAGCGTGCCGGAAACCCTTGCGAGCACCGTATCGCTCGGAGCCTTCAGCAGCCCGTAGACGATCGCGTATGGCTGGGGCTCACAGCCGCTCGATGCCTGTGACGCGAACGTCAGTCCTTCCGTCCCGAGCCGCTGTGTGCCAAGGTCGAACACGCCATTGCTCGCTTCTGGGCCTTCGATGCTCGCTTCGAAGGAGTCGCCGCCCCCGGTCCCAAAGAACCCTTCGCCTTCGTTGCTGACTGTGAGCTTCAATTCGAAGTGAACTGTGCCCAGCTTGCGGTAGGCCTCCCCGTGGATCGCGAAGCTGGGTCCTTGCGGGAGGCGGCCGTGAGCCAATGTCACGATGCCTCCAGGGAGGTATTTGATCGGGTGCTTGGTGCATTCCACGACCGCAGGGAGCTTCAGCACGACGAGCGTGTTGCCGCTGGCATCCAGCTCGCTCAGGGAAGTCGGGATCGGCGAGGGTCCGCGCACTGCCTGGTAGTAGAGGCCGGCCGGTCCGCCCAGGTGGGCCGGCACGCGGATCGCGGGCGAGGTGATCGTGTCGCCGTCGCTCAGCAGAAGGCGCACGCTGCGTGTCGCGGGCAGCAGGCTCGCCTCGACTGTGAGCAGTCCCGAGCTGCAGTGGACCGCCGGTTCGGGCTTCACGTGGGATCGCGAGAGACACCTGCCGGTGCCTCCTCCGCTGCTGAGCAGTTCGAGCAGGCCTTCCTGTGGACGGGAGGGTTCTTCGATCGTGATAAACGTGCTGCAGCCAATGGCGTCCGGCCGTCGCGAGCGCCCTTCGGCCCGCACCACGAACCTCCGGCCCGCGGCGGTCCTGCCGCGCGCGACCACAGGCGGCTTCTTCGGTGTCGGCAGGAGTTTCTTGTAGGGCTTGGGGGCCGGCAGGCCGACAGTCGCTTCCAGGTCCTTGAGCGTCTTGTTCTCCAGGACGCTAGAGCTGTGCAGCTCTGCTGTAAGCGTCTGGCTGCGCCGGGCGAGCGCTCGATCGGACGCGTTCTCGTAGCGCCCGAGGACTTCGGTGAAGGACTTGAGGTGGTCTTGTGCGGTGACTGCTATCAGCTCGAATGCATCATCGAGGAGCGCATCGGTGTGGCTCGCGATCTCTTTGGAGGTGGCCGACAGTGTCTTGAAGCCGCTTGCCACCCACTCGCTCATGTCGGTGCACACGTTCGGCACGGGGAGTTCGAGCTCTGCCTTGGCGCTCGCCACCGTCAGGTGGACTACCAGGGTGATCGTTGGGTTGGTCCACCGCAACGGCTCGAGGGAGCTGATCAGCGCCTCAATCGCTTCGCGGTTGGGTTGAGAGCCTGCATCTTCCAGCGCGACCGACAGCTCGAGCTTGAGCTCCTGTTGCTGGTTGGACTGTCTGTGCTGTTCGCCTGCTGCCCGTGGGCTCACCGGCGACGCGGCGTGCACGCTGGTCAAACTGGGTTCCTGTTCCTCGGGCGGAGCGCCGGCGAGAACGCCCGGACATTCGCCCGAGATGCGCGCCGCCGTGGCTTCGAGCGCTGTTTGCGATTGGGGAAGGTTCCTCAGCTCTGCTTCCTCGAGGGTGTTGGTGGCGACCAGATAGGCGCGTGTGGCGCTTGCGTTCTCGGATCTAGCGGACGCGCTCGCACTGGCAGGTGTTGTTGCAAAGGCCATGGCCAGCAGCGTGACGGCGATTGGCAAGAGGCCCGTCGAGCAAAGACAGCGCCGCGCGCCCGAGCGCCGGTGAGCGCGGCTCCCCAGGGAGCTCTCCCGCCTCAGTGGCTCCACCAGTAGCCCTCCCGCCTCCATCCTCAGGCGAGCATATATGGGTGTGCGGCCCAGGAGTTGACAACACCGCATTGTGGCCGGTAGGGACCGAAGCGGCCCCTATGCTGGACCTGCAGATGCTCAACGTCCTGCTGACAAACGACGACGGGATCGAGGCGGATGGCCTGCAGGCGATGCGCCGCGCGCTGGTGAAGCTCGACGGCGTGCGCCTGGCGGTGATCGCGCCCGACGGCAATCGCTCGGCGATGGCGCGCTCGATCACGACGCGCAGGCCGCTGTGGGTGGAGGAGGTGCCGTTCGTGGATGGCACGCTCGGCTTCGCGACCGACGGCACGCCGGTCGACTGCGTGCGCCTGGCGAGCCTTGGGTTGGTTGAGGACTTCGAGGCTGATCTGGTCGTGGCGGGCATCAACCACGGCGCGAACCTGGGCGACGACATCACGTACTCAGGCACGGTGGCGGCGGCGCTGGAGGGCGTCGTGCTGGGGCTGCCGGCGATCGCGGTTTCGCAGCAGTCCGGCGCGCGGGCGCTCGACTACCGCTTCGACGGTGGCTTCGGCTTCGATGTGGCGGCGGCTTTCGTGGCGCGGCTGGTCGAGCGGATCGAGGACGTGCCGCTGCCGGCGCGGACGCTGCTGAACGTGAACGTCCCCGCGGGCGAGCCCGAGGGCGTCGAGGTGACGAGCCTCGGCAAGCGCATCTACCGCGACGAGCTGAAGCTCGAGCGCGAGGAGGAGCATCGCCGCCGCTACTGGATCTACGGCTCCGATCCGGGGTTTCACGACGAGCCGGGGACCGACCTTGCGGCCGTCGCCGCCGGCCGCATCGCGGTCACGCCGATCCACTTCGACCTGACCGACCGTCCGAGCCTGGACGCGCTGCGGCGCTTCGATCTGCAGGGACTGCTGGAGCCGGTCGCGCGCGACGCCCAGACGTGAGCGCATCGACGGACGCGGCCGCCCGTGCGCAGCAGCTGCGCGAGCAGCTCGAGCACCACGCCTACCGCTACTACGTCCTCGACGACCCGGAGATCGGCGACGACGCGTACGACCGCCTGCTGGACGAGCTGCGCGCGATCGAGCGCGAGCATCCCGAGCTGCTGACCGCGGACTCGCCAACCCGGCGCGTGGGCGGCGAGCCGGTGGGGCGCCTGGAGAAGGTCAGCCACCTCGAGCCGATGCTGTCGCTCGGCAACGTGCGCTCGGCGGAGGAGCTGCGCGCCTGGGTGGAGCGGATGCGCAACCACCTGGCGCGCGAGGGGATCTCCGACCCGGACTTCACGTTCGTGGTCGAGCCCAAGATCGACGGGCTGGCGATCAGCCTGGTGTATCGCGACGGCGTGCTCGAGCGGGGCGCCACGCGCGGCAACGGCGAGGTGGGGGAGGACGTGACGCACAACCTGCGCACGATCGGCGCGATCCCGCTGCACGTCCGCGACGCGCCGGCGCTGGTGGAGGTGCGCGGCGAGGTGTACATGTCGCTGAAGGACTTCACGGCGCTCAACGAGCGCCGCGCGGAAGCGGGCGAGTCGACGTTCATGAACCCGCGCAACTCCGCCGCCGGCACCATCCGCCAGCTCGATCCCGCGGACGCGGCCAAGCGGCCGCTGTCGATCTGGTGCTACCAGGTGGGCGTCACCGACGGCCTGTCGTTCACCGCGCACTCGCAGGCGCTGCACTGGCTGCGCGAGCACGGTTTTCGCGTCAACGACGGCATCAAGCTGCTGGGCAGCGAGGACGCGGTGATCGAGCAGTGCCTGGAGTGGGAGCGTCGGCGGGGGGAGCTTGACTTCGAGATCGACGGCGCGGTGGTCAAGGTGGACGCCCTCGAGCTGCAGCGCAGGCTCGGCTCGGTCGGACGCGACCCGCGCTGGGCGGTCGCGTGGAAGTTCCCGCCGACGACGGCGGTGACGACGCTCGAGCAGGTGATGTGGAACGTCGGCAAGTTCGGCGACCTGCGCCCGTACGCGGTGCTGGCGCCGGTTGAAGTGGGCGGCGTGACGATCAGGATGGCGACGCTGCACAACGAGGAGGACATCGTGCGCAAGGACCTGCGCGCGGGCGAGGAGGTGATCGTCGTGCGCGCGGGCGACGTGATCCCGCAGGTGGTCTCGCCGGCGCCGCACGTGGTGGAGGCCAAGCGCCGCCCGCCGCTGCCGCACCCGCCCAAGCGCTGCCCGTTCTGCGACACGCCGACGGTCAAGCCGCAGGAGGGCGTGTTCACCAAGTGCCCCAATCCGGACTGCCCGGCGCGCGCGTGGCAGCTGCTCAAGCACTTCGTCTCGCGTGGCGCGATGGACATCGACGGCCTCGGCGAGAAGCAGGTGGCGCTGCTGCAGGAGCGCGGGCTGGTGCGCACGGCGGCCGACTTCTACCGCCTGCGCGAGGAGCAGCTGCTGGAGCTGGAGGGCTTTGGCGAGCTGTCGGTCAAGAACCTGCTGGCGGCGCTCGAGGCGTCCAAGCAGCGGCCGTTCGCACGCGTGCTGTTCGCACTGGGCATCGAGGAGGTGGGGGAGGTGACGGGGCGCAACCTCGCGCAGCGCTTCCGCGACATCGACGCGCTGCTGGACGCACCCGAAGAGGAGATCGAGCAGACGCCGGGGGTGGGCGAGAAGATGGCCCATTCGATCCGCATGCAGCTACACGAGGAGCGCATGCTGGCGCTGATCGGGGACCTGCGCGAGCTGGGCCTGCGCTTCCACGAGGAGGGCCCGCCGCCGTCGGAGGGACCTCTGGCGGACCGCACGCTGGTGCTCACCGGCACGCTGCCCGAGCTCTCGCGCGAGGCCGCCACCGAGCGCATCCTCGCCGCCGGCGGGCGCGTGACCAGCGCTGTGTCCAAGAAGACCGACTTCCTCGTCGCCGGCGAGAGCCCCGGCTCGAAGCTCGAGAAGGCCGAGCGGCTCGGGGTGCGCGTGCTCGACGAAGCGGCGCTGCTCGCGCTGCTCGACGGCTGATCGCGCGTGCCCCGGCGCGGGGCGCCGCTGCGCGCGGAATGGCGCAGGCGGGCCGCAGGCACTCAAGCGGCGCGCGATTCGCGCCGAAGCGATTCGTATGCCCGAAGGCCGCAGAAGGCTGTGCGCCCTCCTCGCGCTCGCGATCCTCGCCGCGATCGCGCTGTCGGGCTGCGGGGGCGCTGAAAGCGGGTCCACGGGCGGCGAAGCGCACCCCGGCGTCCTCGGGGCGCTCGTGCGGCAGGTCGACCCGCTGGCGCAAGAAGGCGAACTGGACGAAGGGGAATTGAAACAGCTCGTCGACCGCGAAACCAGCCCCGAAGAACGCCAGGAACTGCGGGAAGGCCTCGAAGAAGCACGTCAAGCGAGTGCGGAAGGGCAGCAGGCGGAAGGGCAGCAGGCGGAAGGGCAGCAGGAAGAAGCCGCGCAGGAACAGGCCGAACAGCCACAGGAACAGCCTGCGGCCGAACAGCAGGCCCCCGAATTCGAACGCGAACAGGAACAGGCCTCAGAACGGGAACGCGAACAGGAAGAAAGCTGAAGCACGAGCACAAGCCCCACCGCGCGGCTGGGTAGAGTTGGCGCATCCTCTCCCTGCTCGCTCTACCCGCCGCATCGCTCGCGCTCCTCGGCGCCCACCCGCACGCGTTCGTCCACTCGAATGCGCCTGCACGGCGGCACGCGCATTCGCAAACGCTCACCCACCGGTACACGCTCACCCACCGGCCCTCGCACGCGCAAACGCGCACCCACCCACACGCGCTCGCGCATCCGCGCCGGCACCCGCACCGACACGTGCTCGCGCACACGCGCCGGCGCGCGAGCGCCCACGCGCACACGCACGCGCTCGCCGATCCGCATGCGTTCGCGATCACGAGCTCCGAAGCGGCGGCGGCGCTGGCGGCGCAGATCCACAGGCGGGCGCGGGTGAGGCTGCGCGGCGGCTACAGCGCGAACACGGTGTGCAGCGGTGTGATCGCGGGCGGGCAGGCGTTCAGCTCGGCGACGAGGCTGCTGCGCTGGCGCTGCAAGCTGGAACTGAGCGGCGCGCGCTTCCCGAGCGAGTGTCGGGCGGAAGCGTATGTGTTGGGCACCGCCCGCGCACACCGCGCGCGCGTGCGGTGGCTGGCGTTGAGCAGGTACTGCCGCGATCGCTAGCTCGAGGTCGCCGCGCCGCGCCGCGCCGCGCCTGCCTCACAGCGCCACGTCCCGCCGCGCCGGCGATCAGTAGTCGGCGACGGTGATGGCGATGTTGTCCTGGAAGGTGTGCGCGGTTTCGGTGGGGATGCCGTCGGTGAAGATGGCGAACGCGAGCGTGTGCCCGTCGGCTGCGCGGCAGTAGCCGACGAGGTTGGAGACGCCGGTGAGCGTGCCGGTCTTGCCCTGGCAGTTGCCTTCTGCGCGCGTGTGGCGCATGCGCAGTTCGAGCGTGCCGCTACGCCCGGCGACGGCGAGACTGTCGCGCAGCACGGCGCCGATGGGTGTGGGGGCGAGCTCGACGAGCAGGTCGGCGACCTGGTAGGGAGACGTTCTGTCTTCTTCTGAGAGGCCGGAGCCGTCGACGACGTGGGGATGGATGCCGAGCAGCGAGGCGACGGTCCTGCTGACGACGGCGGCGCCCGCGGCGGTGGTGCCGGCGCCGCCGTAGCGCGCGCCGAGGTCCTTGACGAGCGTCTCGGCGAAGAAGTTGTCCGACGGCGGCAGCATCAGCGCGAGCAGCTGCGCGACGGTCGGCGACTGCGCCTGCGCCAGCTGCACGGCGCCCGCGGGTGCGGTGGCGGCTCCGTGGGAGCCGGCGATGCTGACGCCGTCGGCCTTCAGCGCCGCCCACAGCTCGCGCGCGGCGAACGCGGCGGGCGCGTGCGGGCCCCTTTCGTGCCCGGCTTCGCCGCGGTTGAACGCGAGCGCGCTGAGCGTGCCTTCGAGGAACGGGTCCCATGCGTAGTCGCTGGACGGCTCGCCGCGCAGCGAGTCGAAGTAGGACTCGTCGCCCTCGACGCCGCCGGTGATGCGGTGGATGCCGTCGGTGCGCACGAGTTGGGAGACGAGCGCGGAGACACTGGCGCCGACGCCGCCGTAGTGGCTGTGGATGAACGCGGTGCTGCCGAACGTGGGGTCGCCACCGCCGCGCAGGTAGAGGCTGCCTTCCCACACTCCCCCCGGCGCCATGTGCCCGACGCCGAGCACGGTCGTGGCCAGGCGCGTGGAGGCGCCCATGAGGTCCAGTGCGGTGGTGGCGGTGTACAGCTTCTCGACCGACGCCGGCGGGCGCATGGCGGTGGCGCGCTCGGAGAACACGGCCTGGTTGGCGGTGAGGTCGTACACATACGCGCCGTCCGCAGGGCCGGCTAGCGCGAGCTGGTGGCTGAGGTTGCCCTGCAGTTCAGCCAGCCCGTCCTGGGCGCTCGCCGAGGATGGCGCGAGGACTCCGGCGAGTAGAAGTCCACACAGCAGAATTCGGGGTTTACCCCAAGAAGGTCGGTGCACGTGGCCATAGAATGTTGCTTGCATGGGCAAGGTTGTCAAGCTGGAACATGCGGCCAAGAGCAAGCCACGGACGGGACGTATGGCCGCCCGGGGCGTCGGACGGCCCGCATCCACCGAGCGCCGGCGCAGGCCCCGTCGCGACAAGACCGCGCTGGTGCTGGGCGGCGGCGGCTTCACGGGCGGGGTGTACGAGATCGGCGCGCTGCGCGCGCTGGACCTGCTGGCGGTCAACAGCACGGTCAACAACTTCGACGTGTACGTGGGCACGTCCGCTGGCTCGTTCATTGCGGCGCTGTGCGCCAACGGCGTGACCCCCGAGGAGATGATGCGGGTGGTCACGCGCCAGGGCAAGGCGCCGTTCAAAGACATCGACATCGGCGACCTGCTGCGCCTGAACGTGCGGGAGTTCGCGCGCAAGGCGGCGCTGATGCCGCTGCAGGCGATCTCGACCGCGCGCCAGGTGATCTCCCAGCCGGGCGGGGTGTCGCTGATGGACGTGATGATGGGGCTCGCCGACGGGCTGCCGTCGGGCCTGTACACGGGCGAGGGGATCGAGCGCTACCTCAGCGAGGTGCTCAGCGAGCCCGGGCGCACCGACGACTTCGGCGAGCTGGCGGCGGAGCTGTACCTGACGGCCACCGACCTCGACACGTGCGAGCGGGTGGTGCTGGGCGTGGACGGCGCCAACGACGTGCCGATCTCGCTGGCGGTGCGTGCGTCGGGGGCGCTGCCGATGGTGTACTCGCCGGTGCGCGTGCACGACCGCGACCTGATCGACGGGGGGATCGTGTCGACGACGAACCTCGACCTGGCGATCCAGGCGGGCGCGAAGCTGGTGGTGGTGATCAACCCGATCGTGCCGTTCGTCAACGACTTCTCAGGGACAGTCGAGACGCTGCGGGGCAGGCGCCCGCAGCGGGTGGCGGACATGGGCTTCGCGCAGATCGGCTACCAGGTGTTCAAGCTCGTCGCGCACCAGCGGCTGCACGAACTGGCGAAGGGCTGGGAGGAGCGCTACCCGGGCGTGGACATCGTGCTGATCGAGCCGGAGCCGAACGACGAGCTGATGTTCCAGACGTCGATGATGAGCTTCACCTCGCGCGTGGAGATCGCGCGGCACGGCTTCGAGTCGGTGACCAAGCGGCTGGTAGGCGAGTACGAGCGCTTCGAGGAGATCGCAGAGCGCCACGGCCTGGAGATATCCGCGAAGCGCGTGCGCAAAGTGGTGGCGCACTTCGACGACGAGCCCGAGTCGGTGAGCGCTTGGCGCAAAATCCTCGAGGGCACCACGGGCGCGCTGCTGCGCCAGGCCAGCTCGACCGGCTGACGCTCAGCCGCCCGCAGCGTCGGCGTGGACGCGCGCTCAGCGGCCTGCGGCGACTGGCGCGGGCGCGGGCTGACGCCCCTGCAGATACGGGCTGAGATAGCGCCCGAAGACCTTCTCGGGCGGCACGATGGCGTCGCGGGCGCTGTCGAGCCGGCCGTGGACGGAGGAGCTGGTGGCGTGGCCGAACTCGTCGAGCTCGGTGCGCAGGTAGACGGGGTGCTCTCCGCCGACGAGACGCGCGCGCAGCACGCGATGCACGCGCGGCTCGGCGAGCGCGGGCCCGTGCTGGGAGGCGATGCGCTGGGCGATCACGTCGGCCTGCTGGGCGGCGAGGCCGCCCTGCTTGATGGGGAAGTTGGTCATGTCGCCGGCGGCGTACACATCGGGAACGCCGACGACGCCGCCGAGCGCGTCGGTGGCGATGAAGCCCCAGCGGTCGGCGGGCAGGCCGACGATGTTGGGCCCCCTGAGCGTGGGCGCGGCGATGACGCGGTCGGCCTCCAGCCTGTCTCCGGACGCGAGCACGAGCGCGCCGCCGCGGTCGACGGCCTGGGGGTGGGACTCGCCGATGAAGCGCACGCCGCGCTCGGTCAGCAGCTGTGCGACGAGCCCCGACGCCTCGGCGCCGAACACGCTCAGCGGCGCGAGCTCGGGGCTCACCAGCAGGACCTCGCCGGCCAGGCCGAGCTCCGCCAGGCGGGTGGCGGTGAGCAGCGCCAGCTCGTACACGGGCAGCGGCCACGAGCAGCCGCTCGGCACTGCGAACACGATCCGGTGCAGCTCCCCCGACGGCAGCTCGCCGACCAGCCGGCGGACGTTGTGCACCTGCTGCTGGTCGTGGAACGTGAGCGCGCCCGGTATGCCGATGCTCGCGCGGGCGCCCACGGCGAGGACGAGCGCGTCGTAGTCGAGGTGGGTGAACGACGCGAAGCGCACCCTGTGCGCGCCGGAGGCGACCGCCTCGACGCGGTCCATGCGAAACGATGCGTGCACGTCCGCGGCGATCGCCTGCAGGTCATACGCCCGCGGCGGCCCGTCCTCGAAGGCCTCCGTCGTCGCCGCCGGCCTGTACGCGAGCGTTCGTGACGCCGACACCAGCGTCACGCGCAAGTGCTCGTCCGTCAGCGCGCGCAGCGCCAACATCGCCTCCACAGCGGCGAACCCGCCGCCCGCGATCAGCACGTGCGGCCGGTCTGCGGATGCGGTGATGCGCGTCATACGGGGACCGTCCCATGCCAGCCGCCCGAGCGCATCCGTGGAAGCCCCCGGGGCGCCATCGGCTTTTATTACGCGCGGATCGGCCCAGCCGCTTGGGCTCACATGCCGAGCGGCGCACCGTCCACTATGGTGCCCGCCCATGATGCGCCTGTATCACCGAGAGCACGCGGGCCGGCCGATCCGCGTCGCGTGGGTGCTCGAGGAGCTCGGGAAGCCGTATGAGGTGACGGTGATGACGCGCGAGCAGAGCAAGGGCGAGGAGCACCGCACCCGCCATCCCCTGGGCCGTGTGCCCGTGCTCGAGGACGAGGAGGGGTTCGTCTTCGAGTCGGCGGCGATCTGCCTGCATCTCGCCGACCTGCATCCCGACGCCGGCCTGGCGCCGGCACCGGGGACCCATGAGCGGGCGCTGCTCTACCAGTGGACGATCTTCGCCCCGGCGGAGTTGGAGCCGCCGCTGATCGAGTCAGCCGTATACGCGCAGAGCGACCCCGAGCGCTCGGCCGTTGCGCGTGGGCGCTTTGACGAGGCCGCGCGCGCGGTGTCCAGCGCCCTCGATGGCCATGACTATCTCGTCGGCGGGCGCTTCACGGTGGCTGACGTGCTTGTCGGGAGCACGCTGGCTTTCACCGAGCGCATCGGCTTCGCGGATGAGCTCCCGGCGAACCTGAGGGGCTACCTGGCGCGGCTCACGCAGCGGCCCGCCCGCCGGCGCGCCCTCGAGCGCACGATGTCCGGCTGACGGGCGGGAGCCCTTCGGCTGTGAGGCTGCTCATGCCTGGGGGTCTTCTGCGAGCAAGTCGTATAGCGCCCTCATACGGGCTTCGACGTACTCCGCAAGCCGGTCGCAGTCGTCGGTGGTCGGCTCGGCAGCGGCGAAGGGCGGACTTGTGGCGAACAGCGCGGCGGTCTCGGGATGGCCCGCCTTGTTGAGTCCGTCGCGCAGACCGTGTGTCCATCTCGCCACGGACCCCGTCAGGTTCACGATAGCCATACGTCGCGTGAACCGGTCAAGCCCGTGGGTCTCCGCGAGCAGCAGCCGGCGTTGCCGGGCGGTCGCGTGCACCGCCTGTCCGCCCCACGCATGTTCGCGTTCCAGCCACGCCCGGAACTGTGGTGTGAGTGGGGGAGTGGACGGAGTGGCCACTGATCGAACGCGCAGGCGGGCCTTCAGCCGGTGGTGATCACGTCGGGGAGCGCGAGTGACCGTTCCTCGTAGGCTCTGCCTTTGAGCCCCTTCGTGTGGAGCGCTGGCACAGACGGCGACCCTGTGGCCCCCTCGGGGAGTGCAGGGGACCGTTCTTCGTGGAGTCCAGGCGCGGAATGCGAGCCTGTGGTGATCACCCCGGGGAGCGCGAGGGACCGTTCCTCGTAGGCTCTGCCGTTGACCCCCTTCGGCGTGTGGAGCGCTGGCACGGAAGACAGCTGTCCGGCTCCGAAGATGACCACCGCAGCGCCGGCAACGACAGCCGCAATCAAGAGCACAGCGAGCGCGGCGGCGATCGGCGGCTTGCGGTGCGCTCGAAAGCTTTCGGGCGTTGCCCGTGTCACGCCCCGGGCGGTTGCCCAGGAGGCGGCAAACGATCGGGGATCAGATGCGCCGCCGCCGAGGACGTCTTCCAGTGCTACGCCCTCCGCCTGCGCTTCCTGGAGATCGGCGGCGAGCTCTTCGGCCATCTCGTCGGCGACCGCATCCGGGACGCCGAGCCGCCTCCACTCCCGCCGGCACTCCTCGACGAACCGAATCATCGCTGCACCTCCGCATCGTTTGAAGCCAACACCGAATCGACCGCATCACGCGCCGCTTGCCACTCAGACACCCCGGCCACGAGTGCACGATGGCCAAGGCGCGAGGTTCGGTAGTACTTCCGCGGCGGCCCTCCATCGCTCGCCGCCCGATACGTCTCGAGCAGACCATCGCGCTCCAAGCGACCGAGTAGCGGGTAGATCGAGCCCTCGCCGACGATCGACAGTCCGCGCGAGCGCAGCCGCTTGGTCATCTCGTAGCCGTACGCCGGCGCCTCATCGATCACGGCCAACAGGCAAAGGTCCAGCACGCCCCTGAGCAACTGCGTTTGGCGCTGTCCAGAAGTTGCCATGCGTCGCAAGGTAGCAGAAATATGCCTTGCGCCGCAAGGTATGTGCTTGCCGGCCTAAAGAGCTTTCTCCACCGCGCTGAGCAGCCGGTCGGTGGCGGCGGCGGAGTGGATGGCGATGCGCACATGACGGGGCTCGCCGAGGGCGTCGCCGGCTGCCACGAGCACGCCGGCGAGCGCGAGGCGGGCGGCGAGCTCGCTGCCGGGGAGCGCGGGGTGGGAGGCCCACACGAAGTTGGCCTGGCTGTCGGCGACGTCGAAGCCGAGGCGGCGCAGCGCTGCGGTCAGGCGCGGGCGCTCCTCGCAGATGACGCGCACGCGCCGCTCGATCAGCTCAGAGCAGCTGTGCAGCGCCTCGAACGCGCCCGCCTGGGAGATCTCGGACACGCCGAGGTCGGGCGCGAGCTCGGCGAGCAGCTCGCCGGCGCCGGGGGCGCCGATGGCGTAGCCGATGCGCAGCCCGGCGAGGCCCCACGCCTTGGAGAAGCTGCGGAACACCAGCAGGCGCGGATGCTGCTCGAGCAGCTCGAGCGACGCGCTCGCGGGCTGCGTGTCGGCGAACTCGACCAGCGCCTCGTCGAGCAGCACCGCGACGTTCGCCGGCAGCCCCTCCAGCAGCCGCCGCAGCTCAGCCGCCGGCAGCAGCTCGCCCGTGGGGTCGTTGGGGCTGGCGAGCGCGATCGCGCGCACGTCCGGCTCACGCTCCGCCGCCTCCAGCAGCGCGTCCACGCGGGCGCCAGGGCCGACGCCGGGGCTCTGGCCGACATCGGCGCTCCCGCCGTCGTCATCACCGGTGTTCGCGTGACCGCCGACGCGCACGGCGCGGCCGTGCGCGCGCCGGGCCATGATCGGATAAAGGGGGTAGGACGGCCACGGCGTGAGCAGCAGCTGCCCGGGCTCTAGCAGCGCCCGGGTGGCGGCGCTGAGCAGATCGGCGGCGCCGTTTCCGAGGATCAGGCGCTCGGGGTCGATGCCGTGGCGCTCGGCGAGCACCGCGCGCAGGTCCGATCCGGCCAGATGCGGGTAGCGGTGCAGGCCGCGGCGGGCGACGAACGTGATCGCGCTGACGATCCGCGGGTGCGGCAGCTCGGGCCAGGTGGTGAGCGACAGGTCGAGCGTCTGCACGCGCGTGAGCGCCTTGCGCTTGCGCTCGGCGGCCTCCTCGCGCAGGCCCTCGTTCACCTCCTCCTCGGACATCCCTTCGAATTGGCGGTAGTAGTCGAGCAGGCCCATGGCGATGGCGTCGTTCTAGCAGCGAGCGTGGGGCGAGCGGGCGCTGGGCGGGCGAGCGTGGGGCGCCGGCGGCGGTGTGCGCGCGTGGAGCGGGCGCGCGGCCGTCACTGGCCCCCGCCGCGGACGACGAGGCCGGTTCCGGGTCCGTGGATGACGAGGAACCACAGCAGGAAGCCTGCGGCGCAGACGGCGGCGGTGGCGGCGAAGATCCTGCCGAGGACGCCCGTGCGCTGGTCGTGGCCGGCGGCGCGGCGCACGAGGATCCACGCGCCGTCGATGCGCTTCATCAGCGACAGCGCGCCGAACAGCAGCGCGAACAGCGCGGCGAACGACACGAGGATGCCGAGGCTGACGCTGCCCGACAGGTAGTTGGCCTGCGAGCCGAGCCACAGGCACGCGAGCGGGATGGGGCCCCAGCACAGAAGGCACAGCAGTGTGATCGCAGCGAGCATGAAGCTGGCGATAGAGCCGTCGACGCGCTGGCGCACGTCGCTGCCGCGCTGGGGCAGCGTGCGAAAGCGCACGGGCGCGGTGCCGGGGCGCCGCCCGACGAACAGCCCGCCGTTATCGGTTGGGTCTGTGCGCATCGCCCCTCATGTTCGCAGGTGCGCCGCCCGCCGCGGGTCAGCTGGCGTAAAGCGAGTCGAACAGCTGCGCGTAGCGCTCGTTGACGACGTTGCGCTTGACCTTCAGCGTCGGCGTCAGCTCGCCGGTCGGCTGCGAGAGGTCGTGGTCGAGGATGGCGAACTTCTTGACCTGCTCGACCTGCGCGTATTTGGCGTTCGCGCGGTCGACCTCCTGCTGGATCAGCGCGTGCACTGCGGGCTCGCGCGAGAGCGACGGGATGTCCTCGGGCAGGTCGTGTTCGCGCGCGAAGATCGGGATCTCTTCCTCGTCGAGCGTGATCAGCACCACCGGGTAGGGGCGCTGGTCGCCGTGCATGACCGCCTGGGAGATCCAGCGGCACTGCTTGAGGTCGTTCTCGATGTTCGCCGGCGTGAGGTTCTTGCCGCCGGCGGTGATGATGATGTCCTTCTTGCGCCCTGTGATCGACAGGTAGCCGTCGTCGTCGATCGAGCCGAGGTCGCCGGTGTGCAGCCAGCCGTTCTCCACGGCGCCGAAGCTGGTGGGCGCGTGGTTGTGGTAGCCGGCGAAGATGTTGGGGCCTTTGATCAGGATCTCGCCGTCGTCGGCGATCTTCAGCTCGACGCCGGGCAGCGCGCGCCCGACGGTGCCGAAGCGGTGGTTCTCGACGGTGGAGACGGTCGCGGCGGTGGCGGTCTCGGTCATGCCGTAGCCCTCGAGCACGGGCACGCCGCACGCCCAGAAGAACTCGAGGATCTCGCGCGCGATCGGCGCGGCGCCGCTGGTGGCGTGGCGCACGTTGCCGCCGAAGATCGCGCGCACGTTCTTGAACAGCTTCTCGTCGGCCTCGTCGAACGGCGCCTGCAGCTCCGCCGGCACGGGCTCGCCGCGGGCGAGCATGTCGCGCACCTTCAGCCCCAGCGCGATCGCCTGCTGCGCGCGCTCGCGCTCCTCCGGCGGCTGCGCCTCGATGGCGCCGTGCGCGAGCGTGTAGATCTTCTCGAACACGCGCGGCACCGACGGCAGGTACGTGGGTTTGACCTCGAGCAGCTCGGGGACGATCTGCTTGGTGTCGCCGCCGAAGTACGCGAGCGTGCCGCCCAGGTCGAACACCGCCAGCTGGATCAGCAGCGCGTAGGAGTGCGCGAGCGGCAGGTACAGGTAGATGACCTCGTCGCCCTGGATCTCGCCGGCCTCGCTGACCATGTCGATGATCGCGCGGTAGTTGCCGTGCGTGAGCACGCAGCCCTTGGGCGGGCCGGTGGTGCCGGAGGTGTAGATGAACGTGAACGGGTCCTCAGGGCGCACGGCGGCGCTGCGCGCCTCGAGCTCCTCCGGCGAGCGCCTGCCGGCGCGCTCGCGCACGTGCTCGAGCGTGATCGGATCGAGCGGCGAGGAGCCGGCGGGCGGGTCGATGACGATGACGGTGCGCAGGTTGGGCAGCTGGTCGCGCACGGCGGCGATCTTGGCGAGCTGCTCGTCGTTCTCGCAGACGATCGCGCATGCGCCCGAGTCGGACATCACCCACAGGCACTCCTCGGGGGAGTTGGTCTGGTAGATGGGCACGACGACTGCGCCGGCGGCGGTGGCGGCCATGTCCACGTATGACCACTCGGGGCGGGTGTTGGCGAGGATGCACACGCGCTCGCCGGGCTCGATGCCGAGGTCGATCAGCCCGAGGCCGATCTCCTGGACGACGTCGGCGAGCTGCGCGTAGCTGACGTCGTGCCAGGCGCCGTCGCGCTTGTAGCGCACGGCGACCTGCTCGGCGTGCTCGGCGGCCGAGTGCGCGACCAGATCGGCGATCGTGCGCGACCCTGTGGTCGTCGCGGCGGCCGTTGCCTCCATCGATGCTCCTTCCTAAATCCTCACGCGAACCGGGCTCAAGATGTTAGACGCTGGAGCACATATTGGATAGGCGCAGCGTATATCGGCTCTTGGCTGTCGCGAAACGTCCAGATTGCCGGAGCGTCAGACGGGGTTGGGCACGTCGAGGAAGACGTGGCGCAGGTCGAAGCGCTCCGCGAGGTGCTCGCCGAGCGCTCTGACGCCGAACGTCTCGGTGGCGTGGTGCCCGGCGCCGATGACGTGCACGCGCGACTCGCGCGCCTGCGCCAGCGAGCGCTCGGCGAGCTCGCCGGTGAGCAGCGCGTCGGCGCCGGCGGCGGCCGCGTCGGCGGTGTAGTCGGCGCCGGCGCCCGACACGATCGCCAAGCGCCGCACGCGCGGCGGCCCGCCGTCGAGGACCAGCGGCTCGCGGTCGGTGACGGCGCGCACGCGGGCGAAGAGATCCTCGGCGGGGATGCCGTCGGTGGGGGCGCCGGGCTCGCCGCCGCCGCGCAGGGTGGCGATGCAGCCGATCGGCTGGCCGTGGTGCAGGGCGAACGGGGTCAGGTCGGTGGCGCTGAGCGCGCGGGCGAGCAGCGCGTTGTTGCCGAGCTCTGGGTGAGCGTCGAGCGGGAGGTGGTAGGCGGCGAGGGCGATGCCGGAGTCGAACAGGAGCTGCAGGCGGTGCTTCAGCACGGGGTCGACGGCGCGCACGCCGGCGCCCCAGAAGAGGCCGTGGTGGACGAGCAGCAGCTCTGCATGCTCGCGGGCGGCCAGCTCGAACAGCTCCGCGTGCGCGGAGACGCCGGTGGCGATGGTCTGCACGTGCTCGGCTCCGGGCACCTGCAGGCCGTTGACGCAGTGGTCGTCGAAGCGCTCGGGCTCCAGCAGGCGGTCGATCTCGGCGAGGACCTCGGCGGCGGGGGCGGGCACCGGGCGAGCGTAGCGGGCGCGAGGCGCAGGGGTCGCGCGCGGCGTGGCTGGAGCGCGAACCGGCCTGTCGCACGGCCGGGGCGGGCGCTGGGCGCCGTCTCGCGGCGCGCGTGTGGGATACTGGCTGGGCGTCGGGGCGTGGCGCAGCCTGGTAGCGCGCACCGTTCGGGTCGGTGAGGTCCCGAGTTCGAATCTCGGCGCCCCGATTCCTTCATATCCCGCGAAGGCCAGCGAACACGGGCGAAAACCCCGGAGAACACTGGGCTTCGCGGGACGCCGTTCGCACGCGTTCGCTGCTGTTCGATGGCTTCCGTGACCGCAAAGTGGCCGCAGCGGGCGCCTTGCGGTCGGTTTGCGGCCGGTTTTGCTGGCCGCAGCCGGTCACTGCGTCAGTAGTCGTCATCGTCGTCCTCGCTTGAATCTAGGTCGGCGAAGTATTCGCCGAACGCCGCGTCATCGAACTCGACGGGGGCGAAGTCTGGGTCGGGCAGGTCGGACTCGGGGTCCAAGGTCTCCGAGACGCTGATGAGCGATTCGATGAAATCCCTGGCGCCTGCCACGAGCTTCGGGTCCTCGGTCCAGTACCCGAACTCCAGGTTTCGGCGCGAGGAGCCGGTCAGGTTCGCCGACGATATCCAGAGGCGGAGCGGTCTGAAGCCGGTCACGTCTTCTACGTGGCCGAGCGGCCCTTCGTCGTGCCACCAGAGATGTCCGAGCAGCAACAGCTTGGCGTGGGGGATCGGGACGAGCTGCTGTCCGCGCTTTCGGTAGCCGAGCGTCCGAATCGCCTCGATCTGGTCCTTCCCGAGTGGGGTGTCGGGACCGATCATCGCCGGGCGGCCGTTGACCTTTGGTGCCATGCCGCCGAGCATTGGGAGGGCTTCGGCAGGTAGGCCGGGTGACTGCTCGTTGGCTTCCCGAAGTCGCGCGAGCTTCTGTAGTTGTCGCTGGCTTCGGCCTTGCTTGGTCATCACGACGCAGCCGGCCATGCGCTTGATGCGGTTCAGCAGCTCCTCGTCATCGAGCCAGGGAGCGGTGCCGAGGAACGCTGGGCCTGCGCGGTAGCGCCGCCAGCGCGGCTGCTGTTCGGCGATGAAGTCGTCGATACCCCGGGCGAGGCCGCGGAGAACGTCTCGTCCGAAGTAGGCCTGGTTGCCCTCCTCGGTGCCCACGTCGAACTCCTGATCGGCGATCCCGTGAGGGAAGAGGTCGGCGAACGATGGGTCGGCATCACCCGTAGACACCGTTCCGAGCTTAGACCGCAGGATCGACGACACGCAGGCGTGGCGGCTCGGCATCGGCGGCGTCGCGGCGCTGCTGGTAGGCGTCCATCGCGCGCTGCGCGCGGGCGATGGCTCGGCGCTCGGCGAGCTTGGTGTAGACGGTGGCGATGAGATAGCCGCCGTCGTCGTGGCCGACCATCGCGGCGGCCGTCGCGGGGTCGAGGCCGAGGCCGCCGTCATCGACGGGATCGACCATCCACTGAATCGCGCGGTGCTTTAGCTCGTAGAAGTCTTGGCCGGGCATGCCGGCGGCGACGCGTACCCCGTTCCAGTACGAGGACCAGCTGCTGCGGTGCATGTATCCACCCTGCGGCGCGGGGTAGACGATCTGGCCCATCTCGCTGTGGACGACCTTGCCCATGCGGGGCATCGTCTCGATGTGCTCGCGGAAGGCGGGGCTCATCACGACCCAGCGCCCGTCGTCGTCCTTGGGCCATGTGATCTTGCCCGTGTCGAGGTCGAAGCGAAGGCAGCAAGGCTCGCCACCGATATTCGGCGCAACCTTGAACGGGCAGGCGCAGAGCCAACACGAGATACAGATGTCTCGATGTCCAGCCTTCGCCCGCGGCCGGAGTAGACCGGTGGCCCCGCATCGACCGTGATGCGTCGCTCGGCTTGGCTCCGCTGTCGGCTTTGAGGGCCATCGTCAAGGAGCAAAGGCGCCAATCTCACTCCCTGCGGTACAGACGGACTATGAGGTCGTGCAGAAGTTCGCCACCGGGCAGGCAGCGAACTCCCGCACGACTGTCACGCGGCTACGGTCGCTTCGGGGCGACCTTGAGAATCGCGTGACCTTGAGGATTGCCTGTCAAATAGGCTTCCTCCAGCACGAGCGGACGCTCGTATATCCGAAACCGGATGGAGCCGTCGTCGTAGAAGAGGACCTGCACTCGTCGACCGCTGGGGCCGTCCACGCGCTCGGATTGGAGCAACTTCGCTGCCATACTGTTCCCTCCTTTGGGGTTGGGTCATACAGGCAGACAACGAGATTCTAGCCCCTGAATCCGGCCGGATTCGGCCGGATCAACCGGCCGCTGGCCGCCGCCGAGCCGTGTAGGAAAATCAGCAGCGATGCACAAGCGTGTGACAGCAGTAATCAGCCGGGTTGCGAGCCGTGGATGGGCGCTTGCGGCGACCTTGCCCTTCGTCTGCGTCGCCGCCGTGGCGGCGGCGACTACCAGCGGAAAGACCTTGGAAGCCGTGTCGGCACCCCTCCTGGCTGTCGGCGTCACGCTCGCGATCTTCGCGACCAACCTGCCCCTCATCACATTCCAGCTGGGCCCCTACCGCAGCGCAGCCGGTGTGCCACGACTGCTCTACGGCGGAGCGGTGCCCACGATGCTGCTGTCGATCGTTCCCATCGCCTTCCTCGCCGATAGCAGGGCGACGGCGGCGCGCGTATCGGTGGCGGCCATCCCGGTTCTGGCGCTCTGTGCGCTCGCGTTGGCGCGACTGGCCGTGCGTGAAGGCTCCTCCGGGGCGATCGTGCAAAAGCTGATCCGCCGCGAGCGATTGGACGACTTCGCCGCGCGGTTTGCCGAGGCCGTAAAGACGCAAACCGAGCGTCATGCCCAGCTTGAGCCTGATCTGCATGACACCCCGGTACGGATATCGGCACCCATGCACGAGTTGATGCACCGTCCTCTCCCACCGACCGTAGACCGCGACCCCCTACAGGGCTTGTGCCAAGTCGGTCGGATCGCGGTGGCGCGTGAGGACCTACCGACATTCGCGCACGTCATCACCGCATTCATAGCCGTGGCAGAGCGGCTGGTTGAAGATGCCGTCAAAGATGATGATTTTCACGTCCGCCAAGCCGCCAAAGACCTCGTGAGCGATCGTTTCTACGGGTTGGCGGCCGGTCTTGATCGTGACGCCGGTACTCAAACGTTGGCCGAGGGATTTGTGGAGACTTGCGCGGACTACGTGCGCGACTCGTTTCATAGGGGTAGGGCGAATGACGATCTCACGCACACGGTGGCAGGCCAAGGGGTCGCTGTGTTGCATCGACTGATGAAAGAGGACCGCCGCGGACCGTCGTTTATCTCGATGCTCACGGCGCTTCGGCAGGTCACAGAGCTTGCTCTGCGGCAGCGTCCGGAGATGATGGATGAATACCCGCTCGCGGGACATGCCCGCCGTGTCATCGGTCTAGCCAACTCGGCGATCGACCAGCAAGACTCCGAGGCTCTATATCGGTGCTCGGAGACAATAGGTTGGATCGGTTGCAGCGCTGTCCGTAACGACTGTGATGAGGTGGGTCGGCGCTGTGCCGAAGCGATCGTGCAACTCGCACGCATGGCTCGTGCGCGAGGTCTTGAGTGCTTCTGGGAGAGATGTTCACTCACGCCGTTCGACCATGCCGAGCAGCATCTTGAGTGGATGATGACGTGGATTCCGCAATCTTCGGCCTCGGACAAGGGTGGCTGGCTTGAAGTGCTGGGTCGTGCAGCCTCCCGTATGCGGGGAGTTGATGTTGAGCTGACACTGGAGGACGACGGCAAGAAAATAAAGATGACGGTAGACCCGGAGAAGCCCCACAAGGAGTCGATCAACGACAACGGTGTCCTTCGCACTTACGACTACTCTGATCCGGGGATGGTGAATGAGTACCTACTGCGGTGACCGGCCAGTCGCCGACTGCATCCATTGTTGAGATGACGATCGCCAGTGGGGACCGGTCTGCGGCCTTGCCCCATGCCCCTGCCATGATCGGCGCTCCGGTGCCGGCGACGGCTCTACTGGCGACCTGGGCGCGTGCCGAGTTGGGCACGGCGAGGATCACAACAGGACGGTGACGGGCGAGCGTGTTTCGAGGGATGGCTTTCGCGTAGCGGGTGGCCTTATCGCGTAGCTCGCTGGCGGGCTCGGTCGCGCGGTCAAGCTCAAGCAGCAGGTGGAGCGGTGCCCGGTGGGGGAGCGCGAGGACGCCGTAACCGTCGGGCCACACGAGGCCGCCGAAGAGGCCGTGGACGGTGCGCTCGCCGTACCACTCCGCGAGCGCGCCGCCGCTGGCGCTCGCTCATGCGCAAGCTGCGCGAAGAACTCGCTCGGCCCCACGCTTGAGAGCTCCTTTACGACCAGTCGCAGCAGGCCGCCGGGCAGAGCCCTGAAGGCTTGATCCAAGCGCACTGCGACGTCCGCGACGCTCAGCACATCGCTCAGGTCGATCAGCACCCCCGGCATGTCGAGTTCGGTTCCTCGTTGCAGGACGTGCTTCAGGAGCGTCGTCTTGCCGAATCGGCGGGGGGCATGAAGCACGGCGTTGTGGCCGCCGCTGGCCAGAGCCAGGAGCTTCTCGCTCTCCTCCCTCGGAATGCTTTCCTCGGGAAGCAGCGCACGGGCATAGATGAACGGGTTCGTGCTATGTGGGAGAACGTCTGACGCATATCCATTCTAGCTCGCAAAACGCGAACAATTGTGGTCGCGACATGCGAACGTGAAACTGGTCCTCAACTCCACGGTCTGCTCTAGTGCGCGCGACACCGATGAGCCACGCTAGGCATTGGGCCAGCAATCGGGATGGCTTGCCGCCTGTCCTGCTCGTCGTCGGGAGCTCGGACATCCTGCTCGAAGACAACTTGGTCATGGCGGCCCGGCTGTCCGCGGCTGGCGGTGAGGTGGACGTTCGCGTTTACCCGGAGTCTTCCCACGGCTTCACGCTCCACCCAACGACGATGGGAAGCACCACACTCAACGACATCGAGCCGTGGCTCGCCGAGCGCTTCCTCGACGCGTAGCTCACGGCGTCGTGGACGCCGTGAGCGGGCTTGCGGGTGTTGCGGACGATGCCGGCGCAAAGCGGTCCGGCGTGACCTTGCTGGCGTGGCCGCTGGAGCCACGGGGTGGCCAGCCTCGCCAATCGAGGCATGACCAGATAGGTCATCCCGGACGTCGCATTCTCGGACTCTCCATGCGCCGAGCTGGTGCACGCCAAGACCGGTGGGCGATCAGCCATCGGCTGCCGGCGGGGCCCCCCGCTCGCAGCCACGCCCCTGCGCCCGCGCCAGCAGCTCACCGGCTGACACCCCCAGCGCCCTCGCGAGCCTCACCAGCAGCACGTAATCGGGATCGCGCCGGCCGGCCTCGAGCGCCTCGATGCGTCGCGGTCGGACCCCCACGGTTGCCGCGAGCTCACCGACGCTCATGCGCCGCTGCTCCCGCAGCTCTCTGACGACCGACCCCAGAAGTACGAACCCAGGCGGCTCGTCGTTTGACTCGGGCAAGAAAACCTCGCAAAATGGGTATGCAGACAGTTGTCAGAATCGAATTACGGCATGGATGGCGTAACTCCTCTCGGAGGGAATGTGCGATAAGGCTCCGGTCCAATGCCGCGCAAGCGAACATCGCAACCTCGCAACCGGGAGCTCGCGGCCATGGGCCAGGTGATCGAACAGCGGATGGCCGAGAGGGGCATGCGCCAAAAGGCGCTCGAGGACGCGTCTGGCATCAACATCAGGCGCGTCAGCGACTACATCCGCGGCCAGCGTAGCCCCAGCCTGCCCAACCTCAGACGGTTGTGTCGGGCGCTCGACCTGAGCGTCGACGAGTTCATGGACCGCACGGCGAAAGCTGAAGAGGAGCTCCAGCAGTCTTGACTTTCACACCGCCGCGCCGACACGATCCAGCCGTTCTCGACGTTCTCGGAGGTCTTTGTCGGCGCGCTGAAGGCGCTGCGCGACGAGATCGCGAAGTAGTTTCAATTGTCGCGCTCTGCGCCCGACGGCGACGGTCAGTCGAGCAGGCCGGCGGCGTCGGAGAGCCTGAGCCCGGACAGCCACGTGTCGAACACCTGCTGCGCGCGGGACGCAAGCTGCGCGGCGTACCTGGAGGCGTCCTCTCGCAGCCCCGCGACGCTGACGCCGCGGGCGGCGAGCTCGTAAGCGTGGCCGACGAGCCAGCGCTCGAGCGACGCGCTGTCGGCCTCGAGATGGAACTGGAGTGCGAGCACGTTCGGCGACGGTGCGAACGCCTGGTTCTCGCAGATCGGCGTGGAGGCGAGAGGCGGCAGCTCGGGCGGCGTCGAGATCACGTCTCCGTGCCAGTGCAGGACGTGGACGCCTCGCAGCGGCTCCAGCACCGAGTCGCGCGCGGCGTCAGTGAGCGTGACCGGCGCGTAGCCGATCTCTGCTCCGGCGCCCGGTCGCACGCTGCCCCCGCAGGCAACGGCGAGCAGCTGTGCGCCCAGGCATATGCCCAGCGTCGGCCGATCGTGGGCGAGGCGCTCTCCGAGGAGCTCGAGCTCTGTGAGCAGGAATGGATAGGCGTCGCCGTCCGCGACGCCGATCGGACCGCCGAGCACGATCAGCAGGTCGGCTTCTTGCGCGCTGTCCCATGCGCTGTCGGTGGCCGGCGCGTCGAGGTAGGAAACCGCGAACCCTCGATCTGCCAGCAGCGGCGCCAGGAGGCCGAGATCCTCGAACTCGACATGCCGGATCGCGACGGCCGTGCGCGTCATCGCTCGTCAGCGTCGCCGATTGCCGCTGTCGGGCTCGGGGCGGGACCGCTGTCGGAGAACACGACCGGCGAGCGACGGCTGGTGTCGACCCGCAGCTCGAAGATGTCGGGACGGCTGTAGTGCCCGACCGCGTCCATGTCGAGGTGACCGCGGGTGATTGCGGCGCGGTCGATCTCGGCGAACAGGATCGCCTCGTCCTCGAACACGGGCCCGGCGAGGACCGAGCCGTCGGGCGCGACGATCGCGCTGCCCCCGCGCATCAGGTACGAGCTGGGATCGACGCCGATCTCCTGCTGGTACCAGTCCGGGAAGGCGCCCGCTCGGATCGCCTGGCAGGCGCTCAGCACGAACACCCTGCCCTCGAGCGCGACGTGCGTCATCGTCGACATCCACGTCGGGCGATCGTCGGCTGTCGGCGCGCAGTAGACCTCGACGCCCTGCGCGTACATCGCCTGGCGCAGGGACGGCATGTAGTTCTCCCAGCAGATCACGGTGCCGACGCGCCCGGCGGGGCTCTGCGCCGTCCCGATCGTGGAGCCGTCTCCGAAGCCCCAGATGAGCCGCTCGGTCCCGGTCGGCATGAGCTTGCGGTGGATCCCGGCGAGCCCGGCCTTGGGATCGACCATCAACGCCGTGCAATAGAGCGTCGAGCCGAGCCGCTCGATGACGCCCACGACCACGAAGATCCCGTGGTCGGCGCAAGCGCAGGTCAGGCGTTGCACCTCGGGGCCGTCCAGCTGGACGGCGGCGTCGGAATAGCGCTGGTACAGGGCCCGGCCCGGCCCCGACCGGCTACCCACGACGGCGCCGAAGGCGCTGCCCTTCGGGTAGCAGCCGACGAAGGCCTCAGGGAACACCGCGAGCTCGGCGCCACCCGCCGCGCACTCGGCGATCAGGCCTTCGGCCTTGGCGACGGTCGCGTCGGAGTCGAAGGGGATCGATGCCGCTTGAACCACGGCAGCACGTGTCATCGGTGGATTCCGTTTCGTCGAGGTCAGTGGTTGATGTGCAGGGCCGGCGCCTCCAGCGCGTTGATCACGAGCAGGGTCGCGCTTTCCTCGTGGGGGTTGTGGAGGGCATGGGGGGCGTCGGCGCGGAAGTGGATCGCATCGCCCGTGGCGAGCGACGACGTGATGCCGTTGACATCCACCTCGATCTCGCCGGCGAGCACATACACCCACTCCTCTCCGCCGTGTGCGGCGGGTTCTCCCTGACGTCCTGGCATCAGGCTCAGCTCCACCGCCTGGAGCAGGCGCAGCGCCGGGTCCGACAACGACTGCAGCGCCGTGTCGCCGGCCGCGATGGTGTTCCCTTCCCCGTTGCGCGATATGTAGACCGCGTTCTGTGCCGGCGACTCACCCACGAGCTCGCCCAGCGGCACGCCGAGCGCGCGCGCAAGCTGCATCAGCAGGCGCACGGTCGGCGTGCGCTCGCCGTTCTCGAGCCGCGAGAGGTGCGCAACCGAGATCCCGGACAGCTCGGACACCTGTGCCAGGGTCAGGCTCCGCCGGAGCCGGTAGCTGCGAATCCACGCGGCGATCCGCAGGTCGTCGTCGATCGGCTCGGGTGCCGTCTCGAGGGGCTCCTTTACGCCGGCGTCGGGCTCCATGGCCTCGACAATATAGACGGCGACGTGATATTTTGCCGATCGGCAACTCTAATTGCCAACGATTGATCGCCATCTGCCATGAGCTCGAGGATCAGCCAGCCCGACATGAGCGCCGCCAGCGCAGAGCAGGTCGTCGCCGACACCGTGCAGGCGGCTCGGGCCGTGCTGGGCTCGGAGATCGAGGCGATCTTCACGCTGGGGAGCTTGGCGCACGGCGGCTTCGCGCCTCTCGTCAGCGATGTGGACGTGGCGATCGTCGTGGCTGCGACGTCACCGGGCACGGCCGCGCAGATGGCGCGTGTGCAGGGCCTCGTCGTGGAAACGGCGAGCAACCCGCTGTCGGAGCGCCTGTCGGTGTTCTGGGGCGACTGGCAGGCGGTCCGAACCGGCGAGGGCGCTCACACGCGGCTCGGGCCAATCGATCGGCTGGACCTGCTCGACTCGGGGCAGCTGCTCGTCGGAGCGGACCTGCGCGAGCCGAGCACCCGCCCGTCGCACCTGGAGCTCGTGGTGATGAGCGCGGATCACATCCTGGGCAAGTTCACCGACGCCTACCTCGAGCGGCTGCGCGATACGCCGGCGCTCCTGGCCGGCGGGCCCCGCGCCGTCACGAAGGCGATCCTGTTCCCGGTGCGATTCATGTACACGCTCAGGACCGGTCGCATCGGGCTCAACGACGGCTCGGCCCGGTGGTACGCGGCCGAGGGCCTCCCCGGCAGCGGGCTGGCGCTGAAGGCGCTGGAGTGGCGCAACCGCGGGATCGACGACGACGAGCTCGCCGGCCAGATGCTCGATGCGGAGCTCGATGCCCTTCACGGCGAGTGTTTCGCCGGGTACGCAAAGGAGATGGGCGATCTCGGCGAGGCGAGTCGTGCCGCCGCGCTGGCGACGCGAGCCGCAAGCGTTCAGGTCGCCCACTCGCAAGCAGGCTGAGAGATGCACGTCGCAGGCACACCCGGCAACTGAAAGGAACCTCGAATGGCTCAGGAGCAAGTGATCCACGGCATCATCGCGTACCCGATTACGCCCTTCGGTGAAGCGGGCATCGACGTCGACCGCCTCGCCGGCCTCGTCGACACGATGGTCGACGCGGGAGTCCACGCGATCGCCCCGCTGGGCAGCACCGGCGAGTCGGCATATCTCAGCTTCGACGAGTGGAAGACGGTCGTCGACACCACGATCGCGGCCGTCGCCGGGCGCGTGCCGGTCGTGGTCGGGTCATCCGACCTGACCACCTCCGGGACAGTGGCCCGAGCCGAGTACGCCCAGCAGACCGGCGCGACGGCGGTCATGGTGATCCCCGTCTCCTACTGGCCGCTCAGCGAACGCGAGATCGTGCAGCACTACACCTCGGTGAGCGACGCGATCTCGATTCCGATCATGGCCTACAACAACCCGGCGACGTCCGGGATCGACATGGCGCCAACGCTGCTCAACCACATGTTCGAGTCGATCGCCAACGTGAAGATGGTGAAGGAGTCGACCGGCGACATCCAGCGCATGCTCGATCTGAAGCAGTTGTCTTCGGGGGAGCTGCCGTTCTACAACGGGAGCAACCCGCTCGTCCTGAAGGCGCTGCTCGCCGGAGCCAGCGGGTGGTGCACGGCGGCCCCGTGTCTACGGCCGGGTCCCGTCATCGCCCTCTACGAGGCCGTCACCGCCGGCGATACCGAGCGCGCGACGGAGATCTACGAGGAGCTCCTGCCGTTGCTCGGCTTCATCGTCTCCAAGGGCCTGCCCACGGCGGTCAAGTCGGGGCTCGACATCCTCGGCGATCCGGCCGGCGTTCCGCGGCTGCCGTTGCTTCCGCTGGATGCGGAGGATCGCACTCAGCTGGAGTCGATCCTCACGCACGTGTGATCGGAAGCAGCGTTGACCGCGGCGAGCCATTCCTGGGAGTGCGGCGCTCGCCACTCGCTGCTCGAGGCCCTGCTCGGCCGGACCGGCGTCGATCGCGACGAGATCCTGCACCGGGTCGCGCTGCTGGGGCGCACGCTCGGCAGTGGTGCGGTCGCGATCTGTGCCGCGCTTGCGGACGAGCGCTGCGAGCAGGTCCTGGCGCTGATCGCAAGCGAATGCCCGGACGCGCTGGTGGCTCACGACACCGCGCCGGGCCCCGGGGAGGGCACGCGGCTGCTGTACACGCTCGTGCCGGGCGTGAGCGGTGGCGGGGAGGAGACGGCCGATCTGGCCGAGGCGACGCTCCTGCTTGCCAGGCGGCTCGGCGCTCGGATCGGCCGTCACGCAACGGTGGGGCTGTCGTCGTTCTGCGCTGACCCCGCCGAGCTGCCCTGCGCGATCCAGGAGGCTGAGCTCATGCTCGAGGTCCTGCTGCGTTCGGATGTGCCGTTGGCGGGTGGGATCGGCAGCGCGGGCACCTACGGGCTGCTGTTCGGCCTGCTCTCATCTCGGCCGGAGCAGCTGCGCCTGCTCTACCGTGACACGGTCGCGCCGCTGGTCGGCTACGACGAGCGCTTTCACACCGAATTGGTGGCGACGCTCAGGACGTACCTCTCCGAGAACTGCAACATGAACGCCACCGCGAATGCGATGCTCGCCCATCGTCACACCATCGCCTACCGGTTGGATCGGATCAGAGAGCTGACGGGCCTTGATCCCGGCCGCTCAGAAGACCGTGAGTGGCTGGGCCTCGGGCTGAAGGCCTGTCATCTGATCCGCCTGCATGGCCCCCCGCTGGTGGACAGCCGAGCCGTACAACCGCCTGTGTAGGACTAGGACTCAACCGCCTGTGTGGGAAAAACCGATCTTCGGCCGGCGATGCGCGCCGGCGCTTTCACCAGATCGGGTTTTTCACCTCATGTGCGTAACGTGACGATCAGGACCGTGTGTCCCGGGTGGACCAGGTGTCCTAGGCCATCTGTCAAGTACTCGTAACCTCATCTCGGGCCGCTTGGCGATAGTGGAGTGCGGGGTGGGTACCTATGGTGCGATGGGCTCAGTCCACGTAGCCCAGAAAGGGGTCTCCCCGCATGAGCACCACCACCGCCGCGTCCCGATCCGACAGAAGCCCTGCGGCTGCTCCGGAAAGCCCGCGCCTGCGAGCTCACGCGCTCGGCTTCCCGCCGCTGCTGGCACAGTCGGTCGCCGTCATTTCACCGACGATGACGGCGGTTCTGATCATCGCGCTCGCGTTCGCCGATTCCGGTCAGGGCACATGGGCGGCGTATCTGTTCGGGACGATCATGCTGCTGTTCGTCGTCCTCTGCCTCAATCAGTTCGCCAAACGTTCGGCTACCGCAGGATCGATGTACGCATATACCGGACGCGGCCTCGGGCCGCTCGCCGGCGTGCTGTCCGGATGGTCGCTGATCTGGTGTTACTGGGGGATCGCGACTGCCGGCCTGGCTGGCTTTGCGATCTTCGCGCAGGAATTCCTCACGGGACTCGGTGTGCATAGCACCGTCAATCCGATCGTCTTCTTCCTGATCAGCGGCCTCGCGTGCATCACCATCGCGTGGAAGGACATTCGCATCTCCTCGCTGCTTACGCTCGCGCTCGAGGCGATCTCGGTCACGTGCATCCTCGCACTCTCTGCCGTTGTGCTGTTCAAGCACGGGTTGACGGTGGACACCAAGGTGGTCGACCTGAAGGGCGTGAGCTTCAAGGGGATGGACTTCGCGATCGTGGTCTGCATCTTCAGCCTGGTCGGCTTCGAGAGCGCGACCACGCTTGGCGGTGAGGCGAAGAACCCGCTGCGCAACGTGCCGCGCGCGGTCATCTGGAGCCTGTTGATCACCGGCGCCTTCATGGTGTTCATGAGCTACATCGAGGTCTTCGCCACAGATCACATGGGCGTGTCGCTCGGCACGCTCACGACGCCCCTCACGAACATCGCCTCGGCTTACAAGGTCAGCTTCTTCCATATACCGGTGGCGCTTGGAGCGATGGTCAGCTTCTTCTCGCTCTCGCTCTCGTGCATCAACGCGGGCTCGAGGATCATCTTCCCGCTCGGCGGACACGGAGTCCTGCCGAAGCGGATGCACGCGGTGCACCACAAGAACATGACGCCGCACGTAGCGCTCGCGACCTACGCGGGCTTGATCCTGGTCGTCGCGATCCTGTTCAGCGCGACAGGCACGAGTCCGTCGACGCTGTTCGGCGACGCTGGCACCCTGGCAGCGTTTGGCTTTCTGTACGCGTACTACTCGATCAGCGTCGCGGCGCCGTTCTACCTGCGCAAGCTCGGCGAGCTGCGCGCCCGCGACGTCGCGGTCGCCGTCGCCGCGTGTGTCTTCTTGTTGGTGCCCTTGGTCGGAAGCTTCTACCCGGCTCCGCCGTATCCGATCAACCTGTTCCCCTACCTGTTCGTGCTGTGGATGCTCGTCGGCGGGGTACGGCTCTACATGATGCGCCGCGTGCAGGCGGACGCGCTGCCCATGATTCAGCGCGATCTGGAGCTGGCGCTCGCGGTCTCGGCACACGACATCGCCGTCAGCGAGGAGGCACACCAGCACCATGTCCCCGTGCCCGGCCCGCCGCGGTTCACACAGCGCGCCCCCGCACAAGCCGCCGCGCCCGCGCCGCCGGTGGGAGTCAACATCGTCTCCTCGTCCATCCGGCAGCGTGAATGAGCGGGCGAGGCCGGAGTCGGTGAATTTGTGACGAGGAGCCGAACGGCGAGCCGTTCGGCTCCTCGCGCTGACGGGTCGAGTGGGAACGCCTACAGCACGCGCCGCGCCCAGGTGAAGCTCTGGGCGAGCCAGCCGGAGGTGAGCGGCAGCACGTACACGCCCTGGCCGGAGGAGTGGATCGCCCACTGGCTTGAGAGCGCGAGCCCCTCGTGGATGACGTTGGCCTCGGTGGCCTTCGAGTCGAAGTGGGCGGAGCCGAAGAACAGGAGGTCGCCGGGCTGGACGTCTTCGAGGTGGATGCGCGCGCTCTTGGAAATTTCGCCGGCCTGTTCGGCGGCGGTGCGCCCGAGGATCCGCCTGCCCCACGGCAGCCCGGAGACCTTGTACACGCGCCAGAGGAAGCCCGAGCAGTCATAGCCGCCGTGTTCGAGGCCGTCGGCGGTGTTGTCGGTGGTGCCGCCCCACACATACGGCATGCCGATCTTCGACGCGGCGATGCGCAGCACCTCGAGCTGGTCGGCGTCGTAGTGCGGCAGCGAGAACGCGGACAGCGTTTCGCGTGCCGAGTCGATCGCCCACTGCCCGGAGCCCGGTGTCGAGTCGCCGAGCAGCTGCGCGAACGAGTACGCGGCTTCGGCGCGGGTGATCGCGCTCCACGGGTAGAGGTCGAGCGACTGCGTGCCGACCGGGTGCTCGTAGCGCAGTTCCAGGTAGCGCGCGACGACCTCGCTGCCGAAGTAGCCGGGCGGCTCGAGGCCCGCGGCCTGCGCCACCTGCTGGACGTGCTCGGCGACTTCGCCCAGGTCGAGCTGCTCGACCAGCAGCGCGTCGAAGCGCACCACCGTGATCGGCCCGCCGGCGCCGACGCTCACCGGCGCCGTCCCCTCGCGCGCGGCCAATGCGGCCAGCGCGTCGTCGTCCGCCTGCGCGCTCAACGACCCCGCGCCGAGGAAGCCCGAGCCGGCTTCTTCGCTCATCAACCCTTCGCCCACGACCGTGCGCTGCGCCGTCGCGTCCCAGTCGGCGGCGGTCGGCTTCACGCTCGGCGCGTGTGCGGATGCCGCGCGGGCGGATGCCGCCGACAGCGGTGGCGCTGCCCGTCCGAACCCTGCAGCCGGCGCGACCAGCGCATACGAGGCCACTGCAGCGCATGCGAGCAGGGACAGCCGTCGAGTGGTCACAGCCGGTTAATCGACGCGGACGGCGCCCATGTGAGGACGAGCGCCGCGTCCTGGACTCCTCGCCCACTGAGCGGCGCCACAGAGTGGCCCCGCCTTCGCCGACAGCCCGATCTGACCCTGGCTTTCATCGGCCTCTCCTGAGCACTAAGTGGACGACGCGGAGCGGACGCGTCAGGGTGTCAGCCGACGATCTGGAACGGTGCTGCCGCCGAGCGGCTTGGGATCGTGCCCGTCTCCGGGCTCGCGACGAGCTCATATAGTCCTGGCGGCAGCTTGCGTGCGTCGAGGCGTCCCGTAAAGCGAAACTGGTTATCGCCAGCGTTCCCGTTCAGCCCGAAGCTTCCGGGGATGGACACGTAGCGCTTGCAGCGTGCCTCGCGGTGGTTCGCTTGCGTCGGTTTCGCACAGCGACCGCCCGGAAGTGCGCGACCCATGCGTACGCGCAGGACGGTGAAACGGACGGGCCCGGCCTCGTTGAGGGTGTAGGTGACCTCCGTGCCGAAGCGATCGCTCGCGGCGCTCGCGCTCCCGCCGTGTGGAGCGGCTCGGAACGCCTTCCGCGAAAACGTCTCGCTTCCCACTTGCAGCGCGACCGCGTTGCCGCCTGGAGGCGTGCCGACGGCTAGACCGTTTCCCCCCGCACCGCCGCCTGGGAGCGTGCCGAGGGCCAGACCGCTTCCCCCGGTCCCGGCCGGCGCGGGTCCCTCAGATCCGACGTGCCTGTGCGTGCTAAGCGCAGGCACCGCGTAGAAGTAGCCCCCGGGGTCGTAGCGGCCGATCAGCACGGTGTTGCCGGCTTCGTCCACGGACACCGCGTCGCCGAAGTAGTCGAACGGCGTCTCGTCGGGAGCCGTGAACTCGGTGTCCGGTAGCCAGCCGCCTTCTGTTTCGCCGAACGCGAATGCGGCGCCGAGGTCTTCTTCGAACAGCGGTGATCCGACGAGCGCGACGCTGCCGTCGCGATTGAGCGCCACCGTGATCCCAAACCAGCCCCCGGACGAATGCCCTTCGGCTTCGATGGGACCCAGTTGCGCTTCCTGCGTCCAGCTCGATCCGTTATCCCTGTATAGGTACGCCGTTCCTCCGCTGCTGCCATATGGCGCGCCCACCAGCGCTGTGCTTCCGTCCGCGCTCAGCGCCACTGCGTCGCCCAGGTTTTCGCTGCCCGGCAGGTCGGCGGCACTCAGTTCGGCCTGCTGCGTCCAGCTGGAGCCGCTGCCGGCGAATACATATGCCGCGCCAGTACCATCGTTCGCATCCGGATCTCCAACGAGCGCGGTCTTGCCTTCGGCGCTGAGGGCCAGCGCGTGACCGAAGTTGTCGAACATTGGCGGCGTGCCGCTGGCGCTTAGTGTCGTCTCCTGCGTCCACGTCGCGCCCGCACGTCCGAAGATCGTCGGCGGGGCGTTCCCTTCCGGCCCATAGGAGAGCCCGTACCAGCCCGACAGTCCTGCCCCGACGAGAGCCGTATTGCCGTCGGCGCTGAGCGCGACTGAGCCACCGAAGCCAGAACCTCCGTGGAACTCTGCCTGCTGTGTCCATGTGGTGCCTGTGCGTGTGAAGACGTACGCGGTATGTTCGCAGACGTGTTCGTAGGCGCAGAAGCCTGGGTCGCCCACGATCACCGTGTTGCCGTCTGCGCTTATTGAAACCGCGTTGCCGAAGAGCACGTCGTAGCTTTGATCGCTCGCCCTAAGCGTCGCCTGTTCGCTCCAGCTCGAACCGTCGAAGGTGAATACATGGACTACGCCGCCGACTTCGACGAAGTCGTGTTCCTGGATGCTGCCGTACGTGGTCCCGAGCTGGCCGACGACCGCGGTGTGGCCGTCGGCACTCATCGCCACCGAGAAACCGTAGCCCACCGCGCCCGTGAATTCTGCTTCCGGCGCTTCGTCGCTTGTTGCGGCCAGAACGGGCGTAGCCGAGGCGCACACCGCAAGCGCCGTTGCGATCATCAGCAATATCGCAAGCCGCAACGCTGCGCTAAAACGCGGCTTGCGATGCAAGTGTCCGGTCACGATCGTCCTCCGTGGATTCTACGACAGTCGCTCTCCACCCATTGCCCGGCATCCATGCGTAACCGGGCGGGCACCTGGGCAACAAGAGCCACATGCAGCAACTATCCTGATATTTCTACTCGCAGACCTATCGCTGCGGCAATTCATGTCTATGACCATCGTCACAGGGTTGCGCTCCACGGCGAGGAGCTAGTCCACCTCGATCTCGGGTTCGCCCGTGTGGAGGAGGTCGGCCAGCGGCGGCGTCGATCGTGCCTGTGCCTCGGTGGCCTCCAGCGGCGACTGGATGTCCGGGCGGGCGACGGCGAGGTAGGAGACCAGGAGCAGGACGGCGACGGCGAACACGATCGCCGTCGGGCCGTCGCCGAAGTTGATACCGCTGAGGTTGTGGGGCTTGCTGATGTAGTCGGCGAAGGACGCGCCAAGCGGCCGCGTGACGACGTAGGACATCCAGAACGCGGCGATGCCGTTCAGGCCGAGCTGCCATCGCGCGAGGGCCGGGATCAGGATGACGACGCCGAAGAGGATGCCCGAGTCCAGGTAGCCCAGGTTGAGCGAGGTCGCGGTGTAGTCGCCGAGCGCGGTGCCGAGGGCAAAGGTCGCGAACACCGTCGCCCAGTAGTAGGCCTCGCGTCGCTGGGTCGTGATGCTGTGGATCGACAGCGTGCCCTCGCTGCGCTGCCACAGCCAGAAGATCGCCGCGAGGATCGCCGCCCACAGCAGGGTTGTCCCCGCATACGGGATGTGGGCGTCGAGATGCAGGAAATCGGCGACGCCGGTCCCCGTGATCGCGATCGCATACGCGAGCGCCCAGTAGGCGAAGGCCCGGTAGCGGCGTGTTTCGAACTGCAGCGCCAGTCCCACGACGATCACGAGCACCTCGATCCCGCCGCCCTCGAAGTTGCCGAACGTCTTCAGGTAGTCCGACGTGGCCTCCCCGCCGGCCGTCGTCAGGATCTTCACCACCCAGAAGACGAAGATGACCTCCGGGACCTTCGCTGCCACAGGAGCGGGAAAGAAACGACCGATCAGCGGGACCAGGCCGTCCCCCGATGTCGCCCGGCGGTCTGGGGTCGGGGAAGACGGGCGTTGATTGCGAACGGATCCCATGTGGCGACCGCCTCCTTGGGCTGGACGAGGCCGAAGATAGCAAGCAGGCCATCTCGCGGGTCGCAAGTAAGCACAGCTTAAGATATCGACCGCATAGTCGATAATACGAATAACCGTTTATACTGCTGCCCGTGATCTACGCCACCCCACAACTCGATGCACGCCTGAGAGAGGACCTGGCCGAGCTCGACCGGCTCTGCGAGGAGATGGGCGCCCGAGCCGGTGGCGCCGGGCCATGGCTCGGAAGTCTGCGTCGACAGTGGCGAGCGTCGTCTGCCGCGAGCTCGATCGAGATCGAGGGCTTCAGCGTGCCGAGCGAGGAGCGCCTCGCGATTGCGAGCGGCGCCCAGCCTGCGGATCCGACAGACGAAGACCGCATGGCGCTGGCCAGCTACGCGCGAGCGATGGACCACGTCGTCGTGATGGCGTCAGACGATGGGTTCGAGTGGGTGGAGCGCGTCGTCCTCGATCTGCATTTCGACGCCTGCTGCTTCCAGAAGGACAGGCACCCGGGCCTGTACCGCAGGACCGGCATCGCGGTGACGAGCTCCGAAGGTCGACCGCCTGCATATGTCGGCCCGCCGGCCGAGGAGGTCCGGCCGCTCATGGGCGAGGTCACGAGCTGGTTGCGCTCAGGCGATCTCGACGCGCACCTCGTCGTCCGCGCCGCGATGGCGCATCTGCACGTCGTGTGCGTCCACCCGTTCGAGGATGGCAACGGGCGCATCTCGCGGATCGTTCAGTCTCTCGTCCTCGCGCTGGGTGGCCTGCTGGCGCCTGAGCTCGTGACGATCGAGGAGTACCTGGGGGAGCACACCGAGGCGTACTACGCGGCGCTGCGGGATGTCCAAGGCGGCTTCTACAGCCCGCAGCGCGACGCGACGCCCTTCGTGCGCCTCTGCGTCCAAGCGCATCTGGCGCAGGCGCGACGGCGACTGCTCCAGCTGGATCGCGCGGCCGAACGGTGGAGCTACCTCGAGCGGCTCGTCGAGGAGCGGGGCTGGCCGGATCGACTCGTTATCGCGCTGGAGCAGAGCCTCTTCGACGGTACCGAACGCGCCAGGTATGCCGCCGAGGCCGGCGTGTCGGCGCCAACGGCGAGCAACGACCTGCGCCGCCTGCTGGACGCTGGACTGCTCATCCAGCGGGGTCGAGGACCGGCGACGCGCTATGTCGCGAGCGAGCGCTTGGCCGACGTCACGCGGACTCGACCGTCTTCTTGATGACGCTCAACGCGTGCTCCATCAGAGGCGCGGTGCGATCGGCGAGCTCGTGCGGGAGCAGATCGGCGATCCACACGAACAGGCTGCGGCCTGCTCCGTTCGCGAGCACCTGCGCCGATGCGTTGTGATGGGTGTAGGGCGGGTCGGCGATCGACCACACGAGCCGGCGTGCGTCGTCGTCGAGGTCGACCAATCGCTCGCGCAGCACGTTGCCGTTGGAGAACGTGACGATCCGGTCCTCACCGTCTAGCCGGACATCGGTCGCGAAGCCGGGCACCAGCCGCACATGCAGTCCTCCCCAATCGCGCAGCGCGTCCCAGACACGCTCCGCACTCGCGTCGATCACGATCTCCCTGCGAATCGAAGCCATCGCAAGATCATGCCAGTGCAGGCAGGCCGAACGACTCGACCAGCGACGGCGTGCGGAAGTGGATGATCTCGTCGATCCGCTCACCGTCGAGCGTAAGCACTGTCACGCCGTGCGGGGCGTACACGCCGGAGCCGTCTAGCTCGTAGGCGCCCACCGCAAGCTGGCCGTTGGCTGCGGTGGGCAGCATGCGCCAACTCCGCGCGCCGTCGAACACCGCGCTGCGCAGCACCCTCTCGATCGTGTCGCGCCCGTGGTACCAGCTCGGGATCGGTGGCATCGCGAGCGTCGCCGTGTCGGTGAGCATCCCGACGATCGTGTCCACGTCGTTGCGAGCCCAGGCTTCGACGTAGCGCTGGACGATGTCTTTCAGCTGCTCATCGCCCAGCGAGCTGAGCGTCGCCTGCTGGCTGCGGTCCGGCCGTCGCGCGTCCAGCGTCGCGTGCGCGCGCTGCAGGGCGCTGTAGACCGAGGCGGGCGTCGTCCCGAGCGCCTTGGCGACCTCCGCGCCGGAGAAGCCGAGAACGTCACGGAGGATCAGCACCGCCCGTTGCCGGGCCGGTAGAAGCTGGAGCGCGGCGACAAACGCGAGCTCAATGCTCTCTCGCTGCTCGTAGCTGGCCTCCGGTCCCGCGAGGCTGTCGTCGAGGCCGAGCTGCCCATCTGGATATGGGTCCATCCACACGGACTCGAGCAGCGGCGCTTGGATCGGCTCATGCGGATCTGCGGCTGGGCCATAGTCGATCGGCAGCACGCGCGCAGGCCTGCGCTCGATCGCCCGCAGGCAGACGTTCGTGGCGATCGAATACAGCCAGCTTCGCAGCGAGCTACGTCCCTCGAACGACGACAGGCTCCGCCACGCGCGCAGCAGCGTCTCCTGCACCGCATCCTCGGCGTCCTGCAGCGAGCCGAGCATGCGATAGCAGTGCGCGTGGAGCGGCCTCCGGTGGGGTGCGACCAGCTCAGCGAACGCCGCCTGATCCCGTCCGATAGCTGCCTCGATCAGCTGAGAGTCGGTCATCTGGTCCCTCGCACGAGGGTACCCTTCGGCTGCCAGAGCGCGATCTCCCCACCATCGCTCGTGGCCAGCACGCTGCGCCATCCCGCCGGCCCCTCGCGCGGCTCGAGCAAGACCGCAGCTCCAAGCGCTCGCGCACGCTCGGTCGTCGCCTCGATCTCCTGCACCTCCACGTACGGAAGCCAGATCGGCCGCCGGGCGCTGCACTCGACGATCCCGCCATCCAGCCCGCCGCCAAGCGCGAGTCGGTGGTAGGCGCCCCACCAACAGTCCAGACGCTCCGTCCGCCAACCGAGCAGCTGGCGATAGAACGTGCTCGCGCTTGACAGGTCGTGGGTGTGCAGCTCGAGATGCACGAGCCCGCCCGGTTGACCATCACCCATCTCGGTTCTCCTTTCGTCGTCCGGTCTGGTCGGGGGCCGGGTTGCCCGCACTTCCCCGCTGTCGATGTAGATACGCGCGCGAGCGGGAATCCATCGCTCGCGCCTGCACATCGATCGGCGAGCGCTTGGCAGGCGGGCGGGGTTCGGCGAGGAGCGATGGATTTGCGTGTCCGCCCGTATCTCTGTTCTCAAAAGGGCGATCCAGATCGTCGAGAACACGAGATCCAAAGGAGCAGCACATGACATTCGCCGACAAGACAATTCTGGTGACCGGGGCCAACCGCGGCATCGGCCGGGCGCTGGTCGACGAGGCATTGAAGCGGGGCGCGGGCCGGGTGTATGCCGGAACGCGCCAGCCGATCGAGGTGCACGATCGACGCGTTACGCCCGTGGCCCTGGACGTGACCGATCCGGCCCAGATTCGGGCGGCGGTCGAGCAGGTCGAGTCGCTGGACATCCTCATCAACAACGCCGGCATCTCGCTGCCCGATGACCTCAGCGACCGTGCCGCGTTCGAAGCGCACTTCGCCGTCAACCTGTACGGCACCTACGGTGTCACCCGGGCGTTCCTGCCGCTGCTGGGCGAGTCTCGCGGTGCGATCGTCAACATCGTGTCGCTTGGCGCGTTCGCCGCGGTGCCCGTGCTTCCGGCCTACTCGGCGTCGAAGGCGGCCGAGCTCTCGCTGACGCAGTCGCTGCGCGCACTGCTGGCGGGACGGGGCGTGAGCGTGCACGCGGTCATGCCCGGCCCGGTGGATACCGACATGGTGCGCTTCCTCGACATCCCGAAGAGCTCTCCGCAGCTCGTCGCCTCCGCCATCCTCGACGGCGTCGAGCGCGGAGAGGAGGAGGTCTTCCCCGACCCCATGTCAGCCCCGATGGCCGACGGCTGGCGCAACGGCTTCGCCAAGGCGTTCGAGCGCCAGAACGCGGCGCTCGTGGCGGAAGAGCCCGTCGCGGCGTGAGAATCGAGGCTCACGCCACCGGTGTGCTGCATGGGATCGGTGGCGTGAGCAAGGCCAGGTTGCCTCGCTTCAGTTTGCCTCGGCCGCTGCCGATACCGAGCCGAGCGCCGCGCCATGTCCCACCGGCCGAAAAACGCAAAGCCATTCGCCGCATTCCTCGGCGTCGCAGTCGCCGCCACCCTCGCCTTCCCGCAAGCCGCGAGCGCACATTCGCTCGCCCCGCCGGCCACGCCGCTCGGCTCCTCCCTCAGTCCCGCGATCATCGGGGGGCAGCCGGCGTCCATCGAACAGTACCCGTGGCAGGTCTACATCGAAGGCGAATACGACGAAGGCAGCTCCATCGTGCACACACAGTGCGGTGGCAGCATCCTCAGCTCCACGCTGATTCTCACCGCCGCGCACTGCACCGACCTCGATGGCAGCACACAGCCGGTGCCGGCTGCCGACTACCTGGTGATGGCGGGGGACTCGTACGACTATCTGCCTTCGGGGACGATGCAGGTTCGCTCTGTGGCCGCCATCCGCCGCGACCCGCTCTACAGCATCAGTCCGGTCAGCGACGACGTCGCCCTCATGGAGCTCAACTCGCCACTAACGCTGAGCCCGTCGGTCCACGCGGAAGCGATCTCAGTGGTCGCCGAGAGTCAACCCCCGGCACCCGGAACATCACTCCAGATCAGCGGCTACGGCAAGCAGGCCTCGAATGAAGAAGGCTTCAATCGCCAGCTTTCTGCCACGACCCTGACCGCGTCCAATCCGAGTGGCGAAAACTGCCAGGCCCTGACGACCCCGGACAACGCGGTGCTGCTCTGCGCCGAATCTCCCACGTCGTCCACGTGCCAGGGGGATAGCGGCGGCCCCCTGGTCGAGAGTTCGCCGGCAGTCCAGGTCGGTATCGTCGACTTCGGCAAGGAAGGTTGCCCCGTCGGCTTCCCCGACGCGTTCACCAACCTCGCCGCGCCCGAGATCCGCGCGTTCCTCGAAGGCAACGAAAGCCCGCCCCGGGCCGCCAGGGACACGGCCGTGCCGAAGCTCTCCTATGTGGCGCCCGCTCCTGCCGCCGGAGTCGCGACGACCTGCGAAGCCGGGACATGGACCGGCGCGCCGGCCCTCTCCTACGCCTTCCAGGCGACAAGCGGAGCCACGCTGCAGAGCGGCTCGAGCAACACGTTCGCGCCGACCAACGCGAACGTCGGCGAGCGGATCGTCTGCATCGTCACCGCGACGAACGCCGGCGGCACCGCCTACGCGCGCACCGGCACAACTCCAGCTGTCGTGCCCGGATCGACGACTCGCGCAGGGGGAGGGGGAGGCTCCGCCCGTCCGACGGTGACGATCAGGTCCGTCAGATGCAGGGGCAACGCCTGCACCGTCGCCTACACCGCCGCGAACGCGGGTGCCAGGCTCGCCGTCCATGCCAAGGCCGAGTACGCCGTCCCGGCGAAGTGCTCGCGCAAGCGCCGCGGCGGGCGCTCCACTGATTGCACGAAGTCGAACACGGTCACGCTCACCGTCAACGGCGCCCAGGCCACCGCGAAGACCAAGGGGCTGCCGTACGGCAAGCGGATCAAGTTCACCGTGACCGTCACCACCAGCAGCGGCTCAGCCACGGCCACCGTCACGAAAACGCTGAAGAAGCCGTAGGCCTACGCCGAGCCGTCGAGCGCGACGGTCTGCGCAGACGGCAGGGCACTGCATGCGATCAGTCGTGAGTCTGCGAGCGCGGCGGCGCGGTGCTCATGGGCCTGCAGGTAGCCGGCGTCCGTCGCCATCTCGAGGAACTTCTGACGCGACGGATATTCGACCATCAGCGCCATGTCCCATTCGAGCGCCTCGGGTCCGATCACCATCTGTCTGGCGTCGGCCGCGAGCAGCAGGCGTCCACCGACCCGGGACAGGAATGGTGCGGTCGCGGCGGCGTACCGCTCGTAGGCCTCGCGCCCGCTGACACCCTCGTCGATCCCGTCTGCGCGCTCCTTGAAGCGAAGCAGGTTGAGCATGACGACGGGCTCGTCGACGGCCGCGTCGGCAATCAGGTGCTCGATCTGCGCCTCTGTGGGAGTGATCGCCATTTGTCCCCTTGGTCGCGTACGCGCGACGGCCGTCGGCTGTCGCCCTGTGCTCGTGTCCATCGCCGAAGCCGGCTGCGCGACCCTATCAAGCAGTTCGCCTAGCGCGCGGCGCAGCCTGATCTCCGAGGGCGTTCCAGCACGGAAATCACCTATTTGGACGCTCCGGCGCTCGGGTCGAGCTCTGGGAGAACGCGTGGTCGCGGAACGGGCCGTTGCTGTCTCGGACCATGAAGAGCGGATGCGACCGTCGGACGCGGCAGAAGACACAGCGCGGAGCAGGCACGCTAGACCGCCGCCCCAATCCCCGGCTACCGCTGAAGTCTGACCACGGCGGACACGCTCGCACCCGATACGTCCGCGCGGCTGGGCACAAACCGGACGCGTACGACGATCTTCACAAGGTGGTGCGCGCGCAGCGCCGTCATCCCGCCGCGCGTGAGGGGCACGCGGAGCTTGGTCTTCGATGCCTCGCTGAGCCTACGGGTGACGCGGCGCAGGCCGCTTCCCGCGGCGCTGACACGGCCAGCCGCGGGCGTCTGGATCTCGAGGACGAGAGTGTGCCCGGCGATCCGGTGAGCGAGGATCCTGACGCCATGGTGACCGCCGGTCTTGCCGGGGCAGCCGGACACGGAGATCCTGGTGTCCTCTCTTATCTGCGCGCCGTCCTGGGCGGTGATCGTCGTGGGCATGAGCAGCGTGTGCGCGCACAGGCTCGCGTTTGCAGCCAGCGCGGAGTACGGGCCCATCGGCAGATCCAGGGCGAAGCTCGAGACGGGCGCGTCGGGGATCGAGGCGAACGTCGAGGTGGTGATCCCCTTTGTGATCTTGGTGTCGCCGACGAGGATCACGCGCACGCCGCCGTCTTCCAGCACCAGGTCGAGGTTGGGGAATTCCGCGCCGCCGTGTGAGACCAGGTAGGCGGGCCCCGTGAGCTTGCCCGGCAGCGCGGGCGTGGCCACGGCGGCGCTGCCGACCTTCGAGCCGGCCGGGCAGCTGCTGGGATCGGTGGCGAACGTCGCTTCGGGGCAGGCCTTCTGCAGGGTGGTCAGCCGAGTGACGAGCTGCGGTGGAAGCTGGGCGAGCACGGAGCGGATGTTCGCCTGGTGGGCACCCTGCGTGAGGTTCACCTGCAGGCCCGCGCCGTTCGCTTTGGAGGTGTGGGCGCCGGTGGAGGCCGTGAGCTTCGGTGTGAACGCGAGTGCTTTGCAGTCGGCTACCTGGAACTGGCTCGACGGAGCATCGGTCGTCCCGAATGTGGATGTCAACGTCGATCCGGTCGCGAGCGCCCCGCAGTTGGTGGGGTTGAAGAGGAAGCTGGGCCGGTTCACCACCACGCTGAGGTCCCTCAGTCGCAGCGGGACGCCCTTGACGATCGTCGGAAGCGAGCTGGTGGCGATCACGCGGCCGCTGTACGGGTCGAGACTGAGGGCGGCGCGGGTGAGCACGCAGTCGCACGGCCCGCTGCCGAGGCTGAACGGTCCCGCCGTCGCCACCACCGGGATCGACAGGCCGTATGGCGCGCCGCCGTAGGGGCCTGTCAGGAACACCGGACCGGAGAAGGCGAGCGGTTCGGGACCGGCGCCCACGTTCACAGTCGCGGCTCCGATCTGACTGGCAGCGGAGCAAATCCCTTCGCCGGCCTGCGGTTCGCCGCAGAGGGGGACCGACGGGATCGCGCCGAGCAGGCCGGCGGGCAGCACGGTCCTGACCTGCGCGAGGTACTGCTGTCCGTCTTCCCTGCTCAGGTTGAGCGTGTAGGAGGTGTAGGCGCCGGCGTCGGGCGAGGAGCCGAGCGTGCTCTGTGTGAGCGAGAATGGCAGCGGCGAGGGACAGCCGGCGGTGACGAACGGCGTCGAGCTGAGCGCGTCGGGCGTGCCGGTGTATGGAGCGAAGACAGCTTCGACTGGCGCGCTTCCGCAGGCGAGCGGGTTGGCGAGCGGCGCTTGCGCACCGCCGTCGAGCCTGAGGACGAGGTCGCTGAAGGGGAGCTGGGGGTTTTCTGCGAACGTCGCTTCCAGCCTGCCGGTGCTGGGGTTGGGTTCGATCGAGCCCCTGAGCCTCACCGACACGCCATACACGCTCTCGGCGTCGAGGTAGATCGTGTAAGGGGGTTCGGTGATGGGTCCGCCACTGGGGCTCCCGAGGTAGACGTTGCCCGCGAGCGAGCCTGGCGGCAGGTCGGTTTCGATCGCGACAGTGCCCACCTTGGAGGCCGGCGGGCATGCGACCGGACTGGAGCTGCCGATCCCGATCTCGGCGGCCGTGCATGCCTGTAGCCCGCCTGCCGCGGACGGGTTGAGCGTCAGCCCTTCCGGCAGCGTCACGCGAGCGTCCCTGATGTCGGCCGTATTGATCTCTTCGGGGCCGGTGTTCTGCGGGACCTTCACTTCGGTTGTGGCGCCGTCGGGTTCGTCGGACTCAGCGGTTTCCGGTTTCACCTCGGCCGTCGGTGCGAAGGGAACCTTCCCGCAGCCTTCGACGCCCACCGGCGTGTGTGTCTGGGTTCTCGAGACCTGCCCTTCCCAAGATTCGACTTCCAGGTATGAGGTGGTGGTAGCGGAGCATTCGCTGGGCAGCGTCAGGAAGTCCCCGCTACCCGCGCGGCCGTTGAAGATCAGCTTGGACTTCAGTACGGCCAGCGGGACTTTCACTCCGAGCACTTCGCCTTCCCTGGGGACGTTGTGGATTTCGAAGTACTCGTGGTAGTCGCTTCTCCAGCTGACGTGGCCTTCGAGGTACAGGTGCACGCTGACGAGCGGTTCAACGGCCACGTGGATGCCGAAGTCCAGCGCGAGGCCCGGCGGCTGTTCGAGGTTGTAGACGGTGCCTGAGATGGTCAGGTCGTTGACGCCGTCGAACGCGGTCAGTTCGGTCGTGCCGACCTGTGTGCTCGGACTGCATTCGTCGCTCTGGAACGCCGCAATCGAGCACTGCGGCAACGCCTCGGGGTTGCCCGCGAGACCCGGAGGCAGATCCACGCGGATGTTCCTGATCGCGCCTTCCGGTTCTTCACCGAGCGGGCCGTTGGTGTGGTTCAGCTCGAAAGCGGTGATCCCCACCGGAGGGTGTCCGGCCGCCTGGGTGAAAGCTTCGCCCGGATCTGCCTCGACGCTTGCATATGTGCACGAGGACACCATGCAGGTGCCTGCTTCGAAGTTGCGTTCTTCCACGCCGAAGGAGGCCTGCGCGAGGGGTGCTGATACGGCTACGGCCGCACTTGCCAGGACGGCAGTCGCTGCGCTTGCCAGGAGCGCCTGCAGCGAAACACGCGCGTGATGCATACTCTCACCCCTCCGAAGGTAGACAGCACCATTTGTCTACCCGCGCTCTACCGCCGTAAACGCGAAGCCCGGTGTGCTCAGCGCGTCGCGTTCGGTCAGCTCATACGGCAACCGTCTCGAGTTCCCCGCGTCGCGCAGCCGCTGCCTGCTCGCGGCTGTCGCGGGAGGAGATCAGCACGGTGGCGAGGACGGCGCCTGCGATGGCGAAGCCGGCGCCGACAAGGAACGCGCGGTCGAACCCTTTCGTGAGCGCGACCGAGGCGTTGTGCGTGCCCGCGCTCAGCAGGCTCTGGGTGCGGCTGTTGGCGACGGTGGCGAGGATCGCGAGGCCGAGCGCGCCGCCCACCTGCTGCGCGGTGTTGATCAGCCCCGACGCGAGGCCCGCCTCGTGCGGCCTGGTCCCCGTCATCGCACCGATCGTCACCGACACGAACGAGAACCCGAGGCCAAACGCGGCCAGCAGCGATGGTCCGAGCACGTTCGCGCTGAACGACCCGCCGGGCGAGGGTACCCGCGAGAACCACACCAGCCCGGCCGCGATCAGCACGAGGCCGGCGGTCAGCACCGGCTTGAAGCCGATGCGCGTGACGAGCTGCGAGCCGACGCCGGCAGAGATGATGATGCCGACCGCGAGTGGCAGGTATGAGAGCCCGGCTTTGATCGCGGAGAAGTGCAGCACGTCCTGCAGGTACAGCGAGATGAAGAAGAACATCGAAAACAGCGACATGCCGATCAACAGGCCGACGATGTTGGCTCCGCGCAGAGTCCGCAGACGGAAGATGGAAGCCGGCAGCAGCGGATGGCGCTGGCGACGCTCGATTGCGACGAATGCCGCGAGCAGCACGACGGCGCCGGCGAGCCTGAGCAGGGTGCCGGTCGAGCCCCAGCCGACGTTGACCGCGTCCACGACCGCGTAGACGCCCAAAGCGAGGCCCGCCGTGACGGTCACGGCGCCAGGGATGTCGAAGCCTTCGGTGCCGTCCTCGGCGTGGCTCTCGAGTAGCAGCCGGGGAGCGAGCCCCGCCGCGCTCAGCGCGATCGGGACGTTCACGAACAGCACCCAGCGCCAGCTGAGCCCGCTCGTGAGGATGCCGCCCAGGAGGACGCCCGCGGCGCCGCCCGCTCCCGCGACCGCGCCCCAGATGCCGAGCGCGCGATTGCGCTCTGCGCCCTCCGCGAACGTGGTCGTGATGATCGACAGGGCCGCGGGTGAGACGATCGCCGCGCCGAGACCCTGGATCGCCCGTGCGCCGATCAACCATGCCTCCGACTGGGCGAGGCCGCCGCCGAGCGAGGCGAGCGAGAACACGACCAGGCCGAGCATGAACATGCGTCTGCGTCCGAGCAGGTCGGCGAGCCGCCCGCCCAGGAGCAGGAAGCCTCCGAACGTGAGCGTGTAGGCGTTGACCACCCACGAGAGGTCATCGCGGGAGAAGTGCAGGTGTGCGCCGATCGAGGGGAGCGCGACGTTGACGATCGACGCGTCGATCACGATCACGAACTGCGTCATCGCGAGGAGCACGAGCGCCAGGTCCTTGCCGCGCTTGGAGCCGAGGTCGGCGGTTGCTCGCGGCGATCTCGACGGTGTCGTTGCCTCACCGCGGATCCGGGCTTTGGTGGAGCTCATCTCGGTCCTCCTGGTCATTGCCGCCGAGGAGACGGGTAGCGGAAGCGGAAGTACGGTTCCCCTTGTTTATAGCAGCATACGGAGCTAAGATTCCGTTTGTAAGGGTCATGACCACTCAGCGAACACTCAGAGCCGATGCGCAGCGCAACCGCGAGCGGATCATGGCCGCGGGCCGTGAGCTGTTCGCCCGCGAGGGGCCGCAGGTGCAGATGGACGAGATCGCTGCGCATGCCGGCGTCGGCATCGGCACCCTCTACCGCCACTTCCCGACCAAGGAGGCGCTGCTCACGGCGATGGTTCGCGAACGCTTCCAGGGGTTCGCCGAGATCGCGAGGCGCGCGGAGGACATCGCAGATCCACTGGAGGCCCTGGAAAGCGTGATGCGCAGCTCCGGCGAGGTGGTCGAGGGCGACATGGGCTTCCAGCTGGCGATGATGGGCGCCAACGAGCTCGAGTGGGAGGGTATCGAGGAACAGAAGGCGGCTCTGGCGAAGGTGGTCACCCGCATCATTGCCCGCGCGATCGCGGCCGGCGCGGTCCGCGACGATTTCGCCTTCGACGATTTCGCGATGCTGATGTGTGGGATCACATCGACGATGTACTTCCAACCGGGCAGCGCGAACTGGCGCCGTCATCTCGAGCTGATGCTGCGCGGCGTATGCGCCCCGGCACGCGAGCTCGCGCAGCAGCCCGCATAGCGCGCGAACGGGTCACCGCGGTCGCCGTTGCCTGTAGAGCACCTCGCGTGGCGGGCTGACAGCGGTCTGAAATCCACTGGAGGAACAGTTACATTATACGGAACTCTGTGTCCTGATCCGTCCCCGCGCCGTAGCCAGCGGCGCGCACGTGCGGATCGCGTCGCAGCCCAGCTCGCAACCGAAAAGGAGGCGCAATGCCGATCGATCTCTATCTCGTAAATCTGTTAGTCGGCAACGAGGGTATGCCGGGAGCGCCGCTCCTACAGGCCCACCTGGCTGTCGATGCACCGACCGGCCACATCACGGGGCAGGCCGAGATCTCGCAGGCGCTGCCGCCCCCGCACGAGATCGTCAGGATCAACAACCTCCACGGCCGCATCCGTTCGCTGGGGCTCCTCCCCGCGGTGCGCGTCGTCTCGCTCGAAGGCTCGTACACGATCCCGTTCCCGCCGCCGGCGATCGGCGAGCTCGTGGTGCCGTTCAAGGCGACGCTCATAATCGCGCAGGACAAGTGGGAGGGCCGAGGCTCGTTCAGCTATGGCGGCAACGAGGTCGACGACGTGCCCGTAAAGGCCTGCAAAGCGTAGCTCGCGGTGGCCGCCGGTCGGCGATCACCGGCCGGTGGCCACGGCTGTCAGCTCGTCGAACGACTCTCGGATCAGCAGCGAGAGGTCCCGCCCGTCGCTCTCCTGCACCCAGCGCTCGAACGCGATCTTGAAGACGGCGATCCCCGCCTCGGCTGCCAGGCTCGCGGCCGGCTCCTCGACGCCGCGCCGGCGCAGCTCGGCGGCGAGCGCCGCGGCGAGCGATGCGAGCTTGATCAGCTCGCGCTCCCGGAGCTCCGCGCTCGCCGCGATGATCGCCTGGCGCTGGCGGGCGGTGTCGCGGATCTCCTCGAATTGGGCGCACGCGGCTTCGAGGGCCATGGCCACCGCGTCGATCGGCGTTGCTGAATCGGGTGCGCCGGCGACGGTGCTCACGAGCAGCTCCTGCAGCTGGCCGGCGCCCGCGAACAGAACCTCGCGCTTGTCGGCGAAGTGCCGGAAGAACGTGCGCTCCGTGAGCCCCGCCTCGTTGGCGATCTCAGCGACGGTGGTCCGCTCGAATCCCTGCTCGCCGTAGAGCTTCATTGCCGCCTGCAACAGCCGGCCGCGCGCGTCTGGCTCCCATCGGCCCATGCCCACATCGTACTTGATGACTGTCGCTGACATCACTGTGCTAGGCTGATGACAGCAGCTGACATCAGGTTGCGCTCGCGCATCACCGGTCGCGAGGAAGGCCACTACCTGGAGGTTTCTCATGCGTGTTTTCGTCACCGGCGCGTCTGGCTGGATCGGCTCCGCCGTCGTCCCCGAGCTCATCGGCACAGGCCACCAGGTCATCGGGCTCGCCCGCTCCGATGCCTCAGCAGAGCTTCTCGCCGCCGCCGGCGCGCAGGTGCAGCGCGGCACGCTCGACGACCTCGAGCTCCTGCGCGATGCGGCCGGCGCATCCGACGGCGTGATCCACCTGGCGTTCAAGCACGAGCTCGCGTTTTCGGGGAACTTCCAGGGCGCCGCCGATGCCGATCGCCGCGCTGTGGAGACCTTCGGCGAGGCGCTCGCGGGCTCGGATCGACCGTTCGTCCTCGCCTCGGGGCTGCTCGGGCTGGCGCCGGGGCGCGTGGCGACCGAGCGCGACGGGCGCGACCCCGACCCGGCGATGGCCGCGGCGGCACCCGGTCCGGCTACCCGGTTGGCGACCGCCCAGTGGGTGCTCGCACTGGCCTCGCGCGGCGTGCGCTCGTCGGTCGTGCGCCTGCCCCCGACCAATCACGGCGAGGGCGACCACGGCTTCATGGCGGCGCTGGTCGGCATCGCTCGCGACAAAGGCGTATCCGGCTACGTCGGCGACGGGTCCAGCCGCTGGCCGGCCGTGCACCGGCTCGACTCCGCGCGCCTGTTCCGCCTGGCGCTCGAACAGGCGCCAGCGGGGTCGGCCCTGCACCCGGTGGCTGACGAGGGCGTGCCGATCCACGACATCGCGCAGGTCATCGGCCGGCACCTGCAGCTGCCGGTGTGCTCGATCTCACCCGAGGACGCGGGCGAGCACTTCGGCTGGCTGGGGGCGTTGCTGGCGATCGATGCCCCTGCATCGAGCGCGCTGACGCGCGAGCTGCTGGGGTGGCAGCCGACGCGGCCGGGGCTGATCGACGATCTCGAGGAGGGCCACTACTTTCGCGACCTGCCCGCATGAGCGACGGGCGCCCAGAAGCAAGGTCGGGTGTCGTCATCCGTCCGTGAACCAGATGCCCGTTCGCGCCACCTTCGGCGCCTCCTGGCCGATCGCGCGGGTGAGCAGCCAGAGGTCGCCCAGCGCGGGATGCAGCAGGGGCTTGCCGCTGGTGATGAGACCGACCGAGAGCGCGCGCTCGGGGTCAGCCCAGCCGAGCACGTTGGTGAAGCCGAGGTGGCCGAAGGCGTGGTCGGTGTCTGGGCCGAACAGGCTGAACGCGCTGGCTCCCAACATGAACCCGCTGGCGTGGCGCAGGGGGGCCACGAGGCCGAAGTCGATCTCGCGGAACGAGCGCTCGGAGACGGCGCGGCGGATCGTGCGCGGCTCGAGTATGCGCACACCGTCGAGCTCGCCGCCGGCGCGGAGCAGCTCGAAGAAGCGCGAGAGCTCGTTCGCGGTCGTGACGACGTTGCCGGACGGCACCACGCCGGTCAGGAAGCGCGGGTCGTTGGAGAGGGCGGTGATCTCATCCGCCGGCAGGCCGAGCGCGCGCTGCAGCACAGTGGACAGCGGCGGCAGCGCCGGCGGCCCGGTGGGGTAGCTCAACGCGACCCGTCCCACGTCCTTCGCGCTGACGCCGTAGTTGCCCCAGCGAAAGCCGAGTGGCCGCAGGATCTCCTGGCGCAGCACGCTGCGCAGGTCCCTGCCGGTCACGCGCCGGACGATCTCCGCGATCACGAAGCCGCCCGACATGGCGTGGTAGGAGAGCAGCTTGCCGGGACGCGAGCTGGGCTTGGCCGCGCACAGCATCTCCAGCAGGAACTTCCGGTCGCCGATGCGGTCGAGGTCGAACGCCTCGGCCGGCAGGTTGGGCACTCCCGCTCGGTGTGAGAGCAGGTGCTCGATCGTGATGGCCTCCTTGCCGTGGGTCGCGTACTCGGGGATGTACTCGCACACGCGGTCGCCGACGTGCAGCAGCCCGCGCTGCTCGAGCAGGTGGGTCACGACCGTCGTCATCGCCTTGGACGCCGAGAAGATCACGAACGGGGTCTGCGGGGTGGCCGCCGTGCGCGGCGCGTCCTCGCGATCGGCCGGCCCGTTGCCGCGGGCGTGGCCGATCGCGCGGTCGATCACCACCTGGCCGTGACGGCGCACGCACAGGGCGATGGCGGGGTAGAAGCCGCTGCGGTAGAGGCGCTCCGCACCCGCCCAGATGCGTTCGATGCCGCCCGCCGTCATGCCCAGCGCGTTCAGGTCGGTCTCCTCGCGGGCGCGCGCGATGACCGCGTCGAGCTCGCGCGGCACCCTGATGCGCCGCAGCGGGTCGCTTACGAGCGGCAGGCGCGGGATCGGAATCGCGGTCCCGTGCGCCAGCAGCCGCTCGACGGCGTCGCCCATGCGCTCAGGCCACGGCTGCCAGCTTGCGCCGGCCCGCCTTGGCGGCCGGCGCTCGCGGCGGCACCTCGCGGGCGGGCTGCTCGGGCTCCGGTCGGGAGCCCCCAAGACCGGGTAGCGGTGGCAGCGGCGGCAGCGCGAGCTTGACGATCTTGCGCACGACGCTGCCGAACTGCCTGTGCAACGGGCCGGTGTTGTAGGGGATGGCATAGCGCTCGCAGATCTCGCGGACCTCGACCGCGAGCTCTGCGTAGCGGTGCGCGGGAAGATCGGGGAACAGGTGGTGCTCGATCTGGTGGCTGAGGTTGCCAGCGAGGATGTGGAAGCCCTTGCCGCCGGTCAGGTTCGCCGAGCCGAGCAGCTGGCGGTAGTACCACTCGCCGCGCGTCTCGTTCGCGGCCTCCTCCTCGGTGAACTCGTGGGTCCCGTCGGGGAAGTGGCCGCAGAAGATGATCGTGAACGCCCACAGGTTGCGCGCGAGGTTCGCCGTCGCGTTGCCCGCGAGCACGAACGGGAACGACGGGCCGGACAGCAGCGGGAAGAGGACGTAGTCCTTGAGCGTCTGGCCCCTGACCTTGCGCCAGACGCCGCGCAGCTTGTCGTGCCGCTCCTGCGGGTCATCCTCCTCGCCGCCGGCGATGCGCTCGACCTCGAGGTCGTGCAGCGCGACGCCGTACTGGAAGAACGTCGCCAGCAGCGCCGCGTAGATGGGGTTGCCCAGGTAGTAGGGGTTCCACGGCTGCTGCTCGGACATGCGCAGGATGCCGTAGCCGATGTCGCGGTCCTTGCCGACGATGTTCGTGTGCGTGTGGTGCATGTAGTTGTGCGAGTGGCGCCACTGGTCGCCGGGGCAGGCAGTGTCCCACTCGAACGTCTTGCCGTTCAGGCGCTCGTCGCCGGTCCAGTCGTACTGCCCGTGCATGACGTTGTGGCCGATCTCCATGTTGTCGAGGATCTTCGACAGCGACAGCGCGGCCGTCCCGCCGATCCATGCCGGCGGCAGCAGCCCGAAGAACAGCAGGCCGCGGCCGGCGACCTCCAGGCCGCGCTGCGCGCGGATGACCCTGTCGATGTACTGCACGTCGCGCTCGCCCAGGTCGGCGACGACGCGCGCGCGGACGGCGTCGAGCTCCCGTCCGAAAGCTTCGAGCTGCTGCTTGGAGAGGTCGGGTGCGGCGCTCGGCATGGCTGGCTCCTTGTCTGGGATGTGCTCTAGAGGTCGAGTGCGACGTCGCCGACGGGTACCGACACGCAGATCCTGATCTGCTCCTCGCCGGCGCCCGACGTGGCGCCGGTGAAGATGTTGCGCACCGTGCCCGCGCGCTTGCGGGTGCTGCACGTGTTGCAGATGCCCATGCGGCAGCCGTGCTCGGGCGCTAGGCCGGCGTCCTCCGCCTGCTCGAGCAGCGGCAGGCCGCTGTTGGCCGCCTCGCGTGCGCTGCGCTCGAAGCGGACCGCCCCCTGCGCGCCGGCGGCGTCGAACGCTCGTGCCGGCGGCGTGAACATCTCGACGGCAGGCGCATCCAGGCCGTCCTGCGCCCACACCGCGCGGACCGCGTCGATCAGCGCCGGCGGGCCGCATACGAACGTGGCGGCGCCGGCGTAGTCGGAGATCACGGCGCGCGCGTGCTCGCGGGTGAAGCGTCCCGCGGCGGCGCCGGCTCGGGCGCGTGCGCGCGTGAAGCCGCGCAGTACACGGACGCGCTCGTGGCGCGCCGCGAGCCGATCGAGGTCGTCGCGATAGAGCGCCAGCTGGCGCGAGCGCGCGTAGTTCAGGAAGCCGATCTCGCCGGCAAAGCCCTCGTCGCAGAGTGTGCGCAGCATCGCCATCACCGGCGTGATGCCGCTGCCGCCGCTGATCAGCAGCACCCTGTCGGGGCGGGGGTCGGGAAGCGCGAAGTCTCCCTGCGCCTGTGTGAGGCCGACGATCATGCCCGGCCGCGCGTGCTCGCGCAGGTGGCGCGAGACCCGGCCGTCGGGGTGCGTTGAGACGGTCAGCTCCAGCTCGCCGCGCGCGGCATGCTGAGAGCCGGCCGGCGAGTACGGCCGCGTGTGCCAGGCGCCGTCGATCTGCACGCTCACGCCCACGAACTGCCCCGCGCGCGCACCGCGCCAGTTGTCGTTCGCGCGCAGCGTGAGCGTCACGCTCTTCGGCGTCTGGTGGCGCACCGCGGTCACCTCGGCGCGCACGTCGCGCCGCAGGAGCAGGGGGCGAACGAGCTCTACGTAGCGGTCGACGCCATGCGGATACGCGAGCGCCTCCAGCAAGCTCGAATGGAGCACACGGCGTCTCCACCCGAGGCGACCGGGGTCGCTGACTTGCGAAGCAACCATAACCACGATCTATGCTACCTCATTTGAGGTCACATCATCTGATGGTATCCTCGAAGAGCGTATGGCGCAAGCCAAGACCGACACGATCGACGGTGCGGAGCGCGCGGACGGCGCCTCGTCCGCGGACTATGACCTCACGGTCGAGCAGCTCGCCGCGGAGGTGGGGATGTCGGTGCGCAACATCCGCAACCACCACTCGCGAGGGCTGCTGCCCCCGCCGCAGGTGCGAGCGCGGGTGGGCTTTTACAACGCCGACCACGTGGCAAGGCTGCGCTTGATCCTCGACCTGCAGGCCGACGGCTTCAACCTGGCCGCGATCGAGCGGCTCCTCGGCGGGACGGACGGGTTGGCTCAGCGTCTGCTCGGGCTGCGCATCGCCGTGACGGCGCCGTTCGAGCCCGAGACCCCCGAGCTGATCACCGATCAGGAGCTGACCGAGCGCTTCGGCGAGATCGACGCGAAGGACATCGCGCGGGTCCGCAAGATGAAGCTGTTGATCCCGCTGGGCGAGGGCCGCTTCGAAGTGCCGAGCCCCGCGCTGCTCGCCGCCGCCGAGCAGGTGATGGCGCTGGGGATCTCGCTGCACTCCGCGCTTGCGGTCGTCGAGCGGATCAACCGCGACTGCGAGTCGATCTCCCGCGCGTTCGCAAAGCTCTACCTCAGAGAGCTGTGGGAGCCCTTCGAGCGAGCCGGCCAGCCCGACGAGCAGTGGCAGGAGCTCACCGACGCGGTCAACTCCCTGCGGCCGCTCGCGTTCGAGGTGATGCTCGCGCTGTTCAAGCAGAACATGACCGCCGAGCTGGAAGACACCTTCGGGAAAATGATCGAGCACCAGGCCAAGCGCAAGTAGCCGCGAGGCCAGAGGCGGTGCCCGTCCAGTGGCGTCAGCCGCCGGCGGGGCTCGCGGGAGCCGCCTGCAGGCGCTTGGCGATCGCCCGTTCGCCCGCTGCCGGATTGCCCCTGCAGACGCCCGTGTTCTCCTGCTGCTGCAGGGGGGAGACGGGGCCGGCGACGAACACCTGCTCGCGCAGTTTGTCGCGGACGGACTCAGGCTTGCCCGCGTTGGTGACCTCGAGGTTGGTGACGGCCTCGCCGAAGTGACCGGGCCAGCAGGCCCAGGGGGTGCTGGCGATGTTCACGAGCGGCGTCGAGGCGGCGCGGAAGGCGAAGCGCCCGCCGCCGCAGACGAGCCAGTCGACGAGAACGTTGTATGTGGCCGGGCGCCGGCGCGCTCCGCAGCCGGGCTCGTACGTCGGGTGCCCGCCGTAGGCGGCCTGCACGACGGGGTGGCCTTCTTCGCTCGCCATCGCGGCGCTCGACCAGGGGATGAACTGCCCCTCGTAGCTGTGCCGAGCCATGTACAGCCACAGCGGCTTGAGCGTCTGCCGGTCCAGCAGCACGTCGATGTGCTCCCAGTCGCCCTGATGGCGATCGACGTTGAGGATTTCGCCCGCGATCGGGGCTTCGTCCATCAGCTTCGTGCGCACCACCAGCGGGAAGTAGTTGTACGGGTAGTAGAACCAGTACTCCAGCGCCACGAGGCCCGAGGCGACCTGCGGGTAGCGTTCCTGCACCTGCTTGGGCCATTGCGAGCGTTCGACTTTTTCTTGGAGGTAGAAGTAGATCTGAGCCGTGCTCCAGGGGTCGAGCAGTCCCGGGTCGGTGAGCCAGCGGTCGGTGGGGCCCGGTTCGATGCCCTGCCCCAGCATGAAGGGCTGGAACTGGCCGTTGGGGCTCGAGTTGCGCGCGAGCGGCACCGGTAGCTGGAGATAGTCGCTGGCGCTCGCGCCACTGGCCTGCAGGCTGGTGGGCGAGAGTTCGCACTGGTGTTGCGGCGCTCGTCGCTGGATCAGGCAGGTCGCTTCGCCGTTGGGTCCTCGCTCGGCCAGCACCGCGCCGAGGGAGACGGGCCAGAAGCGGTCGGCGACGCTCACCTCGAGCGTCGGCTGATAGCGACGCGCGAGCGCGGCCACCAGCGGCGGGCTGGTGTCCTGGATCGGCGCCTCCCCGTCGTGCGCTTGCCCTTCCGGCGGTGCCGGGCCCTCGATCACGCCGGCGCCGAGCCCCGGGTCCTCGCTCCCGTGCGACAGGCTCGCCGGCGGTTCGCCGCCGCAGGTGCCGCCGCGAGAACGCAGGTCGGCGCTGAACAGCGTCGGGGTGTCGCCTTCGACGTCGATTGCATGCAGCGCCAGCGTCAGCAGCGAGGGGCGCTGGCCCGAGTCCAGGCGATAGGGCGCCTGGGTGACGCTCAACGAGTGGATCGTGTCGGCCGGCACCAGCGACAGCCGCTCGTCTGCAGAGGTGGCGTTTGCAAGCGAGGTGCAGGAGGCGAGGTAGACGCCGGCGCCGGTGCGTGAGACGTAGCCGCCGCTGCGCTCGCCTTCCGTCGTGTCGAGCACGGCGCGGGGGAACACGACGGGCGGTATCGCCTGGTATGCGATTCCCAGCACGGTCAGCACGAGCAGTAGCGCCCAGGGCAGCGGCGAGCGGATCCATTCGCGCGTGGACTGGGGGCGCGGCAGTCGCGCCACGACTCGGCCGAAGGTCGAGACAAGCACGTTCACCAGCAGCAGCAGGCCGATCGGCGCGGACGCGAACATCGCCCCGACCGCGACGAGCAGCCACACCCCGCCATGCACGCGCTCGTGCCACTTCAGCGGGCCCCAGCGGGCGAGCAGCGAATGCGCCGCCAGGAAGACGAGGACCCAGGCGAGGGCGGTCAGCCAGCCGATCGCGAACAGGACGTCGATCAGCCGCGCGGCGCCGAGGGCGATCAGCGCGGCGAGCACGATCATGTTGAAGCCGGCGATCACGCGCACCGCGCCCTCGCCGAGCGGCGCCGGCTCGGTTCTCGCCAGCCGCACGGGGTCGACGGACCTCGCAGCGCCGACGCCGTGCTTGCCTATGACGGCGTGCCACTGTGGTCCGTTCGCCTTCCAGCGGCGCGCCGAGGCGAGATAGGCGATCAGACATAGCGCCGCGAAGGCGGCGGCGGTCAGCGCGGTCGAGCGTAGAGCGTCGCCGACGAGGCGCTGAAAGCCGAACGCGTCGGTGGCGAGCGGGACCGGCAGTCGTGCGGCTGAGAGGCGCACCCAGCTGAGGATCCAGCCGACGACGTACAGGTACGCGAGGAATCCCGCGGCGAACGCGACGACGTCGAGGGCCGCTCGCGATGGGTCGGGCGCCGGCGGTTGCGCGTCCGCATCGGAGCTCGGGGGCGGCGGGGGTGCAGGTGGCGCTGGCGGTGCAGGTGCTGGCGGCGCAGGCGGCGTAGGTGCGGGCCCTGTGGGCGGCGCTGGGGCTGTCGGTGCCGGCGGCTCGTCGCCGCCAGCGAGCGTGGCGAGCGGTACCTGCCAGGCTGTTTTGAGGACCCGCAGGGCGTTCTCGTTGGTGAACTTCGCCGCGCGGCTCTCGCCGTAATGCTGAGCCAGGCTCCGCTGCAGTCCCTCCATGTGCGCGAGCTCTTCGATCCCGGGTAGAGCGGGCTTGATGTAGCCGTCGAGGTCGGAGCCGAACGCGACACAGTCATCGCTGCGGCTCACCTCGCGGATGTGGTCGATGTGCCTGCACAGCAGCTCGAACGAGTCCGCGAACTTCTTTGGCTTGCGGGCACCGTCGCTGATGTAGTGCTCGCAGGAGATGAGCCCGAGCAGGCCTTTGCGCTTGGCGATCCGGGCGATCACCTCGTCGCTGAGGTTGTACTCGAGCGAGCCGAGGCGGCAGGCCATGTGCGTGGCCAGCACCGGCACGTGCTGTCCGGGGTCGCGCTCGTCGAGGAGATCGAGCGTCTGCTCGATCGCCAGCTCGCTCATGTGGGTGACGTCGATCAGGATGCCGTGGTCGAGCATCGCGTCGACGGCCGCGCGACCGAGATCGCTGAGGCCGACGTCCTCAGGCTGCGGGAAGACGTCGCTGTAGAGCCAGTCGGGCATGAACGGCAGCGCGGGCGCGTTGGTGGCGATGCCGCGCCAGAAGAGATGGGCAACGGTGATGCAGACGACGCCCCGCTCGGCGAGCTCGCGCACGTTCTCCCGGATCTCCTGCTCGCGGTCGCCGAGGTGAAAGCCGCCCTCGACCGAGTGGATCAGGATCGGCGCGTCGTCCTCGAGGGCTTCCTCCAGCTCTTGGGGGCTGTGCGCGATTCGCGCGCGTTCCCCTTCCTGGCGGTGTTTGGCGATGTCAGTCTCGACGCTTTCGAGCTGGTCGATCAGGTGGGGGAAGTAGGCGGCGCGCGGAGGGGCGCCGTAGCGGCGATCGAGGTCGATCTCGTCGAAGGGCGAGTAGAGGGCAGAGAAGATCACCCCGACCTTCCCGTCTCGCATCTGTTTCAGCGTCACGCCCGGCTTGTCGCCGGCTGCCTGGTAGTTGAAGAAGAGGGACAGGAAGCGGACGATCGCGGCACGCAGTCGCTCCTTGCGCCAGCGGCGCAGATGGTCGTGAGCGCCCGGCGTGTCCGCGGGCAGCACGTGCATCGGGTAGTGGGCGTGGAGGTCGACGAGCATCGGCCCACGCCCTGACGTCGTCGCGTTGTCCGCAGCCAAGAGACCCCCCAATGGCCTGGTTCCAGATTTCCGCATAATATCGTCAACGTCGCATGCCGTCATTCGGACAGCTCACGGCGTCGATCTCGGAGCTCGCCAACAAGCGCGGCATCTACATGGGGCGACGCGCCACGAGGATCCATGTCGCCCTCTACCGGTGGTCGGGCGGCCGGGTGGGCGGTCATGTTCCGGGCTGGCCCGACGCTCGGATCGTCTTGGTCGACCACACGGGCGCCAGGAGCGGGGCGAGGCGGACCTCGCCGCTGATGTACCACGAGGAGGGCGACTCGATCGCCGTGGCTGCGTCGAAGGCCGGCCAGCCCACGCACCCGGCGTGGTTTCACAACCTGAAGGCGAACCCGGACACGACGATTCAGATCGGCTCGACGGTTCGCGATGTCCGCGCGCGCGTCGCCGGCGATGAGGAGCGCGAGCGCCTGTGGCCGAAGTTCGTCGCGTTCTATCCCGGTTACGAGTTCTTCCAGCGCAACGCCAAGGGCCGCACGATCCCGATCGTCATCCTCGACCCTCGTTAGGGGGGCGTGGGTCGCGCGAACGGTTGACCCCGCGAGCGGCGCTGACTCGCCGCTCGGCGCGCCACCCGCTACGGCAGCGCGAACGAGAAGCGCCCGATCGTCTGCGCGTCGTCGCCGGGCCCGAAGAACCCGCCGAGCAGCAGCTGGCTGGCGAGGATCACGCGGCCGCGCACGACCCCATGGCAGCCGGATGGCTGCGGGACGTATTCGCTGACGTGCAGGATCTGGCCGCGGGCGACGTTGCGTTCGATCGACTGCCCCCACACGCCGCCGCGGCCGCACCCCGCGCCGCTCGGCCTGGTCACCTCGATGCCGTAGGCGGTGCTCGCATTGAATACGGGGGCTGGTGCGGCGAACGTGACCTCCAGGTCATACCCTCCGGGCACGCTGCGCGCCTGGAGCGCGACCGGCGCGCGCAACCCGCGCGGGATCTCGGGGACGAACACGGGTGCGCGCGCGATCGCCTTCGTGCACTGCGGCGGTCCGCCGCGCCGGCGGTCGAACCCCGTCTGGCACAGGCGCCCGTGGAAGCGGAACATGAGCCGCGAGACCACTTCGCCGCGTCCGGCGCCGATCGGGAAGCCGCCGAGCAGGCCCTCTTTGCCTCCGAGCACCGGTGCGTTGTGCTCCAGCTCCGGCGGTACGGGCAGGACGATCAGGTAGGCGCCGAGGCTGCCGGCGGTGGCGACGGTGTGCAGGCGGCCGTCGGCAACGTAGGAGACGCTGACGGCGTGCGGCCCGAGCACCCCGAAGCCGACCAGCCGCTCATCGCCCGCGGGGCACGACTTCGGGCCGGAGCCCCACGTGTGCAGCCACGGGGCCACGCACGACGGGGGCAGACCCTGGATCGCCCCCGACGCCGGCACGCCGGCGTCGCTGAGTATCGTCCAGGCGCTCGGCGGTATGCACATGCCGGGGGCGAGCGCCGTTGCCGGCAGTTCGTGGAACAGCCCGTCGTCGCCGAACTCGCCGTCCTCGCCGAGGATGCCCAGACGCCCGTCGAGCAGCCGCCCGATCTGCAGGCAGACCAGTCCCCGCGTGGTGCGCACGACCCGCATCCCCCACGGCAGGCCGCCGCGAGGATCGGGCACCGACAGCGCGAGCTGCTGCGCCGAGGTGGGCGCGCCGCCGGCGCCCGTCAGCGGGATGCCGATGCCGCTCGACACCGACGGCGGTTCCCTCCCGGGCTCTTGCTGCGCCTTCACGGGGGCGCCGAAGCCGATGATCTGGGTGGCGGCGAGCGCCGCCGCCGCCAGCAGCAGCGCCCCCAGCGCGATCGCCGCCGTCAGTGGGATGTGACGTGGCCGGCGCAGCCTGCGCCGCGGCCTCGTGGCCGGGCCGGCGAACAGCGCCTGGGCGGCCGCTTCGAGCTGCCGGCGGTGGTCGCTGTGGAAGTCGCTCACGTGCTCGTCTCCCTTGCCGCTCGCAGGGTCGCGATCGCGCGGCTCACGCGCTTGCGCACGACCGCCGTCGAGCATTCGAGCTCGCGTGCGATCTCGCCGTAGCCGCGTTCGTCGAGCACGCGTGCGCGCAGCGCGTCGAACTGGTCGGCGGGCAGCTCATGCGAGAGGCGGATCAGCAGGTCTGTCTCGGCGGCGATCCGCAGCACCCGATCGACGTCGCCGTCGTCGATCTGCAACGGCTCGAGCGCGAGCTGCGCGCGCGCGGCGCTCTCGACCCTGCCGCGCCGGTGGCTGTCGATCAGCGCGTTACGCGCGATCGTCAGCAGCCACGGAGCCGCCGAGCCGACGATCGCCGGTGGCCTGTTCGCCAGCGCTAGGAGCGCCGCCGCGAACGTCTCCGCCATCAGGTCCATCGCCACCTCCGGGTTGCGTGTGCGCTTGAGCAAGTACGCCAGCACGAGCTCGTGACGGCGTTCGTAGAGCACGCCAAACGCCTCCCGATCGCCCGCGCGGGTGCGCTGGAGCAGCTCCCCGTCGGTCGAGTCCTCCGCGCCGCCGGCCACGTCATCCATAACGATCGAGCGTCTCCGTTTGTGACCGCGCCGCTGCCATGCCGCCGGCACGCTGCGCCTATTCAGCTGGGAGCAGGCCGGGGTGCGCGCGTTCGTAGCCGACTCGCCGTTCCATCTCGCGGATGCGCGCTTCATACGGCGCGATCAGCTCGCCACCGCGCGACCGCGACCGCGAGCGTGCACGTGCGCGCGCCTGTGCGCGCAGCGAGACGAGCGTCTGGCGCGCCTCGCGCAGGCGCACCGCGAGCGGTTCGGGCTCGAAGGATCCGGCGCCGAAGCTTGCGATCTGCTCGGTCTGCACGCTGCCGTCGCGCAGTCGCACGGTCGCGGTGAGCCTGCCGCGCAGGAAGTAGCCGTCATAGACGGCGAGGATCCCGTGCAACGGGCCGGCCGGGCGCAGGGTGCGCACGTCGCTCGGGGTGCTGAGCGTGATCGAGACGACGTCCGCTCGCGCGACGCCGGTGACGATCGTGCGGCCGGGGAGCGTGCGCCATTCGACTTCAGGCTGGCGCAGCGGTTCGCGTTCATCCCGGAGCGGGTCGTCGCCGTTGCCCTCCTGCTGCTCGTCGAATTCGACCGGCTCGCGCTGCTCGGCGGCCGGCTCGAACGGGCTGGGGTGGGTCGCGCAGCTCGAGCTGTAGCCGGTGAATTCGGCCCCCGCTTTGAGCACGCCGTCGGACAGGTCGATGTCCGCCAGGCGCCCCGCGACGATCCGCCCGACGGCGGTGAAGCAGTCGCGCGTCGCCGCGAACCCCCACGGGGCCGCCCCGTCGGGGTCGGGCGCGCGTACCTGGGGGGTTGGCGTTTCGGTGCCGCGCTGGTAGAGCCGCGGGCCCGGTCCGCCGGGCAGCTTGCCCACACGGTGGCCGTGGAGGATGTAGGAGATCCGCGGACGCGCGTTCCAGTAGCGGCCGGGCAGCACCACCAGGAAGGCGTCGTTCGCGTCGAGGGGGAGCGCTCGCGCGGGTCCCACGCCGAGCAGCACGGGGTCGCGCGCGCCGGCGGGCAGCATGCCGCTGAGCACCGCGCGCGCGGGATGCGGCGTGTATTCGTAGGGGTCGTCGAGGAAGCTTTCGAGCGCCAGCATGTAGCGCATGCGTTCGAGGTCCTTGGCCGAGTTGCAGCGGCCGCCTTCGGCGCTCAGCGGCAGGCTGCGGTCCGACGGTCTCGCGCTGGGTTCAACGGGCTTTCCGTGCCAGAGCACGCCGAGCTCGGCGCACTCGAAGCGTTCGTCGCCGACCCCGCTCACGCTCCTGTTGGGGCGTCCCTGCCAGCTGCGCAGCACCCACTCGGGCCCGCCCGCGGGATCCGCGGCGCGCAGCGTTTCGGTGACGGTGGCGGCGATCGGGAGCTCGAACGGCGGCGGCAGCGTGGACCTGATCGGGAGCGGCGCGCGATAGGCGGGGACCGCCTGGAGCGCGATCGGCATGTTGGTCCGGTAGGCGAGCAGGCCGGTCGGGTGCCGGTAGGCGATCACGGTCCCGCCGCGCAGAGTGGCGGTGAGCGTGAGCGAGCGCGGGTCGACGTGCCCGTCCAGGACCGCCATGAAGGCCCCGCCCCGGCGGTCGATCGCGAGCGCCCGCGCGGCGCCTGCGCCGGTGAGCGTGAGGCTGGCCACCCGCGGCGTCGCGATCCCGTAGACGATCGTCCGCGACGGCGAGTCGCCCCACGGGAACGGCGCCGAGTCTTCACCCGGGACGAAGCGGCGCATCTGCACGAACAGCGGGCTCGAGCTAAGACGCCCGCAGATCTCAGGGGTCAGGGACAACGTGACATGACTCGGTTCGCTCTGGCTGGGCTCGCGGGTCAGCTGCACGCAGTCCTCGTCGGGGAATGCGTTCGCTTCCAGGTCGGGTTCGGTACTGGCTGCCCACGCGCCCCCGCCTTCGGGGTCGGGCGCTTCGAAGGCGCCGGACTGCTCGAGCGCGACCGTGTGGGTGCGCCCGTCGCGCATCGCGATCGCGACGCTGGGACGCACCGCTTCGGGTTCCCCCGCGTACACGGTGATGAAGCTGCCTCCGGGCCCCAGCTTCAGCCGCCTGGTGCTCCCGCCGGCGTACGCGGTCACCGATCGCGCGCCGGCGCCGGCGATCCCGCTGAGCACGGTGCGCGCTTCGCGCGGCTTCGCGCCCACGAAGCCCTTCGCGCCGACCAGCACCGTCCCATCGCCGCCGTCGATGCCGCAGCTGTCGACCGAGCCGAGCGGCAGAGCCCGGAAGACGTGATCGAGCCCGACGATCCCGAAGCGCCCGTCGAAGACCTGCCCCACCGCGGTGCAGGTCTCGCCGGTGCTCGTCCGCGACAGGCGCAGGTCCCACGGCGGGTTCGAGCCTTCGGGGTCGGGCGCGTCGAGTCCGGCCAGATGCGCGCTGCGCGGCAGCGGGATGCCGCTCGAGCGCAGGTCCTGCGCGTGCGGCGCCGGCAGTGACGAGCCCTGTTTGATCAGCAGCACCGCCGCCGTCGCAGCGGCCGCCAACAGTAGCAGCGCGATCGACACGGCCACCGCGCTCAGGCGACCGGCCACCGCTCGACGCAGCGCGCCGCGGGAGCCGTCCGCGTCGGTCAGCCGGACGCGGGCGGCACGGTCCAGCTCGTCCCCGAGCTGCTCGAGAGCTCTCGGACGCTCGTTCACGAGGCGCCCTCCCGTGCGGCGTCGCGGTTCGTGATGCATCCCTCCCGGGCTGCGTGATAGGGCTCGAGCGCGTGCGCGAGCGCGCGCAGTCCTCGCGACACGCGTGCGCGGGCCGTCTGCTCTGAGACGCCCAACTGCAGCGAGATCTCCCGGTAGCTGCGCTCCTCGACGACCCGCAGGCGCAGCGCCTCGCGCTGCTCGGAGCTCAGCCTGGCGAGCTCGTGCTCGACCATGCGGCGCAGCTCGGACAGGCCGGCGCGACGCTCGATCAACAGCAGATCCTCGTGGTCGACCTGCGGGATCTGCATGCCCAGGCGCTGTACGGCCCTGCGCTCGACCGTCGCTCTGCGCAGGTAGCGGGCGAGCTGGCGCCGCGCGACCGTGAACAGCCACGCGCGCTGCTGCTCGGGACCGAGCCCGCCGAGCTTGCGCCAGGAGCGCAGCGCCACCGCGAACGTCTCCGCGGTCAGCTCCACGGCCGTCTCACCGTCCCAGGTGCGCCGGGTGAGGAAGATCAACACAGGTTCTCCCTCGCGTCGATAGAGCTCCGAGAAGGCATCGGCATCGTCCATCACCACAAGAGTGCCGCGAGCGCTGATTCTGTGACGATCGATGCGGCGAGGCGGGCGAGCCCAGGCAACCGCCGCCGGAGCTCAGAGGTCGAGCAGGAAACGCAGCGCGCGCGCCGTCTCGAACATGACCTGCTCATCCACTGTGCCCAGGCGGCCGATCAGACGCCGCTCGGAGACGGACTTGACGTCCTCGCACTTCGCGTAGCTCACCTCGTCGAGCCCTGAGCTGCCGTGGTCTATCTCCACGTGAGACGGCAGGCCCCGGTAGGTCGTGGTGATCGGGACCACGACGACGACACCGGCGCGACTCTCGTTCAGCGCATCGGCCGATACGACGACGGCAGGTCGCCTGCCGGACTGCTCCCGGCCGACAGGGTCGCCGAAGTCGACCAGCCACACCTCGCTTCGGCGAGGGCTCACGACGAGCGGTCAAGCAGCGCGCCGCTCTCGGCGGTGCGCTCGGCCTCGATCTCGCTCCATGCGTCCGGGTCAGCCCGCAGGGCCTCATAGCGGCTGGAGAGCTGATCGAAGAACACGCGCCGTTCGAGCGCGTCGGCAGCCTCGTCCACCAGTTGACTCATCGGACGACCCGTGGCCTGCGCCAGTTTGGCGAAGCGATCTCTGGTCGGCTCGCTGACTCTGATGGTCGTGCTCACACCCAGGAGTCTACCGAATAGGCGCTTGATCCGTCTACAGTGCTGCGCGCCGCCGGCGCTCCTCACCCCTCCTGCTCGAACATCTGCACGAGCCTCGCTCTGCAGAACTCCCACTGCTTGGGGTTGCGCGCGTCGCCGGGGCGCAGCGTGTCCAGCAGCGCCAGGCCGCGCATCGCCGCCAGCGACATCTCGATCAGGCGCTCGAAGTCGGGGCGGCCCGCCGAGTCGGGGAACAGTCGCCTGGCCAGCTCGAGCGTCTGGCGGTCGAGATCGCGTTCCACGTCGGTGAGGTGCGCGCGCAGCTCCGGGTCGGTGCGCGCGCTGGCCCACAGGTCGAGCGCCGCCTGGAACTTGGGGCTCGCGTAGTTGCTCCACAGCAGATCGAGCCCCTCTGCCACGCGCTCGCGCCCGGCCGGTAGCGCGTCGGCGGCTTCGAGCAGTTCGTCCGTGCGCAGGCGGCTGAGGTGCTCGATCGCCGCCGCCACCAGCGCCTGGCGCGTCTGGAAGTGATGCAGGTGGGCGCCGCGCGAGACGCCCGCGCGCTCGGCGACGCGGCTGGTGGTCGTGCTGGCGTAGCCGTCCTCGACCAGCGACGCGATCGTCGCGTCGAGCAGCGCCTGGCGCGTGGCCGAGCTGCGCTCGGCCTGGCTGCGGCGGGCGGTCGTCGCGGGTGTGGTGGGTGCGGCGGGCATCGCGGGTATGTGGGTGTTGTGGGCGTGGGCTGGGCGGGCCTCGCCGGCTGTGGCAAGGCTGGTCTCGCCGGCGATCGTATCCAAACTTGCGTTCGCGAATGAATGTTATGCTGCCGCGCAGCGGCCCCGACCGCAGCGGCCCCAAACGATCAGAGGAGCTCCCCCATGGCAGGTACCGAGGCGCTGGTGTTCGACGCCATTCGCACACCGCGCGGCAAGGGCAAGATCAACGGCTCACTGCACGCCACCAAGCCGGTCGACCTGGTCGTCGGGCTGATGCACGAGATGCTGATTCGCAACGAGCGGCTCGACCCCAACCGCGTCGACGACGTGGTGCTCGGCTGTGTGACGCCGGTCGGCGACCAGGGCGCTGACATCGCCAAGACCGCCGCGCTGAAGGCCGGCCTGCCCGACACGGTCGCCGGCGTGCAGCTCAACCGCTTCTGCGCCTCGGGCCTGGAGGCAGTGAACATCGCCGCCCAGAAGGTCGCCTCCGGTTGGGAGGACCTCGTGTTCGCCGGCGGCGTGGAGTCGATGTCGCGCGTGCCGATGGGCACCGACGGCGGCGCGTGGGCGATGGACCCGGAGACCAACTACGACACCTCGTTCATCCCGCAGGGCGTCGGCGCGGACCTGATCGCGACCATCGAGGAGTTCAGCCGCGAGGACGTCGACGCCTACGCCACGCGCTCGCAGGAGCGCGCCGCCGCCGCCGAGGCCGACGGTCGCTTCGCCGGCTCGGTGATCCCCGTCAAGGACCTCAACGACAACGTCGTGCTCGACCGCGAGGAGTTCATCCGCCCGGGCACGACCGTGGAGACGCTCGGCAAGCTCAAGCCCTCGTTCCAGGCGATGGGCGAGATGGGCGGCTTCGACGCGGTCGCGCTGCAGAAGTACCACTGGGTCGAGAAGATCGACCACGTCCACACGCCCGGCAACTCCTCGGGGATCGTCGACGGCGCCTCGCTGCTGGCGATCGGCAACGAGCAGACGGGCGCGGATCTGGGGATGACCCCCCGCGCGCGCATCCTCGCGACGGCGGTGTCTGGCGCTGACCCGACGATCATGCTCACCGGCCCCGCGCCCGCCTCCAGGAAGGCGCTCGCCAAGGCCGGTCTCACGGTCGAGGACCTCGACCTGGTCGAGATCAACGAGGCGTTCGCGGCCGTCGTGCTGCGCTTCGTCCGGGACATGGGACTCGACCTCGAGAAAGTGAACGTAAACGGCGGCGCGATCGCCATGGGCCACCCGCTTGGGGCGACCGGCGGCATGATCATCGGCACGCTCGTCGACGAGCTGCACCGCACCGGCGGGCGCTACGGCCTGGCGACGCTGTGCGTCGGCGGCGGCATGGGCATCGCGACAGTGGTGGAGGCGATCTAGATGGCCGAGTCCACCACCATCGCCTACGAGCGCGGCGCGGACGGCATCGTGATCCTCACGCTCGACGACCCCAACCAGTCGGCCAACACGATGAACGCCGCGTATATCGCCTCGATGGGCGCGACCGTCGAGCGCCTGGAGGCGGAGCGCGAGGAGATCAAGGGCGTCGTCATCACCTCCGCCAAGAAGACGTTCTTCGCGGGCGGGGACCTCAACGACCTCAAGGGCGTCACGCGCGAGCAGGCGGGCGAGTTCGCCGCCGGCATCCGCGAGGTCAAGAGCCAGCTGCGCCGGCTGGAGACGCTCGGCAGGCCGGTCGTGGCCGCGATCAACGGCGCCGCGCTCGGCGGCGGCCTGGAGATCGCGCTGGCCGCCCACCACCGCGTGATCGTCGACGACCCCAAGGCCAAGCTCGGCTTCCCCGAGGTCAAGCTCGGGCTGCTGCCGGGCGGCGGCGGCGTCGTGCGCACGGTGCGCATGTTCGGGATCGTCGACGCGCTGGTGAAGCTGCTGATGCAGGGCCAGGAGCTGCGCCCGCAGCAGGCGCTGGAGATGGGCCTCGTGGACGAGGTCGTGGCCAGCCGCGAGGACCTCGTGCCGGCCGCCAAGGCTTGGATCGAGGCGCAGGCGGCGAGTGGGGCCGAGGTCTCACAGCCCTGGGACGCCAAGGGCTACAAGATGCCCGGCGGCACGCCGTCGAACCCCAAGCTCGCGCAGAACCTGCCGGCGTTCCCGGCGAACCTGCGCAAGCAGCTGAAGGGCGCCAACTACCCGGCTCCGCACCACATCATGGCCGCCGCGGTCGAGGGCGCGCAGGTCGACTTCGACAGCGCGATCGAGATCGAGGGCCGCTACTTCACCGACCTCGCCACCGGCCAGGTCGCCAAGAACATGATCCAGGCGTTCTTCTTCGACCTGCAGCAGGTCAATGGCGACCGCGGCCGGCCGGAGGGTCTCGAGCGCTTCGTGCCGAAGAAGGCCGTCGTGCTCGGCGCCGGCATGATGGGCGCGGCGATCGCGTACGTGTGCGCGAAAGCGGGCATCGAGGTCGTGCTCAAGGACGTGTCGGCCGAGGCCGCCGAGCGCGGCAAGGGCTACTCGCAGAAGCTCGTCGAGAAGGCCGTCTCGCGCGGTCGCTCCAGCGAGGAGCAGGGCGCGCGGCTGCTGGGGCTGATCACGCCCACCGCCGACGCGGCGGACGCCGCCGGCGCCGACCTGGTGATCGAGGCGGTGTTCGAGGACCCGGCGGTCAAGGCGCAGGTGTTCGCTGAGATCGAGCCGCACCTCGCCGACGGCGCATTGCTGGGCTCGAACACCTCGACGCTGCCGATCACGCAGCTCGCCGAGGGCGTCTCGCGCCCGGCCGACTTCATCGGGCTGCACTTCTTCAGCCCCGTCGACAAGATGCCGCTGCTCGAGATCATCAAGGGCGAGCAGACCAGCGAGGAGACGCTCTACAGGGCGCTCGACGTCGCGCGGGCGATTCGCAAGACCCCGATCGTCGTCAACGACTCGCGCGGGTTCTTCACCTCGCGCGTGATCGGCGGCTTCATCAACGAGGGCATCGCGATGCTGACCGAGGGCGTGCCCGCGCCGTCGATCGAGCAGGCCTCCTCACAGGCCGGCTACCCCGCGCCGGTGCTGCAGCTCTCCGACGAGCTGAACCTCAACCTGATGCGCAAGATCCGCCTGCAGTACCAGGCGGCCGCCGAAGCGGAGGGCCTCGCGTGGGAGGGCCACCCGTCGCTACAGGTGATCGACCGCATGCTCGACGAGTACAACCGCGGCGGGCGCTTGGCCGGCAGGGGCTTCTACGAATACAACGAGGACGGCAGCCGCGGCGCGCTGTGGAGCGGCCTGCGCGAGGCGTTCCCGCCGATCGCCGACCCGTCGTCGATCTCGCTGAAGGACCTCGAGGAGCGCATGCTGTTCGCGGAGGCGATCGAGGCGGTCAAGTGCCTCGACGAGGGCGTCATCGAGTCCGTCGCCGACGCCAACATCGGCTCGATCTTCGGGATCGGCTTCCCCGGCTGGACGGGCGGCGTGCTGCAGTACATCAACGGCTATCAAGGTCCCGCCCACCTCCCCCAACCGACCGGGTTGGCCGGATTCGTGGCACGCGCGCGGGAGCTCGCCGAGCGCTACGGCGAGCGCTTCGAGCCGCCCGCGTCGCTCGTCGAGAAGGCCGAGCGCGGCGAGACCTACGACGACCGGCAGGCGGCGCTGGCGGGGGCGTAGGCCAAGTTGAGGGCCGGGGGCGACAAGTGTCAGGCGTCGATTTGGCGCAGCCCGAGTCTCGCTGTAGCGCGCAGCAGGTCGTCTACGAAGCCGTGTGCGTCGGCGGCGGCGTCGTCGAGATCGGCGTCGGCGGTGATGGTGAAGGCCGCTGCACGGCGGGGGCCAATGTTGTCTGGGGTGTTGAAGTCGCGGTTCAGGAGTCTCAGGGCGCGCACGACGATTTCGGTGTGAAGCTGGGCGTGGAGGCGTAGGCGCTCGGCGATCACAGTGCCGCGTCCGGGGGTGTGGCGAATGACGTAGACGAGGTCGTAGGCGCCCTTGGGCTCGGCGCGGTCACCGAACGCGAGAGCCTTGAGAGCGACGAAGGCGGCGGGTCCGCAGACGGGAACGGTGCGGCGCGCCCGCTCTCCCGTGAGGGTGTGTCCGTCGAGCTCGATGTTGACGCGCTCGTCGAAGGCGAGCTCGAGACCTGGGGTGACAAGGGCGCCGAAGTCAGGCTCGAGGTTTTGCACCCGCACTGCCGGATCTTGGGCGGGCGCTGGCGGCATCAGGAAGTCGACCGCGACCTTCAGCTCACCGAGTCGCCAGCGCTGGACGGTCTGGTTGCCGTTCTCGTTGGTGTCGGGCTTGAAGCCCTCTCCGCGAAGTCGATGGCTGATCTCGGCATACCGCTCGTCGTCGAGCAGTGCGAGTGCGAGGCCGACGTCGAGGTCGTTGGTGCCTGGGTGGAGATCATCATCGCCATCGGTTCGTGTGGTGTCGATGAGGAGCGGTGGTACGAGGCCACCGACGATGCAAACGTCGTCGAGGTGGGCGCCGAGCGTGACCGCGACGGTGAGGCACACAGTCTTGACTTGCTCGGTCTCCTCGGCCGTGTAGCCGGAGCGGTGTCGTGGCTTGTCAGGAGCGGGCATGCCAGATCGCTCCGTCGTGGCGCAGCTCGTTGGCCGCCTCGCGGGCGCGCTCGGGTAGGGCGAGGAGGTCGAGATAGACCTGGACGCTCGACACGCAGGGCAACTCGTCAACGTCCTGTTGGCCGTCGAAGACGCCGCAGTCGTCGGGGCCGATGAGCTGCACGTTGGCGCCGCGCTCGTTGCATCGGAGCTCGATCGCATCCGCCGCAGCGCGTGGGTCGCCGTGGACGTAGACGCTGTTGAGACGGAACCGGGCGAAGCGGTCAAGCGCCCACGCGGCGGGCAGCCCGGTGAACGCGTGGTCGACGTCGGCGTTACGTAGCCGATAGTCGAGTTCGCGTGCCAGCTCGATGCCACTTCCCGAGATGTGCCCGGTGATGATGTCGTGGCGACCGAAGCGGTACTCGTCGGCCCAGGCATCTAGCAGCAGGTCGCGGTCGCGGGGGCGCAGCAGTGCTCGATCGCGAGCGAGGAGCTCATCGTCCTCCAGGCGCCGAACGACGCGCGAGACGCGGCCGGCGTCGAGGTCTGTGTGCTCGCTGAGCTCCTTTTGGCGCCACCAGCGCTCTGGCTCCAGCAGCAGCGTTCGCGCTACACGAGAGCTCTTGGGTGCAAACGCAGACGATGGGCGACCCCGGGTCGGGAACTGATTGGGTCGGCCTTGAATCGAGACATATAGATCCTTGTCCCGGATGTGCGCGTTTCCCGAGAGGTCGAGCCAGTTCAGCTCGCGGTCCTCGGCCGCTTTCGCGCCGGCTGGCGTCATGAACGGCACGACCAGCACGGCGATGCCGTCATGAGTCGCGAGGCGCGCCATCTGCTCCGCGGCCAATGCAACGACCCCCGGGCTGGCCGCTGACTTGACCTCGATTAGCCAGAGACGGTCGCTGCTATTGACGATCGCATCGAGGCCACCGTCGCGTGCCTGTTGCTGGGGTGGACCGATGTCCGGCTCGTCGAGCAGGTCTTCGAGAATGGTCGGAAGGCGTCGCAGCGCCTCGCGCTCGAACTGCACGCCTGCGTAAGATGGTTTCGTTGCGCGACTGGGCATGTCGTCTATTATACGCAGCTAGATGTCTAAAAGCAAGAGATTATCGGTATGGACAATCAGAGGCTTTTGTGCACTATGAGAAGTCTGCGTGGAAAAGCTCGAGAACGCAGGCGGCCTCAGCTCGCCATCGCGGTGGCCTGCAGATCACGGGCTGGGCCCGCACGCGTAGAGCGTCAGCTGCGGGGCGATCTGCGCGCCGAGCCGCGCCGGGCCGCCGACGCCGGGCGCCGCGATGCCCGCGTCCGGCACGCGCGAGCAGTGCCGGTCCACCCACGCCGCCGCCGAGCCGGCTCTCGCGGCGGGCGTGGCGGGCATCACGCGCGTAGCGTCGAGCAGCACGTAGCGCAACTGCCCGGCGTTGACCAGCCGCTCGAGCTGAACGGCCGTGGGCGCGGGATCGGCGCCGGTGTATCCGCCGACGGTGATCACCGGCTGCCCGGTAGCGAGCGCGATCGGGTCGGCGGTTTTGGCGTCGGTGGCCGCGACCAGGAAGTGGGCATGATCGCGGTGCGCCAGCAGGTATCCGGTGAGCGACGACAGGCTCTGCGCAAACCCGAGCATGGCCGTGGATTCCGCCACATGAGCACCCGCGGGCCTGCCCGCGCCGATCGCCGGCCCGGCGGTCGGGCTGTAGCCGGTGTGCTCGCGAGTGACGGTCGCCACGGAGTAGGAGGCTGGGCCGGCGAGCACCGCGACCGCCGCGCCGGCGGCCGCCAGCGTTGTCGTCGCCCGTCCCCGGAGCGCTTCGCGCAGATGCGGCGCGAGGATCGCGGTGGCCGCCGCGGCGCCGCAGGCCAGCACCACCCATCGCAGCCACGGCAGGAACTCGGGCGAGTCGCCGAGCAGGACGAAGCCAATCGCCGCGCTGCCCGCGACGGCGATCGCCAGGCCGACCGCCGCGACCCGCGACGCGCGCGAGGAGCGCCACAGCGTCACCAGCGCCGCCGCGGCGAGCGTCGCCACGCCCGGTGCGAGGATCGACGTGTAGTACGCGTGACGCGCGCCCGCCGAGACGCTCAGCACCACGCAGCCGACGAGCGTCCACGTTCCCCACATCGCATACGCGCCGAAGGCAAAGCTCTCGCGCCGCGAACCGCGCGTCACCAGCAGTCCGAGCGCGAGCCCGACGACGGCCAGCGGCAGCAGCCACACGATCTGGCCGGCGACGTGACTGCCAAACAGGTAGAGGAGGTTGCCGTCGAGGTTGCGGGTGAACGCCCCCGCATTGCCGGTGACGCGTTGGATGCCGTTGCCTTCGAGGATCAGCTGGAACCACGAGTTGCCGGTCGAGTCGCCGACGTATGGGCGCTCGCCAGCCGGCACGAGCATCATGCCCGCGAACCACGCCAGGCTGACGAGCAGCGCGAGCGCGCCCGCGAGGGCCAGCTCGCCCAGCCGCCGGCGCAGCGGCCTGGGCCGTGAGAGCAGAAGGGCGAGCGCGAAGGCCGGGACCGGGAGGTAGGCCTCGAGCATCTTCGTGTTGAACGCCAGGCCCACCAATACCGCGCACAGCAGCAGCTCGCGCAGGCGCCGCGACTGCGCCGCCACGGTCAGGCTCCAGGCCGCGCACACGAGCAACAACAGCAGCAGCGCGTCGGGGGCGTTGTAGCGGGCGACGAGCACGGCCACCGGCGTGAGCGCCATGAACAGCGCCGCGACGATCGCGATCTCGCGGCCGAGCGCGCGCCGCACGGCGTCGTGCAGCACCACCACCGTTGCGACCCCGTACAGCGCGTCGGGGACCATCACGCTGAAGCTGCCGAAGCCGAACACGCGGCCGGACAGCCCCATCAGCCAATCCGGCAGCGGGCCCTTGTCGAGGCTCACGTATTCGCCGAGATCGGCGGCGTTGGCGAGCAGCGCGCTCCAGCTGTGGCTCGCGGCGAGCGCGCCGGTCGCGTAGTAGCTGTTGCCGTAGCCGCTCCGGGTGACGTCGATCAGCATCATCGCGGCCGCCAGCGCCACGACTGCGATCAGCGCTGGGCGCGCCCAGGCTGGGTCGTCTTCTCCCGCTGTTGGGGCTGGCGTGGGCACGGTGGGAGTGTCCCGCACGCGTCGCCCGGCGAAGGGGTCGGACGTTACGGCTAGGCTGCTCGGTATGAGAGCGATGAGGCTGTTCGGGGCAGGCGCGGGCGTGATCGCCGTACTGGCGGCTTCGGCAGTCTGCGCGAGCGCCGCGTCGACCAGGACGCTGCTGGAACTGAAGGCGGAAGGCAAGCCGCTTGCGGTGGGCGCCGAAGTCCTGCTTGTGGCCGGATATTCGCTGGGCCCGTGCTATTGGGAAGAACAGGGCTTCAAGGTGGTGTTGAACCGCTCTGGGGTGGACAGGCTCGCGAGGACGGGCGAAGCGGGGCAGCTCGAAAGCTGCGGCGGGGGCGCCAAGACGATTGAAATCACGAGCGCCAGGAGGATGATCGTGAAGCTGGCGCCGATGCGCATCGCCCTGGAAGGGCCGTGCGTGTACGAATTCAGGGAATTCTCCGCCGCGTTCGCGCAGAGAGAATGGGGCCCCGAAATCTATGGCTCCGCCACCGGCAAGCTCGACAAGGCCAAGAGCACGCGATCCCCGGCGTGCGCCAAGACTCGCACGACGATCTTCGACATTGCTCTGAGCGGGGTCGAAACGAGGCTGTTCGGCTAAACGACCTCGGCGTCCAACGCGGGCTCCCCGGCACGTGCCGGGGACGCCTCATCGGTCGTTGTGTCGATTGCGTCGCCGAGCCAGTCCGAGTCCTGTGCCGGCGCCAGCTTCCGCGCGTCCTTCCTGGCCTGCTTGTCCAGCCGGCGCTCGCGCAGCTTGCTTTCGCGGGTGAGCTTCGCCATCGTGGTCTTCTTCTTGCCGCTAGAGGCCATTTGTCTGTCAGCTCCTTGTTGTGGAGTGCCGAGCGCGTCAGATCCCGGCCGCGCCCGGCCCGTCGTTTGCGCTCACGAGAACTCAGTCACCGAGTAGACGGGGTGACCGACGCGCGCGGGTGCGCCCTCGCCGTCCCCGTCGGTGTGCACGCAGAAGTCCTCGAAGCGCCCGTGGTCGAGAATCGCGACCACGACGTCGCCGCCCTTGGACAGCGGCCTGCCGACCTCGATCTCCCGGTCCTGTCCATCGAAGCGACAGCTCAGCTTGAAGATCCGCCGCGATCGTGCGGGGCAGCCGGCGGCGAGCAGCGAGCGCTCGCGCAGCGCGCTGTAGGCCTCCTCGGCGCGCGCTGCGCTCGACTCGATGCCTGCGACGAAGAAGCTCGTCACCTTGGTCGCGCCCTCGCCGGCGCTGCGGCATGGCGCTGGGGCTCCTCCGGCTTCACGCGTCGGCGCTCGGCCGAGCGATCTGCCTGAGTGTGCATCACTCCAGGTTAGCGGGGGCCGCGAGCTGCTGCGGGAAACCCGGCCGTCCGATGGTCTGTCGGGGCCTAAACTGGGCAGGTCATGTCGAGCATCTTCAGGCGTCCTCGACGCAGCTCACCGATCCCGGGCGGCAACGCGGAGGAGGGTGCTCGGCTGGCACGCGAATCACGCCGGACAGCCGAGAACGATGCTCGTGGGCATGCTTCGGAGCGTGCGGCGCGCGACCAGGCTGCTGAGAACGAGGCACGCCGGCAGGCCCCGGACGCCGAAGCTCGCCGCCACGCTGCTGAGAACGAGACGCGCCGGCAGGCCTCGGACGCCGAGGCTCGCCGCCAGGGAGCCGAGAACGAGGCTCGTCGCCTGTCTGAAGACCCGCCCGATCGCTGACTCGGGGCGTGGGACGATCGCGACGTCCCGAGCCCGCCCTCACACCGCCTTCGCCGCCAGCAGCGCCCGGCCCCGCGCCGCCCTCACGGCCGCGCTGAGCGTGTCGATGTCGTAGGCGCCGTAGTGGCGGCGCCCGTTGATGAAGAACGTGGGCGTGCCCGAGACGCCGCTTTCGTCGGCGCTGGCGACGTCTTCGCTGACCCGCGCGGCGAACTCGCGGCGGCGCAGCTCGTCGAGCAGGCGCTCGGCGTCGAGCCCGATCTCCTCGGCGTACTTGGCGATGTGCGAGGGGCGCAGCTCGCCCTGGTGGCCGAGCAGGCAGTCGTGCATCTCCCAGAAGCGGCCCTGCGCGGCGGCCGCCTCGGCGGCCTCGGCGGCGACCTGCGCGTTCGGGTGCACGTCGTTGAGCGGCAGGTGCCGCCACACGTAGCGCACGTCCTCGTCCAAGGAGGCGAGCAGCTCGCGGATGACGCCCTCCGCTTTGCCGCAGTAGGGGCACTCGAAGTCGCCGTACTCGACGAGCGTCACCGGCGCGTGCTCGTCGCCGCGGATGTGATCGTGCTCGGGGTCGACGTCCTGCGAGAGGTCGAGGATGTCCTCGGCGGTGCCCGCGATCTGGCGCGCGCGCACATTCGCCGGCAGGCGCCTGACGACCTGGAGGACGCTCCAAGCGAGCGCCGGCGCGAGCAGCACCGAGCCGAGCGCGCCGAGCTTCGCCTCCTCCAGGCGCTGCCCGCTGAAGGCGAGGCTCGAGATCAGCAGCGAGACGGTGAAGCCGATGCCCGCGAACGCGCCGCCGGCGGCGAGCAGCGGCGAGCTGAGCGGCGAGCGCGGGCCGCGCATCGCCGGACGCGAGGCAAGCCACGAGGCGCCGGCGATGCCTAGCGGCTTGCCGACGACATAGCCGACGAGGATGCCCAGCGTGATGGGGGAGCCGACCGCGCTTTCGAGCAGACCCCCCGTGACGTGCACGCCGGCGTTGGCGAGCGCGAACAGCGGCACGATCACGTACCCCGTCCACGGGTGCAGGCCGTACTGCAGGCGCTCGTTGGGCGAGATCGCCGACATCACCCCCTGCTGGGCCGAGCGCGCGAGCTCGGGCGTGGGCTGCTCGCGAAACGAGCGCGCGAGCACGGTCGCGCGCTCGAGATCCTCGCGCGAGGGCGGGTAGGCGCTCGTCGCGAGGCCCACCGCGAGGCCCGAGATGACGGGGTCGACGCCCGACTCGAACATCGCGATCCACAGGCCGACGCCGACCGCGAGCGACAGCGGCCGGCGCCATTCAGGCACGTAGCGCAGCGCCAGCAGCACGCCGAACAGCGCCGCCGCGGCAAGCAGCGCGAGCACCGACACATGCGTCGTGTAGACGACCGCGATCACGAGCAGCGCGCAGAGATCGTCGACGACGGCGAGCGTCAGCAGGAACACGCGCAGGCGCGTGGCCGCGCGCGGCGTCAGCACCGCCACGGCGCCGAGGGCGAACGCGGTGTCGGTCGACATCGCCGCGCCCCAGTCGTGGGCGCCGGGGCCGCCGGCGTTGAACGCCAGGTAGATCGCGACGGGGACGATCATGCCCCCGAGCGCCGCCGTCGCGGGAATCGTCAGTCGCCGGCGCTCGCGCAGCTCGCCGAGGTCGAGCTCGCGCTTGGCCTCCAGCCCGACGACCAGGAAGAACAGCGTCATCAGCCCCTCGTTGACCCAGTGGCGCAGGTTCATCGAGATCCCGCTGGCGCCGATCTTCACGGCCAGGCGCGTGCCCCACAGGGATTCGTACGAGTGCGACCACGGGGAGTTGGCCCACGCCAGCGCGAGGATCGCCCCCGCCAGCAGCACGCTCGCGCTGCCGGTCTCGGTGCCGAGGAAGTCGCGCACCGGAGCCGCCAGGCTTCGCGCCCAGGCGGTGCGCCCGGCGTAGCCCGCCGCGTTGCCGTCGAGATCGGTAGCCAATTGCTGCATAGGATGGCGCAAGACGGCTCCCCGCTAGATTGAGCCGGTGCCGCCCGACCCGTCAACCGAAGCGGTCGTCAGCGTCAGCGGGCTCGTGAAGTCATACGGCTCGGTGCGCGCGCTCGTCGGCGTCGACCTCGAGGTGCGCGCCGGCACCGTGCTCGGCCTGCTCGGGCCCAACGGCGCGGGCAAGACGACGATCATCCGCATCCTCACGACGCTGCTGCGGCCCGATGCGGGCACCGCGCGCGTGACCGGCCTGGACGTCGTCAGGGACGCGGCGCAGCTGCGCGAGCGGATCGGGCTGGCCGGACAGTATGCGGCGGTGGACGAGAACCTGACAGGCCTGGAGAACCTGACGATGGTCGGGCGCCTGTACGGGGAGTCGCGCGCGCGGGCGAAGCGGCGCGGGCAGGAGCTGCTCGAGCGCTTCGACCTGCTCGACGCGGCGAAACGCCCCACGAAGACGTACTCGGGGGGCATGCGCCGCCGCCTGGACCTGGCGGCGGCGCTCGTGGCCAATCCGCCGGTGCTGTTCCTCGACGAGCCGACCACGGGCCTGGATCCCCGTAGCCGCCTGCAGCTGTGGGAGACGATCGAGGGCCTGGTCGCCGACGGCACGACGGTGCTGCTGACGACCCAGTACCTCGACGAGGCCGACCGCCTGGCGAGCGAGATCGCGGTGATCGATCACGGCCGCGTGATCGCGGGGGGAACCCCGGATGAGCTGAAGGATCGCGTTGGCGGCGAGCGGCTGGAGATACGCCTGGACGACGCCGCGCACGCCGAGCGCGCGGCGCTGGCGCTGAGCTCGATGGCCGACGAGCCGCCGAGCATCGCCGCCGACCTGGTGACCGTCGGCGTCCACCGGCGCGGCGGCGCGATGGTCGACGCGGTGCGCCGCTTGGACGAGGCGGAGATCGGCGTGGAGGACATCGCGCTGCGCCGCCCGACGCTCGACGACGTGTTCATGGCGCTCACCGGGCACGTGGCCGAAGCCGAGGACGATCAGGCGGACGAGGTGGCCGCGTGAGGCGCATGGTCAACGACACGCTGGTGATCGCCGAGCGCAACCTGGTGCGCCTGCCGCGCGCGCCGGAGCTGCTGCTGGCGTTCACGGTGCAGCCGATCATGTTCGTGCTGCTGTTCCGCTACGTGTTCGGCGGCGCGATCAAGACGCCGGGCTTCAGCTATGCCAACTTCCTGATTCCGGGGATCATCGTGCAGAACATCGCCTTCGGCGGGTTCGTCACGGCGCTGGGCCTGAACGAGGATCTGCACAAGGGCCTGATCGATCGCTTTCGCTCGCTGCCGATGGCGCGCGCGGCGGTGCTCGCGGGGCGCACGCTCGCCGACGTGGTGACGAACGGGCTGTCGGCGACGATCCTGGTGATCACCGGGCTGATCATCGGCTTCTCGTTCCACACGAGCTTGCTCGACGGGATCGGCGGCGCTGCGCTGCTGCTGCTGTTCGGATACGCGTTCTCGTGGGTGTTCGCGTTCCTCGGGATGCTGGTGTCCTCGGCGGAAGCGGCGAACTCGCTGGGCTTCATCGCGGTGTTCCCGCTGACGTTCATCTCCTCGGCGTTCGTGCCGGTGAAGTCGATGCCGGCGGTGCTGAAGGCGTTCGCCGAAGTCAATCCGTTCACGATCACCGTCGACGCGATGCGCTCGCTGTGGCTCGGCGCTCCGGCGGGCAACAACGTGTGGGGCGCGGTCGTGTGGGCGCTCGCGATCATCGCCGTGTTCGCGCCGTTGGCGGTCGCGCGCTACCGGCGCGCCGCGGGCCGGTAGCGTCGCCGCCACACCGTCCGCGGCGCCTCACACCGTTAGCAGCCCCTCACACCGTCCGCAGCGCCTCGGCCGGTGCCAGCCGTGCGGCGCGCAGCGCGGGGAGCAGACCGGCGACCGCGCCGATCGCGAGCGCGGCGGCGAGGCCGCCGGCCCACGCGGAGGTGGGGATCACGATCGCCCAGCCCTTGGTGGCGGCGTAGACGGCGGTGGCGAGCGCGCCGAGCCCGATCCCGACGGCGCCGCCGCCGAGCGCGAGCAGGATCGCCTCGGCGAGGAACTGCGTGCGGATCTGCCCGCGGGTGGCGCCGAGCGCGCGCCGCAGCCCGATCTCGGAGCGCCGTTCGAGCACGGAGATGACCATGATGTTGGCGACGCCGACGGCGCCGACGAGCAGGGCGACGGCGCCGAGCCCGAGGAACAGGCCGTTGAGCGCGCTCTTGGCGTCGGCGCGCGCGACGAGCGTGGCGGAGGGCTGGCTGACGTCGACTTCGTTGGGCGCTTCGGGGTCGGCGGTGGCGGCGAGCACGGACTGCACGGCGGCGACCTGTTCGCTCTGGGCGCGCACGTAGACGGTGTTGGCGTGCCCGTTGGCGGCGAGGTAGCGCCTGGCGGCGGGGAAGCCGACGAGCACGGCGCCTTCGATTTCCGGCGTCAGTTCGGCGGGGCCGAGGACGCCGGCGAGATAGAACCACTGGTCGTCGACCCAGATGCGCTCGCCGCTGTAGAGGCGGTCGACGCCGAGGCGCTGCGCGGCCGCGGCGCCGAGCACCGCGACGGGCTCGGTGGCGGTGGCGGCGTTCAGGTAGCGCCCCTGGGCGACGTGCACGCCGAGCGTGCTCAGCAGGTTGAGGCTCACCGCCTCGACGCTCAGCGCGTTGGTGTCGATCGCGGGGACCAGCGGCGTCCGGTAGACGTTGGCGCTGACCTTGGCGGTCTCGGCGGCGCTGGTGACGGGCTCGATGCGGGCAATCATCGCCGGCGCGGCGAGCGGCAGCTCCGCTGTCTTGCCAGTGAGGCCCTGGCCGTTGCTGACGGTCAGCAGGTTGGTGCCGAGCCGTTCGATCTGGCTGAGCAGCCCGGCCTGGCTGGAGGCGGACAGGCCGAGCACGGCGACGATCGCGGCGACGCCGATCGCGATGCCGAGGGCGGACAGGCCGGCGCGCAGCCGCCGTGTGCGCAGCCCGACGCTGGCGACGCGCGCGAGGTCGGAGACGCGCAGCTTCTTGGGCTCGAGCACGGCGACGGCGCCCGCGGTCACCACCGCCGCGTCACGAGCCCACCCGGCGGGGTGGCGAAACCACGCGATCCCGCTAAACATCGGCAGTCCCGGCCTCGGTGTCGGCGACGATGCGGCCGTCGAGCATCTGCACCTGGCGGGGCAGGCTGGCGGCGAGCTCGCGGTCGTGGGTGATGACGAGGATCGTGGCGTCTTGCGCGTTCAGCTCCTCGAGCAGCGCGACGATCGCGGCGCCGGCGGCGCTGTCGAGGTTGCCGGTGGGCTCGTCGGCGAGCACGATCGCCGGGCGCCCGACGAGCGCGCGGGCGATCGCCACGCGCTGGCGCTCGCCACCGGAGAGCCTGCTCGGGCGGAAGCGGGCGCGGTCGGCGAGGCCAACGCGGTCCAGTGCCTCGGCTGCGCGTTTGCGTCGCTCGCTCGCGTCCGCGCCGGCGTACAGCAGCCCGTCGGCGACGTTCTCGAGCGCGGTCGAGTGCTCGGCGAGGAAGAACTGCTGGAAGACGAAGCCGATGCGCGTCGCCCGCAGCGTCGCGAGCTCGCGGTCGGACAGCCCGGCGACGTCGAGGCCGGTGATCGACACGACCCCTGAGCTCGGGCGCTCGAGCGTGCCGACGACGTGCAGCAGCGTCGTCTTGCCCGACCCCGACGGCCCGACGATCGCCACGAGCTCGCCCTCGTCGACGGCGAGGCTCACGTGTCGCAGCGCATAAACGGGCGGCTCTGTGCCATAGGTCTTGCTCACGTCCCGCAGCTCGAGCACTGGCGCGGTCATGTCGCGGGCACCACCACGCGCTGGCCGGCGGCGACCCCGTGCCCGCTGATCTGCACGAGGCCTTCGGCGTCGTCGAACAGGCCGAGCGTGACCGCCTCCAGGCGATGCGCGCTGCCTTCGACGACCTCCAGCGCGTAGCCGCCGCCGGCGAGCGCCAGCAGCGCGTCGATCGGCACCGTCAGCGCGTTCGGGACGCTCGCGGTTGTGATCGAGACCGTCACGGGCGCCTCGTCCAGGTGCCCGCTCGCGCTCGGTTCGCGCAGCGCGACATCGACTTCGATCGTCGGCCCGCCTTCTTCTCCGCCTTCGCCGCCGCCGCCGCCGCCACCACCACCACCACCACCTTCGCCCCCTTTGCCCGCGGGCGCTTTCGCGACCGTCCCTACAGAGCTCACGACCCCGGGCGTCGTCTGTTCGTTCGGCAGCGTGATCGTGACCGGGTCGCCGACCTTCACGCTCGACTGCTCGGCGGCGCTGAGCGCGATCGTGACCTGGGGGGTGGTCGAGGTGATGCCGAGCACCGGCCCGGGCGCCACGTTCGCGCCGACGGTGGGCGTGACGCTCGTCACCCGCACGGGCCCCGGCTCGAACACCACCGACCCCAGCGGCAGCTCGCGTGTCGCCGGCGAGCCGTACCGCAGCACCACCGGCCGACCGCTGATCGCGTAGAGGGTCTGCCCGCGGGTGATCACCTGGCCGACGGCCGGCAGCATCGTGAACGTCGAGGTCTGGCCGTAGGCGGTAACTGAGGATCGCGCCGCGGACAGCGCCGCGTCGGCGCTCGCGAGCTGCCCTTCGGCCGAGGAGACCGCTTCTCCGTCCGCTTCGACCCGCATCGCATCGCCTCGCTTCACCGCGGTCGCCGACCTGCTCGCGCGCGCTTCCGCGAGCGTGTCCGCGTCGTTCGCCAGGGACGCCCTCGCCCTGCGCAGCGCGCCCTCCGCGTTGGTGACGGACTGTTCGGCCTGCGCCAGCGCCGACGGCGGCGTGCCCGTTGGCACGCGAATGCTCGACGCGCCCGCGTAGCCGAGCGTGGCGTTGACCTGCGTCTGCGAGGACAGTTCCCGCCTGGTCACGGTTGCGAGCGAGGTCGGCGTCGTGTTGTCGCTGACGCCGCCTGGCTTGCCCGAGCCGCCGAAGGGGTCGCTGGCGATCACGGCGACGGCGACTGCGACGAGCACGAGCCCTATGCCGGCGAGCGCGCGCCGTCGCGAGCTCATGAGCCACCGGCGGGCCGCGGCTTTCGCGGAGCTCGCGGCCCCCGTGACGACCAATTCGCCGCGCTCACTAGTGATTGCCGTGCAGGCCGCCGGGGATCAGCGACTGGCAGGCTTCCTCGGCCCTGCGGACCTGCGGCGAATGCAGGTTGACGCCGGCCACTTTGGGCAGGTGCACGCCGCCGCCGGAGAACGTGGGGTCGGGGAAGTCCGGGATGCCGTGGGAGCGGATGCACGCCGCGGCCTTCAGGTACTGCGCCTGTTCCTGGGGGCTGATCGGGGTGGCATGGGCCGCGGGCCCGCCGCCGGGCATCAGCTTTTCGCAGGCGCGCCCGGCCGACTTGAACTTCGGGTTGCCCTTGGCGGCGCTCGCCGGGGCCACCATCCTGATGCGCACTTCGTTGCCGTTGCCGGAGACCTGCGGTTCGGGGAAGTTGGTGACCCCGTGCGCGCGCATGCACGCCGCGTACGCCACGGCCTGGCTGCGCGCCTGCTCCACGCCCGAGCCTTCGCCGGAGGCCGTCGAGGGCGTGCTCGAGGAGGTGCTCGCGGCCGTGCTCGACCCGAGTTTGGCGACCCCCGAGCCCGGGGAGCTGCCGCCGCAGCCGGCCACGAGCAGCGCGATCGCCGCAAAGGTCACGGTTCTGAGGGCCGTTGGTGTCGCTTTCATGTCGTCGCTCCTCGCGCGGGCTGGATGCTGCGTGCGTGAGGGGTTGTACGAGGCGGCCGGTTACACCACGGTGACGGAGGCTGTAACCGCGCTGTAACCGGAAATGCGCCACGCTGCCTGGTCCAATGCGGGTACTGCTGGTCGAGGATCACGTCGAGCTGGCCGAGACGGTCGCCAAGGGCCTGCGCCGCGAGGGCATGGCCGTGGACGTGGCGTTCGACGGCCACGACGCGCTCGCGCACCTCGCGCTGACCGACTACGACGTGCTGGTGCTCGATCGCGACCTGCCGGGCGTGCACGGCGATCAGATCTGCCGCTCGCTCGTGGCCGAGGGCCGCGACGGCCGGATCCTGATGCTGACGGCCGCCGGCTCGATCGAAGACCGGGTGGACGGCCTCAGCCTCGGCGCCGACGACTACCTGCCCAAGCCGTTCGCGTTCGCCGAGCTGGTGGCACGGGTGCGGGCGCTCGCGCGCCGCGCGGGCGCGCCGCTGCCGCCTGCGCTCGTCCACGGCGACCTGCGCCTCGACCCGGCGCATCGGCTGGCCACGCGCGACGGGCGCCGCCTGGCGCTCAGCCCGAAGGAGTTCGCGGTGCTCGAGTACCTGCTCGGCGCCGAAGGGCGCGTCGTCTCTTCCGAGGAGCTGCTGCAGCGGGTGTGGGACGAGAACGCCGACCCGTTCACCACCACCGTCAAGGTCACGATCAGGCGCCTGCGGGCCAAGCTCGGCGAGCCGCCGCTGATCGAGACGGTGCCTCACAGCGGCTACCGGGTCTGAGCGTGCTGCGCTGGCTGCGGCTGCCGCGCTACACGATCCGCCTGCGCCTGGCGGTGCTCTACGGCGGCGCGTTCCTGATCTCGGGGACGCTGCTGCTGGCGATCATCTTCGTGTCCGTGCGCCATGCCACGCACGGCGTCGTCGTCTCCGCGCAGGGGGCCGCGGCGCAGCTCGTCGAACGGCATGGCGTCCCGGCGCTGCCGCCGGGGGTGACGCTGTCGGCCGTGCCCGAAAGCGCCGCGCACGCCCAGGCCCATCAGCTGCACGCGGTGGCTGTCAACGTGAACAACAGCGACCTGCATCATCTGCTGATCTGGTCGGTGGTCGCGCTGGCGATCATGGTGCTCGCCTCGATGGCGCTCGGGTGGGTCCTCGCCGGCCGGGCGCTGCGGCCGCTGCAGGCGATCACCACGGCGGCCCGCGAGATCTCTGCCTCCAACCTGCATGAGCGCCTCGCGCTCGACGGCCCCAACGACGAGCTGCGCGAGCTGGGCGACACCTTCGACGAGCTGCTGGAGCGCCTGGAGGCCTCGTTCGAGTCCCAGCGCCAGTTCGTCGCGAACGCCTCGCACGAGCTGCGCACGCCGCTGACGCTCGAGCGCGCGATCCTCGAGGTGACGCTCGCCGACCCCGCTGCCAGCGCCAGCTCCCTGCGCGCCGCGTGCGAGCGGGTGCTCGCGATCGGCGAGCAGCAGGAGCAGATGCTCGAGGCGCTGCTGACGCTGGCGCGCAGCGAGCGAGGCCTCGAGCGCAGCGAGCCGCTGCTGCTCGACGCCGTCGCGCGCGATCTCCTCGCCGACCGCCGCGAGGAGATCGCCCGTCGCGGCCTGCGCCTGGACGCCCAGCTCGCGGATGCCCCCACGAGGGGCGACAGGCGCCTGGTCGAACGCCTGCTGGCGAACCTGCTCGACAACGCCATCCACCACAACACGCCGGGCGGCTGGATCGCGGTGACGACGGCAGCGGAGGTGGGGGAGGCGCTGATCGCCGTCTCCAACAGCGGCCCGGTGATCGCCGACACGGAGGTCGAGGGGCTGCTGCGGCCGTTTCACCGATCGGGCGCGCAGCGCACGGGCCACGGCGCCGGTCACGGCCTCGGCCTGTCGATCGTCGGCGCGATCGCGACGGCGCATGGCGCGACGCTGACCGTCCACCCGCAGCCCGCCGGCGGCCTGCGGGTGGAGGTGAGGTTCCCTGGTGCCGGCCCTGTCACCGGTGGCCGGGCTGCTCCGGGCGACCGACGCCCGTCAGGCTTCCGCGGACAGTAGCTCCAGCGTGCCCCATCCCGTGCGCAGCCGGTCGTGGCAGCGCACCTCTGAGAAGCCTGCGCCCGCGATCATCTCCGCCAGCTCTCCGCGTGCGTGCGCGCGAGTTCGCTCGAACCCGTCGAGCGCCCTCAGCGCGAAGAACGCGGCGCCCATGATCGGGTCCTGCGGCGCGCCCCAGTCGGCAATGTGCAGGCGCCCGGCGGGGCGCAGCACGCGTCGCGCCTCGGCGAGCGCGTCGCGCTTCTCGGCATCGGTCAGGTGGTGTAGCAGCAGCGAGGCCACCACGCGATCGGTGCAGCGGTCCGGCAGCGGTAGCGCGGCGGCGGTTCCCCGCCGCCAGTCGATCCGTCGCAGCGGATCCTTGGCGCGGGCGCGCGCGAGCGCCTCGGGGTCGGGGTCGAGCCCGGTGACGGACGCCGCGGGGAGCGCCTGCGCGAGGCGCACGGTCAGGCTGCCGGTGCCGCAGCCGATCTCCAGCACCGCGGAGGGCTCTCCCACGGCTACCTGTGCGACCAGACGCGAGCGAAACGTCCGCTCGCGCATCGTCAGCGCGACGACGGGGTCGTACAGCGCGGTCAGGCCGTGGCGCCCGGCGGCTGGAACGAACACTGGGTCGGGCATGGGCGACACGGTAGGCCGTGCGGCAAGATCGCGAGTGCTGGGACGCCGCGCCGCCGAGCGTCGGGGGCTTGACGGCCGGCGTGCCTGAGATTCGGGCAAGCCAAATTTCTGCGGAGATTGCGAGAACCGGAGATACGCCCGGCGCCGGGACGCGCGATTCTGCCGCCGACACGGCCGTCATGCTTTCGCCCTGCGGTAGTTGGGAGCAGGGGTGAAGCAGGTAGGGGTTAGGGCTGTTGTAAGCGTGTAGGAATTCGCAGCCGAGGTCGGAGAGGACCGTGGATCGGAATAGAGATGGAGTGATGTTGACCGGTGCGACGGGCTTCGTCGGCATGCAATTGCTGGCGCGCTACCTCGAGCGCACCGACCGTCGCGTGTACGCGCTGGTGCGCGGCGCGGACCACCGTGAGGCCGCCGCCCGAATCGAGCGTACGCTGCTGTATCTGTTCGGTCCCGGCCACCCCTACGGCGAGCGGGTGGTGGCGGTGCGCGGCGACATCACACAGCCCCGCCTGGGCATCGCGGCGGGCCTCGACGGGCTGGCGGAGCGGGTCGGCGAGATCGTGCACGGCGCGGCGTCGGTGTCCTTCGAGCTGGACCTGCAGGTGGCGCGCACGATCAACGTGGACGGCACGCGGCGGATGCTCGAGTTCGCCGAGCGCTGCCAGGCCCGCGGCGGCCTGCGCCGCTTCTCGTACATCTCCACTGCATACGTCGCGGGCGAGCACGCGGGGTGCTTCAGCGAGGACGACCTCGACGTGGGCCAGAGCTTCCGCAACACGTACGAGCAGTCGAAGTTCGAGGCGGAGTCCCTCGTCGCCCGCTCGCGCGGGCAGCTGCCGATCACGGTGCTGCGCCCGAGCATCATCGTGGGCGAGCGCGACTGCGGCTGGACGACGTCGTTCAACGTGCTGTACTGGCCGCTGCGCGCGTTCGCGCGCGGCTCCTATGCGGCGCTGCCGGCGCGCCGCGAAGCGCCGGTCGACGTGGTGCCGGTCGACTACGTGGCCGACGCGGCGTTCGCGCTCACGCAGGCGCCGGAGGCGGAGGGCGCGACCTTCCACCTGACCGCGGGCTCGAACGTGAGCACCGTGGGCGAGCTCGTGGAGCTGGCCGTCAAGTTCTTCGGACGCCAGGCGCCCCGTCTGATCGAGCCGTCAATGTACTTGAGTGTCATGCATCCGTTCCTGCTGCGCACAGCCACCGACGAGCGCGCCCGTCGCGCGCTGCAGCGCAGCGAGGTGTACTTCCCGTACTTCGCGATGCGCGTCGCCTACGACGATCGTCGCGCCCGCGTTGCGCTGCGGGGATCGGGGATCAGGACGACGCCGCTGCGCACGTACTTCGTGCGGCTGGTCGAGTTCGCGCTCGCCGCGCAGTGGGGGCGCCGCCAGATTCCGCGCGTCAGCGCCGTCGCGGGCGTGACGATCACCCAGCGCCCGCAGGTGCGCGTCTCCCGTCCTGGAGCGCGAATGGTGATGGCCTGATGAGCGGCGAGCGGCTGTCGGCGCTTGACGCGTCGTTCCTCGCGGTGGAGACGCCGAGCGCGCACATGCACGTGGGCTGGGTCGCCGTGTTCTCGGCAGCGGACGGGGGTCGGCTGCCGGGCTTCAAGGAGATCCGCGATCACATCGCGCGGCGGCTGGCATACGCGCCGCGCTATCGCCAGAAGCTCGCCGAGGTTCCGCTCGGCCTGTACGCGCCCGAGTGGACCGACGACCGCGCGTTCTCGGTCGATCGCCACGTCTACTGGGCGCCGGGGCCGCTGGACGACCTGGTCGACGAGGTGATGTCGATTCCGCTGCGCCGCGACCGCCCGCTGTGGGAGATGTGGATCTGCGAGGACGCCGAGTCCGGGCGCCTGGCGATCGTCGGCAAGACCCATCACTGCATGGTCGACGGCCTCGCCGCGGTGCAGCTCGCGTCGCTGCTGCTCGACCCCACGGTCGAGCCCGCGGCGTACGAGCCCGACGGCTGGAGCCCGGCGCCGGAACCTGGCGATGAGACGCTGCTGGCACGCGGGCTGATCGACCTGCTCGGGCAGCCGCTGGACCTGCTCAACTGGTCGCTGAGCGCGGCGAGCTCGCCCGCGCCCGTCGCCAAGCAGGCGGCGGCCGGCGCGCTGCGGGTGGGGCGCGCCGTGAGCCAGCTGCTGCGCGCGGCGCCGTCGAGCGTGCTCAACAGCCAGCTCTCGCCGCTGCGTCGCCTGGCGTGGACGCAGCGCCCGCTCGCCGACCTGCGCACCATCAAGAGCGCCTACGGCACGACGATCAACGACGTGGTCCTGGCGGCGGTCGCGGGCGGCATGCGCACGTACCTGACCCGCCGCGGCGAGCAGCCGAACGCGCTGAAGGTGATGGTGCCGGTGAGCGTGCGCAGCGACGAGGACGTCCTCGGCAACCACATCTCGTTCGTGTTCGCCGAGCTTCCCTGCCACGAGCCCGACCCGGTCGGTCGTCTCTACCAGGTGCACGCCGGCATGATCCGCGCCAAGCGCGACGGCGAGCCCGAGGGAGCCGACCTCGTGCTGAAGGCGGCGGCGCGCACGCCGGTGACGGTGCAGCAGGCGCTCTCGCGGCTGATGGCCGGCCCGCGCGCGTTCAACCTCGTCGTGTCAAACATCCCCGGGCCGCCCGTGCCGATGTACATGCTCGGCTGTCCGCTGCAGGCCGCCTACCCGGTGGTGCCGCTGGCCGACCATCACGTGGTCTCAGTGGGGCTGCTGACGGTCAACGACAAGGCCTGCTTCGGCGTGTACGTCGACCGCCAGGCGCTGCCCGACGCCGACATGCTGGCGCGCGACATCGACGGCGCGATCGCCGAGCTGCTCGCGAGCACCAACCAGGTGATGGAGTCGGCCGGCTCGCTGCTCACCCGCGCCCACGCGGCCACGGCGCACGGGCCCGCGCAGCATGCGAGCGCGGCCTCACCGCCCGCGTCCGCGCCGTCCGCGCCCGCGCCGCACGTGAACGTGCCTAATGAGCCGTCGCCTCATGCGGCCGGGTCCAACGGCGGGACATCGCATGCGAATGGGTCCAACGGCGCAATGCCACACGTGGCGACGTCGAACGGCGCGACGCCCCACACGGCCGCGTCCCCGGTACCCGCGCCGACCGGTCCGGCCCCGCTCGGTTCGGCGCCCAGAGACGCGCCGGACGCGGAGGAGCTGGTGGTCGAGCCGCACAGCTTCGGGGCGTGAGGCGCGCCCGGGGTCGCGTTCAGATCACGTGTTGACGGAGAACCCGCCCCACTCCTCTGGGGGGATGTCGGCGAGCGACTGGGAGAACGTCCACTGGTGGCCGGCAGGATCGTCGGCCGTGTATTGACGCTCGCCGTATGGGAAGTCGGCCGGCTCCACGACGATGCGCGCGCCGTGTGCCCGCGCGCGCTCGCAGTGGGCCGCGGCGTCCTCGACGCGCACCATCACCGACTGCGGCACCTCGCCCGGCCGCGGCGGACGGCGCTCGCCGCGCACGTCGCCGACGATCACGGCGCCGTCGCCGAAGCTGAGCTGCGAGCGGTGGTCCTCGCCGATGCGCACGCGCTCGACGAACCCGAACGCCGCGCACAGCCAGTCGACCGCCTCGCGCACGTCCGGATAGGTCAGGACCGGGATCACGGTGGAGGCGGGGACGGAGCGGTTGGCGATCATCGCTTAGCCCGGAGCCTACAAGCAGCCGGAGGCAGGTTGGTGCAGCTCGGCTCTCGCCGTCAGGCGCTCGGCACCGGTGGCCGCGAGGCGGCACTTCCAAGCAGATAGGGCACCACCAGGTGATGGATCGGCTGAGCCAGCGACCACAGCGGGCGCGCCAGCAGCTTTTCATAGCGCACGAGGCTGGTGAGCAGGATCCGCGAGCCGTCGACCTGCACCACGATTTGCGCGGCGCCGAGCAGCACCGAGTGGACGCCCATGACGAGCGTGTCGCTCGCGGCGCTGACGATCGGCCAGCCGAGTATGTGGTCGGGAGACGGCCTCGGACCGAGTCGCAGGCCGAGGGCGGCCACCCACCCGGCCACCACAAACGAGCGCAGTGCCGTGGGCGCCTGCTCGAACGTAGCCCGCGCCCACTGCTCAGGCGAACGCGTATCCCCGTTGGTGGCGAGAACCTCCCAGGCAGCTGCGTAATCGGGGTTGGCGAGCGCGCCGGCGGCTCGGGCGTGATCGTTCGGCTCGACGCTGCGGGCGCGCGCTGACATACCTGGGCTCATGAGGAGAAGGTACGCCACGCGCGCGCTCGCGTTCGCCCTAGATCGCGGCCTCGACCAGCGAGGTGAACTCGGCCTGGCCGGAGACGTTCGGGTGGTAGCTTTCACCCAGCGGCAGGGACTGCCCGTTGAGCCATTCCGAGGACGAGCAGACCTCGTGCGATTCGAACTCGCTCGTCGGGTTGACGAACGTGAATTTCATCGCTTCGGCCCGCGCCTTGATCACGGCGTCGAGTTTTTCGGCCGATTCGTTCATTTTCTTCTCGTTGCCGGACGTCAGGAAGTTGACGTTGCAGGTGGTCCCTTCTTTGGTGAACAGCTTCGGATATCCGAGCACGATCACCTGGGCGGTGGTCGCCTTCGCGCGGATGTCTTTGTACGTCGTTTCCAGCAGCCCGGGCAGTTTTTTGGCGATGAATTCATTGGCTTCGCTGATCGCGCTGCCGCAGGTGAAGTAGTACAGAGCGCAGTTGATGATCACGTTGCTGAAGCCGGCGTCGTTGCCGCCGATCGTGATCGTCACGAGGCTCGTAGTGCTGCTCAGCGTGCCGAGCTGTTTTTCGTTCACTTCGGTTGTCTTCGCGCCGCTGCACGCCTGGAAGCTCAGCGTGTAGCCCTTGGCCGCTGCGATCTTCGGGCCGTAAGCGTCCGGGCTGCGGTCGCATTCGCCCGATTCTTCGTAGAACACGCGTGTGCCCACGCCCGAGGAGTAGGAGTCCCCAAGCGCTACGTACTGTTGCGCGGCGGCTGCGGCGCTCGGCACGAGCACGCCGATGCACAGCGCGACCAAGCCGATGACTCGGCTTCGATTCCCCATTTTGCTCTCCCTCTCTCGCGTTGATGCGCGCGCGGACACGCCAGGTCCTCGAGAGCCCCGGGCGGCCCGCGAAACGCCTTCTCTTCAATCTATCCGAAGATCGCGAGTCTCGTCAATAGGCCTGCGCGGGCTCTCAGAAGACGCCGAGGCGATCTGGCGGCCAGTAGGTGAGGATCGCCTGCCCGATGATCCACCCGGTGGGCACGGGTCCCCAGAAGCGGCTGTCGTCGGAGTCGCCGCGGTTGTCGCCCATCATGAACCAGTGTCCGGCAGGGATCGTGATCGGCGTCGTGAAGTTGCACTCGGAGCTCACGCCGCACGCTTTGATGTAGGGGTCCTTCTCGGCGACGAAGCGGCTGGTGCCGGCGGCCCTGCGGTAGACGTGGCCTTCCTTGATGTAGATCTCGTCGCCTGGCCCGGCGACGATCCGCTTGATGAAGTTGACGCTCGCCTCCTTGGGGATCGGTTGCGAGCAGGCTTCGGCGCCTCTCGTGACCGTGTGCGGCGTCGGCCCGCACTGTTCCTGTTCTGCACCTGTGGGCGGATGGAACACGTAGATCCCGCCCACGTGCGGTTCGCTGAAGTCCATGCCCAGGCGGTTGACGAGCACGCGCTGGTCGATCGCGAGCGTTGGCTCCATCGAGCCGCTCGGGATGCGGTAGGGCTTGACGGCGAACGCCTGCACGGCGAGCGCGAGCCCGATCGCGACCGCGATGATCACGACGAGCTCTACGAGCGAGCCGATGCGCGACTTGTTGCGCTTCACGGGCGTTGCGTGACGCTCGTGGGGGTGCCGGTGGCAGCGCCGGCCGGCTTGGCGAGGGCGGCGGGGGGCTGCGGTTCGGGGCCGAGCGGCGCCCCCACCTGCACGGCTCCCACCGCCGGGCCGGCGAGCCCGAGCGCGACGCTCACGAGCGCCGCGCGCCCGCTGTGCAGCGTGTGTCCGCCGAAGATCGCCTGCCAGCGGTGCCCGGCTCGCCGCCGGGCGCGCGTCAGGCCCTGCTCGCGTTCTTGCGGCCGGGCGGCGGCGTGCTCGCGGTGCGCGGCGTCCATCAGCGCGGCGCGCAGCTCGGGCAGGTGGGTCATTGCGCCTGCTCCAAGCGCTCTCTGAGGCTGCGCAGGCCGCGGCTGACGCGCTGGCGCACGACGCTCTGCGAGCACGACAGGCTGCTCGCGAGCTCGTCGTAGCTGCGCTCTTGCAGCACGCGCCCCTTGACCGCGGCGCGCTGGTCGGGCGGCAGATCCTCCAGCAGCCGCAGCGTCCCGCCGCTGTGCGCGCCGAGCTCGTCGATGCGCTCGAGCGCCTCGTCGCTCAGGTCGATCGGCTCGAGACGGAGGCGCCGGCGCGCGCGATCCTCCACGCGCCCGCGCTGCCACATGTCGGCGAGCTCGTGTCTGGCGATCCCGAACAGCCATCCGCGCGCGGAGCCGAGCTCGGCGCGGAACAGGCCCGCTGAGGCCAGCGCCGCCGCGAACACCTCCGCGGTGAGGTCGGCGGCGAGGTCGGGGCGGCGCGTGGCGCGCATGAAGAACGCGAGCACCTCCTCCTCGAAGCGGTCGTAGAAGGCCCCGAACGCGTCGGGATCCTCGACGGTCAGCTCGAGCAGCTCGCCGTCGTTCAGCGTCGCATAGGGCGTGGGGGTCATCAGCTACATATTCCGTCGGCGGGCGATCTTGTGACGAGCGGCCGCCATCATCATGGCGAGGTTAGCGACGAGCGCCTCGGCTTCCGCGAGCGCCAACTCCCGAAAGGCAGCGACGATGACAGCGACTGGAATGTCTCCAATTCCCCGCCCCGACCTCAGCGGCCGCCCGCATCGGCTGACGGTCGAGCAGGACATGAAGGCCTCGCCGGCGGCGATCTACAGAGCGTGGACCGAGGGCTTCGACTCGTGGTTCGCATCGCCGGGTTTGATCCGCATGCGCGCGGAGGTGGACGAGCCGTTCTATTTCGAGACCGAGCACGCGGGCGAGCGCCACCCGCACTACGGGCGCTTCCTCGCGCTGAGGCAGGGCGAGCTGGTGGAGCTGACGTGGGTGACGGGCGCGGGCGGCACCGGCGGCGCCGAGACGGTGGTCACGGTCGAGCTGCAGCCAGGGGACACGGGCACGCGCATTCGCCTCACGCACGCCGGCTTCTACGATGAGGAGAGCGCCAGGCAGCACGAGGTGTGGAGCCAGATACTGACGATGCTCGACGAGCGGCTGGGCGAGTCATGAGCCATGCGGATGTGACAGTCGAACAGTTCACGATGCAGGCGCCGGACTTCGCGGCGGCGCCGGCGATGCACGATGCGGCCGCGCTGCAGGTGCTGCTGGAGGCAGCGCAGCCGCGTCCAACGGACACCGTCCTCGACGTCGCCTGCGGGCCGGGGATCCTGGTGGCGGCGATCGCGCCGCAGGTGGCGCGCGCCGCCGGTATCGACCTGACGCCGGCAATGATCGAGCTCGCGCGCGAGCGCTGTCGCGAGCTCGGGCTCGAGAACACGGAGCTCCAGGTCGGCGACGTCGATCCGCTGCCGTATGCCGACGCGACGTTCTCGCTGGTCCTGTGCCGCTATGCGCTGCACCACTTCGAGGCGCCCGGCAGGGTGATCGCGCAGATGGCGCGTGTGTGCGCGCCGGGAGGACGTGTTGTCATCGCGGACATCGCCGCCAGCGACGATCCCGCGATCGCCGCGCGGCTTGATCGCGTCGAGTGCGCACGCGACCCGTCCCACCGCCATGCGCTGACGCCGGCGGCCGTGCTGGAGGCGATGCGCGGCGCGGGTCTCGCGCCGAGGCTTGCAGGCTCCTACCGGCTGCCGATGGAGCTGGACGCGCTGCTCGCGCGCTCCGCCTCGCCGCACCCGCACGCGGTGCGTGAGCGGTTTGAGGCGGCGCTTGATGGGGAGTCGCTTGGATTGGGGGAGGAGCGGGTGGATGGCGCGGTGCGCTTCGCCTATCCGATTGCGGTTGTCGTCGGTGAGCGGGGGGCGCACGGGCTCGACACGTAGCGGTGGCGGCAGCAGGTTCGAATCCCTATTTTCCCGTCTTCGCTGGGCGCATGGTCGCTGTTCGAACTGCCGACGCAGGTTGACGAGGCTACACTGAGCGGTCGGATGCTCAGTGCGCTTTTGGAAGTCCCGCTGCGCTGGTTGAGGCAGCAGCGAGGAGGGCCCTGTCAGCTCGAACTCCGTCGCTCAGCAGCGGCACCCTGGGCACGAGGAGGGAACGCCTGATACGTCTTTGTATTGGAATATTTCCTGGATCCATTCGACGAGTTTCGCTCGGGAAAAGTCCTTCCAGAAGCAGAGGTCATGGCAGGAGTCGCTGCTTTCTCCAGGTGGCCCGCTGAGCCACCCCCATGGCACGAGGTCGCCCTCGTCGGCCTGAAGCCATAGGTCCGGTGGTGAGATCCGGGGGAAGAGCGGGTAGCGGTCTGGGGGGTCTGGGTTGACCACCTTGCCATAGCCAACGTCCTGTAGCTGGCGCGGTGCAGAGCGCTTGCTGTAGGTCACGAGGCGCCGGATACGGATTGCGCCGAGCATCAGGGTGACGGCGATCGCTAGCTCGAGTGCCGCCGAGACGCACCAGTAGGCCTGCAAGGCGGACAGGCCCGGAATCTTGCTCGGGTATGACCTGGGTACTTCGATCACCGTGAGGCTGGCTGCGCACAGGGCGATGAGCGCGGCGAGCAACCCCAGCAGCCGCCGCGGCGTGACGGTGAGTTGCTCGGCTATCTCGCTGCCGGCGCGGACCGAGAGGACCGCTGCCACCAGCGCGGGCGCAACCACCAGCACCGTGGCGGCGGTATTCGCCGCGTGCACGATGTTCCTCAGCCAGAAGAGGGCACCGGCGAGCGTCGCGAGCCCGCTCGGTAGCGCGATCCAGAACCCGCTGAGCCACGACTCTGCGCTTCGCTGCGTGATTACGATCGAGAACAACGTCGGCGAAGACCAGCCGCTCGCCGTGGCTGGCGTCGGCGGTACGACGATCGTCGGCGGTGCGACGATCGTCGCGCGCGCTCCTACCTGATCGGCGACCGTGGCAGATCGGCAGCCGTTGCTGGTCCGCAGCATCCGCATGCGCACTGCGATGAGCTCGCTCGGCAGGATCACCTCCAACTGCTGGTGCGCGACGTCGAGGCCGCTCGCGTGATGCCAGGCGACGTGCCAGGTGAACCCGAGGCCTCGTTGCCCGACACGTCTCAGGAATGTCCACCTGGACCTCGCCAGTGAGCCGCGCAGGCCCTTTGGCAGCAGCGCATCCAGATCTCTTGAGAACGGGCCACCGCGACTGATGCGCTTGCGGCACTCGCGGCTCTGCGCGCGCGTCAGGCGCGGCCGTCCGAGCACCCGCCTGCGTGTGTCCCACGGCCGCTCCCACTGTTTGACTTCCTCGTCGTAGGAGAGCCGCAAGGGCGTTCGACCGCCCCGCCGGGCGGGCGGCTTCAAACATGCGAAGAGTACGAAGTTCGTCTGCCACGCGAGGATGATCTGCGCGAGCTCGGCGGCGGCCTGTGTGCGCTTAGAGCGCAGGGCATTCAGGATCTCGAGGATTCTCGGGCATCCCCACTTATTGCTCATCAGCTCGCGGTAGCGGCCCGCACCGGCTTCGTTGCAACGCTCGCAGCCGGCACCTGGCAGCCCGGGGTTGCTGCGGTGATCGGGAATGCACCGGAGCCGATCCGCGTAGTCGACGAGACCAAGTTCATCGAGTCGCGCGTCAAGCAGTTTGAGCACCTTCTTGTCGCTCTCGGCACTCGTCAGATATGAGAGGAGCCGGCCTTTGGCGTTCAGGAGTGATGCCTCTGCGTTCGCCCACGGAGCGAACCAGCCGAGCGCGACCACGTCCACCCCCGACGGGAGAACACGTGCCAGCGCGCCGTGATCGACGGTGAGCGTGATCGTCCTGCGCACCGTCGTAAGGTCGAGGAACTCGACCCTGTCAACGCGACGCGTCACCCAGTCCCTGCTGCGCAGAAGCGCGGTCAGCTCGTCCATGTCCCAGCCCCCCGGATATGATAGTTCGGTCAGTCGGAACTATACAGCCAACTGTGGGAAGCGAGCAGCGTTCGATCAGTCGTTTAGATGGCTCGGGAAACCTATCCCGAATCGCTCCTCATTCGGTACCGTACGGCTCGTGGTCAGCGACGCGGTGATCGAAGACGCAGGTCGACGGTTGGCGGCAGCCGCGTGTTCGCCCGCACGAGTCGTGCTTGTCGGCTCGCGGGCGCGTGGCGACGCGCGTCAGGACAGCGATCTCGCCTTCCTCGTGATCGAGGAGCGTCTGGACAGCAAGCTGAGCGAGATGGTGCGCCTCCGCGACGTGCTCCCGCCGCTGGCCGTCCCCGTCGACGTCATCGTGGTCTCCGAGGAGGAAGTCGCACGCCGCGAGCCTGTTCCGAGCACACTCGTGCACCGGGCGCTTCGCGAGGGTCGCGTCCTTGTCTCGGCCTCGAGCAGGAAGAGGCGCTGCTTCTCGTGCGCAAGGCCCAAGAGGACGCCGATGCCGTCAAGAAGCTCCTGTCAGACACCGATATCGCAGATTCGGTCGTGCGCTTCAACGCGCGGACAGCCGAGCGCGAGCGTAGACGCGGCGGCCTTGCGGCGGAGGCGAGGCGCCTGATGAAAGACGAGGGCTATGTGCGGGAAGCGCGGGACGTCGCCAAGCTCATGGAGACGTTGCGTGGTCCGCGGTGATGTCCACCGCATCAAGCTCCGAGGCAAGCGCGAAACGGGACCGTGTCTCGCCCTACTCCTGCAGATAAGCAAGCACAGCCAGCACCCGCCGGTGATCACTAGCCGACTGCAGCAAATCGAGCTTGCCGAGGATGCTCTGCACGTGCTTCTCGACCGCTCCCACGGTGAGCACGAGCGCGTCGGCGATGCCAGCATTGGAGCGTCCCTCGGCCATCAATGCGAGCACCTCGCGCTCGCGGGGGGTGAGGCGCTCGAGCGGACCGTCCTCGCGGCGGCGGGAGAACAGCTGGGCGACGACCTCTGGGTCCAGCGCGGTGCCGCCGCCGGCGACCCGGCGGACGGCGTCGACGAACTCGGCGACGTGCAGGATGCGGTCCTTCAGGAGGTAGCCGACGCCGCCGCCGCGGTCGGCGAGCAGCTCGGCGGCGTATGCGTGCTCGACGTACTGGGAGACGACCAGGATCGCGGTTCCCGGTACGAGTTCGCGCGCGCGCAGCGCGGCGCGCAGCCCCTCGTCGTGGAAGTCGGGCGGCAGGCGGATGTCGACGACAGCGACGTCGGGCTCGTGCTCGACGACCGCGCGCACGAGCGCCTCGCCGTCGGCGACGGCGGCGACGACCTCGAAGTCGTTGTCGCGCAGCAGCCGGGCGAGGCCGTCGCGCAGCAGCGCGAGGTCCTCGGCGATGACTACGCGCACGGCAGCTCCGCGGTGAGGATCGTGGGCCCGCCGGGCGGGCTGAGCACGCGAAACGTGCCGTCGAGCGCCTCCACGCGATGGCGCAGCCCCTGCAGTCCGCTGCCGTCCGGGTCGGCTCCGCCGACGCCGTCGTCGAGGATCTCGAGGCGCAGCGACGAGCCGCGGCGGGCGATGCGGATCTCGACGCGCTCGGCGCGGGCGTGCTTGGCGGCGTTGGCGAGCCCCTCGGTGGAGACGAAGTAGGCGGCGCTCTCGACCGCCGCGGCGGGCCGCGCGCCGAGATCGACGGACACGCTCACGCGCAGCGGGCTGAGGTCGGCGAGTGAGCGCACCGCCTCCTCGAGGCCGCGGTCGGCGAGCACGGGCGGGTGGATCCCGCGCGCGAGGTCGCGCAGCTCGCGCAGCGCCTGCTCGGCGCCGACCCGCGCCTCGGCGAGCAGCTCGCGCGCCTGTCCCGGCTCGGCGGCGTCGAGCTTCTGCTCGGCCATGCCGAGGCTCATGCCGAGCGCCACGAGGCGAGCCTGCGCGCCGTCGTGCAGGTCGCGCTCGATGCGGCGGAGCTTCTCCTCCTGCGCGTCGACGGCGCCCGCGCGCGTGCTGGTGAGCACGTCGATTCGCTCGCTCAGCTGCCGCTGCGCGGGGGCCTTGGAGAAGACGGCGCTCGCGTGGATCGCGAGCGCCGTGACGAACGCGATTGCCGGCCACACGGGCCAGAAGTCACCACCGCCGGCTGCGGCCCAGATGCCGATGTTGAGGAGCGTCAGGTCGACGCATATGCCGGCGTTCACAGCGAGCACGAACGTCATCCGCGGGCGACGCCAGATCGCCGGGCGCACGCGCAGCAGCCGCAGCCAGCCGTGAAGCGCGAGCGCGGCCGCAGTCGGGAGGATCACCCAGATCGGCCAGAACTCGCCGGCGCCGGCAGCCGCCCAGATGAGGATGTTGGCGGCCAGCAGCATGCCGGTGGCCCACGCATGCAGCACGAGCCGACGGCTGACGATCGGCGCCCCGGCCGCCGGCTCGGGCGTCGGCTCGCGTTCCTCGCTCTGCAGGCGCGGCGCGCCGGGGTCGATCGGGGTGGCCATGGTGTTGACGAGAGAGAGGGTGTCACGCGCGCTGGCATCACGCCAGCTCGGCGACGCCGCGCGCGCGGCGCCCCTCGAGGCTGACGTGCGGCAGCCAGCGCAGCCACCGCGGCAGGTACCAGTTCCACTCGCCGAGCAGCGTCATCGTCGCGGGCAGGAGCACGCTGCGCACGACGGTGGCGTCGACGAGCACGGCGACCGCGAGCCCGAAGCCGAGCTGCTTGATGTCGAGCGTTGGCAGCGAGGCGAAGATGGCGAACACGGCGACCATCACGGCGGCCGCGGCGGTGACGGTGCCGGCGGTCGTGCGGATCCCCTGCGCGACGGCTTCCGAGGTCGCGGCGCCGCCGTCGCGAAGCTCCTTGATGCGGCTGACGATGAACACGTGGTAGTCCATCGAGAGCCCGAACAGCACGGGGAACAGGAACAGCGGCAGCCACGCGACGACGGCGCCGTTGGAGTGGAAGCCGAGCGGTCCCTGCAGGTGGCCGTCCTGGAACACCCACACGAGCACGCCGTAAGCGGCTGCGACGGAGAGCAGGTTGAGGACGATCGAGGTGAGCGGGATCACGAGCGAGCGGAAGGTGATCAGCAGCAGCAGGAACGCGAGCCCGAGCACGAACGCGAACACGAGCGGAGCGTGGGTCTTGAGCGTGCTGTTGAAGTCGCTGGTGGAGGCGGCCTCGCCGCCGACCGCGTAGCTGACTCCGCCCATCCGGCCGAGCGTGGCGGGCAGCACCTGTTCGCGCAGCGTGCGCAGGGCGGTCATCGACGCGGCGTCCTGCCCGTTGCCAGGTTGCGGGATGTCGATCTCGGCGACGGTGTGGGCGCGGTTGACGAGCGTCTTGATCGGCTCGCTCGCCTGCCCGCTCGCCAGCGCCCGGCGCTCCATTTGCGCGAGCGCGCTCCGCACCCGCGGCGAGCTGACATCGGCGGCGCGCACGACGACCTGCGCCGGCTGCGAGGCGCCGGGGAACGCGCGCTGAATCTCGGCGTAGGTGTGCACGACCGGCAGCTCGCGCGGCAGATCGCCGGCGCTGAGGAAGCTCGTGTGCATCCCCAACGCCGGCAGCGCCACCAGCACGAGCAGGCCGCTGGAGAGCACGACCGCCATGCGCGGGAAGCGCAGCACGCGGCCCAGCACGAGATCCCAGGCGCGCGAGCTCGTGCGCGCTCTGCGCGTGCGTCTGACAGCGCCCTTCTCGACTTTGTCGCCGAGCCTGCCGAGCAGCGCCGGCAGCACGGTGAGCGAACCGACGAGCGCTGTGAACACGACGAGCATCGCGCCGACGCCGAGCGAGGTGAAGATCTTCGATCCCGTCAGCAGCATGCCCGCCATGGCGATCAGGACGGTGAAGCCGGACACGAGCACCGCGCGCCCCGACGTTGCGGCCGCGCGTTGGAGCGCGACGGCGCTCGAGTGTCCCTGCCGGCGCTTTTCACGCTCGCGCCTGAGGTAGAAGAGCGAGTAGTCGACGCCGACGGCCATTCCCATCAGCAGCATCACTGAGCTGGTTGCTTCGGCCTGGGGCACGAGGTGGCTGGCGAGCGCGGCGAGGCCGACCGATGCGAGCACGGCGGAGAAGGCGAGCAGCACGGGGATGCCGGCGGCGACGAACGCGCCGAAGGCGGCGAGCATGATCAGGAAGGTGATCGGCACCGACAGCTTCTCCGCTCGCGCGAAGCCTTCGCCGTTGACACGGCTGAGCGCGCGGTCGGCGCTCGCGTTGCCGGACTCGGCCACCGTGAAGCCGGGGCTGCGGCGCTGGATCGCGGCGACCGTGTCGAGCACCGGCTGCACGCGTTCGTCGCCGGTTTCCGCGCTGCCGCGGATCGAGAACTGGACGAGCGCCGAGTGGCGGTCCTTGGAGATCTGCCCGGAGTCGCCGGGAGCGAGCGGCGAGCGCACGTCCTTCACCTGCGCCGTCGCGGCGACGCCGCGAGCGACGCGTTCGACCACGCGTGTGAACGCGGGCTGTTCCGCGGTGAGCGTCACGCTGTGGACGAGCACGGCCTCGTTCGCGGACTGATCGACGCCGGCGCGTTCGAGCGTGGCCTGTGCGCGCGCCGATCCGCCGTCGCCCTGTTCGGATTCGGTGAGCTTGACGACGCCTGTGACCTGGCCGAGCGCGGCGGCGACAAGCACGAAGCCGAGCCACCCGAAGGTCGCCTTCTTCCAGTTCGCTGCGCTCCACCTGGCCGCGCGGGCTGCGATGTTCACCGTTGCTCCTCTCGCTGGATTGGCATGAGAGGAGCGTGCCGATCACTGGTGCGCCCGCCAATGAAGCGCGCAGGCGTCCGATACGCCAGCTAGCTGGTGTGTCGCAATCGCCGCACCTCGTTAGAGAGCGAACGGCGCGGTAGTGTTTGGCTCGATGGCTGAGCGATCGACACAGCAATCGGGTGACCTTGACGGGGAGCGCGTGCGGCGGTTGCGGCTACGCGCGGACGGGCAAAGGCCGCTTGCGGTGAACCTCGAAGAGACGATCTTGCTGACACGCAAGCTGTTCGAGTTGCGTGATGCTGCCCGGCGTACCCGCTGAGCGCATACACATGCCTCACACGCTGCGCAAAGCCGCCGCGGGAGCGAGCCTCGCTGCGCGCACCGCGGGGTAGAGGCCGGCTAGGGCCCCGAGCGCCAGCGCGATCGCGACGCCGCCGCCGACGGCCAGCAGGGGCACGACGACGATCCAGCCCTGGCTGGCGGCGTAGATGGCGGTGGCGCCGGCCCCGAGCCCGATCCCGATCGTTCCACCGAGCGCCGACAGCAGCACGGACTCGCCGAGGAACTGCACACCGATGTGCACGGCGCGCGCGCCGAGTGCGCGGCGCAGCCCGATCTCGGGGCGACGCTCGAGCACGGAGATGACCATCACGTTGGCGATCCCCACGCCGCCGACGAGCAACGCCACGGCGCCGAGCGCGAGGAACACCGCGGTCAGGGTGCTCTGGGCGTCGGCACGGGCCTGCAGCGCGTCGGAGGGCCTGCTGACCTTGGTCTGTTCGGGGCTCTGGGGGTTTGCGGCGGCGCCGAGCAGCGAGTCGGCTTCGGGCACCCGTTCGGGGTCGGCGCGCACGTACAGCATGCTGGCGTGCCGGGTGGTGGCGAACAGGCGCTTTGCGACCGGGTAGCCGATCAGCGCCGAGCGTTCGATTTCCGGCGCCAGCGGCAGCGAGCCGATCACGCCCGCCACGGTGAACCAGGTGTTCTCGATCAGCACCTGCAGCGGCCGGCCGTCGGCTGACAGGCGCTCCACCCCCAACCGCTCGGCGGCGACGAGCCCGAGCACGACCACGGGATAGCGTTCGTCGCCCGCGTTCAGGAAGCGCCCGAGGACCATCTTCCCTCCGAGCGTGGCGAGCAGCTGCGGGTCGGCGGCCTGCACGCTGATGCCGTTGGTTTCGGCCGCTTCGATGAACGCGCTGCGCCGCGCCGTCGCCCCGGACACGCCCGTCACGGCGGCGGCCGAGCGCACGCTGCGCAGGTTGCGCACGTCCCTGACTGCTGCTTCGGGCAGCTTGGCCGCTTCGCCGAGGAACGTTTCTCCGGGGGTGACGGTCAGCAGGTTGGTCCCCAGTTCGTTGAGCTCGGCGACCAGCCCGGCCTTGCTCGATTCGGAGATGCCGAGCACGGCGACCATCGCGGCGATGCCGATCGCCACTCCGAGCGCCGACAGCGCGGCGCGCAGGCGGCGCGTGCGCAGGCCGACGCTCGCGACGCGCAGCACGTCGGCCGCCAGCAGACGGCTGGGCGCGATGTCAAGCGTCGTCATGGATCAGGCAGCCGTCGCGCAGCTCGACGCGCCTGGGCAGCGTGGCGGCGATCTCGCGGTCGTGGGTGATCACGAGCACGGTCGTGCCCTGCTCGTTGAGCGCCCGCAGCAGCTCGAGGATCTCCTGCCCGTTGCGCGTGTCGAGGTTGCCGGTGGGCTCGTCGGCGAGCACGATCGCCGGCGAGCTGACGAGCGCGCGCGCGATCGCCACACGCTGGCGCTCGCCCCCGGACAGCAGCGCCGAGGTCTGGCGCATGCGGTGGCCGAGCCCGACGCGCTCGAGCGCCGCGGCCGCCGCCCCGCGGCGCTCGCGGGCGGGGGTGCCGGTGTAGAGCAGGCCGTTGGCGACGTTCTCCAGCGCGCTGTCGGCCTCCAGCAGGTGGAACTGCTGGAAGACGAAGCCGATGCGACGCGCCCTGAGCGCCGCCAGGTCGCGATCGGACGCGCGCGCGACGTCCGCGCCTGCGATCCGCACGAGCCCGCTGGTGGCTCGTTCGAGCGTGCCCATGATGTGCAAGAGAGTCGACTTGCCAGAGCCCGACGGGCCGACGATTGCGCACAGCTCGCCGTCGTGCACGCTCAGGTCGACGCCTCGCAGCGCCTGCACGCCGCCGTCGTAGCGCTTGACGACGTCCGACAGCTCCAGGACGGCGCTCACTGCGACTCGATCACGGTCATGCCTTCGCTCACGCCCGCGCCTTCGACCTGGACGTAGCCGTCGGCGAACATGCCGGGTGTGACGGGCAGCGTCACGCGCCGACCCTGGGCCGATGCGAGCGCTTCGACGGCGTAGCCGCCGCCGGCGGTGGCGATCAGGGCGCTCGCCGGGACCGTCAGCACGTTGTGGCGGATGCTCTTGACGAGTTCCACGCTGACGGGCGCCTCGTCGAGGTGGGCGACGTGGCGCTCGAGCGCGATCGTCACCGGAATCGTGGATTCGCCGCTTTCGCCGCCCCCGCCTTTTGGTTCGCCGCTGCCGCTGCCGCTGCTGGCTTCGCTGGCGACCGTGCCGACTTCGGTGACACGGCCGGGGGCCTCGCCGCCACCGGGAAGCTGCACGATGACCGTCTCGCCGAGCTTCGCAAGCTGCTGCTGTTCGGGTTTCACCTTCAGCTGGACGAGCTGCTGGGTGGAGGTGGTGCTCAGCACGACCTCGCCGGCGCCCCCGCCCGATTCTCCGCTGGGTGATTCTTTGCCAGGGTCGCTTTTCGCTGCTTCTTCTTTGGCGGGTGTTTCTTTCGCTGGTTTTTCTTTGGCAGGCGATTTGGCGGCGGGTTTGTGTTTCGCTGGTTTGCCTTTGCCTTTGCCTTTGCCTTTGCCTTTGCCTTTGCCGGGCGCGGTGGCGCCGGGCGGATCCTGCCCGAGGGTCACCTTCACCGCGGTCACGCGCCGCGCACCCGGCGCGAAGACGACCCGCCCGAGCTCGACTTCGCCGGTTGCGGGCAGTCCGTCGGACTTCTGCCAGCGCTTGACGGCGGCGGCGGTGGCTTCGCCGAAGGCTTCGTCGACGGTGATCGCGCCGTAGGGGTCGAAGCCGAGGTCGATCAGGTTCTCGTTCAGCTCGGTCACGTCGGGGCCGTCGCTGACGCCCTGCTTGAGCGCGCGGTAGGCGGGAACGGAGCCGTACATCAGCACGATCGGCAGATCGTCGATCCGCCACAGCGTCCCGCCGCGGCCGATCACGGCGCCGACGGATGGCAGCCACGTGAAGGTCCCGCCGAGCCGGTCGTAGAGTTCGAGCGTCGTGCCGTAGCCGAGCGTGCCGCTGACGGTCGAGCTTTCAGACAGCGTGCGACGGGTGACGTTCGCGGTCGTGTCGCCGTCAGGCACGCCGGTTTCCGAGCCGTGATGGGCGCCCGAGCCGGAGCCGAGCAGCGCCACGGCCAGCACGGCCACTACAGCCACCGCCAGCGCGCCGGCGGCCAACCAGCGCAGGCGCCTGCGCCGCGAGGAGCGCTCCTCCTGGTTCACGGCTCAGCCGCCGGTCGCGAAGCTGCCGCTTTCGGAGCCGCCTGGCTTGCCGGACGGCGCCGCCCCACCGTGCGGGGCCTTGAAGGGAAGCAGCTTCTGGCACGAGCTCTGCGCTTTCTGGAAGGCGGGGCTTTCCGGGTTGGGACCGCCCCCGCCTGGCTTGCCGTGGATCTGGATCGAGACGCGCCCTTCGGAGCTCGAGCCGTGCACTTCGATGCCGTGTTCGCGCATGCACTTGGCGAACTTTTCGACGGCTTCCGCGCGTTCCACCTTTTCCTGCGGAGAGAGGTTGAGTTTTCGCGGTTCGGGCTGGTACTTCTTGCAGGCCTTCTGGGCGGCTTCCATCTTGGCCGGCCCCCCGGCGCCCTTGATCTTCAGCCCATGGCCTTCGCCGCCGGGTCCGTTCGCGACGTTGGCTTCGATGCCGTGTTCGCGCAGGCACCGGGCGAAGTCGGCGAACTTCACTTCGGCCTGCTGTTCGGAGGCGGCGGAGGATGTCGAGGACGGCGAGGAGCCGCCGCAGGCGGCGAGGGCCAGGCTCGCGGCGATCACTCCCGCCGCAGCGAGCGCGGGCAGATGCGCGGCGCGGGCGCGGCCCGCGGATCGAACGACTGCGGGGCGGGACATAGGGGCTCCTCTTCTGGTCGACGGCATGGGCTCATCAAGCCCGCGCAGCCTGAGAATCGGCTTAACGAAGCCGAGGAGCTTCCTGAACGGCGCCGGCCACGGGGGGCTCGTCCGCGCGCGAGGCGGCGAGCTCGGATGGGGTCATCGCAAGCGACGGGAGCTCGAGGATCAGACGCGCGCCGCCGTCGGGGTCGTTGACCGCGTGCACGGCGCCGCCGTGCGTCTCGGCGGTCTGGCGGACGATCGCGAGGCCGAGGCCGGAGCCGGGCCGCCCGCGCGCGGCGGGCGCCCTGAAGAAGCGGTCGAACACGCGCGGCAGGTCCTCCGGGTCGATCCCCGGCCCGTGGTCGCGCACTTCCAGGCGGCCGTCGCGCACGCGCACTTCGATTGGATCGCCCGCCCGCTGGGGGGGATTACAGGGTGGGGAAGGGGGATTCCATTTCGTGGCGTTGTCGAGCAGGTTGGCGATCGCACGGTCAAGCCGCGCGGGCGCCGCGCGCACGATGCACGGCTCGACGTCGAGGCTGAACGTGCACTGCGGCGCGTGCAGTCGCGCGCGCCCCACCGCGTCGATGGCGGCGAGGTCCAGGCGAACGTCCTCGACCTCGACCTCCTCGACGTCGGTCTTCGACAGGTCGACCATGTCGCCCACCAGCACCGTCAGCTCGCGCAGCTGCGCCTGCGCGGAGGCGACCGCGCGGGCGCGCTCCTGTGGCGCGAGCGCGTCCCCGAGCGCGAGCGCGTCGAGGTTCGCCTGCACGCTCGTCAGCGGCGTGCGCAGCTCGTGCGAGGCGTCGGAGATGAGCTGGCGCTGGGACAGCCGCGAGCGCTCGAGCGCCGCCAGCATCGTGTTGAAGCTCCCCGCCAGCCGGCCGAGCTCGTCGCCCTCGTCGGCGCGGATGCGGTGACCGAGATCCTGCGTGCGGGCGACGCGCTCGGCGGCGCCGGTCAGCCGCCGCACGGGCACGAGCGCCGCGCGAGAGACGAGCAGCCCGAGCGCGGCCGCCAGCAGCACACCCCCGAGGATCACCGCCGCGAGCACCAGCCGCAGGCGGTCGAGCGTGCTGTTGACGTCGGTCAGCGGCAGCGCGATCTGCCACACGACGTCCTTTGCCGCGGGCGCGGTCAGCACGCGCATCTTCGTGCCGTTGAGCGTCGCGTCGCTGTAGAACGCGGGCCGGCGCCCGGCGGCCACGGCGCGGGTGGCGGCGGTCACGGGCAACCCGCCGCTGGCGCCGTTCGAGCGCAGCACCTGCCCGCCGACCTGCACGAGCTGTGCGTAGCCGGTTGCGCCGCCGAACCCAAGACTCGGCAACACGATCTTGAAGGCTTTGCCGTTGTGGCCCTGGCGGACGACGCTCAGGAACTTGAGGTTCGCTTCAGGGGCGGACAACGCCTCAGCGACCCCCGAGGCGACGGAGGCGGAGCTCGAGGAGGCGCTGGAGGAGGAGCTCGAGGAGGCGCTGGAGGAGGAGCCGGAGGAGGAGCCGGAGGAGCCGCCGCCCGCGCCAGCGATCTGCCGGGCTTCGCTGCCGCGCAGCAGCACCGTGCCGGGGGCGGGGCCCGCCGCTTCCACCGACTCCGCTGAGAAGCCGCCGCCGAGCTGCTTGGATCCCCGCACGTAGATCTGGGTCCGCTTTGCGGGGGGAGCTGCCTTTTCGAGTCTGGCCAGCTGGCTCGGGCTGAGCTTTTCCGTCCTGACCTGCACGGCGTGGGGGCCGGGGACGAGCTCGTTGCGCAGGCTGCTGTCGATCTGCCCGCGCAGCTCGTCGCCGGTGACCACGTACACGACCACCGACGCGATCACCACGGCCGCCGCGACGGCGCTCGCGGCGAGCAGCACCATGCGCGCGCGAAAGCTCATCGCTGCGACGGCCTCAGCGCGTAGCCGACGCCGCGGACCGTGTGCACGAGTCGCGGCTCGCCCGCGGCCTCGGTCTTGCGGCGCAGGTAGCCGACGTACACCTCGAGCGAGTTGGAGGCGGGGCCGAAGTCATAGCCCCACACGCGGTCGAAGATCGTCGCGCGCGAGAGCACCTGGCGCGGGTGGCGCATCAGCAGTTCGAGCAACAGGAACTCGGTGCGGGTCAGCTCGAGCGTGCGCCCGCCGCGGCGCGCCTCGTGTGCGAGCGGGTCCAGCTCGAGGTCCTCGAAGCGCAGCGTCTCGTCCTCACCCTCCCAGCCGGTGCGGCGCAGCAGCGCTCGCAGCCGCGCGATCAGCTCCTCGCGCGCGAACGGCTTGACCAGGTAGTCGTCGGCGCCCGCCTCCAGGCCCGCCACGCGCTCGCTCACCTCCGCGCGCGCGGTCAGCATCAGCACGGGCGTGCGGTCGCCGGTCGCGCGCAGCCGTCGGCACACCTCCAGGCCGTCGAGGCCGGGCATCAGCACGTCGAGGACCACCGCGTCGGGCGGCGCCAGCGCGAGCATCCGGATCGCCTCGCGGCCGTCGACCGCAGTGCTCACCTCGAACCCGTCGTGACCGAGCACCAGCGCTAGCGCTTCACGCACCGAGGGGTCGTCGTCGACGACCAGCAGGTTCATGCGCCAATGCTGACGCGCAAGCCTGAAAGAAACCTGAACGCAGCGCTCAGCCGGCGAGCGTGACGCGCGCCGCGTATTTGGATTCGCGCGCGGTGCCGAGCCCCTGGCTGAGCGCCACGAGCGTGGCGCTGACGCGACGATGACGGCGCAGATAGCGCAGCTGGCGCTTCGACAGCCGCAACGACTCGCGCAGGGTCGTCGACGGTGCCGCCCGGAACAGGAGCGCTCCGGGCGTGGCCAGCGCGCTCGGTTTGGCGAGCGATAGCTGGACGAACGGGCAGCCGAGCGGGCAGGAGACGGCGACGTGCACGATGCCCCTCGCGTTGGCGCGAAGCACGCCGTGCGTGACGAAGTGGAGCGGGCAGACGGCTGACCCTGGCGCGCTCGGCGACATGGCGCCGACTTCGGGCGCGTACTCGACGGCGGTGCCCGCACACGTGATCGTCGTCCATGCCAGCTGCTTGCCGTCGAAGTCTGCGTCCGCGGCCTGAACCCCCTGTGCGGCGCCGAGCATCCCGGGGTTGGCGAGCGTCGCGAGCGCGCGCGTGGCTCCGCTGGCGAGTGTGACGAGCTCGAGCGAGGCCTGCGAGCCCGGGCCGGGAGCGAGGCCCACCCACTGTCCGCCGACGACGCGCAGCGAGCCGCTGTAGAAGCAGCCGAGCGTGTGCGCGACGGGGCTGCTCGGCGACAGCCACACGGTGCTCGAGGAATCGTCGGGACAGCCCGCGCCGCCCTGCGCGCCCACCAGCACGAGCGCCCCTTCGGATCCGAGCGCGAACGAGCTGAGGCCCTCGACGAGGGTCTTCGGCGCTTCGTAGCTGCTCGCCGCCACCGGGTCTTCGACCACCATGTGAGCCGAGCCATAGCCTTCGTCGAGCACGTACGCGAGGTAGTCGCCCGAGACCTGAAAGCGCGCCTGCACGGCGTCGATCGTGCGCGGCGCCGCGCCCGCAGCGGCGAGATCGCCCAGCACCATGTAGGAGGGCTGAGCTTCGCGTTCCGGCTTGACGCCGGGCGGCACGCCCTGGCAGTTGTAGGCGACGCTCGAGCCCGACAGCGAGACGCGGTAGTCCAAGAACTCGCCTTCGCCCTCCGGCCCGCAGCCCCCCAGCGTCGTCACCTGCCCGTCGGCCGCCACCACGCCGCGGTGCACGATCGACGTTTCGTACGGCAGCGCGGGGGACGGGACGCGCTGGTCGCCTGGCCCCATCGGCGGGGTCGTTTCGTTGGCTTCTTCCCAGCCGAACGCCAGCGGCCCGGCGGCGGCGGCGCTCGCTTCGGATTCGGCGCCGGCATCGAGCGCGAACCTGTGTAGGTAGCCGAGCGACTTGAACGACACCAGCCGGTGCGGCGTCGCCCCCGGACTCGCCGCGAGCACGCCGTCTTCGTCCTGCCACGCGACGCCCCCGTCCCACAGGACGGGAACGGCCGCGCCGAGGGGGTCGACGGCGATCAGCTCGGCGCGGGCCGTCGCTGCCAACACGCACACCGCCACCAGCATGAGCGCAAGCGAGAGCGCGAGCGTCCGCGACGCCCGTGCGCGCCTGCCGTCCCGGATGACCTGATGACCCTCGACGATCCGACTGTACAGGCGCACCGGCCGGGCAGCGCGCTCAGCGATACTCGGGGTTCGGGTGCTCGCTCTGCTCGAGGTCCCAGTCGTGGGTGGAGTTGCCGTACGCGGGGATCCCGCCGGCGTCCTTGAGCATGCGCGCCAGGTGCAGCATGTTCCACGTCATGAACACCGCGTTGCGCGTGGTCCATGCGTTGTGCTGCCCGCCGCCCACCTCGTCGAGGTAGGACGGGCCCGGGCCGGCCTCGCCCACCCAGTAGCTGTCTGACTGCGGCGGGATCGTCAGGCCGATGTGCTGCAGCGCGTAGAGCACCTGCGCGCTGACGTGCTTGCCGCCGTCCTCGTTGCCGGTCGTCAGCACCCCTCCGACCTTGCCGTAATAGGCCCACTGGCCGCGGTCGTTGACGTCGCTGGAGTAGGCGTACAGGCGCTCGATGATCGTGCGCGTCTGCGAGCTCTGATCGCCCAGCCAGATCGGGCCGGCCAGCAGCAGGATGTCGGCGGGCTCGACGAGCGAGCGGTAGATGTCGGGGAACTCGTCCTCGTCGTAGCCGTGCTTGCGCATGTCCGGCCACAGTCCCGGCGGGATCGTGCGGTCGACGGTGCGCACCTCCTCGCAGCGCACGCCGAGCGCCGAGAAGACCCGCAGCGGGATCGCGAGCAGCCCGTCGGTGTGGCTGGGCTCGGGCGAGCGCTTGGTGGTGCCGTTGAAGACGACCGCGCGCAGGTCGGCGTAGGACACCGGCGAACGCTTGGCCTGGGCGTCGATGAACGCGGCGATGGACTCGGGAATCGGCATTGGCGGGATGGTCCTTTCGGTCGCTCGCACGCGAGCTCGGTGTCGGCGATCGCCTCGGCGGGCGCCGGGCATCGCGGTTTAGTCGTCTCGCGCAGATCGGCGTTACACGGGCTTGGGCACGCTCGCAGGTCGCGAGGGGGTTCGCAACCGGGCTCGCGTCGGGCGATGATCTACGCTCACGCGATGAGCACGCCAGGCACCCCCCAACCCCTGGCCGGCCCGGTGCTGGGCGCGTCCCAGCTGCAGGAGATGGCGGCGTTTGGCAGCGAGCGCGCGGTCGCCGCGGGGGACCTGCTGTTCGAGGCGGGGGAGGCTTCCTTCGACCTGTTCGTGGTGCTCGAGGGCGAAGTCGAGATCGTGCGCTCCGAGGGTGTCGAAGAGGTGATCGTCACAGCGTTCGGGCCGGGCAACTTCATTGGCGAGCTGGGGCTGCTGACCGGCCAGCGCCGCTTCCTGACCTGCCGCGTCTCGCGTGCGGGCCGCGTGCTGACGATCGAGCAGGCCGAGTTCCGGCGGCTGATGAGCGTGCGCCCGGCGCTCGCGGACGTCATCTTCGGCACGCTCGTCGCGCGGCGCGAGACGCTGCGCTCCGGGGAGGGGGCGCAGGCGATCCGCATCATCGGCTCGCGCTACTCCTCGGAGGCGATGAGCCTGCGGACGTTCGCCGAACACTCGCGCCTGGCCCACGAGTGGATCGACCTCGAGGACGCCGAGGACGTGGACGCGCTGCTCACGAGCATGGGCGTGCGCGCGATGGACACGCCGGTGGTGGTCACCCCGACGGGCATCCTGCGGCGCGCGACGGCGGCGACGCTCGCCGAGAGCCTCGGCCTGACCTTCCAGCCCAAGCCCGGCTACATCTTCGATCTCGTCGTCGTCGGCAGCGGCCCCGCCGGCCTCGCCGCGGCCGTGTACGGAGCCTCGGAGGGTCTCAGCACGGTGTGCCTGGACGCGGTCGCCGTCGGCGGCCAGGCGGGCGCGAGCTCGCGCATCGAGAACTATGCGGGGTTCCCCAACGGCATCTCCGGCGGCGATCTCACCGGGCGGGCGGCCGTGCAGGCGCTGCGCCTCGGCGCGCGGCTGAACTCCCCGTGCGAGGTCGTCGGCCTGCGCTCGGAGGGCAGCTTCCACGTGATCACGCTGAGGGACGGCAGCGAGATCCCCACGCGCGCGGCGATCGTCGCCTCCGGAGCGCGCTACCGGCGCCTGGACGTGGAGGACCTGGAGCGCTTCGAGGGTGCCGGCGTGTACTACGCGGCCACCGACCTGGAGGCGCGCGTGTGCGACGGCGCGCCGGTGCTGGTGATCGGCGGCGGCAACTCCGCGGGGCAGGCCGCGATCTATCTGGCGCAGAGCAACTGCGCGGTCACGATCGCGATCCGGCGCGACGACCTCACGCAGAGCATGTCGCACTACCTGATCGAGCGGATCGAGGCCGACCCGAAGATCACGCTGCAGACGCGCGTCGAAGTGCAGGGGCTCGCCGGCGATGGCCGTCTCGAGCACGCCACGCTCGTGCACACCGCGACCGGCGAGCGGAGCACGGTCTCCTGCGCGGGCCTGTTCTGCTTCATCGGCGCGCTGCCGGCGACCGCGTGGCTGGACGGCAGCGTGCTGCTCGACAGGGATGGCTTCATCCTCACCGACCGCCAGCTGCCCGAGTCGGTGAGCGCCGGCGCGAGCGGTCCGCTCCCGTTCGAGACCTCGACGCCGGGCGTGTTCGCTGCCGGCGACGTGCGCCGCGGCTCGATGAAGCGGGTCGCCGCCGCCGTCGGCGAGGGCTCGAGCGCGGTCCGATCGGTGCACGAGCGGCTCGCCACCCAGCAGCAGTGATCCCGGCGGCTGGGGTGGTCCGGCGGCTGACGGCGGGATATGCTGCTGACGATGGCGCAGAGCGATCGGCACATACCCGAGAACGCACGCTGCTCGACCTGCGAGGGGGTGGGGTGGACGCCCTGGTCGGGGGATGGCGAAGGGTCCGGCGAGAGCAGGTGGATCGTCTGCCGCGAGTGCATCGGCACGGGGCGCAAGGACCAGAAGGGCCGCAAGCGCCTCAAGCCGGCGGATCCGCCCAGGGCGTAGGACGCTCACCGACCACCGAGGCGAAGCTATGACAAACGGCAACGATCGACCGGTGAAGCGACGCTTTGAGATTCTCATCGGACGCTATTCGGCCAATCCGATGATGCGCGGCCTGTTCAGGGTCGGGATCACTCCGCCAGGCATGGCGCTGGTGGAGACGAAGGGCAGGCGAACGGGTGCTTTGCGGCACACGCCGATCTTCTGTACGGCCGACGGCGACACGCTCTGGCTGATAGCTCAGCACGGCCGTCACGCGGGCTGGGTGCTCAACTTCGAGGCCAACCCACAGGTTCGCGTCCGCCGCGGCCGCCATTGGCGAACGGGCACGGCAGAGCTGTTGCCCGACGACGACGTCAAGGCTCGAATCGCGACCTTCTCGAGCAGCCCGGCCGGGCGCTTGGCCACCGGCGCGATGTTCCGCGCACTCGAGAGTCAGCCGGTCACGGTGCGCATCCAGCTCAGGCCTTCATAGCGCGCCTGGTTTTCGATAACAAGCCTTCCGAGGAAGCGGTCGTGCGCTGATCCACTACATGTACTGATCGGAGGGGGCGTGTCCAACACCCAGCAGCAGAACGCAGCATCGCATCGGCCCGGCGCCGCGATCGTCACCAAGCTGAGTCCCAGGCCGGTCGCCGACACGGTCGCCCGCCTGACGGCGTTGGTGGCGGAGAAGGGAATGAAGCTGTTCGCGGTGATCGACCACAGCGGCGAGGCCGAGGCGGTCGGCCTGCGCCTGCGCGACACGAAAGTCGTCATCTTCGGCAGTCCGCAAGCGGGGACGCCGGTGATGGACGCCTCGCCGTTGGCGGCTCTCGATCTGCCGCTAAAGGTCCTGATCTGGGCGGACGGGGAGCAGACCAAGCTCTGCTACACCGCGCCGGCGGAGCTCGCCGCCCGCTACGGGCTGGGCGACGAGCTGGCGGGGCGACTCGCCGGCATCGATGCGATCACCGACGTGGTGGTCGAGAGCTGACGGACCTACGGCGCGAGGCGGAACGGCGGGTAGCGATCGGTGACCAGCACGTGGGCATAGGCGATCACGCGGTTGGTCCAGCGGCCGACGCCGACGAGGAAGTCGAACATCCCGCGCGGGAAGCGACCGGTGAAGAGGATCGCGAGCCAGGCGGCGATCACGACGAAGAACGCGGCGATGTAGAGGAAGAACAGCGCCACGTAGTGCGGGATGGCCAGCAGCCACTTGACCAGCGGCAGCCAGCGGTTGAGGTCGTTGCGCGCGTCCGGATAGGGCAACTCGAGATGCACCGCCTGATGCTCGTCCGTGGAGGGGTAGCGGTCGTCCATCAGCGCCAGGTAGACGCCCACCCGCGCGGAGAAGCGCATCAGCTCGAGGTTCCAGTCAAACCACCAGCGCGGGTACTTCTGCCGGAACAGGATCAACAGCAGTGTGGGCAGCACGACCAGGCCGACTGCACTGGCGGTCCCGCCGGCCCTTCCACCGTAGGCGGAGACGCTGCCCTCGATGAGGGCGAGCACGATCGCGATCGGGATGACCATGAACAGGCGAAAGAAGGTGGTCAGGCGGTTGAGCGGCCGGTCGGGATAGTCGACCGAGTACTGGACGGGATATGGCGCGTCGGGGCTCATGTGATGCCTTCCTGTCAGGTGTACGGCGTACACTCGTGCGTGGAACTATAGGTGTACGCTGTACACTTGTCAAGGCCGATGACAAGACAGAGGACCGCGACCAGGAAACCGCTGAACAGCGCTCGCGTGCTGCAGGCCGCCGTCGCGCTCGCCGACGAGGCCGGGCTCGAAGCGTTCAGCATGCGCGGGCTCGCACAGGAGCTGGGCGTGGTGCCGATGGCGCTCTACAAGCACGTCGCCAGCAAGGAGGAGCTCCTCGATGGCATGGTCGACATCGTCTTCAGCGAGATCGAGCTCCCTGCCGGGGACCTCGACTGGAGGTCCGCCATGCGGCGCCGGGCGACCTCCACGCGCGAGGCGCTGGGGCGCCACAGCTGGGCGATAGGGATGATGGAGTCGAGGCGTCCGGGGCCGGCGAACCTGCGAAACCACGACGCGGTGATGGGCTGCCTGCGCAAGGCGGGCTTCTCATTCGAGATGGCGATCCACGCCTACTCGGTCCAGGACGCCTACATCTACGGCTTCGCCCTGCAGGAAAGGGATACGGCTTTCGAGACCCCCGACAGCGCCGGAGAAGCCGCGCAGAGGAGGGCGGCAATGATGATCGGCGCGCTCGAGAGCTACCCCAACCTCGTCGAGATCGCCACGAGGCTCCCCGAGTCCGGGTACGACAACGCCATCGAGTTCGCGTGGGGACTGGATCTGATCCTCGACGGCCTCGAGCGGCTTCGTCACGCCCGAGCCGCGCCGCTCGCTTGAACTCGCTGCGCTTGCGCTAGCCGACGCCGTGCTCGCGGCCGCGTAGCTCGCGCCAGCTCGCGCGGGCCTGCCTGAGCGCGGCGAGCACCTGCCGGCGGGCCTCGGCGGTCGCCTCCGTGGCCTCGCGCAGCTGCTGGCGCGTGCGCACGCCCTCGGTCAGCAGGTTGAACGACCACAGCCCCGTGTCCAGCAGCCGCGCCGCGCGCTCGAGGTCGGCGAGCACCGCCTCGCGCAGCTCCCTGGCGCGCAATCCGTCTTCGATGTGGCGCATGCGGGACGCGAACGCGAGCTCGTGCAGGGCGACGATCGCGCGCGCGGCGATCATCGGCTCGGGGTCGCGCGGGTCGATGTCGGCAAAGCGCGCGAGCTCCTCCGTGGCGACCTCCACCAGGCGCCCCTGGAGGTCCAGGTACGCTGCTCGCAGCGACGGCGTCGCGGCGAGCATCTCCGCGAACAGCGGCAGGAACATGTAGATCGCGTCGGGGAGGTCTTCGAGGTCGTCCATGTCCGCGCCGAGCGCGCGCAGCGCCGCGCGTGTCGGCGACTCGCCCGGCTCGCGCTCGCGCAGCGCCGCCGCCATGCGCGCGATCCCCTCGTCGGCGCGGTCGAACACCAGCGACTCCTTCGTGGGGAAGTAGTTGTAGACCGTCTTCTCCGACACGCCCACGATCTCCGCGATCTCCGACACCTTCACCTGGTCGAAGCCGCGCACGACGAACAGCGACGTCGCCACGTCGGAGATCTGCTGGCGCGTGCGGCGCTTCTTGCGCTCGCGCAGCCCCGCGTGCGGGTGGCGCCGGCGCTCCCAGCGCTCCTGCGTTTCGCGCGCGAGTACGAACGCGCCGGCCATCTCCTCTCCGAGCTCCTGCACCAGCAGCCGGTGGATTCGGCCTTCGTCGGACAGCCCTTCGGAGATCTCGGCGTCAGCGGGCGGATCCGCGCTGCGGGAACCCTCGTCCAACATCTCACCATCCTATCAAAAATTTCAGTTGCACTATTTTTTCAGTTACTGTAGGATCGCTGCAGTGACCGACCTGATGATCGAAGCTCACGGCCTGCAAAAGCGATTCGGCGCGACCGTTGCGCTCGACGGGATCGACCTCGAGGTGCCCGCCGGCTCGATCCTCGGCGTGCTCGGGCCGAACGGCGCCGGCAAGACCACCGCCGTACGGATCCTCACCACGCTGTCGATCCCCGACGCGGGCACGGCGCGCGTCGGCGGCCACGACGTCGTCCGGGAAGCGCGCGCGGTCCAGCGAAAGATCGGCGTCACCGCCCAGGCGGCAACGCTCGACGAGGTCCTCACCGGCCGCGAAAACCTGGTGATGATCGGACGCCTCAGCGGTCTGTCGCGGGCGCAGGCGCGCGCGCGGGCGGGCGAGCTGCTCGCGCAGTTCGAGCTCGTCGACGCCGCCGACCGCATCCTCAAGGAGTACTCGGGCGGGATGCGCCGGCGCCTGGACCTGGCCGCGGGGCTGATGACGCGCCCGCCCGTACTGTTCCTCGACGAGCCGACGACCGGCCTCGACCCCACGAGCCGGGTGCGCATGTGGGACGTGATCAGGGGGCTCGTCGGCGGCGGCGTGACGCTGCTGCTGACGACGCAGTACCTCGACGAGGCCGACGAGCTCGCCGACCGTATCGTCGTGATCGACCGCGGGCGTGTGATCGCCGGCGGCACCGCCGCGGAGCTCAAGGCGCAGGTCGGTGGCGCGCGCCTGGAGATCACGCTCAGCGAGATCAGCGCCGACGCCGTCACGGCGCTCGGCCCGTTCGTGGCGGGGCCCGTGCACGTCAGCCACGACGGGCGCCGGCTGCGCGCGCCGGTCGAGCGCGCGGATGGGCTGGCGAGCACGATCGTGCGCGCGCTCGACGCGGCGCGGATCACCGTCGATGACGTGCAGGTGCACCAGCCCTCGCTCGACGACGTGTTCTTCGCCCTCACCGGCCATCCCACAGACACCGACACCGACACCGAGGCCGACACCGACGCTCAACCCAAGGAGGTGGTCGCGTGAACAGGCTCCGCGACGTCGCCGTGCTCACCCAGCGCAACCTCGTGCACATCAAACGCGAGCCGCTGCAGCTCTCCGACGTGACCGTCCAGCCGGTGCTGTTCACGCTGCTGTTCGTCTACGTATTCGGCTCCGGGGTCGTGCTGCCCCACGGCGGCAGCTACAAGGACTTCGCGATCGCCGGGCTGCTCGCGATGAACCTCACCACCTCTGCGATGGGGACGGCGGTCGGCCTGAGCTCGGACCTGGAAAGCGGCGTGATCGACCGTTTCCGCACGCTCGCGATGTGGCGCCCGGCCGTGCTCGTCGGGCGCTCGCTCGCCGACATCCTCACCGCTGCCGTCTGCGCCTTCTTCGTCGCCGCCACCGGTCTGGTCGTCGGCTGGCGGCCCGACGCCGGCGTCGCGTCGGTCGCCGGCGGCTTCGCCATCTTCCTGCTGTTCAGCTACGGGATCTCCTGGGGCTGCGCGTGCCTGGGGATGCTCAGCAAGAGCCCCGAGTCCGCGCAGGGTGTCGGCCTGGTGATCCTGTTCCCGCTCGCGATCGTCTCAAACGCGCTCGTTCCCACCGAGCACATGCCCGCGCTGCTGCAGACGCTCGCCAACTGGAACCCCGTGAGCGCCGTCACCGCCGCCAGCAGGCAGCTGCTCGGCAACCCCAACCCCTCGGCCGGCATCCATGTGTGGCCCATGCAGCACCCGGTGCTCGCCTCGCTGCTGTGGTCGCTCGCGCTGATCGCCGTTTTCGCGCCGCTGGCCAGCTCGCTGTACCGGCGGCGCACGACCGACTGAGGGGCGCTGCTCGACCCTGGCTGACGTCGGCGCGCCCCGGCGGCTCGCTGCGCCGTTCGAGTGTATGCTATCGGGATTCCAAAGGTTCCCTAGAATCGAACATATGGGCGACCTTAGGCTCTAGTCGAGATCCGCTCGCGGGAGCCAGCAGACGATCTCATCGTCAAGGGGGGATGGCATGGGCAGACGAGGCGAACCGGTCCTCTCCGGTAAAATTACTGCCATGGGGGTACGTGATCAGCTGGTGATCGACGTGCGTCGCGAGGCGGGTCGCGCGATCCTGACCCTGGAGGGCGAACTGGACATGGCCAGCTCGGGCGCGCTCGAGCAGGCGCTCGGCAGCGCCGAGCTCGAAGGCGAGGCGATGGTCGTGCTCGACCTACAGCAGCTGCAGTTCATCGACTCGACCGGCCTGCGCGTGATCCTCGCCGCGCTCGAGCGCTGCCGTGAGCGCCGGCAGGCGTTCGCGATCACCCCCGGCTCGCAGCAGGTCCAGCGACTGCTGAGCGTGACGGGAGTCGCCGAGCATGTGCCGATCATCGGCGCCGCCGACGAAGTCGTCGCCTGAGCGTCCCGCCCCTCATTCGCGCCGCGCGAGGCTGCGTTCGAGCGCGCCCGGGCCGCCCTGCCACAGCAGCACGTAGGGGGTCAGCCAGCGGGCCAGCTCGGCGAAGCCCTCGCCGCGCAGCCCGTACAGGCGGCGCTGCCCGGCCGCGCGTGCCTCCACGAGCCCGGCCTCGCGCAGGATGCGCAGGTGGCGCGAGGTGTTTGGCTGGCTCAGCCCCGTCAGCGACACCAGCTCGCCGACCGCGCGGGGGCCGGCGAGCAGCGCGTCGAGGATCTCACGGCGCGCCGGCTCGGCCACGACGTCGAACGCACTCATCACAAAAATAATATATATGCACAATTATATGTGTGTCAATGAATATTGGTCGGCGAGGGATCGCGCGCTTCGTCACCAGGGCGACCATAATCCGACAGAAGGAGGAAGCCATGCAGTACATGCTCCAGATCTACACCGGCGAAGCCATGGAAGCCTGGGAACGGCTCTCCGCAGAGGAGCAGAGCGCGGTCACCGGCGAGTACATGGCGATCATGCAGACGCCCGGCATCAGCGGCGGAGCGCAGCTGCAGCCCGCGACGACCGCCACCACGGTGCGGGTCAAGGACGGCGCGACGCTCACCACCGACGGCCCCTTTCTCGAGACCAAGGAGGCGCTGGGCGGCTACTACCTGCTCGAGGCCGACGACCTCGACGCCGCAATCGAGCTCGCCGCGCGGATTCCCGCGGCGCGCCTGGGCGGCGCGGTCGAGGTGCGCCCGGTGGTGGCGCGCTGATCGAAGACGTCTTCCGCGAGCAGTGGGGGCGCGTGCTCGCTGCGCTGGTCGGCTACCTCGGCGACTTCGACCTCGCCGAGGACGCCGCCCAGGAGGCATTCGCGATCGCCGCCGAACGATGGCCCGACGACGGCACGCCCGCCAACCCGGCCGCGTGGCTGATCGCCACCGCGCGCAACCGCGCGATCGATCGCATTCGCCGCCGGCGCACGCTCGCCGCCAAGACCAAGCTGCTCGCCGACGCTGACGCCCGCGCCGGAGAGCCGGCCGGGCCGATGGCGCCCGCGGCGATCGAGGACGACATGTACGAGACGAGCTTCCGCGACGAACGGCTCGAGCTGATCTTCACATGCTGCCACCCCGCGCTTGCCACCGACGCGCAGATCGCGCTCACGCTGCGCGCGCTGGCTGGGCTCGGCACGGGAGAGATCGCCCGCGCCTTCCTCGTTTCAGAGTCGACGATGACGCAGCGGCTGGTGCGCGCCAAGCGCAAGATCAGGGACGCGGGGATCCCCTTCAGGATCCCGCCCGCGCACCTGTTGCCCGAGCGGCTCGCGGCGGTGCTGGCGGTCATATACCTGATCTTCAACGAGGGCTACGACGGCCGCGGCGAGCTGCTCGCCGCGGAGGCGATCCGCCTCGGCGTCGCGCTCGCGGAGCTGATGCCCGACGAGCCCGAGGCGTTCGGCCTGCTCGCGCTGATGCTGCTGCACGACTCGCGCCGCGTCGCGCGCGTGCGCGACGGCGAGCTCGTGCTGCTCGCCGACCAGGACCGGTCGCTGTGGGACCGCCCCCAGATCACGGCCGGACGCGCGGCGCTCGCGCGCGCCGTGGCGCTGCGCGGAGGCGTCGACGGGGTCTACGTCCTGCAGGCCGCCATCGCCTCCCTGCACGCCGGCGAGCGCAGCGACTGGCCGGCGATCGTCGCGCTCTACGAGCGGCTGGCGAGCCTGACGGGCTCTCCCGTCGTCGAGCTCAACCGCGCGGTCGCGCTCGCGGAGGCCTACGGGCCCGACGCGGGCCTGCAGGCGATCGAGCGGATCGAGCTCGACGGCTACCAGTACCTGCACGCGGCCCGCGCCGATCTCCTGCGTCGTCTCGGGCGCAATGCCGACGCCCGAGTCGCCTATGAGCGCGCGCTGTCGCTGGTGCGCTCCGAGCCCGAGCGCCGGTTCCTGGAGCGTCGCGTGCGCGAGCTGTAGATCGGCGTCCAGACAGCGGCTGTGCCCGCGGGTCCGGCACGCGTTTCGCTCGTCTGTTTAGGACGCTGGAAAAGGGGGCATCCTCGTAGCGCAGTGTCCCCACGAGCGCGGGAGCCGCAACCCCCGGCGGCCTCGCCGATACGGGGCGACACGGCGGCATGCCGGCCCGGCGCTGCCTCCCTGTGTATGGCCGGCCGGCATGCCGCCCCCCTTCAGCGGGGAGCCGCGCCGTCGTCCACGAGGCTCAGCTCGAATGCCTCGCCGTCGCCGTTGGCCGACGAAGCGATGCGCAATCCCAGGCAGCGGGGCGCGACCGTGACATCGACGTCGAGTCGGCACGGGTCCGCCGTCTCACCGGAGCCTGCAGCGAGCGCATCCGCGAGCAGCCGCACGTGGGCGATCTGGTCGATGGAGAAGTGCGCCCGCGCAGCCAGTGCGCTGAGCACACGGGGAAGCACCGCGCGCGTCACCTCGTTCGGCGCGAGCCGTAGCTCGATCGCGCTCGACGGCTCGCCCTCGAGCGGCTCTCCCGTGCGGGAGCTTGCCGCGGCGCCGGACAGCCCCGGGGACGCGGGCGGCTGGGCGAGCGGCGGCGCGTTCGGGGCGGCGAACTCCATGCGCACCTCCGTGCCGCCGCCCACTCGCTCGCTGAACTCGACGCGTCGCGCGAGCGCCTCCATCACCGGGATGCCCATGCCGGCGTGCCGATCCTCGTGCTCGCCGGCCTGCCCGTCGCCGCTGTCGTCAGCGTCGCCGAGCGCCCGCGGGCCCATGCCGCAGCCGCGATCGCGCACCACGACCGCGAGCGCGCCGGCAAGCGCGAACACTTCGACCTCGAGCGACCCCTCGCCGCCGCCATAGGCGTGCATGACGACGTTGTTGCACGCCTCGCTGACGGCTGTGTTCAGGTCGTTCGTCTCGATCGCGTCGAGCGCCAGGCCGGCGGCGACGGCGCTCAGCGCCTGGCGCACGACCAGGACGTTCTCCGCGCTGCTCGGCAGGCTCAGATGGACGTTCGCGAGCGTGGCCATCGAGCAGCGGCGGCGCTGCTCTCAGCCCGCATGCGTGAGCGTCCGCAGCTGCGCGAGCGAGCGGCGCAGCAGCCGCGAGACCTGCATCTGGGAGATGCCCACCCGCTGCGCGATCTCCGTCTGGGTGAGGTCCTCGACGAAGCGCATGCGCAGGATCACGCGCTCGCGATGGGGGATGTGCCCGAGCACCGCGACCACCGTCGCATCGAGCTCGACGAGCTCGTAGCGCTCGTCGTCGCTGCCGAGCGCGTCGCCGTAGGCGATCGGCTCGCCTTCGCCGCCCGGCCGCGGCGCGTCCAGCGAGAGCGCGTCGTAGGCGTACCCGGCCTGCAGCGCGTCGATCACCGCCTCGGCGTCGAGCTCGAGGTACTGGGCGAGCTGGTTGACCGTCGGTGCGCGCCCGTTGCTGTTGGCGAGCTGCTCCTGGGCGTCGCGCACCTTCAGCGCGCGCTCCTGCGCTCCACGGGGAACGTGCACCGCCCATCCCGAGTCGCGGAAGTAGCGGCGCATCTCGCCGAGGATCGTCGGCACGGCGAACGACGTGAACGCGTGGCCGCGGTCGGCGTCGTAGCGGTCGAGCGCCTTCAGCAGTCCCAGCGACGCGACCTGCAGCAGGTCGTCGAACGGCTCGGAGGAGCGTCCATAGCGTCTGGCCAGGCCGCGTGCGAGCGGCATGTACAGGCGCACGAGCGCCTCACGCGCCGCGGGCTCGCGCTCGTGCTGCCAGCGCCGGAACAGCTCCTGCGGATCCTCGCCGGCCCCGTGGGCCGCTCGCAGCCTCGAGGACGTTTGGTTGGCAGCCACTGCAGGCATGTTGCGACTCCGTCCTGTTCGCAAACGGTGCGGCCCCCCGTACCACGAGCCGCCATAGGGCCATATTACCCGCTTTGGCTCGGTCTAAACGCCGAGAATCGGTTGCACCGGCGGTTGCATGGAGGGGGCCTCCTCGGCGGCGCCGGGAATGGTGCCGACGCCGCCGATCGTCGCGTCGGCGGACGCCGGCGAACCATCGTTGACCGCGACATGCGGCGCGGCCGCCGCACGGTTGCGTCCGGCGCGCTTGGCCGCATACAGCGCCGTGTCGGCGGCCTTGAACAGCGCGTCGTAGTCGACCTGCTCGCCGCGGGCAGCGCTCACACCCAGCGAGATCGTGATCGGGATGCCGGCGGGCATCGAGCTCTCGACCGCCGCGCGCAGGCGCTCGGCGACGTCCAGGCCTTCGGCGAGCTCGACGCCCGGCAGGACCACCAGGAACTCCTCGCCGCCGAGCCGGTAGACGAGCTCGAACGAGCGCAGCTGCTTGCGCAGCGCGTAGGCGACGTCGCGCAGCGCCGCGTCGCCGCGGTCGTGGCCGTGGCCGTCGTTGACCGCCTTGAAGTTGTCGATGTCGCACAGCATCAGGCACACCGGCTGGCGCGTCACGCGCGCCTGCACGGACAGCTCCTCGAAGCGGGGCGCGAGCGCGTGGCGGTTGAGCAAGCCCGTCAGCGGGTCGAGGATCGCCTCGCCGCGGTGGTGCAGCTCGGCCGCCTGCAGCGCGAGCACGATCGACACGACCGCCGCGAGGAGCGCCAGCGTCGTAATCACCGGCACGGGGTCGCGAAGCGTCGCCGCCGTGTCGACGCCGAGCGTGCACGCGAGGATCACCACCACCGTGAGCGCGAGCCCCGCGATCACGACCTGCGAGCGGAAGCGCGCGGCGGTCATCGCCGCCGGCAGCACCAGCCATGCCAGCGCCGGGCTGCCGGGCCCGCCGGTGAGGCTCACGCCGACGGCGATCAGCGCCAGCGTGATCACGATCGCCCACGCGCTCACCCGCTCGGGCCGCGCGCTCGTATGCATGCGGCGGTCGACGTTGACGAAGTTCGCCACCGACAGCGCGAGCAGGATGAACGTCCACCAGCCGAACCAGGGCGCGGCGATCAGCAGCGCCGCGCCCACCGCACCGGTTCCGATCATGCGTATCGTGCGAGCCCGCACATTCGCGTCGACCACGCGACTGCGGTCGAGCTCTGTCGGACATAGCCAGGATTCTCCCTGCATGTGGCACGCTTTCGGTCGCCGTCAACGCGTGCTTGAGCGGTGGCGGGCCCGCTCAAACACATGCACAGCTAGGACGATTGTCTGCAGAAGCGGTGGGTGGTCGTCTGTGTCAGGCGATTCGCGTTGTTCGCACGGTCGGCATTTCGGAACCAGGGGAGCGTGTATCGGTCCCTCGCAGCGGGTCGCCGGTCGCGCTCGTCCGCCCGCGCTCCGGCCGTGCGGGCGCGACGCTTCGCTCGCGTGGGTGAGACGCTCCGGCCGAGCGGGTGCGAGCTAGGCTCAACACCCACATGGCGATCCCATCCGAGCCGGTGCCCAGCGTGCGGCAGATCCTCGAAACCCGCGCGGGCGAGGAGCTGGCGCTGAACGACCGCCACCTGAACCCGCAGATCGGGCGGATCCTGCGCACGCTGGGGTTCGACAAGGTGTGGAGCGGGGGCGAGGGGGCGCACCTGATCGACGCCGACGGCGAGCGTTACCTCGACCTGTTCGGCGGCTACGGCGTGTTCGCGATCGGGCGCAACCACCCAGAGGCGATCGCGGCGATCGAGCAGGTGCTGGCGGCGCGCACGGGCAACATGCCGCAGCTGGGCGTGACGCTGCTCAGCGGCGTGCTCGCCGAGCAGCTGCTCGCGCGCGCGGGGCGGGCGGGCTGCACGAATCTCGCCGCGATGGTGCCGGCGAACACGGGCACGGAGGCGGTCGAGGCGGCGATCAAGATCGCGCGCGCTGCCACCGGGCGCCCGCGCATCCTGTACGCCGAGCACGCCTTTCACGGGCTGACGCTCGGCTCGCTGTCGCTCAACGGCGGCGTCGAGTTCCGCGAGGGTTTCGGGCCGCTGCTGCCCGGCTGCGATCCGGTGGGCTTCGGCGACGTGGACGCGCTCGAGCGCGAGCTCGCGCGCGGGGACGTGGCAGCGTTCGTCGTCGAGCCGATCCAGGGCAAGGGGGTCAACCTGCCGCCGGCGGGCTACCTGCCCGCCGCGCAGCGGCTGTGCCGCGAGGCCGGCTCGCTGTTCGTCTGCGACGAGGTGCAGACCGGCATCGCCCGCACGGGGCGCTTCCTCGCGCTCGAGCACTGGGCCCTGCAGCCCGACATGGTGTGCGTCGCCAAGGCGCTGTCCGGCGGGCTCGTGCCGATCGGCGCGGTGCTGGTCTCGCGCGCCGCGTTCGACAGCGTGTTCGACGGCATGGAGCGCGCCGTGCGCCACGGCTCCACGTTCGGCGGCAACGACCTCGCGGCCGCCGCTGCGCTGGCGACGCTGCGCGTGATCGATCAGGAGGGCCTCGTCGCCCGCGCCGAGCGCATGGGCGCGCTGCTGCTCGAGCTGACCACGCCGCTGGTCGAGCGCTTCGAGGTCGTGCGCGACGTGCGGGGGATGGGGCTGATGTGGGCGATCGAATTCGGACCGCCCGCCGGCGCGAGCTCGCGGCGGCTGTGGGAGACGGTCGAGCGCCGCCAGCCGGGCCTGTTCTCGCAGCTGGTCACCGTGCCGCTGTTCCACGAGCACAGGATCTTCTGCCAGGTGGCCGGCCACCACATGAACGTGATCAAGGCGCTGCCGGCGCTCACGATCGAGGAGTCGGAGATCCGGCGCTTCGCCGCCGCGCTGGAGCAGACGATCGCCGCCGCCGAGCGCTACCCCGCGGCGCTCGCACGGTTCGGGCTGCGGACCGGTCTGCGGGCCGTGGGCGTCGGGCGTTAGCTCCGTCCCGGCGGCGGCGCTGAGCCCGTCCCGGCGGCGGCGTTCACACGCCGGCTCCAGAGTGTGCGGCTCGCGCCGCTAGCCTGTTCGGCCGTGAGCGTGACAAGAGATGACATCCGCAACGTCGCCATCGTGGCGCACGTCGACCACGGCAAGACCACGCTCGTGGACGCGATGCTGTGGCAGTCGGGCGCGTTCCGCGTCGGCCAGGACGTGGCCACACGCGTGCTCGACTCGATGGACCTCGAGCGCGAGAAGGGCATCACGATCCTCGCCAAGAACACCTCGCTGCGCTACAGGGACGTCAAGCTCAACATCATCGACACGCCCGGACACGCCGACTTCGGCGGCGAGGTCGAGCGCGGCCTGACGATGGTCGACGGCGTGCTGCTGCTCGTCGACGCCTCCGAGGGTCCGCTGCCGCAGACGCGCTTCGTGCTGCGCAAGGCGCTGGAGTCCAAGCTGCCGGTGATCCTGGTCGTCAACAAGGTCGACCGCCCCGACGCGCGCGTCGCCGAGGTCGTCGACGAGGTGTACGAGCTGTTCCTGGACCTCGACGCCGACGAGCACCAGATCGAGTTCCCGATCGTCTACTGCAACGCCAAGGCCGGCGTGGCCTCGTTGCAGTACGACCCGGGTCATCCGATCGAGGAGCAGAACCTCGCGCCGCTGCTCGACCTGCTGCTAGAGCACATCCCCGCGCCGACGTACGACCCCGAGCACCCGCTGCAGGCGCTCGTGACAAACCTCGACGCCTCGCCGTACGTCGGGCGCCTGGCGATCTGCCGCGTGCGCCACGGCAACATCCGCAAGGGCCAGCAGATCGCGTGGTGTCGCGCCGACGGTTCGATCCAGCGCGCGACGGTGGCCGAGCTGTACGTCACCGACGCGCTCGAGCGCGTCGACGCGCCCGAGGCCGGCCCCGGAGAGATCATCGCCGTGGCGGGCATCGCGGAGGTGACGATCGGCGAGACGCTCGCCGACCTCGGCGACCCGCGCCCGCTGCCCGTGATCACGGTCGATGAGCCCGCGATGTCGATCACGCTCGGCGTCAACACCTCGCCGCTGGCGGGCAAAGACGGCGACAAGCTGACCGCCAGGCAGATCGAGTCGCGCCTGGCGCAGGAGCTGGTCGGCAACGTGTCGCTGCGCGTCCAGCCCACCGAGCGACCGGACACCTTCGAGGTCCAGGGGCGCGGCGAGCTGCAGCTGGCGGTGCTCGTCGAGATGATGCGCCGGGAGGGCTTCGAGCTGACGGTCGGGCAGCCGCACGTGCTCGAGCGCGAGATCGACGGCAAGCGCCACGAGCCCGTCGAGCGCCTCTCGATAGACGTCCCCGAGGAGCACGTCGGCACCGTCACGCAGCTGCTGGCCGCGCGCAGGGGGCGCGTGGAGCACATGACCAACCACGGCACCGGCTGGGTGCGGATGGAGTACCTGGTGCCGGCGCGCGGGCTGATCGGCTTTCGCACGCAGTTCCTCACCGAGACCCGCGGCACGGGGATCATGCACCACGTGTTCGACCGCTGGGAGCCGTGGGCGGGCGAGATCCTCACGCGCACCAGCGGCGTGCTCGTCGCCGACCGTCGCGGCGAGACCGTGACCTTCTCGCTGTTCACGTTGCAGGAGCGCGGCTCGTTGTTTGTCGGTCCCGGCGAGGAGGTATATGAGGGGATGATCATCGGCGAGAACTCGCGCTCGGATGACCTCGACGTCAATCCCGTCAAAGAGAAGCACCTGACGAACATGCGCTCCTCCACCTCCGACGTGCTCGTGCGCCTGGACGCCCACCGCAAACAGACGCTCGACGAAGCGCTCGAGTTCGTGCGCGAGGACGAGGCGGTCGAGGTGACGCCCGTGTCGGTGCGCATGCGCAAGGTCGTGCTCTCCAAGCTCGAACGGCAGAAGGCGATCAAAATGGCGCGCAAGTGAGCACCCGCAGCCGGCGCGACGCCGCTACCGTCTCGGACGGTAGGGTACCCCGCATGATCCGATCGACAAGGGCTTCATCTACCAGCAGAATCTCCGTGTGCGTTGCGTCGCTGGCCTGCGCGTGGCTGTTGACGGCCGCGTTCGCGGCAGGCGCCGTGGGCGCGATCGACTACCAGAAAGAGAGCTACGCCGAATACAAGCAGCAGCTCGCCGGCGGCCAGGTCCAGGCCGTGACGATCAACAAGCGGCTGCGCTCGCTGCGCGTGACGCTCAAGGACGGGCGCTACGTGCTCGCCAGGTACAACAAGCACGAAGAGCCTGCGGTCGCGGCGGCCCTGCAGGCCAAGCGCGTCCCCGTGAGCGTGCTGACGCCCACCGAAGCCGTCTCCGAAGAAAAAGCGCAGCCCAAGCACCACAAACTGCGCTACATCGCCGGCGGCATCGTGATCGTCGTGATCGTGATCGTCGGGGCGGTGCTGTTCGTCAATCGCAAACGCAGACGCGATCTCGAATAGCGCCTGCGAGATCGCCGTCCGCCTGACGCCGCGCGCGGGGGCGAACGAGGTCGTAGGCGAGCGCGATGGCGTGCTGCTCGTGCGTGTCACCGCGCCGCCCGTCGATGGGCGCGCCAACGACGCGCTCTGCCGGCTGATTGCCCGGCGCGCGCGCGTGGGCGTGCGCAGCGTGTCCGTGATCCGCGGCGCCGGCGCGCGCGAGAAGCTCGTGCGCGTCGAGGGGATCGGGCTGCGGGAGTTGCGCGCGGCGTTGGGTCTTGCCGGCTGAGACTGAGAACGAGACTCAGTCTTATGATAGGTTGGTCGGCGTGGTCAAGCCAGCGCGCATCCTCGCCATCCTCAGCCTCGTCGTGCTCTGCACGCTCGCCGCCGGCTGCGGAAGCGGCCTCCCGGGCGCCAGGCCGGGCGGCAGGATCCTCGCGGTCGGCGCCGAGAACGAGTACGCGAACGTGATCGCGCAGGTCGGCGGGCGCTACGTGAGCACGCTCGCGATCGAGAGCGACCCGAACACCGACCCGCACACGTTCGAGGCGAGCCCGAGCGTTGCCGAGACGGTGGCGTCGGCAGGGCTGGTCGTGCAGAACGGCGTCGGCTACGACACGTTCATGGAACGGATCGAGTCCGCGTCGGCGAGCTCGCGGCGCAGGGTGATCGACGTGCAGAAGCTGCTCGGGTTGCCGGACTCCACGCGCAATCCGCACCTCTGGTACAAACCGCAGACGATGCCGGCGGTGGCGAACGCGGTCGCCACCGACCTGGCGGCGCTGGCGCCAGCGCACGCCGCCTACTTCCGCGCGCGGGCGTCCGCGTTCGAGCAGTCGCTCGCGCCGTGGTATCAGGCGCTCGAGCAGTTCGCCCGCGAATACCCGAGCACCCCGGTGGCCACCACCGAGCCGGTCGGCGACTACATGCTGGAAGCTGCAGGGACCGTCAACCTGACCCCGTTCTCGCTTCAGGCGGACATCATGAACGGCGTCGATCCAGCGCCGCAGAACGTGACGCTGCAGAACGGCTTGTTCACCGACCACCGCGTGAAGGTGTTCGTGTACAACCAGCAGGTGACCGACTCGCTGACGCAGTCGTTCCTGGAAGCGGCCAAACGCGCGGGCGTGCCGGTGGTGGGGGTGTACGAGACGATGCCGACGCCCGGGTACGACTACCAGTCGTGGATGCTCGCCGAGGTGCGCGCGCTGCGCCGCGCGGTCGCCGAAAAGGTCTCGACGGAGAAGCTGTGAGCGCATACGCTGATGCCGAGAGCGCTCGCGCCGCGGGAGCGCACGCCGATGAGATCCTGTCGGTGCAGGGGATCGGAGTGCGCCTGGGCGGGCGCGAGATCCTGCGCGATGTCAGCTTCTCCATCCGCCCAGGCGAGTTCACGGGGCTGATCGGCGCCAACGGCTCGGGCAAGACGACGCTGTTCCGGACGATCCTCGGCCTGCAGTCCGCGAGCGCCGGGCGCGTGCTGCTCGACGGTCGCCCGCGCTCGCACCGCAATCCGCTGATCGGCTACGTCCCGCAGAAGTTCCTGCTCGACCCCGACATGCCGCTGCGCGCGCGCGATCTCGTCGGCCTCGGCATCGACGCGCACCGCTTCGGCGTGCCGCGCCCCTCGCGCGCGCGCCGCGCGCTGATCGAGCAGATGCTGCAGGCGGTCGACGCCGGCGACTTCGCCGACGCGCGCGTGGGCCTGCTCTCGGGAGGCGAGCAGCAGCGCGTTCTGATCGCGCACGCGCTGATCGCCCGCCCGAAGCTGCTGCTGCTGGACGAGCCGCTCGCGAACCTCGACCTGCGCGCCGGCCAGGAGGTGGTTGGGCTGCTCGCGCGGATCGCCGCCGAGCAGCGCATAGCGGTGCTGATCAGCGCGCACGAGATGAACCCGCTGCTGCCGGTGATGGACCGCATCGTCTACATCGCCGCCGGGCGCGCCGCGAGCGGCACCACCGCTGAGGTCGTGCGCGCGGACGTGCTCAGCGAGCTGTACGGCAGCCACGTGGACGTGCTCAACGTGCACGGGCGCGTGCTGGTCGTCGCCGGCGCTGGCGATTCCTCTGACCTGCATGGGCACGAGGCGGCGCTGCCGGGAGTGGAGATCGTCTCGTGAGCGCCGGCGTGGGCGCGCTTGCGGGCGGGCACCCGCTGGGCGCCCTGCTGGCGCCGGTGATCGAGCCTGGGTTCTTCTCGAGCGAAGACGTCCGCGTTGCGGCCGTGGTTGGCGCGGTGGCGGCGATCGTGGCCGGCGTCGTCGGGATGTTCACGGTGATGCGCGGGCAGTCGTTCGCCGGCGAGGCGCTCGGCGACATCGGCACGGCCGGAGGATCCGCGGCGTTCCTCGGCGGCGTGGGGCTGCTGTGGGGCGTCGTCGCGTTCGACGTCGTCGCGGCTGCCGTCATGGAGATGATCGGCATCCAGCGCCCGCGCGGTCGCGACCTCGCGACGGGCATCGTGCTCGGGGCGTTCCTCGGGCTCGCGGCGCTGCTGCTGTACCTGAACTCGACCGTTCACGACACCACCGGCGCCGTGGACACGGTTCTGTTCGGCTCGGTGTTCACCTTCGCGCGCTCGCAGATCCCCGCGGTGCTCGCGCTGAGCATCGCCGCACTCGCGATCGTCGCGCTGCTGTACCGGCCGCTGCTGCTCAGCTCGATGAGCGCCGAGATGGCCTCCGCGCGGGGCATCCCGGTGCGCCTCGTCGGCGCCGCCTACCTGCTCGCGATGGCGCTCGCGGTGGCGCTCGCGGCGATGACAATCGGCACGATCCTCGCGACCGCGCTGCTCGTCGGCCCAGCCGCCACGGCGCTGCGCGTGACGCGGCGACCGGGCGTCGCGATCGCCGTCGCGGCGCTGCTCGGAGTGGGGTCCATGTGGCTCGGAATCCTGCTCGCCTACGACAGCTTCTACTGGCCGCCGGTAGGCACCGGCTGGCCAGTGAGCTTCTTCGTCGTCACGCTCATCTTCCTCACCTACCTGCTCTCCGGGCTGCCGGGGCTGCTGGCCAGACGCTGGCGGGCGTGACGGATGTTCTCGGGCTTCATGGTCAACGCGTGGGAGGTGGCGAGCATCGTCGCGGTGGTCGCCGGCTTGATCGGCTTCTTCGTCGTGCTGCGTGGCTCCGCGTTCGTCGCCCACGCCGTACCCAACGGCTCCTTCGCCGGCGCCGCCGGTGCGAGCCTGATCGGGATCAACACGTTGATCGGCCTGGGGGTGTTCTCGCTGTTCGGCGCGCTCGGCATCGGCGTGCTGGGCAGGCGCGGCCGCCACGATGTGGTCACCGCGCTGGCGCTGGTGGTGATGCTCGGTCTCGGCTCGCTGTTCCTGAGCTTCACCGTCGAGAACGCGTCAGAGGTCTACTCGCTGCTGTTCGGTGAGGTGCTCGGCATCTCGACCAACGAGGTCGCGCCGACGGCCGCGCTGGCGTTCGTGTGCGTAGCCGCCATCCTGTTGCTGTACCGCCCGCTGATGCTGTCCTCGGTGCTCGCCGAGGTCGGCGAGGCGCGCGGGGTGAGCAGCTTCCGGATGGAGCTGTGCTTCCTGACCGTCGTCGCGCTGGTCGCCACCATGACCGTGCCGGTCGTCGGCACGCTGCTGGTCTTCAGCCTGATGATCGGCGCGCCGGCCGCCGCGCGGTCGTTGACCGACAGGCCGCTCGTGGCGATGGCGCTGTCCGTTGCGGTCGCGCTGGCGATGGTGTGGAGCGCGATCGCCCTCTCCTACACGACCGACTACCCGGTGGGGTTCTTCGTCGGCAGCTTCAGCGCGCTCGCCTACGCGCTCGGGCGCGGGTGGGCGGCCGTGCGCGGCCGCCGGCGCAGCGGCGGCGCGGCGCCCGCACCGGCGCTCGGCGACGCCTCTACCATCGTCACATGAGCCCCAGGGTTGCCACCACCTCCGTTTCCGCCCCCGCGGCCCCCGCCGTCGCGGGCGCTGACTGGGTCGAGCGGGCCGAGCTCGCGCTGGCGGCCGCGGGGCGCAAGCGCGGCGGCGCCAGGCGCGCGCTGCTGGAGCTGCTCGCCGGACAGGAGTGCGCGCTGACGGCGCTCGAGATCGAGGACGCGCTGCGCGCGCGCTCCTCGCGTCCTGTCTCCCGCGCGAGCGTCTACCGCATCCTCGACGAGCTCGAGGCGCTTGCGCTGGTGCAGCGCGTGGAGACCGGCCAGGCGATGGTCCGCTACGAGCGCGTGTGCGAGCACGAGTCCCACCACCACCATCTCGTGTGCGACGAGTGCGGGCTGGTGATGCCGTTCTCCGACGCAGGCCTCGAGCGCGCGATCGAGACGCTCAGCAAGCGCGTGCCGCTGGCGGTCTCCGAGCACGAGATCGTGCTGCACGGGGCGTGCAGGGACTGCGCGGCCTGACCGGATACGGTGCCGTACATGAACGGCACCGGCTCGACGGACGCGCGCCGCGGCGGCTCCGGGGCGGGCGAGCCGGTGATCGCCGTCAGCGGGCTGCGCAAGTCCTACGGCGAGCACGAGGTCGTCCGCGGGATCGACGTGGAGGTGCATCACGGTGAGATCTTCGCGTTTCTCGGGCCCAACGGCGCGGGCAAGACGACGACGGTCGAGATCCTGGAGGGCTATCGCTCGCGCAGCGGCGGCGAGGTGAGCGTCCTCGGCGAGGATCCCGCCGGCGCCGACGGCGGCTGGCGCTCGCGGATCGGGCTGGTGCTGCAGTCGTGCACGATGCCGGCCGAGCTGACGGTGCGCGAGCTGGTCGAGCTGTACGCCGGCTACTACCCGCATCCGCGCGGCGCGGCGGAGACGATCGAGCTGGTCGGCCTGGCGGACAAGCGCGGCGCGCGCACCGGCCAGCTCTCGGGTGGGCAGCTGCGGCGCCTGGACGTCGCGCTCGCGCTGATCGGCGATCCGGAGCTGGTGTTCCTGGACGAGCCGACGACGGGCTTCGATCCGGGCGCCCGCCACCACGCGTGGGAGGTGATCGCGAACCTGCGCGAGCTGGGCAAGACGATCTTCCTGACGACGCACTACATGGACGAGGCGCAGACGCTCGCCGACCACGTGGCGGTGATCGTCGCCGGCGAGATCGTCGCCGAGGGCACGCCAGACACGCTCGGCGGGCGCGACCGCGAGCTGAGCGACATCGCGTTCACGCTGCCCGCGGGCGTCGAGGTCTCACAGCTGCCGGCGGCGCTGGCGACGGCCGCGCAGCTGCGCGAGGACCGCCGCGTCCACATGAGCGTGCGCGAGCCCGCGCGCTCGCTGCACGAGCTGGCCGGCTGGGCGCTCGAGCGCGGCGAGGACCTGGGCGACCTGACGGTCGGGCGCCCGACGCTCGAGGACATCTACCTGCGGCTCACCGAAGGGCAGGAGCAGACCGAATGAGCGGCACGGGCGTGTTCGCGCACCAGTTCCGCTCGGACCTCGCGCGCTTCTGGCGTAACCCGCAGTCGCGCTACTTCACGCTGCTGATGCCGATCGTGTTCCTGGTGATCTTCGCGACGATCTTCAAAGGCACGACCGTCGTCGACGGCCGGCGGATCAGCATCACCACGTTCTACGTGCCGGGGATCATGGCGCTCGGGGTCATCTCCGCGACGTTCGTCAACCTCACGCAGACGATCGTGACCCAGCGCGAGAACGGCGAGTTCAAGCGCCTGCGCGGCACGCCGCTGCCCACCGCCGTCATGATCGGCAGTCGCGCCGTCGTCGGCGTCGTCGTCGCCGCCCTGCTCGCTGCGCTGCTGCTGGTGATGGGCAAGCTTCTGTACAACGTGCGCATCCCGGGCTCGACGATGATCGGGCTCGTCGTGACCGTCGTCGTCGGCGCGGCTGCCTTCTCCTGCATCGCGTTCGCGATCTCCACGCGCATCTCCAACGCCGAAGCGGCGGCGCCCGCGATCAACATCACCGTGCTGCCGCTGTATTTCATCTCCGGCGTGTTCGTCCCCGAAAGCCAGATCCCAAGGGTCCTGCGCGACATCGCCACCGTCTTTCCCATCCGCCACCTCGCGCAGGCGCTGCGCGGGACGATCACGCAGACCCAGGGCACCGGCATCGCCGCCGGCGACCTGCTGATCATCGCCGGCTGGGGCGTCGTCGCGCTGCTGGTCGCCGCGCGCACGTTTCAGTGGTCGCCGCGGGGGGACTGAGGCGGGGGCGCGCTCGCGTTGACGATGCCTCGCCAACGGTAGAATCAAAGATATGGAGGTCACATCGCCGAGATCGAAGCCCACGTCGGAGACTCCGCTGCTCTCGGTCGGTCACGAGGAGGAGTGGGCCGAGATCAACCGAGAAGAGGCCGAGCAGTTGAGGGCGAGCAACATGGCCCTGACACCCTCTCAGCGGCTCGAGGTCGGTCAGAAACTTTCGCAGCAGGCGGTCGAGCTACTCGTTGCAGGCTATAGGTCTGGTCTTGTCCCTGAGCGAGCCCTCTGGTCCTGATCTCGCCGGTGTCGTCGCCGACGCCGACGCAGTCGGTCTCGAGCACGTAGTGATTGGTGGCTTTGCGGTGATCGCTCACGGCCACGTTCGTGCCACCAAGGACAGCGACCTGCTCGTGCCGGATGGTCCCGGCGCCGATGCCGCGGTATTGCGCTTCTTCGAACGGGTCGACGCCAGGCGCTTGCGCGACGGCAAGGTGCTCACGGCGGATGATGTCGCTGGTGCTCACCATCTGCGTGTAAACAGCCGACATGGCATCATCGACATCATGCGTGGAGGGTTGCCGCCGCTGGACTACACGACCGTTGCTGGACGCGCCGAAACCGTTGACTTCCGTGGTCAGAAGGTGCGGGTTGCAGGACTTGCCAGCCTCGTTGGGTTCAAGCGACTCGCGCACCGCCCCGATCCTGACCGTAGCGATCTACGCAACCTCGAAGCGATTCACGGGCCGCTCCCGATTGAGCCGATCCCAGGAGTGGACGAGTAGCGCTCTGCCGGGTGCACGCGTTCTCGTGAGCGGACACCGCGGGAATCGTCGCGAGGCCGCCCCCACAGATAGCTGAGCACGCACCCCAGCGCGAACACGGCCACCACGAACAGCACCGGGCCCGAGTCCTCGACGAGCGCGCCGACGACGCCCGCGGCGAGGCCGCCGGCGAGCGCGGCAAGCCAGGCCGGGTCCCCGCCGACGGGCGCGAGCAGGCGCCAGCGCCGGTGCACGGCGACCACAGCGCACACGAGCGCGATGCCGGTGGCCACTGGCATCAGGTGGTTGCGCAGCTCTTCCCAAGCCGCGCGGTAACGCCGCACGATCAGATCGCGAACGTCGCCGGCCGAGCGCGCGTGCAACACGCTGCCCGTGAAATGCCCCGTGCCGTGCGCAGTGGCGAGATCGATCGCCGCGAGCGCGACGAGCGCGGCGACGGGGCTGGCGAGCACGATCAGCCCGCGCCTGCGCGTCAGCGCGCCGGGGCTCAGCATCGCCACGGCAACCGCGAATCCGAAGCTCACGAGGATCGCGCCGCCGACGCCCGCGCCGACCCGCGCCGAGCCCTCCACCACTGCCAGCACCACGCCGGCGCCCGCCATCACGAGCGCCGCACGGCGTTCGCGCGCCGCCGGGTACAGCGCCGCGGCGACCGCCGCCAACACCAGCACCACTAGACCCGACTTGAGCTCGTTGCCGATCCCGTAGAAGCGTGCGCCGAGCAGTGGATCGGGGCCGAGCAGCGAGCGCATCAGCAGCTGCGTGCCCGCGAGCGCGTCGACGGTGAGCGCGACTACGGCGACGATCGCGGGGGCGAGCAGCGCGCGCGGCCACGCCACTAGCGCGTCGGTGAGCGCGCCGAGCGCCATGCACGCGAGCGCGGTCGTGAGGTACTCGACAGCCGCGCTCGGCTCGAGCGCGGCCGGTATCAGCACGACCACGGGCGCCCATAGCACCCCGAGCGCGCCGCTGCGCAGCGCCCACGCACGGGTGCGCGCCCACGGCGCGGCGAGCGCGAGCAGCAGCGCCCACGCGCACAGCAGGCACCCGAGCGCCTTCAGCCGCCGTCCTGAGATCACGTACAGGCGGGCCATCAGCGCGCGCAGGCTCGCCGAGCGCAGCGGGCCGTCGGTCGTGATCGGCTTGCCGCGCACGTCGGCGGGGATCGCGAGGCCGAGGTGCGCGAGGATCGTGGGCGCGACGTCGGAGGATGCGATCAGCCCGCGCTCGTTGGTGCTCTGCGAGCTCAGCTCGCGACCGCCGCCGCCGGGAAGGCCGCCGGCGGCGCTCCACAACAGCTCGTTGCCGCCGGCACGCGAGACGCGCTGGATCACGACCAGCAGCTCCCCGGTGCTGCGCCCGGTGCCGAGCGCGTGCAGGTCGGCGCGCCCTTCGGCGCCGCCCGGCAGGTCGGCCACGACGAGTCGCCTGCTGCGCAGCAGGGCGGCCACGCGCGCGAGCAGCGTCGTGGCCGGGCCCAGCGATACCGCCGCGACGTGCCCGTCGACGCCGGCGGCGAGCGCCGCGTCCGTGTCAGCGGCGCCGGCGATCCCCGCGTAGCCGGCGCCGCCGGGGATCTGGCTTGCGAGCAGCCCCGGGCGCAGCAGCTGCGGCGCCGCTTCGGCGCGCCTGCGCGCGCTCCCCCAGCCGGCGATTGCGCCGCCGGAGCCGGGAGCGTTGAGCGACAGCGCCGGCGGGCTGGGCGTGGAGTAGGCGGAGCTGGCCACGCGCGTGCCCTGGCCGATGTCGAGCAGCAGCTGGGCGCTCGAGTACCGGCCCTGGCTGGCGGACATGATCCCCAGCGACAGCCCGCCGGCGCCGGCGAGCTCCGCCTCGCCGGCCGGCGCGAACACGACCAGCGCGGTGCTCGGTGTGGGCGCTGCGTCCGCCAGGGCGCCGAGCGGACGGGCGCCGAGCGCGGTGGCGCAGAGCAGGAGGGCGAGCGCCGCCCCCCGCCGGCCTGGCCTCAGCCCTCCGCTCCCTCTGTTGCCACGCCCGCGCGCCCGCGTGGGGGCACGCCGCGCGACCCCTCGGCGCCGCCGCCGGGCTGCTCGGCGCCTCGCTCGCGGTGGCGGATGCCCTCGACGTTCAGCCGCGGCAGCAGCCGATCCAGCCACGCGGGCAGCGCCCAGGTGATCTTGCCGATGATGTCGAGCGTCGCCGGCAGCAGCAGGCAGCGCACGACCAGCGCGTCGAGGAACACGGCGCTCGCGAGCGACAGGCCGAACTCCTTGATGATGCGGTCTTCGCCGAGCATGAACGACAGGAACACGCACACCATGATCGCCGCCGCGGCCGTCACCACGCGCCCGGTCAGCGCGAGGCCCTCGGCGACCGCGCGCGAGTTTTCGCGCGTGTGCGTCCAGCGCTCGTGGATGCGCGAGACGAGGAACACCTCGTAGTCCATCGACAGCCCGAACACGATCGCGAACAGCATCACCGGGATGAAGGACTCGATCGGGCCCTGCTGGACGCCGAACAGGCTGCCCAGCCAGCCCCACTGGAAGATCGCCACGATCACGCCGAGCGACGCGCCGATGCTCAGCAGGTTCATGACGGCGGCCTGCAGCGGTATCACCAGCGAGCGGAAGACGATCATCAGCAGCAGCGCCGACAGCAGCACGACGACGCCGATGAACAGCGGCAGCTTGTGCCCGAGCGTGGTGGCGAAGTCGACCGCGCCGGCGGTCACGCCGCCGACGTACACGGTCATGCCCGTGCGTTTGGCGATCGGCGGGACCACGTGCTCGCGCAGGCGCGAGACCAGCTGCGTGGTCGCGTACGCCTGTGGCGAGGAGCGCGGGTAGACGGTGATCGTCGCGACCTCCCCGCTCGGGTTGAGTTTCGCCGGCGCCACCGAGACGACGCCGGGCGTGGCGGCGATCGCGCCGCGGAGGCTTTCGACCGCGGTCTTGCCGGCGTGCGTGGGTTCCGTCAGCAGCACGCCGTTTTCGGCCGCTTCGCGCTTGGGGTTGGGGACCTTGGCCACGACCAGCAGCGGTCCGTTGAAGCCTTCGCCGAAGCCCCGCGCGAGCAGCTCGTAGGCGCGGTGGGTGGTCTGGCCGGCGGGATCGTTGGACGCGTCGCTGGAGCCGAGCCGCAGCGCGGTGGCCGGCGCGGCGATCAGCAGCATCGACAGCGCGGCGACCGTCGCGATCGTCTTCGGCCGGCGCTGCACGAACGCGCTCCAGCGAAGCCAGGTGCGGCCTGCTGCCGCGGCGCCCGAGGGAATGTCGGAGGCGGCCGTGGCCGTGGCGGTGGCAGCGGCGGTCTCCCCGGCCTGTGCGGCGGCGCGGGCGCGGGCGCGCGCCCGCCGGCCGCCGGCGGCGACGCGCGCGCCGGCCATCGTCAGCAGTGCCGGCAGCAGCGTCAGCGAGGCGAGCATCACCAGCAGCACGCCGATCGACGCGGAGATCGCGACGCCGTAGAGGAAGTCGACGCCGAGCAGCATCATCCCGAGCAGCGCGATCACGACCGTCGAGCCGGCGAACAGGACCGCCCTGCCGGCGGTGTCGATCGCCTCGACGACCGACTCGCGCGCGTCCCCGAACGTCGGCCCGGGGGTGGCGTAGGCCTCGCGAAAGCGCGTGAGGATGAACAGCGCGTAGTCGATCCCGACGCCCAGCCCGATCATGGCGGCGAGCTCGGAGGAGAAGTTGGGCGTGTCGACCACGTGCGTGAACAGCGCGATCGCGCCGAGGCCGGTGCCGAGGCCGAACAGGGCGGTGACGATCGGCAGGCCCATCGCCGTCAGCGAGCCGAAGGTCAGCAGCAGCACGACGATCGCGGCCAGCAGCCCGACCGCGGTGGAGAGCCCGAAGCCGACCTGCTCGGTGGCCTCGATCGCCTGTCCGCCGAGCTCCACCTGCAGGCCCGTCCGGGCGGCGGCGCGCGCGACCTGCACGACGCGTTCAGGGGCGCTCACGGGCAGCAGGTTGGCTTTCTCGTTGAACACGACCGTCGCGAACGCGATCTTTCCGTTCGCCGAGATCGACCTGCCGGCGGAGGCGCCGGCGTAGGGGCTGATCACGCTCGTGACGTGCGGCAGCTTCGCGACCCGCGCGAACATCGCGTTCATGCGTTCGCGCACCGCCGCTTCGCGCACGCTGCCCGAGCTGACCTCATAGACGATCGTGTCGCGATCGCCGGCCTGGGCGGGGAAGCTGCGCTGCAGCAGGTCGGCGGCGCGCTGCGCGTCGGAGTTGGGCAGCGTGAAGTTGTTGGAGTAGCTGGTGCCGGCCGACTGCGCGAAGGTGTTGACCGCGAGCAGCAGCACAAGCCATCCGAGCACGACGTACTTGCGATGCGTTGTCGACCAGCGAGCGAGCTTCAGCATGGGGGGCTCCAGGGATCGGCGGGCCGCAGGGCCGCGCGGGTGGGGGACCGCTCACCCAAGGGTAGCCACCTGCTCAGTTGACGCTCGGGTCGAGCGGCATGCGGGCGATCAGCGCGTAGCTGCCGCCCATGCGCGTGAGCACCTCGCTCCACAGCTCGTCGGGGTCCTCGGTGAAGACGTCCTGCGGCTGGGCGGGGTGTGTGATCCAGTCGCCGCCGGCGAGCTCCGCATCGAGCTGGCCACGGCCCCAGCCGGCGTGTCCGGCGAACACCCGCCGGCGCTCGGTGCCCGCGGTCAGCTGCTCGACGCTCACCTCGGGCGCGGGGAAGCCGATGCGTCCCAACACCAGCACCCCCACGAGCGAGGGCTCGCTGAACTCGGCGAGGAAGACGACCGAGCTCGACAGCACGGGGCCGCCCACAAACACCCGGTCCAGCTCCCCGAGGTCGCGCAGCTGGGGCACCGCCTCGCCCACGGTCACCGTCGAGGGACGATTGAGCACCACGCCCATCGCCCCGTCCTCGTTGTGCACGCCGATCAGCACCACCGTGCGCTGGAAGTTCGGGTCGAGCAGCGTGGGCGAGGCGAGCAACAGCTGACCGGCGAGCGATTCGGACATCGTCCAGTGAGGCTAGCTATCCGGCGGAGAAGATCTCGAGAGCACCTGTGAGCTTGTGTTCATTGGCGTTGCCCTCGGGCTCGACGACGTGCCCGTCGACGACGATCGGGCTGTTCCAGTGACCGCCTTCGCCGGCGAGTTTCGCGATCGGGCGCGGCGAGGAGGGCCTGTACACGTAGATGCCGCCGCCCGACGGGTCGTACACGTAGAGCAGGCCGCCGGCCATCACCGGGCTCGTCCCCGGGTTGCTCGCTTCCCACGCCCGGTAGAGCCGCCCGCCGCGCAGCACGTAGGCGGCGGTCGCGTGTTCGTCGGCGACGAACACCGTCGTGTGCCCGCCCCGGCGCCAGACGGCGGGAGCGGTGAACAGCTGTCCGCCCCCGGGGATCGACAGCCGCTGGACTTCCCCACCGAGCGGGTGCAGGCGTGCGCGCGCGCCGGACGGAGGGTGGCCGTCCAGGCGCGAGAGCACGAGCACGCGCATGATCCCGTCCTTGCCGGCGAGCACGACGCGGTTTTCGCCCAGCAGCGCGGGGGCGCTCGAGCCGAGGTCGATGTCGCCGTCGTTGAGTTCTTCCTGGTTGGTCGGCGTGAAGGCCTGGCGCAGGCTGAGGCTTGGGAAATTGAGCTCGAGCACGCTGTCGCCGAAGTTCGTGGTGCCGTTCCAGGGCCCGTTGCCGGTGTCGATGAGGATGCGCCCGCCCGGCTCGACGACCGCGCCGCCGCGCGAGAGGATCGCCGAGTCGCTGGCCGTGCACGTGCTCGGCACCTGCAGTTCGCGGCGGTTGGCGCAGAGCGTGTTGAAGACGCTCAGCAGCCGCCCGCTCGAGCGGGCGATGAGGACCACGTGGCCCTGGTAGGGAGGGGCGTCGCCGTAGTAGCCGCTCGTGGCGGCGACGACGTCGGCGCCGTCGATGTTGAGCGCGGCGCCGAGCTTCTCGTGGACCGGTTCGAGCGTGGCCCTTGCGGGCCAGGAGCCTTCATGGTCCTCGCTGCCGTTGGCGAGCGAGAGCTTGTGGATCAGCCCGTTCGGCGAGGCGGCGTACACGAACAGCCGATCCGGGTCGGCGAGTGGGCTCGCGACGGTGATCTGCGCGCTGCCCGCCCATTTGCCATAGCCGGGCGGCGTGAACGTCCACAGGATCTGGCCGCTGTCGGCGTCGATCGCGAGCGTCTTGCCGTACGTGGTGGTGACGACGATCACGTCGTGAACGGCGCCGTCGACGGTGACGCCGTGCAGGTAGATCGGCGAGGAGTCGACCGTCCCCGGCAGCGTGACTGTGAGGTGGCGCAGGTGCGCGACGTTCGCGCTCGTGATGCCGGTGGCGAGGTCGCTGACGTCGCTGCGCTGCGGATCGAGCCCGAACTCGGGCCAGTCCAGCAGCTCGGAGGCGGAGGCGCGCGTGGCGGAGGGAATCGCGGCGACGCTCACGGTCGGCGTGTGCACGTCGGCGGTGACGGCGGTGCTGCCGCACGCGCCCAGCAGCGCGCACGCCGCCACCGTGAGTCCCAGGCGGGTCAGGCTGCGGGCGCGCATCCCGTGAGGTTCTAGCGCATCCTCCGATAAGGTGGCGAGCATGGCCAAGACCCCGCGTGTGGGCGAGCAGGCGCCGGACTTCGAGCTCCAGGGCACGGGCGGCCCGTTCAAGCTCTCCGAGCACCGCGGCGAGCGCGTCGTGCTGCTGTTCTACCCCGGCGACAACACGCCCGTGTGCACGAAACAGTTCTGCTCCTACCGCGATCGCGGCGGCGACTTCGCGGCGCTGGACGCGACGGTTGTGGGCATCTCCTCGCAGGACCTCGCCTCGCACGAGGAGTTCACCGCCAAGCACTCGCTGAACGTGCCGCTGCTGGCGGACGTCGAGAAGGACGTGGCGCGCAAATACGCCGCCGTGAACGCCCTGGGCGTCAAGCGCGCGGTGATCGTGATCGACGAGCACGGCGTCGTGCGGCACAGGCATGATCATCTGCTGGGGCTCGACTACCAGTCGGTGGACGAGCTGAAGGCGGTGCTGGACGGGCTGCCGAGCGCGTCGGCGGCATAACGCCCCGGCGCCGCTACGGTTCCGCGCATGGAGCTGCACCAGCGCATCGCCGATCGGAGGGGCGAGTTCTTGATCTTCGCGGTGACGCCACCGAAGCTGACCACCGGACCGGAGCAGACCAGGCAGATCGCTGAGGTCACACTCGCGCGACTCCGGTCGGTGGGGATAGACGGCCTCGTTCTTTACGACATCGATGACGAGAGCGACCGTAATCCCAACGAACGCCCGTTCCCGTTCCTGCCCACGATGGACCCGGCCGAGTACCTCGCTCGTGATCTCGTGGGCTTGCACGTGCCTGCCGTCGTTTACCGCGCGGTCAGCAAGCACGCCGAGGACGGCCTCCGTCTATGGCTGCGCGACCAGGATCCGGCCCGAACGCTGTCAGTCTTCGTCGGGGCCTCATCCGGCGAGAAGGCGGTTGCAACCTCGCTCTCGCGGGCATACGAGCTCCGGAGCGAAGTCCGGCCGGACCTGCCGCTGGGCGGAGTAGCGATCCCCGAGCGGCACGCGCGCAGTGGCAATGAGCACCTCCGGCTCATCGCAAAGCAGGCTGCAGGCTGCTCCTTCTTCGTCACCCAGGTCGTATACGACGTCAACGCTGCGAAGGACCTGGTCTCCGACTATCGCTACGAGTGCGCCGCCCAGAACCTGGAGCCGGTGCCGATCGTCTTCACATTCTCAGTCTGCGGCTCAATGAAGACATTGGAGTTCCTCCAGTGGCTCGGTGTCGACGTGCCGCGGTGGATCGCGAACGATCTGCGCCATGCTGACGACACCCTCGACGCGTCCTACGATCAAGCGGTCGCAACGGCGATCGAGCTGATCGCCTTTTGCCGGCGTGTCGGCGTTCCCTTCGGGCTGAACGTCGAGAGCGTCTCGATACGCAGTGTCGAGATCGAGGCCTCCGTGCGGCTCGCTGCCCGGCTAAGGGCCGAGCTCCGCCGCTAGAAGGTCGGAACTCGCACCCCCAGCGCGCGACGGCGTGGCCGCTCAAACCGCCCGCTGCTCGACCAGCCGTCGTCGCAGCAGCGGGTTGAGAATCCGGTAGTGCCCGCGGCCGGTGCGCTCGACCAGCCCGCCGTCCTGAAGCTTCTTGAGCGCGCGGTCGGCGTCGCCGCGGTGCATGCCCTCGGTGAGCGTCGCGCCGGTGGCGACGCGGCGTGCGAGCTTGAGCGCCTGGCGGTGGCTCGAGCGGATCTTCTCGACGAGCTGGTCGAGCAGCGCGCCGTCGCCGTGGTAGGCGGCGTCGTAGCCCTGCAGCACGAGCGCGTGGTCGATCGTGCGGCGGTCCAGCAGCACGCTGAGCAGGTGTGTCTGCTGTGCGATCAGCATCGTCACCCGGGGGTGCAGCTCCCCGAGCGAGACGATGCTGTCCAGCGCGTCGGCCGCGATCTCGCAGTCGTCGGCGGCGAAACGCTCGCGCAGTCCCGCGTGCCAGTCCTCCGCGGCTATCGGGCGCAGCGCGTAGAAGCTGCCGAAGCCGCTGAGCGCGCGATCCTGTGGCGAGAAGAGATCGCGCATCACGTGCTCGATGCTGCCCGCGAACAGGTAGGAGACCTGGGTGGAGCGCTGGAAGACGGCGCGCATCCGCTTGGTCAGCGCGTCGGGGTCGCCGTAGGGACGCCGCTCGCCGGCAACCTCCTGGAACTCGTCGAAGAACACCACGCAGCGGCGCCCGTCGGCGAGCGCCGCGCGCTGTGGGAGCTCCAGCGCCTGCGCGAGCGCCCGCTGCGGGTCTTCCGCGGCGAGCCCCGGGGTCAGCGCCAGCTCGACCGCCTCCCCCAGCTGGCCCTTCACCTTCATCACCGCCGCTCCCTGCGCGACGCTCAGCGCCTGCCGGCCGAGGTGGCGCGCCTTGGGCAGCAGCTTGCGCAGGGCCGGGCGGTTGCTCAGCACCGCCCTCACCAGAGCCTCGGCGAGCTCCGCGTCGTCGGCGATCGCGAACAGGTCCACCGCCGCCACGTACAGCCCGCGGGCGCGCACTCGCGTGAGGGCCGCCTCGCAGACGCTCGTCTTGCCGGTGCGCCTGGGCCCAGCCATCACCAGATTGGTGCCGTTCTCCAGCGCCGCGGCCACCTGACGCACGTCCTCCGCGCGGCCGATCATCTGGCTCGCGGGGATCGGCTCGTCGGTCGGGAACAGCTCGCCGCTGGCCTGGCGGCGCTTTGCTTGTACACCGCTCATGCAAGCATTGTACACATAAAATGCGTACAGCTAGGGCGGGGGGTCTGCGCCGCGGCGAGCTTTGGCGGGCGCCGAGGCTGCGGTCGGGCTCGATCGGTTGTCACGCTCGCGGCATACGCATAATCCGTGAGCAAAGTACACACTATATGTGTACGAGCGCTGTTCAGCCCGCGCCCAGCGACGCCGCCTCGAGCTCGCCGCCGGGCCGCTCGGCGGCGGCGCGCGCGGCATACAGCTCGGCGAGCTCCAGCTGCAGGTTGCGCGGCACTTCTGCGGGCCCCACCGAGCGCCGGTGCCAGACGCCCTCGCCGTCGAGGTCCCACGAGCTCTGGTTGTCGGCGAAGCCGCGCTGCAGCGTGTCGAGCAGCTCCGCGCGCAGCTCCGGGGACTCGATCGGCACCGCCAGCTCGACGCGGTGGTCGAGGTTGCGCGGCATCAGGTCGGCGGAGGCGATGTAGACGGTGTGCTCGCCGTCGCGCTCGAAGGCGTAGATGCGCGAGTGCTCGAGCAGGCGCCCGACGATCGAGACGACCCTGATGTTCTCGGAGATCCCCGGCAGCCCGGGGCGCAGGCAGCAGATGCCGCGCACGTTGAGGTCCACGCGCACGCCCGCCCGCGAGGCGGCGTACAGGGCGCGGATGCAGCGGCCGTCGACGAGCGAGTTCATCTTCATCGCGATCCGCGCCGGGCGCTGCGGCGAGTGGGCGGCGATCGTGCGCTCGATCTGCTCGATGATGCCCTCGCGCAGGTGGTCGGGGGCCATCAGCACCTTGCGGTAGTGCAGCGGGCGCCCATAGCCGGTGAGGTAGTTGAACATGTCGGCGACGTCCGCGCCGATCTGCTCGTCGGTGGTGAACAGGCCGAAGTCCGTGTACAGCCGCGCGGTGGCCGAGTGGTAGTTGCCGGTGCCGATGTGCACGTAGTTGCGCACGCCGTCGCCCTCGCGGCGCACGACCAGCACGCACTTGGCGTGCGTCTTCAGCGCGGGCTGGCCGTAGACGACGTGCACGCCCGCCTCCTCCAGCGCCTTGGCCCAGTGGATGTTCATGCGCTCGTCGAAGCGCGCCTGCAGCTCGACGAGCGCGACCGCCTGCTTGCCGCGCTCGGTGGCGTCGATCAGCGCCGGCACCAGCGGCGAGTCGTCGCTGGTGCGATACACGGTCTGCTTGATCGCGAGCACGTTCGGGTCGGCGACGGCCTGCTCGACGAAGCGCTCGACCGACGTGGAGAAGGACACGTAGGGGTGGTGCACGAGCAGGTCGCCTTCGCGCATCGCTCCGAGCACATCCGGGCGCTCGCCCTCGCGCCGCAGCAGCCGCGGGTGCGTGATCCCGGCGAGCGGCTCCTCGCGCAGCTCGGCGTGGCCGGGGAGCCGTACGATCTGCCACAGCGCGCCCATGTCGAGCAGTCCATCGACGGGGTAGACCTCCTCCTCCTGCACCCCCAGCAGGCTCGCGAGCGCCTCGCGCAGCTGCTCGGAGCAGTGCGCGCCGATCTCGACGCGCACGACCTCGCCGAAGCGCCGGCGGCGCAGCTCGTCCTCGACGGCCTGCAGCAGGTCGGCGGCGTCGTCTGAGACCTCGAGGTCGGCGTCGCGGGTCACGCGGAAGACGTCGTAGTCGGCGATCTCCATGCCCGGGAACAGCGCGTCGAGGTGGTGGGCGATGACGTCCTCGAGCGGCACCAGCAGCGCGGGCTCGGGCGCGGGCTGCTTGAGCGTGACGAATCGCGGCAGGATCTCGGTGGGAACCTTCACGCGCGCGAACACCGTCTGCTCGCTGATCGGGTCGCGCACGAGCACGGCCAGGCTGAGGGACAAATTCGAGATGTATGGGAACGGGCGTCCGGGGGCGACCGCCAGCGGCGTGAGCGCGGGGAAGATCGCCTTCTGGAAGTGCCTGGCGAGCTCCGCGCGGCGCTCGTCGTCGAGGTCGCGCACGCCCACCACGCGGACGTCGTGCGCGGCGAGCGCCGGGCGCAGCGTGCCTTCGAAGCAGCCGGTCAGACGCCGACCCTGTTCGAGCACGCGCTCGCGGATCAGCGCGATCGTCTCGGAGGGGATGAGGCCGTCCTGGGTGGGGTTCTCGACGCCGGCGTCGATCTGGTCGCGCAGGCCGGCGACGCGCACCATGTAGTACTCGTCGAGGTTGGTGGTGTAGATCGCGCAGAACTTGACGCGCTCGAGCAGCGGCACGCGCTCGTCCTCCGCCAGCTGCAGCACGCGGTCGTTGAAATCCAGCCACGAGAGCTCGCGGTTGAGGTACAGCGACGGGTCCGAGAGCGATGCGCTCGCGCCGTCGTCCGGCGCGGTCATCACCGTCGCCCCCGCGTCCCGGTTGTGCTCGCGATCGTCGTCCATGCGCTCCTCAAGCTACCGCACGACAGCATGGGAGCCGCTTGCCTGCGAGGCCCCTTGCGCGGCGCGCCGGCTGGGTCAGTCGATCTCCACGTTGAAGTCCCAGGAGACGATCGCGTGGCGTCCTTCGGGCTTCCACAGCAGTCCGCCGTCGCCCGTGGGGATCACGTCGTGCAGTCGCAGCGACAGCGTGCTGTCGGGAGGGATGCGGGTCAGCAGCGGCCCGCCGCCGACGGCGGTGATCGTCGGGTGGCGAACGGTGCCGCGCTCGTCCACGAGCGCGAACGCGCCGGCGCTGATCGGCACCACGCCCGAGGCGTGCGAGAGCGTCAGGACGAAGGTGGCGGGGCTCGTCGGCGGTACGGGGAACTTCCCGTCCTCGGGCACCATTGGGCCGACCAGCTTGGCCAGCACGTGCCCGCCGGCGAGGTTGACGGAGACGGTGTTGCCCTGGATCGCCAGCACCGGTTTGCGCAGGCTGGCCTGCAGGACTTCGTTGGGGTTGAACGTCGACTTCGGCAGCCAGCTCGGCAGGCCGCCGTATTTCGGCTTCGCGCTGGTCTTGCCGTGCCCGCCGGCCATCGCCACCACGCCCAGGACGACCGCGACGACGAGCACCGGCACCGCGGCGATCGAGGCGCGGCGAGGGCCGGACCCGAAGGTGCGGCGAGGGCCGAGCCCGAAGGCCCGGCCCCTTCCGCTGAACGCCGACGCTGGCGTTCGTGTCATCGCTACCTACCCTTCCCGGCCCTTGGGGTTGTTGAACACGTCTTTCCCAAACGGCGCGAGGCCCGGCTGTGCCGCGTAGCCGATGTGGCCTTTGTGGTCCAGGCCGGGGGAGGCGCTCTTCACGTTGAACAGGTCCTCCATCGTGCGCAGCCAGCTGTAGTGGTTGTAGTAGACGTTGCTGACCGTGCCCGGGTAGATGTAGGGGCTGATCAGGACGCTGCCCGTGTCGCCGCCGCCGGTGGTCGGGTCGTCCGCGTCGAACAGCGGGTCGGTCGTCGACGTGCGCGCTCCAAGCACGACCGAGGTGATCGCTTCCGTTGTTTTCAGCGGTTCGTTGGACGCGTTCACGAGCGTGAACGAGCCTTCGTCGACGAAGCCGCCGGACTGGTTCGGTTTGGTGGCCGTGACCGGGGTGTCGGTCACTTTGCCGACGAACGCGCCGACGGGAATGCCGGCGCCGGTCACGCTGCGCCCGGCGTCGGTCGCCACGATCGAGTTGTCCGCGATCGTGCTCGCGCCTTCGGGCGCCGACGCCGTCTCTTTGACGGCACCGGGGCTGTGGCTTCCGCCTCCCAGGATGCAGACGTTGGACGGCTGCGACGGGACCGTCTGTTCGACGCACGAGCTCGGCCGGTCGATGTAGGCGTTGTCGCCGGGACCGGGGAAGAGCTCTTCACCGGCGGGGTTCTTCGCCAGCGGGGTGTTCGGGCCTGTCGGCTCGAAGCCCACGCTCTGGCCGAACAGCGTCTCACCGGCGCTGTCGGTCTGGATCGAGGTGGCCGCGGTCGCGGGCACTTCGGTCGAGTTGGAGAAGCTGTTGCCCGTGTAGGTGAAGGGCGGGAAGCCCTCGTCGAAGGTGACGTCGATCAGGCCGCCTTCCTTGAACGCCGGCGATTCCTCGATCTCGGGCACGACGTGCTCGAGGAACAGGTCGGCGGAGTACAGCCCGCCGGTGTAGTTGACCGGCGCCTTCGCCGTGTACGGGTTTTCCCATCCGCCCGACAGGTTGTTGCCGTGGCACACTGCGTCGTGGCCGTCGCTGCAGTTGTTCGGCGAGATCCAGCTGAAGGCCGGGGTCGTGGCCGCGCTCTGCAGGTCGTGGTAAAGCCCGTTCGTTTCGCTGAACAGGTTTGCGATGTGCTGTTCGTTGCAGTCGCCGGCGTCCCTGATCGATTCGAACCACGGGAACGGGAAGTGCTTGGGCACATACTGGTCGGTGCCGTTGGCGCTGCCCGGATTGGGCTGTGCGGTGCTGCCGGTCACGCCCGGTTCGGTGTACGGAGCGCCGCAGTACTGCACGCCGGCGTCGTGCGTCGGACCGCTTTCGTCCGGGTTGCCCAGATCCTGCGCGTAGCCCTTCCAGCTCACACCGGCGGCGTCGAGCTGGTTGAACAGCGTCGGCACGTTCGCCGGGTATACGCAGCCGTTGGTACCGGCGGCGGCGTTCGGGCCCTCGGAGGAGACCTCCTGGCCGTAGTTCGGGTTGGTCGTCAGCTTGCCCTGAAGGTCGACGCTGCCCGTGAATTTGTCGTAGTAGGGACAATCAGCCTGGGTGTCCGGCTGCGTCGCCTGACCGCTCACCATCGAGACGTAGTTGTCGAGGCTGAAGTGGCCGGTGCCGAAGTAGTTCTTCAGCAGGACCCCCTGCGACGGCAGGGTTTTCCACAGATAGCTGTTGTTGTTGAGGCCTGTGAAGCTCGCGTCATAGGACTTGTTCTCGAGGATGATCAGCCAGACGTGTTTGATCTTGCCGGTTTTGATGCCGACTTTGTCGGCGGCGGCCACGCCGCCGGCGAGGCTCTGCGAGCTGGTCGCTGAGACCACTGGGACGGCCGCCAGGGCGGCGGCTGCGACGACACCGGCGGCTATGACGCCTCTACGGCGAAGCAGGCGCGCGATGCGCCCGGGGGGCTTCGAGTTCCTTCGCATATCCGACTCATCTCCTTTTGAGCGCGTGATGTTCATGGGCGTGCTGGACCTCGCCGGCAGTCTTCTGCTGGTCCCTAACGCCTCGGTGTCGATTTGGTGACTGAGTCGTTACGAATTCGAGAACGCGCGTCGCGGGAGCGCCTATCTCATTTTTTGGGAGACACGTTCGCGCTCCCTTCGTACAGCCCGGCCGGCGCCGGTCACCACAGCTTCCGTCTCAAAGAGTGTCCAGCGGCACGCCGATGATGTTGAGTCGCCGTGTCAGCCCGTCGAGCGCGAAGCCGCGCAGCTCCTCGGCCGAGGCGCCGAGCACGGACGTGTCGGCTCCGGCGGGCGGCGTGAGCGACTCCGCGACCGCGGGCAGCAGCTCGCGCAGCGTCCCACGCACGACGTCTCCCATCGCGCTGTCCTCTGCGACGGCCTTGCGCAGGAACCAGATGCCGTAGCCGATGTGGCGGTGCTCGTCGTGGTGGATCTTGGTGTAGCCGGCGACGAATCCCGGCAGCAGCCCTTCGCGCCCCATGAAGCGCGTGGCGAACTCGAACGTCGTCAGCCCGAGCGTCGCCTCGAGCACGAGGTGGTAGATCGTCACGAACGCAACCTTTGCGTCGAGATCGGCAGGATTTGCCACGAGTCGTTCGTGGGCTGCGACGAGCTTGTCGTCGAAGATCGTCCTGAACGCGGGCGAAACCTGCTCGCGGGCGCGTGCGACGTGCGCGGCGATCAGCGCGGGCTCGGTCACGACCTCGTCCTGGAAGCGGGCGTAAAACTGCATGTGCCTGGCCTCGTCGACCTGCTGGGTGGCCAGGTAGGCGACTTCCTCCTCGCTGCCGTCGGCGCCCACGAGTCCGGAGAACTTCGTCGTGATGCGCTCCTCCGCGACCATCAGCGAGCCGAGGACGAACGACACGAGCGAGCGGTCCTCCATCGCCGCCCACTGCTCGCGGTCGCGCGCCAGGTCGATCTCCCAGGGGTTCCACTGGCTCTCCTCCCAGTGGCGGTAGAGCGTCTGCGGGTCGTGCAGGTGGAGCTCGTGCGTGGCGGGGCTCACGTCAGCCACCCGGACAGCTCCTTCAGCGCATCGGGGATCACGTAGTAGTAGGCCCACAGGCCCTGTCGCTCGGAGTCCACGATCCCGGCGTCGCGCAGCTTCTTCAGGTGGTGGGAGAGCGTGGGCTGGGAGATGTCGAACAGCGGCACCAGCTCGCAGACGCAGACCTTGCCGGCGTGCTTGCGCAGCACGTCCACCAGCTGCAGGCGGATCGGGTCGCCGAGCGCCTTCGCCACGTCGGCCATCCGCAGCGCGTCCTCACGCGCCACGTCGGGGTAGACGACTGGCTCGCAGCAGCGCTCGCCGGCGGCGCGCTTGTGCTTGGGGGCCAGCTCCAGATCGACGGACATCGATCTACTTATATCAATAACAATCACATCTGTCGATGTATTACGATCCGCGTCATGACGGACGCAGCTGCGGTCATCACCGACATCCACGGCAACCTGCCGGCCCTGCGGGCGGCGCTCGCGCGGATCGACGAGCTCGGCATCGAGAGCGTCTTCTGCGGCGGCGACCTGGTGGGCTACGGCCCCCATCCCAACGAGGTCTGCGCGCTGATCGCAGAACGCGAGATCCCCACCATCTACGGCAACTACGACTTCGCGATCGCGCGCGAGCAGGAGGACTGCGGCTGCGCATACGTCACCGCGCACGACCGCGAGCTCGGGCAGCTGTCGGTGGACTGGACGCTCGCGCACACCACCAGGGAAGCGAAGGACTTCATGCGCGCCCTGCCGTTCGACCTGCGCTTCCCCGTCGGCGATGTGGACGTGCACCTGGTCCACGGCTCGCCGCGGAAAGTGAACGAGTACCTGTTCGAGGACAAGCCCGCGCGCCTGTACGAGCGCCTCGCCGCTGCCGAGCGCGATCCGGTGCTGGTCTTCGGACACACCCACAAACCCTGGGTCCACGAGTACGGCGGGGTGCTGTTCGTCAACTGCGGCTCGGTCGGCAAGCCCAAGGATGGCGACCCGCGGGGCGCTTTCGCCGTGCTCATGGCGGCGGCGAGCGGGCTGGAGGTGACGATCGAGCGCGTGGAGTACGACGCCGAGGCCGTCGCCGCCGAGGTTCGCGCGGCGGGGCTGCCTGGCGAGTTCGCCGACAAGCTCGTGACGGCGGCATGAGCCCACCGCTGCCGCGACGCCTGCTGGCGGAGTACGTCGGCTCGGCGTTCCTCGCCGCGCTGGTGATCGGGTCGGGCATCGCCGCCCAGCACCTGTCCCCGGGCGACGTCGGGCTCGAGCTGTTCGAGAACGCCGCAGCCACCGCGGCGGGGCTGTTCGCGATCATCCTGATGTTCGGCCCGGTCTCCGGCGGGCACTTCAACCCGGTCGTCTCGTTCGTCGACGCGAGCTTCGGCGGAATGAGCTGGCGCGAGGCGCTCGCCTACGCGCCCGCGCAGATCGCCGGCTGCGTGACGGGCGCTCTCGTCGCGAACGCGATGTTCGCGCAGACGCTGGTGACGATCTCCACCAAGCACCGCGCGTCGAGCGCGCACCTGCTCGCCGAGATCGTCGCGACGCTTGGCCTGATGCTCGTGATCTTCTCGCTCACCCGCACCAAACGCGGCGCCACGGCGCCCGCCGCCGTCGGTGCGTACATCGGCGCCGCGTACTTCTTCACCAGCTCCACGAGCTTCGCCAACCCCGCGATCAGCGTCGGCCGCATGTTCTCGAACACGTTCGCCGGCATCGCGCCGGCATCCGTGCCCGGATACATCGCCGCGCAGATCGTCGGCGGCTTCGCGGCGATCGCGCTGCTGCGGGTCCTCTACCCGGACGTGACGCCCGCGGAGGCCGCGGAGGTCGTGCTCCCGCACGGCGACGCGGCCTCCGGCGTGGGGGCGGCCACGACGATTGACGGACCCGTCCAGTCAAGCGCACGCTGACCTGGTGTGCACGCTGAGACCGGCCCTACACGCGCGCCAGGTTGCGTTTCCGCGCGGAACTATTCCGACGCGGGCGCCCAGCGGCGCCAGTAGTGCTGCGAGTGTGCTGGCGGTCGGGTTGGTCTGGCCGCGCTCGATCCGCGAGATCTCTGCCTGGTTGATGCCGGAGGCGGCGGCGAGCTGCTTCTGCGTGAGATGGTGCTCCTTGCGCAGCTCGCGGAGTTCGCGGGCCATTGCGTAGTGAGCGTTGAAGGCGTCCCAGCGTGCGAGGGCCTCCGGGCCGCCGGCCTTCGCCCTCTCCTCAACCTCGCTGATGTAGTCGTCGAACTTCGTGGCCATCATGGAACTCCAGTCATGAAATCCAGCCAGACTTATGTAATATAATACATATTACTAGGGCCGCCGCTTGCCGCGAGACAGGTTCCGGCCGTCCGCCTGCTTGGCGCTTACCTGCTGCTGAGCCCTCCAGCGCGTCAGGCGCCGCTTGGCCCGCTTGATCTCGATGTTCTGGCGCTTGGTGCTCGGTTCCTTGCCCTTGTCATAACCGGCCAGCAGTAGCACGACCTTCTTGTCGTGGGCATGGCAGAACACGCGCAGCAGGATCGCAGCGCTGGTCTCCTTCAGCTGCCCGGGGACCGGCAAGCCGCGCTCACGCAGGATGGTCGCCGCATCGTGGCGCACCCTGAACTCGAAGATGCCGAGAGCTGTGCACCCACTTGCCCCACGAGGAGGCGCATACCCCGATGCCCTCGTGGGCGAGCACGTTGCGAAGGGCAGCGGCCAACGCCTGCTCCTTCAGCTCGTCCAGCCCGCGCAGGAAGTCGAGCACCGGCTCCTGGCCGCCCTCCTCGTAGAACTCAAGCGTCCACGCAGGGCTGCTCATGAGGCCCCGGCGCTCACTGGCAGGGCCACTCGCTGTCTCAGCATCGCCGTCGATCGCGCGGACATCGCCGGATGATGTCAATGGCCCCCGACACTTTTGAGCTGATCCCCAGCCCGACCCGCTACGCTCCACCCGAGAGGAATGGCTCGTCAGCTATGGCTACTTCGTCACGCGGAGGCCGAGCCGCATGGCACACGCACGGATGCCGCGCGCCGCTTGACCGAGCGGGGGCGCCAGCAGGCGCGCGCCGCGGGCGTCGCCATCGACCGTCTGCAGGGTGCATTCGACGCCGTGCTGTTCAGCCCGCGCGTGCGCGCGCGCCAGACGGCGGAGCTGGCGGCGGAGGGATGGAGCGAGGAGCAGCAGGCGCGGCTGGCCGTGCACAAGCCGCTTTCGGGGGGCTTCGACGCGGTACAGGCGCTCGATGCGATCGCCGCCGTGCCGACGGACGGACGCCTGCTGCTGGTCGGGCACGAGCCGGATCTCTCGCGCATCGTCGGGGAACTCACCGGCGCTCGCGCTGACGTCAAGAAGGGGGGGCTTGCGATCGTGCGGCTAGAGAGCGCGGGCGGTGAGCTCGTCGCCCTCCTGCGGCCCCGCGAGCTCGGCCTGATCGCCGATGCGGCCGTCGCCGCTGGTGTCCCACTCGGCGGGGAGTGACGAGGGCACGGCGCTCGGGTCGACGACCTCGACCGATTCCGCCGCGAAGCGGTAGCCGATGCCGAAGTGCGTGTGGATGTAGCGCCAGCTGGGCGAGGCCTTCTCGAGCTTCTGGCGCAGCTTGCGCACGAACACGTCGACCGAGCGGTCGCCGCGCACCATCGTGTAGCCCCACAGCCGCGAGTAGATCTCCTCGCGCTCCAGCACGCGCCCCTCGGCGGCGGCGAGCAGCTCGATCAGCTCGAACTCGCGCCTGGTCAGGTCGATGCTGCGCTCGCCGACGAACGCCTGGAAGCGGTCCGAGCGGATCTCCACCTCGCCCGCGACGATCGGCGCGGTCTCGGTGCGGCTGGCGCTGCGCCGGCGCCGGCGTACGACGCTCTGCACGCGGGCGATGACTTCCTCGGGGTGGCACGGCTTGGTGATCCAGTCGTCGGCGCCGAGGCGCAGGCCGCGCACCCGCTGGGCGACGGTCGATGGGCCGGTGCAGACGACGATCCCGAGCTCGGGAAGCGCCTCGCACAGCCGCTCGAGCCAGCCCCACGCCTGCGGTCCCAGCACCGCGAGGTCGACCACCAGCGCGCTCAGGCGCATCGAGACGACCTGGTCGGCCGGAACGGGGCTGGCGAGCACGCGGTGCTCCCAGGCGAGACGGTCCAGCCGCTTGCTGAGAACCTGTATGAAGCCGCTGTCGCGGTCCAGGACAGCGATGCGGAGGGATGCCGAGGCGGCGCCCGTGCCATCGGTGGCCGCTGATGCGCCCCCCGCCTCTCCGGCGCTCACGCTTGCGCTCATCGCGGCGCAGTGTAAGCGATCGAAGCGACGCGCGCACGCTCTGCAAGGCGATGTCACAGGATGTTCACAGGCTGCCGGGCGCATGGTCCAACGGCGCGCGAGCCCAATTTGCGGGCTTGTGGCGCCCTCGCGGGAGCTGGGCCGGTGCCGTCGGGATGGCCAGCTCCTCGCCGTCGAAGGGCCTCAGCCCGCGCGAGGAGCCGGTGGGCGGGGGGCGGGGAACTCCCGGAACAGGCCGGTGACCACGAACGCGACCTGCTCGCCGATGTCGACGGCGTTGTCGCCGATCCGCTCGAGCGCGCGGGCGACGAGCGTCATGTGCATCGCCCACTCGCGCGTGTCGGGATCGTCGCCGATCTCGATCGCTAGGCGGAAGATCTCGCGGTTGAGGCGATTGATCTCGCGGTCCTGGCGCACGAGGTCTTCGGCCAGCCCGACGTCGCGCGCGGCGAACGCGGCCTTCGACTGCACGACCTCCGAGCGCGCGAACGCGCCCATCTTCGCGAGCGCGTCGAGCATCTCGCGGTGCACCGGCGGCTCGTACCCGGACAGCGGGATCAGCTTGGCGATGTTCACGCACTGGTCGCCCATGCGCTCGATGTGCTTGATCATGTGCAGCAGCGCCGCCACCAGGCGCAGGTCGCCGGCCACCGGCGCCTGCAGCGCCAGCAGCGAGAGGATCCCCTGGTGGACCTCCAGATAGCGCCCGTCGACGCGGTCGTCGTCGGCGATCACCATCTGCGCCAGCTCGACGTCCTGGTGGTGCAGCGCCTCGAGCACGCGGTCGAGCTGCTCGACGATCAGGTCCAGGCCGCCGAGCGCGTTGGCCTCCAGCTCCCGCAGCTGCGCCTGGAAGTGGGCGCGCCCCTGCGTGTGCGCTTCCTCGCCCGTTGCGATGCCACCCGGCCGTTCGACGCCGGTGGCGGCGGGGAAGGCCGCGCGGGGGCGCTCGTCGCTAGCCGAACTTTCCGGTGACATATTCCTCGGTTCGCGGGTCGCTGGGTTTGGTGAAGATCTCCTGCGTCGCGCCGACCTCGACGAGCTCGCCGCCGAGCATGAACGCCGTGCGGTCGGCCACGCGGGCGGCCTGCTGCATGTTGTGGGTGACGATCACGATCGTCACCCGCCGCTTGAGCTCCTCGATCAGCTCCTCGATCTTCAGCGTCGCGATCGGGTCGAGCGCCGAGCAGGGCTCGTCCATCAGGATCACCTCGGGGTCGACGGCCAGCGAGCGCGCGATGCAAAGGCGCTGCTGCTGACCGCCCGACAGCCCCGCGCCGGGCTCGTCGAGCCGGTCTGCGACCTCGTCCCACAGGCCGGCGCCGCGGAGCGCCGCCTCGACCTTGGCGCGCAGGTCGCCGCGCCGGCGCGAGCTCAGCCGCGGTCCCGCGGCGACGTTGTCGAAAATCGACATCGTCGGGAACGGGTTGGGCTTCTGGAAGACCATGCCCACGGCGCGGCGCACGGCGACGACGTCGACCGACGGGTCGTACACGTCGAGGTCCTCGAGCAGCACCCGGCCGTCCGCGCGCGCGCCGGGAATCTCCTCGTGCATGCGGTTGATGCAGCGGACCATCGTCGACTTGCCGCAGCCCGACGGCCCGATGATCGCGGTCACCTCGTTGGCACGGAACTCGAGGTCGACGCCCTTGACCTGTTCGGCGCTGCCGTAGAAGGCGCGCAGCCGCTCGAGCCTCACGCTCAGGCCGGGCTTGGCCTCGACGCTCTGGCTGTCGGGTGCGGGTGGCGAGACGGTCGCGGCGCCCACGATCCGTGGCGGGGCCTGCTCCAGGCTCTGGTCGGCGGACCGCTGCTCCTGGCGGTCGAACTCCGCGCGGCTCTCCGGGTCCACGTCAGCGACCTCTGGGATCGGTCGGTCGGATGTCATGCAAGGCGACTCCTTCGCGCGATCAGGCGGGCGATGAGGTTGAGGAGCAGGATCATCACGACCAGGGTGAGCGCCGCTCCCCAAGCGCGGTCGACGACCGCCGGCGTGGGGGAGGTGACGTCCTTGTAGATTTGCACAGGCAGCGAGTTCATGAACCCGCCGAGGTTGAAGCTGGTCTTCAGCGTGGCGGCGGCGGTGAACAGCAGCGGCGCGGTCTCGCCGGCGGCGCGGGCGACCGCGAGCAGCACGCCGGTGACCATCCCCGGCAGCGCCGTCGGCAGCACGATGCTGAATATCACCCGCCAGCGCGGCGCGCCGAGCGCAAGCGCGGACTCGCGCAGCGCGGCGGGCACGAGCAGCAGGATCACCTCGGCCGAGCGGATGACGACGGGCAGCATCAGCAGCGAGAGCGCGATCGAGCCCTTGTAGCCGGCGTAGGTGCTGCCGGTGCCGACGACCAGCACGATGTACACGAACAGGCCGAACACGATCGACGGCACGCCCGTGAGCACGTCGACGAAGAAGCGTACGGTCTGCGCGAACCAGCTGGTGCGGCCGTACTCGACCAGCCACACCGCGACGCCGACGCCGATCGGCACGGCGATCGCGGAGGCGAGCGCGACGATCTCGACCGTGCCGAGGATCGCGCTCTTGATGCCGCCGATGCTCGAGCCCCCGAAGAACGTGTTGCCGGTGGGGTCGGTCGTGAAGAAGCTCGTGCTCCACGTGCCGAGCCCCTTGCGCAGCAGGTAGTAGACGATCAGCACGAGCGGCACGAGCGCGATCGCCGTGCCGGCGAGGATCAGCCCGTGGGCGAGGCGGTCCTTGCGCCTGCGCGCCGGGCTGAGGGCGAAGCGCGCCAGCCGCTCCGAGGATGCGCCGTGCGCGCTCATGCTCCGGCGGCAGTGTCGGCGAGCGCGGTCATGCCGCCCGCGGCCTGTGCGCCGGGCGCTCCCGTGCGCGTCCCGCGCGCCGCCCGTACGACCAGCAGCCGCGCGACGCCGTTGACCAGCAGCGTCAGCACGAACAGCACCAGCCCGGCCGCGAACAGCGCCGAGCGGTGCAGGCCCTGGGCTTCGCCGAACTCGTTGGCGATCACCGCCGCGAGGCTGTAGCCCTGCGCGAACAGGTGGTCGCCAAGCCGGGGGGCGTCGCCGATCAGGATCGTCACCGCGATCGTCTCGCCGATCGCGCGGCCGAGCCCGAGCATCGCGCCGCCGACGATGCCCGAGCGGCAGTACGGCAGCACCGCCAGGCGGATCATCTCCCAGCGCGTGGCGCCCAGGCCGAGCGCCGCCTCCTTGTGGTCGGCGGGCACCGTGGCCATCACCTCGCGGCTGATGGCGCTGACGATCGGCAGGATCATGATCGCGAGCACCAGTCCGGTGATGAAGTAGTTGGGGATCGTCACGAGGCCGCCGCCGACGAACGGGACGAACGACAGGCGGTCGGCGAGCCACTGCTCGGTGCCCTGAAGCTTCGGCGCGAGGAAGAAGATGCCCCACAGCCCATAGACGACGGAGGGCACGGCGGCGAGCAGCTCGACGAGCAGCGTCAGCGGCGCGCGCAGGCGCAGCGGGCACAGCTCGGTCGCGTACACGGCAGCGGCGACGGCCACCGGGACGCCGATCAGCAGCGCGAGGGCAGAGGTGATCAGCGTCCCCACGACCAGCGGCAGCGCACCGAAGTGTTCGGCGCCGACGTTCCAGTCGTTGCCGAACACGAACCCGAACACGCCTTCTTTGGCGAACGCGGGGCGGGCTTCGCCGAAGAGGCGGATGAAGAAGTAGACGATCAGCGCGAGGATCAGCCCCGCGAGCGCCGTCAGCCCGTACTTCAGCGCGCGGTCGGGCAGGCGCGCGAGCGCCGAGCGCGTCAGTGGTGAGCGCCCGAGGGTCGAGCGCTCACCACCGGGGAGCGATGCTGCGTCCACGGTCAGCTTCTGTCGGGGGCCGACCGTGGCGTCACCGTCAGCCGATCGCCGTGCCGTTGCACTCCAGGCCCGCGACCGCTTCCTTGGACTTGGTCAGGATCGCCGAGGGCAGCGCCGCGTAGTCGGCCTTGGAGAGGATCGCCTGGCCTTCGCCGAGCCCGTATTCGAGGAACTTGACGACGCCCTTGGCGGCCGCTTCGCCGCCGGGGATGCCGGCCTTGCAGAGATCCTTGTTGACGACCACGAACGTCTGCGAGGTGATCGGGTAGGCGCTTGGCGCCGAGGGGTTCGAGATTTTGATCCCGAGATTGGCCGGCACGGTGACGCCTTCGGCGGCGGCGCTGGTGGAGGCGAGCGTCGGTTCGACGAAGTTGCCGGCCTTGTTCTTGACCGAGGCATACGTGAATTCGTGCTTCAGGGCGTAGGCCTGCTCGACGTAGCCGATCGCGCCGGTCGTCTGTTCGACCCCGCCGGCCACGCCCGCGTTGCCCTTCTCGCCGGTTCCCGTCGGCCACTGCACGGTCTTGCCTTCGCCAACCTTGCTCTTCCATTCGGGGTCGACCTTCGAGAGGAAGCCCGTGAACCCGTCGGTGGTGCCCGAGGAGTCCGAGCGGTGGATCACCGTGATCGGCGTGCTGGGGAGGCTGATGCCGGGGTTCAGGGCCTTGATCTCGGGGTCGTTCCAGGTCTTGACCTTGCCGAGGTAGATGTCGGCGATGGTCTTGCCTTCGAGCTTCAGGCCGGCCTTGACGCCGGGAAGGTGGTAGGAGATGGTGATCGCGCCCAGGAACATTGGGATCTGGACCGCGGGGCTGCCGTTCTTGGCGATCGCTTCTTCGTCGGCGGCCTTCAGCGGCGGGTCGCTGGCGCCGAAGTCGACGGTCTTGCTCTCGAGCGAGGTGATGCCGGCGCCCGAGCCCACGGCCTGGTAGTTGACGGTCAGCGTTTTGGACAGCGACGAGCCCCACTGTTCGTAGACGGGGGCGGCGAACGTCGAGCCGGCACCGGAGATCGTCGCGGAGCTGCTGGTGGACGTGCTCGCTGTGGTGCCGGTCGAGTTGCTCGAGGAATTGGAGCTTCCGCACGCGGCAAGGCCGCAGGCGAGTATCGCGCAACCTGCGAGCGCGCCAATCTGCTTCTTGATCACTGCGTCTCCTCTGGCTGGTTTGTAGTTAGGCGTATCTGGGCACGCGCCCCTCCGCCCTGCTCGGCGTGCCTTCAGCCAGTCTCTTCAAGCGCCGGTGGCCTCCATGTGAACATTTCGTGAAGGCTGGGGCTGGAATCGGTAGCCGAAGCCGGCATGCGTGTGGATGAAGCGCCGGTCGGGCAGCGCGGCCTCGAGCTTGCTGCGCAGCTTGCTCACGTACACGTCCACCGAGCGGTCGCCCGGGCGCAGCTCCCCGCCCCACACGTTCCTGTAGAGCTCCTCGCGGGTGATGATCGCGCCGAGGCGCTTGGCCATCGCCGCGAGCAGTTCGAACTCACGTACCGACAGCATCACCGCGCGCCCGGTGGCGAGCACGAGGCCTTCGCCGAGCCTGATCTCCAGCTCGCCGGCGTAGAGCACGTCGGACGAGCTGGCGTCCGAGGGGACGTCTGTGCTCTCCACGCTCTCCGGGAAGGCCGCCACGACGCGAAAGCGTCCCAGCCGCATTCCGTGAAGGAGTTGCAAACTCGTGATCTAACCGTGAAAAATCCGTGAAAGCTCGCCAGCTCTGGCCGCCCCGCGAGGCGCCGAGCAATATCCTCGCGCGATGAGCTTCTTGAGCCGTGGCGTCGACGCCACCCTGATGGCGCTGGTGGAGGAATCCGGGCGCAACGTGCAGAAGTGCGGCCTGCTGCTGCGCGACCTGCTGATGGAGTACCCCGAGCGGATCACGCTCGCGCAGGACCTGAAGGTGTGCGAGCAGGACGGCGACCGCATCACCCACGACATCATCCACCGGCTGGCAGGGCGCGGGCGCGTGCGCGCGCCGTTCGACGCCGGCGACGGCTATGCGCTCGCAACCGCGCTCGACGACATCGTCGACCACTCCGAGCACGTCGCCGCGCAGCTGGTGCTCTACGGGGTGGAGGCGCCGATGGAGCAGGCGGTGGAGTTCACGGAGGTGCTGGTGGGCGCCGGCGAGCAGATCGCGCAGGCCCTGCGCTGCCTGCGCACGGGCACCGAGCTGGGCCCGCACCTGGTGGAGATCCATCGCCTGGAGAACGAGGGCGACCGCCTGCAGCGCGACGGCGTGGCCTCGCTGTTCGCGGGCGGCATCGACCCGATGGTGGTGATCCGCTGGAAGGACATCTTCGAGTCGCTGGAGGCGGCGGTCGACGCGTGCGAGACGGTCGCGCACGTGCTCGAGGGGATCACGCTGAAGCAGCGCCGGCGCCGGCGCTGATCACCCGAACGTGTTGGGCGGTGCGCTGACTTCCAGCTGCGCGCCCTTCGGGCTGCCGATGAAGAACACCTGGAAGTTGCTCGAGGACCCGGCTTCGGCCTGCGGGATCAGCGCGCGCCCGGCGGCGACGATCCTGCCGGCTCGCCGCGCGACGGCGTAGAGGACGAGTTCGCGCTGGCCGACGGTCGAGTGGTTGACGAGCTTGCCTTCGGCCTCGATGCCGCTGCCCGCGCTTTCGATCAGATGCGTTCCCTCGACGCTGAGACGGGGAATCGCCCCGGCGACCGCTTCGCCTTCGCCGACCTTCGCGGCGACGCTCGCCGGAACGCCGCTGGCCTGAACCTGGTCGTCGATCCAGGTGCTCGTCCCATGGGCCGGCAGCAGCGCCGCCGACACCAGCGCCGTGGCCAGGACCGGGCGTGTCGTTGCTGTAGATCGCCGCCCCGCTCGCGTTCTTGACGGTGATCTCGATCGGGACGTCGCGCAGCGTGGTGGCCGACACGTTGTGCAGCGTGACGATGGCAGCGGCCCCTTCGGAGCTGTGCAGGACGGCTGTGGCGATGACCCTGACCCTGGTGCTCTGCCGTGCGATCGAGAGCCCGTGCGCCGCGAGCTTCCCGTGACGCCTGGCTTCGGCCTCTTCGCGCTTGGCGACCTTTTCGAGCTTCGCGTTCTCTTCCTGCGAGGACTCGCACGCCGTAAGCGCCAGCGCGGCGAGCACGAGCGCCGCTGCCCTCACCCGAACGCCCCGCTGATGTAGTCGCGCGTGCGCTGTTCGGAGGGCCGGTCGAAGACCTGTTCGGCGGATCCGTACTCGACGAGCTCGCCCAGGTGCATGAACGCGACGTGGTCGGCCACGCGGAACGCCTGCTGGAGGTTGTGGGTGACGATCACCACCGCCACGCTCTCGCGCAGGCCGATGATCAGCTCCTCGATCACGGCTGTGGAGAGCGGGTCGAGCGCCGAGCAGGGCTCGTCCAGCAGCAGCACCTCGGGCTCGGCCGCCAGCGCGCGCGCTATGCACAGGCGCTGCTGCTGGCCGCCGGAGAGCGCGAGCGCCGAGCGGTCGAGGTCGTCGCCGACCTCGTCGTGCAGGCCTGCCCGACGCAGCGCGTCGCGCACCGCCGGCTCGAGCTTGGCGCGCCCGCCGCGGCGGCGCCCGCCGGGCGCCTCGCGCAGCGCGTAGGCGACGTTCTCGAAGATGCTCATCGGGAAGGGGTTGGGCTGCTGGAAGACCATCGTCACGCGCCTGCGCAGGGCGTTGACCTCGAGCTCGTGGATGTCGTGTCCCTCGAGCGTGATCCGCCCCGCGCGCCCGGCCCCGGGGGTGATCTCGGTCAGGCGGTTCAGGGAGCGCAGCAGCGTTGTCTTGCCCGACCCGGAGGCGCCGATCATCGCCAGCACCTCTCCCTGTCGCACAGGCAGGCTGACGTCCCGTACGACCCAGTTCTCGCCGTACGCCAGCCACACCGATTCGATCGCCATGCGCTCGCGCACGTTCGTCGCAGGTGGTTTCACGGTGCGCGAGCTCTGCGGGACGACCGTCGCGCCCGCGGCGCCGTTGCCGTTGGGGGCAGGGCGCGCGGGGGCGACGTGAGGCTCGCGATCGATGGCGATCCGGCGTACAGGCGGCGGTATCAGCGGCTCCATCTGAAACCCCCCATCAACCGGGTTGGAGAGAACCCGCTGGTTCCCCTCCAACTGATCACGCGGCCGCCTTCGCCGTGACCGCGCGTGAGCCGTGTGACGATCGCATTGAGGGCGAGCACGATCATCAGCAGCACGAACGCCGCCGCATAGGCCTTGTTCGGGGCGCCGCCTTCGCCGGCAGGCGAGTTGTTGTAGACGTAGCTCGTCAGCGTGGAGCCCGTGCCGCGCAGCGTGCTGAAGAGGGGAATGTGGCCGACGGGTTCGTTCCTGAGCGTGCTGCCGAGCAGGACCGTCAGGATCGCGGTGTCGCCGATGATGCGCCCCATCCCGAGCACCGTGCCGCTCGCCATCCCGAGCCGCACCGATTGCGATGGCAGCAGCACGCGCCGGATGGTCGTGGCGCGCGTCTTGCCGAGCGCGTACGAGGCCTCGCGCAGGCGCGGGGGCAGCTGCGTGAGCGACTCGCGCGTGGCGCCGAACACGAGCGGCAGCGCGAGCAGCGAGAGCATGATGCCCGCGATCAGGAACGACTGCGCGGTCGCGACGCCGTTGGCCGACTGGGAGAGGAAGGCGAGGAACGGGCGCGAGAAGATCACCAGCCCGAAGATCGCGAGCACGATGCTCGGCACGCCGGCGATCGTTTCGATCGCCGACTCGACCGCGCGCGCCAGCCAGGTTGGCCGGCCGTACTCGGTCAGCCACGTCGCCAGGCCGACGCCGGCCGGCGCGGCGATCGCGATGCCGATCGCGGCGACGATGAAGGTGCCGACGATCGGGTCGAGAAAGCCGCCCGACTGAGCCTGGCTGCCCGGCCCCGCCGGCGCCGGATGTTCGACGAACAGGTGCGGCTGCAGGTAGGAGATGCCCTTGACGAGCATGAACAGCACTATCGCGGCGGCGACCACGCACATGCCGATGCCGACGAGCCAGCAGAGCACGTAGAAGAAGCGGTCGACGAGCGGCCACGAGGCGGTGCCTTCGCGCCCGGGGCGCAGGATCGGCGGCGCGTCCGCGGGCTCGCCGAATGCGACGCTCGCCATCAGGCGCCGATCCCGTAGCGCTTGAGCGGCTGCTTGACCGCCCAGGCGGTGAAGGACAGCAGCGCCGCCGAGAACAGCAGCACCGCGGCGATCGCGTAGATCGTGCTCGCCACCGGCCCGCCCGACTGCCCCCCGTATTCTTTGACGATCGTCGCCGCCAGCGGCTGCACCGGCTCGAACAGGAACGTCAGCCCGTCGAGCGGGTTGGCCTCGAACGGGCGGCCGCCGGAGAGCATCGAGAGCATGATCGCCTCGCCCAGCGCGCGCGCCGTCGCGAGCACCAGACCCGCCGCGATCGCGGGCCGGGCGGTGCGCACCGACACGCGCCAGATCGTGCGCCAGCGGTTGACGCCCAGCGCCGCGGAGCCCTCGCGCCAGGACGCGGGAACGGAGGCGAGCGCGCTCGCGCTGATCGCGACCATGATCGGCAGGATCATGATCGTGAGGACGAGCGTTGCGGTCATCAGGTCGGCGCCGTTGAGCTGGACCACGTGCTGGACTGATTCCTTGCGCGCGTTGCTGATCAGGTGTTCGTTGATCCACGGCGCGACCGCGAGGATCCCCACGAGCCCGTAGACGACTGAGGGAATGCCCGCGAGCAGCCGCACGACGGGCTCCAGCACGCGCCGCACCGGCGCCGGCGCGAACTCGGTCATGAAGATCCCAGCCAGCGTCGAGACGACGAGCGCGATCAGCACGGCGGGGACGGTCGTGACCAGCGTCCCCCAGATCAGCGGCCAGGCGCGGAAGTACAGCAGCGGATGGCCGGGCAGCGGCGTGCCGGCCGTCATCGCCCGGAACTGCGTCACCACGTCGCCGCCCGGGCCGAACCAGCTCAGGCCGTTGGCGGAGAAGGACGGCCACGCGTTGATGAACACCGTGACCAGCATCAGCCCGATCAGCGCCAGCACGCCGACGCCGAGCGCGCCGAGCATCAGCTCGGCGCGCCGATCCGTCTTGACTTCGGCCTGCAGGCGGGTGGAGGGGGGAGCGCCGACGGCCACCGCTGCTAGTGGATCGTGATCCAGCTGGAGCCGATGATTTCTTTGGTGACCTTGTTGCCGCTGGTGACCCACGTGAGGAACTTCAGCGCTTCGCCTTTGGGCGCGCCCTTGGTCACCATCCAGAAGTTACGCACGCCGCCGTACTGTCCGGACTTGGCGTTGTTGAGGTTGCACGCGACACCCTCGTAGCCGACCGCGTGGACGCCGGTCGTGTAGTGGAAGGAGACGAAGCCGATCGCGCCCTTGTCCGTGGTGACCGCGTTCTGCTCGAGGCCGTTGGAGGCCTCCGCGGTCGCGCTCGGGGAGATCTTGAGGGTTTCGCCGAGGAAGATGTGCTGGAAGGCGTCCTGGGTACCGGATGCGTTGTCGCGGTCGAACAGGTCGATCGGGCCGCTCATCGTCGATCCTTCGACTTCGCTCCAGTCGCGGACCTTGCCGGTGAAGATGTTGATGACCTCTTCTTCGGAGAGGCTGGAGATCGGGTTCGCGTCGTTGGTGATCACGCACACGCCGTCCCTGGCGATCTTCGTGAAGACCAGGCCGTGGGGGTCTGTCGGCAGCGGGTCGCGCGAGGAGTCGCCGATGTCGAAGCGGCCGCTGGCGACGCCGCTGATGCCGATGTCGGACTGGCCGCCCTGGACCTCGGGTGCGGCGATCTTGGGGTAGGCGTGGTGGTAGGCGCTGGCCAGTTTCTGGGCGAGCGGCAGCACGGACGTCGAGCCGCCGATGATCAGGCGCCTGGCGATGGCGCCCGCCGGCAGGGCGAGGGCAAGTATGAGGGTCAAGCTGATGATGAGGGTGCGATGCGCGCGCACGATTGTTGCTCCTTTGCGGTGGGAGGTGGTTCGGCTAGAGCGTCGTCGACGCTCAGGCGGCGTGAACAGTTGGAGGTGCTGATCGATGCGGTAGGCGCGATGCACGTCACCCCGCGGGAAGAGTGTCGATCGCGGGTTTGGCTGGTGTTTCGTTTTTGTGAACGTGCCCCCCTTCCGAGCCCGGGAGGCGTGCGCGGGGCAAGTTGTGAATATTTTGTGAACACAACCGGGTGTGTCGTTTTTGTGAACGCCTTGCATTTTCAGCTGTCTGATGTGACGCTGGCGCTCGTCGATCGGCGCTGCGTCCGACCGCCGTCCTTGCGACCGCCGTCCTGCGCGCCGTCTCGATCGCGGTTGCGCGGTCGCCTCGACACGCGTAGCCGCCCCGAGATTCGGAGATCCGATCTGACATGACCGACGACCCGACGCCCACAGCCCCGATTCCCCCGGCGGACGACTCTTCGTCAAGCAACGGCGCCGGCAGCGCGCCCGCGGGCAAAGCTGCCGTCCGCTCGGGCCTGGCGCAGCGCCGCAACCCGGTGCTCGTGACGCTCGGCGACGTCGCCTCGGGCACTCGGCGGCTGCTCTTTCGCGATCCCCTCTCGCTGTTCCTTCTGCTCGCCTCGATCGGGCTGGCGATCGCCTTCGCGAGCCTGCTGGGCTCGATCAAGCCGGCCAGCTCGGGCGCGCAGGTGCCGGTCAGCACCGTGCAGGCGCTGGCCCAGCGCCATGACCTGGCGAGCGCGGTCGTGCTCGACCACGACAGCCGCGTCGAGCTGACCACGAGCGTCAAGGCGCCGCGCGTCCTGGCCAGCGGAGCGCTTCCGGCTGCGACCACGACCGTCACCACCGTCCCGGGCAAGCACGGCAAGCGGGCGCATACGGTCAGCACCGTCGTCGAACCGCCGGGCGCAGGCATCGATCAGCGGCTGTGGGCGGCGTACCCCGCCTCGGGTGCGCTGACGCAGCAGCTGCTGAAAGAACTCTCGAGCAGCGGCGCGTCCGTGCTGGTCGATCAGCAGTCGGGCAAGGCGACCGAGGCGATCATCGTCCAGTTCCTGATCCCGATCCTGCTGCTGGTGTGCCTGTTCTCGCTGTTCATGCGCCAGGGGGGCGAAGGCGCCGCGGGCGGCATCGCCGGCTTCTCGGAGTTCACGGGCAAGGGCCGCAAGAAGGGCAAGGGCACGACCCACAAGGTCACGTTCTCGGACGTCGCCGGGGCGGGCGAAGCGCTCGCCGAGCTTCGCGAGATACGCGACTACCTTGCCGATCCGAGCAAGTACCTCGCCGTGGGCGCCGCCGCGCCCAAGGGCGTGCTGCTTGTCGGGCCCCCGGGCACGGGCAAGACGCTGCTCGCCAAGGCGGTGGCGGGCGAAGCCGACGCGGCGTTCTTCACGGTGTCGGGCTCGGACTTCGTCGAGTCGCTCGTCGGCGTCGGCGCGGCGCGTGTGCGCGACCTGTTCCGCAAGGCCAGGAAAATGTCGCCTGCGATCATCTTCATCGACGAGCTCGACGCCGCCGGGCGCAAGCGCGGCGCCGGTATCGGCCAGGGCAACGACGAGCGCGAGCAGACGCTCAACCAGATCCTCGTCGAGATGGACGGCTTCGCGGGCGACGGCGGCCTGGTGGTGATGGGCGCCACCAACCGGCCCGACATCCTCGACCCGGCGCTGCTGCGCCCCGGGCGCTTCGACCGCCAGGTCGTGATCGACGTCCCCGACGTGCACGGGCGCCTGGAGATCCTGCGCCTGCACGGCGGCAAGCGGCCGCTGGCGCCCGACGCCTCGCTGGAGGAGGTGGCGCGCCAGACGCCCGGCTTCAGCGGCGCCGAGCTCGCGAACGTGATCAACGAGGCGGCCCTGCTCAGCGTGCGCGACGGTCGCGGGCAGATCGACCAGAAGACGCTCGAGGAGGCGATCGACCGGGTCGTCGCGGGCCCCGCCAAGCACCACATCCTCACCGAGCAGGAGCGCTGGCTGATCGCCATCCACGAGTCCGCGCACGCGGTCGTGACCGAGGCGCTCGGGCACGCCACCTCCACGCGCAAGCTCTCGATCGTCGCGCGCGGGCGCCAGCTGGGCACCGCCGCGCACATGCTCTCCGATCGCGACCAGGTGATCATGACCCAGCCCGACCTGCAGACGCAGCTGATCGTGATCACGGCGGGCCTCGCGGGCGAGCGGATCGCCTTCGGGCACACCTCGACGAGCGTCAACGACGACCTGCACGCCGCGACTGCGCTGGCGCGCAGCATGGTCACCTCCTTCGGCATGTCCGAGGCGCTCGGCCTGGTGACGATCGGCGAGAAGAGCGGCGAGGTCTTCCTCGGCGCCTCCCTGCAGGATCTCGGCTCGGTCGGGCCGGAGACGCTCAACCTGATCGACAACGAGGTCGAGCGGCTCGTCGGCGACGCGGAGGCGCGCGCTGCCAACGTGCTCGACCGCAACTGGAGCACCGTCGAGGAGACCGCCACCGCGCTGCTCGAGCAGGAGACGCTCTCCGGCGTCGCGCTCGACGCCGTGCTCTCCACCGTCCACGAGGTCACGCTGGACGAGCTCCTGCAGGTGCGCCGCGCCGCGCCGCCACGCTTCACCACGCGCGACCCCAAGCAAGCGGGATGAGCATCCGCCCGCCCCGCGTGAGACGACGCACGCCCTCGCCGGCGATGGTCGTGGCATTGGTCGCGCTCGTCTTCTCGACGACCGGCCTGGCCGACGCGGCGCGCCACGCGGTTGTGAGCGCGTTCGAAGGACATCCGGTCAGCACCAAGCCCTACGCCGGCGGCGTGCTGCTGCTCGGAAAGAACAGGAAGTTCCCGGCCTCTGCGATTCCGACGGTGAGGAACGCCAGCAAGGTGGACGGCAAGACCGCGGCGGAACTCGCCGGCACCTGCCCGCCGGCCACCGTCGACATCGGCACGTGGTGCCTGGACTCGGCGCCATACCCGCTGACCAAGGCGGATGCCGGCAAGAACAACTACATCTGGGCAACCAAAGCCTGCGAGGCCGAAGGCGGGTGGCTGCCCTCGGCTGCGGAGCTGCTCGGCGCCGCCGCACGGGTCAAGCTCGAGTCGACGGTCAACGACTCTCCGCTGACCGCGACCATCAACCAGGACCCGAGCCGGGGCTTGAAAGACGAACGCGAAATGACCTCGACGCTGGTGACGACCGAAGCCGGCTCGGCGGCCGCGGGCTCGGAGGGGGTCAGCGAAGGCGCCACCGGCAACCCGCGCGAGGGTCAGCCCAATCCGATTCCACTCGCGGCCAATCCGCTGCCGGAATCGCTGCAGTACGTAACCGTCTTCTCCAACAAACAGCAGGGCGGCTTCGCTGGCTCCGAGCCGGTTGCGGATGCGGAGAACTTCCGCTGCGCCTTCAACCCGGCCCCGGGCGCGCTGGTCGAACCGGAAACGTGAGGGCGAGTTGAGTGCCCAGCGGTCTCGCTCGGCGCGGTCGTGGATGGGAACGGCGCTCGCGCTCGCGGCGCCGCTGCTCATGGCGCTGCTGCTCGCCGCGCGTGCGCAGCCGGCCGGGGCGGTGATCCTCCCGGCCGTGACGATCGCCGGCCCCAGCCCGGAAATCGTCGGCTTCGGCGGCGTCGCAATGGCCGAAGACGGCACCGGCGGGGTCGTCTACCTGCAGCGGGTCGACGGGGTCGCCCACGTCTTCGTCGCGCGCTTCATCGAAGGACACTGGCTGGCGCCGATCCAGGTCGATCGCGGCGAGCCCTTCGCGGCGAGCTGGCCGCGCATCGGCGCCTCCGACGACGGCCAGCTCGTGGTCGTCTGGGCCACGCCCTTCGCGACCGAAAAAGAAGAAGGCAGGGAACGGCCCGTCGACGAGCTGCTCGGCGCGTCGCTGGACCCGGGCTCCTCGGAATTCGGCGAACCGGTGATCGTCGACCCCGACATCGGCGACGCCACCGGCACGAGCCCCGATCTGGCGATGAGCTCCACCGACCAGGCCGACGTGGTCTACCGGGTGATCGACAGCGCCGGCAAGATCCCGCTGTTGCATCCCGGCGACGTCGATGAGGAAGTACGCGTGGCGCACTACGAGGGCGAGCGCTGGCTGGCGCTCGGTGCGGTCAACCGCAACCTGGGCGTCTCGATGCGGCCCCCCACGCAGGCCAACGCTCCGCAGATCGCCGTCGCCGCGACTGGCAACGCCGTCGTCGTGTGGCAGGAGCCGGAAGTCAACAACAGGGGAGTGGCGCGCATCTGGGCGCGGCGCCTGTTCGGCGCCAACCTCGACTACGTTCTCCCTGTCAGCGCGACGAGCTTCGACGGCTCGCCGGTCGACACCGAAGCCGACGCGCCGAGCGTGACGATGTCGCTGCTCGGCCAGGCGGAGGTCGCCTACCGTCAGGCCGGCGGCCCGGGCTCGCCACTGCCTGGCTCGCGCATCTTCATCAACACGCTGCCTGACGGCGAATCGGAAAACGGCTCGGTGTTCACCGGCGCCAAGCTTGCCGACGCGGGCGTGCCGGCGGGCTCTGGGACGGAGATCGGGCCGCCGAGCATCGACATGGACGAACAGCGTGAAGTGAGGCTCCTCTACGACGACGACGGCGCCCCGCACGTGGTCGACGGCACCGACAAAGGGCTGCTGAGCACGCTCGCGCTCGGGCCGCCCTTCACCGGGCCCGAAGAGCCCGCGGCGAGCGTCATGAACCCTGCGGGGGGAGGCCTCTCCGCGTGGGAGAGCGCCGAGCCCGGCGGGACCCCTGCGGTCGCCGTCCGCGAGGACTTCCCGGACGGCGCCGTGCAGACCGCGCTCGTCGGCGGCGGCGCGGGCGGAGCGATCGGCGAACTGTCCGTCGGGCGATCTGGTCTCGGCGACGGTCTGGTCGCGTTCGAGCAGGGCGCGCTCGGCGACGCGGCGATCGTCGCCGCCGAGGCGACGGCGCCGCCCGCGCAGGTGATCCTGAGCGCTCCGAAGGGCTGGATCCAACCCTCCCAGGCGGTGGTCAGCTGGGCGCCCGCATTCAGCGCCGACGGACCGCTGACCTACCACGTCGTGCTCGATGGAAGGGAGCTGGCGGCGCCCGCCGGGGCGAGCGAGCTGAGCCTCGATCCGCGCCGGCTCGCCAGCGGCATCCACGAGCTGCAGCTGCTCGCGACAGACATAGACGGCCAGTCGACGCTCAGCCCTCGCTCGACGCTCGAGATCGATGGGAGCATCCCGACGGTCAAGCTCGTGCGTTCGCACGACGGGGCCACCGTCACCGTGCGGGTCAGCGACGCCTTCTCGGGGGTCGATGCCAAGGCGGTCACGGTCAGCTTCGGCGACGGCCACAGCGCCCGCGGCCGGAAGGTGCTCTCACACACCTACGCCCACCCCGGGGTCTACCGGGTCATCGTGCACGTCCGCGCCAACATCGGCAACGCGGGCGTGGTACGAGAGCTGGTGAGCGCGCGATGAGACTGCGCATGACGCTGACGACGTGCGCGCTGCTGGCGCTGCTGGCGGTCGGCGCGCCCGCGGCCGGCGCGGACGTGTTCGGGCCGATCGGGCTCGCCTCGACGAGCGCGCCGGCGGAAGGCCCGCACGAGCAGGCGGGCGCGGCGATCTTCCCCGTGATCTCCGGCAACGGTCGCTACGTCGCCTTCGTCGGCTCGTTCGCGGGGGTACCGGGCATCTGGCGGCGCGACCTGGCGACGGGCGCGATCGAACAGGTCGCGCCCGGCGAGGCGACCATGCCCTCGATCAGCGAAAGCGGCCGGTACGTGAGCTTCACGACCAACGAACAGCTGGTGCCCGAAGACACGAACAGCTCGCCCGACGTCTACGTGCGCGACATGGAACCGGGCGAAGGCGAACCCGAGTACACGCTCGTCTCGGCCGTCAATGGATCTGACGAAGCCGCCACGTACAACTTCGCCACCAAACCGGGCGAAGAAGCCGAATACGGCTCGATCGCGAGCGCGCGCTCGGCGATCAGCAAGGACGGGAACAAGGTGGCGTTCGTGACGACGGTCGAATCCAACCTGCTGGGAGGAGCCGAACCCACCCCCGCGAGGGAGGTGCTCGTCCGCGATATCGAAAGCAAGGAAACCAGGCTCGTGAGCGCCGAATACGAACCGCTGGCGGGGCGGCCCGCCAACGGCGAAGACCGGCCCGTGCCGACGTTCACCGGGGGCGGTGGCGAACAGTACGGCGCGGTCTTCCTCGGTGCCGAAGCTCCGCCATTCCGCAGGCTGCAGCCCAATCCGTCGGTACCGGACGACGGGCAGAACGTGTGGGTCGGCGCGTCGATCAGCGCGGAAGGCAACGCCGTGGCGTGGATGGGCCAGGAGCTCGAAAAGCAGACCCAGCTGCTGCCCGGCGAACAGACCGAGCGGGAACCGTCGGCCGCCGAACCGCTGTGGCGGGACATCGACGAAGGCCCGAGCGCTCCGATTCGCCGCATCACCGGCGGCTCGGACCCGACGAACCCGCTGTGCGCTGCCAGCGGCGAGCAGAAGCTGCCGGGCAGGCTTTCGCCGCTCGACCCGTGCGCGGGCCCGTTCGAACACTACCTCGACGAAGGCGGCGTGGGCCTGTGGGGCACGAAGGTCAAGCAGGCGGATTACGTCCCACAGATGAGTGAAAACGGCATGACGGTCGCCTTCGTCACGGGTGCTCGCGAACTGGCCAGCGGCGAACTGCAGTTCGAAGGGGCCGAAAACACCGACGACCTCTACATCGCCAACATGGCGAGCGGCCTGACGCGGGTGCAGGCGCTGCGGCGGATGACGGCGATCGGCGGAGGCGCCCTGAACTCCGAGGAATATCTCGAAAAATCCTCTGAAATCGTCGATTACGCCGTATCGGCTGACGGCACCCAGGTCGCGTTCACGACCAAGCGCACGCAGTACCCGCTCGGCTCGCCCGCGTTCGTGAGCGCGCCTGCGGCGGCCCCGGGGATGATCGAGCTGTTCGACGTCGACCTCGCGAACGACACCCTCACACGCGTCACCCACGGCTTCCTCGGGGAAGGGGAACGCAGCGAAGAGACCCCCACGGCGGAACTTCCGGGTCGGGACCCCTACCACGAAGAACAGGGCGCCTACGCGCCGTCCTTCTCGAAGGACGGCAACACGCTGTGCTTCGCCTCCACCGCCAACAACCTCGTATACGGCGACGGCAACGACGCGCCCGACGCTTTCGTCGTGCACCGCCTGTTGCCCACCCCCGGTGTCGTCGAGCAGTATGTATCGAGCGCTCCGGCGAACCCGACGGTCGCGCCGGTGTGGAAGCTCGGCGTCACGTCCGTGTCGCTGCCCGACGGCAGCGTGCGCCTGTATGCGGACGTGCCTGGCGCGGGCACCCTCGTTGCGAGCGCGAACGGCGTCGTGCCGTCCAAGGCCCATGCGTCCAAGGCGCGACGCTCGGCCCACAGCTCACGCAGGCGCCCAGCGCGGGTGAGCGTCGTCAAACGTGACGTCGCCTCCGCTCGGGCCGCCCTCGGAGAAGGCGCCGAAGGTGTCGTGACGCTGATGATGACTCTCAATCCTGCCTATCGCTCGCTGGCGAGCGCCGGCGGCGGCCTGTCGGCAAACGTCAGCGTCACGTTCACGGCTCCGGGACGCCCCGCTCTGCACGTGAGCCTGCCTGTGAGCTTCGTGCGCACCCTGAAGGCGGCCGCGTCGAAGGGGCATGCCGCGGCGCGACGGCGCCCACACAGGGGGAGCTCCCGGTGAGCACGCGGCGCGCCCTCGAGCTCGTGCTGTTGGCGAGCGCGCTCCTGCTCGGCGCGCCGACGCTGTGCGCGAGCGCCGCCGCGCAGGGGCTCGAAGACGACGGCGGAGCCTCGTGGCGCCTGGAACAGCCCGCGCCGCCGCCGCCAGCCCCCGGTGTGCCGGAAGCGCCGGCGCCGATCGGCCTCGGGCGCATCGGCGACATCGAGTTCGCGCCCGGGATGACCAACCGCGGCGCGCTGATCACTGCGGGCAATCCGCCGACGATCCCCGCCGGAGTGTGGGAGTTCAACGGCGTCTCCTGGCACGAGCTCTCCGAAGTCTGCGGAGCCGGCGACGGACGCGTGATCTGGACCAGCACCGAAGAATTCTGGACGATCTCCAACGGGCGCCCCGGCCAGGCGGCGAACGCTCGCGGGGAACTGCCGCCCACGCGCGACAACACGCTCTGCCGTTTCGCCACGAACCCTGCAGACCCGAGCGCACCGCTGCGCGTCGTCGAATCCTTCGCCTTCCCGGCCTTCGAAGCGGACTCCTATCAGGCCATGAACGCTGGCGCCTGCCTCAGCCCGAGCGACTGCTGGTTCGCCGGCGAACCGCTGCCGTCAGACAGCGTCGAGGCCGGATCGTTTCACCTGCACTGGAACGGCCAGACGCTCAGCGAGGAACCGTATCCGGGCGAAGGCTATCCCGTGGAGAGCATGCAAGATTTCGAAGGTCGCCTGTACGAGAGCGTGAGGTTCGGCGAACGCTTCCGCAGCGAAGTCGAAGGAGAACAGGCGCCCGTGCACGTGATCAACCCGGAAGGAACGTCGCCGCTCTTCCAGCCGCTGGTCGAAGGCGAACTGCCGATCTACGGAACCGGCGAGCTGCCCACCGTGCTCGACTTCCTGCATCTGTCCGCGGGTGAAGAACTCCTGTGGGCGGCCGCGGGGCCGCAGGAGGGCGCCCCCAAAAAATCCGCGCAGGTGACGGTCGCGCTCTACGCGGGTGGCGGCTGGCGGCAGATCGTCGGTCCCCAAGCCACGGAAGAGTCGGGCGAAGTTCCTTTCCCCGAAGAAACCGTCACGTCGATCGCCGCAGAACCGCGAACCGAAAGCGCGTGGATCGGGCTCGACTCGCCGCAGGACTACGCGGCGGCGACCAGCGCTCTGGAAGCGGAACAGCCATCCGGCGCCCTCTATGCGCACGTTGCGCGCGTGGGCGCCGATGGCACGATCTCGAGCGAAGACGAGCAGAGCCTGCCCACCGAACCCGGCGTCGGTCCAAAGGGCGCGGCGTTCACGATGACCTGCCCCGGCCCGCACGACTGCTGGTTGGCCACCACCGAGGGCTGGCTCTTGCATCTCTCCACCGAACAGGAACACGAACAGCAGGCGGCGGGGCTGACGCGGGACACCGATCCCGCTTTCGAAACGCTGATCACCGAACGCCCGCAGGATCGAGGGCTCCCGGTGACACCCCCCGACACGCTGCCGCCGGATGACTCGGGGTTGCTCGGCGAACTCACGGCCGCACCGAGCGTCGCACACGAACAGACCACCAAACAGGAAGCCTCGCGCGTCACGCTTCCCCTGCTCTCCCACGTTCACAGCCGCGTCCTGCATGGGAGCACGCTCGAACTGAGCTTCCACCTCGCCGTCAAGGCGCGCCTGAAGTTGATCGCCAAGCGCGACAAGCAGGTCGTGGCCGCCACCCCGACGCGCACCCTGAAGGCGGGCAACCGCAGCCTGCAGTTGCGCCTGGACCCGAAGCGCTGGCCGACGAAGCTGCAGCTTCAGAGCGACCCGCTGGCGCCGCTGCCGACGGTCTCGCTGAACGAAAGCAACGAGACGACCGTCTCGACCTCTCTGGCGTTCCCCTACGCGGGCAAGCGCGGGCTGTCTGGACTGCTGCCGTGAGCGCTGCTGCGGGGTGGATCCGGAGCCGGACCGCGCCGGCGCGCTCTCGCCGCGCTCGCGCTCGTCGCGAGCGTGCCCGCGCTCGTCCTCGGCCTTGCGAGCCTACGCGCAGGGGGCACGCCCCGCGCGCTGGGCCAGCCGGCGTCGGGGGAAGTCACGCCCCAGACGGATGCCGCCGTTCCCGCGCACGAAGTGGTGATGCTCGGGGCAGCCCCGGAAGAGGCGCCGGATGAGACGTGGGGCATCGGCAAGGTCGGCGCCCAGAGCCAAGCCACGTGGGCGATCGTGCGCTACACCTCCGAAACGGGATGGACGTTGGCGTCGCCGATGCTCGACGGCTCCGGCGCAGCGCTGAGCGGCTTCGTGCCCGCCGAAAGCCAGCTCGCCGGCTCGATCGCAGCGGACGGCAGCGGCGCGCTGCTGGGCAGCGTCCCGGGTGCCAAAGAACCGCGCCAGGTGCTGCTGGTGCGCGATCCGGGCCATGCTTTCATCGAAACCTCGAGCGAAGCGCCACTCGAAAAAGGCCAGCATCTGTTCGATCCCCAGAAGCACCTCGAGCCGATGATCGCGGCGCTCGAAGAAGGCGGGTCCGCCGGGGCGCTGGTCGTGCCCGTCGCCAGCGGCTCCGCCCCGGAAGTCACCAGCGTGCTGCACTGGAGCGACGGTGCACGCGCGTGGACGTCGGAGCCGATCGAAATCCCGAAAGCAAGCCGCGAAGCAGGCGGCTTCGAAGTGCTCGCGATCGCCGCGAGCTACGGCGACGCCTGGCTGCTGGCGAAACTCCAGGGCGAATCGAGCTCGCTCGCGCTCTTCCGCCGTGAAGAAGGCGCGCACGGCGCCGTCTGGCAGCCCGTCGCGCCTGGCCCGAGCGAACCGGCCGGGGCTGCGCTGCAGGTGCCGTTGAAGGGAGGGGGGAGCACCCCGATGGTCGCCGAAGGAGCCGGCGGGCAGCCGCTCACGGTGAGCGCGAAGAAGGAAGGCGGCGAAGTGCGCGTGCAGGGCGTGTGGATCGACGGCACCCGCTCGGACACGCTGGCGCCGATGACCATGTTCTTCAAGCCGGAAAGCGCCGACAGCGGAACGGTGCTCGCGAGCTGGTGCGCAGAACCCGTCGGCGCCGAACCGTGCACCAACACGCTCTCAGAAGAACTGCGCAAAGGGCTGAGCGAAGCATTCTCGCTGCCGAACGGCCCGTCGCGCAGCTTTGCCTGGGCTGACTTCTCCGAGCCCTTCGGCCAGCGCGTGATCACCGGCCTGAACGAAGGCGTCTCCCTGCGCCTGAACGGCGCAACCTTCAATCGTGTGCTCGCGCTCGGCTCCAGCGAAGCCAGCAGCGTCGGAGCCAGCCACGGCGCGGCGTTCGCCGACCCGACCGAGGGCTGGCTTGGCACCGAGCGGCTGCCCGTCCACCTGACGCTGTCTCCCGAAGAAGACCTCCTGCAGAGCTATCCGGTGCCGTTCCGCCACCCGCTGCTGGCGATCGCCCCGCAGCCCGGCGCGCCCGTCGGCGCGCTCACCAGCGAAGCGATCGCCGTCGGCGAAGGCGGCGAGGTCGCGCGCTTCGCGCCCACCGTCGGGTGGCTGCCGGAAAGCCTGCTCAACGTCGCGGGGGAGCGGCAGACGCCGCAGCTGCGCGCCGTCGCGTGGCCGGCCCCGAGCCGCATCTACGCCGTCGGCACAGCCGGGCAGATGTGGCTGTGGCGCGCCGAGACCGACCTGTGGGAAAAAGATCCGGCGACGCCGGTGAACTTCCGCGGAGACCTGCTGGGCATCGCCTTCGATCCCGAAGACACCAGCCGGGGCTACGCGGTGGGGCAGGGCGGGGTGCTGCTGCGCTACGGCAAGACCTGGACGCAGGAACCGACATGCGAAGCGGGCGTGCCCGAGCCGTGCCTGCCGGCGGAAGTCGCGGGCACGAGCTTCAGGGACGCGAGCTTCACGTCGGTCGCGTTCGCGGGCTCGGAAGCGATCGTCGCCTACCGGGTGCCGCACTTCACGGTCATCGGGCAGACCACCTCCTTCAGCTACACAGGCGGCCTGCTGATCAACAATGGCGCGGGCTGGCAGGTCGACGCCTCGGCTGCGACGGCGCTCGCCGGCGAAGCTCAGGACATCCCGTGGGCGGTCGCGGGTCTGCCCGAAGGAGGCGCCGCCTTCTCGGCCGAGAGCGCCGCGGGGGTGCCGCGGGTGTTCGAGCGCAACGCGGCGGGGGCCTCCTGGGAAGCCACCGCCCAGCCCTATCCGGGCTACAGCGCGCCGGGCGCGCTGGCGCTGTTCCGCGAAGGCGGCGCTCTGCGGGTCATCGGCTCGGGGGCAGTGCCAGAAACGGCTCGCGCGGACGAACAGACGCCGCCGCCGGCCGGCTTTCCGCCGGCGCTGATCCGTCCCTATCCGCTCGCGCGGGCACCCGCGTTCATCTTCCGCCAGACGGCGAGCGGCTGGAGCGAAGAGGAACACAATCACGACGAAGCCGGACCGCCCGAGGGCAACTACACGCACTACGACAAGGGCTTCGAACCGGACCCGAACTGGGCGGTGCTGATCGGGCCGACCGGGAGCTCCGGCTGGGCGGTGGGCGGCTTCCCCAAGGAAGAAGGGGGGGCGGGGCTCGAAACCGCTGACATCGCCCGCTACGCGTACCCGTCCGCCGAAAGTACGCCGCCTCCGGGGGTGACCAAGATAGCTCCGCCCCTCGAACCCCACACGACGGCGCTCGCGGTTGGCGGCGGCGCGCAATGCGGCGCACCGTGCGCGGCTCGCGCGGATGCGCGCATCGGCCCCGACGCAGGGCTCTCCACCGCGATCAAGCAGGCGCAGGCATCCGGCGCGCAGGCCTTCATCGACACCGGACCGCGACTGACGACTGGGGCGACCCTGGTCAAAGCGACGCTCAGGGTCCCGTACGCGGACGAGCTTGCGCGCTACGCCGAACTGCTGGGTGCCGGCGGGCCCGGCTTTGCATACGCCGCCGCCACCTCGGCTGACGACGTCCAGCAGGAAGGCCAGTGCCTGTTCAAGACGACCTTCGAACAGTTCTCGTTCGAACCCGGAGAACCGACGTGCTCCGCCTACTACTCCTTCTTGAAGGCCGGAGCGGGCGGCACGGTCAGGGTGATCGTGCTCGATGACGATACGGCCGTCCAGGCCGACCAGCTCAAATGGCTCGGAGAACAGCTCACAAAAGCGAACGAACACGAGCAGGCGGCGATCGTCGTCGGCAACGCGGACCTCAACGCGCAGGAGGAACGGGGCGAAAACGGCGCCGTCGTAGACGCGATAGTTGCGGGCAAAGCCTCGGCGTACCTCTTCGATGCCCCCGAACAGAACCTCACCCTCAAGCTACGTGGGTCTGAAATCCCGGCCTACGGCTCGGGCACCCTGGGCTACGTCAGCGTGCAGAACTCCGAACTCCCGGAATTCATCGGTGCGGGCGGCTTTCTCCTCACCCAGGTGGGCTCCTACGAGCAGAAAGCGGCAGCAAATAAAGAAGCGGAAGAACAGAATAAGACCGGCCACCACGAGGTCCGCCCGAACGCCGAAGTCACCGCCGAGCTCATCCCGACCATCGGCGAAGGCGAACACGGTCGCGAAGGCGAACTCTCGCTGGAAGCGCAGCAGGGCACGCTGCTGCGCCGCAGCCAGGTCGCCGCGTTCGCCGGCCTCGCGCGCCGGCCGCGGGCGGGGAACGAGGCCAGCGGCGAGAACGAAGGCGAACGCTTCTCCTACACCTTCACGCCGATTCCCGCCAACTGCGTCGGGACGATCTGCGAAGAGGGAATAACGCCCGCATATTCGTTCACCTCATCGAACGAAGAAGTCGCCAGGTTCGTGGAGCCCGAACTGAGCTCGGCCGAACCGAACGCCATCAAGTTCAACTCGAAGGAAGAACCGATCTTCGAAGAAAAAAACAAGTCTGCGAAGGGCCTGTGGGAATCGAGCTCGGGCCTGCTGTGCGCGCTGAACCCAGGGAAAACGAATGTGACGATCAACGCCGGCGGCTTCTCCGCGACGCTACCCGTGACGGTCGAGGCGGGCAGCGTGCGCCGGCCGTGCGGCACCGTCCCAGCCAAACACCCCCCGGCGCAGGAACAGCAGGTCGGCGCGCCGGCGACCCCACCGGCGGCGACGACCCCGGCGACAGCCCCCGCGTCGGCGCCGCCGATCCTGCCGGTGCCGCCGCCGCCGTCGGCCGCCGCACCGCCTCCCGCGCGTCCTGCCCGCCCACTGCCGCCCTTCTTCCTGCAGACGCTGCCGCCGTTGCTCCTGCCCGCGATCGTCCCGCCGCCGCTGCCGGCGCCGGCCAACCCGACGCCACCCAGTGGGACCTCCGCCGTCACCTCGCCCGTGGAGGCGGCCCAGAAGGAAGAGGAGCAGGAGGAGGCCACCGAGTCGGTGAGCAACCAGGCGGTCGCATATCGCGCCCCCGACCACGAGCCGGCGCCCGCCTATCTGCTCGGGATCGTGTTGCTGGCGGCCTTCGCCGGCGCCTCGGGATGGCGGCGCACCGGCCGCGGCCGGCGGGAGGTGCGCGTCGCGCCGGCCACGCTTTCGTCGAGCCGCTCGCAGCGCCGCCTGCAGGACGGGGACTGGCGCCGGCGCCGCTGAGCGCCATCGACACGGCGTTCACACTTCGGCAACACAGAGCGCCAGCGCGCCCGCGATGATGAGCGCATACGGCCCCAGGAGGGAGCCGTTGAGCTGGACGCAAGCATATGCCGATGTCCCGCGCAGCCAACCCCCGAGATCGGAGTCTGATGAGTCACGCACGTGTCGCCTGTAGGAGACCGCTTCTGTTCGTGGGCCTCGTGCTCGGCCTGATGTGGGCGACCGCAGGGGTGGCGCAGGCGTCGTTCGGGGAAATCACCCGCTTCGGGGAACCCGGCAAGCAGACGATCGAAAAATTTGAAATCACGACGGAAGCCGGCAAGCTCACGCCGACGGTGTACAAAGAAAGCGGTGTTGGCGCGGTCGAACTCGAGTTCTCTCCGTGGCACGCGATCGGCGTCGAACCGAAAACGAACGACGTGTACGTCCTCGAAGAATACAAACCGCCGAAGGAAACCGAAAACGAAAAAGTCGAGCGCTTCCTGCGCGTGCAGGAGCTCAACGACAAAGGCGAATTCCTCGGCGACTTCGAGTTCACACTCAAGCTCCCCGAAGAAAACTACGAAGAGGAAAACGGGATCGAGGGGATCGCAGTCGACGCAGAAAGGGGTCGTCTCTACTTCCTCGTCAACGAGAAGCGCGGCGAAGAAGTGCCCCAGGAAGAAGAGAGCGTTGCGGCGAGCCTGTACGCGTTCAAGACGACGCCCAACGGCGCAAAAGAACTGGAACCGGCATCCGGCGCGAACCCGACGACGGGAGTGCTTGCGGGCCCTGAAAAGCTCGATCCGACCTCGAACACGCCAGGCGTGGCGCTGCTGCAGCCGCGCGGGATCACGGTCGACCCCCACACCGGCGAAGTGATCATCCTCGCGCACAACGATGAATGCGTGGTGGCAGGCGAAGAAGAATGCCTCAACGAAGAACTACAGAGTCCCGCCGAACACTACGTCTCCCAGCGCGTGAACGGCGAAACGGGCAAACTCGAAGCGCGCTTCGTCGACACCGGCAACGTCCTGAAGACGCAATCGGGAACGGTTGGCTTCCAGGCGCCGACCTCGCCGGTCGTGGCAGGCTCCGGCGCATCTGAGCACCTGCTCGCCAACGGCCTCCTGGAACAGGAACCGCCCGGGGGCCCCGCGACGGAAGAAAAGGTCATCGACGAATTCCCCGCGAGCATCTCGGGGACGCCGACCATCTTCAAGCTTCCGGATCTCGGCTCAGCCGAAGCGGGCCCTGCGGTCGAACACGGCTTCGCCGAAGACGGCAACGGGGGCGGCGGCATCGACGAAGAAACCGGCGGCACGCTCGTGGTCTCGCCGGAAGGCACGACGCTCGAGGGGCTGAGCTTCATCGAGAACGAAGAAGGGGAAAAGAACGAAGAGCTCTATGGGATCTCCGAGCGCTCGGCGACGACGCTTGCGCCGATCGGCTGGACCGGCGGGCAGCGGTTCAACAGCACCGGCAAAGACAAGTGCGTCCTCGAGCCGGGTCCCAAGGCGGGCGAACACATCCAGGTCGCCGCAGGGTCGGGGGGCGACGTCTTCGTGCTGGTCCCGGAATACCTCGCCGTATGGCCGGCCAAGCGCCAGCCGCAGCAGTCCACGCGCGACGCGATCATCGAGTTCGGCCCCGGCGGAACGGGCTGCCCCGAAGCGAAGGCCGAAAAGAACGTGGTGGTGGTCAACGGCAAAGAAACGACCCAGCCGGTCGCCACCGACGTGCCGGTCACGCTCTCGTCGTTCGTCAAGGAGGGCGACGCGCTGTCGGTCAAATGGAAGCTCGAAAACGAAACGACGCATGCGACGAGCGAAGAAACTCAGTCGACCGACCAGTACCAGAAGCCGGCGTTGGTGCACACCTTCACGGCTCCCGCGAAATACAAGATCACCGAGGAAATCACGACGGACAACCTCGACACGCCGAAATTGACGGTGTCGCGCAGCCTGGAAGTGGAGGAAAAGACCGAAGCGCCGGAAATCATCACGCAGCCCAAATCCGCGAAAGTGCTCGTGGGCGAAACGGCGAAGTTCACCGCCGCGGCGACCGGGAAGCCGACGCCGACCCCGCAGTGGTTCGTCTCGACGGATAAAGGCGTTGAATTCAAGGAAGACAAAAGCGAAGTCACGGGCGACAAAGGCACCAAAGGCAATACGCTCGAAGTGGCAGCCACTGCGGCGAAGAATGGCTATGAATACTACGTCGAATACAGCGGAGCTGGAAAAGTCGCAAGCGCGCACGTGAAGCTGGAAGTCACAGCGAAAGCCCCCACGGTGACCAAGTCGCCCTCGAGCGCGACCGTCACCGCTGGCGAAAACGCGAGCTTCACGGCAGCGGCCGAAGGCGCTCCCGCGCCGACGGTCCAGTGGGAAGCCTCTAGCAACGGCGGCGCTTTCACGCCGATCGCGGGTGCGACATCGGATACCTACACGGTTTCTGGGACGACGACGAGTGAGAGCGGCAACCAGTACCGGGCTGTGTTCACCAACGAAGCTGGCTCGAAGGAAAGTGCCGTGGCGACGTTGACCGTGAACGCGCCCCCGCCGCCCCCGCCGCCGCCCCCGACCCCGACGCCGACGCCGACGCCCACACCCCCGGGCGAAATCGGAGTGCAGCCCTCGCATGTCCACTCCCCGACCGCGGTCATCGCGAGCGCCTCGCCGGCGAGCGTGAGCTCATCGGGTGCGGTGTCGCTGAAAGTCAGCTGCCCGGCGGGGGCGTCGACGTGCATCGGCACGGTCACGCTGCGTACGCTGACCGCTGTGAGCGCGAGCGCGCACGCGGCCAAGAGCAAGAAGAAGGCGATCCTCACGCTCGCGACCGGCTCGTTCAGCGTCGCGGGAGGCCAGGCGGAGACGATCACCCTGCATCTGTCTGGCACGGCGCGGACGCTGCTCGCGCATCTGCACACGCTCGCCTCACGCGCGACCGTCGCGGCACATGATCCCGAAGGCGAACAACAGACGACCACCAAGGTCCTGACGCTGCACGCAGCCAAGCGGCGCTGAAAGCGCTCGAGACACGCCAGCCCTCGCGTGTCCCACGATGCGCGAGGGCGTGTGTTGTTTTCACTCAGGCGCTGTAAAGGCAAGGTGAGCGCGCTTTCACAATTCAGCAACGTTTGTGTAACATCGGGCGTTTCTCGTGTCACAGCTTGATAACCTCGAGTCAAGCCGCGCCTGAAATGCTGTTTGTGGGAGCGGACGCTTCCTTTCCTAAGCACGGAAAACTGCTACATCATGGAGGTAGTTGACTAATGACGGGACTTTCAGCCCGCCGCCTCGCAACGGCCTGTGCCGCTTCTGCGGTATCGGCTGCTGCGTTCATGCTGCCGGGCGCCGCGACTGCGAGCGCCACGACGCAGATCAAGGGCCAGGGCTCAACCCTGCAGGAATTCGCGCAGCAGAAAGTGTTCATTCCGGCCTTCAACACGGCCGAGAAAGGCGCCGGCGAAATCACCGAATACAAAGGCACGGGCAGCGGCGCCGGCCTGGAAGCGTGGGGCAACAACAGCCACGCGGCTGAATTCAACACCTGGGAGTACGTCGGCACGGACCAGCCGCCGAACCCCACTCAGAAAGCCGCGATCGAAAAAGCGGCCGGTGGCGCGACGGTGCTGTCGATCCCGACGCTGCAGGCAGCTGTCGCGATCATCGTTCACCTGCCCGCAGGCTGCACGTCGGCCAAGAGCTCCAACAAAAAGGCGCCTGCTCGCCTGATGCTCAACAACGTCACGCTTGAAGGCATCTTCGCTCACAAAATCACGAAGTGGAGCGAAATCAAAGACGACGGCGACGAACTGCTGCCCTCGGGCTGCGCGGGCTCGTCGGAAATCACCCGTGTGGTGCGTGCTGAAGGCTCGGGCACGACGGCCATCACGAAGAAGTACCTCTACCAGATCAACCAGGCTGCGGTGGACGGCACCAAAACCTGGAACAACCTGGCCGAAGAAAACAAAAACCTGAGCTGGCCCGAAGAAGGCGTGAACCTCGTCCGCGGCGCCGGCAGCGGCGCGATCGTGAGCACGGTTGCCGCCACTGAAGGCTCGATCGGCTACGTGAACCTCGCGAACGCCTACAGCAACGCGTCGTTCCGCGGTGAAGGCGGCACGGAGTTCTGGGCGTGGGTCCAGAACAACGGACTGGGCACGAGCAAAGGCAAGTACGAGGACCCCGAAAAGGCCGGTAAAGGCGGCAAAGAGGGTACGTCCAACTGCAAGAAGGACACCTACGTGAACGGCGTTGGCGCGGAATTCCCGCCGGCATCGGTCACGGAAGCATGGAACGAAGTCAGCGCGGCTACGACCGAGAAGGCGTACTCGCTGTGTGGCTTCACGTACGACCTGTCGCTGGACGGGTTCACCAGCATTGAACCGTCTCTGCAGCCGACTGCGGCTCAGGTCGAACTGGTGAAAAACTACTTCCTGTTCATGATCGAAAAAGGTCCGAAACTGTTCAAGGCTGAAACGGACTACGAAGCACTGCCGACGAACAGCAACCCGGCCAAGAGCGTGCAGGCGATCGCTCTCGCAGGTGCGAAAGAAATCAAATAGCAAAGAGTGACTCGGTCGGCTGCCGCGAACGGTAGCCGGCCGGAGCACGAGTTGCGCTGGACGGCCGGGTGTCCCCAAGGATGGGGTCGCCCGGCCGTCTTTGTCTTTCGAGCCGGGCGCCCTTGGCGCGGCGGTGGCCGTGGCGGGCCGGCGGTCTCGGTCCTGCTGCCCACCGCGGCGCTCCCGCGCCGCGGTGCTTGCTTTGCGGCCCCTGCATCTCTACGATGACGATGGTTCTTGACCCATGATCACGGGATCTCGACATTTGCAGTAGTCAAGGGGCCCAAGATGTGGGCCCATGGCGGCAAGCAAGGAGGCGGTGGAGGCGATGAGCGCCGAGGCCAGTCACGGGGGGGAGGCGAGGGCTCCATGGGAGTCGGTGCCCGGGCCGCTTGTTGGTGGGCGTGGTTGGCTTGGGTTGGGTGGGCGGCTTGGTGGTTTGGCTGGGGGGATTGCGGAGGTGCGGGGGCCGGCGGTTTGTGTGCGTCGGGATGGGGTGTTTCGGCGGTTGTTGGTGTTGGCGGATGTGTTGGCTGTGGTGGGGGCGTTTGTGTTGACGGTGGAGCTGTCGCGGCGGTCGGTGCAGTTGACGTGGGCTGCTGTGGCTGAGGTGCCGGTGTTGTTGGTGTGTGCGAAGTTGACGGGTCTTTATGATCGGGATGAGTCGTTGTTGCGTAAGACGACGTTGGATGAGGCGCCGAAGTTGTTGCAGTTGGCGACTTTGTGTGCGTTGGTGGCGTGGTTTACGGGGGGGTTGTTGGTGCAGGGCCAGTTGGATCGTCATGAGGCGTTGTTCTTGTGGCTGGCGTTGGGGGGGTTGTTGATCTTGTTGCGGGCTGGGTCGCGGATGTTGGCGTTGCGGCTGGTGCCTTCGGAGCGGTGTTTGTTCATCGGGGATGAGGCCTCGGCGGAGACGATTCGTTCGAAGTTGACGGGGCATGGTGGGGTCAAGGCCGAGGTCGTTGCGCATCTGGATCTGGACAAGGTGGGGTCGTGGTCGACGGATAGCTTTTCTGAATCGCGGCTGGCGGAGATCCGTGATTTGGCGCAGACGCTTGATGTGCATCGGGCGATCATCGCGCCGCGTAGTGTTGATGGGGGGGAGATGCTGAACTTGGTGCGCACGCTCAAGGCGGTGGGGGTGCGGGTGAGTGTGCTGCCGCGGTTGTTGGAGGTCGTGGGATCGTCGGTTGAGTTCGATGATCTGCATGGGGTCACGGTGATGGGGGTGCGGCGGTTTGATCTGACGCGTTCTTCGGCGGCGTTCAAGCGGGGGTTTGACCTGTTGGGCGCGTCGTTGGGGTTGTTGGCGGTCTCGCCGCTGTTGGCTGTGATCGCGGTGGCGGTGAAGTTGGAGGATGGTGGCCCGGTGTTCTTCAGGCAGCAGCGGGTGGGTAGGCATGGGCATCGTTTCCGGATGTTGAAGTTCCGGACGATGGTGCCCAACGCGGATGCGTTGAAGGACTCGCTCAGGCATCGCAACGAGGCGCAGGAGGGGTTGTTCAAGATCGCTGAGGATCCCCGGGTCACGCGGGTCGGGCGGTTGTTGCGGCGTACGGCGTTGGATGAGCTGCCGCAGTTGTGGAACATCGTGCGGGGCGAGATGAGCCTCGTGGGGCCGCGGCCGCTGGTGCTGGACGAGGATCAGCGGATCGAGGGCTGGCACCGCCGTCGGCTGGAGCTGACGCCGGGGATGACCGGCCCGTGGCAGATCCTCGGCCCCGCCCGCGTGCCCCTACGGGAGATGGTCGCGATCGACTACCTGTACGTCGCCAACTGGTCGCTCTGGACCGACATCAAGATCCTCCTACGCACCGTCCCCCACGTCCTCGGACGCCGCGGACTATAGGAGCACGACGCGACGCCGGCGCGCGCGAAGCGATCCGGCTTTGTGCGCTAGGCCGCGGTGGCGGGAGATTCGAGCACAGGGCGCCGGAGGGCTTCTTCGTAGAGCAACTCGGGAGCCATGTCGTACCCGTTGGGCCAGACGACCGTCCGGATCTCGGGGTCGATACGGACCTGGGCGAAGAACGCGGGCTCGGCGAGGGGCTCGGCGACGCCCTGCCACTCGCTCTCCTCGAACGCGACGTCGCCCACGGTGCCGTCCTTGAAGGTCAGGCGCAGCTCGTGTTCGCCGATGACCTCGACCGCAACGATGGGAACGAGCTTTTCCATGCGCACAGTTTATACCAGCGGGTCGATGGGCTCGAGTGGCTTTTTGCTGACAGCGAGTTGCCAGTTGACCTCCAGCTCGGTGGCGTGCAGCTCAGTCCAGTCTTGCACCAGGCGCAGCGCTCGCTTTGGCAGCGAGCCGGCGACAATCTCGCCCGCGACGTTCAGCGAGGCTTCGTGCTCACCGTAGTAGGCGTGAAAGTGTGCAAGGCGGTGATGTCCCTCACGCCAGTGCATCGTAATCGTAATCCCATAGAAGTGGCTGAGTCGCGGCATTGACGCCCTTCCGTCGATGAGCTGGGACCACGCACGCTATTCACCCACGGTGACGAAACTCTCCTGCGCGACCCCGATTCTCTGGGCGCGTGTTCATCCCGCACTGCGTTCCCGCGCCTGCCTGCACAGCTCGGCCAGGCCGATCGCTTGCACCGACGGCGCCATCGGGGTAAGTCTCGGCTCCGGGGTACACGGCCAGCGCGCGCCGCAGCCTCAGGTCGGCGAGCGCGGAGCAGAAGCCCTCGATCATCCGTGCAATTACAAACCGTAGCTATAGATTTGCACGGTCGGACCGCGCTACGCCGCCCGCGGCTCCAGCCTCGCGACCACCCGCTCCTCGAACGCGAAGCCCGCTTCCAGCGCGCGGCGCACCGGGCACGTCTCGGCGACGCGCTCGAGCCGGCGGCGCTGCTCGGCGGTCAGGTGGCTCGGCAGACGCACGTCGATCGTGAAGCGCCGCGGCACGCTCTCAGGGTCGTACTCGACATGGACGTCTGTCTCGCCGAGATCCCAGCTGCGGTTCTGCGCGTACATCGCGATCATCGTCGCCACGCACGACGCGAGCGTCGCCGCCAGCAGCTCGTGCGGTGCGGGACCCGCGTCGGTGCCGCCGAGGCGCTCGGGCTCGTCGGTGACGATCGTGTGGCGTCCGTTGACGTCGACCTCGTGCCTGAGGCATCGTCCGGTGCTGTGGGCTGTTGCGGTCATGCTCATACAACTATAATAGCATACAACAGTGTAGTTGTGCTAGTGTGGGCATCATGCCAACGACCACGAACGTCCCACACCCGCTTCCGGCGCCGCTAGTCGAGCTCATCGCCGAGCGCTTTCGCGTCCTCTCCGAGCCGATGCGCATCCGCCTGCTGGACGCCCTGCGCGAGGGCCCCGCGAGCGTGCAGGAGCTGCAGCGGGCGACCGGCGCCTCGCAGCAGAACGTCTCCAAGCACCTCGGCATGCTGCTGCGCGGCGGCCTGGTGAGCCGCAGCAAGGAGGGCAGCTTCTCGCGCTACGCGATCGCCGACGAGGGCGTGTTCGAGCTGTGCGAGCAGGTCTGCGGCGGCCTGCGCCGCCAGCTGGACGAGCTGGACGCGCTGCTGCCGGTGGGGTTGTCGCGATGAGCGCCGTCGCCTCGCGCCGCCCGGTTGCGATTCCCGCGCCGTCGGGCCGGCAGAGTGTCCACGTCGGCCCGATCGGCCGCCTCGGTCGCTACACCGCGACGCATTTCCGCCGCGTGCTCGTGGGCTGGCTGCTGGTCGCCCTCGTGCTCGGGTTCTTTGCGCCGCGCGTGGAGAGCGCGCTGTCGGGCGCCGGCTGGGAAGCTAGCGGCTCGCAGTCGGCGCAGGCGCGCAAGCTGATCGAACGCGACTTTGCCGGCCTCGGCAGCTATGGGCTGATGACGGTCGTGTACTCGCCCACGCGGACGGTTGGCTCCGCCGAATTCAGGTCCGTGCTCGCGCGCGTGGAGGGAACGCTGCGCGCCAACGGCGCCGTGCGCACCGTCGTTGCGCCGGCGCCCGGGGTCTCGATCTCCCGCGACGGGCACACCGCGATCGTGCAGGCGGGCGCCGCGCGCGACCCCAACGCGATGGTCGCCGCGGCGGACAGCCTGAACGGCTCCCTGAAGAGGCTCTCGACGAGCGCGGTGAGCGTCAACCTCACCGGAGCCGCCGGCATGTGGTCGGACTTCAACGCCGCCAACCGCTCGGCGATGCTCAAATCGGAGGTCATCTCCTGGCCGGTGACGCTCGGCATCATGCTGCTCGCGTTCGGCTCGCTCACCGCAGCCGGGCTGCCGCTGATGCTGACTATGGTCGGGCTGCTCGCGGCCGCCGGCTCGCTGTACCTCGGCACGCTGATCACGCCGATCTCGATCTGGGCGATGAACTTCGCGCTGATGTTCGCGCTCGCGCTCGGCATCGACTACGCGCTGTTCCTCGTGATGCGCTTCCGCGGCGCCTTCTTCGGGTCCAAGCTGGACCCGGTCGAGGCGACCGCGGTGACGATGGACACCGCCGGCAAGGCCGTGCTGTTCAGCGGCGTGACCGTTCTGATCTCATTGACAGCCGTGATGCTCGTCCCCAGCCCCGCGTTTCGCAGCATGAGCCTCGGGATCATGCTCGCCGTCATCTTCGTGCTCGTAGCCACGCTCACGCTGCTGCCGGCGGTGCTGACGAGGCTCGGCCCCAAGGTCGACAACCTGTCCCTCCCATGGGCACATTCCGGCGAGCACCGCTCCCCGCGCTTCGCCGCCTGGGGCGAACGGCTATGGCGCCACCCGCTGCGCTACGGCATCCCCGCGCTCGCGCTGCTGCTCGCGCTCGCCTACCCCGTCACGCAGCTGAAGACCTCGATGCCCTCGATCAAGGTCGTGCCGAGCAGCGACTCCTCGCGCATCGGCTACGACCAGGTCCAGAAGGCGATGGGACCCGGGGCCACAGGGCCGCTGCAGCTCATCACACCTGCGGCGCAGGCCGCGCGGGTCACCGCGATCGCGAAGGCCGACCCGGGCATCGCGCAGATCATGCCGGCGCAGCCAGGCGCAGGCGGCCTCGTGCTCGTCACGGCCGTTCCGCGTCAGGACCCCTCCAGCCCCGCAGTCGGCACAACGATCAACAGGCTCCGCCGCGAGATGCCGGCTGGCACAGTGCTCGGCGGTGCGGTCGCCGAAAACCATGACCTGCAGGAACTGCTGTCCGCCAAGACCTCGCTCGTCATCGGTGTGGTGCTCGTCCTCGGGTTCCTGCTTCTCCTGTTCGCCCTGCAGGCGCCACTGCTCGCCGCGGCCGGTGTGCTCACCAACCTGTTGGCCACGGGCGCCGCGTTCGGGGTGTCCAAGTGGATCTTCCAGGACGGCGATCTGCACTCGCTGCTGGGCTTCCAGCCGCAGGGGTTCCTCGACGCCTGGGGCCCTGTGTTCTTCTTCGCGATGATCTTCGCGATCTCGATGGACTACACCATGTTCCTGCTGTCCTCCGCCAAGGAGCATTGGGACCACAGCCACGACGCGCGGGACGCGATGGTCAACGGTATGGCGCACTCGGGGCGCGTGATCTTCGCCGCCGCCGCTGTGATGGTGGCCGTGTTCTTCACGTTCGCCCTGTCGGGGCCGCTGCCGCCGAAGGAGATGGGGATCATCCTCGGCGTCGCCGTGCTGCTCGACGCCGCGCTCGTCCGGCTGCTGCTGCTGCCCGTTCTGCTCTGTCTGATGGGCGCGCGCGCGTGGTATCTGCCCCGCTGGGCGCGGCGCATCCTGCCCGACGTGCGCTTCGGACACTAGCGCTCCCGAACCGGGGCGCGCTGCTGGTTTCGGCTGGTGAGGACCATAACGCGCTGCATCTATTGCAGGATAGCTTTCGATATCGGCAGCATCTTCCTAGATCGGTGCTATCCTCCGCGGCCTCTATGGCGATCTCAGATGGGCAGATCCTTGCCCAGAACCCCTGGTGGACGAGCCCGTCCTGGCGTGAGTCGGATCCGCATCTGGTGCAGCTCCGAGCGCAACCGGTGCGTTTGGCGGCGGACTTCGTCGCTGGTCTGGATCTGGCCAGGCCCGGCATCCACATCCTGCGCGGTCCGCGTCAGGTTGGCAAGAGCACGGACCTGAAGCTGCTCGTCGAACGGGCGCTCGCCGAGGGCATCCAGGGAAGGGCCATCGTATATCTCGCGCTCGACCTGCTCGAGGGCCAACACCTCTCCGAGCTGGCTGCGACCGTGCAGCGGGCGTTCGACCTCGCCGACCGCGATGTCCCGGGTCTGCTGCTCCTTGACGAGGTGACCGCTGTGAGCGGCTGGCAGACCGCGGTCAAGGCGCTCTGGGATGGCGGCACGATACGCGGGGAGATCGTCGTATGCACGGGCTCCTCTGCGATCGATCTCCAGCACGGCGCCGTCGAGCGGCTGCCGGGACGCCGCCAGGCGGGCACCGACCACCTTGCCCTCCCGCAGAGCTTCGCCGCGTTCGCCCGTGCGGTGAACGGCGACATCCCGGTCTCTCCGCGGCTGACCGTTGCCGATCTCCGCAGCGACTCGGGAGAGGCGCTGATGCGGGACATGCGCGCGCACGCGCCGGCGCTCGACGCCGCTCTGGGGCGATATCTGCGCTTCGGAGGGCTGCCCGCCGCGGTGGTCGAGGCGGCATCCGGCGCGCGTGAGCCGTCACCAGAGGTCAAGCGCGTGCTGTACGACTCGCTCGTCAGGGAGTTGCAGCGCAAGGGCGCGAGTGTCCCGGCCGGCCATGCGCTGCTCGAGCGGGTCGTTCGCTCGCTTGGGTCGAAGATCAGCTGGAGCAGCATGGCGCGCGAGATGGATGTTCCGCTCGGGCGAGGCACCGGACGACCAAGCCACCAGACGCTGCGCGATTACGTCGAGCTGCTGGCGGGAGGCTACTTCCTGTTTGTGACCTACTTCTGGCGAGGCGGCTCGCAGACCAACGAGCAGTCTCGGGACAAGAAGGTATTCCTCGCGGATCCGCTGCTGCACACGATCGCGCTCGACGGGGCGCCCGGACTCGCATGCGACGTGCCCGCGCTCGTCGAGAATGCCGTCGGGATGGCGCTGCTGCGGCGCTACGAGCTCGCCGACCGTCTGATCGAGACGTTCATCCTCCCCGAGCGCCTGCACATCTGGCAGACGGCACGCGGTGGAGAGATCGACTTCGTCTGCGGTCCGCGTCACGAGCTCGACGTGGTGGAGGTCAAGTACCGCGAGAGCCCGAGCCTGTCAGCCGCCGCGGCCGCGGCGCGAGCGCATCCTGGTCGCCCGGTGGTGATGGCCACGAAGAGCGCGTACCGCGTGGGGGAGCGTTACTCGCTGCTGCCCGCGCACACACTCCTCTGGGCACTCGGGTAGGCCGCGAGCAGCGGATGGTCCGACGCGGCTTCTCGGCTCCTGCGTCGCGATCACCCGCTCCTCCTCGAGGCTACTATTACTACTAGTGGCCCCGCTGCGCAGCCCGGCGGACCGACAGCGCGAGCAGTCCCACGACCGCGGGCGGCATCACCCACCACGCGGACATGTCGGCAGCCGCAAGCAGCGCCGTCAGCGCGAGCGCGAGCACCACGCCCACCGCGGTCGGCCAGTCGTCGCCGACGACGAACTCCCACACGCCCGCCAGGAAAGACCGCGCGCGCGTCACGCGCTCACCGTGGCCTGGTCGGCGGGCTCGGCGGTCGCGGTCCCGAGCTTCTCGATGCCAGCCGCCTGCACCGCGTGCCGCAGCGTCCACGCGATCGCGATCGACGCCAGCAGCACGCCCGGGACGATCGCCAGCAACGCCGCATCGCCGCCGGGCCAGCCGGCGCCCGCTCCCTCCGCGCCCCAGAACATGCCAAACGAGCTGAGCATCACGCCGACCGCGAACTTCATCGTGTTCTCGGGCACCCTCGCCAGCGGGGCGCGCGCCGCCACGCCGGCGGCGGCGACGATCAGCACGGCGAGCCCGGCCGCGGCCGCCGCCAGGGCGATGCGGTGCTGGTTGGCGCCGAAGGTGAGCACGATGAACGCGACCTCCAGGCCCTCCAACAGCACGCCCTTGAACGCAATCGTGAACGCGTAGCCGTCGAAGCCCGGGCCGCGCGCGCCGGCCGCGCGCGCCGCCTCCGTCTCCTCCGTAAAAGCCTGCAGCTCGTCGTGCTTGGCCTTCAGCCCCACCGAGCGCAGGATCGCCTTGCGCAGCCACTGCAACCCGAAGACCAGCAGCAGGCCGCCGACGAGCACCCGCAGCAGGTCGATCGGCAGCGCCGTCAGCGCCGGCCCGAGCGCGGCCACGATCGCGCCCAGCGCGAGCGTCGCCGCGCCGACGCCGCTCATCGCCGAGGACCAGCTGCGCGTGGTGCCGACCGCGAGCACGATCGTCAGCGCCTCCACCGCCTCGACGGCGCACGCCAGGAAGACCGAGACCGCCAGTCCCGCCTCTGCGCCGCTCATGTCCGCCTTGCACCCGCTTTCGCCATCGACTGCAGGCTAGAGCAGGACAGCGAGGCCGCGGTGGCCTTTCCGGGCGATTCCGCGCGCTACTCGATCAGCTCGGGCTGCGGCGCGATGTCCGCGTGCGCCAGATCCGCCAGCCCGCCGGAGCTCTGCCACGGGCGCTTGTAGGCTGCCCACGCGACCGCCGCGGCAAGCAGCGTCGCGCACAGGATCCAGCCGAGCGCGGTCGTGCCGACGCCGACGTACTTCAGGCCGGAGGCGAAGATCACGAACGTGATCGCGGGCCGGATGTAGCGGTCGGGGGCGCTCGAGGACAGCAGCGAGCCGACCAGCACGGCGGGTACGCTGCCGATGATCAGCGAGGTGGTGACGCCGAACTCGACGTGCCCGAACGCGAGCGCGCCGAGCGCCGCCGCGAGCGTCAGCGGCACGGCTTGGCTGAGGTCGGTGCCGACGAGCTGGTTGGCACCGAGCATCGGGTAGAGGAACAGCAGCAGGATGATCATCAGCGAGCCCGAGCCGACCGAGGTCATGCCGACGATCAGGCCGCCGACCATGCCGATCGCCACGGTGCGCAGCGGGTGCACCTCGATCTCGTGGACCGCGCCCGTGCGCTGAGCGCCGTTGCGGCGATCGAGCACGTAGCGCAGCAGCATCGCGGCGGCGCCCACCAGCAGCGCCGCGCCGAGCACCTGCTCGATGTTCGTCTGCGCGGACTTGGCGTGCGCCATCAGGTGCAGCAGGTAGGCGCCGAGGAACGCCATCGGCACCGAGCCGAGCACCATCCAGCCGACCAGACGCCGGTTGACGGTGCCTTTGCGCAGGTGCACCGCGGCCCCGAACGGGCGCATCACGACCGCTGCCACCAGGTCGCTGGAGATCGCCGCGGACGGCGTGACCCCGAACAGCAGGATCAGCATCGGCGTCATCAGCGCGCCTCCGCCTGCGCCCGTCATCCCGACCAGGAACCCGATCACGGCGCTCCCGAGGACTATGTACGGATCTATGTGCATGGCCTGATTGATTGGTTGCCTGTGACGGACGCGGCTCCCCCACCGCGCGCCCCCTGGGGGGGCGCCATTCGCTCGCGTGCCGTTCGAGCCGACCATCATAGGGCGTTTTCTCACGTTGTGGGTGGCGTTGGCCTGATTTGTGCGCGGGGCGCTCCGGCGCACGGCGTGAGGCTCGCGGGCCGCGATGGGCTCGGGCGCTCTCGGGCCAGGCTCCGGCGCTCTTGGGCCAGGCTCCGGTGCTCTCCCTGTGGGCTCTCGCTGCAGATGGGCCCCCTTATAAAGGAGGTCTTGCTTTAGATCTGGATGATGTTTATGATGCGCACCTGAGCAGGGGTCACGGAGTCTCGACAGTCGTTGGGGTTGGTGGACTCCCCGTGTGGGGTCCGAATCGTGGCGAGCAAGGAGGCGGGGAGACGCTATGAGTGTGGATACGGGGAGTGGGGCCGAGGCGGGGGTGGTCTGGGCTCCGACGTCGCTTGCCGACTCCGCGACGTCGCTGGCTGGCTCGCGGCCGCTTGTTGGGTCGCGTGGTTGGCTTGGGTTGGGTGGGCGGCTTGGTGGTTTGGCTGGGGGGATTGCGGAGGTGCGGGGGCCGGCGGTTTGTGTGCGTCGGGATGGGGTGTTTCGGCGGTTGTTGGTGTTGGCGGATGTGTTGGCTGTGGTGGGGGCGTTTGTGTTGACGGTGGAGCTGTCGCGGCGGTCGGTGCAGTTGACGTGGGCTGCTGTGGCTGAGGTGCCGGTGTTGTTGGTGTGTGCGAAGTTGACGGGTCTTTATGATCGGGATGAGTCGTTGTTGCGTAAGACGACGTTGGATGAGGCGCCGAAGTTGTTGCAGTTGGCGACTTTGTGTGCGTTGGTGGCGTGGTTTACGGGGGGGTTGTTGGTGCAGGGCCAGTTGGATCGTCATGAGGCGTTGTTCTTGTGGCTGGCGTTGGGGGGGTTGTTGATCTTGTTGCGGGCTGGGTCGCGGATGTTGGCGTTGCGGCTGGTGCCTTCGGAGCGGTGTTTGTTCATCGGGGATGAGGCCTCGGCGGAGACGATTCGTTCGAAGTTGACGGGGCATGGTGGGGTCAAGGCCGAGGTCGTTGCGCATCTGGATCTGGACAAGGTGGGGTCGTGGTCGACGGATAGCTTTTCTGAATCGCGGCTGGCGGAGATCCGTGATTTGGCGCAGACGCTTGATGTGCATCGGGCGATCATCGCGCCGCGTAGTGTTGATGGGGGGGAGATGCTGAACTTGGTGCGCACGCTCAAGGCGGTGGGGGTGCGGGTGAGTGTGCTGCCGCGGTTGTTGGAGGTCGTGGGATCGTCGGTTGAGTTCGATGATCTGCATGGGGTCACGGTGATGGGGGTGCGGCGGTTTGATCTGACGCGTTCTTCGGCGGCGTTCAAGCGGGGGTTTGACCTGTTGGGCGCGTCGTTGGGGTTGTTGGCGGTCTCGCCGCTGTTGGCTGTGATCGCGGTGGCGGTGAAGTTGGAGGATGGTGGCCCGGTGTTCTTCAGGCAGCAGCGGGTGGGTAGGCATGGGCATCGTTTCCGGATGTTGAAGTTCCGTACGATGGTGCCGGGTGCGGATGCGTTGAAGGACTCGCTGCGGCATCGCAACGAGGCGCAGGAGGGGTTGTTCAAGATCGCTGAGGATCCCCGGGTCACGCGGGTCGGGCGGTTGTTGCGGCGTACGGCGTTGGATGAGCTGCCGCAGTTGTGGAACATCGTGCGGGGCGAGATGAGCCTCGTGGGGCCGCGGCCGCTGGTGCTGGACGAGGATCAGCGGATCGAGGGCTGGCACCGCCGTCGGCTGGAGCTGACGCCGGGGATGACCGGCCCGTGGCAGATCCTCGGCCCCGCCCGCGTGCCCCTACGGGAGATGGTCGCGATCGACTACCTGTACGTCGCCAACTGGTCGCTCTGGACCGACATCAAGATCCTCCTACGCACCGTCCCCCACGTCCTCGGACGCCGCGGACTATAGGAGCACGACGCGACGCCGGCGCGCCGCAGCGCGGCCCGCGCGCCTGGATGAGCGTGAATGGTTGGCGGGCGCCCTGAGCGCTCGCCGCCGCGTCGGCGGCCTCGCCGCGCGCGGCCATCGCGCAGACGGCCATCACGAGCGTGGCGGTGGCAAGCCAGGCGATGGGGATGACGATGAAGAGCATGTCGGCCAGTGGCGTGGGAAAGGGGCGTCTCCACCCATCCCATCGACACCTTTCGCGCGAACTTGAGCGTGCCGGCGCGGCGGCGCGGGTGCCGGCGCTTCACCGCAGGCCCGGGGTTTTCGCTCGTTAACCCTCAGGTATCATGCCCGCGATGCTGTTCATCGCCACGGTGCACTACCGGTCCCCGCGGTGGATAGAGATTCAGACGCGTTACCTGCGCGAGCAGATACCGGTCGAGCATCGGATCTGGACCTCGCTCGAGCAGATCGACCCGTCCTACGCGGTGCATTTCGACCGTGTGCTCGAGCAGAAAGGCATGCACGCCGCCAAGCTGAACCACATGGCGATGGAGATCTGCCACGAGGCGGCCGCGGAGGATCTGCTGATGTTCCTGGACGGCGACGCGTTCCCGATCGCGGACCCGATGCCGCTGATCGAAGAGGGCCTGGCGAAGGCGCCGCTGCTCGCCGTGCGCAGGGCCGAGAACGTCGATGAGCCGCAGCCGCACCCGTGCTTCTGCGTGACGACCGTAGGCACGTGGCGTCGCCTGTGCGGAGATTGGAGCGCCGGCTACACCTGGCGCGGCACCCGCGGTGGGTACACATCCGACGTGGGCGGCAACCTCCTGCGCCGACTCGAGCTCTCACAGACGCCGTGGGTGCAGGTGCTGCGCTCCAACCGCACCAACCTCGACCCCCTCTATTTCGCGATTTACGGCGACACCGTCTACCACCACGGCGCGGGGTTTCGCACCGGTGAACTGAGCCCCGTGCATCGCGCCGGGTCGCCGGAGCCCGTGCGGCTGTCCGGCGTGCCGGGACTGCGCACGGCGACGCGCCTGGTCAATCGCGCACGCTGGCGCCGATGGGAACGCGGCGTGGAACGGCGTCACCTGCGCCAGTCGCAGGAGATCTACGAGCGAATCAGCGCGGGCGGCTCTGACTGGCTGTCAGAGCTGATGTGAAGCGCGGGTGGCGGGCGCTAGCGGCCGCGCCGCTGCAACAGCGCCCGCGGGTCCAGCGCCGCGCGCCATGCCTGCGACGGCCACGGCTCCTCGGCGGCCAGCGAGCTCAGCGACCTGCCGTTCGAGCAGATGAACGCCAGGCGACGCCGCCGCCGGTAGTCGTCCATGCCGGCGTAGTCGGTCATGTTGCGCGCGAGCGCGACGGTGCGGTAGCCGAACTCCTCAGCCAGCTCGACCACCGCCTGCCGGGTCGGTATGAGCGCGAGCTGGTGATCGACCGCCAGCTTCGGGTTGGGGTTGCTCGCAAGCTCGAAGAAGCTCGACGGCGCCTGCGAGAGCTCCGTCTCGACCACGATCACCTCGGCGCCGGCGCGCTGCATCAGCTCGAACAGCTCGACCGGCTTTGCGATCACGTGCATGAGCCCAACACACAGGACGATGTCGAAGCTCCCCGGCAGCTCGTGCTCGAAGATGTTGGCGCGCTCGAAGCCGTAGCGCGCGGGCTCTATGCCCTTGCCCTCGAACACCAGCTTGGCCTGCTCGATGGACGTGGCGTGAGCGTCGATCCCGAGGACGAAGTCGGCGCCCGCTTCGATCGCCTCGAGCGCCCAGAAGCCCGCGCCGCAGCCGAGATCGAGTACGCGGTGTCCGCTGAGCGATCCACCGAACAGCCCGACGAGCGCCGAGGAGAAGTAGCGGCGGCGCTGCTTGTGCCTGTTGACCACCTTGGGGTCGTGCAGCGGCGTTGAGGCGCCGTTGTCGAAGTCGAATTTGTAGTTCCAATGCGGGAACTCGGCGATCCGCTCTTCGAGCTGCTCGCGATTCACCGCGTATCTCCACTCGAGCCCGCGCCTGTGGCGGTCGGTTGCAGGCGGTCGAGGACGAGCGTCCAGGGATGCTGCACCGTCCGCATCAGCCGCGACTGCCGGTGTGGGGGCGCCGGCTCGGCTTTGAGGGCGACGACGTCGGAGCGGATCAGTGCAGCGCCTTTGAGCGGGATGCCCGTGCTGAGCGCGGAGAAGTCCGGCGTCGGGGCGCAGGAGCCGGCGAGGTCGAGGATTTCGCGCAGCACTCCCTCAGGGTTGGCGAGGAAGTCCTCGTGTCGCAGCAGCAGTCGCCGCTCGCGCGGCTGGCGCAGGAACACCAGAATCGACATCAGATATGTCACCCACAGGTGGGCGTTCGCGTGCAGGAAGCGCCGGCGCCGCTCCGCCACGTCGTGGCGTTTTACACCGCGCGTGAACGACCCCACGACGCCCTCGACGTTGCGTACCAGGAACACGAGGTAAAGGTCGATCCCGGCGAGGCTCTGAAGCTCGCGCGCGCGCAGCGGCATGTGTGAGCTGTCAACCACGTGGGTCGCGCCCGCCGCGTTCGCGATCGACACGTAGAGTTCTTCGGTGACGCGCCGATAGTCGCTGCGCAGGCGCCGTCGCGCGCGCCACTGGTTGATGCGCAGCGGCGCCGAGCTGCGTTCCAGCAGGTGAAAACCCCGCGGCCCCATCAGCCGGTCTGGGTCATTCATTCCCTCCTTGACCGTCTTCCAGAATCGCACCCGCTCAGTGCCACCGAGCACCGGCTCGCCTTGTGTCAGTAGCCAGGAGCAGAGCTCGCCCGCGTAGAAGACGTTGTCGCAGTTGCCGAGCGTCACACCGAAAATCGTGCTGCCGCTTTTCGGCTGTCCCATCACATAGATGACCTTCGGCTTGGTCGCGGGGCTGTGAGAGGACGATTCCGATGCGGTCGTGTCAGATGGTGCAACCATGCGGGGGAGTGTACACAGCGCGGTAATCCACACGTCAACTGTGCACGAGCTGCTCGAGCGCTGCGGAGATGTGCTCGCACACGACCTCTGGCGCGAACAGCCGCTGCGCCTCGGCGTGCGCCGTCGCTCGCATTCGCGGGGCGTCCTCGCGCATACGATCGAGCATCTGCGCGATCGCCGTCGCCATCGCCTGCGCGTCGCCTGGCGGAACCTCCGCGGCCACCGAGCGCTCCACGCGCTCGATCGCCCCGACCTCGCTCGTGCCGACGACCGGCACTCCCGCCGCCAGCGCCTCGGCCACCGTCAGCGCAAATGGCTCATACGAGCTCGCCTGCACGAGGACGTCGCTGGACGCCAGCTCCTGCGGGATCTCGGATCCGGGGACAGAGCCCACGTATTCGCCGTTCTCTGCGGGCAGGTCCTCCAGCAGCTTGGTGTAGTCCGACCACAGGCTCGGCGCTCCCACGACGCGGACTCGCACCGGCACCTGGCGCTCGAGCAGCGTCTTTGCCACCGCGACGACGGTCTCGATGCCCTTGCGCGCGACCACGCGTCCCAGCACGATCACGACCGGCGGCTCGCCCAGCGGCCGGTCCGCGGGGGTGAAGCGCTCCAGATCCACAGGATTGGGCACGACGACCGTGGCGGCGGCCGGGAAGCCGTAGTCGCTCACCAGATGGTCTCTGAACACGCTGCTGATGCACACGAGCAGCTTGGCGCTGCGAATGCGCCTGCGCTGCATCAGCGAGCGCACCAGCATGATCGCCACCACGAGCGCGAAACGGTGACGCGGTTGGCAGCGTAGGCTCAGTCGACGCTCGGCCAGCAGCGATTTCAGCTCGCCGGCGGCGTGCGTCTCCGGGTGGATCACGAGCGGCACGGCTCCCGCTCGTGTGAGTCGCGGCGGCACGGCGAGGCTCTCGATGCTAGAGAACTGGTAGATCAGGTCATAGGGGTCCTGGCGGTGCCTGTCGAGGATCTGGCTGCGCAGCCGCACCGACGCGAGCGCGCGCGCGAGCATGCCGCTCGCGAGCGCAGTGATCCGTGTGCGGCTGTACCAGCGGTCCCATTGCCAGTCCGCCGTGCCCCATATGAAGGTGATGTTCGCGTCCCCGTCCAGGCGTGGGGGGATGCTCTGTCCCGAGGAGGGAAAGAAGCAGTCGATTCGATGGCCGAGCGCCGCGAGGCCGTGCAGGAGCTCACAGGCAACTCCTGTGACGCCGCCGTCGTCCCCCGGGGCCGGCCCGAGCCACGCAATGTGCAAGGGGCTGGCAGACACCGTCGTGCACCCTACCTAGCTAGGAGACCCGCGCGGCTTGCGCTCGAGCCGAGTGGCTCCGGTCCTGCAGCGTGCGCGCGACCTCCGCGGCCAGGCGGCGCTGGAAGGCGGCCACCGAGAAGCGCTCGGCGTTGGCCACCGCGCGCGCCGGATCGAAGTCGAGCTCGTCGATGCTCTCGATCGCACGCGCGAACGCGTCGACGTCGTCGAGGCCGGCCAGGCGCCCGGTCTCTCCGTCGAGCACCGTCTCCAGCGCCCCGCCCGCTGCTGCTGCGATCACCGGTCGGCCCGCTGCCTGCGCCTCGACGGCGGTGATGCCGAACTCCTCCATGCTCGGCACGACCACGGCGCGTGCCTGCGCGTATAGCTGCGCGAGCTGCTCGTCGTCTACGCGACCGAGGAACTCCGCCTCCGGGTAGGCCACGCTGAGCGCGGCGTGATCGGGTCCCGAGCCGACGACGCGGATCGGCGCGCGCGCGCGCCGCGCGGCCTCGAGCGCCACATGCAGGCGCTTGTGGCGCACGATCTCCGAAACCACCAGCAGCGCGTCGCCGGGCTCGCCGGGTGAGAAGCGCTGCGTCTCCACGGGCGGATGAATGACCGGGGCGTCGCGGCCGTAGTAGCGCTTGATTCGTTCGCGACTGAGCTCGGAGATCGCGATATATGCGTCGACGCGGCGGCTTGCCGCCAGATCCCATCGGCGGATGCGTCGCAGCTGCGAGCGCAGCAGCGGGCGCAGCAGGCGCGAGGTCTCTCCCAGCGCGCGCTCTTCCTCATACCACGCATAGCGAAACGGTGTGTAGCAGTAGCAAACGTGGAGCGCTCCCGGCGGTGTGCGCACACCGTGGGCGAAGGCGCTGCTCGAGCTGAGCACGACCTCGCATGGTGGCAACTGCAGCTGTTCGATCGCCCACGGGTAAAGTGGCAGCAGACGCCTGAAGGTGCTCTGGCCGACACCCAGGCGCTGCAGTGGCGAGGTGGTGATCGAACGATTGCCGAAACGTCCGTCCGTTCCCCGCTCGTCATACAGCAGGGTGAAGATCGGCCTATCCGTATACAGCTGTGCGATCGCCGCGAACGTGCGCTCCGCGCCGCGCATCACGAGCAGGTAATCGTGAACGAGCACAACGCGTGCGTCCAATTTAGACTTGATGTCAAGATCTTGTTCTGTATCGGCCATGACAGGTGTGCATTGACTGGCGGGTGCAGCAGCCGACCAAGGGTACCCTGCTGAGCCGGGGCTTCGGCTCACAGCCTGCGCAGTGCTGGCGCGGTGAGGTCTTGTGTATGTTTCGCGCATGCCGGACACGATGCTCCGGGCCTTCGGCTGGAGGCCCCTGCTGATCCACGGCGATCCGTGCGTGCTGGATCGATGGTTGTGGCTTCGGCGCCATCTGCGCAGGGGAAGCGTGAGAACCTTCGATGCGGGTTGTGGCAACGGCGGCTTCAGCATCTACGCGGCGCGCGCCGGCAATGAGGTGGTCGCGGCCTCGTTCTCGTCGAGCGAGCAGCAGGCCGCCAGCCGCAGGGCCGAGATCGTGGGCGCCGTCGGGATCGACTTCCGCACGCTGGACCTGCGCGAGATCGAGCGCCATCGCGAATCGCTGGGCAGCTTCGATCAGATCATCTGCTTCGAGACCATCGAGCACGTCAGCGACGACGAGGGTCTCGTGCGCTCGCTGGCGGCGATGCTCGCGCCCGGCGGGCAGCTGCTGCTGAGCACGCCGTTCGACGCTCACCATCCCCTCTACACCGAGGAGCGCCACCCGAGCGCCGAGGAGGACGGCTTGCACGTGCGCTACGGCTACTCACAGCAGCGGTTGCGCGAGATCGCGCAGGGCGCGGGCTTGGAGGTGGCGGACGAGGGCTTCATCAGCGGCGTGGTCTCGCAGAAGCTGACCAACCTGATGCGACGGCTGACAGCGCGTCTCGGGCTGCCGGCCGCGTGGGCGATCATGCTGCCGCTGCGCCTGCTCGTGATCCTCGACGCGCCGCTGAGCAGCATGCTGCGCTATCCGTACCTGAGCGTTGCGCTCTGCGGCGTCAAGCCCGCATAGGTGCAGAGCATGCGCATGATCGTCACAGTCCCCTGGGGGCGTCGCCTGGGCGGCGCCGAGGCGATGCTCCAGGGCGTGCTCGACGGCGCCGCCGCGAGCGGGCACGAGCTGGAGCTCGTGTTCTTCGAGCCGGGGCCGTGGCCGCAGGAGCTGGCGGCGGCCGGCTTTCCCGTCGAGGTGATCCCCGCCGGGCGCCTGCGCCAGCTCCACAGATGGCTCGCGACGGTGCTGCGCCTGGCGCGGCTGTTCCGCGCTCGTCAACCGGACCTGATTCTCAACTGGGCCGCCAAAACGCAGCTGTACGGCTCCCCGGCCGCGGTGCTCGCGGGCATGGCCGACCGCGTCGTGTGGTGGCAGCAGGCGATTCCCAGGCGCGACTGGCTCGACGGCTCTGCCACGCTGCTGCCCGCCACCGCGATCGGCTGCTACTCGCAGGCCGCAGAGCGCGCCCAGCAGCGGCTGTTCCCCGCGCGACACACGTTCGCCGTCGCCGCCGGCTCGCCGCCTCCCGTCCCCGACCCGGCTGTCCGGGAGCCGCTCGAGCTTCCCGCGGGCGTGCCGATCGTCGGCCTGGTGGGCCGCCTACAGCCCTGGAAGGGACAGGATCGCCTGCTGCGTGCGCAGGCGATCCTGCGCGACCGCGGCCAGCCGATGCACCTCGTGATCGTCGGAGGAGACTCCTACGGGCTGTCTCCCGAGTACGCCGCGTCGCTGCCGCCGCTCGTGCATGAGCTGGGCCTCCAGGACGCCGTCACGATGACCGGGGAGGTGCCCGACGCGGGCCCGTATGTCGAACAGATGGACATCCTCGTCAACGCGTCGGACCCGGAGCCGTTCGGCATCGTGATCCTCGAGGGGATGGCCAGGGGGGTCGCGGTGGTGGCGGTCAACTCGGGCGGCCCCTCCGAGTTCGTCGAGGATCGGCGGACGGGCATGCTCGCGAGCTCGGGCCAGCCGGAGGCGCTGGCGGACGCGCTCGAGCCGCTGCTGGCGTCCGCCGAGCTGCGCGAGCAGATCGGCGAGGCCGGCCGCGAGCGATACCTGCAGGAATACACCGACGCCGCCATGTGCAGGAGGTTCTTTCACCAGTTCGAGCAGATCGTCGAACGCAAAAGCGGGAAACGCGCTTAGCTGCTAGTCGAAGCGGCTGTCGAAGCGTCCCCGCAGGCTTATCCAGCCCCGCCGCTGCAGGCGCCGGCGCGCACGCTCGGGGTCGCTCGTCGCGAGCAGCGCCGGGGCGTCCCACAGTTTCCTGCTGTGGGCCTCCGCCGGAGTGCAGATGACCGGCCCGGTCAACCCCTGGCGGACGCTCATCACCTCATAGCCATGCGATTCGAGCAGCGATGTAACAGGTGTGGGAGGCGGCTCGTGCTCCTCGAAGACGATGTCGCGTATGAGCCGGCGCGCGAGTAGCGACTCGGCGCCCCGCAGGGCCTCCAGCTCGTGCATCTCGACGTCGAGCTTGAGCACGCCGACCGCGCTCGAGAGCTCGCCGTCGAGTGCGACGGTCTCGACCTCGACCGCATGCGCCGGATCGGCGTGCTCGAGCGACGCGGTGCCCTTGTTGAGCGCGAACGTCTCGGGATCGACGGTCAGCGGAAGCGTGCCGGCCGCGGAGGAGACGGCCGCCTGGCGCGCCTCGATCACATGGATGTGATCGACCGCCTCCCAGCGCGCGACGTTGCGAGCCAGGGTCGAGAAGACGAGCGGATGCGGCTCGAAAGAGACCACGCGGCCGTCCGGCCCGACGGCATGCGCGAGCAGGTTTGACATCAGGCCGACGTTCGCCCCCGCGTCGATCGCGGTCTCACCGGGATCCGCGAGGCGGGCGAGCGTCTCGACGACCGTCAGTTCGTACACGCCTGTGCGCGCGAGGGCGCGACCCACCTGGTCGGGCCAGCAGTACAGCTGCGATCCCCATGCGGCGCGGACCAGCATCGGCGCGCCGTCGTCCTGCGGCGTGGAGCGCAGGCGGTGGGCGAGCTGCGATGGCCGATACCAGTAATAGGGCCGGTTCACGAGCCTGTATGCCCGCATTGACAGGGAAGGCGCTCGCTGGGCGGTTTGAGTCATGACGGCGCGGGCAACTCTAGAGGTTGCCGGCGGATACCGTGGCTTGGGTAGGCTAGAGTCCTTACGACGGGGGCCGTGGGCGCGATGGGATCCGACAGCGAGGCCGAGCGTGCCATTCAGCAGGCCCCGGCGGCCGTGGATGTCACGATCGTCGCGCACGACATCGGCGTGGTGGGCGGCATGGAGCGCCAGCTGACAGAGCTGATCGTGGGGCTGCGCCGGCTCGGCCATCACGTCACGGTGATCGCTCGCACGTGCGAGCTGCCGGCGGGCTCAGGCGTCGCCTTCCACCGGGTTCGCGCGCCGGGACGTCCGTTTCTGCTGGCGTATCCGTGGTTCATGCTGGCGGGCTCGCTGGCTGTGCGCCGCCGGCGTCGCGGCGTGGTCCAGGCGACCGGCGCGATCGTGCTGAACTGCGTCGACGTCGTTGCGGTTCACTACTGTCACCAGGTCGGGCCGGTCAACCCGAGCCGTTCCACGCGGCTGTTTCGCGCACAGGTGGGAATGGCGGGCGTCTTCAAGCGCCTCGGCGAGCGCCTCTGCTACAGGGCCAACCGCGCGAGCGCCTTCGTGTGCGTGTCAGACGGCGTGGCCGAGGAGATGCGCGAGCATTTTCCGAAGCTCGCCGGGCGGGTTCTGACAATTCACAACGGCATCGACACCGATGCGCTGGCCCCCGGCACGCGGCCCGAGGAGGCGCACGCGCTGCGCGCCTCGCTGGAGCTGCCACAGGGGGCGCTGCTCGCCGTGTTCGTGGGCAGCGAGTGGGAGCGCAAGGGTCTCGAGCCGGCGATCCGCGCGCTCGCGCAGGCGCCCGCGTGGGCGCTGATGGTCGTCGGGGCCGGCGAGCGCGCCCGCTACCAGGAGCTCGCCGAGCAGCTGCGGGTGGCGGAGCGGCTGCACTGGCTCGGAGTCACAGACGACGTCGAGCTCGTTTACCAGGCGGCGGACGCGTTCGTGTTGCCGTCGAGCTATGAGACCTTCTCGCTGGTCACGTTCGAGGCTGCTGCGAGCGGCCTGCCGGTTCTCGCCACGCCCGTCAGCGGCGTGCGCGAGCTGATCGAGGACGGCCGCAACGGCTACCTGATCAGCCGCGAGCCGGAGTTGATCGCGGAGCGCCTGCGGCGGCTCGCCGCCGACCCCGAGCTCAGGAGCGCGCTCGGGCGCGCCGCCCGCGAGTCGGCGCTCGCGTTCTCCGGGGAGCGCATGGTGCGCGAGCACCTCGCGCTCTACGAGCGCTTGGCCGGCCCGACGCGAGCGCTCCAAAGCGGCTAAAGCTGAGCGTTATCGGGCGCGGCTGGCGAGCAGATCGGTGATGAACTCGCCCATCCGCCGCTGCTGGGAGAGCTGATCGAACGGGTCCTCTCGCCGTTGTGCTGCCGCCTCGCGGCGACGCGCGATCTCCTCGGTCGTGAGCGCGTCCAGCAGCTGCGCCAGCGCGCCGCCGTAGACCGGGCTCCAGGGAGCCTGCCCCGGCAATCTCCAGAAATAGCCCTCGTCCAGGTCGTAGGCGACCGGGGTCTCGCCGGTGATGATCGGCAGCCCGGCGGCGAGGTACTCGCTCAATTTCGTCGAGTAGCGAAAGGAGCCGACGCCGTCGACGCTCTGCGGGAGGCTCGCGACGTCGAAGGCCGCCAGGTGGTCCGCCACCTCGGCGGGCGCCACACGGCCCGGCAGCAGCACCCGCCCTCCCAGGTCATCCCCCGCCAGCTGTTGCAGCCGCTGCAGACCGGGGCCGTCGCCGACGATGCACACGACCACGTCGGGGCGGTGGATCGCGCGAACGGCGTGAACGAGCTCGGCTCCGTACACGTAGTCGATGCGCGCCCGCCAGTTGAGCGTGCCGACCAGCCCGACGACCAGCGCGTCCGCCGGTATGCCGAGTCGACGTCTGACCGTCTCGCGGGCGCCGTCGCGGGGGCGCTCACGACTCCAGCCCGGCGCGGTCATCCCGCGGGGGGCGCCGAAGGTGAGGGCGCGCCCGACCAGATAGGGCGTCCATCCGACATAGCCGGCGCAGCGGCGGCACAGCAGGCGCTCATAGATGGAGCCGAGCGCTCCGGCGACGCGCGAGCGCAGGCGCAGGTACGGGCCGATCGCGTCGCCGCTGCTCACGACGAATGGAGCTCCCAGCAGCGCGTCGGCGAGCAGCAGCGCGACGCCCCCTGCGATGCCGGTCCCCTCCATCACCACGAGGCTCGGGCGTCGCGCGCGGATGGCTTTCACCAGGCCGACGGCCGAGCGCAGCTTCCTGGCGCGGTCGAAGGGATACGCCTCCGTCTTCAGCGGCTCCAACAGGTAGCGCAGGCGCTCGGCGTCGAGATGCCCGTCCCCCTGGGTCGCAAAGCAAAGGATCCGGCTGTTCTGCGAGTCCCGCACCTCTACCGTGGCTGACCCTGGCTCATGCGCGCCCCGGATGCTACCGATCCGCGAAGGCCGCAACGCCGGCACGCGGAAGGCCGGCTCCTCGGGCACTCGAGGCGCCCCGCGCTCACTGCACACAGGCGTGCGGGAGATGGCTGTTGGGACTGTATCCTGTCGATAGGCACTTCTTAGGATGGGCGCTCGCCGGCCCTCTATGGACGGAAAAGGGATGAACAACTCGACGACCGACGCAGCCAGCATCTTCGCCCCGCTCTGGAAGCGCAAGTGGTTGATTCTCGCGGTTGGAATCCTCGTCGCGGCCGGGACCTACGTGTACTACAAGGGCCAGCCGTCTGTCTACTCGGCCTCGACGCAGCTGTATCTCGGCGCCACCACCGAACAGCAGGCGGCGGGCGGGGGCTCGAGCAAAGCTGCGTCCAAAAGCTCGCTGTCCGATCAGGCCGGGCTGATCAACTCCGGGATCATCGGCGAACTCGTGCGCAAGCGCCTGCGCAGCGAAGGCGACCGCGTGGCGGCGCATGGGAAGGCGAAGGCGAAGGCGAGCAGCGCGGGCGAATTCATCACGATCACAACCGAAGCGCGCACCGCCAAGGCTGCGGTGGCGCTGGCGAACGCATACGCCAAGGCGTTCATCAAACACCAGCACGAAAACTACCGCCGCAGCATCAAAACGCTGATCGCGAACGAGACCGAGCAGCTGCGCCAGCTCGAACTGGTGTCGGCGGCGACCGCCAAGGGCAAGGGGGCCAAGAAGACGGCGGGTGCCTCGACGGCGCTGCGAACGGCGGCCCTCGCGAGCAAGATCAACCAGCTCGAATCCACCCTGGCGACCTTCACCGGCGCGGAGCAGGTCAGCCACGCCACCGCCGGCTCGCTGCCGCTCTCGCCCAAGCCGAAAAAAAGCGCGATCTTCGGGTTCGTGCTCGGCATCGTCCTCGCCGCGATCGCCGCATACATCCTCAACCGGTTCGACCGCCGCCTGCGTTCGCTCAGTCAGGTCGAGTCGATCTTCGGAGCGCAGATCATGGCCACGCTCCCGGCCGTGCGCTCGCCGGTGAAGCGTCCCGACGGGCAGCGCGCTCCCGCCAAGTCGCTGCTCGAGCCGCTGCGCCGGCTGCACACGACGATCGAGCTGCAGGACGTGAGCGAGCGCCGCCCCGAGGGCCGTCCTCGCACGATCCTCTTCATCAGCGCCGACGCCGGCGACGGCAAGTCCACGCTGATCGCCAACCTCGCCCGCGTCCAGGCGGAGGCGGGTGAGCGGGTCGCGATCATCGAGGCCGACTTCCGCCGGCCCGTCCAGGCCAGGCTGCTGGACGTGGGCGGGCAGTACGGGCTCGCGGACGTGCTCACCGGGAAGATCCCCGTCGGCGAGGCGCTGCAGAGCGTCGCGCTGACCACGCACAACGGCGCCGGCGACTCGGCCGAGCCGCTCGGCGGCGTCTCCACGGTGGTCGAGACCAGCGAGATCGGCTCGCTGTCGGTGCTCGTCGGCGGCGGCAGCGTCGCCAATCCGCCGGCGCTGCTCGCGCGGACGCAGATGGGTGAGCTGCTGCGCTCGCTCGCCGAAGAGCTCGACTACGTCCTGATCGATGCGCCGCCGCCGCTCGAAGTGAGCGACGTGATGCCGTTGCTGCCGGCCGTGGACGGGATCATCCTCGTCACGCGTATCGGGCACACGCGCGACGTTTCCGCCCAGCGTCTCGCGCAGCTGCTCGCGAGGACGGTCAGCGCGCCGCTGCTCGGGATCGTCGCCAACTGCGTCCCCCGGAAGGACATCGAACGCTACGGCTTCGCCTGGGCGCCGACGGCGCCCAAGCGGCGACTCAAGCTCATCGGCTGATGAGTGCCGTCTCGGCACGGTCGCACAGTCGGCTCCCAGGCGCACATCCGGATGTGCGCAGCCGGCGCATTCGCGAGCTCCTGTTGATCGGCGTCAGCGGCGCGATTCCGCTGGCGCTCGGACTGGCGATCAGCGTGGCGGACTCGCACCCCAGCATTGGCCTGCTCCTCGGCCTCACCGTGGGCGTGATGTGCGTCCTATGGCTCATGAACAGCGAACGCTACGAGCTCTCGGTCCTGATCGTGGCGCTCTATCTCGGCCTGCTGGAGGGGCCGGTCAAGCTCGGTACCGGGGCGCACGCCGAGACGGCGGTGATACGCGACGTGCTGATCTACGCGATCAGCCTCGGCGCGGTCATGCGCATCGTCGTGAAAAGGGAGCGAATCAAGCTTCCGCCGATGTCGACGTGGGTGCTCGCATACGCCGCGATCGTGCTGGTCGAGGTCTTCAATCCCAAAACGAACGGGATCCTGAAGGCGCTTGGCGGCATCAGGCAGCAGATGGAGTTCCTCCCGTTCTTCTTCTTCGGCTACCTGCTGATGCGCTCGAAGGTGCGCTTTCGCATCCTGTTCCTCGTGCTGGGAGTGATGGCGCTCGCGAACGGGGTGGTGAGCACCATCCAGGAGAAGGAGGGCCCGGCCCAGGTTGCCAGCTGGGGCCCCGGCTACAGGGAACTGGTGTACGGAAGCGTCGAACAGGGCGAATCCCTCGGGCGCCGCGGGCGAACCGGCCTCAGCGCCCGGCTGTTCATCGTCGAAGGCGTGGCCCAGGTGCGTCCGATGGCGCTCGGGACCGACTCTGGATTCGGAGGCGCCCTCGGCCTCGTGGCGCTGCCCGGCGCGCTCGCGCTGCTGGCGATCGGGCCCCTGCGCCGACGATGGCCGGTCGCGCTGCTTGGCCTGGGGGCGATCCTCGCGGTCATGACCGGGCTCGGCCGCACGCAGGTGGTCGGCGCGACGGCGGGGGTGCTCGCCTTCGCGGCGCTGAGCCTGAGCGGCGGCGGACGTGTCAGCCGCTCGCTGGTCGCAATGCTGGCCGTGATGCTGCTGGCGCTGCCGCTGGGCCTGGTCATCGCATCGATCGAGGGAAGCGGGATCTTCAATCGCTACGCCTCGGTCGCCCCCGGCAACGTGGTCGAATCGAAAGACAAAAAGACCTCCGAATTCACCTCGATGCCGCATCAGATCGAAGCTGCGCCGCTCGGCGTGGGACTGGGGACGGTCGGCTCGGCGGGCGGCTTCGGCGGCAAACAGACCGAAACGCTGGAAGGCCACGCCGTCGGCGGCGCCACCGTCTGGAAACTGATCCTCGACGAACTCGGCCTCCCCGGGATGCTGCTGTATCTCGCGCTCAACATCAGGGTGCTGACGCTCGCCCTGCCCGGGCTGCGGCGCGTGCGCGACGCGGAGCTGCGGCTCGAGCTGGCGGCGGTCTACGCGGTGTTCCTCGCCGTCCTCGTCACCGGGGTCTCCGGGACGACGGTCACGAGCGCGGTCGAGGGCCCGCTGGTGTGGTTCACGGTGGGGCTCACCTCCTACTGGTTCCTGGGACCTGGGCGCGCCGCGCTCGGGGCCGCGGGCAAGAACGAGGATGCGCCCAGCGTGGGCGCGCCTGCGCTCACCTACGCATGAGCGCTGACGGCACAGACGCCGCGTCCACGAGCGTGCCTGCGAGCGCCGGGCCCGCGCTCGCCGTCGCGGACGCTCAGCGCCCCCCGGACTTCTTTCTCGTGGGTCAGCCCAAGAGCGGCACCACGGCGCTGTACGAGATGCTGCGCCGTCACCCCCAGATTCACATGCCCGACCGCAAGGAGGCGTGGTACCTGGCGAGCGAGCTGCTCGAACGCACGCCGCCACGGCCGGGCGGCACACCGCAGAGCCTCGAGGAGTACCTCGCGTGGTTCGAGGGAGCCCTGCCGGATCAGCGCATCGGCGAGGCCAGCGTCCTGTACCTCTGGTCCCGCACCGCCGCTGCGCGGATCGCGCAGCTGCAGCCGCAGGCGCGGATCGTCGCGATCCTGCGCGAGCCCGCCAGCCTGCTGCGTTCGCTGCACATGCAGTTCCTGAGAACGTACGTGGAGACCGAGCGTGACTTCCGCAGGGCGATCGCACTCGAGCACGCCCGGCGCGAAGGTCGCGAGGTCCCGGCTCGCTCCTACTGGCCAAAGGCGCTGCTGTACTCAGAGCACGTGCGCTACGTCGAGCAGCTGCGCCGCTTTCACGCCCTGTTCCCGCCTGAGCACGTGCTGGTGCTGATCTATGACGACTTCGTGAGCGACAACGAGGCCACCGTGCGCACGGTGCTACGTTTCCTGGAGGTGGACGATATGGCTCCGATCGAGGTCATGGAAGCCAACCCCACGATGGGCGTGCGCTCGCAGCGCCTGCACGAGTTGGTCCACGCGGTGTCCGTCGGACATGGACCGGTGTCCAATGCGGTGAAGACGGCGGTCAAGGCGGTGACACCCACGCGGCTGCGGCGCGGCGCGCTGCATGCGGCCCAGCGCAGCGTCTACGTCGAGCCGCCCGCGCCCGACGAGCGCTTCATGCTCGAGCTGCGTCGGCGTTTCAAGGCAGAGGTGGTGGCGCTCAGCGAGTACCTCGATCGCGACCTGGTGAGCCTGTGGGGCTATGACGGCGTCGAGTGAGACGGCGCTCGAGGCGAAGCGCACGCCGCCGAGGACACCCGACTTCTTCATCGTCGGGCATGCCAAGAGCGGCACCACGGCGCTGTACGAGATGCTGCGTCCCCACCCCGAGATCTACATGTCCGAGGTGAAGGAGCCGTGGTACTTCTGCACCGACATGCGCCCGCGCTTCAACCCCTGGCGCACGGGCGTCGCGCCGCAGACGCTCGATCAGTACCTGGCGCTGTTCGAGGGCGCGCAGCCGGGGCAGCGCGTCGGCGAGGCGTCCTCGTCGTACCTGTGGTCGCGCACCGCCGCGCGCGGCATCGCCGAGGTGCAGCCGAACGCGAAGATCATCGCGATCCTGCGCGAGCCGGCCAGCTTCCTGCGCTCGCTGCACCTGCAGCTGCTGCAGAACCACGTCGAGGTGGTGAGGGACCTGCGCAAGGCGATCTCCCTCGAGGACGCGCGGCGCGAAGGCAAGCGCATTCCTCGTCGTTCGCACCGGCCGCAGATGCTCCAGTACTCAGACCACGTGCGCTACGTCGAGCAGCTGCGCCGCTACCACGAGCTGTTCGGACGCGAGCAGGTGCTGGTGCTGATCTACGACGACTTCCGCCGCGACAACGAGGCCTTCCTGCGCACGGTCCTGCGCTTCCTCGAGGTCGACGACACGCGGCCGATCGAGGTGCTCGACACGAACCCGTCGGTGAGCGTGCGTTCGCAGCAGCTCGACGATCTGGTGCACGCGGTGTCCGTCGGCAGGGGACCCGCGACGGTGGTGGCCAAGCGGGCGATCAAGGCGCTCGCACCGCGCCAGATGCGGCGCGAGCTGCTCGAGCTGACCCGGCGGCGGATCGTGCTGAGCGAGCCGCCTGCGCCCGACGAGCGCTTCATGCTCGAGCTGCGTCGCCGCTTCAAGGGAGAGGTGGTGGCCCTCAGCGAGTACCTCGACCGCGACCTCGTGAGCCTGTGGGGCTACGACAAGCTCGACCAGTAGGAGACGTGCTTCAAGAAGGCTCTGGAGCCGCCGGCCGCAGCGGGAAGCGCTCGAAGTACCCATCGCTGGGCAACGCGCACACCGCTTCGATCGTGGCGCGTCTGAGCTGCACGTCGCCGGCCGCCAGCCGCTCGGCGGCGGGCCCGTATGCGGGCAGGCGGCGCGCGCGCTCGGTGAACGCCTGCAGGCGCGGCGGGCTCAGGTGCAGGGTCGCGATGCGCAGCCGGTCGTAGAGACCCTCCGCCTCGTCCGCACGAGCCTGCTCGGGACGCTCGGCCCATGCCTCGACCTGCGGGACGATGCAGCAGCGAAAGCCCATGCGCCACAGGCGCACGCTCAGCTCGGCGACGGCCGCGCTCGCCGAGTCGAAGCGCGCGTCGATGCCGCCCGCCGCTGCGAGCACCCGACGGTCGCATGCGCAGTGCGCGGCGAACAGCAGCGCCGCTGGAACGAGCGTCTGCGCCGCCTCGCCGGCGAGGAAGCCCGAGTCGAGATCCTCATCTGTAAAGGCCCGTCCGAAGTGGCGCTGATCGGGGGACGAGTCGAAGCGCATCACCGGTGCGACTGCGGCCACCGCAGGCTGCGCGAGCGCGTGGGTGAAGTGCTCGAACCAAGGATCGCAGCGCAGCAGGGAGCCGGCCGTGAGCAGCACGATCGGGGCGCCCGCCGCCTCGGCGCCGAGCGCCAGCGCCTCGGCCTCGCCTGGCGCCCGCTCGCACTCGATGCGGCGCAGCGAGACTGCAGGCACGCCAGCCCATGCCTCGCCGGCAGCGTTCCCGGCGCCAGCGTCCCCGACTGCGGCGATCAGCACCTCGCTGCCTGCCGGCAGCGTCGCAGCGAGCGCCGGCGCCGATGTCTCGCCGGTGCCCGCGCGAGCGTGCGCGACGACGACGGAGACCGGCGGGCGGGTGCCATCCCCATCGTCCGCGGCCGCGGGCGCGGCGTCGAGCAGCTGCGCGGGCAGGTCGGCCACGCGCGGCGGCCGGCGGCCCCGACGGCCCGCGAGCTCGCTGAAGATCGAGACGCTCTGGGGGGTTTCGCCGGGCAGGGCGGGGGGGACGTAGGTCCGCTGGACGGTGAACGCGCTCGCGGCGCGGGCGAGCTCGACCTGCTCCTCGGAGATCAGCGGACCCGGTTGCAGCTCCGTCCACGCCTGGCGGCTGTTGCGCAGGCCGTCGGCGGCGAACGCCCCGACCGCCACCCGGTCGACGGCGCGCGTCGGCATCCCCAGCTCGCTCATGAACGCGACCACGCGCTCGCACCACGCCACCGGATCGGCCAGCACGCCGTCGTAGGTGCACACCATCACCGCTCGGCCGGCCGCTCCGAGCATCGCCTGACGCGTGTAGCGCTCCCACAGCGCGAGGCTGAACAGCGGCGTGAACCGATTTCGCCGCGCGAGCGAGTCACTCACCTCGAACGGGTGGCGCACCACGAGCAGGTATGCGACCCGCTGCTCGAGGACCGCCGACCAGAAGGGCAGCAGCACGCACGTGCGCGGGTCCTTCCACACCCACGGCCGCCGCGGATGCGCGGCCTGCAGCGTCGCGAGCCCATCGGATGCGTGCCGGCGCAGCAGCTGCGAGGTCTCGTTCTGGTCCAGCAGCGGCGGGCAGAACCAGCTGCCGCCGAGCTCGCGCAGGAGCCGGTCGTTGAAGCGCAGGAGCGACTTGGACTCCCAGTGGCCGCGCGGGTTCATGGTGCCGCCGAGCAGCAGGTCCTCGTCGCGGCAGACCGCCGGGCCGAGCAGGTTCACGAGGCGCGTGATCAGCGAGGTGCCGCTGCGGTGCATCCCAAGGATCACCACCCCTTCGGGCGCACGCGCGGGCACGGGCGCGGGCGCAGTGGAGCCGGCGCCGGTCATCGATCTGCGAGATCTGCGAAGTTCGGCCACAGGCGAACGTCGATCTCGGGGAAGACCTCGATCAGCGCCGCCACGTCGTCGCGATATGACCGCACATACGCCTCGCGCGTGGCGGCGTCGAGCACCGGCTTCTCGGGCTGGTACTCGGGATGGGCGTCGAGCTCCGGCGCGAACTCGGTGTCGCGCAGGCCGAGGAACTCGTATGTGCGACGCAGCTGCGATCGAGGCTCGCGCGTGCAGCGCTCGTACTGCAGGACCAGGACCTGAGCACGCTCGAAGTGGCGGAGCAGGCCGGCGAGCTGCGCGTGGTAGAGGCCTCGCACGAATTGCTCGAGCGGCGCGTAGCGGCTGAGCGGCGCGCCGCGCTTGCGCGCCACGCCGATGTCCAGCTGCAGACCCGACAGGTAGCGCTCGACGGGGTCGCGCAGGAGCACCAGCAGCCGCGCATCCGGCGCGGCGGCGGCAAGCAGCCGCGGTATCCACGGAGCGCTCGCGTAGACGGGCGTCCACTCCCCCGTGGTTTGCCCCGCCGCCCGCGGAAAGTACTCCTGGTAGCGAGCCAGCTCCGCCTCCGTGCAGCCACCGGCGTAGAAGCGGTCGAAATAGTGAAGCTCCTTCCTGCGCGTCGATCGAACCACCTCGGGGTGCGCGCTGATCAGATCGAACCAGCGTGTCGTCCCGCAGCGCTGGACGCCGACGCCGATGAAGTCGGGGGGGCCGGTGCGCCACCCGGCCGGGCAGACCGGGGGCGCCGGCGGCATGTCGAGCCCGCCGTCGGCGCCGAGCGGCGTCCGCCTGGCCTGGGAGCCGGCGATCGCGCGGGCCATCAAACGCCGTCGGCGGCTGATCCATCTGCGAGCCGCCGACCGCGGGGCCGGGTCGTTCCCCTGCACGCCGTTCAGCCTCTCGCGGGCGTCGCCGGTCGCTCGCCGCCGTCGCGCGCGAGCTCCCAGCGAACCTCGAAGCCGTGAATCGCGGGGTCCGACAGCAGCCGCTTGGGCCCGCCGTCGAGTGCCGGGAACTGAGTCCGGTAGCAGCTCATCGCCTCGAGCTTCGCGGACGCGGTCGGCTCGTCGAGGCGCTCGACGTGCGCCGAGCGCAGCGGCGGCATCTCGGGCACGTCCTGGAGATATGACTGCCAGAACGCGTCGATGTTGCGATTGGCTTCCTCCTGGCGACCGTCGACCCAGTGCGGCCAGCCGTGTTGAACGCAGTAGGGCAGATCGGCATACAGCGTCACCGGCATGCCCGCTCGCCACAGCATGCGGCCGTAGCGGCGAACCAGCACATGATCGGGGTGCGCGCCCAGGCCCGCGGGCACGTATACGTGTGAGGCGCTGCCCACCTCGGTGCTCAGCGCACGGTCGATTCCCTCCAGGCCCGGGCCGGGCGGTGTCCGGTACTGGGCGTCGAGAAACGGCAGGTTCAGCGGCGTGCGGCCCGCGCGGGCGAGGGCCACGGCGTCCTCGGCGGCCCGCTCGACGGTGCGCTGCGCCGAGTCGGCCGCGCCGGTGACCGCGTCCCAAAGCGTCAGACGTCCCGGCGCCGGCGACCCCGCGAACACATTCACGATGTTCAGCTCGCGATCGCTTGACAAAAGACTCCAGCAGTCCAGCACGGCGTCGTCCCAATGGGGGGAGAGCACGAGCGCCGGCGCTTGCGGATCCGTGCGCAGGCTCGCTTGGAAGCGGTTCTCCTCACGAGCGGCGCTTCGCGCCCGCATGCGCCGGTACAGCGTGCGCGGCAGGCTTTGCGGGCGGATTCGGGGCATCGCTGAACCGCGCGCAGTATAATCGCGGGTGCTCCGCAGCGCAGGAGGCCGTGGGCGATTTGCTCGTAAACAGCCGATCGCGCCCCTGTCCACCGTGCGCCCGGGCCGATGACTGTCAAGCCTGTGGTCGCACGATGAGGAGGATGTCGATGGGAAGCAATGGATCTGTGTCGGAGTCCGGGGAGGGCAGGTCATCGGGCAGCGCGGTGCTCGTCGCCAAAAAGTGGGTTGTGAGCCGCCCGCCGCTGCAGCGGGCTGTCACCAACCTCTTCCATCGCATGTACCACGGCTCGCCGGGTCGCACTTGGATGAACACCAAGTGGCTTGGCACGCCGCTGCTGAAGTGTCCGTTCGATCTGTGGATCTACCAGGAACTGATTACCCGGGTGCGTCCCGACGTGATCGTTGAGACGGGCACTCACAAAGGCGGGAGCGCCCTCTACCTGGCCTCGATCTGCGACCTGCTGGACCACGGTCGCGTGCTCACCGTCGATATCAGGGAGAAGGAGGGTCGACCCGAGCATCCACGGATCACCTACCTCACGGGATCCTCGACCGCTCCGGAGATCGTCGATCGCATCAAGGAGGAGGCGAAGGGCACCGTCATGGTGATCCTCGACTCCTACCACAGCCGCGACCACGTCCTCGAAGAGCTCGAGCTCTACGGTCCGCTCGTGGACCCCGGCAGCTACGTGATCGTCGAGGACACCAACATGAACGGCCATCCCTCACATCCCAAATTCGGTCCCGGGCCGTGGGAGGCCGTGGAAGCTTTCCTGGGGTCGCACTCGGAGTTCCGCGTGGACGAGGACTGCGAGAAGTTCTTCCTGACGATGAACCCGCGGGGTTACCTGCTACGCGTTTAGGTCCGGCCGGCTGACGCCGGCCAGCACGGATGACAGCCGATTCCCGCATGCCGTTGCCGCGCAGTGAACGGCCGAAGGTCGTCTATGTGATGGGAACGGCGCGCAGCGGCAGCACGATCCTCGGTGTCGCTCTGGGCAACTGCGAGCAGGTTTTCTACGCGGGCGAGCTCGGCGGGTGGCTGGTGAAGTCGGGCGTCTCCTCGCTCGCTGGCGCCGAGCGGGAGCGGCTGTGGGGGGCGGTGCGCACGCGGGTGGAGGGCGCCGAGGATCTGTTCGGCAGCCAGGCGCACGACTGCCTGGAGGTTTCGCTGTCGCTGCTGCGGGTTCGCGGCTGGCCCGCGCGCAGGCGCCTGCGCGCGCGCTATCGCATGGTTTCTGAGCAGCTGTATCTCGCCATCGCGCGCGAGGCGGGAGCGACCCACGTTGTCGACACCTCCTCGCATCCTCTGCGCGCGCGGGAGCTGCGAGGGCTCGATGGGGTCGACTTTCACCTCATATACCTCGTGCGGGATCCACAGAGCGTCGTGGCATCGTTCACACAGCCGGACGCGTGGCGGTTTTCCAACTCCGCGCTCGTCACCAATGCGTACGTGTGGTTCACCAACGTGCTTGCTTGCCTGGTCTTCCTCACCCAGCCGCGCGACCGCCGGCTGTTCCTGCGCTACGAGGACTTCGCAGCCGATCCCGAGGGCGTGCTCGGCCAGATTCTGCAGCGGATCGCCGGCCCCCACGGGCTTCCCGACTTCGCGTCGCTGCGAACCGGCATTCCCTTCCAGGGCAACCGGCTCCTGCGCGAGGGGGAGACGGTCGCTTTCACACGCGACGCCGGCGCGAGGACCCGCTGGTCGCTCGCGACGACGCTCTTCCAGCTTCCCTGGAAGTTCGCCTTCTCGCGACTGGCGCCGGTGGTTCGTCGGCGCTCACCGCCGGGTTATACTGGAGCCCATGACAATGCCGGCTGAGCGATCCGCCGCGGCGCGGGCGTCGCAGGGCAGAGTCCCCGATTTCTTCATCGTCGGTCACCACAAGAGCGGAACGACGGCGCTGTACGAGATGCTCCGCCGTCATCCGCAGATTTACATGCCCGATGTCAAGGAGCCCCGCTTCTTCGCGCAGGACCTTCGTTTTCAGTTTGAACCGAACCGCACGGACTCCTCGCCGCAGAGCTTCGAGGAGTACCTGTCGCTGTTCGACGATGCGCGAGCCGACCAGCGCGTCGGGGAGGCCTCGCCGTCATACCTGAAGTCCCGCACGGCCGCGGGCGCGATCGCGGGCGTGCAGCCCGCCGCACGGATCATCGCGATTCTGCGTGAGCCGGCGAGCTTCGTGCGTTCAATGCAAATGCAGCTGCTGCAGGAACACGTCGAGACGGAGCGCGACCTGCGCAAGGCGATGGCCGGCGAGGAAATCACGCGCGGCGGGCGGCAGGTGCGTCGCTATTCAGATCACGTGCGCTATGTCGAGCAGCTGCGCCGCTACCACGACGTGTTCCCCGCCGAGCAGGTGCTGGTGCTGATCTACGACGACTTTCGCAGTGACAACGAGGCGGCGGTGCGGCGGGTGCTGGCGCATCTTGATGTGGACGACACAGCTCCGATCGAGGTGTTGGACGCCAATCCGACGGTGAGCGTGCGCTCGGTGCGCGTCGACAAGCTCGTGAGCAGGCTGCAGGGCGGGGGCGGTCCTGCGTCGGGCGCCGTGAACAGGGCTGTCAAGGCGGTCATGCCCGACGGGCTGCGCCGCAACGTCGTGCGCACGATTCGCCACCGTGTCGTGTATGCCAAGCCGCAGCCGCCCGACGAGCGGGTGATGATGGAATTGCGCAGCCGCTTCAAGGGAGAGGTGGTGGCGCTCAGCGAGTATCTCGACCGCGACCTGGTGAGCCTGTGGGGCTATGACCGGGTCGACTGAGCAGGCGAAGGCCGCCTCGCATCCATCGGTGGGAAGCGCCAGCTGGCGCGCGGCGGCCGCGGCGGTCCAGGAGCGGGCGCTCCCGAGCGGCCAGACGGTGGTCTCGTGCTCGGCGCCGCTCGGTCAGGGCGGTCTTGGCCGCCACCTGCGGGAGGTCGTCGACGCGCTGCAGCGCAGTGGGCAGCCGACCGTCTGCATCTGCGGCTCGGATCGCGCGCCCACGGCGCGTCGCGGCTACCGGCGGGTGTACAGGCGCGCCATCTCCGCCGCGCTCGCGGTGCCGCCGCTGCGTCTGGCCGCCGCCCGCCGCGAGCTCGCCTACAGCCGCGAGTTCGATTCCTACGCAACCCGCAGGCTGCCCGCCGCCGAGCACCTGATCGCGTTCAACGGCACCGCGCTCGAGCAGATCCGCGCCTTCAAGCGGGGGCCGGGCACGTCGGTGTCGCTGGTGTCGGCCACCTCTCACTTCGCGCACGTCGCGCGTCAGCATGCGCGCGCCCATCGCCAGTACCCGATCGAGGGCTCGTGGGCGCGAGCCCTCGTCAGTCGCAACGTCAGCGAATACGCGCAGTCGGATCGCATCTATGTGTCCTCCGAGTACGTGCGAGGGTCGTTCGTCGAGGAGGGATTCGCCGAGGACGCGCTGGTGTCGTTTCCGCTGACGCCCGATCCGCGCTACCAGCCCGACCCCGCGCCGCGAAGCTCGCCGACGTTCGACGTCGTGTATGTCGGCACCCTCTCTGTAGTCAAGGGCGTGCCGCTGCTGATCGACGCGCTGCGCGCCCTGCCCCACGCGGACATCCGGCTGCTCCTGGTCGGGGGCTGGAAATCGCGCGCGATGCGCCGCCACGTCGAGCGGGCGTGCGCCGCCGATGCGCGCATCCACGTGGGCCATGGCGATCCGTTCTCCGCGCTGCGCGGCGCGGCGTTGTGCGTGCACCCGACCTACAACGACGGGTTCGCCTACGCCCCCGCGGAGGCGCTCGCGTGCGGCGTGCCCGTGATCGTCAGCGAGGACACGGGGATGAAGGACCTGATCGAGCCGGGACGCACCGGCGTGGTCCTGCCGACCGGCGATCTGGCTGCGCTCACGGAGGCCCTCGACGCGGCCTACCGCGGCGAGCTGTTCAATGGCTGACAGGCCGCTGCGCCTAGCGGTTGTGGGAATGTCCGTGCGGGCCACCTGCGGCGTGCGCGATCACGGCGAGCTGCTCGCGGCCGCGCTCGCGCGCGAGAACGTCGAGCCGGCGCTGCACTGGCTGGCGCGTCGGGAGACCTCGCTGCCGGCGGCGCGCGCGGAGATTCGCGCATGGACGCGGGCACTCGCGCGCGAGCTCGACGAGCGCCCGCCGGACGGGGTGCTGCTGCACTACTCGGTCTTCTCCTACTCCTATCGCGGCGTGCCGCTGTTCGTGCACCAGACGCTGGCGGCGTTGCACAGCGCGCGGATCCCGCTGGTGGCGATGATGCACGAGCTCGCCTATCCCTGGCGGTACTCGGGTTTGCGTGGAGATCTGTGGGCGCTCAGCCAGCGCGCGGCGCTGATCGACGTGATGCGCGCCTGCCGCGGGGCGATCGTGACCGCCGACGTCCGCGTCGAGTGGCTCGAGTCCCGACCCTGGCTGCCCCGTCGGCGGATCCTCCTCGCCCCCGTGTTCTCGAACCTGCCCGCGCCCGCGGACGTGCCGGCAGGGGACCGATCCGGCCTCGCGATCGGAGTGTTCGGCTACTCGTACGAGGGAGCCGCGCTGTCGCTCGTGCTTGACGCCGTGCGCCTGCTGGCGCAGCGCGGCAGCGACGTGCAGCTGAGGCTGCTGGGCGCGCCCGGTCGCGCCTCCGCCGCGGGCGAGGCGTGGCTCGCCGCGGCGAGTGCCCGGGGGCTCGCCGATTCGCTGTGCTTCTCCGAGGCGCTCCCGGCTCAGGCGCTGTCCGACGCGCTCGCGGCCTGTGACGTGCTGCTGTTCCCGGATACCGCCGGCCCGTCCTCGCGCAAGGGCACGCTGGCCGGGGCGCTTGCGTCCGGCAGGCCGGTGCTCGCCCTCGAGGGCAAGAACCTGTGGCCCAAGCTGGTGCAGGAGCAGGCGCTGAGCGTGGTGGCGCCGACGCCGCAGGCGCTCGCCGAGGGCCTCGGCGCGCTGCTGTCCGACGTGCAGCGACGCGAAGCGCTGGGTGCGCGCGGGCGCTCGTTCGCCGAACGGGAGATGAGTGTGGCGCGCACCGCGCAGGCGGTGATGACGCTGCTCGCCGACGTGCCCGACCGCGCGGCCCCGTGAGTCAGGGAAGCTGCGCGGTCTTGCCTCGCTCCGCGCGCCAGTGCGAGCGCGCACTCCGGTAGGCCGCCAACAGCGTGTCGACGTGGCGCTCGGCGGAGAAACGAGCGGCCACGAGCTCTTTGCCGGCCATTCCCATCGTTCGCTGTCGCTCGGGATCTCCGAGCAGCTCCCCGAGCGCCCGCGCGAGCGCAGCGGCGTCCGCGGGCTTCACCGACAGCCCGCAAACGCCGTCCTCGAGCCAGTCGACGATCCCGCCGGTGGCGCTCGCAACGGCAGGCCGGCCGGCGGCCAGCGCCTCGATCCCGACGATCCCGAACGGCTCCGGCCACACCGACGGCACCGCCAGCACGGAGGCATCGGCGAGCTCCTGCGCGAGCTCCTGCGCGCCCATCCAGCCCTCGAAGCGGACGCGGCTCTCGACTCCGAGACTCCGTGCCAGCGTCCGCAGCTCGTCGTGCTGGCGGCCATCGCCACACACGACGAGCTCGGCGTCGACGTCGGCGATCGCGCGAATGAGAACGTCGGCGCCCTTGGAGGGCACGAGCCGGCCGGCGAACACGACCCGTCGCCGGTCCGCGTGTCCAGAGCCCAGCTTCGCCGGCAGCGTCGGGAAATACGGCACCACCGCTCGGCGCGCGAAGCCGTTGGCCGCGAGGTGCCGGTCGACGGCGCGCGAGTAGGAGACCACGAGGTCGGCGCGTCTGAAGATCGCGATGCCCCGTGTCACTTCCATGTACTTCCGCGGCAGCGTTTTCGGATGGCGCGTATGCGCACACCCGCGGGCCATGAGGTTGGGAATGCAACCCGGTCCGTGGGCGCGCGTGCATTCATGACCGGGGGCGAAATAGTACACGCCCGATGTGCAGCCCGGGTATCCATGTGCGCTCATCACAACCGGCGCGCTCGCGCGCACGGCGTTGACGATCTCGAGGTCGTCGAGCTGATGGATGTGAGTCACATCAGGTGAAAGCGGCAAAGCGTCGCCAAGGCGCGCGTGCACCGGCGCGCGTGCGTCCAGCAGCTCCGGGCGGATGTGCAGGTTGACACCCGGGGCATGATCGGGCGATTCGGCTCGCGCGGCGAGCACGTGCACCTCGACGCCGTGGCGAGTCAGTGCGGTCGCGCTCTCCTGGACATGGGCCGCCACACCGCCGTCCCTTCCCCACAGCGGGGTGATAAACAGCACCGAGCTCGGCGTTCCGCCGTCGGCGCTCGACGGTTGGCCCGCAGTGCTGTCAGCGGCGATCATGCGACGGCGTACGATAGCGCTGTGGGTGCGCGAGCACGCGTGCCGAGCTCCGATCGGGTTAGACTCGCGACGGCATGCAAGGCATATCTGTCGTAATTCCTGCGTACAACCAGCCTCGGATGCTCTCCGATGCGCTCAGAGGCGTGCAGGCGCAGACCGTCGCGCCGGCGGAGGTCATAATCATCGACGATTGCTCAGAGCAGCCGCTCGAGCTCACGACCGACGTGCCGCCCGAGCTGCCGGTGCGATTCGTGCGACACCCGCAGAACCTCGGGCCGGCGGCGAGCGTGATTCACGGTATTCGCGAGGCGCGGTGTGAGCTCCTCAGCACGCTGAACCACGACGACCTCTGGGAGCCGCGCTTCCTGGAGCGTCTCGGCGGTGCGCTGGAGGCTCACCCCGAGGCGGGCTTTGCCTTCTGCGACCACGGAATAATGCTCGCGGACGGCGAGCACGACGAGCGCCGCTCGCTCGAGCAGAGCGAGCGCTTCGGGCGTGCCGGTCTGCACACGGGGCTGCTCACAGGCGCGCCGCTGTACAAGGCGGCGGTGCTCGACAAGGCCGCGGCGGCGTCGTCGTTCATGCTCGTGCGTCGAGCCGCGCTCGACCTGACACTCATCGCCGCAGGGTCCGACATGTGGGACTACTTCCTCGCGGTTGGCGCGTGCAGGGCGGGAAACTCTGCCGCCTTTGTGGGTGAACGTCTCGGCTGGTACCGACTCTCGCCGACGATGCTCTCCGCGACGTGGGTGGACCCACGCAAGCAGGTGGCGATGGCGAAGACGCAGCTGGTGATTCTGATGGTCATCCTGCGCTCGCGGCCGTTCGCTTCGATTCACACCGCCGTGCGCAGGCGCCTCGCGTATGCGATACGCCGCGCGCTCGCGGCGGCGGTTCGCCTGCGCAGCGTTCGCAGCGTTGGAACCGTGCTGGTGTCCATCGTCGCGGCAAACCGTGAAGCCAAGCGGCTCGTTCGCCAGGATCCAGCGATCGCCGGGCAGGTCGGGTGCTAGCCTGCCAAGCCCAGATGGCAGAGCCCGCCGCATACGATTCTCCGCTGCCAGACCGGCACGAGCCGCCGAAGGTCATTTACGTGATGGGCGCCGGCCGCAGCGGCAGTACGATTCTCGGTGTCACATTGGGCAACTGCGAGGGCGTCTTCTACGCAGGCGAGCTCGATGCCTGGCTGCCACGGCACGGCGAGCCGCCGCCTGAAAACCCGGAGCGGGAACGATTCTGGGCGACCATACGCGAACAGGTGCCGGGCGCGGCCGAGCTCTTCGGCAGGGAGTCCGAGCGCGCGATCGAGCGCTCGCTGGCTCCGTTGCGCGTTCACAAGTGGGCGACGCGTCGTCGTCTGCGTGCACCCTATCGCCGCGTGTCCGAGGGCTTGTACAGGGCGCTGTGGCGCACCACGGGGGCGCAGTTGCTCGTCGACACCTCCCATTACCCGATGCGCGCACACGAGCTGCAGGCAATCGCGGGGGTCGATCTGTACCTCGTGTATCTGGTGCGCGATCCGCAGAGCGTGGTCGCGTCGTTCAACCGCCGGGACGTCGCCCAGTACAACAAGTCCACGCTCACGACGAACGTCTATCTGTGGCTCACCAACCTGCTGTGTGTGATCGTCTTCGCACGCCACCCGCGTGAGCGTCGCGTGTTCGTGCGCCACGAGGACTTCATTGCCGACCCCGAAGGGGTTGTGCGCCGGATCCTGGAGCCCACCGGCGTGGACACGCCCGCGCCCGACATGTCCTCGCTGCGCCCCGGCATCCCGCTGCAGGGCAATCGCTTGATCAAATCCGAGGTGATCTCATTGGAGAAGCAGACGGCCCCCGCGGGGAGGCGCTCGCTGCTCACCGCCGTGCTGCAGCTGCCATGGGAGGTCGTTCTCTCACGCCTTCGACCGGCGGTCACTGTCGTTCATGGTGAAGGCGCGGATGCGGCTCACGACTAGAGCGATAGCGGCGGCGTCGCGCCGCCTTGGCCGTCCGGAGCTGCTCGCCGCGTTCAACCCCGTCGCACGTCAGGCGCAGCGCGACGAGATCGGGATCAGCGCCGTGCTCGCGTGCACGCTGCGAGGCGACGGCACATATGTCGACGTCGGGACCAATCGTGGGCAGGTCCTGCGGGAAGCGGTGCGCGTGGCGCCGGGGGCGAGACACATCGCATTCGAGCCGATCCCATCGCTGGCGGTCGAGCTCGTGCGCGAGTTCCCGGACGTCGACTGCCGGCGCAAGGCGCTGGGTGCTCGCGCCGAGCTCGCGCAATTCTGTTACTTCCGGCGCCTGGACGGCTGGAGCGGGCTGCGGCGCAACCCGGAGGTCAGCGACAGTAGGGGCGACCCCGAATACATCGACGTGGAGGTCTCCACGCTCGACGCGGAGGTCGGCGGACTGACGCCGACCGTTGTCAAGATCGATGTCGAGGGTGCCGAGCTGGCGGTGTTGGAAGGCGCTCGCTCAGTGCTCTCAGGCGCGCGACCGGTGGTGATCTTCGAGCATGCCAGCGAGGTCGCCGGCTTGTACGGAGGGCCCGCGGGAGCACCATGGGATCTGCTCGACGAGCTCGACTACGAGATCTTCTCTGTGACGGGCGAAGGCCCGTTCACACGCACGGCGTTCACGGCGAGCACGGTCTTGAACTGGCTGGCCATCCCGCGCACCGGGTGATGCGTCGAGTTTGACGATCCGGCGGCAGGCTGGAAGCCGCCCGCGTGCGGCGCGCCTACGCGCCGCGTCGCACCACCAGGTACTCCGTCGCCGACAGCAGCCGGCTGTGGCCAAGGCCGATCCGCCAGGCCATCGTCAGCGCCAGGTTCTTGCCCGCTCCGCTCCGCGGCGAGGGCGCGTTCGCGATGAAGCCCTCGTCGAGCACCTCGGCGCCGGGAAGCTCGCTGACGAGCTCGCGCACGGTGGGGAGCGTGTACTCGCGAAAGTGGATGTCCCACACCGCCAGCGGCTCACCGTCTGTGGTGAGCTTCGGCGTGCGCGCGAAGGCGACGTCGCCCCACACGGTCGGCTTTCCGGCCAGCAGCTTGATGGCTCGCGTGATGGTGCTCGGATTTGGTGTGCTCAGCAGGAGCAGGCCCCCGGGTCGCAGGATCCGCCAGCACTCGGCGAGGTAGCCGGCGGGATGGTGGTACAGGTGCTCGAGCACCTCCGTGGAGACCACGCAATCGACCGAGCCGTCCTCCAGCGCGCCGAGGAAGTCATCGGCGTTGAAGTTCGCGTGCAGCAGGCGGGCATCCGGAAGTTCCTCCAGGAACGAGCGCTCCGGCGGAAGCTCGAAGAAGTCGACGCCGATGAAGTTGCTGAAGCCCAGCTCCTTGCTCAGGCGCAGGAAGAACGCGTTGTGGCAGCCTACGTCGACGATCGTGTCGCGCGGCTCTTGAAGGTAACGCTCGACGCGTTCCCAGAGCAGCACATGGCGAGGTCTGAATATATGAAGGTTCGTCCGGCTCCACGGATCGTGGCCGAGGCGCGGCGAAAGGAGAAGCTCGTCATATAGTGAGTCAATCGTAGACGGCACTGTGCCAGGCTATCAGTATTCAATGCTGAGGGCGCTTCAGCCTTTTGCCTTGGCGGCGCGTTCTTCCGCGGCTTCTTCCTTGGCGAATTGCTTGCGCGCCGCTTCTTCGGCCGGCGATTCCTTCTTGCCGCCCGACTTGCCGGTCGTGGTGCTCTGGCTCTTGGAAGTCCCCTGCGACTTGCCGGTGCCCTTCTTGGAGCCGCTGCCTTTGGATCCGCTGCCTTTCTTGCCTGCGCCTTTCTTGCCCTTGTTGCCCTTTTTCGCGTTGAGTTCGGCTTCTTCGGCTTCCGCGGCCTTCTGCGCGGCCGCGCGCTTGCTTCTTCAGTTCCGCTTCGAAGGACTGCTGATGCTTCTTCGCCGCCGCCTGTTCGGCGTGTTCCTGCTTCTGGCTTGCCACTTCTTCACTGCTCGCGCTGCTGGTGCTCCCTTCCGCTTCGGCTTCGCCGCCTTCGCCCGCTTCAGCCTGGGCGCCCCCGCCGCCTCCTTCTCCGCAGCCGGCCAGCGTCACCCCGCCGGCGAGGGCGATGAGGCACAGGAGCAGCGCCCAGCCGCGACGGCGAGCGAGCTGGAGGGCGCTGCGGAGCACACGCCGCATTGTAGGGTCGCTTCCCGCATTCACCCTCGGTCCTCCCGCGTCGGTCATGGCTGGGCCGCCGGAGCCGTCGTCGTGGCCGTGGCTCCCGCCCCAGCCGCCTGCTTGCGGGCCGCTTCTTCTTCCGTGCGCTTCTTGGCTTCCGCCCTGCGCTTCCTGGCCTCGGCGCGCAGGGCTTCTTCGCTCTTCTTCGCCTTCGCTTCCGCGGCGGCCACGCGTTTGTCGGCTTCGACTTCGCGCTTCTTGGCTTCGGCTTCGCGCTTCTTGGCCTTCACCGCCGCGGCGTGTTCCTTCTTGGATGCGTTCGCTTCGGCCGTTTCTTCTTCTTGTTTGGCTTCTATCTCTGCCAGCAGTTCGCGATTTTTGGCAAGTTCCGCCGCTTCTTCTCGTTTCGCTTCCGCTTCTTCGCTGCGTTCGCCCGCCCCTTCGCCGCCGCCTTCCGACTGATGCCCCGAGCCGGGAGAGCTGGGTGACTTGCTCGCGGCGCAGCCGGCGAGCGCACCCGCCCCGCTCGCCGCGAGCAGGCAGACAGCCGCCATTGAGAGGATGCTACGACCGGTCACCGAGCGGCGAATTGTAGACGTTCACGCAGAGGCCTCGGGTCTCTGCGCGCAGAGCCGAGCGCCCGCGCGAGGCGCCGTGATCTATGTTGGTCGAATGTGTGAACGCGCCGCGCCGAGCGGGGACGCTCGCGGCCGCAAGCCCCGGCTGCTGCTGCTCACCCCCGACTACCCGCCGGCCCATGGGGGCATCCAGCTGATGGCCCATCGGCTGGCCGCGGGGATCGAGGGATTCGAGACGAAGGTGGTTGCGCTCGATTGCGTCGGCGCACGGGAGTTCGACGCGCGCGCCGGCCTGCAGGTCCGGCGCGTGCCCACCGACGCGCGGCTGCGGGGCGCGCGCAACGCGCCGCTGAACGCGTTCGCGCTGCTGGAGGCGCTGCGGGTGCGCCCCGATGTGACGCTCAGCCTACACCTCGTCGCCAGCCCCGCGGCGGCCGTGATTCGGCGGATGCTGGGCGCGCGAACGGTCCAGATCTTCCACGCGAACGAGATCGGCGGCAAACCGCGGCTCGCCGCGTTCGCCGCTCGCGAGGCCGACGTGGTGATCGCGGTCAGCGCCTACACGGCGGGCCTGATCGCCGCGACGGGAGTTGCGAACGTGACCACACGCCTGATTCCGCCGGGAGTCGACCTGCCGGCGGACGCGCGGCCGCTGCCCTCCGAGCGACCCACGATCGTGACCGTCGCGCGCCTGACGCACCACTACAAGGGCCATGACGTGCTGCTGCGCGCGCTCGCGCTGGTCCGTGAGCGGGTGCCCGACGTCGAGCTGACGGTGATCGGCGACGGGCCGCTGCGAGCGGAGCTCGAAGCGCTCGCCCGCTCGCTTGGCGTGGCGGACTCGGCGCGCTTTCTCGGCGCGGTCCCGGATGAGGAGCGCAACCTGTGGCTGCGACGAGCCGACGTGTTCGCGATGCCCAGCCGGCTGCCGGGCGACGGCCTGGCGGGAGAGGGCTTCGGGATCGTCTTCATGGAGGCGGCCGCCTATGGCAAGCCGGTCGTCGCCGGCAACGTCGGCGGCGCGCTCGACGCGGTGCTCGACGGCGAGACGGGGCTGCTCGTGGATCCCACCGACCCGGTCGCCGTGGGCGAGGCGATTGCCATGCTGCTGCTCGACCAGGAGCTCGCACGGCGCCTCGGCGCCGCCGGCGCGCGCCGCGCGCCGAGCTTCGCCTGGCCGGTGATCGTCGAGCGCGTGGAAGCGGTGCTGCTGGAGCAGCTCGCCGGGAGCGCCGGGTGAACGTCCTGTACGTCAACCACACCGGCGAGGTCAGCGGCGCTGAGCGCTCGCTGCTGGGGCTGCTCGCGGCGCTGCCCGACGAGGTCCGTCCGCTGGTGGCGACCCCCGGCGGGCGGCTGGCCGAGGTCCTTGCGGGACTCGACGTGCCAGCCACCCCGATCACGGGCACCGCCGGCAGCCTCAGGCTGCATCCGCTGCACACGCCGCAGGCGCTCGTCGAGCTCAGCCTCGCGGCGGCGCAGGTGCACCGGGCCGCGCGCCGCCACGGCGCCGAGCTGGTGCACGCGAACTCGATCCGGGCGGGAATCGTGCTCGGGCTCGCGCGCCTGGCGCCCGCGGCGACGGTCGTGCACGTTCGTGACTGCCTGCCCGCGGGCGCGGTCAGCTCCGCCACCATGCGCCTGATCGCCGCCACCGCCACGACCGTGGTCGCCAACTCGCGCTACACGGCCGCCGCCGTGCGGGCCGCCGCGCCACGCGCGCGGCCGGAGGTCGTGTACAACGCGGTCGATCTCGAGCGCTGGGATCCGGACCGCATCGATCGCGCCCGCGTGCGCGCCGGGCTCGGCGCCGCCGGCACGCGCGAGGTCCTGTTGGGCGTCGTCGCCCAGCTGAGCCCGTGGAAGGGGCAGGACACGGCGATCGAGGCCCTGCGGCTGGCGCACGCGGAGGGGCTCGACGCGCACCTGCTGCTGATCGGCTCGGCCAAGTTCGTCGCGCGCGCGACGCGCTTCGACAACGAAGCCTACGTCGCGGAGCTGCGAGCGCGGATCGCGGACGCAGGCCTCGAGGATCGGGTGTCGTGGCTGGGGGAGCGCGAAGACGTCCCCGAGCTCGTGCGCGCGCTCGACATGCTGCTGCTCCCCTCCAGCGAGGAGCCGTTCGGGCGCGCGCTGATCGAGGCGATGGCGCTGCGCGTGCCGGTGCTCGCGACGAACGTCGGCGGACCGCCGGAGATCGTCGAGGACGGGCGCGAGGGCTACCTGCTGGATCCGCGCGAGCCGGCCGCCTGGGCGCGCGCCATCCGCCGGATCGCCGAAAGCCCGGATCGCGGCGTGGAGATGGGCCTGGCCGGCCGTCGCAGGGTTGAGCAGGCGTTCACTGTCGAGCACCACGTGGCCGCGATGCTCGACGTCTACGAGCGCGCGCTCGCTCGTGCCAGGGCTTGACAAAGAACACCGGCACCCTAAAGTTCACAAGCGTCAGGCCAGACGTAGGTTAACTTCGATGGCTGAACGCGAGCCACCAGCACGGATGCCAGCCACCTACCACCTTCCGCACCTACGCACGCTCGAGTCCGAGGCGATCCAGGTGATGCGCGAGGTGGCCGCCGAATTCGAGCGCCCTGTGCTGCTGTTCAGCGGCGGCAAGGACTCGATCGTGCTGCTGCGGCTGGCGGAGAAGGCGTTTCGCCCGGCCCCGTTCCCGTTCCCGCTGATGCACGTCGACACCGGCCACAACTTCCCCGAGGCGATCGAGTACCGCGACCGCAGGGCGCAGGAGCTCGGCGAGCGGCTGATCGTGGCGAGCGTGCAGGACTCGATCGACAGCGGCCGCGCGGTCGAGGAGACGGGGCCGCGGGCGTCGCGCAACAAGCTGCAGACGGTCACGCTGCTGGACGCGATCGCCGAGCACGGCTTCGACGCGGCGTTCGGCGGCGCGCGACGCGACGAGGAGCGCGCGCGCGCGAAGGAGCGCATCCTGTCCTTTCGCGACGAGTTCGGCCAGTGGGAGCCGCACAAGCAGCGTCCCGAGGTCTGGAGCCTCTACAATGGCCGTCTGCGCAAGGGGGAGCACGCGCGCGTGTTCCCGATCTCCAACTGGACAGAGCTCGACGTGTGGCAGTACATAGCCGAGGAGGAGTTGGAGGTGCCGTCGATCTACTTCGCGCACGAGCGCGAGGTGTTCGAGCGCGATGGGATGCTGTACGCGGTCAGCCCGTTCGTCGAACTGATGGACGGCGAGCGGCCGTTCTCGACGCGGGTGCGCTACCGCACGGTCGGCGACATGAGCTGCACCGGCGCCGTCGAGTCCGATGCGGACACGCTCGCCGCGGTGGTGGCGGAGATCGCCGCCACGCAGATCACCGAGCGCGGTGAGACGCGCGCCGACGACCGCGTGACGGAGGCGGCGATGGAGGATCGCAAGCGGCAGGGGTACTTCTGATGGGCGCTACGGGATCCTCGCGCGAGGTCGCGCTCAACGGCAACGGCAAGCTCCATGCGGGCGGCGCGCACTCCGCGTCGCTCCCGGCCGAGAGCGCGTCGGAGGTCTTCCAGCGCCTGACCGAGCGCCCGACCGATCTGCTGCGCTTCGCAACCGCCGGCTCGGTTGACGACGGCAAGAGCACGCTGATCGGCAGGCTGCTGTACGACTCCAAGCAGGTGCTCGCCGACCAGCTGGCGCACGTCGAGCAGGCGAGCGAGCGCAAGGGCCAGGTGCTCGACCTCTCGCTGCTGACCGACGGGCTGCGCGCCGAGCGCGAGCAGGGCATCACGATCGACGTCGCCTACCGCTATTTCGCGACCGCGCAGCGTCGCTTCATCATCGCCGACACGCCCGGGCACGAGCAGTACACACGCAACATGGTCACCGGCGCCTCGACCGCCGACCTGGCGATCGTGCTGGTGGACGCGCGCAAGGGCGTGCTCGCCCAGTCCAAGCGCCACGCGTTCATCAGCTCGCTGCTGGGCATCCCGCACGTGGTCGTGTGCGTGAACAAGATGGACCTCGTCAACTTCGAGGAGGGGGTGTTCGACGCGATCGTGGAGGAGTTCGACGCGTTCGCGGCGCGGCTGGAGCTGCCGGACGTGACCTTCATCCCGATCTCGGCGCTGCTCGGCGACAACGTCGTCGACCGCTCCGAGGCGATGCCGTGGTACCAGGGCCCGCCGCTGCTGTACCACCTCGAGCACGTGCACATCGCCTCCGACCGCAACCTGATCGACGTGCGCTTCCCCGTGCAGTGGGTGATTCGGCCGCCGGCGAGTGAGCTGGCCGACTACCGCGCCTACGCGGGACAGCTGGCCGGCGGGATCATCCGCCAGGGCGACGAGGTGGTGGTGCTGCCGGGTGGGCAGCGTACGACGGTGGCGGGCATCGACACCTTCGACGGTCCCGTCACGGAGGCGTTCCCGCCGATGTCGGTGGCGCTGCGCCTGAGCGACGACATCGACGTGGGGCGTGGCAGCACGATCGTGCGCGCGCAGAACCAGCCCACCGTCGCGAACCGCTTCGAGTGCCTGATGTGCTGGATGTCCGAGCAGCCGCTGAGCCCGCGCAGGCGCTATCTGGTCAAGCACACGACGCGCATGGCGATGGTCGGCAAGGTCGACGTCCGCTACCGGATCGACGTCGAGACGCTGCGCCGCGACGAGAGCGCGAGCACGCTGGAGCTCAACGACCTCGCGCGCGTGCACATGGAGCTCAGCTCGCCGCTCGTGTTCGACTCATACCGGCGCAACCGCGTGACCGGCAGTCTGATCGTGATCGACGAGGCGACCAACGACACGGTCGCGGCGGGCGTGATCCTCGACACCGAGGTCGAAGGTCCAGAGGCGGGGGCGGGCACGGAGGTCAAGACCGAGCGCAGCCCGAACGTGCGCTGGCAGGGGACGCGCATGACGCGCGAGCGGCGCTGGCAGTCGCTGGGCCACGGCGGCGCGACGCTGTGGTTCACGGGGCTGCCGGGCGCCGGCAAGTCGACGGTCGCGGCGGCGGTCGAGGAGCGCCTGCTGGCGGCGGGGCAGCCGGCGTTCCTGCTCGACGGCGACAACCTGCGCCACGGCCTCAACGGCGACCTTGGCTTCGACGAGCACGCGCGCACCGAGAACGTGCGCCGCACCGCGCACGTGGCGAGGCTGCTCGCGGAGTCCGGGACGATCGCGCTCGTCAGCCTCGTCAGCCCCTACGCCGCCGACCGCCGTGCCGCGGCGGCGCTGCACGCCGCCGATGACCTCGGCTTCCTGGAGATCTTCGTCGACGCGCCGCTGGAGCTGTGCGAGCAGCGCGACCCGAAGGGGTTGTACGCGCGTGCGCGCTCGGGCGAGCTCGCGGGCCTCACCGGCGTCGGTGCGCCCTATGAGGCGCCCGCCGAGCCGGACCTGGTGCTGGGCAGCTTCCAGGAAACGGTCGAGGAAGAGGTCGAGCGCGTGATGGAGCTGCTCGTGGCCCGAGGGCTGATCTCGGGCTGATCTCGTGCGAGCCCCGAGCCGGGCTCGGGGGGCGGGCTCTCTATTTCTTGTGCTTGCTCTTCTTGGCGGGCGCCGCCTGCAGCTGGATGCTCAGGCTGTGGCCTGAGGCCAGCGGGCCGGGGGGGACCTCGACGAACGCGCGGTAGGCGCCGGCGTCGGCGATCGTGACCACCGCGCTGAAGCGCGAGAAGCTCTTGGTGTCGCGCTTGACGACCGTGCTGAACTTCGACAGGAACGTCGGCTTTTCGGCCTTTTCTTCGGCTCTTTCTTCGGCCTTTTCGGACGCTCCCGGCCTTTCAGGTTTGGCCGGTCTTTCCCTCTCGCTCTTCGGGGCCTTCGGCTTTCCTTCGAGCTGGAAGAACACTTTCGCCCCGATCTCCGCGGGCGTCACCGTTCCGTACAGGCGGACGAGTCCCTTGCGGCTGCTGTGGCGCACCTTCAGCGTCACGCGCACCGTCACATGCTCGGTCAGGACGAGGCTGTACACGACCGGCGTGCCGACGGTCGCCACGCGGAACCTGGTGCTGGTCGACAGCCTGGGAACGTGGAAGACGAAGGCGCCGCTCGCGCTCGTGGCGATCTGGGCGCCGACGTCGGCGAAGGGCGCGCGGTACGGGTAGGGGCTGGCCTGCAGCACGATCGTCCGGCCGCCGTTCCCGGCTCCGGTGAGGCTGCCGGTGAGGGTGAACTCGCCTCCGAGGGGGGTCGGTTCGAATGACTTGGGCAGCACGAACACGTTCTTCTTCTTGGTGGTCTTGGTGGGCTTGGGGCTGTACTTCTTGGTGACGCCGTAGATCGGGCCGCCGGCCGAGTTCTTGGCCGCCAGGCGGTAGTACCAGCCGGCCTGGAGCCCTGTGGCGGTCTCGCTGACTTTCTCGAACGCCGTCGAGCCGGCTTTAAGTTCGCCGGAGGCGGTCGGCTTCAGCGAGGTGGTGGACGGGCCGTATTCGAAGTAGTAGCTGGTGGCGAAGGTGCGCGGGTCGACGGTTCCCTCCAGCGGCACCGACGTGCCACTCGCGTGACCGACCCCGCCGGTCTTCACGAGCGGAGGCCCGGGTTGTTCGCTTTTCTTGCTCGCGGTCGCGGTCGCCGCCTGAAAGGTCAGGGGCAGCGCCAGCGCCAGCGCCGTCGAGACCGTCATGCGTGTGATCCTCGAGCTCTTCATGTGCGAATCCCTTCCTGTCGCCCTATTCCCTGCGCCGCGCCTGCCGCCTTTGGCCGCACGCTCGCGCAATGCGCTCGCGCGCTCACCCTCCTAAACCCGGCACGGTCAACTCGATGCGCTGCGGTGGGGAGAAATCTTCGACTTGACTCCAGATCGAGAGGCGGCCAACGACCCCCCTGATGCTACCAACGGGCTCGATGAGCTCGCTCATGGGCATCGCGTCCGCACTTTGCGGGCGGCGGGCTCGCACACACCCCTTGAAGACAATAAATCTGATATACTTGGTGAGGAATTGGCCACCGAGATGCGGAGCCCCCAATGATCCTCCTGTTCGTCATCGCCGCCTGGATACTCGCCACGTCGCTCGTCGCAGGGCTGTGCGCGGCGGCGCGCGCCGGCGACCTCGTGCAGCTCGAGCACGCGTCCGCTCCCGCCGGGTGGGGACGCGTGCCGCTGCCTGCCTGGGAGTCGATCGAGCACCTTGAGATCGCCGCCAGCGCGGGTCTGCGCCCCATACGGCCGCCGGAGTCGGGTGTGCCGCAGCTGCACAGCGACGGCGTCGCCGCGTAGACGACTCCGCCGCGCGAAACGCGCGCGCTGGGGTGGTGCACGGCCGCGAAGCCCGCACCGCCGTGAAGACGCCTGGCCTTCACAAAATCGTCACGCCGGCGCGGACCGGTAGCTCGACGATACAGTGAGCAGCGAGCGACTGCCAGAATCCGGCGCAGGGATCACCTGCCTGCGCCGCAGACACGAAGGTAGCCACCCTGTCCACTGAATCGATCGCAAGCTCCCCGCCCTCTCAGACGGGCGCCGCCGCGCAGTGCGCGAGTTGCGGCGCGCCGGTGGCATCCGATCAGCGCTACTGCCTGGAGTGCGGCGCTCGGACGGTGCCGATGAGCAGCGTGCTCGCCGGCCACCCGCCGTCGCAGGGCGCCACGCGGGCGAGCGCGTCCGGCGCGCCGCCCACGTCGCCTCCGGCCGCGCTGCTCGCGCCGACCACCGGCTCGCCGCAGCGCAACAACACGCTGACGGTGATCGCAGGCGTCGGCGTGCTGCTGCTGGCGATGGGCGTCGGCGTGCTGATCGGACGCGCCGGCGCCTCCAAGCAGAGCGCGGCGCCCGCGCAGGTGATCACGCTCGCCTCGCCGACGTCGTCGGGCACGAGCACCGGACCCAGCGAAGCGTCGTTCACCGGCGACTGGCCGTCTGGCACGAGCGGCTATACCGTGCAGCTGCAGACGCTGCCGCAGTCGGGCACGGCGGTGAGCGCCGTCGAAGCGGCCAAGTCCTCGGCGAGCGCCAAGGGCGCCAAGGCGGTCGGCGCGCTGAAGTCCGAAGAATTCAGCAGCCTGACAGCCGGCAGCTACGTGATCTACTCGGGCGACTACCACAAGAAGCCCGAAGCCGAGAGAGCGCTCGGCGGCCTGAAGAAGAGCTTCCCCGGTGCGAAGGTGATCAAGGTCTCAAACGGCGAATCGGGCTCCTCGGGTAGCGGCGGCTCGTCCTCCGGCGCGGCCGGCTCCAGCGAGAGCCACCCGGCGCCGGCCACGGTTCTCGAAAAACTCAAAGGAACCAAAGGCAAGAGCTACGAGGAAAAGTCCAAGAACCTCCCCGACGTCGTCGAAACCGGCTAGGCGCATGGGCATCCTTCGCGACACCTTCGACAATGATGGCTCCACGGTGCCGGGCTCGACGACGGCGCCGGACGGGCTCGTGGCCGCGCCTCCGATTCCCGGTCCCGCCGACGCCCTGCCGCCGGTCGCCGCGTCGCCCGCCGCGATGGCGCCGCCCGCCGTGATGGCGCCGGCTGCGCCCCAAGGCCCGCCGCCGGCCGCGCCGCCCCGGGCGGGGGGACCCTCGGATCTGCAGCGCAGGCGTGACGTGCTGGCGCAGGAGGTGACCGAGCTGCACTGGGACCTGGGCGGGCTGGCGTATGAGATGGCGATCCGCGATCACTTCCGCCTCGACGTGCTCGTACGCCGCGCCGCGCTGCTGCAGGAGCGCGACGCCGAGCTGGCGGAGGTGGAGCGCCTGCTGCGGATGGACGAGGACGGGGTCGCCGGCAGCTGTCCGAGCTGTGCAGCGCCACACAGCCGCGGCGCGCTGTACTGCTGGCAGTGCGGCACGACCCTGATGGAGCGCCTGCCGAGCAGCACGGCGATCTCCGGCCAGTAGGGAGGCGATCGCGATCGGCGCCGAGCGTCCCCAGACGTGCGAGGACTGTGGCGCGCCGCTCGCGGACGACCAGCGCTACTGCCTGGCGTGCGGCGCGCGCGTGGGGCCGCGCAGCGCGCAGCTGGAGGAGCTGCTGCGACGCGTGCGCGGCGGTGCGCACGGCGCCAGCGCGCCGCCGCAGCGCACGTCAGAGTCCACGGCGAGCGCGACCGCGGTCGCAGCGTCCGCGACGACGCCTGATGCCGCCTCGCCCGCCGCCATCCCGCCGCCGGGTGGCCTGCGGCTTCCGCCGCGGCGCGTCTCGGCGCTGCTCGTGGTGGTGTTCCTCGGCTTCGGCGTGCTGCTGGGCAACGTCGCAAGCACGCGCGTGCAGGACACACTCGCGTCGACCAGATCGCCGGTGAAGCTGGTGCTGCCCGCCACGCCAGCAGCGACGACGCCGACGTCGAGCACCCCGGAATCGACGAGTCCCGAATCCAGCAGCGAACCGCCCGCCTCCGAACCCGAAGCGACGCCGGCCCCGACCCAGAGCACCACGGCGACGAAAACGACGTCGAGCTCGGGCACCGGCTCGAGCGGCTCCTCGAGCTCGGGGAGCGGCTCCTCGAGCTCGGGAAGCGGCTCCTCCGAATCGGCGGCGAGCCAGCCCGCGAAGAAGCTGCCGCCGTTCAAGCACGTGTTCGTGATCATGCTCTCCGACGAGCCGTACGCGTCGCTGTTCGGGCCGTCCTCGACGGCGCCGTACCTGACCAAGACGCTCGAGCACAAGGGCGAGCTGCTCGTGCGCTACGACGCGGTCGCGCACGACGAGCTCGCGAACGAGGTGGCGCTGCTCAGCGGCCAGGGACCGACCGCGGAAACCGCGGCCAACTGCCCGACCTACACCGAAATCGCAGGCGCCGGCAGCGGCGCCGAAGAACAGGTGCTGGGCAACGGCTGCGTCTATCCGGCATCGACGCAGACGCTCCCCGGCCAGCTGACCGCCAAGCATCTGAGCTGGCGGGCATACCTTCAGGGAACCGACGAAGGCGGTCCGGTCGGCGCGTGCGCGCACCCCGTGCTCGGGCAGCCGGACCCGACGGCCGACGAAGCGTCGAGCAGCGGGCCTTATGCGACCTTCCGCAACCCCTTCGTGTACTTCGACTCGGTGCTCGCCTCGTCGCAGTGCGCCGCCGACGACGTCGGCCTGGCTGCGCTGAAGGGCGACCTCGCGAGCGCCAAGCGCACGCCCAGCTTCGCCTATCTGGTGCCCGACCGCTGCCACGACGCCAACCCGACCCCCTGCACCGCCGGCGCTCCTGCCGGCCCCGCGCAGGCCGACTCGTTCCTTGAACAGGTGGTGCCCGAGATCCTCGGCTCGAAGGCCTACGAGGAAAACGGCCTGCTGGTGATCACCACCGATCAGGCGCCTGCGAGCGGCGAATTCGCCGACTCGAGCTCGTGCTGCGGTCAGCCGCTGTTCCCGAACGTGCCCTCCAAGACGCTGACCGGCACGCCGCGCGGCGGCGGCGCGGTGGGCGCGCTGCTGATCTCGCCGTATGTGAAAGCGGGGACCACGAGCCAGGAAAAGTTCAACCACTTCTCGCTGCTGCGCACGATCGAGGACCTGTTCGGGCTGGGGCACCTCGGCTACGCCGCGCTGCCCGCCGTCAAATCGTTCGAACCGGCGATGTTCACTGCCGGCAAGAGCTGACGGTGGCCCTCAAGGATCGCGCGGGCGCTGCCGATAGCGATCACATGGGCGTCCACCCCGGGGTCAGCTTGCTACGGCAGATCTCCACCGGCGCACCCTCCAACTCCAACCGCCGGCGTCTGCCTGCGGCTCTGCTCCTCGGCGCGCTCGCGCTGGCCGCCGGCGCGGGTCTGCTCGCGCCAGGCGCCGCATCGGCGCGCCGCGAAGGGCGCGCCGGCGCCCAGGGCAGATGCGCCCTGCAGCTCAGCGCCCCCGCCGGCGAGCTCACCGCCGGGGAAGCGCTCACGCTCAGCGGCTCGCTCATCTGCCCTACCGCCGAAGCGGCGGCCGAACAGACGGTCACGATCTACCAGCGCGTCGCCGGCACCCCCGGCTTCAGCGCGCTCGGCACGACCACGACAGAAGCGAGCGGCGCCTACACGTTCACGATCGAAGCGCTGCAGACGAACAGCGTCTTCTACGCGCGCGCCGACGGCGCCCGCAGCGGACACGCCGCCGTGAAGCTCACCCCGCTCGTGACGATCGCCGGTCCGCCTGCGGGCTCGACGCTCGCAGTTGCCGGCCGTCGCGCCGGCGCGGGTGCGAGCAGCGCCGGCGATACGCTCGGCAACACCGTGACGTTCTCCGGCACGGTCGGCCCGAATGGGGCGGGCGCGCGCGTGATCCTGCAGCGCGAGAGCAGCACCATCGCGGAAAGCTGGCGGCGGATCGCCGTCGGCCAGGTCGGCGCCAACGGCGAATACTCGATCGCCCACACGTTCTTCGCCCCCGGAACGATCAACGTCCGCGTGCTCGTGCGCGCCAGCGGGCTGCTCGCCGGCGTCTCGGAACCGCTCTCGCTGCAGATCGCGCGTCCGCAGAACCCGCGGCTGACGATTCAGGCCTCGCCGGGGCCGCTGTCCTACGGGCAGTCGGTGACGGTGAGCGGAATCGCTGCCGGCGCGGCGCATGAACAGCTGACGCTGCTCGCACGCACCCGGCAGGGCGCGTTCGCCCCGGTGGCCGCCGTCACGACCGACGCCGCCGGCGACTACAGCTTCCCCGCCCAGTCGCCGCTGCAGAGCACCGTCTACAGGGTGCGCAGCGCCCGCACCCGCTCGGTGACGCTGTCGGAGGCCGTCAGGCCGCTGCTCACCGCCGCCGTGTCCGCGACCGCCGTCCAGGCCGGCGACGCGCTGACCTTCTCGGGCACGCTCGTGCCCGCCCACGCCGGCCAGGCGGTGTACCTGGAGCGCCAGAACCCCGACGGGGTCGGCTTTCACGTCGTGGCCGTCGGCGCGCTGGACGCGGGGGGGACGTACTCGATCGAACACACGATCTCCGGCGCCGGCACGCAGACCTTCCGCATCAAAGTCGCCGGCGACGGCGAACAGGAGTCGGTCGCGAGCCAGCCCTTCCAGATCCAGGTGACGCGCGCCGCGCAGGTCTCGTTGGAACCGCAGGCCCCCGGCGCCGGCTCGCCGCCCGTCGGCGAATCCTGAGCGCTCACGCGCCCGCAGGCGCACCCCCGGGGCTCACACGCCGGCCCAGAGCTCGTCGACGCGATCGACGATCTCCAGGAAGCGCACGCGCTCGGCCTGCAGGCTGCGAGCCATCGCCTGGCTGTGACCTGCGGCGAGCATCGGCGCGAGCTCCTCGGCTGAGGCCGTGAGCAGCTCGAGCGCGGCCGCCACGATCGCTCTGCGCGTACGAGGCGGCACCAGGCAGGTGTCGCCGTCGCGGCAGAAGGAGCGGTTGCCCACGCAGTCCGGGCAGACCACGGCCGTGCCCAGCGCCATGCACTCGAGCGCAGGCAGGTAGGCGCCCTCGAAGGAGCCCGGCAGATGCACGGCGACGCGCGCGCGCGCCCACGCCGCGAGCAGCTCACCCCGCGGCATCGCGTGCTCGACGAGCAGCACCCGCTGGCCCGCGGCGCGCAGGTCATCGGCGATTTCGCGCCCGAGCGGGGGGTCCTTGACGGCCAGCACGACGCAGTCGATGTCCCGCTCCTCGGGCGGGCGCGGCGCGGGCAGCGACTCCAGGTCGACGCCGATCGGGTTCGTGAAGATCGGCCCCGCGACCTCGCCGGTGCTCTCCAGCGCGTCCTGGATCTCGGGGCTGACACAGATGCGGATCGCCGGATGCCCGATGAACTCGCGCCGCGGGTTCGTGCCCCGCGCGGCGCTGAAGCCCTGGACCAGGTTGACGATCGGCAGCGACGATGCCGCGCGCTGCTGCGGCTCGAGCCAGCGCCAGTCCATGCCGGCGAGGAACAGCATGTCGGCCGGGACCGCCTCATCGGGCGCGATCACGGCCTCTCGGGCTCCCCGCCAGGGATTGCTCTCATCCCACACCGAGTCGGGCGAGAAGCGGATCCGCGCCTGGTGTGATGGCGAGCTGCGCACGTGCTCGAAATAGTGAAAGACCTTCAGATGGCCGCCCTGAAAACGCCTGTAGTTACGGTGAAAGACGACGACGCTCATCGATCCTCAGCCAAGCTCGTCATATCCCCACAGCGCGACCAGGTCGCGATCCAGGTACTCGCTCAGCGCCATGACCTCTCCCCTGAAGCGGTGACGCAGCTCGAGCATCAGCTGCTCGTCGGGTGGCGGCACGTCCTGCAGCACGGCTCGGCGGCGGGCCGCCTTGAACGCTTCGACGCGCAGGTCGCGCGGCGTGAGGGCCTTGGCGGTGCTGCGCGCCGCGCGCACGACCGGGGATCGTCCCCGCGAGAGCGAGCTGAGCACATCGTCGAGCTTCTGCGAGCGCATCGTGCGCGTCGTCTGTTTGACGTTGATCTGCTCGATCGGATATTCGTCGTCGACCTCCAGGAAACGCAGCACCTGACGCACCGCCGCCTGGTTGTCGTCGCGGAAATCGTCGTAGATCAGCACCAGCACCTGCTCCGGTGAAAAGACTGCGTGAAAGCGGCGCAGCTGATCCACATAGCGCACGTGGTCGGCATATTGGAGAAGCTGCGGAACATGTGAACGGCGGGGGACGTGCCTGCCCTCGCGCCTGGCGGCTTCGAGCGCGATCGCCTTGCGCAGGTCTTTCTCCTCCTCCACGTGGCTCCTCAGGAGCTGATGATGCAGCGAGCGCAGGAAGCTCGCGGGCTCTCGCAGGATCGCGATGCTGCGCGCCGCCGGCTGCACCTGCGCGATCCCGGCGGCTGCGGTGTGAGAGAAGAGATACGACGGCGAGGCCTCGCCCGCGCGCTGCTGCGGCGTGGCCTCGGCGAACAGCGCAAGGTAGTCCTCGAGCGTCTCCGGGAGCCGATGGCCACGCCGTGATTGGAAGCGGGGACGCAGGTCGCCGGCGAAGAACTTCGGCTCCTTGATGCGCGGCAGGAAGATCTGCGGGTGGCGCTTGAGCATTTCGTGCAGAGCGGTGGTCCCACACTTGTGATGGCCGACGATGAAGAAGTCGGGGACCCTGCCGTGCCCCGCGGTTGCACCATTAAGTGACTCGGTCGGAGCTGTCATCGCACCCGGAGTGTACCGTCCGCGGCATCGCGGACCGAGGCCTTATACTGCGCGTGACGCCGCGATGAATCGACACAGTCCCCGCAGGCTCACGGGCCTTCCTCGCAGTCTGTACCGGCGTTCGCAGAGACGGCGCGGCGTTCGCGAGGAGAGCGATTTTCGCCCGCGTCTGGGTGTCGAACGCGACGCGCCGGAGCTGCTGCTCTCCCCCCACTGGGATGACGCGGCACTTGACTGCTGGAGTCTGCTGGCGAGCGGGCGCGAGCTGAATGTGGTGAACGTGTTCGCCGGAATTCCGCCATCCGGGCGCGCGGGCGTGTGGGAGGCGGTGATCGGGGTGGCGGACTCTGCGCAGCGCGCACGCGCGCGGATGGCCGAGGACGCCCGCGCGCTCGCGCTCGCCGGTCGTCAGGCGGTGCAGCTGGCGCTGCTCGACGCGCAGTACCGCCGCCAGACGCGCTCCGCGGTCGGCCTCGACGAGCTCGATCGCGCGCTCGTGGCCGAGGTGCAGGGCGCCTCGCGTGTGTATGTGCCCGCCGGCATCGGCGCCCACGCCGATCACCTGCTCACGCGACGCTACGGGCGCATGCTGCTGCGCGCCGGCATGCCGGTGACGCTCTATGCGGAGCTGCCCTACTGCATCGTCCACGGCTGGCCTGCCTGGGTCGACGGCCGCGAGCCCGAGCCCCGGCGCAACGTCGACGCGTACTGGCAGTCGTTCCTGCGCGGCGTGCCGGAGATGCCCGCGCTGGGCGCCGCGGAGGTGGTGCGACTCGATCCGCCGGCGGCGGGCGCGAAGTGCGAGGCCGTGGCGTGTTACGAGGCCAGCCTCAACTACGGGTTCCGTCACCTGCTGGCCGATCCCGCGTTCCACGGTTTCGAGGTTCGCTGGGACCTGCTGCGCCCCTGATCCTGGGCCTGCCGCCCGTCGCGCCCCAGCCTGGTTTTTGTACCGCGGCGTCGTTAGACTCTCAAGCCATGACAGCCACCGCCACGCGGAATCGGACTCCGCGCCTGGGAACATCCGCCGAGCGCGACGTCAAGCCAGTCGGCGGCGCTCGACTCGATCAGCGCACCTGATGCCGTTCCGACGGTCACGCGGGCGCGGCGACGGACCGCCGCAGGCCACGATGAGGTCACGCTTGGAGCTGCTTATCGGTGACAAGCGCCGGCTGATCGTCGAGCTCTCGCTGATCTCGATCCTCACCGGTTTCACCGAAGCGGGAACGCTCGCGATCGTCGGCCAGGTGGCGGCCGCCCTCGTCAGCGGCGCGCACAAAGTGCACGCGAAGATCGGGCCGCTCTACGTGCACGCATCGATCCTCACGCTGATCGAGATCGGCTTCGCCCTGACGATCGTGCGCCTGGTCATGCAGTGGCCGCTCTCGATCCTGCCCGCCCGAGTCGCCTCGCAGGTGCAGGCGTCGCTGCGCGAACGGATCTTCGGTGCCTTCACGCGCGCCTCCTGGGGCGTGCAATCCCGTGACCGCGAGGGGCAGCTGCAGGAGATCATGACCAATCAGACCAGTCAGGCGACGGCTGGCGCGGCGCAGACGACGAGCCTGATCATCGCGTCGTTCACCTTTGTGGTCCTGATGGCATCCGCGGTCGCGCTCAGTCCGCCCGCCGCCGGCGTCGTGTTCGTGATAGCGGTGGGGATGTTCACGGTGCTGCGCCCGCTGCGCGCGCTCGGAGCTCGGCGCAGCCGCGAACTCTCGGCGGCCCAGGTGGTCTACGCCGGCGGTATCGCGGAGGCCAACCGGCTGGCGGAGGAGACGCAGGTGTTCGGCGTCACCGAGGCCCAGTACCAGCGGATGCTCGGTCTGGTGCTGAGGTGCCGTGACCTCTTCTATCGCGTGCAGATCATCGGCAGGCTGGTCCCGAACCTCTATCAGAGCCTCATCTACCTGGTGCTGATGGTCGCCCTGCTGGGCCTGTATGAGACGGGCAGGGGCCGGGCGGGATCGCTCGCGGCGGTCGTGCTGCTGCTGATCCGCGCCTCGCAGAACGGCCAGGCGATCCAGGCCTCCTACCAGTCCCTGCAGCAGTCGCTGCCATTCATCGAACGCCTGCAGGACACGGAGCGACGCTACGCCGACAGCATCCCCGTAGACGGCGAGCTCGCGCTTCCCGAGGTCCAGACGCTCGCCTTCCAGGGCGTCGGCTTCTCCTACAACCCGGGCCGCCCGGTGCTGAGCGACATCGACTTCAGCGTCGACGCCGGCGAGGCGATCGGCATCGTCGGCCCCTCCGGGGCGGGCAAGTCGACGCTGGTGCAGCTGCTGCTGCAGCTGCGCACGCCCGAATCCGGCCGCTACGTGGTCAACGGCGAGGACGTGCGGGAGTACATGCGCGACGATTGGCACAGGGTGGTCTCCTACGTTCCGCAGGAACCGCGCCTGCTGCACGCGACCGTGGCCGAGAACATCCGCTTCTTCCGCGACGTCGACGACGAGGCCGTCGAACGCGCGGGCCGGCTCGCGCGCATCCACGACGACATCATCAGCTGGTCGCACGGCTACGACACGATCGTCGGGCCGCGCGCGGACGCGGTCTCAGGCGGTCAGCAACAGCGCATCTGCCTCGCGCGCGCGCTCGTCGCGCGACCGCAGGTGCTCGTGCTCGACGAGCCCACCAGCGCGCTCGACCCGCAGTCGGAGGCGCTGATCCAGGACTCGCTGGTCGCGCTGAAGGGCGAACTGACGCTGTTCATCATCGCGCACCGCATGTCGACGCTCAACATCTGCAGCCGTGTGATGGTGATCCTCGACGGTCGCCTGGTGGCGTTCGACACCAAAGCGGTCCTCGAAGAGGAGAACCCCTACTACCGTTCCGCGTCGATGATCGCAGCCGGCAGCGCCGGCGGCACGCTGCCCTGACGCGTTCGCGAGGACGCCGTCACGCCGGCGAGCTCGCTCACGCCGGCGAGCTCGCGGTAGGTGATCGCCGCGCGGCGCGAGCCCGCGCGTCCGAGCACCCACTCGAGCGCCATCATGTGGCGCGAGTTGTGCAGGTCCGTCGGATGCAGGTCCAGGCGCAGGGTGCTGGTCGGCAGCAGCGAGCCGGCGCGCACGAGCGCCGGCGAGAACAGGCGGCCCAGCGGGCTCGTCGCGGCGAGGCTCCACGCGGGGGCCAGGTGGCCGATCGCCGGCTCGGCTGCGTGGCTCAACAGGGGCGATCGACCGCTGCCCTCGAGCCCGAGCTGCGGCTGCGCGCGGTGCACCCGCAGCAGCCCCGCCCACCAGCTGAAGCGGACGCTCAGCGTTCGACGCAGCGCCGGCGTGTACGCGTAGGCGGGGGCGACGAAGCCGTCCGGCTCGATGCCGGCGAGCTTGAGCAGGCGCCAGCCGGCGTGAACCGCGCGGCGGGTCTCATCGCCGTCCAGCCCCACGAACTCGCCAGCCCGCCGGCCGTGCGCGCGGGCCAGCAGCTGGCGGGCCGAGCCGCCCGCGCCGGGGCGGGCGTGCTGGAAGCCGTGCTGGGCGATCGAGTCGCCGATGCGGCGCCGTTCGCACAGCCACTGCACCATCTCCGGCGAGCGCTCACCGACCGGATGCAGGTCGCGCGCGGGAATCACCAGCAGCGTGACGCGGTCGACGCCGTGGTCGTCGAGCCAGTCGCGGATCATCGCGCAGCGCTCGAACGTCGCCGGCTCGATCCCGTGCAGGGCGACGGCGATCGTCTGGCGGGGGTGTGCGCGGCTCACGTTGGACATCGGTCACCGGCGGCGCCTCACGCGGCGCGGTCGCTCGCTCCCAGGGTTAGGCGCTGGTCGTCGTGGTCGCCCGTGCGGCCGGCCAGCGCGCGCCGGTAGCCGTCGGCCAGCCGCTGCAGCGTGCGCTCCCACGTGCGCTGGCTCACGGAGCGCAGCGCGCCGCGGGTGAGGTGCTCGCGCAGCAGCGGCGAGCCCGCGAGCTCGAGCACCGCGCCGGCCAGCAGCTCGGCGTCGGGCTCGCACAGCAGCCCGCTGACACGGTCCTCGATCAACGAGAGCGGACCGCCCCTGGCCAGCGCGATCACCGGCAGCCCGCTGGCCTGCGCCTCGAGGATCACCTGGCCGAAGGTGTCGGTGGCGCTGGGGAACAGGAAGAGGTCGGCGCTCGCGTATGTGCGCGCGAGCTCGGCGCCCTGCTGCCAGCCGAGGAACGTCGCGTGCTCGCCGAGGCGCTCGCCCAGGTACTCCTGCTCGGGACCGCCGCCGGCGAGCACCAGGTGCAGGCGCCGGCCGAGCTCCGAGCGCTCGCGCGCCAGCAGGAAGGCGTCGGCGAGCAGCTCGGCGCCCTTCTCGCGCGTGATGCGCCCCGAGTACAGCACGTTGATCGGGCCGGGCAGCAGCGACTCGTCGCGCAGCGACGGGTCGAAGCGCTCGGTGTCCACGCCGCGGTCCCAGCGCAGCACCCGCTCGCGCCCCATGCCGATCGCGGCGAGCGCGGCGTCGGAGGCGGGGCTGGGGGAGAGGACGACGTCGCACGCGCCGTAGAACGCGCTGACGGCCAGCGCCATCGCGTCGGCGAGGCGCCGCTCGCCCGAGCGCAGGTCTGCGTATGCGGTCAGCTCGGTGTGGTAGCTGCCGAGCAGCGGCAGGCCGAGCGCGCGCGCGAGCAGCGCGCCGGCGATGCCCGCCGGTCCCGGCGAGCACACGTGGATCGCGTCGTAGCCGCCGCCGCCGTCGAGGCCCGCGAGCGTCTGCACGGCGGCCGGCAGGCTGGGAACGCCGATCCGCAGCCCGGGGTAGAAGGGCACGTCGATCTCCGCCACCGCGGACAGGCGCCGGTCGACCTCCGGGTCGGTGCCCACGACCTCGATCTCGAAGCCGGGGACGCCGCGCTGGCGGATCTCCTCGATCGTGCGCGTGACGCCGTGCGTGGAGCCGATGCCATCGGCGAGGATCGCCACGCGCGGGCGCTCGCCGTCCTCTCTCGTCGCCTCGGGCGCCCGCCTTCCGAACGCGCGCGTCGCCGCGCTCGGGATCGCGGCGAGCTTCGCGTGCTCGTTGGCGAGGAACGCCGTCGCCGGCGCGTACGGGATCGCGGCTATGCACGCCTCGAACAGGCCCTCGGCGGCCGCCAGCACCTCGCCCTGGCCGCTCGCCGCGGCCAGCGCGGCGTCGACCGCGCAGCGCAGCTTGCGCTCGTGCAGGCGGCACGCGCGGCGGTAGAGGTCGGTGTGGCTGAAGTCGTCCTCCTGCATGTGCGCGATCAGCTGGCGCTCATCCAGGTGGTCGAGCTCGACCGCGCCCAGCCACGCCCGCAGCAGGCAGCGGGCGTCGTCGGGGGTCACGTCGCTGCCGACCGCCCCCTGACGCGCGTCGCCCTCGCGCAGCAGCCGCCGCGCCATCGTCATCACGCGTGCCGGGTCCGGACGTTCGCGGCCCGCCTCGCCGCCGGCGCGCCCGAACGAGCGGGCGGCCAGCGCGATCGCGGCGTGGGCCCACTTGGCGGCGCTGCCCTGCGCGCCGCGCGCGAGCGCCTCGCCGCGGCGCACGTGCGCGAGGAACTCCTGCGGCGTGCGCGCGAGCGGCGTTTCGGTGTAGGTGCGTCCGATGTCCACGCCCGCGTGGTCGTCGCTGCCGCCGATGCCGATGCCGTCGCGGGTGGCCACATACGTGGCCGCCGGGCGGTTGAGCTCGCGGGCGCGCGCGCCGTTGCGGATCTCCCAAATGCCGAACAGCTCCGCCAGGCGGCGGCGGTGGCGCGCGCTCAGCGGCGCGGCGACCGTGTAGTAGGGGTGCGCGAGCGCGCACACGATCTCCCGCTCGAGCATGTACCCGGCGCACAGCTCGACGTCGCCGCTGTGCGCCTGCAGCCATTCGTGGTCCTCGCCGGTGATGTCGTAGCAGAGCACGTGCACGGCCTGTGGCTCGCCGCGGAAGTGCGCTGTGAGCTCCTCGGAGACGAACACGTCGGGGCGGTCGGCGATCTCCATGACGCCGTCGATCGTGTCGTGGTCGGTGATCGTCACGAAGTCCATGCCGCGCCGCTTCGCCAGCTCGTAGACCTCCTGCGGCGGCGTCGCGCACTCGGGCAGCCCGACCGCGCGCTGCACGCCGAGGCGGGACTCGTGCGAGGCTGTCGAGTGGCAGTGCATGTCGGCCATGCTCGCCGATGGCGATCGCGCTGCTTTGGAGACGCCGGGCGCGGACGCGCTCGCCGGCTCGCTCGGGTTTGGTACCTGACCGTTCATACCAAACAGATTTCCCTGCAAAGAGCGATCTTTTGTGACCAGGCGGGAACTATTGTGTGAAGCGGTGGTGAAGATCCTGCGCCGCGTTTCCGGCTGTGCGATCCCCGGCTCGTCCCCGACAGGCCGCGGAGCGCCCCGTCGCGGGTCCCGTCAGCGTGGGATCGGGGCGCCGAGGAGCGCCGCCGCGACGCCCGCGCACGCGGCCAGCAGCAGCGTCGGCACGACGCCGCGGCGCAGCACGAGCAGGGCGACGGCCGCGGCGGCGAGGACGGCGTACTGCCAGCTCTCGGCGATCGCAGCGGTCAGCGGCACGGCCGCGCCCACGATCGCGCCGGCGGCGCTCGGCGCGGCGCCGGCGAGGAACGCGACCACACGCTCGTTCACCAGCAGCCGCTCGAAGCGCGCGGCGCCGAAAAGGATGAACGAGAAGGACGGCGCGAACGCGACCGCGGCGGCCAGCAGAGCGCTGGGCAGCCCGCCGGCGGCGTAGCCCACGACCGCCACGGTCTGGGTGATCGGCCCGGGGGTGACCTGCCCGAGCGCGACCGCGTTCAGGAACTGGCTGTGGCTCATCCAGTGGTAGGTGCTGACGGCGTCGGCCTGCATCAGCGGCACGATCACGAAGCCGCCCCCGAAGGCCAGCGCGCCGACCTTCAGCGCGGTCCAAACGAGCGACAGCGTGCCGCCGGGGTCGGCGGCGGTCGCGGTGAGTAGTGGCCATTGGGGCGTCGCCCACGCCGACGGGTGCGCGCCGGCGCGCGCCAGCCGCCACGCCGCGGGCGCCAGCAGCGCGTGCGTGCCCGCCCCGGTGTGCGCGCGCTGCCGCGCGGCGAGCTCGACGACGCCGCAGCCGAGCAGCACGAGCACCAGCCACGGCCCCGCCAGCGCCGCTGCGAGCACGCCGGCGAGCCCATATGCGAGCACGCCGACGTGGTGGCGCTGCGCGCTCGCGCGCTCCCAGATCGGCGCCGCCACGCCCAGACCGGCGCGCACCGCCACCGCGGCGACCGCCGCGCCCCCGCCGAGGCCGGCGCCGCGCAGCCAGCTGGGCGGCGATCCCGACAGGAACAGCACGGCCAGCGCGAGGATCGCCGCCAGCCCGGGCACGATGAAGCACAGCCCGCCGAGCAGCGCGCCGCGCGCGCCGCGCAGCCGCCAGGCGCAGTAGATCGCGAGCTGTGTGGAGGCCGGTCCGGGGAGCAGGTTGGTGGCGGCGATCGCGCGCTCGAACTGCTCGCCGGTGAGCCATCCGCGCCGTGTCACGCACAGCTCGCGAAACAGCGCCACGTGCGCGGGCGGCCCGCCGAAGCCGATGCAGCCGATCCGGCCCCACTCCAGCACGATCTCCCCGAGCGACGGCTGTGTCGGACGATCCCCCGCGTGCATCGACGGGAGCCTAGCCAGCATGCGGCGGGAGCCAGTCAATAAGCTCTTGCGGCGAATGCTCGGCCTTGTGGCGATCCCCCTCGCGTCAGCGCTCAGCTACTTCCAGGCGATCGTGCTGGGCGCACTGCAGGGCGTGAGCGAGCTGTTCCCGATCTCGAGCCTCGGGCACACGGTGCTGTTCCCGACGCTGTTCGGGTGGAACAGGCTGGTCGATGCGCAGTCGCAGTCGGAGTCTTTCTGGCTGGCGTTCGTCGTGATGCTGCACGTCGGCAGCGCGCTCGGCCTGCTGGCTTACTACTGGCGCGACTGGGTGCAGATCGTGCGCGCGTTCTTGCGCACGCTGGCCAAGCGGCGGATCGAGGACTCCACCGAGCGCCTGGCGTGGTTGATCGTCACCGCCAGCATCCCCGCCGGGGTCATCGGCCTGGCGCTCGAGCACCAGCTGCGCACGCTCACCGCCAAGCCGGAAGTGGCGGCGATCTTCCTGATGGTCAACGGCTGCCTGCTGCTCGCCGCGGAGCGCTTCCGCCGCCGCGCCGAGGTGCGCGAGCTCGCCGAACGGGAGGGGGCCAAGCCCGACGGCGCGCGTCAGCTGGACACGCTCGAGTACCGCGAGGCGCTGGTCGTCGGCGTCGCCCAGTCGACCGCGCTGGTCGCGGGCATCAGCCGCGACGGCGTGACGATGGGCGCGGGTCTCGCGCGCGGCCTCGATCACAGCGACTCGGCGCGCTTCGCGTTCCTGCTCGCCACGCCGATCATCCTGGCGGCCGGCGTCGTCAAGCTGCCCGACCTGCTCGGCCACCTCGGCAATGGGATCCGCGGCCAGGCGCTGGTCGCGTGCGCGGTCGCGGCGGTCACGGCCGTGTTCACGGTGCGCTTCCTGGTCGGCTACTTCAAGACCAAGACGCTGACGCCGTTCGCGATCTACTGCCTGCTGTTCGGCCTGGCCATGGTCATCTATACGAGCACGTAGATGCCGGCCCGGATCGACATAGAGGCCAGCCAGAGCGCCTCCGGGGGCGCATCGACCAGCGAAATCGTCGACGCCGCGCTCGCGGCGGCGCGGCCCGAGCCCAACCTGCGCTGGCTGGACATCGGCTGCGGGCGCGGCGACCTGCTGCGCAGGATCCGCGACGAGTGGCAGCCGGCGGAGCTGAGCGGCATCGATCCGATCGACTGGCTCGACGAGGACCTGCGGGGCGACGTCAGGTTCCATGCGGTCGCCGCCGAGCAGGCGGACGGTCTCCCGGTGGCCGACCGGGTGCTGCTCGTCGAGGTCATCGAGCACCTCGAGGCTCCCTGGAGCGCCCTGCGCGCGGCCGCCCGCGTGCTCGCGCCCGGCGGGCAGATCGTCGTCACCACGCCCAACCTCGCGAGCCTGCGCAACCGCCTCGAGCTCGGCGTGAAGGGGCATCTGACGAGCTTCCGGCCCGACTATCAGCCGCATCTGTCTCCCGCGCTTCCCCACGTCACCAGCCGCATCCTGGCCGAAGAGGGCCTGCTCGTGGAGCAGCCGCGCTTCGCGGGAGCCGACGTGATCTCCCTGACCAGAGGCCGCACCTGGCCGAGGAGGCTCCAGCGGCGCTATCCCCGGTTGAGCTCGATCTCCGTCGTGGTCGCGGCGCGCCGACCGGCCTAGCGGGGCCGCCCGATGCCGGCACCGAAGACCCCGCCGAAGATGTTCGAGACGCGCAGCCATGCCTGGCAGGAGGTCGGCCTGCTGCGCCAGATCAGCCCGCGGGTGGTCAAGCGCGCGCGGCTGGAGGCGCTGGTGCTGGTGCCGCTGTTCGTGGGCGTGGTGATCCTCTACGACAACCGCGTCAGCCTGCTGGGCGCCGCCGGCAAGGGGGGCGAGGCGGCCAAGGAACTGGAAGCGGGCCTGGAAACGCCGGTGCGGGCGGTGACGGTGATCGCGCTCGTGATCCTCGGCTGGGCGATCGCACGCGACCTCGGGCGCGGCGTCGGCCCCGCGCTGTTCCGGCGCATGGAGCCGGCCACCGCTGGCACCGTCGGGTTCCTGATCCGCCTGGTGACGGTGGTGGTGGCGCTGTTCGTCGCGCTGCGGGTGGCGGGCGTCGAAGCGAAAACGCTCGCGCTCGGGGGCGCGTTCACGGCGGTGATCTTCGGGCTGGCGGCCCAGCAGACGCTTGGCAACCTGATCGCGGGCACGGTGCTGCTGAGCGCGCGCCCGTTTCGCGTGGGCGAGCGCGTGCGCCTGCAGGGCGGGCCGCTGGCCGGCCAGATCGAGGGCACGGTGAGCTCGCTGGGCCTCTTGTACACGACGTTCGCGACCGGCGAGGACTCGGTGATGGTGCCCAACAGCGTGGTGCTGAACGTGGCGGTGCTGCCGCTGCGCGAGCCCGAGGCGGTCGACCTGCGCGCGCGCCTGAGCGCCGGCATGACCCCCGGCGACCTGCAGGAGATCCTGGAGAAGTCGCTGCAGACGCCGCTGCGGGGCGCGCCGCGGATCACGCTCGAGGAACTGGACGGCGAGGAGGTGGTGGTGCGGATCGCCGCGACGCCGCGCGTGGCCGCGCAGGGCCGTCAGCTGGCGAGCGAGCTGCTGGCCGTCGTCTCCCGCGAGACGCGCTCGCGCTCGGGCACGCCGTAGCGCAGGAACAGGTGGGAGTCGCTGTGCAGCACGCCCAGCAGCTCCAGCTGCACCGGCGGTCGCAGCTGCGCGCCGGCGAGGATCCGCGGCGCCTGCTCGCCCGCGGGCTCGCCTCCAGCGAGCATCGGGGCGAACGACAGGAACATTTCGTCGAGCAGCCCGGCAGTCAGCAGCTGGCAGGCCAGGCGCGGTCCGCCCTCGCACAGCACGCTGTGCACGTCGAAGCGCTCGCCCAGCTCGGCCAGCGCCGCGGGCAGGTCCAGCCGCCCGTCGCGCTCGGCGCGCACGTACTCGACGTGTGCCGCGGTCGCGGGCAGGCTGGCGCTGGACGCGGTGACGATCGCCACGCGCGCCGACGGCTCGCGCAGCAGCGGGATCTCGTGCTCCTGCAGCGCCAGGCTTCCGGAGACGATGCACGCGAGCGGCTCCTCGCTGAGCCCGCGCCGCCGGCGCTCGGCCCTGCGCGCGGCGTCGGGGATGATCCGCCCGTAGCGCTCCGCGCGAACCGTGCCCGCCCCCACCAGCACCGCGTCCACGGCGCCGCGCAGGCCGTGGAACAGCGCCCTGTCGGCGGGATCGCTGATCGCTCCGGAGCGGCCGTCGAGCGTCGCGAGGCCGTCGGCGGTGCTGATCATGTTGAGCATCACCCGCCTGCCGGTCGGCGTGCCCGCTCGCGCGCCCGCGAGTCCCAGGCCGTCGACGATCTGCGCGATGCTCGCCGGCTCGCCCGCCGGCAGCAGGCGCTGCAGCCGCGGCGGGGTCCCGCTCGCCCCGTCACACACGCAACAATTCGACAACACGGGAGCATTGTGACGTGCTACGGTCGTCCTGTATGGCCGGCGCATAAAGACCGGCGAAAGTAGTGCAAGCGCTCGCAGGTCGAAGCTTTGAGAAGCATCCTCCGCGTGCAGCACGCACATACCGTGGAGGAATTGACACCATGCCAACCGGCACAGTCAAGTGGTTCAGCGACGACAAGGGGTTCGGCTTCATCACCCCCGATGACGGTGACAAGGACCTGTTCGTCCATCACACCGGCATCAACGGCGAGGGCTACCGGTCGTTGCAGGAGGGCGCGAAGGTCTCCTACGACCCGGAGCAGGGCGAGAAGGGTCCCAAGGCCGTAAACGTCCAGACGATCTAGTCCGGCGCAGAGCCAACGCTTCGAAGGCCCGCCTCGGCGGGCCTTCTGCGTGCATGGGGGCGATATCGCGCCGACCGGGCGCGATATCGTGCCGACGCTGAGCATGCAAGGCGACGCGAGCACCATCCCCCTGGGCGCAGGCGCCTCCGCCGAGCGGGGGGTCGGACGCGGGCGCCGGCTCGCGCGCGGTCGCGCCGGCGAGCTGGCGGGCGAGGACACGGGCGTGCTCGTCGGGGCGCTGGCGCTGGCGTCGATCGTGGTGCTCAGCCTGTTCGTGGTGCTGCTGGCGGCCAACCGGCCGAGCATCCTGACGCCGACCACGCACACGGGCTTCTTCCCGCGCTGGATGGCCGGTCCGCTGGGCGGGCTGCTGCAGGGCTTCACGAACGACGGGACGACGCTCAAGTGCCTGTTCTCGGGCGCGATGGTGGCGATGTACTGCGGCTATGTGATCGCGATCAAACAGGCGCGGCGGCTGCCCGCGCGCTGGGTGATCGGGGCGATCCTGGCCGTGCACGCGATCTTCGTGCTCTCGCCGCCGCTGGCGCTGACGGACCTCTTCAACTACATCAACTACGGGCGCATGGAGGTGGTGCACAGCCTCAACCCGTACACGACGATCCCGATCCTCGAGCCGCACAACGATCCGAGCTTCCTGCTGAGCAACTGGCACCAGCTGCTCAGCCCGTACGGCCCGCTGTTCACGCTGCTGACGTTCGCGGTCGTGCCCCTGGGCGTGGCCGGCTCGTTCTGGGCGCTGAAGTGCCTGCTGATCCTGACGAGCCTGGCGATCATCCTGCTCGTCTGGAAGTGCGCGCGGCTGCTGGGGCGCGAGCCGCTGGTCGCGGTGGCCCTCGTCGGCCTGAACCCGATCGTCGTCGTGTGGGGGCTGGGCGGCGACCACAACGACTTCCTGATGGTCGTCTTCATCATGCTCGGCTTCTACCTGCTGCTCTCGGCGCGCGCGCGGGTCGCGGCCAACCCGACTGCCCGGCAGGCGGCGGCGAGCCGCTGGATGCAGGTGCGGGCGTGGCTGCTGCCGCTGTCGGCGCTCGAGATCGGGGCGGGGGCGGCGCTGGTGACGGCGGTGGCGATCAAGGCGTCGGCGGCGGTCCTGCTGCCGGTCGTGCTCGCCGGTCTGCTGCGCGCTCCGCGCGCGCTCGTGCAGGCGCTGCTCGGCATGATCGTGGCGGGGGTGATCGTCGGCGCGGCGAGCCTGCTGGCGTTCGGCCTGCACATCCCCGACCTGAGCACGCAGGGGAGCCTCGTCACGAGCGAGAGCATCCCCAACCTGATCGGTCTCGCCGCGGGCGCCGGCGGGGAGAGCGCGGGCCTGCGCGAGGCGCTCAGCGGGGTGCTGGTGGCGCTGGTGGCCGTGTGCAGCTGGCAGGCGTGGGGTGGGCGCGCGCCGCGCGAGCGCTCCTCGGGCGTCGCGCGCGCGATCACCGCCTCGGGCTGGGCGAGCGTGGCGCTGCTGGTGACGCTCAGCTGGGTGCTGCCGTGGTACGTGCTGTGGGTGCTGCCGCTGGCGGCGCTGTCGGGCTCGCGCAAGCTGCGCACGGCGGCGCTGGTGATCGGCGTGTACCTGATCGTCGCATGGGCGCCCGCCTCGGGCCTGTTGTGGAACGCGCTCGACTTCCACCCGGAAAAGACCTCGCTCGGGCGCCTGCACCAGCGCTACGTCAGAGAGCTCCTGAACTGACCGGCGTGCGGCGTCTGCGCGCGCCGCCAAGCGTCAGCGGTCAATCCTCGTCCGCCGCCGGCGGCCTGCGGCGCTCGAGCTTGCGCCGCGCGGTGCTGCGCTTTTCCTGCAGGCGGCGCGCGCGCGAGGCGGCGGTCGGGCGCGTCGGGCGCCGGCGGCGCGGCACGGCGAGCGCCGCGGCCAGGCGCGCGGCGAGCCGCTGCAGGGCGAGCTCGCGGTTGCGCAGCTGCGAGCGCTCGTCCTGGGCGACCGCGACGATGCGATCGCCCGCGCGCGCCAGCACCCGCGCCCGCTGCGCGTCGCTCAGCGAGGGGGAGGCGCGCACGTCGAAGCTCGCTTCCACGCGCGAGGCGGTGACGTTGGCGTGCTGGCCGCCGGGACCGGAGGAGCGGCTCGCGCGCAGCGTGATCTCAGCGAGCGGGATCGACAGGCGCTCGTCGATGCGCAGCAGGCGCTGATCGCCGTCGGTCTCGCTCATCGGCGGCCGCGACCGGGGCTCACCCAGGCTGCTCCGATGACAGGTCGTGCACCGCCCTGACGCGCTGCTCCTCGCCGGGCGGAACCCGGCCGTCGCGTCCGATGTAGCCGTCCTTGCCGCCCGCGATCAGGTACACGGCGTCGACGTCGCCGGCGTTGCGCAGCTTGCGCACGGTCTCGGCGTCCACGCGCGCGAGCCCGCCCTCGCGCAGCTCCAGCACGGTGCCGTCGCCGAGCTCCAGCTCGATCGCGCCGCGGTGGACGAAGTACAGCTCCTCCTGGAGGTCGTGGTAGTGAAAGCCGGTTTCGATGCCCGGCGGCAGCACGATCGCGTTGACGCCGAACGCGGTCACGCCGAGGCCCTTGCGGACCTTGCGAAAGCCGGGGCCGTCGCCGAGGTCGTCGAGATGGCCGGCCGCGTAGCCCTCGCCCGTCTTCACCTGCGGATACTCGCTCGATGCCTCCATGTGGGTCCTCCAGGGTTCAGTGGTTTGCCACCTCGCCGCCCTCGGGCGAGAGCGGGCGGCCCTCCTGCGCCCAGCGCAACAGGCCGCCGCTCATCGAGTATGCCTCGTAGCCGGCCGCGCGGAACGCCTGGGCGGCCATCTCCGAGCGCGAGCCCATGCGGCAGTAGAAGACGACGGGGCGCTCGCGCTCGACGCTCGCGGCCTCGCCTGAGAGCCTGACGAGCTCGATGTGGCGCGTCCCCGCGATGTGGCCGGCCTCGCGCTCGTGCGGCTCGCGCACGTCGATCACCTGCGGCGCGGGGTCCTCGGCCATCCAGTCGGCGACCGTGCTCGGCTCGATCTCGATCTGCGCCGGGTCGTGTGCGGCGGGCATGCGCACGAGCGTAGCGAGATGCGGCGCGGGGATGCGGCGGGGAGCGGCGCGGGATCGAGCGCTCATCACTAGCATCCGCGGACATGGAGGCGGTCAGCGACGTTTACACGGTGCCGCAGGAGCATCGTGACTTCTGCGAGACGATCGGCCAGATCGCGCGCGAGAAGATCGCGCCGCGCTCGGCGGAGATCGACGAGCGCGCGGAATACCCGTGGGACGTGCGCAAGCTGCTCGCCGAGCAGGACATCCTCGGGCTGCCGTTTCCCACCGAGTACGGAGGCACGGGCACGGGCACGCTGATGCTGAACATGGCGGTCGAGGAGATCGCCAAGGTGGACGCGGCGTGCGCGCTGATCCTGATGATCCAGGAGCTCGGCACGCTGCCGATCCAGCTGTTCGGCTCGGACGAGCTCAAGGAGCGCTTCCTGCCGAAGTGCGCGACGGGGGAGTGGTCGCCTGCGTTCGCGCTGTCCGAGCCGGAGGCGGGCTCGGACCCGGCGGGGATGAAGACGACGGCGGTCAAGGACGGCTCTGAGTGGGTGATCAACGGCACCAAGAACTGGATCACCAACCTGGGGGTCGCCGACTTCTACATCGTGTTCGCCGTCAGCGACCGCGAGAACCGCCGGATGACGGCGTTCGTCGTGGAGGCCGACCGGCCGGGCTTCAGCGTGGGCAAGCTCGAGCACAAGCTCGGCATCCGCGCGTCGCCGACCGGGCAGCCGATCTTCGAGGACGTGCGGGTGCCGCAGGAGAACGTGATCGGCGAGGTCGGCAGGGGCCTGTCGGTGGCGCTGGGCACGCTCGAGCGCACGCGCCTGGGCGCGGCCGCGCAGGCGGTGGGGATCGCGCAGGGCGCGACCGACTACGCGGTGGCGTACGCGCGCGAGCGCCGGCAGTTCGGCAAGGCGATCAACGAGTTCCAGGGAATCCAGTTCAAGCTCGCCGATATGGAAACACGGACGGCGGCCGCGCGCGAGCTGCTGTACAAGGCGTGCGCGATGGCCGATCAGGCGCATCCACAGCGCGCGAAGTACTCCTCGATGGCGAAGGTCTTCTGCTCGGACACGGCGATGGCGGTGACGATCGAGGCGGTGCAGGTCCTGGGGGGCTACGGTTACGTCAAGGAGTACCCGGTGGAGCGCATGATGCGAGACGCGAAGATCACCCAGATCTACGAGGGCACGAACGAGATCCAGCGTCTCGTGATCGCCCGCACCCTCAAATAGGCAGTCTCCGCGCCGAGCTTCCGACGATGCGCGCGGCCACGCCTCCCGGAGACCAGAGCCCCCTTCGGCGCGTGGGGCTGGCGCTGCTGGTGGCGATGTCGGTGGGCCTGGTGGTGCTGGTGATCGGCCAGGGCCTCAGCTCGATCGGCGTCGTGCGGGCGCTCGAGGACGTGGTGCTGGGGGTGGTCGTCGCGGCGGTGCTGATGGGCGGCGTGGCGTTCGTGGCGGTGCACATGGCCGGCTGGCGAAACCCGGAGTCCGAGAGCGAGTTCGAAGAGATCGTGCGCTACTCCGAGCGCCTGGCCCGCGAAGGCCTCGCGGTGGATCCGCAGGAAAGCGAGTTCATGGAGCTCGACCCGCTCGACGACGGCGACTTCGAGGAGCTCGTGCGCGACGCGCTTGACGATCTGCCCGACCTGCTGCGCAACGCGCTGGCGCACGTCGCGGTGGTGATCTCCGACGGCGGTCGCCGCGCCGGCGCGTACGGCCTCTACCAGGGCGACGGCGCCACGCGCGATGACACGCACGACCGGATCGTGATCTTCCGCGACACGCTGCGCCGCGACTTTGGCCACGATCCGGACCTGCTGCGCGACCAGGTCACCCGCACCGTGCGCCACGAGCTGGCCCACCACGTGGGGTTTGACGAGTTGGGCGTGAGCCGTCTCGATCTATAATCGAGGCCGTGAGCGCGAGCGCTGCGGAGCCGGATCAGCGGCGCTACCCCGATTTCTTCATCGTCGGCCACGCCAAGTGCGGCACGACCGCGCTGTACCAGATGCTGCAGCTTCACCCGCAGATCTTCATGCCCGAGAACAAGGAGCCGCGGTTCTTCGCGCCCGAGCTGTGGTCCCGCTTCAGCGATCGCGCGGCTCCGGCGGCCAAACGCCTGCACACGCTCGACGGCTATCTCGAGCTGTTCGCGCAGGCGCGCCCGGATCAGCGCGTGGGCGAGGCGACGACCGCGTATCTCAGGTCCACGTCGGCGGCGGGCCGGATCGCGCAGGCGCAGCCGTCCGCGCGCATCATCGCGATTCTGCGAGAGCCCGCCGACTTCCTGCGCTCGTTTCATCTGCAGCTCGTCAAAAGCGGCGTCGAGACGCAGCGAGACCTGCGCAAGGCGCTGGCGCTCGAGCCGGCCAGGCGCGAGGGCAAGCGCATCCCGCGCGGCTGCCACACGCCGCCGACGCTGCTGTACTCCGATCACGTTCACTACGTCGAGCAGCTGCGCCGCTATCACGCGGTGTTCCCGCCGGAGCAGGTGCTGGTGCTGGTGTACGACGACTTTCGCTCTGACAACGAGGCGACGATGCGCAGGGTGCTGGAGTTCCTGGAGGTGGACGCGTCGGCGCCGATCGAATCGATCGAGACGAAACGGGTGAAGGCCGTGCGCGCGCTGCCGCTGCACCAGCTCGCGAACGGCGTGCGCGTCGCCAGGCGCAACCCCGCCGGGGCCAGTCGCCTCGCGCGGACGGTGAACGCGCTCACACCGGGAGTGCTGCGCAGCGACGCGTTCCGCTCGTTGTGGCGCCGCGTCGTGTTCAGCGCGCCGCCCGCCCCCGACGAGCAGCTGATGCTGGAGCTGCGCCGGCGCTTCAAGGGAGAGGTCGTGGCGGCGAGTGACTACCTGGGTCGCGATTTGGTGACTCTGTGGGGCTATGACGAGCTAGACTGAGCCGCGAGCTCGCCCGGATCGTTTGCGGTCCCGTAGGATCCCCGGGCCCCGCCCCGCCTCGCGGCCCTCGGCCGCGGGATCAACCCGACAAAGGAGAGAGTCCGCATGCCCGAAGCCGTGATCGTCGACGCCATACGCACGCCCATCGGGCGCGCCGGCAAGGGGTCGCTCAAGAGCGTGCGCGCGGACGACCTGGCGGCGATCCCGCTGAAGGCGCTGCTCGAGCGCAACCCGCAGCTGGACCAGAGCACGATCGTGGACATCATGATGGGCTGCGGCTTCTGCGAGGGCGAGCAGGGCTACAACGTCGGGCGCGTGGCGGGCCTGCTGGCCGGCATCGACCACCACGTGCCGGCGTGCACCGTCAACCGCTTCTGCGCCTCTTCGCTACAGACCGCGCGGATGGCGTTCCACGGGATCAAGACGGGCGAGGGCGACACCTACATCGCCGCCGGCGTCGAGGCGGTCTCGCGCGCCGGCGGTGGCGCGCCGTTCGAGTTCAACCACGCGGTCGACGGCTCCGAGGGCGCCGCCTACGACGTGTACATCCCGATGGGCATGACCGCCGAGAACGTCGCCGAGCGCTGCAAGGTCAGCCGCGAGGCCCAGGACGAGTGGGCGCTGATCTCGCAGACGCGCGCCGTGGAGGCGGTCACGAACGGGCACTTCGACAGGGAGATCGTGCCCGTGACGGTGCCCGCGCACAAAGACGTCGACAGGGAGGGCAACGAGATCGACGTGCCCGAGACGGTCGTTTCCAGGGACGACGGCCCGCGGCCGGGGACGACGATGGAGAAGCTCGCGGCGCTGAAGCCCGTCTTCAGGGAGGACGGCACGGTGACCGCCGGCAACGCGTGTCCGCTCAACGACGGCGCGGCGGCGCTGTTGATCATGTCCGACGAGAAGGCCAAGCAGCTCGGCTGCCAGCCGCGGGCGCGGATCGTCGCCTCGACGGTCGCCGGCCTGCGCCCGGAGATCATGGGCCTCGGCCCGATCCCCGCGATCGAAAAGCTCCTGAAGGAGACGGGCATGACGATCGGCGACATCGACGTGGTCGAGATCAACGAGGCGTTCGCGGCGCAGATCGTGCCGTGCAAGGAAGACCTCGGGATCGACGACGACAAGCTGAACCCGTTCGGCGGCGCGATCGCGCTCGGGCACCCGTTCGGGATGACCGGCGCGCGCATCATGACCACGCTGCTCAACGACCTCGACACGCTCGACGCCACCTACGGCATCGAGTCGATGTGCGCGGCCGGCGGCATGGGCATGGCGATGCTCGTCGAACGGCTGTAGCACGGGGTCGTTGGGGATCCTCCATGCGCTCGCGTACCATGGATGGTCAAGGACACGGCGCCGGCGACCGATCCCTCCAACAGGACTGATTGCTATGGCTATACGAACCGACAACGAGATCCGCGAGCTGACCCCCGAGCAGGGCCGGCAGCTTCTCGACGACAAGGCTCGCCAGTATCTCGGCATCTCCGGCGAGGAGTTCCGCGCTCGCTGGGAGGCAGGCGAGATCGACGCCGACGACGAGCCGGACGTGATGCGGGTCGCGATGCTTCTGCCTCTTGCCGGCTAGGACCTCCGCGGAGGCTGTCGAGGCTTACCGCGCCCGCATCTCACGAGTGTTGTCGTGTCTGACGCCCGCGCATGTCGACGTCGGGGGCGGCTATGCCCCGTCTGCGAGCCCGCACGCCCTCGTCATGGCGGGCAACGACGCGGTAGCGCTGCGAGGCGACAGCCGTCTGACGCTCGCTGTCAGCGAGCACTACTTCATCAACAGCCCCTCCGACGCTGGCTGGCAGGTCGAGAGGGCGGCCTACTTCTACGCCATCGGGCGGCAGGAGACCGGCGAACTGCTGGCTTACCACTGGCATCCACGCGGCAAGAGCCCTGTCGTAAGCCCGCATCTTCACGTCCGCGCGAACATCCAGATTGGCGAACGCTGGCTCGGCAAGGTCCACCTACCGACCGGCGACATCCGACTCGCGGACGTTGTCGCCTTCACGATCACAGAGCTGGGCGCGGAACCCCTCCGTGACGACTGGGAGCGGCTGGTTGACGAGGCGGGCCCGCGAGGATAGGTACTCGGGTTGAGCGGGCTATCGCGGCGGCATCCGCAGCGCGCCGTCGAGCCTGATGGTCTCGCCGTTGAGCATGCGGTTCTCGACGATGTGGCAGGCCAGCTGTGCGTACTCGGCGGGCTGGCCGAGTCGCTGCGGGAAGGGGACGCCGGCGCCGAGCTTCTGGCGCGCCTCCTCGGGCAGCGCGGCGAGCAGCGGCGTGTCGAACAGGCCGGGGGCGATCGTGTTGACGCGGATGCCGTACTGGGCGAGGTCGCGTGCGGCCGGGAGCGTCATGCCCACCACCCCGCCCTTCGACGCGCTGTAAGCGATCTGGCCGACCTGGCCGTCGAAGGCGGCGATCGAAGCGGTGTGGACGCAGACGCCGCGCTCGCCGTCGTCGTGTGGGTCGTTGGCGATCATCGCGGTGGCGGCGAAGCGCAGCAGGTTGAAGGTGCCGATGAGGTTGATCGCGATGATGATCTCGAAGGGCATCAGCGGGTGCGGGCCCTTGGAGCTAGCGACCTTCTGCGCCCAGCCGGTGCCGGCGCAGCTGACGGCGATGCGCAGCCCGCCGTCCCCGCCCGCGGCCTGCTCGACGGCCGCCTGCACCTGCTCCTCCTCGCGCACGTCGCACGCGACGAACTCAAGCCCGAGCTCGGCGGCCAGCGCCTGGCCCTTCTCGGCGTTGACGTCGGCGATCGTGACGCGCGCGCCGCGCGCGTGCAGCTCGCGCACGGTCGCCTCGCCCAGCCCCGAGGCGCCACCGGAGACGAGCGCCGCGCTGCCCTCGATGTTCATGGCCGCCAGCCTATATGGATCGAGGCTTCAACTGGCGCTCAGGCGAGAAAGCGACAGCGCGAACAGCTCGTTCGGGTCGGTGAGCCAGCGCACGAGCTCGAGCCCCGCCGCCGACAGGTCGCTCTCGAGGCGATCGGGCGTGAACTTCGCGCTGATCTCCGTGCGCAGCTCCTCGCCGGCGTCGAAGTGCACCGGCAGGTCGAGGTCGCGCACGAGCGTGGTGTGCTCGCGGCGCGCGCGCAGGCGCATCTCGATCCACTCGTTCTGCTCGTCGAACAGCGCGACGTGCTCGAAGTCCTCGGGGTCGAAGTCGGCCTGCAGCTCGCGGTTGAGCACGCGCAGGACGTTGCGGTTGAACTCCGCGGTGACCCCCTGCGCGTCGTCGTATGCGGCCTCGAGCACACGCGGGTCCTTGACCAGATCGGTGCCCATCAGCAGGTGGTCGCCCGGTCCGAGCAGGCCGGCGATCTGACGCAGCACGCGGCGGCGGCTGCCGGGCGGGAAGTTGCCGATGGTGCCCCCCAGGAACGCCACGATCCGCGGGCCGGCGGCCGGCGGCACGCGGTCGAGGTGGCGCTCGAAGTCGCCGATCACGCCGTGCACGCGCAGCCCCGGGTACTCGCTTGTGAGCGCATGCGCGCAGTCGCGCACCATGCTCTCGGTGACGTCCACCGGGATGTAGCGCTCGAGCGTGCCGGCGGCCTGCAGCGCGTCGAGCAGCACGCGCGTCTTGGCGGCGGTGCCGGAGCCGAGCTCGACGAGCTCGACCGCGCCGGTGAGCGCCGCCAGCACCTCCGCCTGCCTCTTCGAGGATCGCGCGCTCGGCACGCGTCGGGTAGTACTCGGGCAGCTCGCAGATCTGGTCGAACAGCTCGGCGCCGCGGGCGTCGTAGAAGTGCTTGGGGGGCAGCTCCTTGAAGGGCCGCGTGAGCCCGTCGAGCACGTCGTCGGCGAGCGAGCGTTCATGCGTGCCGTCGAGGTGCGAGTCGATCCGGATCGCGTCCTGCGCGAGCGGCTGCTGCGCTGTGCATTGCTTCATGACCCCTCCCTTGCCAGGCGCACGCCCGCGAAGATCTGGCGCCGCTGTGGTAGATCCCAGTTGCGAAACGTCACGCTGGCGACGCGCGGGTGGGTTGCCCACGACCAGCCGCGCAGCACGCGGTAGCCATCGCCGAAGAACACCTGCGAGTACTCGCGATACGGGTACGCGGCGAAGCCCGGATAGCCGTCGAAGTGCGAGCTCGTCCACTCCCACGCGCGTCCCACGCCTGCGAGCCCGGGCGCGGCCCCGTCGACCCCGGTCCCGTTGCCCCGGTCCGCGTCCCGCGGAGCCTGCCGGGTCCAGGTCGCCGCCCGCTCCCACTCAGCCTCGGTGGGCAGCCGCGCGCCGTGCGCGCGGGCGAAGGCGTCGGCCTCGAACCAGCAGACGTGGCAGACGGGCGCCTGCGGGTCGCCGGTGGCGATCGCCGGATGATGGGTGATGTCGTGCTCCTGCTTCCACGCCCAGCCCTCGCGCGACCACCACTCGCGCCGCTCGTAGCCGCCGCCCTCGCTGAAGCGCAGCCAGCTGCCGTTGCTGACCGGACGGCGCGCGATCGCGAACGCGGGCAGCTCGACGGTGTGGCGCGGGCGCTCGTTGTCGTAGGCGAAGCCATCCGCAGCGGCGCCCATCGCAAACGCTCCCGCGGGGACCTCCAGCCAGCCCTCGCCCGGCTCGCCCGGAGCCAGCGGCGCGGCGATCCTCGCCCGATCCTCGCCCGACAGCAGGCCGGCGATCTCCAGCGTCTGGCGCATCGTCTCGGTGTGCTGGAGCTCGTGGCGCAGGACCATCTCGCACAGCACGCCATCGCCGACGCCGCGCTCGGCGATCACGTCGGCCACACGCGCGCTGACGGCCGCCATGTAGTCCCTCGCGTCCGCCGGGCCGAGCGCCTCGATCTCGCCGCGCACTGCGCGCGGCGTCTCGAACGCGTCGTACAGGCCGGCCAGCTCGGGGCGCAGCAGCTCCCGGCCGCCGTGACGGTGCGCCAGCCACAGGTCCTCATACGCCGCGATGTGCCCGAGATCCCACACCAGCGGGCTCATGATCGGTGAGTGCACGCGCTCGAGCTGCTCGTCCTCGAGCCCCGCCACCAGCGCGAGCGTGCGCTCGCGTACCGCCGCCATCGCCGCGAGCGCCTGCTCGGCGTCGGGGGAAAGGGGGGTGGTCTTTAGCGCCGGTGATCCCATCGCTGGCCGTGCTGCGTCACCTCTGGCGCGAGCGTTTCGCTGTGCGACGATCGCGCTGGGTCACTCTAGAACGAAAGTCCCCCGAGCGGGGGAGGTGTTACACGCCGACATCGTTCCAGCGGGCGATCACCGCCGTCTCGCGCTCGTGACCGAGCACGCAGATGGCCCCCGTGGACAGTCCCAGGCGTCCGCCGGCGCTGGCGTCGAGGGCGATCCAGCGGGCGCCGAGCACGCGCAGCATGTGCCCATGCGAGAACACCGCCACGCGCCCGGCGCCGGCGACCTCGGCGATCACGCGGTCGGCGCGCGCGACGACGTCCGCCGGCTGCTCGCCCCCTGGGCAGCCGTCGCGCCACAGGCGCCAGTCGGGGCGCCGCGCGCGGATCTCGCTGGTGGTGAGCCCGTCGTAGTCGCCGTAGTCCCACTCGAGCAGGTCCGCCCGCGGCTGCGCGTCGGCTCCGAGCCCGCACAGCTCGCACGTTTCGCGCGCGCGCAGCGACGGGCTGACGAGCACGAGATCGAAGCGCCACGCGCTCACGCGCGCGCGCAGTGCCCTCGCGAGGTCGCGGCCGTGCTCGGTCAGCGGGATGTCCGTGCGCCCCGTGTGCCTGCCGCTGAGGCTCCACTCGGTCTCGGTGTGACGCACGAGCACCGCCTCGCCGCCGCCGCAGGTGCAGTCGCCGGCGCGGGAGTCGGCGCCGGCGCTCATCGATGCGGTCCCGCCCGCCCCGCCGGCCCGGCGGGCGCGGCCGCGTCGTCGAGGATCACCGTCAGGCGCTCGCGCCGGAGCAGGCTCGCGGGCACGTGGCGGCTGGGCTCTCCGAGCATCGCGCTGACCGCGTCCGCCTTGCTCGCGCCGGTCGCCAGCAGCACGCACTCGCGCGCCGCGCGCAGCACGGCGAGGCTCAGCGTGATCCGCTCCGGCGGCGGCTTTGGGGAGTCGCGCACGCCGAGGCACACGGCGTCCTCGCCCGCGTCCAGCGTGGGCGCTCCGGGGAACAGCGACGCGACGTGGCCGTCGGGGCCGATCCCCAGCACGATCACGTCGAGCACCGGCGTGGCGGGCGCGTCCGCGCCGGCGCTCGCCACGTGCCGGGCGAGCTCCTCGGCGTAGCGGCTGGCGCCCTCCTCCGGGCCCGCCTCGCCGTGCATGCGGTGCACCCGCTCGGGGGGCACGCCGACGCCTTCGAGCAGCGTCTGCGCGGCCAGCCGGTAGTTGCTTTCGGGGTCGTCTGGCCCGACACAGCGCTCGTCCGCGAACCACACTTCGACGTCGCTCAGATCCTGAGTATCGGCGCCCAGCACCTCATACATGCGCCCCGGCGTGGTGCCGCCACTCAGCGCCAGGTGCGCCACGCCCCGCTGCTCGCGCGCGCTTGCAAGCTGGCGCGCCACGTGCGCTGCGGCCCGCTGGGCGACCGTCTCGGCGTCAGGGCACGTCGTCAGGCGCGTCACGGGCGCACCGCCGCCGCGATCACGAGAGCATCGACCGCGCGGCCTTCAGCGCGGGCACATAGGTGGGGTCGCGCAGCAGCGCCTGGCGGATGCCCTCGCCGAGCACGCCGGTCTCGCCGCGGGAGGCGCCCAGGATCGTCCATTCCCGTTCCTCGCCGTCGCCGTCGCGCCGGTGCGCGCGCAGGCCGCCCGCGCCACGACTCAGGCGCAGCTGCAGGCCCGCGGCCGTCTCCAGCGCCACGCTCTCGAGCCCCGGAACCGGCAGCTCGGGGGCCGCTTCCAGGCGCACCGTCACGTCATGGTCCTCGCCGTGCGTGGCGCCGACGAGCGCATCGCCGTCGGGCGCCAGCGGGCCGGTGCGCCAGCCCAGGCGCGAGGCCAGCCAGCCGACCAGCAGCGTGGCGGCGGCGGTCGAGGCAGGGTGGTGGCGCACGGTCACAGCGGAGATCGCGCTCAGCTCGCGCCGCAGCCACACGGGGTCGAAGCTCGCCGCGACGCGCTCGCGCCAGGGCGTCGATCGCAGCCACGCGAGGTCCACCACGTAGGCGCGCTCGCTGAGCTCGCATGCACGGTCCAGCGCCTCGCGCGCGACCGGCTCGTCGACCGAGTCCAGCAGCACGGCCTGCGCGAGCGCCAGCAGCTGAGCCACGATCTCGTGGTGGCCGTGCGGCGACCACAGCAGCGTGGGCAGGTCGGTCACCACCAGCGGGTCGGCGATCGTGAGCAGGTCGTCGAGGTGGCGGTCGCCGAGTTCCACGACGACGGTCTCGTGCAGCAGCGCCAGCTCGCCGGGCGCGGACGCGCCTTCGGAGGCCATCATCACGCGCGCGTCCAGGCGCTCGCGGTGCGGCTCGTAGGCGAGGACGACCAGCCGCGAGGCGTGGTAGCGCCCGACCCCGCGCAGGCGGTTGGCGATTTCGCCGGTCCACTCGCGATCCACGAACGCGATCATGTTCAGCACGCGCGCCGGCAGGAAGTCGTCGTTTTCGCCGTGGACGTCCACCAGCAGCTGGCGCAGTGCCGCTTCGATCGCGTCGGGTGTCGTGTCGTGCTCGCTCCAGACGGCGTCGCTGCGGCCGCTCAGATCGCCGCCGGCCATCAGATCGCGCGCCAGCGGTCGCCCTCGCGCAGCAGGCGATCGGCCTGCACCGGGCCCTGCGAGCCGGCTTCGTAGCTCGCGACAGGCGGGCCGGGAGTGTGCGGGTCGCTGGGCGCCCACGCTTTGACGATCGGGTCGCAGATGCGCCACTGGGCCTCGACCTCGTCGTTACGCGTGAACAGCGTCGCGTCGCCGCGCATCGCATCGGTGATCAGGCGCTCGTAGGCCTCCGGGGATTGCGAGAGGAACGCCGTGCCGTACAGGAACTCCATGTTCACCGGACGGATGCTCATGCGCGTGCCGGGGATCTTCGCTCCGAGCCGCAGCGACACGCCCTCGTTCGGCTGCAGCGTGAGCACGAGCTGATTGGGCTGCACCCCGAGCGAGCCGTCCTGGCTGAACGCCAGGTGGGGGACGGGCTTCAGCGTCACGGCAATCTCAGTGACCTTGCGCGCCAGGCGCTTGCCCGTGCGCAGGTAGAACGGGACGCCCGCCCAGCGCCAGTTGTCGACTTCCAGGCGCAGAGCCGCGTATGTCTCGGTGACCGAGCCCTCGGGCACGCCCTCCTCTTCCAGGTAGCCGGGCACGTCGTCGCCGCCCGCGTGTCCGGGCCCGTACTGCGCTCGCACCGACATCTTCGGGATCTCCTCGCCGGCCGGCTGGGGGATCGCCTGCAGCACCTTGACCTTCTCGTTGCGCACCTCTTCGGCGGTGAAGCTCACCGGCGGCTCCATCGCCACGTGGCACAGCAGCTGCAGCATGTGGTTCTGGATCAGGTCGCGCAGCGCACCCGAGCTGTCGTAGTAGTCCGCGCGCGAGCCGATGCCCAGGTCCTCGGCCGCGGTGATCTGCACGCTGTCGATGTAGTTGCGGTTCCACAGCGGCTCGAACATGCCGTTGGCGAAGCGGAACGCCAGCATGTTCTGCACGGTCTCCTTGCCCAGGTAGTGGTCGATGCGGTAGATCTGGGTCTCGTCGAAGATGCCGAGCACCTCGCGGTTGAGCTGGCGCGCCTCCTCCAGCGTCGTGCCGAACGGCTTCTCGATGATCAGACGGACCTCGGGGTGGGTGGGGAGGTCACGATGGGCGAGCTTGGAGCTGCCCAGGCGCTGCACGATCAACGGGAAGAAGTTGGGCGCGGTGGACAGGTAGAAGGCGCGGTTGAGCGCCTCGCCGGCCTCCTGCTCGCAGTCGTCGAGCACGCGCGTCAGCTCGCTGTAGACGGCGTCGTCGTCGAACGTGCCCGGCACGTAGCGCACGTTGTCGAGCAGCGTGCGCAACACGGTCTCATCGGGCGTGCGCCGTGAGAAGCGCCGGATCGCCTGCTCGCACTCGCTGCGGTAGTCCGAGTCCTCTTTCTCCGTGCGCGACACGCCCACGAGGTGAAAGCGCTGGGGCAACGAGCCCTCATGCGCGAGGTTGTAGAGCGCCGGCAGCAGTTTGCGACGCGCCAGATCTCCGGTCGCGCCGAAGATGACGAGCGTCGTCGGCGCGACCGGCAGGCGCTCCAGGCCCGCCGTGAGGGGATTCTCAGGCTCAGGCTCGCCGGTCGGACGACCAGCTGCGACCGCCACCGTCAGCTGCCTCCGCGGCGGGCGCCGGCCTTCACAGCGCCGCCGCCCTTGCCGGGCGCGCCACCGGCGCCGGCTGCAGGCGCGCTCTTGACGGCGTGCCCGCCGAACTGGTTGCGCAGCGCCGCCAGCACGCGGTCGGCGAAGTCGCCGTTGCCGCGCGAGCGCAGACGCGCGTACAGCGACGCGGTGATCACCGGCGTGGGCACGTCGTGCGCGGTCGCATCCTCGATCGTCCAGCGACCCTCGCCGGAGTCCTCGGTGTAGCCCTCGATCGCCTGCAGCTCGTTGCCGTCGGCCTCGAACGCGCGCGCGGCCAGCTCACACAGCCACGAGCGCACCACCGAGCCCTGGCCCCACAGGTGCGCGATCTTCGCGTTGTCGAGCTCGTACTCGCACTTGTCGAACACGTCGAAGCCCTCCGCGTAGGCCTGCATCAGGCCGTACTCGACGCCGTTGTGGACCATCTTCACGTAGTGCCCGGCGCCGGAGGGGCCGAAGTGCAGCCAGCCGCGCGGCCCGATCGCCGCGGCGCTCTGCTCGTTGGTCTCGGGCGCGAGCACGTCGAGGATCGGCGCCAGGCGCTTGACGGCTTTGGGCGGGCCGCCGACCATCATGCAGTAGCCGACCTCCAGTCCCCACACGCCGCCGGAGGTGCCCACGTCGACGTAGTCGATGCCCGCCTTCTTCAGTTCGCCCGCCCGGCGCTTGTCGTCGGTCCACTTCGAGTTGCCGCCGTCGACGATCGTGTCGCCGCGCTCCAGCAGCTTCGCGAGCTTCTCCACCGTTTCCTGGGTCGGCGCGCCCGCCGGCACCATGATCCACACCATCCGCGGCGCCTGCAGCTGCTTGACCAGCGACTTCAGCGAGTCGGCGCCGGCCGCGCCGTTCCTGACCGCCTGCTTGACGGCCTTCGCGTCGAAGTCGAACGCCACGACCTCGTGCTCGGAGTCGCGGCGGATGCGGTGCACCATGTTGCCGCCCATCTTGCCCAGCCCGACGAAGCCGATCTGCGTCATCTGTTGGTCACCTCGAGTCGATCTTTGCGGTGAGGGCGCGCAGAGCGCCTACGGGATCTTCACCTTTCAGGCGCACGCGCTCGGCGGGCAGGCCGAGCTCGCGCAGGGTCTGCAGGTCGCCGATCGCCTGCGCGTTCTTGAGCGTCGTGAAGCCGTACGGCGCGCCCGGGATCTCCACGTCGGCGGGCCCGTCGTGGATCAGCTGCAGGAAGCGCCCGGTCCTGGGGCCGCCCTTGTGGAACTGGCCGGTGGAGTGCAGGAAGCGGGGGCCGTAGCCGAACGTGGTCGTCGCCTTCGTGCGCGCGCGGATCGCCGCGCGCAGCTCGCCGGCGGCGGCGTCGAACTCGGGCGAGGGCTCGCTGTAGGCCATGATCGCGACGTACTGCGGCGGCTGGGCGTCGAGCAGCAGCGAGCGCAGCGCGGCCTCGTCGGCGTCGGCCACCTGCGGCAGCTCGTGCTTGGCTTCGTAATCGCCGAGCACGCGCTTGGTGGCGTCCTTGGCCTGCTGCACGTTGGGCTGGTCGAACGGGTTGATCTGAAGGCCCCAGCCTGCGACCGCGACGGCGATCTCCCACAGCAGGAACACGCGCCCGAGGTCCGGCGGGCCGTGGGTGGGCATCGTGATCAGCGGGTGCCCGGCGTCGGCGAGCGCCTGCACCTGCGCGTCCAGCGCCGCGTCGGGCGCGCGCAGGTCGGGCAGATAGGCGAACACGCGGTCCTCGTCGTACACATCAGGGTCGCCGAGCGGCTCGTCGGCCACCGGCAGGATGCCGGTGCCGTGCTTGCCGGTCGACTCGGCCACCAGCTGCTCGAGCCACAGGCCGAGCCCGGGCAGCGTGGGCGAGATCACGAACGTGAGCTTGTCGCGTCCGGCGCGCGCGAGCGCGCTGAGCGCGGCGCCCAGCCACACGCCGGCGTCATCGGCCGCGCCCGCGTCCTGGTCGCGCAGCGGCGTCCGCCATGCGCCGGCCGCGCCCTCCAGCAGCCCGCGCACGCCGATTCCCATCAGCGCTGCGGGCACGACGCCGAACGCGGACAGCGCGCTGTAGCGCCCGCCGATGTCGGGATCCCCGGCGAACGTCCGCAGGAAGCCGTGCTCGTGCGCGAGCGCCTCCAGGCCCGAGCCGGGGTCGGTGATCGCGATGAAGTCGTTGCCGTTCTCGTACAGCGAGAAGAAGTGCGCGAACAGCGACAGCGGCTCGATCGTGCCGCCGGACTTCGATGAGACGAGGAACAGCGTGCGTCGCTCGCCGACCGCCTCGCGCTCGACCGCGTCCTGCACCGTGCGGATCAGCGCCGCGTCGGTCGAGTCCAGCACGTGCAGCCGCGGGGAGGGTGGGGACTGGGAGGGTGGGGACTCAATCCACGCGCGGCGCAGGACCTCGGGAGCCAGCGAGGAGCCGCCCATGCCCAGCAGCACGACATCCTGCAGCCCGTTGTCGTGCAGCTCGGCCGCGAACAGCTCGAGCGCGCCGAGCCCGGCGAGCTCGCGCTCGGCGATCGTCAGCCAGCCGAGGCGGTCGGCGACCTCGGGCGTCCCCGCGGGCGCCCACAGCGTGGGATCGCCCTCGCGCAGCCGCTGCGCCACCCGCTCCTGCTCGGCGGCCGCCAGCTGCTCGTCGACCGGAGCTCTCAGCGTTGCGGGGATGCGCGCCTGCACGGTCGCTGTGGGGTCGCTCACGCCACGATCGTAGTGGCCGCGGCCCTGGTATAGGTTTCCGGCTCTCCCTTGAGCTCCGAGACCTCACATCAGCTGCCCGACCGCAACCTCGCGCTGGAGCTCGTGCGCGTCACCGAGGCGGCCGCGCTGGCGGCGGCGCCGATGGTCGGCAGGGGCGACAAGGAGGCCGCCGACCAGGCCGCAGTCGACGGCATGCACTACATGCTCCAGTCGGTGCCGATGGATGGCATCGTGGTGATCGGCGAGGGGGAGAAGGACGAGGCGCCGATGCTCGCCAACGGCGAGCACATCGGCGACGGCTCGCCGCCGCAGGTGGACATCGCGGTCGATCCGCTGGAGGGGACGACGCTGGCCGCGCACGGGATGCCCAGCGCGCTCGCCGTGATCGCGCTGTCGGCGCGCGGCACGATGTTCGACCCGGGGCCGTGCGTGTACATGGAGAAGATGGCCGGCGCCCCCGACGTCGCGGACCTGCTCGACCTCGACCGCCCGCTCGGCGAGACCGTCGCGCTGGTGGCCGCGCGCAGGGGCTGCCCGGTGGGCGACGTGATGGTCGTCGTGCTCGACCGCGATCGCCACAAGGACGGCATCGCGGCGATCCGCGCGGCCGGCGCCCGCGTGCGCCTGATCGCCCACGGCGACGTCTCCGCCGCGCTGCTCGCGGTCACCGAGCGCTCGCCCGTCGATCTGCTGTGGGGGATCGGCGGCACGCCCGAGGGCGTGATCTCGGCCGCCGCCGTGAAGTGCCTCGGCGGACAGCTGCTCGGGCGGCTGTGGCCGCGCGATGAGACCGAGCGCGAGGCGGCGCTCGCGGCGGGCTACGACCTGGAGCGCGTGCTCGACCGCGACGACCTGGTCGCCGGCGAGGACGTGTTCTTCTCGGCCACCGGCATCACCGACGGCGACGTGCTGCAGGGGGTGCGCTATCCGAGCGCCGGCGGCGCCACCACCGAATCGCTCGTCACGCGCGCACGCACGGGGACGATTCGGCGCATCAGAGCCACCCACGACCGCGCCAAGCTGCGCGCGGTGGGCGGCGAGCGCTACTCGACCTGAGTCAGGGGTCGAAGCGCCCGATCCGCGACTCGGCGAGGTCCAGGCGCGCGAGCGAGCGCAGGAACGCGTGGGTGACGATCACGTGGATGCGCGACTGCGTCGCGTTGTACAGGCGGCGGCCGAGCCTGGAGGCGATCGACGGATAGAAGTTCGCGACCGCGACCTCGACATGCAGGCGCGCGTGCTCGGGATCTTCGCCCGGGCTCCTGCGGACCTCGATCTGCAGGTAGCCGCGCGCGTCGTGACCCCGCCGCGAGACGAGCAGGCCGCGCGCGATGCGCCAGCGCACCAGCCCGCGCGTGGGGTCCATCTCGTATTCGGGCGCCTGGAAGGTCAGCAGCTTCAGCGGCCGTCCGAGCAGCACCACCGAGCGCTCGCTCTCGCTGTAGCGCACGCGGATCAGCCCGAGCGTGATGCGGGTGAGAAAGCGCCAGTAGGTGCGCGCCAGCCGCTCCAGGTGGGCCGGCGACCACATCTCATCGAGCGCCGACTGCTCGATCACCAGGTCGGCCTCCTGCACCGAGCGCACGGCGCCGGTGTCGTCGTCGAGCGAGGTGGAGTCGCCGAGATCGGCGATCACCGCCCGCTCGCGGCGGGCTCCGGTCGTTTTCAGGCTTCGCACGCACTTTGCAGGCTATCCGCGGGCATCGACGCGGGGCGGGAGACGGTGGCATCCTCGGGTGCTGATATCCAACACCTTGTGAGCGACCGTCCGATCACGCAGCCGCCACGCGCACGCGCGATCGCAGAGTTGCCGTGCGATGCGCTGCTCGCGCGCGCCGACGAGCTCGCCCGGCGCTGGGCGATCGCGCTGATCCTCGCCCGCCGGTTCGACGCGATCGGCGAGATTCCGCTCGCGGAGCTCGCGCGCGAGGCGCCGCCGCTGTGCGCACAGGCGCTTCGCGCTGTGCAGTCGGACGTCGAGCTCGACCGGCTGACGGGGCGAGGAGCGCCGAGCGGCCGCGAGGACTCCGCCGCGGCACGGCGGCTGGCGGCGATCTGCGGCGCGCACGAGGCGGCGGCGCTCGCGGATGCGGTCGAGGCGCTGCGCGGCGTGCTGTGGGAGGCGCTGCTCGACCAGCTGCACGAACCGTCGGCGCGCCTGGTGGGAGACATCGGCGATCGTCTCGCCCACGTGTGCGCGGCGGCGCTGGCAACGGCGATCGAGACGGCGTCCTTCTCCGAGCATGAGCGCGCGGACGACGCGCAGGGCACCGTCGAGGCGTCGGCGTCGGCGGCGCGTGTGGCTGCGCGCGAGCCCCCACCGGCGTCCGCCGCGGCAGGCCCGGCGGTGATCGTCGACGAGCACGCCCACGCGGGCGCCGCGTCCAGCGAGCGCGAGCGCCCGCTGTCGTGGGACGAGTCCCCACCGATCCCGCCGCGCGCGTCGCGCGCGCGACTGGCTCCGCTGGAGTGGGAGGAGCGCTCGGCGCTCCCGGACGCGCCGGAGCCGGAGATCGAGATCCGCGACGAACGCGGCGAGGAAGGGCCGGCGGCGTGGATCGGCTCGATCGGGGCGCAGCTCGAGCGCTTCGAGCGCGACGCGCTGCCGTTCGCGGTGCTGCTCGTAGAGCTCGTGGACATCGAGCGCCTGCGCCGGCGCGAGTCCCCGGAGGAGCTGTCGAGGCTGGCGAGCGAGATGGAGCGTGCGCTGGCGGCGGAGGTCGGCGCGGCGCCGTCGGGGTCGCTCACGCGCGAGCGGCCCGGCAGGTGCTGGCTGCTGGCGCCCGGGACCGATCGCGCCGGCGCTCAGCGCCTGGCGGAGCGCTTGGAGCGCGCGGTGGCGCTGGGTGTGAGCTACCGCGGGGCGCCGCTGGCGGTGGCGATCGGGACGGCCGTGTGTCCGGAGGACGGACGGGAGGCGGCGGCGCTGGCCGCGCATGCCGACGTCGGACTGTACGCGGCGCGCTTGGCGATTCGTGGGCCGGCCAGCCGGCGCGCGGCGCCGGTCGACGAGTCGGCGTAGCGGCGCGTCGGCCTACGATTCGGGGGCGCTCGCACCGCCGGCGACGGCGGTGCTCGAGGAGCCGGGCGGCAGACCGAGCGTGGGCGTGTTGGCGGTCTTGCCGACGATGTGGGTTCCGATGCGGACGGTTTCGGTGATACCGAGCGCTTCCGCCGCGCCGGCCGTCAGGTCCCAGTTCGCGCCGTGGCTGTAAGGGCCGCGGTCGAGCACCGGCACGGTCAGGCTGCGGCCCCTGTAGGTGACCTTCACTAGCGTGCCGCACGCGAGCGTGCGGTTGGCGACGCCCACGACCCCCGGGGTGAGCGTCTGGCCGCACGCCGTCTGCTTGCCGTAGAAGCCGGGGCCGAACCACGTGGCGATCCCGGTCGTGCGGATGCTCGACGTCGGCGTCGAACCGGAGGGCGCCGCCGCGCCGCCTGTGGCGGCGAGCGCGCTGCCCGCGCCGAGTGCGCAGGCGATGGCCGCCATCAGCGCGAGCACGAGCGTGTATGTCCTGGACGCGATTCGCATTCTCATCGGCGCCTACGGGGTGAGCTGACGGGCTCGCGCGACACCGAGTGCGGCGCTACGGCCCCGACGGGCCGATTCGCCCCGGCGGATCGACTTCGATCCGCATTGGGTCCCCCGTCCGCCCCGACTGAGTCGCGGCGGTTCGGCGTTGCGCGGCAGTATACAGAGCGCGCTGGAGCGTTCAGCGAGCGCGCTCCCGCCGGCGCACCGGCGCGAGTGGGGCGCGCTCAGGAGAGCGGCAGGCGCGAAAGGATGTCCTTGAGCAGGCGCTCGCCCGTCGACACGCCCGCCTTCGCAAGCTCGCCGACGATCTCCGCGGCCGATGCCACCAGCTCGGCGCCGCCCGGCGGATGCACGGTCCCGCCGGCGCGCTCGGGCTCGCACTCGAAGCCCTGCCTGGGGGCCGGCTCGACCGTCGCGGCCACGGCTTTCCGGGCGGGACGGGCGCGAGCGCCGCGCACGCGCTGGCCGCCGGCCGAGGCGCGCTTGGAGGTCGGTCGTTTGGAGGTGCGCGCCGCGGCGCTCTCGGCGCGGGTGGATGGGCGGCCGTTGGAGCGGGCGGGCGCAGGTGTCGTCGTTGTGCTCGCCGCCGTCGCAGCGTCGGCCGCCGCGCTCGCCGCGCGTGCGGCCGCGCGACGCGGGCTCGCGCGCTGCGGGCGGGTGCGGGGCAGCTTGGAGAGGACGCCCTGACCGTTCGCGGCGAGGCCCTTCTGAGCATCCGGTGTCCCGCTCGCTGGCCGCTCGCTGCCTTTCGGGTCGCTCATCCGCACATCATTGCTTAACACGCCCCGCAAACAGCGTCGCAGCCGTCCGAAGCATCGCTGCAACGCGTTAGCATGAGCGCCAGGAGAACGGAGTGGGTCTGTAACGTCGGCACGGCTGCGACCGTATGTCCGACGGAGTGGCCGCTCTCAGCCATAATCTCGAACGGGCCCCTCGCCTTCGGTTGTCGATCGCGGAAGAATGGAAACACGAATGTCAGTAGTCGAGCTGCAGGAGCTGGATGAGGTCAAGGGCCTGCTGGCCAAGGGACAGCAGGTGGGCGTCCTCTCCTACGCGGAGATAACCAGGGCGATGTCCGAGCTCGACCTGGACGAGGCGGACGTCGAAGAGCTGCACGGCTTCCTCGAGCGCTCGGAGATCGAGCTCGTCGAGGACATCGACCCCGCGATCGCCGCCTCCGCGCAGCTCGAGCGCGCGCCGGACAAGCGCGGCCGGCGCAAAGCAAAAGCGGCGCTGGACCTCAAGCCGGACATGACCACCGACTCGCTGCAGCTGTTCCTCAAGGACATCGGCAAGGTGCGGCTGCTGACGGCCCAGGAGGAGGTCGATCTGGCCAAGCGGATCGAGCGCGGGGATCTCGACGCCAAGCAGAAGATGGTCGAGTCCAACCTGCGCCTGGTGGTGTCGATCGCCAAGAACTATCGCAACCAGGGTCTGCCGTTCCTCGATCTGATCCAGGAGGGCACGCTCGGCCTGGTGCGTGCGGCCGAGAAGTTCGACTACCGCAAGGGCTTCAAGTTCTCGACGTATGCGACGTGGTGGATCCGCCAGGCGATCGCGCGGGCGCTGGCGGACAAGGCGCGCACGATCCGCATCCCCGTGCACGTGGTGGAGAAGCTCAACAAGATCGGGCGCGCCGAGCGCAAGCTCGTGACCGAGCTCGGGCGCGAGCCAACCGCGCAGGAGATCGCCGACGTGACCGGCATCGACCCGGAGGAGGTCGACTCGATCAAGCGCTCCGCGCAGGCGCCCGTCTCGCTGGAGAAGCCCGTGGGCGACGAGGAGGAGTCGGAGTTCGGCCAGTTCATCGCCGACGAGCGCGCCGAGTCCCCGTACGAGCGCGCCGCGGAGATCCTCACCAAGGAGGCGCTGCGCGAGGCGCTGGAGAACCTCTCCTACCGCGAACGTCGCGTGCTCGAGCTGCGCTACGGCCTCGGCGGCGAGCACCCGCGCACGCTGGACGAGGTCGGGCGCACGTTCAACGTCACCCGCGAGCGCATTCGCCAGATCGAGAACCAGTCGCTGAAGAAGCTGCAGTCGCTCGCGGAGGCACAGAAGCTCCGCGACGTGGCGTAGGCCCGTCCAGCGGCCCCGCCGGCATTCAAGCCCCGTGACGGGGCTGCCGATCAGAAGGGCATGTTCGACGTCAAGGCTGCGCTGCGCGAGCTCGTCGATAAGGGCGGCTCCGATCTGCACCTGAAGGTCGGCTCATCGCCGCTGTATCGCGTCAACGGCGAGCTGGCGCTCGATGAGAGCGTGGAGCCGCTCAGCGCGCACGACACGGAGGGGGCGCTGCGGGCGCTGCTCAGCGACGAGGTCAAGCTCGCGGAGTTCTCGCAGGAGCACGAGGTCGACTTCTCCTTCGAAATCGAGAACGTCGCGCGCTACCGGATCAACGCGTTCCAGCAGCGCGGCGTGATCTCGATGGCCTGTCGCGCGATCCCGCACCGCATCAGCACGATCGACGAGCTCTCGCTGCCGCCGGTCGTGCGCGAACTGGCCGAGGAGGAGCGGGGGATCGTGCTGCTCACCGGCACCACCGGCTCGGGCAAGTCGACGACGCTCGCGGCGATGATCGACCACATGAACCACACGATGAGCAAGCACATCGTCACGATCGAGGACCCGATCGAGTTCGTGCACGCCGACAAGCGCTCGGCGATCAACCAGCGCGAGGTCGGCATGGACACCGCGTCCTTCAAGCGCGCGCTGCGCAGGGTGCTGCGCCAGGACCCCGACGTGATCCTCGTCGGCGAGATGCGCGACGAGGAGACCGTCCAGACGGCCCTTTCGGCGGCCGAGACCGGGCACCTGGTGCTCTCGACGATTCACACCGTCGATGCGACCGAGTCGATCAACCGCATGCTCGACTTCTTCCCCCCGCACCAGCACGGCCAGGCGCGCAGCATGATCGCCGGCACCGTCAAGGGCGTCATCTCCCAGCGACTGGTTCCCGGCGCCGACGGTGGCCGCGTGGCCGTGTGCGAGATCCTGCGCATGACCGGGCGCGTACGCGACATGATCGTGGACCCCGAGCAGACGGGCAAGCTCGTCGAGGTGATCACCGCCGGCGGCTACTACGGCATGCAGACCTTCGACCAGGCCCTGTTCGGCCACGTCAAGGCCGGCCGCGTGACCTTCGAGGATGCGATGCGAGTGGCGTCGAGCCCGCACGACTTCAAGCTGCTGATGCAGGCCGACGGGCGCCGGGGCACGACGATGGAGGATGTCGCCGCCGCCGAGGCCAACCGCGAGGCGGAAGCCAAGCCGCCCAATCCGTCGCTGACCATCGCCTGATCGTCCGGGCGGCGGGGCCGCAACACTTCAGTTGGTAAAGTAACGGTGCAGATGGCCGTTGACGAGACTTGCCCGGTGTGCATGACCGCAGAAATCGTGTGCGGCAAGTGGACGCTGCTGCTGGTGCGCGATCTGGCTGAGGGCTGCTCGCGCTTCTGCGAGCTCGAACGCTCGCTCGCGGGCATCAGCCCGCGCACGCTGTCGCTGCGGCTGCGCGCGTTGGAGGAGGAGGGGATCGTCGCGCGCCAGACCTTCCCCGAGGTGCCGCCGCGGGTCGAGTACGCGCTGACGGAGAAGGGGCGCGCGCTGCTGCCGATCATCGACGACATGCGCGCATACGGCGAACACTGGCTGGGCGCGGAGTGCGCCGAGCGCGTCGACCCTGAGGTCCTCGCGATCGCATGAGTCGGCTCGCCGCGGGCGCGGCGAGCCTGCAAGACGGGGTGCGCCGGGCAGGAGCGTGCGTGGCGAGCGCGAAGTCAGCCCACCATGCATTCATCGCAGCTCCAGGCAGCGTTGAGCGAGCTCGTCGAGGCGGCCGCCGGCCAGCTGAGCGCGGCGCTCGCGTCCGGCGCTGAGGTGCCGTTCGAGCTCGAGCCGCAGCGAACGGGCAGGGGCGGCGCCGCGCCGCTGTACTGCTATCGCGCGCTCACGGGCGAGTTCATCGCCGAACGTGCCGCCGAGCTGGAGCGCCTGCCCAGCTACGGCCAGGTGGCGAGGCTGCTCGAGGGCTTTGACGGCCTCGACCGGTATCTCGCGAGCGTCGGCGCCGCATCGTCCCCGGAGGGGGAGCCGGCGCGAGCGGACATGCGCACGCGCGTGCGCGCAGCGATCCTCGCGCTGCTGTCGGAGGTGTTCGAGGAACAGAGCGACTTCGAGCTGCGCCCCGAGCGGCTGAGCGCGGCGCTCGCGCGCCTGGAGCGCTCGGTGCTCGCCGGCGCCGGGCAGACGACGCTGATCGCAACACTGCACGGGCTCACGATCGGCTCGAGTGAGCTCGCACTGACGACCGGCCTGACGATCGCCCAGCCACACGCCCTCGAGGGCCTCCCTGATGGCGCGCTCGCTTCCGCGGAGTCTGCCGGCCACGAGCACCTGATCGTCGCGCTCACCGCCGGCGATGAGGACCCGCGCGAGGCGATCGCTCGCGGCCGCGAGATCCTGAAGGACCTGCTGCGCGCGCTGCGGCTGTTCGGCGACGGCCGCGTCACGCTCGGCGCGCTCGCGTGGGCGCGGGTGGCTCAAGGACGGTGGACGGCGCTCGCGCTCGGTGCCGGCGGGCGCCCCCACGGGATGCTGGTCGTGACCGCCGAGCAGGAGGACGAGCTGCGCGCCTTCTGCAACCTCGTCTCGCGCCGCGCGCCCCACGGCAACGAGCTCGCGTGGGCGCTCAGGCGCTTCGAGCTCGGCTGCGAGCGCGACAGCTCGTTCGAGGCGCTCACCGACCACCTGCTCGCGCTGCGGCTGCTGCTGGAGCCGGAGGGCCCCGCGAGCGGCCTGCTGCCGGGGCGCCTGGCGGCCCTGTGCGCCACGCCAGAGCGCCGCAGCGAGCTGATCGAGCGGACCATCGCGGCGCTCGCGCTCGAGCGCGAGGTGATGCTGGGCACCGCCGCCGCGCACACCGGTCTGCAGGGGCTCGCCAGGGACATGGCCGACCACCTGCGCGCGCTGCTGCGCGACGTCGTCTGCGGGCATCTCGATCCGAACCTGGTCGGCCTCGCCGACCAGCTGCTGCTGGAGGCCGCGGTCGAGCCGCCGGCGGTGGAGTTGCCGGCGCTCGAGCCGGCGCAGATCACGCTCGGGGCGCACGAGGCGGTGACGGCGCTGAGCTCAGTCGAACAGATGCTCGGCGATCCGGGCCAGCCCGAGGAGCTCCTGGACGTCTTCATCTAGGTGCGGGACCACGATCGGCTGCCGCGCGCCCCATGTGCGCGACAGCCGCGCGATCGTCTCGCGGTCGCGCGTGGCGAGCACGTCGAAGTCGGCGAGGTTCGCGGCCACGCGGCGCGCCAGCGGCTCGCCCAGCGCCGGCGCGAACAGCTCGCTCACCTCCCCCATAGTGGCGCCGTGGAGGCTGTGCGTGTGTACGCGGTTGACGATCAGCTCGCCCACCGGCATGCCCGCCGACGCCAGTCTCCCCATCAGGAACTCCGCCTCCTGTGCCGGCTCGGGCTCCGGGGAGCTGACGATCGCGAACGCCGTGTGCGGCGCGCGCAGCAGCGCGTCCACGTCGCGCGTGCGCTGGCCGAAGCCCTCGGTCACCCCCGACAGCGAGCGAAAGAAGCGCGACAGCTCGCCGAGCATGTCAACGCCGGTGACACGCGCGAAGATCGAGAACACGAGCGCGGTGCCGCGTCCGAACACGCGCGCGGTCAGGCCGCTCGAGCCGAGGAACACCTGCAGCGCCCGGCCTTCCAGGAATCCCAGCAGGCGTCCGGGTGCGTCGAGGAAGTCCAGCGCGTTGCGCGACGGCGGCGTGTCGAGCACGATCACGTCGAAGTCGTGCTCCTCGTACAGCTCGTAGAGCTTCGCGATCGCGCTCAGCTCGTGCGAGCCCGCGACAGCCGTTGAGAGCTCTCGATAGACGGGGTTGGCGAGGATCTCCTCGCGCGCGCGCTCGTCCGGCGCCAGGTGCGCGATCAGCTCGTCGAACGTGCGCTTGGCGTCGAGCATCATCGCCCACAGCTCGCCCTCGATCGCGACCCCCTGCGCGGCGAACAGCGCCGGCTCGATCCGCTGCGGCTGTGACGGCAGCTCCGTCAGGCCGAGCGCCGACGCCAGGCGCCTGGCGGGGTCGATCGTCACCACCGCGACCTTCTGCCCCCGCTGGGCGAGTCCGAGCGCCAGCGCCGCCGAGGTCGTCGTCTTGCCGACGCCGCCCGCGCCCACGCACACGATCACCCGTATGTCGCGCAGGCGCGCGCTCAGCGTGGCGCCGGTGGGCCGATGGGCGCGCGGGCCGGTGCTCGGAGCCATCCCGGGATCGTAGTTCCCGTGCAGGAATCGCCCTGCGCTATGCGAATACCCATCGGACGGCTTTCCAACAATCGAGCATCAACTATCGGAGCCACCGTGGAAGGCAAGGCCAAGGTCATCGCGTTCGCCAACCAGAAGGGCGGCGTCGCCAAGACAACGACCACGCTCAACCTCGCCGCTGCCTTTGCGGAGGAGGGTCATCGCGTGCTGTGCGTGGACATGGACCCGCAGGGCAACCTCACGATGTCGCAGGGGATCGACCCGGACACGCTCGAGAAATCGATGTACGACGTGCTCGTGCACAAGGTCTCGATCCGCGAGGTCATCCGCAAGCGCGAGATCGACGTGGCGTGCGCGTCGATCGATCTCGCCGGCGCGGAGATCGCGATGTCGACGATGATCGGCCGCGAGCGCTCGCTGCAGAAGGCCTTCGAGCCGATTCTCGAGGACTACGACTTCATCTGCATCGACACACCGCCGAGTCTCGGGCTGCTGACGATCAACGCGCTCACCGCCTCCGACAAGGTGATCGTCCCCGTGCAGTGCGAGTATCTGTCCATGCGCGGCCTCATCCAGCTGCAGAACACGCTCGCGATGATCCGCGAGAACCTCAATCCCGGCGTCGAAATCGAGGGTATCCTCCCGACCCTGGTGGACTCGCGCACGATCCACGCAAAGGAGGCGATCGAGATCCTCGAGGAAAACTTCGGCGATCGCGTGTTCGCCTCGCGCATCCGCAAGACCGTCCGCTTCGCCGAGGCTCCGGTGAAGGGCATGTCGGTGCTGAAGTACGAGCCGGACGGCGTCGCCGCGCAGTCCTATCGCCAACTCGCGCAGGAGGTTCTGACCAATGGCCAACGCTAAACGCGCGAGCATGCGCGAAGGGCCGCTGGCCGCCCTCTTCCGTAAGACCGAAGACATGGAGGGCGCGCCGGAGGCTGCCGCGTCCGCGCACGAGCCGGGCGCGTCCCCGCAGGCAGGCGCGAGCGGCGGCCAATCGCCCGCCAGTGGCTCCGCGCCCGCAACCCACCCCCGCGAGAGCGGGCTGCCCCACCCGGCCCTCGGCGCCCCCGCGGCGCCGCCGCCGGAGGAGACGTACGTACCCTCCCCGCAGGAGCGCCTGCGCCACGCCTTCTCCTCGGAGATACCCGAGAACGTGATGGAGCGCCCGACGGCGACGCGCGCGCTGATGGACGACTACGCCCACGTCCACACGCACCCGCTTCCCGCGAGCGCCGCGGCGAGCGCCGGGCAGCCGGTGATCCGCGTCGTCGGCGTCGGCGGCGCGGGCGTCAACGCGGTCAACCGCATGGTCGAGGCGGAGGTCGAGGGCATCGAGTTCGTCGCCGTCAACACCGACGTGCAGTCGCTGCAGCAGTCGACCGCCGACATCACGCTGCACATCGGCGCCGAGCTCACGCGCGGCCTCGGCTCGGGCTCTGACGCGAACGTCGGCCGTCAGGCGGCGATGGAGGACTACGACCGCGTGAAGTCGCTGCTGAAGGGCTCGGACATGATCTTCATCGCGGCCGGCGCCGGCGGCGGCACCGGCACTGGCGCCGCCCCGATCGTCGCGCGCATCTCGCGCGAAATCGGCGCGCTGACGGTCGCGATCGTCACCAAGCCGTTCGGCTTCGAGGGCACGCGCCGCGGCGAGCAGGCCGAGCGCGGCGTGAGCGCGCTCGCCGAGGAGGTCGACACGCTGATCGTCGTGCCCAACGACCGGCTGCTGGGTGTGCTCGACAAGCAGACGGCGATGGTCGAGGCCTTCCGCGTGGCCGACGACGTGCTGCGCCAGGGCGTGCAGGGGATCTCCGACCTCGTCACGCTTCCCGGGCTGATCAACCTCGACTTCGCGGACGTGCGCACGATCATGAGCGAGGCGGGCAACGCGCTGCTGGGAATCGGCATGGGCGTCGGCGAGAACCGCGCCACAGAGGCCGCCATGCAGGCCGTCTCCTCGCCGCTGTTGGAAACCTCGATGGACGGCGCGCGCTCGATCCTGCTGTCGATCACCGGTGGCCCCAACCTGTCGCTGTGGGAGGTCAACGAGGCCGCCAAGTCCGTCTCCGAGGCGGCGCACCCGGACGCGAACATCATCTTCGGGGCGATGGTCGACGAGAAGCTCGACGATCAGGTGTGGGTGACCGTCGTGGCCACCGGCTACGGCGACGAGGGCAGGCGCAAGAGCGCCAACCGCTTCAGGGAGCCCGCCACCGGTGAGGTGCGCGCCCAGCGCGCCACGCCCGCGCCCCCGAGCCGGCCTCGTCGCCGCGGCCTTGGCGCGGACGAGCTAGAGATCCCAGAGTTCCTCCCAAACCTCTGAGGGCCGTCAACGCTTCGCATAACTGCGTCCTCGGTCGCTCGCGTGCGAAGCACGCCACGCTTCCTGCGTCCTTGTTCTGCTCGATTGACGACCCTCAGAGGGGCGTGTGTCGAGTGACGCATTCCGCCCGGATGGGTGCGCCTGTGGTATCGCTCCGCCATGGGCGAATCTGAGACCGGCGTCGTCGCGGCCGGACATCCGCTGACCGCGCAGGCGGGGGCGAGGGTGCTGCGCGAAGGCGGCAACGCGGTCGACGCGACGGTCGCGGCGATGCTGACGTCGTTCGTAACCGAGTCGCTGCTCACCGGGCTGGGGGCTGGGGGCTACATGCTCGTCGCCGGCGGCGGCGTGCGCCCGACGCTGCTCGACTTCTTCGTGCAGGCGCCGACACGCATCGGCGACGGCTCGGAGGCCGAGCTGCTTGGGGTGGACGTCTCCTTCGGGGACGCCGAGCAGGTGTTCTACATCGGCCCCGCCTCGTGCGGCGTGTACGGCACTCCTGCGGGCGTGTGCGAGGCGATGCGCAGGTGGGGCACGATGCCGCTCGAGGACCTGGCGGAGCCGGCCGCGCGGCTCGCGCGCGAGGGCGTGGTGCTGAACGCCGGCCAGGCGTACGTGGCGGAGATCCTCGTCGACCTGCTGACCTCCACGCCCGAGTGCGCCGCCCTGTGGGCGCCCGGCGGGCGCCTGCTGCGCGAGGGTGGGCTGATGCGCAACCCGGAGCTCGGCGACGCGCTGGCGCGCCTCGCGCGCGACGGCGCCGAGCCGTTCTACAGGGGCGACATCGCGGCGTCGGTCTGCGACTGGCTGACCGATCGTGGCGGCTCGCTGTCAGCGGCCGACCTCGCCGGCTACGAGGCGATCGAGCGCGAGCCCGTGCGCATGGCCTACCGCGACCGCGAGATCCTCACCAACCCGCCGCCGTCGGCCGGCGGCACGCTGCTCGCGTACGCGCTCGCGCTGCTCGATCGCGGCCCCGCGCCGCCGACGCTGCGGGCGGTCGTCGACGCGATGGCCGCCGCTCAGTCCGAGCGCACACCCGAGTTCGTCGAAGGACTCGACCAGGAGGGCTTCCTCGAGCGCTTCCTCGCCTCCCGCCTGGGCTCCACAACGCACATCTCCGTGATCGACGCCCACGGCTGCGCGTGCAGTGCCACGTGCACCAACGGCGAGGGCTCCGGCGTTGTCGTCCCGCGCACCGGCATGCACATCAACAACGTGATGGGCGAGGAGGACCTCAATCCGCTGGGCTTTCACCTGCATCCGGCCGGCCGCAGGATGCCGAGCATGATGGCCCCGTCGGTGGTCATGCGCGACGGTGAGGTCGAGCTGGTCCTCGGCAGCGCCGGCTCCAACCGCATCCGCTCGGCGCTGCTGCAGACGATCGTCGGCGTCGTCGACCACGGCCTGCCCGTGCGCGAGGCCGTGGCGGCCCCGCGCGTGCACTTCGAGGACGGCGTCGTGTTCGCCGAGCCGGGCATCGAGCTCGACGGGCTGGCCGCGGACGTGCGGGTCGTGCGCTTTGGCGCTCTCAACCTGTTTTTCGGCGGCGTGCAGGCCGCGCAGCGCCAGGGGACGCGCATGACCGGCGCCGGCGATCCCCGTCGCGGTGGCGTGGCGGTGAGCGCGTGAGCGCACGTTCGGTCGCCCGGTTGGCTGGTAGGCGCCCGGCGCTGGCCGCACGCGCGAGCGTCCTGCTGGCCCTGTGCGCGCTCGTGGCCGTGACCGCGCTCGCCGGATGCGGCGTGAGCGCGTCCGACCTGTTCGTCGTCTACCGCACCGGCTCGAGCTCGCATGCGCGGCTGACGCTGCTCGTCGACGAAGAAGGCGGCGTCACCTGCAACGGCCGGGCGCAGGCCCAGAAGCTGAGCGACTCGCAGATCAACAAGGCAAGAGAAATCCAGGAAGACCTGCAGAAGCCCTCGTCCAGCCACCTGGCGCTGGCGCCTCGCGCCGGCTCGGTGCTGCACTACTACGTGCGCGACGAAAACGGCTACGTCAGCTTCAGCGACAACTCCGCCCGCCAGCCGGCGGTCTTCCAGAAACTGCAGCTGTTCGTGCTGCAGGCCGCGCAGGAAGTCTGCCATCTGGCGGATTGACGCCGGCGCTACCCGAACCTGACCTTCCCATTCGACAGCGCCCGCACCTGCGCGCGCTCGATCAGCTCCAAGCGCTCGATCGCGGCGCCGATCAGCAGCGCCAGCAGGCGCATGCGGGCATTCTCGGAGCGCAGCTCGAGCAGCTCCTGCTTGGCGTCTACGGCGAACTCGACGGTGGCGGCCATGCCGTAGGCGTCCAACTCGTCGAGCTCGCCTGCCTCGAGCTCGCGATCGGTCGCCTCCAGCACGAGCTCGCGGTAGAGCTCGCGGGCGGTCCCCGCCGCCTCGAGGTCGAGCTCCTCCGCCGGCTCGCTGAGGAACTCGATCGCTCCGGCGGGGTAGGGGAGGTCGTCCTGGCGCTCGAGCACGCGAAACGGCCGCGTGCCGCGGGCGAGGATGTTCAGGCGCCCGTCGTCCATACGCTCGAGCACGCGCTCGATCTCACAGGCGCAGCCCACCTGCTTGAGCTCCTCGTCGGAGAGCCACACGATGCCGAACTCCCGCTGCGCTGACCCCGGCTCCGCCCGCAGACAGCGCTCGATCATCGTGCGGTAGCGCGCCTCGAAGATGTGCAGCGGCACGCTCTCGCCGGGCAGCGCCACGATCCCCAGCGGGAACAGCGGAAAGCCCCTCGAGGCTTGCTCGGGCATGCGCTTGAGTTTAGGTCGCGCGCGAGCTCGCCGGTGGCGGTGGACGGCTGTCAGCCGGCGGCGGGCTTGTGCGCGGCGAGCATCAGGTTGTAGAAGATCGCCGGCGGCAGCCGCGACTCCAGCAGCCGGCGGTCGAGCTCCTGCAGCAGCAGGTAGCCGCGGTAGGCGTACAGCCGCCACGCCCACGGCACGTCGTCGGGGTCCGCGGTCGCCTCGAGCGTGCGGTTGGCCCACCCGAACCAGTTCGCCAGCAGCTCCTCGCCGGTGACGCGCACGTCCTGCAAGCCGGCGGCGCGGGCGACGCGCGAGAGCTCGGCCGGAGCGAAGGCGTGGATGTCGACGACGCCCTCGAGCGCCGCGTCCGGCTCGCCGCCGTCCGCCGGCGGCGCGGGGCCGGCGCCGATCGCGCGCCGCCACAGCGGCGCGACGGTCGTCGCGAAGCGCTTGGGCACGCGCGCGAGGCGATCGCCGTAGCGGGAGGGCTCGCCCGCGAACAGCACCGTCCCGCCGGGAGCGAGCACGCGCTCGAACTCCGCGAACGCGCGCGGCAGGTCGGGGATGTGGTGGAGCACGGCGTGGCCGAGCACCAGGTCGAAGCTCTCATCCGCGAACGGCAGGCGCTCGGCGTCCGCGGGCTCGGTGTGGACCTCCAGCCCCAGGCGCTCGGCGTTGGCGCGCAGCGTCTCGAGCATCCCCGGCGAGATGTCGCTGCAGGTGGCCTCTCCGATCAGCCCCGCGCGCATCAGGTTCAGCGTGAAATACCCGGTCCCAGAGCCGATCTCCAGCGAGCGCCGCCAGTGGCCGGGCTCATGCCCGAGCGCCTTGCGCACCTTCGCCGTCACCTGGCTGAGGCCGAGCTCGCCGAAGTCGATGCCCCACTTGGAGTCGTAGTGCTCTGCCGCCACGTCGTGGTAGCGGGTGTTGGCGTCGCGCAGCTCGGCGGCGCTGAGAGCGGGCGGCATGGGGCGGACCATATACTCGCGCGCCGTGCCCGCGCCTTGCACTCCGGGCCTGATATTTCAGACGAGAACGTTCTCTTGACCTCCACCCACGACGTTTCGCAGGCGACCGTCTACGAGCAGCGCGAACAGCCCGAGGGCGTGCCGCCGCTCGCGCTGACGGGCGAGCGCACGCTCCCGGACGTGCCCGAGGAGAACTACTGGTTCCGCCGCCATCTCGTCGTCTACGAATGGATCGCCGAGCGCGTGCGTGGGCTGCGCGCGATCGACATGGCCTGCGGCGAGGGCTACGGCTCGGACGTGCTCGCGCGCACCGCCGCCGGCGTGGTCGGCGTCGATGCCAACCCCGAGGCCCACGAGCACGCGCGCCTGCGCTACACGCGCGCCAATCTGCGCTTCGTACGCGACCTCGTCGACGGCTTCTCCGAGCAGGCCGACGCGGTCGTGTTCCTGCAGACGATCGAGCACCTGCAGGACCCCGGCGCGGTGCTCGAGCACTTTCGCTCGCTGGTCGGCGACGGGGGAGTGGTGTACGTGTCGACGCCCAACGTGCTCACGCTCGCGCCCAAGGGCGCGCCGCGCTCGGACAACCCCTGGCACGTGCACGAGTACCGTTGCGAGGAGTTCGAGCGGCTCTGCCGCGCGCACTTCGCGACGGTGGAGATGTATGGGCTGTTCCACACGCGCAAGCTGCGCGCGCACGAGCTCGCGCTGGCGCTGGGGTGGGATCGCGTGCACCCCCGCCTCGGCCTCACGCGGCGCTTCTACGACTGGTTCACGCCGGCGATCGCCGCCTCGGACTTCGCACTGCGCGCCGCCGGCCACGCTGACATGGATCGGGCGCTGGACTTCCTCGCGGTGTGCCGGCCGTGAGCGCCGGCCGCGACCGCGGCGCGCTGGCGATCGTCCTGCACACACACATGCCCTACGTCGAGGGCTTCGGCACGTGGCCGTTCGGCGAGGAGTGGCTGTGGGAGGCGATGGCCGGCTGCTACCTGCCCCTGGTGGACCTGCTCGACGAGGGTGCGCCGCTGACGCTGTCGCTGACGCCGGTCCTCTGCGACCAGCTCGAAGCTCCAGGCATCTGCGAGCGCTTCGCCGCGTTCGTGGAAGGCGTGCGCCGCGGAACCCACGAGGAGGACGCCGCGGGGCTGCGCACCGGCGGCCACGAGGCGCTTGCGCTCGAGCTCGAGCGCGCGTTTGGCGATTATGCCGGCGCGCTGGAGAGCCTGCGGGCGCGCGGCGGCAATCTGCTCGGCGCGCTGGCCCGCCACGCCCAGTGGACGTCCTCCGCGACCCACGCGATCCTGCCGCTGCTGGCCACCGACGCGGGCCTGCGGTTGCAGGTGCGCAGCGGCATCGCCGCCCACCGCCGCCGCTTCGGTGAGCGTTGGCGCGGCGGCTTCTGGCTACCCGAGTGCGCGTACGCGCCGTGGCTCGAGCGCACGCTCGAGGACGCCGGCGTTGGCGCGGTGTGCGTCGAGCTCACCAACCGCCTCGGTTTGGGCACCGCCGAGCACCTGTGCCCGGTCGCCACCGAGGCGGGGGTGCTGCTCGTGCCGATCGACCGCAGCACGATCTCGCTGGTGTGGAGCGAGCGGGGCTATCCCGCGAGCGGCGCCTATCGCGACTACCACCACCACACCATCCACCACCACAACCCGTGGAGCAACGACGGCGACGCCTACGACCACGCCGCGGCGCAGGCGCTCGCGCGCGAGCACGCCGCCGACTTCGTCGCGCGCACGCTCGCGCGCCTGCGCGAGGCCAACGAGTCGGCTCGGGCTGGCGGGTCCGGGTCGCCCCTGCCGGGCGGTGGTCTGGTGGTGTGCGCACTGGACACCGAGCTGCTGGGGCACTGGTGGTATGAGGGCATCGCGTGGCTGCGCGCGGTCGTGCAGGAGTGCGCCCGCCAGGGGCTCGAGCTGGTGCGCCTCGACGACGCGCTCGAGCGCTGCCAGTGGCCGCCAGCGCCGATCGAGCCCGACCGGGAGGCGTGGCGGGCGATCACGTGGGGAGAGCACGGTGACCTGTCGACGTGGTCGGGTCCCGTGGTGGCCGAGATGGCGTTCGCGGCGCGCGCCGCCGAGCTGCGGGTCGTAGCCGGCGCGGCGGACGCGGGCGCCGCCGCCATCCGCGAGCTGTTGGCGCTGCAGGCCAGCGACTGGCCGTTCATGGTCTCGCGCGAGATCGCCGCGCCGTACGCCCGTGAGCGCTTCGCCGCTCACAGCCAGGCGCTCGCGCGGGCGCTGGCCGACGGCGAGGATGCCGACCCGGTGGGACTGCGCAACCTCGCCGCCGACGCCGAGCATGCCTGCCTGCTCGAGCCGTCCTGAAGGCTCGAGCCGTCGTAGACACTCGACCTGTCGTACGGCTCGGCGATGATCTACGGCCACCTGTTTCCATGAGAGGAGTCGAGATGGCAGCCACGCAGGTTCAGCAGCAGCCGCAGGGTCCGATCGTGCTGGACCCGCTGCGCCACCATCAGCACTACCAGGGCGGGGACGCCGGAGCGTCCCCCTACGCCGGCGGAAGCAGCTTCATGGAGCGCGTCTCGGAGCGGGTTGCGAGCGGCATGGGCACCGTCGGCTTTCTGGTGATCAGCTCGACGGTGATCCTCGCGTGGGTGCTATCCAATCACGTGGTCCACTTCCTCAGCAACTCGTGGACCGGGCTGCTCAACGGCAACGGCTTCGACCCGGCGCCGTTCATCCTGCTCAACCTCGTCTTCTCTGCGGTCGCCTTCTACACGGGCGCGCTGGTGATCATCGCCCAGAAGGCGCAGACGCGCACCGACAAGGCCAACGAGGAAGCCGCCGCGAAGCACAGAGACGAGCTGGCAACGTTCCAGACCGATCTGCTGCAGAAGAACACCGACCTCACCGAGCAGATCCACACGCTCAGCCAGAAGCTGAGCACGCTCACCGAAGAGGTGCACGAGGCCACCTGCAGGCGGGGCGCGTCGCCGGCCTGAGGCTCGCGCGCGCCAGCGAGGCTCGCGGGTGGCGGGTTGGATGCGTAACGCGGCATACCTGTGGCGAGCTCCTCGCCCTCGCCGGGGCACCCGCCGGGTTATCGTTGGTCGATGACCGACGTCACGCCGATCTCCCGCGCCGAGGCGTGGCGTGCGTGCGGAGCGCACTTCTCGTGGAGCCCGGCCGGCGAGAGCGCGACACCTGTGAACGTCTTCCACGTGGAGCTTGGCGACCCAGATGCGCCGGTCCTGGCGCTGGTGCACGGGTTCCCGACGTGCAGCATCGACTGGTTCGAGGTCGCCGAGCGGCTCAGCCCGCGGTATCGCGTGTGCATGCTCGACTTTCCCGGCTTCGGGTTCTCCGACAAGCCGCGCGGGTGGGGCTACAGCCTGCGGCGCGACGCCGAGCTTCTGGACCACTACCTGACCCAGATCGCCGGCGCACAGTCAGTCGTCATGGTCGCCCACGACCGCGGCGACAGCGTCGCGCTGATCCACGCGGCGAACGAGGCGGCGGGGCGCGCGCATACCGCGGTCGAGCACCTCGTTCTCTCCAACGCCAACCTCTTCCTGCCGCTGTCGAACCTGACTGACGCACAACGGCTCATGCTCCACAGCCCTGAGCTCCTCGACCAGCTTACGCCGGAGCTCTTGGCGGCGGGCATGGGCGCTGTGACGTTTACGCCGCCCCGCTCACCCGAGGATCCCGAGGTGCAGGCCCTTGCCGCGACGTTCGCGCACGAGAATGGAGTCGCGGTCCTTCACGAGACGATCCAGTATCTCGTCGAGCGCTCGGTGGACGAGACGGCATGGCTGCAGTCGCTGGCCAAAATGGCGGTTCCCGCGACTCTCATCTGGGGTGCGTACGACACTGTGGCGCCGATCCGTGTGGCGAACCATGTCTGGCATGAGCACCTGATGTTCAAGCCGGGCCGCAACGCCTTCTACCTGATCCCTGGCGCCAACCACTATGTGCAGAACGACCGACCCGATGCCTTCGTTCAGGCCCTCGCGCACGCGCTGGAAGCGCCCGAGGACGTCGCTCCCGGCGCCCTCAGCGAAGCGCTCGACGCACCCATCCTCGTCGACCGCTCGCGCACCGAGCTGCCCAGCGCCGCACAGCTGATCGCACAGCGCGCCGCCGTCACCTCGCAACAACCGTAGGGCCGTCAGCTCGGCGCTCGATATCTCCTTCCGGCGGTGTCGGACACCGTCCGCGAGATGCCGCCCTCACTCCCAGCCCATCGACCGCGGCGTATCGCGCATGCGGATCACGCGCGCGGGAACGCCACCCACCACGGCGTTCGCGGGCACGTTCTTGGTGACGACGGCGCTCGTGCCGACGATGCTGTTCTCGCCGACGCTGACGCCGCGCAGGATGCACGCGCCGTAGCCGATCCACACGTTGTGCCCGACGCGCACGTCGCGCTTGTAGATCCCCTGCTCGCGGATCGGCCGCTCGACCTCGGTGACGCCGTGGTCGAAGTCGATCAGCATCACGCGGTCGGCGATGATGCACTCGCGCCCGATCGACACGTGCTGGTAGGCCGACACGGTGCACTCCTGGCCCATCACCGTCTTCGCGCCGATGGTCACATCGCCCTCGTGCACGCGGATCTTGCTGCCGTGCCCGATCCACGCCCAGCGTCCGATGCGCAGCTTCGCGCGGGGGCCGATCTCGAGCGTGACGCCGGGGCAGATGAAGCAGATGCCGTCGGTCTGCAGGCGCCCGCGGTAGCGGAGCTTCAGGAACAGGTAGCGCGCGAGCAGGCCCGTGTAGTGGCGGCTGAGCATACGGTGGGCGCGCATGAAGCGCAGCAGCTCGAGCGGCCCCCCGTGCAGCGGCGCCGGCGGCCTGCGGACCGCGTCGCCGAGCGGCTCGGCGGAGGGGTTGGCGGCAGGGTCGGCCACGAGCTCCATTGCCGACCAATCGTATGGGACGGCGGCGCGGGCGGACCGGCGCCGGCCCCTGCGATGATTGCGCGCTCGATGGCCGAGGCAACCCTTGCACAGCGCCTGCTCAGCGGCGACCGCCGCGCGCTCGCGCGTGCGATCACGCTCGTGGAGGACAACCGGCCCGAGGGCTGGGATCTCGTCAGGGAGGTTTATCCGCACACCGGCCACGCCGAGGTCGTCGGCTTCACCGGCCCGCCCGGCGTGGGCAAGTCGACGCTCATCGGCGCGCTCACCAAGGCGCGGCGCGAAGCGGGGCGGACGGTCGGCGTGCTGTCGATCGACCCGTCCTCGCCGTTCACGCAGGGCGCGCTGCTGGGCGACCGCATCCGCCTGACCGAGCACTTCCTCGACCCCGGCGTGTTCATTCGCTCGATGGCCAACCGCGGCGCGCTCGGCGGCCTCTCCGAGGCGGCGCTGCAGGCGGCGCTGCTGCTCGACGCGGCCGGACGCCAGGACGTGTTCGTAGAGACCGTCGGCGTGGGGCAGGCGGAGATCGACATCATCGACCACGCAGACACGATCGTGCTCGTGCTGATGCCCGGCTCGGGCGACTCGATCCAGGCGCTCAAGGCGGGGGTGATGGAGATCCCCGACGTGATCGTCATCAACAAGGCCGACCACCCGCTCACCGACACGATGGTTCGTGAGATCCGTGGCGTGCTCTCGCTCGCCAACCTCGACCGCACCCCCGAGGAAGCGCGCGCACGCTGGCGGGTGCCGATCGTCAAGACCGAGGCCGCACGGGGCCAGGGCATCGAGGAGCTCGTCGTCGCCCTGCGGGAGCACCGTGCCCACATCCTCGCCGCCGGGCAGCTCGCAGAGCGGCGCAGGCGCAACCTGCGCAACGAGGTGCTCGCGATCGCCACCGCGCGCATGCGCAGGCGCCTGGAGGAGGACCTGCACGCGGACCCGGAGTTCCTGCGACTGCTCGAGGAGGTCGTCGAGCGCCGGCTGGACCCGGCGAGCGCGGCCACCGCGCTGCTGGAGCGAGACCGCGCGAACAGTCTCCGCTGAACGCCGACGACCGCGGCCGGCGCTCGAGCCGTCTCAGGGCTCGGCGTGCAGCGAGCGGGCGGTCTGCGAGCGCGGCACCGAGCGCTGGTCGGGCAGCGTGCCGATCACGCGGTCGCCGACGGTCGAGGTGACGCCGAACCAGTAGCGCTCGTTCTTGTAGTGGTGCAGGCGGTGGTTGCGCCAAATCGCCCGGTAGTAGCGCGAGCGTGCGCGGTGGGGGGTGTGGATCAGGAAGTGCGTCCACTCGTACGCGGCTAGGATCGCGAAGCTCGTCGCGACGCCCGTCGTCGCGTACGCCAGGCGCGGGCCGCCGAGCACCGCGTGGATCGGGAACGACAGTGCCCAGTTGACCGCGGCGATCGTCGCCAGGAACACGAGTACCGCGTACACCGGTATCAGCACCCCCTCGAGCACGCCGGGCGCCTCGTGGTGGGCGCGGTGCTCGCGCGCGCTCAGGATCTCCATCCTGCGCCCCAGCAGCGTGAACGGCCGCGCGTGCAGCAGGTACACGTGGATCGTCCACTCCACGAACGACGTAACCGCGATCAGGCCCGCGACCATCACCACGTCGCGCCAGCTGAACTGGCCCTGAAGCGCACGTCCGGCAAGCGCCAGCGCGACCGCGCCGAACAGGTACGGTGGGGAAGGGTGGCGCGCGAACACGCGCGCGCACTCGCGCAGCGACGGATCCCCGGCTCTCCTGGCCGGCACCGCCTCCGGTGGCGCAGTCAGCGCGGGCATCGCACATCGATGCTAACCGGGTAGGCTCGCCAGCGCGATGGATTCTCTCGACTGGGTGGAGCGCAACTGGCCGCTGCTCGGGCGGATGATGCAGGGCCACACCGCGATCTACCGTGCAAGCCGCGGCCTGATCGGCCACCGCTTCCCCGGCGCGCCGCCGGCGCTGCTGCTCGACCACGTGGGCGCCAGGAGCGGGATGCGGCGCACGAGCCCGCTCGTGTACACCGTCGACGGCCAGAACCTGGTGCTCGTCGCTTCCAAGGGCGGCTATCCCAAGAACCCCGCCTGGTTTCACAACCTGCGCGCCAACCCCGACACGACCGTCCAGGTCGGGTCCGGCCGTCGCGACGTGCACGCCCGCGTGGCCGACGCCGAGGAGCGCGCGCGGCTGTGGCCGATGGTGCTGAAGACCTACAGCGGCTACGCCGCCTACCAGAAGCGCACCGAGCGGGAGATCCCGCTCGTGATCCTCGAGCCACGCTGAGCAGGGCGCCATTACGCAACTCTGCGTTACGCAGGTCTGCGTAGTCTGCGTCGCTCGCCTACGCGCCCAGCGCCCGCGCGATCACCATCTGCTGGACCTCGTCGGTGCCCTCGCCGATCGTGAGGATCTTCGCGTCGCGATAGAAGCGGCACACGGGGTACTCCTCGATGAAGCCGTAGCCGCCGTGGATCTGCACGGCCTCCTCGGCGCAGCGCACCGCCAGGCGGCCCGTCTTGAGCTTCGCCTGCGCGGCCGTGAGCGTGAAGTTGCGCTTGGCGTCCTTCTCGCGCGCGGCCTTGTACACGAGCAGGCGCGCTGCGGCGATCTCGGTGGACATGTCTGCGAGCTTGCCCTGGATCGCCTGGAACTTGGAGATCGGCTTGCCGAACGCCCTGCGCTCCTTGGCGTACTTCAGCGCCTCGTCCAGCGCGCCCTGCGCGAGGCCAACGCCCATCGCTGCGACGCCGATGCGCCCGATGTCGAGGATGTGCAGGAACTGCTTGAAGCCTGCGCCGCGCGGGCCCAGCAGATTCGCCTCGGGCACGCGGCATTCGTTGAAGCTCAGCGGGCGCGTGTCCGACGCGTTCCAGCCCATCTTCCGATACGGCTTGCCCTGCTCGTAGCCGGCGGTGCCGTTGGCGACGATGATGTTGGAGATCTCCTTGGCGGTGCCGGGGTGGGCGGGGTTCCCATCCATTTCCCCGGTGACCGCCGTGATGCACACGATCCCCGAGATGTCGGTGCCGGCGTTGGTGATGAACTGCTTGGTGCCGTCGATCACCCACTCGCCGTCCTGCAGGCGCGCGCGCGTGCGCGTGTTGCCCGCGTCCGAGCCCGCCTCCGGCTCGGTCAGCCCGAACGCTCCCAGGCGTTCGCCCGAGCACAGCCGCGGCAGCCACTCGCGCTTCTGCTCCTCGTCGCCGAACAGGTAGATCGGCTGCGTTCCCAGCGATGTGTGCGCGCACAGCGTGATCGCCACCGACGAGTCCACGCGCGTGAGCTCCTCAACCGCCAGCGCGTACGCGAGCGTGTCGCCGCCGCCGCCGCCGTACTCCTCCGGGAAGGGGATCCCCATCAGGTTCAGCTTGCCGAGCTGCGCGACGATCTCGTACGGGAACGACTTCGTACGGTCGAGCTCCTCAGCGACCGGCGCGACCTCGCCCTCGGCGAATTCCCTGACCGTGCGCCGGATCAGCTCATGGTGGGGCGACAGGTCGAAGTCCACGCGGGCATTCTCCCAGACTTCGCCTGGGCGCTCGTATGCCGGCCACATCGGTCGAGGCGGTTCAAGACGTGCTGCTCCGCGCCGGCGGTTGGCGGGCGACAACGAGGCGGCGATCGTGAACCTGCAGGTGGAGCACTTCATCATCAGCAGTGGCGGTGGCATCACACGCAGGCTCGACGCCGCTGTGACGCTTCTCGCGGGTCTTCTCGGAAGGTGAGCGAGATATATCGCCGGGCGACGGTGGAGTCCTGTGTGCGACCGGAGCACATCGTCGAATGTCGTCGATGTCCGATGGGGCTGCTGCGGCTGGGCATGCCGGCGCTGCTCGTGCACGGCACGCTCGACGAGGCCGTGTCCGTGAAGCTCAGCCGCGTCTACGAGCAAGCCGCATTGGCGGCCGGCGGCGAGGTCGACCTCGTGGAGATCCCCGGCGCGGCCGGTCGCCACCGCGCGCACATCGACCCGCGGGCCAGGCCTGGGCGGCAGTCACCGCGCGGCTCGGTGCAGCGATTCCGCGGGAGTGAGCCACGGGCTCCGCGGCCTGCCTGCCAGGGGCTAGGATTGTGCAATGCCCACGCTCGTGATGGATCCTGCTCCGATCGAGCTCGATGCGCTGATCGAGCATCGGCGTCGTCTCGGCCTCGACCACTACGACGAGGTGTGGGAGGGTGTGCTGCACATGAACCCACCTCCCACAGGCGAGCACCAGTACGTGCTTCAGCAGCTCGCGGAGTTGCTCAGCCCGCTGGCGCGTCGCGCAGGTCTCGTGCCGGTCGTCAACGAGTTCGGGCTCGGACGGGAGGGCAAGGACAACTATCGCGTGCCCGACGGAGGGCTGCACCGCACACTGCCTCGGGGGGTCTTCCAGCGTACCGCGGCGCTCGTGATCGAGATCGTGTCTCCGGGGGATGAGAGCTGGGACAAGCTCCCTTTCTATGCCATTCACGATGTGGACGAGGTGCTGATCGTCGATCCGCAGGCGCGCTCGGTCAGCTGGCTGGGGCTCGTGGAGGGCGAGTACCGGCCAATCGAGCGCAGCGGCCTCGTTGCTCTGGAGGCGCAGGGACTCGCCGAGCAGATCGATTGGCCGTAGTCGAGCCCCGCGTCGCGCACCGGCGACGCCAGCCGTGACGTTCGGCCGCTACGCGCAGTAGGACTTCGCGAGCTCGACCAGCAGGCGCACGCCGTAGCCGGAGGCGCCCTTGCCGACGTACGCGCGGTCGAGCTCCCACGCGGAGCCGGCGATGTCGAGGTGCGCCCACGGCGTCCGGCCGATGAAGTTCGACAGGAACGCGCCGCCCACGATCGTGCCCGCTTTGCGTCCTTCGGGGGCATTGTCGAGATCGCCGTACTTGCCCTTGATCAGCTCGTCGTACTCGGCGTGCAGCGGCAGGCGCCAGACGATCTCGCCGCTGCGCTCGCCGGCGTCCGCGATCCGCGTCGCGAGCTCGTCGTCGTTGCTCATCAGCCCCGCGTAGGTGGAGCCGAGCGCAATGATCACCGCGCCGGTGAGCGTCGCCAGGTCGACGATCCGCTCGGCGCCCTCGCCGACCGCGTGCCACAGGCAGTCGGCCAGCACCAGCCGGCCCTCCGCGTCGGTGTTGTTGATCTCGATCGTTTTCCCATTGGCTGCCGTGACGATGTCGCCGGGCTTGATCGAGCGCCCGCTCGGCAGGTTCTCGGTGGCGCCGACCACCGCCACGAGCTTCACCGGCAGCTGCAGGCGCGCGATCGCGGAGACCGCCTCGATCACCGCGGCGCCGCCGGACATGTCGAACTTCATCTCCGCCATCTTCGCCCCCGGCTTCAGCGAGATGCCGCCGCTGTCGAACGTGACCGCCTTGCCGACAAAGCCCAGCGTGGGGCCGTTGTATGAAGGCCCACCCACCCCCTCGTATTTGATCGTGATCAGCGCCGGCTCCTCGTCGGAGCCCTGCGCGACGGCCGCGAATGCGCCCATGCCGCGCGCGACGATCCCGTCGCGCCCCTCGACCTGCACCGACACGCCCTCGAGATCCCGCGCGAGGGCCTTCGCGTACTCGCCGAGCGCGGTCGGCGTGAGGTCGTTGCCGGGGCGGTTCTGCAGATCGCGCGCGCGGTTGACCGCCTCGCCGATCAGCGCCGCCTGGGCGACGGCCGCGTCGATGTCGTCGGGGCTGGAGACGATCAGGCTCTCCAGGTGCTTCGGCGGCGCGTCCTCCGAGGCGGTCTCGCCCGTGGACTTGTGCTGGTCGAAGCGGTAGTCGCTGAGGATCGTGCCCTCGACGATCGCCGCCGCGATCGTCTCCGGCGCGGGCACGCCCGCGCCGCCCGGAAGCTCCCAGCAGAGCGTGCGCGTGGAGATCTCCCGCGCCCGCTCGCCCGCCGCCGCCGCCGCCACGCGTGCGCGCTCGGCGGTGAAGTCGGAGCGCGCGCCCAGCCCCACGACGAGCCAGCGCTGGCCGTCGGCATGCGTCAGCGCGAGCGACTTGAACGAGCGGCGCGCCTCACCCGAGTCGAGCAGCTCGCCGACCTGCGGCGGGGCCTGCGGCGGGGGGCTCTCGCCGTCGAAGATGCCGATCGCGATCGTGTCTGGATCAGCTGTATTGGATGATTGGGCGATTGCGGATATCTGCATGCGCCGGCACGATATCCAGCTTGCCAGCGGCTCGTCGGTACGACTCGCCGGCGGCTCGTCGGTACCATTTCGCTCTCGCGTCACAAATTCCAGCGACCTACAGGAGCAGAGCGACTTCCATGTCCAAGACCGTGATCCTCGGCAGCGCGCGTACCCCCGTTGGCAAGATGGGCGGGGGCCTTTCCACGCTGGAAGCCACGGAGCTCGGCGCGGTGGCGATCGGCGCGGCGCTCGAGCGCGCGGGGGTCGAGCCCGAGCAGGTCGAGCACGTCGTCATGGGCCAGGTGCTGCAGGCCGGCCAGGGGCAGATCCCCTCGCGCCAGGCGCAGATCAAGGCGGGCATCCCCAAGGAGGTCTCCTCGGAGACGATCAACAAGGTCTGCGCGTCCGGCCTGCGCGCGTCGGTGATCCTCGACCAGGCGATCCGCGCGGGTGACATGAGCGTTGGCGTCGGCGGCGGCATGGAGTCGATGTCCAAGGCGCCCTACCTGCTGCCGCAGGCGCGCTTCGGCTACCGCATGGGCGACGCGAAGATGCTCGACGCGATGGTCCACGACGGGCTCACCAACCCGTTCTCCGGCAAGCAGATGTTCATCGAGGCCACGGAGGTCGGCGACGAGCTGGAGATGACCCGCGCGGACCTCGACCGCTGGGCGCTGCGCTCGCACGAGCTCGCGCTGAAGGCGATCGACGAGGGCCGCATGTCCGATGAGATCGTCGCCGTGACCGTCAACGGCAAGAAGCAGAGCACGGTCGTGGAGATCGACGAGGGCCCGCGCCGCGACACCTCGCTCGAGAAGCTCGCTGCGCTGCCCGGCCTCGTCGGCAAGGAGGGCTCGCACACGGCGGGCAACTCGCCCGGCGTCAACGACGGCGCGGGCGCGCTGGTGCTCGCCTCCGAGGAGTGGGCTCAGGCCAACGGCAAGGAGGCGCTCGCGGAGATCGTCGCGCACGCGCAGAGCGCCAACGACTTCGCCTACCTGGCGACCACGCCCGCGAGCGCCGCCAAGAAGGCGCTCGAGAAGGCCGGCCTGCAGCCCGGGGACATCGACCTGTGGGAGATCAACGAGGCGTTCGCGTCGGTCACGCTCAACTCGATCCGCATGCTCGGCATCGACGAGGACCGCGTCAACGTCAACGGCGGCGCCGTCGCCCTCGGGCATCCGATCGGCGCCTCCGGCGCGCGCATCCTCGGCAGCCTCGTCCACGAGCTGCGCCGGCGCGGCGGCGGCTACGGCTGCGCCGCCATCTGCTCCGGCGGCGGTCAGGGCGACGCGCTCATCCTCAAGGTTTGACCCGCGCGCGAGACCGGTGAGCGCGAGCGCATTCGCCGCTGAGGGATCGCCCAACGGCCAGCCGCGCGCCGGCGCGGCGGCGTTCTTCGACCTCGACAAGACGCTGATGGCGGGCTCGTCGGGCATCCACTTTGCCCGCGCGGCGTATGAGAGCGGGATGATCTCGCGCCGGCGCCTTGCGCGCGACGTGTACGAGAACCTGCGCTTCCGCCTGCACGGCTCCACCGACGACCGCGCCGACGACGTGCGCGAACGCGTCGGGCGGATGATCGCCGGCGTGCGCGTGCGCGACCTCGAACGCCTCTCCCCGCGGGTGCTCTCGGGCGTGCTGCCGCGGCTGTATCCGCAGATGCTCAAGCGCGCGTACGACCACCAGGACGCGGGCGTGCCCGTGTACATCCTCACCGCCGCCTCCCAGGAGATGGCCGACCTGCTCGCGCGCGTGCTCGCCTTCGACGGCGGCCTGGGGTCGCGCTCGGAGATCGTCGACGGCCGCTACACCGGCCGTCCGGGCGGCCCCTTCAACTATCGCGAGGGCAAGGTCGTCTCGATGCGCGCGCTGGCCGACCGCGACGGCCTCGACCTGGCCGCGTCCTATGCGTACTCGGACTCCGAGTCTGACCTGCCGATGCTGCGCGCGGTACGCCACGCGGTGGTCGTCAACCCGGACGCCGAGCTGCGGCGGATTGCGCTGGAGGAACGCTGGGAGGTGATCGAGCTCGACCGCCTCGGCACGCGCCTGAAGCTGCTCGGCGCGCTCGGCGCCGCCGCCGCGATCGGCGGCCTCGGCAGCGTCGCGCGCGAGCGGGTCGGAGCGCGAATCGGCTCGCGGGCATAATCTGCCCTGCGCATGAGCCAGCCACAGCTGCAGAGCAAGATCCGCGTGGTCGTCGCCAAGCCGGGTCTCGACGGGCACGATCGCGGCGCGAAGATCATCGCGCGCGCGCTGCGCGACGCCGGCATGGAGGTCATCTATACCGGCCTGCACCAGACGCCCGAGCAGATCGTCGAGACCGTCATCCAGGAGGACGCCGACGCGGTCGGCCTGTCGATCCTCTCCGGCGCGCACATGACGCTCGTGCCGCGCGTCGTCGAGCTGCTGCGCGAGCAGGGCGTCGATGACGTCGTGATCACCGTCGGCGGCACGATCCCCGCCGAAGACATCCCCGAGCTCAAGAGCCTCGGCGTCGCCGAGGTGTTCACGCCCGGCGCCCCCACCCAGGCGATCGTCGATTTCATCCGCGGCGCCGTCGTCGCGCGCTAAACCGATTGACTCGTCAGTCAACCGCGCGAGCAGGTAGGATTTAGCCACTCATACCCCAAGGAGTTGCCTGAGAATGAAGATATGCGTCCTGGTGAAGGAGGTTCCGGACGCCGCCGTCGAGAAGAGGATCGACCCCTCGACGGGGCGCATGGACCGCAGCGGCGAGAAGAACCTGAACCCGTATGACACGCACGCCATCGAGGCGGCGATGCAGATCAAGGAGGGCGGCGCGGTCCCGGTCGAGGAGATCGTCGCCGTGACCATGGGCCCCGACAGCGCTGTACGCGCGCTGCACAAGGCGGTGTCGCTCGGCGCCGACCGCTCGGTCCATCTCTCTGACCCGGCGGTGGCCGGCTCGGACGTGGCCGCGACCGGATACGCGCTCGCCAAGACGTTGCAGCGCGAGAGCCCCGACCTGGTGCTGCTGGGCCAGCAGTCGGACGACGGCGAGTGCTACACGATCGGCGCCGTCGTCGCCGAGCACCTGGGCATGCCGTCGCTGACGCAGGTGATCAAGATGGACGTCGAGTCGGACGCGCTGCGCTGCGAGCGCCAGGCCGAGTACGGCTATGACACCGTGCAGGTCAAGCTGCCCGCGGTGATCTCCGTCGGCGACGCCATCAACGAGCCGCGCTACCCGTCGCTGAAGGCGATCATGGGAGCCAAGAAGAAGCCGCTCGACACCGTCACCGCCGGCGACGTGCAGATCGACGCCTCCAAAGTCGGCGGCGAGAACTCCGCCGCGCAGTGGGTCGCCGCCAAGGCGCCGCCCGCGAAGGCCGCCGGCGAGATCATCGAAGACGAAGACACCGGCGAAACGGTCGAAAAAATCGTCGCCTGGCTCGACGAGAGGAAGCTGATCTAAATGGCAAACATCCTGGTCTATGCGCTTCATTACGACGGCGCGATCAACAAGAACTCGCTGGGCGCGGTCTCCGAGGGCGCCAAGCTCGCCGCTGAGATCGGCGGCGAGGCGCATGCGATCCTGCTCGGCGAGAACGTGCCGCAGGACCTCGCCGCGTCGCTGGGCAAATACGGCGCCAAGAAGGTGCTCGTCGCCGAGGGCCCCGAGGGGCTCGCGCAGCCGCTCGTCGACGCGATGGCCGCGGCCATCTCCGGCGGCGGCTACAAGTACGCGCTGTTCGGCGGCGGCCTGCTCGGCTTCGAGATCGGCGCCGGCCTCGCCGCGCGCCTCGGCGCCGGCGTGGTCATGGAGGTCACCGCCGTGCGCGCCGAGAACGGCGAGCTGATCGCCGAGCGCCCGATCCTCGGCGACTCGTCGATCTCCGAAGTCAAATACCGCTCCGAGGTCGGCATCGTCATCGGGCGCCTGAACGCGTTCGAGATCAATGATGCCTCCGGCGCCGACGCCCCGGTGGAGGCGCTCAGCTTCGAGCTCTCCGCACAGGCGCAGCAGGCGACGATGCTCGTGCGCGGCGAACAGCGCGGCGCGGACGTCGACATCGAGGGCGCCGACATCCTCGTCGCCGGCGGTCGCGGCCTCGGCAAGGCCGAGGGCTTCCAGCTGGCCGAGGACCTCGCCGCTGCGTTCGGCGGCAACGCCGCCGTCGCCGCCACGCGCGCCGTCGTCGACGCCGGCTGGTACCCGTACGCCGCGCAGATCGGCCAGACGGGCAAGACCGTCGCGCCGAAGCTGTACCTCGCCGCCGGCATCTCCGGCGCGATCCAGCACAAGGTCGGCATGCAGGGCTCGGAGAACATCGTCGCGATCAACAAGGACTCCAACGCGCCGATCTTCGAATTCTCCGACCTTGGCATCGTCGGCGACCTCAACAAGATCCTGCCCAAGCTCACAGAGGCAGTGAAGGCCAAGAAGGGGTCATAAAGTGAGTGCGAAGCACGAACGGTCAACGTCGGCTGGATGCCGCGCACATCATCGAAACGCGGGGCTGGATGCCCCGCGGAGCTGACATGTCCCACGGCTCCAGCAATGGGAGGGTCGCGCCTGCGGCCTTCCCGCCGCCGGTAGACTCGCGCAAGGAGTTCGTCAAGCGCGGGCTCGACGCGGAGGACGAGCTGATCGAGGTCGGCGTCGTGATCGTCGGCGGCGGTACCGCAGGCCTCGCGTGCGCCAACCGCCTGCTGCAGCTGCTGGCCGACGATCCAGAGACGATGGAGCGCCTCGGCGAAGTGCCGGTGGCGGTCGTCGAGAAGGCGAAGACGTGCGGCGGGCACAACCTGTCAGGCGCGGTCATGCGCCCGGGACCGCTCGAAGAGCTGTTCCCGGAGATGAGCCGCGAGGACTGGCGCAAGGAGGGTTTCGCCTATGGCGAGGTCACCAAGGAGGCCGTCTACATGATGCCCTCCGCCAAGACCAAGATCCGCATCCCCACGCCGCCCAACTTCAAGAACCACGGCAACGAGGTGATCTCCGTCTCCGCAATGGCGCGCTATCAGCAGCGCCAGGCGGAGGAGGCCGGCGCGTACATCCTCACCGAGACCTCAGCCACCCAGCTGATTGTTCAGGACGGACGCGTCGTCGGCGTGCGCTCGGGCGACAAGGGCCGCGGCAAGGACGGCGAGCCGCTCGGCAACTTCGAGCCGGGGACCGACATCAAGGCGCACGCCACCGTCCTCGCCGAGGGCTGCTGGGGTCACCTCACGGGCGCCGCCATCAAGGAGTTCGATCTCGCCAACGCGCGCGAACCGCAGGTGTGGGAGCTCGGCGTCAAGGAGGTCTGGAAGGTCCCCAAGCCGCTCGACCGCGTGATCCACACGATCGGCCCGTGGCCGCTGAAGCTGTCGGCCAAGTACGGGCAGATCGGCGGCACGTGGCTGTACCCGATGAAGGACGAGAAGACCGGCGACGATCTCGTGTCGATCGGCTTCGTGATCGACCTCGAGTACGCCGACGCCACCACCTCCGCGCACGACCTGCTGCAGCAGTGGAAGCTCCACCCGCTCGTCAAGGGCATCCTCGAGGGCGGCGAGCGCGTCGCCTGGGGCGCCAAGGCGCTCCCCGGCGGCGGCTACTGGTCGATGCCCAAGCTCTCGATGCCCGGTGCCGTGCTCGTCGGCGACGCCGGCGGGATGGTCGACACCGTCGCGCTCAAGGGCGTCCACCACTGCATCATGTCCGGCAAGCTCGCAGCCGAGTCGATCTACGCGGCGCTCGTGCGCGGCGAGAGCTCGTTCGAGTCCTACGAGCAGTCGATCGAAGACTCGAGCGTCGGCAAGGAGCTCTACCAGGAGCGCAACACCCGCCAGCCCTTCCAGAAAGGCTTCGTGCTCGGCGCGCCGCTCGTCAACCTGGCGATCGCCACCAAAGGCAAGCTGCCCCCGGGCCGCCTGTCGTGGCACCGCAACGACGAGCAGCGGATGTTCGTCGGCAAGACCAAGGACAGCTACCCCAAGCCCGACGGCAAATACACCTTCGACAAGCTCTCCTCGGTGTTCATCACGGGCAACGCCACCCGCGACGACGCCCCCAACCACATCCGCGTGCGCAAACACGTGCCGCGCGAGATCGCCGAAACCTGGCGCTGGATGTGCCCCGCCGGCGTGTACGAGATCCCCGAGGACGCGCCAGAGCATGGCGACGTGGACGTGATCGTCAACTACACCAACTGCGTGCAGTGCGGCGCGATCACCGCCAAGGGCGGGCGCCTGACAACCCCCGAGGGGGGCGACGGGCCGCTGTACCAGCTCACCTGAGCGGGTCGCGCGCGGGAGTCGGAGACGTTCACGGCACGCGCCAGGGCGAAACCTGGGCGCGTCTGCAGTGTTACGAGGATGTGATGAAACGCAGCATGCTCGACAGCACAAGCGCCTCGCGCGAGATCCGCTGCGCTCCGGCCGTGGCCGCCCGCTCGTTCGCGGCGCTCGCATTCGCCGTCGCATTGCCGTGGCTCCTGGCCGCGCCCGCCGCGATCGCAGGCACCGCGACCGTGGACACTGCGACCGCTTCCACCACGCAGCTGGCGAGCGCAACGCTCCAGCAGTGCGCCACCGCCACGATCCCCCAGACCGAACGCTCGGCCACGTTCGCCGGCGAAATGACCGCGATCCCGGGCACCGTGCGCATGGAGATGCGCATCGACCTGCAGGAGCGGGGCCCCGAAGAAGCGCTCTACCGCACCGTCAGCGCGCCCGGCCTGGGCGTGTGGCACAGCTCCACCGCTGGCGTGAAGGCGTTCACGCACATCCAGCAGGTGACCAACCTCTCAGCGCCCGCGCTCTACCGCGGCGTCGTGCGCTTCCGCTGGGTCGGCGCAAAGGGCCGGCTGATCAAGGCCGAGGAACTGCGCACCACCCGCTGCGAACAGCCCGCGCCCGCCGCCGCGGCCCCGACGGCCGGCGCGGACGCGAGCTCCACGGCGGGCGCCAGCGGCGTCGCCTCGGCGTGACTCTCCTCGCGCGCGGCGCGGCCCGCTAGAATCGAGCGACGATGAAGGCCGACATCCACCCCAACTACGTCCGCGCGCACGTGCGCTGCACGTGCGGCAACGAGTTCATCACGCGCGCCACGCGCGAGGAGCTGCACGTTGAGGTGTGCTCCAACTGCCACCCGTTCTACACCGGCAGGCAGAAGCTGATGGACACCGGCGGACGCGTGGAGCGCTTCCAGCGCAGGATGGCCAAAGGCCGACAGCAGTCGGCGCAAGCCCGGTCCGCCCAGTAGTCCGATGGCCGGCGCCGTGGCTGATCCCCCGGCGCCGAGCACCCTGCGCGAGGCCGACGGCGAGCTGAGCGCGCAGCGCGACGCGCCCGTCGGCGGGCAGGCGGTGCTCGAGGGCGTGATGATGCGCGGCGTCGCCAACTGGGCGGTCGCCGTGCGCAAGCCCAGCGCCGAGCAGTTCCACGACGGCGAGCTCGCCCCGGAGGAGCTCGCGACCGAAGGCGCCAAGGGCGAGATCGAGGTCACCACCTATCCGCTGGACTCCGCCATGAAGCGCCACCGCTGGCTGCGGCTGCCGATCGTTCGCGGCGTCGTCGCGCTCGGCGGCTCGATGGTCATCGGCTTCCGCGCCCTGGAGATATCGGCCAACGCGCAGATGCCCCCCGAGGAGCGCGACGCCGGCGACGGCGAGGAGGCGGCGGGCGAGACGCCGGCGGACCCCCCGGAGGCGGCGGAGATCCCGCGCGTCGTGTGGGCGGGGACGGTTGTCGTCGCGATGGTGCTCGCGATCGTGCTGTTCTTCCTGATCCCCGTCGGGCTGACAAGTCTGATCAAGCACCAGCTCGGCTCCTCGATCCTGTTCTGGGTGGTCGAGGGCGTGATCCGCACCACCCTGTTCCTCGGCTACATGTTGCTGCTCTCGCGCGTGCGCGACCTGCGGCGCGTGTTCGAGTACCACGGCGCCGAGCACAAGACGATCTCCTGCTACGAGGCCGGTCTGCCGCTGACGCCCGAGAACGCCAAGCGTTTCTCGCGGCTGCATCCGCGCTGCGGCACCAGCTTCCTGCTCGTCGTCATGATCGTCGCCATCTTCGTGTTCGCGCCGATCGGCCTGCCCGCGTGGTACTGGCTGATGGCCACGCGCGTGCTCGGCGTGCCGATCATCGCCGGCATCTCCTTCGAGCTGATCAAGTTCGCCGGACGCAACCGCAGCCGCCGCTGGGTGCGCGCGGTGATGTGGCCGGGCCTGAAGCTGCAGCTGCTGACCACGCGCGAGCCCGACCTCGACCAGCTCGCCGTCGCGATCGCCTCGCTGCAGGCGGTGCTCGAGCTCGAGACGCCCGGCGAGCTCACCGCGGCGGACCTCGTCGGCGTCGAGGTCGTCGCCTAGCCTTCCGAGCTGGGAGTTTCTGCGCTCGGAGCTTCGGGCGCGTAGTGGTTGGGCGCGTTGAACTGGATCGCGCAGCTCTCGCTCAGGACCTTCTTGCCCTTGACCCTGTGGCCGTGGACCTTGTGCGCCTTCGTGTACCTGTAGACCTTCAGCGACAGCGTGCCCGTCGCCGCCGCTTCGTTGGCGGTGCCGCTCAGCGTCATCGTCGTCGGCCCCGCGCTTTTGAAGTCGAAGTAGTTCACTTCCGCGTCGCGGTAGCTGGAGCCGATGCCGACGCTGCCCGTCGGGAACTCGCCGGTCCCCGAGATCTCGCCGCCGCTCAGCGTCCACGGGTCGTGTTCGCCGCCGCCGTAGTAGGAGAAAACCCACGTCTTGCCGCACTGCACGCCGAACTTGCCCGTCAGGTCGGTCTTCTCCTGGAGGATCAGCTGCGGACCGCTTTCCTGCCCGTTGGGCATCCATTCGTAGAGCAGGTGCACCGGCCCGCCGCCGGCCTGCGCGCACGCGGGCCCGCCGAGCAACGCGCACGCCAAGGCGGCGAGCGCCCCCCGGCGAATCCATGCAGCCCCCCGGCGAGTCATGCGCGCATTGTACGCTCGGACGGTGATCGAAGACCTCGTCAAGCAGATCGAGACGCGCTTCGTCGAGCTGGGCGCGCAGATGACCGACGCGGATGTGATCTCCGACAGGGAGCGCTACGCGGAGGTCGGTCGCGCCTACCGCCAGCTCGAGCCCGCCGCGAAGCTCGCGGAGCGGTGGCGCCTGGCCCAGGACGACGCCGCGGGCGCCGAGGAGCTGCTGGAGGAGATGGGCGAGGACGCGGAGATGCGCGAGGAACTGGGCGAGGCGCGCCGGCGCATCGAGGAGATCGAGGAGCAGATCCGCCTGGCGATGGTCGAGCGCGACCCCAACGACGACAAGAGCGTGATCGTCGAAATCCAGGGCGGCGCCGGCGGCGATGAGGCTGGCCTTTGGGCGGGCGATCTGTACCGGATGCTCACGCGCTACGCCGAGCGCCGCGGCTTTCAGACGGAGCAGCTGGACGTCGGCGATGGCAAGTACACGTTCGCCATCAAGTCCCCGCCAACCACCCCCGACCGGCCTGACGGCGCGTACTCCGTGTTCAAGTACGAGGGCGGCACCCACCGCGTCCAGCGCGTGCCCCAGACGGAGTCCCAGGGCAGGATCCACACCTCGACGGCGACCGTCGCGGTGCTGCCGGAGGCCGAGGACGTGGACGTGCACATCGACCCGAACGACCTGCAGATCGACGTCTACCGCTCCTCCGGTCCGGGCGGGCAATCGGTCAACACGACCGACTCGGCGGTGCGCGTCACGCACAGGCCGTCGGGGATCGTGGTCTCGATGCAGGACGAGAAGTCCCAGCTGCAGAACCGCGAGAAGGCGCTGCGCGTGCTGCGCGCGCGGCTGTACGAGCGCGCGCTCGCCGAGCAGCAGGCCGAGCTCGCCGCCGACCGCCGCTCGCAGGTCGGCACCGGCGACCGCGCCGAGAAGATCCGCACGTACAACTACGGCGAGCGGCGCGTGACCGACCACCGCATCAAGCTCACCGTGCACAACCTCGATCAGGTCCTCGAAGGCGAGCTGGACGAGCTCACGGAGGCGCTGCAGTCAGACGAGAAGCGCAGGCGCCTGGAGACGCAGGCGCTCGCATGAACATCGGCACCTCCGCGCGCGACGCGCTCGACGGCGCGATCACCGCGATCGCCGCCGCCGGCTGCGAAACGCCGCGCCTGGACGCCGAACTGCTGCTCGCGCACGTGCTCGGCGTGACGCGCGAGCGCCTGCTCAGCGACCCCGATCTGCTCGTCGCCGGACCGGCTGTGCACGCGTTCCAGGACGCCGTGCGCCGCCGCGCTGTCGAGCGCGAGCCGGTCGCGTACATCGTCGGCACACGCCACTTCCGCCGTCTCGAGCTGGCCGTCGACCGGCGCGCGCTGATCCCGCGTCCGGAGACTGAGCTGCTGGTGGAGGTCGCGCTCGGGCTGGGCGCCGGCGCGCGCGTGCTCGACGTCGGCACCGGCAGCGGCGCGGTGGCGCTCGCGCTCAAGCACGAGCGTCCCGACCTGCACGTCAGCGGCAGCGACCTCAGCGAGGCCGCGCTGGAGCTCGCGGCGTCCAATGCACGCCGCCTGGAGCTCGACGTGCAGTGGCTGCACGCGGACCTGCTGACGGACGTGGGCGAGCTCGACGCGGTCGTGTGCAACCCGCCGTATGTGGCCGAATCCGAACGCGCGCTGCTCGCGCCGGAGATCCTCCGCCACGAGCCCGCCGAGGCGCTGTTCGCGGGCCCCGACGGCCTGTCGTGCATCCGCGAGCTGCTCGCGCAGGTGGCCGAGCTGCCCGATGTGCGCTTCCTCGCGCTCGAGGTCGGCGCCGGGCAGGCGCAGACGATCGTCGAGCTGACTCGTGCCGCGGGGTTCGACGCGATACGGTTCGAACGCGACCTCGCACGGATCCAGCGGGTCGTGATCGCGGAGCGGCACAGGTGATGACTGCGAAGACCGACGAGCGCAAGATGATCAGCGAGCAGGATGCGCAGCGTCTGGCGCAGTGCGTGGCCGAGGGCGGTGTCGCGGTGTTCCCCACGGACACCGTCTACGGGATCTGCTGCGATCCCGACAACGAGCAGGCGGCAAAGCGCCTGTACGAGCTCAAGGGCCGGCCTGCCGCGCGTCCGGCGGCGGTGATGTTCTTCTCCCTGGAGCCGGCGCTCGAGGCGCTTGGCGAGCTGGCGCTCGACGAGCGCGCCGCCGTGGCGGCGCTGCTGCCGGGGCCGGTGACGCTGCTGCTCGCCAACCCCGCGCGCCGCTTCGCGCCCGCCTGCAGGGTCGATCCCGGCACGCTCGGGCTGCGCGTGCCGCTGCTGCCCGAGCGCCTGCAAGCGCTCGCCTCGGTGGCGACGCCGGTGATGCAGTCGAGCGCCAACATGTCAGGGCAGCCGGACGCGCGCACGCTCGAGCAGGTGCCGCGGAGCATGCTCGACGGGGCCGACATGGTGCTCGACGGCGGCGAGCTGCCGGGTACGCCCTCGACGGTGATCGACCTGCGCGACTACAGCGCCGAGCGGCGCTGGCACGTCCTGCGCGAGGGCGCGCTCACGCGCGCAGCCATACGCGAGACGCTCACCTCGCTAGCCTAGGCGTCAGTGTCAGAGCTGAGCCCCGACTACTTCAACCAGCCGCTCGCCGAGCTCGACCCCGAGCTCGCCGCGGCGCTGCGCGGCGAGCTCGAGCGCGAGCAGGGCACGCTGGAGATGATCGCCTCGGAGAACTTCGTCCCGCGGGCGGTGCTCGAATGCCAGGGCTCGGTGCTGACCAACAAGTACGCCGAGGGCTACCCCGGCCGGCGCTACTACGGCGGCTGCGAGTGGGTGGACGTCTCCGAGCAGCTCGCGATCGACCGGGCGAAGGCGCTGTTCGGCGCCGAGCACGCCAACGTGCAGCCGCACTCCGGCGCCCAGGCCAACACCGCCGTCTACCACGCGCTGCTGCAGCCGGGCGACACGATCATGGGCCTGTCGCTCGCGCACGGCGGGCACCTCACGCACGGCATGAAGATCAACGTGTCCGGGCGGCTGTACGACATCGCCGCCTACGAGGTCGACCGCGAAAGCAGCGTGATCGACATGGACGAGGTCGCGCGCATCGCTCGCGAGCGCCGGCCGAAGCTGCTGCTGGCGGGCTGGTCGGCCTATCCGCGCCAGCTGGACTTCGCGCGCTTTAGGGAAATCGCCGACGAGGTCGGCGCGCTGCTGATGGTCGACATGGCCCACTTCGCCGGGCTCGTCGCCGCCGGCCTGCACCCCAGCCCAATCGAGCACGGCGCCGACGTCGTCACCACGACCACCCACAAGACGCTCGGCGGCCCGCGCGCCGGCGTGATCCTCTGCAAGGAGGAGTACGCCAAGAAAATCGACTCGGCGGTGTTCCCCGGCCAGCAGGGCGGCCCGCTCGAGCACGTGATCGCGGCCAAGGCCGTCGCGTTCAAGATCGCCGCTAGCGAGCTGTTCGCCGAGCGCCAGCGGCGCACCGTCGCCGGCGCCCGCGCGCTGGCCGAGCAGCTCTCGAAGGCCGGCCACGGCGTCAGCGTGCTCACCGGCGGCACCGACGTGCACCTGATCCTCGTCGACCTGCGCGACACCGAGCCGGCGCTGACGGGCAGGCAGGGCGAGGACCGGCTGCACGACATCCAGATCACCGTCAACCGCAACGCCATCCCGTTCGACCCGCGCCCGCCGATGGAGGCCTCGGGGCTGCGCATCGGCACCCCCGCGCTCGCCACCCGCGGCCTGCAGCAGGAGGACTTCGAGGAGATCGGGCGCATCCTCGCCGTCGCGCTCACCCCCGAATACGAGTCGCGCGCAGGCGAGCTCGCCGAGCGCGTCGGCGCGATCGTCGAGCGCTACCCGCTTTACGAGGGGCTCCCCGCGACCGCGCAGGTGTAGAGCTCCCCGCCGGGCGCGGCGCCATCGACCTCCAGGCCTGCGATGCTTTACCGGACCCGATGGCGCATCCAACGGAGCTCGACGCGCTTTATGCCTTTCTCGCCGCTGCGGTCGTGACCGCGCTGCTGACGCCGCTGACGATGCGCTTCGCGACGGCGGTGGGCGCGATCGACGAGCCGCGCGAGCGCGGGCTGTCCGAGCGCCCGACGCCGCTGCTCGGTGGGCTGGCGATCTTCGCCGGCGTGCTGCTCGCCGGGCTGATCTGGCTGCCGACGGGCTACGCGCGCGAACAGCAGCCGCAACTGTGGCACGGCGTGCTGCTCGCTGCGGCCGTGATCACGCTCGTCGGCGCGCTCGACGACCGCTTCGAGCTGCACCCCGCGCTGAAGCTGCTCGGCCAGGTGCTCGCGGCCGTGATCGTCGTGCACTTCGGCGTGGCCGTGAAGGCGATCACGCTGCCGTTCGTCGGCGCGCTGGCGTTTCCCAACACAGGTCCCGCGGACGCCGGCCCGGTGCTGACCGTGATCGGCCTGGTCGCGATGATGAACGTCGTCAACTTCTCCGACGGCGTCGATGGCCTCGCCGCAGGGGTCTGCGCGATCATCGCCGCGGCGATGGCGGTGATCGCGTTCGACTTCCCCGGCCGCCAGCAGCCCGGGGTGCTCGCGGCGCTGACCGCCGGGGCGGCGCTCGGCTTCCTGATCTACAACTTCCCGCCCGCCAAGAGCTTCATGGGCGATTGCGGCGCGAACCTGCTCGGCCTGCTGATGGGCGTGATCACCGTCGAGGCCGCGGTCAAGACGGCTGCCGTGGTGTCGTTCGTGCTGCCGTTGATCCTGCTCGCGGTGCCGTTCCTGGACACGACCTTCGTCGTGCTCAAGCGCCTGAAGTATCGCCAGCCGATCTACCGGCCCGACAGCGAGCACTTCCACCACCGCATGGCGCGCATCGGCTTCTCCAGCCGCCGCACGATCGCCTACCTGTACGCGTGGACGCTGCTGCTCGCGGGCATGGCGCTGGCGCTGCGCTTCGTCCCCTACAGCGACCACAAAGGCCACTACCACACCGGTTGGACGCTCGTGATGGCCGCCATCGGGCTGCTCGTCGTCGCGGCCAGCGTCTATCTCGTGTACGTGCTGGAGATCCTCAAGTTCAGGCGGCTGGACTCCATCCGCCTGCGGCGGCTGCGCCCGGATGCCTCACCAGCGGAGATCGAGCTTGACGTGGCCAAGCACCTGGAAACCGGTGAGTTCGAGGCGGTGTCGCAAGCCGGGGATCGCGATGTGCAGGTTCGGGGCGAGGTAGCGGGTGGGGGGGCTGAGCAGCGGCGCGGCCAGCGGCAGGTGGATGAGGATCGCGTAGGCGCAAAGCAGGAGCGTGGCGGCACACAGGCGCCGATCGCCGCTGACGGCCGCTAGCGGCAGCACCCAGATCGCATACCACGGCAACAGCCACGCGGTGCACACCAGCAGCGCGATCGTGCTCCAGCCGGCGGCCACGCGCCAGTCGGCGCCGCGCGCGGTGCGCCACAGCGCGTACGCGAGCACGACCAGGAAGCCGGCGATGTACAGGTGGCGCCACCAGCCAGGCGGGTGGGTGGGGCTCCCAATCCCAAACAGGCGCGCGGTCTCCGCGGGCACGCTGTGCGTCGCAACCAGCTGCTGCTGCTCGCCGATCGCGCTGAGGAAGCCGAGCGCGTGCACGCCGAAGCCGACCACGCCGACGAGCGCCACCGCCAGCAGCGCCGCGCCCGCGCCGAGCGCCATCCGCAGACGCTCGCGCGGGTGGCGCGGGGCGAGCACCAGGAACGGCAGCGCCAGGCCGGCCGTCAGCTTGATGCCCACCCCCGCCGCCAGCGCCGCCGCCGCGGCGAGCGGAATCCGCTTCTGTCTGTCCGTCCGCCGCGCTCGCCGCCCACGGCCCGGCCCGCGCGCGTCGGCCGCCGCCGTCAGTGTTAGCGCGAGCGCCAGCAGCAGCATCGGCAACGTGTCGTTGTGCGCGCCGCCGACCGCCAGCGCCAGCAGCACCGGGTTCAGGCCGACGAACGCCGCCGCCCAGCTCGGCGAGTGGCCGAGCTGCCCGGCCGCCCGTGCGACCAGCGCGATCGCGCCGAGGCTCGAGAGCACGGCGATCGCCTTGAACGCCCACATGCCCCCGGCGAGCCCCAGCGGCACCACCGCGTAGCTGAGCAGCGTGAACAGCGGGCCGTACGGCGAGGTCTGAAACGGCCAGCCGACGAACCGGTACACGGGGTCTGTGGACGCTTCCGCGGCGAAGTGCGTGTACGGGTCCAGCCCGTGCAGGACCCCCAGCCGCGCGAACGCCAGGTAGCCGAACACGTCCTGGGAGATCAGCGGCGGCCCCAGCAGCAGGATCGCGTTCGCCAGCACGATCGCGCCCGCGAGCGCCGCCGCCGGCAGCCGCCGCGCGCCAACCAGCACCAGCAGGTAGCTCGCGCACATGAGCAGCATCAGCGTCTGGAAGTCGCCGCTGGAGAGGCCCACGCCGAGACCCCGCAGCGGGCCCGCCAGCCACGCCGACCAGCCGCCTTCGCGTGCCGGCACGTACTGGCCGGGACCGGACGCGGCGCCGGCGCTCAGCAGGAACACCGACGCGAGGACGCCAAGCAGCCCGAGCACGCCGAGCGTCCGCACGAGCCCGGCGGGCGCGCGCGCCGCGGTGCCCTTGCGCTCGTCCGGCCTGCCGGCGATCCCGACGGGAGATATGGGGGTCGCGGCCGGTATCGCGCCATTGTTGCGTCTCCCGACCGGCGGGCGTCCAGCGAGCCCGATAACCTATGCGTGCAGCTGCGCCCCTGGGGGGCTCCCGCATGGGCGCACGCTGGGCCGTCCGGCCGCGGACGGCGAGCAGCGCCACCATCTCCATGCGACGCCGTAACCGCACACGCAACGGGCGCCGGGAAGCCGATCCCAGCCGTCCGCATCGCGTCCTGATCCTTTCCGCCGACGTCGGCGAGGGCCACGCCGCGGCCGCGCGCGCCCTGGCGGAGCAGATCGAGGCATCCGAGCAGAACGCCGAGGTCACGGTGATCGACGGCCTCGCCGCGATGGGCCCGCTGGTGCGCCCGGTGGTCGAGGACGGCTACCGCGTGCAGCTGCGCTTCTTCCCGTGGACCTACACGCTCGTCTACTGGCTGCTCGAGCGGGTCATGCCCGTGCGCGTGCTCGCGCGGCGGCTGCTGTGCCTGGCCGGCTCGCGCCCGCTGGCGCGGGCAATCGCCGAGCACGACCCCGACGTGGTCGTCTCGACCTACCCCGCCGTCACGGTCGTGCTGGCGCGGCTGCGGCGGATCGGCGAGGTGAGCTGCCCGGCCGTCGCCACCATCACCGACCTCACCGGCCTGTTCTTCTGGGCGCAGCCCGGCATCGACGTGCACCTGGTGATGTACGGCGAGTCGATGTCCTCGGTCGAGCGCATCGCCGGGCGCGGCAGCGTGCAGCTCGTGCGCCCGCTGATCTCCGCCCAGTTCCTGCAGCCGCGCTGCCCTGCAGAGGCGCGGCGGGCGCTCGGCCTGCCCGAGGAGGGCCGCGCGGTCGTCGTCTCCGGCGGCGGCTGGGGGGTGGGGGACATCGCGGGCGCGGTCAGGGAGTTCACGCACGTGCCGGAGGTCAGCAGCATCGTGTGCCTGGCCGGACGCAACGAGCAGCTCGCCGGCAAGCTCCGCTCCGCGTTCGCCGGCGAACCCCGCGTGCGCGTGTACGGGTTCACCGACAAGATGCCCGAGATCCTGGCCGCCGCCGACGTGCTCGTGCACTCCACCGGCGGCGTCACCTGCCTGGAGGCGAGGGCGGCGGGCACGCCGGTCGTCTCATACGGCCTGCCGGTCGGCCACGCGCGCCTGAACACGCGCGCGATGGCCGCGCTTCAGCTGCTGCGCCTGGCCAACGACACCGACGAGCTGCGCACGCACGTGCAGGCGAGCTTCGCCGAGGACGACGCGCGGCCGGATGGCGGGGCCGAGGATCCCCTCGCGCACCCCGCGGCCGTCGACGTGGTGCTGCGGGCGCCGAGGCGCGTGCGGCCGATCCCGCGCTGGCGGCTGCGCCTGGCGGCGATCGCGACGCAGCTGACGCTGCTCGCGCTGCTGGGCTCGTGGATGGCCTCGACCGACGAGGTGACCGCGGTGGCGGACAAGCTGCTGCACGTCCACGAACTCGTCCACGTCGCCACCTCGCAGCCGGACGTCGGCCTGATCGTGCACGCGCCCGCGGGCGACATCGCGTCGGTGGCGCGGGCGCTCGCGGCGAAGGGGATCCACGCCTCCTTCGCCGACGACTCCGGCGTGCCCTCGCGCGAACGGATCGCCGCGCTGCGCGGATTGGACGACGAGCTGATCCCGGAAGTCTCCGGCGGCGCGTTCTTCCACTGGGTGCGCACGCGCGGCGTGCTGCGCTCGCAGGCGCGCGCGCTCGGGCTGCACCACCGCTTCTACTTCCTGCGCCCGCGCGGCGGGCTGTCGGTTGGGCAGATGGTGCTCGCGCGCACCGACGGGGCGATCCCGGTCAAGGGCAAGCTGTACCTGAACGCGACCGGCCCGCTGCCTCAGCGCTCGATGCGCGCCGGCGACGTGCTCGTGGTCGCGCTCAACGGGTCGCCGGCCTCGGTGCTCGGGGTGGAGCGCATCGTCGCGTGGCTCGGCTCCTCGGGACTCGGCGCCGAGCCGCTGGCGTGGCTCACCCGCTCGCCTTCCATCAGCGCCAGCAAGAGCGGCGAGCGCGCGAGCAGCGCCGCTCCGGCGATCAGCACCGCCAGCGACACCGCCAGCGGCACGCCGCCGAGCGGCGTTGACGTGAAGCGCTCGTCGAACAGCAGCGGCGCGAGCGCCACCGGCACGACCGTCTGAGTCACGAACACCACCGGCGCGACCTGGATCGCCGGGCGCGACTGCAGTGCGCTCATCTCGCTGAGCACGCCCACCGCCGACGCGGCGGCGGTCGACAGGCCCCACAGCGCGGCCACCACCAGATGGTGGTGGGAGAGGTCGTCGGCGGCGAGCTTCGTCGCGACGCCGCTCCAGCCGCCCGCGAGGCCCGCGCAGAGCATCGTCACGCCCGCGATCGAGCGGTCGAACGCGCGCAGCAGGTACGGCAGCAGGCTCGCGAGCGCGAGACCCACGAGCACCAGCGTGATCACCAGGTGCCCGGCCGTTTCGCTGGTGCTGCGCGGGGGCGCGAACACGCCCGCACCGACGACGCCGAGGACGATCGCGAGCGTCGCGAGGTGCTCGCTGCGCCCGGCGTGCTCGCCGAGCATCCGCCGGCCGAAGTACAGCAGCACGAGCAGGCCGGCGGCCAGCGCCGGCTGCACGACCACCAGCGGCGCCAGCAGCAGCGCCAGCACCTGCAGCGGCCAGCCGAGGATCGACAGGCCCGTGCCCATCAGCCAGCGCGCGCGTTTGACGAGGCCGCGGACGAGCGCCACGCGCAGGTGCTCCTCGTGCGGAGCCTCCTTCGCGTCCATCGCCTGCAGGGCGATCCCTAGGCTGTAGAAGGCCGACGCCGCGACCGCCGCCCCGATTCCCAGCACCAGATCGACCATGTCCGCCAACGATCATCGCACTCACGGCGCACGCATCGCGGGCGCGCTCGGCGGCGCCGCGCTCGCCGGCTACCTGCTCCCGGGGCTCGCCGGCGCGTGGCCGGCCATGCGCCGCCCGCTGGGCATCGAGGATCGCACCGCCAGCGGCCGCGGCTATGCGCTCACGTTCGACGACGGACCGCACCCGCAGGGCACGCCGGCGGTGCTCGAGATCCTCGAGCGCGAGCGCGTGCGCGCGACGTTCTTCCTCGTCGGCGAGCAGGTGCTGCGCGATCCGGCGCTCGCGCGCGAGATCGTCGACGCGGGGCACACCGTCGGGCTGCACTGCCACCGCCACCGCAACCTGCTGCGGCTGACCCCTTGGCAGGTGCGCGAGGACATCGCCCGCGCGCACGAGAGCATCGCCGCGGGCACCGGCCGCTCGCCGCAGCTGTACCGCCCGCCGTACGGCGTGCTGAACGCCTACGCGCTGCGCCTCGCGCGTAGGCGCGGCTGGCGCACGCTGCTGTGGAGCCACTGGGGCCGCGACTGGGAGGCGCGCGCGACGCCCGCCTCGATCGCCACGCGCGTCACCGACGGCGCCGGCGAGGGCGCGGTGCTGCTGCTGCACGACGCCGACGAGTACTCCGCGCCGGGATCGTGGACGCGCACCGTCGCCGCGCTGCCGCGCGTGCTCGACACGCTCGCCCAGCGGGGGATCGAGCCAGTGGCCCCGTGACCGGCTGAGCGTGCGGTTAACATCGACGGCTTGTCCACCGCCGTACAGATCGACACGCGATCCGCTGCCGCGGGGGCGCTGCCGCAGCTGCGCGCGCGCACCCGCTGGTGGGCGGAGGCGCTGACGATCGCGTGGCTGTGCTGGGTGTACGACGCGATCACCAACCTGGCGCCGCTGCGGGCGCACGCCGCGCTGGCGCACGGTCAGGGGATCCTCGACCTCGAGCGCTCGCTGCACATCGACCCCGAGCACGCGCTCGACCGCTGGGTCGCCGCGCACCACACGCTCGGCGTGCTGCTCTCCTACTACTACGACAACGCCCACTTCGTCGTCACGCTCGGCCTGCTCGGCTTCCTGTGGTGGCGGCGGTCGGACATCTACCGGCCGCTGCGCAACGCGCTGGTGGCCGCGAACGTGATCGGGTTCGTCGTCTTCTGGCTGTACCCGGTGGCGCCGCCGCGCATGCTCCCGGGCTTCGTCGACGTGGTCGCCTCCAGCCACACGCTCGGCTCGTGGCACACCGGCTCGCTGGCGTCGGCCGCCAACCAGTACGCGGCGATGCCGTCGCTGCACATCGCGTGGGCGGTGTGGTGCACGGTCGTCGTATGGCGGATCTCCACGCGTGCGTGGGCGCGGGCGCTGGCCGTGCTGTATCCGCTCCTGACCACGTTCGCGGTGCTCTCCACGGGCAACCACTTCGTGCTCGACGTGCTCGGCGGGCTCGCGACGATCGCCTGCGCGATCGCGGTCGTGCGGCTGCTCGAGGCTTCCTCGCGCAGGGTCGCGCCGCGCGTGCGGCGCGGACGTCCGCTCGCGGGGTCCAAGCCCGCGTAGCGCTTCTGATGGCCTCTGCGTCAACGGGACGATCTCCGTGGCGCATGTCACAAACTTGTTACGAAGTCCGAGACCATGTACACTGGCGCGCGCTACCGCAGGCGCGTTGAGGGACGCAAAGGCGGCTTTCGCGGCACACGGCGCGAAAGCAGGTCTCGTCTGTAGGGTGGCCCTGAAGAAATGCCAGACTTCGATGCCAACGACGGCTTCGCGCGCCTGCCCGGCCCCGCTCCGGGTCGACGGCCCGCACCCGCGCTCAACTACGCGGCGATCCTGCGCTACCCGGACGTGCTGTTCGTCGTCATCGCCGCAGCCGTCGCGCTCGCGCTCGGGGCGCCCGCGCTCGGCTGCGTGATCGGCGCGGTGGCCTGGGTCTGCCAGCGCGTGCTCGCGCGCTACGGCGGGCGCCTGATCCAGGGCACCGCGCAACAGTCCCGCTTCGGCCTCAACCTGGTGGACGCGTTCGGGCGAATCTGGCTGCTGGCGGGGGCGATCGTGCTCGCGGCCGTGCTCGGCGGGCGCAGCGACGGCCTGGCCGCGTCGCTGATGATCTTCGCCGCCTACTCGCTCGCCTTCACCAGGCGCCTGATCGACGGCCGACCTGGAGGGCCGTCGCAATGAGCGCCGTCGCAGGGGCCCCGCCGATCGCTCCCACCGGAGGAGCGGGATCGGGCAAGCAGGGGATGAGCCAGGGGCGCAAGATCCTCTACGGGGGCTTGGCCGCCTGGCTCGGCGGGATCGTCATCTTCATCATCCTGTTCGGCTTCAAGTCGCACAAGGCGGCGGACGTCGCAAGCGGCGTCTTCTCCCCGACCAACGAGTTCAAACTCGACACGTGGTTCCAGGTGGGGCCGGTCGCCTTCAACAAGGGCGTGCTCTACCTGCTGCTGACGGTCGGGATCACGCTCGGGGTGATGCTGTATGTAGCCAAACGGCTGCAGCAGCGTCCCGGCCGCCTGCAGGTCGCCGTGGAGATGTTCTACGACTTCACGCGCCGCATGTCGAGGGAAAACCTCGACCCGCAGATGGAACGGAAGTACTTCCCGCTGATCGCGACGATCTTCGTGTTCATCCTCGTCTCCAACCTGATCGGCTACATCCCGCTGCCGGTGGACTCGGGCGAGAGCTTCAAGATCTTCGGCGCGCACATCCCCTCGCTGCAGATCTACGCGGCCGACACCAACGTCGCGTTCCCGCTGGTCCTCGCGCTGAGCGTGTTCGTGCTGTTCACCTACGAGGGGGTCAGGCACCACGGGCCGATCGGCTACCTCAAAGGCCTGCTGCCGAGCGGCGTCAAGGGCCCGATCGTGCCGCTGATCTTCGGCATCGAGCTCCTCTCGAACTTCCTGCGCCTGATCTCGCTGACCGTTCGTCTGTGGGCGAACCTGCTCGCGGGGCACATGCTGATCGCGTTCATGGGCGGCGAGCTGGGCGTGCTCGTCGGGGATCAGTGGGTCCAATGGCTCCTGCTGCCGTTCGGAATCGCGATCTTCCTGTTCGAGGCCGTCCTGATCGCCGGCCTGCAGGCCTTCATCTTTTCCATCCTGACCGCCATCTATCTCGGTAGCGCGGTCTCGAGCCACTAGCAATCACACAAGGAGCTATCGAGCAATGCTGTTTGTACACCTCTTCACTGCGTTTCACCCGCTGCTCGGCGTGGCGGAACCGATCATCAAGCAGAGCCAGGACGCCGGCCGCGCGATCGCGCTCGGCGTCGGCGCGGGCGGCGGCGCCGCGGGCGCAGGCGCGGGCATCGGGGCCGTGTTCAACGCTTCGATCCAGGCCAAGACCCGTCAGCCCGAGCTGCGCCAGGAGGTCGAACGCGACCAGTGGCTCGGCTTCGCGCTCACGGAGGCGTGCTTCTTCTACGGGCTCGTCGGCGGCTTCATCGCCTTCTTCCTCTAGGCCAACATGCTCGCCTTCGCACAAACCCCACTCGCCTCCAGCGGCTCGTTTCTGATCAGCCCGAACGTCGGGCTGATGGTCTGGACGATCGTGGTGTTCGCGATCTCGCTGATCGTCCTGCGCCGGTGGGTGTTCCCGCTCATCGGTCAAGCGCTGGACACGCGCGCCAAGACGATCGAAGGCGACATCGACGCCGCCGCCGGTCTGCGCAAGGAGGCCGACCAGGTGCTCGAGGAATACCGCGAGCGCCTCAAGGAGGCCAGGACCCAGGCCGAGGGCATCGAAGCGCGCGCACACGAGACGGGCACGTCCTTCGAGCAGGAGGCGCGCGAGCAGGCGAAGCAGATCCTCGCCGACGCGGCCAAGAAGGCCGAGCGCGACATCGACGCCGCGACCAAGCGAGCGCTCGACGACATCCGCCGCGAGGTCGCCGATCTCACGGTGCTGGCCACCGAGAAGGTCGTGCGCAAGACGCTCAACGAAGCCGATCAGCGCCGTCTGGTCGAGGAGGCCCTCAGCGAGATCGACCTGTCCGGCCTGTCCTCCGGAGCAAGCACCAACTGATGGAGGAGCTCGCCCAGGTATACGCCCGCTCGCTGTTCGGAGTCGCCCTCGAGCAGGGCAAGCTCGACGAGCTGCGCGAGCAGCTCGCCCAGTTCGCCGACGCCGTCGATGAGAACCACGACCTGGCGGTGTTCTTCTTCTCGCCGTACTTCTCCACGACCGAGAAGCAGGAGGCGCTCGAGCGCATGCTCGACGGCGCCGACCCGAGCTTCCTGAACTTCCTGCGACTGCTGATCGAGAACCACCGCATGCCGGTGATCTTCCGCATCCGCCACGAGTACGAGCGGCTGTGGGACGAGGAGAACAAGACGCTGCCCGTCGAGATCACGAGCGCGATCGCGCTCGACGAGCAGACCACCGACAGCCTCGGCAGGACGATCGGCGAGCGCGCCGGACGCAAGGTCACGCTCGCCGCGCGCGTGGACCCGGACATCATCGGCGGCATCATCATCAGGGTCGGCAACTCGATCCTCGACGCCTCTATTCGCAACCGACTGGAGCAGCTGCGCAGGCACGTTGCCCAAGGAGCCTCTTAATGCAGATCAATCCTGACGAGATCACAAGCATTCTCAAGAGCCGTATCGAGGGTCTCGACAGCGGCACAGCCGAGCTGACCGAGGTCGGCACGGTGCTGTCGGTGGCGGACGGCATCGCGCGCCTGCACGGCCTGGAGAACTGCATGTCCTTCGAGATGCTCGAGCTTCCCCACGGCGTCACCGGCCTCGCGCTGAACCTCGAGTCCGACAACGTCGGCGCGGTGCTGTTCGGCGACTGGGAGCGCATCTCCGAGGGCGACACCGTCAAGCGCACCGGCACGCTGCTGGAGATCCCCGTCGGCGAGCAGATGCTCGGGCGCATCGTCGACCCGCTAGGGCGCCCGCTCGACGGCAAGGGAGCGATCGCCATCGAGCAGACGCGCCCGGCCGAGTTCAAGGCGCCCGGCGTCGTGCAGCGCCAGCCGGTCACCGAACCGATGCAGACCGGCCTGAAGGCGATCGACGCGATGATCCCGATCGGCCGCGGCCAGCGCGAGCTGATCATCGGCGACCGCCAGACGGGCAAGACGGCGATCGCGATCGACACGATCATCAACAACAAGGACACCGGCGTGGTGTCCGTCTACGTGGCGATCGGGCAGCGCATGTCGACGGTCGTCGCGCTGGCGCAGACGCTCGAGGAGTACGGGGCGCTCGAAAACACGATCATCGTGGCCGCGCCCGCCGACGAGGCGGCGCCGATCAAGTTCATGGCGCCGTACGCGGGCTGCGCGATGGGCGAGCACTTCCTCTACAACGGCAAGCACGCGCTGTGCGTGTACGACGACCTGACCAAGCACGCATACGCCTACCGCCAGATGTCGCTGCTGCTGCGCCGTCCTCCCGGACGCGAGGCCTACCCCGGCGACGTCTTCTACCTGCACTCGCGCCTGCTCGAGCGCGCGGTCAAGCTCAACGACGATCTCGGCGGCGGCTCGCTGACGGCGCTGCCGATCATCGAGACGCAGGCCGGCGACGTCTCCGCGTACATCCCCACGAACGTGATCTCGATCACCGACGGGCAGATCTTCCTCGAGTCCAAGCTGTTCAACTCGGGCGTGCGCCCCGCGATCAACGTCGGCATCTCGGTCTCGCGCGTCGGCGGCAACGCGCAGATCAGCCCGATGAAGAAGGTCGCCGGGCGCATCAAGCTCGAGCTCTCGCAGTACCGCGACCTGGAGGCGTTCGCGCAGTTCGGCTCGGACCTCGACGCCGACACGCAGAGGACGCTCGCGCGCGGAGAGCGCCTGGTGGCGACGCTCAACCAGCACGAGCGCGCGCCGCTGGCGGTCGAGGATCAGACGGTGCAGATCTTCGCCGCCACCAACGGCTACCTCGACCGCCTGAACGTCGAGCGCACGCAGGAGTTCCTGGTCGGCCTGACCGGGCGCCTGCACGCGCAGCATCAGGAGCTGCGCGCGAAGATCAACGGCGGCGACTGGTCGGAGGAGACCCAGAGCGAGGTGCGCGCGACGGTCGACGCGTTCGCCAAGGACTTCGGCTACGACCTCGACGAGGAGGGCCAGCCGCTGGACGACGCCGCGCCCCTGCAGGCGCGCGGGCCGGCCGCAACCCAGGAGGCCACACCGCAGGCGGCCTAGCGCCGTCTGCGAGGTACAGCCATGGCTTCTCAGCGCGACGTCAAGAACAAGATCGCGTCGGTCAAGAACATCCAGAAGATCACGCGCGCGATGGAGATGGTGGCGGCCGCGCGCCTGCGCCGCGCTGAGCAGCGCATCGCCGCGCTGCGCCCCTACGCGGACGCGATCGGGCGCATGACCCGGGAGGCGGCTGCCGCCGCGGGCGCCGAGGGCGAGCTGTTGCCGCTGCTGCGCGCGCACGAGTCCCAGACGAACGTCGGCCTGCTGCTCGTGACCGGCGACCGCGGCCTCGCCGGCGGCTTCAACTCGCAGATCATCCGCGCCGGCGTGCGCCTCTCGGGTGAGCTGAGCGAACAGGGCGTGCGCAGCGCCTGGTATGCGACCGGGCGCCGCGGCGTCTCCTCGCTGACGTTCCGCGGCAACGAGCTCCAAGGCGCCTACACGGGCTTCTCCGACCGCCCCTCCTACGTGGACGCGCGCACCATCGCCGACGACCTGATCCAGGCGTATGCCGACGGCCACGTCGATCGCGTGGAGATGATCTTCAACTCCTACGTCTCGCCGCTGACCCAGACAGTCACGCGCCAGACGCTGCTGCCGCTCACGCAGGAGGCGCTCGCGGGCGAGTCGGACGGCGCCGGAGAGGCGGGCAGGAGCCGCGGCGCGGTCGAGTACGAGCCCGACCCCGGGAAGATCCTGCGGCGGCTGGTCCCCGACTACATCGAGATCTCGGTCTACCGGGCGCTGGTGGAGTCGGCGGCCGGCTTCTTCGGGGCCCAGATGACGGCGATGCGCAGCGCCTCGGAGAACGCCGGCGAAATCATCACCGACTACACGCTGCAGATGAACCGCGCGCGTCAGGCGGAGATCACCCAGGAGATCATGGAGGTCGTAGCCGGCGCAGAGGGCCTCTCATGATTACGACAAACTTGAACGAAATGACTAGGAGATCACAGAGCTAATGTCCAGCCCCACGCAAGAGGCCACCCAGCCCGCCGGCGACGCCGCGAAGCGCAACGTCGGGCGCATCGAGGAGATCCAGGGCGTCGTGATCGAGGCCGTGTTCCCCGACCGCCTGCCCGAGATCAACCACGCGATCACCATCGCCCGCCCGGCCTCCGCGGCGGCGGAGGAGGCCAAGGACATCGCGGCCCAGCGCGAGGCCGTGCTGGTCTGCGAGGTTCAGCAGCACCTCGGCGATGACCGCGTGCGCGCGGTCGCGATGGACACGACCGACGGCCTGGCGCGCGGCGCCGAGGTGATCGACACCGGCGGGCCGATCACGGTCCCCGTCGGCGAGGTCACGCTCGGCAGGATCTTCAACCTGCTCGGCGACCCGATCGACCTCGGCGCCGAGCTGCCCGCCGATGTGGAGCGCCGCGGCATCCACCAGGACGCCCCGCGTGCGGAGGACCTGACGCCGACCACCGAAATGTTCGAGACCGGCATCAAGGTCGTCGACCTGCTCGCCCCGTACGCCAAGGGCGGCAAGGTCGGGCTGTTCGGAGGCGCCGGCGTGGGCAAGACCGTGCTGATCCAGGAGCTCATCCACAACCTCGCCAAGGAACACGGCGGGCTGTCGGCGTTCTGCGGCGTCGGCGAGCGCTCGCGCGAGGGCAACGACCTGTGGCTGGAGATGAAGGAGTCGGGCGTGCTCGACAAGACGATGCTCGTCTTCGGGCAGATGAACGAGCCCCCCGGGGCGCGCATGCGCGTCGCGCTGTCGGGCCTGACGATGGCCGAATACTTCCGCGACCAGGGTCAGGACGTGCTGCTGTTCATCGACAACATCTTCCGCTTCGTGCAGGCCGGCTCCGAGGTCTCGGCGCTGCTCGGGCGCATGCCCTCGCAGGTGGGCTACCAGCCGACGCTGGAGACCGAGATGGGACAGCTGCAGGAGCGCATCACCTCCACGCGCGAGGGCTCTGTGACCTCCGTGCAGGCGATCTACGTCCCCGCCGACGACCTCACCGACCCGGCGCCCGCGTCGGTGTTCGCGCACCTCAACGCCACCACGGTGCTGTCCCGCGGGATCTCCGAAAAAGGCATCTACCCGGCGGTCGACCCGCTCGACTCGACCTCGACGATTCTCAAGGCGGATATCCTCGGCGAGGACCACTTCCGCGTCGCCAACCGCGTCAAGGAGATCCTGCAGCGCTACAAGGAGCTGCAGGACATCATCGCGATCCTCGGCATCGACGAGCTCTCCGACGAGGACAAGCTGACGGTCTCGCGCGCGCGCCGGATCGAGCGCTTCCTCTCGCAGCCGTTCTTCGTCGCCGAGCAGTTCACGGGCACGCCCGGCGCGTACGTGCCGATCGCCGAGACGATCAGGGGCTTCGAGGAGATCATCGACGGCAAGCACGACGAGGTGCCCGAGAGCGCGTTCTTCCTGAAGGGCACGATCGACGAAGTGGTCGCGGCGGCCAAGAAGTAATGGCGCACTCGAAGTTCCCAGTGGAAGTGCTGACGCCGGAGGGCGAGGTGTTCTCCGAGGAGGTCGAAATGCTGTCCACGGTCACGACCGTGGGCTCGATCGGGATCCTCGCCAACCACGAGCGGGTGCTCGCGCGGCTCGAGCCGACCGAGCTGCGGCTGTATCGCTCTGAGAACGAGATCGTGCGCTTCGCGCAGGCGGAGGGCTACATGCAGTTCGCGGACAATCGCGCGCTGGTGCTGGTCGAGGAGGCGATCGCGCCCGAGCAGATCGACCGGCCGACGCTCGAGACCAAGCTCTCCGAAGCGCGGGCTGCCGGCGAGCGCGCCGCGGAGGGCAGCGAGGAGCAGGCCAGGGCGCTGCGCGACGCCAAGCGCTACGAGGCGTTCCTGGCCGTCCAGCCGTAGCGCGCTGCTCGAGTCTTCTGGCAGCCCCATGGGCGAATGCGAGCCCGGGCCCCAGCCACGTATCCACCTACACGCCCGCGCGGGCCGGGTCGGGTCGCACGACCACGGTGTCGGCGATCGGCACGATCTCGCTTACGGGGAGGTCCGCGAGCGACGCGTGCCTACGGATCGCGTCCGCGCCTGCCGCCTCATATATGCACACGGTTCCGACTGAGCCGCCATCCTCCTGAAGGACATAGCTGCGGATCCAGCGCACGTCGTCAGGCATCTGCTCATCTGCGACCTTCGTCGAGCGCGCCGCGGCCTCCTCGAGCTCGGCGTCCGATCGCCAGCCGTTGCGCCTGAGGATTGCGTAAAGCTCCATCTTGCCCTCCTGAGTTGGTGTCGCCGGTTGGCAGGCCGGTGGGCCTGATAGCTTTTCCGACCGACTGTCGGTCGGTAAAGTAGCGCAGAGAATGTCCGGTGTCAATTCCCCATCCGAAGCGGCGGCAACATCCGCCCCCAAGCGCGGTCGCCCGCCCGCCGGAGCGCGCGAGCGGCTGGTCCGCGCGATGCGCGATCTGCTCCTCGAACGAGACTTCGACCAGATCGCGACGGAGGAGATCCTCGCTCGCGCCGGCGTCAGCCGTGGCGGCATGTACCACCACTTCACCAGCAAGGTCGATCTCTTCAAGGCCGCCTACGAGTCCTCCGAGCGGGACGCGATGCTCCGCCTGGGCGCGGTCGCCGCGCAGCAGGCACTCAGCGGCGCTGGTCCGTTCGATCAGCTCCTGGCGGCGTGCATCGCCTATGTGCGCGAGTGCGCGAGCCCGGGGGAGCTTCAGCGGATCGGCCTGAGGCAGAGCCGTGCGGTGCTCGGATGGGAGAGCTGGCGTGAAGCTGCGGCGCCGCTGGGCATAGCGGCTCTGGGGGCCGGCGTTCAGGCGGCTGTCGACGCCGGCGAGCTGGCCAGCAACGACGTCACGATCACGACCCACCTCCTGCTGTCCGCGTTGATCGAGGCGGGATTGCTAGCCGCCACCGACCCCAAGCCGGAGCGAGCGCTGGCACGGATCGAGGCAGAGATCACCCGCCTGCTCGATGGCCTGCGTACGTCGTAAGGCGATCGGCTACGTTGCGCGAAACCTGCAAGCCAGATCCTCAGACACGTCACCGATCCCCCGCAGCAGCTAGCCTTCCCCGCTTCATGAGCGCCGCACGCGAGCCAATCGGGGTGATCGGCACCGGCTACGTCGGGCTGGTCACGGCGGCCGGCTTCGCCGAGCTGGGCAGCGACGTCTGGTGCGTGGACATCGACGCCGCCAAGATCGAGCGGCTGCGGCGCGGCGAGGTGCCGATCTACGAGCCCGGCTTGGAGGAGGTCATCTCCCGCAACTCGGCGCGGTTGCATTTCTCGACCGACGTGGCCGATGCGTTGGAGCACGCGCGCTTGCTGTTCGTGGCGGTTGGAACTCCGCCCACACACTCCGGCGACGCCGACCTGACGGCGGTCAACGCCGTGGTCGACGAGATGCCCCGTTTGCAGGGGCACGCGCTGGTGATGAAGTCCACCGTGCCGTGCGGTACCGGCGCGACGATCCAGCGTGTCTTCAGAGAACGCGGCAAGGAGTCGATGGCCTACGTTTCCTGTCCTGAGTTCCTCAAGGAGGGGTCGGCGGTAGCCGACTTCATGAATCCCGACCGCGTCGTTGTGGGGGACATTGGAGATTGGGCAGGGGACGCGGTGATCGAGCTGTACGCACCGCTGCAAGCCCCTCTGGTGCGGACCGATGTCGCCAGCGCCGAGATGATCAAGCTGGCTGCCAACGCCTTTCTGGCGACCAAGATCTCGTTCATCAACGAGATCGCCAACGTCTGCGAGGAGACTGGCGCGGACGTGATCGAGGTGGCACGAGGGGTGGGCCTGGACTCGCGTATTGGCCCTCGCTTCCTGCAGGCCGGCATTGGCTACGGCGGCAGTTGCTTTACGAAGGACGTGAGCGCTCTCAAGCTGCTCGCTGCCAACTCCGGCTATCACTTCCAACTGCTCAACGCCGTCACCGAGGTCAACGAGCTGCAGAAGCGCAGAGTGGTCTCCAAGCTGCAACGTCACCTCGGCGAGCTTGCCGGCAGGCGCGTCGCGCTACTGGGCTTGGCCTTCAAGCCCGAGACCGACGACATGCGGGGTGCGTCCTCGCTGGTGCTTGCGGCACGACTGCTTGCCGAGGGTGTCACTGTCACCGCCTACGACCCAGTGGCCGAGTCGGAGGCCCGCGAGCTGATGCCGCAGTTGTGCTACTGCGACTCGGCGTTCCAGGCCCTCGAGGGAGCCGACGCGGTGGTGCTGGTGACCGAGTGGAGCGAGTTCATACGGCTCGACTGGAAGCAGGCCGCCGAGGCGATGGCGGGCAATGTGGTGATCGACGGGCGCAACGCGCTCGATCCGGACGCGATCCGCGCCGTCGGCCTGACCTACGAGGGCATCGGCAGGCGATGAGGGCCGCCAGTCGGGCGCGCCACACCAACAGGGACGGGCGCCGATGCAGGCGGTGATCCTGGTGGGCGGGCAGGGCACCCGCCTGCGTCCGCTGACCTCGACCGTGCCCAAGCCGGTGGTACGGCTGGTGGATCGGCCGTTCATCGCGTTCATGCTCGAGTGGCTGCGCGGGCATGGCGTCGACGACGTGATCATGTCGTGCGGGTTCCTGGCCGACGGCGTGCGCAGCGTGCTCGGCGACGGCTCGCAGCTGGGCATCCGCCTGCGCTTCGTGGAGGAGCCCGACCCGCGCGGCACGGCGGGCGCGCTGAAGCTCGCCGAGCCGATGCTCGACGAGCGCTTCCTGATGCTCAACGGCGACGTGCTCACCGACATCGACCTGACGGCGCAGATCGCCCAGCACGAGTCCAGCGGCGCGCGGGCGACGCTGGCGCTGGTCCCGGTGCCCGATCCGAGCGCCTACGGCGTAGTGATCCTCCGCGAGGACCGCTCGGTCAGCGACTTTGTGGAGAAGCCCAGCCCGGACAGCATCAGGAGCAACCTGATCAGCGCGGGCGCGTACGTGCTCGAGCGCGAGATCCTGGAGCTGGTGGCGCCCGATCGCAACGTCTCGATCGAGCGCGAGGTGTGGCCGCGGCTGATCGACGCGGGTCTGTACGGGTTCCCGTCGGAGAGCTACTGGCTGGACATCGGCACGCCGGCGCGCTACCTGCAGGGGACGTTCGACATCCTCGAGGGCAACGTCGAGACGGCTGTGCGCGAGCGGCTGGGCGAGGACTGGCTGGCGATCGACGAGGGCGCGCGGGCGCACGGCAGGGTGATCCCGCCGGCGATGCTCGAGTGCGGCGTGGAGGTGGCGCAGAGCGCGCACGTGGGCAGCCTGGTGGTGCTCGCGCAGGACGTGTCCGTGGGGACCGGCTCGACGGTCGAGCGCGCGGTCGTGCTCGAGGGGACGCAGATCGGCGAGGGCTGCGAGCTGCGTGACTGCATCATCGCCGCCGGCTGCCGCGTGGGCGCGGGCACCAGCATCACAGGCGGAGCGGTGCTCGGCGAGGGCGTCAGCGTGGGGGCGCGCAACGTGATCACGCGCGGGGCGCGTATCTTCCCTGGTGTCGAACTGCCTGACGGCGCGATCGAGTTCTAGGCTCCACGTGCCCATGGCGGCAATTCCCCGAGCGTCACAGGAGGCGAGCACCACATGAGCGATGGCGGCGCGACCGCGACACCCACCGCAGCGGAGCTCTCGCGCGCGAGCATCGCCCGCGTCGATCCCTCCAACCAGCTCGGTGACGTGCTGGCGCTGCCCGAGCACCTGCGCGACGCGCTGTGGCGGGTGGAGTCGGCGATCATGCAGGACTGGGACACCGCCGCGGGACTGGTGGTGGCGGGCATGGGCGGCTCGGCGATCGGGGGCGCGCTGGCGCGCGCGGCGATGGGCGACCACGCCTCGCGCCCGATCTTCGTGACGCGCGCGTACGGGCTGCCGCCGTGGACGACGCCGGACACGATGGTGCTGTGTGCGAGCTACTCGGGCGAGACCGAGGAGACGCTCGCGTGCTACGAGTCGGCGGGCGCGCTGGGCGCCAAGCGCACGGTCGTGACCACCGGCGGGCGCCTGGCGGAGATGGCGCGCGCGGACGGCGTGCCCGTGATTCCGCTGCCCACCGGCTTTCAGCCGCGCGCGGCGGTCGCGTACATGATCGTGGCGGCGCTCGAGGTGGCGGCCCTGTGCGGCGCCGGCCCGCGGCTGACCCCTGAGATCGACGTCGCCGCCTCGCACATCGAGCAGCTGGTCGCGGAGTGGGGGCCGGACGCGCCGGAGGACTCGCAGGCCAAGGAACTGGCGCGCGGGCTGCACGGCACGACGCCGGTGATCGCCGGCGCGGGCCTGACGACGCCGATCGCCTACCGCTGGAAGACGCAGATCAACGAGAACTCAAAGCAGCCGTGCTTCTGGAACGAGCTGCCGGAGCTCGACCACAACGAGATCGCCGGATGGGAGGGAGCCGGCTCCGTCGGCCGCTTCTCGGCGGTGTTCCTCGACGACTCCGACGCCCATCCGCGCCTGAAGGAGCGGATGGACCTGACCGAGCGCCTGATCGCCGGCAACGCGGCGGCGAGCTATCGCCTGGAGACGCGCGGGCAGACCGCGGTCGAGCGCGTGATCTCGCTGACGCTGCTGGGCGACCTCGTCTCGATCTACCTGGCGGCCCTGCGCGGGGTCGATCCCGGCCCGGTGAAGCTGATCGACGAGCTGAAGTCGGCGCTGGCCGCACGCTAGCCAGCTGGAAGTGTTGTGATACCTTCCGAGGCGGCCGAGGAGCGCTGCGACGGGCCCACGTCCGCCACGCTCGGCCTTTCTCCCTGAAGCAAGGGCGCTCATCTGACCGGACAGGAGGCTTCGTCATGTCAGCAATGACCCCCACAGCAACGCTCAGCACCGACTTCAAGGTGGCCGACCTCTCGCTGGCCGAGTACGGCCGCAAGGAGATCACGCTGGCCGAGCACGAGATGCCCGGCCTGATGTCGATCCGGGCCGAGTACGCCGACGCGCAGCCGCTGAAGGGCGCGCGGATCACAGGATCGCTGCACATGACGATCCAGACGGCGGTGCTGATCGAGACGCTGACGGCGCTCGGCGCGGAGGTGCGCTGGTGCAGCTGCAACATCTTCTCCACCCAGGACCACGCCGCGGCGGCGGTGGCGGTGGGGCCGACGGGCACGCCGGAGGACCCCCGCGGGGTGCCGGTGTACGCGTGGAAGGGCGAGACGCTCGAGGAGTACTGGTGGTGCACGGAGCAGGTGCTCTGCTGGCCGGAGGCCGGCGAGGACGGCTCGGTGGGCCCGAACATGATCCTGGACGACGGCGGCGACGCGACCCTGCTGGTGCACAAGGGGACCGAATACGAGGCCGCGGGCGCAGTGCCCGACCCGGCCGGCGCCGAGTCTGAGGAGCTGGCGGTGATCCTCGGGGTGCTGACGCGCTCGCTGGCGGAGGACCCGCAGCGCTGGACGCGCGTGGGCGAGGGCATCAAAGGCGTCACCGAGGAGACGACGACGGGCGTGCACCGCCTGTATGAGATGGTCGAGCGCGGCGAGCTGCTGTTCCCGGCGATCAACGTCAACGACTCGGTCACGAAGTCCAAGTTCGACAACCTGTACGGATGCCGGCACTCGCTGATCGACGGCATCAACCGCGCGACCGACGTGATGATCGGCGGCAAGGTGGCGGTCGTGTGCGGCTTCGGCGACGTCGGCAAGGGCTGCGCGGAATCGCTGCGCGGCCAGGGCGCGCGCGTGATCATCACCGAGATCGACCCGATCTGCGCGCTGCAGGCGGCGATGCAGGGCTACGAGGTCAAAACGCTGCAGGAAGTGCTCGCCTACGCGGACATCTTCGTGACGACGACCGGCAACAAGGACATCATCAAGGCGCAGGACATGGCGCGCATGAAGCACCAGGCGGTCGTCGGCAACATCGGGCACTTCGACAACGAGATCGACATCGCGGGGCTGGCGCGGGTGCAGGGCATCGAGCGCGTGAACATCAAGCCGCAGGTCGACAAGTGGGTGTTCCCCGACGGCCACGCGATCATCATGCTCTCGGAGGGCCGCCTGCTGAACCTCGGCAACGCGACAGGGCACCCGAGCTTCGTGATGAGCAACTCGTTCTCCAACCAGACGATCGCCCAGATCGAGCTGTTTACGAAGAACGACGAGTACGAGAAGCGCGTGTACGTGCTGCCCAAGCACCTCGACGAGAAGGTCGCGCGCCTGCACTTGGACGCGCTCGGCGTGAAGCTCACGCGGCTGAGCGACGAGCAGGCCGCCTACATCGGCGTGCCCGTCGACGGACCGTATAAGCCCGACCACTACCGCTACTGACGACAGCGCCGCCCGGTCGCAGCGCGTAGCAAAGGGCCCGACTTATCGAATTAGCTCAGCAGATCGCATTTGCTAGGCTTAGCCGCCGACAAGCGACCGCTGCGATTAACGAGCCAGGCGAGCGCAGAGGGACGATCCCGTGAGCACTCCGAGGCACGTACATGATCTTCTGCTGGCGTCGATCGAGGACGTGCAGAGCGCGATCATCGCCAACGACACGAAGGCATCGGCAGCGCTGATCGTCCACGGCCTGCTGTTCACGGGTGTGATCACGCTGCTGGTCAACCTCGGCGGCGTCTATCACTCGGCGAGCGGCGCTCAGCAGCATGTCGCACTCGTCTGCCTGTTTCTTGCGTTCGTTGCGTTCCTGGGGTCTATCTACTTCATCCTTCGTGCGCTGCTTCCCTACCACCCGGACAAACTGGAGGCCCAGCTGAGGGCGAAATACAGCGACAGGTACAGGGAGGTCTTCTTTCCGCTGGGCCTGCTCAAAGAGGCCGACCCCTACGGCGAGCTGCTGAAGCGCCTTGCCGAGCTCGACGACGACGAAAGCATTACCGCCGAACTAGCGGCCGAGCGCATCAAGCTCGCCGACATCCTGCGCTACGAGTCCATGCAGACCCGGAGGGGCTACCTGCTGTTGCGCGCCGAGATCGCGCTCGCGGCGGCGTTCCTGATCGTCGTGGCCACCGCCGTGCTGTAGAAGCGCGGCGGCCGGTGAGCTCAGCCTATGTGCTGGGCCCGCTGCAAGGCCGTGGCGTGCTCGTGGATGGACCGGGTGTCGAGCGCGCCGCCCTCTCCGAGTGCCCGGTCGAGGGGCTCTCTGCTGGCCAGGAAGATGTCGATCAGCTCCTGGTGCAGCTCGGATGGGAGATATGTGGCGGGGTCGCCTGCGTTGTGCGACTGGCAGAGACGTACCTTAAGGCCGATGGAGTGGGCAAGCTCGGGCCACAGCGGCGGCAGCGAGCGAAGCCGCTCGCCGACCAATGAGCCCGACGGCGGATCCTCCGCGGCGACGACGACGCACTGGATGCCAGCGGTGATGATGCACACGGTGCACATCGGGCAGGGCTCAAGCGTGGTGTAGAGGACCGACTCGCGTTCGCCGTGTGGTGCGCTGCGGATGATCACCGAGCCATCCCGGATGTGCTCCGACAGCGTCGTGGATCCGGGCTCGGCAGCGCCCACCTCCCATGCGAGACGGATCGCGTTCATCTCCGCGTGTCCGCTTGGATTACGTGAGCCAAAGACCGTGTTGCCCCCCAAGAACACAACCTCGACGCCGCCTTCGCGGACCGCGAGTGCCGCAGAGATCGCGTAATTCCCCTCTGAGCCGGCTGCCCGCGCTTGGTCGCGAAGCAGCGTAAAATAGTGCTGCACGGCGAACTCGAGGTCGACGCTGGGAGCAGCTTGCATGAGTTGAGCGTAGCGAGGGATGCGGTTGGATCGCCCGCAAGCGCACCGATCCGCTAGGTTCATCGCCCGATGAGAGCAATGGTCCTGGCGGCGGGGCTTGGCACGCGCCTGCGCCCGCTGACATACGAGATCACCAAGCCGATGGTGCCGGTGCTCGACCGCCCAGTGATGGAGCACATCCTAGAGCTGCTCGCCGCGCACGGCTTCGAGCAGGTGATCGCCAACCTGCACTACTTCCCGGACTCGATCCGCGAGTACTTCGGCGAGCGGCTGAGCTACAGCTACGAGCAGGAGCTGCTCGGCACGGCGGGCGGCGTGCGCAAGTGCGCGAGCTTCTTCGGCGAGGACTCTTTCGTGGTGATCTCGGGGGACGCGCTGACGGACATCGACCTGAGCGCGTTCGCGGCCAGGCATCTGGAGACGGGCGGCGTGGCGACGCTGGCGGTCAAGCAGGTCGCCGACACGCGCGAGTACGGCGTGGTGCTGCACGGCCGCGACGGGCGGATCACGGGCTTCCAGGAGAAGCCCGCCCCGGAGGAGGCGCTGTCGGATCTCGGCAACTGCGGCATCTACGCGTTCAGCCCGCGGATCTTCGACTACTTCCCCGAGCGGCCGTTCGTGGACTGGGCGCAGGACGTGTTCCCGGTGCTGCTCGAGAACGACGTGCCGTTCTACATCCACGAAACGCGCGAGTACTGGAACGACGTGGGCTCGCTGAGCGAGCTCAGGCAGGGCACATTCGACGCGCTGCGCGGCGAGCTGCGCCTGCAGGTCGACGGCGAGGAGGTCAGCCCGGGGGTGGTCGTGGCCGGAGAGTCTCCGCTGCGGGCCGACACGGAGGTCGAGGGGCCGGTCTGGATCGGGCGCGACGTGCGCCTCGGGGAGGGCGTGCGCCTGATGGGGCCGATCGTGCTCGGCGACGGCGCGAGCGTCGGCGCGGGCGCGCAGCTGCGCGAAAGCATCGTGTTCCCGGGCACGGAGATCGCCGGCGAGGCGATCCTGATCGGCGCGATCGCCGGCCACGGCGGAATCCTGCAGAGCCTGCGCCGCGCTGGCTGACCGTCCACGGCGAGGCGACCACGGCCGGCGACGGGAGCCGGACCCTTAACGCGAAGAGGCCCGCCTAAGCGAGCCCCTTCACGGAAAGTGAGACTATGACAAGAGTCATCGTAGCACACGTCCCGATGGAATACCGTCTGTGAATGGTCGCAATTTGCGCCCGCAACATTCTGTTGAGGGTCCATTTACATCCGCCGCCCTCGGGCGTAGCATCGAAGACACGAAGACAAGGCCGACCGAAGGAGCCGTGATGCAGATCGACATCAAGGGTCGCAACGTCCCGGTCACCGACGAGCTCCGCGCGCATGCGGAACGTCGTCTGAGCAAGGTCTCGCGGCAGGTCTCCGACCTGGCCCGCCTGGAGATCGAGATCTTCAAGGAGCCCAATCCGCGCGTCACAGACAGCCAGGTGGCGGAGTGCACGTTGTATCTGAAGGGCGTGACGCTGCGGGCGCACGACTCCTCGCCGGAGATGCTGCACTCGCTGAACCTCGTCGTCGACGAGCTGGCTCGCCAGGTCAAGCGCCACCGCGACAAACTGCGCCACCGCCGCGAGGCGCACGCCGCCGCGGCACGGGTCGCGCGCGCCGTGACCGAGTCCCACCCACCCGCGACGTTCCCCTCGATCTGAGCGGCGGCTGCGAGCCGCGTAGTCGAGCGCAGACCGGACCGCCGATCGCCGGCGGCCGGCAACGGCTCGTAACCAGACGTTTAGCGCCGGGGGCTATCCTTGGCGCATGCCATCCCTGCTCGATCGCGCGCTGAACGTCGGCGAGGCGAAGAAGTTCAAGGAGTACCAGAAGCGCGTGGCGCTGATCGGCGCGTTCGAGGCGGAGCTCGAGCACGACAGCGACGCGGAGCTGCGCGAGCGGATGGACGCGCTGCGCGAGCGCGCGAACGAAGGCGAGGAGCTGGACGCGCTGCTGCCGGAGTGCTTTGCGATCGTGCGCGAGACGGGCAAGCGCACGATGGGCATGCGCCACTTCGACGTGCAGCTGATCGGCGGGATGGCCCTGCACGAGGGGCAGATCTCAGAGATGAAGACGGGCGAGGGCAAGACGCTGACGGCGACGCTGGCGGTGGTGCTGAACTCGCTGGCGGTCAGAGACGCCGACCCCGACGCGCCGGAGGGCACCCCGCGCGAGCGCAGGGGCGTGCACGTGGTGACGGTCAACGACTACCTGGCGCGGCGCGACGCGGAATGGATGAGCCCGATCTACGACGCGCTGGGCGTGTCGGTGGGCGTGCTCGAGAACATGCAGTCCTACGAGGACAAGCACCTCGCGTACGCGTGCGACGTGGTGTACGGCACGAACTCGGAGTTCGGCTTCGACTACCTGCGCGACAACATGGCCAAGGACCTGGGCGAAAAGGTCCAGCGCGGGCACTACTTCGCGGTCGTGGACGAGGTCGACAACATCCTGATCGACGAGGCGCGCACGCCGCTGATCATCTCCGGCGCGCCCGAACAGGCGGCGGACCTGTACGTGAAGTTCGCGCGCCTGGCGCCGAAGCTGGTGGTGGGCAAGACGCCGGAAGGCATGGACCCGCGCATGAAGAAGCAGTTCGTGGCGGACTTCGACTACGAGATCGACGAGAAGCAGAAAACGGTCGCGATCACCGAGCAGGGAGTCGCCAAGGCCGAGCGCTTCCTCGGCATCGACCACCTGTATCGCGCTGAGAACGGCCACCTGGTCAACCACCTGATCCAGGCGCTGCGCGCGGAGTCGCTGTACAAGGTCAACGTGGACTACGCGGTGATCGAGGGCGAGGTCAAGATCATCGACGAGTTCACGGGGCGCATCCTCGACGGCAGGCGCTGGTCGGAGGGCCTGCACCAGGCGGTCGAGGCGAAGGAGGGGGTGGCCGTCCAGGAGGAGAACCAGACGCTGGCGACGATCACCTACCAGAACTACTTCCGCCTGTACGACAAGCTCTCTGGCATGACCGGCACGGCGCTGACGGAGGCGACGGAGTTCATGAAGATCTACGAGCTGCCGGTCGTGCAGATCCCGACGAACAAGGAGATGGTGCGCGCGGATCGCAACGATCAGGTCTACAAGACCAAGGAGGGCAAGTGGAGCGCGGTCACGAGGGAAATCGTGACGCGCCACGAGGCCGGCCAGCCGGTGCTGGTGGGGACGATCTCGGTGGAGGTCTCGGAGCTGCTCTCCGAACGGCTGACCAAGCAGGGGATCAAGCACACGGTGCTGAACGCCAAACCGGAGCACGCGGCGCGCGAGGCCGACGTGGTCGCCGAGGCGGGCCAGCCGGGCGCGGTGACGATCGCGACCAACATGGCGGGCCGCGGCGTGGACATCAAGCTCGGCGGCAACCCCGAGCACCTGGCCGCCCAGCAGCTGGCCAGGGAAGGCGTGGACCCGGGCGACGCGGAGGCCTACGAGCGGCGCATGCAGGAGATCCTGCCGGAAGTGGAGGCGAAGCTGGCGGACAGCCGCGAGCTGGTGATGGCGGCGGGCGGCCTGTTCATCTGCGGCACCGAGCGCCACGAGTCAAGGCGCATCGACAACCAGCTGCGCGGTCGCGCGGGGCGCCAGGGCGACCCGGGCGAGTCGCGCTTCTTCCTATCCGCGGAAGACGACCTCGTGCGGCTGTTCGCGGGCGATCGCATCTACCGCATCCTCGACAAACTCGGCGGCGTGGACGAGGAGGGCAACGAGGAACCGATCGAGGCGGGGATGCTCTCCAAGCAGATCGAGAAAGCGCAGAAGAAGGTCGAGGAGCAGAACTTCCTGATCCGCAAACGCGTGCTCGAGTACGACGACGTGATGAACGAGCAGCGGCGAGTGATCTACAAGTACCGCGACGAGGTGCTGGAAGGCAAGAGCATCGGCGACGAGGCGCGCGAGGAAGTGGCGAAGGTGATCGAGCGCACGATCGACCAGTACACGCCGGGCGACTTCATCGAGGACTGGGACATGGACGGCCTGTTCACGGCGCTCGGCCAGCTGTTCCCGGTGGAGCTCGCCGGCGAGGACCTCGACCGCGACACCGTCGACCGCAACGTGCTGACCGATCGCATCGTCGATGAGGCGCTGGAGCGCTACAACGCGCGCGAAGAGTCCCTCGGCAAGGAGCTGATGGAAGCGCTCGAGCGCTTCCTGCTGCTGCAGACCATCGACGAACGCTGGCGCGAGCACCTGTTCGACATGGACTACCTGCGCGAGGGCATCCACCTGCGCGGCTTCGCGCAGATCGACCCGTTGGTGGCGTACAAGAACGAGGCGTTCACGCTGTTTGGCGACCTGATGAACATCGTGTGGTCTGACTACGCGCGCATGATCTTCAACGTTCAGGTCAACGTCGAGGGCGAAAACGGCGGCGGCGCGGGTGGGCGGGATGCCATACCGGCGTTCTCAGCCGCGGGCAACTCCACGCGCGCGGGCCGCGTGTCCTACTCGGGCGGCCACAGCGCCGCTGGCGCAGGCGCGCTGGCGCAGGCCGCCGCTGCCGCCGGCGTCGGTGCGGCGCAGGGAGGCTACGGCGAAATCGGGCAGGACATGGAAGCGATGCCGGTGGTGGAGCAGCGCGTGGTCGACGAGGAGCACCAGGTCGGGCGCAACGATCCCTGCTGGTGCGGGAGCGGTAAGAAGTTCAAGAAGTGCCACGGGGCGTAGTGCGTCGGCTCGGGGTGCTGCTGGCGTTGGCGACGCTGGCAGCCGTGCTGTTCGCGAATATCGGATCGAGCGGCGCCGAAGTTGCCTCCGAAGGGTGTCCGCCGCCCGCTGCGTCGCCGCCGGCCGGCGTCGCGCCGGCGACTCCCGTCGCTGCCGCCGGCGCAGAACCGGCTCCTGGGCAGACGCTTGTGTGCGTGGGCGCGGAAGCGATAGCCGGCGCGACATACTCGCACTGGCTGACGGTCGCGAAGAAGGCGGCGGAACCGACGGCCAAGGGACAGCAGCCGGCCAGCGCGACGGCATTGCAGGAAGAGGTCCTGGGGTTCCTGATCTCCTCCGACTGGGTGAAGGGCGAAGCCAAGGATCTGGGTATCGGCGTGACCACGGCTGAGGTCAGGAGGGACTTCGATCGCATCCGCAGCACGCAGTTCCACAAGCGCAGGGAATTCGAGGCGTTCCTGCGCAAGTCCGGACAGACCGTCGCGGATCTCCTCTTCCGGGTGGAACTCAACCTGCTGTCACAGCGGATCCAGAAGCAGGTCGTCGCCGGACATCACAGCGCGTCGAGCAAGCGACGCGCTCTCTCGCAGTTCGTCAAGGGCTTCAAAGCCAAGTGGGAGGCGCAGACGTACTGCGCCTCGGAATACGACGACAAGGACTGCGGGCATGTGCAGGGCAGCGTGTAGCTGACAGATGGCGGGGGCACGATCGTCTCGACGGCCACGCTGCACTGGGTCCCGGACCACGATCGCCTGTGGGCGCGCTTGGCGCAAGCGCTGCGGCCGGGCGGCCTGCTCGAGATCCAGTGTGGGGGAGAGGGCAACATCGACGGCGTCCGCGAGGTCATCGAGGCGGTCGCCCGAGACGTCGCTCCGGAGCTCGTCGGCTGGTCGCCGTGGATCTTCGCGAGTCCGCAGGACTCCGAGCGGCGCCTGCTGGAGGCCGGGTTCGCAGCGACCCGATGCTGGCTGGAGGAGCGCCCGACGTATCCGCAGGACGTGGATGCGTTCGTGCGCACATCGATCCTCGCGGCGCATCTCGAGCGCCTGCCCGAGGAGCGCCGCGAGCCGTTCGCCGCCGCGGTCGTGGCTGGGGTGAGCCTGCCGCTGGACTACGTGCGACTCAACGCCTCGGCCGTCCGCGGACCGGCTTGAGCGACGGTGCGACGGTGGGGACGACCCGCACCGGCGCGAGCCAGTTCGAGTCGATCCCCACGACCGCGAGGGTCCTTTCCGTCAACCCCGACGTCTCGTCTAGGTGTTCGGGAAGAGCACCTTGATGGTGAATGCTTTGTCGTTGGCCGACACCTTGCTGAAGAAGACGCCGTAAGCGGGCAGGTCTTCGTTGAACGGCACTTCCTGCCCGTCGTAGTCTGAGCCCCAGAAGTTGTCGTCGATGTTGATGGGCTGTCCCGGCGTCTGCCAGCGAGCGGGGAATGTCTCGCCCGGCGAGAGCTTGCAGTGCTCTATATCCTCGCCGCCCCGTCGCCCGCTGCCGGGGTACTTGAGCGAGTTAGTCTTGTGAACGCCTTTGCAGTGGAGCGTGTTGGTTTCACCGAAATATTCACCGCCGCCATATTCCGCGGTGAACGCAACCTGCGTCTTGACCGGCGCTTCTTTCGCCGACGCTGCTGATGAGAAGATGCCTACCGCCGCAAGCGCTGCGACTGCGAGTGCGAGCAAGAGCGTTCTGCGATCCATTTCTCTCTCCTTGCCCTTCCGGGCCGGTTTGTGCGTCATCGATCCCTCTTTACGCGCTGTCCACCGCTGGCTTCAACGTGGTGTACCGACAGTGCTGAAGCCGAGGGCGTACGCTGCAGGCACCGTATCACCGTTCATCTGCAGGCTGTAAACACCCTGTCCTGATGGCATAACGATTTCTACTATCGGCATGCCGCCTTCGTATGGCGGCCTCTGGGGTGATCCCACTGGCTGAACTTGACCGGAACCCATACAGTTCGCGCCGACCGCCACGCGGAACGCCACGGCTACGTCTACACAAGCCCACCCGCCGGGCGAGCAGCTACCTTGCGGAGCGCCGGGCGCTGAATGTCCACTGCTCCCGGCCTCTAGGAACGCGGAGGCGCCCCGCACAGCGCCCGGTTGCTCTGGCGGGGTGCCTCTGTTCCACCTCGCCGTCGGCGGACGCACGCGCGCGAACCCGCGCCCGGAAGGCGGGCGCTGATAGCGTGGACCCATGGCCACAGCCGCTCCCAGCGAGTCGACCCCCCAGCGCTTGGCTGCAATCCGTGAGCAGATGAAGCTGCTCGCGGATTATCTTTGACCCAGCTGAGCTGGCCGAGCGCGTGGCGGCGCTCGAGGGCGAGATGGGCGCGGAGGGCTTCTGGGACGACGCTGAGCGCGCGGCGGCGGTGTCGGCCGAGCACTCGCGCGCGTCCAGGCGCCTTGAGATGTTCACGCAGCTGAGCTCGGACGTGGAGGACCTGGACGGCCTGGCGGAGATGGCGGCGGAGGACCCGTCGCTGCAGGGCGAGGTGGACGAGCAGATCGCGTCTGTGGAGGAGCGCCTGGCGACGCTCGAGGAGCAGCGCCTCTTCTCCGGCCGCTACGACGGCGGCGACGCGCTGGTGACGGTGAACGCGGGCGCGGGGGGGACGGACGCGCAGGACTGGGCTGAGATGGTGCTGCGGATGCTGATGCGCTGGGCGGAGCGCCGCGGCTTCGAGGTGGAGCTGCTGGAGGTGAGCGCGGGCGAGGAAGCGGGGATCAAGTCGGCGACGTTCCGCGCGTCTGGCGAGAACGCGTACGGCCTGTTCGGCGCCGAGCGCGGCGTGCACCGGCTGGTGCGCCTGTCGCCGTTTGACTCGGCGCACCGCCGCCACACTGGCTTTGCGGGCGTGGAGGTGGCGCCAGTGGTGAAGGACACGAGCGAGGTGGAGATAAACGAGGACGACCTGCAGGTGGACACCTACCGCGCGTCGGGCGCGGGCGGCCAGCACGTGAACAAGACCGACTCGGCGGTGCGCATCACGCACCGGCCGACGGGCATCGTGGTGCAGTGCCAGAACGAGCGCTCGCAGTCGTCCAACCGCGCGACTGCGATGGCGATGCTGCGCGCGAAGCTGCTGGAACGCAAGGAGCGCGAACGCCAAGAGGAGATCGCGCGCGAGAAGGGCGAGGCGCAGGACGTGAACTTCGGCTCGCAGATCCGCTCGTACGTGATGCACCCGTACACGCTCGTCAAGGACACCCGCACGGGCTTTGAGATGGGCGACGTCCAGCGCGTGCTCGATGGCGATCTGGATGGCTTCGTGCGCGCGTATCTGCTGCAGAGCGCGTAGCTCAGCGACTTGCTGCGATCTGCTCGCGCTCGGCGAGGCGGTTGCGCCGGCGCAGTTGCGCCTCGCTCTCGCGGCGGCGCTCCTCGTCGGTGCCGGCGAGCAGCGGCGGCACGGGCGTCGGGTTGCCCTGCTCGTCGACGGCGACCATCGTGAAGTATGCGCTGTTGCTGTGGCGGCGCTCGCCGGTGCGCGGGTTCTCGGTGTCGACGCGCACGCCGACCTCCATGGAGGTGTGCCAGACGGCGTTGACGCTGGCCTGGAAGGTGACGAGCTCGCCGACGTGGATGGGGACGCGGAACGTCATGCGGTCCATGCTGGCGGTGACGACGCGACTGCGCGAGTGCTTGACGGCGGCGATGCCGGCGGCCTCGTCGCAAAGCTTCATGACGGTGCCGCCGTGCACGAATCCGGCGCCGTTGGCGTCCAGCGGCCCCATCCAGTGGGCGAGCGTGGCGTTGGAGTCTGCGGCGGGGCGCGCGTCCATCTCCGTTGATCCTATGCTGATGCGCAGTGAGCCCCGCCCTGGACGCCGACATCGCCGCCTTGGTGCGCACGGCGCTCGCGGAGGACGTCGGCTCGGGCGACGTGACGACGCTCGCGACGGTGGACGCGCAGGCGCGGGGCAGCGCGCTGATCACGCAGAAGGCGCCCGGCGCGATCTTCGGCCTGGACGCCGCGGAGGCGACGTTCGCGCAGCTCGACCCGGACGCGCGCTTCGAGCGCCTCGTCGATGAGGGCGTGTGGCGCGAGCAGGGGGGGCCGGTGCTGTCGATCGTGGCCAGCGCACGGGCGCTGCTGACGGGCGAGCGCACGGCGCTGAACTTCCTCGCGCATCTGTCGGGCGTGGCGACGCTGTCGGCGCGCGCGGCGCGCGAGGTGCAGGGCACGAGCGCGCGCGTGCTGGACACGCGCAAGACGACGCCGGGCATGCGCGCGCTGGAGAAGGCTGCGGTGGCGGCGGGCGGCGCCACGAACCACCGCGCGGGGCTGTATGACGCGATCCTGATCAAGGAGAACCACATCGCCGCGGCGGGCGGGATCGCGCGCGCGGTCGAGAGAGCGCGCGCGGCGGCGCCCGAGCTGGCGGGCACGCTGGAGGTGGAGGTGCGCGACGCCGATGAGATCGAGCGGGCGCTCGCGGCGGGCGCGCCGCGGCTGCTGCTGGACAACATGGACGAGGCGCAGCTGCGCGAGGCGGTCGCGCAGGTGGCGGGTCGCGCGGAGCTCGAGGCGAGCGGCGGCGTGAGCCTGCGTACGCTCAGGAGCGTGGCGGACACGGGGGTAGACTGGATCTCGATGGGCGCCCTGACCCACTCGGCGCCAGCCCTCGACCTGTCGCTGATCATGGAGGCACAGCCATGAACCTCCCGATGGCCCCAACCCTGCCGATGGCCCCGGACCAGGCAGGCGCACTGTCGCAGGCGGAGATCGCGGCGCTGCACGAGGAGGTGCGCGCGCTGGCGGCGGAGCGCCGCGCGGTGATCCTCGCGCACAACTACCAGGTGCCGGAGGTGCAGGACGTGGCCGACTACGTCGGCGACTCGCTGGGCCTCTCGCGCAGGGCTGCTGCTACGGACGCGGAGGTGATTGCGTTCTGCGGCGTGCACTTCATGGCCGAGACGGCGTCGATCCTGTGTCCGGAGAAGACGGTGCTGATCCCCGACCTGGACGCCGGCTGCTCGCTGGCGGACTCGATCGACTTCGACCAGCTGGCGGCGTGGCGGGCGCAGTACCCGCAGGGCGTGGTGGTGATGTACGTGAACACGACCGCCGAGGTGAAGGCGCTTACGGACTACTGCTGCACGTCGGCCAACGCGGTGGACGTGGTGCGCCACATCTACGACACGCGCGGAGCGGACACGGAGATCCTGTTCGGCCCGGACATGTGGCTGGGCGCGTATGTGGAGAAGGAGCTGGGGAGACGCATGCACGTGTGGGACGGCGAGTGCCACGTGCACGCGGGCATCCGCCCCGCGGACATCGAGGCGACGCGCGCGGCGCACCCGGGCGCGGACTTCCTGATCCACCCCGAGTGCGGGTGCACGACAAGCGTGATGGAGTTCGTGGCCGCGGGCGACGTGTCGACGCAGGGCGTGCACATGCTCTCGACGGGCGGGATGCTGAAGTACGCCGAGCACGCCGAGCAGGAGGCGGTCGAGGAGGCATCCCACATGCGGGCGGGCGCGGACGGCGCGATTGGCGCCGCTGCGGGCGACGCCGCCGCGGGTGGCGCAGCGTCTCGGCCGACGCGGCACGAGGCGATCGTGGCGACGGAGATCGGGATGCTGTACCCGCTGCGGATGGCGGCCCCGGACATCGACTTCTTCCCCGCGAACGCGGAGGCGTCGTGCAAGTACATGAAGATGATCACGCTGCCGAAGCTCCGCGACGCGCTGCGCGACATGCAGTTCGAGGTGCGGGTGCCGCAGGACATCGCGGCGAAGGCGCGCGTGCCGATCGACCGCATGGTCGCGCTCGGCTGAGATCGCCCCGGCCGCCGATCAGAGGCCGAGCTTGCGAACGCCTTCCTCGTTGAAGCCGAGGTAGTGGCCGACCTCGTGGCGCACCGTCTGGGTGACGTGTTTGCGCAGGCGGTTGGGATCGTCCCCGAAGTCGCGCACGAGCGTGTCGCGGAAGATCAGGATCTCGTCCGGTGGGCCGCCACCCCCGAAGTAGGCAGTGCCACCCAGCCTGGCGCCCACGTACATGCCGTACGCGTGGTTCTCGGCTCCTCGGTCGGAGACGACGACCGCCACGTGCTCGAGCGCCTGTTGGAACTCGGCCGGCAGCTCGTCGAGCGCTGAGCTGACGAGCGCCTCGAACTCCTGCTCGCTGTAGTGGCCGTGTTTGCTCATTCGTGATCGCGCCGAGCGTAGCGCGCCACAGGCGAAGATCGTGAAGCCCGAGCCCGTGTATCGGCTCGACGAGCAGGCCACACCCCGCAGGGTGTGGCCATGCGCCCGTCGTGCACACCCGCCTCTCCGAGTGCTCGGACTTCCTGGCCAGCATTGCACCGCAACACGCGCGCAGCCAACCGGCGCGGTCAGAATTATGACCGCGCTTCGACAGCCCATCGAGTCGGCGTCGCGGGCGTCGATTCGACGCTCGCCCTGCCCGCGGCCACGGCCGCGTCTGCCACAGTGCATCCATGAGCGCCGCCCCGACCGTCTCCGCCAACGTGTGTAGCGTGCTCGATGAGGACCGCGACCTCGGCGAAGCGATCCCCCCTGACGCCAGGCAGCAGGCCGCCAGGGATTGCCTGGCGCGGGTCGTCGCGCTGCCGGAGGGTCCATGGCAGAGCCCGCACACCGACCCGGCGGATGGCGGCATCGGACTGCTTGTGCTCACCGGCCTGCTGATCCGCCGCGTCGGCATCGACGCGCGCTTCGGCGCCGAGCTGCTCGGCGACGGAGACCTGCTGCGACCGTGGCAACCCGAAGCGGACCCGCCGGTGCTGCCGTTGACGACCGGCTGGCGCGTGCTCGAGCCGACTCGCGTGGCGGTGCTCGACGAGACGTTTGCCGCGCGCTCCGCACGTCACCCGCAGCTCACGAGCCGCCTCGTCGGGCGCGCGCTGCAGCGCTCGCGCAACCTCGCCGTGAACATGGCGATCGTCCACCAGGCGCGCGTGGACACGCGCCTGCACATGCTCCTCTGGCACCTCGCCGCGCGCTGGGGTCGCGTGCGCAGCGACGGCGTCAGCCTGCCGCTGGCGCTGACGCACAACGTCCTCGCCGACCTCGCCGCCGCGCGACGGCCGACCGTCTCCTCGGCGCTCTCCGAGCTCTCAAAGCGCGGACTCGTGCACGCCGTCGACGGCGGCTGGGTGCTGCACGGGGATCCGCCCGGCGAGCTGCTGGAGCTCGCGGCCGCCCTCTGAGGATCATAGCGAATACGCTAATGGCAGGACCACATGGTTAGCGTAAGTGCTATGCTACTGCTATGTCGGGCAGCAATGATCGCGTGGCACGCGACCTGATCGCACAGGTGCGGCGCACCTCCGGCCTGAGCCAGGCTGAGCTCGCGCGCCGCTCTGGGCTGCAGCAGTCGGTGCTGAGCGCCTATGAGCACGGCCATCGCCAGCCGTCGGTGTCGGCGCTGTCGCGAATCGCGCGCGCGGCCGGACTGGAACTGGTGATCTCGCCGCTGTCAGACGCCGACGCGCTCGAGCGGTCGGGCAGGATCCTCCTTGACGTGCTGGATCTCGCCGATCGTATGCCCTCGAAACCGCGCCGGGAGCTCGCCTATCCGCCGCTGATCCGGCTGGCTTCGTGACCGGCGTCGCCGAGCGCATGCTGGCCGTGCACGACGCTCTGAGGGCGGCGGGCTTTCCCCATGCCATCGGGGGTGCGATCGCGCTCGGGTACTGCACGCTCGAAGCGCGCGGCACGCAGGACGTCGACGTGAATGTGTTCGTGCCGCCGAGCCGGACGCGAGACGTGCTGGCAGCGCTGCCGGAGGGGGTCAGGGTGACGGGGAAGGACCTCGAAGCGGCCGAACGCGACGGGCAGGTGCGCGTGATGTGGGACGCGACGCCGATCGACCTGTTCTTCAGTGTGCTGCCCTTCCACGACGAGGTCGAGCGCAACGTCCGTCACGTCTCCTTCGGAGATCGCACGATCCCGGTCCTCGACTGCACGGGCCTGGCGGTCTTCAAGGCGATGTTCGCGCGTCCCCGCGACTGGGTTGACATCGAGGCGATGGTCGAGGCGCGCTCGTTTGACGTCGACGAAGCAATCCGCTGGATCCGCGAGATGATCGGAGAGGACGAACGCGTGGCGAAGCTGGACGCGCTGCGGGAGGACCGTCGATCTCAGGGCGAGCCCCCGCCGCTGCGGCTGCCGATGCGCCCCGCAAAGGACGAGTCCGGCTAGAACTCCTCAGCCGTGTGTGGGCCGACGCACGCCACCGCGAGGCTGTCGGCGACGCCCGCCGCGACTTCCCTGACCTCGTCGTAGGTGACCGCGTCGAGCGCCGCGATCGCCGTGTCCGGGTCGATGTCCTCGCCGAAGACGATCTGCTGGTTGGCCGCGTGGCGGGTGACCGCGTTCGAGTTCTCGAACGCCAGCACCAGGCGCCCGGCCGCGTACGCGCGCGCCCGCGCCACCTCCTCCTCGGTGGGGCCGTCCGCGCGCAGCTCATCGACGATCTCGCGCATGCGCGTATACGCCTCCACGCACTTCGCCGACTCGAGGCCCGAGCTCAGCTGCAGGATCGGCACGTCCGCGAACGCGTGGTTGATCGCGCTCACCGAGTAGCACAGGCCGCGCTTCTCGCGGATCTCGTCGAACAGCCGCGAGCCCATCGAGCCGCCCAGCAGCGTCGAGTAGATCGACAGCGCCGCACGCTCGCGCGGCTCGCCGACGGTCACGTTCGGGCGGTAGATCATCCGCAGGTGCGACTGGTTGGTGTCGCGCTCCTCCACCAGCGTCTGCGGCGCGAACTCAGGCGCCGGCACGTACGGCTCGGGCTCCGCCAGCGCCGGGAAGCGCGCGAAGCGCTCCTGCAGCTCCTCCTCCGCGGGCAGGTGCTCGAGGTTGCCCGCCAGGAACGCGCCGCCGCGCGCGCCCGCCCAGCGGCGCTCGCGAAACGCGACGATGCCCTCGCGCGTGAAGCTGCGCAGGTTCTCCTCCGGGCCGAGCACCGTGCGCCCGAGCGGGTGATCGCCGAACGCCGCGCGGTCGATCAGGTACTCGGCGACCATCGACGGCTGGTCGTACGCGCGGTTGATCTCCTGGATCACCACGCCGCGCTCGCGGTCGAGCTCCTGCGCGTCCAGGCGCGGGCGCCCGACGAAGTCGCTCAGCAGGTCGATCGCCGGCCCCGCGCTCTCCGCGCGCACCGTGATGTGGAACGCCACCAGGTCGTGGCTGGTGTACGCGTTCAGCACGCCGCCAAGCCGCTCGGCGGTCTCGTTGACGTCCCTGTACGTCGGGTAGCTCTCGCCGCCCTTGAACACCAGGTGCTCGAGGAAGTGCGCCATGCCGTTCTCGTCCGGGCGCTCGTTGCGCGCGCCCGCATCGAACGCCACCAGCACCGTCAGCGCGCGCGTGCCCGGCAGCTCGATGCGGTGGATCGGAAGCCCGTTCGCGGGGACCGTCGTCGTGCTCACTCTCGCCATGGCCCAACCCTAGAAGGTTCGGGGCCGCGCGGGCCGCCTCGCTACGCTTGCGCGGAGCCGATGTCCCGCTCTCCTCGACAGTCGCTGGCCGCCGCGCTCGCGGTGGCGCTCCCGATCCTGCTGCTGCTCGCCGGGCTGTGGCTGGGAGGGCACCCCGAACACCTGCCCGGGTTCCTGCGCAACGCGTTCGTCGGCGAAAGCAAGACGCAGGTCGTCGACGAAGCGATCCAGCGGATCGCCGACGACTACTACCGGCCGATCCCCACCGGCAAGCTCGACAGCGCGTCGATCTCGGGCCTCGTCGCGAGCCTCGGCGACCGCTTCTCCCACTACCTCGGCCCCAGCGAATACCGCGAATTCAGCTCGCCGCCGCACTTCACCGGCATCGGCGTCGCCGTCGCCACGCAGCTGCAGGCCAACCGCGCGCTGCTGATCCAGCGCGTGTTCAACTCCTCGCCCGCCGCCCGCGCCGGGCTGAAGGCCGGAGACCTGGTGGTGGCGGTCAACGGACGCAAGCTCCAGGGCAGCAGCGCGGAAGCCGCCATCGATCTGATCAAGGGCCTGCCCGGCACCGACGTCCAGCTCGGGATCGAACCGCCGCCCGGCGGGCACGCGCGCCACGACGCGCCGCGCACCGTGAAGATCACGCGCGCGGTCGTCTCCGAGCCGGTCGTCGAAACGCTCACCAGGACCGTCCGCGGCGTCAAGCTCGGCGTCGTCGCGCTCGCCAGCTTCAGCCCCGGCTCGCACGTGGAAGTGCACGAAGCGGTCGAGAGCGAGCTGCGCGCGGGCGCCCGCGGGCTCGTGTTCGACTTGCGTGGCAACGGCGGCGGGCTGGTCGCAGAAGCGCAGCTGATCGCCAGCATCTTCATCCCCAAGGGCGTCATCGTCACCACGCGCGGGCGCGCGGTCACCACGCAGGTGCTCGAAGCCACCGGCGGCGCCATCTCCACCTCGATCCCGCTCGTCGTGCTCGTCGACGCCAACACCGCCTCCTCGTCCGAGATCGTCACCGCCGCGCTGCAGGACCACCACCGCGCGACCGTCGTCGGCACGCACACGTTCGGCAAGGGCGTCTTCCAGGAGGAGCAGCCGCTGTCCAACGGCGGCGCGCTCGACATCACCGTCGGCGAGTACTTCACGCCCGACGGGCGCAACCTCGGCGGCGGCGGCATCAAGCAGGGCGCCGGCGTGACGCCCGAAGTGCCAGTGCCAAGCAAGCTCGTCGACACCGACCGCGGCCTGGGCGTCGCGCTGAGCACGCTCGCGGCCAAAGTCAAGTGAGCGCCTCCGGCCCGCGCGGGCGCGGCGGGCGGCACGCGAGCGCCGCCACGCCCACCAGAGCCTCCTCGCACGGCCCCGCGCCGGCGGGCGCGTTCGTGGCCGTGATCGAGCGCCGCGGGCGCTTCCTCACCGCCGAGCCGCTGTTCCCCCAGCGCGAGCGCGACAGCTCATCCGCGCACACGCGCGCCCCGCGCGTCACGCTCGGACCCGCGCGCGGCGGCGGGGGCAGGGTCCACGCGGCGGCAGGCGACCTGGTGCTCGTGCAGAGCGACGCGCGCGGTCACGCAGCGCGCGTCGTGCGCGTGCTCGGGCGCCCGGACGTCGCGCGCGATGTCATCGAGGCGCTGCTGCTCGACCGCGGCCTCGCGCGCGGCTTTCAGCCGGCGCTCGAGGGCGAAGCGCGCGCCGCCGGCGAGCGCGTGTCGCGCGCGTCCGGCGAGCGGCGCGACCTGCGCGCGCTGCCCACGTTCACGATCGACCCCGCCAGCGCGCGCGACTTCGACGACGCCATCTCCGCCGAACCTATCGACGGCGGTGGGGCCGGCGACCGTGCCGGCGCTGGCGACAGCGGGTGCGCTGGCGACAGCGGGAGCGACGGCGGGGGCGCCGGCGGGATCCGTGTGTGGGTGCACATCGCCGACGTCGCCGCGCACGTGCCCGAGGGCTCGCCGCTCGATCGCGAGGCGCGCAGGCGCTCCACCAGCGTGTACGCGCCCGGCGCCGTCGAGCCGATGCTGCCGCACGCGCTCTCCAGCGACGCCTGCTCGCTGATGCCGGGCGTCGATCGCGCCGCGGTCAGCGTCGAGATGGAGCTGCACGGCGCGACGCTCACGCGCGCCGCCTTTCACCGCTCGCTGATCCGCTCGGACGCGCGACTGGACTACGAGCAGGTGGACCGCATCTTCGCCGGCGCCGAGCCCGCCGGCGAGCCGTGGGGCGCGTCGCTGCGCGCTGCGCGCGAGGCCGCCGCCGCGCTCGAGCGCCAGCGCGAGCGCAGCGGCGCGCTCGTCGTCGAATCCGAGGAGCCCGAGTTCGCCTTCGACGAGCACGGCAACGTCCTCGACGTGCTCGCGCGCACGCAGACCGAGTCCCACCGCCTGATCGAGCACCTGATGATCGCCGCCAACGAGGCCGTCGCCGAGCTGCTGGCGCGCCGCGGCGTGCCGTGCCTGTACCGCGTGCACGAGCGCCCCGACCCCGAGCGCGTGCAGCGGCTCGCCGACCAGCTCGCGACGCTGGAGGTGCCCACGCCGCCGCTGCCGGAGCACATGACCTCGACGCAGGCAGCGGAGCTGCTCGGCGAGATGTCACAGCGCGTCGACGAGCACGTGCGCCGCAGCGGCCACGGGCGTCAGGCGCTCAGCTCGCTCGTGCTGCGCTCGCTCAAGCAGGCCTACTACTCGCCCAACAACATCGGGCACGCCGGGCTGCACTCGACCGCCTACTGCCACTTCACCTCGCCCATCCGCCGCTACCCCGACATCGTCTGCCACCGCGCGCTGCTGTCCGCCATCGGCGGCGACGAGGCCGCGCCGCGCGCCGGCGAGCTCGTCGAGCTCGGCGCATGGACCTCCGAACGCGAGCGCGACGCCATGATCGTCGAGCGCGACAGCGACGACGTCGCCCGCTGCTTCGCGCTCGAGCGCCTGCTCTACGAGCAGGGCCATCAGCAGGTGTTCGCAGGCGAGATCACCGGGCTGATCTCAGCCGGCGCGTTCATCGCCTTCGGCGACGACGCCCGGTTCGAGGGCATGCTCCCCGTGCGGCTGCTGCGCACGCCCGCGCCCGCCGGGGACGCGGGGGCGCGCTCGCGCGAGGGCGGGCGCCAGCGCCGGGAGGTGGGCCCTCAGCGGCGCGGCGGCGCACGCGACAGGGGCGGCGAGCCTGACGGCGGGCGCGAGTGGTGGGAGCTCAACGAGGAGGGCACCATCCTGCACGGCGAGCGCACCGGCGCCACGCTGCGCCTCGGAGACGAGGTCGAGGTGCGCGTCGGGCGCGTCGACTCGATCCGCGGGCGCGTCGATCTCGAGCCGGCCGCATAACGGTCACTACGAACGCCGCAGCGGAGCCCGAAGGGCGGAGCCCATTCAATAAAGGACTCGATCGCCGTCGACGGCGAGCACGCGCCCGACCATCTACGCTCGCCCGTATGGCAAAGGGCAAGGGCAAGCGCAAGGTGGGAGCGGGCGACGTCGCGTCCAACCGCTACGCCTCCCATCGCTACGAGCTGATCGAGCGCATCGAGTGCGGCATCGTGCTCGAGGGCACCGAGGTCAAGGCGCTGCGCACCTCCGGCGCGCAGCTCAAGGACGGCTACGCCGCCATCCGCGACGGCGAGCTGTGGCTGCACTCCGTGCACATCCCGCCCTACGGCCCCGCCTCGCGCGAAAACCACGAGCCCGAGCGCACGCGCAAGCTGCTGCTGCACCGCCGCGAGCTCGACCGCATCGCCCAGCGCGTGTCCGAGCGCGGCCTCACGCTCGTGCCCACCCGCATCTACTTCTCAGGCTCGCACGCCAAGGTCGAGATCGCGCTCGCGCGCGGCAAGGACCTCTACGACAAGCGCCAGACCATCCGCGAGCGCGAGACCAAGCGCGACATGGAACGCGGGCTGCGCGAAGCGCGTCGGTGAGGGCGCGTGGCGATTGTTGTTTCGCGTGCGCCGATAGCCATCGTATATACGCGAGTTTGGCGGGCGCGGATCAGATCGAGCGGAAGCTGTGGCCGCCGTACACGAGGATGTGCGTCTCGTACATGCCGAACGCCAGCGCCGCGATCAGGCCGATGTACACCGCGCCCACCAGCATCCGGTGGCGTGGCGCCACGCGGTAGTACGCCGCCTGCTCCAGCGAGCGCGTTTTGCGCTGCTGCCAGCGCCGCCAAGTCTCCATGCCGCCGAACAGGATGATGATGAACAGGATCGGGTTCGGGTACACGAACACCAGCGCCACCAGCCCGCCGAAGCCCAGGAACCACATCCACGGCGCCATCGCCGCCATCGCCCGCCCGCCGTCAAGCGGCACCACCGGCAGCAGGTTGAACAGGTTCAGCAGGAAGCCCACGTACGCCAGCGCCAGCAGGAACGAGCTGCCGACGATCGCGCCCACGATCGCCACCGCCGCCGCCGCCAGGCTGCCCAGGATCGGGCCCGCCAGTCCCACGCGCGCCTCCGCCAGCGCGTTCTCGCCCAGCGACTTCGAGAAGATCGCAGCGCCCAGGAACGGGATGAACATCGGCGTGCTCGCTTTGATGCCCTCGCGGCGCAGCGCGATCACATGTCCCATCTCGTGCACGAACATCAGCAGCACGAACCCCGCCGCGAACTCCCAGCCCCAGAACAGGCTGTACGCCGCCACCGACACCAGCGCAGTGCCCGACGTCGTCAGCAGCTTCAGTTTCGGCAGCAGCAGCACGAAGCCCTTGATCGCCGCGAAGAACTTCGCGATCGCCGCGCCGATAGCAGCCAGGATGCTGCTGACGCGCTTGCGCAGGTTGCGCACCGGATGGGCGCGGCCGTCGTCCTCACCGAGCGGCCGCGCCTCGCCGAACGGGTTCGCGCCCGCTTGCGGCGCCGGCGCGTGGCTCGGGTACGCGCCGGGTGCCACCTGCGCGACCGGCGCCACCGGCGCGGGCGCCGGAAGGGAGAGCTCGTGGTTCTCCATCGCTCCATTGTCGCAGCACTTCTAAGCCTTCCCTAACGGGGTCGGATTTTTGCGCAGAATGCGGCATCAAACGTCCAGCGGGGGTTGCAAGCCGTGGGGGCGCGAGCTACGTTGAATCCAGACGCGGAACCGAGCCGCAAAGAGCGAGGCCACTGAGGTGTGAGGCCGCGCCACCCACCAGGAAAGGCCCTCGGGCCTGACCCAGCGGGTTCCTCAAAGTGGCTTGGGACCGCGTCTCTTTTTGCCCGCGTTCGCGCGGTACACTGGAGGGGCAGTACACCCTTGGGGACGACAGGCTTCGACGTGGTCGGCTCGTGGGGGTGGTGGCGAGTCGAGGTCCCGGGCGGCCTCGTAAAACACCCGGGAAAACCATAAGTGCGGACTCTCACGAGTACGCCCTCGCCGCTTAGTCAATAGCTAAGCCGTGAGGTTTCGGGCCCTGCCTGCCTGCCGCGGGGGTCACCCGGAATCAGAATGCAGGCTCACCCGGTGCGGTCCGCCTCCGCCAACCCGGGGAAATCTCAGGAGGCTGGTCCCCCACAACCCCGCCGGCGAGGCGAGTCCGGGACGAGATCAGAGCGCCGGCTACGCTCGTAGAAGCCATTCACACGCGATTACGGACGTGGGTTCGATTCCCACCGTCTCCACTATGGGCCCCTGTCTGTCATGAGGCCGGCGCAGCGAGCGGCTGCCAGGCACTGGCGTGGCGGATCATCGACGATCGTGTATGACGACGCTCGCCTCGCTGATTTCGACGAGGGAGGCGTTCTCGAAGGCGTCAGCGATCAAGCTGAGGTTGGCCTCGAACAGGGCGAGCAGGTCGTCGTTGGCGATGTTGCCGGTGGCGACCACGAGGAGCCGGCGTGGCAGGTTTTGCAGCAGATGGCTATCGCGGAAGTCGCGGTCCTTTGTGACCACCACGCGGTTCTCGCTGTCGGCGATGTCCGCAAGCTGGCGGTCGCCGGTCCGATTGCCGTCCGGCAGGCTGGAGGTATGGATACTGTCGTGATTGGCTTCGGCCAACAGGTTGGACAGTCGCAGCGGGAGTTGAGCATCGATCAGGAATTTCATGCTGCGGCGAGCGGCACGACCCGGTGCCCGCCAGCGGCCAGCGCCGCGAACTCCAGAGCGGCGAGCAGATCTTCGCGTTCGAGGTCTGGATGATCGGCGATAATCTGCTCGATCGTCATGCCCGAAGCTAGGAGCTCCAGAAGGCTCTCGACCGGGTAGCGTAGACCACGGATCGTGGGCTGCCCGTGGCAGATGTTCGGGACAGTGGTGATGCGATCTAGCCGTGACATGCTCTCAGCGTACCGGCTCGGACGGTGACTGCGCCGCTGCTCTGCCAGGCGAACGCCCCAGTGCGCCTCTGACTCCCTTGGGATGTGGCATTAGGGGCTTTGGCGTCGTCAAGCCGCCCCTCACGTGCGTCGCTAGCGACCGTATCGTCCGTGCTGGCGTTCTACGCCAAGCTCAGCGTCTCCGCCCGCACGACCAAGGGACGAAGATCCGTTGCAGGTGCTCTCGATAGGCTGCGGCGGTCTGTCGAGCGGGCTTGTCGCCTTCGCCCTGGGTGGCTGCGACCAGGATGGTGCTGGACGATCTTCTACTTAACATTTAGACGCGATCCTGCTTACCTTCTCGACGCTAGATGAGTAGTGCCACGGCCGTGGGGGTGGTCGTGGGTTCGGGGAAGGGGAGATAGGCAGGCAGATCGAAGTCGGCGGTGCTCAATGTCACCGCCGACCCGGGAGGGCCTCGATGGACGCCGACCTCGATCTGCTGCTGATCGCTGTTTACTGCACGGCCGATGATTTCCTGCCTGCCAGGCCAGGAAACGCACGGCGAAGGATCTCTGACGCGGAGGTCATCACCCTGTGTGTAGCCCAGGCGATGATGGGGATGCCTTGCGACGAACGGTTTTTGCGGGCTGCTCGTCGCCAGCTTGGTCACCTGTTCCCGCACCTGCCCGAGCGGACCGCGTTTCATAAGCGCAGGCTGCGCCTGTCCGGGGTGATCGAAGCGCTGATCCGCGAGTTCGCGCGCCATAGCCCCGGCTTCTATGACGGTCTGCTGCTGGTTGACTCCACGCCGGTGGAGTGCGCTCGCAGTCGCGAGACCGTCAAGCGCGGCGGTGCCTCGAGCCTCGCCGATGCGCTCGCTAACGCCGCCGACTACGGCTATTGCGCCAGCCACAGCCGCTACTTCTGGGGGTTCAGGCTGCACGCGATCTGCGCGCTGGACGGCACCCCCAGGGCGCTGGCATTGACCTCCCCAAAGATCGACGAGAAGCTCGTGTGCCTGCAGATGGTCGCGCGCTGTGAGCGCCAACCCGGACAAATGCTGGTCCTGATCGGCGATAAGAACTTCCGCGGAAAGGACTTCCAGGCCGAACTCGCGAAGCTCGACGCCCAGATCATGCGGCCCAGGCGCAAAGACGAGCGCGACCGCGGCCCGCACCTCGCGCCGATCCGCCAACGAATCGAGTCGATCTTCTGGACCTGCAAGGACATCCTCACGCTCGAGCGTCACGGCGCCCGCACCCTCGAGAACCTCCGCGTGCGGCTGCTCACCCGCTTCGCCGCGCTCGCCGCCGCCATCGCACTCAACCACCGCCTCCGACGCCCACCCCGCAGCCTCACCAACTACACCGCCTGAAACCGTGGCACTACTCATCTAGTCTCGCATGTACGCCCCGCGACGTCTCGCGGTCGCGTCAGTCGGGCCTCCACGTCAAGCTCAGCGCGCGCGCCTAACGGGATCACCGTCATACGCGATATATTGGTCGTATGACGATGTTGAGCTTCCGGGTACGGGATGACGAGGCGGCTGAGATCCAACGCTGGGCCGAGGCGTTGGGCGTGGACCGTTCAGAGATACTGCGCGACGCCATGCACCGGCACCTCGCTGCGTTGAACAGCGAGCACGAAGCTGGCGCGTGGGCGCAGACGCCGTTGACTGCGGCAGAGATGTCGCTGTCGGAGATCGCCGATTGGGGGCCCTCCGAGGACTGGGCTGATTGGCGAGATGCAGCGGGGTGAGATCTGGTTTGCGGCAACTCCTGGCGGGGATCGTCCGGTCCTGATCCTCACGCGCGATCTGGTCGCCGACCGGATCGGCTCGCTCGTCGTTGCGGCGCTCACGCGAACGCAGCGGGGATTGGTATCCGAGCTCGAGCTTACGCCGTCTGAGGATGGCGTCCCCTCGGATTGCGTGGTGAACTTCGACAACCTGCACACCCTCCCGCGCGAGACGTTCCGGCGCCGCGTCGCCACGCTCTCCCCGTCGCGTATGGCTCAAGCATGCCGGACCTTGCGCGACGCGACTGGCTGCTGAGCGCCGGGCCCTGGCCCGTCCGCTCGTGACTATTCGGTAGGCCGGCTGGATGCCCGTCTGCCGTGGACGTCGGGCTCGACCAGCTCTGCTTCGAGCTCCGCTTCGAGTCGCGCGAGCCACTCGGCGGAGTAGCTGTAGATGTCGGCGCTTAGCTCTGCGACCAGCGCCGGGAAGCGCGTGCCCGTACGCCTGGCGGCGTCGGCAAGCGGTGCGATCTCTGTGCGTATCCAGCTCGCGGCGGCCTGGTCGCTTTCGCGGACGCGTCGAATCACCGCGATCTGGTCCTCTGGTGGTAGCGCGTCGGTGAAGAACAGGCGCAGCAGTCCCTCGTCGCGGACCTGCACCGGCGCTTGGCGCGGTGAGCGTAGCCACGCCTGCAGCGCCGCCTCGCCTTCCTCGGTGAGCTCGTAGGCCGAGCGCGTGCGTGCTCCATGCGGGTCGTCGCTGCGGCGCACGAGTCCCGCGTTCTCGAGGCGAGCGAGCTCCGGGTACACCTGCGCCAGCGATGTCGGCCAGAAGTACTTCGTCGAGAGATCCGCGGTCTTCTTGATCGCGTAGCCCGAGCGCGCGCCGAGGCGCAGCATCCCAAGCATCAGATAAGAGGGCGGCTTGAGCTTCATCTTCTGCCTGAGAGGCGCGTGGTGCTCAGATCTGGCCGCTGGTACCGGTCCCACGATTCCGATTGCGGCATCACAAGGCTTCTGTTTAGATGCATCCGAACCGTCATATCGTAACAGTCGGAGGCAACGGAATGGACTCGCCTGACAAGCAGGGCGCGGTGGTGAGCGAGGCGGCTGACAGCCGGCCGGTGACTGCCGGCGCTCGAGCGCAACGGGACCGCGCGGCCATGATTCGTGAAGCGGCGGTGGTGGAGCAGCCCAAACACCGCCGGCTGATCACCTCTCCCAGGCACGGTCAGATCCTCAGCGCGCTGATGTTGCCCGACTACCAGCTCGGTACGCCGCCCGGCCACGCTGTGTTGACGACCACCGGGCGCAAGACCGGCAAGGCGCGCCGCAAGGTGATCCGCGCGATCCGACAGAACGACCGCCTGTACATGGTCCAACTGCGCCTGCCGAAGCCGGCGATAGAGACGCCGCTGATGGTCACCGCGTGGGTCTTGAACATTCGCGCCGACCCGCACGTGCGGCTCAAGCTCGGCCGCCGCACGTACGCGGCCGTGATGCGCGAGATCGACGCTCCGGTGGAGCTCGCCCGGGCCCGTGAGATCTTCTGCGAGCCGGTCCACCTGGTCGACTACGGCGAGAGTGTGCTCCATCTCAAGGGGATGCCGTCTCACCGCAAGATCCGAGACCTGCACCGCTACTGGTTCGATACGGGCGTGCCGTTCGTCGCCGAGCTGCAGTCGCAGACCGACTGACGGGAGTCAGCCTGATGCTTCCGCTCCACGGGCGTGAGACAGAGGAGGCGAGCGCTGCGCCTCATCCAACGCTCGAAGACCTCAACCGCTGGATGGTCGTCGGCTTCGACCAGCTGTATGGCTTGGAGCTCGATGCCTACAGCGACCGGGAGGTGAGCGCGCACGTCCGCATCACCGAGCAGCACAAGCAGCCAATGGGGATCGTCCACGGCGGGCTTTACGCGACGATCGCCGAGTCGGTCGCAACGATCGCCGCAGTCGTATCCGTCGCGAAGGAGGGAAACACCGCCGTCGGCCTGTCGAACAACACCAGCTTCATCCGCCCGATCAGCCAAGGAAACGCCCACGCCGTCGGCCGACGCCGCCACAGCGGCCGCACCACACAGGTCTGGGACGTCGAGATCTCCGACGATGATGGACGCCCCTGCGCCCTCACGCGCGTAACGATCGCCATCCGACCCCAACACGCCTGACGCACCAGGACGCCGCGTTGACGTGACCTGTGGTCTTCTACGGGCTCGCCCTCGGCGATTTGCTCGCGCGAAGCTCGCCGTCTCGCCCGATGCAATCGGTGATGCCAAAGCCCAGGCTCGCCAACATGCCCGGATCGCCCCGCCCCCCGAGGACCGTGGAGATCTCGTTGCGCGACGGTCGCAGCCTGCGTGGACGGCGCCTCGAGGGCAAGGGCTCACCGCTTGTCCTGCTCCACGGGCTGCTCGACTCCTCCGAGTGCTGGAATCAGCTTGCGCAAGCCAATCCACATCCATCTGTCGCGTTCGATCTCCCGGGCTTCGGCAGCTCCGACCTTCCCATCCGGCCGCTCGTCTCCGCGTACGCAGAGGACATCCTGCATGCGCTGGTCGAGCTCGAGATGAGCGACGTCACGCTCGTCGGCCATTCGCTCGGCGGAGCCGTGGCTGCGGCCGTAGCCGAGCTCGCCCCGGATCGGATCGCCTCACTGGTGCTGCTCGCGCCCGCGGGGTTCGGACGGATCGCCCTCGCCGAGGCCGTGAGCATCCCCGGCGTGCGTGAGCTGACGCGGGTGCTGCTACCGCGAGCGCTCCGCTCGCGCCGCGTGCTCGACGCCTCCTACTGTCTGTTCGTGACTGCCGGCGAGGAGCTGCCAAGCGAGGTCGCGCGGCGGCTTGGTCGCGAGGCGGCTGCGCTCACGCCCGGCGCGGTGATGGCGACGCAGGCAGTGGTGGAGGCCGGTCGCTCGAGCTTTGGGTTCCATCACCGCCGCATCGGCTATCACGGACCGGTCGACGTGCTGTGGGGCGAGCGGGATCGGGTCGTGCCGCCCGGCCACGCCGCCGCCGTGCAGCGCGCGTTGCCGCAGGCATCCGTCAGCACATGGAAGGGGATGGGGCACTATCCCCAACGCGAGCGGCCGGCCCAGCTCGCCGGCTTCCTCGAAGCCGCGGGAGCGCCCCGCGTTGCGCCGTCCGCGGGTGCTCGCGGTGCACGCCCCGCGAGCTCGCAGTCGTGGCGATCTGGCAATCGGCCGGCTGCCCGGGCCGCGGCGGCATAGGCGACCCTAGCCTGGGTAGCATTAGGCGCGCAAGTGGCTTGGAGCATCTGCGATGAGTGACTACGTTGTGATCTACGAGCAGGCTGAGGACGGGGCTTGGGGGGCGTACCTGCCCGACCTACCCGGTGTCGTGGCGCTTGGCGCGACACGTTCGGAGGTGGGCGAGCGCATCGAGGAGGCGCTCGCAGCATATGTGGATGATCTTCGCGGGAGGGGCGGGTCTTTGCCGGCGCCGCACCACACGGCCGGCACCCTCGCTGCGTGAGCTGTGCGCCGCCCGGCGGCTACGCCGAGCGCAGGGCCTGAGATTGCGCTGAGGTCGATCTCGCCCACCACAGGGTGGTGCCGGGGCCTGCTCCCCGTCCCGGCGTAACCATCAACCCGGCCGACAACGGATGGACTCAGCTCGCGCTCGAGCCCGCCCAACGCCGCCGCTGAGGAGGAGATATGAAGATCACACGAAGCAGCCTCGAAACCACCAGGGGACCTGCCGATTGGTTCACCGGCGACGTCTACATCGACACCGCCGCCGAGCCGGCTGAGCCCTACCGGCCCGCGGCGGCCAGCGTCCACTTCACACCCGGCGCGCGTACCGCGTGGCACACGCACCCACTCGGGCAGACGATCTTCGTTCTGGAGGGCGTAGGTCGTTGCCAGCGGCGCGGCGGACCGGCGCAGGAGATCCGCCCCGGCGACCGGGTGTTCTTCGAGCCCGGCGAGGACCACTGGCACGGCGCCGCACCCGACCGCTTCATGACCCACCTCGCGATGCAGCAGGTCGATGACCAGGGGAGCGCGGTCACGTGGGGTGAGCACGTAAGCGACGACGACTACAACGCGAAGCCCGGAGAGGGGGCCTGACAACCGTCAGCCTCAGGCCTGGCCCGCCCGTGCGCCGTCGTATTCGTCGTGGCGGCGCCACCATGGGCCGGTCTCGTTGCGCCCGAGCGGGGCGCGGTCGAGCCACGAGTACATGCCCCAGAGGGCATCGACGCCGCGTCCGTAAGCCGAGTAGGTGTGGAACACGACGCCATCCTCGAGCGCGAACGCGCTCATCCCCGGTCCCTCTTTCCTGAAGGTCACCGGATCCGTGCCCGCGCCACGCGCCATCTCGATCAGCCCGGGACTCTGCTCGGACGGCCGGAAGTCGGCGGTGCGAAAGTTGTAGTCGACCGCGCCCGACTGCCATTCCTGCTCGCTGTGCGTCACGTGGAAGTCGTGATTGAACTCGCCCTCGAACGACGACGCCCACGGGAAGCTCCAGCCCATCCGCCGCTTGTAGTCCTGCAGCTTTGCCAGCGGCGCCCGCGACACCGCCGTGAACGCGACGTCGTGGTTCACCAGGTGTGCCACCGAGCCGGAGAAGCCGTCCGCGATCGCCGAGCACGACGGGCATCCGGCCGTGAAGTCGGGCCCGAACATGAAGTGGTAGACGATCAGCTGCGAACGCCCTCTGAACAGGTCGGCGAGGGATGCGGGCCCGTCGTCTGTCTCGAACGAGTATTCCTTCTCGATCGGCACCCACGGCAGGTCCTGTCGCATGTGAGCCAGCTCGTCGCCGCGCCGCGTCAGCTCCTTCTCGGCGTCGAGCAGCTCCAGCCGCGCCGACAGCCACTCCTCACGAGTCCCGGTCCTGTGATCGGTCATTGCATTCTCCTTGTCGGTTGTCAGGAATCGATTCAGGCTTCGGCCTGCACGGACTCGGCGAGCCGCTTGATCCGTGCCAGGCGCCTGTCCCACTGCGCCGCCACGCGCGCCATCGCCTCGGCGGCGTCGTCCAGCCGCTCGGGACCGGACCGCGTAGCGCACCTCCCGGCCACACCGCCGGCCTGCGACTAGCCCGACACGGCTCAGCACCGCCAGGTGCTTGGCGACAGCTTGCCGGGTGACCGGCAACCCCTCCGCGAGCGTCGTCGTCGTCGCCTCGCCCTGCTCGAGCAGTCCGTCGAGCACACGCCGGCGCGTGGGGTCCGCCACCGCCGCCCACAGGGCGTCCTCCTCGGCGAGCGCCGTCGCCATCAACGCGTCGCCCCGTCTGGCTTGGAGGCCACGTAGTCGAGCAGTTCGCCGAGATGTTTCTCCCAGCCCTGTTCGTGCTCCGCGCGGTACCGCGTCTTGCCCTGCTCGTCGTGTGTCACCGCGTCGATGCCGCTCTCGATGACGGTCAGCCGTGTCCCGCCGGCCTCCTCGGTGAGCGTGAACTCGACCAGCGCCGAGTTGGTCTCGTCTGGTTCCACGCCCTGCGGATGGCTCCAGCGAAAGGAGAAGCGGTGGAACGGCTCGGCCTCCACGACCCTGATCGGCACGATCGAGTCGCATTCTTTCTCTCCGCCACGGCCTCCTGGCCTCCACGTGAGCGTGCCGTCCGCGCCGGCGCGCGCCTGCACCTCCGCCTCGTCGCTGAACCAGCGGCTGATCTGCGCGGGCTCGGTGATCACGCTCCAGACGACCTCCGGGGTCGCCTCGATCAGGATCTCTCGTTCGACGCTGTCAGCGGCCACATTGGGCTCCTTCCGGTGATGTGCAACCGATGGTTGCGAGATGTGGCCGCAGAATAGCAACCCGAGGTTGCATGTCGCCGCGCGGGGGATGCTGGGAGGTCGCTGCGTGATCAGCGCGCTGAAGGCCGGATACAGCCGCGACGTGAGCACAGAGGCAACGCTTCGCCCAGCGGACGCCGGCGCGCCCGCCGTCCACACGAATCCAGCCGTGCTCGACTGACCGGGGGGCAAGCGCCGGCGCTTGCCCCCCAATCGAAGGCCCGTCTCCAGGGGCCGCGCCTGCCGCTTCGCAGGGTCACCAGCTCGACCTTTCCGCGCCAGAGCACCCTGTCTTCACAATCGGGCTCTCGCACGTGCGGCTGATCGTTCCGTCGGAAGACCGCGAGATCGTCAGTTCGTCGCCGTTCGTGGCGTTCGCGGTGATCGAGTATTCGCTTTCCCCGGGGGTCGCGTTGCTCAGGTAGGCGTGCTGCTTGCTCGCCGCGACCGCGATCGCCGGCTCCTGCGCCGCCAGTTCCGCGGTCGTCACCTCCGCGTAGCTGCCTCCATGGTCGAGCGCGATCGTTTCCGCGGTGGTCTGCGCGTTGCGCACGAGTTCCTTCGCCTGCACGTCGGTGGCCTTCGCCGTCGTGCTCAAAAACAGGGGGATCGCGATCGCCGCGAGGATGCCCACGATCAGGATCACGACCAGCACTTCCGGGAGCGAGAAGCCGTCGCTCGCGCTCACGGGCGCCGCGAGGCGGCGCCAGCTGCGGGCGTGTGCCCGCTCGGTGTCGACGGCGGTCTGCTGCCACCGGTCCAGCGCTGCCAGCATCACATCGGCCTCCTTGCTCGGCTGGCAGTCGGGCTGTCTCGGCGAGACCCCTTACTTTGCGACCCCGCCTCGCGACGGGTTTGCCCCTTCAGACCTGTTGATCGGGCGCCCAGTGTGGAGATCGCGCATGCCGGATGGAAGGGAAATTCGCCTTACGGCGCTTTTCTGGACGAATGTACGAACGGGCGGTCGCGCGGCTCGGCTGGCGGCGCGGCTCGGCTGGCGGCGCGGCTCGGCCGGCGCCGCGTCAACTGATGCGGGTCGCGACCTCGTGGAACGTCGCTTCCCCCGACCCTTCATCGGTGTCGACGCTCGTCTGGCCCGGCGACAGCGGCAGGTAGACCGGGAACGGCGCTTCGAGAAAGGCGTTCACGAACAGTTCCCCCAGCGCGCCCAGCGCCTGGCAGGCGGGTGGCCCGGAGACGCCGATCGCCACGTGGTTGTCGCTGCTGGCCAGTTTCAGCAGGAAGCCGGTTTCCATCACCTGGCCAGTGATGTTGAAGTGAAAGGACGAGCCCGACAGGGTTCCGGTGCCGACCTGCGTCCCGTTTTCGTAGCACGGCCCCGTCTCGCTGGAGATCGCTCCCGGCCAGCCGCCGCCGACGCTCGAGGCGTCCTGAATCGTCCCCGTCCTGCGGATGACGGTGAAGGCGGCGGGGCCCCAGGTCATCGCAGGGCCGTTGGGCCCGTTGACGGAAACCGAGAGCGACCATTCTTCGCAGGCGCCGCCTTTGCCCTGTTCGGCGGCCGCTGCGAGGAGGCCTTTCACCGTTTCGACGTCGCCCGCGTCATCTGCGCCGAGGAGCATCGCCACGGTCAGGGCGCGCATGATGCACGGCGCATCGTCCTGGGTGACCGTGCAGGCCCCCAGCTTCTCGCCCGCATTCAGCGCTTCCCGGGCGGCCGTGCGGGCGCGTCCCATCGCTTCGTCTGCGATCGCTTCGCTGCCGAGCCATTGGGCCGCCGCGGCGACGCTGATCCAGTCGCCGGCCGACTGTGCGCCGCCGGCGCCTTCCTTCACCCATTCCGCGAAGTCTTCCCGCGCCGCGTCGAGCGCTTCCTCGGCGCCATGTTCGTCGCCCACCAGCTGTGCCGCTGCTGCGGCGGCGAGATCGTCGCCCACGCCGTCGACGTCGTGCAGGGTCACGTGTGCGGTGCCGTCGAACGAGCACCCGCTCGCCGCGCGCGCACGCGGGGCGCTCGAGGCCCTTTGGGCTTTGCGGCGATGCCGCGCTCCGCTGGCCGGCCTTTTCGAGGACCCGCGGATCTGGGCGAGCAGCTGCGCGAGCAGGCGGCGCGCCCGGGCGCGCTGGCCGTGGTGGTAAAGCGAGCTGATGCGCGAGGCGGTGGCGCGCACCGCGGCGCGGGCGCTGCCCTGACAGGTCTCCTCGGCGGTGCTGGCCGCTTCGCCGAGCTGGAGGCCGACGACGGACGACGCCGATCCGGTCGCCGCGCCGGCGCTCGGCGCGCCGTCCGCGCCCGAGACGTTCAGCGCCAGCTTCACTTTCTCCGCGGAGCAGGCGTGCAACACGGCGCTCACGGGCGAGGCTGCGGCTGTGCTTGCCCAGCTGAGCGCGGCGAGCGCGCAGAGAACCGTGGTTAGCGTGGTGCGTATCCGCATTGGGTCGTCCTGCCGCGTCCGCATTCGCCTGTCGCTCCGGCCGGGGCGCGCGGGCTGCGTCTCGCGGTTGGATATCGACCGAGACGAGCTCGTTCTTTAGGCGCATGCCGGCGCGCAGCCGGGCGCGCAGCGCCGAGGCACCTGCCAGGGCGCGGCCGGGCGCGCAGCGTCGCTACCGGCTCGTGTAAGAGAACAACGCCTTGGACGGAGCGTCGCCGTTGCCCGTGAAGTAGCTCTCGACGGTCGTGACCGTCACCGGCACCTTCGAGCCCGCGCTGCCCGGCGGTGAGGTGGCGTCCACGCTCGCGGTCGAGCCGCACGCGTTCAGCGCTTCGATCGCGTTGAACGACTCCGCTTCGCGGCTGCCGAACGCGACCGCCAGCGGGCAGCCGAGGTTGCCGCCGTGCACCGCCACCTTCGTGGCGCCCGCCGCGGGGCCGGAGCGCGGTGTGAGCGACACGACTTCCGGCTGGCCCGGCGGATACAGGAACAGCAGGTCCGCCTTGGATGTGGCGCTGCAGCCGGTCACCGTGCATGCCTGCACGTTCGCGAGCGCCGGGTTCTGCGAGACCGTCTGCGTGCTCAGCTTTGTGTTGCTCGCAGCTGTGACCGTGTAGTCGGTGCCTTCCGACGGCGGGCTCTCGCTGTCGTCGAAGCGCACGAGCGTCACCTGCCCGAGCATGCCCCTGCCCGTGATCGCGATCGGCGTGCCGCCCGTGTCGGCGGCGCCGCTGACCCCTTCCAGCCTGACCTTGCTCGCCGTGCTTTCGACGCCCGACACCTGCGGCACGCCCGCGTAACGCACCGCTGCCGGCGCCGATTCGCCCGCGAGCGTGCGCACGGACAGCGGCACGCTCTTCTCGCCGACCGACGCTTCTTCGGCGGATTCGGCGATCGCCGGCGCTTGGATCTGGATCTCGGTGCCGCTGATGAAGGCGATCGTTTCGTCGAGCGAGCCCAGTTCCATCACTTCTTCCAGGCCCGGCGCGTCGAAGTCGGCGTAGTCGAGCGTCGCGCGGTTCAGGCCGCTGCCGTGGAGCGTCACGAGCGTTCCTCCGGTCTCGCTCGCGAGGCTGTCCGCTCCGGATGAGGTCGAGATCGAAGCGATCGCCGGTGCCGGCGCGTAGTCGTACTCGCTCGGTGCGGGGTACACCTCGCAGCCGCAGCCCGCCGGCGCCTCCAGTGCGCCGTCCTGTTCGAACGCCGGCGCGCCCTCGAACGGCGGCAGGATCTGCCCGGTCGCGCTCGACCCGTTGGCGTCGTGAACGATCACCTGCACCTGACAAATGTCGTTGGCGGCGTCCTCGCCTGCGTAGACGCCGGTCGTGGGGAGCGGCGCGCATGCGGTGTGCGAGGAGTAGGGGGGAGGGGTGACGAGGATCTCAGAGTCGTTCAGCACCTCGAAGCTCGCCGCCTTCACGTCGCCGAAGCTGACTTCGCTCGCGCCCGCGAAGTCCGAGCCGAGGATCGTCACCGGCGCCGGCGCGCTCTCGCTGCCGCCGTACGGCGCGATGCCCGTCACGCTCGGGACCGCGCCCGTCTTGCTCGTGTCGACGTACTCGAACGTGGACGCCGGGCCGGGGGCGCTCGAGCGGCCATCGCCGAGCGTCACGATCACGTCCGCCGGGCCGGCGCCGTCCTGCGGCGCTGGTGCCCCGGCCGGCAGCGTGTCGCGGGCGGGCGGCAGCGTGATCGTCAGCGACGTCGGGCCGGACACGTGGATCGCGCTCGGCGGGACGTGCCAGACGCCGATCTGCACGCCCGCAACGTCGGGGACGCCCCCGCTCTCGAAGCCCGTGCCCGTGACCTCCACGCTCTCGCCGCCAGCCGTCGTCCCCGAGCTTGGCGACAGCGCCGTCACCGCTGGCCCGCCCGCGTTCGCGGCGTAGCTGCACAGGTAGTACGCGAGCCCGGCGGAGCCGCCCGGGCCGGTCATCCGCGGCGAGCCGAGCCCCGAGGCGAGGTCGTACCCCGGCCTGGCGGGGAACACCCGGCCGTCGTCGAGGCCGTACTGGTCGTTATCGCCTTGGGTGATGTCGTTGAACGACGCCGCGTACGCGGCCGGTTCGGAGGCGATCGCGTACAGCAGCGGGCTCACGAAGCCGACGCCCGCGGCGGTGGCCGGATTGGACCTGCACGTCGAGGAGGCGTCGGCGAGCGCGAGCATCCCCGCCCAGATCGGCGTCGCCGAGGAGGTGCCGCCAGAGGTCACCCAGCCGTCGGGCGTCTGTTCTTCGCCCGCGCCCCTGTACTCCTCGCTGTACACGGTGACCGCGCCCGTGAACTCGTCCGCCTGCGCGGACACGTCGGGCTCCAGGCGGCAGGGGGTGCCGGCTTCCGCTCCAACAAGCGTGTCCGCGCAGAAGCCGGTCGGGTAGCCGAAGCGCTGCTCGACGCTCGCCGCGGCGGTGTAGTCGGGGCCGCCGGGCAGGGCGATGCCGGGCACGGTCGCGTCGCGCTGCCAGGCGGGCATCGCGAACGACTGCGAGATGCCGCCGCCGCCCGCGCCGCCCTCGGGGCCGTCGTTCCACACGTGCTCCTGCGCCGGCTGGGTGGCGTCGGTGATCGTCGTGCCGCCCACCCCCAGAACGTAGGGCTGGCTCGCGATTTCTCCCGCCGAGATCGGGTTCTGGCCCGGCTGCGGGACCGTTTCGCGGTGCGCTTCTTCGCAGCTGTCGCTGCCGTTGTCGCCGGCCGCGCCGAGGAACGTCTGGCCCTGCGCAGCGCCCTGCTGGAAGAGGAAGTCCAGGGCCTGCTGGGTGCCCGGCTGGCCGGTCTCCTCCTCCTGCTCGCACGGCTGCCCGTAGCTGGAGGTGACGATCTGGTCGCGGTCTTCGTCCACCATCGCCGCGATCTCCGCCACTTCCCCGCCGGGCGTTTCAGGGTTCTCGTAAACGTCGATATCCGCGCCGGGCGCCATCGCGGAGACGTCCTCGACGTCGAGCAGCGCCTCGCCGTCAGAGCCGGGGCCCTGGGGGATGCCGCCTTCCAGCGAGACGACATGCAGGCGGCCCTGCATCGCGGCGGCCGCCGTCGCGCCGAAATAGCAGCTGTCGAAGCGCTCGATGTCGGATGCGGAGAACGGTTCCTGCTCGAACACGCCGATGTGCACGCCCGCGCCCGTGTCGCCGGCGCCGTACAGGCCGAAGGCTCCGTACGCGTTGGCGATCTGATCGTCGGTCAGGCCGCCGAATGCACCGGCGGCGCCGCGTGCCGCGCGGCACGCGTCCGGCGAGCCGGGCGGATGCGCGAACGTCGCCGCCTTCGCCGCCGGAAAGCGGCTCGCCTCCCAGGCCGTGCGGTGCACCCGCAGCGGGTGCGTGCGCGGGAGGTAGTCGAGCCCGAGCACCGTTGTCACCGCGCCCGCGATCGAGCTCGGCAGCGCGGGCGCGGAGGTGCTCGCACGAGCACGCGCGCCATCGGCCAGCCGGTAGCTGTGCACGGACGTCGCAAACGCGCTCGAGACGCGCGCGGAGGAGCCCGAGAAGGGCACGAGCAGGCCGTCGTCGCTGACGGCGCCCACCTGCAGCCCGTCGCGCTCGAGCTGCCCTCTCACCGCTGCGATCGTGCTCGCCGCCGGCCCGAAGCGCGCGGCGAACTGACCCTTTCGCAGGTAGCGGCCGAACAGCGGCGAGCGCCGGTCGGTCGCTTCGGCGATGAACTCTTCCAGTGCCTGCGGGTCGCGTGGGCGCACGACCAGCGCGCCCGAGATCGTGCTCGACGCGGGCGCCGGGCCGAGGTCGACGGCACCCGCGGGCAGTCGCGGCACGGCTCCGACTCGCAGCAGCCCGCCCTGGCCGGCGGCGCTCGATGTCTCGATCACGATCGCGCTCGCCAGCACGAGGATGAGCAGTAGGACGCCCGCCAGCAGGCGGCCTGCTCCCCCGTGCACGCTGCGTCCGTCCATGACGACCTCCGGTCCGCGCGCCGCTGCCCGTCAGCGGTCTGGCCATGCGTAGGGATAACAGACGGCGGGCGCCGACGCGGCGTCCCATGTGCGAACATATGTTCGTATGGACCCGGCTGGATCGATCGACACCGCATGCGAGGCTCGACCGCGCCCCGGGGATGCAGACAGGCAGCCGCCGCTCAGCCAAGTGGCTGACGTCCAGCGGCCACTTGCGCGGGTGGCGGATGAACATCGGTCGCATTCCTCTCTTCCGGCGGCGAGAGTGGGGCGATGAGCACGATGGAGGACTACAAGGCCGAGCTCGCGAGCTTCCTCGAAGGCTTCGGCGCCAACGTTCGCCGCGTGCGGACGGCGAAGCGCCCGCCCTGCTCGCAGGAACGGCTGTGCCACATCACGCGCCTGCACCGCACGGAGATCGGCAAAATCGAGCAGGGGGCCGTGGAGCCGAGGCTGACGACCGTGTACATCCTCGCGGACGGCCTCGGCGTGACCGTCGACGATCTCCTCAGCGGCCTGTGGGTGCCGACCGAGCGGCGCCCGTCGCCGCACGCCGCGCCATGGTCGTAGAAGTGGGCGGCCGCCGCGTCCCGCCACGCTCCTCGGCGCCCGACCCGGCGCTCGCGGCGACGCTGCGCCGGATGCGCGAAGAACGCGGGCTCACGCGCGAAGAGCTGGCGTTCCGGACCGGGATCACCCCCGTGGCGCTCGCCCGGATCGAGCTGGGTCATGCGGTGCCGGGGTGGAACACCGTGCGCAGGATCGCGGCGGGGCTCGAGGTCAGCATGGTCGAGCTCTGCGTCGCCGTCGAAAGCGGCGCACTGTCGGCGACGGGCTAGTGATAGGGGAACGCCGCGCGGATCTCGTGGGTGTCCAGGCCGGTCGCTCCCGTCGGGCCATCGGGTGTGAGCTCGATCTCGTATCGGCCCGGCGCCGGCGGCTCCTGTGGAAGATCGCCCGCCGCGAGCGCGCGCAGCAGCGTTAGCGGGTCGACGTCGAACGTGGCGATACGCGTCCTGTCGTCGGTGAGCGTCGCGGTCACCGCCTGCTCGAAGCGGAGCACTTCGAGCAGGTGCGGGACGGCGAGGTCGAGGCTCTCCACGTGCGCAGCGAAGGCGTCTGCCTCTGCCGACGCGAACAGCTGCGGCGGGTTCGCCGCCCAGTGGCTGCGGAGGATCGTGCGGAACGCGTCGGTGCCAAGCGTGAGCATCAGCAGCCGCGAGGTCAGGCGCAGGACGCCGACGACCATCGAGGCGCGGAATTCGTGAACGAGCCCCTCGATCAGGCGCACGCCGCGGTCCTCAGCGAGCGCGGACGCCTCCTCGTTTGCGGGCCTGCGGCCGATCACCAGCTCGCCCAGCGCGCGCTCCCACGCCGCGGGCGGGAGCGCGTCGGACGGCTGCTCGCTCCGCGGCGCTATCGCGACGGGCGTCGACACTCGAGCACTGCTCGAAGTGCGCATCTCCCAGAGATCGTGCAGGCGTTCGATCTGCGCGCCGACTAGCTCCGATCCGACGACGGGCACGAAGGATGGGAAGATCTCGAAGACGATCGCCGCCAGGTTGGGCAGGCGCGGCATCAGCGATTCGCAGACGGCGAACAGTGGATCGGGGATGGCTCCCGAGTGGGCGTCCAGCCAGAAGCCATCGAGCTCCATGCCGCCGGCGAGGTGCATCTCCCATACGCGGTCGAGCGGGATTTCGGCGAGGAACTCGTCGATCGGCTGGCGTCCGTTCAACGCGTTGGTGAAGATGTTGTGCATGTCGAGCAGGAGGCCGCAGTCGGCGCGCTGCACGACCTCGGCGACGAACGCGCCGTCCGGCAGCTCGTCGCTGCGCGTGCACAGGTAGTTGACGCCGGTCTCGACAGCGATCGGGACGCCGAGACCCTGCTGGAGCTTGTCGATCGAAGCGGTCACCGCATCAACCCCGGCCGGCGTCTGGCGTGGCGGCAGGAAGAAGCCGGTCGCGAACTCGGGCGTCTGGTTGTAGCTCAGGTGGTCGCTGACCCACGGCGCCTCGAACCGCTCGAGCATCTCCCGCAACAGCCGCAGCTGCTCGGGGTCGGGCGCCATCGTCCCGCCCACCGGCGTGCCGACGCTGTGGATCAGCTTGCGACCTGGGAGCTCGGCGAGGTGCGCGAGCACCTCCTCCCGCACGCGGAAGTGAGGCGGCCCGTCGAGCAGCCTCGTCCACAGCGTCTGGGGCTCGATCTCGACGACGTCGAACAGCTGCGGGCTGCCCTCGAGCAGCGGCTCGACCGCAGCCGAATATGTGATGCCGACACCGAGCCCCGCGTGACCAGGCTCGCTAACCACGCACCTCCTGCTCGCTGAGCGCCAGCATCGCGCTCTCCTGGCGGAAGGTGATGTCGAAGCCCGAGCAGCACGTCAGGCAGCCGAGCCTGCCGACGGTGATCGCAAGCGCTCGCTTGAGCAGCTCGATGTCGTGGGTGACGCTGTCGGGCACAAGCACATCCACGCTCCTGGCCGCGGATGCCTCGATCCATGGGTGGGGCTCCGGCTCCAGCCCCTGATCTCCGAGCGTGTATTCGGTCGCGGTTCTCAGATACAGGGGGTCGCGTCCCGAGTGGCAGGTGGGACAGCCCATGCGCCCCGCGAGGTCGACGAGGGTCTCCTGGAGTCCGTCGAGATCGTTTGCCACGCGTGCCGGAATGGTGAGGCGCACAGGCCCCGCCTCCCGTCGTGACTCGGTCAGCTCAGCCATGCTGCTCCTCTCGTAGGTGGTTACCGTTCTTCGAGGTGGTTCGGCTCCTCGCAGGCTACCGGATATGCGACGGCCACCTGTGGCTGGAATTCAGGCGCGGCAGAGAGCTCAGGCTCTGGCCGGACGATCGAGCGCACGATGGCGAGCGGCTATGTTTTGCGAGCGTGTCTGCTCTGAGGTCACCGTTGCGCCCCGTGCGTCTCGCCGTGGCCGGGTGCGCGCTCGCGATGCTTCTCTACACGGCCTCGGCTCAGGCGACGACCTTTGTGCCGAATCGCTTCGACGATCCGGGCGCCGCGGGCAAGAACTGCACCCCGCCCGCCCCGGTGGACGGCTGCTCGTTGCGCGGCGCGGTCGAAGCGGCGCATAACGGCGACACGATCGAGCTCACCGCGGGGACCTACCAGCTGAGTCTCGGCGAGCTCGTGATCACGCACGAGATCACGATCGTCGGCGCCGGAGCGAGCGCCACGACGATCGAGCAGACCGCGGAGTTTCGCGTGATCGACGCCGAAGCGGCGCTGAGCATGAGCGGGTTGACGGTCACCGGGGGCGATGCCGTCGGCGGCGCCGGCGGCGCGGGAGCCGCCGGCACATCCGAATTCGGCGGTGGCATCGAGGCCATCGGCGCGATGACGCTGGCGAACGTCGTCGTGACCGGCAACAGGGTGCAGGGCGGCAACGGCGGGAACGGCGCGGCCGGCTCCGGGAGCAGCCCGGGTGGCGAAGGTGGCAGCGGCGGCCTCGCCATTGGCGCCGGGATCTCCGGAGGGAGCCCGCTCACCCTGGAAGACGTGGCGATCACGAACAACGTCGCGCAGGCCGGCAGTGGTGGCAGCGGTGGCGCGGGGGGCACGACCGGCAAAGGCGGCAAAGGCGGCGCGGCCGGGCAAGCCATAGGCGCGGGCATCGACCTCGGAGAACATCTCTCGCTGAGCGCCGTCGACACTCTGATCGCCGGCAACAAGGCGGACTCGGGCACGGGCGGGCGCGGCGGCGAAGGCGGCACGACGTCCGGGACACCGGGGACCGGCGGCCAGGGCGAAGCGTCCAACGGCGGCGGGATCTTCTCCAATGGCCCGGTGGCGCTGACGAACGTCACGATTACGGACAACACCGCCGCCGGCGGGGTCGGCGGTCAGGGGGGCGCTGTCCGCGGTACCCCGGCGGGCGGCGCTGGTGGCATCGGCCTCGGCGGTGTCGGTGGCGGGGTCGCGCTGTTCAAAGCAGGCGCCAGTAGCCTCGCGTCGGTCACGCTTGCCGCCAACGCCGTCACCGACGGCACCGGCGGCGCGGGCGGCGCCGGATCGGGTGGCGGTAGCACCGGCGCCACCGGAGCCTCGGTACCGACGTCCGGAGGCGACGTGTACCTGACAGAAGCGACGATGACGATCGCCGACACGATCATCGCCACCGGGCACGGCGAAGCGGGCAGCCAGAACTGCGGCGGCGAAGGGGTGCTCACGAGCGCCGGGCACAACCTCGACGACAGCGACGAGTGCATCGCCAAACCCACCACCGGCGACCTCCTGGACACGCCCGCACACCTCGGGTCGCTGGCCGACAACGGCGGGCCCACCCAGACGATGGCGCTGCAGGCGGGGAGCGCGGCGATTCGCGCAGGCGCCTCGCCGTGCCTCGACGCCAGCGGGAATCCACTCACGAGGGACCAGCGTGAAATGCCGCGCGGCGAGCCGTGCGACATCGGCGCGTTCGAGGGCCAGGCGCCCTCGGTGAAGGCGGCCCCGCAGGTGAGCGGGATCGCGAAAGCCGGATTCACAATCACATGTGTCGGCGGCCAGTTCGAAGGCGACATGCCGCTGAGCAGCACGGTGCAGTGGCTGGGCTCCGGCGTGCCGATCGGCGGCGCCACCGGCTTCTCGTTCTCGATCCCCGTCAACGACGCCGGCGAGTCCCTGAGCTGCCAGGAGACCGTCTCGAACGCCTTTGGCTCGGTCAGCTCTTCGAGCACATCCGTCGCCGTGTCCAAGCCGACTGCACCGCCGCCGCCGCCCCCCGTGCTGAAGCTGAATCTCTCCCCGACGAAGGCTCGCGACAAGCACAGGGAGACCATCACGCTGATCCTCAGCGGTCTGGCGACCACGGTTGAGTTCTCGCTGCGCAAGAGCGTCGCCGGAGTCAGGCTCGCCAAGCGGTGCGTCGCGCGTCCGCGCAAGTTCAGGCACGGGAGATCGTGCCGGCGGCTGGTGGCGGTCTCCGGCGCGCCGAAGCCATTCGCGGCGAAGCTCGGCACCACGCCGATCGCCTGGACGCCGCGGCACCTCGCCCCGGGCAGCTACGAGCTGACGGCCACGCCCGTCGGCGGCGCCGCGGTCACGGTCTCCTTCCGCGTAGGTCGCTGATCGACCCGCGTCCGGGCGGGTCAAGCGCAGGTAGCCAGGGTGGAGACGCTACAGTCATGAGCATGGTCGGATTGCGCCGCATGGAGGAGCTTCAGGCTGAGGCGAACTACCACCGCGAGCGCTACCAGCTCTACAAAGCCAAGACGCACGGCCCGCGCCTGACCAGCGCGGCGCGGCTCGCCGATCTCGAGCATCGCCATCAGAGCGCCAGCTCGCGCCTGCGCGCGGCGGAACGGGAGAACGCGCGGCCCGCGATCGTGGAAGACGACTCGCTGTAGGTCTCACCGCCTGGCCTCCGCCGTACGATCGTCGTATCGTTCTGTCTGCAGCGCCGTGCGTGTCGTGCCGCACGGTTCCGACGTCGGTGAGTGGAGGAGCTGATCTCGTGCGCAGAGTGGCATGCGTTCTCGGTGTGCTGGGTGTGGTCATGCTGGCGCTCTGCGGCGTTGCTTCTGCCGTCCCGAGTGTCCAGCTCGAGGCCGCATTCGTACCGATCCCGGGCTTCTCGAACACCGGGAACATCTCGGGAGCCGCAGCACTGGTGCAGACCGAATACAGGATCACGGGGACCGAATACCTCGGCGCGCCGCCGCCCATCACCCACATCAACTTCTATCTGCCCAGCGGCACGCAGCTGCATACAAGCGGCTTCCCGACATGTGCGAAGACGACGCTCGAACAGCTCGGCCCGGTCGGCTGCCCGACACGCTCCCTAGCCGGGTCGGTCGGCAAGGCGGACGGCTTCGTCCACCTCGGTGGAGAAACGGTCGAAGAGACGTACGAACTGCGCCCATACCACGCGCCGGACGGCGGCATCGAGTTCTTCATCAAGGGCAGCTCCCCGGTAACGATCGAACAGGTCGCCAGCGGCCAGTTCATCAACGCCGGCGGCGACTATGGCCCCGAGCTCGAAACCGAAATGCCGCTGGTCGCGAGCGTCCCTGGGGCACCCTACATGTCGTTCGGGTCGATCGACATGAGGGTCGGCTCGCCATACGGGTCGCCCGGGGAAGCGGCCTACGAGGTACCGACGCACTGCCAGTCCGGCGGCTTGCCGTTCAAGGCCGAGGTGACATTCGCGGAAAACGGAGAACAATCCAAACCGCTGACCGTGACCACCATCTACCGGGCGCCGTGTCCCACGGAAAGCGTCGAAGCATCGGTTCCGGAAACCCCCATACCGGGCACAGGCGGGGTCGTCAGCGCGCCATCCGACAACGTGTGCCTCAGTCGTCGCGACTTCACGATCCACGTACACCAGCTCGAGGGCGTCACCTATCGCCGGGCGAGCGTCTATGTCAACGGCCGCCGCGTCGCGGTGGCGAAAGGCGCTCGTATCAGCGCGCCTGTCGACCTGCGCGGGCTGCCGAAAGGGCGCTACACGGTGAAGATCACGGTCATCACCACCACGGGGCGGCGTATCACCGGCGCCCGCTCCTACCACACGTGCGCGCCCAAGCCGCTGCCGGGACACCATCACCTGCTCTGAGGGCCAAGCAGAATCCGGGCGCCGCCGTTCTCACAAGATGTGCCCCAGCCGCCAGCCAAGCGACGGTCCTGGCACCGAGCCGGCGGCCGTGGCGGTGGTGGAGACCACGCTCGCACCGCCGACGGTCACAGTGGCCATTCGCTCGCCGGCCCGCAGCTGCGTGACGGGCGGGCGCAGCGCGACCGTCACGGGCAGTTCGAGCCCGCCCCAGCCGATCTGCCGCAGCGCGCCGGCGGTCCTCGCCGTAGTCGCGCCGCCGCCGGCGCCGCTCGCGCTCAGCACGCGCGTGCCGGCCGGCAGCACGGTCGCCACGCGCAGCGACGCCGCCACCGAGTCGCCGAGCCGCCGCGCGCTCGCCAGCGCCGCTTCGATCAGCGAGCCTTCACGCTGGCCGAGCACCACGCCGAGCACCGTCACGCGCCGGCCGCCGACGGCGAGACGCTTCGCGAACATGAAGCAGCCGCCGGCCGCGCGGTCAGAGCCCGTCTTCACCCCCACATATCCATCATCTCCGAGCAGTGTGTCGAAGTTGGCGACGGCGCCCGCGACCGGCACGTCGGCCTCCGACTGATCGACGATCGCCGCGAACGCGGGCTCGCCCATGGCGGCGTGCGCGAGCTTCAGCTGGTCGACGGCGGTGGAGACCGTCGAGTCCTCGAAGCCGCTCGGGTCGGTGTAGGTGGTCGAGACCATGCCGAGTGCGCGGGCGGTGGCGTTCATGCGGGCGACGAACGCCGCGAGCGTCCCCGCGTCGTGGACGGCGAGCAGTGCCGCGACGTTGTTGGCGGATGGCAGCAGCAGCGCCTGCAGCGCCTGGCGCTCGCTGAGCCGCTCGCCGACGCGCACCGGCACGACCGACTGCGCCAGCCCCGCGCGCAGTTCCTCTTCGGTGACCTCCGCGGGCGTGATCGTGATCGTGAAGCCCTCGCTGCCGGGCGCCAGCGGATGCTCGAGCAGCGTCAGGTAGGCGGTCATCACCTTGGCGACGCTCGCGATCGGGACCGGCGTCAGCGGCCCCGAGCTGAGGATCGAGCCGAGTCCCCGCACCTGCACCGCCGCCTCGCCCTCGTCCGGCCACGCGAGCACCGGCGTGCTGCCGGGAAAGCGCACGGCGGAGGCGAGCGTGCGCCTGATGCTGAGCGCCGGCGTGCCCTCGGTCGCGAGCCGCACCGTGAGCGCCACCGCGAGCACCGCCGCGGCGAACGCGCTGAGGATCTGCCATCGCGAGCGAGATCGGCGCGTGAGCACTGGTCGTCCGCTCGCTGCCACAGCTTCGAGAAGCTAGCGCAGGCGCAGGCGGCCAGATGCAGTTGAGCCAGGCGCTCGCGCCGCCAGCTGCGATCATGGCCGCGTGGCCCGACTGCCCGCGCTCGACCCCGCCGACGCCGAGCCCGCGGTGCGCGCGGCGCTCGAGCGCCTGCCGCCGCTGGCGGTCTTCGCGACCGTCGCCAACGCGCAGGGCACGTTCGTCAACTGGCTGCGCTTCGGCGGCGACTGCCTCGACGGGCGCTGGTTCGACCCGGTGCTGCGCGAGCTGGCGATCCTGCGCGTCGCGCGGCTGACCCCCGGCGCCGAATACGAGTGGGTCCAGCACGTGCCGATCCTGCTCGCCGTCGGCGGCACGCCGGAGCAGGTGGCGGCGCTCGAGGCGGACGATCTGGAGGCTGACGCGCTCGGCGAGGACGGCCGGCTGGTGGTGCGCTTCACCGGCCAGGTGGTGCGCGATGCGACCCCCGACGAGGCGACGTTCGCGGCGATGCGCGCGCGCTTCACGCCGGCTGAGATCACGCAGCTGCTGCTCGTGATCGGCCAGTACATGATGGTCGCGCGCGTGATGGCCACGGCGCAGCTGGAGGTCGACGCGGTGCTCGGCGCGGATGTACTGGCCGGGATCGAGCGGGCCAGCGAGGCGCGTCGGCGGGCCGGCGAAGCCGGGCAGCAGGCCAGCTAGGCCGGCGGCGTCAGAGCGGCTGGGTGGCCGCCGCGCCCGCGCGCGCACGGGCGCGGATCACTTCGGCGACGGCGGCGGGGTCGTCGTAGAAGGGCACGTGCCCGGCGCCGAGCGTCACGTGCGTCGCCCACGGCAGCAGCGCGCGGGCGCGCGGCGCCTGCAGGCGATAGGGCAGCAGGCGGTCGCGCCGGCCCCACGCGATCGTCACCGGTGTGCTGCGCAGCTGCTCCGGGTGCTGGAAGCGGTAGTGGCGGAAGGCGTCGAGCGCGGCGGCGAACGCGGGCGAGGCCCATGCGTCCCTGAGCGTCGCCACCGCCTCCTCGGCGGGCAGGCGCGCGGGGTAGCCGAACGTCTGCGAGAACAGCGCGATGCGCCCGCGGCGCGTGCGTGCGAGCGCCTCCAGGGCCGGGCGCGCGGCGGCGGGCGTCTGCGCGAGCGCGCGCAGCGACAGTTGGCAGAAGCGCACCTCAGCCGGCGTCCAGAAGCCGGCGGGGGAGAAAGCGCACACCGAGCGCACCGCCCGCCCGCGCGCGAGCTCCAGCGCGATCGCACCGCCCATCGAGTTGCCGGCGACGTGCGGGCGCTCGAGGCCGAGCTCGGCGAAGAACCACTCGAAGGCGTCCGCGTATGCGGGGATCGACGGCTCGATGCCCTTCGACAGCGCCGCCGAGCTCCCGAAGCCGGGCGAGTCGCAGGCGATCACGTCGAACTCGCCAGAGAGCCGCTCGATCACTGGCGCCCACGCCTGCCAGTGGTGTCCGACGCCGTGCAGCAGCACCAGCGGCGGGCCCTCGCCCTCACGGTGGTAGTTGATCGTGAGGCTCATGCGATCGCGAGGCTCATCTCAGGCTCCAGTGGAGGCTGAGGCTTGCGGGTTTTCACGGATGAGATCGGCGCCGCGCTCGGCGATCATGATCGTCGGCGCGTTCGTGTTGCCGCCGGTGATCGTTGGCATGATCGAGGCGTCGATCACGCGCAGCCCCTGCAGGCCGTGGACGCGCAGCCGCGAGTCGACGACCGCCTCGGGGTGCGTGTCGCTCATGCGGGCGGTGCCGACGGGGTGGTAGATGAGCATCAGGCGCCTGCGCAGGTCGGCCTCCAGGTCGGAGCGCTCGACGCTGTCCGCGCCGGGCTTGAGCTCCTCGACGACCAGCTCCTTCAGCGGCGCCTGCGCGGCGATCTCGCGCGCGAGGCGCACGCCGGCGATCAGCGACTCGACGTCGTCGGGCTCGGACAGCGCGTTGGTGAGGATCCGCGGCTTGGCGGCGGGGTCGGCGCTGCGCAGCCACACCTGCCCGCGCGCCCGCGGCGAGACGAGCACGGGTGCGATCACCATGCAGTGGCCGTCGTAGGTCTCGGCGCCGTGGTCTTCGTAGTAGGCGGCGCCCATGTGGAGCTGGATGTCCGCGGCGGGCAGGCCGCCGCGCGTGCGCGTGAAGGCGACGACCTCGGCGACGGTCGAGCTGAGCTTGCCCGATCTGCGCAGCAGCCACTCGGCCAGTGGCCTTGGCTTGTCGGCGCCGTACAGCGTCTGCTGGTCTGAGACCTCCCACAGCACCGTCAGGAACGGGTGGTCCTGGAGGTTGCGGCCGACGCCCGGCAGCTCGTGGCGGACCTCGACGCCGGCCGTACGCAGCTCCTCGGGGGCGCCGATGCCCGACAGCAGCAGCAGCTGCGGCGAGCCGATCGCGCCGGCCGACAGGATCACCTCGCGCTCGGCGCGCACGACCTCGACGCCGCCGCGGCCGCGGCGCAGGCGCACGCCGGCGGCGCGCTCGCCCTCGAGCTCGACGCCCAGCACGGTGGCGTTCGTGCGCACCTCGAGGTTCGGGCGGGTGAGCGCCGGGCGCAGGTAGGCGTCGGCGGCGCTGAAGCGGGCGCCGTTGCGCTGGGTCACCTGGAACATCGACGCGCCGTCCTGCTCGGGGCCGTTGTAGTCGGCGATGCGCGGGATGCCGGCGGCCTCGCTGGCGGCGAGCAGGCGCGCGCTCAACGGCCGCGGCGAGCGCTGCTCGGCGACGTGCAGCGGCCCGCCGGCGCCGTGGTACTCGGAGGCGCCGCGGACGTTGTCCTCGGCCCTGATGAAGTAGGGCAGCACGTCCGCGTAGCCCCAGCCGGGGGCGCCCTGCGCCTCCCAGCCGTCGTAGTCGAGCGGCCGCCCGCGCACGTAGAGCATCGCGTTCATCGAGCTCGAGCCGCCGAGCGCCCTGCCGCGCGGCACGTACAGCGAGCGCCCGTCGACGTGCGGCTCGGGCTCGGTCGCGAAGTCCCAGTCGAGCTTGGTGTGGAACTGCTGCGGGAACGCCGCCGGGATCTTGATCTTCAGCGAGCGGTCCTTCCCGCCCGCCTCCAGCAGCAGCACCCGCGCCGCGGGGTCCTCGGAGAGCCGGTTGGCCAGGACGCAGCCGGCGGAGCCGGCTCCGATGATTATGTAGTCGTACATGGGCTCGCCCTTCCTCCTCGCACCCTAGGCACTCACGATGCTCGCCGGCTTTGGCAGCGGCTCGAAGCGGAACTCGGCGGCGTCCAGGCGGCCGGTCCGCTGCAGGTACTCGCGCATGTAGCCGGGCCAGTTGGCGACGATCCGCCCGCTCTGGTCGCGGTACCACGAGTCGCACTGCGTCCACGCGGTGCCCGCGAAGCGCGCCTGCAGCGCGCGATCGCTGGCGGCCTCGACCTCGGCGCGCACCTCGATCGCGCCGGCGTCGCGGGCGCGCAGCTGCTGCAGGGCCTGGCGGATGTACTCGGCCTGCGCCTCCAGGTAGACGATGATCGAGCCGCCGGAGGTGTTGGTGTTGGGCCCGTACATCAGGAACATGTTGGGGAAGCCGGGCACGCACACGCCGAGGTGCGCGTGCGCGCCGCCCGACCAGTGCTCGTGCAGGTCCACGCCGTCAGCGCCGGCGATCCGCATCGGGAACATGAAGTCGTTGGCCCTGAAGCCCGTCGCCCAGATCACGCAGTCGAGCTCGTGCTCGCGCCCGTCGGCGGTGAGGATGCCGGCGGGCGTCATGCGGGCGATCGCGTCGGTGACGAGCTCGACGTTGGGTTGCGCGAGCGCCGGCAGGTAGTGGGAGCTGAAGAGGATGCGCTTGCAGCCGAACGTGTAGTCGGGCCACGCCTTGGCGCGCAGCGCGGGGTCCCGCAGCTGCGAGCGCATGAACGCGGCCGAGCGCGCGGCCGCCAGGCGCCCGACGGTCGCGGGGTGGCGGATCGCGAGCGTCAGCGACTCGGTGTACTCGAACACGAAGCGCCGGCGCAGCGCCTGCAGCCCGGGCACGCGCGCGATCACCGTCCTGACGGCCGTGTTGTAGCGGCGGTTGCGGCGCGGCAGGAACCAGTTGCCGCTGCGCTGGAAGACGCTCAGCCGCTTGACCGCCGGCGCGATCTCGGGCACGAACTGCACGGCGCTCGCGCCGGTGCCGACGACCGCCACGCGCTTGCCCGCCAGCGGGTAGCCGTGGTCCCATTCGGCCGAGTGGAAGCTGTGGCCTGCGAAGCGCTCGGCGCCCTCGATGCTCGGCGTTTTGGGCTGGTCGAGCTGCCCGGTCGCGATGATCAGGGCGTCCGCCTCGTGCACGGCGCCGCCCGCGGTCTCGACGCTCCAGCGGCAGCGCGCCGCGTCCCACGCGCAGGCGGTGACGGCGGTGTTCGTCCGCACCAGGCGATCGATCCCGTGTGCGCGCGCGACGTCGTGCAGGTAGGCGTGGATCTCCGCCTGCGTGGAGCACAGCCGCGACCAGTCGCGCCGCTGCGCGTAGGAGAACGAGTACAGGTGGCTGGGCACGTCGCACGCCGCGCCCGGGTAGCTGTTGTAGAACCAGGTGCCGCCCAGGTCGGGGGCCTTCTCGAGGATCGTGACGTTCTCGATCCCGTGCCGGCGCAGCTCGATCGCGGCGGCGATGCCGCCGAAGCCCGCGCCCACGATCAGGACCTCGAGGCTGCGGCTCGAGGTCGACTGCGGCCGCACGGCTGCGCTTGACATCTGGCTCTCCTCCTAAACGTTCCCGGCTGTAGTCGTCAACCTTATGCCCTCGAGCCACGCGGCGGCGGCCGGCAGCTCGCGCGGATCGATGTGGTGGCTGGCCTCGGACTCGTGGTAGTCGACTGACAGCCCCGCATCGCGCAGGCGCTGCGCGGCCGCGCGCGCGAACTCCACGTCGATCACCTGATCGCGCCGGCCGTGCGCGATGAAGACCCGCACCGCCGTGCGCGCGGCCAGGTTGGGCTGCCAGCGCTCGACGGTGGGGATGAAGCCCGAGAAGGCGAGGATCCCGCGCGGCGCCGGGCGCTCCGCGCCGAGGCCCATCGCGTAGCTCATGACCGCGCCCATCGAGAAGCCGCCGAGCACCGTCTGCGCGGGCGCGAGCCCCGTCCGGCGCCACAGCTCGTCGTGCAGCTCGCCGAGCTGGCGTGCGGCTGCCTCGAAGGTGTCGGGGTCGGGATAGCCGACGCGCGGCACCGTGTACCAGTGGTAGCCGGGCGAGCCGGGGAGCTGCAGAGGCGCGCGCGGCGTGACCACGTGCAGCCGGCGCGTGGGGTCGAGCACGTCGGCGAGCGTCAGCAGGTCCTGCTCGTCGGCGCCGCGCCCGTGGTGGAGGATCAGCAGTCCCTCGGGCTCGCCCGCGGCGGGCCGCTCGCGGAACAGCAGCGCGGTCACGTGGACCTCACCCGGCGCTCGCCGCCGGCTCTCGGGGGATGTAGGGCGCGAGCTCGCGCCTCGCGATCGACAGCTTGTGCACCTCGTCGGGGCCGTCGGCCAGGCGCAGCGTGCGCAGGTGCGCCCACGCGCTCGCGAGGCCGAAGTCCTCGGTGACGCCGGCGCCGCCGTGCACCTGGATCGCGCGGTCGAGCACCTTCAGCGCGACGTTCGGGGCTGCCACCTTGATCGCCGCGATCTCCACCCGCGCGTGGCGGTTGCCGACGGTGTCCATCATCCACGCGGCCTTCAGCGTCAGCAGTCGCGCCATCTCGATGTCGATGCGCGACTCGGCGATCCAGTCGAGGATGTTGCCGCGCGTGGCCAGCGGCTTGCCGAACGTGACCCGCGAGACCGCCCGCCTGCACAACATCTCGAGCGCCCGCTCGGCCGCGCCGATCGCGCGCATGCAGTGGTGGATGCGCCCCGGGCCGAGCCGCGCCTGGGCGATCATGAAGCCGTCGCCCTCCTTGGAGATGATGTTGGAGACCGGCACGCGCACGTCCTTGAAGTCGACTTCCCCGTGCCCGTCCTGGTCTTGGTAGCCGAACACCGGCAGGTTGCGCAGCACCGTCACCCCCGGCGTGTCCAGCGGTACGAGCACCTGGCTCTGCTGCGTGTAGATCGGCGCGTCCGGCTGCGTCTTGCCCATCACGATCATGATCCGGCAGTTGGGGTGGAAGACGTTCGTGGTCCACCACTTGCGCCCGTTGAGCACGTATTCGTCGCCGTCGCGCTCGATGCTCAGCTCGATGTTGGTCGCGTCCGAGCTCGCGACGGCCGGCTCGGTCATCGCGAACGCCGAGCGGATCTCGCCGTCCAGCAGCGGCATCAGCCAGCGCTCCTTCTGCTCGTCGGTGCCGAACTGGTGGAGCACCTCCATGTTGCCGGTGTCCGGCGCCGAGCAGTTGCACGCCTCCGAGGCGATCGGCGAGTGCCCGAGGATCTCGGCGAGCGGCGCGTAGTCGGCGTTGGACAGGCCCGCGCCGTGCTCCTCGTCACCCTCGCGGGTACAGGCGGGCAGGAACATGTTCCACAGCCCTGCCTCGCGCGCCTGGGCCTTCAGCTCCTCCATGACCGGCGCGTGGTGGTGCGGATCGCCGGACTCGCGCATCTGGCGCGCGTACACCTCCTCCGCCGGGTAGACGTGCTCGTCCATGAACGCCGTCAGGCGCTCCTTGAATTCGGAACAGCGCTGGCTCGGCTCGAAGTCCATCGGTCCTCCCTCCCCCTCACGGGGACCATGCGGCGACGGTCAGTGACCTAGGATCATCGCCGATGAGCCGAGACGGCGCCAGCGACCGCGCGGGAGAGGACGGCGCCGAGCGCCCGCCGCAGGGCGCGAGCTACCGCGCGGCGGGCGTCGACTACGACGCGCTCGACGCCGGCAAGCGCCTGGCGATGGCCAAGGCGCTGTCGACCTCGCCGCTGCTGGCGGCGCGCGGCGGGCGCGCGCTGGACGACTCGCGCGGCGAGCCGGCGTTCGCGTTCGAGCTCGGCTCCCAGACGTTCGCGTTCGTGGTCGAGGGGCTCGGCACGAAGTCGATGATCGCGCGCCAGGTGCTCGAAGGCCAGGGGATCGACCGCTTCGCTGACGTCGCCTACGACACGGTCGCGGCGATCCTCAACGACCTGTGCTGCGTCGGCGCGCTGCCGCTGGTCGTCAACGCGTACTTCGCGACGGGCGCCTCGGAGTGGTACCTGCAGCGCGAGCGCTCGGCGTCGCTGCTGGAGGGCTGGCGCCGCGCGTGCGCGGACGCGGGCTGCGTGTGGGGCGGGGGCGAGTCGCCATCGCTGCCGGGGCTGCTCGCCGAGCAGGACATCGAGCTGGCGGGCGCCGCCGTCGGCGCCGTCCCCGCCGGGCGCGCGGCGCTCCTCGGCGAGCGCCTGGCGCCGGGCGACGAGATCGTGCTGGTGGCCTCGAGCGGCCTGCACGCCAACGGCGCGTCGCTCGCGCGGCTGGTGGCCGGGAGGCTGCCAGACGGCTACGCGACCCAGCTGCCCGGGGCCGAGCGCGCACCCGCGGGTGGCGGCGCCGAGAGCGCAGCCGCGGGCACGGTCGCCACGACGTTCGGCGAGGCGCTGCTGGAGCCCTCGGTCATGTACGTGCCGCTGATCGCGGCGCTGCTGGAGGCTGACGTGGAGCTCACGTATCTCAGCCACGTGACCGGCCACGGCCTGCTCAAGCTGATGCGCCCCACGAGGGAGCTCAGCTACCGCATCGAGCGCCTGCCCGAGGTGCCGCCGGTGCTGAGCTTCCTCGTCGAGCAGGCGGGCATGGATGCGCAGGCGGCGTACTCGACCTTCAACATGGGCGCGGGCTTTGCTGTCTACTGCGCTCAGGGGTGCGGCGAGACGGTCGTCGCGGCCGCAGAGCGGCTCGGCGTGCGCGCGCTGCTCGCCGGGCGCGTGGAGGCGGGGCCCAGGCAGGTGCTGCTGGAGCCCGTCGGCGTGCGCTTCGCGGGCGAGCGGCTGGAGCTGTCGGCCGCGCCTCCAGCTTGAACGCGTCGAGCGAGACGGATAAGGTTTGGGTCAGAAACTCGCCACCGTTCTCCTGCGACTTGCAGGGGATCTCGATGTCGCCGGACCGGCATGGCTCCGGAGCTACCCGGATCGAGGCGGACCTGTCCATCACATAGAGGGAGATAAACCTGATGCGCAGAGCATCCACCTGTCTTGCCGTCCTGGGCCTGGCGCTGCTGGCCCTGCCGGGCGTCGCCTCGGCGATCCCGACGGTCACGTTCAAAGCGGAGGCCGTGCCGATCCCCGGCTACAAGGACACCGGCAACATCCTCGGCGCCGGCGCGGCGGTGAAGGCCGAATTCGGGATCACCGGGACCGAATATCTCGGCGCACCGCCGCCGATCACCCACGTCAACTTCTATCTGCCCAGCGGCGCGAAGCTGCACACGAGCGGCTTCCCGACGTGCGAAAAGACGACGCTCGAACAGCTTGGCCCGATCGGCTGCAAAAAACCCTCGGAAGCCGGGCCGATCGGCAAGGTCGAAGGCTTCGTCAACTTCGGCAAAGAACCGGTTGAAGAGACGCTCGAACTGCGCTCGTACTACGCGCCGGGCGGTGGCATCTTCTTCTTCAGCAAGGGCGTATCCCCGACGGAGATCGAAATCATCTCCACCGGCAAGTACGTCCACCTCGGCGGCGCCGCCGGCTACGGCCCGGAGATCGAAACCGAAGTGCCGCTGGTCCCGAGCGTCCCAGGGGCGCCGTACGCGTCGGTCAAGAAAATCACTGTCGAGGCGGGCTCGGCGATTGGGCCGAAGAACAATCCCAAGAAGGACACCTACTACGGCAGGGTCCCGAAGACGTGCCCGAAAGGCGGCTTCCCGATCAAGACGGAAGTGACGTTCGCCGAAAACGGCGAAATCTCCAAACCGGAGACCGTCACGAAGACCTACAAGGCCCCGTGTCCGAGGAAGTAGGGGGCGCAAAAAGGGGAGGGTTTGCGCCGTTGAGGGCGTAAGCTCGACACAGGCAGGCTCGGGGGGCGACCTCATCGAAGACGGTGGGGTCGCCCGCTCGCTGTAAACGCTAGGAAGGATCGGGTTGAGGAAGGCGATCGTGGGGTGGAGGAGATTGGCGGCCGGGGTTGTGGGCGCCGCTGCGCTCGCGGTCGCCGTGGTGCTCGCGACGGCGGCGGGCGGCTCCAACGGCGGCTACACGGTGCGCGCGATCTTCGACGACGCCGGCAACCTGATTCCCGGCGAGAACGTCAAGATCGACGGCGTCAAGGTCGGCACGGTCACGTCGGTCACGCCCACGCCGCAGGCCAAGGCGGCGGTCGTGTTCAGCATCGAAAACCCCGGCTTCAAGGACTTCCGCGCCGACGCGAGCTGCGAAATCCGCCCGCAGTCGCTGATCGGCGAGAAGTACGTCGACTGCCTGCCGACGCAGGCGCGCGTGGAAGGCGCGCCGCTGCCGCCGCCCCTGCACCAGATACCCAGCGGCCAGGAAGGCGCGGGGGACTACCTGCTGCCCGTGCAGAACACCTCGAGCCCGGTCGACGTCGACCTGCTCGGCGACATCCAGCGCCTGCCCGAACGCGAGCGCTTCACGCTGATCCTCAACGAACTCGGCGCCGGCCTCGCCGGACGCGGCAGCGACCTCAGCGAAGTGATCAAGCGCGCCAACCCGGCGCTGCGGGAACTCGACAAGGTGCTCGCGATCCTCGCCAACGAGAACCACGTGCTCGCGAAACTCGCGGTCGACTCCGACAAGGCGCTCGCCCCGTTCGCCAGGGTCCGCGGAAAGGTCGCCGACTTCATCGTGCAGGCCAACACGGTCGCGCAGGCGGGCGCGGCGACCCGCGGCTCGCTGGCGCGCAACCTGGCGCTGTTCCCGCCCTTCCTCGAACAGCTCGGGCCGGCGCTCGAACGCGTCCAGCGCTTCGCCGAACAGACGACGCCGGCGTTCACGAACCTGAAGGCGGCCGCGCCCGGGATCGACAAGACGTTCACGAGCCTGCCCGCGTTCTCGCGCAGCTCCGAAAAGTTCTTCGAAAACCTCGGCCAGACGGCGAAAGTCTCCGGTCCCGCGCTCAACGGAACGCGGCCGCTGCTCAAACAGCTGAACAGGCTCGGCAACGCGGCGGTGCCGTTCACGAAGAACTTCTCCGAACTGTTCGAGAGCCTGCGCGAAACCGGCGGCCTCGAGCGGATCATGGATTTCATCTTCCTCGGAACCGGCGCCGCCAACGGCTATGACGCGCTCGGCCACTTCCTGCGAGCGGAGGGCGTCGGCAACATCTGCCTCAGCTATACCATCAAGCCCTCGTCCGGTGCGGGCTGCAGGCGCAAGCTGTTCAACAACCCGGCTCCCAAATCGACGGACGCAGCGAGCGCGTCCTCCGCGTCGTCCGACGCGATCGACACGAGCGACACGAGCGTGCTGATGGCGCGCACGCTCGCGGTGCTCAAAGGCGCCACGCCCGCGCAGGCGATCGCGGAATACCCGGGACCGACGACCGGCGGCGAAGCGTCCGCGCCCGACCTTGCGGGTGGCGCGGCGGCGACCGCCACGCCGGTCGGCGGCTCGACGGCGGGCACGACCTACTACGCGCCCTCGAGCGAAGGCTCCGAAGCCGGCGGGCTGCTGCTCAACTACCTGCTCGGGAACGAATGACGCGATGATCCGACGAGCCCTGCAACCGCGTCTGCTGCTCCCCGCCCTCGCCATCGGCGCTATCGCGCTGGGCGTTCCCGCGGCGAGCCTCGCCGGCGAACCTGCCGCGACGACCCCCACTCCGAGCGCGCCCGCGGAAGGCAACGTCTCCTCGACCCCCACGCCGGAAGCCCCGGCGACGTCGACGAGCGGCGGCGAACCGACGGCGGGCGAAGCGGCGCCGGCCGAAGAAGCGGCGCCGCCGCAGGTGCAGTCCCAGCATCAGCAGAGCGCCAGCCCCGGCGGTCCGAGCGGCACGGGAGGCGCAGGCAAGGGCTCCACCGGCGCACATGGCGGCGAAGGCCCGGCCGCGAGCGAAGGCTCGTCGGCGAACGGAGTACGCGCCAAGCGGCGGGCGCCCTCGCCGAGCACGCTGACCCCGTCGCTGCCGTTCTCGCTGCGTTCGGGGATCGGTGGCGTACCGGACTTCTTCATCGAAAGCTTCCAGATCCCGCCGTTCCTGCTGCCGATATTCCAGGCGGCGGGCACCGCCTACGGGATCCCGTGGCAGGTGCTCGCTGCGATCAACGAGGTCGAGACCGACTACGGGCGCGACCTGAGCGTCTCCAGCGCGGGCGCCGAGGGCTGGATGCAGTTCCTGCCGTCGGAGTGGGCGCAGTACGGGGTCGACGCCAACGGCGACGGCTGGAAGGACCCGTACAACCCGGCCGACGCGATCTTCGCGGCCGCGAGGTATTTGCGCGCCGCCGGCGGCAACACGAACATCAAGGACGCGATCTTCTCCTACAACCACTCGCAGGCCTACGTCGAATCGGTGATGCTGCGCGCCCAGCTGCTGAACGGCACGCCGCCCGAACTGCTCGGCGCGATCACCGGCCTCGACCGAGGCGCGCTTCCCGGTGCACGCCGCATCGCACTACAGCGACGGCTTCCCGACCGTCTCCGCCGGCTCCGGCTCACCGCGAACGCTCGTCGGCACGACGATCTATTCGCAGGCGGGAGCGCCGGTGATCGCCGTCGAGGACGGGGAAGTGGTGCAGATCGGCGACTCGCCCGCGCTCGGGCATTACGTCGCCCTGCGCGACGCGTACGGCAACACCTACACATACGGCGAGCTCGGCGAAGTCGCGTCGGTGTATCCGGTGCTCGAGCCGCACGTGCACACTACGCCCAGTCCACGGATCGCACACGAGCGCGCCGAACGGGCGCCGGGGGGTCCGGCGACGGCGGGTGCCCAGCCGCGCTCGCCGCTGAGCGAGGGCGCCGCCGTCTCGGGGCTCGCGCTCGGAGCGGCGGCGGCGCTCGAAACGCCCGCCGGCGCTCCCGCTCCCGCGCCCACGTCCTCGCCGGCGACGCATGTGCCCGCGCCACCGTCCTCGCCAACGCACACGCAGATGTTCACCGAAGGCGCCAACGACGTCTACCTGCATCCACTGGCGCCCGGCGTGCAGGTGATCGCCGGAACGGTGCTCGGCCACGTCGGCAGCGAAAGCTCGCCGCACATCCTCTTCCAGATCCGCCCCGCGGGCGTGGGGGCGCCGCTGATCGACCCCAAGCCGATCCTCGACGGCTGGGTGGCGCTCGAAGGCACCTCGATCTTCCGGGCCAAGGGCGAGAACCCGTTCCTGGCGACCTCGCCGACGGTCGGCCAGGTGCTGCTCGAGTCAAAGCAGCAGCTCGAGCCGCAGCTCCTGCATGACGCGGGTATCCATCTGGACGCGTGTGCGCGCGCGGACGTGCAGGCGGGCCGGGTCGACACGCGCGTGCTGGCGATGCTCGAGTACCTGTCAGTCTCGGGTCTGCAGCCGACGGTCTCCGGACTGCCATGCGCCGGCTCGACGCCCGCGGCCGCCGCGGCCTACGCGCCGGCGAGCGCCAGCAGCGAGACCGTGGACATCACAGCCGTCAACGGCATCCCGATCGCCGGCCACCAGGGCTCCGGCTCGATCGCCGATGACACCGTGCGCAAGCTGCTGATGCTCCAGGGTCTCTCCCGGCCGCAGCGGATCGTCAGCCTGATGAGCTACCCGGGAGCAGCCGCAGCGCTCGCCAGCCCGAGCGCCGCCGGCGCGATCCACATTGCCTTCGCAGCATTGGGCACGCACGGCGCGCAGGGCGCCGCGCTGTCAAGCGCTCCTTCCGGGGACGATGCGGGGCTCGCGCCGAACGAGTGGATCGAGCTGATCGACAGGCTTGGCGAGATCCCCGACCCGACGGTCGGCAGCGGCCACTCGAGCGCGGCGATCCCCGACGGCACCGGCGCGGTGGGCGCGGGGGAAGGAGCAGCCGGTGGCAACGACTAGCCCCCCCGGCCCCCCGGCGGCGCCGCCGCCTCCGGGCGCACCTGCACCGGCGCCACATGTTCGCGCCCCGCGCACGGGCCCGGTCCGGATCCTCGCGGTGGGCGCGCTCGCGCTCGTCGTGCTGATCGTCGCCTACCTCGTGTTCGGCTCCTCCGGCGGCGCCAGCTACAAGCTGGAATTCGCCGAAGCCGATCAGCTCGTGAGGGGAGACCAGGTGCAGGTCGGCGGCGTGCCGGTCGGCAGCGTCACCAACATCGAACTGACCTCCGACTTCAAGGCGGTCATCACGATCCACGTCGACTCCTCGCTCGTGCCGCTGCACCAGGGCACCGTCGCCCAGGTGCGGGTGCCGTCGCTGACGAGCGTCGCCAACCGTTACATCGCGCTGACGCTCGGGCCCAACAACAACCCCGCCTACCCGTCGGACGCGACGCTGCCGGCGAGCGCCACGCGCGAAGTCACCGACCTCGACGAGCTGTTCAACACGCTCAACGCGAAGACCCGCAAGGGCCTGCAGGGGTTCATCCAGGGGACGGCCGAACAGTATGTCGGGCAGGGCAAGAACCTCGGCACCTCGGTCGAATACTTCGCTCCCGCGCTCAACGCCACCACCCACTTCTTCTCCGAGCTCAGCCGCGACCAGCCGGTCCTCACGAGCTTCCTCGTGGAAACGGCCAAGGCCGTGACGACGATCGGCGCGCGCCAGGAATCGCTCGCGGACCTGGTCGAAAACCAGAACAAGACCTTCCAGGCGATCGGCTCCCAGCAGAGCGAGCTCGCGCACGGGCTCAAACAGCTGCCGGTGGCGCTGCGCCAGGGCAACCGCACCTTCGCCGAACTCCCGGCGACGTTCGACGCGCTGAGCGAGCTCGTCAAGGAATCGAGGCCGACGATCCCGTCGCTGGACACGCTGCTCGAACGCCTGCGCTCGCTGTTCAAGACAGGCACGCCGGTGGTCGCCAACTTCAGCCAGACGTTCAGCAAGCCCGGCGCGAACAACGACCTCACCGACCTCGTGCGGGCGCTCCCCGGGCTCGCCCAGCAGCTGACGACGGCCTCGCCGATCGCGGTCACTTCGCTACAGGAATCGGTGCCGATCACGGCCGTGTTCGGCCCCTACACCCCGGATCTGGCGGGTACGCTGCGCACGTTCGGCGAGGCCGCCGGCTACTGGGATGCCGACGGGCACTATGTGCATGTCACCGGCGTGTTCCCCGACTTCAAGGTCGGCGAAAACGACTCGCTCACCCCGGCAGCGAGCCCGGCGGCGGCGCTCGAAGGCCTGAAGACCGGGCAGCTGCGGCGCTGCCCCGGCGCCGCCACCCAGCCGGCCGCGGACGGCTCCTCGCCGTTCGTCGACGGCGAACTGCTCAGTTGCGACCCCACCGAGACCCCATGAGCAGACGGGGGCCAAGATGAACCGGCGTCGCAACTCCCTGGCCGCGAGCCCGCTGCTGATCGGCGCGATCACGACGCTGATCGTCGTGGTGGCGGTGTTCCTCTCCTACAACGCCAACAACGGCCTACCGTTCGTCCCGACGTACGACATCAAGGTCGAACTGCCGGAGGCCTCGGGCCTGCAGGCCTCCAACCAGGTGCGGATAGCGGGCACGCGCGTCGGGATCGTCGGTGGGCTGTCGGCCCGCGAGAACCCGCGCACCGGCCGCGTCACGGCGATCGCGACGCTCAAGCTCGAAAAGAAAGTGCAGCCGCTGCCGGCCGACACCAAAGCGGTCGTGCAGTCGGTTTCGGCGGTCGGCCTGAAGTACCTCGAACTGGAAAAGGGCAGCTCGTCGCGGACGCTGAAGCCCGGCCAGACGATCCCGCTCGCGCAGACGCGCGAACCGGTGGACATCGAGGAACTCTTCAACATGTTCAACAAGCCGACGCGGACGGCGATCAAGATCAACACCAACAACTTCGGCGACGGGCTCGCCGGCCGCGGCCTCGGGCTGAACGCCGCGATCCACGAACTGCGCCCGCTCGTGCAGAACGCGGTCCCCGTGCTGCACAACCTCGCGAACCCCGCGACGGGGCTGCACGAGCTGTTCGTCGCGCTCGACCGCGCCGCCTCGCAGACGGCGCCGGTCGCCGAACAGAACGCCGAGCTGTTCAGCGACCTCGACACCTTCTTCGCCGCGTGGGCGAGCGTCGCGCCGTCGATCGAAGCGGCCACCCGCGGCGGTCCGGCGTCGCTCGAACAGGGGATCTACTCGCTCCCGCACGAGGCGCGCTTCTACGACAACTTCGCCACCTTCATGCACCTCCTGCGCCCCAGCGCGAGCGCGCTGCGCACGGTCGCGCCGCAGCTCGGGCACGCCGTCAGCGTCGGCGCCGTCAACCTCGCCGCGGCCACCGCGCTGAACACGCGCTTGGCCGAATCCGCGCAGGGACTGCAGGAATTCGCGACCAACCCGATCGTCCCGCTCTCCTTCGAAGACTTCGCGCAGACGCTCGAAATCGGCAACCCGCTGCTCGCCGGGATCGCGCCCGAGCAGGTCAACTGCAACTACTGGACGCTCGCCTTCCGCAACCTCGCGAGCCTCGAGTCCGAGAGCGTCGGCGTGGGCACGCTCGCGCGCGCGAGCACCGTGCTGGCGCCGTCCGGCGTCAACAACGAGGGCTACCCGGCATCGACGATCGCCAACGGGCCGGACATCGAACGGGCGGCCAAGGGCAGCAGCGAAATCGTCCACAACAACCACCTGCACTACAACCCCTACCCGAACGTCACCGGTCCCGGCCAGCCGGACGTGTGCGAAGCCGGCAACGAGAACTACGTGGCGGGCACCGCTCTCATCGGCCATGCGACCAGTGTCGAAAACAACCGCGAATTCACGAGCCGCGAATATGGCCTTGGGGGCGAAAAGTATTCACCGGAAACGCTCAAAGCGCTCGGCATTGCCACGCCGGCGCCCAAGGCGAAAGCCAAGAGCAAGACCAAGTCCAAGGGGAAGAAGAAATGAGCTCCCCGCGCTGGTGGCGCCGCCAGGACCGCGTCCCGGTCGTCGAGCTGCAGCGCTCGAACCCGGTGCGCGCCGGGCTGGTGCTGATCGTGATCGTCGTGATCGCGGTGTACTTCGGCTTCAGCAAGCACATCCCGTTCAAACACGGCTACCGCCTGAAGGCCGAGTTCGCGACGGCCGTCAACATCCACCCGAAATCGCCGGTGCGCATCGCCGGCGTCAGCGTCGGCCAGGTCAGCTCGATCCAGCGCACGGGCAACACGGGCCTCGTGACGATGGAAATCGAAACGCGCGGGCTGCCGATCCACTCCGACGCGACGGTGAAGATCCGCCCGCGCCTGTTCCTGGAAGGCAACTGGTTCGTCGAACTGCAGCCCGGCAGCCCCTCGGCGCCGAGCGTCTCCTCCGGCTACACGATCCCGATCGCGCAGACCTCCGATCCGGTGCAGCTCGACCAGGTGCTCGACGCGCTCAACACCGACACCCGCGCCAACCTGCAGAGCTTCCTGATCAACTACGGCGAAGCGCTCACGCGCAAGCCGGAAGCGCCGGAAGACGCCGAACAGGAACCGGAAGTGCGCGGGCTGAACGCGGCGCAGGCGCTCAACAAGATCTACGCGCGCGGGCCGGAGTCGCTGCGCGGCGGGGCGATCGACGCGCAGGCGATCACCGGCACCGAACCGCACGACCTCTCCAAACTGATCGCCTCGATCGGCAAGGTGACGGCGGCGCTGAACGTCCACGAACAGGACCTCAGCGAACTGTTCCCGAACTTCAACACGGTCTTCGCGGCGCTCGCCTCGGCGTCGGCCGGCCTGAAGACGCTCGTCGCCGAACTGCCGACCACGCTCGGCAACGTGTACGCGGGGCTCGCGGGCCTCGACGCGACCTTCCCGCCGACGCGGGCCTTCGCGCACGACATCCTGCCTGGCCTGCGCAACACCAACCGCACGGTCGCGGCGACGCTGCCGTGGATCGAACAGGTGCAGGACTCGCTCTCGCCCGAAGAGCTCGGAGGCGTCGCCAAGGGGCTGGCCGCATCGGTGCCCTCGCTCGCGCGCCTGGAGAGCGAACAGACGCCGCTCTACAAGCAGACCGAAGCGTTCAACGAGTGCATGACCAAGGTGATCTACCCGGCTGGCAACACCAAGCTCCAGGACGGGACGAGCACGACGGGCGTCGAAGACTACAAGGAATTCTGGTCCAGCCTGGTGGGCCTCGACAGCATCGGCCAGGGCTTCACCGGCAACGGCCCGGAGGTCAGGTTCCTCGTCGGCAACAGCGGGCAGACGCTGCGCTCGCAGCCGACGACGATCGTCGGCAGCAGCAAATTCACAGGCAGCCAGCTGCTGGCGCGCTCGCCGCTGACGCCGCTCGGCACGCGCCCGGCGTTCCCGGCGGAAGAGCCGACGTATCAACCGCTCGTGCCGTGCGACACGCAGGCGCTGCCGAACTTCAACGGCCCACTGTCTCAGGGGCCGGCCGACGGGAGCGGCCAGGGATGACGCCTGCCGAGAACCACGAAGGCGGGCTGAGCGTCCGCGACCAGATCGAGCGCTACCGCTCGGCGTTCATCGCGGTCGTCACGATGGTTCTGATCGCGGCTGCCGTCGGCGGCTACATCCTCGCGCACGAGAACCTCAAGCTGCCGAGCTGGGTGCCGGTGCTCGGCCACACCTACTTCAACCTGGACGCGGAATTCCAGACCGCCCAGGCGGTCACGCCCGGGCAGGGCCAGGCGGTGACGATCGCCGGCGCGAAGATCGGGGAAATCGCGAGCGTCGACCTGCACAACGGGGTCGCGCTGGTGGCGATGAAAGTCAATCCCAAGTACGGCAAGTACATCTACCGCAACGCGACGCTGCTGCTGCGCCCGAAGACGCAGCTGCAGGACATCACCGTCGAGGTCAATCCCGGCACCCCGTCCGCCGGCAAACTGCGCAGCGGCGAGGTGCTGCCGCAGTCGCAGACCGGCGCGAACATCGACTTCGACGAATTCCTCGCGGGGCTCGACGCCGAAACGCGCGCCTACGTGCAGGAGCTGCTCGCGGGCCTGGGCATCGGCCTGAAGGAGAACGGCAGGCCGCTGGCGGCGGCGCTCAAGCGCTTCGACCCCACCGCCCGCTACACCGAAGAGATCGCCAAGGAACTGGAAGCGCGCTCCGCGAACGTCGCGCGCTCGATCCACAACTTCCGGCTGCTGACGGAAGCGCTCGGCGGCAAGGACCAGCAGCTCTCGGCGCTCGTGGACGCCTCCAACGCCGTGTTCGCGACGTTCGCCAAAGAGGACACGAGCTTCAAGAAGACGCTCGCGCTGCTGCCGGGCGCGCTGCACAAGACGGGGGTGGGGCTCGGCAAGCTCGCCGCCGCGACGCACGTGCTCGGCCCGACGCTGCACGAGCTCGAGCCGTTCGCCCGCGCGCTCGGCCCCGCCAACGAAGCCACGCGCAAGGTTTCGCTGAAGACCGCGCCGATCATCAAGAACGAGATCCGCCCGTTCGCGCGCGAAATCCTGCCGGTGGTCAACGAACTCGGGCCGACGACGCAGAACCTCAGCCAGGCGCTGCCGAAGCTCGCGGCGGCGTTCTCCGTGCTCAACGAATTCTTCAACGAGATCGCCTACAACCCGGGGCCGAGCAAGGGCGGCTTCCTGTTCTTCCTCGACTGGGGCAACCACGACCTCAACAGCGTGCTCAGCACCGCCGACGCGCACGGCGTGCTCGGGCGCGGCCTCGTGTACTTCAACTGCGAAATCTTGAAAATCCTGAAGGGTGCCGGGGAAGTCAACCCGACGGTGAACCTGCTGGTGGGCCTGCTCAAGCCGCCGACCAAGGAAGAATGCATCAGCGAGGGCATCCTCAAAGCCACGGGCACCGCGGCGAGCGAGCGCGGCCACTCCAAGGCGCCGGTGAGCGAACCGTTCTCCGGCCTCGACCAGCAGCCGTTCGGAGGGAAGGACTGAGATGCAGAAGCGCGCGCCGACGCTCGGCAACCTGCTGGTGATCGTCCTGTTCGTGCTCAGCTGCTTCGGGCTGCTGATGTTCCTGTGGGAGTCCTTCGGCGGGCCGCTGCCGCTGAAACCGAAGGGCTACCGCTTCGCGGTCGCGTTCCCGCGCTCGTTCGCGCTTGCCGAAGAGTCCGACGTGCGCATCAGCGGCGTGGAAGTCGGACACGTCGTCTCGCTCGGATTGAACAAGGAAGGCCGCACGCAGGCGACGATCGAAGTCGCCGGCCGCTACGCGCCGATCCGCGCGAACATGCACGCGATCCTGCGCCAGAAGACGCTGCTGGGGGAGACCTACGTGCAGCTGATTCCCGAGGGCAGGAGCGGTCCGTATCTGCCGGACGGCGGACGGCTGGCCAACAGCCAGGTCGAACCGTCGGTCACGCTCGACGACATCCTCTCGGCGTTCGACGCCAAGACCAGGCGCGACTTCCAGATCTGGCAGGAAGCGGCCGCGGAAGGGATCAACGGCCGCGGCGAACAGATCAATGCCGACTTCGCGAGCCTCGAACCGTTCGTCGAAAGCGCCAACAAGCTGGTCGCGCTGCTCGCCGCCCAGGAAGGCGCCGTCAAAGCGGTCGTGCACAACACGGGCGTGGTCTTCAACGCGCTCGCCAGCCGCGACCACCAGCTGGAAGGCTCGATCGTCAACGGCGAGCGCACGTTCCACGCCGCCGCCGAAGCCAGCCACGCGTTCGCCGAAGCGTTCCGCGCGCTGCCCACGTTCGAGCACAACTCGCGCGTCGCGTTCAAGGAAACGGATCGCTTCGCCGCGATCGCCAACCCGTACCTCGAAGAATTCCAGCCCACCGAGCGCAAGCTCTCGGCGCTGCTGTCGGCGGCCAAGCCGTTCGCTCCGCAGCTCAACAGCTTCCTGAGCTCGCTGGGACCGCTGACCGCGGCCGCCAAAACGGATCTGCCCGACATGAAGAAGGCGCTGCAGCTGACCGTCCCGGTGCTCGAAAACTTCAGGCCGGTGCTGCACAACCTCGACCCACTGCTGCAGTACCTCGGCGAATACGTGCCCGAGCTGCAGGCGTTCTTCGCCAATGTCACCGCCGCCTCCGAGGCGAGCGAACCGAGCAGCGACTTCGGGAGCGAGAACCCGCCCAAGCGCCACCTGCTGACCGCGATGCAGGTGCTGACCCCGGAGAGCCTCGCCATATACCCCAACCGCATCGGCACGGACCGCGCCAACGCCTACCCGCACTCCGGCGCGTACGGCTCGATCGCCGGCGGGCTGCCTGTGTTCAGCGCGAGCTCGTGCGCCAACACCTCCGCGTCGGTCAGCGGCCCCGCCAACGAAGTCGTCTCCGAAGAACTGCTCAAGCAGCTCACCGCGCCGCCGAACGCGGGAGAATCGCCGGTCGCCAACGAACCGGAAACGGCGAACAAGGTGGCGGCCCCCGGGTGCACCAAGCAGAGCCCGTTCACGTTCAACGGCGAAACCAGCGAATTCCCGCACGCCGTCTACAAGCCATAGTGATGACCGACGAGACCCTGACATGACCGACGAGATCCCCGACGACCGCCACCAGTACCACTCGACCGACGTCGACTACGCCGGCGACGCGGACGACTCCAAATGGTCGATCCGCTGCCTGGACGTGCACAAGCGCCTCGGCGGGGTGTCGGTGCTCGACGGCCTGAACGTCGCCTTCCCCGAGGACAAGATCACCGTCGTGCTCGGCCCGTCGGGCACCGGCAAGAGCGTGCTGATCAAGCACATCATCGGGCTGATGTTCCCCGACTCGGGCGACATCGTCGTGAAAGGCAAATCGGTCAAGAGCCTGACGATGCCCGAGCTGCTGGCGATGCGGCGCAAGATCGGCGTGCTCTTCCAGGACGGCGCGCTGTTCGGCTCGATGAACGTCTACGACAACGTCGCCTTCCCGCTGCGCCAGCACACCGACTTCTCCGAGACGGCGATCGCCGAGCGCGTGCGCGAGCGGCTGGGCGACGTCGGCCTGTCCGACGCGATGTACGACCTGCCCTCGCAGCTGTCCGGCGGCATGCGCAAGCGCGCGGGCTTCGCGCGGGCGCTGGTGATGGAGCCGGACATCGTGATCTTCGACGAGCCCGACTCGGGCCTCGATCCGGTGCGCACGGCGCTGCTGTGCGACCTGATCCAGGAGATGCACCAGCTGTACAAAGGCACCTACCTCGTCGTCACGCACAACATCGCCTCGGCGCGCCAGATCGGCGAATACATCGCGCTGCTGTGGCGGGGACGGATCGTCGAAGCGGGCGACGCCGAGCGGATGTTCTCCTCGGAGAACCCGTTCGTGCGCCAGTTCCTCAGCGGATCGGCGGAGGGGCCGCTGACGATGGATTGACCGCGGGCGCCGGCTGCGCACGCCTGGTTGCGCCTCGCCGCAGGCGCTTCGATGTAGATAGCCATCTGTTGCGGCCCGGTTGGCACCATGCGAACATATGTTCGCATGGTCGTGTGCGTCCACATCCCCCGTTTCGAGCTGGCGGTGGCGGCCGGCGAGGGGTCGAGGGTCGCCCGCCAGACGCTGGCGGGACGCGCGCTGGCGGTGGCGCCGTTGGTCGGCGGGGAACAGCGAGTGGGGGAGGTCTCGGGGGCGGCGGAGGCGCACGGCGTGGCGCGGGGGATGGTGCTCGGCGAGGCGCTCGCCCGCTGCCCCGACCTGGTGCTGGTGCCGGGCGACCCGGTGGCGGTGGCGGAGGCGTGGGAGGCGGCACTGCGCGCCCTGGAAGCGATCGGCGCGGCCGTCGAGCCGGCGCGGGCGGGGCTCGCGTACTTCGAGAGCGGCGGTCTGCGCGGGATCCACGGCACGCGCGAGGCGACGATCGCCGCCGCCTCGCGCGCGCTCGCGCGCTCCGCTGGCCCCTCGCCATGGGGGGTGCGCATGGGCGCGGGGCCGACGCGCTTCTGCGCGCTGGCGGCCGCCCTGGCGGTGCGCTCGCGCCGTCCGCTGGTGATCGAAGGCCCGCCCACCGGCGAGGCCAGGCGCTGGCTCGCCGCTCGCCCGGTCGCCCTGCTCGGCTTCCGCGAGGACACGGCGGCGCTGATCGAGCCGCTCACGCGCCTGGGCGTGCGCACGCTCGGCGAGCTGGCGAAGCTGGGGCGCCCGGCGCTGAGCGACCGCTTCGGGGCGCCGGGCGCGCTCGCCCACCGGCTGGCGTGCGGCGAGGATGGCCCGCTGCGCGCGCGCCTCGTGGAGGAGCGCGTGGAGGAGACGATGGAGGTGGGCGACGCGAGCTCCGGCGAGGCGCTGAAGCGGGTGCTGGGCGTGCTGGTGGACCGGCTGCTGGCCCGCTCGGAGCGTCGCGGGCGCACGCTGCGCGCTGCCACGCTGTCCGCGCGCCTGGCCGCGGGCGGCGGCTGGCGCGAGCGCGTGGTCTTCCGCCAGGCGCTTGCGGACCCCGAACGCATCTGGTTGGCGCTGTCGGTGCGCCTGCTGCTGCTCCCCGCCCCTGCCGCCGCGCTGGCGCTGGCGGCAGAGCGCTTCGGGCCGCCGGCGAGCGAGCAGGGCGCGCTGTTCGACGAGGGTGGGCGGGCCTTTGTTCACCCCGGCGCCCACCCGGCCGCCCCGGCGCCTCCCGCGCCGAGCGCGCGGCGCGCCTGCGCGAGGCGGTCGCCCAGGTGCGCACGGTGGCGGGGCAGGACGCGGCGCTGCGGGCGGTGTGCGTGGACCCGGACTCGCGCGTGCCCGAGCGGCGGGTGGTGCTGGCGCCGATCCCGGAGTGAGGACCCGAATGGCCCGTACGCTGAACAGGCCCCAGCCCGCGCGCGTGCGATTGGACCCCGCCCGCCCCGAGGGCATACCGGCGCAGGTGAACGGCGAAGCGATCGAGTCACTGCGCGAGTCGTGGCTGGTGGAGGACCGCTGGTGGACGGCGGAGCCGCTGCGGCGCCGCTACTGGGAGCTGGTGGGCGCGCGCGGACGCAACGTGATCGTCTTCCACGATCTTGGATCAGGCCGCTGGTTCGTCCAGTGAGCCTCTCCGGGACACCGCCGTACGTGGAGCTGCACTGCCACTCGGCGTACTCGTTCCTGGACGGCGTCTCGCTGCCGCAGGAGCTGGCGCAGCGCGCGGGCGAGCTGGGCCACACCGCCCTCGCGCTGACCGACCACAACTCGGTCTCCGGCTCGATGGAGCTCGCCCAGGTCGCTCCGGGTCACGGGGTGCGGGCGATCCACGGCGCGGAGATCGACGTGAACGACGGCCGCCATCTGACGCTGCTGGTGCGCGACGGGCGCGGCTGGCGCAACCTCTGTCGGATCATCACACGCGCACACGCGCACACGCGCGAGCGCGCGGGCGGGCGCGAGCGCACGGAGCCGTGGGTGGACGCGCAGGCGGTGCTCGACCACGCGGAGGGCCTGGTGTGCCTGACGGGCTGCGCCAGCCACTCCGCGATCGGCCGCGGCGTCGAGGATGAGCGCACGGCACGGCGGCTGCTCGACGCGTTCGGCCAGGAGGACCTGTATGTGGAGCTGCAGCGCCCGTACGCGCGCGACGATCGCGCGCGCAACCGCGCGCTGGCGGTGAGCGCGCGGCGGCTGGGAGTCAGGTGCGTGGCCACCGGCAACGTGCACACGCACGCACGCGCGCGGGCGGAGCTGCAGGACGCGTTCGTGGCGCTGCGCCACCACGCGGCGCTGGACGCGTGCGAGCCGCTGCGGCGCGGCAACCACAGCCACGTGATGAGCACGCCGCGGGCGATGGCCAGCCGCTTCGCCGACCATCCGCAGGCGGTGCGCGAGACGCTGGCGCTGGCGGAGCGGCTGACGTTCGACCTGACGAGGGACCTCGGCTACCGCTACCCGGGAGCGGAGGACGGGAGCGCCGTGCGCCGACTGGCGGAGCTGTGCGGGGCGCGGCTGGACGAGCGCTACGGGGCGGACGCGGACGCTGCCCGCAGGCCCGCCGGAGCAGGTGGGGCGCAGGCGACGCGCGCGGCCCACGCGCAGGCGCAGGCGCGCCTCGAGGAGGAGCTGCGCGTGATCGAGCGGCTGGGCCTGGCGGGCTTCTTCCTGTTGCACCACGACATGCTGGAGCTGGCGCGCGAGGTCGCGGTGGAGGTGCGCGGGCGGGATTCGGTGCGCGCGCTGCTGGCGCCGGGGCGCGGGCGCGGCTCGTCGGTGTCCTCGATCGTGTGCTACCTGACGGGGCTGTCGCACATCGACCCGATCGCCGGCGGGCTGGCGTTGGGGCGCTTCCTGCACGAGGACCTGACCGGGCTGCCGGACATCGACCTGGACTTCCCGCGCGACATCCGCGAGCGGCTGATCCCGCGCGTGCACGAGCGCTACGGGCGCGATCGCGCGGCGCTGGTGGCGGCGTTCCCGACGTTCCGCGCGCGCGGGGCGATCCGCGAGCTGGGCAAGGCGCTGGGCCTGCCGGCGGGCGAGATCGAGCGCGCGGCGCGCGGGGCGGATCCGTGGGGCGCGGACACGCAGAGCATCGCCCCCGCGGGGGCGAGCTCGACGCGTTGGCGTTGGCTGGCGCAGCTGGTGGAGCAGGCGTACGGGCTGCCGCGCCACCTCTCTCAGCATCCGGGCGGGATGGTGATCGCGACGCGGCCGCTGATCGACTGCTGCCCGGTGGTGCCGGCGGCGATGGCTGGCAGGCAGATGGTGCAGTGGGACAAGGACTCGTGCGCGGACGCGGGCTTCTTGAAGATCGACCTGCTGGGCCTGGGGATGCTGTCGGCGGTGGAGCGCTGCGTGGAGGAAGTCGCGCGCGTGCGCGGGGAGCGCGTGGACCTGTCGCGCATCCCGTTCGACGATCCGCAGACGTTCAAGGCGATCCGCGCGGCGGACACGGTGGGCGTGTTCCAGATCGAGAGCCGCGCGCAGATGCAGTCGATCCGCCGCACGCAGCCGGAGAACCTCGACGACCTGGTGGTGCAGGTGGCGATCGTGCGCCCGGGGCCGATCCAGGGTGGGGCGATAAACCCCTATATAGAGAGGCGCAGGCGCCTGCGCGAGGACCCGGCGTATGAGGTGCCCTACGACCATCCGACGCTCGAGCCGGTGCTGCGCGAGACGCTCGGCACGATCATCTTCCAGGACCAGGTGATGCAGGTGGCGGAAGCGTTCGCTGGCTTCAGTCCGGGCGAGGCGGAAGGGCTGCGCCGGGCGATGAGCCGCAAGCGCTCGCACGAGATGATCCAGGGCCACCGCGAGCGCTTCGTGGCGGGCGCGCTGCGCCACGCGGGCGCCGACCGCGCGACGGCGGAGCGCGTGTGGGGGATGGTGGAGGGCTTTGCGGGCTTCGGCTTCCCGAAGGCGCACAGCGCGGCGTTCGGCCTGCTTGCCTACCAGTCGACGTGGCTGCGCGTGCACTACGGTGCGGAGTTCCTGTGCGCGCTGCTGAACGAGCAGCCGATGGGCTTCTACGCCCCCGACAGTCTCGTCCACGAGGCGCAGAATCGCGGGATCGCGATCCACAGGCTGGACGTGAACGCGTCGCAGGTGCGGTGCACGGTGCAGGACGGAGGCGTGCGCCTGGGCCTGGGCTACATCAAGGACGTGACGAGCGCGGAGATGCACGCGCTGGTGGCCGAGCGCGAGCGGGGCGGGCCGTTCACCAGCCTGGGCGAGCTGGCCGGGCGCGTGAGCTGCAAGCGCGGGTCGCTGGAACAGCTGGCGTGGTTGGGGGCGTGCGACGGGCTGATCAGCGGGCGCGACGCACAGACGGGCACAGCCGCTCCGGGGGAAAACGCCAGCAGACGCGAGGCGCTGTGGCAGCTGGGGCTGGCGGCGCCGGCGCAGACGGCGGGGGCGGGGGAGGACACCCAGCTGGCGCTGCCGCTGGAGCTGGCGGCGGCGCCGCGCCTGCGCCCGCTCGGGCGCTGGCAGCGGCTGATCGCGGACTACTCCACCAGCGGGGTGACGATCGGCGAGCACGCGATCGCGATCCTGCGCGAGCGGCTGACGGTGCCGATGCTGGCCACGAGCGCGCAGCTGCCGCGGCTGCCGTCGGGCTGCCAGGTGGCGGTGGCGGGGCTGGTGATCGCCAGGCAGCGGCCGGGGACGGCGAAGGGCACGATGTTCCTGCTGTTCGAGGACGAGTTCGGCACGATCAACCTGATCGCGAGCAAGGCCGTGTACGAGCGCTTCCGCCACCTCGCGCGCGCGGAGCCGCTGCTGCTCGCCAGGGGCACGCTTGAGCGCGCGCAGGGCGTGATCAACGTGATCGTGCGCGAGCTCGCGCCGCTCGAGCGCTTCGTGTCGGGTGGCGTCGAGGAGGGGGAGGGCAGGGCGGCTGCGGCACAGGTGCACCGCCTGGCCGGCCGCCAACGCCCGGCGGCGGAGAGCGGCGGCGAGGAAGACGTGGAGGGCGGCGAGGTGGGCTCGAGCATGCGTGCGGCGGCACCGCCGGTGCAGAGCTTCGCGATGGGGCGGCGGCGGTGAGGCGCGAGCGGGTGGAGTGCAGCGTGGCGCAGGAGCGGCACGGTCTCCTCCCGCGCCGCTCCCGTCGTGTGCGTCTATTTCAGGTGAAGCGTCGGAGCGATCGCGTCTTCGGCGACCGAGGCCGGCGTCCACGGCAGCGTGATCCATTCGTTTTTGGAGAACCGCTGGGTCTGGTCTTCGTAGTAGGGAGACGTCGGGTCTTCCGACTGCGAGTAGGCCAACAGGGCTTTCGCGAGCGGTTCGTGGCCGGTCTGCAGTTCCGTGAACATCACGATGCTCGTGCCGCCTGTCACTTCGGTCTGTTTCGAGGTGGGCGTCGGGAACGACCCTCCGATGGCTGCATAGCAGCCGCCTCCGTCCGAGCAGCCGGGTAGCGGAGCCGCACCGGCCTGGGGCGCGTGCTGTACTTCGCCCGTGCTCGCGTCGAGCGGGATGCCGCGCGTCTCCATCGAGCTGACGGCAGTCGCGAGCGCTTCCCTGCTCGCCTGCAGCGAGGTGTTCAGCGTGTTGGGCGTGTAAACCGGGTCGCTCGCCGTCCAAGGATGCACCCAGAAGTCAGCCTGGCTGTTTGGTGCGTGTTCGAACCATTCTTGGAACAGCCAGGCGCCTCTGTCTTCGAGCGAGGCGCTCGCGCCGTAGGCGTCGAGCACAGGGCATGCGCCGCTGACGTTGACGCCGTCGATCATGCCGCCATCTTCACTCACTGCGTTTTCGCAGATTTCGCGCAGGCCCGGGAGGGCGCGTTCGGCTGGGAGCGAGCGGAACTTGGTCCACGAGTCCTGCATCGTTTCGGCGGTGAATCCGGGCGTCGGCGAGATCCCGTCGGTCGGGACGCCGCCGTTGTATGTGCCCATGCGCTGGGCGACCATGTCGATCCCCGTCTGAGCGCGCATTCCGGGGTTTTCTTCTTCGGCGCCGAGGGCGGGCGAGAACCCGGTGAGCGGGCTGTTCGCGTTCGCGAGCCAGAACGAGTTGTTCGAGTTCTCGACATAGTCTTTGCGGATCAGCGACGGCTCGTCGCTGCCCGCAAGGATGCCTGGCACGATCGAACCCGGGCTTTCGGGCGCTTCGCACTCGCCGTTGTCGACGTACGGGCCGGAAAGCGATCCCGGCTCGAGATTGCAACCCGAGTCAACGAAGGCCTTCGTCAGGCTCGAGGCCACGACGATCTCCGTGTAGAACGCGTTGCCTTTGTCGTCGGCGCCGATCGTGTTCACCCACGGCACACCCTGGATGGCACGCTCGGAGTCGATTACCTGAGAGGCGTTTTCGGCTTTGCTGATCGCGAGCCACTGGTCGGGACCCCGGAGGTTGTTGGCGTTGGCGTCAACCACCGCCACCCGCAGAGGGCCCTCCCAGAACACCGGCCCGTACTTGCTGTAGTAGAGGGTGCCGGTGCGCGGCACCAGTTCGCCGTGTTCCAGCGCCTCGACCGTCACGGAGCGCTTCTTTATCTTTACTGCTTTGCCTTTCCATTGGTACTTTTCCGGTCCGGCCGAGGGCAGAAACCAGAACGTGACTGTCGTGTTCGTCGAGACGGTGTGAGTCCACGCGACATCCTGGTTGTGACCGATGTTGATCCCGGGCAACCCCCAGATTCCCGCACCGGTCGCGTGGTAGGTGCCGGGGATTTCGACGTTCATCTCCCAGAAGCGTTCCGAGCCATGCCACGGGAAGTGCGGGTTGGCGAGCACGACGCCGCCTCCGTTGGTGGCGTCTTCGCCGCCGACGGCGAGCCCGTTGGAGCCCAACAGCTTGCTGTGCCCGATCTGCGCGAATTCCCCCAGCGACATGTTCGGAGTCGCGGCTGTGCGCGCACCATGCTTCTTCGCGGCCGGGGCGGGCGGACCGTACGCCGGGTTCGCCTCGGCGGCCGGACCGAGGGCGGAGTTACCCGCGAGGTCGTCAACCTGGTAGATGCGGCGCCACACGTCGATCGCTTTGATCGGCCTCACCCAGGCCACCCCTTTGCAGGCGGGGTTCGTGACTCCAGCCGCCCCGCCGATCTGCTCGAGGTAGGCGTTGTAGCCGGCGGCGTAGCCCTTCACCACTTCGCGCGCTTCCGTCGAGGGGCCCTGCGGGAAGGGGAGCCTCAGCAGCTTCTGGATCGTGTGATCGTCCTTGATGGAGGTCCAGTAGGTGTCCGAGTTGAGGTTCGTGAACTGCAGACCTCCCTCGGCTTCGTTCTTGAAGACCCCTTCCGGGCCGAGGAACGCAGAGCGTTCCCCATCGACCGTCAGGAACGTTTCGGCGAGCAGACAGATTCCGTCCTGCGCCTGCGCGTAGCCGATCCCGAATCCGACGTCGGCAAAGTTCTCACCGGAGATGTTCGCGACGCCGCCCGTGGTCCGGGTCAAGGACACGCTGTACGACGCTGCGGCGGAAGCCGGGAAGCACATCCCAGCCGCAGCCACCGCGAGCGCCGCAAGAATGCGGTTCTTCACAAACCGCGTCCCCCCGACGCGGCCGTCGTGTCCACCACGAAACGCCCCCGCGCATGTGTGTCTCCTCATCGCTCCCCATCCCTCATTCGATGTACGTCCACCGGGTATTGGTGGACCGGTGAGTCCTCCACTCTCGAGTAATGTACCAGCATGTCCACCACTGCGCAAGCCGGTATCGAGCGGCTCCCACGCGGGCCGCACCGCCTCTCTCGCCAGCAGGTCGAGAACCACCAGCGCGGGCGCATCATCGCCGCGATGATCGCGGCGGCCGGGACCAAGGGCTACGGATCGACGACGATCGGCGATATCACCCGCCGCGCACGGGTCTCTCGCGACACCTTCTACGAGCAGTTCGCCAGCAAGGAACAGTGCTTTCTCGCCGCCTACGACGCGACAACGCGCGAACTGGTGGACCAGATGGTCGCCGCGGGAACAAGCCAGCCGAACTACATCGAGGGCATACGCGACGGCGTACGCGCCTACTTGAGGTTCTGGAGCGAGCGCCCCGACGCGGCACGCGTGTGCACAATCGAGGTCATGGCCGCCGGCAGCGAGGCGCTGGCGCACCGCGAACGGACGCTGCGAAGCTTCGCGCGCCTGTACCGAACGGTCGCCGAACGAGCACGGGCGCAGCAGCCTGGGCTGCCGACCGTCCCGGATGTCGTGGCGCACGCGATCGTGGTCGGTGCGGTGGAGCTCACGACCCAGTACATCCGAGCGGATCGCGTCAGCTCGCTGCCGGATCTCGAGAGCGACGTCCTCTACCTGTGGCTCATGGTCCTCGCCGGCCACGAAGTGGCCGCTGCGGCGGTCGCAAGCTGAGCGACGCGCCCGCTACCCTGACCCCATCGCGCGCCTCGCCGACACCGACCTGGACGTCTTCCCGCTGTGCCTCGGCGGCAACGTGTTCGGCTGGTCGATCGACGAGGATCGCTCGTTCGCGGTGCTCGACGCGTTCGTCGCGGGCGGCGGCAACTTCATCGACACGGCCGACAGCTACGGGCGGCGCGGCCCTGGCGGCGCTGGCGAGTCCGAGCGGATCATCGGTCGCTGGATCGCCGCGCGCGGCAACCGCGACCAGCTCGTGATCGCGACCAAGGTCGGTATGTCGCCCGATCTGCCGGGGCTCTCGCCGGTGACGATCAGGCAGGGGATCGAGGGCTCGCTGCAGCGGCTCGGCATCGACACCGTGGATCTGTACTACGCCCACAAAGACGATCTCGACACGCCGCTGCAGGAGACGCTCGGCGCGTTCGGCGAGCTGATCGCCGAGGGCAAGATCCGCCATGCGGCGGCGTCCAACTACAGCGCCGCGCGCCTCGAGGAGGCGCTGAGGGTCGGCCAGGGCGAGGGCATGGCCTCCTACGTGGCGCTGCAACCCCACTACAACCTGCTCGAGCGCGCGCAGTACGAGGGCGAGCTCGCCAGTGTGTGCGAGCGCCACGGGCTGGCGTGCATCCCGTACTTCGGCCTGGCGAGGGGCTTTCTCAGCGGCAAGTACCGCCGCGGTGGCGCCGAGATCGACAGCCCGCGCGCGGCGGGAGTGCGCGATAGCTACTTCAACGAGCGCGGCTTCGCGGTGCTCGACGCGCTGGACGAGATCGCCGCAGCGCACGACGCGCCCGTTGCGGCGGTGTCGCTCGCGTGGCTGCTCGCCCAGCCGACCGTGCTCGCGCCGATCGCCAGCGCCACCTCCACGGAGCAGCTCACCGAGCTGCTGGCGTGCGCCGAGCTGGAGCTCTCGCCGGCGGAGCTCGACCGCCTCGGCGCGGCGAGCGCCTGACGTCACAGCGCGGTAGCGAGTCTGGGATCGCCTCGTCCGACCAGCGGCGCTCAGCGGTGAGCGGTGAACGCGAGCAGCTCTCCGTCGGGGTCGCGCACGCTCAGCTCGCCGTCCGCGCCGCGCGCGAGCGGTGGCTGCGACGGCGCGTCCGCAACCGCGCGCTCGAGCGCGTCGAGCGCGTCCTCGTCGCCGAGCTCGAACTCGATGCGGCGCAGGCCCGGCGCGCTGTCGGGAGCTGGCGCCGCGCCGCGGCTCTGCCATGAGTTCAGGCCCACGTGGTGGTGGTAGCCGCCGGCGGCGAGGAACGCGGCAGAGGGCAGCTGGGCCTGCTCCTCGAGACCCAGCGCGTCGCGGTAGAAGGCCGCCGCGCGGGGCACATCCGAGGTCTTCAAGTGCACGTGGCCGACGCCGGTGTCCGCCGGCACCGCCGCGGCGGGCTCGCCGGTGAACTGCGCGAGCAGGTCGTCGAGATCGAGCGGCAGCGTCACCATGCGCACGCCGCGGCCGCCGGCGGGTCGCTCCCACATCTCGCGTGGGCGGTCGGCGTAGATCTCGATCCCCAGGCCGTCTGGGTCGCTCAGGTACAGCGCCTCGGAGACGCCGTGGTCGGAGGCGCCCTCGAACGGCCAGCGCGCGCCCGCGACTCGCCGCACGGTCTCGGCGAGCGCCGCGCGGCTGGGGTGCAGCCACGCCACGTGGTAGAGGCCGGTGGCGCCCGGCGGCAGGGGGGTGGGGGCGGCGATGTCGCTGAGCACGAGCGCCGGGCGCCGCGGGTCGGGGCCCAGCTGCGCGAGGTGCGCCTCGCGGGCCAGCAGCGGCAGTCCGAGCACGCGCTCGTAGAAGTCGGCGCTGCGCGCCAGGTCGCTGACCGCGAGCGCCACCGCGCCGATCCGCAGGGCGGGATCGATCGCGGTCGCGGGGGCGGGATCGGCGAGGTCCATCTCGATCCAGGGTAGTCTCATCGCGTATGAACCTGCGCAAGCTCGGCTCGAGCGGCATCGAGGTCTCCGAGATCAGCCTCGGGTCGTGGCTGACGTACTCGGGCGGGGTCGAGCGCGAGCGGGCGAAAGCCTGCGTGGAGGCAGCATTCGACGCGGGCATCAACTTCATCGACACCGCCAACGTGTACGGGCGCGGCGCCGCCGAGACGCTGCTCGGCGAGGTCCTCGCCGGCCACGAGCGCGCCTCCTACGTGCTCGCCACGAAGGTGTACTTCCCCATGTCCGACACCGACCGCGGCCTGTCGGCGGCGCAGATCCACAAGCAGATCGACGCTTCGCTGCAGCGCCTGCGGACCGACTACGTCGACCTGTACCAGTGCCACCGCTACGACGAGCACACGCCGCTGGCGGAGACGATGCAGGCGCTCACGGAGGTCGTGCGCGCGGGCAAGGCGCGCCACATCGGCTTCAGCGAGTGGCCGGCGGAGAGGATCGACGAGTCGCTCGCGCTGCCCGGCGTCGAGCGCTGGGTCTCCAGCCAGCCGCAGTACTCGATGCTGTGGCGCGCGCCCGAGGCGGAGGTGATCCCGCTGTGCGAGCGCGAGGACATCTCGCAGATCGTGTGGTCGCCGCTCGCGCAGGGCGTGCTCACCGGCAAGTACCGCCCGGGCGAGCCGCCGCCGGCCGACTCGCGCGCGGCGAGCGACAGCATGGGCGGCTTCATCGGCGGTCTCGTCGAGCCGCGCATCCTCGAGGCGGTGCAGCGGCTCCCGCCGATCGCCGACGCGGCCGGCCTGACGATGGTGCAGCTGGCGCTCGCGTGGGTCCTGCGCGAGCAGAACGTCGCGTCGGCGATCGTCGGCGCGAGCCGTCCCGAGCAGGTGCACGCCAACGCCGCGGCGTCCGGCGTGACGCTCAGCGCGGACACGCTCGCGGCGATTGACGACGCACTCGGCGACGTCATCCTGCGCTGACGACGCCGAGCCCGAGCCGGCGCCCGGCCCGGGGCGCGCCCGAGCTCGCATCCGGCCCGTGGCGCCCGCGTTGCGACCGGCGTGCCGCTCAGGCGGCCTTGACCGCCGAGATGTCGAGCAGGATCTTGACCTTGTCGCCGACGACCACGTTGCCCGAGCCGAGCGCCATGTTGAACTTCATCTCGTGATCTGAGCGATTGATCTGCGCGGTCGCGGACAGGCCGACGCGCTCGTTGCCCTGCGGGTCGGTCTCGGTGCCCTCGAGCGTCGCGATCAGCTTCAGCGGCCGCGTGATGCCGTGCAGCGTGAAGTCGCCCTCGATCTCGAAGTCCTCGTCGTCGATCGCCCGCACGGACGTCGACTGGAACGTGATCTGCGGGTGCTGGTCGGCGTCGAAGAAGTCCGCCGAGCGCAGGTGGCCGTCGCGCTGGGGCTCGCGCGTGTCGACGCTTGCCGTCTGCACGCTGCCGGACGCGCGCACGCCGTCGGGGGTCACCTCGAGCGTCCCCTCGAACTCCTTGAACTGGCCCTTGACGGTGGCGATGCCGAGGTGTTTGACCTGGAACTCCACGCTCGAGTGGACGGGGTCGACGTTCCACGTGCCGGTGGGGAGCGGCGTCTGCGTGGCGGTTGCCTCTGGTGCTGACATTGGGGTCTCCTTGTTCGCGGGCGGGCTGCCGTCCCGGGCGGGACGCGCTGCCTCGACAGTAGCAAAACTATTTGCGTCCGCAACTATCGCGCGCGCAACTATGTGTGCTTGCGCCCGGCGCGATGTGCGCCCGCGCTCAGCGCGGCTGCACGACGAGCGTCTGAAACGCGCGGCCGACCGGCCCGTGCACGTCGTGGAGCACGCTCTCTGACAGGCCGGTGCCGCCGTCGTGCAGCAGCGTGCGCGCGTCCACGCCGATCCACTCGCCCTGCGGCGGGCGCTGCAGGTGGACGGTGAGGTCGGCGTTGATGAACAGGAAGCGCTCGAACGGCAGCGCCGCGCTCACGCCGTTGCCGAAGTCCGCGGTCGCCGCCAGCCGCGCGAGCGGCGTCAGCTCCTCGCCCGGCAGCAGCGGGTGGCGCAGGCGCATCCACACGCGCCCTGGCCCGAGCGCCCGCGGGTCGTCGAGCCAGCGCATCTCCATCGCGCTCGCCGCGAAGCTCGCTTCCTCGGAGCCGCTGAGCGAGAACAGGACCGGCTTGCCCGCGTCGGGTGGGGGCATGGCGGCGCTCTGCCCCGGCGCGCTCGCGCCGTGCGCCGCCGTCGCCGCGGCGGCGACCTCGCTCGCGACCTCCTGCACGCGCAGCGCGCTCGCGCGCACCACCACCTGCTCGCCGCCATCGTCGCCGGTGGCGCTCAGCTCGGCGGCGAGCTCTTGCACGCGCCGTCCCGGGCGCACGATGTGCGTGGTCAGAGTAAGCGGCGCCATGGGGATCGGGCGCAGGAACTCGAAGCCGAGGCGCGCGACGCGCAGCTCGGCGCCCGGCTGCAGGCGCTCGAACGCGGAGGTGATCAGCGCCGCCGGCGCGCCGCCGTGCAGCGCCCGCGGGTCCCACGGCCCGCGCGCCTGCTCGGTCGGCGCCAGCTGCTCGCCGTCGGCGAGGAAGATGCTGTCGCTCATCGGCCGCTCAGTCTGTCAGTCGGTCGACGAAGTCGGCGAGCCTGCCGGGGTCGCGCAGCGGCGCGCCGTGGCCGAAGCACGTCAGCCGCGGGCGCAGCGCGGCGAGCCGGCGCGCGGAGACGCGGTTGCGGGCGGGGTCGGGCGTGAAGATCGCGGGCGGCTCGTGCAGGCCGGGGACGCCGGTCCTGACGTTGACGTTGTTGAGCACGTCGCCGAGGATCAGCACGCGGTCGGACTCGCGCCAGTAGGCGACGTGTCCGCGCGCGTGCCCGGGCACCTCGAGCACGGTGAAGCCGGCGACCTCGTCGCCCTCGTGCAGCGCCCGCGCGACCGGATGCGGGGGCCCCGTCCAGAAGCGCCGCTGCAGGCGGTTGACGAAAGTCGGCGCTTGCGACGCATACACGCCGCCGGGGGTCTCCATCGCGGGCACGTCGCCCTGGCCGCACCACAGCGGGATCCGCAGGCGCTCGCAGAGCGCGTGGCTGGAGCCCTGGTGGTCGGGGTGGGCGTGGGTGAGCGCGTGCGCGCTCACCGTGCGCCCGGCGAGCTCGCGCATGATCCGCTGCTCGGCGCGCCTGGTGGCGGCGTCGATCAGCACGTCGCCGACGAGATACACGTTGATCGCGTTCGGCGGCCAGCCGCGCAGCAGCTGCACGCCCCCGGCCAGCTGCCTCACGTGCGCGACGCCTCCCACGAGAAGCCGCGCACGGCGAAGTACAGTCCGAACACGCCCCACAGGGCGATCACGGCGAGCGCGTCGAGATGGCTGCCCAGGTCCGGCGCCGGAGACCATCGCGCCGGAGAGCCCGTCGATCAGCGGCTTCAGCGGCAGCGCTTCGGCGATCGTGCGCACGAAGCCGGGGGCGCTGGAGGAGTCGAACACGTAGAAGGAGATCGCGACGACGGGCAGGAACACGGCGTTGACGTACGCGGCGGTCGACTCGAAGTTGGGGATCGCGTGCGCGAAGGCGACTCCGAGCGCGGCGAAGCAAACGACGCCGACGACCACGAACACCACCAGCGCGCCCCAGTGCAGCGGCCAGCCGATCCCGAAGAAGGCGCGCCCGGCCAGCACGATGATGGCGATCTGCAGTGCGGTGTTGGTGACCGCGTTGGCGGCGACGCCGCCGAAGTAGGAGATCGTCGGCAGCGGCGTGCCGCGGATGCGCTTGAGCACGCCGCGCTCGCGCAGGAACACGATGTTGTAGGCGAGCGCGGTGAACGTCGTGGACATGACGCTCATGCCGGCGATCATCGGCACGAGCCGGTCGAGCTGGTGCTGGTTGCCGCTGAGCGCCGCGCCGGCGCCCGCGAGGAACAGCAGCGGCAGCACGAAGTTGAAGAACGCGGCGCTGGGGTTGCGCCAGAACATCCTGCGCTCCAGGCGATACTGGCGCCAGGTCAACGCAAGAGGGTGGCGCAGCCGGCCGAAGGCCGGCGAGCCGGGCCCCTCGACCGTTCCGATCGAGGCGTCAGGCACCGGCGGTCAGCTCCAGGTAGACGTCCTCGAGCGTCGGGCGCCCGACAGACAGCTCCTCCAGGCGCTCCCCGCGCGCGAGCGCCTCGCCGGTGAGCTCGTGCAGCAGCGCCGTAGGGTCGTCGGTCTCGCGCTCGACGAGCTCCCCGCCGGCGTCTCGGTAGGCGACGCGATAGTGAGCCGCGCCCACGCCGAGTTCCCGCGGCGGCCCGATCGCGAGCACGCGCCCGTCCTTGACGATCGCGACGCGATCGGCAAGCTCCTGCGCCTCCTCGAGGTAGTGCGTGGTCAAGAGGATCGTCTTGCCGAGCGCGCGCAGCGAGCGCACGGTCTCCCAGGCGGCGCGGCGCGCCTCGGGGTCGAAGCCGGTGGTGGGCTCGTCGAGGAAGATCAGCTCGGGGTCGCCGACGAGCGCCAGCGCGAAGTCCAGCCGCCGCAGCTGCCCGCCTGAGAGCTTGCGGCTGCGCTCGTCGGCCTTCTCGCGCAGGCCGGCCAGATCGAGCACCTCATCGACGTCGCGCGGGTGCGGGTAGAAGCTCGCCCAGTGGCGCAGCGCTTCGCGCGGCGTGATGTGGCTGTAGATGCCGCCGGACTGCAGCACGATGCCGATCCGACGGCGCAGCTCGATCGAGCGGCTGGCGGGGTCCTGCCCGAGCACGGAGACCTCGCCGCTCGTGCGCGTGCGGTAGCCCTCGAGGATCTCGACGGTGGTCGTCTTGCCGGCGCCGTTGGGGCCGAGCAGGCCGAACACCTCGCCGCGCTCCACGGTGATGTCGATGCCGCGCACCGCCTCGTAGTCGCCGTAGCGCTTGTGCAGGTCGCGCACCTCGATCGCATGGCCGGCGTCGTCGCTCACTCCTGCGATCTTCTCAAGATCGGCGCGCCTACCACCTGGCCGCGTAGACGAAGTCAGCCGCCGGCCGTCCCAGCCAGCGCGTGATCCGCATCGCGAGCCTCATGCCGATCGCGAAGCGCGCCGTGCGGATGCCGGTCAGCTGACTCGGCGTGCAGCGCAGCTCGTCCGCGAGCTGCTTCCAGGTGAGCCCGCGCTCGCGTCGCTGCGCGTCGAGCGCGCCGTTCAGCTTTTTCAGGTTCCAACGCAGGCGGCGGTCCGCCCCGACGGCGGGCAGCGGCCGCTCGAACGTCTTCGGCTCATCACCGGCGATGAAGCTCTCGGGGCTGCGACCGAGCCAGCGCAGGAAGAACAGCGCGTGCTGGCAGGTGGTGTCGCCGCGCTTGGCCATGCCCGTGAGCGTGGCGGGGCTGATCGGATGATCGCTGCGCTGCGCGTTGAGCTCGGACGAAAGCTCCCAGATCTCCCGCGCGACGCCGCTCCAGCTCAGGCCGCGCGCCTGGCGCTGGGCGTCGAGTGCCGCGAACAGGGCGGCGACGTCGAAGTCCGCCCGGCTTGCTACCAGTGCACGCCCCTGGTCAGCGTCGCCATCGCGATCTGCTCGAAGGAGGCGCGCTCCTCGACGTCGGCGTGGCCCTTGGAGGCGGCGGAGTCGGGGAACACGCGGTAGGCGAGGTGCAGCAGCCGGTCGACGGCGCTCGGCGAGAGCGTGTAGGCGACTTCGCCGAACTTGCCCATCCACGTGCCCATCTCCTTCGGGCGCGCGCGCAGCGCCTCGCAGATCATGTCGGCGGCCTCCTCGGGGCTGAGCGTGGGGAACGCGTCATACATCTTCGTGGGAGCGATCATCGGCGTGCGCACGAGCGGCATGTGGATGGTCGTGAACGTGACGCCGTCGCCGATCACCTCGGAGGCGACCACGCGCGTGAACGCGTCGAGCGCGGCCTTCGAGGCGACGTATGCGGAGAAGCGCGGCGGGTTGGTCTGCACGCCGATCGAGGAGACGTTGACGATGTGCCCGGAGCCGCGCTTGCGCATGTGCGGCAGCAGGCCGATGATCAGCTTGACGGCGCCGAAGTAGTTGAGCTGCATCGTGCGCTCGAAGTCGTGGAAGCGGTCGTAGCTGAGCGCGATCGAGCGCCGGATCGAGCGCCCGGCGTTGTTGACGAGCATGTCCACGTTGCGGTGGTCGGCGAGCACGCGCTCGAGCAGCCGTTCGATCGACTCGACGTCGGCGATGTCCGCCGCGTACACGTACGCGGTGCCGCCCGACGCGACGATCTCCGCGCGCACCTCCTCGAGTTTGTCGACGTTGCGCGCCACCAGCAGCGGCACGCCGCCGGCGGCGGCGACCTTCAGCGCGGTCGAGCGCCCGATGCCCGATGATGCCCCCGTGATCAGCACGTGCTTGCCCTCCAGCGCCTGCCTGAGCGTGGCGCCGCGGCGCAGCTGGTTGTCCATCTCGCGCTCCCAGTAGTCCCAAAGGCGCGGCGCGTAGTCGTGCAGCGGCGGCGGCTGTTCCAGCGGGGTGCCGGCGAGCGCGCGCTCGGTCTCGCGCGTGTCGAAGCGCGGCACCAGCTCCATGTGCGCGAGCACCTCCCTGGGGATTCCCAGGTCGCGCAGCGCCAGCGCGCGCGCCTGGCGCAGCGGCGGCAGCGCGAGCGCGAGCTTGAGCGGCCACTTGGGCAGCGGGTCGGTCAGGCGTTTGTCGATGCTGAGCGCGAAGCGCGGCGCGTGCGCGGCTGTGGCGAGCTCGTTGATCAGGTCGTCGACGCGCTGCGGGCGCGGGTCTGTCAGGTGGAACGCCCTGCCGTCGAGGTCGGGCTCGTGCGCGATGTGCTCGAGCGCGCCCGCCACCCAGTCGACGGGCACGATGTTCGTGTAGCCGAGGTCGAGCCCCACCAGCGGCACCCACTCGGGCAGCAGCTGGCGCGTGCGCTGGATCGCCTTGAAGAAATAGTACGGGCCGTCGATCTTGTCCATCTCGCCCGTCTGCGAGTCGCCGACGACGATCCCCGGCCGGTACACGCGCCAGGGGACGTACGGCTGCTCGCGCACGATCCGCTCGGACTCGTACTTGGTGCGGTGGTACGGCGAGGGCAGCCGCTGGCCCTCGTCGAACATGTCCTCGCCGAACACGCCCCTGTAGGTGCCCGCGACGGCGATCGAGGAGACGTGGTGCAGGCGCTTGGCGTCGAGCGCCCGCGCGAGTTCCACCGCGTGCGTGGTGCCGCCCACGTTTACCGCCGTGTTGCGCTGCGCGGGGGCGGTCATGTCGTAGACGGCGGCGAGGTGGAAGAAGTGCTCGACCTTGCCGCGCAGCTCCTCCACCTGTTCCTTCTCGATGCCCAGCAGCGGCCTGCGCAGGTCGCCGATCACCGGCTGCACGCGCTCCTTCGCCGACGCGCCCGTCAGCGCGCTCCAGTGCGCGATCAGCTCGTCCAGCCGCCCCGCCGAGCTCTGGCGTACGAGCACATACACGGTGCCCTGGCGGTTTTCCAGGAGCCGCTGCACCAGACGCTGTCCGATGAAGCCTGTCGCTCCTGTGACGAAGTAAGCCATCGTGTCAAGAGCCTACCTCTAATCGCCGGGCGCTCAGCGCTACGTCGCTACGCCCCCGCGCCCGCTCCCCCGCGCCCCTCGCCGGCGGCGAAGCGCGCGGCGCCGCGGGCGCCGTCCTCGAACACCTCGGGCCCGGCCTTGGCCTCCAGCGCGAGCGCGTCGGCGAGCGGCATGCCCAGTCCCTCGATCGCGGCGCGGCGGTCGGCGAGCATCGTCCGCTGCGGGAAGCGCGCGAGCCCCTCGGCGAGCGCGAGCGCGCGCTCGAGATGCGCGCCCGGCGGCACGATCTCGGTGAGCAGGCCCATCGACAGCGCCTCGCGCGCGTCGATGATGCGCCCGGTGAGGATCAGGTCGAGCGCGCGGCCGAGGCCGACGATGCGCGGCAGGCGCTGGGTGCCGCCGTCGATCAGCGGCACGCCCCAGCGGCGCTCGGGATAGCCGAGCCTGGAGCCCTCGGCGGCGATCCGCAGGTCGCACCACAGCGCGATCTCCAGGCCGCCCGCCAGGCAGAAGCCGGAGATCGCGGCGATCGTCGGCTTCGACGGCGTCAGGCGCGTGAAGCCCATCGGCCCCTCCGCGCTCATCAACCGCTCGACCATCGTCTCCGTCGCCTTCAGGTCGGCGCCCGCGCAGAAGGAGACACCGCCCGCGCCCGTCACCACGAGCACGCGCGCGTCCTCGTCGTCCTCGAAGCGCAGGTACGCCTCGTGCAGCGCCGCCGCCGTGGGTCCGTCGACGGCGTTGCGCCGGTGCGGGCGGTCGATCGTGACGATCGCCGCCGCGCCGTTGCGCTCGTAGCGAACCGCCGGCTCGTCGCTCATCGTCTCGGTCTCATATCGACGGGTAGCGGCTCGATGGCCAAGCTGGACGCGGACGTACCCCTTCGGGGCACAGGCAGGAGCGTGGCGTGCTCAGCACGCGAGCGACCGAGGACAAAGTCCGGCGCCGGCCATCGGGCCGCTACTACCAGCCGCCGCGCAGGTGGCCGTTGGCCAGCAGCGCCTTGTGCGCGGCTTTGCGCGCTTCCTTGCGCTTCTCCAGGTGGCGCTGGAGCATGCTCGCCAGGAAGATGAACGTCGGGAAGAAGATGATCAGGATGAAGCCCGCGTCGGTGACCACCTTGTCGTCGGTCGCTCCGTAGAAGCCGCGCCCGTCGTTGTACGCGCTGGCCGCGGGCGCGAGTACGAGCGACGCGAGCAGCGCGAGCGGGATCAGCGTTGCGAGCAGGCGGTTGCGCATCGGTCGCCGGTGATCTTACACGCGAGCGCGCGGGGGGCGCCGGTTGGCGTGCGGCGTATGTTCTCCTCAGCCGACCGTATAACCATAGCTATACACCGTTCGCAAACGAACACAACCTCCCGCCCGGTCACACCTGGGGCACAAACCCAGCCCCTACCATCAGCAGCCGATGGCGCTGTTGATCGCATCTGACCTGCAGAAGGACGTGGCCGGGCAGCCGCTGCTGCGCGGCGTGTCGTTCAAGCTCGAGCGCCGCGAACGGCTGACGATCGCGGGGCGCAACGGCGCGGGCAAGACGACGCTGCTGCGGATGCTGGCGGGCGAGACGTCGATCGACGGCGGCGAGCTGAGCGTGGCGAAGGGCGTGCGCATCGTGCTGCACGACCAGCGTCCGCCGCGCGAACGGGGGATGGCGCTGCGCGAGTACCTGCTGTCGGGCTGCGCGGAGGAGCTGGCGATCGAGGCGCAGCTGGCGGAGCTGGAGGCGAAGATGGCGGGCGGCTCGAGCGACGAGCAGACGCTCGCGCGCTACGCACGCGCGCAGGCTCGCCTGGAGGCGCGCGGCGGCTACCTGTGGCGCAACCGCGCGAGCGCGATGGCGCACGGCCTGGGCTTTCGCGACGCGGACCTCGATCGCACGCTGGACACGTTCTCGGGAGGCCAGCTGACACGCGCGTCGCTCGCTCGCGCGCTGGCGACGAGCGCGGACGTGCTGCTGCTGGACGAGCCCACGAACCACCTCGACATCGAGTCGCTGGAGTGGCTCGAGCAGACGCTCGTGGAGCTCGACGCGGCGGTGCTGCTGGTGGCGCACGACCGCTGGTTCCTGGAGGCGGTGGGCACTGCGGTGCTCGAGCTGTACGGACCGCAGCCGACGCGCGCGCGCTTCTTCGCGGGCACCTGGCACCAGTGGCGCCGCGAGCAGGCCGCGCGCGATGTCGCGCTGGGCAAGGCGATCGACAAGCAGCAGGCGGAGATCGAGCGCATGGAGCGCTTCATCGAGCGCTTCCGCTACAAGGCGACGAAGGCCAAACAGGCGCAGTCGCGCGTGAAGAAGCTGGCGAAGATCGAGCGCCTGGAGCGCGATCCTGCGGAGGCGAAGGGCCTGGAGTTCGCGTTCGCCAAGCCCGAGCGCTCCGGCCGCGTGATCTTCGAGCTGCTCGACGGGCGCGTGGAGATCGGCGACGAGCGCCTGGTGCTGCTCGAACACGCCGAGCTGTGGCTCGAACGCGGCGAGCACGTGTCGCTGGTGGGCCCCAACGGCACCGGCAAGACGACGCTGATCGAGACGCTCGCCGGCCGCCGGCCGCTGGCGGCGGGCAAGCTGAGCACCGGCCACAACGTGAAGGTCGGCTACCTCTCCCAGCACGCCGACGAGCTCGGCGCCGGCGGGCCGCCCGAGCAGAGCGCGCTGGATGCGGCACAGCGCGCCACCGGCCTGTCCCCCGGCAAGGCGCGCGCGCTGCTCGGGCGCTTCCTGTTCTCGGGCGAGGACGCGGAGAAACCGCTGAGCGGCCTCTCGGGCGGCGAGCGCCGGCGCCTGTCGCTGGCGGTGCTCGTGCAGTCCGGCGCCAACGTGCTGATCCTCGACGAGCCCACCAACCACCTCGACATCGACAGCCGCGAGGCGCTCGAGGACGCACTGCGCTCCTTCACCGGCGCGATCCTGCTCGTCTCCCACGACCGCGCGCTGCTGGACGCCGTCGGCACGCGCACGGTCGCCGTCGAGGACCGCACGCTGCACAGCTACGTCGGCGGCTGGCCCGAGTACGTGCGCGTGCGCGAAGAGCGTCGCGCGGCGGGGTCCGTCAACGGATCGGACGATGGGAGGACCGGCCCGCATGCGGGCCGGCCAGGGGCCGCACATGTGCGGCCCCTCGGGGAGGCGCATGCGCCTCCCCGCCAGCCGGCGCATGCGCCGGCTGGAACGACCAACGGGACAGCGCAGGCGGGCGAGCAGGTGAGCGCCAACGGCTCGTCGTCGCCGGCACGCGCCAAGCGCAAGCCGAAGCAGAAGGGCTCGTCGAAGAACCGGCTGAGCGCGCAACAGCAGGCCGAGCGCGCGATCGAACAGGCGGAGGCGGCGCTGAGTTCGCTGGAAGCGGAGCTCGCCGACCCCGCCGCGTGGGCCACGCGCTACGAGGCCGCCAAGTCCGAAGCGCGCCACACCGCCGCCACGCGCGCGGTCGAGCAGGCGTACGCGCACCTGGAGACGCTCGTCGACTGACCGGCGTCCCGATGGGTCAGCGGCGAGCGAGCCGGCGTCCGCTCTCGGTGTCGGGAGGGGTGTAGTTGAGCTCGTAGTGGTGGTAGAGGGCCGACTCGTCGGCCTGGGAGAGCTCCTCGCCGTGCTGCTCGATGTTGGGCGCGGACTCGATCTGCTCCTTGGTGACCGACACCTGCAGCTCGTCGGGGCCCACCTTGATCCCGCCGAGCGGCACGAAGGTCAGGTGCCGGCTGATGAAGCCTTCCTTGACGGTGGCGAACTGCGGCTCGTCGTTCTCGACGTCGACGTAGACGTCCTGCAGCTTGCCGATCTTCTCGCCGTCGCTGTCGATCAGCATCTTGCCGTGCCACTCGGCGACGTTCCACTCGGCGTCTTGCTGATCGTCCATGGCCGGAGCCTCGCCTTCTGTCGTGGGTTGGTGCTCGCCCATTCTAATCTCTGCGTGTGAGCACGCGCCTGAAAACGACGATCAACGTGGCGATCGTCCTCGCGATCGCCGCCGCCGTGTACTTCATCCCCGGCGGCGGGCGCGCGGCGGTCACCTTCGAAGCGGCGCTGTGGACGGTGTTCGGGCTCGGCGTCGGCTATCTGGGCCTGCGCATGTACCGCGAACACCACGTCGCGCTGCACAGCCTCGGCGACCGCCACCGCGGGCTGCTGTACGGCGCGGGCGCGCTGATCATGTTCGAGTGGGCAGGGCGCTCGCGCATGTGGGAAACGGGCTTCGGCGAGCTCGCCTGGTTCGTGCTGGCGGGCATCGTCGTGTACTCGCTGCTGGCGGTCTACCGTCAGTGGCGCGCGTACTGAGCGTCTGGCCGCTGCGCCTATCCTCGAAGCGATGGCCGCGACCGAGGAGCTGACCGGGACCGAGGGGGTGGATGCGGGCGCGAGCCTCGCCGCACAGCGCCGCGCGCTGCCCGACCAGCCGGGCGTGTACCTGTTCAGGGACGCGCGCGGGCGCGTGATCTACGTCGGCAAGGCCAAGTCGGTGCGCAAGCGCGTCGCCTCGCACTTCTCCAAAGCGCAGGTGCCGTCCAGTCCCGGGCACGCGGAGATGGTGGCGGCGGTGGAGAGCGTCGAGTGCGTGGTGGTCGCCACCGAGGCGGACGCGCTGCTGGCGGAGCAGAGCTTCATCAAGCAGTACCGCCCGCGCTTCAACATCCGCCTGCGCGACGACAAGTCCTACCCGTTCATCGCGATCTCGCTCGACGAGGACTTCCCGCGCGTGTACTTCACGCGCGAGCGCCACCGCGCGGGCCGCGCGTACTTTGGCCCGTACTCGAACGCCAAGCGCGTGCGTGCGACGCTGGAGGTGCTGGCGAAGGTGTTCATGTTCCGCTCGTGTACCGGGCCCGAGCCGGGGCGGCGCAGCGGCAGCCCGTGCCTGGACTACTACATCAAGCGCTGCGAGGCGCCGTGCGTGGGCTACGTCTCCAGGGACGACTACCGCGCGAGCATCGACCGTGTGATCGATTTCCTCAACGGTCGCTTCGCGGCGATCGAGCGCGACCTCGAGGCGCGCATGCGCGCGGCGGCCGCCGAGGAGGAGTTCGAGCAGGCGACGCTCGAGCGCAACCGCCTGCACGCGGTGCGCTCGCTACTGGAGCGCCGCCGCGTGACCAGCGAGTCGGTGGGCACGTTCGACGCGGTCGCGGTCGCCGTCGACGCGCGCGACGCCAACGCCCAGGTCTTCCAGGTGCGCGACGGCGTGCTCTCCGACCGCCAGTCGTTCTACCTGGCCAACGAGGCCGAGCGCGATCTCGGGGAGGTGGGGGAGGAGTTCATGCTCCAGTACTACGGCGGGCACACCTCGATCCCCGCGCTGCTGGTCGTGCAGGGCGCGCTCGGCGAGCGCCCGGCACTCGCGGACGCGCTCGCCAGCCGCCGCGGCGGCCCGGTGGAGCTGCGGGCGGCCGAGCGCGGCGAGAAGCGCCGGATCCTCGAGCTGGCGGAGCGCAACGCGCTGCTCGCGCTCGACCAGGAGCGGCTGCGCTCCGAGCGCCGCCGCCAGAGCCGCGTGGAGGCGCTCGACGGCCTGCAGCGGGCGCTCGCGCTCGACGTGCCGCCGATCCGCATCGAGTGCTTCGACATCTCCAACCTCGGCGGCACGCACACGGTCGCCTCGATGGTCGTGTTCGAGGGCGGCGCGCCGAAGAAGTCCGACTACCGCCGCTTCACCATCCGCAGCACCGAGGGCGCCCCCGACGACTTCGCGTCGATGGCCGAGGTGCTCTCGCGGCGCTTCGCCCAGTGGGAGCGCCAGGCCGACTTCTCGCCGCACGACCCCGCCTACGACCGCAGCTTCGCGTCGCTGCCCAACCTCGTGGTGATCGACGGCGGCAAGGGGCAGCTGGCGGCGGGGCTGGGGCCGCTGCGGGGCTTTCGCGAGCGCGGCGTGGCCGTCGTGTCGCTGGCCAAGCGCATCGAGGAGATCTTCGTGCCCGGGCGCCGCGCACCGCTGGTGCTCGACCACTCCACGCCCGAGCTGCAGCTCTTGCAGCGCGTCCGCGACGAGGCGCACCGCTTCGCGATCACCCACCACCGCAGTCGCCGCGACAGGGCGATGAGCAGCTCGCTGCTGGACGGGCTCCCCGGCGTCGGTCCCGCGCGCAAGCGCGCGCTGCTCACGCACTTCGGCTCGCCCGACGCGGTCGTGCAGGCCTCCAGCGAGGAACTGCAGACGGTGCCCGGCGTGCCGGCGAAGCTCGGGCGCGATATCCACGCGTATCTGCACCGCGCAGGCTGAGCCGGCCGAGCCGCATTGCCCCTCGGCCGGCTCAGGGCATGTGAGCTTTCACTTCGAAATGACGCGCGCGTCCGCCGCGCGCGGCACAATCAGCTGCGATGGCCGTGATCAGGCCCCTGCGCCCGCTGCGCGCCGCCGGCGGCAAGCCCGCCGAGCCGGTGATCGAGTCGCGCCTGGAGGACCTCGTGGTGATCACGGGCTTCTCCGGCGCGGGCAAGTCGACGGCGATGAACGTGTTCGAGGACGCGGGCTACTTCTGCGTCGACAACCTGCCGCCGGAGATGATCCGCTCGCTGGTGGAGCTGTTCGTGCACAAGGGCTCGAAGGTCGAACGCGCGGCGGTCGTCTCGGACGTGCGCGGGGGCGTGTACTTCGAGGCGCTGCGCGCGGTCGTCGACGACCTCGACGCGCTCGGCCTCTCCCACCACGTGCTGTTCCTCGAGGCTGCCGAGCAGACGCTGGTCAACCGCTACAAGGAGACCCGCCGGCGCCATCCGCTCGCGCCGGAGGGCAGCGTCGCGGCAGGGGTCGCCGCCGAGCGCGCGCTGCTCGAGCCGTTGCGCGGCCGCGCGGACCTGGTGATCGACACGACGGGCATGTCCGCGGCGACGCTGCGCGAGCGGATCGCCGCGGAGCTGCTGCCGCGCCATGCCGCCGGGCGGCTGTCGGTGACGTTCATGAGCTTCGGCTTCAAGCACGGGCCGCCGCGTGAGGAGGACCTGGCGTTCGACGTGCGCTTCCTGGCCAACCCCCACTACGAGCCGCAGCTGCGCGAGCTGACGGGGCTGGACGACGCGGTGGTCGAGTACATCGCCCGCGACGGGCGGCTGGAGCAGCTGTACGAGCGGCTGCAGGCGCTGCTCGACTTCCTGCTGCCGCAGTACGTCGCCGAGGGCAAGGCGCACCTGGTGATCGCGATCGGCTGCACCGGCGGGCGCCACCGCTCGGTGGCGATCGCCGAGCACCTGGCCGCGCGCTACCGCGACAGCGACGACCTCGACGTGGCGGTCGCCCACCGGGACCTCGAAAAGCAGCGCTGATAGCCTCCTAGCGCACGCCGGGCGACCGGAGCAGCCGCTCCCGAGACCCGGCATCGTTCATTTTCGCTTCAGGAGGCAACGCATGCCGGTACGTGTGGGGATCAATGGATTCGGCCGAATCGGGCGAAACATGTTCCGCGCGGCGCAGGCTCGCGGCGCTGCGGCGGCAGAGGAGATCGAGTGGGTGGCGGTCAACGACCTGACCGACTCGAGGACGCTCGCGCACCTGCTCAAGTACGACTCGATCCTCGGGCCGTACCCGGGCGACGTGCGCGCCAGCGGCGAGAGCGCGATCGAGGTCGATGGCCGCGAGCTGAGGGTGCTGGCCGAGCGCGACCCGGGGGCGCTGCCGTGGGGCGAGCTGGGGGTCGACGTGGTGATCGAGTCCACCGGCCTGTTCACCGACCGCGACAGCGCGGCCAAGCACCTGGCGCAGGGTGCCAGGAAGGTCATCATCTCCGCGCCGGCCACCAATCCCGACGCGACGGTCGTGCTGGGCGTGAACTTCGACGAGGTCTACGACCGCGAGCGCCATACGGTGATCTCCAACGCGTCGTGTACGACCAACTGCCTGGCGCCGGTGGCGAAGGTGGTCAACGACACGGTCGGGATCGAGCATGGCCTGATGACGACGATCCACGCGTACACCGCCGACCAGCGGCTGCAGGACCTGCCGCACAAGGACCTGCGCCGCGCGCGCGCGGCCGCGATCAACCTGATCCCGGCGTCGACCGGCGCGGCGAAGGCGATCGGGCTGGTGATCCCGGCGCTGCAGGGCAAGCTGCACGGCTTCGCCGTGCGCGCGCCGGTGCCCACGGGCTCGGTGGTCGACCTGACGGTCGAGTGCGTGCGCGAGACGAGCGTCGAGGAGGTAAACGCGGCGCTGAAGGCAGCCGCCGAGAGCGGCCCGCTGGCGGGAATCATGAGCTACACCGAGGACCCGATCGTCTCCAGCGACATCGTCTCCTCCCCGTTCTCCTCGATCGTCGACTCGCAGTTGACGGCGGTGATCGATGGCACCATGCTGAAGGTGGTCGCGTGGTACGACAACGAGTGGGGTTACTCCAACCGGCTGGTGGACCTGGCGCAGAGAGTCCTGTGATGAGGAGCATCGACGACCTGGACGTGCACGGCAAGCGGGTGCTGGTGCGGGTGGACTTCAACGTGCCGTTGGACGCCAACGTGGACGCGGTGCGCGGCCCGGCCGCGGGCGGCGTGCCGCTGGTGAGCGACGACACGCGGATCGCGGCGGCGCTGGCGACGATCGAAGAGCTGCGCGAGCGGGGGGCGCGGCTGGTGCTGGTGTCGCATCTGGGCAGGCCGAAGGGCAAGCGCGTGCCGGAGCTGTCGATGGCGCCGGTGGCCGATCGCCTGCGCGAGCTGACTGGCGCCAAGGTGACGCTGGCGCCGGCGGTCGTCGGCGATCAGGTGATGGCGCTGGCTGACGCGCTGGGAGACGGAGAGATCCTGGTGCTCGAGAACGTGCGCTTCGAGCCTGGCGAGACGAGCAACGACCCCGAGTTCGCGGCCCAGCTGGCGGCGCTGGCGGACGTGTACGTGGACGACGCGTTCGGCGTGGCCCATCGCGCGCATGCGAGCAACGAGGGCGTCACGCATCTGCTGCCGAGCGCCGCCGGGCGACTGCTCGAACGCGAGGTCAAGACGCTGACGGGGATCCTCGAGCACCCCGAGCACCCGCTGGTGGCGATCGTCGGCGGCGCGAAGGTGGCGGACAAGATCAAGGTGATCGAGCGCTTCCTGGCGGTGGCCGACGTGGTGATGATCGGCGGCGCGATGTGCTTCCCGTTCCTGTGCGCGCAGGGGCACACGGTGGGCACGTCGTTGTGCGACGACGAGGACGTCGAGCACGCCCGCAGCGCGCTGGCGCGCGCCAGCGACACGCACGCGCCGCAGCCCGGGCGCGCACGGCTGCTGGTGCCTAACGACCTGGTGATCGGCAAGGCCCTGGAGGCGGACGCAGAGCACCGCGTGCTCGACGGGGTGGAGGTGCCGGAGGGGTGGATGGGCCTCGACATCGGTCCCAAGACGGCGGTGCGCTACGCGAGCGTGATCGCGAGCGCGGGCACGGTCTTCTGGAACGGCCCGATGGGCGCGTTCGAGCTGGCGCCCTACGCCGCGGGCACGCGCGCAGTGGCCGAGGCGGTGGCGGGCGCGCCGGGGCTGACGGTTGTGGGCGGCGGCGACTCGGCGGCGGCGCTGGCGCAGTTCGGGCTCGAGCACGCGGTCGACCACCTCTCCACGGGCGGCGGCGCGACGCTCGAGCTGGTCGAGGGCAACACGCTGCCGGGCGTGCAGGCGCTCGAAGGCGCAGGGGTCGTCACTTAATTGGAACACCCACCCCGCCCATCCGGCCGCACGCCGCTGATCGCCGGCAACTGGAAGATGTACAAGACGCAGGAGCAGGCCGAGGACTACGTCCAGGCGCTGCTCCCGCGCGTGTCGGCGGTGGACGGCGTGGACGTCGCCATCTGCGTGCCGTTCACGGACCTGCGCGCGATGGTCGACAGCGCGCGCGGCTCGCGCGTGGAGGTGTATGCGCAGAACATGCACCAGGAGCCCGAGGGCGCGTACACCGGCGAGGTCTCGGCGCCGATGCTGAGCGAGCTCGACGTGCGCGGCGTGGTGCTCGGGCACTCCGAGCGCAGGGCGCTGTTCGGCGAGACCGACAGGGCGCTCGCGCTGAAGGTGCCGGCGGCGCTCGAGGCGGGGCTCGCGCCGATCCTGTGCGTGGGCGAGACCGAGGAGGAGCGCGACAACGACGACACCGACCGCAAGCTGCGCCAGCAGGTGAAGGACGACCTGGCGAACGTGCCGAACGAGCGCCTGGCGGAGGTGGTGATCGCGTACGAGCCGATCTGGGCGATCGGCACCGGCCGGGTGGCCACGCCGGAGCAGGCGCAGGAGGCGATCGCGTTCATCCGCGCGCTCGTGGCCGACCGCGACAGGCAGGCGGCGGAGCGGCTGCGGGTGCTGTACGGCGGGTCGGTCAAGCCGGAGAACGCGTCGGAGCTGCTGGCGCTGGCGGACGTGGACGGGGCGCTGGTGGGTGGCGCGTCGCTACAGGCGGAGTCGTTCGCGCAGATCGTGGCGGCGGCCGCGCGATGAGCCCGCCGGTGCCCGCGCGATGAGCCTGCCGCCCGGGGCTGCGGGCCTGCCTGCGCCGTGCGCGTGCCTGGTGGTGCTCGACGGGTGGGGGATGGCCGAGCCGGGGCCGGGCAACGCGATCTCGCTGGCGCACACGCCGGTCTTCGACGAGCTGTGGGCGAGCTACCCGCACACGACGCTGACGGCGTGCGGGCGCGCCGTGGGGCTGCCCGAGGGGCAGATGGGCAACAGCGAGGTCGGGCACCTGAACCTGGGCGCGGGCGCGGTGGTGCGCCAGGATCTGGTGCGCATCGACGACGCGGTCGCCGACGGGTCGCTGGCGCAGAACGAGGCGCTGCGGGCGGCGTTCGCGGACGCCGAGCGCGTGCACCTGCTGGGGATGGTCTCCGACGGCGGCGTGCACTCCTCGCTGGCGCACCTGCGCGCGCTGATCGAGCTGGGGCGCGCGCTCGCCGTGAAGGATCTGGTGGTGCACGCGTTCACCGACGGGCGCGACACGCTGCCGCACGCGGGCGCTGCGTTCCTGGCGGAGCTCGACCACGCGCACGGCGCGCGCGTGGGCTCGGTGGTGGGGCGCTACTGGGCGATGGACCGCGACCGCCGCTGGGAACGCACGCAGCGGGCGTACGACATGCTGGTGCACGCGCGCGCGCCGTACCACGCCGACAGCGGCGAGCAGGCGGTGCAGGACGCGTACCGCAGGGGCGAGACGGACGAGTTCATCGAGCCGACGCTGGTCGGCGCGGAGGCGGCGATCCGCCCGGGCGACAGCGTGATCGCGTTCAACTTCAGGCCCGACCGCATGCGCGAGATCACGCGCGCGCTGGCGGAGCCGGGCTTCGGAGAAGACCCCAACTCGCCCGAGGAGCTCCCCGGCTGGAGCGGCCGCGGCGGCGTGGGAGCGATCGCGCGCTACACGACGCTCACCCGCTACGAGGAGGGCTGGCCCTACCCGGTGGTGTTCTCGCCCGAACATCCGGCGAGCACGCTGCCGGAGGTGCTCGAGCGGGCGGGCGCGTCGCAGCTGCACGTGGCGGAGACGGAGAAGTACGCGCACGTCACGTACTTCTTCAACGGCGGCGACGAGACGCCGATGCGCGGCGAGCGTCGCGAGCTGGTTCCGTCGGCGCGCGACGTGCCGACGTATGACCACAAGCCGCAGATGAGCGCGCGCGAGGCGGCCGCGGCGTTCGTCGGCGCGTGGCGGGCCGACGGGCCGCGCTTTGGAGTCCTCAACTTCGCGAACGCGGACATGGTCGGACACACGGGCGTGATCGCGGCGGCGGTGACGGCGGTGGAGACGGTCGACGAGTGCCTGGGCGCGGTGGTGGCCGCGGTGCACGAGCGCGGCGGCGTGTGCGTGGTGACCGCCGACCACGGCAACGCGGACCACATGCTCGAGCCCGACGGCAGCCCCAACACGGCGCACTCGCTGAATCCGGTGCCGCTGATCGTGACGAGCCCGGCGGTGTCGCTGCGGGCGCAGGGCGGTATCCTCGCGGACGTGGCGCCGACGGTGCTGGAGCTGCTGGGGATCGAGCAGCCGGAGCAGATGACGGGTCAATCGTTGATCGGGGAGGGTTAGATGCGATCGTGGCGGCTGTTGGCAAACCTGTTCATCGGCGCGGGCGTCAATCACTTCGTGATGCCGCGCGCGTACGAACAGATCGTGCCACCACAGCTGCGCGAGCACTCGCGACGGATCGTGCAGATCAGCGGCGTGGCGGAGATCGCCGGCGGCGTGGGGGTGCTGCTGCCGCGGACGCGCCGGGCCTCCGGCGTGGGCCTGATTGCGCTGCTGGCGGCGGTGTTCCCGGCGAACGTGCACATGGCGCGCGAGCCCGAGCGCTTCCGCAGGATCCCCCGTTGGGCGCTGTACGGACGGCTGCCGCTGCAGCCGCTGATGATGCTGTGGGCGTGGCGGGCGACGCGGCGATGAAACGGCTCTGCCAAGCGGCGCCGTCCGGCGCTGCTATGTTCGATTGAGACGCTGCACGACCGGACCGCCATGTCGACCGTCACCGCTGTCAAGATCGCCACCTCCCCCTCCGGGGACGACGCCGCCCAGGGGACCCTGACGCTGGGGGAGCTGCGCGCGTGGCGCGGGCTGCTGCGGGCGCACGCGTGCCTGGCCAAGCGCCTCGACGCAGAGCTCGAGCAGGCGCACGGGCTGCCGATGAGCTCCTACGAGGTGCTGGGACACCTGGAGGAGGCGAGCGGGGGGCGCATGCGCATGTGCGAACTGGCCGAACAGGCACAGCTCTCGCGCAGCGGCCTGACGCGGCTGGTCGACCGCCTGGAGCGCGATCGCCTGCTGGAGCGCTGCTCGTGCGACCACGATGCCCGCGGCTCCTACGCGTGCCTGACGGCGGCGGGGCGCGAGCGCTTGGAAGAAGCGCGCGGGACGCATCTGGCGGTCGTGCGCGAGCACTTCTTCTCGCACTTCTCCGAGGCCGAGCTGAGCTCGCTTGCGGACATGTGGGAGCGGATCGCTCCCTGCGGCGGCTGCTGAGGACTACTCGCCGGGCGTGCGGGGCCCGCGGCGGACGTGGCGGCGGTGCAGGACGAGCCCGCCGACGATCGCGAGCAGCACGGCGATGAGGCCGTAGATTCCGAACGCTTCGACGGCGCCGCCGGCTGAGTGGCCGAGGAAGTACGCGATCAGCCCGACGCCGGTCGCCCAGGCGATCCCCCCGAGCGCGTTCCACAGCGCGAACGCGCGCCAGCGCATGCGCGTCGCGCCGGCCAGCCACGACGCCCAGATGCGAAGGCCGAGCAGGAAGCGCCCGAAGAAGACGGCCTTGGGGCCGTGGATCTCGAAGAACGGCTCGCCCACGCGCAGCACCTCCTGGCGTTGGCGGCGGAACGCGCCGGGGCGCTCCAGCAGCCAGCGCCCGCCCTTGCGCCCGATCGCGTAGCCGATGTTGTCGCCGACGATCGCGGCGGTGGCCGCGATCGGGATCACGAGCCCGATCTGCAGCTTGCCCTGGCTGGCGAGCACGGCGGCGGCGATCAGCGAGGTCTCACCGGGGATCGGAGCACCGCCGGACTCGCTCATCACGAGTACGAACAGCAGCGGGTAGCCGAACGTCTGGACGAGGTGGTTGACGTCGAGGAGCGAGGCCAACACCGCCGGGCCTTCGCTACTGCGTGTTTTCGGAAACGAGCTGCTTGAGGGCGGCGGATGTCTTCTGGACGTCGGAGTAGACGACGTTGCGGAGCACCACCTTGGCGGGCGCGGGCGCGGTGAGGATCACGACGGCGACGATCACGACGGCGAGCGCGAGCAGCGCGAGCACGGCCACGAGCACCCGGCTGGAGCGCCTGCTGGTGGAGGCCGGCGCGTGGCCCGCCGGCCTGGCGGTCGGGGCTCTGGACGGCCCGGGCCGTGGATGGCGAGCGGCGACGGCGGTGGCTGCGGCGCTCGCCCGCCGCGGGCCGGCGAGCACGCTGGTGGCCTCTGTCGGAAACGCCTCAGCCCGCCCTGCGCGGGCCGGCGCGGCGTCGCGCCCGCCGGACACGGCGCGCCGCGGCTCCTGCGGCGCGATGCCGCGGGAGCCGGCGTTCAACCCGTGGCGCATCTCGAGAGCCGTTCTGTAGCGTTCGCGCGGGTCGAGCGCGAGCGCTATCGCGACAGCGTGCCCGAGCTCGGGGTTGACGGCGGCGACGAGCGTGTCCAGGCGCGGCGGCTCCTCCTGCTGCTGCTTGAGCGCGAGCTCGGTCAGCGACGTGGCCTCATAGGGCAGGCGTCCGGAGATCAGCTGGTAGGCGACGACCCCGAGCGCGTACAGGTCGGCGCTCGGGCCGGCCTCCTCGCCGCGCGCCTGCTCGGGCGCGAGGTACGCGGCGGTGCCGAGCACGGAGCCGACCTGGGTGATGCTCGACTGCTCGGTGGCCTTGGCGATCCCGAAGTCGGCGAGCTTGACCTCGCCTTCGCGCGCGCGCAGCAGGTTGCCGGGCTTGACGTCGCGATGGACGACGCCGTGGCGGTGGGCGTAGTGCAGGCCCTCGCATGCCTGTTCGATGATCGACAGCGCCTCGTCGACCTCGACCCAGCCCTGATCGCGCAGGATCTCCGCGCCGGAGGATCCTTCGATGTACTCCATCACGATGAAGTACTGGCCGGTGCGCTCGTCGCGGCCGGAGTCGAACACCTGCACGACGTTGGGGTGCACCAGGCGCGCGGCGGCCTGCGCCTCGCGCTGGAAGCGCGACACGAACGCGGGGTCCTCAGCGAGGTGCTCGGCGAGCAGCTTGACGGCCACCTGGCGTTCCAGGCGCAGGTCGAGGGCGAGTTGCACGGTGGACATCCCGCCGTGGCCCAAGCGGCTCTGCAGCCGGTAGCGCCCGGCTATGTCGACGTGGCTCACTTGGCGCCTTCCTGACCGCCCGCGCCAGTGCCGGCGCCAGCGCCGCCGGCGCCGCCTTCGGCGGGGCTCGGGCCGTTGGCGGCGCCGTTTTCTCCGACACCGGTTCCGCCGCCCTGCCCGCTGGGAGCGCCGGCCGAGGATTCGCCCGGGGCGGCTGTGCCGCCGCCGGAGGTGGTGTTCGTGGTGGAGGTGGTGGTGGGCGTAGTCGTCGGAGGTGTGGTGGTGGTCGTGCCGGTCGTCGTCGGGGTGGTGGCGGCGGTGCTGGTGGTCGTCTTCGGCGTGTTGCTCGTGGACGTGTTCTGCACGAGCGGCTCGACGCAAAGGGCGAGCGCGTGCGCGCGGAGGTTCTCGATGCCCTGGCGCAGCGTGTTGCGCAGGCCGCTGTCGACGCTGGCGGGCAGCGCGTCGAAGTCCTGTTCGGTCTTGAGGATCGCGCTCTTGGTCGCGGAGCAGCTCCCGTTACCGGATTCGGCGTCCAGCGCGACCGTTTCGAAGTCGGTCTGCAGCGGTCCGGCGTCGGCGACGGGGATCAGCTTGCCGCTGGAGCCGCCGCAGGAGACGAGCAGCGCGGCGGCGATGCCGAGCAGGCACGCGAGCGCGAGGCGCGCGAGCTGAGCGCCGCTCGCGGCCCGCTCGCGGGCGCCCGTCGACGCTGAGCCAGGAGGAGGAATGCTCATTGACCGTACTCGAGGCGCTCGGCGAGGGAGTCGGGCAGGCGCGCGGCGCGGATCGCGGCGGCGGCGCCTGCGACGTCGTAGTCGGCGCGGTGGAAGGACGCGGCCATGCCGTCGAGGTCGAGCAGCAGCCAGGAGGCACGCGGGTCGCCGTCGCGCGGCTGGCCGACGCTGCCTGGGTTCAGCAGCCATTCGCCCTCGGCGACGTCGAGCTGCGCGCCCTCGCGGCGGGGCTCGCCGGTGGCGAGCTCGCCCTCGTGGCGCTCGAACGACAGCGCCACGTGCGAGTGGCCGATCAGGCAGATGCGCTGTGCCTGGGCGTTCAGGCACAGCTCGGCGAGCAGCGCCGAGAGCACGTACTCCCACACGGGGTCGCGCGGGCTGGCATGGTAGAGCCCGATCGGCCCCTCCTCGCCCTGCGGGCGCAGGCCCTGCAGGAACTCGAGGTTCTCGGGCGCGATCACATCCCTGGTCCACTGCGCGGCGAGGCTCGCCCCCTTGGAGAACTCCTCCAGTGAGATCTCGCCGGTGACCGCGAGGTCGTGGTTGCCGGCGAGACACACGGCGGCGTGCTCACGCGCGAGCTCGACGCACGCGTCGGGCTCGGCTCCGTAGCCGACGAGGTCGCCCAGGCACCACAGCTCCGACGCATCGCTGGCTGCGACCGCGTCGAGCGTGGCCTCGAAGGCGTGGCGGTTGGCGTGAATGTCTGAGATGACGGCGACCTTCATCCCTGCAGGGTACGAACACCGTCGTTCTTCACCGGTTCCACGAGCGCCGCCGCTGCAACAACGCGGTCAGCGTGTGCGCCGCCGGCGCCGCGCATGCGCAGCGCTATGCGTCGGAGCCGGCCTCCGCGCCGCCGTACTCGGGCAGGTTTTTGATGCCCTCGCGGGCGCTCCACTTGGAGTAGTTGTCCTCCATCGCATCGATCAGCTCGCGCATGAATCGCGGCGAGAGGTTGACGCGCGAGACGACCACGCCGGGGACCTCCTCGGACTCGACCTCGTGGTCGACGCGCGCGAACGTGACCGTGAACTCGTAGTCGGAGTGGCTGACGTTGGCGAAGTTCGCGTATACGCCCCCCATGATCTCGGGGGATAGGTGGATGTTTATGTGGCGCTCCGCGCCTGAGTCCTGATCGTTCACGCAGCTAGTATCGCAAGCGCCGAGACCGAACTCATGACCGAGCCCGAATCCGACGACGACCTAGCCCCGCTGGAGAGCCTGCGCCGAGCGGTGCTGGTGGTCGCGGAGGAGCTCGCGGGCGGCGGATCGGGCGGCGGTGGCTACGCGGGCGGCGGTGCTGCGCCTGGCGGCGATACGGCCGGTCCTCGGGCTCCTCGCGCGCCGATCACGCTGGAGCGCCCGCGCCGCGCGGAGTTCGGCGACTACTCCACGAACGCGGCATTGCTGATGGCGCCCGCGGCCGGAATCCCGCCGCGCGAGCTCGCCGAGCGCCTGGGGAGCGCACTGGCGGACCGGCTGGGGAGGAGCCTCGAGCGCTTCGAGGTCGCGGGCCCGGGCTTCGTCAACCTGTTTGTGTCCGACATCTGGCTGAAGCACGCCCTCGCGCGGGCGCTGGCGGCGGGTGAGCGCTTCGGCGCGGGCACGGCGAGCCGGCCGGAGCGCGTCCTCGTGGAGTTCGTGTCGGCCAATCCCACCGGCCCGATGCACGTCGGCCACGCTCGCAACGCGGCCTACGGCGACGCGCTGGCGCGCATGCTCGAGCTGCAGGGCCACCACGTCAAGCGCGAGTTCTACGTCAACGACGCCGGCTCGCAGGTGCGCAAGCTGGGCGAGTCGATCTCCGCGCTGGCGCGCGGGGAGGCGGTCCCCGAGGACGGCTACCAGGGCGACTACGTCGCCGATCTCATCCCCAGCCTGCCGGGCGCCGCAGGCGCCGACCCGGCGGAGCTGGGCCGCGCGGCGGTGGCGATCGTGATCGAGCAGCTCGCGAAGTCGCTGAGCGGCTTTCGCGTGAGCTTCGACTCGTGGGCTTATGAGAGCTCGCTGCACCGCGGCGACCCGAGCCCGGTGGCGCACACACTGGCGATCCTCGAGCAGCAGGGGCACACCTACCGCAGCGAGGGCGCGCTGTGGCTGCGCACGACGGACTTCTGCGACGACAAGGATCGCGTGCTCGTGCGCTCCAGTGGCGAGCACACGTACTTCGCCTCCGACATCGCCTACCACCAGGACAAGCGCGAGCGCGGCTTCGAGCGCCAGATCGACGTGTGGGGCGCCGACCACCACGGCTACGTGCAGCGCATGAAGGCCGCGTACGAGGCGCTGGGCGGGGATCCGGGGGAGCTCGAGCTGCTGATCATGCAGCTGGTGCACCTGATGAGCTCGGGCGAGCGCGCGCAGATGTCGAAGCGCGCGGGCGAGTTCGTGACGCTGGACGACCTCGTGGCGGAGATCGGCGTGGACGCGGCGCGCTGGTATCTGCTGGCGCGCTCGCACGACACGACGGTCGACCTCGACCTCGACCTGGCGCGCGAACGCTCGAGCGAGAACGACGTGTACTACGTGCAGTACGCGCACGCGCGTATCTGCTCGATGCTCGCAAAGGCGGGCGCCGAGCGCGTGGCGGCGGCGAGCGCGGCGGTGCAGGCGGCGGCGGGCGGACTCGAGCGCGAGCCGTTGCACGCGACCGAGCGGGCGCTGGTGGAGCAGCTTCTGGCGTTCGGAGGCGAACTGGCGGAGGCGGCCGAACGCCGCGCCCCGCATCGAATCGCGGCGTACGCGCTGGCGCTGGCGCAGACGTTCACGGCGTTCTACCGCGACTGCCACGTCGTCGGTGCGCAGCCGGCGGAGCTGGAGTCGTTTCGCATCGCGCTGTGCGTGGCGAGCGCGCGCACGATCGCGCGCTGCCTGGATCTGCTCGGAGTGGACGCGCCGGAGCAGATGTAGGCTCGTCAGATCCGGGCGCAAGGGCGGGGGCGGGCCTGGCGGGGACGTCAGTCGAAGCGCGCGAGGTCTGACTCGAGGCGGGCGGCGTCGGCCGGGCTGAGCGTCGCGGAGGACGCCGCGGTGGCCGCCTGCGCGCGCCCGCGCCGGCGCCAGCTGGGGACCAGCAACAGGACGGTCATCAGCAGGCCGAGGACGACTGCGAGCGGCACGAGGTAGGCGGCGAGGTCGAAGCCGCGCGCGCTCGGCAGCCCGAGCACTGTGGGGCCGTACTGGGCGACCAGCGAGCGCTTGATTTCCGCTTCGTCCTGGCCCTTGTCGATCAGGCTCTGGATGTATTCGCGCTCGAGGTTCGCCTGCGGCGCCTGCGACTCGTCGAGCGCGACTTTGCACGTCACGCACATCGCCTGGCGCTCGATCGCCAGCAGCGAGGCGCGCGGCTTGACGATGGCCGCGGCCTGCGCGGGCGCGAGGGCGACGAGGGCGACCAGGAGCGCAGCGAGGAGGCTGGCGGCGCGTGGTCTCATGAGCCCTCGGCGAGCGCGACGGCGCGGTCGACGAATGCCTGTTCGATCTGGCCGCGCGCGATCGCGACGATCCGGCCCTGGCGGTCGATGATGAAGCTCTCTGGCACCTGGCGGGTGCCGTAGGAGTGGGCGAATTCGCCGGTGGTGTCGCGCAGGACGGGGTAGGTGAGGTGGTACTTGCGCACGAAGCCTTCCGAGTCGGGTGAGGCGTCCTGGTAGGTCACGCCGAGGACCGTGGCGTTGTGCCGTTGGAGGCTCTGCTGCGCGTGCTCGAGCAGCGGCGCCTCGAGCTGGCACGGTTCGCACCACGACGCCCAGAAGTTCAGCACGACGACCTTGCCCGTGAGCGCGGCGAGCGTGCTGTGCCCGCCGGCGCCGAGCATCGGCAGCGCGCGCGTTGCATCGGGCGCCCGCGGGTACTGTCCGCGCGCGACGAGTTCGTCGAGCGTGCGGTTGGCCGACTGCGCGGACACTCCGTACAGCAGCAGCGCGACCAGGCCCGCGCCGGCGAGTGAGGCGACGATCGGCACGACGCGGCGTCTCATGGCGTACAAGGGTAGACGGGCTGCGTGGGTATACGGTCCGATCGTGGACTCGGCTCAATGGGGGTGCCTGTGCGGACGGTCTCGACGCTCGAGCGATCGTATGGGCGCTGACGGAGATCTGGCCTGCGCGACGACACACAGGCCAGATCCTCCAGGGCGCCCTCCTACGGTGCCGTGACTGTGTAGGTGCCGACATCGAACGCGTCCACGCCAGTCGTTGCCCACTGCAATAGGAAGCCAAGCCGGCCCGCACCCAGCTGCAGCGGTTTCGAGGCGACCTCGGGATCTTTGATCAACGGCGAGTCGACGAGTTCGCGGTCGCTGCTGTAGACGCACAGGAACCCTTGTTCGGCGTGGCCGGGGCCGCTGCAGTGTGCGACCGGCGGCGCAGCCGTATAGATCGTGTGGGTCGACGCGAGCGCTTCGGCCAGCGGGATCGGGAACGTCACTGCCTCTTCCAGGACTTCGCCGGATTTGCCGCCGGGGGTCCCTGTCCCGTAGTCCCCGCTCTCCGACTGGCCGGATGGCAGCGTGGCAAGAGCTGAAAGGCCGTTTGCGCCTTTGGGTCCTTCGGGGCCGGTCGCCCCGGTGGCGCCCGTGGCCCCGGTGGCGCCCTTCGGCCCGGCGGCGCCTTTCAGCTTCCTGAGGACGCTGGGCTTGATCTGCTTGGTCGAGGTGATCAGATAGTGGTTGACGGCCAGGGCGCTGCCGCTCATGGCGAACACGAGCGCGAGCGTGGCGACCACGTTGGCGTAGCTGAGGTGCCTGCGTATTGAGTTCATGCTCGGACCCTACGCCGATAACCACAGGGGAGGACAGCCGTGCGCTGCGAGGCCCCTGGCGCCGGCCGGCGCGTAGACACAGGAGCCGCATGATCAGCTTGCCAACGCGTAGAATCGGCGACTCATGCGGCGGTAGCTCAGTTGGTAGAGCGCAAGCTTCCCAAGCTTGAGGTCGCGGGTTCGACCCCCGTCCGCCGCTTACGTTCACTGGAGTCAGATTTGCCTCAAGCAAGCGGGTTGCGGCTACTCCGCTCGGGAAGCTAAGGCCGGTCAGAGACGGATAATAGAGGGCAAGTCGGCCACCAATCTGCGGTATCGGTGCGGTACCGTCTCGCGCGAGATACGGCACGTGAGCCCCGTTGCTCATCCAGCTCGGCGGTGTCGAGACAGACCCTCGGCCGCTCGCTGCGTCTCCCGAAACTGCGGCCACCGGAGGCGCAGCCCTGTGCCCGGGGTCGCGCTGGCATCGCTTGACCGTTGGGTGGACGGAGCAGCCCCACGCACTCTGGCAGGCAGGCTCGACCTGGGCGGCGATAGCGAGATTGAACCGAGGACGCTACGGCTGCTCAGGTCTCTACGAGATGCATGTGGACCGACGTTCCGCCGAGGCGGCCAGTGACTGTTACCCCTCTTTGGGTGAGGTTGCCGTTGAGCTGGCCGTGCACGATGAAATGGGCGACCCCGCTCCGTAGTGACGCTGATCCGCTGATCGCGACGCCGCGTACGTCGACTAGGTCGTGGGCGATGAGCTCCGTTCCGCTTAGCCGCCAGAATCCGCCTTGCAGTCCTCCGCCGGAGGTGAGTTCTATCTGGCCCCACAGCTCCTCGAGTGTGATTGCGGCGGCAGCGGCGACCCGCCCCACGAGGCGCGAATGCGACGGCAGCGGCTGGACGTTGTCGAGCGACGCTGGGGGCAGCGGTAGCGCCTGTGGTTCTTTCGAGGCCGGGCACGACGCGGGCGCCTGTCCGCTTGTGAGGAAGGCGATCATTGCGCGCTGCGCGCAGCCGGTGTGGTCGGCGGTGACGGTCGAGTGCCCGGCGTCGGGGACCCTGAGCAGTGTGGCGTCGCTGTAGGTGGCGGCGATTGTCAGTGCCTGTTCGTAGGGCGTGCGCAGATCCTGGTCGCCGGAGAGGATCAGCGTGGGTGTCGCCGAGACGCCTGTCGGGGAGGCCGGTGCGGCCGTGGTAGCGGGCCAGTCCAGGCAAATCGGAAGGGGCGAGTCGGCGACCGCGGTGGCGGGCGCGAATGGCACGGTGGCGCCGGCGGGTAGCGTGGTGAGCCAGGCGCGAAGGGTGCTGTCCCGTCCCGTGGGGGCGGATTCGGGCGACCACGGTAGTTCGTCCTCGACGCAGGCGGTGGCCGCGAACAGGACGTCGGAGTCCTCCGAGGCGCTTGCCGGTGCTTCGGCCGCGAGCGATGCGTCACCGAGCGGACCGTCATCGGCAGGCGCCCCGGCGCCAGGCAGGGAGCTCGAGCCGCTGCCGGGGCCTTCGGCCTGGAGGGAGTGTGTGAGTTGCGCGAGCGGCGCCATGTCGCCGTGAGCGGCCGCTGCGATCGCGGCCGGTGCGAGCTCGCGCATTCCCAGCGACAGGTCGATCCCGTAGAGCAGGTGGAGGACCCCGAGTTCGGTCACGCTCGCGGGGCGCAGTCGACCGTGGCCGTTGTAGATGCGCGTGCGCAGCGGGTGGTGGTGCAGGAGGTTGACGAGACGCGTGAGATCCGCGTAAACATCCCTTGAGAACGAGCGACAGGCGCCAGCGCCGCAGATGCCTTCGTCGAGTACCCGCCGCAGCGCGTGCAGGCGCGTGAGTCCGAGCAGATTGGGCCCGGCCGTCGGGACGGCCGAGTCGAGCACCACGCGTGCCACTCCTTGTGGGTGCTCGCGCGCGTACATGCCCGCGACGCGGGTGCCGTAGGAGACGGCGAACAGCGACAGCGGCGTGCCGCCGAGCGCTTCGCGCAGGGCGTTGAGGTCTTCGACCGATTCCTGGCTCGTGTAGAACCCGCGCGTGGCGTCAAGGGCCGCTCCGCACGCGCCGAAATACGGCGTCAGCCCCTTGGGTGCTTCGTTTCCTCCAGGGCAGAGCAGGCCGCCGGACTGGCCCGTGCCGCGCTGGTCGAACGCGACAAGTTCATAGCCCCGCAGCGCCGGGTTCTGCGCGAGCGGCGCGAGAAATCCCTCGAACGCCGGCAACGCCGGCTGCCCAGGCCCGCCCGCGAGCAACACGATCACCCCCATCCGCGGCGCGCTCGCGGGCACACGCTGGACCGACAGCGCGATATCTCCCACCGAGGGCTCAGCCCGGTCGAAGGGGACGTCGAGCGTCGCGCACTGAAGACCGGCGACAGAGACGAACACCTGCGTGGGAGGGCACGCAGTGAAGGCAAGCGGGGCCGGCTGTGCGTCAGCCGTGGCAGGCAGCCCGAGCGACAGCGCCACGCAGGCGAGCAAGCCGGCGAGCCTACCGTCGGCAGTCACAGTTCCGAGGCTCCCATCGCTGCCTCGAGCTTCCGCCATGTCGCTTCGGAAGCCGTCGCCAGGCGCTTGCCAGCGAGTTCTTCGAGGCGCTCTACGTGCTTGGCAGCTCGACTTTCGGCCGGACCCTCATAGCGCCTGAGCAGGTGCATGATGAGCCCGTACGACGCCGATTCGATCCGTTCGACGTGAGTGAGGAATTCGCCCACGCTCGGCGGTAGGTCGGCGTAGTCGCTCGTCTTCCACGCCTCGATTGAGCTGCACACGTCGTCGGGCAGGACGAGCGCCACGTCCGCTCGTTCTTCGGCTGCCTCCGATCGCACGAGTCGCGTGAGCCTGCGATTGCTCCAGCTCAGGTTGCCGATCGCCTGCGCGAATGCTTCCGTCGCTGAGCGCACCGGCGCCCCGCCCGCGTACCACTCCGCGTCGCCCATCTCTTCGCCGAGTTCCTCAAACGCCGTGTCGCGCGGGGCATAGAGGAAGGCGGAGGGACACTGCGCCGCGACTTCACGCTCGTCCGCTTCCATCGCGGCGATCCTCGCTCCCACCAGGGGGTAGGCGGCGTTGGCGTAGGTCGCAGCCGCACTCAGGTACGCCCGCGTGGCCGCGGCATCGGCTGCGCGCCCAGCCGCAATCGCAGGCACAGCCAGGCCAACGCACCAAGTGCACGCGAGCAAGCCGACGAAACCCTTCACGCGCTCACCCCAAGCTCGTGACGCCTCAGAGCGTTGACGACATCACTCGTGAAGATGGCTGCCACGCCCAAGCACGCAAGCAAAATCGCGCTTAGTCCGGTCTGTCGACTGCTCCCGTATATCGAGATATGTCTCATGGCGGCGGTACTGTAACAGCACAAGCACGAGCTGCTCGGGCCATCGAAGTCAAACGGCATGGGCTCAAGATGCTGGAGCATGCCGAGCTGATCGCCCGTGATGCTGACCTGGACCACCGGGTCTAATGAGAGCTCTAACGCCGTTGGGGAGCAACGCCTACGTGAGCCGGACCGGGTCGGCGGAGTTTGGCATCGAGGTGGTCGCTGAGGCACATGTCCAGAAGATCGGCCGACGAGGGGCAACCGTCTGCCATGCCGGGCGCTACTGTGTAGACGTGGCATCCTCGATCGACTTCACGATCGCGTTCGACGAGCCCGACGAGGCTGGCTGGATCGTCGCGCGCGTGCTAGAGGTCCCCGGAGCGCTCAGCCAGGGACGCACGCGTGATGAGGCGCGAGAGAACGCGCTCGACGCGTTGCGCACGGTGCTCACGCCGGACGATGAGCTCTCCGGCAGACGCTCCGGTGCGGATCTTGAGCATCTGCGGTTCGTTGTCGCGGCGTGAAGCGACGCGAGCTCGAACGCCACCTCCGCGAGCATGGCTGCCATGAGGTTGGCGGCTCAAAGCACGCCAAGTGGCGCGGGCCGAAAGGCGAGGTCTCGGCGCTACCGCGTCACAAGGAGATCGGCCCCGGCCTGACACGAGCCGTATGTGGGCAGCTTGGCGTTCCAGCTCCGCCGAACCCGCGCTGAGGCCGCTTCAACGCGGCGGCATAATGCCGGTCCGCCAAGCGCCTGACCACGAGTGCCCCAAGCTAGAGGTCGCGGGTTTGACCCCCGTCCGCCGCTTATGAGCACGGGAGCCAGCTTTGGCTTCAGCAAGCGGGTTTCGGCTATCCGGGCCGGGAAGCTGAGGGTCGCTCCGGAGGCTCGGGATCGACGCTGACGACCATATCGTCTCGCCGTCGCGGGAGAGCCGGCAAGCGGGCGCGATCTGGCTTTTCTCGAGGAGCCCATCCTCCACGTCGTACCCTCGCGTACCCTCGTCAATCGCACCGGCCGCGGCTGGACCGAGGCGCACGAAAACATCCGCGATATTTGCAAAAAGCGCGAACATCCGGGAATAAATCGTGGCACGTTTCTTTGCGTGATACTCACGCTATACGCTACTATTTAGGATATAATTGTGCGATGAGTCCAAATACGAAGACAAGGACGCTGGGTAAGACGGAGTCGACGCTGCTGCGGAGGCTCGCCGAGGAACAACGGACCACGCTCTGGACCCGGCAGGATCGCGCGCTGCTGAGGTCGGTCACGTCCGCGCCGTCGAGCCTTCTCTCAAGGATGGCGGGCAAGGGCGTCCTGATCTCCCTTGGGGGCGGTCGATATGTCGTTTCATCCTGGGCGGGCGACAGCCTCGCCCAAGCCGCGCCTTTCAACGTGCTCCTAGACGCGACGCTCCGTGAGTACGGGCGCTATTATCTGGGCTTCCTCTCAGCGGTGATCGAGCATCGGCTGACCGACGAGCACAGCTGGATGGTTTACGTCGCGCTCCCGGATGACACAACGTTCCGGGACAGCCGGCTCGTCATCGACCAGCGGCCCGTCCTCACGACTCGGATCAGTGGCGCTCACCGCTGGGTCGGCATCGAGAAGATCCGCGCAACGCGGCGGGAGTACTACTGGCGCTCGACGCTTGAGCGCACCCTCGTCGACACCGTCTATCGCCCGAGGCTCAGTGGTGGCATCGAGCTTATCGTCGGCGCATGGGCGCGCAGTCAGGAGCGCGATGTCGACCTGGATGCGGTCTGTGACTACGCTCGGGCCATGAGCGGTGCCGTCTCGCGACGGGTTGGCTACCTCCTCACGCGCCTCGGTCACCAAGACGTCGCGGTGAAGCATCTCGGCGATCTGCGCGGACAGCGCAACAAGGTTCTGCTCGACGCCTCGTCAACATACGGTGAGGGCAGCTGGCCGCGGGAGCGCGAATGGGGAGTGGCCGTGAACGTGCCTGAGCACGCTCTCTCCGGGTGGCTGCGGCAGTGATCCGCTTCCCGTCGCTCGACGTCATCGAAGCGCGCTCGAACAAGCTTCGGATCCCGCTGCCGGTCGTCGTCCGAGACATCGCCCGCGTCGTCGAGATCCTGAACCTCAAGGAGAAGGGCTTCTTCGACGCACGGAGCGTCCTCGCCGGCGGTATGGCGATGCGAACCTACGGGAGCCAACGCCTCACGATCTACGACGCCGACATCGCGACGAGTACCGTCACGATGCCGTCGCAAACAACGAAGCTACTCAGTTATGCGAGTGCCGAGATTGAGCTCACGCCCGCGCCGCTAGTGCCCACATCTGACCAGGGAAGCGTGTGGAAGTCCGACCCAGTCGAGTTCGAACCAATCTGGCTCACGGTGGCGCTCACTGAGGAAGACCGCAGGTTCAAGGTCGACCTGGCGGGTTATGGCGTGTTTGAGGACGGCGAGGAGCGACCGCTTACGGACCCATACGCGCTCGGGCTCTGGGACGAAGCCGACGCGCCGTCGGTGATCGTCATGCGGCTCGAGGAGATCGCGGCAGAGAAGACACTGGGCTGGTGCGCATACGGTCAATACAAGCACCTCGCTGATCTCGCATTCATCGGGGAGCGCCTCGCTGATCGCGTTGATTGGAGACTCCTCCGAAATATCACCGCGGACAAGCTAGAGAACATGTCCAAGCTGCAGCCCGACAACTACGAGGGCCTCTCGTGCCTCGAGGACCTCGTCCGAGATCTCGAGAACCCTGGTCCGATCCCATCTCAGGCTGTGAATCGCGTGGCCTTCCTGCAGAACCCGTACACCCCTGCCGACGTCGTGAGTATTGTTCGACGGCGCTACCTGCCGCTCCTGAAGGGCATTGCCTCATCTTGACGCCGCTGGCGTAAACGCACGCGCTGGAGCGGGGGGAGTGTCCGGCGACAGCGAGCCCCCAGCGGGATGGCGTTCCGCGGCTACGTTCAGAATTATCGAACTAAACGGATATATGGTTTAGTTCTGATCAGTAGAAAGTACGGGGTATGTTCGCCGACAGATGCGCGTATCCACCGTCTCAAGGAGGAGCACCCCATGCTTGCATCATCCACGTGGCTGTACGGCAGTGCCTCGGCGCGCACTCGCCGAGTCGCTGCGATCGCCATGACTGTCGCGCTTGCGGGTCTCATGGCATGCCTTGCCGCGCCCGCGGGAGCGAGCGCGGCCGGCATGAGCCGTGACACCGCGCCGCCGGTGTCCGTGTCCGTGTCCGCGCTCCCGGCTGGCGAAGTGGAAGAAGTGCTCTCGGGCATCCCGCTCAAAGATCTGTCGGCAGCGCAGCTGAGCGAGGTGCTCTCGCGGCTGCCCGCTCTCAGCGCGTTGCCCGCTGGTCCGCTGCGGGAAGCGCTGACCAGAACCATCGAAGGTCTCGCCGGCGAAGGCGACACGCTGGGGCAGCTGGCAAACCCGCCAGAAGTGCTCTCCAAGCTGGAAGGCCAGCTCAAGAAAGTCCTGACGCTCTCTGAACTGCTGTCGCTGCTGAAAGGCGAAAGCCTGTCCAGCGTGCTGGGCGGCGCACTCGGCTCGCTCGACTCCAGCCAGATGCTGGGAGGGCTGCTGAGCAGCGCGGCCAAGCCAGAACAGCTGATCGCCGAAGTGCTTGCTGCGGCGAGTCCGACGCAGCTCGAGGCGCTGCTGGGCACGACGCTGAAGGGCGAGCCGTTCAGCGCCAGCACCGCAGGGGAGCTCGCAAGCCACATCGGGACGACCACCGAAGGTCTCGCTGAAGACCTCGACACGAGCAGTGCGCAGCTGCCCTCCAGTGCCATGGCTCTCACGGCGCCGCTCGCCAACGGCAAGACCCTCGGGGTGCTGGACACCGTCGACGGGCTCGCCCTCGGCGTGCTGCAGGAAAAGACGCCCGAAGGCTCCGGCGGCGGGTCTGGCGGGTCCGGCGGGCCAGGCGGTGGGTCCGGCGGCTCGGGCGGCGCAGGTGGCTCAGCTGGCGGAGCCTCGGGGACGCCATCGACCACGACGATCCTCGTCAGCCTCCCAGCGCAGGGCGCCACGGCGCTGAGCCCGGGCAACGGAACGACGCCCGCGAGGATCAGGATCGTCAGTCGCAGGGTCAGGGGCGACGCGGTCACGATCGTCGTCCAGGTCCCTGCCGCCGGCACGCTGACTCTCCGGGCGAGCGGCGTGAGAGCCGTGAGCCGGCAGGCCGACAGGGCCGAGCGCGTCACGCTGCGCACGGTGCTCATGAAGGCCGGCGTCGCTTCGCTGCGCAAGCACCACCATCGAGTGAAGCTCAGGCTCGAGGTCTCCTTCAGAGAGGTAGCCGGACCGAGCGCTTCCACGGGGACCACCGTTGGCTTCGGATGACGGTGAGGTTCACCATCGACGACGTCCCCGCTGCCGGTCGCGAGGACGTCGTCGTGGTGGTCGCAAGCGGCGAGCTCGACTACGCGGCCACCCCGCTGCTCAGAGACCGTCTCATCGGCCATGTCCAGGCGGGCCGGCGGCGGCTCGTGCTCGACCTTTCGACCGTGACGTTCATCGACTCGACCGCGATCGGCGCGCTCGTCGGCGCCGCCGCGATGCTCGGCAAGAGCGGCGGCGGGTCGCTGATGGTCGTCTGCGTTGAGGAGAACGAGCGGGTGCTGCGGATCTTCGACATCGCCGGCGTTGCCAGCGCGATCGTGCTGCACGGCTCCCGCGACGACGCCCTCGCCGCGCTCGTCCCCGTCTGGCTGGCGGACATGGCCGTCCGGCCCGCGCCGGCGACGCCACGCGGCGCCGGCGGGGAGTCGCGTCCGCCCGCCAGGCCCTCGGGAGTCGACGCCGCACGGAGATACGCGCAGCAGATGGTCGCGGCGATCGCTGCTCAGGCCCGCGCCGCCGGTCGCGGAGGACGCGAACACGAGGTCGATGAGCTGGCATGAGGTTGATCGCGCGCACCTTCTGAATCGTGCGCGCTTTCTGGATGCGATCCAGCTGGCCCCGGCGCCGTCGCTCGGCCCGCGCAGAGCCAGATAACTGGAAAGTCAAGTGTCTCTAACGCTCAGGCGCTATATATCGAACTATGATGCATATATCAGCCCGCTGAACTTCCGTTGCGGGAGCCTAGCGAAGCCACACGAAACCGAGGTGCCAATGCCCAGAACCAGTTCAATCACCGCCCGCGCCAGCGAAGTCGAGCAGGACCCTGCGTGGTCGATTCCGAGCCTGCGTGAGCCGCGCTACTCGCAGTCGCTGGAGCGGGGCCTTGCGATCCTGGGGTGCTTCACGCCCAAGCGCCCGGTGCTCGGGATCGCGGACATCGCGGATGACCTGGGGATGAGCCGCTCGACGACGCACCGCTATGTGATCACGCTGGTCGCGTTGGGGTATCTGGAGCAGGGCGCGTCGCGCAAGTACCGGCTGGGGCTGCGCGTGACCGATCTGGGGATGTCGGCGTTGAACTCGACGGGTTTGCGCGAGCATGCGCACCCGTATCTGGAGGAGCTGCGCCAGCGGACGTCCTACACGACGAGCCTCGGCGTGCTCGACGGCACCGACGTGCTGTTCGTCGATCGCGTGCGCAGCTTTCATCGCGGGCGCAACGGGATGAGCCTCGATCTGCACACGGGCTCGCGGCTGCCGGCGTATTGCACGTCGATGGGCAAGCTGCTGCTGGCGAACCTGCCGGAGGGCGAGCAGCGTGAGCTGCTCGCCCAGGCGAAGCTGACCAAGCGTGGCCCGAACACGATCACGAGCAAGAAGGCGCTGCGCGAGGAGCTCGATGAGATCCACGCGGCCGGGTTCGCCGTCGACGACCAGGAGCTGGCGGCGGACGTCTACGCGATCGCCGTGCCCGTGCGCAACGAGGCGCGCGACGTCGTCGCCGCGGTCGCGCTCGCCGCGCCCAGCTCGGTGATCTCGCTCGAGGAGCTCGTCGACGCGCTCGGCCCGCACGTCGTCGCCACCGCCGATCGCATCTCCGCGCGTCTCGGCTACCGCCGCGACGACGAGGAAGGCTGACCCGGCCGGCTCGTCACAAAGCTCGGCGCCCGCGCCAATGGGTGTCGACGATGCGATGGGATCCGAACGACGAGCACGCGCTGCTGGGCGCGGCGGGCACGGACGCGCAGGCGTTCGCCGCCTTCTACCGGCTGTTCGAGCGGCCGGTGCTCGGCTTCTTCATGCACGCTACCGGCCGGGCGGAGCTCGCCGCGGATCTCACCGCGGAGACGTTCGCCCGCGCGCTCGAGTCCGTGGCGAGCTACGACCCCGCACGGGGCCGCGCCGACCAGTGGCTGTTCGGGATCGCGCGCAACGTGCTGCGCTCGAGCTATCGCGCCGGACAGGTCGAGTCGGCCGCACGTGAGCGGCTCGGGCTGCCGACGCTCGTCATCGACGATCACGCGAGCGAGACGATCGCGCGGCTGACGGAGGGCGAGGAGCGGGCGACGGTGGCGGTCGCGCGCCTGCCCGAGGAGCAGCGGCGCGCGATCCACGCGCGCGTCGTGCAGGACCGCGACTACGCGGAGATAGCAGGGGAGCTGCGCTGCTCGGAGGCCGTCGTACGGCAGCGGGTCAGTCGCGGGCTTCGCACCCTACGAGCGAGATTGGCCGGTGAACGATGAGCATCCTCCCGCAGCTGGAGCGCGACCTCCTGAAGGCAGCCAACCGCAGGCCAGCCGCCGGCGCAGACGGCGCACATCGCCCCGAGCCCTCGCGCGCTCGACTGCGCGCTCGCCCGGTGCGCCGGCTGCGCCTGCTGGTCCTCGCGCTCGGCTGCCTGCTCGCCACCGCCACGATCGCGCTCGCCGCGACCGGCGTGATCCTCACCGGTGCGCCGGTCCGCCCCGAAGGGCTGTTGAGCCCGACAGCCGGCGAGGGCGTCCCCGCGCCGGGCGCCTCCCGGCTGCTGCCCCTGCGCGTGCCCGATCCCGAAGGCGGCCCGCCATGGGGGATGCGGATCGTCCGCACGACCCGCGGCGAGGTCTGCGAGCAGATCGGACGCGTCCAGGGCGGCCAGCTCGGCGAGCTCGGGATCGACGGGGTCTTCCACGACGACGGGCGCCTGCACCCGATGTCCGCCGACGTGCTGCCGGAAACCAGCCGTGTCGGAACGCCCGCCGCCGCCGATGACGACGCGACCGAGAGCGTGAGCTGCCAGCTCTCTGGCCAGGCCGTCGTCGGCGAGCACGTGGGCGTCGACCGCAGCGCCGGCGCGGCGGACGGTCACGAAGGGAAGATCCCTCGCGGCGATCTGCGCGACCTCTCCTTCGGGATCCTCGGGCCCGACGCCGTCAGCGTCAGCTACCGCGAAGGCGCCGCCGATCGCAGCGATGCGGTGCTCGCGCCGATCGGCGCCTATCTGATCGTGCAGCGCACAGGCTCCCACCAGCAGGTGGGCTCCGGGTTCGCCAGCCTCGGCACCGACGGCGACCTGCCGCCCTCCGCGCCGCTGACCGCGATCACCTATCGGCTCGACGGGAGGCTCTGCCAGCGGGGGCCCGTGCTGCCCCCGTGGGTGCGCGGCCGTCTCGCCAACCCCTGCCCGCAGCCGCACTGGCCGGCCGACCGCTACGTGGCGCCGCGCGACCTGCACGAGCCGCTGCACGTGCGGCTGGAGGTCAGCCGCCACGTGATCACCCGGGCGCAGCTGAGCTTCACCGCGCCGTTCGCCGTCACCAGCGCAAGGGAAAACTACGAAATCCGCATCCCCGGCGATGAGTGCGATCAGACGGCCGTATCAGGCCATCGGCCCGCGGTCGGCCGCATGCAGGGATACGGCAGCACCTCGCTCAACCGCGACGTCGCGCGCGGCGCCACGGTGACGCAGTCGCTCTCCGGCTCCGCGCTCTTCGCCGGTCTCTGCGGGCGCCCGCCGTTTACGACGCGCTGGACCAGGAGCTCGGCCGCGATCGAAGTGCTCTACCGGCGCGGCGAAGGGGAGGTGCCGGTGCTCGTCGGCAGCACCACAGTTCGCGAGCCGGCCGGCGCCCGCCCCGCGCCGGTGCCCCTGGGGTCGTCTCCTCGCCACGCTCGCTGACCGCCGGGCCTCTCCGCTCGGTCATGCGCCTCGCGCCGGCGCCGCTATCGTGCGGACGGTGTCGCGTTCGCTGCCGTCGCTGATCGAGTTCCCCGCCGACGATCCAGATCGCGCGCGCCGCTTCTGGGGCGAGCTGCTCGGTGTCGAGCTGGACGTCCGCGCGGATGCGCAGGGGGAGGGCTGGCAGACGCGCGCGGGCGCGCCGGCGCTCGGCGTCCATGCCCGCGGACGCGGTCCCGGCGATTCGGCTTCCCTGCCGTACTTCGCGGTGAGCGACATCGCCGAGGCGCTCGAGCGGGTGCAGGCGCTCGGCGGAAGCGTCATCCATCCGGGCCAGCGGTGGGCGATCTGCAGGGATTCCGAGGGCAGCCCGTTCGGGCTGGCACACGACCCGCAGGCGGGGTAGCTCACAGCGGCAGGTCGCTCCCGTCGGCGGTTGGACTACCCGGCCGCCGCGCGCCGGCTGCTGCGCAGCAGCTCGCGCGTGAGCGTGTCGATCGAGCGCTCGAGCTGGCGGATGCTGGCCTGCTCGACGCGGTCGATCCCGACCGCGCGGTTGACCCACGCGTTGATCTCGCGGTGGCTGCCCCGGCCGCGGCGCTGCAGTTCGGACACCAGGCGGCTGCGCTCCAGGCGCAGGCCCTCGCGGCGCTCGAACGCCGCGGGCGGGGCCGGCTCGGCCGGGGTCGGCGCTCGTGGGGCGGCGGTGGGGGAGGGGGCCCGCTGAGGCGGGCCGAACAGCGTCATCTGCGCGGCGAACTCGGCGCTCAGCGGTACGAACTCCGCGTCCGGCGACGGCTCGCTCGCGCGCCGCTCCGGAGCCTCCTCCCAGTCCGTCGCCGGCTCCTCGCGGCGCAGCGCGTGGCGCAGCTCCGTTTCGATCTCGGCGGCGTGGCTGCGCAGCGTCTGCTCGGCCGGCAGATACACCCAGCTCGGCTCGGCCTCTCGCCCCGGGACTGTGCGCACGAAGCGCCCGACGATCTGGCGGAAGATCAGCGGCGTCTTGGCGGCGCTCGCGTATACGCCGACGCGCAGGCGCGGGATGTCGACGCCCTCGGAGACCATGTTCACGGCCACGATCCACGGCTCGCTCGAGCCGCGGAACGCAGCGAGCTTGCGCGCCGCGCCCGTCTCGGTGTGGAGCACCACCAGCGGCTTGCTCCCGGTCACCTCCGCCAGGAGCTTCGCGACCCGGCGGGCGTGGGTGGCGTCGGCCGCGACCGCGAGGCCGCCCGCGTCGCGGTGTCCCGCTGCCCGCAGCGTGCGCAGCTTCGCGTCGGCCTCCCGCAGGATCCGCGGCAGGCCGTCTGGCAGCTCGGTCGAGATCGCCGTGCGGTAGCGGCGGCCCGCCTCACGCGCGCTTAGGACCGTCTCGAACGAGGATTCGATCACGTCCTCGCCGCTGCGCCACGACAGCGTCCCGTCGAACGTCACGAACGCCACCGGCCGGCAGACGCCGTCGGCGACCGCCTCCGCGTAGGTGTAGGAGACGTCGGGCACGACCAGTCCGTCCTCGTCGTAGCGCACGCCCGGGATCGGCGTCGCATCGGAGCGAAACGGCGTGCCCGACAGCAGCAGCCAGCGCGATGCAGGCGCGAACGCCCGCATGAAGCCCGCGCCCCACGCGAGGTCCTCGCCGAGGTGGTGCGCCTCGTCCACCACCACGAGCGTGTCCGCCGACACCTTCGCCGCCCACGCTCCTGGATCGCCGGCGACGCGCGCATAGGTGACCGCGACGCCGTGGAAGTCGCGCGGGGGGCGCGGGCCGCTGGCGTCCGGCTGCAGCTGCACGCCGAGGATCGCCGCCGCGGCCGCCCACTGGCGCGTGAGCGGCGTCGTCGGGCACAGCACCACCACGCGCTCCACCGCCCGGCTCGCGAGCAGCTCGCGGGCGAGCTCGAGCGCGGGGCGCGTCTTGCCGGCGCCCGGCGCGGCGGAGATCAGGAACGGGCCGCCGCGCCAGCCGGCGAGGCGGTCGAGCGCGCGGCGTTGCCACGCGCGCAGCGATGTCGGGGAGGTGCGCGTCAAAGAGCCCGGCATCCTGCGGCACCGCGCGGACGGATCGACGCGCGCCCGCCCCGTCGACGCGCCGCTGCACGCCTCGCGCCCCGCTACGCAGATGGCTGTCTGAGACAGAAACATATCTTCCAGAATCGGCTCGGCACGGCCAGAGTTATCCCATACACAAAAATAGTTGCGGAAATTGGCAAGCATCCATGTCGCAGCACGAGCGGGGGTCTTCTCGTGGCACTGCCCAGACGAGCGCGCACTCCGATCGAGGTTCGCAGGGCCGAGCGTGAGCTGTTCTTCTGGACGGCACGCCAGACCGTCAAGCTCGTGGTGCTCGCCGCGATCGCGGCCTACCTCGTCGTATCGCTCGTCCAGGGGCGGATCCCCGGAGGCGAGCTGCTGCTGCGCGTGTTGTAGGGACGCGCACGTGGGGACCCGGCTCGACAAGCTCCGGGTCCTCACGCTCGCCACGCAAGGCACTGCAAAACCCACTCGTGAAAACCTCGCGCGCTACCGGCGTTGCCGGCCGGGCGCGCCTGTACGGCTACCGACCACTGCAGCGCGCCAAGCCGGTCGCGGCGTCGCCAGCGTAATCGAATCGCAGACGAATGTCATCAGCTGGACGCGATCGTGCAGGATCGGATTCGGGGTCCGTCAGCCGGCGGCGAGCGGCTGCTCCGCCGCCCAGCCGCGCAGGAACGCGGCCGTGTCGGCTGCCGCCAGCGGTCGCGCGAACAGGAAGCCCTGCCCGGCGTCGCAGCGCTCGCCCTGCAGCAGGCTGAGCTCGCGCGGCTGCTCGATCCCCTCGGCGAGCGTCTCGATCGACAGTGCCTTGCCGAGCTGCACGAGCGTGCGGATGATCGTCTCGCCCTCGCGATTGTGGGTCATCTGCGTGATGAACGAGCGGTCGATCTTCAGCGCGTCCACCGTGAAGCGCTGCAGATGCGCCATCGAGGAGTAGCCGGTCCCGAAGTCGTCGATCGCGATGCGCACGCCGAGGTCCTTGATCGCCGCCAGGCGCACCGCCGTCTGCTCGATGTCGCGCATCAGCGCCGTCTCGGTGATCTCGATCGTCAGCGCGTCCGCCTGCAGGCCCGTCTCGCGCAGCGTGCGCCGCACATCGGCGACGAACTCGTCGCCGTCGAGCTGTCGCGCGGAGACGTTGACGGCGACGCCGATCGGATGACCGGACTCGCGCCAGCGAACCCCCTGGCGGCAGGCCTCCGCGAGCACCCACCTGCCGACCTCGACGATCAGGCCCGTCTCTTCCAGCAGCGGGATGAAGTCGTTCGGCTGCACGACGCCGCGCGTCGGGCTCTCCCAGCGGATCAGCGCCTCCATCCCCGTCGGGCGCATGTCCAGCAGGTTGAAGGTGGGCTGGTAGACGAGGAAGAACTCGTCGCTTTCGACCGCGGCGCGCAGGTCCATCTCCAGTTCCATGCGCGACTGGACAGCCGTCTGCATGCCGGCTTCGAACACCACGTAGCGGTGGCGTCCGTCCCACTTGGCCTGGTACATCGCCACGTCAGCGTCGCGCAGCAGCTCCTCGGCGCATTCGCGGTCGCCGGCGGCGATGCCGATGCTCGCCGTCAGCTTCAGGCACTGCTGGCCGGCGCCCGGCAGCGTAAACGGCTGATCGAGCGCTTCCAGCAGGCGCTCGGCGATCAGCTCGGGGCCGGATGTGAACGACAGCTCGCTGGCGATCACCACGAACTCGTCGCCGCCGAGCCGTCCGACGGCGTCGCTCTCGCGCACGACCGCGCTCAACCTCGACGCCACCGCCTGCAGCAGCTCGTCGCCGGCGGCGTGGCCGAGCGAGTCGTTGATCGTCTTGAAGTTGTCCAGATCGACGAACAGGGCCGCAAGCGGCGTCTTCTCGCGACGCGAGCGCATCAGCAGCTGCTCGACGCGGTCCAGGATCAGCGTCCGATTCGGCAGCCCCGTCAGCGCGTCGTGGGTCGCGAGGAACGCGAGCTCGCGCTGGCGGTGCTCGAGCTCCTCGTCGGCGCTCTGGCGCTCGGCCTCGAAGGACTCGCACATCCGCACCAGCGTCACGTTGAGGCTGCGCTGGAGCATCCTCAGCGCCTGCTCGAGCACGACGGGCGCGAGCTCCAGCTCGCGCGCGCACTCGCGCACGACCTCGCCGGCGGCGTCGCACCAGCGCAGGCAGCGCTTGGTGACCTCGTTCAACGGCGCCGCGCGCTGTGAGGCGAGCTGCCCGAAGATCTGCCACGCCTCCTGTCCGACCTCGCGCGCGACCTCCGCGCCCTCGCCCGACATCCAGCGCGCCACCGCCACCGTCGAGACGGTGCCGACGCGCGCGAAGCGCTCCTCGACCGACGCCTCGAGCTGGCGCTCAGAGGCGCGGGTGCGCGCGAGCATCGCCTCGACGACGTCCTCGACGCGGTCGTTGAGCGCCTGCCCGAGCCGCAGCAGGTCATCGTTGGGAGCGCCCAGTGGCGCGGCGCTTGACTGTGATGTGGCCATCAAGCGAGCGGATCGGCGCGGCGCGCTCGCCGCTTTATCGCTTGTCGGATCGACCGCTTGCGTCTGCTACAGGCCCGATGTCAAGCGTGTACGACGACTTCAGATCAAGGCAACACGACGCCCGGCGCGGCGCTCGTCGGCGCCGCGGCTGCGCCGGCGGACCGGCCGATGACGCTCGCCAGCGCGGCGACGACCGTCGGATCGAACTGCGCGCCAGCGTGCTCGCGCAGCTCGGCGAGCGCCGCCGCGGCGGGCATCGCCCCGCGGTAGGGGCGATCGGTTGTCATCGCGTTGAACGCGTCGCAGCAGGAGATGATCCGCGCCTCCAGCGGGATGGCCTCGCCGCGAAGCCCGTCGGGATAGCCGCCGCCGTCCCAGCGCTCGTGGTGGCAGCGCACGATCCGCCCGACACCGCCCATGAAGCCGCCGATGCGCTCGAGCATCCGCTGCCCCTCGACCGTGTGCGTCTTGATCAGCTCCCACTCCTGCGGGTCGAGCTTGCCCGGCTTGTTGACGATCTCCTTCGGCACCGCGATCTTGCCGATGTCGTGCAGCAGCGCTCCGAACTCGACCGCCCGCTGGCGCTCGGAGTCGAGCTTCAGCGCGCGCGCGACGTCCAGCGCCAGGCGCACCACGCCCTTGCAGTGCTCGCCCGTGTACGTGTCGTCGGCCTCGACCACGTCGCCGAGCAGCAGCGCCGTGCCGCGGTAGGCGTCGTTCAGCTCGATCAGCTGCTCCAGCCGGGCGCGCCGCTCCTTCGAGAACCACCGCAGCACCCCGAACAGCGGCACGATCAGCAGCACCGCCCACGGGCGCGCGATGGCGGCGATCGCGACGGCGAGGCCGAGCGGCGCGAGCGCCAGGTCGATCAGGTAAACCTGGCGCACCTCCCGGGCCAGCTCGCTCACGGTGAGACCGCCGCAGAGCCGTTCGCGCACCGCGTTGGCGGTGAAGTCGCATGCAAACTGTGCAGCCAGCGCGAGTGCCAGCAGGCCCCAGCTGCCGTCGGGGCGCAGGTCGTGCGCGAGAGTCAATACGAGCGCCGGCCCCACCGCGAACCAGCTGTTGCCGGGGACCGTCAGCACTCGGCTGGCGGGCATGCGCCCGGCGAGGATCGCGGGCGCCGCGCCGAGCGCCAGCGCGAGCGCCACCAGCAGCGGCACGAGTGCGATCGGCACCGCGAACAGCATCGGCACGAACAGCGCCTGCGTCGGCACAGTGAACCCCGCGCCGATGTCGAAGCGGACTTCGCCGGTGCCCGCCACGCCGACCACGTACAGCGCCGTCACCGGCAGCGAGAAGCCTCGACTCGAGCCGCCGAGCACCGCAAGCGCGATCGCCGCCGCGAGGAAGCCGGCGCCGACGATCAGCTCCGCGCGACGTTCGGTGTCGACCATGCGCTGCGCCCGCCCGGCGAACGACGTGCGCAGGCGCTCCGATTCGGTGAAGGCATATGCAGACATGAGCCTCTGTGCCACTTATCGTCACGGATACCCTTGCGGCCGAGTAGTTTTTACGAATGGGCAGAATTCTGCCGCGAAGATCAAATAGTTGGAACTCGAGCCCCCATACGGCCCCTCGGACTAGAACAGGCGTCCGCATCGCTTGTCGCGGCGCCCTCGCGGCTGCATCCTGCGTGACTCGGATAACCCAGTCTGAAAAGGCAAACCCACCGCGAGGTGGGGACGCAAAGCCAGAGGTCTCGAGCGAGAGATAGCTCAGCTGCCAGCACACGCACGGAGGCTCTTGTGCTCTCGCTCCCCGCCCTCAGCAGCGCCGCCCACGTCCTGCCGCGCAGGGCCCGCACCGCTTGCGTCCCGATGCTCGCGCTCGCCTGCGCGCTCGGCGTCTGCTCGGCCGCTCCCGCCCAGGCCGCGCTGATCAGCACCGGTGCGTGCAATGAAGCAAGCCTCTCTCAGCCGTTCCTGCAGTGGGGCGACACGAGCTCCTACGAGCTCGTCCCGGGCGGCGACTTCGAGGGCTCGCTCGCTGGCTGGACGCTCAGCGGCGGCGCGCAGCGCGTCGCAGGCAGCGAGCCCTACGGCGCGACCGGCTCCGTCGGCGCCTCCTCCCTCGCTCTCCCGCAGGGCGCCTCGGCGCAGTCGCCGCAGGTGTGTGTGAACGCCTCATACCCGAGCTTCCGCTTCTTCGCGCGCAACGACGGCCTCACGTCCACGGTGCTCGTGCAGCTCGTCTACCACACCGTGCTCGGGACCGTCTCGCTGCCGCTGGGAGCGGTCGCGCTGAGCGGCGCATGGCAGCCGACGCTGCCGATGCTCACCGGCTCGCTCGTCGGTGGCGCGCTCGCCGGGGGCACCGCCGAGGTGGCGCTGCGTTTCACCGCGCTCACCGGGTCCTCGGACATCGACGACGTGTTCGTCGATCCGCGTATGAAGTAGAGCCCGCCCGCCCGCCCCCATCCGCCCGCCCGCTCGCTCAGCGGCCGCCGAACCGTCGCTGGCGCGCGCTGAACTCCGCCAGCGCGCGTTCCAGGTCCGCGCGCGTGAAGTCCGGCCACAGCCGGTCGCTGAACACGAGCTCGGAGTACGCCGACTGCCACAGCAGGAAGTTGGACAGCCGCCGCTCCCCGCCCGTGCGGATGATCAGGTCGGGGTCGTGCATGTCTGGCGCGTACAGACCGCCGCGGAAGTCCTCCTCGGTGGGCGTGCGCATGCGCCCGGCGGCGTCCACGATCTCGGCGCGCCCGCCGTAGTTGACGGCGATGAACAACGTGATCAGCCGGTTGTCGGCCGTCAGCGCTTCCGCGCGCGCCATCGCCTCGCAGAGCTCGCGCGCGACGCCGTCACGGCGACCGATGAAGCGCATGCGCACGCTGTGCCGGTGCAGCTCCGGGGTCTCCTGTGCGATCCGCCTGGCGAGCACCGAGACCAGCCCCTGCACCTCCTCGATCGGGCGCAGCCAGTTCTCGGTGGAGAACGAGAAGACCGTCAGCTGCTCGATCCCGAGCTCGACGGCGTCGCGCAGCCGCGCCTTGAGGTTGTCGGCGCCGGCGTCGTGGCCTGCTCTGATCGACAGCCGGCGCTGGCGCGCCCAGCGCCCGTTGCCGTCGATGATGATCGCGACGTGCCGTGCGGTGCCGGCGAGCGGGCTCTCGGGCGGCGCCGGATAGCTCATGCGCCTCGGCGCACCCGCATCGACGTGATCTCGCGTCGGCGGGCTCGCAGGCGCTTGGCCGCGCGCCAGCCGCGCATCATCGTCAGCGCCGGCGCGAGCAGCGGCTGCAGCTGCCGGCTGATGTGCTCGATGATCGGGCGCGCGTACGCGTCCCCCGCCGTCGGCGCGGCCGCGTAGTAGGCGACGATGCCCACGAGCGTCATCACATGGTGAGCGCCGTGCGGAGCGGCGCGCGCGCGCGCGACGCCGTCGCGGATCACGTCCGCGAGGCGCCTTGCGAGCACGTCGCGATCGTCGTAATGCTGAACGTACCCAGGCCGGCCGCTGCGCGCGTCCGCGTCATGGTCGATCACGCTGTCGAGGATCGTCGGCAGCACCGAGATCAGCAGGTAGATCCTGTCGAGCTCGAGCGCCTGCTCGCGTGTGGTGCGCGGGTCGGCCGCGGCGACGATCAGCGCGTGCACCGCCAGCACCGAGCAGGCTGCGCCCGCCGCGAACTCACGCCAGCCGAGCGGCGTGCCGGCGGCGCAGCGCTCCGCCCACCGCTGCAGCTGCTCCGCGCCCGACGGCGCCGCGTGGATGCGCAGCTGCGCCTGCGCGCCGCGCTGCGCACTCCCCAGCAGGCTCTCGGCCACGATCGCGCTCGAAGGCAGCTCGGCGAGCGCGAGCCGCACGGCTGCGACCAGCTCCCCGAGGTAGACCTCCTCGCCGCGCGAGTGGTGGCGGTAGTAGTCGCCGCTGGGCCGCGACCACGGCGCGACGGCGTCGGCGAATGCGTCGAACAGGCGCTCCCCGTCGCCCGGCGACTCACGCGCGGGCGTCTCGGTGAGACCGTCCAGGTAGTCGTAGAGCACCTCCGCGGCCACGATCGCCTCGACCGCGCGGCGGCGGTGCGCTCGCGGCGCGAGCGTGGCCAGCGTTGCGGCGGCCTCGGCGTTGAAGCCCTCTTCGGCGAGCTTGGCCAGCGCGAGCGCGCGCAGCTGCGGATCCTCGATCGTCTGTGCTCGGCGGCGCCAGCGCGCCAGCTGGCCTCGCGCCTGCGGCGCGACGCTCGACCAGTGGCGCACGTTGACGAGCAGCAGCGCGATCCCGGCTCGCGCGGCCAGCCGGCGGTCGAGCAGCCTCACGGCGGGCGCCGGTCGCTCGCCGGCGACGGGCTCGCTCGAGCGATGCCGGCGCCGCCCGGGTGTCGCGGCGATGCTAGCCGGGCTACTCATCGAGGGCGAGCGTCGGGGAGACGCGCGACGCCGCCCAGCCGGGTATTGCCGCGATGATCAGAGCCACGGCGATCACCAGCACCACGATCTCGAACGGGCGGCGGCTGGCCGCCAGGCTCGCCACCGGGAAGCCGGTCACGTGCTTGAGATAGCCGTCGATGATCACCTCGCCGTAGATCCCCGCGACAGCGCCCGTCACGCATCCCGCGCTCAGCATCAGCATCGCTTCCGTCAGCAGCACCCGTCGCAGCCGTGCCGGCGGCGCGCCCGCGAGCCGAAGCCCCGCAAGCGACGCGCGGCGCTGCCATACGCTCGATCCCAGTGCCGCGGCCATCGCGAGGACCGCGGCGATCACGAGCAGCGCCGAGATCTCACCGAGCCGGCGCAGTCCTTCCCGCGTCAGCGCGTCGATCCGCGATTCGCGCGTGCGCGCGCTGGAGACTTCGAGGCCGCTGCTCGGGCCGAGGACATCCGCGATCGCCGCTCGCGCCCGGCTTTCGCTGGTTCCCGGGGCGAGGTCCACGCCGAGCGCCGTGGGCATGCTCGTACCCCAGTAGCGGCTGTAGTCGGAGCTGCCCATTAGGATCGCGCCCGGGCTCCACGCGAGGTTGGTCGTCGTCGCGGCGAGCGCAAAGCGGACGTCGCCGGCGGGCGTGGGCAGCGTCAGCGGACCGCCGAGCGCGACGTGGTGCGCTTCGGCGATCTGCTGGGAGACGGCGATCCAGCCGCCTTCGCCCAGTCGCCTGATTGCGCTGTCTGCGTCGCCGTCGACGATCTGGCTGCTCAACACCATTCGATTCGCGCCGGGCGGGCGCGCGATCAGCCAGGTGCGCCGGTCGCCCAGTTCCAGGAACCCGCCCTGGAAGGCGGCGACGCTCGCGACCCCGTGCACGGCGGCGATGCGGCTCGCGTAGCTGTCGGCGTCGAACGGGATCGTCGCCTGGTTGTCGCCAGGATTGCCGACCAGCAGGTCGGCGTCCGCCGCGTAGCTGTGGGCGAAGCCGTCGATCCCGCGCAGCAGGTCCTCGCGGGAGCCGCCGAGCGCGACGCTGCCGAAGATGGCGACGGCGCCGGTCGCCGCGAGCGCCAGCGAGCGCAGCGTCGCGGCTTTCAGCGAGGTCAACGCCACCTGCAGGATCGTCAGGCGCTGGCGGTGCGCCGCCAGCGCCGCGCTCGCCTTCAGCACGCCGGCGAACGCCAGCGGCACCGCCAGCACCGTCGCCAGCGCCAGCACGCCGCTCGCGACGAAGCCCAGCGACGCCCGCAGCCTAAAAAGCAGCGTCGCCAGCGCCAGCAGGCCGAGCACCGCGAGCGCCAGGCGCAGCTGGCTGCGGCGGTGCAGCGCGCTCGCCGGCGCTCCCGTTTCGTGGTACACCGCGTCCAGCGCCTGCCCGCGGCGAAGGTCCAGCAGGGGCACGCCCGAGGCGAGGATCGTCGCGAGGATTCCGCCGCCCAGCGACAGCAGCAGCGGACGTACGCCGACGACGGTGTTGGTGCCGATTGTGAACGCCTCCGCCAGATACCCCGAGGATTGATGGAAGGCGCCCTGCGAGAGCGCGTAGCCCGCGAGCAGGCCGGCCAGCGAGGCGACCAGGCCCAGGCACAGCGCCTGGAAGGCCACGATCTGGACGATCGCGGCGCGCCTGGTGCCGATCAGGCGCAGGTCGGCGATCGCCTGCCTGCGCTCGGGGACCGTCAGCAACATCGCGTTGAACGCGAACAGGAACCCGAGCAGCGCGCTGATTGCCGCGAAGAAGCCGCTCGCCTGGTCGCTCGGGCGCAGAGCCTGGCGCAGCAGCGCGACTTCCGCGTCGGTCGCAGCGACCGTGAGGCGTCCGCCCGCGAGCCTGCTCAGCGCGGCGCGCACCGGTGCTTCGCGCCCGCGCCGCGTCTGCACGAGGATGCGCGTCAGCCTTCCCTGCAGACCGGCGAGCTGCTGCAGGCTCGCGAGCGGCATCACCGCGACCCGCGCCTGCGAGAGCGCGCCGGCCGCTTCGCGTCCGAGCACCGCGACCACCTTGAGTCGGTGGACCGCTCCGCGCAGCTCCAGCGAGACTTCGACGTTGGCGGCGCTCGAGTTGGCGACACCAAGCTGTTCGGCGCTCGCGCGGGTCAGTCCGATGCTGCCCGGCGAGAAGGCCGCGATCGGGAGCGTGCGCGACAGCCCGTCCAGCGCTCCGAGGCTCGCGGTCGCGCCGGCGAGATCCACGCTCGCGCGGCGTCCCCCGGGCCCGACGAGGGTGGCGCTCTGTTCGAGCAGCGGCACCGCCTGCTCGACGCCTGCGAGGCGTTCGACGCGGGGGAGCAGACGTTCGTCCATGCCGTCGGCGTCGCGCGCGTGCAGCTGCAGGTTCGCGGGACCGACCACCGCGTCGATCACTTCGCGGGCCGAGCCCGCGACGCTGGCGTTGGCGACCATCGCCGCGAACACCAGCGCGACCGCCACCGCCACTCCGACTCCGGCGAGCAGCTCCTGTACGAGGTGCACCCGCAGCCGCCTGCGGTAGAGGAACACGAGCGCGTAGGGCCGCAGCAGGGTCCTTGCCTGGAGCGAGCGGAAGCGTTCCAGCGTGCTCACGCCGGCGCGATCGGGAGATGCGGGCCGAGCGTGAGCGCTTCGCCCTCGCTGCCGTGCGGGGGGTCGTCGTGGAGCTTTCCGTCACGCAGCGTGCAGCGCCGGTCCGCGGCGGCTGCGGCCTCGGCGTCGTGGGTGACGAGCACCACGGTTGCCCCGCGCTCGTGCGCGATCGAGCGCAGCAGCGCGACGATCTCCGCGCTGCGCGCGCTGTCCAGGTTGCCGGTCGGCTCATCGGCGAGGATCAGGCGCGGCTCGCCGGCGAGCGCGCGCGCGATCGCCACGCGCTGGCGCTCGCCCCCGGAGAGCTCGTCCGGCGTGTGGCGCAAGCGCTCGCCGAGTCCGACCCGCGCGAGCCACGGGCGCGCTCGCGCCTGCGCCTCGCGCATGGGGATGCCGCCGAGCACGAGCTTGATGGCCGCGTTCTCGATCGCCGAGACGCGCGGCATCAGGTGGTAGTTCTGGTAGATGAAGCCGACGTCCCTGAACAGGAAGTCGCACACCTCGCTCTGCGACAGCGAGGACAGATCGCGCCCCTCGTAGTGGACGGCACCCTGCTCGGGACGCAGCAACGCCGCGATCAGCAGCAGCAGCGTCGTCTTGCCGGAGCCGCTCGGCCCCAGCAGCGCGAGCATCTCGCCGGGCGCGACCGCCATGCTGACACCGTCTACGGCGCGTACCTCCTCGCCGGCTCCGCGGTAGTGCTTGACCACCCCCTCGAGCTCGAGCACCGGTCCTTACTCCGCGGCCGCTGGGGATCGGAGGCCGCTCGCGTGCTGGCCGCGCATCACGCCCGATGACGTAGCGGAACGACCGTGGCGAGCTCGCGAGCCGGCGGTCCGTGCAGCTCGCCTTCGCTCAGCGTGAGCGCGCGCGCCCCGGACAGGGCCGGGGATTCACCGGTGCTCGCCAGCACCGCGACGCCGTCCTGCGTCAGCGACAGCAGCAGCCGTAGGATGCCGTCGCGCGCGAGCAGGTCGACGCCGATGGTGGGCTCGTCGATCAGCAACAGCCGCGGCGCGAACGCCAGCGCCCGCGCGATCGAGGCGCGCACCGCCTCCGCGCAATCGAGCTCAGCCGGCCTGAGCGTTGCGCAGTGCGCGATCTCGGCGCGCTCGAGCGCATTGCGGGCGCGGGTCGCCGCCAGCGCGAGCGGCACGCCGCAGGCGACCTGGCCGACGATCACGTGGTCGATCACGCGCCGCCCTTCGCCCGCCGCGAATGTCCTGCGGCAGTAGCCGATGTCGCCGCCGAGCCGCTCGCCGTCGCGGGCGGACAGGTCGCGCCCGTCGAAGCGCACGACGCCCGTGTCGGGCGGCTCGATGCCGGCTGCGACGCGCAGCAGCGTCGAGCGGCCGGAGCGGCGCATGCCCCACACCGCGACCATCTCACCCTGCTCGATCTCCAGCGAGACGTCGCGCAGCACCTCACGTTCGCTCAGCGGGCCGTAGCACTTGCCGACGTGCTCCAGCTCGAGCAAGCTCATCGCGGCTGCATCCTGCCTGCGGCCAGGGCCTTGAACTCGCGCCGCGCGTAGTCGATCCACGGCAGCCGCGATTCGATCGCCAGCCGCCGCTCCTCGTACATCAGGCGCGAGGCCAGGCCGGCGCTCGCGTCCTCGCATTCCTCGCGCGGGGCCGGCAGCGGTGTCTCACCCGCCTCCGCCAGGCACGCCTGCCCATAGTGCTCGATCACGGTGAGCGCCATCTCCGGCTCCTGCGCGAGCACCGCCAGTTGGCGCGCGAACAGCTGCGAGCGCCGGAAGTCTTCGCGTATCTGGAGGATCAGGCGCTCCTGGTAGCTGCGCACCCCGTCGTCGGTCGCCCGGTAGCGCGGCTTGGGCTGGCGTCCCTCGCGGGTTCCGGGTATCTCTTCGATCATGCCCCTGGACTGGAGCGTGTCGAGCGCGGTGTAGACGTAGGAGACACCACTCAGCTGCAGCATGCCCTCATATGCCGATTCGAATCTCTGCGCCAGCTCGTAGCCATAGCTCGGGCGCTCGATGACGAGCCCGAGCAGGGCCCAGTGCACGGCCGACTGCATCGGGCTCGAGTTCCTCTTCGGCCGCCTCTCCGCCACTGCCCTGGTACTCATATCCGCATATAGACTAATCGCAGCAATCGCGAATAACAGCGACGTTTCTATCTTTTGCCAGAAAGTGTTTCTGTCCTTCGCGGACAGTCACGACCTAGAACATTCAACAGCCTGACTTGTCACGCTGTTTGACGTACTGCATGATCTGTTTACGTGACGGCGGATGCAGACAGCCCCCTGCGGCTATCCGGGAAGGCGAACGCGCGCCGAATCCGGCGCCCTGAGCACGACGCGGAGGCTGACGCCGGCGCAAGCGACGGCGCCGCGCGAGAGTGGGGCTCGCTCCCGCCGTCTTCTGCGCGGGACGGCGTCGAAAACGGACGGGCTGACGGCGGGGATGGGCAGCAGGGGAGTGAGAGGGTCTCCATCGAGCTGTCCACGGCGCAGGTGGATCGTGTGATTCGCAGCGCCGCCGACGGCGGCAGCATGTCCATCCTGCTGTCGGGGCTGAGGGACGTTCGCGAGGTTCTCGCGCGCGAGCCCCGGCAGCTGGAGGACAGCAGGCTCTCGCGCTCGCTGCTCGCGGGCCTGATGATGCTCGCGTCGTTTCCCACCGACGGCAGCTACCTTGGAAATGCCGAAATCGCCCGCATGCTCGACATGAATCCCAGCACCACCCACCGCTACGTGTCGACGCTCGTGGCCGTGGGGCTGCTCGAGCGCGACCCCTCGACGCGCCGCTACAGGCTCGTGTGAGACGCCAGGACGGACCTGCAGATGGCCCACTCGATCGACGACCGGCTCCTCGGCGTCCTGCGCGACCCGACCGACGCGGACTGCGTCCTCGTCGAGACGCGGCTTGAGCTCGAGTGCCTGTGCGCGGAGATCCTCGGCGAGCGCGAGCAGCCGGTGGTCGGGCTGACGCTCGACGCCGACGGCGTGCCCGTGCTGCCGTACGGCGGCGTTCGCGCGGTCGTGGGCGCCGGCGCGCGCATCTACCTGCTCGGAGAGGACGGTCTGCTGCACGAGCTGCGCGAGGCGCTCGGCCCCAGGCTGGCGCTCGAGCCCGGCGCGGTGCGGGTCTGGTGGCCGGGCGCCGAGGCTCGCTGCGATCCGGCGGACCATCCCTGCGTGCCCGTCCTCGAGGGGGAGCCGAGCGCCGCGGCGTTGGAGGAGCTGGCGCTGCGGTTCGACCTCACGCGCCCGCGCGTGCGCGCGCACGTCAGGCTGATCGAAGACGCGCGCGCGTTCGTCGAGCACGAGCTGACGCTCGCCCAGCAGCAGGGCCACCGGGTCCACGAGCGCCTGCGCGACGCCCAGATCGAGTGCCACGCGCTGCGCACCCGTGCCGAGGCCGCCGAGGCGAGCCTCGCCGCCGCGCAGCCCCCGCCCGACCACGGCCTGCGCTGAGCGGCCGCGTCTCAGGCGCTGTACGACGACGGCGCGGCCGGCGCTGCGCGCGTGTCCGCCAGCAGTTCCAGCAGTCCCGCGCCTGAGGTCCCGCCGAGCACGCGCAGGCGGTGCAGGCGATACGGATCGTCGCCCGGATGCCCCCAGCCGGGCACGACGGTCGTGGAGCCGATGAAGCCTGCGGCCTTCACGGCCGCGACGACCGTGGCGTCGTAGTGGCCGGACGGGTAGCAGAACCAGTTGACGGGAACGTGGTAGCGGCGCTGCAGCGTTTCCCGCGCGACGGCCACCTGGTAGTGCAGCTGTTCGGCGTCGAGCGTGATCAGGTCGGCGTGGCTGATGCCCTGCGTGTCGAGCTCCCATCCCGCCGCCAGCAGGCCGCTGATCTGTCCGGGCCCGAGCCCGCCCTGCGATGGCGGCAGGCCCGTCAGCTGGAGGTTCTCGTCGGCGACCCAGCCCATCCGTCGCAGCACCGGCAGCGCCTGCGTGTACTGCGAGTTGTAGCCGTTGTCGAAGGTGATCACGATCGGCTTGCCCGCTCCCAGCGGCACGCCCCGGCGCCAGTATTCCTCCACCTGGTCGAGCGTCACCGCGTGCCAGCCGGCGCCCTTGAGCGCCTGCATCTGTTCTTGGAACTCTGCCGGTGGCACGTACAGCCCCGGGAACGGCGCGCCGGCGGGCGGGGCGGCGATCACGTGATACATGAGGATCGGCACCGGGTCGGTCCCGGGCGGGCCCGTGCGCGCGGTTGCGGCGGCGCCCGTGGCGCCTGCGGCGCTGGAGCTCGCGGCGGCGGTGCGTCCCCGAGCGCCGGAGGCGCGGGCGAGGCCGGCCGCCGGTCGTGGACGGTGAGAGCCGCCGCCGGCGCCGTCCGCGACGACGACGATCGCGACGACAGCCGCCACCACGGCCACGATCACGCCGACGGCGACCCTGCGACGGCGGCGGATCGCCCGCCGGCGCTCCTCACGACGTGCTTGCAGCGCCCCGATGTCCATTAGTCTCCACGCAGGCTCGAAGGTAGCGTCTGGCCCGGCGGCGGCGGATCTTCGCTCAGCAGCTGCGGCACGGTCACGAGGCGAAAGCCGCGCGCGCGCAGATCGCCGATGATCGTCGGCAGCGCGGCGATCGTCTGCGTGCGCGTGCCGCCGGCGTCGTGCATGAGGATGATCGCGCCCGGATGAGCCCCGGCGAGCGCCCGTTCGACGATCGCGGGAACGCCCGGTTGCAGGTAGTCCTCGGTGTCGTCGGACCACAGCACCATCAGCAGGTGCAGCGCGTGCAGCTCGCGCATGGTGGTCGCGTCGTAGGAGCCGTAGGGCGGACGGAACAGGACCGGCCGCGGCCCGCCGAGCAGTTCGATGCGCGCGATCTGTTCGAAGAGCTCTTCGTGCTGGTCGTGCGCCGACAGCAGCGCCATTTCGGGGTGCGTCTCGGTGTGGTCGCCGATCACGTCCCCGTCCCGTAGCTCGCGCACCGTCGAAGCGCTGAAGTACTGCAGCATCTTGCCGATCTCGAAGAACGTCGCGTGCACGTGCATGCGCTCGAGCACTTCCAGCACTCCCGGCGTGTACGGGCCGGGGCCGTCGTCGAAGGTCAGCGCGATGTCGCGCCCGCGATCGCCGCCTTCTTTGACGAACGGGGTGTACGCGAGCACCTTGGCCACCGCGGCGTCTGGGTCGACTTCGGGACGACGCCGAGGCTGCGTTCGTGTTCGATGGCTGTCCGCGCGAGCGCCTGCGCTTGGCGCGGGGCGGCCGTGCCCGGCGCCCGGCAGCGTCGCGAGCACGAGCGCCACCAGGCCGGCGAGCACGAGCGCGGCACCGGCGCGGCGACGGCGTATCTGCGCCTGACGGTTGACCACGGGCAGATGCTAGATGGGGCCGGCGCGCGCGGGCGCCAGCGCAGGGCGGGCACGCGCGGCTATTCGGGGGCCGGTTCGGGGCCGACCTGCTCGATGAACGCCGCCAGCGCCGCGACTTGCTGCGGCCGACCGTCCAGGCGCAGGCGCGCGAGCGCCGCGAGCATCGGCGCGGGGTCATAGCCCCTGAGCTCGTGGCCGCGCGGCTGCAGCAGGCCGGCGCGCACGAAGCGTTCGTCGACGAGCACGCGGCGCCCGTCGGCGAGCGTGACGCGGTGCCCGGCGAAGCTCGAGAAGCTCGGCGCGATACGGCGCGCGCTCGCGCCCAGGTGGCACGCGGCGCAGCCGTCGGCGACGATCAGGCGCGCGCCCTGCTCGATCAGCTGCTGCTCGTGCGTGAACGGTTCGGTCACGTACCCGGGCACGCTGGTTGAGGCCGAGCGGACCGCGCTCGGCGCCGCGCTCGAGCCACAGCCTGTGAGCGCAACGGCCATGGCGAGCACCGTCAGCGTGCCGGCGCGCACACATAGCCGCCGGCGCGGGGGGGAGGGGCCGATCGCAGCGATCCCTCGACGCTATCCTGAATTGGAGCCCAGAGAATGAGCACGAGCCAGATCGCAGAGCCGACCGTCCGCGCCGAGCCGTCCGACGGCCGCCATGAGGTCGTGGAGCTGGACGTCTCGGGCATGACGTGCGGCTCGTGCGCGGCGCGCGTGCAGCGCACGCTCTCGCGCCAGCCCGGGGTGAGCGACGCGCTGGTCAACTACGCGACGGGGCGCGCGACCGTGGAGCTCGAGCCGGGCGTGGAGCCTGGCGTTGAGCCGGGCGCGGTGGACGTGCAGCAGCTCGTGGCCGCCGTGCAGGGCGCCGGCTACGGGGCGGCGCCGGCGGCGGCGAGCGCGAGCGAGCAGGCGCACGCGTTCGCGGCGCTCGAGCGCGAGGAGGCGCGCGAACAGGCGAGCCTGGTGCGGCGCATCGCGCTGGCGGTGCCGCTGGCGAGCGCGATCGCGATCCTCACGTATGCGCAGCCGCACGACCTGACCGCGCGCTGGATCACGGCGGCGCTGGCGGTGCCCGTGCAGTTCTGGTGCGGGCTGCCGTTCCTGCGCTCGGCGTGGGTGCGCGCGCGGGCGCGCACGACCAACATGGACACGCTGATCGCGCTGTCGACGCTCGCGGCGTTCGTGTACTCGAGCGTGATGCTGCTGACCGCCGACAGGGTGACCGAGCACGGCGTCCCGGTCGGCAAGTTCGACATGCCGCTCTGCTACGACATGGGCGCGATCATCATCGCGGCGCTGCTGATCGCCCGCTGGTGCGAGGCGAAGGCGCGCGCGAGCTCCGGGCAGGCGGTGCGCGAGCTGGCGCAGCTCGGCGCGACGCAGGCGCGGCTGCTCGACTCCGAGGACCCGAGCGCCCCCGAGCGCCTGGTGCCGGTCGAGCAGGTGCGCCGCGGCGACGTCTTCCGCGTGCGGCCCGGCGACAGCATCCCGGTCGACGGGATCGTGATCGCGGGCTCCTCCGCGGTGGACGAGTCGATGCTCACCGGCGAGTCGCTGCCGGTCGAGAAGGGCGTGGGCGCGCTGCTTACGGGCGCGACGCTGAACGTCGACGGGGTGCTGCAGGCGCGCGCGACCGCCGTCGGCGCCGAGACGGCGCTGTCGCAGCTGGTGGCGCTGGTCGAGCGCGCGCAGGCGTCAAAGCCGCAGCTGCAGCGGCTCGCCGACGAAATCGCGCGCGTGTTCGTGCCCGCGGTGATCGTGCTCGCGGCGCTCACCGCGCTCGTGTGGATCCTCACGGGCGAGGGCCTGCACGGCATGTTCGCCTCGATGCACCTGCAGCGCGGCGTGGACGCGGCGATCGCGGTGCTGATCGTCGCCTGCCCCTGCGCCCTGGGGCTGGCGACGCCCGTCGCGATCCTCGTCGGCACCGGGCGCGGCGCGCGGCTTGGGCTGCTGATCCGCAGCGCGGAGATCCTCGAGCGCAGCCAGCATCTGGACACGATCGTGCTCGACAAGACCGGCACGGTGACGACGGGCGAGCTTTCGGTCGCGGACGTGTGGAGCGCACCCGGCGAGGACGCCGACGCGGTGCTGGCACTGGCGGCCTCCGCCGAGGCCGGCTCCGAGCACCCCGTGGCGATCGCGATCGTGGCGGCTGCGCGCGAGCGCGGCCTGCAGTTGGCGCACGCGGCAGAGTTCCGCTCGATCCCCGGTCGCGGTGTGCGCGCGCTGCTGGACGGCGCCCACGTGTGGGTCGGGCGCCCCGGCTCCTCGCCGGACGGCTCGCCGCTGGACGGCTCGCAGCAGGACGCCTCGCAGCTGGCATCGGTGCTCGAGGATTGGGAGGCGGCGGGACGCACGGCGGTCGCGATCGAGCGCGCCCAGCGGATCGTCGGCGCGGTGGCGCTGGCGGACACCGTCAAGCCAGAGGCCGCGGCGGCGATCGCGGGCCTGCGCCGCATGGGCATCGACGTGGAGCTGCTCACGGGCGACAACCAGCGCGCGGCGGCGGCGGTCGCGGCGGCGGTCGGCATCGAGCAGGTGCGCGCGGGCGTCAGCCCCAGCGGCAAGCTCGAGGAGATCGCGCGGCTGCAGCGCGAGGGGCGCCGCGTGGGGATGGTCGGCGACGGCGTCAACGACGCCGCTGCGCTCGCGCAGGCCGATCTGGGGATCGCGATGGGGACCGGCGTCGGCGCGGCGATCGAGGCGGCCGACATCAGCGTGCTGTCGGGCGATCTGCGCGGCGTCGCGCGCGCGCTGCGCCTGGCGCGCGAGACGTACACGATCGTGCTGCAGAACCTCGGCTGGGCGTTCGGCTACAACCTGATCGCGCTGCCGCTGGCGATGACCGGGCTGCTGAGCCCGGCGCTCGCCGCCGTCGCGATGGGCCTGTCGAGCATCACCGTCGTCACAAACAGCCTGCGCCTGCGGCGCTTCGGCGCTCCCGGCCGTCCGACGCCCGTGCGCAGCAGCCGCCAGCGGCTGGCGAGCATCGCCACCGCCGCGGCGATCCCGGCGGTGCTGCTCGGCGGGCTGGTGCTCGCCGATCCCAACTCGTTCGCGGTGCCGCGCAGCGCCTCGTTCACGCTCGCAGAGCCCGCCGGCGAGACGCTCGAGGTCTACGCCGAACCGCTGCGGCCGGGCAACGTCAACCTGCATCTGTACCTCGAGGGCACGACCAGCGCGCGCGTGGGCTACCGCTCGATCGCGATCGGCGCCACCTCGCAGACGGGCGCGCACGCCAAGGTCAACCTGTACGTCGCCGGAACTGGCCACGAGATCGCCGAAGTCCCCCTGACACGCGGCGTCTGGGAGCTCCACGTCGCGGGCGCCGACGCCGGCGGGCGGCCCCTGCGCGGCTCCTTCGCGCTGCAGATCAACTGAGCGGAGCGGCGAGGCTGTAGCCGGCCTCCTCGACGGCCGCGCGGACAGCGTCGTCCTCGATGCCGCTGCCGCGCACCACGAGCTCGCCGCCGGCGAGGTCCACGTCCACGCCGCTCACGCCCGCCAGCTCGCCGACCTCCGCGCTGACGGCCGCCACGCAGTGCTCGCAGGTCATGCCCGCGACGTTGTAGGTTCGCTGCTCGCTCTCGCTCATCGTTGTCCCAATCTAGCGAAGCGGATCGCGCCCCTGCCATGCCAGCGCCCACATTGGGCCGTCTGCGCCGACTATCATCGACTGTGCGATGACCGCGAAGGAGCAGCTCCTACAGGAAGCGCCCGGCTGGAGCGAGCGCGAGGCAGAGGTTGCCCTGCGAGCTGTCCAGCGCGAGCACACCGGCGGCGACGCCGACAAGTGGGGCGAGGTTTCCAAGATCCATGATGTGGCGTTCGGAAAGACCATGCAGGGGCTCGCCAAGGAGGAGCGCGCGGCCGGGCACGAACCGTGGTAGGACGTGGCGAGGTCTGGTGGGCAGAGCATCCAGAGTGGGGCCGTAGACCCGCACTGGTGATGACACGCGACGAGGCGATCGACAGCCTCAACGAGGTCTTCGTGGTATTTGCCACCACGCAAATCCGTGGTATCCCAACCGAGGTCGAGCTGAGCCGTGAGGACGACATGCCCCGCGACTGCGTCTTGAACGCCGATCACGCCAACACGATCGCCAAGACCTACCTGGTCGAGCGCATCACCACGCTTGCGCCGGAGAAGGTCGCGGCCGTCTGCGCGGCACTGAGTGCGGCGACGAGCTGCAGCTGAAGTCATCCAACCACGAGCTTCGTATCAGGTCGCGAATCTGGGGATGCCTTCAAGCACAGACGTGGCTGCCTTTAGGTCGAGCTCGAAGGTCGAGGTGGCGGTGTGGTCAGCGCCTCTAACGTCTCGGATCCACTTCGTCGGCCGCGTCTGACCAAGCCGGTTGAACAGATTGTGGACAGGGGTCACGTGCGACGCCACGATCCCGCCAGCCGTGACACCTACTCCTATTGCAAGCCCAACGGGTCCGGTGAGTGCTGCAACCGTTGTTCCGATGGCCGCGGCGGCGAAACTCAGGTCGAGCCCGACCTGGACACGCTTGTCGTGCCCAAAGGCCTGCGCGAGCACCTCTGAATACTCACGCGCAGCCTCTTTTATCTGCTTCTCGTTGACGTCGCCACCAGTATTGTACGTGTCTAGTTTCGTCAGAAACTCGCGCTTGGCCTTGTTGGCGACACTCGCGGTGTTCACCGATTGAACGAGCCGATCCCACTGACGATCGATGCCCTTACGGGCAACCCTGATGTCCGGCACGAACAGCGATACCGGATCCCTGGCCTCAACGGCGTGGTCACCTACCCTGCGATCGAGATCGCTCAGGAGTTGCGGCAGCCGGGTCTGCACGCTCATCGGATTGTTCTTGTCCGCGAGTACGCATCCCCATGTGTACTGGTACACCTCGTTGGCAGCCGCCATCAGCTGCTGATGGGTGCGGGACGCCAGTTTCTCGTCTCTGACGAGTGACTCTGCGGTTTCCTCCCATGCGGTACGCGAACCGACGCGATCCCCGAGCTCCTCCCGAAAGAGCTTGAGCACCTCCAAGTTCACTACGTCTCGGTCCGCAAGGCGATCAAGCCCTTCCGACGCGAGCTTGCGATACACCGCATCCGTGCGGTACGCGGGCCACGGCCTGAACCAGTCGAAGAAGCCTGAATTGAGATGAGCCGACCACTGGGCCAGCGCCGGCTGGTATTCACCGACATACTCCGGATCCGCGACAAGCCCTTCTGCCGACGTGATGCCTTGACCAGCCATTACGTCGGCGAGGTGCTCGACGGCTCCCTCGTTCCGCGAGAGAATCTTTACAAAGCCGGCTTCAACGAGCGCGCAAAACGGGCTCAATTTCGGTTCGATGATGGCGCGCCGAAGGGCGGGATTGTTGAGTAGATATCCGTCGTTGACGATCAGCGGATCTCCAGCGATCACGGCAAGCGCCAAGTGATCGTTAAGCTCGGAAACCGTCGTGATCGGACGACCGTCCTGCTGTCGGACGGCGAAATCGTCAAGTAGCCCGCAGTACGCTCGACGCTCGTTCACGGCACAACGCTAGCACCACATACCGCGCGACGCGGCTTGGCGCCGGCGTGTCGGTGAGATCACGTATCTGTCTGCGCGATCGATGCTGCTAGGTCGTGAACTTGGCTCAGTAGCTCGGTCGGCTCGCGCTCGACATCGACGGCGGCGACGCGCAGCTTGATGCCAGCGGGAAGGGTGTGGATCTGCTCGCGGACTTCACCCCTGGCGTAGACCAGAGTGCCGTGGTTCAGCCGGAATCCCTGAGAGTAGGCGAGCATCTGGTATGCATCCGCGTTCGGGAAGCGACTGTCGGTGATGGGCTTGTACTTGGCGTCGATTACCGCAGCGACCTTGTTAGCCTTCCACCAGGTGATGTCTGGGCGCAGTGGCAGCCGACGCTCTGTATCGAGGTAGTGGCCGGTGCCTTGCAGCTGTGTACGTCCGCCGTATGGGCGGAGACCCTCGGTCAGCGCTGCCGCGAGGAAGTCCTCGAACACCTTGTTCATGTCGAACACGAACGCGGTCGAGATGATCTGTCCTCGCTCCGAGCTGATCGACCGTCGCTTGAGGACTAGCGCTGCAAGCCTCAGCGCTGCGGCGTACCGGCGGTTAAGACGCGTGATCGGGGGAACCTCGTGACTCCTCGGCGGGCCGACCTGGCCCAGCGTGTCTCGCACGCGTCGTAGCTGCGCCCGCGCCAGTTCAGGCAGGCATGGCAAGCGAAGCAGTAGGGTGCTGGCGGCGGCAAGCAGCCGATTCTCAGGGATGTCGATCGTGTAGTCGTCGTATCGGATCTCGATCGGCAGCAGCACTCCCGGCCGCCGCGCAAGCTGGTCGCCGATCCGGATCCGACCGCGGATCATCGCCGCGCTCTCATCGGTGCTCAGATAGCCACGCAGGACGCCGGCCTCGATCGCGCGCCACGCGTGCGTCGCGAACCCCGAGGCGACCGCTCGGAATAGCTCGTTCTCACGGGCCATCGGCGCCGTGAGCTCGCGCCACCCATTGGGATCGCTGGCGTACCCAAGCAGGAAGATCAGCTTCGGGATCGCCAGACGTGGAGTGACACGAATCTCCCAGTTCTCGCCTAGCGCGATTCCGACGCGCGAGTCGGCTGCAAGCCGCCATTTGTCTGGAGGCCGCTCAAGTTCGACGCGGACCAGTCCGCTCGCCGCTACCGCGCGGGCGACCTCGGCAGGCAGATCGACCGGTTTAGTCTCCCAGGCTCTGATCGTGCTCAGGTACATCGATCGTCGCGTCCTCACCTTCGGCGCTGGCTTCAAGTCGACCGCGTAGCGAGGCCAGGCTGAACTCGCCATGCACGTCGCGTTGGGTGCCGAAGTAATGCTCCTCCAGCAGCGGCAGGATGCCGCGTTCCCATACGAGCTCGAGCCTTGGCGGCCGCTCACCGTCGGTCATCAGGTATGACGGTCCGATTGCGTACTCTTCGTCCTCGATCAGGCTATTGAGCTCATCGAGCAAGTCGGCAGGCTCGGGATCGAAACCACAGCGGGTCAGCCAGGCGCGTAGGACGTGGTTCACCGGCGATCTCGTTGGCATGAGCGCCTGGAAGTAGAACCGCCTCCGCAGCGCGCTGTCGACCAGCGCGATCGAGCGGTCCGCCGTGTTCATTGTGCCGATCACGTACAGGTTGGCCGGGAGTGTGAACTGCTCGCCAGGCGAGTACTGCAGGGAGATGGCCTCATCGCGATACTCGAGCAGGAAGTACAGCTCGCCGAACACCTTCGAAATGTTGCCGCGGTTAATCTCATCGACAATCAACACGTGGGGGATCTCGGGTGTTTGACGTGCTTCGTCTGCCAGGAGCCGCAATGGTCCCTTGGCCAACCTGTAGCTCAGCTGGCCATCGATGCTGACCGGTCGGTATCCCTCGAAGAAGTCCTCGTAGGCGTACGATGGGTGTAGCTGGATCAGTCGCATCGCCTCGTTGTTGCCAGCAATATGGCGTCCGAGATGCTTGGCGATATAGGTCTTGCCAGTGCCGGGGGGCCCATAGAGGATCAGCTGCCGCTTCTCTGCGAGCAACTCCACGGTTTCCTGGAGCCACAACAGTGGTAGGTGCAGCGCCTCGGCCAGCTCCGTCGTCGCCGGTCGAAGCGCGTGCGCCGCCACGGCGGTCACCTCGACCGTCATTGGCTCAGGCGCCGATTCCCGGCCGCTGCGGAAGCGCGCGAACGCCACACGCGAGGCCTCGTCCCAATCACTTGGCGGGTCGGAGGTGACGATCCAGTAGACCAGAGCTTGCGCGTCGAGTGCCCCGCGCAGCGCGACCCCGCGCGAGAGCATTCGCAGTTGGATCCCCTCGATGACCGTTGTCCAGTCCTCCCACACGCGCACCATGTGCGACCGCTCATCCTCTGGGTCTGTTGCCAGTTCCGGCGCTCGGTCGAGAATTGCCAGCAACTTTTCGTACACCGTCCAACGAAACGGCGGCGTGTGCTGCGGATCGACCGCAAGCAATAGATAGGAAGCCAGCGACAGGCGCCCACCAACGCCACCGGCTACCTCCTCGGGAACAACGTCGACGAAGCCGCCGAGCGCCTCGTCAGATCTGCCATCTCCCCACAGACTTTCCAGTGCCGCGGTGGCGTCGTCGGGACTCGCGGCGCACCAGTCCAGGAACTCGGCATTCACCTGCCAGGCGGTGAGGTTGTTGTCCTTGCGGGTGAGCGCAGCGCGGAGCAGACCGAACCAGTCTCCGCCCGTAAGCGCCTCGGGAACCGGCGCGAGCGCATCGATCAGCGGCAGCTTGTAGTCGTACTCCTGCTCGTTGAAGGACGGGTGCGCGTACAGGCGGCACGCCCACTCGATCAATGCCTCCGTGCGCTCGTCAGGATCACCGTCCCAAATGTCCCTCAGCGGTGAGTCATAGAAGCTGATCTCGTAGCCCATCTGCTCATCGACCAACTCCTGTAGCCGCAGCAACTTCCTGTCCTCGTTCGCCTGATCCATGAGCCCAGGTGCCTTCGCAAACGTGTGCAGCAGGGCGGCACGATGACTCCCGGCGGCCACGGTTGAGAATGTGTCGGGGAACATCAGATGCAGCAGCGCGTTGGCCTGCATTCCGTTGCCTGAGTTGCGATCCTGCTGGATGAAATCCCGAAAGCGCCACGGGTCGCTCAGGAGCTTGGCGCGATCCTCGGCACGGAGCTCCTTGACTCTGCGCGCAACGCGAACGAGGAAGCGTAGGTACACGTCCCTGAAGTTCTTGCCGGCCGAGTAGTTGGCAACCCCGCCGCCCGCGAGCGCGTCCCTCAGTGGCTCGGACAGCGCGACCGGTTCGCTCATCCGCTGCAGCAGCGCGTCGACGTGCTCGATCTTCTTGGCGCCGCCTGTGTCGGCCTCACCCAGAAGCTGGAAGGCGACCATCTCCGCCGTCAGCTGGATCGCCGAGTCGTTGAGACCGCTGACCTGCCCGATCAGCTTCGGGATGAAATGCCCTTTCGAGTGGTCCGCGGGCTCGATGACGCCAAGCAAGACGTCGAGGTTCTCCAGACTGTGGATGCCGTCATCTGCAGTCAGCAGCGAACCGTCCCCGATCACGCAGTCGGCCTTGTAGCGGTCTGCCATCTCGTAAACAGCCTTGTCGATCCATTCAACATGCACGGCGTATTCCTACCCGATCGACGCGTATAAGCGCGGCCACGGCGTTGTTGAGACCATCCACGGAGTCGAGCTGCGGCCGTTGGATACGGATAGTTAGCTCGCTTCCCCGAAGCAAGTCACGTCAGCGCGACGGTGGCCGGGCCGGGCCGGCGCCTGCGGCAGGAGAGGGTACGCCAACACGAATGGTTTCCGCCGGACGATGGGACCGGCATATGCCTAATCTAGCTCCGGGCCCATCAGCGTGGCGGGGCCGTGAGCGGCCACGATCACCGGCGTGCCGGCCGGCAGCGCCTGCTCGCCGTGCACCCTTGCGAGCAGCAGCTCCGTATCGGCGGGGCCGTCTGGGCGGATGTGAAGCAGCGCGTCGTGGCCGTAGTAGCGGCATTGCTCCACGCGGCCCGGGAGACCCGCCGTGCCGCCCTCGTCGAGCGCCCCGTCACTGCGCTCGTGCACCTCGAGCTGCTCGGGCCGGACCATCACCGCCCCAGCCTCGGCGTCGCTGGCCGCGTGCTCGCCGCGCAGCTCCAGCGCGCCCAGATTCGTCAGCGCGGCCCCGTGCTCGAAGCGCGCGGCGAGCACGTTGACCGCGCCGAGGAAGCGCGCGAGGCGCTCGTCGGCCGGCCGCTCGTACAGCTCCGCTGGCGCTCCCTGCTGGATGATGCGCCCGTCGCGCAGCACCGCCACGGTGTCGGCCAGCGACAGCGCCTCCTCCTGGTCGTGGGTGACCAGCACCGTCGTCACGCCCTGCGCGCGCAGCAGCGCGTGGACCTCCTCGCGCACACGGCTGCGCAGCGACGCGTCCAGCGAGGAGAACGGCTCGTCGAGCAGCAGCGCCTGCGGGCGGCGCGCGAGCGCGCGCGCGAGCGCCACGCGCTGCTGCTCGCCGCCGGAGAGCTCGTGCGGCAGGCGGCGCTCCAGCGGCGCGATCCCCACCATCTCCAGCAGCTCGGCGACGCGCTCGCCGCGACGCTCGCGGCGCGAGAGCCCGAAGCCGACGTTCTCGCGGACGTTCAGGTGGGGGAACAGCGCGCCCTCCTGGGGCACGTAGCCGATGCCGCGCTGCTCGGGCGCGAGGTACGTGCGCCCGTCATCGAGCGTGCGCTCGCCGAGCGCCACCGCGCCCCGCTCGGCGCGCTCGAAGCCGGCGATCACGCGCAGCAGCGTCGTCTTGCCGCAGCCGGAGAGGCCCAGAACCGCGCTCAGCGAGCCCGCCGGCACCTCCAGCTCGACGCCCCGCAGCACCGGCGCGCCGCCGTAGCCCTTCCACACGCCGCTCACCGACAGCCGGCTCACGATCCCCGCTCCGTGCGCGCGAGCGTGCTCATGCGACGGCTCAGCAGGTACGCGGGCACCGCCGAGATCGCCACCATCAGTGCCGCATACGGCGCCGCCGCGCCGTAGGAGAGTTCGGAGGTGTACGCCCAGAACTGGGTCGCGAGCGTGTTCACGCCGGTCGGGTGCAGCAGCAGCGTCGCCGTCAGCTCGGTGGCGGCGGAGATGAACACCAGCGCGAACGCCGCGCCCAGGCCGGGGGCGATCAGCGGCAGCGTCACGCGCAGCCACACCGCCGACGGCCTTGCGCCCAGCGAGCGCCCGACCTCCTCCAGGCGCGAGGACGCCTGTCCCATCGCCGAGCGCACGCCGACCACCGCCAGCGGCAGGAACAGGACCGCGTACGCGACGATCAGCTCGAGCGCGCTCTGGTAGAGCGCGAACGCGTAGCGCACCGTGAACGACACCAGCCCGAGCGCGATCACCACGCCGGGGAGCGCCATCGGCAGGTAGGCCAGGCGCTCGATCAGCACCGTCGCGCGGTTGCGGTGGCGGATCGCGAGCGCGCTCACCGGCACCGCCAGCGCCGTCGCCAGCGCGGCCGCCGCGGCGCTGTAGAGGGCCGTGTGTCCCGCCGCGGCGAGGATCGACGCGGACGGCAGCGTGCTGGAGCTGCCGCGCGCCATCCAGTACACCAGCGAGCCGACCGGCACCCCCAGGGCGAGGCCGCTGAGCGCGGCCAGCCCCGCGAGCGCCGGCGCCGACAGGCGCCCGAGCGCGACCCGCGGCGCGGTCCGCCGCGCGCCCGGCCCGGCGGGACGACCCGACCGCCCGCGCCCGGTCAGCGTCAGCTCGCCTGCGAGCGCGGCAATGCTCAGCGCGACCAGCACCAGCGACAGCACGCACGCGCCGACGGCGTCGAAGCCGAGCTTGTACTCGGTGAAGATCTCGACCGTGAACGTCCGATACTGGACGATTTCGAACGCCCCGTACTCGGCCAGCAGCGCGAGCGTCACCAGCAGGCAGCCGCCGAGCACCGCCGGGCGGATCTGGCGCAGCGTGACCCTCCAGAACGTCCGCCACGGGCCCAGGCCGAGGCTGCGCGCCGCCTCCTCCAGCCCCGCGTCGAGGTTGGCCAGCGCGCTCGCCACCGGCAGGTATACGAGCGGGTACAGCGCCAGCGTCATGATCATCACCGCCGCCAGGTAGCCGTGCAGCGCCGGGTCGATCGACACCCAGCCGAAGCCGACGACGAAGTCGGGCACGCCGAGTGGCAGCACCAGCGCGACCGCCCACAGACGGCGGCCGGGCAGCGTCGTGCGCTCCACGCACCAGGCCGCCGCGACCCCCAGCGCGGCGCACAGGGCGGTGCACGCGAGCGCCAGGCGGACCGTGTTCCACAGCAGCACCGCCACCGAGTGGCGCAGCAGCAGGTGCTGCACTTCGCCCCATCCGGAGCGCTGGGCCTCCACGACGAGGTATGCCAGCGGCAACAGCACGAGCGCCGCGGCGATCGCCGCCCCTGCGATCAGCGCCAGCGGCCAGCGCCGCCGCCCCGACCACGCGCGCGTCCATCTTCCTGCGGGTGCGGCGGTGGGCGCGAGCGTGCTCATGCGTGTTACAGCAGCCCCAGCCTCTGCTCCAGCGCGAGCGCCCGGCTGCCGTCGCCCAGCTCCGCCGGGGTCAGCGGCACCGGGTGCAGCTCCGCGAACGGCCGCAGGCCCGGTGCCGGCGCGACCTTGGGGCGCAGCGGGTACTCGTAGCTGTGGCTGTGGGCGATCGTTTCCTGGCCCGCCCTGCTGACGAGGAACGCCAGGAACCGCTGCGCGGCCGCCTGGTGCGAGCTCGACTTCAGAACCGCCGCGCCGGACACGTCGACGAGGTCGCCCGGGTCGCCCGCGGCGTAGTAGTGCAGCGCCGAGTGCATGCCGCCGTGGCCGAGCTCGGCGCGCAGGCGGAACCAGTAGTAGTGGTTGATCAGCCCGACCGCGCTCTCGCCGTTGTTGACCTGCGCGACCACCGTCTCGTTGTCCGGGTACAGCCTGCTGTTCGCCTGCAGGCCCTTCAGCCAGCGTTCGGCGGTCGCGAGCCCGTCGAGCTTGGTGATCGCGGTGATCAGCGGCTGGAAGTCGGTCTCGGAGGGGGCGAAGCCGACCCTGCCCTTCCACTTCGGCTCGGCCAGTTCGAGAATCGAGCTCGGCAGCTGCGCGGGCGTGACCTGGGAGGTGTTGTAGACGAGCACCGACACGCGCGCCGAGACCCCGACCCAGTCGCCCTGCGCGGAGTCGTAGCGACTGGGGACCGCCGCGAGCGTCGCGGGCGCGACCGCGGCCAGCATGCCCTTATCGCGCAGCGCTTCCAGCACGGGCGTGTTCTCGGTATAGAAGACGTCGGCCGGCGAGCTCGAGCCCTCCTGCAGGATCTGGTTGCCGAGTTCGGCCTCGTCGCCGCTGCGGACTTCCACCGTGATGCCCGTCTGGCGCTCGAACGCCTTCACCAGCGCGGCCGTCGTCTGTTCGTGCTGGCCGTTGTACAGCGTGATCACGGTGCCGCTGTGCGCGGAAGAGCCGCAGGCACCGAGCGCCAGCGCGCAGGACGCCAGCAGGGCGCTTGGTAGGGCGAGCTTACGACGGTTCATGGGGTAAATCCGATCTGTGTGGTCGGGATGATATCGGGACCGTACCACAGCAGTTAGGGTTGCCTAACTCGCCTGCAAATCAACACCCACCCGCCGGTTCGCCGCCGGATACGTGAGAATCAGGGCATGCACGTCACCGCCAAGGCCGACTACGCCGTGCGCGCCGTGGTGGAGCTCGCGGACAGCAGCCAGGACTCGCCCCGCAAGGTCGACGAAGTCGCGCAGGCGCAGAAGATCCCGGTGTCCTTCCTGGAGAACATCCTCACGCAGCTGCGCTCCTCGGGCATCGTGCGCAGCCAGCGCGGACCCGAGGGCGGCTACTGGCTGGCGCATCCCGCCGACGAGGTCAACCTCGCCCAGATCATCCGCGCCGTCGAGGGGCCGCTGGTTGGGGTGCGCGGGCAGCGGCCGGAGGAGGTCGAGTACGTCGGCTCGGCCGAGAGCCTGCAGCAGGTGTGGGTCGCGCTGCGCGCCAACCTTCGCAAAGTGCTCGAGAACGTGACCGTCGCGGATGTCGCCGCGGGGAAGCTGCCCAAGGAGGTGCTCGCGCTCACCCGCGAGGAGCAGGCCTGGCAGACGCGGTAGCGGCCTGGCAGACGCGGTAGCCGGTCGCGTCGAGGAGCTGGTCAGAGACTCGACAATCCAGATGAAGTCGCGTCACATCGGTTTTACGATGTAGCCGTCGCGCGCGCCGTGATTTCCCTGCAAAGCAAGCGCTCGTGGGTTACCCTGTCAAGGGTTCCGGAGCGGCGTTTGTCAAGGGTATTCCCACCTGGCCCGCCGTCTGGATCCCGTCCCGGTCCCTCTCAGCGCACAGTCACCAAAGGAGATCCCGTCCGATGTCAGCCCCACCCACAGCCGCTTCGCCCGCCTCCAGCCCGACGGTCGCGGACGCCGCTGAGGCCGCGGTCGAGGCGATCGCCGGCGCAGCCAACCAGGATGTGACGTTCTCGCTGGCGCTGACCCAGGACCAGAAGGACATTCGCGACTGGGTCCACGGCTTCGCCGCCGACGTCGTGCGCCCGGCCGCCCACGAGTGGGACGAGAAGGAGCAGACACCGTGGCCGATCATCGAAGAGGCGGCGAAGATCGGGCTGTACGGCTTCGAAGGCCTCGCGCAGTTCTTCGCCGACCCGACGGGGCTGACGCTGCCGATCGTCAACGAGGAGCTGTTCTGGGGGGACGCGGGGATCGGCATGGCGATCATGGGCACCGCGCTCGCGGTGGCCGCGATCTTCGGCCAGGGCTCCGGCGAGCAGATCGGAGAATGGATCCCGCGCTGCTTCGGCACGCCCGACGATCTCAAGGTCGCCGCGTTCTGCGCCTCCGAGCCCAACGCCGGCTCGGACGTGTCGGGCGTACGCACGACCGCCAAGTTCGACGAGGCGGCCGGCGAGTGGGTGCTCAACGGCCAGAAGGCGTGGGCGACCAACGGCGGCATCGCCGACGTGCACGTGATCATCGCTTCGGTCGACCGGGAGCTCGGCTCCAAAGGCCACGCCGCGTTCGTGGTGCCGATGAGCGAAGCCAAGGGCATCTCGCAGGGCTCGAAGGTCTCCAAGCACGGCCTGCGCGCCTCGCACACCGCGGACGTGTTCCTCGACGACTGTCGCGTCCCGGCCGGCCACGTGCTGGGCGGCAAGGACAAGCTCGACGAACGCCTCGCGCGCGTGCGCGAGGGCAAGAAAAGCAACTCGCAGGCCGCGATGCAGACGTTCGAGTCCTCGCGCCCGACGGTCGGCTCGCAGGCGCTCGGCATCGCGCGCGCGGCCTACGAGTACGCGCTCGAGTACGCCAAGGAGCGCGAGCAGTTCGGCCGCAAGATCATCGAGAACCAGTCGATCGCGTTCACGCTCGCGCGCATGAAGCTGGAGATCGACGCCGCGCGCCTGCTCGTCTGGCGTGCGTCCTGGATGGGGCGCAACAGCGTGAAATTCGAGAACGCCGAGGGCTCGATGAGCAAGCTCAAGGCCGGCGAGGTCGCCGTGTGGGTGACCGAGCGCGCGATCCAGATCCTCGGCGGCAACGGCTACACGCGCGAGTTCCCCGTCGAGCGCTGGCACCGCGACGCGAAGATCTACGACATCTTCGAGGGCACCGCCGAGATCCAGCAGCTGGTGATCGCGCGCGCGATCTCCGGGATGTACATCAGGTAGTCGCCGGCAGAGCGCCCGTGAGCGTCAGCAGGTGCGGGCCGAGCTTCCAGGCGGTGGGCTACGAGCGTCGCCGATCAGGTCCCCGAGCGGTCGCCGTTGTTGACCGTTGTCGTCCATGTTCTCGGGCGCGAGCCACGTCTGGAATCCGCGCCGGATAGCCGGCCACTGCTCATCGGTGATGGCATGCCAGGCGGTGTCGCGGTTGCGGCCCTTGACCACCTGGTGCTTGCGGAAGACGCCCTCGAAGGTGAACCCGAAGCGCTCTGCGGCACGCCGCGAGGCAGCGTTGAGCGCGTTGCACTTCCACTCGACGCGGCGGTACCCCAGCTCGTCGAACGCGTGACCGAGCAGCAGGTAGATCGCCTCGGTCGCGGCGGTCGTCCGCTGCAGCGGCACACCGAACCAGATATGCCCGATCTCGATTACGCCGAACTCCGGTGTGATGCGGAGGTAGGAGGCGAGGCCGAGCGGGCGTTCGTCCGTGAGGCGCACCAGCGTGAAGTAGAGCGCGTCCTGTGAGGTTTCAGCCCACGCCAGCGTCTGGCGCAGGTGGTCCGGGCTCTCATAAGGCCCGTCGGGCAGGTAGGTCCAGATCGCAGGGTCGCCGTCGGGCGGGTGCGAGACGGAGAACAACGGCGCGGCGTCACTCGCCGCGTTGACCGGGCGAACCAGGATGTGCGCGCCCTGCATCGAGCCGCCCTCCGGTCGTCGGACCGGTTTCCAGTCGAGTTCTTCGCCGAGCGGAGGGTCGATGGGCATACGGTGCGGACTCGAACGGTTGCGTCGGGCGGGCTGCCTGTTGGCCCCGATGAACGCCCGGCATAGTACCCCGCCACGATGCACCAGTCAGCGGCAAAGTGGAGGGGAGGCGAACTCGTGCGTCGGCTTAAGCTGGGTTGGCGCGGAGCCAGTTGAGCTGGCCGCCTGCGATGGCTCGGTGCCGAGGATCAGTTCGTGCTCGTGGCGAGCGCTCAGGGGAGCTTCGCCTTGTCGAGCATCTCGATGAGGGCCGGGCGGGCGGCGGTGTCGCGCGCAGGTTGACGAGCTGGTCTGAGAGCCAGCGATCCTGTCCGGCGGCGCTCGCGGCGCGGCGTGAACGCGTCGTGGTGAAGCTACGATCGCGCGGTGAGCGCGTCGTGCGGCAGCTTGACAATAGTGACGCGTGCGGCTACGGTCCCGACGCGGAGCGGTGCCGTGCAGCGGGGGTTGGCGATTGCGAGCCGACCCCGTGGGGGCGAATGACCTGTCGCCACACGGCTTTCGTCCGACGAGACCCTGGAGGGGGTTGGGCTCGGAAAGCGCCTCGTAGTCAGAGGACTCGATTGCAACGAATGGAGACAGACATGAGCGGAAGGATTCCAGCGAGGGTCGCACGGTTGGCTGCGGCGCTCCTCGCGACAACAGCCGTCGCGGCCCTCGCGGCCGGCGCGGCCAGCGCGAACGAAGTCATCTACAACAACATCCCGTCGAAGTCCCTGCCGGCCCTCGGGTTCGAGTCGGACTCGGTCGCCGAATTCGGCGGCGAGGTCCAGTTCGGGAACACGGCGCGCACGAGTCCGACGGTCTCGGTCATCCTGGAGAGCTACGCGTGTCAGAGCGGCAGCGGCGCCGCGTGCACGACCGCGAGCGGCGCGAGCTTCGAATGGCCGATCACCCTCAGCATCTACAAGGTTGGCTCGCTGGGCTCGCCGATCGCGCGGATCACGCGGGAGGTCAAGGTCCACTACCGGCCATCCGCGAGCGCGAAGTGCCCGCTCGAAATGCCCGAAGACGTCAAAGGCTTCGGCAAGGAATGCGCCTTTGCCAAGGCGACCAAGGCCAGCTTCACGCTTCCCAAGGCCACGCTGCCCGCGCAGGCGGTCATCGCGATCGCCTACAACACCGAGACCTACGGCAACGAACCGACGGGCCTCGAAGGGCCGGAGAACTCGCTGAACGTGGCGGTCAACGCCGACTACGTGTGCAACCCGGAACACCTCAACAAAACGACCGGCGCCTGTGAAGGCGAGGACTACGAAAGGGTGCCCGTGGCGCCGCCGTCGGTGGGCACGGACCCGCTCCCCGAACAGGTCTTCCTCAACACGACCTACAGCGCGATCGACTGCGGCGGCACGCTCGGCTCCTTCAGCGCGACGGGGATCGAGCCCGGTTGCAACTGGCAGTACGAACAGCCGGCGTTCGAAGTGAAGGCCAAGTAGCAGGGAAGGCGCTCGGCCGCCAACCGACGTGTGCACGAAGGCCCCGCTCAGGCGGGGCCTTCGTCTTACCAGGCCTGGTCGCTGCCGCAGTGCGGGCAGCTCACGCTGGTCGACACCGGCGCGTCGAACAGGCAGCCGCACGCGCAGGTGTAGGAGGCGTGGTCGATCGGGCCGCCTGCCTCGCGCACCCGCCGTACGTCGGGGTCGCATCCGCTCGCGCAGGGCTCCTCGCGGGTCTCGGGCGCTCGCGCGGCGGGCTCGCGCACCGGCTCGAGCGCTCGCGCCGCACGCCCGCGCGATCGCCGGCGTGGGTGTCGCTGCTCGCGAAGTGGGTGCGGGAGGCTCGGTCTCACGTTGCGCTACCTCCTATAACGTCGTCCACGGCTAAAGGTTTCGCCGTGCAACCATTGTTTCCTGGTCGCACGCGCCAGCGGGTTGCCGGCGGCCGTGGCGCACGCGCCGGCGCGGGCGCAAAGGGGGTTTTGCGATACTTGGGCGCGATGAACCCCTCGCGCAAGCGAACAGTGCGCTTGGTCGTGGCGCTGAGCGCGGCTGTGGTGCTGGCGAGCGCGCTGATCTACACGAGCTTCAGCGCCGCCAGCCCGGCGCTCACGCCCAGCCAGCTGTTGCGCGAGGCCCAGCCCGGGCGCAGCTACCAGCTGACCGGCACGGTGGTCCAGGGCTCGGTTCACCGCGAGGGGACGGTGCTGGACTTCAGCGTCGAGGACCGCGCGGGGGGGACGGCGATCCCGCTGGCCTACTCCGGGATCGTGCCGGACCCCTTCCACGAAGGTCGCGAGGTGATCGTGACGGTCGAGAAGCAGGGGAGCCGATTCATCGGCGAACGCAACTCGCTGATCACGAAGTGCCCCTCCAAGTACAAGACCGCTCCGCCGAGCGAGAACCAGAACGCCTGAGTGCGCCGGCGCGCGGCGGACACGATGAGCCGGAGGCGTAGGGACTGATGGCCGGTCTGGGGTTCGCGTGCCTGGTGCTGGCGCTGATCGTGTGCGCGTACGGGATCGGCGCGTCGCTGTACGGGGTGCGCAGCGGACGCGTCGAGTTCTCGGAGTCCGGCCGGCGCTCGGTGTACGCGCTCGCCGGGGTCCTGACGGTCGCGATGATCGTGCTGGAGGTGGCGTTCCTGCGCAACGACTTCGCCTTCAACACCGTCGCGGACACCTCCAGCCGCACGACGCCGGCGCTCTACCGCGCGGCCGCGGTGTGGTCCTCCCAGGAAGGCTCGCTGCTGTTGTGGGCGTGGCTGATGTCGCTGTGGTCGAGCCTCGCGCTGTTCCTGACGCGCCGGCACCTGCGCGACGTGGCCGCGTACGCGACCGCGATCATGCTCGGCTTCGGCGGCTTCTTCGTGGCGCTGATGGTCTTCTACGCCAACCCCTTCGCGACGACCCACCCGGCGCCGCCGGAAGGCGTGGGGCTCGATCCGCTGCTGCGCTTCCCGACGATGATCATCCACCCGCCGATGCTCTACTCGGGCTACACGCTGTGCACGATCCCGCTCGCGTTCGGGATGGGTGCGCTGCTGTCCCGCAGGGTGGACGCCGACTGGATCAAAGCGATCCGCCGCTTCGCGTTCGCCGCGTGGCTGTTCCTCGGCGCGGGCATCCTGCTCGGCGCGCTGTGGTCCTACTCGGAGCTCGGCTGGGGCGGCTACTGGGGCTGGGACGCGGTAGAGAACGCCTCACTGATGCCGTGGCTGACGGGCACCGCGTTCCTGCACTCGCTGATGATCCAGGAGAAGCGCGGGATGCTGAAGGTGTGGAACGTCTCGCTGGCGCTCGCCACCGGCACGCTGGCGATCATGGGCACGTTCCTGGTGCGCAGCGGCATCCTCGACTCGATCCACGCGTTCGGCGGGCACACGCTGGGGGTGCCGTTCGTATGCCTGATCGCGGCGCTGATCGGCGGCTCGATCTACCTGGTGGTCTCGCGCCGCGACATGCTGCGCTCCGAGCACCGGCTGGACTCGTGGCTCTCGCGCGAGTCGATCTTCCTCGCCAACAACGTGGTGCTCGTGGGGCTGTGCTTCGTGATCTTCTGGGGCACCTACTTCCCGCTGATCTCCGAGGCGTTCACCGGCCAGGAAGCGTCCGTCGGCCCGCCGTGGTTCGACCGCTACACGGTGCCGCTCGCGCTGATCCTGGTGCTGCTCAGCGGCATCGGGCCGGTGATCGCGTGGCGGCGCGCGACGCTCGCGAACGCCAGGCGCAACTTCGTCGTGCCGAGCGCCTGCGCGCTGCTGCTGCTGGTGGTGCTCGAGCTTGCCGGCATCACCCGAAAGCCGCTCGCGGCGGCGATGTTCTGTTGTGCGGCGTTCGTGTTCGGCAGCGTCGGACAGGAGTTCTTCCGCGGCACGCGCGCGCGGCGCGCGATGGCAGGGGAGCCCGTGCCGCTGGCGCTGTTGGCGCTGGTCAAGCGCAACCGCCGCCGCTACGGCGGCTACATCGTGCACATCGGCATCGCCGTGCTATTCATCGCGGTCGCGGCCTCCTCGTCCTTCCAGCACGCTTCGCAGCTGGGCCTCTCGCCGGGGCAGTCCACGCGCGTGGGCGCCTACACCGTCCGCTACGTGCGCCCGACCGCGACGATCACCCCCGCCTACGACGAGGCGCACACCGGCTCCACGCTCAACCTGGGGGCCGTGCTGGACGTCAGCGAGCACGGACGCCACGTCGCCACGCTGAACCCCAGCGAGGGCTTCTACGCCTCCGACGAAGCCGGCCAGGGCAGCGTCGGCAGCCTGATCGGCGGCCAGCCCGTCAGCCACGTGGCGATGGACGCGAGCCTCACGCGCAACGTGTGGAGCGCGATCGAGCCTGACATCGAAACCCCCGCGCTGAAGCGCATCGTGACGGTCGGCAACAGCACGCTGCCGCCGGAAGACGGGCTGGTGGCGATCGCCTACCTCGCGCGCGCGTACCTCAAGCACCCGCCGCAGGCGCAGTTCAACTTCCTCGTCTCGCCGCTCGTCTTCTGGATCTGGATCGGCGGCCTGATCAGCTTCGGCGGCGGACTGATCGCGCTGTGGCCGGCGCCGAGCGTCGTGCGCCGGCGCGTTGCCGCGCGCTCGCGCGCGCGGGCGCTGCGGGGCCTGGCGCGCGCCTGACGCGCGCGCCTCGTGTGACTCTGACGGCGTGGCCTTCCTGATCGCGATCCTCACGCTGGTGCTGGTCGGGCTGGTGATGCTCGTCGTCGGCGCGCCGCTGCGCCGCGCGCGGCGGGCCGCGGGCCGAAGCTCGACGCCCGGAGCTCCCGCGCAACCCGACGAAGCGGCCGCGGCGACACACAGGCTGGACGAGCTCGAGGCGGCGCGCGCGCTGGACGAGCTGGAGGCTGCGCGCGAGGCCAAGTACCGCGAGATCCGCGATGCGGAGCTCGACTTCCGCACGGGCAAGCTCTCGCCTGAGGACTATCGCGCGATCGACGCCGAACTGCGCGCGGAGGCGATCGCGATCCTCGACTCGCTGCAGGCGCTCACCCCAGGCGACGCCGGCGAGGACCCGCTCGCCTCCGACGCGTAGGCGCCCGAAAAAAGGGCTCTCAGATCTTCTTGAGCAGCAGGATCGCGTTCACGAAGAACAGCACCCCAAAGAAGATGGTCCAGCGGTTGAGGTTGCGCTCGACCATCGATCCGCCGCCCAGCGGACCCGTCCCGCTGCCGACGCCGAACGCGCCGGAGAGGCCGGAGTCCTTGCCCGAGTGCATCAGCACCAGGAAGATCAGGATCACCGCGATCGCGACCTGCAGCACGGAGAGGATCGTTTCCATCGCGCTTGGAGAATATCGCTTTCCGGCGTCGCATTGGCTGCGCCGCGCGCGCTGCACGTCGGCTGCCGGTGCCGGCGCGGCGTGCCTGCATCACGCGCGCCGTCATCACTTCGCGCAGGGCACGGTGCGCTTGGCCATCACCGTCGAGCCGTCCTGGAAGGTGAACGTCGAGGCCACCGGCCAGCCCCCGCGCGGGCAGCGCTTCGGCAGGATGATGCCCTTGACGTGGAGCTTCCTGCGCCTGCCGTGGACCTTCTTGTAGTAGGTGAGGCCGTGCGCCCCGAGCGTCACGAAGGCGGTCTTGGCGGAGGCGTCGGAGGCTTCGGGCAGCACTTTGATGAGGGGCACTTCGACGCTGAAGCCGAGGCCGTAGGGGGCATGGCCGGTGATCACGGTGCCGGTGAGGATGACTTCGATCGATACGGGGGTCGAGCCCTTGAGGAGGATCAGCAGCGAGACGTGCCCCGGCTTGTTGTCGGCGAGGAAGAATGTCAGCGTGTATTCCTCTTCGACGAGTTCGTGGGCCAGTTCGTAGACGCCCTCGCCGCCGCCGGTCCCCGCCTTGGAGTTGGCCGGACAGCCCTGCGCGCCGAGCTGTTCCAGCCGGTCCCGTTCGCACGTCCCCGTGCCTTGCAGGTTGAGCGTCGTCCCCGCCGGGCCGAACACGTCGACGTGGGTGATCGGGGAGGGCACCGGCAGGTCGGTCGAGCCGATCACGGCCTTCCCGAACGCGTTCGTGGGCTCGCCGGGCACGTTCGGGGAGAAGCCCGCTTCGGTGATGCTCACCGTCTCTTCCGCGAGCGCCGGGCTCGCCGCCGCCAGGCACACGCCGCAGACCAGCGCTGCAACGATCCCACACCGCATGCTCATCATCCCCGCTCCCTCTGCATCAGCGGACCCGCCGGTCGCGCGGTCCTGTCATGGGTACGAACCCCTCGCTGTCAACAATAGAGCGGCAGGAGTGGGGCGTGCGGTCCAGTAGTAGTGGACGCGTGGCAGGCCACTGCGACGCCACGCCGCGGGGGTCGCTACGGTCCCGAAGCCCGAAAACCATGAGATCAGAGCTCTCCACGATTTGCCGGCGCGATTACGATTCCTTTACGGATTCATGGTTGGCTGCCGATAAGAATGCCGGTGGGCGTATCCCCCGTTCGTGGGCTAGCTGCGCCACCACCGACGATGGGACGTCCCCAAGATGATCGATTTCCGCGTATGCCGCCTGTGAACCGCGCCCGCCGACGGGCTGTGCGCGCGATGCTGTCGGCCCTCGCAGGCGGCGGCCTGACCGCGGCCGGGCTCGGCGGGCCGCTGAGCGCCGCGGCGCTGGCGAGCGGCGTTCCGGCCGCCGAAGCAGGCGGCGCCCAGGAAGGCGAAGCCGGCCAGTCCACGACCGAAACCTCGTCGACGCCCACCACTACCACCAGCAGCACGCCGACGACCGAAACGACGAGCGCTCCGACCACCACCGCGCCCGCGAGCACCACCCCGACCGCCACCACTCCTGCGAGCGCTCCCGCGCCGGCGGCCGGCGAAGCCCCAACGGTGGTGCTCAAACGCACGCAGAAAGCCACCGCCAGCGCCCCGTCGAACCCGAGCCAGACGACCACCAAGGCGAACGCCGAAGCCGGCAAGTCCAGCAAGCACGCCGGCAAGGCCTCCGGGCCCAACAACGTGGCGGCCTCGCCGCAGACGATCGCGGCCGAGGCCGGGGCGCTCGCGGCGGTGCTCGCCTCCGCGGAAGCCTCCGACCAGGCGCTGGCCTTCTACCGCATCCCGCTGTTCCTGCTGCCCATCTACAAGGCCGCCGCCGTCCAGTACGGGGTGCCGTGGCAGATCCTCGCGGCGATCAACGAAATCGAGACCGATTACGGCAGCGACCAGTCGGTCTCGACCGCCGGCGCCGTCGGCTGGATGCAGTTCGAGCCGAGCACCTGGCTGCAGTACGGGGTGGATGCGCTGAACGCGGGCTACGCGGACCCATACAACCCGGTGGACGCGGTCTTCGCCGCGGCGCGCTACCTGCGCGCGGCAGGCGCCGCGACCAATCTGCGCGCGGCGATCCTCGCCTACAACCACTCCGAAGAATATGTCGAATCGGTGCTGCTGCGCGCCAAGCTGATCTCGACCTACCCCAAGGCCGTGATCGCCACGCTCACCGGCCTGATCGACGGCCGCCCGCCCGTGACCGGCAAGCACCTGTCCTGGAGTCGGCTCCCCACGGTACCCGCGTCGAGCGCGACCGCAGGCGCGGCGGCGGTCTCCAGCGCCGCGTCGAGCGCCGCCACACCGGGCGCGAGCGCCGGCGCCGCGCCCGCCACCGGCGCTCCGGGCAGCTCGCCGCCGTTGTCGCCGGCCGCGGCCGCAGCCGCCGCGACGTCCAAAGCCGACGCCTCCGCCGCCCAGGCGCTGCAGCTCGTCGAACTGCTGAGCTCTCCCAACGCCTCGGTGGTGGCCGTGCAGGATGGACGCATCGTCAAGATCGGCGACTCGCGCAAGCTTGGCAAGTACGTGGTGCTGCGCGACGTCTACGGCGATCTGTTCACGTACGCGGGCCTCGGCAGCATCGCCCCCACCTACGTGCTGGCGAAAGCGCCGAGCGCGCGCGCGAAGTCGCCGGTGGTGGAAGACGCGAGCACGCGCGATCCAGCGCCCTCGCAGCCGGCCAGCGCGGGGACGCAGCCGCCGCTGACGCTGCAGGTCAAGGCGCCGGCCGCCCAGGGCGCCTCGGGCGCCGGCCACATCTCCCTCCCGACGGGCGCTCCGGAAGCGACGCCGTCGGGCATGGGCAGGGTCCGGCTGTTCGCGCACCCGGGCAACCCGGACGCGCGCGCGGCCGCTCGTGCGAGCGCCGCCAGGAAGGCGAGGAGCGACAGCGCCGGTCAGCGCCTGCCGTTGCGTGCCGGCTCGGTCGTCGCCTCAGGCACGGTGCTCGGGCGGGTGAGCACGCCGCCGCGGGCGAAGGACGGCCACCTGCGCTTTGCGATCCGTCCCGCTGGCGACACCGAAACGGTCAACCCCGGTCCGATTCTGGCCAACTGGGCGCAGCTGCAGACGGCGCTGCACCCGCAGGGGGCGAAGGCGACCAACGCGCTGCTCGGCGCGACCGCGAGCGACGTGTTCCTGCTCTCCAAGGCGCAGCTCGAGCGCGCGGTGCTGTCCGACCCCGGGATCAAGCTCGATGCGTGTGGCCGCCACGAAGTGGCATCGGGGATGGTCGACAAACGCGTCCTCGCAGTGCTTGCGTTCCTATCGCGCAGCGGCCTGGAGCCGACAGTCGGCGCCCTGCGCTGCACGCAGCGTCAGAACGCGTCCGCCGCCGCCGTTTCGGGCGAGGAAGTCGACATCTCCGCGATCAACGGCACGCCGATCGCGGGCCACCAGGGACCGGAAACGATCACCGACCTGACGGTCCGAGCGCTGCTCACGCTGCCCCACGGCTTCGTGCCGCACGAGATCGACAGCCTCATGCGCTACCCCGGCTCGCCCAGCACCCACGCGTCCGCGACCGACTGGAACCGCATCCGCCTGAAGTTCAACCCGCCGTCAGCCACGCCGGCGCTCAGCCCGACGGCGGCCGCGACGGCGGCGCACTCGGCGCGCTCGGGCCGGACCGCGCCCGCCCCGATCGTCACGACCAGCCCGCTCAGCGCCGCGCAGTGGAGCCAGCTGATGCAGCGCGTCGGGGCGCTGCCGACACCGACGATCGTCACCAAGCCGAGCTCCGCTGCGATCCCCGACCCGAAGCGGCGCTAGCCCGCGCCGGGTGCGCCGGCGGCGCCCGGACGCGCGCGGAAGGCGCCCAGCAGGTCGGCGCGGCACTTGGCCTCGGCTTCCCTGAACTTGGCGCTGGCGGTGTCGATGCCCTTGGTGTTGAAGATCGGGCCGTTGCCGGAGGTGTTGGGAGCGGGGATCTTCACACCGTGTTCGCTCATGCACGCCGAGAACTTGGCGAGCGCCTGTTTGCCCGCCGCGGTGTTGAAGCCGCCGCCCCTGAATCCGCCGCGGCCGCCTTTGAAGAAGCTGCCGCCGCACTTCTTGAGGGCCGCTTCGTACTGTGCTTTGGTCACGCCCTTCGGCAGCGTGGGACCGCCGCCGCCGAGGAAGCCGCCGGCACCAGGTCCCTGGCCGGGTTTGCGCGCGGGCAGCGTGATGCCGTTCTTCTGCAGGCATTCGCGGATCGCGCTGAAGCGCCCGTCCCTGGCCCCCGGCGCGCCGCCCGTGGTGGGCGTCGTCGCGCTCGCGCTCGTGGTCGCGGTGGTCGATGAGGAGGTGCTGCCAGAGGAGCCTCCGCACGCCGCCAGCGCGAGGCTGGCGAGCACGAGGATCAGCGCCGCTATAGCGGGCCTGCTGCTGTTGCTGTGGATGTGAGGCATTGACTTCCTTTGTTGGTGATCTCGTTGTCTGATTCGTGCCCGCCCGGCAGCGCCTGCCCAACTGTTCGGACTGTAGCTAGCCGCCGCTGCCGAACAGCGCGGGTTCGCCGCTCCTGCTGCTCTTGCCTGCGCCGCCGGAGCCCGAGCTCGAACCGCCCGCGCTCGCGGCACCGAACAGCGCCGCAAGACCGCCGCCGCTCGAGCCGACGCTGATCGATTCGGCGCTGACGGCGCCGCTCGAGCCGGTGGCGCCGGTGACGGTGACCGTTTCGCCGGGATGGATGCCCTTGACGCTCGAGCTCACCGTCTTGGTCACGTTCGTGCCTGTCGAGGTCGTGACCTTGATCGTGTTGCCTTCGGAGTCGGTCACGTACAGCGTGTCGCCGGCGATGTAGGCGACGGTGCCGGCGGTCGGGTGCGCAAAGCCGCCGGTGGGGCTCGCCGATCCGCTCGTCGACGTCGAGCTCGTGCCTCCGCGCAGGGCGCGAAAGCGCGATGCGAGGCTCGCCGCCGCAGTGGAGCCGGCGGCGGAGCTGGAGGACGTTTCGTCCTTCTCGATCAGCACCCCGCCGATGAAGCCGCAGGCGATCAGCAGCACCGCGAGCAGTGCCAGGAAGATCGGGTTGGCGCCCGTGCCGAGCAGGCGCCGGCGCGGCCGGCGCGGCAGCTCCTCAGGCTCCTCGAGCCACTCGTCCTGAGCTTCGACCGGCTCCTCGTGGGACATGACGGGCTGTTGGTCTGCCATTGCGGGCTCCTGATGGGGGGAGGATGGGTCACTCAAAGCGCAGCGCTTCGATCGGTCGTAGGCGCGCGGCGCGCGCGGCGGGATAGGTGCCGAAGAACAGGCCCGAGGCGAGCGCCGCGCCGAAGGCGAGGAAGATCGAGTAGGTGGCGATCTCGGGGTGCACGCCGGCGATTTCGAACTGGCTGCCGATCACGCCGACGAGTACGCCGGCGATGCCGCCGAACAGCGACACGAGCACGGCCTCGGTGAGGAACTGGGTGAGGATGTCCGAGCGCCTGGCGCCGACCGCCTTGCGGATGCCGATCTCCCTGGTGCGCTCGGTGACGGACACGAGCATGATGTTCATCACGCCGATCCCGCCGACGAGCAGCGAGATCGCGGCGACCTCGCCGAGCAACGTCGTGAACACGCTGCTGGTCGAGCTCGAGGTTTCCAGCAGCGAGCCCTGGTTGAGCACGCTGAAGCCGGGTTCGGCGGTGTCTTTGATCCTGTGGCGTTCCTCGAGGAGCGTCGTGACCTCCGCTTCGGCGGCGTTGAGCGATGATTCGGACTTCGCCTGGACGGTGATCGAGTCGATCGGCCCGACGCCCGTGAGCGAGTCCTGCACGGTGGTGATCGGCGCCATCACGACGTCATCCTCGTTGGTGGTGCCGTTGGTTCCCTTTTTCGCGAGCACGCCGACGACTTCGTAGTTGCTGCCGTTGACCTTCATGTTCTGCCCGACGGCGCTGGCGCCGGCGAACAGTTCCTGCACGACTTCCTGCCCGATCACCGCCACGCGCCGGTTCTTGCTCACATCTTCGGCGGTGAACGCGGCGCCTTCGGCGATCTTGTACGTGTGCGCGGTCAAATAGGACGGGGTGGTACCGACGAACGAGGACGGTTCGTAGCTGGTGCCGTCGTAGACGAGTTTGACGTCGCTGGCGTCGACGACCGGCGAGGCGCTCTTGACGTCCGGGGCGAGGCTGGGGTTTTGCAGCGCGTCGGCGTCCGCCTTCGTCAGCGACACCGTCGCGGCGGTGCTCGCGCGCGCGCCGAAGCGAAGGCCGCCGCTGGCCTGCACCACCAGCACGTTGGTTCCGAGGCTCTGGATCGTCGACTGGACCGCCTTGGATGAGCCGTTGCCGACGGCTATCAGCACGATCACCGAGGCGACGCCGATCGTCATGCCGAGGATCGTCAGGCCCGAGCGCAGCTTGTTCGCAGTGATCCCGCTCCAGGCGATGCGCAGCATCTCCGCGCCGATCATCGCTGCGCCTCCGCGACGCCCGCGTCGGCGGGGTGATGGTGGGCGGACTTGAGGTCGTGCGGCGCGGGAGGAGCGTCGTAAACGTCGGCCAGGCGCCGATCCTCGACGACCTCGCCGTCGCTGAGGCGGATGATGCGCTTGGTCTGTTCGGCGACGTCCGGCTCGTGCGTGATCAGGACCACCGTGCGCCCTTCTTCGTTCAGGCGCGCGAAGATCCGCAGCACGTCCTCGGTGGCGTGCGAGTCCAGGTTCCCGGTGGGCTCGTCGGCGAGGATCAGCGCGGGGTTGGTCACGATTGCACGGGCGACGGCGACCCGCTGCTGCTGGCCGCCGGAGAGCTCGGAGGGCTGATGGTGCATGCGGTTGGCCATGCCGACCGAGCGCAGCGCCCGTTCGGCGCGCTGCCTGCGCTGTGTGCCCCGCAGGCCGGCGTACGCGAGCGGCAGCTCGACGTTGACGAGCGCGCTCGTGCGCGCGACCAGGTTGAAGCTCTGGAAGACGAAGCCGATCTTGCGGTTGCGCAGGTCGGCGAGGTCGTCCTCGTCCATCTCGCCGACGTCCACGCCGTCGATCTCATAGCGGCCGCTGGTGGGGACGTCGAGGCAGCCGAGGATGTTCATCAGTGTGCTCTTGCCGCTGCCGGAGCTGCCCATGATCGCCACCAGGTCGCCGGTGTCGATGCGCAGCGAGACGTTGCGCAGCGCGCGCACGCGTATCTGTCCGAGCTCGAAGACCTTGGAGACGGCGTGCACCTGGATGACCGGATGGCGCGCGCGGGCGCGGGCGCGTCCGGCGGGGCTCGGCTCAGGCGCCAAACGCCGCACCAGGGGCTGCTCGCGGGGGACGCGCGCGGGTGTTGGCGTGCGCGAGCGCGCGGGCCAGCGCATCAGCCGCCGCCCCTGAAGAACGCGCCGCCGCCTCCGCCGCCGAGGGCGCCGCCCAGCGCTCCCGCCCCGCCGCCGAGGCGGCTGGCGAGCCTGGAGGTGAGGCTGGCGCCGCTCGAGCTCGTGCTGCTCGCCGCGGGCAGGACGACCGTTTCCCCAGCCTTCAGGCCGCTGAGGATGATCGTCGAGCTGTTGCCGGCCAGCCCCGTGACGACCCGCTGGCGCACCCGCTTGCCGGCGCGCTCCACGGTGACGGTGTCGGCGGTGAGCGCACTGGTGGGGACGTTGAGGCCTTCTGCCTGCTTGACGACGACTTCGGCGGTCGCGCTCATACCCAGTTTCAGGCCGGCGGTGAGCTGGTCGAGCCGGAAGGTGACGTCGTAGCTGACGGCGCCGCTGCTGCTCGTGGAGAGCAGCGCGACTTCGCTGACGTGTGCGGCCAGCTTGCGGCCTTCGAGCGCTTCGACGGTCACGGTGGCGATCTGACCGACCTTGACGTTGCCGATTTCCGATTCGCTGAGGGGTACCACCAGCTGCATCGAGCTGAGGTCGCTGAGCACGGCGAAGGCCGAGCTGGAGGAGCTGGAGGAGCTGCTGGCGCCGGCTGAGCTCGACGCGCCCGTGGCGGAACGGCCCGTGGATGAGGCGCCCGTCGCCCCGGTCGCGCTCGATCCGCTGGATGAGCTGCCGCTCGACGCTTTGCTGGTCCCGCTTCCCGAGACGACTTCTCCGACCTGGCCGGAGAGCGAGACGATCGTGCCGCTCTCCGGCGCGTAGAGGTTGGTGTCCTGGACCGCCTGTTCGTCGCTGTGCACGGTCAACGTGTCGCTCCTAACGGCGGCGCGAGCGGAGGCGAGGTTCGCTTCGCGCGTGGCCGTGCTGACCGTTTCCCTCGCTTTTTCCTTCGTCCGTTCCTTTTCCCCTTCGCCGCTCTTGGCTTTCGTGCTTTCCCTTTCTGTTGCCTCTTCCTTGGCGCTGGCCGGCGAGGTGGTGCTCTTGCTGGGCGTGGTGCTCGTCGGCGTGGTCGTGGTCGGCGTGGTGGCCGTTGGCGTGGTCGCGGCGGGGGCGGTGCTCGCCGGCGCGGTCGTGGTGGCGGGCGCGCCACCCGGGTAGGCGCTCGTCGTCGCCGTGGCTGCGGTGGCGATTGCCGAGGCGCTGTCGTCGCGCACCGATGCGGCTGACGCGGCGCCGGCATTGCCCGCGCCCGAGCCGGTGGCGGTTTCGCCGTCGGTTTCTTCCTCCTTGGCGAGGTTGGCTTCGGCTGACTGCAGGCTTGCCTTGGCCTGTTCCAGGGTCACTTCGGCGCTCTGCGGGTCGAGCGTGGCCAGCAGCTGGCCCTGGGTCACGTGCTCGCCCTGGGTGACGTATATGTGCGTGACCGTTCCGCCCGTCTTGAAGCCGAGGTTGAGCTGGCTGAGCGCCTGCAGGTTGCCGCTGCCGGACACGGTCGACTGTACGACCCCCTGCGCGACGGTGGCCGTGCGCGTGACGCTCGCCTGGCTGCCGGACGCGGGTCCCACGACCAGGACGGCGGCCACGATCGCGCCGGCGCAGAGAGCTCCCAGCACGTAGACGACCCAGGGTGCTCCGGTGCGCTCGGTCATTCGTTCAACTCAGATGCTGGTTCAGGCCTGTAAGAGAGTGCGAAGAAACGCTGCAAGCAGGGCTAAATTCACCTAAAGACGGCCAACGTCCTGCTTTATCTCCGGGCGGCCGGGAGGGCCGGGCCGGCGCTGTGCCGGCTCTGCGATCATCCGCGCAGATGTCCTTCTACGGCGGGATCGACCTCGGCGGGACCAAGATCCAGGCGGCGATCCTCGACGAGGAGAACAACGCGCTCGGCTCGGCCCGCCGCCCGACGCCCGTCACGGGCGGCCCGGCGGACGTCGCCGCGGAGATGGAGACGGCGCTGCGCGACGCCGCCAAGGCCGCCGAGGTGGAGCCGGCGCAGCTGGCCGGCGTGGGCGTCGGCTCTCCCGGCACGATCGAAGCGGGCAACGTGACGAGCGCTCGCAACCTGCCGGACTGGGAAGGCACGTTTCCGCTGGCGGGCACGCTCGAAGGCGCGCTCGGCTGCCGTGTGGCGGTCGGCAACGACGTGCAGGTGGCGACCGACGCGGAGTTCAAGCTGGGGGCCGGACGGCTGTACAGCTCGCTGCTGGGCGTGTTCTGGGGGACGGGCGTCGGCGGCGGGCTGATCCTCGACGGCAGGCCGTGGACCGGGCGCGGCGGCGCCGGCGAGATCGGCCACGTGGTCGTGGAGATCGACGGCGCGCGCTGCACGTGCGGGCGGCGCGGCTGCATGGAGGCATACGCCGGGCGCGCGTCGATGGAAGCGCACGTGCGCGATCTCAGCGAGGAGAAGGGGCGAAAGACCGACCTGTTCAAGCTGATGAAGGAGCAGAACCGCACGCGCCTGACCAGCGGCGTGTGGGCGCGCGCGCTCGCGCACAAGGACAAGCTCGCGACCCAGACCATCGATCGCGCCGTGCGCGCGCTCGGCGCCGGGATCGCGTCGGTGATCAACGTGCTCGACGTCGAGGGTGTGATCATCGGCGGCGGGCTGGGGATCAGGCTCGGGCATCCCTACGCCAAGCGGATCGCCGATGAGATGCTGCCGCACCTGTTCGCCGACTCGCGCCCGCCGCACGTGCACGTGGCGGCGCTCGGTGATCTCGGCGGGGCGATCGGCGCCTCGCTGCTGGTCCGCGCTACAGGCTCGCGATCGTGATCACGACGAGCGCGAGCGAGAGCGTGGAGGTCACGGCGACGGTCACAGCGGCGGCGCCGTCGAGCAGGCCGCGGCTGCGGCGCTCGCCCATCACGCCGCGCGAGCGCGCCAGGCGCCAGATGAAGAACAGGTTGATCGGCAGCAGGAAGCCGTTGACCACCTGCACGGCGACGAGCAGCGTGATCACCGGCACGCCCGGAATGATCGCGACGAATGCGCTGAGCATGATCATCGCGGTGATCAGGTTCACGAACACCGGTGCCTCCTCGCGCCGCCTGCCGAGGCCCTTTTCGTAGCCGAGCGACTCGGAGACGACGTAGGAGGTGGCGATCGGCAGGATCGCGGCGGCGAGCAGGCTGGCGCCGAGCAGGCCGACCCCGAACAGCACCTCCGCATAGCGCCCGGCGAAGGGGTTCAGCGCGCGGGCGGCGTCGGCTGCGGAGGAGATGCTGTGGATGCCGTGCGTGAACAGCGTCGCGCCGACGGCGATGATGATGAACGAGGCGATGATGTTGGCGAATACCGCCCCGGCGACCGCCTCGCGCTCCTCGTGGACCAGCTCGTCCTCGCGCACGCCGCGGTCGACGACGGCCGACTGCAGGTACAGCTGCATGTAGGGGGTGATCGTGGTTCCGGTGGTCGCGATCAGCAGCACCAGGAACGCCGAGTTGGTGTGCAGCTGCGGCACCACGAGCGCTTTGCCGACGGCTCCCCAGTGAGGATGCGCGAGCACCGCGGCGATCGGGTAGCCGAAGAAGGGGATCGTGAACCAGATGAAGATGCGCTCGGCGGAGCGGTAGGAGCCGCGCACGATGATCAGCCAGATCCCGACCGCGGCGATCGGCACGGACACCTGCGCCGGCACGCCCGCCAGGCCGAGCGCCGCGCCGATGCCGACGAAGTCCGAGATGCAGATGCCGAGGTTGGCGATCAGGACGGCGCTCGTGGCGAGCACCGACCAGCGGATGCCGTACTCCTCGCGCACGAGCTCGGCCAGGCCCTTGCCGGTGACGACGCCCATCCGCGCGGCGAGCATCTGCACGAGCGCCAGCGAGAGCGTGATCAGCACGATCGTCCACAGCAGCTCGTAGCCGTACTTGGCGCCGACCGACGAGTAGGTGGCGATGCCGCCGGCGTCGTTGCCCGCGTTGGCGGCGATCAGGCCCGGGCCGAGCAGGCCGAGGAACGCGAAGATGCGGGCGCGGCGAGGGTTAAGCCGGGCAGGCAGACGCGGTCGGCCACGCGTGGCCGACCTGATACGACGCATGACGGACGGTACTCGGACCGCCATCGAACTGTCCGCTGGTAGACATCATCGGGCGGGAGTCTATTCAGTCCTCGCCGGCGAGCCCGAGCGGTGGCTGTCAGTCCTCGCCGAGCAGCCCGAAGCGCCGGCGCCAGCCGCGCGGGAGCATCGCCTCGAGCACGTCGTCGACGGTCACGACCCCGAGCATCCGCCCGCGCTCGTCGGCGACGGGGATCGCGGTGAGGTTGTAGTCGGCCATCAGCCGCGCGACCTCCTCGAACGACGCGTCGGGGGTCAGGCAGGGGGTCTCGTGCTTGAGGATCGTGGACAGACTGCGCCCCGCATCCGCGCGCAGCAGCGCGGTCACCGGCACGCTGCCTTCGAGCGCGCCCTCGGCGGAGCTGACGAACACGCTGCTCAGCAGCTCGGGGGCGATCTCGCTTCCGCGAACGGCTTGCAGCGCGTCGCCCGCGGACGCCGTCCCCCGCAGCAGCACGAAGTCGGGGCTCATCAGCCCGCCGGCCTCGGCGGGGTCGTAGCCGAGCAGCGCTCGCACCTTGATGCGGTGGCTGACCGGCAGCAGCGCGAGCACCGGCTCGCGCCGGTCCTCGTCGAGCTCGCCGACGACGTCGGCGGCGTCGTCAGGCGCCATCCGCGCGAGGATCGCCGCGACCTGGGCGTCCGGCCGGTTCTCGAGGAACTCGCGCTGGTGCTGGTCGTCGAGCTCCTCGAACACGTCGGCCTCGAGCTCGCGGTCGTCGTCGCCGACCGCCTGGATGATCTCTTCGCCCTCGTGTCGCGAGGCGGCCTCGACGAGGTCGGCGATCTGCGCAGGATGGAGCTTTGCGAGCTTCGGGTGGGGGACACGCAGGCGCACCGTCGGTACGTGCCCCACGAACGGCTCGACGCCGGCCCAGTCGAGGAACTCGCCCGTGGCGATGTGCGCGCCGAGCCCCTTCGGCAGCAGCCGGCGCAGGCCGCCGCGCGCGCCGGTGTCGACGCCGACCACGCGCCAGGATCCGGCGACGAGCGCCAGCTCGATCTCGTTGGCGCGCACCAGCCGCGCGCCCTCGACGTTGATCAGCTGCCTGTCGAGCAGGTCGCGCTTGAGCAGCACCTCCTCGGCGCGGCGCTCGAACGGGCGCAGGTCGAGCTTCGCCTTGCGCATGACCACGCCGCCGGTGCCGATCTCGGACATCCGCTCGGCGCCCATGTACGAGGTGCGCCCGGCGACCTTGACGAGAAAGCCGGTGATCGGCGGATAGCCGACGCCCCCGAGTCGCACGATCAGGTCCTCGACCTTTCCCAGGCGCTCGCCGTCGGCGTCGCGCAGGGGGCTGCCGACCACCGCGGAGAGGTGGAGGATCGGCGGCGCTTGCATGGCGGGCGCGCTCACGGTGGCGCTCATCGTACGCCCGCTCGCGGGCATCCATCGGGTGAGGGCGCGGCGAGGCGCAGCCGCCCGGCGGCGAAGAATCTATGTTGGACGGCGATGCTCCCGTTCTGGCTGTCGATCGCCGTGCTCTCGCTTGCGCAGGGCGCGCTGGTGGCGGTGCCCGGCGTGCTCGCGTGGCGGCTGCCCGCGCACCTGCGCGGCCGGCGCTGGGCGGTGATCCCGCCGCTGTCGGTGATCGCGTTCGTGTTCGGCGCGCGCGCGGCCGAACACGCGAGCGCGCAGGCGCTCACGTATCTCGCGCTCGGCGCGGTGCCGCTGCTGGCGGCGCTCGCGCTCGCGCTGCTCCTGTGGGACACCGGCCCGGCGCGCCGCACGCGCGTCGCGCGGGGACTGCTCGCGCTGCCGCTGTTCGCGCTGGCGTGGGCCGACCGCGGCGGGCTCGCGGGCGAGGGGGCGGCGCTGGTGCTCTCGGCGCTCAGCTGCGCGGCGCTCGGCGTGCTGCTCGCGACGGTGACGCCGCCGCGCTGGCTGGCGGCGGGGATCGTGGCGATGGCGATCGCCGACACGGCGCTGGTGGTCTCCGACCTGCTGCAGCGTCCCAACAACGCGCTCAACGCCGCGCACCCGGCGGCGAACCTGCCGCAGCTGCAGAGCGCGGTGTTCGGCTCGGCGGTGATGGGCTACGGCGACCTGTTCATCGCGGGCGTGCTCGGCGGGCTGCTCGCGGCGACGGTCGGCCGTTCGCTGCAGCTGCGCGCCGCGGCGCTGACCGCGAGCCTCGCGCTCGGCTTCGACCTGCTGTTCTTCCTCGTCGACGAGCTGCCCGCGACGGTGCCCGTAGCGCTCGCGCTGATCGCGACGGTGCTTATGCGCCGCTCGAGATTCGCCGGCGAGCGGCGATCTCGGGAGGATCGTCAACGAGCGGCGGCGGAGGCTCCTCGGCCGCGAGCTCCGGCCGCGCGGTGATCGCCCGGGCGGTGATCTCGATCGCCGGCGGCGCCTGTACCTCGCGTTCGGAGGCCGCGCCGGCCTGCTCGATCTTGCGCACCTGGGGGATCACGCGATGGTCGAAGGAGCCGATCGCCTCGTTGTAGGCGCCGACGGCCGAGTCGAGCTGGCGCCCGACCTTCGAGAGCGGTTCGACGAAGCGACCGAGGCGGCTGTGCAGCTCGCGCGCGGACTCCGCGATCTCGCGCGCGGAGTCGGCTATCAGCTCCTGGCGCCAGCCGTAGTGCACCGCCCACAGCAGGCCGATCAGGGTCGTCGGGGTGGCCATCAGCACCTGCTGCTGGACGCCGTACTCGATCAGCGCTGGGTCCTGGGCGAGCGCGGCCTGGTAGATGCCGTCGGAGGGCACGAACATGACGACGAACTCGGGCGTGGAGTCGAACTGGCGCTGGTAGCCCTTGGACGCGAGCTTGGCGATGTGCTCACGCGTCTGGCGCGCGTGGCGCGCGGTGTGCAGCTCGCGCTCGTCCTCGCCCGCGGCCTCCAGGGCCGACAGGTAGGCGTCGAGCGGCACCTTGGAGTCGACCACCACCAGCTTGCCGCCGGGCAGGCGCACGAGCATGTCCGGGCGCAGCGTGCCTTCGCCGGTCTGGATCGTGCTCTGCTCGACGAAGTCGCAGTGCGCGACCATCCCCGCCATCTCCACCACGTTGCGCAGCTGGATCTCCCCCCACGAGCCGCGCGTGGCGGGGCGCTTGAGCGCCGAGACGAGGTTGCCGGTCTCCTGGCGCAGCGTGCCGACGCCATCGCCGAGGTGGCGGATCATCTGCGCGAGCTCGCCCTGGGCCTGGCGGCGCTCGCGCTCCAGGCGCCCGATCTCGCTCTCCATCCTGCCGAGCTTCTCCTGCACCGGCGCGATCACGCCCTTGATCTCCTCCGCGCGGCGGGCCATCTCGCCGGTCGCGCGCTCCTCCTCCGCGCGGCGCGTCTCGGCGATTCGCTGCGCCAGCGACTCGCCGGTCTGGGCGAGCACGTCGACGGAGATCGCCTTCAGCTCATCGCGCATCCGCCCGCGGTTGGGGCGCACGAGCGCGACCGTGCAGGCCGCGCCGAGCAGTACTCCGACGATGAGCAACACGATGTCCATGGTTCGTCCCTCCGAAGGCCGTTCGAAACCGAATCGCCAAGGATGACGCGCGCTGCGGACGGGTTCGGAGGGGGTCGATGCCGGCGGCTGGCGCTTACGAAAGGGGGTTGATGTTTACGCAGCCCTTACACACCCGGCTTGACACAATGACCATCCCAACCTATTCTCATAGCAACCTCCCTGAGCTATAGCTTGGGGAGGAGTGCATTTGAGGGATGGAATCTTGTTGAGGGGCTGTGCCTGCGGGCTTGGCCCGTACGCACGTACTGGAGGATGTGAGATGCAAGCCATGAATGGCTCTGCTGTTTCGTTCCGCAGGAGCGGTCGTCTGATCGGGTGCTGCATGGCGCTCGTGCTGTCGCTGTCGGCACTGGCGTTTGCGTCGAGCGCAAGCGCGGCACCGAGCACCTACGTGGCGCTCGGCGACTCGCTGGCGTTCGGCTACTCCCAGCAGTTGTTCAACGAAAACGAAAAAGCCGGCGACCCGCCGGCGCAGTTCGAACACGGTTACGTCAACTACTACTACAAGGCCATGAAACCGAAAGCCAACTCGGTTGCGCTCGTCAACGACGGGTGTCCCGGCGAGACCTCGTCATCGCTGATCGGCAACGGGCCGCTGGGCGCGGCGCTGCACGCCTCCCCGTTCGAAGCGAGCGAGGAAGCGCCATGCGCCTACCACACCCTGGGACTGCCCCTGCACCACGAATACGGCGCCGGGAAATCGCAGCTGGAAAGCGCGCTTGAAACCGTCGCGGTCGCTGAGCTCTCCGGTTCGCCGGTCTCGACGATCACGCTGAACATCGGCGCCAACGACGAGCTCGCAACGGTCCACGGCTGCGAAGCGGAAGTCGGCGCCGAATACGCGAAAGAAGGCAAAAGCAAATACGGCGCTACGCCCGAAGAAGCAGTCAAAAACTGCCTCACCGAGCACGTGCCCGGCTTGATCGAAAAACTCGTCAAAAACATCGGCGCGACGATCTACACGCTGCGTAACGGAGCGACATTCGGAGGCGTCAACTACACAGGCCAGATCTGCTACGTGGCCAGCTACGACCCCTACGGCGCGGTCTTCACGCCGGGCGTCGAACTCCTGCCGGAGTCGAAGCTGCTCGCCGGGCAGATCAACTCGAACGTGATCGAAAAAGCGGTCGATCCGTTCGGGGGCGAGTCCGCCAACATGCTGGCGGAGTTCAACCCGGGAGGCGCCGAAGAACCGACGCGCCTCAAAGAATGGACGAACATGGCCAACTTCACTGAATTCGAAGGCAAAAAAAATGGACCGGACATCCATGCGACGCCTGCCGGATACAGGGAGATGGCGAAGGTCATGAAGAACAAGCACGCCTGCAAGCCGGCGGTCTGATCGCGGCATCCCCGACCGTCGTCTAGGTAGGGAAAAGCAGGGCGCGAGGGGGCGCCCGGTCTAATCGACCGGGCGCCCCCTGTGCTTCTCGTAGCTACGCGCGGCGGCTTCAAGGATCCCCAGCATTGCCGGCGCCGCCGGCACCAGGCGGGCCCCGGCGGGCGTGGCGGCGATCACCCGACGCAGCGGCGGGACGGGGGAGAGCGCGCGGATGGCGATGTCATCGCGCACCACCGACAGCGCCAGCTCGGGGATCAGCGCGACGCCGACCCCTGCGGCCACGAGCCCCTGGACGGTCTGGTAGTCGTCGCTCTCGAACGCGACGTTCGGCTCGAAGCCGGCCGCGTGGCAGCTGCGCACGACGTGGCGCGCGCACGGGCTGGAGCTCGCGGTCTGCACCCACGCGTCGCCGGCGAGGTCCGCCAGGCGCAGCCGCTCCTTCCCCGCGAGAGCGTGCGCGCGCGGCAGCGCCAGGTACATCGGGTCCTCGAGCAGGTCCGTGCGCGTAACGTCCTGCGCCAGCAGGCTCTCGCCGGCGAACTCGAACACCAGCGCCAGGTCGAGCTCGCCGGCGCGCAGGCGCGCCACGATCGCCTCCGGCTCGCCCTCGGCGAGCGTCAGCTCGACCTCCGGGTAGGAGGAGCGGAACTCGGCGATCGCCAGCGGCATCAGCGTCGCGCCGGCCGTCGGGAAGGAGGCCACGCGCAGGCGCCCGCCGCGCAGCCCTGCGATCGCCGACAGCGACGCCTCGGCGGCGTCCAGGCGCGCGAGGATGCCCTCGGCGTGGTCCACAAGCGTGTGGCCGGCGGCGGTCAGCGAGACGCCGCGCGGATGGCGCTCCACCAGCGCGAGCCCCGTCTCCGCTTCGAGCGTGGCGATCTGCTGGGAGACCGCCGACTGGGTGTAGGACAGCGTGGCGGCGGCCGCCGAGAACGAGCCGTGGTAGGCGACCTCCTTGAGGACCTTCAAACGGACCACGTTGAGCATTAGCGTTACTTATAACAGAGATCACAACAATCATTGGGCCTGATGGCAGGCGAATGTCAAGATGGAGCGAAATCGAGCCGAAAGATCCAAGAATCCAACTTGCCGGCCTCCCGGGCCGACCATCACAAGGAGAGAGTCAGATGCCCACCAAGATCATCGTTTCCTACGACGGCACCGCCAACGAGGAGGACGCCATCACGCTCGGCCGCGTATTCGGCGGGGCCGGCGCGGAGGTGTCGCTCGCGTACGTGCGCCACAACCCCGAGACCGACAGCGTGCGCGAGGAGATCGCGCAGGCCGAGGCGCAGAGCGTGCTCGACCAGGGCGTCGAGCTGCTCGGCACGTCAAGCGCCAAGCGCCACGTCGTCACCGACCGCTCGACGCCGCAGGGCCTCGCCGCGCTGGCTGAGCGCGAGGGGGCTGACGTGATCGTGTTCTGCTCTGACTCGCACACCGCCAAGGGCCACATCGCGGTCGGCAACTCCGCCGAGCGCCTGCTCGAAGGCGGTCGCACCGCGATCGCGATCGCGCCGGTGGACCTCGCCGAGCGGCTCCAGGGAGCCGGTATCCAGCGGATCGTCGCGGTCGCCGACGCCGACGGCGGAGCCCGCCAGACGGCCGAGGGGCTCGCCCGCGCGCTCGGCGCGACGGTCGAGCCGGTCGCCAACGAGCAGGCCGACCTGCTTGTGATCGACTCGCGCGCGGACGCCCCGCAGGGCCAGGTCTCGCTGAGCTCCTCCGCGTCGCACCTGATCGAGACGGCCACCTCGCCGGTGCTGGTCGTGCCCCGCGGCGTGACGCTGGCGTTCAGCACCGCCCACACGCCGGCCGCCGCCTAGAGCAAGCCGTCCTGACGCACGGGCGCGCGCTCGGACCTAGCGAACGGTCCGTCCGCGCGCCCGTGCGAGCAGGTAGCGCGCGAGCGCCGTCGCAAAGTCCAGCGAGCCGCCCACGAGATGGCCGGCAGGACCGGTCCACAGCCACGCCTCGCAGCGCCGCACGCGTGGGGTACTGTGCTGAGGCCTCATCGGGCGGCACGGTATCGTGGCGGAGGTGCCGCCGAACCGTGAGACGCTCGCCTCGCTCCCATCCCCGAACCGGCCAGCGCTGAAGACAACGCTCACAGAGCTCGGGGACTCGCGCGTGCGCCTGCAGGTCGAGGTGCCCCCGACCGAGGTCGAGGTACGCGTCGAACGCAAGGCGCAGCAGCTCGGGCGCGAGCTGAAGCTGCCGGGCTTCCGCCGCGGCAAGGTGCCCGCGCCGCTCGTGATCCAGCGGATCGGGCGCGAGGTGGTGCTCGAGGAGGCGGTGCGCGACACGCTCTCCAGCTGGTACTCGGACGCGATCGACAGCGCCGGCATCGTGCCGGTGGGGGACCCGCAGCTGGATCTGGGAGAGCTGCCGCCGCGGGGGCAGGCGCTCGAGTTCTCGATCGAGATCGGCGTGCTCCCCAAGGCCGAGCTCGGCGACTACAGGGGTCTCGAGGTCGGCCGCCGCGAGCCGGAGGTCGCAGACGATCAGATCCAGCAGGAGATCGAGGCCATGCGCGAGCGCCTGGCGCGCCTGGCGACCGCTGATCGCCCCGCGGTGGCCGGCGACTTCGTCGTCGTCGACTACGTCGGCTCGCTCGCCACCGAGGCCGCCGACGGCACACCCGGCTGGGAGCCGTTCGCCGGCGGCGAGGGCCGTGACCAGCTCGTCGAGCTCGGCGCCGGCAACCTGATCCCCGGCTTCGAGGAGGGCCTGCTCGGCGCGGTGGCGGGCGAGACCCGCAGCGTCGCGCTCACGTTCCCGGCCGACTACGCCAACGAGGAGCTGGCCGGGCGCGAGACGTCGTTTGAGATCACCGTCAAGGAGGTCAAGCTCAAGGAGCTCCCCGAGGTCAATGAGGATCTCGCCCTCGATGCGGGCTTCGACGACCTGGCCGAGCTGCGCGAGGACATTCGCAAGCGCCTGCTGGAGATCGACGAGCAGCGGGTGCAGGCGGAGTTCCGCCAGGCCGCGCTCGACGCCGCGGTCGCGGGCGCGAATGTGGCGCTCACCCCCGAGCTGGTCGCGGCGCGGGCCCGGGAGATGTGGGAGCGGATGCTGCACTCGCTCTCCCACCGCGGGATCTCGCGCGAGGCCTACCTGCAGATCGTCGGGCGCGATGAGGCAGACATCCTCGCCGAGATGCAGCCCGAAGCCGAGCTCGCGCTGCGCCGCGAGGCGGTGCTCACGGCGGTCGTCGTCGCCGAGGCCATCGAGCCTTCCGAAGACGAGCTGCTGGAGGCGCTCGCGCCCACCGCCGAGCGGGAGGGGACCGAGCCGCAGAAGCTGCTGGCGGAGCTGCAGCGCTCCGGACGCGTGGAGGAGGTGCGCGAGGATCTGGCGGCGCGCGGGGCGATCGATCTGATCGCCGCCGCCGCGAAGCCGATCCCGGTTGCGCAGGCCCAGGCCCGCGAGGCGCTGTGGACGCCCGCGAAGGCGGCCGAGCAGGCCGCCGGCGCGGCGGTCGAGTCGCCGGCGGCGCCCGCGCGACTGTGGACCCCCGGCGATCCCGGACAGGCCAGCTAGCCTTGTAGAGGAATCTGGGCCGCGAGGCGAAACAAAGGCGAGGACTATGCGCCGGAAGCGAGGACTATGAGCCCACTTGTACCAATGGTCGTCGAGCAGACCTCGCGTGGCGAGCGCGCGTTCGACATCTACAGCCGCCTGCTCAACGAGCGGATCATCTTCCTCGGCACGCCGGTCGACGACCAGATCGCCAACCTGATCGTCGCGCAGCTGCTGCACCTGGAGTCAGAGGATCCCGAGAAGGACGTCTCGCTGTACATCAACTCGCCCGGCGGCTCGGTGTACGCGGGCCTGGCGATCTACGACACGATGCAGTTCATCAAGCCCGACGTGCAGACGATCTGCGTCGGCATCGCGATGTCGATGGGCGCGTTGCTGCTGGCGGGAGGCGCCGCGGGCAAGCGCATGGCGCTGCCCAACGCCAAGATCCTGATCCACCAGGTCTCATCGAGCTTCCAGGGTCAGGCGACGGACATCGAGATCCACGCCAAGGAGATCATCGACGTGCGCAGGCGCCTGGACGAGATCATCGCCAAGCACACCGGCAAAGACCTCGAGCAGGTGCGCTCGGACACCGAGCGCGACTACTTCATGAGCTCGGACGAGGCCAAGGAGTATGGCATTATCGATCGGGTGATCTCCGAGCACTAAAAGGCGCCCGCTGAGCGGCGCGAGGCGGTGTCCTCGGTCGCTCGCGTGCGAAGCACGCCACGCTCCCTGCGTCCGTGCCTCGCTTGCTCAGCGACCGCCTTTTCCGTGAGCAACATGGGAGAGCGGTAAACGGATATGGCCAGACCAACAGATTCCAACGAGCAGCTGCTGTGCAGCTTCTGCGGCAAGTCCCAGCGCCAGGTCAAGAAGCTGATCGCCGGCCCCGGCGTCTACATCTGCGACGAGTGCATCGATCTCTGCAACGAGATCATCGACGAGGAGCTCTCGGCGCCGCCGGCGTTCGACATCGAGAACCTGCCCAAGCCGCGTGAGATCTACGAGGTCCTCGACGAGTACGTCGTCGGGCAGGACCCATCCAAGCGCACGCTCTCGGTCGCCGTCTACAACCACTACAAGCGCGTGCAGATGATGATGTCCGGCGACTCGGACATCGAGCTGCAGAAGTCCAACATCCTGCTGCTCGGCCCCACCGGCTGCGGCAAGACGCTGCTCGCGCAGACGCTCGCGCGGATCCTCAACGTGCCCTTCGCGATCGCCGACGCGACCGCGCTGACAGAGGCCGGCTACGTCGGCGAGGACGTCGAGAACATCCTGCTGAAGCTGATCCAGGCCGCCGACTACGACGTCAAGAAGGCCGAAACGGGGATCATCTACATCGACGAGGTCGACAAGATCGCGCGCAAGGCCGACAACCCGTCGATCACGCGCGACGTCTCCGGCGAGGGCGTGCAGCAGGCGCTGCTGAAGATCCTCGAGGGCACGCAGGCGTCGGTGCCGCCCCAGGGCGGGCGCAAGCACCCCCACCAGGAGTTCCTGACGATCGACACCACCAACGTGCTGTTCGTCTGCGGCGGCGCGTTCGCCAACCTCGACAAGGTGATCGAGCGGCGCATCGGCCACAAAGGCGTCGGCTTCGCGGCGGCGATCGAGGCCAAGGCCGAGCGCGACACCGGCGAAGTGTTCGAGCAGTGCCTGCCCGAGGACCTGATCGAGTACGGGCTGATCCCCGAGTTCATCGGCCGCCTGCCGGTGATGTCCGCGGTGCACCAGCTCACGCGCGAGGACCTCGTGTCGATTCTCGTCGAGCCGCGCAACGCCCTGGTCAAGCAGTTCCAGCGCTTCTTTGCCTTCGACGGCATCGAGCTGGTGTTCTCCGAGGACTCGCTCGTAGCGGTCGCCGAGAAGGGCCTGGAACGCGAAACGGGGGCGCGCGGGCTGCGCTCGATCATCGAGGAAATCCTGCTGGAGGTGCAGTTCGAGCTGCCCTCGCGCCGCGACGTCAAGAAGTGCGTGGTGACCAAGGAGACCGTCGAGAAGGGGCTGACGCCGACGCTCGTCACCGAAGCGGCGCCCGAGGAGGCAGAGGACTCCTCGCTGCGCGAGGAGTCCGCCTAACCGTCACACGGCGGCTCGCGAGCCTCCACCGGCTCGCGCTCGCTAGCATCGCCGCTCGTGACCATCTGGACCGAGGCGCAGGCAGAGCGCCAGCTGCGCTCGCTCGAGCTGTTCGGGATGCGCTTCGGCCTGGACCGGATGCGGCGGATGACGACCGCGCTGGGCTCGCCCGAGCGGCGCTTCGACACGATCCACGTGCTCGGCACCAACGGCAAGTCCTCGACCACGCGGATGACCGCGGCGATCCTCGAACGCCAAGGCCTGCGCACCGCGGCCTATCTGTCTCCGCACCTGGTCTCCTACCGCGAGCGCGTGCTCGTCGACGGCCGCGAGCTGGACGCGGACGCGTTCGCCGCGGCGATCGCGCGGGCTTCGTGGGCGGCGGAGCGGGTCAACCGCACGCTCGCCGAGGACGACCACGTCACCCAGTTCGAACTGCTGACCGCGGCGGCGCTGTGGGAGATGGCACGCCGGCAGGTGGACGTGGCTGTGATCGAGGCGGGCCTCGGCGGGCGCTACGACGCGACCAGCGTGATCGACTCGCAGGTGACGGTGCTGACGAACGTAGGTCTCGAGCACACCCGCTGGCTCGGCCCGACCGTCACCGACATCGCCGAGGAGAAGCTCGCGGTCGTGCGCCCGCACACGGCGCTGGTTCTGGGTGAAGGGTTGGCAGGCGAGGCGCTCGCCGTCGCCGAACGCGTCGCGCGCGAGCGCGAGGCGTGGATCGTGCGACCGCGCCCGCCGGCGCCGATGCTCGAGCTGGCGGCCCGTGGCGCCTTCCAGCGGCGCAACTTCGCGCTCGCGCGCACCGCCGCCGAGGCATACCTGCAGACGCGCGGCATCGCCCTTGACGAGGCGGCGGTGGCGCAGGCGGCCGCCGCGACGCAGGTCCCCGGGCGCCTGCAGCTGGTGGACGAGGATCCGCCGACCGTGCTCGACGGTGCGCACAACCCCCACGCCGTCGCGGCGCTCGTCGAGTCGCTGGCGGATGTGCTCCCAGGCGGCGGACAGCCGATCGCGCTCGTGCTGGGGGTGCTCGAGGACAAGGACGCGGCCAGCATGCTGCGCACGCTGATGCCAGCGGTCGCGCGGGCTTGGTTCACCGCGCCGCCCGGCGCCCGCGCGCTGTCGCCCGCCGCGCTGCAGTCGCTCGCGCGCCAGCTCGGCTTCGAGGCGACGGCATCCGAGCCCAGGCCCCTGCGCGCGCTCGAGCAGGCGCGGCGCTGGGCGAGTGCGCGCGGCGGCGCCGTGCTGGCGACCGGGTCGGTGTATCTCGTCGGCGATCTGCTCGCGTCGCTCGGGCGATCGGAGACGGCGCCCGCCACCGACGCGCCCCGGCGGAGCTCCTCCGGATGAACGACGACGGCCCGTCCGTGCTGACGATGATCGGCGCAGTAGCGCTGATCGTCGCGCTCGTGATCCTCGTATTTTTCGCTGCTGGTTACGGATTCGGCCGCCTGTTTCTCTAAACTCAGCCGGCCGATGCTCCCCTTCGCATATTTCGGAATCGAAAGCAGCGGCCTGAATCTGGCCGTGGATCTGCTGATTCTGTTCGTCTTCGTCCTGTACTTCTCGCTGATCTACTGGACCTACTCCGACGCGCGCCGGCGGATCCTCGATCCGATGCTCATCGGCTGCGCGACCGCGGCATCGCTGTTCCCGTTCGTGGGCACGATCATCTACATGATCCTGCGCCCGCCCGAGTACCTCGAGGACGTGCGCGAGCGTGAAATGGAGACGCAGGCCGCCGAGGCGCGCCTGCGCCAGTCCGAGCAGGAGCTGTGCCCGCACTGCAGCTATCGCGTGGAGCGCGACTTCATCCGCTGCCCCAGCTGCCTGCGCAAGCTCAAGGAGCGCTGCGCGAGCTGCTCGCGGCCGCTCGATCAGGCGTGGACGATCTGCCCCTACTGCGAGGCCGACGTCCCGGGGCTGTCGGCGCCGCGCTCGCGCCGTCGCCGCAGCGCGCCGGCGATCGAGAGCGACCTGACCGACCTGGAGGCTGGTGCGCCGAGCGCCTCCGAGGAGGACGAGACCGAGGCGGCGGAGACCGCCGTGGCCGCCGAGCCGAAGGCGGCCAGACCCCGCAGCTCCGCCCGCACCAGCCGCTCTGGCGGCCGCGCACGCCCGAGCACCTGAGCAGCACCGCCCGCACCGGGCGCCACCCCTGCAGAGCGACCCAAAGGAACCCATGGACCGAACGCTGATCCTCGTAAAGCCCGACGCCTTCGCGCGAGGCCTGAGCGGCGAGATCATCGCCCGCTTCGAGCGCAAGGGCCTGCGCATCGTCGCGCTGGCGCACATGACAGTCACCCGCGAGCTCGCCGAGCGCCACTACGCCGAGCACGCGCAGCGACCGTTCTTCGGCGAGCTGGTCGAGTTCATCACCTCCGGCCCGATCGTCGCGATGGTGCTGGAGGGAACCGACGCGGTCAAGGCGGCGCGGCAGCTGATCGGCGCCACCAATCCGCTGGAGGCGGCGCCCGGCAGCATTCGCGGCGACTTCGCGATCGAGATGGGCACCAACATGGTCCACGGCTCGGATTCGCCCGAGTCCGCCGCGCGCGAGGCCTCCCTGTTCTTTCCAGACCTGTAGTCCCCGCCCGGCAGGAGCCGCTTCCCGGTGGCAGCGCCCCGCGCATCGCTCCCCCTCGTGCTGGCCTCCGGCTCGCCGCAGCGGCGTCTGCTGCTCGAGCGCCTGGGCGTGCCGTTCACGGTCAGGGTCTCCGACGCGAGCGAGCTCGAGCAGGGGCCCGACCCCGCGCAGGTGGCCGTCGAGAACGCGCTGCGCAAGGCGCGCGCGGTGCGCCGGCAGGACGCGCGGGAGGCGGTGCTCGGCTGCGACACGATCGTGGTGCTCGACGGTGTGATCTACGGCAAGCCGCCCGACGCGGCGCGCGCCCGCGACACGCTCGCGGCGCTCGGCGGGCGCACGCACGAGGTGATCAGCGGCCTGGCGCTGCTGCTCCCGCACGAGCAGCGAACCGCGCTCGCGCGCACGCGGGTGACGTTCCGGGCGCTCGACGAGGAGCTGCTCGACTGGTATGTGGGCACCGAGGAGTGGCGCGGGCGCTCGGGCGGCTATGCGATCCAGGGCGCCGGCGCGAAGCTCGCGCTGTCGGTGGACGGCGAGGAGGAGAACGTCGTCGGCCTGCCGCTGCGGGCGTTGGTCGAGCTCTACCCCGAGCTGTCGGGGTAGGACGCCGCGTGCGTCCGTATTTGCCTGCAAATCCGATGTCATACCGCCAGGGCGAGCAGGGGAGTCCGCTAGACTGCCCGACGGGTACGCCCCCCGATCAGCGCTGACCGCCCGGGGGGCGCCGCGAAGCCGCGGCGCCGGACCGGGTCCGAGCGTGCCCCTCTCTCTACATGGGCATCTTCAGCTATCTGACAGGGTTCGGCGGCCGCGACATGGCGGTCGACCTCGGAACGGCGAACACGCTCGTGTACGTACGCGGGCGCGGCATCGTGCTGTCGGAGCCGAGCGTAGTGGCGATCGACTCGCGCAGCGGCGAAGTGCACGCGGTCGGCATCGAGGCCAAGCGCATGCTCGGGCGCACGCCGGGGACGATTCAGGCGATTCGCCCCCTCAAGGACGGCGTGATCGCCGACTTCGACGTGACCGAGCAGATGCTCAGGCACTTCATCCAGAAGGTCCACCAGAACCGCTGGGCGCACCCGCGCGTGGTCGTGTGCGTGCCCTCGGGCGTGACCGGCGTGGAGAAGCGTGCCGTCGAGGAGGCGTGCCTGTCGGCGGGCGCGCGCACCGCCTACCTGATCGAGGAGCCGATGGCGGCGGCGATCGGCGCCGGTCTGCCGGTCGGCGAGCCGACGGGCTCGATGGTCGTCGACATCGGCGGCGGCACATCCGAGGTCGCGGTGATCTCGCTCGGCGGGATCGTCGTCTCGCAGTCGATCCGCGTCGGCGGTGACGAGATGGACGAGGCGATCATCAACTACGCCAAGAAAGAGTACAAGCTGCTGATCGGCCAGCAGACCGCCGAGGAGCTCAAGCTCGAGATCGGCTCCGCGTGTCCGATGGCCGAGGAGCTGCAGGCGGAGATCCGCGGGCGCGACATGGTCGCCGGCCTGCCCAAGACCGTCGTGCTGACCAGCGAGGAGATCCGCCAGGCGCTCGAAGAACCGCTGAACCAGATCATCGAAGCTGTCAAGGAGACGCTCGATCGCACCCCGCCGGAGCTCGCCTCGGACATCATGGACCGCGGCATCATGCTCGCCGGCGGCGGCTCGCTGCTGCAGGGCCTGGACGAGCGCCTGCGCGAGGAGACGCAGATGCCGGCGCACCTGGCCGAGTCGCCGCTGACGTGCGTCGCGGTCGGCTCGGGACGCTCGCTCGAGGAGTTCGAGGCGATTCATCGCTCGAACCGCACCTCGCGCAACCGGCGCCGGCGGTGAATGCCAAGCACCAGCGCGCCGATCGGGCCCACCCAACGCGCGCGGTGGGTAGTCTGTCGATTCAACGCGTCGGAAGGTAGTCATCGGTGAACGACAAGACGGTACGGCGTCGGCGAGCGGTCCTTGCGCTGCTGGTCGTGCTCTCCCTACTGCTCCTGACGGCCTACTTCGGCGAGTCCCCCAGCGGCCGCCTGCATGCCGTGCAGCGCGACTTCCTGACGGTTGTCTCGCCGATTCAGGATGGCGCCAACAAGGCGCTGAAGCCGGTGCGCGACCTGTTCAGCTGGTTCGGCGACACGCTGCACGCGAAAAGCCAGCTCGCCCAGTCACTCGAGCAGACCGAGAAACTGCGCCGCGAACTGGTCGCCAATGAGGCCGAAAAACGCTCCTACCACCAGCTGATTGGGCTGTTCCACCTCGACCAGCTCGGCGTGGGCGACTACCACCCGGTGACCGCCGAAGTGGTCTGGAAAGACCCGAACCTGTGGTACTCGACGGTCGTCATCGACAAGGGCGAATCGGCGGGCGTGCAGGTCAACGACCCGGTGATCAGCGGCGAAGGTCTCGTCGGCAAGGTCGCCCAGGTCGCCTCCGACGGCGCCCTGGTGGACCTCATCACGGATAGCTCGATGGGCGTCTCCGCGCGGATCGGCACGAGCAACGCCACCGGTCTGCTGCAGCCAAAAGTGGGCGAACCCGGCGCCCTGCTGCTGCAGTACCTGCCCGCCAACCAGGCCAACGTCGGCGAATACGTCGTCACCTCCGGCACGGTCGCGCCGCCGCCGTACGAATCGCTGTATCCGCCCGGACTGCTGATCGGGCAGGTGACGTCGGTCAACGAAGAAAGCGCGTACGAGTCGGTCACCGTGCATCCGTTCGCCAACCTGCACGAGCTGAACATCGTGCAGGTCCTCACCGCCGGCGCAGGGACGCGGCCGTCGAAGCTCAGCCGCCTGGCCGCCAGCCTGCCGGCGGGGCAGAGCGGGGCCGCCTCCGGCGAACAGCTCGCATCCACGCAGGTGGGCGGATGACCGGCGCGGCCTCCGGGTCGATGGCGGCGCGCCTGGCCGCGTTCGCGCTGCTCGTCGTGTTCCTGCAGATCGGCGTCGTCTCCGAGGTTCCGGTGTTCGGGGTCAACGCCGATGTCACCGCGCTGCTGGTGGCGTTCATCGGGCTCATGTGCGGCTCCACCGTCGGCGCGGTGTGCGGCTTTGCGATCGGTCTGCTGGTCGACCTCGCGCTGCTGCAGACGCTCGGCCTGACCTCGCTGGTGTTCACGCTTGTCGGCTACTGGTGCGGCAGGCTGCGCGAGCTGCGCGACCCGCAGGCGGCGCTCACGCCGCTGCTCGTGGGAGCCGGCGCGAGCGCCGTCTCGCTCGTGGGCTACGCGCTGATGGAGTTCATGCTCGGCGTCGACGCCCCCGTCAGCCTCGAGCTCGTGCGCCAGATCGTGCTCGGGACGCTCGTCAACACGATCGTCGCCGTGCCGATGTGGGTGCTCACGCGCCGCGCGCTCGAGGGCGCGCTCCCCGACGATCCCCGCCGCCGGCGGCGCCGGCGCTCCTACACCACCGGTGGGCTCAGTCCATTGATCAAACCGTGAGCTCGATCGAGCCCGTTCGCAAGCGCGATCCACGCGTTCCCGTCTCGCCGCAGCTCGCGCTGCGCGTGGCGATCATCGGCGGCGTGGCGATGGTGCTGTTCGGCGTGATCTTCTTCCGCCTGTGGTACCTGCAGGTGCTCTCCAGCGAACAGTACGTCGCGCAGGCCGACGCCAACCGCGTGCGCGAACTGCCGATCGCCGCGCCGCGCGGGCAGATCCTCGATCGCGAAGGGCAGGCGATCGTGGGCTCCACCGTCACCAACGCCGTGCAGATCGTGCCCGACGAGCTGCCGCCCGGCATCGGCTCGCAGGTGGCCGAATACCAGCGCAGCCTCGACGCGGCCGAAGCGGTACGCCGCACGGCGGTCGCGCGCCTGTCCGGCTATGAGGCGGCGCTCGGCGGCGTGCGCCACAAGACCCACGCCCAGCGGCGCGAGCTCGATCGCCTGCGGCGGGCCACCGGTCCGCCGCGCGTGCCGGTGCCGGCGCTGCCGCGCGCGGATGAGAGGCTGCAGCAGCTGTTCAAGCGCCTGGGCGGCGTGCTGCGAGTCAGCCCCCGCACGATCGACGAACGCGTCGTCGAGGGCATGACCGCGACGCCGTACGCGCAGGTGACGATCAAGACCGACGCCGGGCGGGGACCCCTGACCGTGATCGGCGAGCGTGCCAGCGAATTCCCGGGGGTTGCGCAGGAACCGGTATCGATTCGCGAATACCCCGATGGCGAAATGGCCGCGCAGATCCTCGGCTACGTCGGGCAGGTCAGCGAAGACGAGCTGAAGCTGCCCGCGTTCCGCGGCGTCAAGGCGGGCACGATCGTCGGCAAGGCGGGCCTCGAGTACTACTACGACCACTACCTGGGCGGCGTGCCCGGCAAGCAGCGGATTGCGGTCAACGCCGAAGGTCTGCCGGAGCCCAGCAAGCTCGCGCCGATCCCGCCGCACGCGGGGCACATCCTGCAGACGACGCTCGACCTGGGGCTGCAGAAGGCGAGCGAAAAGGCGCTGCTGGAAGGCATGGAACACGCGCGCGCCGGCGGCAAACCGGCGATCGCCGGAGCGTTCGTGGCGCTCGATCCGCTCAACGGCGAAGTGCTCGCGATGGGCTCGAGCCCGAGCTTTGACCCGAGCAAGTTCGTCAAACCGCTGACCGAAGCCGAATACGAAGCGCTGACCGGCCGCCACGGCGACGAACCGGGCCGGCTGACCGACCTGGCCGACGAAGGCGAATACCCGACCGGCTCGACGTTCAAGCCGATCACCGCCATGGCGGCGCTGGAAGCCGGCGTGATCACCCCCGAAGAGGGGCTCGGCGCGGGTCAATGCATCTACGTCTCCAGCGAGCGCTTCTGCAACGCCGGCTTGGCCGAATACGGCGCGGCCGACCTCGTCGACGCGCTGAAGGTCTCCTCCGACACCTACTTCTTCACCGTCGGCAAGCTCGCCAACGAACACGGCGGGGAAATCATCCAGAAGAAGGCCCACGAGCTCGGGGTGGGCGAGCCCACGGGGATCGACCTGCCGTTCGAGTTCCCGGGCGTCGTGCCGAGCCGCGCGTGGCTCGCCGAACAGAACGAGCTGGAAGCCAAGTGCACGCGCGAACACCACGGCCAGCCGTGCTACATCGTCGCCGAACCGGGCGCGCCGTGGACGGTCGGCTACAACATGGACCTCGCCGTGGGGCAGGGCGAGCTGCTGACCGACCCGCTGCAGATGGCCGTCGCCTACTCGACGCTCGCCAACGCCTACCGCAACGGCGGCAACGGCACGGTTGTGACGCCGCACCTGGGCAAGCAGATCGACGAACCCAACCACAGCCTGCTGCAGACGCTGAGCTTCCCCACGCGCCACGTGCACCTCGACTACGAAGACCTGAGCCTCGTGATGGAAGGCATCCACGAGGCCGCAAGCGCCCAGGGGGGCACCTCCGCGGAAGTGTGGGCCGGCTGGAACCAGGAAGAAGATCCGGTATATGGGAAGACCGGCACCGCCGAACGCACGGGGCACGTGGAACAGTCCTGGTACATGTGCTACGTCGGCAACGCCCAGCGCCCAATCGTGATCGCGGTGACGGTCGAGGAAGGCGGCTTCGGCGCTGAAACCGCCGCGCCGATCGCGCGCCTGATCGCCTCGCAGTGGTATGGCAAGGCGAAGAAGTTCGTCGCCGGGAGCTCCAAGACGCGTTGAGCCCGCTCAGCCCGATCAAGCCCACCGAGGAGGCGCCCCCGGCGCAGCCGCGCGCGCTGCGGCTGCCGCTCGACCCGCTGCTGACGCTCGCGATCATCGGCCTGGGCATCTGCTCGATCCTCGCCCTGAAGGTGGCCACCCGCAAGCTCAGCCCGGGTCCGCACTACTACGTGGAGCGCCAGACCGTCTACCTGGCGATCGGCTTCGCGGCGATGCTGGCGCTCTCGCGCGTGGACTACTCGCTCCTGCGCCGCTACCGCAACCAGATCTACGCGGCGCTCATGATCACCATCCTCGCGGTGCTCGGCCTCGGCCACTCGGCCAACGGCTCGCAGCGCGCGATCAACTTCCCGCTGTTCTCCTTCCAGGCCTCCGAGCTCGGCAAGGTGCTGTTGATCGTGGCGTTGTCGGCGTTCATCGTCTCGCGCTCGCGCCAGCTGCGCCAGCGCGACACGACCGTGCGCGTGCTGATCGCGGCGCTCGTGCCGACGATGCTGGTGATCGCACAGCCCGACCTCGGCTCGGGCCTCGTGTACATGACGATCGCCTGCATGCTGCTGTTCATCGCCGGCACCTCCTGGCGGCACCTGGCGGCGCTCGCGGCGCTCGTGTGCGTGTCGATCGCGTTCGTGCTCGTCGCTGCCCCTGCGGTCGGCGTGCACGTGCTCAAGCCGTATCAGACCGAACGGCTGACCGCCTTCCTGCACCCGTCGAGCACGCAGAAGGAAAGCGAAGCCAAGGAACGCGAACTGAAGACGGGCGTGCCCGACCCCGCCTACCAGCAGCAGCAGTCGAAGATCGCGATCGGCTCCGGCGGCAAGACCGGCGCCGGGGAAAGCCGGCAGGTCGAAGGCGGCTTCGTGCCGGAGAGCGACACCGACTTCATCTTCGCGGCCGTCGGCGAACGCTACGGCTTCGTCGGCGCCGGGCTGGTGCTGGCGCTGTATGCGCTGCTGATCTCGCGCACGCTGCGCGTGCTGGTGATGGCCAAGGACCTGTTCGGCTCGCTGATCGCGGCCGGTGTAGCAGCTATGCTCATGTTCCAGGTCTTCGTCAACGTAGGGATGACTATCGGGATCATGCCCATCACCGGCGTCACGCTTCCGCTCATGAGCTACGGCGGCTCGTCGGTGATCGCCACCCTGCTGAGCGTCGGCCTGCTGCAGTCGATCTATGTCCAGGCGCGCAGCTCGGCAGCGATGAAGGGCCGCGTTCTGCGTTACTAGATCATGACTCCCGAGCCAATGTTCGCCGAGCATCTCTCACAAAACCCTCAGCGCCATCTCGCGCTAGGTGCTTCCCAACGGGCGCTCCGGGCGCGCGCAAGCTCGCCGCCACGGCGCCTTGCCGCCCGATGCTCGGCCCGTTTCCACACCGAAAGACTGGATCAAATTGAAAAAGCAAGTGCTAGTCAGCGTCGACCGCGCGGAGACGCGCGTGGCGCTTCTGGAGGCGAGCGGAACGCCCGCCGCCTCACGTTCCGCCGCGGCCGCTCGGAAATCGGCCAGCAAAGCCGCCAGCAAGATCGCCGGCGACCGCAAACGCGGCGGGGGGCCGGACGCCGGCTATCGCGTCGCTGAGCTCTACATAGAGCGTCGCGGCGGACGCTCGATCGTCGGCAACATCTACAAGGGCAAGGTCGACAACGTGCTGCCGGGCCTCGAGGCCGCGTTCGTCGACATCGGCCTGGAGAAGAACGGCTTCCTGCACGTCGATGAGATCGTGCTGCCCGGCGTCGAGACGCCCAAGCGCGGGCGCGGCGGAGGCGGCGGACGCAAGATCGCCGACCTGCTCAAGCCCGGCCAGGAGGTCGTCGTGCAGGTCGTCAAGGACCCGCTGAAGACCAAGGGCGCGCGCCTGTCGATGGAGCTGACGATCGCCGGGCGCTACATGGTCTACGCGCCCACCGGCGAGGGCGTGGGCGTCTCGCGGCGCCTGGAGGACAAGGAGCGCGAACGCCTGCGCCGCCAGACCGCCAACCTGCAGACCGAAGGCGGCGGCGTCATCATCCGCACGGCCGCGCACGGCGCCAAGCGCGAGGACTTCGAGCGCGAGCTGAAGTACCTGCACAAGCTGCACGAGGTGCTCGTCAAACGCGTGCAGGACACGGCCGCCCCGGATCTCGTCTTCCAGGAGGCCGACCTGTCGGTGCGCGTCGTGCGCGACATCTTCTCCGCGCACTTCGAGCGCGCGATCGTCGACGACGAGCAGCAGTACCACCGGCTGGTGTCGTTCTTCACGCGCACCGCCCCCGAGCTGGTCGAGCGCGTCGAGCTGTGGCAGGAGCCCGCGCCGCTGTTCGAGGCATACCGCGTGGACAAGGCGATCGAAGGCGTGCTCTCGCGGCGCGTCGACCTGCCAAGCGGCGGCTATCTGATCATCGACTACGCCGAGGCGCTGACGGTGATCGACGTCAACTCCGGCAGCTTCATCGGGCGCGGCAAGGGCGCAGGGCTGGAGGACACGATCACCAAGACCAACCTCGAGGCCGCCGAGGAGGTCGTCAACCAGCTGCGGCTGCGCGACATCGGCGGCATCATCGTGATCGACTTCATCGACATGGCCCGCGCTCGCAACCGCGACGCGGTCATGAAGACGCTGCGAAGGACGCTCGACGAGGACCGCACGAAGACGTTTACCGCCGAGATCTCCAAGCTCGGGCTCGTGGAGATGACCCGCCAGAACGTCACCGAGGGCGTGCGCGAGATCATGACCAGCTCGTGCCCGACATGCGAGGGCGAGGGCGTGATCCGCTCGGAGGAGACGATCGCGATCGACTTCGAGCGCAGGCTGCGCGACGTCGCCGCCGAACATCCCGAGGCCGAGGCGTTCCTGCTGCAGATCAACCCGCGCGTGAGCACCCAGTTCACCGGACACGCCTCGCGCGTGCTGCACGCGCTGGAGGCGCAGACCGGCAAGTCGTTCCTGTTCGAGGGCTCCGAAGGCCTCACGCTGGATCACTTCGCGATCACCTTCATGGGCACCCGCGCGGAGGTCGAGGAGCGCGCGCTGCCGTTCCGCCAGGGCGATGAGGTGCTCGTCGAGATCGTCGAGCCGCACATGTACGACGTCGACGACGCGGTCGCGAAAATCGACGGCTACATCATCTCGATCGCCGGCGCCTCGCCATATGTGGGCGAGAAGCGGATGGTGCGCATCGACCAGGTCGGGCGCACGGCCGCCAGCGCGCTGCTGCTGGACGAGTCCGGCGAGGTCATCACCCCGCCCGTACGCGCCGTCGACACTCGCTCCGGCGGACGCGGCAGGCGTCGCTCGCCGGCGGCGGGCGGCGGCGGGCGAGGCGCCGAGGAGCCGGCCGAGCCGCGCCGGCGCAGGCGCCGGGCTCCGGTTGAAAGCGAGGACGCGGAGGCGCGTCGCGAAGCCGGGCTCAGCGAGTCGCCGACGGCGATCGACACCGAGCCCGAGGAGGAGACGGTGCTCGATCCGCTCGCGGTCGCGGACGGCACGCAGGATGGCGCCGAAGCGCCCGAGGGCGAGGCCGGCGAGGATGGCCTACAATCCAAACCTCGGCGTCGTGGCCGCAGGGGCGGACGGCGCCGTTCGGCTGCCAAGGCCAAGGCCACACCCGAGTAGGCGAGGACCCGCAGGCGCAGCCGCGCGGGGGCACGCTCTCACAAGCCACAGAAATCGAGACCCACACAGACATGTACGCGATCGTGAAGACCGGCGGCAAGCAGTACCGCGTCGAGCGGGGCCAGACCCTGCTCGTCGAGCGCCTGCCCGCCGCCGAGGGCGCCGACGTGGCGCTCCAGCCGATGCTCTACCGCTCCGAGGAGGCGGTCTTCGACGCGGCCGGCCTGGCCAACGTGAAGGTCACCGCGAAGGTGATCGAGCACGTGCGCGGCGAGAAGCTGCGCGTGTTCAAGTTCAAGCCGAAGCGCGGCTACAAACGGCGCACCGGGCACCGCCAGGAGCTCACCAAGATCGAGGTCACCGAGATCAGCGCCGCCGCCGCGAAACCGGCGGCCAAAGCGAGCAAAGCCAAACAGGCGGACGCTCCCAGCGAGGCGCCCAAGGCGAGCGAGGAGAAGACTGCAGATGGCTCATAAGAAGGGGCTCGGCTCGAGCCGCAACGGTCGCGACTCAAACGCGCAGCGTCTGGGCGTCAAGACGTTCGCCGGCGAGACCGTGACCGGCGGCGAGATCATCGTGCGCCAGCGCGGCACTCGCTTCAAGCCCGGCGCCGGCGTGGGCATCGGCAAAGACGACACGCTGTACGCGCGCGCCGCCGGCACCGTGCAGTTCAGCAACGGCTGGCGCGGGCGCGTCGTCAGCGTGCTGCCGGACGCCGAGTAGCGCAGGCCCCCGTCCGGCACGCGGCCTGTCAGCTGCCCGCGGCGCCCGACAGCGACCGGGCGCCCGTTCACGCCGCCGGCTGCTGTCACGATGGGTCCCATGCTCCACGACCGCGCGAGGATCTACGCACAGGCCGGCGCCGGCGGTGACGGCTCCGCGAGCTTCCGCCGCGAAGCACACGTGCCGCGCGGCGGCCCCGACGGCGGCGACGGCGGACGCGGAGGCGACGTGGTGGTCGTGTGCGACGACTCGCTGCGCGATCTGCAGAGCTTCAAGCGCCGCAGCCACTACCGCGCCGGGCGCGGCGGGCACGGCTCGGGCTCGCAGCGCCACGGCGCCGACGGGCAGACGCTCACGATCAGAGTTCCCCCCGGCACGCAGATAGTCGGCGCGCAGGGCGCCGGGCAGAACGAGGACGCCGGCGTGGATGCTGGCGCTGGCGAGCACGCTGGCGCTGGCGAGCACCGTGGCGGTGGCGAGCACGGTGGCGGTGGCGAGTACGGCCAGGAGCGCGAGGCGGCGGATCTGCTGGGGCGCCGCTGGGAGCTGCTCGCGGACGGACAGACCGCCACGATCGCGCGCGGCGGTGCCGGCGGCAGGGGCAACAAGCGGTTTGCCACCTCCACCCGCCAGGCGCCGCGCTTCGCCGAGCGCGGCCTCGCCGGCGAGGAGGGCTGGCTCGAGCTCACGCTCAAGCTGCTCGCCGACGTGGGGCTCGTGGGCCTGCCCAACGCCGGCAAGTCATCGCTGCTCTCGCGCCTCACGCGCGCCGCACCCAAGGTCGCCGACTACCCATTCACGACGCTGTCGCCGGTGCTCGGCGTGCTCGAAGGCGATGAACGCCAGCTGATCGTCGCGGACATCCCCGGGCTGATCGAGGGCGCGAGCGAGGGCGCGGGACTCGGGCACGACTTCCTCGCGCATGTCGAGCGCACACGCCTGCTCGTGCACGTGCTCGACATCGCCCCCGAGATCTCCATGGGCGAGCACGCGGACGCGGCCGCCAACCACGCGACGATCGAGCGCGAGCTCGCGGCGCACGACGAGCGCCTCGCGCGGCTGCCGCGCGTGCTGGCGCTGTCGAAGGCCGACCTGGTCGCGCCCGAGCGCGCAGACGCCGCCGTCGCCGACTGGCGGCGCCGGCTCGGTGAGGACGTGCCCGTGATCGCCACCTCCAGTGCGACCGGCGCCGGCGTGCGCGAGCTGGGGGAGTTGCTGCTGCGCCTCGTCCCCGAGCTTGCCGCCGGAGCGGACCGGCTGGACGGGAGCGCGCCCGGGGCAGAGCAGGAGCTGGCCGAGCACATGGTCTTTCGTCCCACCGCCGGCGCCGGCTTCCACGTCGAGTCGTTGGGAGAGGGGACGTTCGCCGTCCGGGGTCGCGGCATCGAGCGCCTGCTCGAACGCTTCGACATCGACAACGAGGACGCGATGGCCTACCTCGAGGGGAGGCTGAGGCGTATCGGCGTCCTCGGCGCGCTCGAGGCCAAGGGCTTCCAGCCGGGCGACGAGATCGAGATCGCGGGCGTCACGTTCGAGCTGGACCCGCACGAGTAGCGCGCGAGCGACGCTCCGCCGATCGTGGCGCGGGCGCCCGTGCAAATAAGCTCAGAGCATGAGACGCCTCGTCATCAAGCTCGGATCGAGCGTCGTCGCCGACAGCGACGGCGCGCCGCGCATGGACGTGCTCGCGCGTGTGTGCGACCAGCTCGCCGGCCTGCACCGCGCGGGCGAGGAGGTGATCGTCGTCACCAGCGGCGCGATCGCGCGCGGCATTGCCGTCATGGACCTGCCCCAGCGCCCCACCACCATCGGCGCGCTGCAGGCCGCCAGCGCCGTCGGCCAGGGCAAGCTCTACCGCGTCTACGACGAGCTGCTGCGTGAGCGCCGCGTGACCAGCGCGCAGGTGCTGCTGACGTTCTTCGACATGAGCGCCCGCACGCACTACCTCAACGCGCGCCAGACGCTCAGCACGCTGCTCGAGTGGCGGGTGCTGCCCGTGATCAACGAGAACGACACCACCGCCACCGACGAGATCTCCTTCGGCGACAACGACTTCCTCGCCGCGCAGGTCGCCGTGCTCGTCGCCGCCGACGAGCTGGTGCTGCTGACCGACATCGACGGGCTCTACACCGCCGACCCCAGACTGCACCCCGACGCGCGCATCGTCGCCGAGGTCAGCGACTTCGCGGCGCTCGACGACCTCGAGATCGGCCACACCACCTCGCCGCTCGGCTCCGGCGGGATGCGCTCGAAGGTCGTCGCCGCCGAGATGGCCACCGCCGCCGGCATCCCCACCGTCATCTGCAACGGCGTGCGCGCGCACGCGCTCGCCGCGGTGCTCGCAGGCGAGCGCGAGGGCACGCGCTTCGCCGCGCGCGAGGCGCGCTACTCGAGCTTCAAGCTGTGGCTCAAGTACGCCAAGCCCGCGCGCGGAGAAGTGATCGTCGACGAGGGCGCCGCGCGCGCGCTGCGCGACGGCAGCGCCAGCCTGCTGCCCGTCGGCATCACCGAGGTCAGGGGCGAGTTCGACGCCGGCGACGCCGTCGAGATCGTCGAACGCGACACCGCCGCCGGCGGCAGGCTGCGCCCGATCGCAAAGGGCATCTGCAGCTACTCCGCGGTCGAGCTGCGCAGCGTCGCCGGGATGAAGTCCGCCGCGATCCGCTCCGTGCTGCCGCGCGCCAGCGACGAGGCCGTGCATCGCGACTACCTCGTGCTCGACTGAGATCGCAGCACGCCGGGCAGCGCAGCGGCGTGGCCCGGTCGCGGGCCCGGTCGGGAACGCGCCGGGCGCTCTACCCTTTACGCAATGGCCATCGCCGTCGCATCCGTAGCCGACACCTGCCGCGCCGCCAAGCGCGCCGCGCGCACGCTCGCGCAGACCGACACCGCCGTCAAGGACGCTGCGCTCGAGGCGATCGCCGCCGCGCTCGAAACGCGCATCGACGAGATCCTCGCCGCCAACGAGCGCGACATGCAGCTCGCGCGCGAGGCCGACATCGGCGCCGCGCTGCTCGACCGCCTGCGCCTGGATGAGGATCGCGTCGGCGCGATCGCGCGCGCCGTGCGCCAGATCGTCGCGCTCGCCGACCCCGTCGGTGAGGTCATCTCCGGCCAGCGCCTGCCCAACGGCCTGGACGTGCGCAAGGTGCGCGTGCCGCTCGGCGTCGTCGCCGTCGTCTACGAGGCGCGACCCAACGTCACCATCGACGCCGCCGCGCTGTGCCTGAAGTCGGGCAACGCCATCGTCCTGCGCGGGTCCTCGTCCGCCACGCACTCCAACGCCGCGCTCGCGCACATCGCCGCCGAGGCCGCCGTCGCCGCCGGGCTGCCCGACGGCTGCGTCAGCCTCGTCGCCGGCGGCGGGCGCGACGAGCTCGCCGAGCTCGCCACCCAGCAGGAAAGCGTCGACCTGATCATCCCCCGCGGCGGCGAGGGCCTGAAGGGCGCGCTGCAGGCGCTCGCCACCGTGCCCGTCATCTACGCCGCCTCCGGCAACTGCCACGTCTACGTCGACGCCGCCGCCGACCTCGAGCAGGCGCTCGACATCGTCGTCAACGCCAAGACCCAGCGCCCCGGCGTCTGCAACGCCGCCGAGACGCTGCTCGTGCACGAGCGCGCCGCCGCCGACTTCCTGCCGCGCGTGCTGCGCGCGCTCGCCGACGCCGGCGTCCACGTGCGCGCCGACGCACGCACCCACCACGCGCTCGCCTCGCACAACGCGATCCCTGATCTCATCATCGACGACGCCACCGACGAGGACTGGGCGACCGAGTACCTCGCGCCCGTCATCGCCGTCGGCGTCGTCGACTCCGTGCACGACGCCATCGAGCACATCGCGCGCTACGGCAGTGGCCACTCCGAGGCGATCGTCACCCGCGACACCACCGCCGCGCGCGCCTTCCAGCTCGGCGTCGACGCCGCCTGCGTCTACGTCAACGCCTCCACCCGCTTCACCGACGGGGGAGAGTTCGGGATGGGCGCCGAGATCGGCAACTCCACGCAGAAGCTGCACGCGCGCGGGCCCATCGGCTTGCGCGAGCTGTGCACGTTCAAGTACCTCGTCGAAGGCGACGGACACGTCCGCGCGTGAGCTGCCCGCGCAGGGGCCGCGGTCGCTCGGCATCCTCGGCGGGACCTTCAACCCGCCGCACCTCGGGCACCTCGCCGTCGCACGCCACGCGCGTCAGGAGCTCGGGCTCGAGCTCGTGCTGCTCGTCCCCGCGCACACCGCGCCGTACAAGGCCGGCGGCGAGCTCGTGGTCGCGGATCCGGGTCCCGAGCACCGCCTGCGCATGTGCGAGCTCGCGGTGCGCGACCACGACGGGCTGTCCGTCTGCGCCGTCGAGATCGAGCGCGGCGGACTGTCCTATACGGTGGATACCTTGAGGGCTCTGCATCAAAGCCATCCCCAAGCGCAGCTGACGTTCATCGTCGGCGCCGACACGGCCAGCACGCTCGGCTCTTGGCGCGAACCCGCGCGGCTGCTCGAGCTGGCGGACCTCGCCGTGGCCGAGCGCGCGCCGATCGGGGCGCAGTCCGCGGAGAGCACGCACGCCGCCGCGGCGCGCCGGCGCGTGCTCGACGTGGTGGCCGGCATCGGTGCCGGCGCCGCGCGCGTGCGCTTCCTCGAGATGCCCGAGATCGACATCTCCTCCTCGGTCGTGCGCCGCCGCGTCGGTGCCGGCGGGCCCATCGAGCAGCTCGTCGGGCCCGCCGTCGCCCGCTACATCGCCGAGCACGCGCTCTACCGCGAGCGCGCCGAGGCGCTCGCATGACGTCCCCCGCGGCGCTCCAGGGCCAGCAGCTGCTCGGCGCGATCGCCGGCTTCGCCGCCGACAAGAAGGCGATCGACGTCGTCGAGCTCGACCTGCGCGGCGTGCTCGGCTACACCGACTACTTCCTCGTCTGCTCCGGCAACACCGGTCGCCAGGCCAAGGCCATCCACGACGGCATCCTCGAGGGGCTCAAGCACGAGCACGACACGCTGCCGCGCAGGGTCGAGGGCTCCGCGCAGGCTGGCTGGATCCTGATGGACTACCTCGACGTCGTCGTCCACATCTTCACGCCCGACACGCGCGAGTTCTACCGCCTCGAGCAGCTCTGGGGCGAGGCGCCCGCGCGCGCCGCCGGTGAGTTGTCGAAATCCGGTTGACTAGTCGTAGACCGAGACGTTAGGGTCGCTTCGATAGCGCCGCGGAGGGCGGCGCGCGGAGAAGAGGGGACCACATCCAGTGCACTACTCGATCACAGATCGCAGGACCTCCCACGTCCTACTCGTCGTCGCCATGCTCGTTTCGGCGGCGCTCATCTACTGCCTCAGCGCGCTTGCGCCGGCGGCACGAGCGGAAGGCCCCGGGGAAGGCACTCCGACCGTCGTCAGCCTCGGTGACTCGTTCATCTCCGGCGAGGCCGGACGCTGGGCCGGCAACACCGACGAAAGCTCATCCAAGACCGACGCGCTCGGGTCGACCGCGTACTACGACAACTCCACCGACACCGCCGAACTGATCAAGGGCTGCCACCGCTCGAAGTCGGCCGAGGTCTACATCGGCGGCGGCGTCAACGGCGAGAACCTCGCCTGCTCCGGCGCCAAGACCACCAGCTTCAGCACCGAAGGCCTGTTCAAGCCCGGCATCGACTTCTACAACTCCGGTGGCAACGAAGGCCAGGCGTTGATGCTCCAGCACTTCGCGACCAGCCACAACGTCAAGCTCGTCGCGCTGTCGATCGGCGGCAACAACTTCAACTTCGCCGGCATCGTCACGACGTGCGTCGAGGACTTCCTCGAGTCGACGATCTTCTGGGACTTCTACTGCAGCGAAGAAAGCTCCGTCACGAACAACTTCAAGTCCAGCAACGTCTCCAAGATCAAGGGCGAAATCGAAACCGCGATCAGGAACGTCGCCACGGCCATGACCAACGCGGGCTACTCGAGCTCGCAGTACACGATCCTCGTCCAGAACTACCCATCGCCGATCCCCAACGGGTCGGAATTCCGCTACACCCAGAGCGGCTACAGCAGGCAGTTCACGGGCGGCTGCGGCTTCTGGAACAAGGACGCCAACTACGCCAACGCGACGATGCTGCCGACGATCGACAGCACCGTTCTCGGCGCCGCATCGGCCGTCGGCCTGTCCAACGTGAAGACGATGGAACTGTCCTCCGCGTTCAACAGCCACCGCCTCTGCGACAAGGGCGTGGGCATGCTCGAGGAAGAGGGCCTGTCCAACTGGAAAGCCGCCGAAGCGGTCAACAAGAGCGAGTGGTTCAACCAGATCCGCACGATCGAAACGCTGATCGGGCCCTACGAACTCCAGGAAGACATCCACCCCAACTACTGGGCGCAGCTGGGGCTGCGCAACTGCCTGACCCAGGCATACAACGCGGGCGCGCCCAAGGGCGGCACCTGCACCACCTCGGGGACGGGCCTGAACTCGGCCGGCGAGCCGAACATGTCGCTGCACTAGTCGCATGACGGCAGGGGCGGGTGCGAAGATGGGCCGGTGAGCTCATCGCACCCGCCCCGTGTGCCGCGCGTCAGCGCGGTCATGCGGGAGGGCGAGCGGGTCACGCCGCTCGAGTTGTTCTTCGACCTCGTGTTCGTGCTCGCGCTCACGCAGAGCACCACGCTGGTCGCGCGCACGCCCACGTGGGAGGGCATGCTCAAGGGTCTGCTCGTGCTCGGCGTGCTCTGGTGGTCGTGGACCGGCTACGCCTGGCTGACCAGCGTCGTCGACCCAGAGGAGGGGTCCGTGCGCCTGGCGATGTTCGCCGCGATGGCCGCGTTCCTCGTCGCCGCGCTGTGCGTGCCCGGCGCGTTCGGCGCCGACGCGCTGCTGTTCGCCTGCGCGTACGCCGCCGTGCGCGCCGCGCACATCGCGCTGTTCGTCATCGCCAGCCGCGAGGACCCCGACCTGCGCCAGTCGGTGATAGGGCTGTCCGCCAGCACCGCGGTCGGCGTCGGCCTGCTGGTCGCCGCCGCCTTCGCCGGCGGCGCGCTGCAGCTGGGGCTGTGGGGCCTCGCGCTCGTGCTCGACTACGGCGGGCCGCTCCTGTTCGGCATCGAGGGCTGGAAACTCGTGCCCGGGCACTTCGCCGAGCGCCACGGCGCGATCGTGATCATCGCGCTCGGCGAGTCGATCGTCGCCATCGGCATCGGCGCGCGCCCTGCGATCGGCGCCGGTGTCGTCGTCGCGGCGGTGCTCGGCGTGGTCGTCGCCGCCGCGCTCTGGTGGGCGTACTTCGACGTCGTCGCGATCGTCGCCACCCGACGCCTCGAGCGCGCGGCCGCCGGGCGCGAGCGCAACCGGATCGCGCGCGACTCCTACTCCTACCTGCACCTGCCGATGGTCGCCGGCATCGCGCTGCTCGCCGTCGGCATCAAGCGCACGCTGCTGTCCGTAGACGATCCGCTGAAGCTCGTTCCCGCGGTCGCGCTGCTCGGCGGTGCCGCCATGTACCTGCTCGCGCACGTCGCCTTCCGCCTGCGCAACATGCGCACGCTCAGCGCGCGCCGCCTGGTGTGCGCGGCGGCGCTGCTCGCGCTGATCCCCGCCGGGGCCGCGCTGCCGGCGCTCGCCACGCTCGGCGTCCTCGCCGCCCTGCTCGTCGGCCTGATCGCATACGAGGCGCTGCGCTACGCCGACGTGCGCGAGCGCGTTCGCCATCAACCCGTCGGCGGCGTCCCCACGTAGTACTCCTGCAGCGGGCCCGGCGCGGGCGCCGGCTCGCCGCGCGACAGCAGCAGCACGGCGCCCTGCGTCGCCAACGCCAGCGCGCTCGCCAGCGCGAACGCCGCCGCGGTGTCCAGCCGGCGTAGCGCCAGCGCCAGCGTGAAGCAGAACAGCGCGAATGCGCCGAAGCCGCTCACCAGCCCGCGCAGCAGCCGCAGCAGCTCGTCGGTGCCGCGCTGCGCGTGCGTGAACGTCGACAGCACCGTCGCGATGATCGGAAACGGGGCCAGCAGCCCGCTTAGCTGCGGACCCAGCCAGCCCGCCACCGCCGTCAGGCTCAGCACCAGCGCCAGCGCGCACGCCGCCCGCACCGGCAGGTCCCACGCCGGCGGCGTCGCATGCGCGCGCGGATCCGCGCCGGCGCGGGGAAGCGCCGCGAGCCCCAGCGCCAGCGCCAGCGCCGCCAGGCCGAGCGCGACGCCCACCGGCGGCGCCAGCGCGCTGAACACCGCCGTCGCCACCGCGAACGCCAGCCAGCCGGCGAGCATGCTCACTCCCCAGAACAGCCGCGACGCCAGGCGCGCGTACACGACCACGAACGCGATCAGCGACACCAGCCCCAGCAGCGTGCCCGCCGCCGCGCCTGCCGCGAACGCGCGCCCGTGCGAGAGCGCGTACACCAGCAGGATCGGGCCGGCCACGACCGGCAGCCCCGCGATCAGGCCGCCCACCCGCGGCCCAAAGCGCCGCGCCGCGAGCGACGCGCCGACGACGAACGCGGGGGCGAGCAGCAACTTGACGGCGAGCAGGGCCACCGCCAGATGATTGCGCAGCGGTCGCCGGTCGCCGGCCGTCGCCGCCCGCCGGCTCGCGAGCTCGAGTCGGAAACGCCCGCCGGCGTGTGTAACTACTGATACGAACTAGGGCGCGCCACCGATGCCGCCGGAGCGGGCGCCCCATAGCTTCAGATCAGGATGATTCGTCTTGCCAGACTCTCGATCCGCCGGCCCCGCGAGGCGCTGCTCGGCTGGGGCCTGCTCGCCGCCGTCCTCGCCGTGATCGGGCTCGGCGTCGCGCACTCGCTCTCGCCCTCGATCGTCGTCGTGCCCGGCACCGAGTCCTCGCGTGCCGAGCAGCTCGCCAGCGCGCACTTCGGGCCCACGCAGCTCGTGCCGATCTTGTTGGCGGGCCCCAGTGCGCAGCTCGAACGCCAGGGCCCGCGGCTCGTGCGCGCCCTCGTCAAACGCCCGCACACCCGCGCCCTCTCCGCATGGGACGCCGGCGCCGCCTCCGAGGGCCTGCGCCCATCCGCCACCGCCGCGATGATCGTCGTCTCAGTCGACCGCTCCGAAAAGGACGTCGTCGACTACGACCAGCCGCAGATCGAACGGCTCGTCGCGCGCGATATCTCGCGGCCGGTGCGCGCCAGCGTCACCGGCCAGCCCTCGATCGACCGCGCGCTCAAGAACGAAGCGCTGAGCTCGACGCTGCGCTCCGAGCTGATCGCCGTGGCGATCCTGTTCGTGCTGCTGCTGCTCGCGCTGCGCGCGCCGCTCGCCGCCGCGATCGTCACGCTCGTCGGCGCCGCCACCGTGCTCGCCGCCTACGGGCTGATGGCGCTGCTCGCGCGCGTCATCGAAACCGACCCGATCGCCGTCGCGCTCGCCTCCATCACCGGGCTGGCGCTCGGCGTCGGCTACTCGCTGCTGATCCTCGACCGCTTCCACCAGCAGCAGGAGCCGTCCGATGCCGATCCGCGCAACGCGACGCTCGCCGCCTCCGCGGCCGTCGCGACGACCGGACGCGCCGTGCTGTTCGCCGGCACCGGCCTGATCCTCGCGCTGGTGCTCGCCACCGCGATCGCCCCCACCAAGATCCTCGTCTCGCTCGGCATCGGCGTGCTGCTGTGCTCGGCGCTCGCGCTCGGCGGCGCCGTCGTCGTGATGCCCGCAGCGCTCGTGCTGTTCGGGCGCGACGTCGTCGGCGCCCGCGGCTCCGCGCCCGCGGCGCTCACCCGCGACTGGGACCGCCTCATCGGCGCCGGCGGATGGGTCCGCCACCGCGCCGTCGTCGCCGGCGCGCTCGCCACCGCCGCGCTGCTCGCGCTCGCCATCCCCGCGCTGTCGCTGAACACCGGACCGCCCGACGTCAGCCAGCTGCCCGCCGCCAACCCCGCGCGTCAGGCCTTCGAAACGGTCGCGCGCGTGATGGGCCCCGGCTGGCCCACCCCCTACAACCTGATCGTCGTCAACCCGCGCGGGCCGATCACCACCGCCGCGACGCTGGAAGCGCTCGACCGGCTGCAGGAACAGATCGCCCGCGGCCGCAACGTCGCCGCCGTCACCGGCCCCGGCGAGCTCAGCGCGCAGACCAAGCCGCTCGGGAAGCTCCCGACCTCGCTCGAAGAATCCGGCAAGCTGCTCACCGGCGGCAAGACCGACCTCGAGCGTCTGGTGGCCGGCCTCGGCGAGGCCGGCAGCGGCGCCAAGCAGCTGCGGAGCGGCCTGCTGTCAGCGACCGCCGGCGCCGGCAAGCTGCACAGCGGCTCCGGCAGCGCCCAGTCCGGCGCCGCGCAGCTGCACACCGGCCTCGTCGCCGCGCGCAGCGGCTCGGCCAAGCTGTCCGCCGGACTCAGCCAGGCGCTCGCAGGCGCGGGCGCGCTCAAGAACGGCGCCACGCAGGCGCTCGCCGGGTCGATCGAACTCGCCAACGGGCTCGGCTCGGCCAACACGCCCGTGGCTGCCAGCCTGCCATCGCTCAAACAGCTCGCCGGTCTCACCGCCAACACGAGCAGCGTCCTCGGCAGCCTCCAGGGCCAGGCGCAGGGAGCGGCCGGCGCTGTCGCGAGCGCGACCGAAGCGCTGCGCGGCATGAGCGCCGGCAAGGCGGACCCCCGCTACGACGAAGCGCTCGCCGCGCTCGAACGCGCCGCCGGGTCGCTCGGCGGCCTCACCAGCGGGCTCGGCAGCGTCGCACCAGAAACCAAGAGCGCTGCGGAAATCGCCGCAAACGCCGCCACCCAGGGCTCCTTCCTCGCGGCCGCGCTGAAGCAGCTGCACACCGGCGCCTCGCAGCTGCAGGCGGGCCTCGCGAAGCTGCGCGCCGGCAACGTGCAGCTGGCCGCTGGCGTCGGCAAGCTCTCAGGCGGCAGCGGCGAACTGACCGGCGGGCTGACGCAGCTGCGCGACGGCGCCGGGGCGCTCGAAACGGGGCTCGGCGAATTGACAAGCGGCACCGGCCAGCTCGAAAGCGGGCTAGCCGGCGGCGTCTCGCCGACCGGGCAGCTGGTCAACGGCCTCGGCGTCATGCAGAAGAGCGTCGCCAAGTTCAGCGGCCAGCTGCCATCGCCCAAGGAGCTCGAAGAACTGCATCAGAAGTCGCCCGGGCTGTTCAACTCCGGCTACTTCCTGCTCGCCGCGATTGCCGGCGCGCCCGCCGCCAGCAGCAACGCCGCGGGGTTCGCCGTGAACGTCGCGCGCGGCGGCGACTCCGGGCAGATCGTCGTCATCTCGCGCCACGCCGCCAGCGCCTCGCAGACCGCCGCGCTCGGCGAACGCCTCGACCGCATCGCCCGCAGCTTCGCCGCGCGCAACCACCTCGAAGTCGCCGTCGGCGGGCCCGCCGGGAACCTCGCCGACTACACCAGCGCGACCAACGCGCGCCTGCCGTGGGTGATCCTCGCGCTGGCGCTCGCGCTCGCGCTGACGCTCGGCCTCGCGCTGCGGGCCGTCGCGCTGCCGATCGTCGCCGTGCTCTTCAACCTGCTCACCGCCGCCGCGACCTTCGGCGCGATGGAGCTGCTGTTCGGCGGCAGCCACCCGCCGCTCGGAGGCCCCGGCTACATCGACCCGATGTCGATCGTCGGCATCTTCACCGCCGTCTTCGGCATCTCGCTGATCTTCCTCGTCGTGCTGCTCGCGCGCACACGCGAAGAGCTCCTCGCCGGCGCCGGCATCGATCGGGCGCTCGACGTCGCCCTGCGGCGCACCGCCGCCGCGAGCACCGGTGCCGGGCTGTTGATGATCGCCGCCGCGCTCCCGTTCGCCACCACCGGCCTGCTCACGGTGCGCGAGTTCGGCGTCGGCGTCGCGATCGCCGTCACGCTCGACGCGTTCCTCGTGCGTCCCGTGCTGCTGCCCGCCGCCGTCGAGGTGCTCGGCGCCCGCGCCTGGTGGCCCACGCGCGTCGGCCGCACAGAACTACGGATGCCGGAGCAGCAGAGCGCCCCGATGGCGTGCCCGCTCGACGCCCATAGGGTGAGTCGCATGACGTCCGCGAAGGCGAATCGCCCCGTGGAGACGAACGCCCAAGAACCGATGGAGGAGGAGATCCGATGAGAGCTCTCAAGCTGATGGCCGCACTGCTCGTTGTGGGGAGCCTGGGTGCGGCGGGTCTCGCCTACGCGAGCTCGCAGTTCACCCAGACCTCCGTCATCACGCTGACGGCGACCAGGGCCGGCAAGCCGACGGGGCTGAAGGCGAGCCTGCTGTCCGCCGATCCCGGCGCTGTGCAGCCGCAGGGGCTGAAGACGCTCACGATCACGCTGCCCACAAAGACGAAGTTCGACTTCAAGAGCACCGCGATCAAGCAGTGCAAGGCCAGCGAAGTCGAAATCAAGGCCACGCTCGGCAGCGCCTGCCCGTCCAAGAGCAAGATCGGCTCGGGCACGGCGGTCGCCAACGGCGCTCCGGTGCTGCCCACGATCCCCGAGAACGCGGTCGCGTACGCCGGTCACAACCAGATTGTGTTCCTGCTCACGCCCGCGACCGCCGGGGCCGGACAGGTGCTCGTGCTATACGGCAAGGTGGCCGCCAACAAGGTCACCACTGAAGTGCCCGTCATCAACGCGGGCGGCCTGAACATCGTGATCACCGCGCTAAACCTGACGATCAAGACGGTCGGCGCCGGCAAGCAGGCGTTCATCACCGCCGGCAACTGCACCGGCGGCAAGTTCGCCGTCACGTCGGGCTTCGTGTACCAGACCGGAGCGAAGCTCAGCATCGCCAGCTCCTCGAAATGCAGCAAGTGAGGTAGGGCAGCGACGTGGCCACGACAGTCGCCCTGCCCCCGGTCGCGGAGCGCATCACCGGCGCCACCACGCTCGGACGCATGATCCTCTCAGCGTCCGAGCGTGGCGAGGACGTCGCGCTGCGCTACCCCGATGGCGAGGGCCTGCGCTCGATCTCCTACCGCGAGCTCGGCGAGCACAGCGGTGCGATCGCCCGCGGCCTGATCGCGCTGGGGATCGAGCAGGGCGACGTCGTCGCGCTCCTGTGCTCGACGCGGGCCGAGTGGACGCTGTGCGAAGCCGGCGCCGTGTGCGCCGGCACCGTCGTCGCGCCGATCTACCACACGAACTCCCCCGAGGAGTGCCTGCACGTGCTCTCGCACTCGCAGGCGCGGCTGGTGTTCTGCGAGGACGCCGAGCAGGCCGCCAAGGTCGAGCGGGTCCGTGCGCGCTGCCCCGCGCTCGAGCACGTGATCGTGATCGACGGACACGCGCCCGGCGCGAGCACCCTGGAGGAGCTGCGCGCGCATGGAGAGGGCGTCGATCGCCAGGAGGTCGAGGCGCGGGTGCGCGCCGTCGAGCCCGACGACGTCGCCACGCTCGTCTACACCTCCGGCACCACCGGCCCGCCCAAGGGGTGCATGCTCACGCACGCCAACTTCCTGTCGGCGACGGCCATGTATCGCGGGCAGCTGGAACTCGACGACATCCAGCCAGTCATCTACATGTTCCTGCCGCTCGCGCACGTGCTCGCGCGCGTCGCCCAGACGGTCGTCATCGACGTCGGCGGGACGCTCGTGTATTGGGGTGGGGATCCGGCCGGGATCTCGGCAGAGATCGTGCAGGCCGAGCTCACGCACTTCGTCGCGGTGCCGCGCATCTACGAGAAGATGCACACCGCGATCCTCAGCGCCGTCGAGGCCCGCGGGCCGCTCGCGCGCGTGCTGTTCGCGTGGGCGCTGGAGGTCGGGCGCCGCGCGCGCGACGCCGAGCGCACCGGCAGGCGCCGCGGGCCGCTCGCGGCCGCGCGGCTGGCGCTCGCCGATCGCGTCGGGCTCGCGAAGGTGCGCGCGCTGTTCGGCGCGCACCTGAAGCTCGCGCTCGTCGGCGCCGCGCCGATCGCCCGCGAGCTGCTCGAGTTCTTCGACGCCTGCGGGGTGCTCGTGCTCGAGGGCTACGGCATGACCGAGAGCTGCGCGACCGCCACGCTCAACCCGCCGAACGCGCCGCGTCTCGGGACCGTCGGGCGCGCGCTGCCCGACAGCGAGGTGAGGGTCACCGAGGAGGGCGAGGTGCTGCTGCGCGGCCCGCACGTGTTCGCCGGCTACCACCGCGACCCCGAGGCGACCGCCGCGACGTTCACCGACGGCTGGCTGAACACCGGCGACCTCGGCACGCTCTCGCCCGACGGCTACCTCACGCTCACCGGGCGCAAGAAGGACCTGATCATCACCTCCAGCGGCAAGAACATCAGCGCGTCGAACATCGAGACCGCGCTGCGCGATTCGCGCTGGATCTCCGAGGCGGTCGTCTACGGCGACCGGCGCCCGTATCTCGTGTGCATGCTCGTGCTCGACCCCGACGAGGCGCCGAAGCTCGCCGCGCAGCTGGGGATCCCCGCCGATCTCGCCAGCATGGCGCGCGACGAGCAGGTGCGCGCGGTGCTGCAGGCCGACGTCGAGCAGGTCAACACGCGCTTCGCGCGCGTCGAGCAGATCAAGCGCTTCGGCGTGCTCGACCACGACCTCACGCAGGCCACCGGCGAGCTCACGCCGACGCTCAAGGTCAAGCACGCGGCCGTCTATCAGCGCTACGCGGAGTTCTTCGACGCGCTCTACGCCGAGCCGCGATGAGGCGCCGGCCGTGAGCGCCACGCCCCGCCTCTCCAACGCCGACGCGGCCTGGCTGCACATGGACCGCCCGACCAACCTGATGGTCATCAACTCGGTGCTGCTGTTCGACGAGCAGGTCGACTGGGGGCGGCTGGAAGAGGTGGTGCGCACGCGCCTGGTCGAGCGCTACCCGCGCTTTCACCAGCTGATCGCCGAGGGTCGCACGCCGCTCGACGGGCCGCACTGGCGCGAGGACCCCGACTTCGAGCTCTCCCGCCACATGCACCGCCGGGGCCTGCCCGCCCCCGGCGACGAGCACGCGCTCAGGGGTCTCGCGGGCGATCTCGCCGCGATGTCGCTCGATCGCGGCAAGCCGCTGTGGGACATGTACCTGATCGACGGCCCCGGCGCCGGCAGCGCGGTGATCGTGCGCATGCACCACTGCATCGCCGACGGGATCGCGCTCGCGCAGGTGATGCTCTCGCTGACAGACACCGCGCCCGATGGCGGCGCCGACGCAGCGTTCGCCGAGCGCGCTCCCGACGGACACTGGTGGCCGCGGGCGCTCGTCGAAGAAGGGCTGCGCACGCTCGCGCACCCCGGGCACGCGCTCGAGCTGCTGGACGCGCTCGCCGCCGACGCGCAGGCGCTCGCCACGCTCATCTTCACCCCGCGAGATGCTGCCAGCGTGCTCAAGCACGACGCCGGCGCGCCGCGCAGCGTCGCCTGGAGCAGGCCGCTGTCGCTGGCGCGGGTCAAGGCGATCGCGCACGCGCAGGGCGCGACCATCAACGACGTCCTGCTCGCCGCCGTCAGCGGCGCGCTGCGCGACTACCTGAGCGCCCGTGGGGAAGAGCCGCACGAGCTGCGCACGCTCGTCCCCGTCAACCTGCGCGCCCCCGACCAGCCGATCCCGCGCGAGCTCGGCAACCGCTTCGGGCTGGTGTTCCTGACGCTGCCCGTCGACCTCGAGAGCCGGCGCGAGCGCCTGCGCGAGCTCAAGCGGCGCATGGACGAGATCAAGGCCTCGCCCCAGGGCCCGGTCTCCTACGCGGTGCTCGAGGCGATCGGGCGCGCGCCCGCGGAGGTCGAGAGCCGCGTCATCGACATCTTCACCGCGAAGGCCAGCGCCGTCATGACGAATGTGCCTGGCCCGCGCGAGACCGTGTACCTGGCGGGCAGCCCGCTGCGCGCCGTGCTCGTGTGGGCGCCCACCGCGGGCAGCGTCGGGATGAGCGTCAGCATCCTCAGCTACGACGGCACGATCACCGTCGGGCTGCTCGTGCACTCCCAGCTCGTGCCCGAGCCGCAGGCGATCGTCGAGCGCCTGCAGCACGAGCTCGCCGCGATGGCCAGGCTCGCGCCCGCCGCGAACGGGAAGGCCGCATGAGGCCGGAGGAGCAGGCCGCATGAGGCCGGAGGAGCCCGAGCCCGCGGTCGCGGTGTTCGCGCCCAACCCGCTGCTGACGGTCACGCTCGAGCTGGAGGGCGCAGAGCGCCAGAGCGTGCACTTCCACGCCGGCGGGCAGGGCGTGTGGTCGGCGGGCATGGCCGCGAGCATGGGCGCCGCGCCGGTGCTGTGCGGCTTCATCGGCGGCGAGACGGGACAGCTGCTGGGCCCGCTGCTCGAACGGGTCGCCGGCGGGGGGCTGCACCTCGTGCAGACGGGCAGCTCAAGCGGCTGCTACGTCACCGACCGGCGCTCCGGGCAGCGGGAGCTCGTCGCGATGAGCCTCAGCGACCCGCCCTCGCGGCACGAGCTCGACGAGCTGTTCTCGCTGACCTGCGCGCAGGCGCTCTCCAGCGGCTGGCTGCTGGTCACCAACCCGCTGCCGGGGGAGGCGCTGCCGCTGGAGGTCTACGGCGACCTCGTCGCCGACGCCCGCGCCGGCGGCGCTCGCACGCTCGTCGACCTCTCATCGCCGCGCCTCGACGGCGCGCTCGCGAGCGAGCCCGATCTCGTCAAGATCAACGACTGGGAGCTAGCCGAGTTCGTGCGCGGCCCGGTCTCCACGCCCGAGCTGCTGCTCGCGGCCGCGCGGCGCCTGCGCGACGCCGGCGCGCGCAGCGCGATCATCACGCGCGGCGAGCTGCCGGCGCTCGTGCTCCACGAGGACGAGGCGTGGGAGCTCACGCCGCCGCGCTTCGAGCACGGCTTCCGCGAGGGCTGCGGCGACGCGATGATGGGAGCGTTGATCGCAGTGTGGGCGCGCGGGGAGAGCTTCGAGCGCGCGCTCGTGCTCGGCGCGGCAGCCGGCGCCGCCAACTTCCTGCGGCGCGGGCTCGGCCACGCCTCGCGCGAGGTCGTCGAGCAGCTCGCCGACGCGGTCAGGCTCGCGCCGTGGCCGCAAGCGCAGCGAGCTGCTCGCGCGCCTCGGGGCTCGCTTCGAGCGCGCGGATGAGGATCGACGCGACGACGCCGGGCAGCGGATCGGGAACGGCGCCGGGGTCGGCCAGCTTGAGCAGGCCGAGACCCAGGATCAGGCCGAGCAGCGCGCTCGCGAACTGCTCGTGCGCCGTGTGGGGCGTCTCTACGCCGGCGTCGGCAGCGCTTTCGACGCCGAAGCTGACGAACGTCGCGCGCAGCGCGTCCAGCCCGCTCGCCAGGCGCTTGCGCAGCTCCTCGTCGCGCTGCGCGTAGCTCCACAGCTCGACGAACAGGCGGAAGGGGTCGGGATCCTCGCCCAGGCTGCGCATCCAGCGCTCGCTGCCCGCGAGCGGGCGCTCCCAGGTCGCGCGCTCGCGGTCCGAGCGCACGCGGTCGAACAGCTCCAGCTGCTCGGCGATCTGGCCCGCCAGGTGCTCCTGCAGGAGCGCCAGCAGCAGGTTCTCCTTGCTGCCGAAGTGCGCGTACACGGCGCCCTTGGTAAAGCCCGCCTCGCCGGCGACCTCGTCGAGCGTCGCGCCCGCGAAGCCACGGCGGGCGTACACGCGCGCGGCGGCCTCGAGCAGGCGCGCGCGCGTGGCGGCCTTGCGCTCGCTGCGGTCGAACTGGCCCCGCGGCATCAGCTTGACAGATACTGATTAGTAGATATACTCATACGTTCATTCTAGTAGTAGATCCAAAGGGAGCCGCCATGGGCCGCCGACGCCGCACCGCACAGCTGCCGCCAGGACCGCGCCTGCCTGCAGCCTTGCAGACGCTTCAGGCATGGCGTTCTCCGACCGACCTGCTCGAGCGCTGCCGCGCGCGCTACGGGCGCCGCTTCACCATGCGCGTGCTCGGCCAGCCCCCGTTCGTGGTGCTGTCGGACCCGGAGGAGATCAAGCAGGTGTTCATGGCCGCGCCCGACGTGCTGCACCCCGGCGAGGGCGTGCGCGTGCTGGAACCGATCGTCGGTCCGGGCTCGGTGATCCTGCTCGACGAGGACGCGCACCTGGAGCAGCGCAAGCTGATGCTGCCGGCGTTCCACGGCGAGCGCATGCAGCGGATGTCGGGCGTGATGGCGCAGCTGGCCGAGCGCGAGCTCGCGCGCTGGCCGCGCGAGCAGGCGCTCGCGCTGCATCCCCGCCTGCAGCGCCTGACGCTCGAGATCATCCTGCGCGTGGTGTTCGGCCTGGAGCAGGGCGCCCAGCTGGACGAGCTGCGCGAGACGCTCACCGAGCTGCTTGCGTTCAGCGAGAGCCCGCTGTCGCTGCTTCCGTTCGTGCAGCGGGTCGTCTCCGGGCACGGGCGCTGGGCGCGCTTCCCGGAGCTGTACGAGCGGGTCGACCGCCAGCTGTTCGAGCTGATCGGCCAGCGCCGGCGCGAGCTCGGCGAGCGCGAGGATGCGCCCGGCGATGACGGCGGTCGCGACGACGTGCTCGGAATGCTGCTCGGCGCGCGCCATGCGGACGGCTCGCCGATGAGCGCGCAGGAGCTGCGCGACGAGCTCGTGACGGTGCTCGTCGCCGGCCACGAGACGACCGCCTCGCAGCTGGCGTGGGCGTTCGAGCGCCTCGCGCGCGAGCCGGCGGTCACGCGGCGCCTGACCGAGGAGCTCGACGAGGAAGCGGGCGAGGAGTACCTGACGGCGTGCATCCAGGAGATCCTGCGGCTGAAGCCCGTGCTTCCCGAAGCGGAGCCGCGCGTGGTCAAGCGGCCGATCGAGATCGGCGGCGTCGAGTATCCGGTGGGCGTCGCGCTTGTGGCGAGCGCCTACCTCGTGCACCGCGACCCGGAGCTGTATCCGCAGCCGCGCGAGCTCCGCCCCGAGCGCTTCCTCGAGAGGGAGGGCGGGCAGCCGGTCGGCACCTACACGTGGATCCCGTTCGGCGGCGGACGCACCCGCTGCCTGGGCGCGAGCTTCGCGCTGGCGGAGATGAAGGTGGTGCTGAGCGCCGTGCTCAGACGGTGCGAGATCGCGCCCGTGCAGCGAGCGCCCGAGCGCACGCGCAGGCGCAGCATCACCCTCAGTCCCGCCGGTCAGGCGATGGTGATCCTGCGCGATCGCGCGCGCACGCGAGCGCCCGCCGGCGAGCTCGTGTCCGTCAGCTGATGTCCGCGAACAGCGCGAGCTCGCCCGAGAGCTGCTCGTAGAGGCGCCGGCGCAGCTTCGTGTGGATCTGGGAGATGCGGCTCTCGGAGACGCCCATCCGCTCGCCGGCCTCGCGCAGCGTCCGCTCCTCCACGTACAGCATCACAGCCACTTCGCGCTCCTGCTTGCTCAGGCGCGCGAACGCCTTGCGGAAGCGCTGCTTGGCTTCGTTGCGCTCGGCCTGCACGACCGGGTCGCAGTCGAAGTCGGGGCTTTCGAGTGTGTCGATCTGCTCGATCCCGTGACCCTCGTCGGAGCGCACCGCGCGGTTGAGCGAGCCGACCTCCGCGAGCGCGACCTGGTCCAGCCGGTCGCTGAGCTCGCGCGGCTCGATGCCGAGCGCGGCCGCGAGCTCCTCGCGGCTGGGCTGGCGCTCGTGCAGCGACAGGAAGCGCTCGCGGGCGGCGCTGATCGCCCGCTCGTCGCGGCGCAGCGAGCGCGGCGCCCAGTCGAAGCGGCGCAACTCGTCGAGCACCGCGCCGTGGACGCGCGTCCACGCGTACTGCTCGAGAGAAGCGCCCTTGTCCGGGTCATAGCGCTCGATCGAGCGGATCAACGCCTCCAGCCCGCACGACAGGAAATCCTCGACGTCGCAATGGGCTGGTATCTCGCGGACCTTGCGGTACACGATGTAGCGCACCATCGGCATGAACGCGAAGATCAGCCGGTCGCGCAGCTGGAGATCAGCGGTCCGTTTGTACTCCTGCCACGTCGACAACACCTCTGCTGCCGACGGCCTGACTGCCTGCTTCGTGCCTGTATCCATGATCGTGCTCCGGTTTCGAGGGAACTGAGGATGTGGTTCTGGCCGCCCGCGACAGCGCTTCGCTCGCGTCCGAGCGTGGCTCGTTGCAGCTGAGCCCCGCGAAGCTGTGCGTTGCGGCCATGGGCCAGCATCGGCGGCGCGTACGCCGACTTGAGAGCTGCACGCTCGCGTTGCGAAAATGTCGCTACGCGTGCGTCAGTCGTTCCAATGCAGGTCGTCGTCCGCGTCCGCCGCCTGCTCGATCTGCTCGAGGGCGACGTCGGTGCGGCGATCCTCGACCATCAGCTGCAGCGCCTCGGCGATGCTCGGCGCCCACACCCGGCGCGCCACGGCCACACGCCCGGACTCCTCCTCGAACTGCTTCCATTCGAGCTCCACCAGCGGCACGCGCGATGGCGGGGCGTCGTCGGGGACGGGCGCGCCCCAGCCATACAGGGTGAGCTGAGCCTGCCAGCCGTGCGGGCACAGCTCGCCCATCACCGCCAGCGCCTGCCACTGGTCCGCCACCGGCCTGGGCTCGCGCTGGCGACGGCGCAGGTGGATGGCGATCAGCACGCATGCCAGCGTCATCACCACGATCAGGGGGACGATCACGAATGTTTCGTACAGCGGCGCGTAGGTGCTTCCGCCCCTGTAGCTCGCGATCGCCAACCCGATCACAGCGCTCATGGCATGCCCGGCAACCCGCTCGATCCGGCTCGCGCAAGCAGATGCCACCCGCTCACTGTCATCGCTCTCTCACAGTAGCCGCTCCGGTGCGCGCCGGGTGGCAGTTGCGGCGCGCGGCGGGCATGCGGCTGTGGCAGCATCCGGCGGGTGGCACGCAGAGCGACGGACAGCGACGACGCGCACGCGGCGATCCTGGGGCGGGTGCGCGCGATTCCGCCGGGCTACGTGCGCACGTACGGCGACGTCTCACCGGGCGCGCCGCGGCTGGCCGGCTACGTGCTGAGTCGTAGCGCGGCGAGCGACGCGCCGTGGCATCGGGTGGTGCGCGCGGACGGGTCGCTCGCGAACGGGGCGCGGCAGCGCAAGCTGCTGGAAGCCGAGGCGGTCCCCTTCCGCGGGGAGCGGGTGCTGCTGTCGAGCGCGCGCCTTGACGATCTCGACGCAGCGTGAGGGGCGCGGGTCTCGAGGGTGCTTGCGCGAGGGTGCCTGTGCGCGGGCGCCTGCGCGCGGGCTTGACAGATGGACGGCGCGCAGGGGCTATAGTCGCCGGATGTCGGAGGGACGGCTGGAGGGGAAGGTCGCGCTGGTGACGGGCGCGGCCGGCGGCATTGGCGCGGCGGCCGCTCGGCGCCTGGCGGGCGAGGGCGCGCGACTGCTGCTGACGGACGCCGACGGAGAGGGCGCGCGGCGCTTGGCGCAGGAGCTCGGCGAGGGCGCGGACGCGCTCGAGCACGACGTCACCAGCGAGGAGCGCTGGCAGGCGGTGCTCGCCCACGCGCTCGAGGCGCACGGGCGTCTGGATGTGCTGCTCAACAACGCGGGCGTGTTTCTCGCGGCGCCGCTGACGGAGACCTCCGAGGAGCAGTTCCGGCGGGTGCTGGACGTGAACGTCGTCGGCGTGTTCCTCGGCATGCGCGCGGTTGCGCCGGCGATGATCGAGCGGCGCGCGGGCTCTGTGATCAACATCTCCTCGGTCGCCGGCCTGATGGGCTCGCCGTTCCTGACGGCGTACGCGGCCAGCAAGTGGGCGGTACGCGGCATGAGCAAGGTCGCCGCCAAGGAGCTCGCGCAGTTCGGCGTGCGCGTTAACTCGCTGCACCCGGGCCAGATCGACACGGACATGAACACGCGCCAGCGCGAGCAGACCCCGGAGCTGATCGACAAGCTGATCAGGGGGATCCCACTGAAGCGCATCGGCACCCCGGAGGAGGTCGCGCACGCGATCGCGTTCCTCGCGAGCGACGACAGCGTCTACGTCACCGGCGCGGAGATCGCGATCGACGGGGGCGTGACCGCTTGAGAGCCTGTGCCCGCAAACACGACGTCTGGAGATGCGCTGATGAGTGAGACCAACCACCAGGTGCGGCTGGCCGCACGTCCCACCGGCCTGCCGCAGGCCTCGGACTGGAGCATGACCGAGGAGCCGCTGCCGACGCCGGGCGCGGGGGAGTTTGCGGTGGCGATCTCCTACCTGTCGCTGGACCCGGCGATGCGTGGCTGGATGAACGCGGGCGCCTCCTACATCGACCCGGTCGAAATCGGCGACGTGATGCGCGCGGGCGGCGTCGGCCGCGTGATCGCCTCCGAGCACCCCGGCTTCGCGGTCGGTGAGCACGTGTACAGCGCGTTCGGCGTGCAGGAGTACGCGGTCTCGGACGGCGCGGGCGTGATGAAGATCGACCCGTCGCTGGCGCCGCTGCCGTGCTATCTCGGCACGCTGGGCATGACCGGCATGACCGCGTACTTCGGGCTGTTCGACACGGGCCGCCTGCAGGACGGGGACACGGTCGTCGTCTCGGGCGCCGCCGGAGCCGTCGGCAGCGTCGCTGGGCAGATCGCGAAGATCAAGGACTGCCGCGTGATCGGCATCGCCGGCGGCGAGGAGAAGTGCCGCTGGATCGTCGAGGAGCTCGGCTTCGACGCCGCGATCGACTACAAGGCCCAGGACGTGCGCCGCGAGCTGCGCGAGGCGGCGCCGAAGGGGGTGGACGTGTACTTCGACAACGTCGGCGGCGACATCCTCGACGCGGTGCTCACGCGCCTGGCGCGCGGCGCGCGGATCGTGATCTGCGGGGCGGTCTCGCAGTACAACGCCACCGAGGGCGTACACGGGCCGGCGAACTACCTGTCGCTGCTCGTCTCGCGCGCGTCGATGACGGGGATGGTGGTGTTCGACTACGCCGCGCAGTTCGGCGCGGCGGCCGCGGAGATCGCGGGGTGGATGCGCGAAGGGCGGTTGATCTCGCGCGAGGAAGTCGTCGAGGGTGGCGTCAGCGCGTTCCCGGACGCGCTGCTGAAGCTGTTCAGGGGCGAGAACATCGGCAAGCTCGTGCTGCGCGTCGGCGAGGACTGAGGCGCGGGCGGGCGGGGCACGTCTGGATGGCCATCGAGCTCGTCGAGCAGGCGATCGCGGCCCACGGCGGCATCGAGCTGTGGGAGGGCGCGAGCGAGATCAGCGTGCAGCTCTCCTCGGGCGGGCTCGCGTTCGCCTCCAAGCGCCAGGGCCACGCCGTGCGCGACGTCGAGGCGCGGATCTCAACGCGCGGCCAGCACGTCACGCTGACGCCGTACCCGAAGCCGGGCGAGCGCGGCGTGCTCGAGGCGGACGGCTCGGTGCGCATCGAGACGGACGCGGGCGCGCCGGTGCAAGCCCGTGAGAGCGCCCGCGAGGCCTTCCGCGACCTGCGCCACAAGCTGTGGTGGGACAGGCTGGACATCCTCTACTTCGCCACCTACGCGATGTGGACCTACATCTCGACGCCATTCGTGCTCGCGCGCGAGGACTACCGCGTGCGGGAGCTCGGTCCGTGGCAGGAGAACGGCGAGCGCTGGCAGCGGCTCGCGGTGACGTTCCCGGAGCACGTCCACACCCACTCACGCGAGCAGGTGTTCTACATCGACGCGAACGGCTTGATCCGTCGCCACGACTACACCGCGGAGCCGATCGGAGGCTGGGCCAAGGCCGCACACTACTGCCTCGAGCATCGATCCTTCGACGGCTTCGTGCTGCCGACGCGCAGGCGCGTGTATCCGCGCAGGGCCGACAATCGGCGCCGGGCCGGCCCGCTGCTCGTGTGGATCGAGGTGCCCAGCGGGGCGGTTCGGCGATGAGCGTGACGCCCTCCTGTCAGTCGTTCCAGCGAACGTCCTCGTCCTCGTCGGCCGCGCGCTCGATCTGCTCGAGAGTGAGGTCCGTGCGGCGGTCGTCGACCATCGTCTGCAGCGCCTGCTCGATCGTCGGCGCCCACACCCGCCGCTCGACCACCACGCGCCCGGGCTCCTCGTCGAACTGCTTCCACTCGAGCTCGACCGGCGGCACACGCGAGGGCGGGGCGTCGTCGGGGACGGGCGCGCCCCAGCCGTAGAGGGTGATCTGGGCCTGCCAGCCGTCTGGGCACAGCTCGCCCATCACCGCCAACGCCTGCCACTCGTCGGTGACCGGCTCGGAGCGCCGATGGCGGCGGCGCAGGTGGGTGGCGATCTGCGCGACCGCGAGCGCCAGCAGCGTGATGACGAGCGCGACCGCGAACGTTTCAAGGCCGGACGCGTGGGCGTGGCCGCCCTGCACACCGCTCGCCATCACGAAACCAGCACCCGTGACGCTCATCGCCCTTTCAGGGTAGTCGCCGGGCGCGGTGCAGGTGTTGCGGGCGTGGTTCAGGCGGGGCCGGGCGCGGGCAGGCGCTCACGGCGCCTTGCAGCTGGCGCTGACCGGGACTTCCTCGCCGTCGCCGGCGACGGGCGGCGGGTCGACCTTGCACCACGTGAGCCGCCGCTGGCTCGGATCGACGACGGCCAGGAACTTGTAGGTGATGCCGGCGCTCCTGACGGCGCAGTTGTAGGGGTCGCGGCCGGCGCTGCCTGTCCCGGCTGCCTTGCACGCGATGCTCTCGAGCGGCCCGGTCAGCTGCGCGTGTGCGATGCGCTGGTGGACGTCGCTCGCGATCGCCTGATGCAGGGCGGCGGCGGGCGCGAGGCCCGGGGGTAGGCTGGCGGAGTGGGGCGCCTGGTCTTCGGTGATCACGATGTCGGATACGCGGTTGACTTCGGCTTCCGCGCCGGCTTCGGTGGAGGGGGCTTCGGGGCCGGCGCGGTGGATGGCGATCACTATGGCCGTGGCGAGGGCTGCTGCGACGGCGATCGCCAGGACCCAGCGCAGCCACAGGGGCGGCGGTTGGACAGCGCGTTGCCAGGAGCTCATGGGGGAAGGGTAGTTCAGGGGGGTGGGGTGGCGGTGGGGGGCGATCGGCGCTGGGGCGCGGGCGCGGGTGCCCGGTCGTCGGCTTCGAGTGATGGAGCCTGGCTCCCGGACTCCCAGCGTCGGGCAAGAGTTTCGTCTCAAGGCGATCGTATGGTGCCTGCGTGCCGAGGATCAGCGCCTTCTACGGGATCACGATCTGGATGTATTGGAATGAGGGCGCTCACGCACGTCCGCATTTCCACGCCCGCTACGCAGGACAAGCCGCGTCGGTTGATTTCGCTGGCGCCGTGATCGTGGGCTCGCTTCCGCAGCGCGCGCTCGCGCTGGTCTCAGAGTGGGCGATCCAACACGAGAGCGAGCTGGTGGCGAACTGGGAGCGCGCACGACGGGACGAGCCGCTGGAGCCGATCGATGCTCTGGCGTAACATGGTTTTCGTGGAACAACTGCATGACGTCATCGGTGTCGAGGTCAGTGGCGAGTACCGGCTGCGCCTGACCTTCGACGACGGAACAATCGGCGAGGTCGACTTCGCGGGACGCGCATGGCGGGGAGTATTCGAGCCGCTGCGCGATCCCGATTACTTCGCACGCGTGACCGTCGACGAGGAGGCTGGCACCATCACATGGCCAAACGGCGCCGACATGGCGCCCGAGCCGCTCTATGCCGAGGCTCGTCGGGGTTTGTCTCGCGCTGCTGGCGTGAGACGCTAACCAGACGTCGCTGCCACGCCCGTCGCGCGTCACCTCAGACAACTATCATATGGGTGAAACTGGGTGCCCGCCAACGACGCGCTCATGCCGACTCCCGCCCGCGTGGCTGTAGGGTCCGTCGGAGCATTCGACCACAGTGCCTCCCTCGCTTGTGAAGCTCCCGATGCATTCGTTTTCTTCGCAGAACTTCTGATCGCCCGCATGGCTTGGCGATCCAACTTCGTCTTCTTCTTCTGAAGAACCACTGGGCGACGATTCTTCGCTGGGACCGGAGCTGCTGCTTTCGGACGGTGTGGTTGGGCTTTCGGATTGCGGCGTGCCGCGGGCTTCGAGTGGGAACGCCACCGATGCCGTGCCAGTCACACATTCGACTGTTATGTGCTGATCAATCAGAACGCAGCGCAGCAGGTAGTGCTTGTGCGTCACCGGGCTATACGCAGCGACCGTGGCAGGGGGAACGCCGGCCGATTCCTTGAGAACCTGGAATGCCGTTGACGCTTTCTGCAAACTGACAGCTTGTATAGGCGCCGGCCCTGATGAGGCGCGAGCACGTGTTCATCTTGGACTATTCGACCGGCAGGCGCCGGCTTTCGTCCGGCGCTTCTGCCGGCTTCGATGACGTAGCGTGCGATGCAGTCGCCGTCGTTCCCGAGCCAGTAGCTGTGCGTGATGTGCTATTTGACCCGCCCGAATTGCTGCCGCCCGCGACCGCACCGATGATCGCGACGAGCACGAACAGTCCGACGATCGTCGTCAGGCGCCCCTCACAGCCGAGAAGCCTACAAGAGTCCGATAGTCGGGCACGCAGACTCGGCTTGCGCATGCCACCAGCGATCTTGCCGCGACAGATGCCGACTTGTAGAGGCGTCGAGCCCACGTTGTTGCGAGGGCCCAGGCGATCTAGCGGTTGTCGACCGGCCGCACTGAGATCCTGCCCACCTACCGCGTCAGCGCACCAGTGGTTTGTGCCGCCGACAAGTTCAGTGGAGCTAGTCGGGCTCGAACCGACGACCTCGACGCTGCCAGCGTCGCGCTCTCCCAGCTGAGCTATAGCCCCAGGATCAACTCAGGAAGTGTAGCTGCCCCGGCTCGGGACTTCGGTCGGCGGACCTCGATCGCAGCCGTTCCATCGCGGGCGCGAACTCGTAGTCACGAGCCCATTTGATCCCCTGCTCCTGATTGTTCCTGGTGAGATCCAGGCGGAGATGGATCGCGCGGCGGCCCGACGCCTCAGAGATCGGCACCAGGAAGCCGCGTTGCAGTTCGGGCGAATACGCGGCGACAACGTCGACCTCAGCGGCCGTGTAGCTCGTCCTGACGTATCCGCCAGGTGTGCAGCGGCTTGTCTGCAAGCACACCGACAACACGCCAGCGAGACGCCGAGCGATCTTGCACTGCACGCGCAGGAGCTCGGGTTCAAGGTCGAACAGGAGGTCGTAGCGCCCACCCTCGCAAAGCGGCCGCAGCACGACCATCCCCAGCTGGATCGCCATCGCCGTGATGGCGGCCTCGGCCACGGCTCCCTTCTGGCTGGGCGTGAGATCGTTCATGGCCGACACGCTAGACGGCGCCGTGTGCCACGTGTGTGCCCTCTGTGTCAGCTCTGTGACTTCATTGAGACGTAGCTGTGTCCCCGCCCCGGCCACATGCCGAAACGCGGCCCGCCGGAGCCACGACAGCCGCAGGACGCCTCGCGAAACCCCTGCTGCTCCGGGCCGCCCCGCCCGCCCTACCCCCGAGGAATGAACTCCGGCACGTCCAGATCATCGCCCGGCCCAGCCGGCGCGGGCGGCGCGGGCCTGCGCTGGCGCCGCTGCTGCGTTGGCGGCGCCGCCGCGACGTCGGGCTCGCGCTCGGTCCCCGTGGTGACCTGGTCGAGCCGCGCGATCATGCCGCCGTGGGTGAGGCGGATGTCGCGGATGAGTTTCTCGGCGTTGTTGTGCAGCGAGGTGGACAGCTCGCGCAGGTTGCGCGAGACCTCGGTGCCCTCGCTGAGGATGTCGCGCGCGACGACGTGCGCCTCGCTGGTGATCTCGCGCGCCTGCACGCGCGCTTTGGCCTTGATGTCCTTGACGTGCTCCTCGGCCTCGTGGCGCGCGTGCGCGAGCTCCTCGCGCTGGGACTCGGCGAGGCTTTCGGCCTGCTCGCGGGCCTCGCGCGCGAGCTTCTCGGCCTCGGCGCGGGCGTCCCCGGTGAGCCGCTCGGCCTCCTCGCGCGCGTCGCCCAGCAGCCGCTCGGACTCGTCTTCGGCGGCCGCGCGCAGCTGTTCGGACTCCTCCTTGGCGGAGGTGCGCAGGCGCTCTGACTCCTGGTGGGCGGTCGCCCACACCTGCTCGGACTCGTGGCGCGCGTTGGCGAGCAGCTGCTCGGCGTGCTCGCGCGCCTGCTCGAGCGTGCGCGTGGACTCGTCACGAGCCTGCGCAAGCGCGTGCGCCGCCTCGTCGCGCGCGCGCTCGGCCTCGCCGTTGAGCGTGCGCGCGGCGGATGTTGCCTCGCTGGTGGTCGCGTGCGCCTGCGAGCGCGCGGCGGCGAGCAGCTCCTCGACCTCCTCCTCGGCTGCCTGCACGCGATTGTCCGCCGCGCGGTCGGCCTCGGCGATCCGCTCGCGGGCGCGCTCCTCGGCCTGGTCGCGCAGCTCGCGCGCGGCGTGTTCGGCGGCGCCGACGATGCTCGCCACGCGACCCGGCGCCGCGCTCAGCGCGTCGGGACCGCCATCGTCGTCAGCGACGACGTCGTGCTCTTCGGTCTGCGGCTCGTGGGCTCGACGCACCCTCATGCAGGCCATCGTAAAGCGCTGCGCCCGCTCGCGTCCGGCCGCCGGCACCCGCTTCGCCAAGCGCCCGCCGCCGGCAATCGAGCAGACAGGCGTACGTGGCAGGAAGCGTTGGAAATCTGTCCTTGCGGACAAGAGCGTGGTGATGGATGATCGTCGCATGCCCATCTCTGCCGACCCCGCCGCCCACGGTCCGCGCCGCATCGAGATCGTCGCCTTCGCGGGTGTGCAGAGCCTCGACGTGACCGGCCCGCTCGAGGTGTTCGCGGGCGCCCAGCAGCTGATCGAGGCGACCGGCGGCGGCGATCGCGGCTACCGGGTGCGCGTGCTCAGCCGCGACGGCCAGCCGCTGGTGACGTCGAGCGGCCTGGGTGTCATTCCTCACGCGCGGCTGCCGCGGACCCCAGGACCGATCGACACGCTGATCGTCGCCGGCGGCGCCGGACACGCGCAGGCGGCGGCCGACGGCGCGCTCGTCGACTGGATCGCGCGCGCGTCGCAGACGGCCAGGCGCACCGCCTCGGTGTGCACGGGCGCCTTCCTGCTCGCCCGCGCGGGCCTGCTGGACGGCCGCCGCGCGACCACGCACTGGGCCTCCGCCCACGAGCTGCAGCGGCAGTACCCGCGGGTGCGCGTGGACGCGGACCCGATATACGTGCGCGACGGCCCCGTCTGGACCTCGGCGGGCGTGACGGCCGGCATGGACCTGGCGCTGGCGCTCGTCGAGCAGGACCTCGACCGCGACGCGGCGCTGACGATCGCGCGCCACCTGGTGCTGTTCCTGCGCCGCCCGGGCAACCAGTCGCAGTTCAGCGCGACGCTCGCCGCGCAGGGGGCCGAGCGCGAGCCGCTGCGCGAGATCCAGCGCTCGGTGCTCGAGGACGTCGCGGGCGATCATTCGGTCGAGGCGATGGCCGCGCGCGCCCACATGAGCGCGCGCCACTTCGCGCGCGCGTTCCGCGCGGAGACGGGCGTGACGCCGGCGCGCCACGTCGAGCGCGTGCGCCTGGAGGCGGCGCGGCGGCGGCTGGAGGAGACCAACGACCCGCTGGCGGCGATCGCCGCCGGCTGCGGCTTCGGCACCGCGGAGACGATGCGCCGCGCGTTCCTGCGAACGCTGCATGTCGGCCCCGCGGAGTACCGCCGTCGCTTCCACGCCAACATAAAGGAGACAGTCACATGAACATCGCGATCGTCCTGTACGACAAGTTCACGGCGCTCGACGCGATCGGCCCGTACGAGGTGCTCAGCCGCCTCCCGGGCGCGACAGTCGCGTTCGTGGCCCCCGAGGCGGGGCCGGTGCGCACCGACAACGGCATGCTGACCGTGCTCGCGGAGCGCTCGCTGGCGGAGGTGCCGCAGCCGGACATCGTGCTGGTCCCCGGCGGGCCGGGCGAGGTGGCGGCGCGCGCGGGCGGCGCGACGCTCGAGTGGCTGGCGCAGGCGGACCGCACGAGCACTTGGACGACGTCGGTGTGCACCGGCTCGCTGATCCTCGCCGCGGCGGGCCTGCTGGAGGGGCGCCGCGCGACCACCCACTGGCTGGCGATGGAGGAGCTGCGCCGCCTGGGCGCGGAGCCGGTGCAGGAGCGCGTGGTGTTCGACGGCAAGCTGGTGACCGCGGCGGGCGTGTCGGCGGGCATCGACATGGCGCTGGCGCTCGTCGCGCAGATCGCCGGCGAGACGGTCGCGCAGGCGATCCAGCTGGGCATCGAGTACGACCCGCAGCCGCCGTTCGACGCGGGCTCGCCGCGCAAGGCGCCGGCGGCGGTGGTGGAGCTGCTGCGCAGCCGCAGCCGTTTCGAGGCGCAGCAGGCGCGCGAGGCGCAGGAGGAGGACGCGCTGGCCGCGTCCAGCTGATCGTGCGGGCGGGCGGCCGCCGCGTTCCGTCCCAGGCCGCCCGCTAACCTGCGACTGCCGATGGCAGAGCACCGCTACGACCCGCACGAGATCGAGCCCCGCTGGCAGGCCGTGTGGGCCGGCGAGCGCACCTGGGAGGTGGCCAACGAGGCCGCCGCGGACGCGCGCGGCGACGGCCGTGCCGGCTCCGCTGGGGCGGGCTCGCGGGCAGGCGTGGGGGTGGGTGGGCGGGCATCCAATTCCTACGTGCTGGAGATGCTCCCGTACCCGAGCGGCGAGCCGCACATCGGCCATCTGAAGTGCTACTCGGTGGGCGACGCGATCGCGCACTTCCACAGGCGGCTGGGCGCGCGCGTGCTGCACCCGATGGGCTACGACGCGTTCGGGCTGCCGGCGGAGAACCACGCGATCAAGACGGGCGTGCACCCGCGCGACTCGACGGCGGAGTCGATCGCGTCCTTCCAGCGCCAGTTCCGCTCGTGGGGGATCTCGATCGACTGGTCGCGCGAGCTGGCGACGTGCGAACCGTCGTACTACCGCTGGACGCAGTGGATCTTCCTGGAGCTGTTCCGCGCGGGCCTGGCCTACCGCAAGGAGGCGGCGGTCAAGTGGTGCCCGAAAGACCAGACGGTGCTGGCGAACGAGCAGGTGGACGCGGACGGGCGCTGCGAGCGCTGCGGCGCGATCGTGGAAGTGAAGCAGCTGGAGCAGTGGTTCCTGCGCATCACCGACTACGCGGAGCGGCTGCTGAGCGACCTCGACGGCATCGAGTGGCCGGAGCACGTGAAGACGATGCAGCGCAACTGGATCGGGCGCAGCGAGGGCGCGGAGGTGACGTTCCGCTGCGAAGATCTGGATCCCGCCCACCCGGTCGACTACCCGGTGTTCACGACCCGTCCGGACACGCTGTTCGGCGCGACGTTCTTCGTGATGGCGCCGGAGCACCCGGACGTGATGCGCCTGGCGCGCGGGACGCAGTACGAGCAGGCGGTGCACGACTACGTCAATCACGCGCTGACGGAGACCAACGAGGAGCGCGGCAACGCGGAGAAGGAGAAGACGGGCGTGCCGCTGGGGCGCACGGTGACGAACCCGGTCAACGGCGAGCAGATCCCGATGTACGTGGCGGACTACGTGCTGATGGAGTACGGCACCGGCGCGATCATGGCGGTGCCCGGCCACGACGAGCGCGACCACGCGTTCGCGACCGCGTTCGGGCTGCCGATCAGGCGCGTGATCGCTCCGCCGCCCGGCGCCGACTCCGGCCCGGACGGCGACTCCGGCTCGGGCGCCGACCCGGCGCCCGGTGACGGCCTGCCGTACGCCGGCGACGGCCTGCTGGTCAACTCGCACCCGGACTTCGACGGCATGGGCAATCGCGAGGCGCTGGGCGCGATCGTGGCGTGGCTGGACCGCGAGGGCAAGGGCCACGCGTCGATCAACTACCGCCTGCGCGACTGGCTGGTGTCGCGCCAGCGCTACTGGGGCGCGCCGATCCCGATCCTCTACTGCGAGCGCTGTGGGATGGTGCCTGTGCCCGACGACCAGCTCCCCGTCGAGCTGCCGGACATCGAGGACTACACGCCGAAGGGCCGCTCGCCGCTGGCGGCGGCGGAGGATTGGGTGAACACGAAGTGCCCGGAGTGCGGCGGCGACGCGCGCAGGGAGACGGACACGATGGACACGTTCGTGGACTCGTCGTGGTATTTCCTGCGCTACTGCGACGCGCGCAACGACGACGCCGCGTGGGACCCGGCGGTGCTGCGCGAGTGGATGCCGGTGGATCAGTACATCGGCGGCGTCGAGCACGCGATCCTGCACCTGATGTACGCGCGCTTCTTCACGAAGGCGCTGGCGGACCTCGGCCACCTCGACTTCCAGGAGCCCTTCCAGGCGCTGTTCACGCAGGGGATGGTGACGAAGGACGGCTCGAAGATGAGCAAGTCCAAGGGCAACGTCGTCTCGCCGGCGTCGATCGTCGAGCGCGTGGGCGCGGACACGGCGCGCTGCTACATCCTGTTCGTCGGCCCGCCCGACCAGGACGCGGACTGGTCGGACGACGGCGTAGAGGGCGTGCACCGCTTCCTGTCGCGGCTGTGGCGGCTGGCGGCCGAGACGGCGGAGGCCGCGAAAGCCGAGAATCTGGAGACGGGGCCGCATGCGGCCCCGTCCGGGGCCGCACATGTGCGGCCCCGCGGGACGGCACGTGTGCCGTCCCGAACAGAGATGAATTCAAGTGAGACCGACTCCGCGGACGGTCAGACGCGCGCCGAGGGGGACGACCTGGCGCTGCTGCGCAAGACCCACTGGGCGATCGACAAGGTCAGCGGCGACCTGCGGCGCTTCGCGTTCAACACGGCGATCGCGGCGGTGATGGAGCTGCTGAACGACTGCTCGCGGCTGCGCGAGTCGGTCGCGCGCGACACACTGAGCTTCGCGCTCGCGTCCGCCGCGTCGCTGCTTTTCCCGTTCGCTCCGCACGTGAGCGCCGACGTTTACGAGCTGCTGACGGGCGAGCGCGTGTGGGAGCAGCCGTGGCCGCAGGCGGAGGAGGCGCTGCTCGAGCGCGAGTCCTACGAGCTGGTGTGCCAGGTCAACGGCAAGGTGCGCGACCGCGTGCAGGCGAGCGCGGAGGCGGGCCCCGAGGAGCTGAAGGAGCTGTGCCGGGCGGCGCCGAACGTGATGGCGCACGTGGACGGCAAGGAGATCGTCAAGGAGATCGTCGTCCCCGGCAAGCTGGTCAACCTCGTCGTCCGATAGGCGCTTCTCGAACGACCAGCGCGGTGCCCCGTAGACTCGGGCTTCGATGCCAGACCTGAAGCCCGCGTACCTGATCCACGGCGACGACCACGGGGCGGTGGCCGAGCGGCGCGCGGGGCTGCGGGCGCTCGGCGAAGGGCAGGATGGGGGAGGCGCGAGCGTGGAGCTGCTCGAAGGCGACGCGGCCACACCCGCGGGTGTGGCCGAAGCGCTGGCGGCGATGACGCTGTCGATCGGACGGCGGGTGATCATCGTCGAAGGGGTGGAGCGCTGGCGCGAGGACGACGTCAAGAAGCACCTCGCGGCTGCCGTCGCGCAGATGCCGCCCGACACGACGCTCGCGCTGTTCGCGCGCGAGGAGGCCCGCGCGAAGGCGCCCGCGGCGCTGCACGACGCGGTCAAGCGCGCCGGCGGCCAGATCGTGGCGCAGATGACCGTCAAGCCGTGGGAGCTAGCCAAGTGGGCGCGTGAGCAGGCCGCGCGCCTGGGCCTGTCGCTGGACGCTGCCGCCGCCAAGGCGCTCGTCGCGCAGGTGGGCGAGCGCCAGCAGCGGCTGCTGCGAGAGCTCGAGAAGCTCGCGCTCGAAGGCGACCCCGCCGACGCTGACGCGGCCGCCACGGCCGGCGGCGCGAAGGCCGGCGCCTCCGCTGCGCTCAGGCACGTCAGCGTGGAGGACGTCGAGCGCCGCGCGGCGCACTCAACGGAGTGGCGCGCGTACGCGCTCGCCGACGCGCTGGTCGGCGCGGACGCGCGCGAGGCGACGCGCTCGTACCTGCGCCTGCGCGAGCAGGGCGAGCGCCTGTCGGGCCTGACCTACTTGATGGCCCAGCGGCTGCGCGACGGGCTGGCCATCGCGCTGCGCCTGCAGGCGGGGGAGTCGGCGGCCGAGATCAAGCGCAGCCTGCGCATGCCCCCGCGCGCGGCCGAGCGCTTCATCGCCGATGTCGCCCGCTCCGACGTCGAGCGCCTGAGCGGCGCGCTGGCGACGCTCGCCGACCTCGAGCTCGACACCCGCGGCGGCCACCCGCTCGCCTCCAGCCGCACGCCGTTCGCGGGCCTCGGCGAGGACACGCTGGCGTTGCGCGCGATCGAAGCGATAGCCAGTCCCGTCTAGCCACAACGTCGTCGAGCGCGGCACTCGGGCTCGCGAGTCTTTCGCCCGCCATCTGATGGGTTCTCAGTGATGGGATAATGAGGCCATGCTGAACTGGCGGGTCGCGCAAGCATCGTCACCTCAGCGCGGCTGGCGTCGTAGGGCAGGTGTTGCCCTCGTGGTGCTTGCGAGTGCGCTGTTGGCACCATCGAGCGCACCTGCCCTCCTACGACGGCTGGAACCGTCGCCGGAAGTCGCTGTGTCACGCAATGGGGTGGTGTGGGTCGATCAGGGGCGCGTGCTCTTTCAGGGCTTCTGGTCGGGGAGCTCGGTCTTGGGCGGAGTCGGCCCGTACGCCTCCGTGCTGGCCTCCTCGAGTGAGGCGGTCGTCCTGGTCGGGGGCACGGCGGGAGGCTTCGCCGCGGCGGTTCCGCCCGGTCGCTTTGCGCCGGTCGAACAGAGCGGCGAAGAAACGCCCGCAGTGCACGGCGGGGAATGCGCCAGTTGGCAGCCGGTGATCGTTCCCACAGACTTCGCGGTCGCCGGCCACGAGCTAGTCGACGCCGGTGAATGCCAGGGTGAGAACGGGGGGTTCGACGAACAGGAAACAGCGACCAGGCAGCCGCTGTTCGTCCGGAGTTTGCGGGGCGGGAGCTGGCGCGTGTTGTGCTGGCTGACGGGTCACAACCCGCCGATTCTTGCTACCGAAGGACGCCTGCTCGCCATCGGAGTGCAGCTCCCAGGCGCGAAGATGCGGGTCACGATCCTCGATCTCGGTACCGGGCGGATGGCGGCCCGGTTCCACGGGCCGGACGGGTACTTGAGCTTTGCCTCGAATCGTCGGCTGGTGCTTTCGGTGCCGACGCCTCCCGAAGCGCAGGAAGCGCATGTTACGCCGGCTACCGCGATCGCGCGGATCCGCGTCCTACGCAGGCATTATCGGATCGAGCTGTATTCGCTGCGCGGACGCCGCCTCGCGGACCTTGGGACGGCCCTCCAACCCCCGCTGGTGTCCCATATGCACCTCGTCCAGGACGAACCCGTCGAAGGCGGCTCGGTCGTTGTGGTGCGCAGCGTTCTGGGCGGAGGGTCGCGACGTCTGATCGGGTTCAACGAACCGGCTCGGAGCCTTGTTGCGCTCGCGTTTCGCTGGCCCGCCGTGGCGGTCGTGCAGACCACCAGCGCGCCCCTCTCGCAAAGTGAAGTGACGTGTACCAGTGGCGACTACCACCGCTCGAGCGCACCCTTCCTCACCATCTTCGACGTTGCGCGTGCCGAACCGTTCGTGCCGCCCCCACCCTCGGCCGCCGTCGTGAGGCCGGCGACATGCCCCCCGTACGTGGTGCCTACCGTGCATAGAGGCATTAGGCGCTGAATCGCCCGCGGCGGCTCGCTTGAGGGGACCTGCCGACCGTACGCTCCCTCCGTCCTGGCCCCGCTTGACCAGCGGCCGTCGAGCCGGTGGGGCCTACTTGCTGGCGAGCGTGCGCGCGGCGCGGGACTTCTTGCGTGCGCCGGTGTTCTTGTGCATCGCGCCGCGCTTGACGGCCTTGTCGATCGTGCTTACGAGCTCGCGGTGGGTGGTGCCAGCGGCGGTCGCGTCGCCGCCCTCGACCTGCGACTCGAGCGTGCGGAAGTATGTCTTGATCGTGGACGTGTAGCGGCGGTTCTCCAGACGCTCGCGCTCGGAGCGCAGGATCCGCTTCTTCTGTGAGTGGATGTTGGCCATAGCTGATGCCGCGAAGCGCCACCAGGAACGGCCTGGGCGCCCGCAGAGCGCCGTACTATAGCGGCCTTGTCCGCCAGCGCAGAAGCCTTCGGCGAGGAGCCGGTCGTCCCCGCGCCGCCGGGCGGCGGCGGCACGGGCGGGAGGGTGGCGAGAAACACCGCGATCTTCTCGTTCCTGACGGGCATCTCGCGGATCGTCGGGTTGCTGCGCGAAATCGTGTTCGCGAGCTATTTCGGCACGTCGGGCTTCGCGTCGGCGTACGCGATCGCCTACCAGGTGCCGAACTACATCGCCCAGCTGTTCGCGCAGTCGGCGCTGTCGGCGGCGTTCGTGCCGGTGTTCACGGACCTGCTGCAGAAGGGGCGGCGCACGGAGGCGGTGCGGCTGGCCTCGACGCTGTTCTGGATCATGCTGATCGGGCTCGGCGCGATCACGGCCGTGTTCATCCTCACGGCGGGGCTCGTGATGCCGCTGTTCATCGGCTCGACGTTCAGCCACTCGCTGAACGAGCTCACGGTCGGGCTCTCGCGGGTGCTGTTCCCGGTGATCCTGCTGCTCGGCCTGAACGGCCTGCTGGTGGGTGTGCTGCAGTCCTACGACCACTTCACGATCCCGGCGCTGTCACCGGCGGTGTGGAACCTCGTGATCATCGTGCTGCTCGTCGTGCTCGCGCCGCACTTCCACGGCGAAGACAAGATCTACGCGTTCGCGATCGGCATCCTCGCGGCGACGGTCGTACAGGTGCTGATGGCGTTCGCGGCGCTCAGCCGCATCGACTTTCGCCTGCGCGTCCACATCGACTGGCGAGACCCGCGCATCAGGCAGGTGTTCGCGCTGATGCTGCCGGTGATGCTGGGCCTGGGGATCGTCAACCTCGACCAGCTGATCAACGCGGCCATGGGCAGCCTCGTCTCAGAACACGCGCCGAGCGCGATCAACAACGCGTTTCGCATCTACATGCTGCCGCAGGGGATCTTCAGCGTGGCGGTCGCGACGGTGCTGTTCCCGACGCTCAGCCGCATGGCCTCGGGCCGCGAACCGGCGGCGATGCGCCGCGCGGTCGGCAACGGCATGCGCCAGATCAACCTGCTGCTGATCCCGGCGGCCGCGTTCATGGCGGTGCTGCCGACGCCGATCGTGCGGCTCGTGTTCCAGCGCGGCGAATTCAACGCGGCGTCGACGCATCTGGTCGCGATCGCGCTGTTCTGGTTCGCGTTCAGCCTGCCGTTCGGCGGGCTCAACCTGCTGCTGACGCGCACCTTCTTCGCCGTTCAGCGCCCGTGGATCCCGACGAGCCTCGCGGCGATGAACATCGTGGTGGACATCGTCGTGAGCGTCGCCCTGTACAAGCCGCTGGGCGTCGCGGGGCTGATCATCGGCACGATCGTCGCCAACATCGTGATGACCGCGCTGCAGTTCCACCGGCTGCGCACGGGCCTCAACGGTCGCCTGGAAGGAGGCCAGACGACGATGATCACGGTCCGCATCCTGATCGCCTCGGCGCTGCTCGCCGGCGTCTCGTGGGCGGTGTGGAGGGGGCTCGACGACCTGATCGGCGCTTCGCTTCCGGCGCAGATCGTCAGCGTCGGCAGCGCGGCGGGCGCGGGCCTGTTCGTGTACGCGCGCGCGGTGCTCGTGATGCGCATCCCGGAGGCCCACCAGGTCAGCGGCCTGATCCGCGCGCGGCTGGGTCGCGCATAGAGCAGAGGCCGGGTGAGCCTAGGCCCACCCGGCTTGCGCCCGAACATGGATCGCCGCTTACTACATACGTCCCAGGACTTTGTGTTTCGCCTGGGCGGCTTAACACTCTCGACACCTGGACAGGCCGCCCCGCTTGCGCGTGGCGCGTAGCCGCGGCTGAATGCATCCTCGTCGAGTTGGCGATCCGCCGGACCGTCAACGCTAGCGGGTCTGGCGCCTGCGCCCCGCCCGACAGGCCGTCTCGCCCGCGCCGCGTCGCGCGCCATCTACGCTGTAGGCGCCATGGACCAGTCCCACATCCGCAACTTCTCGATCATCGCCCACATCGACCACGGCAAGTCGACGCTGGCCGACCGCATCCTCGAGCTCACGCACACCGTCGAAGCGCGCGAGATGCGCGCGCAGCTGCTGGACTCGATGGACCTCGAGCGCGAGCGCGGGATCACGATCAAGGCGCAGGCAGTGCGCGTGTTCTTCACGGCGAAGGACGGCGAGACCTACCAGCTGCACCTGATCGACACGCCCGGGCACGTGGACTTCACGTACGAGGTGTCGCGCTCGCTGGCGGCGTGCGAGGGCGCGCTGCTGGTGGTGGACGCGTCGCAGGGCGTGGAGGCGCAGACGGTCGCCAACACCTACCTGGCGGTGGAGTCGGGCCTGGAGCTGATCCCTTGCCTGAACAAGATCGACCTGCCGGGCGCGGAGCCGGAGCGCGTGGCGGGCGAAGTCAGCGACCTGATCGGCGAGTCGCCCGAGTCGATCCTGCAGATCAGCGGCAAGACCGGCGAGGGCGTGGCCGAGGTGCTGGAGGAGCTCGTCAAGCGCGTGCCGCCGCCGGCGGGCGATCCCGACGGCCCCGCGCGAGCGCTGATCTTCGACTCCGAGTTCGACCAGTACCGCGGCGTGATCGCGTACATCCGCGTCGTCGACGGCGTGTTCCGCAAGGGCGAGCCGATCCGCGCGATGGCGACGGGCACCGAGGCTGACATCGACGACCTGGGCTTCTTCAGCCCGCAGATGATGCCCACCGACCAGCTGGCGGCGGGCGAGGTCGGCTACCTGATCACGGGCCTGAAGGACGTGACGTTGCTGCGCGTCGGCGACACGCTGACGACCAGACAGAAGGCCGGCGGCTCGGCCGGGCGCGCGTTCGCCGGCGAAGCCACCGAGGCGCTGCCGGGCTACAGGGAGGTCAAGCCGATGGTCTTCTGCGGCCTGTTCCCGATCGACTCCGACGACTACCCGGACCTGCGCGACGCGCTGGAGAAGCTGGTGCTGAACGACGCCGCGCTGTCATGGGAGCCGGAGACCTCCGACGCGCTCGGCTTCGGCTTCCGCTGCGGCTTCCTGGGCCTCCTGCACATGGACATCGTGCGCGAGCGCCTGGAGCGCGAGTACGACCTGGAACTGCTGGCGACGATGCCGTCGGTGGAGTTCGACGTGACGCTCACCAACGGCCAGGAGATGGAGGTGCACAACCCGTCGGACATGCCAGACCCGGGCACGATCGAGGAGATCCGCGAGCCGTTCATCAGGGCATCGGTGATCGCCCCGAAAGAGTTCGTGGGCGCGGTCATGGAGCTCTGCCAGGAGCGCCGCGGCGAGCACATCGGCATGCACTACCTGTCCCCGGAGCGCGTGCAGATGACCTACGACCTGCCGCTGGCGGAAATCGTGCTCGACTTCTTCGACCAGCTGAAGTCGCGCACGCGCGGCTACGCGTCGCTCGACTACGAGCTCAGCGGCATGAAGCCGTCGGACCTGGTCAAGCTCGACGTGCTGCTGGCCGGCGACACGGTCGACGCGCTGTCGATGGTCGTGCACCGCGACAAGGCGTATGAGATGGGTCGCACGCTGACGGAGAAGCTGCGCAAGCGCATCCCGCGCCAGCAGTACGACGTGCCGATCCAGGCGGCGATCGGCGCGCACGTGATCGCCCGCGAGACCGTGAAAGCGTTCCGCAAGGACGTGATCGCGGGCTGCTACGGCGGCGACATCACGCGCAAGAAAAAGCTGCTGGCCAAACAGAAGGAGGGCAAGAAACGCATGAAGCAGGTCGGCCGCGTTGAGGTGCCCCAGGAGGCGTTCCTGGCGGTGCTCGAGCTGGGGGAGGAGTAGGTGGCGGGCGCGCCCGTGCCCCCGACGCGGCTGTTGTTCGTGTGCCTGGGCAACATCTGCCGCTCGCCGACCGCCGAGGGCGTGATGCGCATGCTCGTCGAGCGCGAGGGCCTGCAGAGCGCCATCCACGTTGAGTCCGCCGGGACCGGTGGCTGGCATGTCGGCAGTCCGCCGGACGCGCGCGCCGCCGAAGCAGCGCGTGCCCGCGGCGTCGCGCTCGACGGTACCGCTCGCCAGGTGCGCGCACAGGATTTCGATGATTTTGATCTTTTGGTGGCGATGGACGGTGAGAACCTGCGCGCGCTGCGGTCACTTGCGCCGGGTGAGCAGGAGCGCGCGAAGGTGAGGCTGCTGCGCGAGTTCGACCCCGCGAGCGCCGGCGCCGGCGACCTCGACGTGCCCGACCCGTACTACGGCGGGGCGGGCGGCTTCGACGAGGTGTTCGAGCTGGTGCAGGCGGCATGCGAGGGCCTGCTCGAGCAGATCCGCACCGCAGCGTGACGCCGCCGGTGGGCGCGGCGTGACGCTGCCGGCGGGCGTGCCATGACGCTGCCGGCGGGCGCGCGCGAGGTCCGGCGCGTGGGCGGCGGCGACATCAACGAGGCGTTCCACGTGACGCTCGCCGACGGGAGCGAGGCGTTCGTGAAGACGCGCGCCGACGCGGCGCCCGGCGAGTACGCCGCGGAGGCGGCGGGCCTTGCTTGGCTGGCGGCGCCGGGCGCGGTGCGCACGCCGCGCGTGCTGCAGGTGGACGAGCGCTATCTCGCGCTTGAGTGGATCGCGCCGTCCCCATCCGGGCAGCTGGACGCGGCCGGCGCGGAGGAGCTTGGCCGCGGCCTCGCTGCGACGCACCGCGCGGGCGCGCAGTGTTTCGGGGTCGCCGATGCGCCGAGCGCGGCCGGTGCGCCGAGCGCGGCCGGTGCGCCGAGCGCGGCCGGTGCGCCGAGCGCGGCCGGTGCCCCGAGCGCAGCCGATGCGCCGAGCGCGGCCGGCTTCGGCTCGCTGCGGCTGTCGAACGAGCCCACGGACAGCTGGCCGGAGTTCTACGCCGAGCGCAGGCTGCGACCGCTGGCGCGGCTGGCGCGCGAGCGCGGCGCGCTGTCGCAGCGGGGCGCCGACGCGGTCGAGCGCGTGTGCGAGCGACTCGGCGAGCTGTGCGGCCCCGCGGAGTCGCCGTCGCGCCTGCACGGCGATCTGTGGTCGGGCAACGTGATGGTCGCCGCCGACGGCCGCGCGTGGCTGATCGACCCGTCCGCGTACGGCGGGCACCGCGAGGTCGACCTGGCGATGCTGCGGCTGTTCGGGGCTCCCTCCGAGCGCGTGTTCGCGGCCTACGAGGAGCTCGCGCCGCTGGCGGACGGCTGGCGCGAGCGCGTCGAGCTGTACCAGCTGCTGCCGTTGCTGGTGCACGCGCTGCTGTTCGGCGGCTCCTACTCGGGGGCGGCCGAGCGCGTGGCGCTGCGCTACGCCGGCTGAGCGAGCGCCCGGCTGCGTACGGAAGGCTCGCGTCGAGCGCCTGTCCCGGCTGTCACGCTCGCGCCGCGCGGTCGGAGTGGGGGACATGCGCCCCGACACGCTGTCCTCCCGCCGGCGGCTGTACCTGCTCGCGCGCGTGGTGATCGCGCGCCACTACCGCCGCGAGCTGACGCTCGCGATCGTCGCCCGCGGGCTGGCGACCTCGCCGCGCCAGCTGCAGCGCGCGTACGCGCAGTTCGGCGAGAGCAGCTTCAGCGAGGATCTGCTGGCGCGGCGCATGACGGTGGGCGCGCAGCTGCTGGCGGAGCAGCGCTCGATCCCGGTGGCGCAGGTGGCGCGCCTGGTCGGCTACAGCGACGGCTCGCACTTCGCCAGCGCGTTCCGACGCCGCTACGGACGCTCGCCGGCGCGCTTTCGCGAGGCGGCGCTTCAGGCGGAGGAGCGCTCGTAGACGGCGCTCGGCGCGCCGTTCGCGCGTGCTTGCGCCGCCGTCGCGTCGTGCCCGTCGCCGTCAGTGCCGTTGAGCGTCTCTGCGCCGGGCAGGTGCAGGCGCATCAGCGTGCCGCCGCCGGGCGCCGGCGCGGCGGTGACGCTGCCGCCCTGCTGGGCGGCGACCTGGCGCACGATCGCAAGGCCGAGTCCCGAGCCGGAGCGCCCGCGCGCCTCGGCGCCGCGATAGAAGCGGTCGAACACGTACGGCAGGTCCTCGGCGGCGATTCCCGGGCCGTGGTCGCGCACCGTCAGCTCACCCGCCGCCAGGCGCACCTCGACGGGCTCGCCCGGCGGGCTGTACTTGACGGCGTTGTCGATCAGGTTGCCGACCGCGCGCTCCAGGCGCGCGGGCACGCCGCTGATGAGCGTCGGCTCGAGCTGCAGCTCCAGCGGCGTGGCGGGCGCGTGTCTGCGAGAGCGCTCGGCGACCTCGCCGACGAGTAGGTCCAGCCGCAGCTCCTCGGCGTCCGCGCGCGGCTCCTCGCCGCGGGCAAGTTCGATCAGGTCGTTCATCAGCAGCGTCAGCTCCTCGATCTGCTCGACGACGTCGCCCAGCAGCCGCCGGCTTTCCTCGGGATCCATGTGCTCGCCCTGCTGCTGCAGGATCTCGATGTTGGTGCGCAGGCTGGTCACCGGCGTGCGCAGCTCGTGTGAGGCGTCGGCGACGAGCTGGCGCTGCGCGTGCACGGACGCGTCGAGCGCGCTCATCGAGCGCTCGAGCGCGTCGAGCATCGCGTTGAAGCTGCTGGCCAGGCGCCCGAGCTCGTCGTCGCCGGACGGCTCGATGCGCCCGCTGAGGTCGCGCGTGGCGGCGACGTGCTCGGTGGCGTTGGTCAGGCGCTTGAGCGGCTGCACGGCTGCGCCCGCGACCAGCCGCCCGAGCAGCGCCGCGAGCGCGATGCCGCCGACGACGATCAGCGCGAGGATCAGGCGCAGGCGGCTGAGCAGCGAGTCGACTTCGCTGAGCGGCAGCGCGAGCTGGACGGCGTGGCCGTGGCCGAGCGGCTCGGCGAGCACGCGCAGGTGCGTGCCATCGACATGGACGTCGCGGAAGAACGGCCTGCCACCGTGTGCGGCCAGTGCGCGCGTGGCCGCGTTCACCGGCAGCGCCACCCCTTTCGTGGAGCGGATCATGATCGCGCCGTTGGCGTCGACCACCTGCTGGTAGCCGCGGACCTGATCGGGTCCGGGCGCGAGGCCGTTGAAGATGTTGCCGGCGAGCGCGCGGGCTTTCGCGGCGCCGCGAGGAGCGCTCGGCGCGTGCGCGCCGGTTGCGCCCTGCGGCGCCGAGTCGAGCACGCGTTCGGCGGCGAGCCGCAGCTCCGCGCGGCGGCTGAGGGCGACGCCGCTGAGGCCTTTGGCGTTGAGCTCGCGTGCCAGCCCCTCGGCCGAGCGCGCGCGATGGCGCAGCTGCGTATCGAGGAGGCTGTGCAGCTGATTGGAGGTGAGGACGTACGTGAAAATCGACGCGAGCACCACGGCGACGGCGACGGCGGCTGCGGCGGCGATCGCGATGCGCCGGCGAAAGCTCATTGCGGTGTCCGCAGCACGTAGCCGACGCCGCGCACGGTGTGCAGCAGGCGCGGCTCCTCGCCGTCCTCGGTCTTGCGGCGCAGGTAGCCCATGTACACGCCGAGCGAGTTGGAGCTCGAGCCGAAGTCATAGCCCCACACCGCCTCGAAGATCGCCGAGCGCGTGAGCACCTGGCGCGGGTGGCGCAGGAACAGCTCGAGCAGCAGGAACTCGGTGCGCGTGAGCGCCAGCAGCCGCTCGCCGCGCCACGCCTCGTGGGAGCGCAGGTCCAGGCGCAGGTCGGCGAACGACAGCGAGTCCTCGCGCCCGTCCTCCTCGCCCGCGCGGCGCAGCAGCGCGCGCACGCGCGCGAGCAGCTCGCGCAGCGCGAACGGCTTGACCAGGTAGTCGTCGGCGCCGGCGTCCAGCCCGGCGACGCGGTCGTCGACCTCGCCGCGCGCGGTGAGCATCAGCACGGGCGTGCCGTCGCCGCCCTCGCGCAGGCGTCTGCACACCTCCAGGCCGTCCACGCGCGGCATCGCGATGTCGAGGATGACCGCCTCGTAAGGCGCCGCGCCGAGCCGCTCGAGCGCCTCGTGCCCGTCGCTGGCCCTCGTCACGTCATAGTGTTCGAGCGTCAGCGCGCGGTGCAGCGCGTTCTGAACGGCGGGCTCGTCGTCGACGACCAGTATGCGTGCTTGCTCGGCCATATCGAGGCTCTCCGCGCAGGCGCGCCGCCCATTGACAGCGGGGTGCGGGCGGGAGGCGGCAGCTATCAGGCTAGCGTGATGGATGTAGGCGCCATGGGCATAACGGAAAGCGAAAAGAATGCTAAGAATCGGCACGGGAGCGAGCATCGCTGAGCAGCCGACGCCCACCGACGCGAGCGGCGGCGTGCTGGCTGCCCAGTCGCGCACCCTGCGCAACAGCATCATCAGCCTCGCGATCTTCTTCGCGCTGGTCGCCGCGCTGCTGGTCAGCGTCCCCGGTCCTGGACGCTGCCGCGGACCGCATCGCCCACGCCAGCGTCCCGTGGGTCGTTGCGGGGATCGCCCTGGAGGCGCTCTCGTGTCTGGGCTACGTGGTCCTGTTCAGCCTGGTGTTCGGCAGGCTCGGTCGCAGCCTCAGCTCGCGGCTGTCGCTGGCGGAGCTGGCGGTCAACTCGGTCGTGTCTGTCAGCGGCCTGGCGGGCATCGCGCTGGGGGCGTGGGTGCTGCGCAGCAAGGGCTTCCCGGTGGATCGCATCGCCAAGCGCTCGGTGCTGGTGTTCGTGCTGACGAGCGCGGTCAACGTGGGGGCGGTGATCGTGATCGGGCTGCCGATGTGGCTGGGAGCGATCCCCGGCTCGCGCAACGCGCTGCTGACGCTGCTGCCGGCGCTCGCGGCGATCGTGGCGATCGCGGGGACGCTCGCGGCGGCGTCGTGGGCGCGGCGCGCGGCTGCCCGCCGGCGCCTGCAGAACGGCCGCATGGCTGTCGCGCTGATCGCCGTCAGCGGCGGCGTGCACGACGCTCTGGCGATGATCCGCGAGCACGACTGGCGGCTGCTGGGAGCGCTCGGCTACTGGCTGTTCGACAACCTCGTGCTGTACGCGTGCATCGCCTCGCTCGGGCACGCGCCGTCGTTCTGGGTGGTCGCGATGGCATACCTGGTCGGCATGCTGGCCAACTCGCTGCCGGTCCCGGGCGGCTTCGTGGCGGTCGAAGGCGGGCTCGTGGGCATGCTGCTGCTGTTCGGCGCGCGCCCCGCCTCGCAGATGATTGCGGCAGTGATCGTCTACCGCGCGATCTCGCTGTGGCTGCCGGCGGTGATCGGCTCGATCGCGTTCCTGAGCCTGCGCCGCGAGATCGGCAAGCCCGCCGCGCCGGTGCTCCCGAGCGGCTGAGCGCGCGCTAGCGTTCGCCGGTGATCGCTTTGGTTTGGGCCTCCTGCGCGGCGTCGCGCTGGCAGGAGCGTCCCGGCAGGTCGGCCATCACACGCTGGAGGCTCGCGCTCTGCGGCCCTGACAGGCCGGGGCAGTACACGGGCGCGGGCAGGCTGCCGGCGGCGGAGCCGGGGGCGTTGAGCGGGCGCAGGCGTTCGCTGGCGAGCAGCGCGTGCGCGAAGGTGTCGGAGAAGACGTCGATCGCGAGCCTGCCGGTGTAGATCTCGATCGAGCGGCCTTCGTCGTAGACGACGGCGGGCACGCCGCGCACGAGGATGTTGCGCTGCGGTCCCAGCGGGGCGTTGGAGTGCAGCACGTAGACCACGGTGGTGACCTGCAACGGCAGCAGGCAGGTGCCGCCGCCGAAGATGCCTTTGCTCTGTACGCAGTCCCCGTAGTAGACGCTGTCGCCGACGTTCGACACGTAGTAGCGCAGGCCGTCGGCGGCCGCGAGCGGGTGTCCGTCGAAGCTCGGGCCGACCCAGTAGACGCGGTAGTAGGGGAACAGCTGCGCTTCGGCGAGCTCGCTCGCGGAGATCGGCGGGGGATGGCTGGTGCCGCAGCCGCCGGCCGCGAGCGCCGCGCCGAGCGCGGCGAGAATCAGCACCGCTCGGCGCGCGCGAGAAGGGCGCGGGTGGGCGGCGGTGGCGGTCATGGCCGTCATTATCTTGGCGTGCCCAGCAGAAGCACAGCTACTTCCGGGCTCGGCGACTGTTCACAGTCATACGATCCCGCCGCAAACGCGGCGGATGTGCCGGGGTCCGGTGGGGTAGCACACCGGACCCCGGTCGATCTTCCCACCGAGCGCTCGCGTCGGGCGCCGCCTGCTGCGAGCGCCCCGTCGGGCGGGGCGACGCTGTTCGGCGCTCCGGCCGGGCTGCTGGCGTTCACCGCGGCGCTGGTCGCGGTGTGGCTGGCGGTCGACCCGCGCACGCCGGACCTGGCGGCGCAGGTGTATCGCGTGGGCCTGTTCCGCGAAATCGGGTTCGCGGTGTGGGACGAGCACTGGTACGCCGGCCACGGCCTGCCCGGCTACAGCCTGATCTATCCGCCGCTGGCCGCGCTGGTGGGCATGCGCGCGCTCGGTGCGCTGTGCGTGCTGGCCTCGAGCATGCTGTTCGCGCGGCTGGCGCGCCAGGCTTACGGCGTTGCTGCGCGCTGGGGCGCGGCGTGGTTCTCAGTGGCGGCGCTCGGGGACGTGTGGATCGGGCGCCTGACGTTCGCGCTGGGGGTGTCGCTGGCGCTGGCGGCGGGCCTTGCGCTGATGCGCGAGCGTTGGCTGTGGGCGGGCGCGCTGGCGGCGCTGTGCGCGGCGGCGAGCCCGGTGGCGGGTGCGCTGCTGGGCCTGGCGGGCCTATCGGTGGCGCTCGAGCGGCGCTCGCCGCGGACGCTCTTGACGCTGGCGGGGCCGGCGGCGGTGGTGGTGCTGGCGCTGGCGGCGCTGTTCCCGGAAGGAGGCTACGAGCCCTATCCGATCCGCTCGTTCGCGGCGACGCTGCTGGTGGTGCTGGCGTTCCTGTGGGCGCTGCCGCCGACGGCGCGGCTGCTGCGGATCGGGGGCTGGGTGTATCTGCTGGCGTGCGCGGCGTGCCTGGCGGTGCACTCGCCGATCGGCAGCAACGTGGAGCGCTACGCGGTGCTGCTGGCGGGGCCGCTGCTGCTGTGCGCGCGGCTGTCCGCGCCGCGTGCGCAGCAGGCCGGCGCGCTCTCGCGCTGGCGCTCGACGCCGGCGGCCGCGGCGGCGGCGCTGTGCGCGATCGCGGTGTGGGTGGTGTGGGGGCCGGTGCGCGAGACGCTGGGGGTGGCGGGCAGCGAAGCGACGAGCGCCGCGTACTACGCGCCGCTGGAGCGCTTCCTGGCGCGCGTGCAGGCGCCGCCGGCCTCGCCGGTGCGCGTGGAGGTGCCGCTGACGCGCTCGCACTGGGAGGCGGCGGAGCTTGCGCCGAGCGTGTCGCTGGCGCGCGGATGGGACAAGCAGATGGAAACCCGCTACGACGGCGTGCTGCTCGTGCATGCGTTGACGGCCGCCAGCTACGAGCGCTGGCTGCACGAACAGGCGGTCTCCTACGTGGCGCTCCCGGACGTTCCGCTGGACCCGTCGAGCGCGGGGGAGGGGCGCCTGATCCGCGGCGGCCTGCCGTACCTGCGCGAGGTCTTCTCGAGCGCGCACTGGCGCGTCTTCGCGGTGCTCTCGCCGACGCCGCTCGCGTCTGGCCCCGGGCGCCTGACGTCGCTGGGCCACGACTCGTTCTCGCTGCAGGCGCGCACTGCCGGCAGCTTCCTGGTGCGCGTGCATTTCACGCGCTACTGGACGCTCACCGGTGGCTCTGGCTGCGTGGAGCCGGCGCCGGGCGGGTGGACGGCGGTGAGCGTGAGCGCACCCGGAACGGCGGTGGTGAGCGCGCGCTTCTCGTTGTCGCGGGCGTTCGGCGCGGAGGGTTCGTGCACGGCGGGTGAGAGCCCAGCGCGCGTCGCTGCAGCAGGATCGGCCGCGCGGCACGCGGGCGCATCGGCACAGCATGCGGGCTCGCACCTGCCCTATCGCTGGCTGGTGCGCACGGAAGGCGCGCCGCCGTCGATCGCCGCGGAGAACCGCGCGGGGGGGACGACCGCGTGGCGGCTGCCCGGACCGGCGTATGAGCTCGGCGGGGCCGCACAGGGCGCGATCGCCGGGTACGTGGCCGAGCAGTCGATCGCGGCGGGCGAAGTGCAGCGCGTGTACGTGAAGGCGCCGGGCGCGCGCACGGTGACGCTGCAGGTCTACCGCATGGGCTGGTACGGCGGACGCGGAGGCAGGCTGGTGCTGCGGAGCGCGGCGCTGCCCGCGCGCAGCCAGCCGCCGTGCACGCACCGCTTCGCGACGGGCCTGACCGAGTGCAGATGGCACGCGACGCTCAGCTTCCCGATCCCGGCGGCGCTGGCGAGCGGCGTGTACATCGTCAAGCTGCAGGCGTCGACGGGCGCGCAGAGCGACTGCCTGTTCGTGCTGCGCCCGGCGCACCCGCCGCGGCTGCTGGTGGAGATACCGACGGCCAGCTACGAGGCGTACAACGCGTGGGGAGGCGACAGCCTGTACCCGGGCGGGCGCGATCGGGTGGGGGTGACGGGCACGACGCAGGGCGTCGAAGTCTCCTACGACAGGCCGTACGAAAGCCAGACTGGCGCGGGGCAGTTCTTCATCCGCGACGTAGCGATGGTGCGCTTCCTGGAGCGCTACGGCTATCCGGTGGGCTACACGACGATCGACTCGATCGACCGCGATCCCGCGCAGGTATTGGATCCCGCCCACCCGGCAGCCGACCCGCAGGCGCTGATCGACGTGGGGCACTCGGAGTACTGGTCGGAGCGCGACGAGCGCGCGTTCGCGCGCGCCCGCGACATGGGCACGAGCCTGATCTTCATCAGCTCGGACACGATGGCGTGGCGGGTGCGCTTCGCGCCGGCGAGCGCCGCCTCCAGCCAGGCGGGCGAACCGGACCACAGGATCGTCGCCTACAAGGAGTTCGCGGCGCGCGACCCCGACCGCGCGGACCCGACGGGGCTGTTCCCGCTCGGCGGCGCCGAGCTCGCGGGCAGCGCCTACGACGGCTGCATCACCCCGCGCGTGGAAGGGCCGGGGCCGCCGACCTACCTCTACTACGCGTGGCGACCGTCGCCGAGCCTGCAGCCGCGCTGGCTGTTCGCGGGTACGGGAATCACGGCGGCGACGAGCATCCCGGGGATCGTCGGCTACGAGCTCGACGAACGCACGCCGGCGACGCCGCGGGGCACGACGCTGGTGGGCGCGGGCACAGGCGTGCCGTGCATGACGGAGGCCGAGCCATCGCCGGTGCACGGCAGGCTGGCGCAGACGACGCTGTACACGGCGCGCTCGGGTGCGCTGGTGTTCGCGACGGGGACGCTCGGCTGGGAGTACGCGCTCTCGCCGGTGCCGCAGGCCTCACCCGACGCGCCGCGTGCTCCGGACCCGCGCGTGGTGGCGATGACCCGCAACCTGCTGGCGCACGTGCTGGCGGGTGGGGGTTAGGCTCGCCTGCGGCGCGAGCGCGTAGAGGCTGCTGTAGCCGGTGAGGTAGATGTCGCTGCCGTCGCTGATCACCGGGTCGAACGCGCCGGTGTCCACTTCGAAGACGACGTGGCCGGTGGAGATGCCGAGGCCGTAGACTCGGTGCTGGCCGAGGTCGGCGAAGTAGACGACGTTGCCGACGATCGTCGCCGAGCCGGAGATGCGTCCGTGCGCGTGAAAGCGCCAGCTGACGTGCCCGGTGCGGGCGTTGAGCGCGTAGAAGGTGCCGTTGTAGGAGCCGAGATAGACGGTCGGCCCGATTCCGGGGGCGTTGCTGACGGCGGGCGAGGCGTAGACGTAGGCGCCGGTCTGCACCGCCCAGTCGAGCCTGCCGGTGAAGGCGTCGTAGGCATAGATGCGCCCGTCGGTGTTGCCGAGGAAGACGCGTCCGTAGACGACGGCGGCGGTCGAATAGAAGTTGCCGCTGCCGAGCAGCGCGCCTTCGGATTTGCTGACCCACAGGCGCCTGCCGGTCTGCTCGGAGATCGCTTGCAGGCGGCCGGAGTAGTCGCCGAAGTAGAGGACGCCGCCGGAGAGCGTGGGGCTGGCCTTGACGGCGCTGGCGGCGCGATAGCTCCAGACGACGGCGCCGGTGCGCTCGTCGAGTGCGAACACGGTGCCGTTCTGCGAGCCGAAGAACACGCGTCCGCCGTCGATCAGCGGCGAGGACTCGCTGCCGCTGGGTAGCGCCCGCCACCAGCGGATCGCTCCGGTGGCGCTGTCGAGCGCGATCACGCGACCGGGGCTGTGGGGGTGCCCGCTGTAGAGGATGGTCACGTAGACGGTGTTTGCGGTGACGGCGGGGGAGGAGGCCGACAGCCGGCCGAGGGACTTGGACCAGAGGACGCGCCCGGTGCGCTTGTCGATGGCGGTGAGCACGGCGTTGTCGGCGAGCTGGAAGATGTCGTTGCCGTAGATCACGGGCGGGAACTCGAGCAGCGCGCCCTCGTTGCGCACCCACAGGCGCCTGTATGGGGGGCGCACGTTGGCGGGGGCGGGGAAGAAGCGCGTGTGGCTCTTGGCGTAGCCGAACAGGGGCCAGGCGAAGCGCGCGGGACCGCTGGCGGGCAGCGTGGGGCTGGGCTGGGGGATGAAGCGCGCGTGCAGGTGGTAGATGCTGCCGGTGCGGTTGCGCTTGTACAGGTAGCCGCCGAGCGCGACACCGCCGAGCACGACGACGAGCGCGGCGAGCGCTGCAAGGAGGCGCCTGGAGCGGGGGAGCAGGCGCCTGCGGTGGTCGCTCACCGGCTCGCGGGGGCGCTCAGGCCGCGAGCTTGCGGGAGGACCTGCGGGCGGCGTTCGAGGTGGGTTGCTCCTCCAGCGGCGGGCCGGACGCGGCCGTTGGCTGCGGGCGGGCGCGGTCGGCCCTGCGTGCCCTGCCGATGGCGCGGCGCCGCCCGGCGCGCGCCACAGGGCGCCGCGCGGTATGCGCGATCAGGCGCGCGACGCTCATGGCGAGCAGCCACAGCCACGCGACGGCCAGCGGTGGCAGGGTCAGCCCGGAGACGAGCGCGAGCACGGTGTGGTTGCCGTTCAGCGACCAGTTCCACAACAGGTAGTCGCCGACGGCGAGTCCGGTAACGAAGACCAGCGGCCTGTGGGGCACGTACTGAACCCTAGAGGTGTTCGGGGACGGATGACGGACGGGTGGGGCCACGCAGGTGCGCGGCGCGGGCGGTCAGGGCGTCGGGCGCGCGGGCGGGCGCCTATGATCGCTCGCCGTGAACGGCACGGGGGAGCAGTTGGCGGGGCAGCGCGCGCAGGCGCTTGCGGGCGGGTCGGAGGTGTTCGCCGGCGGGCTGCTGGACGGCCGGGTGGCGCTGGTGACGGGCGGCGGCACGGGCCTGGGGAAGGCGAGCGCGCTGGAGCTGGCGCGCTGTGGCGCTGGCGTGACGATCGCGGGGCGGCGCAGCGAGGTGCTCGAACAGGCGGCGGCGGAGATCGCGGAGTTCGCGGGCGTTGCCGCGGGGCCGGAGGCGGGGGCGGTCGACTGGGTGGCAGGCGACGTGCGCGAGCCGGCGGAGGCTCGGCGGCTGGTGGCGAGCATGTTGGAGCGCCGCGGGCGGCTGGACGTGCTGGTGAACAACGCGGGCGGCCAGTTCTTCAGCCCGGCGGAGCTGATCGCGGCGAAGGGCTGGCGGGCGGTGTGGCGGCTGAACGTGGAAGGGATGCTGAACATGAGCGAGGCGGCGTTCGAGCTGGTGCTGGAGCAGGCGGGCGGGACGGTCGTGAACGTGACGCTGTCGCCCCACCACGGGATGCCGGGAATGGTGCACTCGGGCTCGGCGCGGGCGACGGTGGAGGCGCTGACGCGCGGGCTCGCACAGCGCTGGGAGCGCGCGGGCGTGACGGTGACGGCGGTGGCGGCGGGGCATTTCGACACGGAGGTGCTGTCGAAGTACCCGGCGAGCGTGCGCGCGGGCGCGTCGCGGACGGTGCCGTTGCAGCGGCTGGGCACGGTGGCCGAGCACGCGTGGCTGGTGGCCCTGCTCGCGTCGCCGCTCGGACGTGCGTTCAACGGCTCGACGATCACGCTGGACGGCGCGCGCGACAACTGGTGCGGGCCGTGGCCGCCGCCGGGGCTGGCGGACGAGTCGGGCGAGGTGCCTACGGAGGAGCGGCGATAGGGGCGGCTGGGGGAGGGGCGGCGGAAGCAGCGGGTGCCGCGCAGGACGGCGAAGCGGCGGACGGGGATCGAACCCGCATCATCGCCTTGGAAGGGCGAGGCTCTACCATTGAGCTACCACCGCGCGAGCGAAGCCAGCCCGGAGGGGGCTCGCCGACGACAGTTTACGTCTGCTGGCTGAGCGGCACAGGGTGCGTGCGGCTGGTTTGTCCGTAGAATCGAGCTAGCCACGGGGAGTGGCGCAGTCTGGTAGCGCACCCGGCTGGGGGCCGGGCGGTCGCAGGTTCAAATCCTGTCTCCCCGATGACAAATTGCCTGCGAATTGGCGCTTTTGTGCCGTGTGGGCGGTTTGGAGCGAGCGATGCCAACACTGGTACTGGATCCACAGGAGCTTCTGGCGCTAGACGAGCGGCGGCGGCGTTCGGGCCTGGATCGACTCGATGAGGTGTGGGAAGGTGTGTTGCACATGGTCCCGGCGCCGTCCGGCGAGCACGCCGACATCACTCAGCAACTGGCCGTAGCGCTCGATACTCCTGCCCGCTCCGCGGGACTGTTCCCGACAATGGGCGAGTTCAACCTTGGCGTCTCGGAAGCCGACTTCCGCGTGCCGGACGGGGGGCTACACAGATCCCGTCCCCACGGCACGTGGTTCCCGACCGCAGCGCTCGTCGTGGAGATCGTCTCGCCGGGCGATGAGACCTGGGCCAAGCTCCCGTTCTATGCGGCCCACGGTATCGACGAGCTGCTGATCGTCGACTTCACCGAGCGTGCTGTTCACTGGCTCGGGCTCGTTGACCGGGAGTATCGCGAGATCGAGCGGAGCGGCCTGATTGACCTTGGCGCAAATGATCTCGCCAAGGGGATCGACTGGCCGTAGGCGACACGGAATATTTGGTTCTAGCGTGCGGGCTGGTCGAGTTGGGCTCCGGGGCACGTGTTTGTCGGGCCTCGAGACGCGGGGGCCTACTCGCGCTGCGCGACTGCGACCGCGCAAGCTCATCGCGAGCCGCAGCCGCAAACCCCTCGAAGGCGGTCAATGGTGCCGCCCCTAGCCGTATCGACTCGTGGTCCTGCTCGGGTGTGAACTCAGCCTCCGTTCTTGTATCCCCGGCGGGGGCGACGGCCCCGACAGCCGTCCCGCCCGCGTAACTGTCGTGAGCGTTGCTGCCCCAACCTCCCTCGCATTGCGCGGCACGCTGATGGCCCCCGGTGCGATCTCGCCTCGGTCCCTCATCCAAGTCGGGTCGCGTGCCCATAGGCTGCCGCTCCATGGACCCCAACGTCCCTGGTCCGCGTGACCATTTGATTACGCGGGCGCTCGAGCGTCGGCTCGCAACGCTCGAGTCGGACCTGCGAGCGGAGCAACCTCTCGACCCTGCCGAGGGCCCGGAGCGCTTGGCGCGACACGCGATGGAGCAGATCCGAGGCGATCTCGAGGATCTGGAGACCGCCGACGAGCAAGCTGGTCGTATCAACGAGATCCTCGAGACTTTCGTGGACGAGGAAGCTCGCGACGCGCAGTTGGAGCTGCCGCCCCGGCTACTGACTGGGATCAAAGGTCGTTCGCCGCTCGGGGACCCTTTGCCGCTCCCGCCGTTGCCAGCCACGCCGCTGAGCGAAAGCGACCTACTTATCAACGCTGAGGGCCAGCCGAACATTGGCTCGGAGCTGCGGGCCGAGCTTGCCAGCGCCGACTCTGTGGACCTGATCTGCGCGTTCGTGATCTGGTCGGGCGTTCGCCAGTTGCGCGAGGCGCTGGCTGAGGTTGTCGGTCGTGGTGGACGCATACGAGTGGTCACGACGACCTACATGGGCGCGACCGAGAAGCGTGCGGTCGACGAGCTCGTCGCGCTCGGTGCCGAGGTCCGCGTCGCGTTTGACGCGCGGACCACGAAGCTGCACGCCAAGGCGTGGCTACTCGAGCGGGCCACGGGTCTGAGCACAGCCTTCGTTGGCTCCTCGAACCTCTCCCACACTGCGCTGTTCGACGGCCTGGAGTGGAACGTGCGGCTCTCGGAAGTCGATGCGCCCCACATCGTCGAGCGGGTCCGGATGTCCTTTGAGAGCCACTGGGCCTCGGAGCATTTCGAGTCCTACAACCCCAGCACAGACGGGGAGACGCTCGAACTGGCGCTGCGGGAGCACAACCGACGCTCGCTCGGCGAGGCATCCACGATCTCGCTCGCGAACCTCGACGTTCGTCCCTACCCCCATCAACAGCGGATGCTCGATGCTCTCACCGTTGAGCGAGAGCGACACGACCGCCATCGCAACCTCGTCGTGGCCGCCACGGGGACTGGCAAGACCGTGGTCGCCGCGCTCGACTATCGCCAGCTGCGTAGCCGCACGGGCAAGGATCTCTCGTTGTTGTTTGTTGCCCACCGGGAGGAGATCCTCGATCAGTCGCTGGCGACCTTTCGGGCGGTCCTGCGCGACGGGTCCTTCGGCGAGAAGCACGGTGGCGGGCGCGCCGCTGAGGGCCGGCACGTGTTCGCGATGATTCAATCGCTGCAGCACAGCCAGCTCGACCGGATCGCACCCGAGGCGTTCGACGTTGTCGTCGTGGACGAGTTCCATCACGCGAAGGCCGCCTCGTATGACCGGCTGCTGAACCACCTCACGCCATGGGAGCTCCTCGGGCTCACCGCTACACCCGAGCGTATGGACGGCCGTGACGTTACGGAGTGGTTCGATCACCGCATCGCCGTCGAACTGCGGTTGTGGGAGGCGATCGATCAAGGGTTCCTGGTCCCGTTCCAGTACTTCGGGGTCGCCGACGGCACCGATCTCCGCGACCTGCCATGGCGGCGCGGTGGGTATGCGACCGAGGAGCTCAGCAACCTGCTCACGAACGACGATCTTCGTGTCGGCAAGCTGCTCGAGGCTGTGCGGCGCATCGTGCTTGAGCCCTCATCGATGCGGGCCCTTGGCTTCTGCGTTTCGCGTGAGCACGCGCACTACATGGCACGCAAGTTCTCCGAGGCCGGCCTGCAGAGCGTCGCCCTGACCGGTGACGACGCCCCCGACTCACGACGCACGACGCTACGCGACCTGCAGGCCGGACGGATCCGCTGCGTGTTCTCAGTCGAGGTGCTGGGGGAGGGGGTTGACGTGCCCGACGTTGACTGTTTGCTGCTCTTGCGTCCGACCGCCTCCGCAACTGTGTTTACTCAGCAGCTTGGGCGCGGCCTGCGCCGCGCCGAGGGCAAGAGCCATCTGACTGTCATCGACCTGATCGGGCAGCACCGCCGCGAGTTCAGCTTTGCGGACCGCCTGGGCGCGATCGTGCGACGCGACCGCGGGGCGCTTCGTGATCAGGTCGAGTCCGACTTCCCGTTTCTGCCCGCGGGCTGCACCGTGGACCTCGATCGCCAGTCCCGCGAGATTGTGCTCGAGAACCTGCGCGCCGCCGTACAGCGCTCTCGGTGGCAGACGCTCGTCAATGACCTGCGCGGACAGCCGGCGGCCGCGACTCTTGGCGAGTATCTCAAGGCGACGGGTCACACGCTTACTGACGTCTACCGTTCGCAGCGCAGCTGGACACAGCTTCAGCGGGACGCGGGACGGACGCTCCCTGGCGCATCCGATGCCGCGTTGGAGAACCGCTGTCTTCGCGCACTTGGCCGCCTCACGCACGTCGACGACCCCGAGCGCATCGCCAACTACACCTCGGTGCTAGGCGGCACAGCGCCGCCGAGGTGCGCCGATCTCGACGAGCGCGAGACTCGGCTACTGACGATGCTGGCGTGGGGCCTTGAGTCCGGGCCCTCAGGACACGAATCGCTCGACGCCTTCATGGCCGCCCTCTGGCCGGAGCAGGCCGTCCGACAGGAGCTGCTCCAGCTCCTCGACCTGCTCGACAAGCGCTCGCACACGCTGACCGCACCATCAGAACTTCCTGCCGAGGTACCACTCACGCTTCACGCCCGATACAGCCGCCGCGAGGTCATCGCAGCCCTCGGAGCCGCCTCGGGCGTCAAGCCGAAGATAACCCAAGGCGGCATTCTCTGGTTGCCCTCCGCAAGGGCCGACGCGCTCTTCGTGGACCTCCGCAAGGCCGAGCGCGACTACTCGCCATCGACCATGTATCGCGACTACGCGATCAACCACACGCTCTTCCATTGGGAGTCTCAAGCACGTCAAACGCCCGAGCAGCCAACCGTTCAGCGCTACATCAACCACCAGGACGAGGGCACCAGAGTCCTCCTGTTCGTGCGTGAGAGCAAGCGCTTCGTCCTCGGCACACAGCCGTTTTACTTCCTCGGGCCAGTCAGCTACGTCGAGCACCGAGGAGAGCGCCCTGTTTCGTTCACGTGGCGGCTCCCGCGAGGCATGCCGGAGGAGCTATTCGAGGTCGCAAGGAGCGTCGCCGCGGCATAGCCCGCGTGGGGTGGCAGGCGGCCGAGATCGAGCCGGTGAGGTGACCGTGGCATACGCCCTCGAGCCACAAACGCTGAGCTGGCGTCTGCGCGCGCCGGGCGCGCTGTCGCATTCTGTCTGGTCCCGAGGACGGCGGACGAGCAGACTGTTTTGGCGGATTGTTCTGCATCAATATCGTGTCTCACAACATATTCATGCGTTGATGCCAACGAAAAGAGGTATATAACGGCAGTTAGTCATCGATATTGGCTATATTGGTGCATATGTCAGCCATGCATGTATCGATGCGGGATCTACCGGACTTGCTGATCTCGCGCGGGCGCTACAGCATGTCGTCGGAGGAGATGCGGTCGTTCACTGGCCTGAGCGATGCGGCCATCGCGAGCGGTCTACAGCGTCTGCGTAGGCAGCGCCGCGTCTTTTCCCCGACGCGCGGCCTTTACGTCGTGGTCCCGCCGGAGTTTCGCTCCTGGGGGGTGGTCCCCGCCGACTGGTTCATCGATGACCTCATGCGCCATCTCGGGCGCCGCTACTACGTCGGGTTGCTCTCAGCCGCCGCATATCACGGTGCTGCCCACCAGGCACCGCAGGTCTTCCAGGTGATGGCCGACGGGCGCGTGCTCGACAGGGCGATCGAGCGGGTGCGTCTGCGCTTCTACGTCAGCGAGCACACGTCGGACACACCGACCGACATGGTGACCGTGCACACGGGATCGATTCCCGTCTCATCGCGGGAGGCGACCATGGTCGACCTCGTGCGCGAGCCGCGCGCGAGCGGTGGGATCAGCAACGTGGCGACGATCTTCGCCCAGATCGGCGAGCTCGACGGCTCGGCACTCGCCACCCTTGCGGCACGCTACGGCCGGACGCTCGCGCGCCGCACGGGATGGATGGTCGAGCGCTATGGCTCATGTCAGGATCTCGGGCCGTTGCGGCTGGCCGCCAGGCTGGATTTGGGGGAGCCGGCGCTGCTGAGTGCGTCCGGGCCACGGCGGGGGAGCGCGGACTCGGCCTGGGGGATACGCATGAACACTTCTGTGGAGCCCGACCTGTGATCGCGCAGGCATACCTGAACGAGTGGGCATCCCGTGTCCCGTGGACCCAGCAGATCCAGATCGAGCAGGACCTGGTCCTCTCGCGGCTGATCGTCGAGATCGCCCAGCACGAGTTGCTCGCAACGGAGCTCGCCTTCCGCGGCGGGACCTGCCTGCACAAGCTGCATCTCCCCAAGCAGCTGCGCTACTCCGAAGACCTCGACTACGTGCGCCGCACGCACTCTGGCATCAAGCCCTACCTGACCGCTCTGCGGGAGGTCGCGCTCGGTGTCGGGCTGGTCGAGCACGGCACCAACCAGAGCGGCGAGATGGCTCACATCGTCTTCGACGCGCAGGCCACGGATACCGCTGGGCGCATCAGGGTGAAGATCGAGACCAACATCGCCGAGACCGACTCCTTTCTCCCGCGCATCATCCGTCCCTACGCTCTCGAGTCGCGCTGGTGGTCCGGCCGAGCCGACGTGAGCACCTTCCAGCTCGAGGAGCTGATGTCCACCAAGCTCCGCGCCCTCTACCAGCGTCGCAAGGGCCGCGACCTGTTCGACCTCTGGCATGTGCTCAACAACCTCTCTCTTGACGAGGGGCTCGTAGTCGATGGCCTTGCGCACTACATGGGCGATCAGATCTTCAGTTACCGCGAGTTCTCGACGAACCTCGCTGCCAAGCTCGCGCACCCGGACTTCGCCGCCGACCTCGAGCAGCTGACCGCCGACTCATCGACGCGCTACGACGTCGCGCTGGCGGCGGATCTCATCATGGAGCGTCTGGGCAGCAGGCTTCCTGGTGCACCTGGCCGTGACGAGATCGAGGATGGCTGCTGGCGCTCAGCGGGTGCTGGTATGGACTGAGCGACGGCAACGACGCTGAGAACGGGCGGATCGGTGGCCGGGGCATGGGGCCGGGCGTCCCGCGGTTCATAATCTCGCTCCCGCCCGACTGCCCCCTCACACAGATGCCGCCCCTCGCCACGCGGCGAAGGGCGGCATCTCGCCACCGCTCACATGTTGAGCGCTACCGCACGCCGTGCGTGAGCATCGCTTCCTCGACGTCGAACGCGTCGTTTTCCTGACCGGTCGCGTTCGGGTGCACCGGCACGCCCGTCAGCGGTTCGATCAGCGGTTCGATCCAGCGCACTCCCACCGGCTGGCACAGGTTGTGGCCGGCGCTCGGAGTGAACGTGTTCACGAACACCGCGTTGCCGGCTTTTGCCTCGGCCTTTAGCTCCGCGTTGCCGCGAACCTCCACTGTGTGAAACCACTTGAGGTCGCCCGACGTCCACGGTATCGCGGTCGGGCAGTAGCCTTCCGTCGGCGTGATTTCGGGGTAGCCCACGATGAACACCTTCGCTTTCGGCGCCAGTTCGTGGACTTCGCGCAGCGCCTGTTCGGCGGGGCCGCGGTCTTCTTCCTGGACCTGCTTGACGAATTTGGCGTATTCGTGCTTGCACGGCGTCCCGTTGTTGCCCGCGAAGAAGTCGCGGCGGGTGCAGCCTTCGACGAGCGTGCCGAACAGGTTGTGATCGTTGCCGCCCATGCCGATCGTCACCACTTCAGTCGACGAGCTCAGCGCGTCGAATTGCGGTGGCTGGTCCGGGTACTGCGCGACCGTGAAGTCTTCCGTCTTCGCCCCGCCGCAGCTCACGTCCGTCAGCGACAGATTCAGCGCCGCCGCGACCAGGTGCGGGTAGTTGACACTCGACTGCCCGCATTCCGGCGGCGCCGTCGGCGACACCGGCACGATGCCCGGGCCGGACGTGTAGGAGTCTCCCATCGCCACATACGACGCGCCCGCGGCGCTCGCCGCCGACGGGAGCGCCGCGCACAGCAGCCCCAGCGCCGCGATCGACATCATGGCCAGCATGCGACGATGGCGCCCCAGCCGGCCGCCCTCATGGCGTACTCGTCTCATATCTCCGTCTCCCTCGCTCGACGGCCGCGGCCTGCGGCCGGGTTGACAACAGAGCGAGCCTAGCGAGCGCTGAGAACAAGTGTCAAGCGCACAGGCCGCGGCGCCGTGCCTCGGACGCGACCGCTGAGGTCACTCACGGCACCGGCCCTGCCGCCGTCGCCCGCGCGTGCTCCGCATGCAGGTGCTCCGGCACCTCGCCCGCCACGTAGCGGGTGCCGCGCGACCACGACGCGGCCGCCGCGAGCAGGCACGCGACGATCGCGAAAGCGAACGCTGCGTGCAGCCCCGAGTGAAACGGATCGGAGATCAGCTGCGGGAAGAACGAGCGCCCGGTCACCGTCGCCGCGTTCGTGTGGGACAGCTGGCTGATCGCGTGGGAGCCGAGCAGCCGCTGGATCGGGTTGTAGCCGAGGAATGCCGCGAACAGGATCGACACCGGCGGCTGGCTGCCCACCCGGTGCGCGAGCGCCGCTGGCACGCCGTGGGCGCGCAGGCCGCTCGACAGGCTCGCCGGCAGCGTCGCCGCGAGGCCCGCGATCATCAACGTGAAGAAGATCCCGATCGAGAGCACCTGCGCGGAGTTCTGGAACGTCTGGTTCATGCCGCCGCCCGCGCCGCGGTCCTCGGGCGGCAGGCTGTTCATCACGCCCGCGCGGTTGGGCGATGCGAACGAGCCCATCGCCAGGCCGTTCAGCAGCAGGATCGGCGCGAACGCCTGGTAGGGAAAGTCGATCGGCAGCAGCTCCAGCAGCAGGAAGCTGACGGCCGCCATCAGCATCCCGCCGGTGGCGAACGGCCGCGCGCCGTAGCGGTCGGAGAGGTAGCCGGACGCCGGTCCCGCGATCAGGAAGCCGAGCGTCAGCGGCAGCATGTAGATGCCCGCCCACAGCGGCGTTTCGGTGAAGCTGTAGCCGTGGCGCGGCAGCCAGATGCCCTGCAGCCAGATGATCAGCATGAACATCAGCCCGCCGCGCGCCACCGCCGAGAGGAAGCTCGACATCACGCCGAACGTGAACGCGCGGATGCGAAACAGCGGTATGCGGAACATCGGCGCCGGCGCGTGGCGCTCGATCACCACGAACGCCACCAGCAGCGCCGTCCCCGCGCCGTCCCCGCGCCGAGCTCGCTCAGCACGCTCGGGCTGCTCCAGCCGAGCGCGTGGTGGCCGTATGGCTGGATCCCGTAGGTGATGCCGACCATCACCAGGATCAGCCCGAGCGCGAACACGATGTTGCCGCGCCAGTCGATCGGCGCCCTGTGCGGCGCGCCGCGTTCTTCGAGCTTCAGGTATGCCCAAACCGTCCCGAACAGGCCGATCGGCACCGACACCAGGAACACCAGGCGCCAGTCGATCGGGCCGAGCAGCCCGCCCAGCAATAGGCCGATGAACTGGCCGCTGATCCCCGCGATGTTGTTGATCCCCAGCGCCAGGCCGCGCTGGTCGGAGGGAAACGCGTCGGTCAGGATCGCCGCCGAGTTCGCGAGCAGGCACGCTGCGCCGATCCCCTGCACGACGCGAAACGCGATCAGGTAGGTCGCGCCCGAGCGCCCCGTCAGCCAGTCGACCGCCAGCAGCAGCGACGCGGTCGTGTAGATCACGAAGCCCAGGTTGTAGATGCGCACCCGCCCGAACAGGTCGCCCAGGCGACCGAGGCTCACGACCAGCACGCTCGTCACCACCAGGAACCCAAGGATCATCCACAGCAGGTAGAAGCTGTTGCCCGGCCCCAGTGGGTTCAGGTGGATGCCGCGGAAGATGTCCGGCATCGCGATCAGCGTGATCGACGCGTCGATCGTCGCCAGCAGCACGCCCAGCGTCGTGTTCGACAGCGCCACCCACTTGTAGCCGTCTGCCCGCGGCTCCCGGTTGGCGTCTGCCGAGCTCATGCGCGGGCGACACTACGCTCGCCATCTGCGCCGCGGCGCCTGCTCGGCGCGATGTTGCTAAACGCCGTCGCCGACCGCGACGTGCGTCACCGGCACGTCCAGCTCGCGGCGCAGGCGCTCGAGCTCCCCGTGCTCCTGCCACCTTTCGCGCTCGCGCGCGTGCGTGACCACGATCACCTCGTCCGCGTCGTAGTCGCGCAGCTCGTCCTCGATCGCCGTGATCGTGTCCGGGTCGCCGACCTCGCCGCGGGCGTCGATGCCGTGATCGCGCGCCCACGCAAGCGAGCGCTCCAAGCGCGCGCGGGCTTGCTCGAGCTCGCGGTCGATGTCGGAGACTCCGTGGTGAACGTGCGAGGTGAGCACCGGTGCGAGCACGTCGATCTCGACGTCCACCGGTCCCTCCCCGATCAGTAGCTGGTGCAGGTTGCCGGCGCTCGACAGCGCCTCGTTGGCGATCACCAGCACGTGGCGCCTGCCGGCGACGCCGCCGTGTGGATGCGGCGCGGCCGCGGCCTCGCGCAGCGGCGTGTGGCGGTCGGGGTTGCTCGCGCGCAGGTACGCGACGCCGGCGATCGCAAGCGCGAGCACGAACACCGCCGCGCCGACCGCCGGCTCGGACAGCCAGCCGATCAGCACCGCGACGGCCACCACGATCACTCCCGCGACCGTTAGCCGGAAGGCGTCTCGCTCGGATCGAATCGGCACACGCATCGTTCGCCAGATTCGCGCCTCGACGCCCGTGTGTCATCGGTGTTAAGCACGGTCGCACGCGCGGCTTTCCCACCGCCTGTGTCGCCGCGCGCCGGTGCTTCGGCGGACGCCGCCTGCGCGTCGAGCGGCCGATGGCTCCGGTCGGACGGCTCAGGTATTTCCCGCAACTGCGGCGCGGGGTTCCTCCGATGCGCCCGCCGATGGTCGGGAATAGCGTCACGCCTGCCGTCGGCGAACACGCGCCGCGGAACAGAACGGAGAGCCGCAGGCCGATGTCGAAGGACCGCATCATCGCGACGCTCGGCGAGAGCGAGCTGCTGCTGCCCGACCTGCTGAATCGCGCCCTGTCGGCGAACGACCGCGTCAAGTACCTGCTGACGCTGCTGCAGGGCGCGCGCGCGGCGGCGGACGGCGATGCGGAAGCCTCCGATCTGCAGGCCGAGCGGCTGGCGAGCGGCGTCCCGGACGCGAGCCTCGATCGTGTCGTGCACGCGAGCGCCCGCCGCGCGGACGGCTCCTACGCGATCCCCGGGGCCGCGGAGCTTGTGCACGCGGCATTCGGGGAGGTGGACACGATGCTCGTGCCGCTGCGCGTCGCCGACGTGGAGGCCTTCCAGGCGCTCGACGAGCGGCTGCGCGGGCTGGCGCAGCAGGTACGCCCGGAGGGGGATGCGATCGGCGGCGAGGACATCAGCCGGCTGACGGCGGGCCGCCGGGGCGTACAGGACAGCGTGCATCTCGTCGTCATGGACGCCCATCGCGAGCTCAACGGGCTGGCGGGGCGGATGGCGAGCGAATCGATCGAAGGAGCGCTCGTCTACGGGATCGAGACGGCCGACAGACCGCTCGTGGGCGCGTTCGCGCGCGGCATCCAGCGCACCCAGCGCCTGCGCTTCGACCACCCGGGCCTCGGTACCGTCGCCACGCGCAGCGGCGACGCGCTGGTCGTGCAGAACGACATCGGCGAGACCGACGCGCACGTGGTCGTGATCAAGATCGTCGAGCGCGCGGTCACCGTCATCTACACCGACGTGCACCTGCCGCGGCTGCTGTTCTTCCAGCGGATGCTCGGCGCGCGGGAGATCGTCTGGGAGGACACGCGCTCGCGCGGCAGCGGCAAGGGTGGAGAGGACCTCTACCACCTCGCGGTCGGGCGCTTCGACGCCGATTCCCAGGACGAGCTCGAGCGCTTCCTGGAGCTGCTTGGGTCGCGCATGGTCTTCCTGATCGACTGGAATCGCGCGCGCAAGCGCCTGCGCGGCCTGGTGGGAAATCGGGCGGCCATCGAGCTGCTGGACTGGGCCGCCGAGCGCGAGCACGGGCACATGGCGTTCCTGCTCACCGGCGGCGAGCAGCTCGTCTACGACGCGCTCAACTTCGCCACCGGGCGCGGCACGCGCGCGGGCGAGTCGCTGGTGGACGTGCTCGGCGAGTCGGCGGCTGTCTCCTACCTGCGCGCCGTCCTTCACATCTGCTCCGACGGCATGCTCGCGGGACGCTCGCTGTCGCTGATCGGCGACGAGGTCCGCGCGGAGCTGATCGGCTACGTGCGCACCGCGCGCCAGGAGCTGTTCGATCTCCTCGGCGCCCACGCCGAGCTGGTGGTGGCGATCGGCGAGGCGGCGCGCGACGCGCTGGAGCAGGCGGCGCTCGCGCATCCCAGCCGCGATCGCTCCGAGGTGGCGCGGCTGGCGCGCGACTGGGAGCAGCGCGCCGACGAGCTCGTCAACGAAGTGCGCGCGGCGTGTGCGCGCGACGCCGACCAGGCGCCGTTCCTGGAGCTCGTGCGCGAGGCCGACGACGTGGCCGACGCGCTCGAGGAAGCCACCTACTCGTGGTCGCTGCTGCCGCAGGCGCGCGTCAGCGGAAGCGTACTAGCGGAGTCCCAGCGGATGATCGGGCTGGCGCTCGAGGCGGCGCGCTGCCACCTGCGCGCGGTGCGCCTCGCCCGCGACGTCCAGCGTGGTGGCCCCAGCGAGGACATGGAGTCGTTCCTCGAGGCGACCGATCGGATCGTGGCGCTCGAGCGCGATGCGGACGACGTGCGGCGCGAGGTGCAGACCGCGCTCGTCAGGGAGGTCGACGCCGCCGGCGAGCTGTTCGTGCTTGCGCAGGCGACGGAGGCCTGCGAGGAGGCGGCCGACGCTTTGATGCGCGCCGCGCACCTGCTGCACCGCCAGGTGCTCGGGAGCGTCGTGCGCTCCGAGCCGCCGCCCGCGCGGCCCGAGCCTGCGACGGCGCGCACCGCTCGGGTACGCGAGGAGAGCGTGTCGAGCGAGGACCTCTACGTGGTCGCCGAGGCCGACGGCGAGGTGCCCGACGTCACGTCGATCGGCGGCAAGGGCCACGGCCTGGCGCGCATGGCGCGCGCGGGGCTGCCCGTGCCAGAGGCGGCGATCCTCACCACCGCCGTGTGCCGCCGCGCGGCGGGCGGCGAGGACGCGCGCCTGCGCGCGCTCGTCTCCGCCGCGCTCGGCGCGCTGCACGTCCGCACCGACCTGCGGCTCGGCAGCGCGCGGCGCCCGCTGATCCTCTCCGTGCGCTCGGGCGCTCCCGCGTCGATGCCCGGCATGCTCGAGACGGTGCTGGACGTGGGGCTGTGCGATGAGACCGTCGAAGGGCTCGTCGCGCTGACCGGGAACCCGCGGCTTGCGTGGGACTCCTACCGGCGGCTGGTCGAGTCCTTCGCCCACGTTGTCGACGGCTGTTCGCTCGAGCCCTTCGAGCAGGCGACCAGCGCGCACATGCACGCGGCCGGCGTGCAGCGTCCACGCGACCTCGACGCGCGCACGCTCGCCGAGATCACCGGCGAGCACCTGGAGCGCTACCGCGACCTCACCGGCAGGCCGTTCCCGCAGAGCCCGCTCGATCAGGTGGAGGCGGCCGTGCGCGGCGTGCTGCGCTCGTGGGACGCGCCGAAGGCGCGCGAGTACCGCCGTCTGCACGAGCTGCCCGAGACGCTCGGCACGGCGGTGATCCTGCAGCGCATGGTTTTCGGCAACGCCGGCGGCGTGTCGGGCTCGGGCGTCGGCTTCACCCGCGACCCCGCCACCGGCGAGCGCCGGCCGTATGTCGAGTTCCTGCCCGACGCGCAGGGCGAGGACGTCGTCGGCGGGCGCACCACGCAGGACGGCGCAGGGCAGCTGGCGCTGCTGGCGCCCGCGGTAGACCGGCGCCTGGATGCGGTCTGCCGCGTGCTCGAGGGGGAGTTCCGCGACGCCCAGGAGTTCGAGTTCACCGTCCAGGACGGCGAGCTGTTCCTGCTGCAGACGCGCGCCGCCAAGCGCACGCCGTGGGCGGCGCTGCACATCGCCGTCGATCAGGTGCGCGAAGGCCTCCTCTCCGAGCGCGAGGGCCGCGAGCGCCTCGACGGCATCGACCTCCAGGCGATCCGCCGCGCGCACGTGCGCGACGGCGGGCGCGAGCACGCGATCTGCCAGGCGCAGCCGGTCAGCATGGGGGTGGCGAGTGGGCCGATCGCGCTCGACGTCGAGGCCGCCGAGCGCATCGCCGGGGAGGGGCGCGCGCCGGTGCTGATACGCCGTGACACGAGCACCGAGGATCTCGCCGGAATGATCGTCGCCGCCGGCCTGCTGACCGCGAGCGGCGGGCGCACCTCGCACGCCGCCGTCGTCGCGCGCGAGCTGGGCAAGCCGTGCGTGGTCGGCGCCGCGGAGATGGACATCGATCTCTTGCGGCGCCGCGTCAGGATCGGCGATCGCGAGTTCGCAGAAGGCGAGGAGATCAGCGTCGACGGGGAATCGGGCCGCGTGTTCGCCGGCGCCGTCCAGGTCGATGAGGAGCGGCCGACCGCCGACCTCGCCGCGGTCGCAGCCTGGCAGTCGGCCTGAGCGCGAGCCTCGCCGTCCAGGCGCCTCGCCCGAGGGTCCGAGCATGGACTTGAGGAACGTCTCATGCAGGCCTTACCCAGCCCTCAAGTGGGCGCGCCACCCTTCCGATGAGGATCGACGTCAACGGCACTTCTACGAGGGAGATCTCATGGCCAGGATCATCGTCACGACCGACCGGACCGAGCGCTCCGACGCGCCGGTGCTGCTCGAAGAGCGCGTCTACCCCGTGCATCTCGCGACCGACCACGCGGCGACGCAGCTGATGGAGCGCCTGGCGTGGGCGATCAGCGACGCCGAGAGCAGGGAGCAGGCGACTCGCTAGCATCCGGCCCGCCGGATGTCCCAGACCGATGACATGCTCGCGTGGGCGCTCGCCCGCGGAGAGGATCTTGCTGCGCCGGGGCTCGCGCCCCGGCCGCGCCGCAAGGTGGCGGTGCTGGCGTGCATGGACGCGCGCATCGACGTGTTCGCGATCCTCGGCCTCCGTCGCGGCGACGCGCATATCGTGCGCAACGCAGGCGGGCTGGCGACCGACGACGCGCTGCGCTCGCTGAGCGTCTCCCAGCGCCTGCTCGGCACCGAGGAGGTGGTCGTCGTGATGCACGACGGCTGCGGCCTGCACGGCGCCTCCGATGAGCAGTTCGCGCAGGCGCTCGCCGCCGACGGCGCGCAGCCGCGGTGGCGGCTCGGCGCGTTCGAGGACATCGACGCGACGCTCGGCGCCAGCCTCGCGCGGCTGCGCTCGAGCCCCGAGCTGCCCGTGCGCGACTCGATCAGAGGCTTCGTTTTCGACCCCGAGAGCGGCGCGCTGCGCGAGGTCGATCCGCTGCCTTGAGGCCCAGGGCATCGGGAACCGCCGGTGTATCCTGCTGCCAATGGTGGGGAGATGAGGAGGCTCGGAGCGCTGGCCGGGATCGCCGCCTTTGTCGCGGTCCTCGCGTGCGCATCGCTGGCGCTCGCGCCGGCGCTCGCCGCGGCGTCCTCGCAGCCGATCGAGCTCGCGGCGCCATACGAGTATCTCGGGTGGGGCGATCCGCAGCCGCCGGCGAGCGTGATCGAAACCACCGGCGTCCAGGACGTGACGCTCGCTTTCATCCTCTCCCGCGGCGCGTGCAACCCCGAGTGGGACGGAGAACGCCCGCTGCTGGGCGGCTCGGACGCGGCCGCGATCGAAAGCGTGCGCGTGGCCGGCGGCGAAGTCGACGTGTCGTTCGGCGGCTGGAGCGGCAAGAAGCTCGGCAGCTCGTGCAAGACCCCCGCCGCGCTCGCCGGCGCCTACCAGAAGGTGATCGACGCTTACGCGCTGAAGGCGATCGACATCGACATCGAGCACGGCGAGTTCACCAACAAGAAGGTGCGCAAACGCGTGATCGAAGCGCTCGCGATCGTGCAGGCGCAGAACCCTGGCATCGAGATCTCGATCACGTTCGGGACCGAAGAAGACGGCCCGGAACGCGACGGCATCAGCCTGATCGCCGACGCCGCCGCGATCGGCTTGCAGCCGAGCGCGTGGACGATCATGCCGTTCGACTTCGGCCGGCCGCTCACCGACATGGGCCACGCCTCGATCAAGGCGGTCGAAGGGCTGCAGCGCGACCTCGTCGCCGCCTACGGCATCTCGCCGGCCGCCGCCTACGCGCACGCGGGCATCTCCTCGATGAACGGCGACACCGACGAATCCTCGGAGCTCGTGAGCGTCGAAGACTTCGAAACGATGCTCGCGTTCGCGCAGCAGAACCACCTCGCGAGGTTCACGTTCTGGGCGGTCAACCGCGACCGGCAGTGCGAAGGCGGCGAGAACACCGGCGAAGACTGCAGCGGGATCGCCCAGACGCCGTACGCTTTCACCGACGTGATCGCGCGCTACCACGGTTAGACGCGCGGCGGACAGCTGAGGCTCAGAGCGGATCGAGCGCCGCGCGGCCGCCTGTGCCGCTCAGGCCCGCGCGCTCGTCTGCGGGTCCAGCCGCGACATCGTCACCGCCGCGCTCAGCTCCGAGTTGGCGCCGCCCATGTAAAGGCCCTTGACCGGCGGCACGTCGGAGTAGAAGCGCCCGTGGCCGATCTTCACGTGCGTCTCGCCCGTCAGGCGGCGGTTGGTGGGATCCGCGCTCACCCACACCGGCTCGCCGTGGCCGTCGCTGCTCGGCAGCAGCGCCTCCAGCCACGCGTGCGTGTCGACCTCCACCGAGTCCGTCCCGTGATCCTCGGGCGCAGCCCACAGGTATCCGGAGACGTAGCGGGCGGCGATGCCGCGGCGGCGCAGCAGCACGAGTGACAGGTGCACGAAGTCCTGGCACACGCCCGCGCCCATCTCGAGCAGGTCGCGCACGCTCGATCCCACGTACGTCGCTCCCGGCCGGTACTCGAAGCGGTCGGGCACCAGCTCGCACAGCAGCTCGAGCGTCTCCAGCGGACTGTCCGCCGCCAGCGCCTCGTGCAGGTCCTCGAGGCCCGCGAGAGCCGGCTGGTCCTGCCACGGCAGCGCGAACTCTCCCGCCGCGTCGATGTATGCGGGGCTGAGCAGGCTCTCCCACGATCCCTCCGGGGGATCGGGATGGGGCGAGGTGACCACACGCGCGCGCACGTCGATCGTGAGCTGCTCGTGGCTGGTGGGGATGCCGAACTCGAGCACCTCGGTGCCGAAGTAGTCCAGGTGGCGGCTGACCCGCGCCTCGGGCTCGATGCGGGTGTGGAACTCGTCGCAGCGCTGGGTGGAGGTCGTCGCGGGGCGCACGCGCAGGGCGTTCAGGTTGTCGGTGACCGGCGCGTCGTAGTGGTACTCGGTCAGAAAGCGGATCGCGAAGTGCATGCGCGGCTCACCTCCTCAAGCCGGCGCCCGCCGCGCCCGCGAAGTAGCGCTCGGCGACGTCCTGGTCGATGCGCGCGAGCTCCTGTTGTGTCTGTTCGCATATCCCGGTCAGCTCGGCCCCGTCGGGCAGGGCCCTGCGCTGGAAGTCTAGGTCGGCCGCCAGTCGGCTCACGCGCAGCACCGGCTTGGAGTTGCGCGGCCCCGCGTCGGCGCTGGTGAAGACCTCGTGCAGCGAGTCCACGCACGCGGCCACGCTGTCGGGGTAGGCGCGCTCGAACAGCAGGAAGCGCGCGACCGGGCGTGCGTTGGGGGGCGCGGTGACGGCGCGCAGGTAGGCGTGGAAGCCGCCGACCGCCTGCAGCAGGATCAGCGCGTGGCCGTCCGCCGGGGCCGCGTCGCCGGCTGGCAGCGCGACGCGCAGCATGCGCAGCACCATGTCTGAGATCTCGATCAGGCCGCCCGCGTCCAGGAAGCACTTGGCCTCGTCACGCAGCATCGAGCGGTTGGCCACGCCCCAGATCAGCGCCGTGCGTTCCTTGACGTACTGCGAGGCCAGCGACGGGCCCGCGGGCGCCGTCCAGCCCGGCTGACCGCCGCCGCGCAGTCCGAGCGCGGTCGTGTTGATCGCCTCCCACATCTCCGCGCTGATCACGTCGCGCACCGTGCGCGCGCCCTCGCGGGCGCGCTCGATGCTCGCCAGCATCGAGCCGGGCCGCTCCGGGTCGAGTGTGAGCTGGCCGAGCGCATGCCCGCCGAGCAGCTGGCCGTTGCGCTCGCTGGCGCGATCCTCGCCGACGGCGCCGAGCATCGCCAGCAGCCCGCCCGAGCCGAAGCTCACGCCCGGCCTCGTTTCGGAGGTTCCCTGCAGCTCCGCCTGGAAGACCGCCTCGACCGCGCGCGCCGTGAACTCCGCCCGCGCCAGGTTGCGCCCCAGCCAGTAGAGCTCGTGCGCGATCCGCGCCAGCATCAGCGGGCTTGCTGCTGTTGCTGCTGCTGGCCCGTCCACGCCCCATAGCGCAGGTCGGGCAGCGCCGGCGGCTGCGTATCGGAGATCGGCGGGCCCGCTTTGTCGGCGTCGTCGCCGTCCTCGAGCACCCACGTGTCCTTGGAGCCGCCGCCGCGCGAGGAGTTGACGATCAGCGAGCCGTCTTCGAGCGCCACGCGCGTCAGTCCTCCGGGGACGATGTCGATGCGCTCGCCGAACACCGCGAACGGCCGCAGGTCGACGTGGCGCGGCTGCAGCGACGCGTCGGCGCCGACCGTCGGCACCGTCGACAGGCGCACGACGTCCTGCGCGATCCAGCGGTCGGGGTGGGTGCTGATCACCCGGCGCATGCGCTGCAGTTCGACCTCGTCGGCGTGCGGGCCGATCATCACGCCTTTGCCGCCGGACTCGCCGGTGGGCTTTACGACCAGCTCGTGCAGGCGATCGAGCACGTACTCGAGCACTTCGGGGTCCGACAGCAGGTAGGTCCTGACGTTCTCGAGGATCGGCTCCTCGCCCAGGTAGAAGCGGATCATGTCCGGGACGAAGCAGTAGATCGCCTTGTCGTCGGCGACGCCGGTGCCGAAAGCGTTGGCGATCGCGACGCTGCCCGCGCGGTAGGCGCGCACGAGGCCGGGGACGCCGAGCAGCGAGTCCGGGCGGAACTCGAGCGGGTCCACGAAGTCGTCGTCGAGGCGCCTGTAGACGGCGTGCGCGCGCTCGAGGCCGCGCGTGGTGCGCATGTACAGCACGTCGTCGCGCACCACCAGGTCGGAGGCCTCGACCAGCTCGACCCCCATCTGGCGCGCGAGGAACGCGTGCTCGAAGTACGCGGGGTTGGCCGGCCCCGGCGTCCACACCACGACCGTCGCCTCGCTCTCCGCCGACGGCGCCACCGAACGCAGCGCCCGCAGCAGCAGCTGCGGGTAATGGTCGACGGGGCGCACTCGGTAGGAGGCGAACAGCTCGGGCACGAGGCGCGCCATCGCGGCGCGGTTCTCGAGCACGTAGGAGATGCCCGAGGGGATGCGCACGTTGTCCTCGATCACCTTCCATGTGCCGTCGCTGTGGCGCACAAGATCGCAGCCGGCGACGTGCGTGTACACGCCGCCGGGCGGGCGGATGCCGTGCACGGCGCGCGCGAAGTGCGGGCAGGAGGACACCAGACGCCACGGCACGAGGCCCTCGCGCACGATCTCGCGGGCGTGGTAGACGTCGTCGACGAAGTGGTTCAGCGCGCGGATGCGCTGCGCGAGGCCGCGCTTGATGTCGCGCCATTCCTGGCCGCTGAGCACGCGCGGCACCAGATCCAGCGGGAACGGCCGTTCCTTGGTCGCGCCCTCGCCATCGTCCGCGCCTTTGGTCTCGAACGTGATCCCCTGCTGCATGAAGATCGCGTCGCGCCGGCGGCCGGCCTCGATCAGCCCCTCCGGACCGAGCCGCCGCAGCTGCTCGATCAGCGCGCGCGCCGTCGGGCGCGGCGTGCCGTCGTCCTCGAACAGCTCGTCCAGGAACGGCGCCTGCGGGCGATAGTCGTCGATCGCCGGTGTCTGCACCCCCGAGCTCACCACGAAATCCTCCCGCGCAGGCTGCGGTTTTACCTTCGACGGATGGAGAAACCGGGGGTACCCCCGGTGTTCACTCTTAACAGCTCAACGCGGCCAGCGGCCGTGCTGGTTGAAGTAGTCGCGCGCGGCCTGCTCGGCGTCGCGCTCGCGATCGCCCTTTGCGCCGAGGCGGAACAGCCAGTTGACGAAGTAGATGGCGAGGCCGGCGCTGACGAGGCTGGCGCCGCCCTCGAGGTTGGTTTCGCCGCCCAGCGCCATCATCGCGAGGCCGGCGACGGTCACGACGGCGGGCAGCACGTAGCGAATGCCGACGAGCAGCCACGATGTCAGGCGCGTGCGGCTCATGCCGGCTGTAGCGGCGGCAGCGCCGCCTCCTGCTCGAGCCGCTCCGCGCAGCGCCGCGCGGTGCCCTGGGCCCAGCGCCCGGTGGTGGCGGCGCCGAGCGCGAGCACCAGGGCGCTGCAGCCGGCGATCGTCCACCATGCGGGATGGCTGGCGCCGGAGAGGTGGACGCGGATCGCGCTGCCGGCGGCCGAGCCGAGGATCGAGCCGGTGACGGCGACGCCGAGCGCCTGTCCGACCTGCCGGCTGGTGGAGGCGAAGGCGGCTGCGACCCCGGCCTGGTTGTTGGGCATGCCGGAGACCGCGGTGTAGGTGATCGGCGCGTTGACGGTGCCGAAGCCGACGCCGAAGAGCGCGTAGACGCCGAGCAGCAGCGCCAGCGGGGTGGTGGGCGTGAGCCTCGTCAGCACGAGCGCGCTCGCCATCATGCAGAACCCGGCGACGAACAGCGGAATGCGCGGCCCGCGCGTGCCGACAGCGCGCCCTGACCGCGGGCTGCACACGAGCGCCGCCGCCGCCATCGGCAGCGTGCACAGTCCCGCCTGCAGTGCCGAGTATCCGCGCACGTCCTGAAGATAGAGCGTGTTCAGCAGCAGGAACCCGCTGAACGCGGCGAACGCGCTGATCGCGATCAGCGTGGCGCCCGAGAACGGGGCGCTGCGGAAGAAGCGCAGCTCGATCAGCGGGTCGGCGCGCCGCGGCTCGTACAGCACGAGCCCCGCCAGCGCGAGCGCCGCCAGCGCGAACAGGCCGAGGCTCTGCGCCGATGACCAGCCGGCGTTCGGCGCCTCGATGATCGCGTAGGTGAGCGACGCGAGCGTGACGATCACCAGCAGCTGCCCGACGGGATCGATCCGTCGCGCCCGCGGCGCGCGCGACTCGGGCACGAACAGCGCGCTCAGCACGACCGCGGCCAGGCCGATCGGCACGTTGATCCAGAAGATCGCGCGCCAGCCGACGCTCTCGGTGAGCGCGCCGCCGACGATCGGGCCGAGCGCGAGGCTGATGCCCACGACCGCGCCCCACGCGCCGATCGCGCGGGCGCGTTCGCGCGGCTCGGTGAAGACGTTGGTGATGATCGACATCGCCACCGGGTTGAGCATCGAGCCGCCGACGCCCTGCAGCGCACGCGCCGCGATCAGCCAGCCGAGCGTGGGGGCGAGGCTGCACAGCAGCGAGCCGGCGGCGAACACCAGCAGGCCCACCTGGAACGTGCGTCGGCGCCCGAGGCGGTCGGCGGTCGAGCCGGACAGCAGCAGCAGGCTCGCGATCACGATCACATACGCGTCGATCGTCCACTGCAGCCCCGACAGCGACGCGTGCAGGTCGCGGCGGATCGACGGCAGCGCGACATTGACGATCGTGTTGTCCATCGCCACGATCAGCAGGCTCATGCAGCAGATCGCGAGGATCGTCAGGCGCCGGCGGTCGCTCAGCTCGGGTGTAGCGTTCACAGCGACTAGTTCTAGCGTCCCCGCCAAGATCAACCCATGCCCGCACCCACCATCGATGAGCTGACGCTCGCCGACGAGCCCGCCCGCTGGGCGGCGCTCGGCTTCGCGCTGTCGGGGGACGCCTGCCAGATCGGCGCGGTGCGGCTGCGCTTCGTCGGGCCGGCCGTCGCAACCCGACAGCCCGGCTCCGAGCGACCCGGCTCGGATCAGCCCGGCTCCAATCAGCCCGGCTCCAATCAGCCAGGGTCCGAGCAGCCGGGCTCCCGTCCGCCCGGCATCGTCGGCTGGTCGCTGCGCGACGCGGCGGGCGCCGAGCTCGACGGACTGCCGACGACGCTCTCGCACAGCCCCGTCCCAGAGCCCGCGGCGGCGCATCCCAACGGCGTGCTCGCGATCGACCACGTGGTGGCGGCCTCGCCGCAGCTGGACCGCAGCATCGCGGCGCTGCAGGCGGCGGGTCTCGACCTGCGCCGCGTGCGCGAGCAGCCGACCCCCGCGGGCGCGCCGCGCCAGGCGTTCTTCCGCCTCGGCGGCGAGATCCTCGAGCTGATCCAGGAGCCCGAGCAGGTGATCGCGCGCGCCGGCGGGCGCGACCATCCGGCCCGCTTCTGGGGCCTCGCGCTGCTGGTGGAGGACCTCGACCGCACGGTGCAGGCGCTGGCGCCGCACGTCGGCGAGGCGCGCGCGGCCGTGCAGCCGGGCCGGCGGATTGCCACCGTGCGCCGCTCCGCGGGGCTCGCGGTGCCGTTGGCGCTGATGAGTGTTGACGAGCGAGCGGAGGGGCGAGGATGAGCGAGCAACAGCTGTGGAGCGACGAGCAGCGGCTGTGGAGCGACGTCGACGCTTACGTCGAGCAGCACGTTGTGGGCGAGGACGAAGCGCTGAAGGCGGCCGCACAGGCGAGCGTCCATGCGGGCATGCCGCAGATCGCGCTCACACCAGCGCAGGGCAAGCTGCTGCACCTGCTCGCGCGCATGCACGGCGCGCGCAGCATCCTCGAGCTGGGCACGCTCGGCGGCTACAGCACGATCTGGCTCGCCCGCGCGCTGCCGCCCGACGGCCGCCTGGTGACGCTCGAGCTGAACCCGCGCTATGCCGAAGTGGCGGCCGCGAACATCCACCGAGCCGGCCTCTCCTCCCTCATAAAAATAGATGTCGGCCCCGCGCTCGACGGGATGCGCGCCCTGATCGACAACGACGCCGGTCCCTTCGACCTGGTGTTCATCGACGCCGACAAGCAGAGCACGCCCGAGTACTTCGAGCTGGCGCTCGAGCTCACGCGCCCGGGCAGCGCGATCGTCACCGACAACGTCGTGCGCGACGGCGCGCTCGCCGACGCCGACAGCGAGGACCCGGGCGTACGCGGGATGCGCCGCTTCCACGAGCTGCTCGCCACCGAGCGTCGCGTGAGTGCCACCACGATCCAGACGGTCGGCGCGAAGGGCTACGACGGCTTCACGCTGGCGCTCGTCGAGCGATAGGCTCGCGCACATGGGCGGCGAGCTGAAGTTGGGGCTGAACACGGGCTACTGGGCCGGCGGGCCGCCGGCCGGCGCGGCGGAGTCGATCGCCGAGGCCGAGCGACTCGGGTTCGACTCGATCTGGACGGCCGAGGCGTACGGCTCCGATTGCCTGACGCCGCTGGCGTGGTGGGGGGCGGCGACCGAGCGCATCAAGCTGGGCACCGCGATCGTGCAGCTCTCTGCGCGCCAGCCCGCGGCCACCGCTATGGCCGCGATGACCATGGACCACCTGTCAGGCGGCCGCTTCATCCTCGGCCTCGGCGTCTCCGGCCCGCAGGTCGTCGAGGGCTGGTACGGGATGCCCTTCGCCAAGCCGCTTGCGCGCACGCGCGAGTACATCGCGATCCTGCGCGACATCTGGGCGCGCAACGGGCCGCTGACGGCGCCCGGGCCGCACTACCCGCTGCCGCTGCCCGACGGCACCGGCCTCGGCAAGCCGCTGAAGGCCTCGATCCACCCGCTGCGCGAGGACATCCCCATCTACCTCGGCTGCGAGGGCCCCAAGAACATCGCGCTGTGCGCCGAGGTGTGCGACGGCTGGCTGGCGATGCTGTTCTCGCCGGCCGTCTACGACGAGCTCTACCGGCCCTCGCTCGAGGAGGGGTGGGGGCGCGCCGGCGCGCGTCGCAGCGCCGCCGACTTCGAGGTGTGCGCGACCGTGCCGCTGATCGTCACCGACGACCTCGAAGCGGCCGCCGACGCGCTGCGGCCCTTCTACGCGCTGTACTTCGGCGGCATGGGCGCCAAGGGCGCCAACTTCCACGCCAACGTGCCGATCCGCATGGGCTACGAGCGGGAGGTCGACGAAATCCAGGACCTGTACCTGGAAGGCAAGAAGGACGAGGCCGGCGCCAGGATCCCGAGGACGCTGATCGAACAGCTGTCGCTGATCGGCCCGCGCGAGAAGATCCGCGACGATCTCGCCAAGTGGCGCGAGTCGGTCGTCACCACGCTGCTCGTCTCCGGCGACGCCGCCACGCTGCGCGCCGCCGCCGAGCTCGTGTTGGGCTGATCCGCCGGGCCCAGGCCGTGCTCGGCGCTATCGCCGCTCGTCGTTGACCACGGCGTTGAAGATCACGGGTTCGGGCGGAGGCGGCCCACAGTCGCTGGGCCTCACCAGATGGGCCGAAGGCGCAGGCGCCACGAACGGTTCTTCTCTCGCAAGGTCGAACGTCGCCAGGAAGGGGCTGCTCACCGGCTTGTATTCGCTGCCCCAGCAGCCGACTTCTGACTGCGCGAGCGGCGCGCTCGTCGTCTCCGCCACCGTCAATGCCGGCCAGCGAAACGCGAGCGCGAGCAGGCTGCGAGCCGGCGGGTTGAAGCCGATCACACGTCGGTATTCCACGCCCGGCAGGCTGCGCACCACCAGCGCCGAGCTTTCTCCGGTGTCTTCCATCAACGCCAGGTGCATGTGCGACACTGCCGGCAGGCTCGATGCCGAGCCGAGCGCTGCGAGACGCTCGCCGCCAGCTGAGTAGAGCGCGAGCTCGTAGGAGCGCGGTCCCGGTCCGCGGTAGCCGTCGATCGCCGGCGGTAGGGGGAAGTCCGTTTCTTCTGGCCAGGATTCCCTCGGTACGGACAGCACGAGTCGCTTGGGCGAGGCGAACGCCAGGTAGCCGTCCGGCGTGTCGAACCGCGCCTGCGTGCGTCCGGCCGGTAGGTCGATGAGCGTCACATGCATCAGCGCTGAGGAGATCTGCGTGCCCACGGTGAGGAGATCGTCTTCGTCGGCGAGTATCGGTGGCGCGTTGCCTTCGAGCCAGCGCAACACCCGCCAGCGGCCACCGTGCAGATCGCGGACGAACAACGGCTGGCGAGTCGCTGCGCCCTGTTCACCCACCACGCCTGGTCGCCCTTTGCACTCGGCCGCGGCCACGAGCTCATCGCCCACCACAGCGAAGTCGGCGAGCGAGCCGGTGGCGGGCACCCAGCCGGCGCACTCCCCACCGTTCACCGGCTTCGGCTGGCCGATCGGCGACAGCGCTTTGGGCATCACCGCGGCGAGCCACTGCCGGTTCGCCAGCACCGCCACCGCACTCGCCGATGAGGCGAGCCCGCGGCGCCCAAACCATGGTTCTCCTCCCACGCTCCCCAACGTCCTCGTGCCCGAGCCGAAGCCGGTGAGGAGCACGCTGGCTTCGTCCACCCACACCACTCCGTCGGAGACCACTGCCAGTTCCTGGCGTGGCGGAAGGATCAGCGCCGTACCCTGGGCGCCTGCAGCGCAGCCGAGTGTGCACAGCAGAACCCCGAGCGCGATGCACAGGACGCGGGTTGCGTTCCTCACACGGTGATCGTACGCGAGCGCCCGAGTGGCCGGCCGCGCGTGTCGAGTGCTTGCGCCGCAAAGCACGGTCCCGACGGCGACGGCGCTCCCAGCGCCGTCTCGAAGCCCGTCGCCGCCACGCGCGCGAGCGGGCGCAAGGCGTGCGGACCCGTGCCGGCGAGCAACTCCCAAGCGTGCACGCCGGTGGCTCCGTTCCAGCTCGCGTAAACCGTGGGAGCGCCGTCCCCGCCGGCGAGCGCGATGGCCGGCGCTTCACTTGGCCGCCCGCTCCACGGCATGCGAAAGGCCCGGTAGCACTCGTACTTCTCTCCCAGCAGCGCGTCGAACAGCAGCCGCCCAGAGCGGTCGAACTCGGAAACGCGCGGCGTTTCGCCCCAGCCGATGAACACGTTGCCGTCCTCCAGCAGCTGCACGCTGCCCTGGCTGCCGGAGAGCACGCCCGGATGGGAGTACTGGCGCACGAGCGCCGCCGTCCTGTTGCGCTCGTCCAGCTCGAGGATCAGGCCGCGCGAGAGCGGCTCCACCGCCGGCGTGGCGCCGTTGTCGAACAGCGTCAGCGTGCCGTCGCGTTGGCGGCGGGCGTGGTGCTGCCAGGCGAAGGTGGCGCCGCTCTGCATCGCGAAATCGCTGCGCCTGCCGCCCAGGCGCCACAGAATCGAGCCGTCGCGCGCGATCTTGTACACCGTGTGCGTGCTGCGCCCCGACACCAGCAGGTTGCCGTCCGTGTCGACGTCCACGGAGTTGATGTGGAAGAAGTCCCAGTCGGATTCCACCGGCGCGTAGGACTCCTCGAGCGGGATGTGATCGAGGCTGTGCCACTCCAGCAAGAGGCGCCCGTTCGCCAGGTCGATCTCCTGGAAGATCGCGTCCTGGATCGTGCCGTAGCGCGGCCCGCCGACAGCCGACAGGTCATGCTCGACAACCACGTAGCTCGTCAGCAGCGCCGTGCCGCGCGGGGTGATCACGAACTCGTGCAGGTCGCCGCGCAGGTTCGCCGCCGCCCGCACGCGTCGGATCGTGCGGTAGCTCGCGTCGGCGATCACGTATTCGCCGACGCCGTGGCCGAGTTCGATTTCGCCCTCCCACCACGTCAGTACGGGGCTGGCGCGATAGCTCTGCACGCGGAAGTTGGTCGTCACCCCGCTCGCCAGCGGGTGCTCCCAGATCGGCTCGCCGTCGGCGGCCACGATCACCGCGCCCGCCTGGCCCGTGGGGCTGTTGTACGGCGCGATGAAGATCGGGTCCTCGCTGGCGCCGGGCTCGCTGCGCGTGACCGTCAGCGCCGGGATGCGCAGATCCGGGCGCGAGCGCCAGCTCGGCGGCTGCGGCGGCAGGCCGCCGGCCGAGGCCGCGGAGGTCGAGGCGACGGTGGCCGCGCTACGCGAGCGCGAGCCTGCTCCCGCGAGCAGCTCGCCGAGGGCGCCCGTCGCGGCCAGGCCCGCCGCGCCGGCACCCGCAGAGCGCAGCAACTGCCTGCGGGTCATCGTGCGGTGGGCGCCGAGCATCTCGCCCCTCACGTAAGCACGCGCGATGAAAGTCTTCGTGAAGAAGTTCGCGTAGGGTCCAGTGATGGCCGAGATCGCATCGTCCCAGGCATCGTCCCCGGAGGGGGAGGGCGACCCCGCGCAGCAGCAGCAGGCGTACGCGGACTTCCAGAACCTGATCTACGCATACGGCCTCGCCGGGCAGACGCCGCAGCTGCCGCTGAAGGCGAGCGAGCTCGAAGCGCGCGCCCGGGAACACCTGAGCGCGGAGGCGTTCGGCTACGTCGCCGGCGGCGCCGGCTCGGAGCTGACGGTGCGCGCGAACCTGCGCGCGTTCGAGCGCTGGGAGATCGTGCCGCGGATGCTGCGCGACGTCTCCGAGCGCGACCTCTCGACGACGGTGCTCGGCACGCGCATGCCCGCGCCGGTGCTGCTCGCGCCGGTCGGCGTGCAGTCGATCGTCCATCCCGAAGGCGAGCTCGCGACCGGCCGCGCCGCGGCCGCGCTCGGCCTGCCGTTGATCCTCAGCACGGCCGCGTCGCACTCGATCGAGCAGGTCGCCGCTGTTATGGAGCCCGCCCACCCAGCAAATCGCTGGTACCAGCTCTACTGGCCCCGGGACCGCGACCTCGCGGCGAGCTTCGTCGCGCGCGCCGGCGCGGCCGGCTATGAAGCGCTCGTCGTCACGCTCGACACCTGGCTGCTCGGCTGGCGCCCGCGCGATCTCGCGGGCGGCTACCTGCCGTTCCTGAAAGGCGAGGGCGTCGCCACCTACTTCAGCGACCCCGTGTTCCGCGCCGCGCTCGAGCGCACGCCCGAGGAGGACCCCGGGCCGGCGATCGGCCACTGGGCCTACCAGTTCGCCAACCCGCGCGTCACCTGGGAGGACCTCGTGTGGCTGCGCGAGCAGACCGCGCTGCCGATCGTGCTCAAGGGCATCCTCCACGCCGAGGACGCGCGCCGGGCGCTCGACGCGGGCGTCGACGGGCTGATCGTCTCAAACCACGGCGGCCGCCAGGTCGACGGCTCGATCGGCGCGCTCGATGCGCTCCCGGGCGTGCGCGACGCCGTCGGCGAGCAGCTGGCGGTGCTGTTCGACAGCGGCATCCGCACCGGCGCCGACGTGTTCAAGGCGCTCGCGCTCGGCGCCGACGCGGTCTGTCTCGGGCGCCCGTACATATGGGGTCTCGCGCTCGACGGCCAGGCGGGCGTCGAGCTCGTGCTGCGCTGCCTGCTCGCCGAGCTCGACCTGACGCTCGCGCTCAGCGGCTACACCGAGATCGCGCAGGTGGACCGCTCGGCGCTGCGGCGCGCCGATTGAGCCGGTGCGCGATGCGCGGTCGGCCAAGCGCCTGACGCTGATCGCGTGCATCCTCGGCTCGGGGATCGCGCTGCTCGACGGCACCGTCGTGAACGTCGCGCTGCCGACGATCCAGCGCGCGCTCGGCGGCGGGCTGGCTGCGCAGCAGTGGGTCGTCAACGGCTACCTGCTGACGCTCGGATCGCTGATCCTGGTGGGGGGATCGCTGGGCGACCTGTATGGCGAGCGGCGCATCTTCACGCTCGGCGTCTCGGGCTTCGGCGTGGCCTCGCTCGGATGCGCGCTCGCGCCCACGATCGGCTGGCTGGTGGCGGCGCGCGCGGTGCAGGGCATCGCCAGCGCGCTGCTGACGCCCGCTTCGCTGGCGGTGATCGTCAACACGTTTCCCGAGTCAGAGCGCGGCGGGGCGATCGGCACTTGGACGGCATGGGGGACGATCTCGGCGGTGCTGGGGCCGCTGCTCGGCGGCGAGCTGCTGGCGCTCGCCTCCTGGCGGTGGATCTTCGTGATCAACGTCCCGCTCGTGCTGATCTGCGTGTGGCTGATACGCATCGCGATCGCGCCCGCGGCAGCGCACGAGCGGGGCGGCCGGCGAGTGGACGTCGTTGGCGCGGCGCTCTGCGCGACGGGTCTCGCGGGCGCGGTGTTCGCGCTGATCGAGCAGCCGCGCCTGGGCTGGTCGAGCCCGGCCGTGCTCGTCCCGCTGCTCGGCGGCGGCGCGCTGCTCGGCGGCTTCCTCGCCTACGAGGCGCGTGCGCGCGACCCGATGCTGCCGCTGCGGCTGTTTCGCCGGCGCAACTTCTCGGCCGGCAACGTCGAGACGTTCTCGATGTACGCGGGTCTTGCGATCGTGTTCTTCTTCCTGGTCCTCTTCCTGCAGCAGGTCGCCGGCTACTCGCCGCTTGAGAGCGGCCTGACGACCGTCCCGGTGACCGCGTTGATGTTCCTGCTCTCGCGCCGTTTCGGGGCGCTCGCCGATCGCTTCGGGCCGCGCCTGTTCATGGGCGCCGGGCCGCTCGTGTGCGCGGCGGGGCTGGCGCTGTTCCAGCGGGTTGGCGTCCACGTCTCCTATCTCACAGACGTGCTTCCGCCGCTGCTCGTGTTCGCGCTCGGCCTCTCGATGACGGTCGCGCCGCTGACCGCGGCGGTGCTCGCGGACGCGACCAAGACCGATGCCGGGATCGCCTCGGGCGTCAACAACGCGATCTCGCGCGTCGCCGGCCTGCTGGGGACGGCGGCGGTTGGTGCGGCCGTGGCGGGCGCGTTCGTGGCGAACCTCGACAGCCGCCTGGCGGGCGTCCGTCTCGGCCCCGCCGCGCGGGCGGCGCTCGCCCAGGCCAAGCGCCTGCCGCTCGGTCTGCCCGACGTGCGCACGCTGCCCGCGGCTCAGGCGCGGGCGCTGACGAGCGCCGCCCAGCAGGCCTCACTGCACAGCTTCCACGTCGGCATGGCGATCGCCGCCGCGCTGCTCGCCGTCGGCGGGCTGATCGGGGCGGCGGGCATCCGCAACCGGCACGGGCCGGTCACCGCCGAACACTGCCCATCGGGTCAGCTGGTGGGGACGGGGCGGGAGCTCATCGACACGGCGCCCGCCGCGTCGGGTTGACTTTCGCAGGCTGCCTCGCCGCCGATGGTGGTGGTTGAATGCGGCACATGAGGTTCTCCGGGGGGCTCTGGGCCGCAGCTGCGGCCATATGCGGCGTGCTCGCTCTGCCCGGGTTGGCCTCGGCCAACCTCTATTGCGTGGGCGAGCCCTCGTGCACGGGCGGGACCTCCGAAGGCAGCGGGGCGGCCGGTCTGGCGAAAGCGCTGACGAGCGCCGAAGGGCATGCCGGGAGCACGGTCACGATCGGACCTGGCACCTACACGCAGACCAACGGGTTCGAATACAAAGCGGCGGGCGCCGTGACGATTCGCGGGTCCGGACGCGGCTCGACGATCATCTCCAGCGGCAATCACAACGCGACAGGCTTCAAGCTGGAGAGCGAAGGCTCGACGCTCGCGGCGGTGACGGTGGAAGTCCCCTCCGGAGAAGAGCTCGAGGGCATCCTGCTGGACGGCGGCACCGTCGAACAGACCGCGATCACGGGCGGCGGCGACGCCATCAGCCTCACAACCGGGCTCAAGCTCGAAAAAGGCGTATTCAAGGAAGGGTCGATCGAACTGAACGACACGACCGGCACCAGCAGGGGGGTGGAAGCGCGCGGCGGCGAAGTGCTGAGCTCCACGATCTCCGCCAGCTACGGCTACGGCGCCGCGCTTGCAGGGACGGTCAGGGGCTGCCGCATCACGAGCAGCGTCGATGCCGTTGAAGGGACCTACGCCGACCCGCTGGTTGTCGAAGACAGCCTCCTGTATGTGACGGGGAGCCCCGAAGGCGCGGTCATGCTGGAGAGCATCAGCGCATTGAACACCGTGGCCACGCTCCGCGGGCTCACGATTATCGACGGCAACGGGACGGCCGCTGGAGTGCAGGTGCGAGCCCGCGAGGGGACGACCTCGACCGTGACGCTGGAAGACTCGGTGACCGAACACGTCGCCCACCCGATCCGCGAGATCAACGAAGGGACCGGGTCAAGCGTCACCGTGACGACGGACTACTCGAGCTATCCGGCGAGCGCCGACGTGCAGGAAACCAGGCACGAAAGCGAATCCGGCGCAACGATTCCCGTAGCTCCCACGGACGAGAACCCCGTGGCCGCGACTCCCGACTTCATCTCCCCGGTGTTCGGCGAAAACGGCTCGAGCGAAGGCAACTGGCGACTGCTCGTCAGCTCGCCGCTGATCGGCGCCGGCAAGCCGGGCCCGCTGGCTGCGGGCGAATTCGCCACCGACCTCGCGGGCAAGCCGCGTGTCGTGGATGGCCTGCGCGACGTGGGCGCCTATCAATACCAGCGTCCGGCGCCCGCTGTGAGCGCGAGCGCGACGCCCCTCACGGTGGTGGAGGGCACGCCGGTGAGCTTCACCGGCTCGGCGCTGGCCTCCGAACCCGGTGACTCGATCGCCGGCTACCAATGGAGCTTCGACGACGGCGCGAGCGTCCCCGCGGGCGCGACGGCGACGCACGCGTTCTCGACGCCGGGCAAGCACACGGCGACATTGACGGCGATGGATGTGCTTGGGGTGAAGGGCACCGCGACCGTGAGCGTGACCGTCGAAGCCAGGAGCACGTCCATTCGCACCGACTGCGTGTGCGGAGGCTCGCGGGTGCTGGCGCTCAGCCTCAAGCCGAGATCGCTCGCCGCCGCCCACGCTGGAGCGAGCGTGACGCACAAAGCCCACGCTGGCGCCCGCGTGAATTTCGAGCTCTCGCGGGCTGCGACGGTGGACTTCAGCGTGCAGCGCCTCGTCGCGGGCTTCACCGATGGCCGCAAGTGCGTCGCCTCCCGCCACGGCGGCAAGCCCAAGCGCTGTACACGGCGCGTGAGCGTGCACGGCAGCTTCTCCTATGCGGGCGCCAGCGGCGCGAACTCGTTCCGGTTCTCCGGTCGCATCGGCGGGCACGCGCTGGCGCCGGGCCGCTACCTGCTTGTGGCGCGCGTGGCCGGCTCGGGCACCGCGACGACGGTGCCGTTCACGATCGTCGCCTAGACCGGCTCGCGCGCGTAGTCGCGCATCGCTTCGACGATCGGCGCGAGCCTGCGTCCCTTGACGGTCAGCCGATACTCGACGGTGGGCGGGCTGGAGGGGATGACGGTGCGCTGCACGAGACCGGCGGCCTCGAGGTCGCGCAGGCGCTCTGAGAGCATGCGCGGGGAGATGCCGGCGACGGCGTCGGCGAACTCGCTGAAGCGCAGCGCGCCGGTGAGCGCGGCGTAGATGATCGACAGCTGCCAGCGCCGCTCGAGGAGGTCCGCCGTCTGGCGGACCTCCACGGGGACCGGCTCACATCTGCGCGGGCGCGATGCCATCGTCGGTGCTCGCTCGCCTACGCGTGCGCGACGTCGCGGGCCGGCTCGAGCGCGCGATCGAGGACCTCCTGGACTGTCATCACCGGGTGGAAGGTCATCTGCTCGCGCACCTCCTCGGGGATGTCGTCGAGATCGCCGCGGTTGCGCTCGGGCAGGATCACGTCGGTCAGGCCGGCGGCGTGGGCGGCGAGCGCCTTCTGCTTGAGCCCGCCGATCGGCAGCACGCGTCCCTGCAACGTGACCTCGCCGGTCATGCCGACGGTGTGCTTGACCGGGCGCCCGGACAGCAGCGAGGCGAGCGCGGTGACCATCGTTACGCCCGCGCTCGGACCGTCCTTGGGGATCGCGCCGGCGGGCACGTGCACGTGGAACTCCTTGCCCTCGAACGCTCCCGGCTCGATCCCGAGCTCCTCGGCGTGGCCGCGCACGTAGGAGAGCGCGATCTGCGCGGACTCCTTCATGACGTCGCCCAGCTGGCCGGTGAGCACGAGGCCGCCGCCCTTCTCGCTCTTCATGGCGCTCGCCTCGACGAACAGCACGTCGCCGCCGGTGCCGGTGACGGCAAGGCCGGTCGCGACGCCGGGGGTAGCGGTGCGCGCGGCGGACTCCTGGAAGAACTTCTGGCGCCCGAGCGCGTCGCGCACGGTCTCCACGTCGATCTTCACGGGGGTCTGCAGCGGCTCCCCCTCCGGGGACGATGTTGCGCCGTCGGTCTGGCTGGAGGCGATCCTTGTGGCGGTCTTGCGCAGCACCGTGCCGAGCTGGCGCTCGAGGCTGCGCACGCCGGCCTCGCGCGTGTACTCGGAGATGATCGTCTTCAGCAGCTCGTCGTCGATCTCCACCTCGTCCTCGCGCAGGCCGTTGCGCTCGCGCTGGCGCGGCCACAGGTAGCCCTTGGCGATGGCGAGCTTCTCCTCGGTGGTGTAGCCGTCGAAGCTGATCACCTCCATGCGGTCGAGCAGCGGCCCGGGGATCGTGTCGGCGACGTTGGCCGTGGCCAGGAACATCACCTGGCTGAGGTCCAGCTCGACGTCGAGGTAGTGGTCGCGGAACGAGTGGTTCTGCGCAGGGTCGAGCACCTCGAGCAGCGCCGCGGAGGGGTCTCCGCGCCAGTCGGCGCCGACCTTGTCGACCTCGTCGAGCAGGATCACCGGGTTCATCGTGCCGGCGTCCCTGAGCGCCCTGACCAGGCGTCCGGGCAGCGCGCCGATGTACGTGCGCCGGTGCCCGCGGATCTCGGCCTCGTCGCGCACGCCGCCCAGCGACATGCGCACGAACTCGCGTCCGGTGGCGCGGGCGATCGACTCGCCGATGGAGGTCTTGCCGGTGCCGGGCGGCCCGATCAGCGTGAGGATCGCGCCGGACTTGGGGTCGGCCTCGATCCCGCGCTCCTGGCGCAGCTTGCGCACGGCCAGGTACTCGGTGACGCGGTCCTTGACGTCCTCGAGGCCCGCGTGGTCGGCGTCGAGCACCTCGCGCGCGGCCACGGGGTCCAGGCGCTCCTCCGAGCGCTTGCCCCAGGGCACGGCGATCAGCCAGTCGAGGTAGGTGCGGATCATGCTCGACTCGCCGGTCTGCTCGCCCATGCGCTCCAGGCGCGCGAGCTCCTTGAGCGCCTGCTCCTTGACGGGCTCGGGCATCTCCGCGTCCTCGATCTTCGTGCGGTACTCGTCGGCGACGGACGCGTCGTCCTCGCCGAGCTCCTTGCGGATCGACTCCATCTGCTTGCGCAGGAAGTACTCGCGCTGCTGCTTCTCGGCGCCCTCCTGCACGTCCTCGCGGATGCGCTTGCGCACCTGCAGCTCGGCCAGCGACTCGCGCTGCAGCTTGACGGCCAGCTCGAGGCGGTCGGCGACGTCGAGCGTGCGCAGCAGCTCGACCTTCTGCTCGTATGAGATGTTGGGGGAGTAGCCGGCGGAGTCGGCGAGCGCGCCGGGCTCGGCGATCGCGCGCAGGAACGCGGCGATGCGCCCGTCGTCGCCGCGCAGCTCGAGGATCTCCTCGACGGTGGCGCGGTACTCGCGCTCGAGCTCGCGCGTGCGTTTGTCGGTGGGCACCTCGTCGGGGCGCTCGTCGACCTCGACGCGCAGCTCCCCGGAGGGTCCGGTCTGGGCGGCGCCGATCAGCGCGCGGTGCTCGCCGGAGAGCGATACGGCGCGGCCGCCGCCGGGCAGGCGGATCTGCTCTGAAACCTCGGCGATGGTGCCGACCTCGAGGAACTCGTTCTCGTGACGGGGCACGAGCACGACGCGCTCGTCATCGCCGACGTCGATCGTCAGCGTGATCCCCATGTTTGGGAACACGACGGTGTCGTCGAGCGGGATCAGGCGCAGGCGGGGCGTCGGCACGGACGGCTGGACGGTGGGTTTCTCGGATGGGGAAGAGGCGGGTGTCATAGGTAGTCGCTCCATATGAGCTTACGAAAGTGTAGTTAGTATAGCGCGGGGTTGTTGCTTGCGCAAATACTTTCGATGTCATGCCGGGATTGGCGTTGCAGAGCCAAAACGACCGATTTTTGATGGCATGCGGGGTTGCGTGGAGCTCCCGCTGAGGGTCTAGCGAAACTCGGAGGGCCGCTGAGGGGCTAGCGAAACTCGACAGCCCTCTATCCATACGGGATTGGGGACAGTCGCTGCTGGGCTACACCCCATTTCTTAGCCGAGCGTACCCCACGGCGGGTGAGGGCCGATGAGCCGGTCAGGGGAACAGCGGCCGGAAGTGGAAGTTGATGATGTCCCACTCGACGAAGTGGCAGAAGCCGTCGAGGCTCTTGATGATCGGCACCAGGCGGATCTCCGGGGTGGCGGGCTCGTCGAGAGTTATCGCAATCTCGGGGTGGGGGTTGAAGTCTGGGGGTGCTGGGGCGCCGCCGAAGTCGAACCACGCTACTTCCGAGTTCTCTTTGAGCGGGCCGACAAAGACTTTGAGCTTCGGCACGGGCTGATCGGGCGATCCGCCCCACCACATTTGCCCCGTATCGAGAACGCACACGACAACGAGCAACAGCCGGTGCTTGTCGATGTTGTTGAGCTTGTTGACTCGCCAGAGGAAGCTGTTGTAGGGGATGGCGGGGTGCCCGTCTGGTCCTCGGTATGGCTGGCATTCGTCGAGCGCCGCGAGGATCTTCGGGTGTTTGACCGGCGGCGTCAGTTGAACGGTCCGCAGACTCCCGTCCTTGTTGAAGGGCGACTCGTGGACGGGAAACTGCGTCTGATCCCCCGGCGTCCCACCGTCAAGCAGGACCAACTGCCATGCCAAGTGGTCGAGCGCGGACCGGAGGCTGTAGAGAACCTCCCCCGCGATAAGACTCCACTCGGGGTTGATCGTGGGGAGCTTGCGGACGCGGTAAACGTGCTTTCCGGTCTGCGGATCGAACTCGTCGGGGAAGGAATGCTCGCTGTCGTCGAGTGTGGCGTCGATCGCTTCTTCCAGCTCGGCAAGGTGGCGCTTCGCCCGTGCGATCTTCAGCTCTACCCCCGTCAGCGCGTCTGTCACAACACGGAGCCTACGCTGCCGGCAGCGCACGCTCCGTCTGATTCAGCGCGACCGTCAGCTGAGCGAGGATCGTGAGGTTCGCGTGAAGCTGTACGCGCTTGATCCGGCGGACGCGTAGCGGCCCGAGTCCCCATTCGTGCTTGAGCCTGCCGAACGCGCGCTCGGAAAACCCGGCGCCCGGAACGCGAGAGGCCCGCCGAAGCGGGCCTCTCAAACCCTTGTAGCCAGGGCCATCATCACTGATGGTCCAGCTCTCACGGGCAGTTCTCTTGCGATAGGCAGAGTATCGCACCGACTGGTCGTTTGCTTGAGCTTGGACGCGGGTATGAGACGCTTGTCATACCTGTCGGCAGGTTCTGTCCGGCACATGACGAATACTGGTTCGCACGCCCTCGCCGGGAGTCGAACCCGGGACCGGTCCTTCGCAAGAGAACTGCTCTATCCGCTGAGCTACGAGGGCTAACCGCTCCCCGTCAAGGAAGCCCTCCGATAGTACGAGCCGCTCCGGCGGAAGCGGGCACCACGCCCAGCCCTGCGACGTGGCGCCCTCGGCGAGTCTCAGACGACTTGGCCGACGATCTGCCCCAGCTTGAACGCGGCGGACGTGGCGATCACGAACGCGTCGCCGATGGTGTGGACAAGCCCGGCGTTGCGCAGCGGCCGGATGACCTCCATCGGGTCGTCGGTTTCCATCTGTCGGCCGATGTCGCCCATGCTCCATACGGGCGGCCAGCGGTCGGGGTCGGTCAGCAGGTAGAGCGCTTCGCGTTCCATGACGTCGAACTCGCGTGGCTCGTTAGGCTGGTCAGGCATCAGGATCAACCTCCTGGTGTCACGCCCGCGGCCGTGTCAGCGGTGCGGGGGCACTTGATAGAGGCCCCGACGCTAGACGCTTCCGGGGGCGCCGTGGCGAGTTTCGCTAGCCATTTCGCTCACCCCTCCGCTCGGGCTCTTCTCGTGGTTCCGATTACGGAGGGTCGCTGGATAACTGCGCGTCCGCTCCTTTGTCCGGGTCTCTGCCGGCGAAAACCGTCCCAGGCGATCGGTAGAACCGGTGTATGGCTGAATCGATCGAGCAACTCAGCTATGAGCTGACCGCGAAGACGCTGACAGAGCAGGAGCGTGCGCTTTCGGGGTTGCGAGCGGGCGCGGGCACCGTGCTTGGCGCGGCCTCCATCGCGGGTTCATTCCTTGGCGCCAAGGTGACCAGTGGATCGCTTGATGCGTCGGCGATCCTGGCCATGGTCTCGTTCGCGCTCTGCTTCGGGTGCGCAATATGGGTGCTGCTCCCCCATGATTTGGCTTTTGCGGTCGGCGGTGAAGAGCTGCTGGCGCTCAGCGACGAGCAAGACGTTCGCGACGTTGCTGAGGCATATCGCACCGCCAGCAGTTGGCTTGACCCCCACGTACGGTCAAACAACCGCACGGTCGCACAGCTATCGAGCTGGTTGTCCGTCAGCTGCATACTGCTCGCGGTTGAGGTGACCATGTGGACCGTCAGCCTCGTGGGCTAATCTGAACGGCTATGGCGACCGGAACCACCGAAACGCGGCTCAAGCCTCGACCACCCGCGAAGTTGCCGGCCACGGCGCCACCCGGCGCCGTCATCAAAGAACTGCCCACGGGTCCTCAGATCGCGGGAAAACGCGCTGTGAAAGCTATCGCGGTCCTCTGGAAAGCACTTGTGAGGCGCGTCCGGAAGCTCGATGATGTCGACAGCGGCGCCCCGGCTGGCTGAGTGGTACACCTAGCCGTCAGTCGCCCCCTTCGAAGCTGACGTCGACGTTCTGCTCGGACACGCGCTCCTCGACCTCGGCAGACGAGGTCAGCGCGCGCCTGTCGGCCTCGAGCAGCGGGTCTGAGAAGAAGCTGCGCGGCCACAGCCGGTGCACGCGCACGACGTTGATCTCGGCGGCGAAGATCGTCAGCTGGGCGCCGAGGTACAGCCAGGCGAGCAGGCCGAGCACGAGCGCGAAGACGCCGTAGAGCGGGCCGGTGCGCTTGAGCTCGTGGTCGACGTAGAAGCCGCCGAGGTGCTGGAGCAGCTGCCAGAAGACGGCCGCGACGATCACGCCCGGTAGCAGCTGGCGCCAGGAGACATCGACGGCGGTGAGCAGTTTGAAGGCGGTCATGAACAGCGCGAGGTTGAACACGAACGCGATCGCGACCCCGGCGACGACGTCTGGCGCGGCGTGGCTGGCGGAGCCGACGAAGCCGGCGGCGGTGGTGGAGACGATGAACAGCGTGCCCAGGATCGCGAGCATGGCGAGGCCCCGCAGACGCGCACGCAGGAAGTTGGGACGGTCCTTGAACGGCACGCTCCAGATGCGGTTGAACGCGTTCTGGGTGGCGCCGGTGATGCCCATGCCGGCGAGCAGCGAGCCGAGCGCGCCGATCGCGAGACCTGCGCTGCTGCCGGTGAGCGACTGCAGCTTCAACTGATCGCTGATCAGCGGGAACTGTCCGAGTGCGCTGTCGAGGATGCGCTTCTGCTCGCCGGGGTCGCCCTGGAGCACGAAGCCGAGCACGGTCACGAGCACAAGCAGCAGCGGGAACAGCGACACGAAGCCGTAGTAGGCGATCAGCGCGGCCAGCTGCCCGGCCTGGTCGTCGCCGAACTTCTTGAGTACCGCTGCGATGAACGACACGCGAGGGCTCTGCTGCTGGCGGCGGTCGAGCTCGTGGAGGCGGTCGGTGAGGGTCATCGGCGTCGGGGTCGCGAAATTGGGGAGGGGGCCTGGGGAGGCTGGCGGACGACATCTCCATGTGTCGAGCCCAGGAGAGTTTCAAGCACGAGCGCTCAGCGCGGCCTCGCCGTCTTCGATCCGCGGTCCCCGGCGGTCCATCGACCCGGTGGAGGAGGTCGCGCTGGTGGCGCGCGCCAAGCGCGAGGTGCTGCTGCGCGTGCATCGCCACCGGCTGCGAGCCGAGGACCTCGAGGACTGCTACAGCCAGGCGACGCTCGAGCTGGTCGCGCACGCGCGTCGCGGCGGGCGTTTCGCCAGCAGGCTGCATTTGGCAAATGTGCTCGAGCAGCGTTTTCTGTCGCGGGTACGCGATCGCCGCAGAGCGCTGTCGGGACGCAGTCCCATGCAGGCGGCGCTCGAGGCGGCGATGTCGCTCGACTCGATCGAGCAGGGCCAGATCGACGTCGCGGACGTGCGCGCCGAGCTCGAAACGCTCGTGATCCTGCGCCAGGATCTGCGTCGCCTGGGGTCGCTCGCGCAGGAGCTCAGCGCCGATCAGCGCCTCGTTCTGCACTCACAGATCGGGTTGCAGGTGACGCGCGCGGAGTTCTGTCGCCAGCACAACTGGACGCCGGAGAAGTACCGCAAGGTGGCACAGCGCGGGCGTGCGCGACTGCGGTCGCTGATGGCGCGCGAGGAGTCGGGTGTCCCACCAGCGACCCGGCCGTCGGAAGGGAAGACAGGGACGCTCTATGACCATCTCTCCCCCCACTCATAGATCCGTCCCCTGGGACGCCGGCAGTCGGTTGAACGGACGACGGCACGGCGATTTCCATCCGCGCGCAAGCGGCCGGGATCTGGGGATCTCCCCGCTCCGGCTCCCGGCCGCCCGCGTGCACGGCTGGCTGGCGTCGGCATGACGCTGCTGCGGCGGGCGCCCCGCGAGGTCTACCGCGTGTACGGCGAGGACGAGTTCTTCGCGCGCGTGGATCACGACGAGCGCCCCGAGCCGACCGCGCCCGGGATGGGCGCGCGGCGGCTGCGCAGGATGGCCGGCGCGACGATGCTGCTGGCCGTCACCGGAGCGGTGGGCGGGCTGGTCGTGATCGCCAGCCTGCCGGCAGCCTCAGGCACCCGCCGGCGGGCCGGCACGGGCTTGCTCTCCGCCACACGCTCGTTCGCTGCCTCCCGCGCGTCGCGTGGGCAGGTCTGGCGCGAGCCGGCGGTCTCGGGTGTGACTCACCTCCAGAGCATCCGCAGGGGCGACGCTGATCGAGTTGACGCGAGGGCCCGCGCGACCGCGACCGCGATCGCGATCGGGCGAAAGCGTGCCGTCGCGCTCCCCCGGCACGCGCTCGTCTCTGCGCAGACGACGGCCGTCGCCGTGTCCGGGCAGGGCGCAGCGGTCGCAGCGGTGGCGAACTCGTCGCAGCCGGTGCGCATGACGGCGAGCGCATCGGTCGTGCAGCAGCGCTCGGGGCAATCAGAGTTCGGATTCGAGCGCTGAGGGATGACGGTGACTCGTGGCGGTGTGCGACCGACGGTGACGATCGCCAGCCGTGCGCTGTGGCGGATCCGCCTGGCTCGGGCGCTGCCCCGCTACCTGCTGTGCGCACTGTCGGTGGCGGGCCTGGCGGCGAGCGCGCGCTTCGCGATCGCACCACCGATGCCTGCGCTACCCGTGGCGGCAGTGCGCGAGCCGGCGCCGCCGGACCCGGCGGCTGAAGCGTATGCGGCGCTGTTCACGCGCCGCTACCTGACCTGGAACGCCGCCGAACCACAGGCCAGCGCGAGTGCTCTCGAACCGTTCCTCGGGCCAGGTTTGGAAGCCGACGCGGGTCTGCAGCTGCCCTCCAGTGGCGAGCAGCGGGTCGAATGGGTTGAAGTGGTCCAGGCACGCGCGCCGGAGTCGCGCGAGCACGTGTACACGGTCGCCGCGCAGACGGACACTTCGGGCCTGCTCTACGTCACCGTGCCGGTGGCGCGCATGGCCGACGGCGCGCTTGCGCTGGCCGGCTATCCGGCCTTCGTGGGACCGCCGGCGGCTGGCCCGGCGCAGAGCGCGGGGCGCCTGCGAGAAGTGACCGAATCGGCGCTCGCGACGGTCGTGCAGCGGGCGCTGCGCAACTACCTCGCCGCGTCCTCCAGCGAGCTGGCGGCGGATCTTGCGAGCGGCGCGCGCGTCTCGCTCCCGGGCATGCCTCTGAGCCTGCAGTCGATGCAGCGCCTGGACTGGGCGCCTGCGGGCAGCGCGGTGCTGGCGACCGTGCAGGCACAGGACGGGCGGGGCGTCCGCTACACGCTCGCCTACGAACTGGACGTCCTCCGCGCCCAGGGGCGCTGGGAGGTTTCGGCCGTGCAGATGGACCCCGATGCGTAGCCCGCGACCCGAGGAGACCCAATGAGGAGACACTGTTCCAGTTGCCTGATCGTCGTGCTGCTCGCGTGCACATGCGCGGGCACATGCAGCGCTGTCGCGCCCGTGCCGGCGCTCGCCGCGGTCACGAGCTCCAGCTCCACCACCACGCCGGCGCCGGCGGCGTCCGAAGGAGGGGGAAGCTCGCTGGAAACGGCCGCAGCGAAGGCCGGCAGCACCGGGCGCGCGGTCGCGATGAGCCTGATCGGGCTCGCGTTCGCGGTGGCCGCGACGGTGCTCGCGTTTCGGCGGGACTTCAAGGAGGCGGCGGGCGTGTTCGCGGTGGGGATCGTCTCCGTGCTGCTGGCGACCCCGGCCGGCGTGAGCCTGCTGCGCGACACCGTCACGTCGCTGTTCGGATCGCAGTGATCGAGATCCGCTCCTATCGCCGCGTGTTCGATCTCGAGCGGCGCATCTACAGCGTCGACCAGCTGCGCCTGAACCCGGGCGGGGTGCCCGTGCGCGGCGTCGTCTACTTCCTTGCGATCCTGTTGGCGAGCCTGGTCGCGGCCGATCTGCCGCTGCTCGGCGCGCTCGCTGGCGCGCTCCCGTGGTATGTGCGCGACATCGCGCTGCCGGGCGCCGGCGCCACCGTGTTGAGCGCGATCCGCCTCGAGGGTCGCACCTTCCACCTGGCGGCGCACGCGCTCGTACGCCACTGGCTCGGGCCACGCGGGCTGGCGGGTATGCGGCGCTGCGAGGCGACGGGAGCACGCTGGTATCCGGAGGAGATCCTGATGCTCCCCGACGGGTCCGACAGCTGTCTGCGTCGGCTGCGCTACACGGGGCCGGGCGCCGTGCTCGTGTCGGTCGAGCACGAGCGGCGCGGGCGCGCGATCGAGCGGGGAGCAAGCGCGACCGCGCGACCCGGTCCGCGGCCGGCGTTGACGATCGGAGGGCCGGTGGGAGCGCGCCCACTGGATCGCGGTCAGGTGATCGCGCTCGGCGCGGGCGCACGGCTGCGTGTGCGCCCGAGCGATTCCGGGAGTCGGTGAGGCGTGGCGGCCCCGATCGCCTTCGTCTACGGCAACTGCGTGTTCGCTCACGGGTTCGACGACGGGTGGGCGGCGTTCGCGGTGAGCACGTCCTCCTACGCATGGCTGAGCGAGGAAGGCAAGCGCGCCCGCTTCCTCTCGTTGATCGGGGCGCTGGAGGCGATTGAGGCGGACATCCAGATCCTGCGGGTATGCAGGCGCTGGGAGCCCGAGCGCTACGGGCGCCGCCTGCGCGAGGAAGGCGACCAAGTGCGCGACTACGCCGAGGCCCACGTCCGCTCGCGCGAGCGCTACATCGAAGAGCACGTGCGGCGCCTGCGCGATGTGGGGCAAGCGCAACCAGCGGTGTTCCTGCTGGTGAGCCTGCGCGATCCCGAGCGCGATGTCGCGTCCTACGTCTCGCGTGCGGCGGGACAGCACCCCCACGATTGGTGGAAGGGGATCAGGCGCGCGCTGACGGTGCGCGACAGGCGCCTGCTGAGCGCCTCGGAGCTCGAGCGGGTGCGCGTGCGCGCCGATCACGCGCATGCGCGGCTGGAGGAGTTCCTGCCGGTGCGCCAGGCGCGCGGCGTCGAGTTGCAGTGGCTCGTGCGCAGGGCGTTCTGCAGGGGCTTGGGGGAACCGGTCGTCGACGGTCTGCACGAGCCGCGCGCGCTCGTGTTCGAGCGCAACGGCGAGGCCGTGCTGGCGCCGTTGGAGGGCGATGTGATGCGCTGGGGCTGGCTGGTTCTTTTCCCGTGGTTCCTTTCCAGGCTGATTCTTGGCTCTGCTGCTGGGGTCACAGCAGCCCTGGCGCGCCGGACATCGGCGCCCGCGCACGCCTGAGCGCCGCTTGAGGCCCCGCCTACGGGCGGAAAACCTGGAAAAGCGCTCGCTGGCGTGTGTGCCGCGTCGGCACGCGCCCGAGAAGCGCTCAACGCCCCTGGAATCCCTCCAGCGCACCTCTGCCTCGGCGTACCCTCGTCGCTCGCAAGGAGGCGGCGGCGAGGCTAGCTGGCGGTGCCGAGCACCAAAAGCCAGCCCACCGACCCCTCAGACACCCATGTCACCAGTGGACCCGACGAGCCACCCAGTGCGCTGGGAGGCTCGTCCTCGCTCTCATGGTCGCGCGCCCAGCCCGCTCAGGCCGAGCAGCGCCATCACCTTCCTACTGCCCAGACAGAACCGTGGATTCGGTCTAAGCGGTGGCCTTGCCCCCGTCCTTGCACTTGCATAGGAAACGCGGCTTGTGGCATTTCGGGCATCGTTGGAGCCTGTCCCAGCCAGCTTTCGCCGCGATCTCGCCGGTCCCGTAGAGGGCGCCGGCCCCAACCAGCTTGACGCCTTTCCATGCCAGTTTGATCAGTCCTGGGTGGAACGCTTCCGGCTCGTTGGTTGGCGTTCCGGCCATACGCCGGAGTCTTTCAGACGGGATTGTGCGGTGTCAACCTTCGCGGTGGGCAGCCATGCGCCGGCGCCGGTGACCACGCCCAGACTGGTTGCGACGCCCCATGTCCCCTTCAGCGGCTCCCACAGCGCGAGAAGCCCATTCCCCACGGACAGCGCGAGGAACGAGAATGCGCGCCGCGCCTTCGTGCACACCCGCCTCCACCGAGACTTTGGAGTCGGTTCCGCCACAGCGCGAGCCTATCTGGCGAGATCACCCCGCGACCTACTGCGCGCTCAGGCCGCCAGTGCCTCCCGCTCCTGCCTCCGCTCCGAGAGCAGCCCGCCGCCCGCGCTCCCCATGCACGCCGGCCCCGCGCCGGCGCCGGCGCCCGCACTGCCGGCGCCGCCATCCCCGCCCCGCTCGTCCGCCGCCGGGCACCCCATACGCCGCCACCGCTCCAGGCTCAGCGCGTGCGTGATGGTCACGACCGCCGCCACCTCCAGGTCCACCTGCGTCTGCCGGTAGAACCAGCGCTTGGTTTTCAGCAGCCGGAAGCGCTGCGTGAACTGCGAGCCGAAGGCCCCCTCCTGGCCGTTGAAGCGCTGCTGCCCGTACTCCCGCGCCAGCGGGTCATTGAACGTGAGCGGGTTGCCGAACTCCAGCTCGGCATCCTGCGCCCGCTCCTCGCCAGTGCACTTGACGAACTGCGTGTTGCCCGACAGCCGCCACCACCCCGAGGTGATGAGCACGCTCTTGCAAGCGTCCTTCGCGCACTCGCCCTTGACGCTCACGATGGCCCGGCCTCTCCTGTCGAGCCGCACGACGCGGCTGACCTTCCCCTTGCCGCAGCGGCACACCAGCTCCCTGTGGCCGTTGGCGAACCAGCCGGGATGCCCCGCTATCGGATAGCGCCTGTCTGTCCGCCTCTTGGCCGTGCGCTGGCTGCTCTCGCGCGCCGCGTGGCTGGAGAGATGCGTGTTCTCCACCACGCCCACCTCGCGCCAGGCCCGCCGCGTCGCCTGCCCGTGGAAGGCAGCGTCCGTCGAGAGCACCCGCAGGTCGCGCTCGACCCAGATCTCATCCTCGCGCCCGTCGCGCACCCGCACCTCGCGCTCGCGGAACACCCCCAGCGCCTCGCTCACCTCGCCCGCCATCCCCGCCAGCGTCTCGTTCTCCGCCGCGTTGAGGGGCACGTTGCGATGCGCGAGCACCGTGCCCCGGCTCGACATCACCATCACGATGTTCCAGCCATGCCCGGCGTGGTCGGCGTTGCCGCCGCCGTTGCCGACGTAGCCCGCCTCGGGCGCCGTGATGGCGCGGACCCTCCGCCCGTCGCGGCCCTTCTTCCACTCGTTGACGACCTGCGCCTCCTTCGTCCGCTTGTCCCTCTTGAGCTTGGGCGCCGTGGCGTGCGTCTCCAGCTTGCTCCCGTCGGCGTGCAGCGTCCGGCACTCGTCGCGCATCCCCGGCAGCGTCTTGAGCTTCTCCGCCAGAGCCCACTTCTCCAGGTCGCACATCAGGCGCGCCAGCTCAGCCTCGGGGAGCCACTTGGTGCGGAAGTCCGACATCCAGCCGTCGGAGGGGATGCCCTCCATCCAGCGGCGCGGCTTGCCGCCGTAGTGGGCGCGGGGCGCGTCGAAGCCCAGCAGCTCGCGCGTGCGCGCGGCGCGGTCGGTGGTCAGCCAGTCGCGCGTGTGCTTGGTCGAGTGCGCGGCGATGACGCGGCGCAGCACCTCCAGGCGCCAGTAGTCGATCGCGGTGTAGGAGGGCCGGCGGCCTCGGCGCTTGCCCTCGCCCTCGCAGGGCGCAGAGCGGCGCGCATCGACGGCATCGAGCACGGGGCGCACCACGGCCTCGAAGCCGTCCAGGCGCTCGATGGCCAGCACCACCTCGCCCGGCTCGATGTCGCGCAGCTCGTCGCGCGAGAGCGCGTAGTCGATGGTGCGGTCGGCAGGTGGGGGAGGGAGCGCGGCGCTGCGGCTGGAGCGGCGCCTGCGGCCCTCCTCGCTCGCTCTCTCGCCCGCGCCGGCGCCAGCTCCAGCGCTGGCGCCCGGCGCCCCGGCCTCGCCCTCGTCCGGCGCCCCAGCGTTGCCGCGCCGGGGGACGACGTCATCATCGGCGCGGCCTCCCGCGCTTCGCCCATGGCCCATTGGCGCGCCCCATAGGGGCTCTCACCCGGCCCGACCGCCACCTGCTCAGCCGGAAGCGGCGCGAACCTCAGCAGCCCTCGTCAAGTCGGCGGTAGTTGGGCGCCATCTTGCAGAACGGCCGTGAGCGAGCGCGTCTGGGAACGGCGCACATTGCTCGGTAGTGGATGATCGTCCGGTGAGGCGGTGACGTGACGACTACGCCAGCGCCGCGACCAACATCACCGGGATGCCGGCGTCAGGTACGCAGGTAGCCAAAGCACGTCAGCAGCTCGGGAACACAACCTCCGCAAAATGCTCGCTACCTTGGGAGCACTGCATGGTGGCGCGAGGTAGATTGCTCATCAGCAGTACATGGCGGCCCGGTACGAAACTCCCTGGCTTGGGACCTCGTACCGGGCCGTTGCCCAAACGCGCTCTGCAGCGCGCGTCTCAACAAAGATAGAAGTCGGCGGCGAGACGGTTATCGACGGCAGCCATCTCGTAACAAGCGCGAAGTGCTCTACATGACGAAAAGCGCTGCAAACCAGAGCAAGAGCGCTGGAAACTCGCGCTTCCAGGTGCTCGCCGATGTCAACGCCGTTGTCGGGATCCAGTTGGCTGTTTGCTCGCGGTGGTCGGCGCGCCGAGAAGCATGGCGGCCCGGCACGAGCGTTCCTGGCTTGGGACCTCGTACCGGGCCGTTGCCCAACGCGCTCTGCGGCGCGCGACAGAAACGATACGCCCGAGTGTGGAGACGGCAGAAGCATGACGCCACGGGTGTGCGCGGTTGCGCCAACGCGGCTGCTCCGAGGAAGCCGGGCCCCCGTGGCGCATCTGCAGACCCTCTGGCGCTTTGTCCTCCAGGTGGCAGCATGCGAGCGCAGGGCAGGAGTCGGCTGCCAAGGGGCCCGCGAGTGTGGGTCGTCCCGGTGCCCACGAAGGGGTCTAGAACGGCTGTCAGGATGGCCCGCCGACGAGGCGACGATGAGATGCGCCCTTGCCGGTGGTCCGCAGGCGGCGGTAGAGGCGTCGAAGGGGCGCTAGCCTGCTCATCAGCAGTACATGGCGGCCCGGTACGAAACTCCCTGGATTGGGACTTCGTACCGGGCCGTTGCCCAACGCGCTCTGCAGCGCGCGTATAGAAAAGATACGACCTCGCTGGGATGCAACCCTCCCAGCGAGGGCCCGTCCCCTCGCTATTTGCGAGGTTTCGTGCCGTCTCAGCGATGTCAAAAGACCTGCAAACGGACCGCTCCCGTGCTCCTGAGCGCCTACGTGTTAGTGATGTGGAAGCCGCAGGGTGTTGGTGATTCGTCGGACTGGGTCGTCGGTGATCTTCCTCGGCGGCTGCTCGAAGTTCTCCTAGTCGGCTTGCTCGCCCGCTGAGCGTCGCGCGCAGCGAAGCCTGACCCCGATGGGCGCCTCGGCGGCACGCGTTTAGGTGCCGGGGAAGCCAGATGCGGCTTTGGCAGCGACCCTGTGAGTCATCTCCTCGTAGCCCACGCAATCGGGCTTCAGGAGGTTGGACCAGTACTCCGCGACCACCACCCAATTGACGTTCGTCTGGTAGTCAAAAGCGAGGTTCAGGCTCATCACCGGGCCAATGAGGATCTCGTCGTAGGCGGGGAACTCCGGCCCCATCGCGAGCGCGAGGGATTGCATGGTCACGCCAGCTCGGGCCGCGTAATCGCGTAGGTCCGTCATCGCGTCCGGGTTCTCGGGGTCGTAGAGGCGATGGGCTTCAGCGGAGGCCATCTCTGGCAAGACCGCGTGCGGGTCCTCCACTGCGAAGTCGTGGGCTAGCAGCTCGGCCACGGACTCGCTGAAGCCCGCGCTGACGAGCAAGCCCGCGCGGTCTTCCTCGGGAACCTCACTCCCGGTGCGCGTCGTCGGGTCAGCTGCTCGCCGCCAGAGGTCAGCCATCGCTCGCGCGTAGCCCTGCGCCGCCCACCCGATGCCTTCCTGCCCCTCTGGACGCGGCAGAGCCTCTTGCACGTACCTCGCCGCCTTCCGGCAGTCGCGCTTGGAGAGCCTCCCGTCCTGGCTGATCAAGGCCCATTGGTCCGGGTACGCGTAATCCATGATGAGGCTCAGGCCGCATTGGAGCGCATAGACGACCCGCTCCTCGTTCGTGGTCGGCGGAGCCGAGAACGAGGCGTCGTAATCGACGCCCAGGTGCCTGGCCATCGGCTCCAGAGCAGCCCGGATGAGAAGGCCCACGTTCTTCGGGTCCCCGCGACTCACGCGCCGGACAGTACAGAAGGCCCTCGTCCGCCACGGGCGCGATCCTTGGAACATGTCCTCCTATGTGACCGGAGCTGCCATCTCCGCGACCTCGGCCGCCCTCGGCTATGGCGCCAACGCCCTGCGCGAGCGCGGCTCACGCCGGGAAGCGGCGAAGGCAGCCCGCAGCACGGAGCTCCACCAGGCCCTGCGCGAGTACATGGCGGCGCTCGACGCCGTGATGCTGGAGGCGGAGGACTTCCCCGCGCCGCTGCGCGAGAACGCGCTTGACCGCTGGGTGGAGCGCAGGCTGGAGGGCACCCCTGTGGATGTCTTCGGCCACCTCTTCGGTCGCTGGGTCAAGCGCCGCGCATATGGGCGCCGGCACGACGACCTCTCTGACCGCCTCGTCGCGGCAGCGGCGCGCCTGCGCCTCGTGGCCCCGCCGCAGGTCGAAGCGCTCATGCGCGAGGTCGAGGCCTTGGCGCGGGAGCACCACGCCGGTGGCCCACAGCTCATGGAGCGCTGGAGGCCGCTGCGCGAACGCATCCGCTCGGAGTTCAAGGACGCTCTCGATGGCCAGGGCGCGTAGGCGCCGGCATGGAGGCCTTCGAGGCATTCGTGGCGCTCGCGCTGGAGGACGAGGGGCTGGTGGTCTCCGAGTCGGCCAAGTTCCCGGTGCGCCTGCGCACTCGGCGCCGCGACCACGCGGAGGAGCAGACGCACGGCTACGAGGTGGACCTGGTGGGCGCCTGCGCCGAGCGGCTGGTGCTGGCCTCCGTGAAGTCCTACCTTGGCTCGCGCGGCGTGGTCGCTGCCCACGTCACCGGCGAGGCTGAGAATGAGACGCTGCGCCGGCGCTACTCCCTGCTCAACAGGCCCGAGGTCAGGGGGCCGGTCGTGCGGGCGGCGGCTGAGCGCTACGGCTACCGCACCTCGCAGGTGGAGCTGCGGCTCTACGTCGGCAGGTTCGCCACGAGCGCTGACGAGGCGCAGGTCCGCGCGTGGGCGAAGCGCCAGCGCGCCGGTGCCGGCTCCATAGCCGTGCATGGGCTCGCTGACGTGGTGGGCGTCGTGCGGCGGATGGCCGCCTCGCGCACCTACCGGGACAACCCGGTGCTCGTCACCATGAAGGTGCTGGAGGCGGCGGGGATGCTCTCGACGCCGTAGGCGGCGTGGCTCGTGGGCTGCGCGGCGGCTCGCGCCAGGAGCGAGGGCTCAGCCGTTGTCCGGGCGCTCTGCGCCAGGGTGCCCCGGCTGCAAGCCGACGCGCTCCTTCGCGTCCCAGAACCATTGCGGCAGCCAGTACGGGATCTCGCCCGGCGGGCGCAGGAGGTCGTCCCAGCGCTCCAGGAACGCCTCCAGGTAGCGCTGGCTGATGTTGCGCATGCTGTTGTCCTTGTGAGGCCGACCATCGCGCCGAGTGCTGCGCAGCCATGCCTGGTGCGTGCACCACGAGAAGGCCGCGATGACGTTGCGCGGCACGATGTAGAAGGCGGGGCGCTCATCTGGCGAGCGCAGCCCGACGAAGACGAACCACTCCCTCGCCTCCGGCGGGCTTGGCTCCTCCGAGGCCTTGCCTGCCTGGAAGTCGCCGCCGCCGTTGGCGGCCTTGGACTGGATGCTCACCGACACGCCCGTCTCTGGATGGTGGGCGAGGACGTCGGTGCGCCGCGCGTTCCCAAGGAGCACGCTGGCCTGCCAGCCACGCTGCGAGAGCTGGGCGGCGACGTGGAACTCGCCGGCTGCCCCGGTCTGGGAGGTGGGGGCTGGCATGGTGCGCCTCCCGCGGCTAGGGTCTCTGTTCGGTCCGCCTGCGGAGCCTCCGCACCGCCCTGCGGTTGCGGGGGATGAGGCGGAATCGGCTCTTGCGCTTCTGGACAGTCAGGTCGAACGTGCACAGGAAGTCATTGACACCGAGCATGACGACCTTGGCTCCTTCTGACGCATGCGCGCGCACGAGCGCAAGATGCCCGTCGTATTGGCACTCGACCAGCGACTCGTCGCCAACCAGGTAGGTGGTTTCGCCACTGCCCACCACCGCGGGGATGCTTTGCGCATTCGTGAAATCAACGCCAACCCGTTCCAGGAAGCCACGCGGGAACACCGAGTATGAAGACCCTGTGTCAACGACCGCCTTGACATCCTCGGAGCCCTTGGGGCCAAAGACGTGGATGTCGATGATCGGCTGCGGCGCGTCTTCCAAACCCGGTTCCGGTGCGGTCAATGGGATCCAGCGCGGCATGTGTGCGCGAGCCTACCATCGCCAGATGATGTCCATATCTCGGAACAAGCCGGATGGACGCCAACCTTTTCGGCTCCCCAAGGAGCCGTGCGGGAGGTGCCACGGCAGTGGCCTCGTGCCATTGGGACGGCTCCCTTGCTGCGGGCTGGCCGCCCGCCCATGCCCGGAATGCCACAACCACGCCCTCCAGGAGATCGCACTGGAGAGAGGCCCGAGGGACGCGGAGTGCTGCTTGAGCGCCTTCATCGAGGAGCGCCAGCTGAGCGTGGCTTGGTGAGCGCGCCCTTGCGCGCTTGCGGTGCCTGCTGCCCTCCCGCTTGCTACTCCTGTGGCGGGGGTTTGCGGTGCTTGGGCGTCGGCAGCCCGGCGATCAGCTCGTCGAGGCTCACGCCGAGCCCCGCCGCGAGGATGGCGAGGGTCATCAGGCGCGGCTCTGTGTTGCCGCCCTCGATGCGGCCCACCTCCGTCCGGTGGAGGTTGGCGGCCCTGTCGAGCGCCGCCTGCGTCAGGCCCTTCTCTTTGCGGATGCGCTTGACGTTGGCCCCGAAGCCCTCCAGGTAGGCGCGGCGCTCGGCTTCCCACTCTGCCTTCGTGCTCATCGAGCGGGCACTCTGGCGAGCGCGAGGCCAGAACACGACTGACAAACGTCTGTCTGCAAGATGTCTGGCAGACATCTAGTAGGCAGACAGATAGTTGCTACCCTGCGCCGTCATGGGCTCGATGGAGCGATCCCAAGATGCTCACGGTGGGGCTCGATGCTCCCACGCGCTGCGGCGCGCGCGGCAGGTGCTCCTCGCCGCGGCGGTCACAAGCGCCGTCGCGCTCCTCGCCACGTCGAGCGCCCAGGCCATGCCCATCAATGTCACCCCGCCGGTCATCAGCGGCGCGCTGGAAGTCGGGGCCACGCTGACGGCCAGCACCGGCACCTGGAGGGATCCCTCGGCGCCCATCGTGCGCTACGAGTACGCATGGTTGCGCTGCCTCCAGTACGTCTGCACTTTCCTCGAAGGCGCGAACTCGCCCAAGCTCGCGCTCACGCCGTCGCTCGACGGTGAGGAGGTCGAGGTGGTCGTCATAGCCATCGACGAACTCGGCGAAGATGAATCCGCCGCGTCGGAACAGACCTTCCTCATCACCTACGAAGGTCCGCGCTACCCCGTGAGCGAGGCCGTCACAGGCAGCGGCATCGTGAGGGGCTTCGCAGGCGGCAGGGCCGACTCGACCCTCTTGTGCGCCAGCCAGTGCGAGTCATACCACTACATGCCCGGCACATCCATCGAACTCATCGCCGAACCCGACCTGGGCGCGACGTTCCTGGGCTGGGGCGGCGCCTGCTCGGGCACGACGCCCACCTGCTCCTTCACGGCCAGCTCCGACACGAGCGTCAGCGCGCGCTTCACCTCCCTGCCGGTGCCTACCCCGCCTGAAGGCAGCACTGGAGAGGGTGCATCCAGCTCGACCACCGGCGTCGGCGCGCCCGCGCTGGGCGCGGCGCCAGCCCTCGGCGGGGAAGAAGCGACTGGCCCTCCCGGAGTCCAGGCGCCCGCGCTGCTCGTGAGCCTGCGCGCCCGGCGCGGTCACGTCGAAGCCGTCGTGGCCTGCGAACGGGCCGGCGCCTGCCGCCTGAGCCTCGCCGTCCTCTCAGGCCGGCGCACCGTGGCGCGCCATGCCTTCACCGTCCCGGCCTGGACCAGCGTGGACGTGAGCCTGGCGCTCGACAGCGCCGGGGCGCGCCTGCTCGCGCGTCATCACCGCCTGCCCGTCACAGCGCGCCTGGCGCTCAGCGCCGGTGGTCGCTGGGCCACCGTGGCGAGCCGACGCCTCACACTCGGCGACTAGCGCCTCCCGCTGGTCGGCCCCGCCGGACGAACGGTGCCTTGCAGGAGTGGAGGGCGGGGCGGGCGATGTCGTACATGGCCCTACGAGTCCAACTGTCTGATCCAAGGCACGGAGGTGGAGCGATGGGCGTCTCGACGGCAGGCACTGCGCCCAGCGGGGGCACTGCCTCCCATGGCCCTCATGGGGCGAAGGAAAGGCGCGTGATCCTCACCAAGGCCCTCATCGTCTATCGCTTCGGGACGTTCGTTGCGATTGCCTTCATGGTCATCTACTCGTTCGAGGGCAAGCACACGGTCGAGGGCATCGGGCTCGCGCTCGTCACCGGCGCGGTCCTCTGCTTGACGCCAGAGATCGGCGAGGTGCTGTCCTCCCGTGCGCTCTACGACGACCTGAGCCTGTTCGGCTGGCGCCCCCGAGCCAGCCAGTGGGCATTGGGCATGGGCGTCATCGCATCCGGCGGCGCCGCGCTCATAGCCCTCAACGTCGTGAGCGTCGTCTCGCGCCTCGTCGGCCTCGGCGGCGTTGGGCTGATCGAGGTGGCGCTGTTCGGCATCGTCCCCCTCTGGGCGGGCCAGATGCTCACGGAGATGGCCAAGATGACCCAGGAAGACGAGACGCTCAGCGCCTGGTGGGCCGACTTCGAGACGCGGAAAGGACCGGCGCTACTCGGTGCGCTGATGTTCGCCTTGGGCACGCTCGTCCAGCTCGTCGCTGCCACCCACTGACGAGGGCTGGGACCACATGGCGAGCAGGGCGCCGAGGCACAGGAGCAGCGAGCAGGCCAGCCCGACGTAGGTCACGAGAGAAGCCATGCCGTGACCGTATGGGTGCGCACGCCGTCAGCGCGAGGCGCCACACTGCGCCCGAGCGGGGACTGTGCCTGCGAACAGTCCTGACGCCTGGACTCAGGTCGTTATGGTCCCCCTCGATGCGACAGCCACTCCGACTCCACCTCAAGGACGGCGTGCAGCCTGAGCAGGCGATCGAGGCCTTGACCGCGCGCATCATCGCCGCGCAGAATCTCATCGGCGCCGTCAGCCGAGATGGCACCTCGCTTGCGGCGGAAGCCGCCTACCTGGACAGGCGCCAGGCCGACTACCTCCATTGGGCGGAAGCGACCGAGGGCCAGCTCGGCAACGTGACCCACGACCCCGACGTGCTCGCGCTCCCATTCACGCCCGCGTACTTCGAGATCCGCCAGCTCATCCCGACCAGTCCCCGCGCGGTCGCCTTCATCGACTCCGAGGTCGCGCGCCAGGCCAGGAGCCTCGAAGGCCTGCGCGATGACCTGAAGCGGCGCGTGGAGCGCGCCCGCGCCGCGCCGGGGGCGATCACGGTCCTCGACACCAACGTGCTCCTGCATCACCAGCTCCCTGACAGCGTGGCCTGGCGCGAGGTCGTCGGCCAGGAGAGCGTCCGCGTCGTCATCCCCCTGCGGGTCATCGAGGAGCTGGACGAGAAGAAGTACAGCGCGAGCGACAAGCTCCGCAGCCGTGCGCGCCAGCGGCTCCCGAGGCTCTACGCGCTCGTCGGGGCCGGCGGTGCGCCCAAGGAGCTGCCGGACGGCCACGGCACGCTGGAGGTCTTCATCGAGCCCGGCCCGAGGGAGCGTCCGGCGGACGCCGACACGGAGATCCTGGAGACGGCGCACGAACTCGCGCAGCTCTCAGGCTCCGAGGCGACCATCGTGACCGGCGACACAGGGATGCGCCTGCGCGCCGAAGCGGAGGGCATCGCCACCGTCGCCATGCCTGTCTCTGCGGGGTGACGGCTGGCGGATGATGGCGTGCCACCGCCACATCCCGCGCCTTTGCTCGACTTGCGAAGACGCTGACGCTGGGGACGCCAGCCTACGTCCTGCCCGCCGGCAACGGGAAGTGGAAGGACGCCCTCTCCTCAGCCGTGACAGGATCGAGATCCCGCTGCGCGCGCTCCGAGGCCGTCTCCAGCGCCGTTGAGATGTAGTTGTCGTACATCGCCGTGCCTGGGCGCGCGACGACCACGGGCGCCCCGCCGAACTGGGCATGGGTCACGTCCAGCACGGTCCCATCCAACATCCTCGCCCAGGCATGGGCACTGTCGGCGCCAGAGCCGCGATAGTGCCCTTCATCCATCGTGACCCCAAGCTCCCCGAGGTGCCGGACGAGATCAAGCGCCGCGTCGTAGCACTCGGCGCCGCCACCCCCGCTTGCAGTGAACAGCAAGGCGTCCGGCTCGGGGGCGTTGCCGCTGGCGATGGCCTCGCGGACTCTGCGGTATGCCTCATCCCGCTCTGGCCCCTGACGAAGGAAGCTGGGGTTGGACCAGTCGTACCTTGGTGTGATCGACGGAGGCTCAGGCGTGCCCTCTGTGCTGGCTGGGCCTGTGCGCCTGGCTGGGCCCGGCATCCGCCCCCGATCTCCAGCCGCCCCCCGGCCCATGAGAAGAGGCTTGTCCCACCTGAGCCCAGCACGCAGCCTTTTCGCTGTCCGTGACGCCCTAGCGCCTCAGCGAGCGGGGTGATGTCAGGAGTGCCTCGATGCGCCGCATCAGCTCGCTGGGCGGGATGCGGAGCCCGTCGCAGAGCTTCAGCAGCGTCAGATAGGTCGGGTTGGCCTGCCCGCAGACGATCGTGCTGACCTGCCTGACATCGAGGCCCGCCTTCTTCGCCACCCATTCCTGGCTGATGCCGCCCCGCTCGGCGATGACTTGCTCCACCGCTTGCCCGAGCGCTGCTTGTGCGGGACTGCGCGGCTTGAGCTTCCTGGCAGGCGACATCAGCCCTGCCGCTCGCTTCCCCACAAGCGCACGTTCCGGCGTCCAGCGCGGCGAGTCGTCCGATGACGCCTCTGCTCCTCGGAGAGGCCAGCGTCGGAGGGGTCTGTGTGGTCATCGATGTCCGCGTGGTCATCGCTCGGCTCGGGCCACTCGCGCAGGCAATGGGTCGCTGAGCCGACAAGCCGGGCATCACTCTGCAAGCGCTCACTCAGCTCGAACCACGCATCCGAGGGAGCATCGGCGTCCAGCTGCTCGACGGCCTCAGCGAGCGTCGCCCGCAGGCTCTCGCGCATGCGCTCGATCTCCTGGGCCGCGAGCGTCGTCGCCTGGCGCCAGGCCTGATGCTGCGGAGACTCGGGCAGGGCCTCGGCGATGCCAGGCGCGCGGCGCAGGCGCCGGCGGGCGGCGGCGGTCAGGGTCCACACGTCTGCGCCATGACGGCGGCGCGCCTGGAGCAGGCCCAGGTCGGCCAGGGCCAGGACGCGGGCGCGCACCTGGCGTCCCTGCCCCGAGCGCCGGGGCACGGACAGGTGCTCCTGGATCTGCCAGATGGGGACGCCCTGGCGCTGGGTGTGGCGCTCGGCGCGGTCGATGGCGGCGAGGATGAGGTCGTCCGGGATGGCGTCGGCGGGCTGCTTGGTGCCCATGGGGGCTCCTCTCGGTCGTCTGCGGGCAGCGGCCGGAACGTATAGGGGCTCCCTCTGGCCTGACCGGGAGAAATCTGCGGTCGGGCTCCGTGGCGCTCCTACGTTGCCCGCTGTGTGCGACGAGGAGCAGCCCGAGGGCGGGCCGGCGGAGGGCGAGTGGGTGGAGCCCACGCCCGGCGAGCGCCTGCTCTACGCGCTCGGCCAGCTGTGGTGGGGCTGGCGTGTGGACCCCGAGGGCTCGGTGCCTCCGCGCCGGCTCGACATCGAGGCGGTGGCACGGGCGGTCGGCGTGTGGTGCGACGTGGAGTTCTTGCAGGAGGGCGAAGGGGAGGACGGCGGCGAGTGCTACGTGCACTTCGCTGGCGAGGTGCTGGTGGGCGACCACAGCGAGCGCTTCCCCTGGACGCTCATTGACCCGCGTGAGTGGGCGCGGCTGCAAGAGGTACGCGAGTTCTGGCGCTACCACCACTGATGGGCGGGCTATGACGAGCGGGGTCGAGGCGTTGCTCGCGGTCTATGGCGCCTTGGCGCCCGAGGAGCGCGAGGAGGCGCTGGCGCGGCTGCGGGGACTGCGCGCACAGGAAGGCGACGAGGCCGAGCGCGAGATGGAGCGCTACCTGCGCTCGCTGCGGCGGGTGGCCGAGGCGGTCGGGCACGCGCCAGGCGTGGCGGAGTACCAGGAGGCCGCGGTGGCGCTGCGGGCCGAGGGCGAGGACGTGGAGCCCTTCTCGCGCCTGTACCGCTACTTCGGCAAGTCCTGGGAACGGGCGCAGGAGGCGCTGGCGCTCTCGGGCGAGACGACGACCAAGGCCATCGAAGCGCGCTTCGCGCACCGGCGGCTGGGCAAGCCGGTCAGGTACTCGGAGGGCGAACTGCGGGCGGCGCTCGCGGCCTGCGTCGCGCACTTCGGGCGCGTGCCCAACACGGCGGAGTACGTGTGGTGGCGCGACCGGCAGCTGGAGCTGGCGCGGGCGCAGGGCCGGGAGCGCCCGCACCTGCCCAGCGAGGGGCCGTACCGCGAACGCTGGGGCGGCTGGGAGGGCGGTCTCCTGCACTTCGGCTACACGCCGGACGCCATCGCGCATCGGCTGGCGCGGCGCGAGCGCGTCTTCTTCGCCAAGGACGGCGACGAGGAGGCGGCGCTGCCCGAGGGCCTGGCGGTGGCGGGGCTGGGGGAGGCAGCGGCGGGGTGCCCGCCGCTGGGCGAGGACGAGGCTGCGGCTGTGAGGGAAGCCTATGAGGCGTTCCCGGCGCGCACGCGGCATGTGCTCACGGTGAGGCTGGGGCTCGGCGGGGAGCGCCGGCGCATCCTGCGCGAGGTCGGCGACGCGTTGGGGCTGCACCTCAGCCGCGTGCAGCAGCTCCAGGTCTATGCGACGGACCTGCTCGTGGAGGCGGTGGGGGAACCGAAGCACGCGCGGGCCGGGCTGAGGGCGGATGTGGTCGAGGCGCTGCGGCGGATGGCGGGGGAGGGCAGTCCCCCTCACGACGCTGCTGCTTGACAGAGGACCGCTTCTAAGCCTCGGAGGAATCGTCCTACGTGCGGGCATCATCGTTGGCGTGCAGTCCGAACGTGAGCTTGGCCTTGACCTCGATGGGTTCCAGCGTGAGCATCGCGAGTTCGCCCGCCGACGATCGCAGCGTGTTCCCTCTCGACCCAAAGGAGCGGCCCCGCCGAAGCGGGGCCGCTCCTCCTGCAATTTGCGAAAACTAACGGGTGCCTGTGGCCGATGAGCCGGTTCGCTATTCCCACAAAGCGTGCTTGAATCCTCCGTATTCACCCACCCACATGTGCCATTTGTAGGGGAAATCTTCGTCTTCTTCTGTGCCTTCCCCCCAGCAGTCCCATTGCGCCCCATACTGGGTGTTTTTCATGCATCCGAAAGTTCTGACGTCATAGAAGCCGCCACAGAATCCTGGGAATTCCTTACATTCGTGAACATATTTTTCTGAGTATTCTTGGGCGCCTTTGCCTCCGCAACCCGATTTTTCGCAGAGAAGAGGTTTCGCCGCGGTTGCTGTGGTCGACATCGCACCCAAGGCGCCACAAGCCACAACGACCACCGTCACCAGCGTAGCCCAACGGACTTTCATAATAAGTCTCCTTGTATTGGGGGTCTGGGCCGGCACTCCTGCCAGTCCGAGCGCCGACTGAGTGCGTTCTACATAATTGAAGAGTCGCTGTCAACGGACTTGCCAGGGCAGGCATATCCCGGCGCCCAAATGTCTGATGGTCGGAACATTCGATATGCAGGAACATTCGAGCCGGGGCCGGTTTAGAAGCCGTTTCTTTGCCCCTTCTCGAAGGCACGGCGCGAGAGAGAGGCGCGCCTTCGTTGAGTAGGGCAAGCACGGGGCCTCGTATGGCTCGCGTTTCGGCATAGGCATGAGTAGAATCCGCCCGATGCGCCGACGAATCCGCTCGGCGGCCCTGCCCCTCCGCCGTCACTCGCTGCCGCAGCTCGTGGTGGACGGGGCGCTGGTCGCGCTCGCGTACTATCTCGCATTCCAGTTGCGCTTCCCCGGCGGACCGCACCATCTCTATGCGCAGCTGCGCGAAGACACCATGTGGTGGGTCGCGCTCGGGAGCCTGCCAATCCTGGTCCTGTGCCGCGTCTACCAGCGCCGCTGGCGCTACGCCGGCCAGCGCGACTACGAGGCGGTCGTAAGGGCGATCGTGTTGACGGTGCTGCTGGCGTTCGCGGGCGTGGAGGTGGCGCGCCCAGTGCACCGTTACGTGCCGATCAGGGGAGCCCCCCGGATTCATGGCCACGTGCCCCTCGTCGCGGTCACCATTGGCCTGCCGATCGGCGTGACGGTGCTGTTTGCGCTGCTCTCGCTCGTGTTCCTGGTCGGCATCCGCGCGCTCGCGCGCAGCGTCTACGAGCGCCGTCCGCTCGCGGCCTTTCGTGGCGGGCGCAAGGGCGAGCGCACAGTCTTGATCGCTGGCGCTGGCGACGGCGGGCGGATGGTCATGCGCGAGATCATGCGCAACCGCGAGCTCGGGCTGCTGCCGGTGGGCTTCCTTGACGACGACCCGCTCAAGCTGCGCCTGCGAATCGACGGCGTGCGCGTGCGCGGGAACACCGAAGGCGATCTGCCGCGCATCCTCGACGAGGCCGAGCCGGACGAAGTCATCATCGCGATACCCTCGGCGCCGGGCTCGACTCGCGCGCGGATCGTGCGCGAGTGCCGCAAGCGCAGCATCCCCGTGCGCACGCTGCCGACGGTGTTCGAGCTGCTGCAGACGGGAGGTGCGCTCGCCCGGCAGATGCGTGAGGTGCGCATCGAGGACATTCTCGGCCGCGAGCCTGTCCACATGGAGCTAGAGCGGGTCGGCGCCTATCTCGGCGGCGAGACCGTGCTCGTGACCGGCGCCGGCGGCTCGATCGGCTCGGAGCTTTGCCGCCAGATCTCAAGGGTGGAGCCGCGTCGGATCGTGCTGCTCGACCATGCCGAGGACAACCTCTTCTCGATCCAGCGCGAGCTGGAGGACGAGCGCCACGTGCCGCCATCGATGCTCGCGGCCGTGCTTGCCGACTGCACAGAAGAGAGGCGGATACGCGAGGTGTTCGCGGAGCACCGGCCGACGATCGTGTTTCACGCCGCAGCGTACAAGCACGTGGGCCTGATGGAGCAGAACCCGGTGGAGGCGGTGCGCAACAACGCCCTCGGCACGCGCGTCGTCACCCATGTCGCCGGCGAGGCCGAGGTTGCGCGTTTCGTGCTCGTCTCGACGGACAAGGCAGTCGCGCCTGCGACGGTGATGGGCGCCTCGAAGGCACTCGCCGAGTTCGCGCTTGAGGCCGCCGCCGCCCGCTGGCACGGCACCCGTTACAACGCGGTGCGCTTCGGCAACGTGCTCGGGTCGTCCGGCAGCGTGGTGCCGATCTTCCGCCGCCAGATCGAGCGCGGCGGCCCTGTCACCGTCACCGACGACCGCATGACCCGCTACTTCATGACGATCCAGGAGGCGGTGCAGCTGATCATCCGCTCCGGCTCGCTGGCCTCCGTATCCGGGCTCGGTGAAGGCGGGCCAGTGGGCAGGCGCATCGTTCCGCCGGCGCGCGCCAGGCGCGGCGCCGAGGTGTTCGTGCTCGACATGGGCCAGCCGGTCCGCATCATCGACCTCGCGCGCGCGATGATCGACCTGTCGGGGTTGGACCCCGACCGTGATATCGACATCGAGGTCATCGGGCGCCGGCCAGGCGAGAAGCTGCATGAGGAGCTGTTCAACACATACGAGCGCCGGCGCGCTACCGCCGCGGAGAAGATCCTGCTCGCAGAGCGCGAGCCTCTGACCAGCGATGCGGTCGAGTCGATGTTCACCGAGATCGAGCTGCTGGTGCTTGAAGGCGACGCCGCCGGACTCGCGGCGAGGGTCTCGGAACTGGCGGCTGAGCGGAGGGAAAACCGCCTGGAGTGGACCGAGGCGGAGGCCCGTTAGCACACTGGCGGCCCGGTCTAGAGGCCGATCGTGAGGCAGAAGACCTGGAGCAGGTCGGCGGATGTGGTCGAGGGGCTGCGGCGGATGGCGGGGAGGGCGCTGATGAAGCGCATGCGGACGGCGGGGAAGGGACCGTGTCCGGCGCCGACCAGAGCCCAAGGGCTTGAACCTGGCTCGCCCCTGGGACTTTGGCCTGCGCCTTCACAACCCGTTCACCTGCTGGCCATGGTGTCGCGGCACCATGGCCTTGAAGGAAAAGAGAGGGCTGCATCAGCCTGATCCGCCAATGCAGCCCGTAACTCGCCAGCCAAAGGAGACGACGAGTTGGGACGCAAGGCTATGCAAAGCGCCGGCGCGATGTCGCCGGCGGCGCCGGGGCCGATGATGCCCGGCGGTTGGAGAACCCCTCGTGGCGGGATGGCGATGAAGGCGATCGTGGCCATCGTCTCGCTCTGCGCCTTCGGGGGCATCGTGGTCGCCGTCGCCCACTGGATGAGCGGCTTGGCGCCTGGCGAGAGGTCGGCGCTGGGCGTGGGCTTCGGCGTCCTGTTCGGCGCCTCGGCAGCCGTGGCTGTGGTCATCCGAGAGCGTCGAGAAGCGGCTGCGTCCGTGTCGGCGCTCGCTGCCCTTGTCGCCGCGTTGGCCTTGATGGTCGGCGTCAAGCCCGCCACGCATCACGTGGCTGGCCCAGGGCCGACCAAGGAAGCCCGCGTGCTCACGCCCACGAAGCCGGCTCCTGGGCACAAGGGCGGCTTGGGGTCCGGCGGTCGCAGGGCGCACAGCGACGCCTCGCGCCCGCAGGTGGTCGAAGAGGCTGCTTATGCGGCTCGGTCCACGCAGACGAGTGGGCCGAGCACCATCCAGCAAGCGCCGAGCCCCGCCAGCTCGCCATCGCCCCCGGCCCGGCAGGAGGCGCCGGCTCACCACGCCGAACCAGCCGGTGAAGGCGCCAGCGTGGTGATGGAAGCACGCGGGAAGTACAACGCCCAGGCGACCGGCCATAGCCAGGCCGAAGTCGATGATGGCGCCTCCGCGCCGTCGTCCTCGTCGGCGACGGGGACGACGCCGACGACCTCGACGAGCACCACCACGACCTCGACCGGGAGCACGACGCAGAGGGCGGAAGGGGAAGGCAATGCGCAGGCGAGCGGTGAAAGCACCGCCGTCGTGCGCAAAGGGTCGTCGCTTGCCCATCTCGTGGACGCCCGCGAGCTGGCGGAGGGCTTCGCACCCCATGCGGTCCTCGCATTCGCGGCCAAGGCGCCCACGAAGCGCGGGCACGCCAAGCGAGCCTCCAGGCGTCGGGCTCGACGGCGACGCAAGCACCACCGGAAGCCAAGCAGCGTCGAGCAGAGCGCCCAGGGCGACGGGAACGCGCAGGCCAACGGGCACTCGACGGCTGTCAGCGGGCAGGGCAACACCGTCGATAGCCCGACCTCTACCTCCACGACGGGCAGTGAGGTCTCCCAGACGAGCAACAGCAACACGGACTGCGGGAACTCACAGACGAGCGGCGGCAGCACGACCTGCGACACCTCGCAGACGAACAGCAACGACAGCAACGACAACACAGACAGCGGGAACACGAGCAGCCCCATCGTCATCGTGGGCGGGAGCGCCTGCAACGTCCAGGTCGGCTCCAGCGGTCCGGTCACCGTCTCAGGCAACGGGAGCGTTGGGTCCGTCTCGTCGGGCGGCGTCACCGAGATCAACGAAGGCGGGGAATGCGATGGGAACGTCCAGGTGGGCTCCAGCGGCTCAGTGACAGTCTCGGAAAACGGCGAAGTCGGCAACGTCTCGTCGGGCAACGTCGAAGAGCGGAACACGAGCAACGTCGAAGTGCACGAGGGCTAGGCAGGGAGAGACGCCAGGGCGGCGGGGACGGACAAGAGCCCGCCGCCCTGGCGTCATGCCGCTGACCTGGGTCTACGACTTCCGTCTACTGGCGGCGTGATAGGCGAGGCGATGAGCGGCCAGGCGGCTGGCAGGATCTAGCGTGCGGAGGTGGGCATCGCTGAGGACATCGAGCGCGAGCTTGCCACCGACCATCACGCGCGCAAGCGGGCGCGGGAGGACATCCTGCTGCGCTTCCGAGCCCTCTCCTGGCAGGACCAGTACAAGGTCTTCGAGGTCATCCAGGGCTATTTCTTCCACGACGCCAAGGGCCGCACTGGCGCCGTGCTGCGGGAGGTCCGCGACCGCGCGGCCTGCATCGAGGCCGTCGCGCGCGCGGCACGGCACCTGGGGCTGCCAGCCGGCGAGGCGCCTGGCGTGGAGGAGTACGACCGCGCGCAGGCGGAGCTGGGGCTCGACATCCCCTCGGGGGTCGTCAGGCGCCGCTGGCACTCGTGGCCCGAGGTGCGCAAGGCGGTGCGCGGTGAGCCGGTGAGGCTGACCGCACGCCAGCGGGCGGGGCTGCGCGCTGCCATCAGGCGCCGGCACACGGGGGAGGAGTGGCTTGAGGGCGTGAGGGAGTGGCTGCGCGAGGGTGGCCGGAGCACCTGCCAGGAGGACTACGACGCCTGGGCGCGGGAGCGCAACGCGTGCAGCACGGGCGAGGCGGGCGGGCGGCGCGTCCTGGCGGTCGCGCCGGTCGCGCTCTCGGTCAGCATCGAGGGGGCGGTGCTCTTGCCCTGGAGCGCCATCGTGCGCGTCGCCCAGGGGCACGTGAGCCTCGCCGATGCCCAGGCCCGGGCGCTAGAGCGGTTCGAGGCCGAGGACGGGGAGTTCGTGTCGCGGAGAGGCATCGCTCTCTTGCGTGGTATGTCGCAACATCAGGCCAGGTATCTCATGGAGCAGGACGGCTTCCCCGCCTGGGCCTTCACGCTCTCCGGGGCTCGGGTGTGGCGCTTGAGCGATGTCCGCGCGCACCAGGCCGGAGAGGCGTTCCCGGCCCGGAGGGCGGGCGAGCTACAAGGGAGCATCATGTCGACCGCCCAGGTCCGCGCGATGCTCGGGCTGAGCGAAAGGGAGATGAAGCACTCTCTCGCTTGGAGCCTGAGATCCCCGCCGAGAGTGGGGCGCGCGCCTCGCCCGGCAGGGAAGGTCGCCACGCACAACTACTGGTTTCGCATCTCCGTGGAAGCCTGGCTGGACCTGGGGTGTGGGCCAGGGCCGGAGTCGGCTGGCACGGCGGGCAGTGCCGCGCCCAGGCACGGGGACGGGGACGACCTTCGGGCGCAGGGGCAGGACCGTCCGCTGACGGGCTGAGGCAGGGCTGACGCGAATGGGCCGTGGGGCCGTCCGGGCAGGGCGGGCTTGAGCGCTGAGACGACGCTGGCAGACGCCCCTCCTCGGGTCGTCGGCTGTGGCCCATGCACGCTGGAGAAGGTCACGGTTGTCATCAGGCGCCGGCTGGCTGGTGCGCTCGCGCCGGGGCCTCGGGATGGCGCATTGCTGGGTCGCCGGCTGAGGCCCATCAACGCTGGAGGACGCCGCCGGAGCTGTCGCTAAGCGCAGACAAGGGGCGGCAACAAAATCGACAAATCGGAGCTAGCGGTCGTGGGCTCCTTGGAGGCCCCCAAGTTATAGGGGCAAACAAGGAACCAGGGAGCCCGCTGGGCCGACGGCTACGTTGAGAACCGTGGCAGGGCTCTGAAGATCGAGTCCGAGCTGGGGACGAGCTGGCAGGCGCAGCTTGTGCTGGGGGCGCTTCCCGAGCGCCTGCATTTTCCCGGTTCCCGCGCTGAGCTCATGTTCGCACCGGTCGAGAGCCTGCCGTTCGGCGTGGATCTCTCGCTGAACGCGCGCTTCCTGCCCAACGAGCTGGCGCTGCGGATCGCGCGGCGGCGGATCCAGGACGCCGATCAGATCGTGCGCGCGGAGTCCGGCGGAGAGCAGGGGGTGTCCGACATGGGCTACGAGCGCACGCAGGAGGCGAGGGATCTGCTCGCCTACCTACAGGCGTCGAGCAAGCCGCCGCTGCTGCGCGCGACCCTTGCGGTCGCGGTCGCGGCTGCCAGCGAGGAGGAGCTGGAGGAGCGCGTCGAGATGTGCAGGCGCGCCTACGGAGAGATCCGCCTGCATCGGCCGCTGGGCGACCAGCTGCAGCTGTTCTTCCAGCATCTGCCGGGGCAGCGGACCCGCGTCGCGGGCTATGACGACACGCTGACCGCCGAGCAGGTCGCGGCGATGATGCCGACCGCCACCCATGCCGCCGGGTCGAGCAGGGGCTTCTACCTCGGGCACACGCTGTCGGGCTCCCGCCAGCCGGTGACCTTCAACCTGCGAGAGGGCTCCGACAGCGATCGCAACACGACGATCCTCAGCGTTGGCGCGCTCGGATCGGGCAAGACGACGCTGGCGCAGAAGCTCGAGTACGAGGGCTTCCTGCAGGGCGCGAGGGTGATCGACTGCGACCCCAAGGGCGACCACCGCTTCCACCTGCTGGCGGACGTGAGCGCGCACGTCGAGCGCGTGACGCTGCGGCCTGACCCGGCGCTGCGCGGGATGCTCGACCCGTTGAGGGTCGCGCCGGCGCATCTGCGCCAGGACGCCACGGTGTCGTTTCTGCGCGACCTGCTGCCCGCGCGAGCCGACCCGGCGTGGGAGACGGCGGTGGTCGGCGCGGTCGACCGCGTCCTCACGCGCGCATCCGACCCGACATGCCGCGAGGTCGTTGCGGCGCTTGCGCAGGGCGATGAGACCGACGTCCAGGTGGGCAGGGTGCTCGACGTGTATGCGCGATCGGGGCTCACGCAGCTCGGGTTCGCGGACCCCGCCGTGAAGCTGCCGCCGGTCGGGCATCGCCAGGTCACCTACCTGCCGATCCGCGATCTACCGGCGCCGCCGCCGGGCATGCCGCGCTCGGAGTACTCGCAGGCCGAGCGCGTCGGCGAGCAGATCGTGCGCCTGATCGCGATGTTCGCGATGCATCTGATGGGCTCTGAGCGGGGACGCTTGAAGCTGTTTGGCTTCGACGAGGGCTGGCGGCTGTTGAGCGACCCGGTCGGTCGCACGCTGCTGGCATCGCTGCAGCGGATGGGTCGCTCCGAGCTGGCGGTGCCGATCATCAGCACGCAGCTGATCACCGACACGCTGATCGGAGAGCGCGAGTCGCTGGAGAACCTGATCGGGGCGACGTTCGTGTTCGGGATGCGCTCGCACGCGGAGGCGGCGCGCGCGCTCGCGCTGCTCGGCCTGGACCCGGAGGACAGGCGCATGTGCCAGACGCTGCTCGAGCTCGACGCCGGCCGGTGCCTGTTCCGCGATCACAGCGGGCGGGTGGAGGCGATCCAGGTCGACGTGGTGGCGCCCGCGCTGCTGCGTGCGTTCTCGACCACCCCGACGAGCTGAGTGAGGCGCAAGCCGCTCTCACCGGCGGCGCTCGTGGCGCTCGCGGTGATCGCGGCCGCAGGGTTCGGCGCAGCATCTGCGCTCGCGGCCACGCCGACGAGCAGGGCGCCCAGGAGCCCGCCCCTGACGACCGGCGTCGGCGCCGCGGGCGCGGCGGACGGCGTCGAAGAAGGCGCCGCGGGTTCCGCGCAGGCCGGTGCCGATCCGCTCGTGAGCAACGGCCTGGGCAGTCCCACGTGCGGCGGAGCGCTCACCGGCGAACTGTCGGCGGTGGCCAGACGCAACTGCGAGACGTCGGGGTTCGTGGCGGCGCCGGCGCCCACGGGGGACTATGGGATCGACGTGCACATCGACACGGGCGTGCCCGGCCTCAGTGCAGGCTGGCTGCTGAGCATCGTGCAGGACATCCTTGTGACGCCCCTGTGGATGGCGCTGGTGTGGGCTGTGCACGCGCTGGTGGTGATGCTCGAATGGTGCTTCACGATCGACCTGCTCGACAGCGCCGCGGCAGCTGGAGTGGGCAGGGGCCTGCGCCAGATGCAGGCGGCGTTGACCGAACCATGGCTGGCGCTCGCGCTGGCGACGGCTGCGGTGTTGACGCTCTACCGCGGCCTGATCCGCCGCCGCGTGGCGGACACGCTCGGCGAGGTGGTGGTGATGGGCGTGATGATGGCCGGCGGACTGTGGGTGATCGCCGACCCGACGGGAACCATCGGTGCGCTCGGGCAATGGGCCAACCAGGCGAGCCTGGGGACGCTCGCGGTCAGCGCGCGCGGCACGCCGGCGGCCGGCGGACGGGCGCTCGGGAGCAGTCTCGGCACGCTGTTCTCGGCCGCGATCGAAGGACCGTGGTGCTATCTGGAGTTCGGGGATGTCGGCTGGTGTCGCGAACCGTCGCAACTGGAACCGCGCCTGCGCGCCGCCGGGTTGAAGATCGCTTCACAGGAGGTCGCGAAGGTCGGCTGCCCGAGCGGGATCGCGCGTGCGCCGAGCTCGGTGGTGCTGCCTCCAAGCATCGCGGCGCTGCTCGCCTGCATCCCCGCTGGCAGCGCGCAGGCGAAGGCGCTCGAACACAGCGCCGAGCTGCTGCGCGGCGCGCGAAGCAACGGCGCGCTCTTCCTCGCCCTGCCCGCGAACGGGCCGGCGCGCAACTCGATCAACGAACCGGGCTCGCTGCTGCGCACCCTCTGCGAAAGCAGCGAAGCGACGAACTGCCGTGGCCCGACCGCCGCGCAGGCCGAGTTCCGGACCGGCAGCGGCACGTGGCCGCGGCTGGGGGGTCTGCTGCTGATCGCCGGCGGCGTGCTCGGCATGCTGCTCCTCCTGGGATTCGTCGCTGTGCGGCTGCTCGCGGCCGCGGTCTTCAGCCTGCTGTACCTGCTGCTGGCCCCCGCGATGGTGCTCGCCCCAGCGTTCGGCGATGGCGGGCGCGCGCTGTTTCGCAGGTGGGCGGCGCAACTGCTCAGCGCGGTCGTGTCCAAGCTGGTGTTCTCGTTTCTGCTCGGGGTCATGCTCGCGGTGCTCGGGATCCTCGTCGATCTCGATGCGCTCGGCTGGTGGACGCAGTGGCTGCTGATGTCGGCCTTCTGGTGGGGGGTGTACACACGCCGCCACCAGGCGCTCGGTGCGGCCGGGGGCGCGCTCGGCGACGCGGGCTCGGCAGCCTCGCGTGCGCAGCGCCGTTCGCTCGCGCAGCGGGTGAGCAATGTCCTGGAGACTCCCCGCAGGGGGATCGCGGCGGCGCGCTGGGCGAAAGGCAAGCTCGCCGGGGAGGCGCCCGAGGCGCGGCGCCGCAAGCAGGCGCAGGTGGGGCACGAGCGTGCGCGAGCGGGGATGGACGGGCAGGTGATGCGCGCCCTGGAGAGCGAGCGCCGCGCCGCGAGCGCCCACGCGGACGCCGCCCCGGAGATTCAGCGCGACCTGGCCGACAGGCGCGCCCAGCTCGAGCGGCTCGGACGCGAGCGCGCCGCCGCGCTCGCCGGCGGGGACACGCGGCGCGCGGCCGAACTGGGGCACCGGACGGATCGCGTGCGGGATGAGATCGACAGCCGGCAGGCCGCGCTGAGCGCGGCGCAGTGGGCGGTGCGCGATAGCGAGCAGTCGCAGCGTCTAACGGGCGAGCCGCACTCACGCGAGCGCCGCAGCGCGCACGATCGCTTCCTGGACGCCCAGGCGGCGTTGTCGGCGGGCGGGCGGGCCGCGGCCGGCGGCGAGCGCCGCGACTACGCGGCGCTGGCGGGCCTCGCGGGATACGGGCGCGCGGAGTTCGAGCGGCTTGACCCTCGCGGCCAGCGCGCCGCGCGCATGGAGATCGACCGCGAGCTCGCGTTGCGCAGCGAGTTGGGGGAGACCGCGAGGACGCTCGCGTCGAGTCGGGACACGGTGGCGCTGGGACGTCGCGAGCGCCACAGCGCCGGCAGGGAGTTCGACGGCGTGTTGCAGCGGCGGATGAAGGACGCCGGGCACAGCCTCCCCGAGTCGCGCAAGCAGCGCACCGGATTCGACGCCTGGCGTGCGCAGGGACGCGCTGGCGCAAGCGGTCAGGGCGAAGCTCCTTCGAGCGTGATGCGCGACGCGCACGAGGTCGCCGCCAGGCACAAACGCCAGCTCGGCAGGGATCGCCCGTGACAGCGCGCTCGGTCGCATTCCCGCGTCGCGGTGGCGGCGCACGCGCGGGATCGATCGCGGCGGCGGCGACCGTGCTCGTCGCGTTCGCGTTCGCGTGCCTGCTGATGACGGCGCTCGCCGCGCTCGGCGGCGCGTCGGCGAGCGCCGGCGGCACGCTCCCGTCGGAACCGCCGGGCGACGGCGTCTCCGCGCTGGCGGAGCGGGAAATCCCGCCGCTGTACCTGCGTCTGTACCAGCAGGCGGCGCAGCGATACGGCCTGGATTGGGCGATCCTCGCCGGCATCGGCAAGGTCGAGTGCGACCACGGGCGCGACCCCGCTCCGTCGTGCAGCCAGGAAGGGGCCGTCAACGCGGCGGGCGCGGGCGGGCCGATGCAGTTCCTCGCCTCGACGTGGGCGCAGTACGGGGTGGGCGTCGCAGGCGAAGGCCCGCCGAACCGCTGGAACCCTGCTGATGCGATCTACGGCGCAGCCAACTACCTGCGCGCATCGGGCGCCCCCGGCAACTACCGGCAGGCGATCTACGCGTACAACCATGCGACGTGGTACGTCGATGAGGTGATGGGGTGGGCGGCGAAGTACAGCGCTCCGACCACGGCCTCCGGCTCGCAGGCGGCGCTGGTCGGTAACGCGCTGGGAGAAGGCGAAGCGGGCGCGGAAGCCCCCGAAGGCGCCGACGTCGCTCTGGTGGGCGAGAGCCCGACGCCGGTGCGCTTCATCCCGGGCGAACGCGCGGTGCTGGCGCCCGGCGACGGGCATCTCGCGCTCGTGCCGGCGGGGGTGCCTGCGACGGTTCAGGCGATGGTGGTGGCGGGCAATGAGCTCCAGGACTTGCCTTATGGCCCGGGCGGACATCCCGACCCGCTGGGCGCCTCCGAAGAGGACTGCTCGAGCACCCTGAATTACGTTTTGTATCGCTCCGGCCTGCGCCCGCTGGCGGAAATCCTCCGCGACAACCCGCTGGCCCAGGACTACGTGAGCTGGGGCGCTCCCGGGCCAGGGCGCTGGGTGACGATCTACGCGACCGCGAGCCCGACGCCGCACGTGTTCATGACGATCGCGGGCCTCCGCCTCGACACCAGCCACAACGGCACCGACGTGGGCCCGAACCGCTACGAAAACGGCCCCCGCTGGCGGATCCTCGACCACATCCCGACGTGGGCGCAGTGGTCGGTGCGCCACCCGCCGGGGCTGTAGGCTGCCGCGCATGCCCACCCGCAAGGTCGACTACCTGCTGATCGGCGGCGGCCTCGCGTCGGCCAACTGCGCGCGCTGGCTGCGCGAGGAGGGCGCGGAGGGCGAGGTGCTGCTGGTGGGCCGCGAGCCGGACCCGCCGTACAACCGCCCGGAGTGCTCGAAGGGCTACCTGCGCGGCGAGGAGAGCCGCGAGGAGCCGCTGTTCCGCCCGAACGAGTGGTGGTCGGAGCAGGACGTGGATCTGCTGACGCGCACGAGCGTGACGGGCCTGGACGTGGACGCGCGCACGGCGACGCTGTCGAGCAAGCAGGAGATCGAGTTCGGCAGGGCGCTGATCGCGACGGGCGCGAACGTGCGCCGCCTGAACGTGGGCGGCTGCGAGCTGGAGCAGATCCACTACCTGCGCACGATGGGCAACGCGGACGCGATCCGCGAGGGGGTGGCGGACGCGGAGGAGGTGGTGCTGATCGGCGGCTCGTTCATCGCGTGCGAGGTGGCGGCGTCGCTGACGCTGATGGGCAAGCACTGCACGGTGGTGATGCAGGAGCAGGCGACGTTCGAACGGAGCTTCGGCGAGCGCTGCGGGCGCTTCTTCCAGGAGCTGCTGGAATCGCACGGCGTGCGCTTTCACCCGCGCGACGAGCTCGAGCGCTTCGAGGGCGATGCCCGCGTGGCGAAGGTGATCACGAGGCACGGGCTGGAATTGGCGGCGGATGCGGTGGTGGTGGGCGCGGGCGTGACGCCGGACGTTCAGCTCGCCCAGAAGGCGGGCCTGGAGATGGGCGAGCGCGGCGGCGTGCGCTGCTCCTCGCGCCTCGAGAGCTCGGCGCCGGGGGTGTTCGCGGCAGGCGACATCTGCGAGTACGACTCGGTCGTGCACGGCGGCGCGCCGGTGCGAGTCGAGCACTGGGACGTGGCCTTCAACCAGGGTAAGACCGCCGCCCTGAACATGCTCGGCAGAGACGTGCCCCACGCTGTCGTCCCGTACTTCTACTCGGTGCTGGGTCACTGGGGGGAGCTAGAGTCCGTGGGACCGGCGTACGCATGGGACGAGGAGGTAGTGCGCGGTTCGCTCGCGGACGGCGCGTTCACCAACTGGTATCTGCAGGGCGGCGTCGTCAAGGGCGCGCTCACGTGGGGGCGCTCCGACGACCTCGACGCCGCGCGTCGGCTGATCGTCGCCGGCGGCGCGCTTGACGAGCGCGAGCGCGCGGCGCTGGGCGACCTCGACTCCGACCTGGCCGCGGTCGGGGCCGGGTCCTAGCAGGCCCGGGCGGGGGCTGGAACAACGATGACTGGCGGCCTGCAGCTGGTGGCGAGCGTGCCGGAGTTCACGCGCGAAGCGCAGCGCCTGCTGCGGGCGCCGGGGATGTTCGACTGGTCGACGGTGACGCTGCTGGCGCTGGCGGTGTACGTGTACACGGTGGAGGCACAGCAGGCCAACTGGAGCACGGTGCTGGCTGGCCTTGCCTTCTGGCTGATGGACTGGTTCAACGAGATCGTCAACGCGCTGGTGCTGCACTTCAACGGCAGCGCGGCGCTGTGGACGGTGACCGGCCACAGCAGCTTCGTGATCCTGATCGGCCTGACGGTCGAGATCTCGCTGTTCTTCGCGATCAACGGCGTGGTGTTCGCGAAGATCCTGCCGCCGGACCGCTCCGTGCGGATCCTCGGGCTGCCGAACCGCTGGGCGATCTCGATCGGCCTGTCGCTGGTGTCGGTGGGAGTGGAGCTGCTGCTGCACGCGGACGGCGTCTTCCATTGGTACTACTGGTGGTGGAACGTGGCGAGCTTCCCGGTGATCGTCGTCTTCGGCTACCTCACCTTCTACGTGGTCGCGTTCACCGTGTACGACATGCCGCGCATGGCGCGCAAGCTGCAGGTGGTCGGCGGATTGGCCGCGCTCGATTTGATCGGCGACCTCGTGTTCGGCCCGCTGCTCGGTTGGATCTGACGATTATGTGGGCGACAGGCGCGGCGCTCTCGCGAGCGCGGGCTGGAGCGCGCATCGGCAGGCGTCCTTGCCTCGGCTGGAGCCGATGATTTGCCTGGCTCGTGCGGCTCGCGCGCGCGAATTCCATCGCAGTCGGACCGTAGGTTTTCGCGTGGGCCCACGATCGCGAGCTTCAGCGGCGTGGTGGTCAAGCTCTACTTCAATGACCATCCGCCGCCACATGTGCATGTGTACGCCGGGCGTGTCGGTCGTCCGGGCGTCCGTGCGGCGCGCATCTCGATTGACACGGGCGAGCTGATCGACGGCGAGCTTGCTCCGGCGAAGGTCGCGGCGGTCAGGGGCTGGTGCGGCCGGCATCGCCAGGCGCTGCGCTCGGATTGGATGCGAGCCCAGGTCAATCTCCACCCGACCGGACGCTACGATCGGTAGCAATGGAGCCCGCTATCGCCCCCGAGATGGTGGCCGTGATCGTGCGACCCGAGCACACGGTCCGCATCGTGTTCGCCGACGGCGAGGTCCGCGACGTGGACGTCACCCCGCTACTCGATACCCCGGCCTTTTCACCCCTGCGCGACCCGGCGGTGTTCGAGCAGGTCAAGGTCGATGAGCAGACGGGCACGATCACGTGGCCCGGCGACGTCGATCTCGATCCCGATGTGATCTATGCGGCCCAGGATCTTGGTCCGGACAGGGCGCGCATCTATGTTCTTGCGCGTAGCGTCGCCGCCTGACGCCACCACGGCGCGGGCTTCGTCGTCGCCGCCAGCCCAGAAGGAGTTGCCCTCACGCGGCCTCCCCGCGCGGCGCCACGAACCCGGTCGCGACACGCGTGAGCTCATGCGATGAGATGACGCGGTCGATCAGCCCGTACTCGCGCGCCTGCTCGGCGGTGAAGTAGCGGTCGCGGTCCATGTCGTCGTGCACTCGCTCGATGGACTGCCCTGTGTGGCGCGCGTAGATCGCGTCGACGTGCTTGCGCAGCTCGAGCGTCTCGCGCGCGTGGATCTCGATGTCGGCGGCTTGGCCCTCGAAGCCGCCGGAGGGCTGGTGGATGAGGATGCGGCTGTTGGGCAGCGCCATGCGCTTGCCGGGCGCGCCGCCGGCGAGTAGCAGCGAGCCCATGCTCATGGCGACGCCGAAGCAGATCGTCTGCACGTCGGGCTTGACGAACTGCATCGTGTCGTAGATGGCGAGGCCCGAGTAGACGACGCCGCCGGGGGAGTTGACGTACAGGGAGATGTCCTTGTCGGGGTCCTCGCTCTCGAGGTGCAGCAGCTGCGCGACGACGAGGTTGGCGAGGAGGTCGTCGACGGGGGTGCCGAGGAATACGATGCGCTCGCTCAGCAGGCGGGAGTAGATGTCGAACGAGCGCTCGCCGCGCGCGCTCTGCTCGACGACCATCGGGATCAGCGGCAACTCGTCTATCCTTTCGACAACTGGACGGTTGTCAAACACAATAGCAACCAATTGGTTGTCATGGGAGGTCGTGATGGCGGTACGGCGAGAGATCGATGTCGATGCGTCTCCCGAGGAGGTGTTCGAGGCGCTGGCGACCGAAGAGGGGCGGGAGCGCTGGCTGTCGGAGCCCGAGCGCGAGATCCACGTCGAGGTGCTCGACGCGCCGCGCCGGCTGGCGTGGTGGTGGGCGGCGGCGGATGAGCCGGCGACGCGCGTCGAGTTCGTGATCGTCGCCGGGAGCGCCGCCAATCCGGCGACGCGCGTAATCGTCACCGAGAGCGCGCCGGCGTTCCCGATCGCGATGCTGGCGGCCGGCTTCGAGCGGGCGTACGCGTGAGGCCCCGCGCATCGGCGCTGCAAGCGACCCGGTGGGCGCTGTGAACGATCCGGTGGGTCCTGTGTTCGCGGCGCTGGCCGACCCCACCAGGCGGCTGATGGTCGAGCAGCTGCTGCGCGATGGCAGCACGAGCGTGCCCGCGCTCAGCGCGGTGTTGCCGATCACGCGCCAGGCGGTCGCCAAGCACCTGTCGACACTCGACCACGCGGGACTCGTCGAGCGCGCGCCGGCCGCCGGGCGGGAGGTCCGCTACCGGCTGCGCGAGGGCGCGCTCGCGCCCGCCGCCGCGTGGATGCAGCGCGCTGAGTCCGCGTGGGACGATCGCCTGGCCCGTCTGAAGGACGCCGTCGAGAGCGGCCGCTCGCGATGAGGCGCACGCTCGCGAGCGGGGGCGCCCTGGGCGCCATTCTCCTCGCGCTCGCGTCAGCGGGCTGCGGTCTGGTTGCGGGGTCGGCGCCGAGCGCCGTCCAGCTGCTGGTAACGCACGAATTCGGCAGCGACGCGCTGTTCAGATCGGGCGCGCTGCGCGCGAGCGCGGGGGAGAGCGTGCTCGACCTGCTGCGGATCCACACCGCCGTGAGCGCCAGCCCCGGCGGCAGCGCGGTCGAGGCGATCGACGGGCTCGCCGGCGGTGGGGGACCGGGGAGCGCGGGGCAGCCGGGGGCGGCGGGGCAGCCCAGCGCATGGTCCTACTACGTCAACGGCGTGCTCGCGCCGGGCAGCCCGGCGGCGGCGAGGGCCGTGCACCCCGGCGATCACGTCTGGTGGGATCTGCACGACGCGAGCCGGGGGACGGACACGCCGGCGGTCGTCGGATCGTTCCCGGAGCCGTTCCTGAACGGCATCGAAGGCAAGCGCCTGCCGGTGCGCGTGGAATGCGCGTCGAGCTCCGCCGCGTGCAGCGCGGTCACCGCCGGCCTGCAGTCGTCGGGGGTGCCGGCGGCGGTCGCTGCGATCGGCAGCGGCAGCGCCCCGGAAACGCTGCGCGTGATGGTCGGGCCGTGGTCGCGCCTGGGCAGCGACGTGGAGGCCGGGAGCATCGCCGAGGGGCCGGGCGCCAGCGGCGTGTACGCGCGCTTCACGGCGGGCGGGCAGGCGCTCACGCTGCTGGACCAGCGGGGTCGGGCGGTGCGGACGCTGCGCGGCGACGCGGGGCTGATCGCGGCCACGAAGACGCCCAAGGAAGCGCCCGTGTGGGTGGTCACGGGCACGGACGACGCGGGCGTTGCGCTGGCCGCGCGCGCGTTCAGGCGCTCGACGCTCGCCGATCGCTTCGCGGTCGCGCTCGAACCGGCCGGCGCGATCGCGCTGCCTGTGCTCGCGTCGAGTGGCGGCTGACGCGGCCAGCGCGTTCAGCGGCCCTTTAGCGAACGTCATACCCTCTTTACACGAATGTCGGAACACGCGTACAGCGCCCGCACGATGCCCCCTCGGCGCGTCGCCCCTCGCGCTGAGCCCCCGGGGGCCCTGGCCGCGCTAGGCGTGGCGGGCCTGTGCGTGCTCGCGCTGGCGCTCGTGTGGATGATCGCCGAGCTGGTGCCGGCGGTGCAGGTCAAGGACGCGGTCGCGCTGCACGACTTCACGCTGCTCAGCCGCCCGCGCGTGGACGGGCCCGCGCTGTTCCTGCTGCACCTGCTCGATCCGCTGCAGTTCGCGCTGTGGGGCGTCGCGCTGGTGGCGATCGCGTTCGCCCGCGAACGCCCGCGCGTCGCGCTGGCGGTCGTCGCGGTGATGACGCTCGCGCCGCTCACGGCGGAGCTGCTCAAGCCGCTGCTCGCCCACCCGCACGTGCAGATCGACCTCACCCACATCGGCCCCGCGTCGTGGCCGAGCGGCCACTCCACGGCCGCGCTCGCGCTCGCCTTCTCGGCGGCGCTCGTCGCGCCGCCGCGCCTGCGGGCGCTGGTGGCGAGCGCCGGTGTGCTGTTCGCTGCGGCCGTCGGCTGCGCGCTGCTGATCCTCGCGTGGCACATGCCCAGCGACGTCCTCGGCGGCTACCTGGTGGCGACGCTGTGGGGCGCGCTCGCCGTCTCCGCGCTGCGCGCCGCTAACCGCCGCTGGCCGACCCGTGAGCGCCAGGGTCCCACAGCGGCTCCGCGCTCGCGCTAGCGCTGTCGCCCGGCTCCCCCTCCCCCGCCGGGGTCGATGCGACGTTGGCGGCGCGGCTGAGGATGAACAGCAGGTCGGAGAGCCGGTTCAGGTAGCGCACGGCCTCGGGGTTGACCTCCTCGCCGACCGCGATCGTGCGCCGCTCGGCGCGGCGGCAGACGGTGCGGCAGACGTGCAGGTGCGCCGCCGCGGGGGTCCCGCCGGGGATCACGAACGAGCGCAGCGGCGCGAGCGTCGCGTTGACCTCGTCGCACGCGTGCTCGAGCCACTGCGTGTAGTCGGGGCCGACGCGCAGCCGCTGGCGCGGGGCGGGCGGGGGATCGGACTCCGCGGCATCTGCGCTGGACTCCGCGGCATCGGAGCCAGCTTCGCCGGCGGGCGCTGGATCCGGCACGGACAGGTCGGCGCCGACGTCCAGCAGGTCGTTCTGCACGCGCCGCAGCCACTCGGCGAACTTCTGCGGCAGGCCCGGCTGCAGCAGCGCGACGCCGATCGCCGCGTTGAGCTCGTCGACGGTGCCGTACGCCTCGACGCGCGGGTGCAGCTTGGAGACACGGCTCATATCCCCCAGGTGCGTCTCCCCGCCGTCGCCGAGCTTCGTGTAGATGCGGGTCAAATTCACAGTCATGGCGAGATCCGGGCGTGATCCGCCATCGAGTCTCGCACACCGCGCCGCCGCTCATCCGTGCGATCGGATACGTTCTCGCACCTCGTGAGGATCGGTGTTCCGAAGGAGACCGCGGAGGGCGAGCACAGGGTGGCGCTCGTGCCGGAGGTGGTCGGCAAGCTGCGTGCCAAAGGGCTCGACGTGGTCGTGCAGAGTGGCGCGGGCGCTGACGCGATGCTGACCGACGCGGCGTTCGCGGAGGCGGGCGCGCAGATCGCGACTGACGCGTCGGAGGTTTGGCACAGCGATGTGGTGGTGACGATCGCGCCGCCGGACCCGCAGACGATCGGCGGCCTGGGCTCGGGCTCGATCCTGATCGGCTTCCTGGCGCCGCTGACCAGCCCGCGGACGACGCGCGCGCTCGCGGATGCGAAGGCGACCGCGTTCGCGATGGAGGCGATCCCACGGATCACGCGCGCGCAGGCGATGGACGCGCTGTCCTCGCAGAGCAACGTCGCCGGCTATCGCGCGGCGCTGCTGGGCGCGGAGGAGATCGGGCGCTTCTACCCGATGCTGATGACCGCCGCGGGCACGATCCCGCCGGCGAAGGTGCTGGTGCTGGGCGTGGGCGTCGCGGGGCTGCAGGCGCTCGCGACCGCCAAGCGCCTGGGGGCGCGCACGACCGGCTATGACGTGCGCCCGGAGGTCGCCGAGCAGGTGGAATCGCTCGGCGCGATGTGGCTCGACCTCGGTCTGGAGGCCAGCGGCGAGGGCGGCTACGCGCGCGAGCTGAGCGAGCAGGAGCGCGCTCAGCAGCAGCAGGCGCTGACCGACGCGATCAAGGGCTTTGACGTGGTGATCACGACCGCGCTCGTGCCCGGGCGCCCGGCGCCGCGGCTGGTCACCGCGGAGGCGGTCGAGGGCATGAAGCCGGGGTCGGTGATCATCGACCTGGCGGGCGAGGCGGGCGGCAACTGCGAGCTGACGGAGCCGGGCCAGACTGTCGTGCGCCACGACGTCAAGATCGTCTCGCCGCTGAACCTGCCCGCGAGCATGGCCGAGCACTCCTCGCAGCTGTTCGCGCGCAACGTGCAGGCGCTGCTCGACCTGTTCGTCGGCGAGGACGGGACGCTGCAGCTGGACTTCGACGACGAGATCGTCAAGGGCGCGTGCATCGTGCGCGACGGCGAGATCGTGCACCCTGGCGCGAAGGCGGCCGTGGAAGCGGCCGGGGGAGGGCCCGCCTAGATGATCATCGCGAGCACGCTCACCACCAACCTCGCGATCCTCGTGCTGGCGGGGTTCATCGGCTTCGTGGTGATCTCCAAGGTGCCCAACACGCTGCACACGCCGCTGATGTCGGGCACCAACGCGATCCACGGGATCGTGCTGCTGGGAGGCCTGTTGATCGTCGGCCTGTCGGGCAACGGCACCTTCAACAAGGTGATCCTCGTGATCGCGATCGCGTTCGGCACGATCAACGTCGTCGGCGGCTTCCTCGTGACCGACCGCATGCTCGAGATGTTCAAGTCCAAGCCCAAGGCGGGCGGGGCGGACGCGGCCGCCGGCAAGGGCAAGGGCAAGGGCAACGGCGAGGACGGCAAGGGGACGGGCTCGTGAGCGGACTGCCGATCGCCACCTCGTTCCTGCAGGCGCAGAGCTTCCTCGACGTCCTGTACATCGTCGCCTTCGCGCTGTTCATCCAGGGCCTGCGCGGGCTCTCCGGCCCGACGACGGCGGTGCGCGGCAACCGCATCGCGGCGGTCGGCATGGCGATCGCAGTGATCGCCACGCTGCTCAACCGCAACGAGGGCAACTGGGGCCTGATCGCGCTTGGCATCGCGCTCGGCACGGCCGTCGGCGTGCCCGCGGCGCGCCAGGTGAAGATGACGGCGATGCCGCAGATGGTGGCGCTGTTCAACGGCGTCGGCGGCGGCGCCGTGTTCCTGATCTCGTGGTCGGAGTTCCGTCTCACGCACGGCTATCAGGGCACGGCCACGTACATCACGATCTTCTCGCTGTTCGCCGCGATCGTCGGCTCGGTGTCGTTCTGGGGCTCGAACATCGCCTTCGGCAAGCTCCAGGAAATCATCCCCGGACGCCCGATCAGCCTCGGCTCGGCGCAGCAGATCGTCAACCTGCTGCTGCTGATCCTGGCGGTGGCGGCGGCCGTCGACATCGCCTCCGGCGCGCACTCGCAGGGGCTGTTCATCGGCATGCTCGTGTGCGCAGCGCTGCTCGGCAACGCGGTCGTGTTCCCGATCGGCGGCGCCGACATGCCTGTGGTGATCTCGATGCTCAACGCGTTCACCGGGCTGTCGGCGGCGGCGACGGGGATCGCGCTGAACAACCCCGCGCTGATCGTCGCCGGCATGATCGTCGGCGCCTCCGGCTCGATCCTCACGAACCTGATGGCCGTCGCCATGAACCGCTCGATTCCCGCGATCGTCGCCGGCGGCTTCGGCGGGGGAGGGGCGGTCGAGGGGGCCAGCGGCGCGGGCGAGCACGCCGGCACGGTGCGCTCGACGAGCGCCGCCGACGCCGCCATCCAGCTCGCCTACGCCAACCGCGTGGTGATCGTCCCCGGCTACGGGATGGCGGTCGCGCAGGCCCAGCACGCGGTGCGCGAGCTGACCAAGGAGCTCGAGAAGCGCGGCGTCGAAGTCAGCTACGCGATCCATCCGGTCGCCGGGCGCATGCCCGGGCACATGAACGTGCTGCTCGCCGAGGCCGACGTGCCGTACGACCAGCTCAAGGAGATGGAGGAGGCCAACCCGGAGTTCTCGCGCACCGACGTCTCGCTCGTGATCGGCGCCAACGACGTCACCAACCCCGCCGCCAAGAGCAACCCGTCCTCGCCGATCTACGGGATGCCGATCCTCGAAGTCTCCAACAGCCACTCCGTGATCGTCATCAAGCGCTCGATGAACCCCGGCTTCGCGGGCATCGAAAACGAGCTCTACTACGAGCCCGAGACGACCATGCTCTTCGGCGACGCCAAGTCCGCCGTCAGCGAAATCACCGCAGAGCTCGCCAACATCTGAGGATCCGGAGGGTGCATGCACCCCGCGCGCGGGGCACATGTGCTTCTTCGTCAGCCGAGTCCGGAGGGTGCATGCACGCCGTGGGCGGTCACATGTGCATCTTCGTCAGCCGAGTTCGGACCGTGCATGCACGGTCCGGCGGGACGGCACATGTGCCGTCCCGATGACAGGCCGCATGCGGCCTGTCACAGGTGGCCGCATGCGGCCACCTGAACCACATCCGCGATGGTTCGAGAACTTGGTCGACGCTGTCCGCGGCGGTGGCGATAATCGCGCTCGTGCTGTCCAGGCCGCACCAGGTGCGTCGGCTCAGGGGCGTCGAGCGCGACCTCTCCTCGCTGCGGGAAGAGTGCGCAGAACGTGCGTCATCGACGCGCCATCTGGGGTACGAAGTAGCCGCGCGACCGCGCCGCCTCTGCGACACTGCGCGCGTGATCGAGCGCAGCCAAGCTCTCGCGGCGCTGTCGCACGACGAGTTCGACGTGGTCGTTGTCGGCGGCGGCATAACCGGCGCGGGCGTCGCGCTGGACGCAGCCGCGCGAGGCTACAGCGTCGCACTGCTGGAGCGAGCTGACTACGCGTCGGGCACGTCGAGCCGCTCGAGCAAGCTCGTGCACGGCGGGCTGCGCTACCTGCAGCACTTCGACCTGGGGCTCGTGCGCGAGGCGCTGCTGGAGCGCCAGCTGATGGTCGCGCTGGCGCCGCACCTGGTGCGCCCGCTGCCGCTGGTGGTGGCGGCGTTCGAGGGCGCCCGCCCGGACCGGCTGGTAGGGGTGGGCCTGAACCTGTACGACGTGATGGCGCGCGACCGTGAGCTCCGCCGGCGGGCGGAGTCCTGGAGCCCCGACCGTCACCGGATCATCTCCGGCGAGGAGGTCGTGGAGCTGCTGCCGGCGCTGGCCGAGCGCGAGCCGACGAGCGGCTACCTGTTCTACGACTGCCAGACCGACGACGTGCGCCTGGTGCTGACGGTGCTCGGCGAGGCCGAGCGCTTCGGCGCGGTGTGCGCCAACCGGCTGGACGTCACTGGCCTGCTCGAGCGCGACGGGCGCGCGCAGGGCGTGCAGGTGCGCGACGTGGAGAGCGGTGAGCGCTTCGACGTGCGCGCCGCGAACGTCGTCAACGCGACGGGCGTGTGGGCGGACGAGCTGCGCCCGCAGGAGCTGCACGACGAGGCCGAGCTGCCGCGCATCCGCCCCAGCCGCGGCACGCACGTGACGCTCAGGCACGAGGACCTGCCGCTGGTGGGGGGCGCGATCGTGCCGGCGGGCGGCGGGCGCTCGATCTTCGCGCTGCCGTGGCTCGGGCATACGCTCGTGGGCACCACCGACAACGACTACGAGGGCCCGCTCGATCACATCCGGCCGGCGGCGGAGGACGTCGACTACCTGCTGGCGGCGACCAACGAGTTCTTCGGAACGAGCCTCGGCCCGGCGCAGCTGACGGGCGCGTTCGCCGGCGTGCGGCCGCTGATCTCCACCGGCGACCCGAAGAAGTCGGTCGACATCTCGCGCAAGGCCGAGCTGTACGAGACCTCCTCGGGGATGATCACGATCACCGGCGGCAAGCTCACGACGTGGCGGCGCATGGCCAAGATGACCGTCGATCGCCTCGTCGAGCGCGACGCGCGCGACGCTCCCTGCCGCACGCAGGAGATCCCGCTCGGGCAGGCGGTCGACGTCGAGGAGCTGCCGCGCGTGGAGGGCGTGCCGGAGGCCTCCTACCAGTCGCTCGCCTCGCGCTACGGGCACGCCGCGCACGAGGTGCTCGCGCTGGCGGGGGATGGAAGTCCCGCCCACCCCGAGCTCGCCCAGCCGATCGTTGCAGGTTTGCCCGACGTGCTCGCCGAGGTCGCGCTCGCGGCGCGGCGCGAGCAGGCGCGCAGCATCGGCGACGTGCTGCTGCGGCGCACCCGCCTGGGGCTGCTCGCCGCGCATACCCTGACGGGCACACGCGAGCCGGCGGATCGGTTGGCGCAGCCGGGGGAGGGGGGACCCGCGCCCGGCGGGCACCCGGCGCCGGTGCGGCGCGTGGGCGAGGTGCTCGCGCGCGAGCTGCGCTGGAGCCCCGAGCGGCTGGAGCTCGAGTGCGATCGCTTCGCCGAGGAGGCCGCCGCCGAGGGGATCGCAGCCGACCTGCGGCGGGGCGAGGGCGGGCAACCGGCCGGCTCCCCGCAAGCGACGGCGATGCCGTGAGCGCGCCGTCGCACCGGCTGCGCGCGTGCGAGCTGACGCTCGAGTTGGGCGAACGCCCGTGGCTGATGGGAGTCGTCAACGCCTCGCCGGACTCCTTCAGCGACGGCGGGCGCTACGCCGACCTGCAGGCGCGCCTGCGCCTGGCGCGCGAGCTGCTCGACGCGGGCGCGGACATCCTCGACGTCGGCGGCGAGTCCGCCTCCACCGGGCGCCCGCCCGTGCCCGTCGCCGAGGAGATCGAGCTGGTGGTGCCGCTGATCGAGCGGCTCGCCGGCGAGCTCGGTGCGCTCGTGTCGGTCGACACCTACAAGCCGGCGGTCGCACGCGCGGCGATTGCCGCCGGCGCGAGGATCGTCAACGACGTCAGCGGCCTGCGCGACCCCGAGCTCGCGGACGTGTGCGCGGACAGCGGCGCTGCGCTCGTGCTAATGCACACGCTCGCCGCGCCGCGCGAACGCCTGCAGGACGCCGATCTCTACGACGACGTCACGGCCGAGGTGATGGCGTTCCTGCGCGAGCGCATGGCGCTCGCCGTCTCCCGCGGGGTCGACGCCGAGCAGCTGATCCTCGACCCCGGCCCCGACTTCGCCAAGACGCCCGCGCAGACCATCCGCCTGCTCGCGGAGGTCGGGCGCATGCACGAGCTCGGCCGGCCGCTGCTGATGGCGATCTCGCGCAAGGACTTCATCGGCGCGCTCACCGGTCGCGCGCCCCGCGCCCGCCTCGCCGGGACGCTCGCGGCGCTCGCCCATGGCGTCGAGCACGGCGCGCACATCTTCCGCATGCACGACGTCGCCGCCGCCGCGGATTTCCTCAAGGTGCGGGCAGCGCTCGCGCGCGAGCGCGAGGTCGGTAGGGACCTCGCGCTGAGCGAGCACATTCGCCACGAGTCGGGCGCCGCCGGCGCGGCGGTCGCGGCCCGGCCGGCGAGCTCTCCGGGCGAGCCGCTAGGCTGAGAGGCGTTCATGCCCCGTGCGGGGCACTTCGCGGGTGCCCGCCGCTGTCCAACGCGGTGGGACGCCAACCGCCCATTCACTACGAGAGAGGGATCATCCGATGACAGTACTCGAGCGCTCCGAGCTGGAGGCCAGCCCGCTGGCCGATCTGCACGCAATCGCCGATCAGGTGGGACTGGAGGGCTTCAGGCGATTGCGCAAGGCCGACCTGATCGCCGCGATCCTCGACGAGACGGGGTCGGGCGCCGCGGGCCGGGGCGCCGGCGATGGCGATGGCGCCGAGGAGGAGGAGCGCGAGCAGCCGGAGGGCGCCGCGCGCACCCGCAGACGCCGCACACCGCGTGCGCGCCGCTCGCGCGAGGACGCTGCCGCGACGTCCGAGCCCGCCGAGCAGCCGCCGGCCCGTACGCGCACGCGCTCGCGCGGCGCCCGCGACGGCGAAGGCGACGGCGGCGGCGATGCCGCGCAGGCCCCCGGGCGCATCGCCGCGGGCGTGGTCGAGGTGCTCGGCAACGGCTCGGCGTTCCTGCGCGTCGATCCGCCGGAGCCCTCCGACGAGGACGTCTACATCTCCGCCGCCCAGGTGCGCCGCTGCGAGCTCGTCTCCGGCGACCGCGTCACCGGGCCGGTGCGCACGCCGCGGCGCTCCGAGCGCTACCCGTCGCTGGTGCGCATCGACACGATCAACGGCGCGTCCGCGGACACGGTGTCGGACGGCGGCCGCTACGACGAGCTGCCGGTCGACTGGCCGCGCGAGCGCCTCGCGCTCGGCGCCCAGGACCCGACGCTGGAGGCGATCGAGTGGCTGACGCCGCTCGGCCGCGGCTCGCGCGCGGTGATCGTTGGAGCCCGGCACGCCGGCAAGACGGAGACACTGCGCCGGCTGCTCGAGGCCGTGCACGGACGCGAGGACCTCGAGGTGAGCGTCGTGCTCGCCGGCGCGAGGCCCGAGGAGATCGCGCAGTGGCAGGACGCACCGGTGGCGCCGGTCACGGCGCTCACGTTCGCCGCGTCGGCCGATTCGCAGGACCAGGCGGTCGAGCGCGCGATCGAGGCCGGCAAGCGCGTGGCCGCGCGCGGCGGCGACGCGCTCGTCGCGATCGACAGTCTCGACGGCCTGCACCCGCAGGCGGCGCGCAAGGCGCTCGCGGCGGCCCGCAACCTGCGCGAGGGCGGCTCGCTGACGGTGGTCGCGACCGCCACCGGCCCGCTGGGCGGCGAGACGACCGTGATCGCGCTCGACGCCGCGCTCGCCTCCACCGGGCGCCAGCCGATCCTCGACCTCGCCGCCAGCGGCACGCTCAGGCCCGAGCTGCTCGTCGGCGAGGACGGCGCCGAGGCGATCACAAAGGCGCGCCTAGCGGCAGTGGAGGCTGCATAAACCAGCTATAGGCGGTAGCTGGTCAAGCGATGCAAGGACGCAGTGAGCGTGGCGTGCTTGGCACGCGAGCGAGCGAGGACGCCGCAGCGCGCCGTGCCAGCTATCGCCTATAGGCGACGCGGCCCCAGCTGGGCTCTGGCGCGAGCTCGATCAGCTCGCCGCCGCGGGGTGAGTCGCCATCGCGCCCGCCGGCGGGCGGCTGCACATAGCCGAAGGTGCCGGTGTGCTCGTCGAAGCTGACGCTCAGCTCGCCCTCCTTGACGCGCTGGTCGAGCCACGCGCCTCTGAAGACGAGGCGGCGCAGCCAGTGCACCAGCGAGCGCTCGGCGGGGCCGACGAGCTCCGGCCAGCAGTCGTTGACGTGTTCGCCGAGGCCTGAGGCCGGGTCGAGGATCTCGCCGTTGACGGCGAGGTTGACGAGGTCTTCGAGCTCCTCCTCGCCCAGGCGCCCGCCGACGAAGCCGAGCTTCAGCGCCGCCTGCTCGCAGCGCTCGGAGAAGTCCGCCTCGTTGAAGGTGAAGCGAAGCTCGCCGTATTCGAGGACGAAGTCCTCGCCCGAGTCGTAGTTTTCGCGTCGCGCAGTTTCCATTTGACCGATCCGCAGCCCGCCTGCCCGGTCGATGTGAAGCGTGCCTGGCCCGGGCCCGTCGGAATCATACGTGGCGTTCCTGCTTTCGCCACTGCGATGCATGGGATGTTGCACATGGCGGGCGGGCGGGCATCGATACGCGGCGCGGGCGGGCATCGATACGCTGCCGGGCGGATGGCACGTCTCTCTGAGCGCGGGCTGCGTCGGTCGGTCGGCACGTCGGGGATGTTCGCGACTGCCTACGGCAACGTCGGCTCCTCGATCTACTACGCGCTTGGCCTCGTCGCCGCGCACGCGCTGGGGCTCACGCCGCTGGTGTTCCTGTTCGCGGGAGGCCTGTTCGCGCTGACCGCCAAAACGTATGCCGAGGGCGCGTCGATGTTCCCCGAAGCCGGCGGCTCCTCCTCGTTCGCGCGCCACGCCTTCGACGACGTCGTCTCCTTCTTCGCCGGCTGGGCACTGAGCCTCGACTACATCCTCACGATCGCGATCTCCGCGTTCTTCGTTCCGCACTACCTGAGCGCGTTCCCCGGGCTCGGAGCGCTCAAGCACAACCCGGATGACATCTTCGGGGGCCTGATCGTGGTGGGCCTGCTCGCGTGGCTGAACATCCGCGGCCTCGGCGAGTCGGCCAAGCTGAACATCGTCCTCGCGCTGCTGGACCTGTCGACCCAGATCATGCTCGCCTGCTTGGGCTTCGTGCTCGTGCTCAATCCTCACCTGCTGGTCCACCAGGTCCACCTGGGGTCGGTGCCGAGCTGGAAGGAACTGATCTTCGCGCTGTCGCTGGCGATGCTCGCATACACGGGCATCGAGACGGTCGCGAACATGGCAGAGGAGTCCAAGGACCCCGGCAGGCAGGTGCCGAAGGCCGTCAACCTAGTCGTGATGGCGGTGCTCGCGGTATATGCGGGGATCTCGGTCGTGGCCCTGTCGGCGCTTCCGGTCCTGCATCACGGCGTCGGCTACAGCGCCGAGCTCAAACAGTCCTTCCCCAAGCCCGGGTATGCGACCTCGCTGGGCGGCTTCTTCGAAAACGACCCGATGCTCGGCGTGGTCGAACACCTCGGGCTGCACGGCACGGTCCTGAAACTGGCGAAATACTACCTCGGGTTCCTCGCCGCGACGATCCTGTTCATCGCGACCAACGCGGGGATGATCGGGATCTCGCGCCTGTCGTGGTCGCTGTCCGAGCACCGCCAGCTGCCACAGCTTTTCTCGCGGCTGCACTCCAGATATCGCACGCCGTGGTTCACGCTGATCTTCTTCTCGATGCTCGCGAGCACGCTGATCATCTACGGCAACACCTCGGTGCTCGGCAACCTCTACTCGTTCGGCGCGATGCTGTCGTTCACGACCGCGCACGCGGCGATCGTGAGGCTGCGCGTCAGCGACCCCGACCGCGAGCGCCCTTACCGCACCCCATGGGGGGTGCGCATCAAGGGCTCGGTGATTCCGATGACCGCCGTGATCGGCGGCATCGGCACGGCCGCCGCATGGGTCGCGGTGACGGTCCTGCACACGGAGGCGAAGATCGTCGGCATCCCGTGGATGGTGATCGGCATGGGCGGCTACTTCGTCTATCGCAAACGCCAGGGCCTCGACCCCCGTAAGAGCTACAAGATCGCGCGCCCGGAGCGCCCCGCGGACTTCGAGGAGCTCGAGTACAGGACCGCGCTGGTGCCGATCTTCGGCGACGACGTCAGCGCCAGCGCGCTGAGCAGCGCCGCCAAGCTGATCGGGGAGGAAGGCGTCGTGTATGCGATCTACGTCCTGCCGGTGCCCAGCCAGCTCTCGCTCGAGTCGGGCCTCGAAGAGGAGGAGGCGCACGGGCGCTCGGTGCTCGAGAGCGCGCGCATCCAGGCCAAGCGCGCCGGCATCAAGATCCACACGGGCCTGATCCGCACGCGCAACCCGGGCGCCGCGCTGGTCGAGGAAGCCGAACGCGTGCACTCGGACGTGATCTACTGGTCGACGCTGCACGCGCCCGCCGACGAGCAGCGCATCGGCCCGACGGCGGCCTACCTGCTCAGCAAGCGCCCCTGCCGGGTGATCATCGAGACGGGGAACCGCCCGGCGCAGGTGCCAGCGCCTGCCTGAGCGCCTGCTCGAGCTGCGGGTGGGCGAACTCGTAGCCGAGCACCAGCGCCTTGGCGGGCATCACGCGCGCGCCGCTCGTGACGACCTCGGCCATCTCGCCGTACAGCGCGCGCAGCGCGAGCCCTGGCACGGGCAGCAGCGCGGGGCGCCCGAGCACCCTGCCGAGGACCTTCGAGAAGGCGCGGTTGGTGACGGGCTCGGGCGCGGTGGCGTTGACCGGTCCGCTCCAGCGCTCGTCCGCGAGCGCCGTCAGCATCATCCCGACGACGTCCTCGGCGTGGATCCAGGGCACATACTGGCGCCCGCCCGCGACCGGGCCGCCGACGCCGAGCCGAAACGGTGGCAGCATCTTCGCGAGCGCGCCGCCGGCGCCGTCGAGCACCACGCCCGTGCGCAGCTGCACGACGCGCGTGCCCAGCTCGCTCGCCGCCGCCGCCGCGCCCTCCCATTCGACGCACACCCGCGCCAGGAAGTCGCCGCCGGGCGGGGCGTCCTCGTCGAGCGGCTCCTCGCCGTGCGCGCCGTAGTAGCCGGTCGCCGAGGAGCTCAGCAAGAGCGACGGGCGCGCCGATGTGTGCGCGAGGCCCTCGACGAGGTTGCGGGTGCCGGTCACCCGGCTCTCGCGGATCGCGTCCTTGACCTTCGCGCTCCAGCGCTGGGCGACCGGCTCGCCTGCCATGTGGATCACCGCGTCGCGCTCCTCCAGGGCCGAGGACGGCGCCGGCTCCTCGAGCGGCTGCCAGGCCACCATCTCCACGCCTGTCCCCGGGCCCGCGTGCGGGAGCCTCGCCTGCGCGCGGGCGGGGTCGCGCGTGAGCACCGTCACCTGCGCGCCGCGCTCGCGCAGGCCCGCCACGAGCGAGGCCCCGATCAGGCCGGTCGCCCCGGTGACGGTCACACGCGCGGCGGCCATCGCCTCTCGGTCCCTCAGACGCGCCCGTCGACCACCGGGGCGCCCGTCGCGGCGCCGGTGTCGCCCTGGGCGAATCCGACCTCCTGGCCGGCCAGCGCGGTGCCGGCGGCGCGCGCCTGCTCGGCGACCGCGGCGGCCACCGCGGGGGCGACGTCGCGGTTGAACACCGACGGGATGATGTAGTCCTCGCGCAGCTCGCGCTCGTCGACGATCTCCGCGATCGCGTGCGCGGCGGCCATCTTCATCTCCTCGGTGATCGCCGGCGCGCGCACGTCCAGCGCGCCGCGGAAGATGCCCGGGAAGCACAGCACGTTGTTGATCTGGTTGGGGTAGTCCGAGCGCCCGGTGGCCATGATCCGCACGTACGGCTCCGCCTCCTCGGGCTTGACCTCGGGGTTGGGGTTGGCCATCGCGAACACCATCGCGTCCTTGTTCATCCGCGCGAGCGACTCCGCGGGCAGCGCGCGCGCCCCGGAGACGCCGATCAGCAGGTCGGCGCCGTCGATCACGTCCGCCGGTGCGCCTGCGCGGCACTCGGGGTTGGTGGCCTGCGCGAACCAGCGCTTGGTGCTGTTCATCGACCCGTCCAGGTAGTCCTCGCGGCGCGTGTGCACGACGCCGCGGGAATCGGCGCCGAGGATGTTGCGCACGCCGGCCGCGAGCAGGATCTTGGCGACGGCGATGCCGGCCGCGCCGAGCCCGATGATCAGCACGTTCAGGTCCTCCAGGCGCCGCCCGGTCAGCTTGACCGCGTTCAGCAGCGCGGCCAGCACGACCACGGCGGTGCCGTGCTGGTCGTCGTGGAAGACGGGGATGTCGAGCCGCTGCTTGAGCTGCTCCTCGATCTCGAAGCAGCGCGGCGCGGAGATGTCCTCGAGATTGATCCCGCCGAGCCCCGGCGCGATCAGCTCGACCGTGCGCACGATCTCATCGGCGTCGGCGGTGTCCAGGCAGATCGGGAAGGCGTCGACGCCCGCGAACTCCTTGAACAGGCAGCACTTGCCCTCCATCACCGGCATCGCCGCGCGCGGCCCGATGTCGCCGAGGCCGAGCACCGCGGTGCCGTCGGAGACGACCGCCACGGTGTTGCGCTTGATCGTGTACTGGAACGCCTTGTCCTGGTCGTCGGCGATCGCCCGGCATACGCGCGCGACCCCGGGGGTGTAGACCATCGAGAGGTCGTCGCGCGTCTTCAGCGGGTGCTTGTTGCTCTGTTCGATCTTGCCGCCGACGTGCAGCATGAAGGTGCGGTCGGTGGTGTCGATCACCTCCACGCCGGCGAGCGCCTCGATCGCCTCGAGGATGCGCGCCCAGTGCTCGCGCCCGGAGGCGTCGACGACGATGTCGCGCAGGCTGTGGCCGCCGTCCACCTCCACGATGTCCACCGCGCCGACGATCCCGCCGGCCTCGCCGATGGCGCTGGTGACGCGCCCGAGGATGCCCTGGGAGTCCTCGAGCTTGACGCGGATCGTCAGACGGTACTGCGCGCTGGGGGTGGCGCTCACTGGCACGGCTCCTCGGTTGTTGGCGGGAGGGGATGTTAGGTGGTCTTGGATCGAGACCTCACCCACCCGAGGCTCGTAGAGTGCGCGGTCGTGAGCACCGAGCGCCGCCTCTTCCTGATCGACGGTCCCAGCCTCGTCTACCGCGCCTTCTACGCGCTGCCCGAGTCGATCGCGACCTCCACCGGTGTGCCCACCAACGCGATCTTCGGGTTCGCCTCGATGCTCGTGAAGATCGTCACCGAGTACGGCGTGCAGCCGACGGTCGTCGGCTGGGACGCGGGCACCTCCGGGCGCACGGAGCTGTTCGCCGACTACAAGGCCCAGCGCCGCTCGCGCCCGGACCTGCTCAAGCAGCAGTGGCCGGCGATGGAACCGCTGGTCGAGGCGTTCGGCTACCGCAACGTGCGCGTCGAGGGCTTCGAGGCCGACGACGTGATCGCCTCGCTCGCCGAGCGCGCGCTGCGGGCCGACCCGCCGGTGGCGGTGATGATCGTCACCGGCGACCGCGACGTCTTCCAGCTGATCGACGAGCGTGGCCTGGTCAAGGTGATGGCGACCGCCCGCGGGATCACCGAGACGAAGATCTACGACCGCCAGGCGGTGATCGACCGCTACGGCATACCGCCGGAGCTGATCCCCGACTTCTACGGCCTGAAGGGCGACACCTCCGACAACATCCCCGGGATCCCCGGGATCGGCGACAAGACCGCCAGCGAGCTGCTGCAGCAGTTCGGCACGCTGGAGGAGGTGCTCGCGCACGTCGACGACGTCAAAGGCGCGAAGCGCAAACAGAACCTGCTCGAGCACGCCGAGGACGCGCGCGTATCAAAGCGCCTCGCCACCGTCCAGCGCGATGTGGCGGTCGACTTCGACATCGCCGCGGAGGCGGTGCGCGAGCCCGACCGCTCGCGCGTGCGCGAGGTGTTCCGCGAGTACGAGCTGCGCGATCCGCTGCGGCGCCTGGAGGAGGCGCTCGGCGATGCCGAGGCGGCGGCGCCGGCGCCCGCCGCGGACGTGGTGCTGACCGCGCGCGTGCTTGCGGGCTCGCCGGCGCAGATCGCGCGCGTCGGCGGCGCCGAGGAGGAGCTGTGCGTGGCGGTGCACGCGAACGAGCCGCCCGAGGGCGAGCTGTTCGCCGACGGCGCCCCGTGGCGCTTTGCGGTGGCGGGCGGCGGGGAGGTGCTGGTGGGCGACTGCGGCGGGCCCGAGGAGGTGGCCGCGGCCTGCGGCGCGCGCCCGGTGATCGTGCACGACGCCAAGGCGCTCGGCCTCGTGCCGCCGGGGCTCGCGCACGACACGCTGCTGGGCGCCTATCTGCTGGAGCCGGCCAGGCGCGGCTACCCGTTCGCCGAGCTGTGCGAAGAGCGGGGCCTCGCCAGCGACCTCGCTGAGCCCGTCGCCGCCGACGCGGTGCTGCTGGGCGCGCTCGCGGACTGGCAGCGCGAGCAGATCGCCGAACGCGGCCTCGCGGGCGTGATGGCCGACATCGAGCTGCCGCTGGTGGCTGTGCTGCGCGAGATGGAGATGCTGGGGGTGCGGCTCGACCTCGAGCGCCTGGCGGAGATCACGCGGCGCGTGCACGAGGAGATCGCGGGCCTCGAAGAGGACATCTTCCTGCTCGCCGAAGAGGAGTTCCTGATCGCCTCGCCGCAGCAGCTGGGGGAGATCCTGTTCGAGAAGCTCGGCCTCTCGCGCAAGCGCCGCGGCAAGACCGGCTACTCGACCGACGCGCGCGTGCTGCAGGCGATCCGCTCCGAGCACGAGATCGTCCCCAAGATCGAGCGCTGGCGCGAGCTCTCGACGCTGATCAAGACCTACCTCGACGTGCTGCCCGAGCTCGTCGACGAGCGCTCGCGCATCCACACCACCTTCCTGCAGGCGGTGGCGCAGACGGGCCGCCTGTCGAGCACCAACCCCAACATGCAGAACGTCCCCATCCGCACGCCGCTCGGCCGCGAGATCAGGGGCTGCTTCGAGGCGGAGCAGGGCAGCGTGCTGATCTCCGCCGACTACTCGCAGATCGAGCTGCGCGTGCTCGCGCACGCCGCCGAGGAGCCCGTGCTGATGGAGATCTTCGCGCGCGGCGAGGACGTGCACACGGCGACCGCGTCGGCGGTCTTCGGCGTGCAGCCCGACGAGATCGACCCGGGGATGCGCTCGAAGGCGAAGATGATCAACTACGGGATCGTCTACGGCCTCTCGGACTTCGGCCTGGCCGACCGCCTGAACATCCCGCGCGCGGAGGCCAAGGAGTTCATCGACGCCTACCTCGAGCGCTTCCCGCGCGTGGCCGACTTCATGGCCGCGACGATCGAGCAGGCCAAGGAGGACGGCCACGTCAAGACGCTGTGGGGCCGGCGGCGGCAGATCCCGGAGCTGCGCGCCCGCAACTACCAGACGCGCACGCTCGGCGAGCGCCTGGCCGTCAACACCGTCATCCAGGGCACGGCCGCGGACATCATCAAGCTCGCGATGGTCCGCTGCCACAGCGCGCTCGCGCAGTCGCAGCTGCAGACGCGGCTGCTGCTGACGATCCACGACGAGCTGCTGTTCGAAGGGCCGCCCGCCGAGGCGGAGGGCGCGCGGGCGCTGATCGAGCGCGAGATGGTCGGCGTGTGGGAGCCGCGCCAGCCGCCGATGGCGGTCGACGTCGGCGTGGGGCGCACATGGCTGGACGCCAAGTGAGAACGGCGCGTGGGAGGGACTCATGAGCCGGGGGCTCGCGGTGCTCGTCGGCGTTGGGGCGGGCTGTCTGGTGGGGATGCAGGCGCCGATCAACTCGCGGCTGGGGAAAACGGTCGGCAGCCTGCAGGCGGCCACGTTCTCGTTCCTAGTCGGTACGGCGGTGCTGCTGCTGATCGCGGCGTTCGTGCGCGGCGGGCTGGGCAGCCTCGGGCAGGTTCGCCAGGTTCCCTGGTGGGCGCTCGTCGGCGGGCTCCTGGGGGCGGTGTATGTGACGGTGGCGCTGATCGCCGTGCGCACGCTTGGCGCCAGCGGCCTGACCGCGGTGGTGATCGCCGGTCAGCTCGCGATCTCGGTGGCGATCGATCGCTTTGGGCTGTTCGGGCTCGCCAGGCAGCACATCGACGCCTCTCGCATCGTCGGGCTCGTGCTGCTCGCGGTCGGGGTGGTGCTGGTTGTGCGTAAGTAGCTGCCCCGTGCTACACTGAACCCGTGACGCACGGATGACAAATCTGACCCTCACCATCGACGACGAGCTGCTCAAGCGGGCGCGAATTCGCGCCCTCGAACAGGACACATCCGTGAACGCCCTCGTTCGTGAGTACCTGGAAGGGCTTGCCGGTCAAGCGAAGATGCAGGATGCCCTCAGCGCCGTCCTCGAGCTGGCGGAGCGCAGCGGCGCTGGCAGCGGCCCGGGCGGGCGCACATGGACGCGCGACGAGCTGTATGAGCGCTGAACGGGCGTTTCTGGACACCAACGTCCTTGTTTATCTCTTCGACCACGACGAGCCATCCAAGACTCAGCGGGCGAGGGAGCTCCTCGAGCAGGCGAAGCCTGGTGAGCTTGCGCTCAGCGCGCAGGTTCTGAGTGAGTTCTATGTCGTCGTCACCCGCAAGCTCGAGCGGCCGCTCGATGCGGCCGTCGCCCTGCAGGCAATCGACTGGCTGAGCCTGCTGCGGGTCGTCGCGCTCGATGCCGCGCTCGTCAAAGCCGCGATCCAAACCAGCCGCGCGTCGCAGCTCTCCTATTGGGACGGCCTGATCGTCGCCTCAGCCAGAGCAGGAGGTTGCAAGCGACTGTTGACCGAGGACCTCAACGACGGTCAACGGATCGGCTCGGTGCGCATTGAGAACCCGTTCCGCGAAAGCGCCGGGTCGGGAGCCTGAAGGGCTGATCATCGTGTGCCTCCCGCGCCGACGCACGCCGGCGCCCGGCGACTCAACCCATGCCCGCGCGGAACCCCTCGCGCCAGGACGCGTACTGCGGCTGCCAGCCCAGCTCGCGCTTGGCGAACTCGTTCGACGCGCCCTGGGCGGTCGTCATCGTCGCCACGCCGTAGCCGCCGGCCAGCGGACGCGCGACCCAGGCCGGGACCCGCATCGGGCGGGGCGCTCCGAGCGCGTCTGCGAGCGCGGGCAGCCACTGCGACACCGGCGCGGGCTCGTCGTCGACGATGTTGTAGGCGCCGCTCTGTCCGCGGGTGAGGGCGGCGACGGTCGCGCGCGCGGCGTCGTCGACGTGGATGAACGACCACACGCCCCCGCCCCCGCCGACGATCGGCATGCGCCGGCGGGCGAGATCCTGCCCCATCGACCCATCCGGTGCGATCGCGCTGCCGGGGCCGTAGAAGTAGCCGTAGCGCAGCACCACGCCGCCGGCGTCCAGGACGGCGCGCTCGAGCTCTCGCACGGCGCGCGCCGAGCGCGCGAAGGACTTCGGCGCCTCGCTCAGCAGCGGGTCGCGCTCGACGTGCACGGTCCCGGGTGGCCCGGGCGCGTATGAGAAGGCGATGCTCTGGGCGAGGATGCGCGTCGCGCCAGCATCCCGGGCGGCGGCCACGAGGATGCGCGTGCCCTCGTCGCGCAGGCGGTCGTGCAGCGCGAAGTCGCGCTCGAGCTTGCGCGGATCGATCCGTTGCGGCAGCGCTGTGAGCTGGTGGATGACCGCGTCGGGGTGGGCGTCGCGCACGGCTGCGCTGACGGCGGCTGCGTCCAGGGCGTCGGCGAGGACCGGCTCGGCGCCGAGCGCGCGCAGCCCGTCGAGCTTCTCTGGGGATCTCGTCATGCCGGACACCTGGTGGCCGTCGGCGAGCAGCATCGGCACGAGCCTGCGGCCGATCGCGCCGGTGGCGCCCGCGAGGAAGACCCTCACGGCCTCGCCTCCAGCGCCGCCGCGCGCCACAGCCATGCCAGCAGCACGGTCGCGGCGGCCAGCGTGAAGAAGTCGAAGTAGCCGGTCCACGCGGGGTGGGCCTTGCCGATGTCGATCAGGTGGTTGACGCTGTGCAGCCCGTACTGGATACACGTCAGCGCCAGCACCGGCACGCGCCAGGAGGCGCGGCTGACAGCGACCAGCAGGCCGACGCCGATTGCGCCGTAGAAGCTCGCGACGTCGCGGATGTAGTGGCCGTTGAAGGCGCCGAACGGGCCGACGTCGGTGTAGAAGCCGTGCGGGCTCACCGCCATGAACAGCGCCAGGCCGATCTGGATGACCGCGAACGCGATCAGGCCGACCGCCACGACCGACGGCGCGGGGTCGTGCAGCGCTGCGGTGCCCGCGGGCTGCTCGTAGGCGGCGCTCATGCCGTGAAGATATGGCCTGGACCGGGGCCTGCCGAGGTCCAGTTGCGTGGCTTTCCTCGGTGCCAATGCGGGCGCGGCCGGTACGCGCCCGGGAGCGCCGGCGGGTGGGCCCGCCGCTCAGGAGCGGCCCTCCACCTCGGCCAGCGCCTGCGCGACCAGGTGTACGCCGTGCTCGATCGCGGGCTCTGAGAGGTTGCCGTAGCCGAGCAGCAGGCCCGGCGCGCCGCCGTGGGCGAAGCGATGCCAGGACAGGCCCTCCATGCCGACGCCGCGCCTGGCAGCCGCGGCCAGCAGCGCGGGCTCGTCGGTGCCGGCGGGCAGCTCGACGAGCTCGAACAGGCCCGCAGCGGTGCCGACCGGTCGCGCATTCGACAGCCAGCGCTCGAGCGCGCTCAGCAGCGCCTCGCGCCGCGCCTCGTAGCGCAGGCGCATCCGCCGCACGTGGCGGTCGAGCTCGCCGCGCTCGATGAAGTCGCACAGCGCCAGCTGGCCGATCACCTCCGAGCCGCCGTCCTCGATCGCCTTCGCCGAGATCAGCTGCCACGCAAGCCAAGAGGGCAGCAGCATCCAGCCCAGGCGCATCGCCGGCGCCAGGCGCTTGCTGGCGGAGCCGATGTAGACGACCCGCTCGGAGGCGAGTCCCTGCAGCGCGCCGACGGCCACGCGGTCGTAGCGGAACTCCGCGTCGTAGTCGTCCTCGACGATCAGCCGCTCCCCGTCCTCTGCCCATTCGACCAGCGCCGCGCGGCGCTCGCGGCTGAGGACGGCGCCGGTGGGGAACTGGTGCGCGGGGGTCACCAGCGCCGCGCGCGCGCCGCTGTCGGCGAGCGCCCGCACGTCCAGGCCATGCTCGTCGACCGGAACGGGGATCGTGCGCACGCCCGCCTGCTCGGCGATCAGGCGGTGCACGTGCCAGCCCGGGTCCTCCATCGCGATCGCCTCCACGCCCTGCCCGTGCAGCCAGCGGCACAGCAGCGAGAAGCCCTGCATGAAGCCCGTACACACGAGCATGTGCTCCGGGTCGGCGGCCGTGCCGCGCGCGCGGGCGAGATAGTCGGCGAGCGTTTCGCGCAGGCGCGGCACGCCGCGCGGGTCGCCGTAGCCGACGGCGTCCAGCGGCGACTGGCCCAGGGCGGCGCGCAGCGAGCGCAGCCAGCGGTCGCGCGGGAAGCCGGCGAGGTCTGGAAGCCCGGGGTGGAAGTGATAGGGGAAGCTCGGCAGCAGCGAGCGCGCGGGTGCGCGCGGGACGGTTGCGCGCACCGCCCGCGCGACCCGCACGGCGGCGCCCTGGCGGGTCTCCAGGTAGCCCTCGGCGCCCAGCTGGCCGTAGGCCTCGGTGACGACGCCGCGCGAGATCCCGAGCTCCGCTGCGAGCCCGCGCGTGGAGGGCAGCCGCGTGCAGGCGGGCAGCCGGCCGCTGCGGATGTCCTCGCGCAGCGCGCGCTCCAGCTGCTCGTGCAGCGGGAGCTCGCTGGAGCGGTCGAGCTCGATCAGCAGCTCCGGGCCCGTGACTGGACCATTGAGCGTGAGCATTACTGGAACTGTATAACGGACCAGTAGCGGCGTAGGGTGATTTGCACAGCAACCACCAGGAGGATCGCCATGAGCCTGCCGGATCGCAATGCAAACAGCTCGAGCAGCCGCATCACGATCGTCGGCGCGGGCATCGCGGGGCTGACCGCGGCGATCACCTGCGCGGAGGGCGGCGCGAGCGTTTCGCTGCTCGAGGCCCACGCGAAGTTGGGCGGTCGCGCGCGCAGCAGCGACGGCCCGTACAAGGCCAACCTCGGCCCCCACGTGCTCTACAAGGACGGCCCGCTGTGGGGCTGGATGGCAGAGCGCAAGCTGCTGCCCCGCTACGCCGGCCTGCCGCTCGCGGGCGTCAAGCTTCGCTGGCAGGGCGAGCTGCGGCGCACACCCCCGCTGTGGGCGATTCCCGCGGTGCTGAGGCTGCGCGGCCGCGAGGCGCCCGTCGATCTCGACTTCCGCACGTGGGCCACGCGCCACGCCGACGAGCGCACCGCGGCGATGCTCTCGGCGCTGGCCGGCGTTTTCAGCTTCCACCACGACCCCGGCGAGCTGTCGGCGGCGTTCGTGTGGCCGCGCGCCGTCAGGTCGCTGAGCATGCCGCCGGCGGTGCGCTACGCGATCGGCGGCTGGAGCGCCATCGTGGAGTCGCTCGCGGCTCGCGCGCGCGAGCTGGGCGTGGCGATCGAGACGGGCTGCCGCGTCGAGGAGCTGCCGCAGGCGCCGGTGATCGTGGCGACGGAGCTCGGGCAGGCGCGCGAGCTGCTCGCCGACGAGCGCCTGCGCTGGATGAGCGGGCACACGCTGTGCCTCGACCTGGGCCTGCGCCACCGCCGCGGCGACCCGTTCGTGGTCTCCGACCTGGACGAGGCCGGCTGGGTAGAGCGCTTCACCGCCCCCGACCCCTCGCTCGCGCCCGCCGGCGAGGAGCTCGTGCAGGCGCAGATGCCGATCCGTCCCGGCGAGGACGCCGAGCTCGCCGCCGCGCGCTTGGAGCGGCTGCTGGCCGCCTCCCTGCCGGACTGGCGCGAGCGCGAGACCTGGCGCCGGCGCCAGGTGATGGACGGGCGCAGCGGCGCGCTCGACATGCCCGGCAGCAGCTGGCGCGACCGTCCCGCCATCGATCGCGGCGACGGCGTGTTCCTGGCGGGCGATATGGTCGCGGCGCCCGGCCTGCTGTCCGAGGTCTCCTGGGCCAGCGGGGTGCAGGCCGCTCAGCTGGCGTTGGCGGCGGCGGCGGTCGAGAAGCCGCGGCTGCGCAGGGTCGCCTGAGCCGCGTCAGCGCGCGCCGGCCACGGCCACGCGCGTCGTCGGCGCCGCGGCCGCCGGCCCGGACCCGACGAACGACGGCGGCGCGATTGCCAGGTAGTGCCCGAACACCCAGTGGCACAGCCGCCGGCTCTCGAACGCGCGCACGACAGCCGTCATCGCGCGGCTGGGCGTGATCTGCCCGACCGCCCGCTGGACGTTCAGCAGCCAGCGGTATTTGCGCTCGTGCGAGTCAGAGAAGGCGCCGTAGCGCGCGAGCGCCTGCTCGCGCGTGCGCCGGCCGTCGAGCACCGCGCGCAGCTCGCGCCCGCACGCCAGCCCGAAGTAAAGCGCCGTGCGGATGCCCTCGGCGGTGAGCGGGAGACAGTGCCCGGCGGAGTCGCCGGTGAAGAACACGCCGTCCTCGACCGCGCGGCGCAGCTGGTGGGGGATCCAGTTGCCCTGGTAGCCGTCGGGTGGGAGGCCGAGGTCGCGAGCGAGCCTGACGGTGGGCTCCTTGACGTGGTGGGAGGGCCAGAAGGAGCCGACCCCCACACGCAGCTCGTCGCGGGCGGGGAAGCTCCAGCCGTAGCCGGCGCGCACGTAGCGGTGGTCGATCCACAGCTCCAGCTCCTCGCCGCGGCCCTCCGGGTGCACCTCGAGGCCGCGTGAGAGACGCGCGTTCGGCGGTTGGATCGGCGTGGCGTTGGACAGCACGCGACGCCATCCGAGGCCGTCGACGACCAGCGGCGCGCGCAGCTCGCCGCGGTCGGTGTGGACCGTCAGCCCCTCGCGGCCGGTGACGGTGGCGGTCTCGAACTCGAGCTCCGCGCTGGCGGCCTGGCTCCACAGCAGCGCGCACAGCTCGCGGTAGTCGAACGTCGAGAACGACCACGGCAGCGACCAGCGCGAGGTGCGGTAGGGCGTGTGCACGAGCATCTCGTCGAAGCTCTGGCGCCAGGAGTCCATCAGCGCCAGCGCATGCATCCAGACGGTGGGCATCGCGCACGCCGAGGTCTGGCGCTCGCCGATCTCGTAGCGGTCGATCACCAGCACCCTCGCGCCCGAGCCGGCAAGCTCGCGCGCGACCGCCAATCCGGCGAAGCTGGCACCGCATATCAGCACGTCGCAGTCGCGCTCCAGGCGGGTTCGCTGCTCCCCCCGCTTGGTCGCTCGCACAGGCATCTGGCCCGCAATGATACGGCTGCGCTACGCTTCGGCCGGTGCAAACACTGGTAGAGAATCCTCAGGCCCGCGTGGTCGACGGGTCGAACGGGCTCTTGCTCGAAGTCGACGGCAAGATCGTGCCCAACTACGACGCGACCTTCCGGGCGATCGAGGAGGGCGAGGTCGTCACCGGCCACGTCGTGCGGATCGACAAGGACGAGGTCCTCGTCGACATCGGCTACAAGTCCGAGGGCGTCATCCCGGCCAACGAGCTTTCGATCCGCAAGGCCGTCGATCCGAACGACGAGGTCCACCTCGGCGAGGAGGTCGACGCGATCGTCATGACCAAGGAGGATCAGGACGGCCGCCTGATCATGTCCAAGAAGCGCGCTCGCTTCGAGAAGGCGTGGCGGCGCATCGAAACGGCGGCCGAGTCCGGCGAGCCGGTCGAGGGCACCGTGATCGAGGTCGTCAAGGGCGGTCTGATCATCGACCTGGGCGTGCGCGGCTTCCTGCCGGCGTCGCTCGTGGACATCCGCCGCGTGCCCAACCTCGACGAGTACATGGGCACCAAGATCGAGACCAAGGTGATCGAGCTCAACCGCTCGCGCAACAACGTCGTGCTCTCCCGCCGCGCGGTGCTGGAGGAGGAGCGCAAGGAGGTCCGCCAGCAGATCCTCGACCGCCTGCAGCCGGGCCTGGTTGTGGAAGGGCAGATCTCGAACATCGTCGACTTCGGCGCGTTCGTCGACCTCGACGGCATCGACGGCCTGATCCACATCTCCGAGCTGTCGTGGTCGCACGTCAACCACCCGAGCGAGATCCTCAACATCGGCGACACCGTCAAGGTCAAGGTGCTCGACATCGACCGCGACCGCCAGCGCATCTCGCTGGGTCTCAAGCAGACCCAGGAGGACCCGTGGCAGCGGATCGTCGACACCTACAACGTCGGCGACGAGCTCGCGGGCAAGGTCACGAAGGTGGTCACGTTCGGCGCGTTCGTCGAGATCCTCGACGGCGTGGAGGGGCTCGTGCACATCTCCGAGCTCGCTGCGCACCATGTCGAGAGCCCGCGCGAGATCGTCCATCCCGGCGATGAGATCCGCGTGAAGATCCTCGAGATCGACTCCGAGCGCCGGCGCCTGTCGCTGTCGGCCAAGCGCGTCGAGGACCAGATCCTGCCCGTCTCGCGCCCCGGAGAGCCCCCGCGCGAGCCCGCGGCGGAGACGGAAGACGGCGTGGGCGCCGCGGAGGGCGAGGCGGCCGCCGAGGCTGTCGAGGCACCTGAGGCGGCCGAGGTCGCTGAGGCTGCGCCGGCCGCCGAGGAGGCTGAGACCGCTGAGGCTCCGCCGGCCGCCGAGGCCGAGGCTGCCGAGACCACAGAGGCTGTCGCTGCCGCGGAGTCCCCCGAGACCGTCGAGGTCCCTGAGGCTGTCGAGACGGCCGAGGCTCCGGAGGCCGTCGAGGCGCCGGAGGCGGCTCAGGGCGATGAGGACGCAACCGCCGAGGAGCCGCCCGCGGCGAACGGCGACGTGGGCGACGGCGCGCTGACGGCCGAGTCCGCGCAGCAGGACTGACGCGAGCTGAGCGCCTCCGGGCAGGCGGAGCGGGCGGTGCCGTTCGTCGGGCTGACGGGCGGCATGGGATCAGGCAAGTCGACGGCGCTCGAGGCGCTGCGGCGGCTCGGCGCGGAGGTGCTGTCCAGCGACGCGGTCGTGCACGAGCTCTACGAAGGCGCGCAGCTGCGCGACGCGGTGGTCGCGCGCTTCGGGCCGGAGGTGGCCCCGGGGGGCGTGGTCGACCGCGCGGCGGTGGCCCGGCGGGCGTTCGCGACCGCCGAGGACCGGAAGTGGCTCGAGGGCCAGGTGTGGCCGCTGGTGGGAGCGCGCGTGGCGCAGTGGCTCGAGCAGGCGCGCGCCATGCGTCCCGCGCCACCGGCCGCGGTGGTCGAGGTGCCGCTGCTGTTCGAGGCGGGCCTCGATCAGCTGTATGACGCGACGATCGCGGTGATCTCCGACGAGTCGGTGCGCCAGGAGCGGGCCGCGAAGCGTGGCCACGCCGCGGTGGACGAGCGGGCCGCGCGCCAGCTCCCCCAGGAGGAGAAGGCGCAAAGAGCGAACTTCGCGGTGCGCAACGACGGCAGCGTGCAGGACCTCGAGCGGGAGCTGTCGGCGGTTCTTGGCAAGCTGGGAGGATGAGCCGGAGGGTCTTTGGCGCGATCGCGGCGATCGCCGTGACGGCGCTGTTCGTGGGCGTGGTCGTCTCGATGTTCCAGCCCGCGCAGACGAACCTCGCGCTGCCGCTGAGCGACGCGAGCATCATCCGCGAACAGGCCGTCGCCAAGAAGCTGGACCCGGCGCTGATCGCCGCGGTGATCTACGCGGAGACGAGGTTCGACCCGCGGCCGTCCTCGGCGGGGGCGCAGGGGCTGATGCAGATCCTGCCGAGCACCGCCTACTACCTCGCGCACCTGTCGGGCGGCATCAGCTTCACCGCCAGCGACCTCGCCGAACCGGGCGTCAACGTCGCCTACGGCAGCTACTACCTGCGATACCTGCTCGACCACTACGGCGGCGATGAGATGCTGGCCGTGGCCGCGTACAACGCGGGCATGACCAACGTCGACGAATGGGTGGCGCACGCCCACGCCGAAGGCACCCAGCTGAGCGCCGAAGCGATCCCGTTCCCGGAGACGCGGGAATACGTGCGGCGCGTGCTCAGCGCGCAGGCGGCATACCGCGCCGCGTATCCGCGAGAGCTGGGGATCCAGTAGCGAGCCTGCCGCTGCCAGCGGTGCCGGGCGGAGTCGCGGGGAGCGCTGGCGCGACAGCTACCGTTAGGGGGCGTGCCCGCCTTCAAGCTCGATTCCATCTTCACACCGACTGCCGATCAGCCGAAGGCGATCGCAGCCCTGGCCGAGGGCGTGGAGGCGGGCGAACGCTTCCAGACGCTGCTGGGGGCGACGGGCACGGGCAAGACGATGACGATGGCGGGCGTGATCGAGGCGGTGCAGCGCCCGGCGCTGGTGATCGCGCACAACAAGACGCTGGCGGCGCAGCTGTGCAACGAGTTCCGCACGTTCTTCCCGGATAACGCTGTCGAGTACTTCGTCTCCTACTACGACTACTACCAGCCGGAGGCGTACGTCCCGAGCCGCGACCTGTACATCGAGAAGGACTCGGCGATCAACCAGGAGGTCGACCGCCTGCGCCACGCGGCGACGGCGGCGGTGTTCGCGCGCCGGGACGTGATCGTGGTTGCGTCGGTGTCGTGCATCTACGGCCTGGGCTCGCCGGAGACGTACGAGATGAACATGCAGATCCTCAAGCGCGGAGAGATGATCGACCGCGACGGGCTGCTGCGCAAACTGGTCTCGATCCAGTACACGCGCAACGACAGCGTGCTCTCACGCGGGAGCTTCCGCGTGCGCGGCGAGACGCTGGAGGTGTTCCCCGCCTACGCCGAGAGCGCCTTCCGGGCGACGATGTTCGGCGACGAGGTCGAACGCCTGCAGCAGTTCGACCCGCTCACGGGCGAGCTGCTCGCGGACGACCTCGAGCACGTGGCGATCTGGCCGGCGACGCACTACAACGTCAAGGAGGGCACGATCGAGGCGGGCGTGGCGGAGATCGGCAGGGAGCTGAACGAGCGCTGCGAGCAGCTGGAGTCCGAAGGCAAGCAGCTCGAGTCCCATCGCCTGCGCCAGCGCACGCAGTACGACATGGAGATGCTCAGAGAGGTGGGCTTCTGCTCGGGCATCGAGAACTACTCGCGGATCCTCGACGGGCGCAAACCCGGCGATCGCCCGTACTGCCTGATCGACTACTTCCCCGACGACTTCATCTGCCTGATCGACGAGTCACACCAGACGGTGCCGCAGATCGGCGGCATGTTCGAGGGCGACCGCTCGCGCAAGCAGACGCTCGTCGACTACGGCTTCCGGCTGCCGAGCGCGCTGGACAACCGCCCGCAGACCTTCCAGGAGTTCCTGTCGATCACGCCGCAGCTGCTGTTCGTGTCGGCGACGCCGGGCGAGTACGAGCGCACGCAGTCCACGCGCGTGGTCGAGCAGATCGTGCGCCCGACGGGGATCGTCGACCCGGCGGTGGAGGTGCGCGAGACCAAGAACCAGATCGACGACCTGATGAACGAGGTCCGCAAGCGCGTCGATCGCAACGAGCGCGTGCTGGTGACGACGCTGACGAAGAAGATGAGCGAGGACCTGTCGCAGTACCTGCTGGAGATGGGCTTCAAGACGCGCTACCTGCACTCGGAGATCGACACGCTCGAACGCATCCAGATCATCCGCGACCTGCGGCTGGGGGAGTACGACGTGCTCGTGGGCGTGAACCTGCTGCGCGAGGGCCTGGACCTGCCGGAGGTCTCGCTGGTGGCGATCCTCGACGCCGACAAGGAGGGCTTCCTGCGCGGGGAGACGTCGCTGATCCAGACGATCGGGCGCGCGGCGCGCAACATCGAGGGCACGGTGCTGATGTACGCGGACAAGGAGACGCGGGCGATGAAAGCGGCGATCTCGGAGACCGACCGCCGCCGCGCGATCCAGCTCGCGTACAACGAGGAGCACGGGATCACGGCGGCGACGATCGTCAAGGGCATCTCCGACATCGCCGAGTTCCTGCAGGCGGAGTCGAAGGTGCCGCGCGGGCGCAAACGGCGCACCGCCAAGCGCGGTGCCGAGCGCGAGATGCCGAAGCATGAGCTCGAGCGGATGGTCGTGGAGCTCGAGGAGGAGATGCTCGCGGCGGCCGAGGACCTGCGCTTCGAGTACGCCGCGCAGCTGCGCGACGAGCTGCGCGAGCTGCGCCGCGACCTCCAGGAGATCCGCTCGGCGGAGGCTCCCGTGGGCGAGATCTTGCCCGAGGAGACCCCGAGCGGCGACATCGCTTAGGATGCGCGCAGTGGACCTCGATCGGCAGGCAATCGAGCGCAGGGACTTCCCGATAGGCCGGCGCGGCTATGACCCAGCCGCCGTGGATGCCCACCTGCGCACGCTGGCCGACGAGTACGAGCAGCTGCAGCGCGAGGCGATCACCGGCGGCGCCGACGTGTCGGTGGCCTCGACAGCGGGCAGCCAGGTGCAGAGCATCCTGCAGGCGGCGGAGACCGCGGCCGCGGAAATCGAGCGCCACGCGCTCGAGAACGCCCGCCAGGTGCGCGAAGACGCCGACCGCGACGCCGACCGCACGCGCGAAGAGGCGGTCGAGCGCGCGCGCCAGCACGTCGCCGCGGTCGCGCAGGTGACGGCGAGGCTGCTGGAGCACGTGGGCTCGATGGACGGCGAGGTGAGCGCGCTGGTCGAGAGCATGCGCGCCGGCGCCGGACGCCTGGCCGCCGACCTGTCGGCGGTGGAGACCGGCATGAGCGAGCTCTACGACGCTGCCTCGGGGCGAGGCGCCGCGGTGCTCGAGCCCGAGCCCCCGCGTCAGTTCGAACCCGAACCGCGCCAGTTCGAACCGGAGCCGCCGCCGCGACCGTTCGAGCGGGAGCTCGACAGCGCGCTGCAGGAGGCGCCGCAGCCGGTGGGCGCACAGGTCCAGGCGGGAGCGCAGGAGGCGGCGGCCGGCGGCAGCGACGTCGACGGCGCGCGCCTGATCGCGCTCAACATGGCCCTCAACGGCGAGTCGCGCGCCGACACCGACCGCTACCTGGCCGAGAACTTCCAGCTGCCCGACCGGCTCAAGCTGATAGACGAGGTCTACTCCGCGATCGAGGGCTAGTACGGGCGCGCGGAACGCGCGCCGGCATCGAGCAGCGATCGTCTCAGGCATCCCAAGCGGGCCGTATCGTCGGCTGCCAGAATGAGCCTATGGCGACCCAAGCTGCCCACGACATCCCGACCGACTCGCCGCTCCCGCTCTACCGGCTGGATGCGGCGATCTACGCGCGGCTGGTCGAGGCAGGGGCGCTCGCGGGCGTGGACGTGGAGCTGGTGGACGGACTGCTCATCGACAAGCATGACCGTGGTTCCGACTCGATCCATCGGCTCGACACCGAAACCTACAATCGGATGGTTGCCACCGGCGTGCTGGAAGGTGAGCCGGTCGAGTTGCTGGAAGGCCTGCTGGTCGAAATGAGCCCGCAGGGGATGAGCCATGCACAGATGATCGTGCGGCTCACACGTCACCTCGGCTCGGCACGAGCCTGGCTTGCGGTCCAATTGCCGCTCGAAGTCAAACCGCGCTGCGAGCCGGAGCCCGACCTGGCGCTCTCTGAGGTGGACCCATCCTCCGAGCATCACTTTCGCACGGCGGTGCTGGCGGTCGAGGTCGCGGTGACATCGCACAAGAAGGATCGTGAGACGAAGGCGCGCGTATATGCACGGGCAGCCATTCCCACCTACTGGATCGTCGACGTCCCCGCAAGGACGGTCGAGGTGCGCACGGAGCCCGGCCCCGACGGCTACGCCCGCTGCGAGCTCTACGGCCTCGGCACCAAGATCCCATCGCCGGCGGAGGGCGTGGCCGACCTCGACGTGAGCGACCTGTTCGCCTGATCCGGGCGGCGGGGAGAACGCGCGCGCGGAGCCCCGAAACCGCGCAAATTGCGCGCATATGAGCTACATGCGGGGCGAACGTCTGTTCGCCCGCGTATCATGGAAGGCAGATGCCGCAGAGCAACCAGATCGTCGTGTCGGGGGCCCGGGAGCACAACCTGAAGGACATCTCGTTGACGCTGCCGCGGGACGCCCTGGTTGTCATAACGGGCCTGTCGGGCTCGGGCAAGTCGAGCCTCGCGTTCGACACGATCTACGCGGAGGGCCAGCGCCGCTACGTGGAGTCGCTGTCGGCGTACGCGCGCCAGTTCCTGGGCCAGATGGACAAGCCGGACGTGGACTCGATCGAGGGGCTGTCGCCGGCGATCTCGATCGACCAGAAGACGACCTCGCGCAACCCGCGCTCGACGGTCGGCACGGTCACCGAGATCTACGACTACCTGCGGCTGCTGTGGGCGCGCGTGGGCAAGCCGCACTGCCCGATCTGCGGGCGCCCGATCGTGGGCCAGTCGGCGGAGCAGATCATCGACCAGGTGATGGAGCTGGCGGAGGGCACGCGCTTCATGGTGCTGGCGCCGGTGGTGAGGGGGCGCAAGGGCGAGTACGGCAAGCTGCTGGAGGAGCTGCGCGCGGACGGCTTCGCGCGCGTGAAGATCGACGACCGCGTGCGCATGCTCGAGGAGTCGATCGTGCTGGACAAGCGCTACAAGCACGACATCTCGGTGGTGGTGGACCGCCTGGTGATGCGCCACGACGTGCGCAAGCGCCTGGCGGACTCGATCGAGACGGCTGTGGGGCTGGCCGACGGCCTGATCGAGGTTGAGATAGTGGGGTCGCGTGCTGCGAGCGACGGCGAGGCTGGACGCGCGGCGGGCGGCGCGGGCACAGGCGGGCGGGGCGATGGGGACGGGGCGGGCGGCCCGTCGCGGGCGCGGGGCGCGAAGGGGCCGCGGGCGGCGGCGGCGCAGATCGTGCCGGGCGCGGCGCCGGAGCCGGGGACGCTGTTCACGTTCTCGGAGCGCTTCGCGTGCCCGGAGCACGGCCCGTCGCTGGTGGAGCTGGAGCCGCGGATCTTCTCGTTCAACTCGCCCCACGGCGCGTGCGAGCGCTGCACGGGGCTGGGCTCGCAGATGGAGATCGACCCGGAGCTAGTGGTGCCGGATCCGTCGCTGTCGATCGCAGACGGCGCGATCGCGCCGTGGGCGAACAGCGCGTCCAACTACTACGAGCAGATGACCGAGGCGATCGCGGACCTCTATGACATCGATCTCGACGTGCCCTGGGAAAACTTGTCAGAGGAGCAGCGCGACGTGTTCCTGTACGGCACCAACGGCGAGCCGGTGCAGGTGACCTACAAGAACCGCTACGGGCGCCGGCGCTCGTACGCGGCGCGCTTCGAGGGCATCGTCAAGAACCTCCAGCGCCGCTACCGCGAGACGGACTCGGAGTGGACGCGCGAGAAGATCGAGGAGTACATGTCGCTGCGCGCGTGCCCGGTGTGCGGCGGCGCGCGGCTGCGCGCGGAGTCGCGCGCGGTGCTGGTGGCGGGCACGCGCATCGAGGACTTCTGCGCGCTGTCGGCGCGCAGGGCGCTCGAGTGGGTGCGGGAGATCGAGCTGTCGGAGACCGACAGGCACGTGGCGCGGCTGATCCTGCGCGAGATCTCAGAGCGGCTGCAGTTCCTGGAGAACGTGGGCATCGGCTACCTGTCGATGGATCGCGCGGCGGCGACGCTGTCGGGCGGCGAGGCGCAGCGCATCCGCCTGGCGACGCAGATCGGCTCCTCGCTGGTGGGCGTGCTGTACATCCTCGACGAGCCGTCGATCGGCCTGCACCAGCGCGACAACTCGAAGCTGATCACGACGCTCGAGCGCCTGCGCGACCTCGGCAACACGGTGATCGTGGTCGAGCACGACGAGCAGACGATGCGCGCGGCCGACCACCTGGTCGATCTCGGGCCGGGCGCGGGCGAGCACGGCGGGCGGATCGTGGCGCAGGGGACGGCGGCGCAGGTGCAGAAGGTCAAGGAGTCGCTCACCGGGCAGTTCCTGGCGGGCACGCGCACGATCGAGGTGCCCCGGCGGCGGCGCACGCCGAGCGGCTACATCGAGATCGTGGGCGCGAGCGAACACAACCTGCGCGACATCGACGTGCACATCCCGCTGGGCGTGCTGACGTGCGTGACGGGCGTGTCGGGCTCGGGCAAGTCGACGCTGGTGAACGACGTCCTCTACAAGGCGGTGGCCAACCGCTTGCACCGCGCGCGTAAGCGCCCGGGCGCGCACCGCGCGATCCACGGCCTCGAGCAGCTGGACAAGATCATCGCGGTCGACCAGTCGCCGATCGGGCGCACGCCGCGCTCGAATCCGGCGACGTACACGGGGCTGTTCGACGTGATCCGCGACCTGTTCGCGAAGACGCAGGAGGCGCGCGCGCGCGGCTACAAGCCGGGGCGCTTCAGCTTCAACGTCAAGGGCGGGCGCTGCGAGGTGTGCCGCGGCGACGGGCAGATCAAGATCGAGATGCACTTCCTGCCAGATGTGTACGTGCCGTGCGAGCAGTGCCACGGCAAGCGCTACAACCGCGAGACGCTGGAGGTGCGCTTCAAGGGCAAGAGCATCGCGGACGTGCTGGAGATGCCGGTCGAGGAGGCGCTGAAGTTCTTCGAGCACATCCCCAAGGTCCGCCGGCGCCTGGAGACGCTCGACGCGGTCGGCCTCGGCTACGTGCGCCTGGGGCAGCCGGCGACGACGCTCTCGGGCGGGGAGGCCCAGCGCGTGAAGCTCGCCACGGAGCTGTCGAAGATCGCTACGGGCACGACGCTGTACATCCTCGACGAGCCGACCACGGGGCTGCACTTCGCCGACGTGCAGCGCCTCTTGGCGGTGCTCCAGCGGCTGGTGGACGCGGGCAACAGCGTGGTCGTGATCGAGCACAACCTCGACGTCATCAAGAGCGCCGACCGGCTGATCGACATGGGCCCGGAGGGCGGGGAGGAGGGCGGCTTGGCGATCGCGGTGGGCACGCCGGAGGAGGTCGCCGCGGAGCCGCAGTCGCACACCGGGCAGTTCCTCGCGGAGCTGTTGACGCCGGCGACCAGGCGTCGCACCGCGAACACGGGCAAGGACCCCGCGCGCAAGCGCCGCGCCAAGGTCATCGCTTGAGCGCGATGGCCGCCGGCGAGGGCCAAGCTCGGGCCTCTGCCAGCGCTGGTGAGCTGGTGCGCGAGGCGCGCCTGTGGGCGCAGAAGTGGCGCTGGTACGAGCGCAACTCGCTGCCGTGGAACCGCGCGCGCATCCATTGGGAGCTGATGCGCCGCGAGGCGTTCGCACGCTGGCCGCTGCACGGCAACGTGCTGGAGGCGCTGCGCGAGGGACGCCTCCAGGTCGGCGCGCACGCGCTGCTGGAGCCGGGGGTGTGGATCACCGCGCCGGGCGCAGCGCGGGTGCGCATCGGCGCGGGCACGTTCCTGAACATGGGCGTGATGCTCGCCGCGCAGGAGCTCGTGGAGATCGGCGAGCACTGCATGCTCGCCAACGGCTGCTTCGTCTCCGACGCCAACCACCGCCACGACGACCTCGAGAAGCCGATCACGTGGCAGGGCTTCGACAGCAAGGGCCCGACGCGCATCGGCGACAACTGCTGGCTCGGCGCCAACGTGGTCGTCACCAGCGGCGTCACCATCGGCGAGCGCTGCGTGATCGGCGCCAACAGCGTCGTCACGCATGACGTCGAGCCGTTCTCGATCGCCGCGGGGGCGCCCGCGCGGGTGCTGCGGTCGGTCACCTCCTAGCCCGAGCGTTCGACCTTGCGCTCGTCATTCGATGGCTACTCTCGAGCGGTCCGGGTTGCCCACGAGTATGCGTCGCTCCTGCACAGGAGATCGGTGGTACTCGGTGGAGACGACGGCCACACGCGAGCGCTGCTTCGAGAGTCGGCTGTCCCTCCTTCATAGAGAGCCGGCCAGGCAATCGAGGCGCACAGTCGTGCAGCTCATCAACGCGCTGGATGTCCCGCTACCAAAATTGGCGCAGGCTTTAGCTGGCCCTTCGCAGTAGTTGATATGTAGGAAAGCCCTCTGCCAACGAGGCTACGGTGCCCGGTCATTGTCGAACTAGCAAACTTTGATTGATGGCTGGTACATTGCCCAATCATGCTGCTCGGCGATGGCGATCCCTGTGCGTTCAGCTTGGGCGGCGCGCCGCTCACGTCGAAGCCAGCGTTGACACCCGGAGGTCTGTCGCATGCCACGGTAGCGGGTTTCCTCGCGATGGTCGCCGCAATGGTCGGATTTGTTGCGCTACTAACAGCGTCGCCAAGCGCGCCTGGCGTCCGCCTGCCGGCCACCGGTCATGGCTTGGCAAGTCTGCCGCTTGCGGCACAGGGTCCGATCTCGGCTGCGCTGGGGCGTGATGATCGCGCTTATGGAGTGATCGGCTTGCATGCACGCAATCCCGCGCAGCACTTGCGTCTCGCGTTCTCATCCCACGGCGTCTCGGTTGTCTCAGACGACGCGCGGTTCGGGATCACGCTGTTGGCATACGGCGACGCCAACGCCCTACGATCATTCGCGTCGTCGGCACCGCGTGCGAGTGGGAACCGTGTCAGCGAGACCGACCAGAGCGTAACGGAGTGGTACGCCAACGGTCCGTTGGGGCTTGAGCAGGGCTTCAACATCGCATCTCGCCCGAGTGCGGGAAGCGGGCCATTGACGCTCTCGCTTGCGATCTCGGGGGATCTCGCGCCGCGATTGGACACCGACTCCCTGCTGCTCACCGGCTGGGGCGTAACGCTACGCTACGGCGGTTTGGTCGCCACCGACGCGCACGGACATCTGCTGCACTCGTGGCTACAGCTGGCCGGGAGCCGTCTGTTGATACACGTCGATGCTCGCGGTGCCTCCTATCCGCTCCGGATCGATCCGCTTATCCAGCAGGCAGAGCTGACTGCGTCGAATCCCAGCGAGGGGGAAGAGCTCGGCTATTCCGTCGCGGTGTATGGCAACACGGTCGTCGCTGGTGCACGTGACCCGGGCTACCGCAGCGAAGACATAGGCGCAGCATATGTATTCGTGATGCCGCCATCCGGCTGGGCCAACGCCACCCAAACCGCCGTGCTGACAGCTTCAGACGGTGAGTCCAGCGATGAATTCGGTCGCGCCGTCGCGGTGTCCGCCAACACGATTGCTGTCGGCGCGCCTCAGCACACGGTAGGCTTTGGCGAACGGGGGGCAGTGTATGTATTTGTAAAGCCTGCGTCGGGCTGGACCAATACTACGCAGACCGCCGAGCTGACTACCCAGCCGCTCGGCTCTGAAGGGACCGGATTCGGCTTGTCAGTCGCAGTGTCGGGCAACACCGTTGTTGCCGGCGCTCCTTATCATCGGGTCGGCTCGCACGAATGGCAGGGCACTGCCTACGTCTTCGTTAAGCCGGCGTCGGGCTGGACCAACGCCACCCCGACAGCTGAACTAACCGCCTCCGACGGTCGCGTCCGTAGTGAACTCGGGCGCTCGGTCGCGGTATCTGGCGAAACGATCGTTGCGGGTGCGCCTAACAATGATGTGGCGATCCACAACTCTGCCGGCGCTGCCTACGTCTTCGTTAAGCCGGCGTCGGGCTGGACCAACGCTACGCAGACCGCCAAGCTCACAGCCTCCGATGGAGCCCTTGGTGACGATCTCGGTTGGTCGGTTGCGGTATCTAGCGAAACGGTGGTCGCCGGAGCGCCCGACGCAGACATCGCCTCCCACAAAGACGCAGGCGCTGTCTACGTGTTCGTCAAGCCTGCGTTCGGTTGGGCCAATGCCACCCAGACTGCCAAGCTGACCGCGTCAGACAGTGCGACATCCGACGAACTCGGATATTCCGTCGCTGTCTCAAAGGATACGGTCATTGCGGGTGCGCCCTACCATGCCAGCGGAGAGCTCGGAGGGACTGCCTACGTGTTCGCGATGCCTATATCGGGTTGGGCGAATGCCACCCAGACCGCCGACCTGATCGGCTCTGACTCCGGGCAGGGCGATACCTTCGGCTTGTCGGTTGCGATTTCAGAAGAAACAGCCGTAGTGGGAGCACCCCAACACAGCCAGCCGCTCGGGCTTGGCGCGGGCGAAGCCTATGCGTTTATCATCCCCCCGGCACCGTCAATCACGATCACCTCGCCGGCAAATGCAGCCATCTACAGACACGGAGAGGCAGTCGCCGCCGCATACTCCTGCAACGCGCCCGAACACGCAAGCGTGACCACGTGCGAAGGCTCGGTCGCGAACGGCGCCCTTCTCGAAACGAATACCCCCGGACAGCACGAGTTCACCGTGAAGGTCGAAGATACGGAAGGCCTTACCGCCTCAACGACGACCACGTATACGGTCACCTCGCCGCGGATCTCAAGCCCACCAGCGTTGAGCTTTGGCACTCAGACCACCAGTGAACCCGGTCCAGTGCAATGGCTACAGGTGCAGGACGCTGGGCAGGAACCGCTCGCCTTCAGCAGTCCTGCACGTATCACTGGCGAAGATGTGAGCGACTTCGCGATCCCCCTCGGCGATGACCTCTGCGATGAACAGATACTCGCACCCGAGCAGGACTGCTGGATCGGCGTACAGTTCACCGCCACAGCCACCGGATCACGTTCGGCAACGCTGAAGTTCGGGACCAACAACAGCGACCCACCAGCCCCCACGATCGCGCTCAGCGGCACGGGAATCGCCCCGAATAGCGGTCCTCCGGGTCCCGTTGGACCCGATGGCCCTACTGGTCTCCCTGGCGCAACCGGCACCAGCGGGCCGTCGGGCCCTGCGGGACCTCCGGGCCCGGTAGGGGAAATCGAGCTCGTCACGTGCAAAACGACCACCAAGACCAGCGACAATAAGAAACTCACCCAAACTACCTGCTCGACCAAGCTCGTGAAAGGCCCCGTCACGCTTGAGACAAGCGCCTCAAGTCGTGCGGTGCTCTCTCGCGCTGATGTTATCTACGCAGTCGGTGATGTTCTCCGCCGCGGCCGGACATCCGAGTTGATGCTGGGCTCGACGCACTTGCTGCAAACGGGACGCTACACGCTCGAACTTACGTGGACTGACAACCACCATCACAAACACCTGAGCCGCCAGGCTGTGACACTACGCAGACCGTCGCTTAGTTGAGCCGTGGTTGGATTGGCTCGACCATCTCGGCGCGGCGTCTACGGCCGCTAGGCTACTGCCTATGGAGCTTTACGAAGCGATGCGCTGCGCGCCGACGAGCCGGCGCTTCAGCGACGAGCCGGTCCCCGCCGATGCGATCGAGCGGGCGCTCGACAGCGCCCGCTTTGCCCCCAGCGGTGGTAATCGCCAGGGCTGGCGGGTGATCGTCGTGCGCGACCCCGAGCTGCGCATGGCGCTGCGCGACCTGTACCTGCCAGGCTGGCGCGCGTACATGGAGCACACGGGCGGCGCCGCGGTGCTGGCCGACCCCGAGGCGTTCGACCGCGCGACCATCCGCAGGGTGCAGGGCGCCAACGAGTACGCCGAGCGCCTGCACGAGGTGCCTGTGCACCTCGTGGCGGGGGTGCGCCTGAGCGACCTCGCCGTGACCGACGCGCAGCTGCCACGCCAGAGCATCGTCGGCGGCGCCTCCATCTACCCGTTCGTGCAGAACCTGCTGCTGGCGCTGCGCGGCGAGGGCCTCGGCGCGGCGATGACGACGCTGCTGGTGCCCGCCGAGGCCGAGGTCAGGCAGTTGCTCGAGATCCCCGAGGAGATCGCGCTGGCGGCGCACGTCGGCGTCGGGCACCGCGCCGACCCGTGGCCGCGGGAGCTCGCCCGCAGGCCGGTCTCCGAGTTCGCGTTCGCCGATCGCTACGGCACGCCGCTGAGCTGACGCTGCCGCCCGCGCGGCTGACCAGCGCTCGCCGTGCGGGGTCTGTCAGGCGGCGTGTGCCCCGGCCAGCTGCGCCTGCAGCTCAGCGAGCTCGCCGGGGTCGATCGAGTAGGAGTGCTCGGGGCCGGGATAGCGGCGCGTGCGCACGTCCTCGGCGTACGCGGTGACGCCGTCGTTCATCTCCTGCTGCAGGTTCGCGTAGCGCTTGACGAAGCGCGCGCCGAGCCCGTCGCGGATGCCGAGCAGGTCGTGGAAGACGAGCACCTGCCCGTCGGTGGCGGGCCCCGCGCCGATGCCGATCACGGGGATCTCCAGCAGCGGCATCAGCTCCTCTGTGACCGCGCTGGGGATCGCCTCGAACACGAGCGCGAAGCAGCCGGCGCGCTGCAACGCGAGCGCCTCCGCGGCGATGCGCGCTGCGGCAGCGGCGGTGCGCCCCTGCGCCTTCCAGCCGCCGAGCGCGGTCGCGGTCTGCGGCGTGAGCCCGACGTGGCCCATCACCGGGATGCCCGCGCCGACGATCGCGCGCGCGCGCCTGACCGACGCCTCGCCGCCGCCCTCGAGCTTGACCACGTCGCAGCCGGCTTCCTTGACCATCCGCATCGCCGTCGTGATCGCCTGCTCGTCGGAGACCTCGTAGGAGCCGAACGGCAGGTCGCCGATCAGCAGCGGCGTGCGCAGGCCGCGGCGCACGGCGCGCGCGAGCACCAGCATGTCGTCGAGCTCCACCGGCGTCGTGGCGCTGTAGCCGAGCACCGTGGTCGCCGCCGAGTCGCCCACCAGCACCAGGTCCACGCCCGCCGCCTCCGCGGCGCGCGCGCTCGGGTAGTCGTAGGCGGTGACCATCACGATCGGTTCGCCGAGCCGCTTCTTGTCCATCAGCAGCGGCAGCGTCATCGGCAGCCGGCCGGGGTCGGGTGGGGCCTGGATGGTGGGACGGCTGGACATGGTTGCGCTTCCTCTCTGACGGTCTGTTGACGCTCGCTCTCTCACGAGAGCAGGGTCGCCACCTGCTCGTCGATGGTGATGATGCGGTTGGTGGTGGCCTCCACGTGGACGACCCGCGGCGCGTAGCGCTCCAGGTCGGCCTCGTCGTAGGAGCCGTATGAGATGACGATGATCGTGTCGCCCCGGTGCACGAGGCGGGCGGCGGCGCCGTTGACGCACATCTCGCCCGAGCCCCGCTCGCCGGGGATCGTGTACGTCTCGAAGCGCGCGCCGTTGTCGACGTCGACGACGTGCACCTGCTCGAACTCGAGCATGTCCGCCGCCTCCAGCAGCTCGGGGTCGATCGTGATCGACCCGACGTAATGCAGGTCGCAGTCGGTGACCGTCGCGCGGTGGATCTTGGACTTCAGCATCACGCGCTGCATGTTGCGATCGCCTCTCCTTCGAGCGGTTGACGGACGGGTGAAAGGATCGTGTTGTCGATCAGGCGCACCTCGCCGACGCGCGCGGCGAGCGCCAGCAGCGCGTCGTCTGCGAGCGTGGCGATCGGCTCCAGCGTGTCCGGCTCGACGAGCGCCACGTACTCGGGCTCGACGTCGACCCCGCGCATCGCCGCGCGCGCCGCCTCCAGCAGCGCCTGCGCCGAGCGCTCGCCCTCGCCGGCCAGCGCGCGGGCGGCGTCCAGCGCCGCGGGCAGCGCGAGCGCCCGGGCGCGCTCGTCGGGGGACAGCAGCGCGTTGCGGCTGGACATCGCCAGGCCGTCGGGCTCGCGCACGGTCGGCAGCGCCTCGATCGCGACCGGCAGGTTCAGGTCGCTCGCGAGCCTGCGGATCACCACCACCTGCTGGGCGTCCTTCTGGCCGAAGTAGGCCACGTCGGGCAGCGCCATGCACAGCAGCTTCGTCACCACCGTGGCGACGCCGCGGAAGTGCTCGGCGCCGCGCGCGGCGCCCTCCAGGCGCTCGGTCAGTCCCAGCACCTCGACGGTCGTGGCGAACCCCGGCGGGTACACCTCCTCGACCGACGGCGCGAACAGCACGTCCGCGCCCGCCGCCGCGGCGAGCTCGGCGTCGCGGCGCTCGTCGCGCGGGTAGCGCTCGAGGTCGGAGCGCTCGTTGAACTGCGCGGGGTTGACGAACAGCGAGACCACCACCACGTCGCAGCGCTCGCGCGCGCGGTCGATGAGCGAGAGGTGGCCGTCGTGCAGCGCGCCCATCGTCGGCACCAGCCCGATCGTGCGCCCGTCGCGCCGCGCAGGCGCGAGCGCCGAGCGCAGCTCGGCCACCGTGCGCACGGTCCTCATGCGCGCAACCAGGTTCGGTGGTGGGGGTTCATCGGCTTCGGTCCAGTTCCCTGCGGATACCGGCGCGACTTCAGATGTCCAGCGGATGCTGCGTCAGGTCCACTCGAGCAAGCTCGTTGGCGGCCTGCAAGAAGATGATACAGACGCAGGGCGGTGTGTAAATGGGGTGGCGGCACTGTGTGCGCAATGTCACATGGTGCGGTTGGCCGGCCGGTCGAACGGCGCCGCTCGCCGCGGGCCGCCATCGACGCTCGCAGGTGCTGCGACCATCACCAAGCGTCGACGTTCGGGCGCTTCTTGCCGGGGCGCGCCCGCCAACCGCCGGACTGCTCGTCGAACAGCGTCGCGATCCAGCGGCGCGAGTCCGCCGGGTCGATCACGTCGTCGATCTCGCCGTACGCGGCCATGTTCACACCCTCGCCGCGCTCGTACGCGGCCGCCACCAGCTGCTCGAACACGCGCTCGCGCTCCTGCTCGTCCTCGATCGCGTCGAGCTCGCGGCGCATGCCCAGGCGCACCGCGCCCTCGAGGCCCATCGCGCCGAACTCCGACGTCGGCCATGCGACCGTGAACAGTGGCGCCCTGAAGCCGCCGCCGGCCATCGCCTGGGCGCCCAGCCCGTAGCCCTTGCGCAGCACGATCGTGCCCGTCGGCACGCTCACGTTGGCGCCGCCGAGGAACATGCGCGCGAAGTGGCGCACCGTCGCAGTGCGCTCCGCGTCCGGGCCGACCATGAACCCCGGCGTGTCGCACAGGAACAGCAGCGGCAGATCGAACGCGTCGCACAGCTGCATGAAGCGCGCCGCCTTGTCCGCGCCGTCCGCGTCGATCGCGCCGCCCAGATGCTTCGGGTCGTTGGCCACCACGCCCAGCGCGCGACCGTCCACGCGCGCGAGCGCCGTCAGCATCCCCGGCCCGAAGCCGCCGCGCAGCTCCAGCACCGAGCCCTCGTCGAACAGCGTCTCCACCACACGGCGCACCTCGTACACGCGCTTGCGCTGCTCCGGGATCAGCTCGCGCAACGCCGTCTGATCCGCCACGGCCGCCGGCACGCTCCCACCGCGCCGCGGTCCGCCCCGCGCGACCCCCTCATCATCCTCATCCAGCGCCGACGGACGGTCATCGAGGAAGTACGACAGGTAGCGCTTCGCCAGTGCCACCGCCTCCGCGTCGTCCGCCGCGCGCAGGTCGACCACGCCGTTGGCGTACTGCACGTCGATCGGGCCGACGTCCGCGGGGTCGTAAACGCCGAGGCCGCCGCCCTCGATCATCGCCGGGCCGCCCATGCCGATGCTCGCGTCCTCCGTCGCGATCACCACGTCGCAGCAGCCGAGCAGCGCCGCGTTGCCCGCGAAGCAGTAGCCCGAGGCGATGCCCACCAGCGGCACCAGGCCGCTCAGCTGCGCGAACAGCTCGAACGCCCTGCAGTCCAGGCCCGCGACGATCGGCATGTCGACGTCGCCCGGGCGCCCGCCGCCGCCCTCCGCGAACAGCACCACCGGCAGCCGCCGGCGCTCCGCCAGCTCGAACAGGCGGTCCTTCTTCGCGTGGTTGCGCATGCCCTGCGTGCCCGCCAGCACGGTGTAGTCGTAGGACATCGCCACGCACGGGTGGCCCTTCACGCGGCCGACGCCGCCCACCAGCCCATCGGCGGGCGTGCGCGCGATCAGCTCCTCGCGCGAGCGGCGGCGCTCCTGCGCGGCGAACAGCAGCGGCCCGTACTCCACGAACGTGTCCGCGTCGAGCAGGTCCGCGAGGTTCTCGCGCGCCGTGCGCCGCCCCCGCTCGCGCCGGCGCGCCACCGCATCCGGGCGCGCGGCGTCCAGGCCGAGCTCGTGACGCTCGCGCACCGCGCGCAGGTCCGCCCGCTCCCCGCCCGCCGGCTGCTCCGGTGCGCGCGCGGCGCTCGCCCCGCCGCCGGCCCCGTCGCCGCCGAGCTCCCGCTCCGCGGACGATGCGAGCGTCAGCAGCAGCTGGCCCTCCTGCACCGCGTCGCCGACGGCCACCGCCAGGGCGCGCACGACGCCATCGACCTCCGCCAGCACCTCGTGCTCCATCTTCATCGCCTCCAGCACCACCACCGCGCTGTCCGCGCCGACCTGCTCCTCGCGCGCGTGCGGGATCGCGACCACGACGCCCGCGAACGGGGCCGTCACCGCGTGCTCGGTGGATGAGGCCATCGCGAGATCATCGCTCAACGCCGTCGGCGCCGGTCGGGCCGCGCGCGGCGCGCCGGTCACGCTGCAGCACGTGCTCTCGATCAAGCGGGCTCTCGCCGCGAGCAAATACCATCCCGCGCGTGTCCTCGCAGGAGCGTGAGCTGTCGGCGCCCGAGCGGCGTGAGGCCCTGAAGGAGGTGCTCGCGCAGGCGCGCGCCTGCGCGCGCTGCGCCGAGCTCGCCGCCACGCGCAAAACGGTCGTGTTCGGCGCCGGCAACGCCGACGCCGAGCTGATGTTCGTGGGCGAGGCGCCCGGGGCGAGCGAGGACGAGCAGGGAGTGCCGTTCGTCGGGCGCGCGGGCAAGCTGCTGAGCACGCTGCTCGGCGAGATCGGGATGGAGCGCGGGGACGTGTTCATCGCGAACACCCTGAAGTGCAGGCCCCCAGGCAACCGCGATCCGCAGCCGATCGAGATCGAGAACTGCCAGGAGTACCTGCTGCGCCAAGTCGAGCTGATCCAGCCGACGGTGATCTGCACGCTGGGCAACTTCTCGACCAAGCTCCTGCGCGGGGACCCGACTGGGATCACGCGTTTGCACGGTCAGCCGGAGGTGCTCGTGCTGGGCCGGCGCGCGGTGCGCCTGTACCCGATCTACCACCCGGCCGCGGCGCTGTACACGCCGCGCATGCTCGAGACGCTGCGCGAGGACTTCATGCGCCTGCCCGCGCTGCTCGCGCTCGGCGCGCCCGAGCAGCCGCCGCTGGAGGAGCTGCCGGAGCTCGACGAGACGCCGGAGTCCTCGGTGGATCCCGGTGGGGCGTCCGCCGGCGGGTCGCCGGGACCGCCGAGCGCGATCGAGCATGGCGCCGAGGTCGACCAGCTGGGACTGTTCTAGACGCCCCTGGACGCCCGTATGCTGCCATTTTCCCTGCAAAGCAGGGGTTTCCAAGGAGCGGTCGAAAGATATCGCTCAGGTCCTAAAGTAGGTAGGCAAGGCTGCCGATGAAGGTCCTGTCTCCATCCCTCCAGGAGTAACCGACCGGCCCGCGTTCCATTCTCCCGCGGGCCGGTCTTTTTTTGCCCCGGACCCGGATGGCGGGCGCAGCGCGCGCAGGCTTTAGAGTCTGATGGTGGCCGTGCGCAGCATCGAAACGAGTGGTCCCACCGAGACCGAATCGCTGGGCGCCGAGTTGGCGGGCGCGCTCGCCGACGGCGACGTGGTGCTCGTCCGCGGCGAGCTCGGCTCGGGCAAGACCACGCTCGTGCGCGGCGCCGCCCGCGCGCTTGGCGTCAGCGACCCCGTCACCAGCCCCACGTTCAGCATCGGCCACCGCTACACGGCGCCAGGCGTGACCGTCTCGCACCTGGACCTGTACCGGCTGGCGGGACTCGCGCGCGAGGACCCGGCGCTGCTGGCCGACTACCTCGGGCCGGGACGGATCGCGTTCGTGGAGTGGCCGGAGGACGCGCACGCGGAGCTCGCCGACGCGCGCATGCGCGTGACGCTCAGCCACTCCGGCGGCGATCGCCGCCGGATCGACGTCGACGAGCTGCCCCTCACGCAGGCGGATGCGCCGCGATGATCGTGCTCGGCTTCGACACCTCGACGGCCGCGACCGCCGTCGCCGTGCGCCTCGCGGACGGCAGCACCGCGCAGGCGCGCGACGATCCGCCCGCGGGCGCGCACCCCGGGCACGCGACGCGGCTGCTCGAGCTGGCCGGCGAGGTGCTGGCGCGCAGCGGCATCGGCTGGAACGCGATCGACCGCATCGCGGTGGGGGTCGGGCCGGGAACGTTCACCGGGCTGCGCGTCGGCGTGGCCACCGCGCGCGGCCTCGCTCAGTCGCTGTCGGTGGAGCTCGTCGGCGTGTCCAGCCCGCGCGCGCTCGCCATCGCCGCCCTCGCGCAGGCTCCGCGGGAGGGCGTGCTGGCGGTGATCGACGCGCGCCGCGGCGAGGCGTTCGCGGCGGCGTACGAGCTCGGCGAGGACGGCGCGCCGCGGGAGCTCGCGAGCCCGCGCGCGCTCGCGCTGCAGGCGCTCGCGACGGTCATCGCAGAGGCGCAGGCCGAGGCGGGCGGCGCGCCGCGGCGGTGGCTGGCGGTGGGCGACGGGGCGGTGCGCTTTCGCGAGCAGCTCGAGTCCGTCGGCGCGTTCACGCCGCCGGACTCATCGCCCCTGCACAGCCTCAGCGGCGCGGCTGTCTGCGAGTTGGGCGCGCGCGCGGCGGTGGCGAGCGTGCACGAGATCGTGCCCGACTACCGGCGGCGCCCCGATGCGGAGCTAGCCTTGGTCGGTGCGGGGAGAGCAGAGCCCGCCTGAGATGACCGAGCGCACCGTCCCCGCATCGTCCCCGGCATCGTCCCCGAAGGGGGAGGGGGAGCCCCCGCTCGAGCAGGCCCTGCCGGTCGAGATCGGCCGCCTGAGCTACCAGGACCTGCCGCAGGTGATCGCGATCGAGCGGCGCGTGTTCCCGACGCCGTGGTCGCTTGCGATGTTCGTGCTCGAGCTCTCCAAGCAGTCGGGCATCTGCCTGGCGGCGAGCCTGCGCGGCGCGGACGGGCAGCGGCGGCTCGTCGGCTACCTGATCTGCTCGCGCTACGACACCGTGTGGCATGTCATGAACGTCGCCGTCGACAGCGACTACCAGCACCGGGGGCTCGCGTCGGCGATGCTCGCCGAGCTGTATCAGCGCGTCGGCGACGTGCGCGCGCGCTTCACGCTCGAGGTGCGCCGCTCCAACCACGTCGCCATCCACCTGTATGAACGCGAGGGCTTCCGCGCGGCGGGCATGCGCCGGCGCTACTACCAGGACAACGGCGAGGACGCGCTCGTGATGTGGCGCACGCCGGCGACGCTCGAAGGCTCGCTCGGCGACGTGCCCAATCCTGACGGGCGGGCGGGGCTGTAGTTGACGATCCTCGCGCTGGAGACCAGCTGCGACGACACGTGCGCGGCGGTGCTCGACGCGGGCGGGCGCCTGCGCTCGAACGTCGTCTCCTCCCAGGAGCAGCACGCGCGCTTCGGCGGCGTCGTCCCGGAGATCGCCTCGCGCCACCACCTCGAGCTGGTCAACGCGATCGTCGAGCAGGCGCTCGAGCGCGCGGACGTGACGCTCGACGAGGTCGAGCTGATCGCCGCCACACAGGGGCCGGGGCTGGTGGGGGCATTGCTCGTCGGCCTGTCCACCGCCAAGGCGCTCGCCGCCGCCAGGGAGCTCCCGTTCGCGCCCGTCGACCACCTGCAGGGGCACGTCGCCGCGAACTTCCTCGCCGGCGCCGGTACCGGCGCAAACGCCGGGTCCGCGCAGGACGCGTCCGCGGTCGACGACGGCCCGTTCGAGCCGCCGTTCGTGTGCCTGATCGCAAGCGGCGGGCACACGCTGCTGGCGCGCGTGACCGAGCACGACGGCTACGAGGTGCTCGGCTGCACGCTCGACGACGCCGCCGGCGAGGCGTTCGACAAGGGCGCGCGGATGCTCGGCCTGGGCTTTCCCGGCGGGCCCGCGCTCGAGCGCCTGGCCGCCGGCGGCGACCCGCAGGCGTTCTCGTTCCCGGGCTCGGCGGCCGAGCGCCGGCGCGGAGGTCGGGGCGTGCGCCACAAGAGCTTCCAGGATGGCCTGGACTTCTCCTTCGCGGGCGTCAAGACGGCGCTGCTGTACACGCTGCGCGAGCTCGGCGAGGAGGCGGCCGGCGAACGGGCGGCCGACCTGGCCGCGTCCTTCCAGGCGGCGATCGTCGAGGCGCTGGCCGCGCGCTGCGCCCAGGCGCTCGAGCGGGTCGGGCTGCAGCGGCTGGCCGTCGGCGGCGGCGTGGCCGCCAACGGCGCCCTGCGCCGGCGCCTCGCCCAGCTGGGGGCCACGCTGCACGTGCCCGCGCGCTCGCTGTGCACCGACAACGCCGCGATGATCGCGAGCGCCGCCCGCTTCGGCCGGCGCCTGGACTACCCGCACTACCTGGGCCTCGACGCATACGCCACCGGCGAGCGCGCGCGCTGAGCGTCCGAGGATGTGGAAAAATCGTGGTGTGGACGACGCAGTGGCCCGCTACCGCAGCGCCTCTGAAGCGAACGACATCGACGCGCTGATCGCGACGCTCGCCCCGGACGCGGAGCTCGTGTCGCCGCTGTCCGCAAAGCTGGTGTTCCGCGGCGAGCGCGACCTGCGGATCCTCGCCTCGGCGGTGTACGGAGCCCTGCGCGGCCTGCGCTGGCGCGATGAGGTCGGAGACGGGGCGCTGCGCGTGGTGCTGGGCGACGGCAGGATCGGACCGTTCCGGCTCGCGGACGCGATGGTGTGCGAGCTCGACGACGACGGGCGCATCCGCCGCGTCAGGCCCTACCTGCGGCCGTGGCTTGCGGTGAGCTACTTCGCGCTGCGGATCGCGCCGAAGATGGCGCGCCACCCCGGCGTCCTGCTGCGCGCCGCGCGACGATCTTGACGCAGCGGCCCGGTCCGACGGGGGTGGCCACGATCACGGTCTACTCCAAGCCCGACTGTCACCTGTGCGAGGACGCGATGGCCGTTCTGCGCGGTCTTCAGGACGAGCTCGGCTTCGCCCTGCGGGAGCTCGACATCACCGCCGACGAAGCGCTTCACCGCGCGTATTTCGAGCGCATCCCGGTGGTGGCGCTCGATGGCGAGGAGCTGTGCGAGTACCACGTCTGTGAGGCGCGCGTGCGCGAGCGTCTAGAGTCCCGGCGATGAGCTACGGAAGGTCTGGCGGATGAGCTACGGAGAACGGATGGCCTCCCAGCCACCGGGGCTCGCTGCCGGACGCGACGGAGCGAGCGCCGCCGGCGAGCGCCTGTCGCTGGGCGTCGCGGCGCGCTTGTCGCGCTACCTGCAGGTGCTCACGCAGGCGAAGAAGATGGGCAAGGAGACGATCTCCTCTCAGGAGCTGTCGGACTACACGCACGTCAACTCCACCCAGATCCGCCGCGACCTGTCGGGCTTCGGGAAGTTCGGCAAGCGCGGCGTCGGCTACAACGTCGAGGCACTCGTGTCGCAGATCCGCAAGATCCTGCGCACGGCCGGGCAGCACAACATCGGGCTGATCGGCGCGGGCCACCTCGGCCAGGCGATCGCGTCCTCGGAAATCTTCGCCGATCACGGCTTCCGCGTGGTCGCGATCTTCGACAGCGACCAGGCGAAGGTCGGCACGAAGGTCGGCAGCCAGCTGGTGCGCGACATCGCCGAGCTGCGCCAGGTGGTCGACGAGGAGGACATCGTGGTCGGCGTGCTGGCGGTGCCCACGCAGGCTGCCCAGGGGCTCGCCGACGAGCTCGTGGAGGCGGGCGTGAAGATCATCTTCAACTACTCCGAGTCGCTGCTGGACGTGCCGCCGGAGGTGACCGTGCACACGTCCAGCCCGGCGGTCGATCTGCTCTACGCGCTGTACTTCTATCTGACCTGATCCGCCGCCCGTGAAGCGAAACAGCCTCGATCTAGACCTTGCTGCCGAGACGTTCGCGGCCGCGACCGACCTGACGGTCGGCGTCGAGGAGGAGTTCTCGATCATCGACCCGCGCACGCTCGAACTGGTGCCGCGCTTCGAGCATCTGCGCGACGCCGCCGGCGAGGACCCGCTGCTGCGCGACGGCGTCGCAGGCGAGCTGATCTCCTCCGAGATCGAGATCATCTCCGGCGCCGGCGCCGACCTGCACGACGCGCTGCGCAGCCAGCGCGAGCGCCGCCGGCGCATGTTCGCGCTCGCCGCCCGCGAGGGTGTCGCACTCGGCGCGACCGGCACGCACCCGTGGGCCGACTATCGCGAGCAGCCGATCATCGACACCGAGCACTACCGGCGTGTGGAGGACGGCTTGAAATACGTGGCCTGGCGCAACAACACGTTCAGCCTGCACGTGCACGTGGGCGTGCGCGACATCGACCGCGCGGTGCGCGCGTGCGACCGCCTGCGCCCGGTGCTGCCGCTGCTGCTTGCGATCTCCGCCAACTCGCCGTTCCTCGACGGCCGCGACAGCGGGCTGCACTCGGCGCGCACGCAGAGCTTCACCAAGAGCTTTCCGCGCTGCGGCGTTCCCGACGCGTTCGGCGGCTGGGCGGCCTACCGCGAGTACATCGAGTTCCTCGTGCGCACCGGCTCGATCGTCGAGTTCACGCAGGTGTGGTGGTCGGTGCGCCCACACTTCGCGTTCGGCACCGTCGAGGTGCGCATCTGCGACGCGCAGGCCAGCGCCCAGGAGTCCGAGGCGCTCGCGGGCCTGCTGGTCGCATGCATCGCGCAGGCCGTGCGCGACGTCGACGAGCGCGCGCCGTTCGAGCACCCGGCGCCGCGGCTGATCGAGGAGAACATGTGGCGCGCGATCCGCTTCGGCCTGGACGGCAGGCTGATCGACCTCGACCGCGCGCGGGAGTACCCGGCGCGCGAGGCGATCGAGCGGCTGCTCGCGTGGACGGCGCCCGTGCGCGCCGAGCTCGCGATCGAGCCGGTGTTCCCAGAGCACAACGGCGCGCAGCGCCAAAGGCGGATGATCGACGCGGGGGCCACGCGCGAGGACGTGTTCGCGGCAAGCGTCAACGAGACCAGGGCGAGCTATTCGGAGGAGGTAACGGTTTGAGCGCACACGACACAGCGCCCGATGCGAGCGCACACGACGCAGCGTCCGGCGCGCCGACGGAGGAGGAGCTTCGCGCCGCCTATGAAGCGGAACTGAGCCGGCTGACCACGACCGACCTGATCGCGCAGGCGGTCGTATCGCTGCTGAACCTCGGCGCCCGGCGCATGGCGCCGGCGCCCGGCGATGCGGCGGATCCGGCCGGCGCGGGCCACCCCCAGCGCGACCTCGCCCAGGCGCGCGACGCGATCGACGCCGTCAGGGCGCTGCTGGAGATCCTCGAGCGCAGCGTCCCGCAGGAGGTCAAGCCGCTGCGCGACGCGCTCTCGCAGCTGCAGATGGCCTACGCGCGCGAGGTCGCGCCCGGCGCGCGCGCGGCCGCGGCGGCGGAGGCAGAGGCGGCAGGGCCGGGCGCAGAGGACCAGCAGCCGCCGGCGCAGGAGGGCCCGAAAGGCCCCGGCCCGGCAGAGTCGAGCGGTAGGCTGTGGGTGCCCGGGCGATAGCGGACAGCGGGCGCTGGCCGGCACCCGGCCGGCCGGCACGATAGACTTCGCCCGCGTTTGCACCGGATGCGCGCTCGTGCTGAGCAGTCCGGCCGTCAGACGTGCGCGCGACACATCCTCGCGCGGCACGCAAATCAGACCGCGGAGGATTTCTGTTGAGCAGCTTTCTGACGAACCATGGGGTCGTCGTCGGCCTCGTTTGCGCCGCTTGCGCAGTCGCGTACGGCCTGTTGACCGCACGATCCCTGCTGGCGCTTTCGCCGGGCAACGAGCGCATGCAGTCGATCTCACTCGCTGTTCAGCAAGGTGCGCGGGCGTACCTGAACCGGCAGTACACGACGATCGCCGCGGTCGGGGTGGTCGTGTTCGTGGCGCTGATCTTCATCCAGAACATCGCCGTCGCCGCCGGCTTCCTGATCGGCGCGGTCCTGTCAGGCTCGGCGGGCTACATCGGTATGAACGTGTCGGTGCGCGCGAACGCCCGCGTGGCGGAGGCCGCGCGTGGCGGCGTCTCGCCGGCCCTGCAGGTCGCCTTCCGTGGCGGCGCGATCACCGGCCTGCTGGTGGTGGGCCTGGCGCTGCTGGGCGTCTCCGGCTACTACGGCCTGCTGACGAGCGCGTTCGGCGAAACGCAGAAGAGCGCGGTGGACGCGCTGATCGGCCTCGGCTTCGGCGGCTCGCTGATCTCGGTGTTCGCGAGGCTCGGCGGCGGCATCTTCACGAAGGCGGCCGACGTGGGCGCCGATCTCGTCGGCAAGGTCGAGGCGGGGATCCCCGAGGACGACCCGCGCAACCCGGCGACGATCGCGGACAACGTCGGCGACAACGTCGGCGACTGCGCGGGCATGGCGGCCGACCTGTTCGAGACCTACGCGGTGACCGCGGTCGCGGTGATGCTGCTGGGCGTGCTGACCTTCCACGAGTCCACGCGCGTGGTGCTCTACCCGCTGGTGCTGGGGGGCGCGGCGATCATCGCGTCGATCATCGGCACCTTCGCGGTGCGCTCGAAAGCGGGCAACGTCGAGCGCGCGCTCTACCAGGGCCTGATCGTCTCCGGCGTGATCGCCGGCGCGGCGTTCGCGCCGATCACCTACTGGATGATGCGCGGCCTGTCCTTCAGCCAGGTGGGCAACACGGTCAACACGCCCTCATGGGGCAAGTTCTACCTGTGCGCGCTGATCGGGATCGCGGTCACGGCGTGCCTGTTCGTGATTACCGACTACTACACCTCTACGCGCTTTTCGCCGGTGAAGAAGACCGCGAAAGCGTCGATCACCGGTCACGCAACGAACATCATCCAGGGCTTCGGGTCGGGCCTGCAGGCGACGGCGGCGCCGGCGATCGTGCTCGTGCTCGGTGTCCTCGGCGCGTGGAAGCTCGCGGGCGGCGGCACGACGGGCATCTACGGCATCGGCGTGGCCGTCATGGGCCAGCTGTCGCTGACAGGCCTGATCGTCGCGCTCGACGCGTTCGGTCCGATCACCGACAACGCGGGCGGAATCGCCGAGATGGCCGACCTGCCGGAGGAGGTTCGCAACGTCACCGACCCGCTCGACGCGGTCGGCAACACGACCAAGGCGGTGACCAAGGGCTACGCGATCGGCTCGGCGGTGATGGCGGCTGTGGTGCTGTTCGCGGGCTTCCGCCAGGAGCTCGCCGAAAAGAGCCACGGCGCGTTCATCAACTTCGGCATCAACGAACCGCCGGTGCTGATCGGCCTGCTGCTCGGAGGCATGATGGTCTGCCTGTTCGCGTCGCTGTCGATGGAGGCCGTCGGGCGCGCCGGCGGCGCGGTCGTCGAGGAGGTGCGCCGCCAGTTCCGCGAGCACCCGGGCATCATGGAGGGGACCGAAGACCCCGACTACGCGACATGCGTTGACATCGTCACCAAGACGGCCCAGCGCGAGATGATCCTGCCCTCGCTGCTGCCGATCGGCCTGACGGTGATCGTCGGCCTGATCGACACGCAGGCGCTCGGCGGCCTGCTGATCGGCGTGATCGTCGTCGGCTTCTTCTTCGCCGTGATGATGACCGCCGGCGGCGGCGCGTGGGACAACGCCAAGAAGCTCATCGAGGACGGCGCCTTCGGCGGCAAGGGCTCTGACGCCCACGCCGCGTCGGTCACCGGAGACACCGTCGGCGACCCCTTCAAGGACACCTCCGGGCCGGCCATCAACCCGATGATCAAGGTCGCCAACATCGTCGCGATCCTGATCATTCCGCTGATCACGTGATTTGTCCCGGGGCCGCACATGTGCGGCCCCACCGGACGGTGCGTGCACCGTCCGGCCGGGTGGCGCATGCGCCACCCGGTACAGCATCGTGGGCACGGGAATAACCTCAGCTGAGATGAACGGTCGACAGGCGCACCGGATGGGCACGTTCGTGCTCTCGCTGGCGATGGTGGCGATCGGCGTGGCGCTGATCGTGCAGGCGGCGTTCGTGCAAACGGGGTCGATCTCGGTGCGGCTGCTGCTGGGCGCGCTGTTCATCGCGGCTGGCAGCGGGCGCTGGTACGTGGAGGTCAGGAGGGCGCGGGGGCGATGAGCGCGCCGGAGAGCCCCGCCTCGGAGCTCGCGGAGCTGGCGGCGCGCTCGCGCACGATCGCGCGGCGCAGCATCGGCTCGCCGATCCTGTTCACGATCGTGTACTCGTCGCTGGCGAGCGCGATCTACTTCTCGCTGGGGGTGATCTCCGGCCATGCGCTGGGGCTGACGCCGCTGGTGTTCCTGATCGCGGCAGTGCTGTACGCGCTGACGGCGATGACCTACGTGGAGGGCGCGTCGCTGCACCAGGAGCGCGGCGGCGCGACCGTGTTCGCGCGCCACGCGTTCAACGAGCTCGTCAGCTTCGTCGCCGGCTGGGCGATCCTGCTCGACTACGTGATCCTGATCGCGGTCACCGCGTACTCGGCGACCCAGTACCTGAAGACGTTCTGGAGCCCGCTGGGCAACCGCGGCGAGGCGCTCGGGCTGGCGCTCGCGTTCATCGCCTTCGTGGTGCTCGGCAACATCCGCGGCTTCGGCGCCCGGCGCGCGCGGCGCGTGGGCATGCTGCTGGCGGGCGACCTCGCGCTGCAGGCGTTCATCGTCGTGCTCGGGCTGGTGCTGTTCTTCGACCCGCACACGCTCACCGCGCCCATCCACCTCGGCAGCACACCGACGTGGTCGCAGCTGATCTTCGCGCTGACCGTCGCCGTGATCTCGTTCACGAGCCTCGAGTCCGCATCCGGTCTCGCCGGCGAGGTGCGGATCAGCCGCGCCGGGCTCAAGCGCCTAGTGGGGAGCACCACCGCGACCGTCGCCTTCCTGTACGTGGGCATCGCGCTCGTCGCCATCACCGCGCTGCCCGTGCACGACGGCCACACCGCGCTCGCCGGGCGCTACCTGAACGCGCCGATGATCGGCGTCGTCAGCCGCGTGCACCCGCACTGGCTCGAGCAGACGCTCACCTACCTCGTCGCCGCCACCGCCGCCGTGACGCTCGTCGCGGCCGCCAACTCGGCGATGCTCGGCCTCTCGCGCCTGGCCTACTCGCTGTCCACCAACCGCCAGATCCCCAGCGGCCTCGGGCGGCTGCACCCGGTGCGCTCCACGCCGTATGTGCTGATCATCCTCGCCGGCCTGATCGCCGCCGCGCTGGTCGCGCCCGAGGACCTCGACTTCCTCGTCGGCATCTACGCGTTCGGCGCGATGCTCGCGTTCACGATCGCGCATCTGTCGATCTGCCGCCTGCGCTACACCGAGCCCGACCGCGACCGCCCCTACCGCGTGCCGCTGTCGATCACCGTCAAAGGCGGCCAGCTGCCGCTGCCGGCGGCGTTCGGCGCGCTCGTGTCAGGCGGCGGCCTGGTGGCGGTGATGGTCGTGCACGAACCCGCCCGCTACGTCGGCCTCGGCTGGATGGCGGTGGGGATCGCGCTGTACGTGTTCTACCGCCGCGCCGACGAAACCTCGCTGCTGCGCCGCGTCACCGTCGCGCCGCAGGTGCTGCGCGCCGAGCCCCACCAGGAGCGCGACTACGGCTCGATCCTCGTGCCGCTGTTCGGCACCGACCTCGACGACGACATCGTGCAGACCGCCGCGCTGCTGGTCGCCGGCGAGCAGACCGACGAGGCGGCGATCGACGCCGCCACGATCGAGGCGGTGTGGATGTTCGTGATCCCCATGTCGCTGCCGCTCGACGCCAGCCTGCCGGAGGCGCAGATCAAGCACGCGCGCCAGGTGCTCGCGCGCGCCAAGGCGGTGGGGGAGGAGTACAACGGCGTGCACGTCGCCACCGCCACCCTGCGCACCCGCCGCGCCGGCTACGCGATCGTCGACGAGGCGCGCAGGCGCGGCGTCGAGGCGATCGTGCTCGGCGCCGAGGAGCCCTCGTCGATCCGCGGCGGCGCGCGCCTGGGCGGCCGCGGCGGGACGCTCGAGGGCTACGTGGGGGAGATCACCAAGTACGTCGTGCGCAAGGCCTCATGTAGGGTGATCGTCACCGCTCCCGCCGCGCGCGACTCGCCGGTCGAGCAGGCCCGCCGTGCCAACCGCGCCGGCGCCCCAATGGTCTAACCTCCGAACCAATGCAACCGCACCCAGCTCCATGTTCGTACTGATCGTCGGCGCCGGCCGTGTCGGCTCGGCGCTCGCCAAGTCGGCGCTCACCGCCGGGCACGAGGTGTCGGTGCTCGACGAGGACCCGCTCTCGCACGAGCGGCTCGACGCCGGCCAGAGCAAGAGCTGGGAGGACTCCGGCGGCCGCTTCACCGTCGGCACAGCGCTCGAGACAGACGCGCTGATCCAAGCGGGGATCGAGCGCGCGGACGCGTTCATCGCGTCCACCGCCGGCGACAACACCAACCTCGTGATCGCGCAGATCGCGCAGAAGCGCTTCGGCGTGCAGAAGGCGATCGTGCGCGTGATGGACCCCGCGCGCGCCGACTGGTACCGCGAGCAGGGCCTGCACACGATCTCCCCGACCAAGCACGCGATCGAGATGTTCGAGCGCGCGATCGCCCCCGCGGAGGGGGAGGCGGAGTCGCAGGCGGCGTAGATGGTCGACTCCACCTCTACGATGGTGCTCTAGCCATGTACGCGATCATCGCCGGCGCCGGCAAGGTCGGGCGCAACCTCGCACGCGAGCTGATCAGCAAGGACCACGAAGTCACGCTGATCGAGAGCTCGCGCTCGTGCTACCTGGCGTGCGAGGAGGAGTTCGAGCACGCCGTCCAGTACGGCGACGCCACCGAGCTGTGGGTGCTCGAGCGCGCCGGCATCCAGCGCGCGGACCTCGTCATCGCGGTCACCGGCGACGACGAGGACAACATCCTCGTCTGCCAGGTCGCCAAGGAGAAGTACCTGTGCGAGCGGATCATCGCGCGCGTCAACAACCCGCGCAACCACGACCACTTCCGCCTGCTCGGCATCCAGCCCGCGGTCTCCGCCACCGACCTGATCCTGCGCCTGATCGAGCACGAGGTGCCGCGCTACGGCCTCGTGCACCTGCTCGCGCTCGAAGAGGAGCGCCTGGAGATCATCGAGCTGGAGGTCGCCGACGACGCGCCCACCGTCGGCGAGAAGGTCGTCGACATCGCGCTCCCCGAGGGCTGCCTGATCATCTCCGTGCTGCGCGGCGGCTCCGGCTTCGTGCCCAAGGCCGACACCGTCATCGAAGCCGGCGACGAGGTCCTGCTCGTGCTCGACCCCGGCCTCGAGGAGGCGATCACCACCTACTTCGCGCCCAACGGCGCGCCAGCCGCGTTCTGAGCGCCTGGGTCGGGCTTCCGGGTGGGCGGCGGCGCGCCTGCAGATCGGCGGAGCCGCGGGCCGGTTGGCTATTCTTCTAGCCGAAGGGCACTGTCCGGGATAGTCCAATTGGCAGTGACGCCCGGTTCTGGTCCGGGAGATTGGGGTTCGAGTCCCTGTCCCGGAGCTCACGAAAGCCCGTAACCCGCCGACCGTCTTCGCCGCCCACCGTCTGCGTGTTTGCACGACGCGCGCGGACGGCCAGTCGCCCGGTCACGGGTACGTCACATCTGTAGCCGGCGAGCGTGGTAGAAAGCGGCGCGAGGGTTCCGGGCCTGTCAGCTGGGCATCGGTGCGGGTCCCGTTCATACACCACGGGGGTGGGGGAGAGCATGTTTGCCGCTTGGGTTCGTCGGCTGTCGCGCTCGACGCGCCTCGAGCGGGGCGTGTCATGGGCCCGGCCGCTGCGGAGGCGTGTGAAGGACATGGTGCTCTGCACAGTCGTCGTTTTCATGGCCGGCGTGCTCTTTGCCGCGTCTGCCGCGGCCTCCAGCCCCGCCACGGTGATGGGCTGGGGTCTCAACGAGTTCGGTCAGTTGGGCAACGGCTCCCTGACCGGCCCGTCGACATGCGAGGGCTCCCTGGCGTGCGCACTGGCGCCGGTGCCTGCAAGCCTCAGCCTGCCAGCCGGCGTGACGGTCACCCAGGTCGCCGGTGGCAACGAATTCAGCCTCGCGCTGCTGAGCGACGCGAAAATCATGGCCTGGGGCGACGACGGGGCAGGGCAGCTGGGGGACGCATCGACGTTCACCAGCGACGTACCGGTGCCCGTGAGCCTCACGTTGTCGTCGGGCACCACGGTCCGCGCCATCGCCGCCGGTGGCATCCACGGCTTGGCTCTCCTGAGCAACGACAAAATCATGGCCTGGGGCGACAACGCCTACGGTCAGTTGGGCGACGGGTCGACGACGAGCAGCGACGTCCCGGTGCCGGTCACGCTGCCCCTGCCCCCGGACACGACGGTCAAGGCGATCGCGGGCGGCTTCCTGGACAGCTTCGCGCTGTTGAGCAACAACACCATCATGGCCTGGGGTACGAACCAGTACGGGGAGCTGGGCGACGATACGTACACCGGCCCTTCGACGTGCAGCTCAACCGCGTGTAGCACCACCCCGGTTGCCGTGGACCTGCCGCCGCTGCCCGCCGGCGTCACGGTCACGGCGATCGCGGCGGGCGTCTTCAATAGCATGGCGCTGCTCAGCGACGGGGAAGTCCTGACCTGGGGCTACAACGAAAACGGGCAGCTCGGCAACGGCACCTGGGGGGTCGCCGCGTCCTGCGGGGGGCCGTGCAGCAGCGTTCCGGTGGTGGCGGACATCACCCCTCCCTCCGGTGTCAGGGCGACGTCGATTGCCGCCGGCGGCTACCAGGATCTCGCGCTGCTGAGCGATGGGGAACTCCTGACGTGGGGCTACAACGAAGATGGGCAGCTCGGGGATGGCACCTCGGCTGGCCCCATGTCCTGCGGGGGCGCGTCGTGCAGCACCACCCCTGTGGCGGTCGACATCGCCCCTTCTCCGGGGGTGACGGTCACCGCAATCGCGGCTGGAGTGTGGCACAGCATCGCGCTGCTGAGCGACGGCGAAGTTATGACCTGGGGTGAAAACCAGTTTGGCCAGCTCGGCGACGGTACCGCCACCGGCCCTTCGACATGCATCTCTGGCTCGGTCTGCAGCGCGACTCCCGTGAACGTCCTGCTGACCGTGCCACCCGCAGACACGGTCACGGCGATCGCAGCCGGTGGCTTTCACAATCTCGCTCTGCTCTCGGAATCGGGACCTCCGGAATTCGGCCGCTGCATTCAGTTCCTGCCTGAACCCGGGCCGCTCCTCGGCAAATATGGCAACAGCAACTGCACGACGGCGGGCGGAGGCAAAGAATACGAATGGTATCCCGGGGTCATAAAAGCGCATTTCACGACAACGCTCACGAGCGGCACGATCAAGCTTCAGCCCATCAGCGGCACCCTCGTGAAATGCTCCGGGGAGACCGGGGAAGGCGAATACACGGAGCCGAAAGCCGTTGGTGGCGTGACGCTGAGATTCACGGGCTGCAAACGGGCCGCCACCACCTGCGCGAGCGCAAGCGGCGGACCCGGCGAAATCGTCACGCACCCGCTCAACGGTGCCCTGGGCGTCTATCAAGCGGGCACCAGCAGCCTCACCAACAAAATCGGCCTTGACCTCTATCCCGTGGGGCCGGGAGGGGCAGGTGCCGGGGTGGTGGCGAAATTCACCTGCGCCAGCGGCAGCTCGTCGACAGCGGTGTCCGTGCAGGGCTCGGTCATCGTTCCGATCGAGTCCAACAAAATGCTGTTGGACAACAAACTGAAAGCGAAAGAGACGAGCGGCCACCAGAAACCCGAAGGCTTCTTGGCCGAGCCCGCCGACTACCTGGAACAGGCGCTCAGCGGCGGCTCCTCATTTCTGCAGACCGGACTGGACGCGTCGATAACGCAGGTCAACGAAGAAGAAGTCGAGGTCGACTCGGTCGCGTGACGCGGGCGGGCCGGGCGCTGAGCCTCATGTATTTGCTGATACTCACTCATTCACGACGTCAAAGGGGGAAGTGATGCGACGTGCGCTGGGGACGGTCGCTGCGATGCTCTATAAGAGACGGGGCGAGAAGCGACCCGGCGGCCGCCGGTACGGATCTGCCCTCGTGGCGGCGTTGGTCGTCTTGGCCGGCGCTCTGGGCGTTGCGGGCGCGGCGCAGGCCTCGTCGGGTGATGAAGTCGTCGGCTGGGGCGTGAACTCCTCCGGACAGCTCGGTGACAGCTACACCTCCGCTGGCGAGGAGCGGCCGGTGTGGGTATGCGAAGTCGGCACGTCCTCGACGACGAGCAGTCCGTGTCCGCACCTGAAACACGTGAAGGCGATCTCCGAGGGTGGAGACCACAGCCTGGCGCTGCTGACCGACGGGAAGGTCGTCGCGTGGGGCTCTGGCGCGGAGGGCGCGCTGGGCGACAACAGCGTCGCCGATAGCTCTGTGCCCGTGTACGTGTGCGCCGTCGGGGCAGTTGGGCCCTGCCCGTCCTCGACCAGCCCCGAGCTGGAACACGTCAAGGCGATCGCCGCCGGTGCTCTGGACTCGAGCGCGGCGATACTGGAAAGCGGCCAGGTCGTCACCTGGGGCTCCAACGAAGCCGGGCAGCTGGGCCTGGGGACGTCCACGCCGGCCTTCAGCGAAGTGCCGGTCGTCCCGTGCGCCGTCACCGGTCCCTGTCCGGGCTCCGCCCTGGAAGGCGTCGAAAAGATCTCAGCCGGACCGCGGTTCTTCGTCGTGATCATGACGCACGGCAAAGAGGCGATCAGCTGGGGCGCGAACCAGTCAGGACAGCTGGGGCAGGGTGAATGGATCGCCTCGCCGCCCGGCATCGAGCGGGCGGCGCCTGTCTGTGCGATCGAAGAAGCGACGCGGCCGTGCATCAACCCCCTGCTCGACGTGATCGAAACCTCCTCGAGCTATGAGCACGACCTGGCGCTACTGGAAAACCCGCGGTGGGCGGTGAGCTTCGGAGCCAACGAGCGTGGCCAGCTGGGCGACAACGACAACACCGGCCCGGAAGCGTGCCAGGCCGCGCAGCCCTGCAGCATGGTGCCGGTCCACATATGCGAGGAAGCCTACAGCTCGACCCCGCCGTGTCCGGGCGGCAGCTATCTCGAAGACGGCAAGGCCGTCAGCTCCGGGCGGACCGACAGCCTGGTCCTGTTGGGAACCGGTGAAGTCAGGTCGTTCGGATCGAACCCCGAAGGGCTGCTCGGCGACGACTTCTTTCCCCTCCCGACCGAAAGCCTCGTGCCGGTGGCCGTGTGCAAGGTGGGATTCACACCTCTGAACGCAACGTGCCTGGGGGCCAAACGGCTGAAAGGGATCAAGGCCGTCTCAGCCGGCGACGATCACAACCTGGCGCTTGCCGGCAGCTACGTCGATGCCTGGGGCGCGGACCCCGACGGGCAGCTCGGCGACGGTCTCACCGCGTATAGCGCCGTTCCGCTGCGGGTATGCGAAGCCGGAGCTCCGGGGACCACGGGCGCATGCCCTTCCAGCACCGAAGAGCTGAAAAAAGCGGCTGCCATATCGGCGGGCGGGAGGTCCAGCCTGGCCATGGTCAAATAGGACGGCGGCGCGCGCGGCCGTCGGCTACGGCCGCGCGCGAGCGGGGGCGGGCCTGACGGTGGCCCGCAGGTCGGAAGACCTGTCCCTACGCCTGCGGTCCTCTTAGCGGCGCGCCGAAGTAGCGCGCGATGTCCTCTGAGAAGATATACACGACGAGTTGACCGATGTGCTCACCTGCCACCGGATGGCCGATTGCCGGCGGCAGGCTCGTCAGCGAGGCCTGTCTGACGGTGCCGTCGAGCACGAGAAAGCTCCGGCTCGCCGACCGCGGGCTGTACCAGGATGCGATGCGGTGCAGCTCGTAGGCGCACAGGCCCTCCGCGCACGCGGCTACCGGGTACACGTGTGCGGCGAAGCTCGAGGACCACGTCAGCGGCGCTGCATCCCAGTAGCCGGCGTAGCCCACCGTGGCTGACTGCTGGGCGGCGAAGCGCGCAACCATCTTGGCTTCCGCCGCGGAGGGGAAGCGGGTGGGGTTGGCGGTCATCTCACCGCGTAGCAGCGACATCACGCCGACGAGCACGAAGTACGTGACCGCGGCGCTCGTGAGAGCGCGCCCCGGAAGCCGGCGCGCAGCCAGTGGCACGAGGGCGGCAACGGCCATCAGCACGCCCACCAGGTAGCGCCCGGAGAAGCTCGCCACGGGAACCGAGCTGAACACGAACGACGCCAGCAGTGCTACGGAGGCCGTGGCCCAGAAGGCCGCCAGTGCGACCGTGGACGCGGAGGAGGCGGCCAGGAGCGACGACCGGGCCGCCCAGAGCGCGATGACGACAGCGACGATCGCCAGTCCGGCGCAGACGGCATGGAGCAGGGTGCTGGCCCCGAACGCCGCGTTGAAGATGTCACCGTTGCCCAACGCCGCGAGCGATTCCCACAGCACACGCAGGTTGTGGCCCAGACGGCCCGCGCTGGCAAGCCGGATCGGGAGTGTGCCCGCACCGTGGATGTTCTCGTGGTCGGCCACTAGCATGGTGAGCACCGCGCCGACGGTCGTAGCGGCCGTCGCGAGCAACGTCCCTTGCCACACTATCCTCACGTCGGTGCCCAGTCTCGTGTGGCCGCGGAGTCTGAGCGCAAGCGCCGCGATCCAAAGTGGCAGCAGGCCGGCAGGGATGAGCAGCAGATCCGACGCCAGGGCCGGGCCGCAGACCAGCCCCACGAGCGCCGCCGCGCCGAGCGCCCTTTTATGCGATCGCGCCCCCGCGAGCCAAACAGCCAGCCAGCTGAGCAACGCCGCGTGCGCCCACGTCAGCCCATGCACCGTCCAGGTCCCAAGATCCGCGACGCCAGCCGGAGATGCAGCGATGCCGATCGTAAGCGTGAGCAGCGCTGCGCGGCATCCCGCCGCCCGCCACGTTCCCCATGCGACCATGCCCATCGTCGCCACAGCCACAACGAACGGAGTCGCCTCCCACAGAAGACGATGTGCAGGCAGCGTACGCAGAATCGACATCGCGCCAAGCGCTTCGAACCACGGATAGTTGCCGAGCAGCACTTCGGTGTGGCCGGGCGCCGACGCGAGCGACTGCGCAATCACCGGTCCAGAGGCGATGTCGGCGTTTAGGTAGAGCGTCGTAACGATCGCGCTCGAGTGAGCGGCGAAGATGACCGTGTACGCCGCCAGTGCGGTGAGCGGAATCACGGTCAGCGGGTCGCGCGCCACGGCACGCCAGCGACCGGGCCCAGGTGCGCGCACGCTGACTATTGCTTGCGCGCAGCGCCGCCCGCGGCTGCCGAGTCCTGCCCACCGATGGGCATCCGCCCGACCTGCCACAGCCCCGCGTCGTGCGGCTGCTCCAGCCAGCGCCTGGCGTCGCGTTCGCCGAGCGCGATCAGCTTGTCGATGAACTCGCGCGCGAGGAACAGGTAGCTGAGAATCTCGCCGTGCACGGGGCTGCGCTCGGCGTTGACGAACTGCCCGAGCAGCGCGAGGTTGCGGTCGCGTACGAGCCCGCGGATGCCGCTGTAGCGGCGCTTGTAGACCTCGCGCGCCAGGCGTCCGATCTCCAGCCGATCGCGCGGCGCGATGAAGATGTAGGGGATCCTTCGCCGGGGCTTGCGTGCGGCGTCCCTGGCGGCCGCCGAGCGGCTCTGGGTGACCGCCTCGTTGACGGTGGCGAGCGTCGCGACGTCGTCGGCTAGCTGGTCTGCGAGCACGACCTGCAGCAGCTGCGCTACGCCGTCGAGCATGTCCGGCCGCCGCGTGGCGCGCGCGGGGGCCGCGGAGGAGTTCAGGCCGATCACCACCACGCGCTCGGCGCCCAGCGATAGCGCCGGCTTCAACGGCGCGTTCAGGCGTACGCCGCCGTCGCTGTACCAGCCGGCCGCCGCGCGCGGCTCGCGCACGTGGACCGCCGGGAACGCGCCGGGGATCGCCGCGGAGGCGAGCACGTGCTCCGGTTTGAGCACCGTCGAGACGTAGTCGATCGCGCGCGTCACGTCGCGCTCTGGAGCAGGGCCGCCGTGGTGGAAGACGACGCTGCGCGTCGTCGCGTATGAGGTCGCGACCACCGCGGCCGCCGTCAGTGTGCCGTCGGCGACGTTGTCCTCGATCCGCTCGAACGACACCAGCCGGTCGAGCGTCGGACGCAAAGGCGAGGTGTCCAGCAGGCCCGATGGGTCGGCGCGCGGCAGGTGCGCGAGCATCGCCGCCGTGCCCAGCAGGCGGCCGAGCTCCGAGGGCGAGGTCAGCGGGCGCAGCGCCTTGCCCCAGTGCAGCGCCCGCCACATGTCGAGCGCCGCCGCGGCCGCCACGTCGAGCGGTTCGTGTGCGCGCGCCGCGAAGAACGAGCCGTTGAGCGCGCCGATGCTCGTGCCGACGAGGATGTCCGGGCTCTGTTTGCGGGCGGCCAGAGCTGGCGCCAGCACCGCCAGCGCCCCCGCCTCGTAAGCTCCTCGTGCGCCGCCGCCGGCGAGCACGAGCGCGATTCGCTCGCGCTGGCGGCCGGGTTTGGCGACGGCGGGCATCTGCGCCGCAGCCTAATCGCTCAGCTACCGCAGATCAATCACTGCCGGACGCCGCGAGAACACGCGCGATGTCTCGGTTCGGCCTGGACACGATCGTCCCGTCCGCAAGCTCGAGGTCGACGCTCCCCTCGATCCCGAACTTGGAGAAATGCTGTCTCCTCGCCTTCACGACAAGCGCGCAGGTGCCGTCAAAAAGCTCGACCCGTGCGCCGCGCTCGACTTTCTCGGGGGCCATCCAGCTGGTGTCTTCAACGCGCAAGACGTCAAAGCCGCTCAGCAGCCCCCCGCTGAGCGTGACGTGGGGCAGTCGATCGGGGCTTGGAAGGACCGACGGGAGCTGATGCGAGCCGTTCTCGGGCTGCTGCTCGACTGGCTCGCCGTGCCGTTGCCCATCCCGATCGTCTCTCATGTGCCTCATTCTAGGCCGCTATAGCTACGGTTGAGCAGACAACCGTCAGCAAGAGTGCGGCGAGTGCGAGCACCAGGCGTTCCGTCTTCGCGTGCACCGGTTGAGCGTTGTCCTGCTGACTTGCGATTAGATCTGAGAGCAGCTGCTCCAGGGCAGCGTCTCGCGGACTCGCTGCATGCCGAGCGTAGAAGCTGCTCGGGGAGGGGCCGACATCGAAGCGCGTGACAGCCATCACCGACGCACCGAGGACAATGGAGATCGCCAGCCCTGGAAGCGGTACCCACCACGAGTGACCGAGTAGTCGTTGGGCCGCCAGGTCGGCCGTCACGAGCACCGCATCGAAGCCGACCAGGCCAAGCGCCTGGGCGTCGAGATTCGCGGCTCTTGCGTGGGCCGCGGCGATCTGGGCCTCGGTGAGGTCGATCAACGCTTCGAGCATCGCGCGCTCCCGTTGCGAGACCTCGGTTGGGGAGCTTCGCGATCGATAACCAGATGTTGAGCGAACATGGCGGACCGGGCAGGCTACGCGGCGCCGGGGAGAGAACTATCGGCCCGTGCGACGGCCTAAGCGCAGGCAGTAAGCGCTTGTGACGGCCCGGCAGGTGACCTACGCCGCGGCCTGCGACTGCGCCGAGGTCCAGTCCCGGTAAAGCTGGAAGTAGCGCCCCTCGGCGGCGAGAAGCTCGTCGTGGGTGCCCTGCTCGGCGATGCGCCCGTGCTCGAGCACGACGATGCGCCCGGCCTGGCGGATGGTGGACAGGCGGTGCGCGATCACGATCGAGGTGCGCCCGGCGAGCAGCCGGCGCAGCGCCGCTTCGATGCGCCCCTCGGTGTGCAGATCGACGTTGGAGGTGGCCTCGTCGAGGATCAGGATGCGCGGGTCGGCGATCAGCGCGCGCGCGAACGCGAGCAGCTGGCGCTGGCCGGCGGACAGCTGCGCGCCGCGCTCGCCGACCTCGGTGTCGTAGCCGCTGGGCAGCTCGGCGATGAACTCGTCGGCGCCGACCGCCTCCGCGGCGGCGCGGACCTGCGCGTCCTGCGCGTCGGGGCGCCCGAAGGCGATGTTCTCGCGCACGGTGCCCGAGAACAGGAACGCCTCCTGCGGCACGATCCCCATCTGCGAGCGCAGCGAGCCGCTCGAGACCTCGCGCAGGTCGTGCTCGTCGACGAGCACGCGCCCGCGCGTGGGGTCGTAGAAGCGCGCGGTCAGCTTCGCCATCGTCGACTTGCCCGCGCCGGTGGCGCCCACCAGCGCGATCGTCTGGCCCGCGGGCACGCTCAGGTCGACATGCTCGAGCGCTAGCACCTCCGTGGCCTCGCCCTGCTGCGCCCGCGGGCGGTAGGCGAAGGAGACATCCTCGAAGCGCACCTCGCCGCGGATCGGCCCGAGCGCAGGTGCGTTCGGGCGGTCCTCGAGCGTCGGCGCGGTGTCGAGCAGCTGGAAGATCTTCTCGAGCGCCGCCATGCCCGATTGGTAGGTGGTGTACAGCTGCGAGAGCTGCTGGATCGGTTCGAACAGGAACGACAGCGTGGCGACGAAGGCGACGATGGTGCCGACGGTGATGTGCCCGTCGATCGCCTGGTAGCCGCCGTAGAGGACGATCAGCGCGAGCGCGAGGCCGGAGAGCATTTCGACGCCGGGGAAGTAGGTGGCGTTGAGCCTGACCGTGACCATGTTCGCCTCGCGGTTGTCCTCGTTGAGCTCGGCGAAGCGCGCCTCGTGCACGCGCTCCTGGCCGAAGCTGCGCACGACGCGGATGCCAGACAGCGTCTCCTGCAGATAGCCGGTGATCGAGCCGATCGTCTCACGCGTGCGCCGGAACGCGCCCGCGGAGACCAGGCGGAACCAGATGCTCGCGCCGGCGACGAACGGGACGACGCAGAACGTCAGCAGCGCCAGGTCGACGTCGAGGTACAGCAGCACGCCGATCGCGCCGATCAGCGTCAGGCCCGACTGGAACAGCGTCACCACCGAGTCGGTGACGAGGCTTTCCAGCGCCTCCACGTCGTTGGTCATGCGCGAGATCAGCACGCCCGCGGGCCGGCTCTCGTAGAAGCCGATCGGCTGGCTCTGGAGGTGCTCGAAGATGCGGATGCGCAGGTCGGCGAGCGCGCGCTGGCCGACCCAGCCGACCAGGTAGGTCTGCGCGTAGGTCGCCGCCCACACGAGCAGCGCCGAGACCAGGAACGCGATGACGACGATCACCAGCGTGTGGATGTGGCGTTTTTCGATCCCGGAGTCGATCGCGAGCTTGGCCAGCAGCGGCGGCGCCAGCGAGGCGGCGGTGCCGAGCACGAGCGCCACGAGCATGCCCGCCGTGCGAACGCGATAGGGACGCAGCAGCGCCAGCAGGCCGCGCAGGTTGCGCCCGCGGCTCTCGCGGCTCTGGCGCTCGCCCGTCCAGCCGGTGCCGCCGCGCCCGAGGCCCGGGCCGAGGCCGGCGCGTCCGGGTGGGCGGGATCCCGCTCCCCCGCCGAAGCCGCCGCCCATCGGCCGCGCGCTCACAGCCTGCCTCCCGCCTCGGCCGGCTGCGCTGCGCCCGCGGCGAGCACGCGCTCGCCGACGATCACCTGCGGGGTCTTCGCAGAGCTCGTGCCGGCGACGATCTCGCGATAGAGCTCGGATGTCTGAAGCAGCTCGTCGTGGTCGCCTTGGGCGAGGATCCGGCCGTGGTCGAGCACGACGATCTGGTCGGCCAGTTCGATCGTCGAGAGGCGGTGGGCGATCACGAACGTGGTGCGCCCGGCCATCGCCTCGGCGAGCGCGAGCTTGATGCTCCGCTCGGTGGAGGCGTCGACGGAGGAGGTGGCGTCGTCGAGGATCAGCACACGCGGGTTGGCGACGAGCGCGCGCGCGATCGCCAGGCGCTGGCGCTGGCCGCCAGAGAGCGTCACGCCGCGCTCGCCGACCTGCGTGTCGTAGCCGTGCGGCAGGCGCGCGATGAACTCGTGCGCCTGCGCGCGCCGCGCGGCCTGCTCGATCTCGGCCATCGGCGTGCCCGGACGGGCGTAGGCGATGTTCTCGGCGACGCTCGCGGAGAACAGGAACGGGTCGTCGCTGACGACCGCGACCGCGGCGCGCACGGAGTGTGCGGTGACCGTGCGCACGTCCGCCCCGTCGAGCAGCACCTCGCCGGCGACGGGGTCGTACAGCCGCGAGATCAGCGCGACGAGGCTCGTCTTGCCCGAGCCCGTCGGCCCGACGAGCGCGACGGTGCGCCCGGCGGGCACGTCGAGGTCGATCTCGCGCAGCACCGCGCGTCCGCTGTGCGGCGCCGTGTGCTCGGTCTCGACCAGCGCGCTCGCGCCGAGCTCGTCGTGCGGGTCCTCGTAGCGCAGCGTCACGTCGCGCAGCTGCACGTGCCCGCTGCCGGGCGGCAGCTCGGGCGCGTTCGGCGCGTCGGTCAGGTGCGGCTCGCGGTCTAGCAGCTGGAAGATGCGCGCGCCGGAGGCGGTCGCGCGCTGGGCGAGGTTGAGCGTCACGCCGAGCGAGCGCATCGGCGTGATCAGCATGTTCACGTACAGGTAAAACGCGGTGAACTGGCCGAGCGTGAGGTGCGCGTGGATCACCGACTCGCCGCCGATCAGCAGCACCGCCGCGAGGCCGAGCTGTGGCAGGAAGCCGATCACCGGGTTGTACGTCGCTTCCAGGCGCGTCGCGACCATCGCCTGGTTGAACACGCGCCCGACGGTGTCGCGAAAGCGCGCCAGCTGGCGGTCCTCGCGGGCGAACGCCTTGACGACGCGCACGCCGGAGATGTTCTCCTCGGCGTCGGCGGTCAGCTCGGCGATGCGCTGCTGGGTCTCCTGGATCGCCGGGCGCGCGCGGCGGCCGTAGCGGTAGGAGATGACCACCACGAACGGCACCGGCGCGAGCGCAATCAGGCCGAGCTCAGGGTTGATCGCGAGCATCACCGCGCCGGCGAGCGCGATCGTGAGGATCGACTGCAGGATGAACACGAGCCCGTAGCCGAGGAAGAAGCGCACGGCAGCCAGGTCGACGGTCGCGCGCGACATCAGCTGGCCGGTCTGCTGGTGGTCGAAGAAGCCGAGCTCCAGGCGCTGCAGCTGCGCGTACATGCGCTCGCGCAGGTCGTATTCGACGGCGAGCGAGACGCGCCCGGCGACCATTCGCCGCCAGTACATGAAGCCCCAGCGCGCGAGCACGACGGCGAGGATCGCCAGCGAGGCCACGAGTAGTGTGTGGCGGTCGCCGGCAACGCCGCTGGCCGCGTGGCCGTGGACGCGCGTGGCGCCCTTCTTGATCGCCTCCACCGCGAGCCCCGTCAGTGCGGGCACGGCGACGGTCATCACCATCGCCAGGCTCGCCAGCGCCCACGAGATCGAGAGCCCCCGCTTGTAGGGGGATAGGAATCCAAGCAGTCGGTAAAAAGTCCTCATAGTTGTACGGTCAACGATTATGGCAGGCGCCAGCCGCAGGCTGCTGCAGACACGGGCGCGGCGGCGCTCCTAAGCTCCTGTCATGTCGACGCCGAGCACACCCGCAGGCGGGTCCGACAGGGCCGAGCCGGCCGACCGGCCCGCGCCGTCCCGGCCGTCGCAGGCGGGGCTGTGCGACACGTGTGCGCACCAGCAGCTCGTGCGCAACACGCGCGGCTCGACGTTCTCGCTGTGCAGGCGCTCGCGCGAGGACCCTGACTATCCGCGCTACCCGCGCCTGCCAGTGCTTTCGTGCCCGGGCTTCCAGGACGCGAGGCCGACGCCCGGCGCGGGAGGTTGACGGGCCTGATCCCGACGCGCTCCATCGCGATCAGCTCGCGAGCGCGCCGGCGGCCTCGGCCTCGTGCGCGTCCGGCGCGTGCGCGGTGCTCACGAAGTCGCGGCCGCGCACGAGCGCGAACGCCAGCCCGGCGCCCGTCAGGGCGATAACGGCGGCGATCGCCGCGATCGTCGTGAACGCCCCGGTGAAGCCGACGCGGTAGGCGTGGTCGAGCGCTGTGCGCGCGCCGGGTGAGAGCGAGTGCGCGATGCGTGTCACTTCGCCGGACTGCAGCAGCGTGGCGAGCTTGCCGTGCGCGACGCCCACGATCTCGCCGAGGTGGCCGCCGGCGCGCAGCGTGGCGGTGGTGGTCGTGGTCACGTCGTGCTGGAAGACCGCGCCCAGTCCGGCGATCCCGGTGGCGATCCCGACCTGGCGGAAGGTGGAGTTGATGCCCGAGGCCATGCCGCTGCGCTCGCGCGGCACGACGCCGATCGCGGTGGAGGCCAGCGGCGGGTTGACCAGGCCGACGCCCGCGCCGGCGAGCACGAAGCCGGGGATCAGCACCGTCCAGTGCGAGCCGGCGTTGACGCCGGTCATGAACACCAGGCCCGCGCCGATCAGCACGAGCCCCGTGCCGAGGAGCAGTCGCACGGGCATGCGCACCGTCAGCCTGCCCGCGATCGGCGCGACGGCGAACGACAGCAGCGTCGTCGGCAGGAAGCGCAGGCCCGCCTGCACTGGGCTGTAGCCGAGCACGTCCTGGATGTAGAGGGTGAGGTACAGGAACATCGCGAAGAACGAGCTCGACAGCGTGAACGCGACGATGTTGGCCCCGGCGAACGCGGGGCAGCGAAACAGCGACAGGTCGAGCATCGGCCTGCGCTGCAGCAGCTCGACCAGCACGAACGCGACCAGCAGCACCGCGGCGGTGGCCAGCAGGGCGACGATCTCGGTCGAGCCCCAGCCCTTTTCGTTGCCCTGCACGAGCGCGTACACGAGCACGAACAGCGCCCCGGAGAAGGTCACGAGCCCCGCCCAGTCCACGCCGGTGGCGTCCGGGTCGCGCGAGTCGGCGACCTGCGTGAGCGTGACGAACACGGCGACCGCGCCGATCGGCACGTTGACGAAGAAGATCCACTGCCAGCCGATGCCAGAGGTGATGACCCCGCCGAGCACCGGCCCGACGGCGACGGCCGCGCCGGTCACCGCGCCGAATACGCCGAACGCGGTGCCCCGCTCCTTGCCCTGGAAGGCCTGCGCGATCAGCGCGAGCGAGGTGGCGAACATCATCGCGCCGCCCGTGCCCTGCACGGCGCGCGCGAGGTTGAGCATCAGCGGCGAGCTGGACAGGCCGCAGACCGCGGAGGCGGCCGTGAACACGACCAGGCCCGCGACGAACACGCGCCTGCGCCCGATCAGGTCGGCGACCGAGCCGGATGTGAGCAGCAGCGCGGCGAGTGTCAGCGCGTACGCGTTGACGACCCACTGCAGGTCGGAGAAGGAGGAGTGCAGCGAGCGCTGGATCGCGGGCAGCGCAACGTTCACCACGGTGATGTCGAGCAACAGCATGAAGATCGCTACGCAGACCGCGATCAGGGTCCACCATTTGCGCTCCACGGGCCTACGCCTCCTTCAGGTGTCGCTGCAGGAACGGCACGATCTCCTGCCAGAGCTTCGCAGCCGCGGCCGGGCGGTAGGTGGGCCGGTAGTCGGCGAAGAACGCGTGCCCGGCATCCTCGTAGACGTCGACCTTGACCGCCTGGCCGCTGGCGCCGGCGCGCTCGCGCAGCTGCGCGCCGAGCTCCGGCGAGGGGTTCTGGTCCTCGGCGCCGACGGCCGCCAGCAGCGGGCAGCAGAGCTCGCCGGCGAGCTCCAGCGGCGGCGTCGGGCGCAGGGGCGTCGAGCGCTCATCGGGCGTGGCCCTGTCGATGAAGCCGCCCCAGCAGTCGACCGCCGCGTCCAGGCGGTCGCTCGCGCAGGCGAACAGCAGCGTGTAGCGCCCACCCATGCAGAAGCCGATGCAGCCGACCCTGCCGCTCACGTCCTCGCGCGCGCGCAGGAAGTCGGCGGCGCCCTCGAGGTCGCCGAGCGCGAGCTGGTCGGGCATCGAGAACAGGCGCTCCATCAGCGCCGGGATGTCACCCGCTGGCGGCGGGCCGCCTTCGCGCGTGTACAGGTCGACGCCGAGCGCGACGTAGCCGAGCTTGGCGAAGCGGTTGGCGACGTCGCGGATGTGCTCGTTCAGCCCGCCCGCCTCGTGGATCACGATGATCGCCGGGCGGGGCTGCGTGCCGGCGGGGCGGACGAGGTAGCCGTTCACGGGCGTGCCGCCGGCGCCTGCGAATGTGAGCTCCTCGCCGGCTAGACCGCTCGGGTCGGCGACTGCTCCGGGGACGCCCTCGGGGCTCGGCTGCACGGTCACTGTCGTCATCTTCGCTGCCGTCTCCTTCCGTCTCGTGTTCGACTACGCGTGCGCGGCGCCCGCGGGCACGGGATCGCGCGCGGGCGCGGCGTCCGCCTCGAGCTCGCGGATCTTGCGTCGCACGCGCTTGCGCGTCTCGCCCAGCTCGTGCTCGAGCTTGGCCAGCTCGGCGGCGCGGTGGCGCACGAGCTCGAGCTGGCGCTCGATGTGGCCGAGCGCCTCGTTGAGCAGCTCGCGGCGGCGCTCGGGGTCGACGTCGTCGCGCTGCAGCTGCGCGCGCACCTCGGCGCGCGCCTCCTCGGCGGTGAGCAGCGTCCGCAGCTCGTCGAGCGAGACGCCGAGCAGGTCCTTCAGGCGCATCACCTCGCGCAGGCGCTCGACCTCCGCGTTCGTGTACATGCGGTGCTGGCCGGAGGGCCGCGCCGGCGCCTCGGGCAGCAGCCCGATCTCCTCGTAGTAGCGAATCGTCCGCGGCGTGGTGCCGACCAGGCGGGCGACGTCGCCGATGCGAAGGCTCACGCTGCGACCCCCTCGGCCGGCAGCTCATCGGCGGCTGGCGCCTCGCGCTCGCGCTCGCGCGCGTCCTCAGCCTGGATCTGCACGTGGCTGGGGCGCAGCAGGCACACGAACATGCCGATGAACGACACCGCGGCGAGCACCCACAGGGCGCTGTGCATGTTGGCGATGAACGGCGCGAGCTTCTGCGGCGAGAGCCCTTTGGCAAGGCCGGAGAAGACCGCGAACAGCGTCGCTTTGGGCACGGCGGCGGTGACGATCGCCATCACGAAGGCGATCGAGAGCACCGCGCCGGTGTTCTGCAGCAGCGTGCGCGCGCCGGCGGCGATGCCGCGCCGGTGCGCGGGCACGACGCCCATCATGGCGGCGGTGTTGGGGCTGTTGAACATGCCCGAGCCGACGCCGACGAGCGCGAGCCACAGCGCGCTCTGCCAGTAGGGGGAGTGCACCTGCAGCGTCGTCATCGCGGCGAGGCCGGCGGCGCTGACGAGCATGCCGAGCGCGGCGAGCGTGCGCGAGCCGTGGCGGTCGGCGTAGACGCCGGCGATCGGCGAGGCGACGAGCATGCCGAGCGCGAGCGGGATCAGCTTGATGCCGGCGTCGATCGGCGAGTCGCCCTGGGCGCCCTGGAAGTAGAAGACGAACAGGAACATCAGCGCGAAGCGCGCGAGGCCGTTGATGAAGGCGGCGGCGCTGGCGGCGGCGAACAGGCGGTTGCGGAAGATCTGCAGGTCGAGCATCGGCGCCTTCGAGCGGCGCTCGATCGCCACCCACAGCGGCAGCAGCACGGCGGCGGCGGCGAGACCGGCGATCACGATCGGGTCGTTCCAGCCGCTGAGCCCGCCGCGCGAGACGCCGAGCACGAGGCCCGTCAGCCCGATCACGAAGGTGCTCGTGCCGAGCACGTCGAAGCCGCGCACGGAGTCCGGTTTGGCGAGCTCGCGCAGGATCAGCGCGCCCCAGGTGGCGCCGGCGAGCGCGAACGGCACGTTGAACCAGAACACCCAGTGCCAGGAGATCGCCACGAGCGCGCCGCCGAGCACCGGCCCGAGCACCAGCCCGATCGCGGCGACCATCGTGTTGGCGCCCATCGCCAGGCCCAGTTCCTCCTTGGGGAATGCGTCGGTCACCAGCGCGGCGGCGTTGGCGAACAGGAACGAGGAGCCGATGCCCTGCAGCACGCGCCAGAGGATCAGCACGGTCGCGTCGGAGGAGAAGCCGGCGCCGAGCGAGGCGAGCGCGAACACGACGAAGCCGCCGACGTATGCGCGCTTTCGCCCGAACAGGTCGCTCAGGCGCCCGGCCATCAGCACGAGCACGGTCGCGGCGATCAGGTAGGCGAGGATCACCCACACGAGCGCGAGCAGGCTCGCGTGCAGCGAGCGCTCGAGGTCGGGCAGCGCGATGATCAGCGTCCCCGAGTTGGTCGCCGCGAGCAGCATGCCGAGGCTGGTGCACGACAGCGCCCACCACTTGTAGCTGGCATGTCCGGCGGCCACGCCGAAGCGTTCGGCGGTCGGGCCGCTCTGGGCTTTCGGCGCGGGCGCGGATGAATCTGACGTGAACGTAAAGATCACGATAGCAGGAGGCCCGGGGGCGGTCCGCTCCGCGCCGGGGATCCCGTGCGCGGGGCGGCGGGTGGCGGGTGGAAGCGCGGGGGCGCTGCTGCTACAAAGAGAGGCATGTCCACGAACGAGCCGAAGGTCGTCAAGTCCGAGCAGGAGTGGCGCGAGCAGCTGACGCCGGCGCAGTACGACGTGCTGCGCAAGGCCGGCACCGAGCCGCCGTTCACGGGCGAGTACGTCTACAACAAGGAGTCTGGCGACTACCGCTGCGCGGCGTGCGGCGCGATGCTGTTCAGCGCTGACACGAAGTTCGACTCGGGCACCGGCTGGCCGAGCTTCACCGAGCCGGCGGTCGCCGAGGCCGTCGAGCTGCGCCCCGACAACAGCCTGTTCATGCGCCGCACGGAGGTCGTGTGCCGCACGTGCGGCGGGCACCTGGGGCACGTGTTCGACGACGGACCCGGGCCGGACGGCCAGCGCTACTGCATCAACTCGGCGGCGCTCGCGTTCGAGCCCGCCGAGTAGCCTTCCAGCGGCGATGATCATGTTCGAGCAGTCGCGGCGGCTGTCCGAGCCGCTGCGCTGGGGGCGGCGCGAGAAGACGATCGTGGCGGTGCTGCTGAGCTGCGTCGCGCTCGCGCTGGTCGGCCTCGGCGCGTATGCGCTGACCAGCGGCGCGCCGGCGCGCACAGACTGCGTCGACCTGACGTTCGCGAGCACGCTGGGGGTCGCGCGCGTGCACCAGTGCGGCGCGCAGGCGCGGACCCTGTGCGCGGCGCCGAACCCGAGTCGCGAGCTCGCGCAGGAACTCGCGACGGAGTGCAGGCGCCTCGGATACCCGCTCGCCGCGCGCTGACGCGGGCGTCTAGACAAATGTCGAAACCCCCGGGCCAAGTGTTGGCCAGGATGGCCCTACCAGCGTTCCCACATGCCGGATTTCATACCGGGACTGTCATCGATGAGCGGCGTCCGTGCTGCGCGGACGGGCGCCCGCAATCGCAAACAACCGTAGGAACGGAGGCACATGACCTGGCTGTCATACCCAAGTTGGCTGAACGCGGGGGACAACGCATGGCAGATGACCGCCGCAACGTTCGTCGGGCTGATGAGCCTGCCGGGCCTGGCGGTCCTGTACGGCGGTGTCATGCAGAAGCGCTGGTCGGTCAACGCGATGATGCTCACGTTCGTGGCGTTCTGTGTGACGCTGATCGTGTGGTGTCTGTGGGCGTTCAAGATGGGCTTCGACAACCCGATCGCGCACAGCGGCTCCGGCATCTTCGGAACGAAAGGCTTCTTGGGCACGATGGTCGGCGAACCGGGCAGCGTGCTGAGCCATACCGCCGAGGAGGGCCAGGCGCTGATCCCGTCGATCACGACGGGGCCACCGTTCCACTTCCCTGAGTCCTCGCTCGTCTACTTCCAGTTCGTGTTCGCAGCGATCACGCCGATCCTGGCGCTCGGATCGGTGCTCGGGCGCGTGAACTTCAAGGCGTGGATCCCGTACGTGGCGCTGTGGATCACGTTCGTTTACGCGGTCAACGCGTTCCTGCTGTGGGGCGGCGGCTACTTCGCCGCGCACGGCGCCCTGGACTACTCCGGTGGGTACGTCATCCACCTGTCGGCAGGGATCTCAGGGTTCGTGTTCGCGGCGGTGATCGGGCCGCGATTGCAACGAGATCGCGAGGTCGACGCGCCGAACAACCTGCTGATGCTGGCGGTGGGCGCGGGTCTGCTGTGGCTCGGCTGGAACGGGTTCAACGGCGGGGACTCCTACTACGCCGGCGCGGACGCCTCGGCGGCGGTGCTCAACACCAACCTGTGCACCGCGGTGGCGATGATGGTGTGGATCGCTTGGGACTACATCTACCGCGACAAGCCGTCGATGATCGGCGCGGTCAACGGCATGATCACGGGCCTCGTGGGCATCACGCCGGCGGCCGGGTTCGTGAATGGCTGGGGCGCGATCATCATCGGCGTGGTCGACGCGACGATCGTGTGGATGTCGATCCGCTACCTCAGCCGTCTGCGGCCGTTCAGGAACGTCGACGACACGCTGGGCGTGATCTATACGCACGGCATCGCCGGGCTCTTCGGCGGTCTGCTGGTCGGGCTGCTGGCCGACCCGGCGATCGTCGAGTACGCGGGCGCCGGCGGCGGCGCCACGAACCTGCCGGGTGTGGAGGGCCTGCTGCTCGGAGGCGGCTGGACGCTGCTGCGCTGGCAGGCCGAGGCCGCGGCGTGGGTGATCGCATACACGGCGGTGGTCACGTTCATCATCCTCAAGGTGGTGGGCCTGGTGATACCGCTGCGACTCTCCGACGAGGAACTGGAGATCGGCGATCACGCGATCCACGGCAACGAGGTCTACCCGTCGGATGTGCCGACGCTCGGCGGTCCACACCCGCCGGCGTGGCAGCCGGCACCGGCCGCGGGCGCCGCAGGGGCGTAGGCGGCAGGCTCTGTCCCACATCGCGCGGGCGCGTCCTCCCCACGGGCGCGCCCGCCTCGGGGTGCAGAACGAACAGCGGCTCCGCTTCGGCGGGGCCGCTGTTTTGTTTTGGCGGGGCGGGACAGCCGGCCACGGCGGAGCGGGTCAGCAGGCGACGGCGGAGCCGATCAGCGGGCCGCGGTGACGCGGGTCAGCTGGCGATGCCGACCGGGCAGGAGACGCCGGTGCCGCCGAGCCCACAGTAGCCGCCGGGGTTCTTGGCGAGGTACTGCTGGTGGTATGCCTCGGCGTAGTAGAACGGATGCGCCTGTGCGTCGTACTCGGCGAGCTCGGTGGTGATCGTGCCGTGGCCGGCGGCGGAGAGCATCTGCTGGTAGGCGGCGAGCGACGCCTCGGCGGCGGCGCGCTGGGCGTCGCCGTCCCACATGATCAGCGAGCGGTACTGGCTGCCGACGTCGTGGCCCTGGCGCATGCCCTGGGTGGGGTCGTGCCCCTCCCAAAAGAGCTTGAGCATCTCCTGGTAGCTGGTCTGGGCGGCGTCGAAGGCGACGAGCACGACCTCCGCGTGGCCGGTGCGCCCGCTGCAGACCTCCTCGTAGGTGGGGTTCGGCGTGATCCCGCCGGCGTAGCCGACCGCGGTGGTGTACACGCCGTCGGCTTCCCAGAAGATCCGCTCGGCGCCCCAGAAGCAGCCCATGCCGAAGATCGCGGTGTGCACGCCGTCGGGGAACGGCCCCTGCAGCGGCGTGCCGAGCACCTCGTGGCGCTCGGGCACGGGCATCGCCTGCTCGCGCCCGGGCAGGGCGGCGGCGGGCTCGACCATGGCGGTTCTGTCGCGTCCGAACAGTCGCACTGACAGTCAGGCTAGCGCGGGTCGAGCACGAACACGGCGATCTCGCGCGAGGTGTTCTCGTCGTAGCGCGCGAAGCCCGCGTACTGCTCGTTCATCCTGCGCCACAGCTCCGCGCGCTCCTCGCCCTCGGCGACCCGCGCGCGCACCCGCCGGTGCCCGCCGCGGATCTGCACCTCGGCGTCGGGGTTCGCCCTGAGGTTGTACGACCAAGCGGGCGCGCGGTCGTTGCCGGCGTTCGAGCCGATCACGATCAGCCGCTCGCCGTCGGCGAGGTACAGCACGGGCGCAGTGCGCGGCTGCCCGGAGCGCCTGCCGGTCGAGGTGAGCAGCAGCACGGGAGCGCGCCCGACCTTGTTCATCATGCGCCCTCGCGTGAGGCGGTAGATCGGCACGTTGAGCTTGCCGACCGCGCGCAGCGCGCCGGCGGGCATGAACATCGACATACGCGCGTATGCGCGATCGCTGGGCACGGGCGCAGTATCGCACCGGCGCCCAGCACAGCCGGTCGCGCCGCATGGGTCTCCGATGCGTTTAGAGTGCGCGAGCATGAGCGCGCCGGTCGTCCGCTACGAAGTAACCGGGCGGATCGCGCGGATCACGCTCGATCGCCCCGAGCGCGGCAACGGGATCACGCCGCGGCTGATCGCGGAGCTCGCGGCGTGCGTCGAGCGCGCCGACCTGGACCCCGCGGTGCACGTGATGGCGCTGTCGGGCAACGGGACCGGCTTCTGCGGCGGCTACGACCTGGTGGAGAGCGCGGAGGGCGCGGGCGCGGACGGGTCCGTGAGCGGCGCTGCGACGCTCGGTGCGGCGGCGGGCGCGGGGGAGACCCCGGCTGGCGCAAAGGCGGCGACGGCGAGCGCGCCGCCGGCCGGCTCGCCGCTGGATCCGGCGGTGATCGCGGCCAACCACGATCCGCGCGCGACGTGGGACCCGATGGTGGACTACGCGATGATGAGCCGCAACGTCCGCGGCTTCATGAGCCTGCTGCACTGCGGCAAGCCGGTGGTGTGCATGGTGCACGGCTTCTGCGTGGCGGGCGGCACGGACATGGCGCTGTGCTCGGACCTGCTGGTGATCGCGCAGGACGCGAAGATCGGCTACCCGCCGGCGCGCGTGTGGGGCTCGCCGACGACGGCGCTGTGGGCGCAGCGCGTGGGCGCGCAGCGCGCCAAGCGCCTGCTGTTCACGGGCGACACGCTGTCGGGTGCGGAGGCGCTGGAGTGGGGCCTTGCGATCGAGGCGCCGGCGGCTGAGAGCCTGGTGGAGCGCACGGAGATCCTGCTCGAGCGCATCGCGCGCGTGCCCGTGAACCAGCTGATGATGATGAAGCTGCTGGTCAACCAGACGCTGTATGCGCAGGGGCTGCAGGGCGCGCAGATGCTGGGCACGGTGTTCGACGGGATCGCGCGCCACACCGAGGAGGGCTACGCCTTCCAGGCGCGCGCGGCGCAGGCGGGCTTCCGCGAGGCGGTGCGCGAGCGCGACGAGCCGTTCGGCGATCTGGGGCGCTCGACGTTCAAGGGTTGACGCGCCTCCCGGCAGTCGGCAGCGGCGCGCATATGCGATCGTACGCACGTGGCGATCATCCAGGTGAGCAGGCCACTTGGCCGTGAGCTGCAGCGCGTGTTTCCATCGCGGCCGTTCAACGTGCGCTTCTGGGACGGCTGCACGGTGGCGGCGACGGTGGAGCCGGCGCCGACGTTCTTCGTGAGGCGCCCGGTGGCGCTGGCGCACGTGCTGTCGGCGCCGGGCACGCTGGGCCTCGGCCGCGCCTACGTGGACGGCTCGCTGGCGGTGGACGACCTCGACGGCGCGCTGCGGGTCGTCGACGAGTTCGAGCCGCCGCCGCTGAGTCGCGCCGATCGCGTGCGCCTGGCCGCGGCGGCGGCCGCGGCGGCGCTGCCGGGCGGGCTGCCGCGCCGCCCGGGGCTCGAGCTGCTGCTGCGCGGGCGCCTGCACAGCGCCGAGCGCGACGCGGAGGCGGTGCGCTACCACTACAACGTCGGCAACGACTTCTTCGCGCTGTTCCTGGATGAGTCGATGACCTACAGCTGCGCGATCTTCTCGCGCGGAGCGCAGACGCTGGAGGAGGCGCAGCGCACGAAACTGGAGCTGGTGGCTGGCAAGCTGGACCTGCAGCCGGGCATGCGCGTGCTGGACGTCGGCTGCGGCTGGGGCAGCTTCGCGATGCACGTGGCGCGCGAGCACGGCGTGCAGGTGACGGGCATCACGCTGTCAGAGCCGCAGGCGCATCGCGCGCGCGAGCGCGTGGCAGAGGCGGGCCTGAGCGAGCAGGTGGAGATCCGCGTGCAGGACTACCGCCAGCTGCCGGCGGCGTCGTTCGATGCGATCGCGAGCATCGGCATGTCCGAGCACGTGGGCGAGAACCAGATCGACTCCTACGCGCGCACGCTGTTCTCGCTGCTGCGCCCGAACGGCAAACTGCTCAACCACGCGATCGCCCAGCTGGACCCGACCGCCAATCCGCTCGAGGATGTGTTCTCTACGCGCTACGTGTTCCCCGACGGCGAGCCGCTGCCGCTCTCGCGCGTGCAGCTGGCGCTCGAACGCGCGGGCTTCTGGACGGGGCACGTCGAGGGCTTCCGCGAGGACTACGCGGTGACCCTGCGCCACTGGGCGCGGCGCCTGGACGAGCGCCTCGAGGAGGCCGAGGCGCTGGCGGGCGTCGAGCGCACGCGCGTGTGGCGCCTGTACCTGCGCTCGGCGGGGCGGGGCTTCGAAGCGGGCGACCTGGGCGTGTATCAGATCCGCACGCGCCGGCCGGCGTAGCGCGGGCGCGCTCGCGCCAGGGCACGGCGGGGCCGGGCAGCTGGACGGTGCAGGCCCTGGCGGGCTAGAATGACCGTTCTTGCGGATGTAGCTCAGCTGGCTAGAGCGTCGCCTTGCCATGGCGAAGGTCGAGGGTTCGAATCCCTTCATCCGCTTCATTCAAGACCGCGATTGTCGGGGGGTGTCGCTGGCTCGAGCCCAGCCCGATTCCGATTGCGTGTGTTTCTGTCGTGCCTCTCTCTGTCGAAGCTCGCATCTTGCGGCCAGGCCGCCCGGATCAGGCGGATGACGGGTTGGTGGCAACGCGGTCCCGAACGCCCATGATTTGGGGGTCTCCGCCGCCTGCGTGTAGGCTCATGCATGCTGTGGCGAAGCCGACGGTGCACCGAGAGAGCGTCTTTATGATCGCGACCGGGAACTTCAATCCCAAGATCGTCGAGCCCCTGTGGCTGGCGAAATACAGGCTCGTGCCAGAAGAGGAGGCAGAGGCCGCCGAGCGCCAACTACTCGATGGTGACCTCAGCCACATCACGTTCCCCTGGGCCGACCTGATTGTCCTTCAGGACCGGCTCCAGGTTGAATCCGGCGAGGAGATGGTCAACGAGGCTCAGTTGCGCGATCTTTCGGTCGGGCTACTTCGTCTCCTACCGCATACACCCGTCAAAGCGGTGTCGATCCAGCACCGGGTTGTAGTCGTCGCCAAGAGTGAAGAAGAATGGCACGAGGTTGGGCACAGGCTCGCCCCGAAGAAACTCTGGGATGGCATTTTGGAGTCGCCAGGCATGTTCGACTTTGCGATGCAGGGAGCCAGATCGGACGATCTCGAGGGTGCTTGGAAGGTACGTGTTCAGCCAGTCGTGGATCCGAAGCTGGGCATATGGATCAATGTCAACGACGAAGTGTTGCTTCCTGATCCCGACGAGCCAGAGCCTGGCAGTCGGGCTGCCGACTTGATCCAAGAGATGTGGCCTGCAGCGGAGCAGCGTACCCTTCAGATCCGGAACGCGCTGTACGGGCGCCTCTTCGACTGACATGGCGCTCGCAGCCCCAGATCACGAGACGGACGACGCCCGCTTTCCGCAGGGCGAGCTTGAGCTCGTGAACCCCAGGATCGGCGGCTGGCGGTCAGTGCGTAACGCTGCTATCAGCAGCCCCATCGAAGACCAACCCGACGGGACTGCGCCAGTTGCTGTCTCAGCGCCGAGGCTGCTGCCTACCAAGCCTGAGTGGGCGAACGAGCCCACTGCGATTCTTCAGCCAATTCAGTCTTGGGAGGGGGTGGTGCTTGCGGTGGCGGACGACACCTTTAGTGTGCGCTTGGTCGATCTAACTGGGGACCGGCCTGAGGAAGAGATGGAACTCGAGAAGCGGGAGCTCTCAGATTTCGATCTCGAGCTCCTGGAGACGGGGGCGATCTTCTACTGGACCATTGGCTATAGGCTGAGGTTGCCGCGCGGTGCCCGTGAGCGTGTATCGCAGATTCGATTTCGTCGCCTACCTGCGTGGAGCAGATCGGAGATTTCGGCTGCCGAAGCGCGCGCAGAGCGTCTCGCTCATGAGCTCGACTGGTAGCAACGTCTCGTCACCGGATGCAGACGAGCTTGAGGTCTCGCTGTTCGGCCCTGGCTTCGGCGAGAGTCTCGTAGTTCACCTCGGCGAGGGGCAGTGGATGATCGTCGACTCGTGTATCGACCCGGCAACTGGTAAGCCGGCCCCTACTCAGTATCTAGAGTCGATAGGCGTCGACTGCGGTCACGATGTGGCGGTCGTGGTAGCCACGCACTGGCACGATGACCATGCTCGAGGGCTAGCTGACGTGGTCGCCCGGTGCGAGAACGCCATGTTCGCCTATGGGACAGCACTTCAAGCTCGCGAGTTTCTGACGCTCGTAGGCGCCCAGACTGGGACCTTCCGCATGACTCCGGGCGTGCGCGAATTTGGTCGGGTGCTCGACCTACTCGCTGAGCGAAAAGCGTCCGGGGTACACCTCGGGCGGCTCAAGCGAGTGCTCAGCGAGAACACGCTCGTCTACAGGTCAAACACAGTTGAGGTCGTGGCTCTGTCGCCGTCATCAGAGGCCGTCACCAAGGCGATGAGGGCCTTTGCGTCCCAGTTGCCGGAGCCGACGCGACCACAAACAAGAATCGCGGCTCCTTCGCCCAATCATGCATCTGTGGTGCTCTGGGTCGAGGGTGCGTCGGGAGTCGCCCTCCTGGGTGCCGACCTAGAGGCCGCCGCCAGCGATGATCAGGGCTGGGGAGCCGTGCTTGCATTGGATGAACGGACTCCCGCCGGCCTTGTCAAGGTGCCGCATCACGGTGGCGAAAGTGGTCATGATCAGCGGATGTGGGACCGCCTGGTCACGGCCCTTCCTCAGGCGGTATTGACGCCTTGGCAGATCGCGGGCAAGCGTCTACCGGCGGAGGCGGACGTCCGCCGCATTTGCAGCCTGGCACCAGAGGCAGCGATCGCGGGTCGTGCTGTTTCAAGCCCCGATCGTCTTGAGTCGGCCGTTGAGCGCACACTCAAGGGTGTGGCCAAATCACGGGTTGCGGTTGGCGATTGTGTCGGTCATATTCGTGCACGATGTGCATCCAGCGACGATGCGAGTTGGCGGGTGGAACTCGTTCATAACGCCGCTCCGTTGTGTGCAGTCGCTTAGTCCACTGGCGTCGGTTGCACGCGACAGGTTGTCGGTGGTGAGTGGGATGATCGAGCGCAGGCAAGGAAGCGGCTGGGCTGACGACGACGGCCACGAACGCCGGTCAGATGCCATCGAGATCAAAGCGATCCTGTGGTGGTCAGCTGCTCTCCCCGGCCGCGAGCAGCCGCCGCGATCCCGCGCCGGCGCCGGAGAGCTCCCCGCGCACCCGCGGCACCAGGCGCGGTGCCGGTTCGCCGGCGGGGCTGGAAGCGCCGCGCGCGAGCCCGCTCGACTTCCAGTCGCGCAGGAACGCCTCGGTGTCCTGCACGGTGAGCGGACGCGCGAACAGGTAGCCCTGGCCGCTGTCGCAGCGCTCGTCCTGGAGCAGCGACAGCTGCCGGCGCAGCTCGATGCCCTCGGCGATGGTCTCGATCGACAGCGCCTTGCCGAGCTTGACGAGCGTGCGCAGCAGCGTCTCGCTTTCGGGGTTCTCGCTGAGCTGCGAGGTGAACGAGCGGTCGATCTTGAGCGCGTCGACGGGGAACTGTTTGAGGTGCGCAAACGACGAGTAGCCGGTGCCGAAGTCGTCGATCGCTACGCGTACGCCGAGCTCCTTGATCGCGTGCAGCCGTCGCGCGGTCTGCTCGGGGTTGCGCATCAGCGCGGTCTCTGTGATCTCGAGCGTCAGCGCCTGCGCGCACAGGCCGCTGCGCGCGATCGCCTCGCGCACGACGCCGACGAACTGGTCGGTCTCGAGCTGGCGCGCGGAGACGTTGACGGCGACGCCGACCGCGTGCCCGTCCGCCCGCCAGCGCGCGCCCTGGCGGCAGGCCTGCTCGAGCACCCACCTGCCGACGTCCACGATCAGCCCCGTCTCCTCGAGCAGCGGGATGAAGTCGTTGGGCTGCACGACGCCGCGCGTGCGGCTGTGCCAGCGGATCAGGGCCTCGACGCCGGTGGGCGCGAGCGTGTGCAGGTCGAGCGTGGGCTGGTAGAGCAGGAAGAACTCGTCGTGCTCGAGCGCGCCGCGCAGGGCCATGTCGAGCTCCATGCGTGTCTGCACCACGTCCTGCATGCCCGACTCGAACACCACCTGGCGGTTGCCGCCGTCCCACTTCGCGCGGTGCATGGCGATGTCGGCGTCGCGCAGGAGCTCGTCCACCGTCGCGCGCTCGCCGGTGGCGACGCCGATGCTGGCGGTGACCGTCAGCTCGCTGTGCTCGCGCTCGCGGAGCACGAACGGCGCCTTCAGCGTGTCGCGCAGCCGCTCGGCGATCAGCTCCGCGTCGGCGACCCCGCCGGCGTCTTCGGCGAGCACCACGAACAGGTCGCCGCCGATGCGCCCGAGCGCGTCGATGTCGCGCACGGCGGCGTCGAGTCGCGCGGCGATCGCGCGCAGCAGCTCGTCGCCGACGGCGTGGCCGAGCGAGTCGTTGATGCCGGTGAAGTTGTCCAGGTCGATCACCAGCGCGGCGATCGGCGTGTGCAGCCGGCGTGCGCGGCCGAGCATCTGCTCGCCGCGGTCGAGGATCAGCGTGCGGTTTGGCAGCCCCGTCAGCTGGTCGTGCGTGGCCATGAACGCGAGCTCCTCCTCGCGGCGGGTGAGCTCGGCGGCGACGCGCGCACGCTCCTGGTCGTAGGCCTCGCACGCGCGCACCAGCGTCGCGTCGAACGTGTGCTGCGCCATCGACAGCGCCTGCGCGAGGGCGGCCGTTGAGATCTCGAGCTCGCGCGCGCTCTCATTCAGCACGTCGATGACGGCGTCGCGCCAGCGCAGGCAGTGCCTGGTCACCTCGTGCAACGGTGTGGCGCTCTGTGCCGCCAGCTGGCCGTACGCCCGCCACACATTGCGCCCGGCCTCGCGCTCGTATTGCTCGTCGCCGCCCGCTATCCACCGCGCCACCGCTGCCGTCGAGCTGCTGGCGATGCGTTCAAGGCCGTCGAGCACCGCCGGGTCAAGCGTGGCGGACGATGTACGGGCGGCCGACCCACTGGCGGCCTGCTCGCCGCTCGCGGCGGTGCGGAGCAGCACCTGCTCGACGCGCGCGCCCAGCTCGGCGCCGAGGCGGCACACCTCGCGATCGGGCATGCCTGCCGCCGGCTCCCCCCGTTTTGCCGGTCCGGACATCATCCCTCCCAGGCTGCGAGCTGATCCATCATCTCACGCCAAGGAATCGACGAAATCAGTCGTACTCTTGAGAACGACTTGAATTCAATAGACAACTGACGTTCGTCTGTTCCAAGCACCGCAGCGCAGTTGGGCTAGCAGCTGGCTGCCGGCACGTAGCGGCCGCCGTCGCCACGCACGAGCAGCCCCAGCAGCTCCAGCTCGCTGAGCGCGAGCAGCACCTCGCCGGCGTCGGCGCCGGCGCGCGTGAGCTTCTCGGGCGTGTCGCATCCGTCGCCCACGCGCTCGAGCGTCGCTCGCAGGCGCGGCGCCAGCTCGCCCAGCGGGTCACGATGCGCCAGTGGCGAGTCGCCGCCCGCCCGGGGCCCCTCGCCGGGCGCGGGTGCGCCGCCGGGCGCATACAGCAGCTCGAGCACGTCGTGGGGTCCGCGCACGAGGCTCGCGCCGCTCATCAGCAGCGCGTGCGAGCCGCGCGAACGCGGGGAGCTGACACGCCCGGGGACCGCCGCGACGGTTCGCCCGAGCGCACGCGCGAGCTGTGCGGGGGCGAGGTCCTCCTGCGTCTCATCGGCCTCGACCACCACGGCGACGCGCGCCAGTTCGACGAGGATGCGCTCGCTCGCCAGCTGCCCCCAGCGCCGCCCCGCGCACGCGGACGGCAGCTCTGAGACGGCGCAGCCGCGGCGCGTGATGCGCTGGTACAGCGAGCGCCGGCGCGCGGGGCAGGCGACGCCGAGCCCGCCGCCCATCACCGCGATGGAGCCGGCGCCGGCGTCGAGCGCGCCCGCGTGCGCGGCGACGGCGATCCCGTCGGTCAGGCTCGCCGCCACCGTCACCCCGCTCGCGGCCAGCCCGCGCGCGAGGCTGCGCGCGATCGCGATCCCGTAGTCGCTCGGCGTGCGGCTACCGAGCACCGCCACCACCGGCGCGCGCGCGAGCACGACGAGCCTGTCAACGCCGCCACCGGCGACCTCGAGCATGTGCGGCGCCGCGGGGCCGTCGAGCGTCCGCGGGTAGCCGTGGCGGTGGCGGCAGATCCGCTCCACGCCCTCAGCGCGCGTGAGTGCGTCCGCGCGAAAGCGCTCGTACGCGCTGGCCAGCTCGGCGCGGCGCCTGCCCGCGACCGCCTGCAACAGCTCAGTGTCGGCGAGCGCGAGCAGCTCGATCAGGCGCCGGCGGTCGCGCGCGCAGTACTCCAGTGGTCCGCTGAGCTCCGACAGCAGCCAGCTGCGCCGCACGCAGCTCGAGCACGCGCCCGGCGCTCCGTCAGCGGGGCCGCTCGCATTCATGTCGCGCTCTCGCATGTCGTGCGCTCGCCCGCGTTCAAGCCGCCCAGGCCGCTCACGCTCACGCTCACGCCGCCCGGTTGCCCGCGAGGCCCGGCTCGGGGCGCAGCGCGAGCGCGGCACCGAGGTCCGCCGCGCGCACGCGATCGCTCGCGTCGAGGTCGGCGATGGTGCGCGCGACGCGCAGCACGCGATGCTCGCCGCGGGCGCTCAGCAGCCCTCGCTGGCGCGCCGCGCGCAGCAGCTCCTGTCCCCTGGCGTCGAGGCGCACGTGCCGGCGCAGCATGCGCCCGTCCATGTGCGCGTTGACCGCCACGCCCTCGCCCGCCAGGCGCGCCGCCTGGCGCGCGCGTGCGCACGCGACCTGCTCGCGCGCCTGCGCGGAGCTCGTCAGCGCTGGCGCGCGCAGATCGTGTGTGAGGTCGCGCTGCAGCGTGCTGAGCAGGTCGATGCGGTCGAGCAGCGGGCCGCTGAGGCGCCGGCGGTGGCGGGCCATGTCCGCTTCGTTGCAGCCGCAGGTCTCGCCCTCGCCCGCGTAGCCGCACGGGCACGGGTTGGTGGCGGCGATCAGCATGAAGCGCGCGGGGTACACGGCCGAGTGGCGCGCCCGCGAGATCGCGACCCGCCCGTCCTCGAGCGGCTGGCGCAGCGCCTGCAGCGTCGCGCGCGAGAACTCCGACAGCTCGTCCAAGAACAGCACGCCGTGGTGGGCGAGCACGACCTCGCCGAGCGCGCCGCGGCTGGCCCCGCCGACGAGGCCGGCGGCGGTGATCGAGTGGTGGGGCGCGCGAAATGGCCGCTCCACAGCGAGCGCGTCCACGCGCGCGCCGGTGAGGCTGTGGATGCGCGTCACCTCGACTGCCTCCGCCCTGTTGAGCGGCGGCAGGATCGAGGCGATCCGCTGCGCGAGCATCGTCTTGCCGGTCCCCGGCGGGCCGCTCAGCAGCATGTTGTGCGCGCCCGCGGCGGCGATCACGAGCGCCCGGACCGCGTGGTGCTGGCCGCGCACCTCGTTCAGGTCCGGCCCCGCGAGGCCCGGCGCGTCACCGTCGCTGTCCGTCCCGCCGTCGAGCCGGTCGGCCCGCGATCGCGCGCCAGCGCCGGCATGCTCGGGAAGCGCGTCGCCGGCGCCACCGCTCAGGACCCGCACGGCGCTTCGCAGGTGCTCGACGACGGTCACCTGCAGCTCCTCGATCAGGCGCGCCTCGCCGGCATTGGCGCCCGCGAGCGCGAGCGCGCGCATGCCCGCCCGCTGTGCGGCGTGCGCGACGGCGAGCGCGCCCCACGCTGGGCGCACGGCGCCGTCGAGCGCGAGCTCGCCGAACAGCGCTATACGGTCGAGCTCGTCGCCGGGAAGCTGCCCGCTGGCGGCGAGCACCGCGCATGCAATTGCGAGGTCAAGGCCGGGACCGGCCTTGCGCACGTCCCCCGGCGCGAGGTTGGCGGTGATACGCCGCGCGGGGAACTCATAGCCGGAGTTGAGGATCGCCGCAGTGATGCGCTCGCGCGCCTCGCGCACGGCCGTGTCGGCGAGCCCGACGATCGCAAACGCGGGCAGCCCGCGGCGCACGTCGACCTCGACGGTGACGTGTCGCGTCCGCAGGCCGTCGATCGTGAACGTGTGCGCCCGCGCCAGCATCGCGCAGCCTCCTCTCGTAGCCGTTTCCTGCAAGCGGCAGAAGAAGCTAGGTCCTGCTTGGGACGGGACGCTCGGGCGACGTTCTCCCCCGCACATGTGCGGGGGAGCCGGTGGGCGCATGCGCCCACCGGGGGCACGCCGCATGCGGCGTGACCGTAGGGCCGCATGCGGCCCTACGCGGGGGCGCGCATGCGCGCCCCCGAACTACAGCCCGGCCGGGTGCCGTTCGACGAAGCCGCCGCCGTCGTCGCCGGACCCGCCCCAGCGGGAGCCGTCTTCGGCGAGGGCGACGGTGTCGAAGCGTTTGCCGTCGATGGTCATCCACGCGTGTTCGGCGTTGGCGTAGATCGTGATGTACCTGCCGGGCCCGGGTTCGCCGTATGACTCGAGGCCCGTCGAGTCCTCGGGCGAGCTGAGCAGCCCGCCGCCGTGCAGCGCGTAGGAGACCGAGCCCGAGCAGTCGTAGCCTTCGGACTCGAACGAGCCGTGCCCGCCGCCCCACACGTACGGGCGCGTCGCGATTTCATCCGCTGCGGCGATCACCCGCGCGACGATGCTTTCGGCTTCGCCGCCGCCGCCCGCGCCGGTGGCGTCCGTGCCGGCGGCGCCGCCCGGCGAGCTCGGCGCGGCGAGCGCGGAGGGGGGAGGCGTGAGCGTGGCCGCGTCCTGCACGCCGATCACGGCCCACGTCGAGGGGCCGACGACGCCGTCGACCGCGAGGCCGTGGCGGGCCTGCAGGCGGCGGACCGCCGCCTCGGTTTCGGGGCCGAATTCGCCGTCGACGGGGAGCTTCAGCGCCTTCTGCAGCCACTCGACCGCGGTCGCGCCCGTGGCGGTTTCCTGGCCGGCTTCCTGCGTGCCGCCGCTGCCCGCGGTGAGCCCGACGTCGCTCGTCGCGGCGATCGCCGCCGCGTGTCGCGGCGCGGCCGGCTTGGGCAGCGCGGAGGCGGGGGGGTCAGCGTCTGCTGGCCGTGGACGCCGATCACGTTCCACGTCGCAGGGCCGACGATGCCGTCGACCGTGAGGCCGTGGCGGGCCTGCAGGCGGCGCACCGCGGCCTCGGTTGCGGGGCCGAAGTCGCCGTCGGCGCTGACGCGCAGCGCGCTCTGCAGCTGCTTGACCGCGCCCGCTTCCGTTTCCTGCGTGCGCTGTTCTTCGGCCTGCTTTTCGGCTTCCACGCTCTTGGCTTCAGCTTCCGCTTCCGCCGGTTCGAGTTCCGGCGTCGCCTGCGAGCCGCCGGTGGTGTCGCTCGCGAGGTGCGCGGCGCCTTCGCCGCCCGTGGCGGCTTCTGCGCCCGCGGCCGTGTCGCCGCTCGTCGTCGAAGTCGACGTGGACGCTTCTGACGTTGAAGCTTCTGACGTTGAAGCTTCGGACGTGGACGGTGCGGGCAGCGACGCGGTCCCGGGGAGCGCGCTGCTGACGTCCGCGATGAACGCCTTGCCGGCACTCTGCGTGTGCAGCGCGGAGCTCGTCTGCGCACCGACGACGCCGTCGACGGCGAGGCCGCTGCGTTCCTGGAAGCTGCGGACCGCGGCTTCCGTTTCCGGGCCGAAGACGCCGTCGACCTTGACGCCGCCGAGCGCCTGCTGCAGCAGCTGCACCTGGCGGCCTTCGCTGCCGGAGCTGAGCGTGATCACGTGTTCGGTGGTGGTCGCCGGTTCCGGGTTGGCCGCCGAGCCGGCCGCCGACTGGCCGCTGGCGAGGCTCGCGGTGGGGCCGACCGTCAGCGCCACGAGCGCGCCGAGCGACACGCGCTTGGCGCGGGAGCCGCTCGGGACGAAGCGCAGCTCGGCGGCGCGCCTGCGTGCGCGCGAGCGCCCGAGCGAGAGCTGCCACGGCTGCTCGTCGGCGAGATCGCGCGGCTGGGCGATCGCGCTGGGGTGCGCCAGCAGCGCGGACAGCGAGCCGCTCGCGTGGGCGCCGCGGCGAATGCGCCCGCGCTGGGCGCGAGCACGGCGTTCGCGCGAGCGCTCGAGCGATGCGCTCCAGTGGTCGACAACAGCAAGATCACGCGTGGATCCCGGCATCCGAGGCGTCCTTTCTCCATTCCTTTGCATGGCGCCTACGGGGTTAGCTGACGGGCTCGCGTAAACGTCTACGCTACGCCACACTCGGTGGCGATTCGCCCCAGCAGTCTCACGACTGCATTGGGTCCCCCGCTCCTCGACCCCCTGGGGGGCGAGGACTCGGCACGAACGGGCGGCAACCTAACAGATCTCGCTGCAAGATGCATTCCAGCGGCAGGACTGCAAGCTTTGTTGCCGACGCCGGCGGCGACGGGGCTGTCGCGCGGGGGCGCCGGCGCTGGTAAGTTCGCACTGCGATGCGAAAGAACGGACTCGACTTCCGGGTGTTCCTGTCGCTGCTCGTGCTCGTGCTCGTCGCCGGCGGGGTGGCGGTGGTGGCGATCGGCGGGCAGTCGGGCGAACACGCCAAGCGCGAGCAGGCGCTTGCGCATCACTTCGACGCGGCGGCGGTGCTCGAACCGGCCAAGCCCGCGCCGCCGATCGCGCTGCGCAACTACCTCGGTCAGCCGGTGAACATCGACTCCTACAGGGGCAAGGCGGTGCTGGTGACGTTCCTGTACACCAACTGCCCGGACGTCTGCCCGCTGATCACCTCCGACCTGCGCGTGGCGCTCAATGAGATGGGCCCCAGGGAGGCAGCCAAGGTGGCGGTGATCGCCGTGTCGGTAGACCCGCGCGGGGACACGCCGAAGGCGGTCGCGGCGTTCCTCGCGCGCCACGGCATGACCGGCAGGATGCAATACCTGATCGGCTCCGCCAGGGAACTGGCGCGCGTGTGGAAGGCGTGGGGCGTCGGCTCCGAACGGGACGCCGAACAGCCGCAGTTCATCAACCACACGGGGATCGTCTACGGGATCACGGCGTCGGGCAAGCGGCTGACGCTGTACGCGTCGAGCTTCCATCCCTCGGAAATCGTCCACGACGTGCCGCTGCTGGCCGCTCTCTGAGCCGGGACGGACGTGACGCGGCGGATGCGAGTGCTCGGCGGGACGCTCGTGCTCGCGGCGGCGATCGCCGCCGCCGCGGTGTTCGGCTTGCGCTCGCACCCGCTCACCGGGCGCCCCGCGCCGGCGCTCCCGCGCGAAGCGCTCGTCGGGCAGCCGATCACGCTCTCGCGGCTGCTCGCCGGCGCCCACGGACGGCCGGCGCTGGTCGTGTTCTGGGCGAGCTGGTGCGACGCGTGCGCGCAGGAGGCGCCCGCGCTCGCGCGCTTCGCGCAGAGCGCAGTCGGGCGCGGCAGGATCGTGGGCGTCGACTGGAGCGACCCGCAGACCGGTAGCGCCCGCGCGTTCGTCGGGCGCTACCGCTGGACCTTCCCCACGCTGCGCGACGGCGAAGGCCTCGTCGGCTACGCCTACCGGCTGATCAACCTGCCGACGACGTTCGTCATCGACACGCACGGGCGCATCCGCCAGGTGCTGCGCGGCGCGCAGACCGAACGCTCGCTGAGCGCCGCGCTCGCCGCGGTCGAACGCAGCTGAGCACGGGGGCGGGGCGCGGGGCGAGGGCGGGGGCGAGGTGGCGATGCGCTCTCGCACGAGGGCGGCGAGGTGGCCCGCGGGGCGCGCGGCGGCTCGCGCGGCAGCGGCGAGGTAGGCTCGAGGTCGTGGCCAGCTGGGATGACGTACGCCGGATCGCGCTCTCGCTGCCGGAGTCGAGCGAGCAGTCCAAACGCGGCCTCGCCGCGTGGCGGGTGCGGGAGAAGCTGTTCGTGTGGGAGCGCCCGCTGCGCGCCTCGGAAATCAGCGCCCTCGGCGGGGCCGCGCCCGACGGTCCGATCCTCGGCGCGCGCGTCGAGCACCTCGGCGCCAAGGAGGCGCTGCTGGCCGACGACCCCGAGGTGTACTTCACGACGCCGCACTTCGACGGCTACCCGGCGGTGCTCGCGCTCCTGGAGCGGATCGGCGTGCAGGAGCTCGAGGAGCTGATCGTCGAAGCGTGGCTGTGCCGCGCGCCCAAGCGCGTGGCACAGCAGTACATCGAGGCGCACCTGGCGTAGGGGCCGACCATCGCGGATGTCTGCCTGCGCCGGCGTGCCTGCCCGCGCCAGCGTGGAGGCTCAGGCCACGCCCACCTCCGGCGTCCCCGCCTTCGCGGCCCGGTCGGGCGCCGGTGCCTGCTCGGGCGCGCGCTGGCTGGAGGTGACAAGCTGCGCGACCGGCAGCAGCGCGACGGCGAGCAGCACGAACAGCGGCCCGGCGTTGAAGTCGGTCGCGCCTTCGCTCCAGAACGGGCCGCCGAGGTCCTGCCCGTACAGCCAGTAGGCGAGCGAGAGCACGATCCCGACCACCAGCGCGGGCCAGCGCAGCGGCGTCCACACCGCGAAGGCGACGGCGAGCGAGACGATCGCGAGCACGATCGCGATCGTGCTGCCGTGGCCGACGGTGTGCTTGGCCAGCGAGTCCTGGATCCTGGCCAGCCAATGCGGCGACGCTTCGGCCATTTCGGTGATCATCCCGTGGGTCGCTTCCTTCGCGCGGTTGACGTTCGCGAGCCACAGGCCGGCGGAGATCACCCACAGGCCGGACCAGAGATACAGCCCGCCGCGGTCGCCGAGCGGGCCGAGCGCCGCAGGGGAGCGGCCCTCCCGTCTGTCGGTCGGCCACACGAGCAGGCCGATGATCGCGTACAGGATCACCGCGCCGGGCGCGCCCATCAGCGGCGCGGGCAGCGTGTTGGAGGTCAGGCCGCCGAAGCCCTCGCCGAACCACCACACGTAGATCGCCCACGCGAACGACACCGCGAGCGCCGGCTTGACCAGCCGCCTGCTGCAGATCAGCGCAAGGCCGATCGCGACCTGGATCTCGCCGGAGAGCGTGTTCCAGAGCGTGAGGTCGCGCCCGTAGAAGTCGTCGAGCGTGCGCATCGGCTCGCCGATGAACGCGGGCTGGCCGTGCATCGCCGGTTCGAACACTTCGGTGACGATGCCGTGCGTGAACATGAAGCTCTTGAACTGGAACAGCCCGTCGAGCAGCCAGACGACGCCGAGCGCGATCTGGATGCCGCGCGCGGTGACGAGCGGCCGCCCGCCCGGGCGTGCAGCTGCAGCTGCAGCCGCGGCGCTCATGACATCACCAGCTGCATCGCGGCGAACATGTAGGCCATGCCGATGCTCATCGCGGCCATCGACACGCGCAGGTCCTTGAAGCAGATGAGCGGCTCGGCGACGCTCGCCGCCAGCGCGCCGTCGGGGGTGACCGACATGGCTCCACCGAGGATCGTGCGCTCGTCGATGTCGCGCATCCGATCGGTGCCCCACAGCAGCGCCTGCGCGGCGAAGTAGGCGACCAGCAGCCACGTCAGCGGCGCCTGGAAGCCGGTCGGCGACCACATGTAGGCCATCGCGCCGAGGTCGAACGCCATCACCAGCCACAGCACGTTGGTCCCGCGTCCGGCGAACGCCTGTGCGAGCACCCACAGCACGATCGCGATCGCGCCGTTGGCGAACGCCAGCGACCAGAACCCCGTCGGGATGTTGAAGTAGTCGACGGACGCCGGCGCGTACATCACCGCCATGCCGAGCGCCATGAACACGTGGCCGGAGTGCCATACGCGCCGCTGGCCGTGGCTTTCGAGCACGTGCCTGGCGTGGATGACGACGATCGCGAAGAACGTGAGCATCCACAGCACTGCGAGCCAGCTCGGGAGGATGTTGGTGGTGTGGGAGCCGACGCTCATCGACACCCCGCCCATCGCCATCGCGTGCATCCCGCTCATGTGCGACGCGGCGGCGGAGCCCATGTGCGCCATCGTGGTATCTGTTGCAATCATCGTGATGTTTCTCCTTGGCCGTTCGTGTTCGCGGAGCGCTCCGCGAACACGCTGAGTGCCCGCGCGCAGCGCGAGCCCAGTTCAGCGCCGCGTTTGCGGCGGTCGGGATCCGCGGCCAGGAACGAGGAATCGCCCGGGCATCGCCCGGCGTGTGAGTCCTCCAGTCATGCGGTCGGCGGCGCGCCGACCGAGGCCGTCAGATCGCGATCGCGGCCGGAGGCGCGCGGCCGCAGCCGGGCAGCGCAAGCGCGGCTACGCGCGCGCCGAGCAGGCGCGGGGCGCGGGGCAGGACGACGGAGACGGACGCCCGCTCGCGCGCTACGCGGCCCGCCATGCGGTGGATGACGCGCTCGCCCGGATAGCGCCCGAACAGCAGCGGCAGCGCCAGCAGCGCGACCGGGGCAAGGACGAGGGCCGCGCCCGTGCCGGCAATGGCTGCGACGGCGACGGCGAGGAGCACGATCGCGGCCAGCCGCAGCGCGAGCCGCGGGCGCAGACCCTTTGCAGGCATGCGCCGCAACATACACGCGCCCACGCCAGAAGTCCAGATGGCGGCGGGGCCGGCCGGCGAGGGCGCTGGGCGTATCGTCCAGGAGCTGGGCGTATGGTCCACGGTCACGGCCCGGCGGTCGGGCGGCGGGCGCGGATCGAGAAGGCGAGAGGCGGGCAGCGGTGTCTGGGTCAGAGCGGCGGCGCGGGGTACGGATGTGGTGGGCTTCGCTCGAGCGCGGGCAGCGGCTGACGCTGCTGACGATGGCGCTGGTCGTCGGCGCCCTGCACGTGGTCGGCTTCGTGACGCTGATCGCGCTGGTGGCGCCGCATCGCTACCGCCTGGGCACGGCGGGGGCGTTCACGGCGGGGATCGGCGTGACGGCGTACACGCTCGGGCTGAGGCACGCGTTCGACGCGGATCACATCTCGGCGATCGACAACACGACGCGCAAGCTGATGGCCGAGGGCAGGCGACCGCTGAGCGTCGGCTTCTGGTTCTCGCTCGGACACTCCACGATCGTGTTCCTGCTGGCACTGCTGCTGTCGATCGGGGCCAGGTCGTTGGCGGGCCCGGTCAAGGACGACGGCTCGGGGCTGCATCAGGTGACCAACTGGATCGGCACGCTCGTCTCCGGCTCGTTCCTGTATGTGATCGCGGCGGTCAACGTCGTGATCCTGCTGGGCGTGGTGAGGGTGTTCCGTGAGATGCGGGGCGGCCACCTGGACGAGCAGGGCCTCGAGCAGCTGCTGGGCCGTCGCGGGCTGATGAACCGCTTCCTCGGCCGCCTGACGCGGACGGTCACCAGGCCCAGTCAGATGTACCCGATCGGCGTCCTGTTCGGCCTGGGCTTCGACACGGCCACCGAGGTCGCGCTGCTGGTGCTGGCGGGCGGCGCGGCGGGCGCGGGGCTGCCGTGGTACGCGATCCTGTGCCTGCCGGTGCTGTTCGCGGCGGGCATGTCGCTGATGGACTCGATCGACGGGTCGTTCATGAACTACGCGTACGGCTGGGCATTCACGAAGCCCGTTCGCAAGGTCTTCTACAACATCACCGTCACGGGCCTGTCGGTGGCGGTGGCGCTGGTGATCGGCACGATCGAGCTCGGCGGCCTGCTCGCCTCGGAGCTGGGCCTGTCGGGCTCGTTCTGGAGCTGGCTCGAGAGCATCGACATCAACACGCTCGGCTTCGTGATCGTCGGCATGTTCATCGCCACGTGGGCGATCGCGCTGTCGCTGTGGCGCTTCGGGCGGATCGAGGAGCGCTGGAGCGCGCAGCTGACGGATACGGGCGCGTCGGAGTAGGCGTGCGCGCCGTGGAAGAAGGTCTGGCCGACGCTGCAGGACTTCGAATGAGTAGGCGTGGTGCCTCACGTAAGATCCAAGACCATGCGATCCAACCTACGTGGGTTCGTCGTGACCTGGCTGGCGCTGTCCGCTGCGAGCGTCCTCATGGCGGCGACCCTGGCGCTGGCGTTCGCGGACGAACAGACCCACCTGATCGTAGGCGTGGGAGCGTGTGCGCTGCTCCTCCTCGTATGGAGCATGCGGCGCGTCAGGCGGGCTTCGCGGTAGCGCAAACTCCCACCTGCCCTGCAGCTCGAACATCGCCACAGCCCCGTCAGGCTCGATCTCGTCGCCGGCGAACTCGGTGCCGACGATCCCGCGCGACTCCAGCCCGAGGCCGTCTCCGCAGAAAGCGAGCGCGCGGTCCAGATCCGCGACGGCGAGCGTGATGACGTCGATCCTGGGTTCCATGTCCTTTCCGAGAGCCTACGTGGCTGAAAGGGCCCCGCCCAAGCCGCGGAGCTTCCCTCGCTACGCTGTATGGCCTTCTCGGCGACGTGGCGGAGTGGCTACGCAGCGGCCTGCAAAGCCGTCTACACCGGTTCGATTCCGGTCGTCGCCTCTCTTGGATAGGGCGCGCTCGACGGGTTCGGGGGTCGCGGGACACGGTCTCGCAGGCCCTGCGGGGAGGCGCGCAGTGGCCGAGCGTGTTGGCCGACGGCGCGCGTCGTTATGAAGTCCTTCTGCCCTGATTAGCGGTCCTTTCGGAGCTCGTTAGCCCCTGCACACGACGTGGTCGCACCATGGGTTTCCCCCCAACAACTCAGAGGTGATCCCGTTGAAACGTGTACTTGCACCAATACTGCTGGCTGCGCTGGTCGGCGGAGTCGTGGCGGGCGTGGCCGTCTCCCTGCTCGGAGGCGGCGGGCGCAGTGCGGCGTCGAGCAAGGCGGCGGTCACGAGCGCGCCGGCCTCGACGGGCACGCGCCGCGATGTGTCCTCGACATCGCTGTCTGCCACCCAGATCTACCAGCGTGACGCGGCTGGAGTCGTGGCGATCAAGGTGGTCACGCCGGATGGCGAGGACGAGGGCACGGGCATCGTGCTGAACTCGAAAGGCCTGATCCTCACGAACGACCACGTGGTCAAGAACGCGACGAGCATCACTGTGGAGGCGAGCGGCTCGACGAAGACGACTCGCCGTGCAAAGCTCGTGGGCGAAGAAGCCAACGAGGACCTGGCGCTGATCAGCGTCGATCCGTCCGGGCTCGGGCTGAAGCCGCTGGCGCTTGTGAGCTCCAGCTCGGTCCAGGTCGGAGACGCGGTGTACGCGATCGGCAACCCATATGGCCTGGAAGAGACCCTCACGCGCGGCATCGTCTCGGCTCTCGGTCGCGAAATCGAGGCACCCGACGGCGCGAAGATCACGGGCGCGATCCAGACCGACGCGGCGCTCAACCCTGGCAACTCGGGCGGGCCGCTGTTGAACGAAGAAGGCGATGTGATCGGCGTCAACTCGCAGATCGCAAGCGACGCGTCGACCGTCGGCGGCTCGCAGCCAGGCAGCACGGGCGTGGGCTTTGCGATCTCCTCGAGCACCGCCGCTCAGGCGATCAAGACGATCGAGTCCGGCCAGGGCGTGACGTACGCCTCGGCGACGCAGGGCTCGGCTGAATCCGCGGTCGGACGGGTGGAGCGCTCGCCGTACGCCGCGCAGAGCCCCCACGGCGAAGCCGAAGCGTCCGGGCGGGGGAGCGAAGCCGGCTCGGGCTCGAGTGGCGGCGAAGGCGCTGGCGTGGCCGGGTCCCAAGGCTCCGAAGCGGCCGGCGGCGAAGGCGAAGGCAGGGTCGTGATCGTGCCCTGATCGTGGCATGGGATCTGGGCGCTGCGCCGGGAGGACGCCGGCCGGCGCCCGGTCTCCCGAGCCGCGCGCGGGCTTCGCGACGCCTCGTGGTCGGCCGCATCGGACATCCGGCGCTCGTTGATACCCTTGGCAGCCGATCCCAGGGCGATTAGCTCAGCTGGGAGAGCGCCGCCTCGACAAGGCGGAGGTCACTGGTTCGAGCCCAGTATCGCCCATGACGAAAGAGCCGTGCTCAACGCAGGGTTTTTGTGTGTTAGGGGTCCGAAAAGGCGAAGGTCAAAAGGGCTTGGACCGCGCAGGGGACCGCGCGCAGCGTGCCGCGGAGCGCAATATGGCGCGAGAAGCCCAGCCTGACAGAGGGTGGGGGTAGGTGCGGGTCGGCCAAATCTGGGGCCGTACGTGTGGCTCCAGTGCCCGTAGCGTAGTGCTAGGCAGAGGGGTCGGCGCCCCGTGGCATCCACGCCGACGGATAAGGTCCAGGCATGCTCGACAGGGCGACTCAAGAACGCATGATCGACGTCGTCCAGCGGGCCTGGGATCAGCGATGCAAGGGGGGCGAGCTCGATGCCTTCATGCTTCGCAAAAAAGAGCGCGGGCATTCCTTGGCGGACTACGTTGAGGAACACAGTGTCGCGGCACTGGAGGCGGAGTTCGGAACTCGTGTCACTTTCGAGCTCGACAAAGACGGGGCAGATAGGGCCGAACGAGGAATGGGCGACGTCTGGGTAGAGAGTGGCGGAATGTTCAATCCGGTGAATGTCAAGTCCGGTGTGAAAGAGGTTGGAAAGGCGACCAGAGGGCATCCGAACCTCGTTGCTCTCAAACGACTCACAAAAGCGTTGGCGAACCGGTGGATCGATTCGTACTATCTTCTGTTCGTGCGTTTTACGGCCGATACACCCGTCGTCTCTAACGTACAGCTAGTAGACTTGCTTCACATCATTGATGGCTACGTGGGTTTCAACTCCGGACCAGGGCAACTCATGTTGAATGCCGCGCGCTTCGACACGCCACCGCCGCCGAACTACTCCGTCGTGTCGACTGAGCCGATGCTTGCTTACCTGAAAGATCTTCGAGAAAAAAGCAACGCTCGCTTCTTTGCCAGCCGAGAAAAAGAACTGCGAGAGATCAACGAAGCAGTCTCCGGCTTCGATCCTGGCAGCCCCATCGACCAATCGGATTTGCCCCTTGAAACGGACGACTAAGCGCGGCCGAGAGCGGCAGCGTCAACTCGGGCAGTATCTGACGCCAGCCCATTTGGCGCACGAGGTTGCCCGAGGCCCGCTGTCCCGCGAGCCACGAACTGCCTTCGAGCCCTCATTCGGTGACGGAGCATTTCTGTTGCCACTTATCGCCCACTACATGGAACGCGAGCACGGGAGCACGTCGGATCGACTAGAGCGGGTTCTGAACGAGAGGGTGTGGGGCGTTGAGGTTGATCCCGAGATGTACGATCGCGCCGTCGCGGCAATCGAAGCGCGATGGGGTCCCATGCCCCCGACCTACAACCTAGTTCTCGGTGACTATTTTCGATTTGATCCGGGGAGGATGCGGTTTGACCTGATCATAGGCAACCCGCCGTTCGGCGGCATCTTTGACGCGGCGTTGGAGGACCAACTTGACCGGCGATACGGCAGGTATGGCGGCAGGAAGCTCAAGAAGGAGACCTACTCGTTCTTCACCGCCAAGGCGCTGGAGGAGCTGGCGCCTGAAGGTGAGCTGGTGTTCATCTGCTCAGACACGTTCCTGACGATCTCGACCATGGGCGGCCTTCGTATGCTGCTGATGGATCGCGGGACTCCCACAGTGAGCCGTCTTCAAGAGTTCTCCGACGAGACTAGATATGACATGGTCGTGTTGACGCTGCGCGAAGGAGCGCCCGCAAATGAGGCGATCGTCTTCGGTGAGTCGGTTACTCGGGAAGCGATGGAGGCCACAGGAAATCATTCATGGACGATCAGCAATGAGTACGCGGGGCTCTTCGCAGGGCCGAAGATCGGCGATGTTATGGTCGCGACGGGCGGAATGACAATTGGCCGCAACGAGCTGTTTGTACGGGAGGTGCGGGGCGGCGCCATCGAGGAGCCCCTGATCATCGACTTCGCGGATAGGCCGATCACGCTTGAGGAAGAGCGCGGATACGCACGATTGGGAAAAATTTCCAAGAAGCGAGAAGATGAGCTGGTCAAGCTAGAAGCAGAAGGCCGCACGCGGCGCGTTGTGGTAACGCACAAGCGCGACCAGCCGGCTCGCATCGAGCTCCCACATGCTGACTATCGGTATTACAACAAAGCGTCGAGCGAGCGCCTTTATACTGAGCCGGGCTTCGTGGTCTACTGGAAGAACGACGGAGACGCGGTGCTGACGTTCAAGAAGACGGGGCCGTGGTATCTGCACGGCGTCGGTGGTGGTCCGTTTTTTGGTCGTGAGGGATTGACGTGGCAGTTGGTGTCGCAGAAGATCAATGCTCGTTATCTGCCGGCGGGTTACATCTTGGACAGCGGTGCTCCGTGCGGGTTTCTTCGACCGGGCGTCGATCCTGACGAGCTTTGGGTCATCTTGGCGTGGCTGCAGACCGAGCTCGCGACGGCGATCCTGAAGCAGGTGATCAACCATACGCGCAACATCCAGAGCAAGGATGTCGAGCGGCTGCCATATCCGTGGTGGGTGCCCGTGGATAGTCGCGCTGACGCCGGAGCACGGACACGAGATGCGGTCCAGGCGTTGATGGAGGGCGAGAACGTGGACCGCAAGAAGCTGGCGGAAGAGCTGGAGGTGCTCCTGGCACCTAGCAAGTCACCGCTCGCCTCTGCGGCGTAGGGCCGGTTGGCTGCCCCGCCCGCGTTGACGGGGTAGTTGATGTGCCGGCGGAGCCAAAAGCTCCCGCCGCCGCGCCAGTTAGCCTTGTGACAATGCCTACAAAGTGAGCACCGCCTCGTGACCGACTGTCAAGCGCCCCTGGCGCTATACCGTTGTCATGGCGAGATACAGGCTCCAGATCGGTGCGGTGTTCCCAGCTGACGATCCGGTAGCTCGCTTCGAAAGCGACGCCGATTTGCACCGCCGCCGGCGTCACTGCCGAGCCGTTCCTGGGCTCGTGCATCGTGGACGTCGCCGAGACTGGAGACGTGACCGCAGCCGTCTCGGCCGCTACCGCCGAGGTGGCTGCGGAGAACTCAGCGCAACCCCCATCGCCCACCGTGCCGAAGATCACCGGCAATCCTTCTTCGACTCGGCAAGCTTCGGGTACGGATACGTACGGCAGAGACACTTCCAGGTTGCGGAGATCCAAGCGGCTATTTCCCGTGTGCCGCTCCACGCAGCACGAAGCGCTCCATCGCCTTTGCAAACCCCTCCTGCTCGTTGGAGGCGGTCACGCGCCGGGCGGCACGCTGCACCTCCGGGCTCGCGTTGCCCATCGCGATGCTGAGGCCGGAGCGGGCGAACATGAGGACGTCGTTGGGCATGTCGCCGATCGTCGCGAACTGGCTGCCGGGAATGCCGAGATACGTGGAGAGGTAGTTGACGACCTCGCCCTTGTTCGCGTGAGGGTGGGTGACGTCCAGATAGTAGGGCTGGGATTGCGCAGCGGACACGTGGTCGCCGAACTTCTCGCGCGCCTGCTCCGTGGTCGTCGCCACCAGGTCGTGGTCGTCGGAGACTCCCACGATCTTGGCGACGTCCTTGACGGCGTCGAAGCCGTTCACCACTGTCGGCCCGAACTTCACCGTGCTCGCCTCCCGGTCCACGTGGGAAGCATTGGGGTCGCGAACGAGCCAGTCGGCGCCGCTATACAGCCACACGTCGAGCCCGGCGGCGGATAGCAGCTCGATTGCCGGGCCCACGACCGCTGCGGGGATCGTCTTCTGCTCCAGAACCGACATGTCCGGGCGAACGATCAGCCCGCCATTGAAGGCCGCGATCGGCGTGGTCAGAGCAAGCGGCTCGACCAGCATCGACATGCCGCGGGGAGGACGGCCGCTGGTCAACGCGAACTCGATGCCCTGCTCGCGCAGGGCCCCGACCGCCGCGATCGCCCGCTCGCTCAGAACCTTCTCCTGCGTCACCAGCGTGCCATCCACGTCGGCGAGTAGGGCCTTGATCGGTAGCTCGGTCATCGCGGTCAGCTCCTGGTCTTCGGTGCACGATAGCGGCCGCTTGGCCGGCCAGGGCATCGACTTCGCCGAGCTCGTGGTCCGCGAGACGCGTGAGCCAACGTTCGCCGAGGCCGCGGCTCCTCCGGCGGGGGCCGCCACCGCTAAGCGAACAAAGCGGCGGAGACACATGTGTTCGAACCATGTGGAGTTTGTCGCTCTCTGCGAACTTTTCCGAACTCGGCCGCGATTCTAAAATCACGATTTCGCTGATTAGGTGGGCCCCGGGTGGTACATTACGCCAGTAATAAACATCACCGTACGTGGGCCAGTATGGTCGCCTTGGGCGCGCTACTGCTCGGTGTCGTCAATCACAGCCCATGCTCGGTGTCGAGGGGCCGACCACGCGTCAAGGGTCGAAATGAAACCGCCTAGCACCGCGTGAATGAGATCTGGGCGCTCGGGCAGCCCAGACATGTGAGGAGATAAGACATGTTAGGAGACAAGAGATGAAACGCATTAGCCTTACCGGGCTGTGCCTCGTAGCGATGGTCACATTCGTGGCGATAGCCACGTCGTCGGCATACGCAGGGGAATATGGCGTCTGTTTGAAAACAGAAAAGGTGGGCAGGTATCACACCGGCAATTGGAATGACCGTGCCTGTACAAATTCACCAAATCCGGGAAGACGGGGCGAGTTCAAATGGTGGCCCGGCCGCACTGGGATTGGCCAGCCCGGGGTAACGGCGGAAGCCTTTGAATACCCGAGCGCTGCGCAGGGCGCGGAAGAGTCTGGGCCGTCCGAGCTGTGGTCGGAAGCCGGCACGGTCATATGCGTAAAAAACGTTCCCGAAGGCACCATTCTCGGCGCGCAGTACAACGTGGACACAATCGTGTTCAAACGCTGCACGCTCAACGTCACTGGAGGAAAGTGCACGGGCGTTGGAGAGCCAGAAGGAAAGATCGCGTGGTTCAGCGACACCTACCTGATCGACCACGGAACGCTGGGGGCCGGTGGACTTCAACCTCTGGAAGGTGAAGTATGGAATGCATACTTTGCCCCAGAAGGCTCCCCTTACTATCCATACCTGGCTATCTTCGAATGTGCAGGGAACCCCGTCCGCCATCTACCCGCAGTCATGTTCCGGTACCGTGGCCATATCAGCGGCGTGGTCACCCCAGCCGGCAAAATGAGCCGCGAGAAGAAGGTGGGCTTCGCGGAAAAAATCGGTGAACAGGATCTCGTAACCGAATACTCCGTGAACGGCGGAGCAACATGGAACATCACCGGCACCTATAACATCACGTTCCGCAATATCTACATGACCAAGGATCGCTCAAAGATTGAGATCAGGGACTGCAATGAGATAGGCGCTGTTTCTGAAGGAAGGAGTGCGCCACCCTGCGTAAGCGAAGAACCACTGCCCTGGTAGTGGACTAGGCGGTTTGGGTTACGGATACGAGTTCGTCGTCGTGATCGTCATTGCAGGAGTGCGTGGGGTCTACATGGCCCCACGCACCCACCGCCAGGCAGCCTGGTCGCACGGCGCCGAGTCCCGCGCGGTCGCTCAGTCCGTGACCGCGCTCAGGCTCGCCAGCCACTCGTCGAGGACGGTCGCCTGGTCGTAGCGCGCTCGCGCCAGCGCGCGCCCCGCGCGTCCCTCGCGCTCGCGCCGCTCGGGGTCGTCTCGGTAGGTCTCGATGCACCGCGCCAGCGCGCTTGGATCGTGGGCCGGCGAGACGATGCTGCCGGTACCCGGCGCGATCATGTCCCTGGCGCCCTCCGGGGCGGTCGCGATCACGGGGCGCTCGCACAGCTGGCCGAAGATGATCGCGCGCGGCGCTCCCTCCAGCGGCTGTGGGGCGAACACCGCGAGATCGCAGGCGGAGAGCACCTCGTGCACGTAGCCGCGCGGAGTCGGCAGGAATCGCACCCGACTGCCGTACGGGGCGGCCTGTGCGCGCAGCTCCTGCTCATGCGCGCCCTCGCCCGCGAACACCAGCACCACCTGCTCGGGCAGGTATGCCATCGCGCCGACGATCACGTCATTGCGCTTGCTCGCGCTCAGGCGCGAGACGCAGCCGAGCACCAACGTCTGATCGTCGACTCCCCACGCCTCGCGAAGGCGCTCGCGCGCGGCCGCGTCGAAGGCGACCGCGTCGGCGTCGACGAGGTTGTCGATGACGACCACCTTCCGCGCGGGCACGCCCGCGGCCAGCAGCGACACGCGCGTGCTCTGCGACACAGCCACGATCAGCCGCGCGCGACGCGACGCCGCGAGGTAGAGCAGGCGTGCCGGCCCGTGTGTGAGCGGCTCGGGCAGCGGGCCCCACTCCGCCCACACGACCGCCCCCGTCATGCGCCTCGGCAGCAGCGCCGCCATCAGCTGCTCCTTCTTGAAATGCACGAGCGTCACGTCGATGCGCCGATGGCGAGCCTCGCGGGCCAGAGCGCGACGCATCCGCCACCACCACGGCGCAAAGCCAAGCGCCACGCGCCGCACGGTCATGCGTTTGATCTTCGGACCGAGCTCGATCGCCGTGACCGGCACCTCGGTCCCGCTCACGAGCGCCGGCTGGTCGCTCAGCAGTCTGACCGCTGCGCCGCGGGCTCGCAGGCCGCTCAGCAACTCGACGTTCGCGTACTCCGCGCCTCCGCGCTCGCCGGAGGTCTGCACCGACACGATGTGCAGATGCCGTCCCGTCGCAGGCGGCTCTGCCACGATGCGGCGGGCTTCGGGTGCGGCTGTGTCGTGCGGTGCTGCGATGTCCAAAGCAACGTGCTTGGAGGTCCGTATTTTGCCCGCGGGCGCCGGCATCAAGCTAGCTCGATGGCTGAGGGCAGCGACATCGGTGCGCAGACGGTAGCGCCGCCGACAAGACGATGCGTCGATGGTGTGGGTTGCCGACCGGGCGCCCTCGCGCCGCCGTGGGAGCACCCGCGGCGCCGGTGGCGGCGATCCGCGCCCACCCGCCTTCGCCTAATCCGACGAGCGCGCCCCGCGGTTGCGCAACCTGGTCGCCATCTCCTGCAGGCGCTCCACTCGCTCGAGCGCCGTCCGGATACGCCGCATCGTCTGATCGCGAGAGCCCCACGACTCGTGAGAGTCCGGCGACTCCTCTGCGATGCGGAACTCCTCACACCCGCACTCCAGGCACGATCCCATGACCTCGATACGCAACCCGCGGTGATCCCTGCGCGTGTGCCCGCACGCGCAGGGCGTCGTCAGGGTCAGCGCCTGCCTCGCATCGGGCGCTCGCTCGCTCGCGAGGCCGTCCTCCGCCGAGGCGTCTGCCGTCGGGCGGCTCTCCGCCGTGCCTGCGGAATTGCTCGGAGGATCGAGCCGATTTCGTGTGCTCCGAAACATCCGGCGCAGAGTACCGTCGTCGGCGGGGCGAGGCGGTATAGGGTCGCTCCCGATGCCTGCGACTCCGAACGTCCGCATGAGCATCGCCAACGACCTCGAGAGCGTCGCTGTCATCCGCCAGGCGCTGGCCGGCCTCGGCGCGAGTCTCGGTCTGGACGCGCTGGAGGCCAACGACATCGACACCGCCGTCACCGAGACGTGCAACAACGTCGTGCATCACGCCTACGACGGCCTGGAGGGGCCGCTGGAGCTCGAGGTCCATGTGCTCGACGGGGCGCTCGAGGTGGTGGTGCGCGATCGCGGCATCGGGATCCGCCCGCACGTGGGCGAGCGCAGCCAGCCGCACACGGGCCTCGGCATGCCGATCGTGCATGCGCTCACACAGCGCCTGACGTTCAGCAAACTCGAAGGCGGCGGCACGGAGGTCCGCATGCTGTTCGCCACGCCGCACGCGCTCGCGCCGCAGTCGCCCGCAGGGGGCGAGCTGCAGGGCCATCACATCGACGAGGCCGCGCTCGCGAGCACGGTCGCGCTGTCGCTCGCCCCCGGCAGCGTTGTGAAGGCCGTGCTGCCGCACGCGCTGGGCGCGCTGGCGCAGCGCGCGGAGCTCTCCGGCGGGCAGATCGCCGAGGTGCGGGCGCTGGCCGAGACGCTCGCCGCGCACGCGGCCGGCCGTCTGAACGTGACTGCCACGCTCGCCCCCGGCGCGCTGGAGCTGCGCGCCGGCCCGCTGCGCGCGGGCGCTACCGCGAGCCTGCAGGACAGCGTCGCCGCCGGTCTCGCAGCAAGGATCGAGCTCTGCGATGACGGCTCTCAGCTCGACCCGGAGGGCGGCTCAGAGACGTGCGCGCTGCGGGTGCTCGCGCGCGGTTAGCCCTCTCAGCTCTCAGGCATCTGCTGCTATGGCCCGCTCGGAGTGCGCCATGCGCGAGCGGCCTCTTCGGGAAACGAGTTGGGTGGCACCGCCACGGCGTCGGCCGCTTCGCAGGCGCCCTTGTTGGCTTCTTCTTTGGTCAGCTTGACCTTCGGGAGCTTGCCGCCGCTGTTGTTGGGCTCGATGAAGTTGAACGCGCTCGTCAGGTCCCCCGTGGTTTCGCGCCGCCACTGGCTCAGGTTGGGGACCTCGACCCCGAAGCGCGTCTCCAGGAAGCGCAGGATCGAGGTGTGGTCGAACGTGTCAGAGCACAGGAAGCCGCCGCGGCTGAACGGCGACATGACGATCATCGGCACGCGGAAGCCGAGACCGATCGGGCCGCTGATTTCACCGTCCGCGCCCGTCACGTCAGGGACGGTCAGGTACTCGCCGGGCGTGCCCGGGGGCGCCACCGGCGGCGCCACGTGGTCGAAGAAGCCGCCGTTCTCGTCCCAAGTCAGAAACACCGCCGTCGATTCCCAGGTGTGGTGGGCCCGCAGGCGCATCAGCAGGCTCTCGACCACGAACTCGCCGACCTTCGCCGATGAGTAGCCGGGGTGCTCGGTCTGATCCAGAGACACATTGACCCATGAGACCTGTGGGAGTTCACCGTTTTTCAGGTCCGCGACGAAGTCGTGCGGGTACACGGGCGCGAGCGCTCGGGCCGCGAGCTCGGGATCGGTCTGGTAGGCCTGGAAGTAGTTGAGCACGTTGTCGTAGATGCCCAGCTGCGATCCCGTGTAGACCTTCCAGCTGATCCCCGCGGCCGACAGCTGCTCGGGCATCGTCGGCCAGGTGAAGCGCCCCGCGAACTGCTGGAACTGGGGTGGGCCGAGCGTTTCCACCAGCGGGCCTCCGTTCATGCCTGCCGGGTCGATCGTCGCCGTCATGCTGTAGAGCCGGTTGGGGTGGGTGGGCCCGAGCGCCGAGCAGTGGTAGCCGTCGCAGATGGTGAACGCTTCGGCGAGCGCGTAGTAGTACGGAATGTCCGCGCGCTCGTAGTAGGCCATCGTCGCCGGACCGGCCTCGGGCCCGTCGATCGCCAGGTGCGTGCGCACGAAGCCGTCCATCGCGCCCGCATCCCAGCTCTCGTGCTGGGGTGCCCACGCGTGCGTGATGTCGGGGAAGCAGCGGTTGCCGGGCATCGCGCCGGAGTCCAGGTGGAACGGCAGCAGCACCCCCTCGTATCCCGGCTCGGGATAGCCCGGCTGGTAGAAGACCTCACGCGCGCTCGGATCGTTGAAGCCGCGCACGCCTGGCATCGTGCCGAAGTAGTGGTCGAAGGAGCGGTTCTCCTGAATCAGGATCACCACGTGTTCGATGTCCGTGAGCTTGCCCGGACCGCGCTTGGCCAGCGCCTGCTGGACCAGCGGGTTGGCGCCGAGCGCCAGCACGCCGGCTCCCGCTCCCGCCCGCAGCAGCTCCCTTCGGGTCATGCCCGCCATCTCATCCTCCCCTTGACTCGACGCTCCGCAGCTCCCCCGTGGAACCGGCGATCCTACCAACTGTCAAGCCTCGGCGCGAGGTCCGCGCGAGCCCTCGAAGCCGGGGCGGCGCACCTCTGAGCGATGGCGGGACAGCCCGGCGAGCGCATGTGTTGACGGGCGCCCGACGCGGTCGTTATGGTTGCGACGTCAGAGCAGGGGAGCGGCCGCCGGGGCCCCGCTGCAGGGTGTCTGCGGCGGCCGAGGGAAAACAAAAAGGAAGAGGGATTTCAATGCTGAAGCTCAGAGCAACGATGGTTGCTGCGCTGTTCGCCGTCCTGATCGCGGTCGCCGCGCCGGCGAGCGCGAGCGCGAAGTACTCGGTTCCGTATGGCGGCAGCGCCATATCGGATGCCATCTGGAATGAGACGTGGGAACCGGAATCGGTGGTGGGCGCGAACAACGGCTGCAAGCCGAGCTCCGCGCATCCGTATCCGGTGGTGCTCGTGCACGCGACGCTCGCCGACGAGGGCTCCAACTGGGTCACGCTCGCGCCGCTGCTCGCCAACGAAGGCTATTGCGTGTATGCGTTCAACTACGGCGCGACGCTGGCCTCGCTGGAAGTGTGGCCGTTCATAGGGCCGCGCATCGACGGTCTCGGGCACATCGAAAAGTCCGCGGAAGAACTCTCGTCGTTCGTCAACAATGTGCTGTCCAAAACCAAAGCTTCGAAAGTCGACCTCGTGGGTCACTCCCAGGGTGGGATGATGCCCAACTACTACATCAAGAACCTCGGCGGCGCCTCCAAGGTGAACGAGCTGATCGGCCTGGCTCCGAGCAACCACGGCACGACGCTCGACGGGCTCACGAAGTTCGTCGAAGTGTTCCCGTTCGCGGACGAATTCGTCTCGGGCCTGCTCGAATTCCTCGGCGCGCCGTCGCTTCCCGAACAGCAGGAAAGCTCTGCGTTCATCAAGAAGCTGTTCGGCTCCGGGGAACCGGTCGTCTCGGGAGTGCGCTACGTGGTGATCGAGACGACTCACGATGAGGTCGTCACGCCCTACCAGCACGCGTTCCTCAGCGGCTCGAACGTGACCGACATCACGATCCAGAACCAGTGCCCGAAAGACCCCGTGGGTCACATCGGGATGTTCGAGGACTCGCCGTCGCTGCAGAACGTGCTCAACCAGCTCAGCGCGAGCCCCAACCCGTCGTTCACGGCCACGTGCACGAACTACGGCTGGGAACTGTAAGGAGAGGCTCGCTCGCCGCCATGCGCGAGCGATGAGCGGAGCTCGCCCCGGTCCGCACGTGCGGACCGGGGCGATGCCACCCGCCGGCTTCTCCCTTTCGGGCGGATTCGATTAGTTAGACGTTAGTCCGTGGACTTGCGGGAGACTACGGTCGGCCCATCCGGGGCAACCACGGATGCGCCCGGCGCGATCGTGGCAATAGCGTCGCTGCAATGAGGGGCCTCTTGCGAGCACGGGCACGACCGCTCGTTCATGCTCCTCCGAGCACGCACACCAGGGCCCGCCCCGCACGGTGCGGGCCGGTGGACCTGCCCTTCCTGCACGCTCTGGCGGGGGCGTAGGATGCCCGCGGGGCGCGGCCGCCAGCTGCTCGGCGTCCTCGCCACGCTGGTGGTGCTGCTGCTGGTGTTCGCCGGGCTCGTCGAGGGGACGCGCTCGATCAAAGGCCTCGGCTATGAGCCGGCCGCCGTGGCCGCCACCACCGGCCCCAGCATCTCCCTCTCCACCTACCCCGACAGCTACGCCTGCCACGGCAGCGACGGCGGGCCCGGGGGAGGCCCGCATCCCGAATGGGTCACCTACTGCCCCAGCACCAGCATCAGGGTTCCCGCATACAGCACCATCACGGTGACGATCAGGCAGTACGACACGGGAGGCGCGGTTCACAACCCGTTCTTCGCGCATGTCAAAGGCACGGTCGGCAACGTCATGTACGTCAACGGCAAACCGGTGGGGCAGGTCGATCCGGAAGACATGGCGCACACCTTCACGATCCAGACCCCGCCCGACACGCATGAGACGCAGCTGTTCGTGAACGTGCCGCTGCCGGGCGTCTCCGAAAAGGCTCCCGAAACCGAACACGTCGCCGGACACGTATATCCGGCACCGAACGTGATCGTCTTCAAGTTCAAGACGGGCGCGCCCGGGCACTACGTGTGGCACTGCTACGTGCCGTGCGGCGAAGGGCTCGCCGGCGAAGGGGCGAGCGGCCAGGAAGGCTTCGGCGGGCCGATGGCGAGCACCGGCTACATGGCCGGCACGGTGACGGTCACGTGATCGCATGCGCGCACCGCGGACGCGTACGCACGCATCTCCGACGGCAGATCGCGCAGCGATGAGCGCGCGCGAGCTCACGCGGAGGATCTCGCAATGGCGGTAGACGCCCCCGCGATCGCCCCCGCGCCCGCGGACGGGCGCTCGCACGTCAGGCGCGTGCTGCTGATCTGGGCGGTGCTGTCGGTGGTGTTCGTCGCGCTGACGATCCTCGTCGTCCCGCTCGTGGAGCGCAAGCCGGCGAGCTCGGTGGCGGGCTTCGCGAGCCTGACGGACCTCGTCTTCACGGCCGTCGCCGTGCCGGTGTCGCTGTTCGTCTGGGTGTTCGTGTTCTACAGCGTGTTCGCCTTCCGCGAGAAGCGCCCCGTGGATGGCCGGGTCGAGGAGCTCGAGGACGGGCCGCCCCTGCAGGCCAAGCCCGGGCAGCAGATCGCGTGGCTCGCGGTTACCAGCGTGCTCGCGTTCTTCACCGTCGGCTGGGGGATGTTCGGCTTCTACAAGGAGACCACCAAGGCTGCGGCCAGCGCCCTCGTGGTGAACGTCACCGGCCAGGAGTGGACCTGGACGTACGCGTATCCCAAGCTCGGCGTGCAGAGCCACGTGCTGGAGCTCCCGCTCGGCAGGCCGGTGCAGTTCCGCATCACATCCGACGACGTGCTGCACGGCTTCGGGCTCGCCGCGCTCGGGATCGCGATGGACGCCAACCCCGGTGAGTGGGTGGCCACGCCGGTTGTCACCCCCGACAAGGCCGGCACCTTCGAAGTGCGCTGCATCGAGCTCTGCGGCCTCTATCACACGTTCATGTCCTCACAGGTCAGAGTCGTAGCACCGTCGTCCTTCGCTGCCTGGGTCAACGCAAACGGCGGTAACTCAAGCGTCCTCGCCAGCCCCGGGGGCGCGACACAGAAGCCGGCACCGGCCGGCAACGAAGTGGAAGAAATCACCTGATGAGCTCGGTCGCTGCCGCGCACGAGGAGGTCGGCCCGCCCGCGCGCAGGCGCCGCGTGCTGGTGCCGAGCATCCTCACGGCACTGGCGCTCGGTCTGGTTGCGGCGATCGTCGTCGGCGTGATCGTGCACGGTGTCATCAGCGGTCCGCGGCAGGCCGACGACACGATGGTCAGCGCCTACCTGGCGTGGTTCATCTTCTTCCTGGTCGGCATCGGCGCGTTCAACTTCCCGGTCAGCTGGGGCCTCGGGCGGCCCGACACCACGCACGAGCAGGAGCTCGAGCTCGCCGGCAAGGACGAGGGCGTGTGGCGCTACTTCCGCTTCTGCACCGACCACAAGGTGGTGGGCCTCCAGTACCTGGTGACGGTGCTAGTCCTGTTCCTCGTCGGCGGCGCGGCCTCGTGGATGATCCGGCTCGAGCAGGCGCGCACGGGGGCAAGGGTGTTCACACCCTCGACCTACAACACGATCGTGGGCATGCACGGCCTGATCATGATCGTGACCACGATCATCATGCTCAGCGCCGTGATCGGCAACTACATGGTGCCGATCATGATCGGCGCCAACGACATGGCCTTCCCGCGGCTGAACGCGCTCAGCTACTGGATGCTGTTCACGGCCGTCCCCGTGCTGCTCAGCGCGGTCGTCCTCGGCGGGTTTCCGACCGGCTGGACGGGCTACGCCCCGCTCGCCGACCAGGCGGCCGTCGGCATGGACGCCTACTGCGTGACGATCCTGATCTTCGCGCTCTCGATCGCGCTCGGCGCGATCAACATGGTGACCACGGTGGTGACGATGCGCGCGCCGGGGATGACGTGGGGCAGGCTCCCCACCTCGGTGTGGGGCATCACCCTGTCGACGCTGCTCGGGCTGATCGTGTTCCCGGCGTTCATGGCCGCGGTGGCGCTGACGCTGCTCGACCGCACCGTCGGCACGTCCTTCTACGAGGCGTCGCTCGGCGGCAACAACTGGCTGTATGAGCAGCTGTTCTGGTTCATGGGGCACCCGGAGGTGTATGTGATCCTGCTGCCCGCGCTCGGCGCCGTCTGCGACGTCGTCCCGGTCTTCGCCCGCAAGCCGCTGTTCGCGTACAGGCTGGTCGTCGGCGGTGAGATCGGCATCGTCGTGCTGAGCATGGCCGTGTGGATGCACCATCTGTACTGGTCGGGGGCCAACCTGCCGCTCGACCTGCCGACGATGCTGAGCACCGAGGCGATCTCGATTCCCACCGGCCTGGTCTTCTTCGCGCTGATCGGCACGCTGTGGCGCGGTCGCATCCGCCTGGAGCCGCCGATGCTGTTCGCGCTGGCGTTCATCTTCAACTTCCTCATCGGCGGCGTCACCGGCCTGTACCTGGCGGACGTGCCGACCGACGCGATCTTCCACAGCAACATGTTCACGCTCGCGCACTTCCACTTCACGCTCGTGGGGGGCACCGTGTTCGGCTTCCTCGCGGCGTTCTACTACTGGTTCCCGAAGATGACCGGGCGCCAGCTCGATCCGTGGCTGTCCAAGCTGCACTTCTGGCTGTTCGAGATCGGCTTCCTCGGCGTGTTCATCCCGCTGTTCCTGGCGGGCATCCGCGGCGAGCCCCGCTGGCAGGCGGACATCTCCCCGAGCGTCGCCACCGCGAACCTCATCTCGAGCCTGTTCGCGATCGTGGTCGTCGCCTCGGTCGCCGTGCTCGCCTACAACATTCTCAGCTCCTGGATCGCCGGCAGGCGCGCGGAGGCCAACCAGTGGGGAGGGCGCACGCTCGAGTGGACGATCCCGAGCCCCGTGCCGCTGATCAACTTCCCGCAGCCCGTGCTGGTGACCGAGGGCCCCTACGACTACGGCAGAGGCGGCTCGCGGGTGATGGGTCGGCCGACGCTCGCCGGCGCCGCGGTCGACGCCGTCACGTTCCCGGCCCACGTGCCCGACGCGGGCTCCCGCGCCCGCCAGGTCCGCTACGCGACGTTCCTGCTGATCCTCTCCGATGCCGTGTTCGTGCTCGCGCTCTACCTGGCGTTCGTGTACCTGCACGCGCTGAACACACAGGGGCAGTTCAAGCCGTCGTCGGAGTCCACGCCGTCGCTACTCGGAATCGTGCTCGTCACCGCCGGCTCGGTGCTGGCCGCGGCGGCCTACAGCTGGGGGCAGCGGGGCCTGCGCGCGCATGACTCCGGCCGGGTGCGCGCCGGGCTGACGCTCGCCTGGGTGATCTCGATCGCCGCGCTGGTTGGCGACGTGCTCTCGTTCGGGGGGCTCGGCTACTCGCTGCCGCTGCACGCATATGGCAGCTTCATGGCGCTGTTCATCGTCTATCACGCGGTCCGCCACCTGCTGGTCGGCGTGCTCGTCGGCGCGCTCGTGCTGGGCCGCCTCTACAGCGGGCGGCTGGCGGGGCGCGACTACGTGATCCAGGCGATGGGCTACTGGTTCTGGTGGGTGGCGATCACGGCGGTGGTGATGACGGTGCTGATCGCCACGATCAAATGAGCGACCGGCCCCCGCACGTCCGCGCGCGGGCGCGCCGTCGCAGTCAGCGAGCGCGTGTGCGCGGCGCCCGCCCAAGGGGCTGACGCCGGTGGCCGACTCGCTGCCCCTCGGTTTGACGTGGGCCGCGTTCTGGCTGCATCTGCTGGGCGAGCGCGTGGCCTCGAGGCGCACCGGACGCGGGCGCGACGGGCTCGCGCGAAGGCGCGCGCTCTGCTTCTACGCGGGCCTGCTCGCGATCGTGGTCGCGATCGCCACCCCGATCGAGACGCTCTCCAAGCAGCTGCTGTGGACGCACATGATCCAGCACGTGCTGCTGCTGTCGGTCGCCGCGCCGCTGATCGTGCTCGGCGCGCCGTGGATGTCGCTGTGGCGCCCGCTGCCGCTGGGGTTGCGCCGCGCGCTCGCCCGCGCGCTCGTGCTCTCGCCGCGCGCGGCGCCCGTGCGCGCGGCCTGCCGCGTGCTGTCGCGGCCGCTGGTCGTGCTGGCGGCGTACAGCGCCGACCTGCTGGCCTGGCATCTGCCGGCGCTGTATGACCTGGCGCTGCGCAACAGCGACGTGCACGCCGCCGAGCACCTCACGTTCGTCGGCTTCGGGATTCTGCTGTGGGCGCAGGTGATCGCCTCGCCGCCCTTCAGGCCGTCGCTGACATACCCGCGCCGCGTCGCCTACCTGGTGGCCGCGATGGTCCCCAACGTCGCGCTGTCGATGGTGCTCGCGTTCTCGCGCACGCCGCTGTACCCGTTCTACGTTCACCTGGCGCACCGCCCGGGCGGGATCTCCGCGATCACCGACCAGCAGATCGCCTCGGGCATCATGTGGAGCTTCGGCGACCTCCCGTTCGCGATCGCGATCGTGGTGCTCGTGGTCCACTGGCTGAACGGGCTCGACGCCGATGCCGACGCCCTCGCGGGAAACAACACGCTCGCGGGAAAGCTGACATGAGCGAGCGCCCGCGTCCGGCGCGCGTCGTGCGTCCCGGCGCCGCGGCGCTGTGGCTCGGGGTGCTGCTGGCGCTCGTGGCGGTCGTGCTGGCCGTGCGCCACATGCAGAGCGCCGCGGGCGACGGCGTCCCGGGGGCGTCCGGCCCGCCCGCTGTGGAAGCAGGCGGCGGCTTCCCGATCAGGGGCAAGCTCGCGCCCGGGTTCACGCTCACGGACCAGTTCGGGAGGACCGTATCGCTGTCCTCGTTGCGAGGGCACGAGGTCGTGCTGGCGTTCATCGACTCGCGCTGCGAGACCGTCTGCCCGCTGACCGCCGCGATCCTTCGCAACGCGCTGCACGCGATCGGCCAGGCGGACGCCAGGCGGGTCGACCTCGTGGCGGTGAACGCCAATCCGGTCGCGACGCGGGTGTCGGACGTCCTGCGCTTCTCCCGGGAGACGGGGATGCTGCACGAGTGGCAGTACCTGACGGGGCCGCCGGCCCGGCTGAAGGCCGTTTACTCGGCCTACCAGGTGTATGTGTGCGTGCAGCACGACGGCGATGTGGTGCACACCGCCGCGATCTACCTGGTCGACCCGCGCGGTCGCGAGCGCCTCTATTTCCAAACCCTCGACTCGGGCGCCCGGGTCACGGTGGGGAGCGAGGCGCGGGCGATCGAGGCGGGCATGCGCCGGTGGCTTCCCGGCGTGGCGGCGTGAGGAGCTGAGCAGATGTCCAAATGCGCGCCGAGGATGCTGGCCAGCAGGCCCTTCTGCGGACTCGTGCGAGGGTGCACCATCACGGTCAGCATGGCTGGCGATCCTGAGATCATCGGCGGCCCCACGCCGATCCCCGTTCCTCGCGAGGGCGGTCTGTACCGCTGGAAGGTGCAGAACGGCCGCGCCGAACAGCACGTGTACGTCCAGATCGCGGGCTCGCTGCGCCCGGAGGCGTTCGAGGAGCCGCTGCGCTCGGGGATCGAGTCCAAGGGCGAGTCGGTGCTGCGCAAGCTGCTCGAGCGCGGCAACGTGCCGACGCGGATCAAGATCACCTCGGCGGGGATCACCGAAGTGGGCATCGACCGCCGCTCGCGTCCCTGCTCCGTCTGAGCGCCGGACCGCGAACCGGACCCCGCGTCGCGCTGCAACCGCGCCGTGGTGCGGTCAGGCGCCGTCGTGCGGTCGGGCGCCTTCGCGCACGAAGCGATCGGCGACCGCGAACGCGCGCCGCATCGTGCTCCAGTCGAGGTTCTCGGGCGTGTCGCTCGGCCAGTGGTAGTTGGAGGGGAACTTGCTCGCGTCGACCGACGCGAGCGTGACCGCGTCATAGCCGCGGCGCACGGCGATCAGCGCGTCGGTGGCGGCGATCGTGCGCAGCCCGCGGACGATCTCGACGCCGGCCGCCGCGGCCGCGCGGGCCAGCCGCTCGCGTGCGGCGTCGCTGTAGTAGCGCATCCGCAGCATCCCCTCGGCCTCGACCAGCGTGAGCGTGGGGCCGCCGAGGCACTCCAGGCACAGCACCGTCGTGCGCGCGGGGTCGAGCTCTGCGCGGTGGCGGCGCACGAAGCCCTGCATGCCCTCCATGAACGACTCCTCAGAGCCCGTCGAGACCAGCAGCACCCGCACGCCCTGCACGGGCCGTTCTGCCAGCGAGCGCGCGAGCGCGATCAGCAGCGCGACTGCGCTTAGGTTGTCGTTGGCGCCGGGGACCACCTCGCTGCGGCCGATGTCGGCCATCGCCGCGGCGGCGCAGGCGGCCAGCAGCGAGCCCGCGCGCAACAGGCGGACGCGGCCGAGCATCGCGCCGAGCGCGACCGTCACCGGCCCGAGCCAGGTGGCGTACATGATCGGCAGGCTCTGCTCGGAGCGCTCGTGCTGCTCGGGGAAGCGCTCGGCGAACAATCGTGGCAGCGCCGGGTGGAAGACGAGCCCGCTGTGCGCAGCGTCGTGATGGGACACGACGACGACTGTCTCGGCGCCGTCCGGGTCGCCTGCCTCGGCGACCACGTTGAAGGTGTCGCGGTGCGGCATCGCCGCGCGGCGGAACCACAGCCGCCCGCCGCCGACTTCATCCCAGATCGCCGCCGCCGCGCCCGCGCCGACACCGCCGGCCAGCAGGCGCCTCCAGCGCGAGCGCGCGCGGCTGGCGGAGAGACCTGCAAGGGCGGTGGCGCCGTTGAGCAGACCCAGCGGCCACCAGTAGCCGCCGTGCGCGCGCTCGACCTCGACGCTCGCGCGATGGCCGTGCTCGCGCAGGCGCGCGGCGATCCACTCGGCGGCCCGGCGCTCGCCGTCGGACGCCGATGCGCGCTCGAAGCTCGCGAGCTCGTCGACCGCCGTCCGCATCTCCTGTTCGAGCCATGGAAGCGCCTCGCGTTCGGAGCTGGCGTCTGAGGTGATCGAGGTCATGCTCAGACGCTAACGCAGCTGTGCCATTTCTCGCAAGCTGCGAATTTCTTGACAGTGACCGACAATGCTGTAAGGTTCCCCGCCATGAGACGTCTGGGGGGAATGGCGATTGGTCTGTTGGCGACGGTTGCGCTGCTTGCGATTGCGCCTAGCGCCGCAACGGCGATCGGGCCGATCACGCCGCTCACTGTCAATGAAGAAGCCAGCGACGCGGCGCTCACGTCCGCCGGCGAGTCGCAGGAGGAATGCATCAGCGAATCCGCCGAAGGCGGCTGCACGCTGCGGGCCGCGGTGGAACTGGCCAATTACGAGTCCAGAGAGGACGACATTGTCGTCACAATCGACGTTCCCGCGGGGACGTTTGGGAACACGGAAGAATATGGAACCTTTGAAGTAAAGGTCGGGGCGCGCATCGTCATCACCGGCGCAGGCGCCGGGCAGACGAAGATCGAAGGCGCCGGGGAAGAAGGAACCCCCTTGGCCTCGATCTTCACCGTCGATGAGGGTGCCTCGCTCACCATCCAAAAAGTCACGCTCCTGCATGGCTACGCCGAAAGCGGCGGGCACAGCGGTGGCGCGGTCTACGCCGCAGGCGGCGCTTCGGTCACGATCGAAGACTCGGCGCTTGAAGAAAACGGCGCCGATCGCGACGGCGGCGCGGTGTATGGCGGTGACCAGGACCGCGAAGGCGCCTCGATCACGATCAAGCATTCGACGGTCACCAACAACTACGCGGAAGGCTTCGAAGAAGGTGGGCAGGGCGGGGGGGTCTATGGCGAACCGGGCGCCTCGATAACGATCGAAGAAGAATCGACAATCGCTCACAACACGGCTGCCAACGAAGGTGGCGGAGTCTCCGCGGGGACCGGAATCCTCGTCACCGATAGCGAGTGCTTGGACGCGCGCGGCGCCAAGGCGTCGAAGACGCACGTCAAGAGCGACGTCGAGCCCGACGGTGGCGGAAGCGGCGGCCTCATCATCAAGGACTCCGCGGTCGAAGAAAACACCGCCGAAGGCGAAGGCGGCGGTGGTGTCTATGTCAGCCAAGGGGAAGAAGTGGAATACCTCTGCGAGGAGCTGGCCCACTCCTCCGCGACTGGCCCCAAGCATGCGACAGCCGCGTCCAACAACGAAGGCGCGATCGTGATCGAAAAATCGACGATCGCAAAAAACGACGCCGAGTACGGCAGCGGAGGTGGCATCGCCGCCGTGAACTACGGGGGGTGCGACGAGTCGTTCACCACCGGCCTCACCGTCAAGCAGTCGACCATCACCGAAAATACCGCCAACGGCAGTGACGGAGATGGCGGTGGGATTTACGCCGAGACGGAGGAAGGGTTGTGCACCGGTGCGCGCTCGGCGCATGCATCCAAGCACCACGTCGGTCCAGCTGCCGCCGAAATCTACTATGAAGAAAGTGGGCTCACGGTTGATCAGTCCACGATCTCCCACAACCGTGCCGGCTCCGATGGCGGCGGCTACGGAGGCGGCGTCTTCGAGGATGTCTACTACGAGGACCCGATCGTGAACTCGACGATCGCCGATAACAGCGCCGGCGACGACGGTGGCGGGGTGTATGCGGCATCAGAGGACGTCGGGGCGCTGATCAGCGACACCCTGTCTGACAACACGTCCGAAGGCAACGACGGCAACAACGTCGCCGGCGGATACAGCGGCACTATCGAGTTGCGCAACACGATCCTCGCCGAGGAACCAGGCGAACACGAACACAACTGCGAGGGCGCGATCGAGTCGCTGGTATCCGGTGCCGGCTACAACCTCGACTTTCCCTCGACGGAATCCAGCACTCCCGACGCGTGCGGTCTGAGTACGGAAGACCACGATCTCGTCGGAGTTGCACCGACGCTCGATCCGAAAGGTCTGCAGAACAACGGCGGTCCCACGCAGACGATCGCGCTGCTCTCCGGGAGCCCCGCTATCGGCGTCGTGCCGCTCGCTGAAGACTGCGAAGAAGCAGAAGCCGGTCCGGACCTGGTCGACCAGCGTGGTGTGGTACGTCCGGGCATTCCCGGCAAGGGCTGCGACATCGGCGCTTACGAGTACCAGGAAAGTGTGGCGACGCCCGCAGCACCCAAGAAAGAAGAACCCAAGAAGGAAGAACCCAAAAAAGAAGTTCTCTCGGTGAAAATCGTCAGCCCCGCACAGTGCGCAAGCCTTCGCGACATCACGATTCACATCCAGAACGTCAAGCAGTTCGGGATCGTCTCGGCGGTGGTGTCGATCGACGGCAAACACAAGCGGACGCTGACCGGCCGCCGCCTCACCACTGCGATCAACCTGCGCGGCCTGCCGAAAGGCACGTTCACGATCGAGATCGTGGCGCGCACACGCAGTGGACACACGCTCAGGGGCAAGCGGGTATACCACACCTGCCACAACAAACTGCCCGGGCACTCCTACCTGCCGCTGTAGGCCTCGGCGGCGCACAGCGGCGCTCGACCAGTGGCGCGCAGGTCGCGTAGGGTTCCGCGTGTGAGTGCTCAGGCGCGGGCTGCAGGACTGGCATACCGGGAGGCGGGGGACGCGGACGACCCACCGGTGGTGCTCGTGCACGGCTACCCCGAGTCCTCCTACATGTGGCACAACGCGCTGCCCGCGCTCGCCGGCGCCGGCTTTCGGGCGCTCGCCCCCGACCTGCCCGGATACGGCGACTCCGAGCCGGGTGGGGCGGGCTCCGGAACATGGGAGCACCACATCGAGGCGCTCGACCGCTTCGTGCGCGAGCTCGAGCTCGGCCCCGTGGCACTCGTCACACACGACTGGGGCGTGCCGATCGGGCTGTGCTGGGCGTGCGATCACCCCGGCGCCGCCAGCGCGTTGGTGATATCAGACGGCGGCTTCTTCGCCGACCGCCGCTGGCACGACCTCGCCAACGTGATGCGCACCCCCGAGGAGGGTGAGAAGCTGATCCGCGCGTACACGCGCGAGGGCTTCGCCGCCGCCATGGGCGCGGTCTCCAGCGGCATGGGCGAGGACGCGATCGAGGAGTACTGGAAGGCGTTCGCCGACGACACTCGCCGCCTCGCGCAGCTCGAGCTCTATCGCTCGGGCGAGTTCGACAAGCTGCTGCCCTACGAGGGCCGCGTCGCCGCGCTGGGAGTGCCTGCGCTGATCGTGTGGGGGAGGGAGGACCGCTTCGCGGGGGTCGCCATGGCGCAGCGCTTCCACGATGAGCTGCCCGACTCCGAGCTCGTCGTGCTCGACGGCGCCGGGCACTTCGTGTGGGACGACGAGCCCGAGTGCACCAGCGCCGCGCTCGTGGACTTCCTGCGCCGGCGCCTGCGCTGAGCGGCGCAGCGCCCGCTCGGTGGGGACCGGTGGCTCGGGTTGCGAGCCGTGGACCCTGTTGCTGGGCCGTTACTCGATGCGGATCGTCGGTTCCGTCGCCGACAGCTGGTCGGGCAGGTTGATCTCCACGCCCGGCGGCGGGTCGACGTGGCCGTCCAGCAGCGGGTCCTTTGTGTCGCGCATCCACTGCTCCAGGCGCGCGCGCAGGTCCGCCAGAACGCCCGCGTACGCGGGGTCGTCGAGCAGGTTGTTGGCCTCATTCGGGTCATACACCAGGTCGTACAGCTGTTCTTTGGGGATCTCCCGCTCGGCCCAGCCCGCCGCCAGCAGCAGGTCCTTGCTGGGACCGTCGTCGGTGTTCGCCAGCACCGGCGTGCGGCGCTCGCCCCAGCGGCGGATGAGCTTGTGCCGCCCGGTACGGATCGCGCGCTGGGGCTCATACGCCGCGTGCCACGTCGAGCCCGCGAAGATCTCCTCGCGCACACTCGTCGTCTCACCGCGCAGCAGCGCCAGCAGCGACACTCCTTCCAGGAACGGCGGTCGCTCGATCCCCACGTACTCGCACACCGTCGGGTAGATGTCGATGTGCGAGACCAGCGCGTCGATCACGCGCCCGCCGCCGAACGGCTCGGGCCCGCGCACGATCAGGTTCACGCCCAGGCCACGGTCATACAGCGTCGCCTTCGCGCCCGGGAATGGCATCCCGTGGTCGGTCGTGTAGATGATCAGCGTGTTCTCGAACAGCCCCGACGCGTCCAGCTGGTTGAGCACCATGCCCACGCCGTGGTCCAGCGAGCGCGCGCTCGCCTTGAACGCCGCCACGTCCGCGCGCACCTCCGGCGTGTCGGGGAGGTTGTTCGGCGGCTTGGAGTAGTGGACGTCCCTGAGCGAGCCCGGGCCGAGGAATTCGCGGTGCGTCTCGAAGAATCCGATCGACACGAACAGCGGCCGCTCGCGCTTGCGGCGCAGCACCTCCATCGCCAGCGGCGCGACCGTGTCGACGTGCGTCGTCGGGACCTTCATCACCTCGTCGTAGCCGATCACCTCCGGCTCCTTGGAGATGTGCTGCTCGCCGATCAGCGTCGAGGTGTAGCCCGCGCCGCGCAGAACGTTGACGATGTGGTGGCGATAGTCGCGCAGCGACCAGCCGCGGTGGGCGAGGCCCAGCATCCCGTTGCTCTGCCCGTACTGGCCCGTCAGCAGGCACGCGCGGCTGGCCGAGCACGTCGGGGCGGCGCAGAACGCCTGGCGGAAGAGCACGCCCTGGTCGGCCAGCGCCTGCACGTTGGGCATCGGCACCGGCTCGCCGTACGGCTGCACATAGCGGCCCGTGTCGTGCGAGTGCATGTACAGGATGTTCGGAAGCTCGTCCATGTATTGTCCACCAAGTCAGTGTGCTTTGCTCGGATTTCACGACGATGACGCCGATGCTCTCCTACCTGGTGTGCGCGACGCCGCGAAGCGGCAGCACTCTACTGTGCCACGCGCTCGACCAGACCGGCGTCGCCGGGCACCCGGAGGAGTACTTCGAGGCGCTCAGCCGCTCCGGGCTGCCGCGGCGTCCGCACGAGTACTTCGATCCGGAGCGCCACGCCAACATCGTCGAGCGCCTCGCCTTCCGCGAGATGCCCGACGGGATGGCCAAGCCCAACCCGCTGTGGCACCCCGACACCTACGACCAGTACCTCGCCTGGGCGCTCGAGCAGGGGACCACCGCCAACGGCGTCTTCGCCGCCAAGCTGATGTGGGGCTACCTCGGCGACTTCGCCCAGCTGCTGCGCGGGATCGAAGGGATGGGCGGGCGGCCGCTGCCCGAGCTGCTCGCGCGCGCGTTCCCCGGCCTGCGCTACATCCAGATCACGCGCCAGAACAAGATCCGCCAGGCGGTGTCGCTGTGGAAGGCCGTGCAGACGCAGGCGTGGAAGCGCGAGGCCGGCGAGCAGGCCGCCAGCCCTGGGGAGCTGGTGTTCTCCTTCCGCGCGATCAACTACCTCGTGCGCCTGCTCACCGCGCACGACGCCTCCTGGGACGCCTACTTCCTCGGGCTCGGCCACGAGCCGTTGAAGCTCACCTACGAGGAGCTCGCCGAGAGCACCGACGCGGTCGTGCACCGCGTGCTCGAGCACCTCGGCATCCCCGCACCCGAGGGGCTGGTCGTGCAGGCCCGCCTGTCGGTGCAGGCCGATGACATATCCGAGGAGTGGGTGCGCCGCGTCGACGAGCACCTGCGCGCGCTGGAGACCCCCGAGCCCGCGTGAGCGGCGGAACCAGCGGCGCTCGGCGCTTGGTCCGGCGGCCGGCTCAGTCCTGCGGCTGGCTCAGCCCCGAGGCTTGTGTCGTTCGACCGCTTCGGCCAGGCCCGCGAGCGTGACCTCCAGGGCGCTTGCGATGCGCCTGACCGTCGTCCACGTCGGATTCGCGTGGCCGCGCTCGATGCGCGCAAACGCCGCCACCGTCAGGCCTGCCCTGTGTGCAAGGTCCTCCTGCGTGTCACCGCGCTCGACCCGCATGCGCCGCACCGTCGCCGCGAGAGCGAGGTCTGTCTGGGTGGGTGCCGACACAATCAGAAACATCGCACTTCGCGAGTAGCAAGATCCAGACAGCCAACTGCTGGTATCTTGCTGCCGCCGCGCCATCCCCACATAAGGCGCTGGCTCAGGCCGGCACGGCGCGCGTGCGCGCCGGCGCCGGCCGCTATCGGGTCCCAGGAAGGCGGTACTTGCGCGTCCTCGGGCAGCGCTCGAGCAGTCCCAGCTCCACCAGCGTGTACGCGTAGCGGTGGGTCGTGCTCGGGCTCATGTCGAGCATGCGCGCGAGGTCGAGGATCCCACGCGGCCCGCCGTCGGGGCCGAAGCACGTGAGGATCGACAGCCCGCGCAGCAGCGATCGCGACAGGCGCGGGTCGCTTTCGTCAAGCGCCAGGTGGCCGCCGGGCGGGCGCGCCTGCTGCTCCTCCCGCGCCGGCGCAGCGCGGGCCGAGCGCTCCGTGCGCAGCGGCGTTCGCAGCGCCTCGCCGATCACCGTCGACACGCTCGGCGCGCGGCTGTGGGTGGCGGCGCGCACGATCTCGTCGATCTGCGCGGGGGACAGGGTGATTGAGATGGAAAGCTGCTCGTCGTTGGTCATATGCACGATGTTCGCATATTCAGACAGTTGTCCGCATCACGTGTTTCTGACGCCATTCGATCGGGGGCGCCGTCCGTCCCCGGGATGGTGCGGCTCGCGTGGCGAGGCCCCCCGCGCGACGGGCCTCAGCGCCGCTGCGGGCGACGCTCGTCGTGCACCAGCCGCAGGCGGCCGCGAGGCTTGCTCTCCTGGAACATCGGCGGGTCTCCGAGGGGCCGCAGCCCGAGCGCCATGCGCAGGTGGTCGCTCATCGAGACGCCCTGGCGCCTGGCGGCGCTCATGCGCTCGTGCAGCTCCTCGGCCGTCACCGTAACTTCGAGCCGGTGCACGTCAGATGGCGATCAGCTGGAGGCTTTCCAGGCACAGCAGCGCGGGCGCCGCCATCAGCAGATCGCCGCTGGTCGTCAGCACGCCCGCCTGCACGAGGCCCGCGATCGCCGCGTTGATCGTCTCGTGGTCCTGGCCGCGCAGGTGCCGGTAGAGCGTCGCGCGCCTGCGTCCGCGGGTCTGCCCGAGGATGTCGATCACAACCAATCGTGCCGCCGTGTCGCGTGTCTGAGAAGATGGCTGGCGCATGGGGTCTCGGGGAATGGGAACTAAACCCGGTGGAACTCTACATGGTGGAATATAACCCGTCAATTGGACAGGATCTGTAGATGCCACCCAAGAAGTCCGACGCCAACCGCGCGCTTGGCGAGGCGATCCGCGCGATCCGCCGCGAACGAGGGCTGACACAGGAAGGGTTCGCCAGCGTCGCGGGCATTGATCGCAGCTACTACGGCGCCCTGGAGCGCGGCGAGTTCAACATGACCGTCGACACGCTCGTCACCGTCGCGCACGCGCTCGGCGCACAGCCATCGGAGATCTGGAGGCGAGCCGGGCTATAGCGCAGAGCCGTGCGCGGACTTGGAGAGCCATTGCAGGTGGAGTTATACGCAGTGGAATTGCGCTCCCCCGTCGGCCAGGCTCCACGGTGTGCCGGCGAAGAAGTCTCGAGAGAGTCGCGCGCTCGGGCGCGCGTTCCGCGCGACCCGCAAAGAGCTCGGCCACACGCAGGAATCGTTCGCGCTGAAGGCCGGCATCGACCGCTCCTACTACGGCGCGCTCGAGCGCGGCGAGTACAACATGACGATCGACACCATCATGCAGGTCGCGCGCGGGCTCGGCGTGCCGGCATGGCAGCTGTGGCAGCGAGCCGGCCTGTAGGTCCTGCGCCTGGACACGTGCCGGACGCGGACGGAACCCCTGCGTTTGCGACGCGGCGCCCCGCGGTCGCGACCGGGGCGCATCAGATGCTTGCACGTGCAATCATTGTCGTGTGAACAGCATCACCGTCACCCACTTCACCGACCCGGGCTGCCCGTTCGCCTACTCGGCCAGCCCCGCGCTCGCCGTGCTGCGCTGGCGCTACCGCGACCAGCTCGACTGGCGCCTGGTGACGATCGGGCTCGCCGAGGATCCGCAGCGCTACATCGACGCCGGCTACACGCCCACCCGCTCGACGATCGGCCAGCAGAGCTACTTCAGGCGCTTTGGCATGCCGCTGCTGATGGAGCCCCGCGCGCGCGTCACCGCCACCTCGCGCGCCTGCCGCGCGATCGTCGCCGCGCGCCTGCGTCATCCCGGGCGCGAGGAAGAGGTGCTGCGCGCGCTGCAACTCGCCTGGTTCACCACCACGCTGCTGCTCGACCAGGACGATGACATCGCGCACGCGCTCGCGCGCGTGGACGGACTCGACGTCGCCGCGCTCGTCGCCGCCATCGACGCGCCCGACACGCTCGCCGCCTACGAGGACGACAAGCAGCAGACGCGCAGCGCCGAGGGCGGTCCCACCGACTTCCAGGGCAAGGCGCGCCAGACCGACGGCCCCGTGCGCTACTCCGCGCCCTCGCTCGTCTTTCACTCGAGCGCCGGGCAGCGCCTCGAGGCCGGCGGCTTTCAGACGATCGACGCCTACGACGTGCTCGTCGCCAACCTCGATCCCACGCTCGAGCGCCAGCCGCCCGCCGAGCACGCGCTCGACGCGCTGCGCCAGTTCCCCGCCGGGCTCGTCACCCAGGAGGTGGCCGCGATCATGGCCCAGAACAACCAGGCGCCCGATCGCGACGCCGCCGAGCGCGCGCTGATCGAGCTGCTCGGCGCCGGCGAGGTGCGCCGCGAGGCGCTCGCCGACGACGCGCTGTGGTCGCTCGCCGCCGTCGCCGCGCACGCGCCCGACGCGCCAGCGCAGGCCGCCGTCGCGCACGCCTAGCATCAGCGCGGCGCACATGCCCAGCACCGGCGCGCCGCACCCAGGCGGCGGCTGGCTCCCGGGCACCCGATCGGCGCCGCAAGAAAGTCTCCCCGCCGGCGGGTAGCCTGCGCGACTGAGATGCCAGTCACGGTCACACTTCCCGACGGCAACGCGCTCGAGCTGCCCGACGGCGCCACCGGCGCCGATGCCGCCGCCGCGATCGGGCCCGGGCTCGCGCGCGCAGCGCTCGCCGTCGAGCTCGCCTCCGAGCCGAACAGCGACGACGGCGCCGGTCCCGAGGTGCGCGACCTCACGCGCCCACTTCCCGACGGGGCGCACATCGCGATCCTCACCAAAAACGACGGGCCGAAGGCCCTGCAGCTGATCCGCCACGACGCCGCGCACGTGCTCGCCGCCGCCGTCATCGAGCTCTACCCCGGCGTCAAGATCTCGATCGGGCCGCCGATCGACGACGGCTTCTACTACGACTTCGAGTTCCCCGACGGAGTCGCCCTCTCCGAGGCGGACTTCCCCAAGATCGAAGAGCGCATGCGCGCCCACGTCAAGGCCGACGAGCGCTTCGAGCGCCAGGACGTGCCCGTAGCGCAGGCGCGCGAGCGCTTCCTCGCCGAGCGCCAGGACTACAAGGTCGAGCTGATCGACGACCTCGTCACCGCCGCCGAGCAAAGCCAGCACCGCGAGCCGCTGCAGACCGTCTCGCTCTACACCAACGGCCCCTTCACCGACCTCTGCCGCGGCCCGCACGCGCCCAGCACCAAGACCGTCGGCGCCTTCAAGCTGCAGTCGCTCGCCGGCGCCTACTGGCGCGGGGACTCCAGCAGGACGATGCTCACGCGCATCTACGGCACCGCGTTCTTCACAAAGGCCGAGCTCGAGCAGCACCTGGAGCGGATCGAGCAGGCCAGGGCGCGCGACCACCGCAAGCTCGGGCGCGAGCTCGGGCTGTTCAGCTTCTCCGACGTCTCGCCCGGCGCCGCCTTCTGGACGGGTGCCGGCACCGGCGTGTTCAACGCGCTCGTCGCGCTCTCGCGCCGCATGTGCCTCGAGCGCGGCTACAGCGAGGTCAAGACCCCGCAGATCTACGACTCCGAGCTGTGGAAGACCTCCGGGCACTGGGGCAAGTACCGCCAGAACATGTTCACCGTGCAGGTCGAGGAGCGCGAGATGGGCGTCAAGCCCATGAACTGCCCCGGGCATGCGCACCTGTTCGGCTTCACCCGCCACTCCTACCGCGACCTGCCCGTCCGCTACTTCGAGCCCGGCCTGCTGCACCGCAACGAGGCCTCCGGCGTGCTGCACGGTCTGCTGCGCGTGCGCCACTTCGCGCAGGACGACGGCCACATCTTCTGCACCGAGGAGCAGGTCCAGGACGAGGTCCGCGGCTGCCTGGAAATGGCGTTCGACACCTACAAGCTGTTCGACTTCGACGTCAGCCTCGAGCTCTCCACGCGCCCCGAGCAGCGCGTCGGCACCGACGAGATGTGGGACCGAGCCGAGCAGAAGCTCGCGCAGACGCTCGAGCAGCTCGGCCTCGCCTACGAGCTGAACCCCGGCGACGGCGCCTTCTACGGCCCCAAGATCGACATGCACATGACCGACTCGCTCGGGCGCTCCTGGCAGCTCGGCACCGTGCAGCTCGACTACTCGATGCCCGCGCGCTTCGAGCTCGCCTACACCGGCGCCGACAACCAGGAGCACACGCCGGTGATGATCCACCGCGCGCTGTTCGGCTCCTACGAGCGCTTCATCGGGATCATGCTCGAGCACTACGCCGGCGAGCTGCCGCTGTGGCTCGCGCCCGTGCAGGCGATCGTGCTGCCCGTCTCCGACCGCTTCAACGACTATGGCGCTTCGGTCAGAGACAGCCTGCGCGGGGACGAGATCCGCGTCGAGCTCGACGATCGCAGCGAGTCGATCGGGCGCAAGATTCGCGACGCCGAGCTGCGCAAGATCCCATACATGCTGGTCGTCGGCGAGCGCGAGCAGGCGGACGGCGCGGTGTCCGTGCGCGCGCACCGCGGCGGGGACCTCGGCGCGATGCCGAGCGCGCAGTTCGCCGGGCGCTTGCGGAGCGAGCTATAATTCGCGCCGTTGAAGCCCGAGAAATCCTCAGAACGCCACGCGTAGCGTTCGCTTGACGCGCGGCCACCACAGCTAGTGCCGGTTCCCCGCAGGTTCGACCGGCGCCCGCCCGAGCGGGACACGACGAGGATCAACGAGCGCATCCGCGTGCCCGAGGTGCGCCTGATCGACGACCAGGGCCAGCAGATCGGCGTGCTCAAGACCGCTGACGCGCTCGTCTTCGCCCAGGAACGCGAACTCGACCTCGTCGAGGTCGCCCCCGAGGCGCGCCCGCCCGTCTGCCGCGTGCTCGACTACTCCAAGTACAAGTACGAGCAGGCGCAGAAGGTCAAGCAGGCGCGCAAGCACCAGCAGCAGATAACCGTCCGCGAGATCAAGTTTCGCCCCAAGATCGCCGAGCACGACTACGACACCAAGAAGCACCACGTCGAGCGCTTCCTGCGCCACAAGGACAAGGTCAAGGTCACGATCATGTTCCGCGGGCGCGAGGTCACCCACCCCGAGCGCGGCACCGCGATCCTCGACCGGCTCGCCGAGGAGCTCTCCGAGCTCGGCGTCGTCGAGCAGCGCCCCATGCAGGAAGGGCGCAACATGACGATGATGATGGCGCCATCCAAAGCGGTGCTCGCCGGCAAGGCCGACGCCGCGCCCGCCGCAGACGAGGTGTTCCCCGCCGACGGCCACGCCGGCGACGTCGCATCCGAGGCGCTCGCCTCGCCGCTCGAGGACGGCAACGGCGCCGCGCAGAGCGCTCCCGAGGCGCCCGCCGACGACGGATCCGCGGCCGCCGGCAGCGGCGTGTCATAATCATCGGCTCGCGATGCCCAAGATGAAGACACACTCCGGCGCCAAGAAGCGCTTCAAAGTCACCGCCACCGGCAAGGTGCGCGGCCGGCACGCCTTCACGAGCCACATCCTCGAGAAGAAGTCGCCCAAACACAAGCGCCAGCTCGGCGAGGCGATGATCGTCGCAAAGGACGACGCGCCGCGGATCAAGCGCATGCTGGGAGTCGGCAAGTGACGCGCGTCAAGCGCTCCGTCAGCGCGCGCAAGAAGCGCCGCGCCGTGCTCGAGCAGACCAAGGGCTTCCGCGGCGAGGCGCACTCCAACTACAAGCGCGCCAAGGAGGCGCTGCTGAAGGCCGACGCGTACGCCTACCGCGACCGGCGCAACCGCAAGCGCGACTTCCGCAGGCTTTGGATCACCCGCATCAACGCCGCCGCGCGGCTCAACGGCATGAGCTACTCGCAGCTGATGCACGGCCTCAAGCTGGCCGGCGTCGAGCTCGACCGCAAGGTGCTCGCCGACATCGCCGTGCGCGACGCCGACACCTTCCGACGTTTTGCCGAGGTCGCCCGCGAGGCGTCGGCTGCCTGACCCCGGACCGGCCGGGGACCCGGCACACCGACAGACAGCCTCCCGGGCGTCGCTCCTGAAAAGGACGGCGCTTTTTTTATGACATGAGCGAGATTCAATCCCCCCAAAATCCACGTTTGAAGGCCGTGCGCCGCCTGCACACCAAGCGCGAGCGCGCGCGCAGCGGCACGTTCCTGGCCGAAGGCGAGGATCTGATCGCCGCCGCCACGCGCGCTGGGCGCCCCGCGCTCGAGGGCTACCGTCTCGCCGGCTCGGACCTCGGCGGGGAGGGATTCCATGACGTCGAGCGCGCCGCCCTCGCCAGCGTCTCCGCGCTCGGCTCCGGCACGCGCGTGCTCGCCGTCTACGAGCAGCGCTGGGGTCCCGCCACCGGGCCGCTGTGCGTCTACCTGCACCGCGTCGGCGACCCCGGCAACGTCGGCACCGTGCTGCGCTCCGCGCACGCCTTCGGCGCCTCCTGCGTCGCGCTCGGCCCCGGCTGCGCCGACCCGCACGGCCCGAAGGCCGTGCGCGCCAGCATGGGCGCCATCTTCGACGTGCAGCTCGCCCACGTCCACGACCTCTCACAGCTCCCCGGCGAGCGCATCGCGCTCGCCGCCGACGCCCCCGAGCCGCTGCGCGGGCCCGCCGAGGGCGCCGTCACGCTGCTCGTCGGCGCCGAGCGCGAGGGGCTGCCAGATCAGATCGCCGCCGCCTGCGAGCGCGCCGCGCGCATCCCCATCGCCTCCGACTCGCTCAACGCCGCCATGGCCGCCACCGTCGCGCTGTATGAGATCACGAGGATGTCCCGCCCGCCCGAGCCCGACAACGATACGGTCCCCGCGTCATGATCGATCGCATCCAGCAGCTGCAGGGCGAGGCCCAGGGCGCGATCGCCGCCGCGTCCTCCAGCGCCCAGCTCGAGGAGCTGCGCGTGCGCTACCTCGGGCGCAAGGCCGAGCTGCCGCAGCTGCTGCGCGGCGTCGCCGAGCTCGCGCCCGAGCAGCGCGGGCCCGTCGGCAAGGCCGCCAACCAGGCGCGCCAAGCGCTCGAGGCGCTGATCGCCAGGCGCACCGACGAGCTCGCCGGCGGCGAGCTCCAGCAGCAGCTGCTCGCCGACCGCGTCGACGTCACCCTGCCCGGCGCGCCCCCGCAGCCGATCGGCCGCCTGCACGTGCTCACCGCCACCTGCAGGGAGCTCGAAGACATCTTCCTCGGGCTCGGCTTCACCGTCATGGAGGGTCCCGAGATCGAGACCGTCCACTACAACTTCGACGCCCTCAACCACAGCCCCACGCACCCCGCGCGGGCGCGCACCGACACCTTCTACGTCGCTCGCCCCGACCTGCTCGTCGAGCCGGCCACGCCGCGCGCCGGGCAGCCGCCCTCGCCGCTCGCCGCCGAGGAGCTCGTGCTGCGCACGCACACCTCGCCCATGCAGGTGCGCGCGATGGAGGCGCACCCGCCGCCGCTGTACGTGGTCATCCCCGGGCGCGTCTACCGACCCGACTCCGACGCCACGCACACGCCGCAGTTCCACCAGATCGAGGGCCTCGCCGTCGACGAGGACATCACGCTCGCCGACCTCAAGGGCACGCTGCTCGCGTTCGCGCGCGCAGTCTTCGGCGCCGATCGCGACGTCAGGCTGCGCCCGCACTTCTTCCCCTTCACCGAGCCCAGCGTCGAGGTCGACGTCTCCTGCTTTCACTGCGACGGCAAGGGGTTCCTCAAGGACGGCTGCCGCTGCTACCTCTGCAAGGGCGAGGGCTGGCTCGAGGTGCTCGGCGCCGGCGAGGTCGACCCCAACGTCTACGCCCACGTCCCCACCACCGACGCCAACGCCCCCGGCTACGACCCCGAGAAGGTGCAGGGGTTCGCTTGGGGGATGGGGGTCGAGCGGATCGCCATGCTCAAGCACGGCATCCCCGACCTGCGCCTCTACTACGAGAACGATCTTCGCTTCCTGGAGCAGTTCTCATGAGGGTGCCGCTGCCATGGCTGCGCGAATACTGCGATCCGGCGCTCGACGTGCACCAGATCGAGGAGCGCCTGACGATGACCGGCACCAAGGTCGAGGCGATCCACCGCCACGGCGTGCCGTCCGTCGACGGGTTCGTCGTCGGGCGCGTGCTCTCCGCCGAGCCTCATCCCGACGCCGACCGGCTGAAGGTGTGCACCGTCGACCTCGGAGAGGAAGGCTCGCCGGCGAACATCGTCTGCGGCGCGCCCAACATCGCCGCCGGGCAGACCGTCGCCGTCGCGCGTCCCGGGGCGGTGATGCCCGACGGCACCAGGCTCAAGCAGGCAAAGCTCCGCGGCGTCGTCTCCGAAGGCATGATCCTGTCCGAGTCCGAGCTGCAGATCAGCTCGGGCTCCGAGGGCATCCTCGTGCTCGATCAGCAGATGGTGGATGCAGAGCTCGCGCCCGGAACGCCGCTCGCGGACGTGCTCGCGATCGCGATGGACGTGATCGAGCTCGAGATCACGCCCAACCGGCCCGACTGTCTGGGGGTGTATGGCGTCGCGCGCGAGCTGCACGCCGCCACCGGCGCGCCGCTCGCCGATGCGCCCTGGAGCGAGGACCCGGGCGCAGACGGGGCGGTCGCGGGCGCGGAGGTGATCGTGGCCTGCCCCGAGCTGTGCCCGCGCTTCACCGCGCGCGTGTTCGAGGACGTCACCATCGCGCCCTCGCCGCCGTGGCTGAAGGCGAGGCTGACGGCGGCCGGGCAGCGGCCGATCAACAACGTCGTCGACATCACCAACTACGCGATGCTGCTCTCCGGGCAGCCGCTGCACGCGTTCGACCTCGACCGCGTCGCCGGCGCGCGCCTGACGGTGCGCCGCGCCCACGACGGCGAGCAGGTGCAGACGCTCGACGGGCAGGCGCGCACGCTCGACTCGCAGATGGTCGTGATCGAGGACGCCGACGGCCCCACCTCGATCGCCGGGCTGATGGGCGGTGCGCGCTCGGAGGTGCAGGCGGAGACCACGCGCGTGCTGATGGAGGTCGCCACCTGGAGCGGCCCCAACATCCACCGCAGCTCCTGGGCGCTCGGCCTGCGCAGCGAGGCCTCCGGGCGCTTCGAGAAGGGCCTGCAGCCCGAGCAGTGCACGCACGCCCAGGCGATCGCCACGCAGCTGATGATCGAGCTGTGCGGCGCGCGCGTCGCGCCCGGCACGATCGACGTCCACGCCGAGCCCGCCGCCTGGGCGGGTCCCCAGCCTGCGATCCGCCTGCGCGAGGCGCGCGTGCGCGCGATCCTCGGCGTGGCCGTGCCGGTGGAGCGCCAGGCGGAGATCCTGAACGCGCTCGACTTCGCCACCGAGCCGGCCGAGGACGGCCTCGACGTGACCGTGCCCGCGCTGCGGCGCGAGGACGTCGCGCGCGAGGTCGACCTGATCGAGGAGGTCGCGCGCATCGACGGCCTCGAGCGGCTGCCCGCGACGCTGCCCGCGCGCCGCGGCGCCGCCGGCATGCTCACGCACGCCCAGCGCGTGCGCCGCGCCGGCGAGGACGCGCTCGTCGGACGCGGCCTGCACGAGATCGTCGGCTGGAGCTTCACCCACCCCGAGCTGCTCGACCGGCTGCTGCTGCCCGCCGATCACGACCTGCGGCGCGTCGTCGCGCTCGAGAACCCGCTGTCGGAGGGGCAGTCGATCATGCGCCCCACGCTGCTCGGCTCGCTGCTCGACGCCGCCCGGCACAACGTCGCGCGCAACGGCCCCGACATCGCCATCTTCGAGTCCGGCACCGTGTACCGCGCCTCACAGGATCGGCGTCCCGCCGATGAGCACCACGGCCTCGGCGCGCTGCTCAGCGGCATGCTCGAGCCGCGCTCCTGGCGCGGCGGCGGGGAGCGGCGCGAGGCGGACTTCTTCGCCGCCAAGGCCCTGGTCGGCGCGGTGCTCGAGCGCTTCGCGCTCGACTGGTCGGTCAGCCCCGACACATGGCCGTTCCTGCACCCCGGTCGCAGCGCCGCGGTGCTGGCGTCGCCCGGCGCCGGCTCCGCGCTCGCGGCCGCCGACGGCGGGGCGCAGCCCGTGCGGCTGGGCTTCGTCGGCGAGCTGCACCCGCTCGTCGCCGGCGCATGGGACCTGCAGCGCACGGCCGCGTTCGCGATCGACCTCGGCAAGCTCGCCGCGCTCGCCTCGCCGCTTGCGCGGTTCTCCGCGTTCGGGCCGTTTCCGCCGCTGCGCCAGGACATCGCCGTGACGCTGCCCGAGTCGGTGCCCGCGGGCGACGTGCTCGCGCGCGTGCGCGCCGCCGCCGGCGAGCTGCTGGAGGACGCGCGCGTGTTCGACGTCTACACCGGCGAGCAGGTGGGGGAGGGCCGGCGCTCGCTCGCGCTCACGCTGTCCTTCCGCGCGCTCGAGCGCACGCTCACCGACGAGGACATCGAGCCCGTGCGGGGGAGGATCGTCAAGGCCCTCGAGGAGCTCGGGGGTGAGCTGCGTGGCTGAGCTCGGCTCCCAGCCGCACGCCGCCGGCGGACCGCGGGCGATCGTCGCCGGCGCCACCGGCTTCACGGGCGCGCTCGCCGCGCACCTGCTCTGGCGCCATCCCGACTTCGAGCTCGTCGCCGTCACCGGGCGCTCGGAGCTCGGTCGCCCGCTGCAGGAGGTCTATCCGCGCTATCGCGTGCCGCTGGCGTTCGAGTCGCTCGAGATCGATCGCCTCGAGCGCATCGACGCCGCCGTCGTCGCCTATCCGCACGCCGCCGCCGCGCCCACCGTCGGGGCGCTGCGCGAGCGCGGCGTGCGCGTGGTCGACCTCAGCGCCGACTTCCGCCTCGACTCGCTGTCCGCCTACGAGCAGTGGTACGGCCCGCATCCGCGCCCGGACCTGCTCGAGGACGCCGTCTACGGGCTCACCGAGCTGCACCGCGAGCGGATCGCCGGCGCCGCGATCGTCGCCAACCCCGGCTGCTATCCCACCGCCTCGCTGCTGGCGCTCGCGCCGCTCGCCCGCGCCGGGCTGATCGCCGATGTGGTGATCGACGCCAAGCAGGGCATCTCCGGCGCCGGGCGCGTGTTCGACGAGACCACGCACCTGTCGATGGCCGGCGAGAACATCGTCCCCTACAAGGTCGCCGCGCACCGGCACACGCCTGAGATCGAGGAGCAGCTCGCGTTGCTCGGCGCCCCCGATCTGAGTGTCCAGTTCCAGGCGCACCTGGTGGCGCTCGACCAGGGCGAGATGGCCAGCTGCTACGTCACGACCACGCGCGCAGTCGCTGCCGACGAGCTGCGCGCCATGTACGAGCACGCCTACGCGCACGAGCCGTTCGTCGAGGTCGTGCACACGCCGCCGGGGGTGCTCGAGGTGCGCGAGACCAACTACTGCCGCGTGTTCGCCGCCGCCGACGAGCACACCGGCAAGGTGATCGCGTTCGGAGCGATCGACAACCTCTGGAAGGGCACCTCCTCGCAGGCGGTGCAGAACCTCAACCTGATGTTCGGATATCCCGAGACTAGAGGTTTGTTGTGAGCGCCGGCAAAGACGTGTTCGGCGACCGCGGCTCCGCCGGTCCGCCGCAGCCGTTCTTCAGCTCGCGCTGGGTGCCCGCGCCCGCCCACGTGCGCGAGCTCGGCTCCGACGCCGGGCTGCCGGCGGGCTTTCGCGCCGCCGGCGTCACGTGCGGGATCAAGCCGAGCGGCAACCCCGACCTCGGGCTGCTCGTCTGTGACGCAGAGCAACCCGTCAGCGCCGCGCGCTTCACCGCCAGCGCCACGCCCGCCGCGCCCGTGCTGCTGAGCCGCGAGCGCTGTGAGCTCGGCGCCCTGCGCGCGATCCTCGCCAACTCGGGCTGCGCGAACGCCGCCACCGGCAGGCGCGGCCTCGAAGACGCGGCCAAGACACAGGGCGCGGCGGCGGCGGCGCTCGGGCTGCCGGCATCCGCGATCGCGGTCGCCTCGACCGGCGGCATCAGCGACCACCTGCCGGTCGACGCGATCCTGCGGGGCATCCTCGACGCGCACAGGCAGCTGCGCCGCGAGGGCGAAGCCGACCTGCAGCAGGCGATCCAGACGACCGACGCGTTCGAGAAGCGCGCGTGCCTGGAGGTGCAGCTGCCCTCGGGCCCGGTGCGTGTGAGCGCTCAGTGCAAGGGCGCCGGCATGATCTCGCCGCGCTTTGCCACCATGTTCTGCTTCGTGCAGACCGACGCCGCGCTCGCGCCGGAGACCGCCGAGCTGCTGTTCGGCGTGTGCGTCAAGCGCTCGTTCGACCGCGCCTCCGTCGACGGGCAGCTCTCGACGAACGACACCGCGATCCTGATGTGCTCCGGGGCCAGCGGCGTCGGCGTCGAGCCCGAGAGCGATGACGAGCTGCGCTTCGGCGAGGCGCTCGACGCGCTGCTGCGCCAGCTCGCGATCATGATGGTCGCCGACGGCGAGGGCGCCGCGCGGATCGCGCGCGTGGTCGTCCGCGGCGGCGACCTCGACGCGGCCGAGGCCGCGGCGCGCGCGGTCGCCAACTCGCCGCTCGTGAAGGCGGCGCTGCACAGCGGCGACCCCAACTGGGGCCGGATCGTGCAGGCCGTCGGCGGAGAGCTCGGCGGGAGGGAGGGCTTCGCCGCACCGCTCGCGGTCGACCTCACGCTCGAGGGCATCCAGGTGTGCTCGGCCGGCGCCGCGATCGCATACGACGAGCAGGCGCTCGCGAGCGCGCTGCAGGTCAGGGAGGTCGAGTACGAGGTCGGGCTGCCGGGCGAGGGCGCCGAGACCGAGGTGTTCTTCTCGGACCTCTCGCACGAGTACGTCACAGTCAACGCGGATTACCACACGTGAGGGGATCGAGATGCGTGATGTAGGCACGCTGCTGGAGGCGCTCCCGTACATCAGGGAGTTCTACGGCCGCACGATCGTCATCAAGTACGGCGGCGCCGCGATGGAGGACGCCGAGCTGCGCGAGGAGTTCGCGCGCGACGTGGTGCTGCTCAAGTACGTCGGTCTGAACCCGATCGTGGTGCACGGCGGCGGCCCGGAGATCACCGGCTACATGGAGCGGCTGGGCCTGCCGGTGCAGTTCGTCGGCGGCCTGCGCGTGTCTGACGAGAGCACCGTGGAGGTCGCCAAGATGGTGCTCGTCGGCAAGGTCAACAAGGAGATCGTGCTGCGCGTGAACCGCCACGGACAGCCCGCCGTCGGCCTCTGCGGCGACGACGGCTCGCTGTTTCGCGTCGTCCGCCGCTCCGCGCCCGGAGGCGAGGACATCGGCTTCGTCGGACGCATAGAGCGCGTCAACGTGGGCGTGATCGAGCACGTCGCACGCGACTACATCCCGGTGATCGCGTCCGTCGGCGCCGACCGCGACGGGCACTCCTACAACGTCAACGCCGACGAGGCCGCCGGCGCGGTCGCCGGCGCGCTCGGCGCCTACAAGGTCATCTTCCTCACCGACGTCGCCGGCTGGCTCGCCGACCCGGCCGACCCCGCGAGCCTGATCGGACAGGCGAGCGCCGAGCAGGTGCAGGCCGCGCTGCCGAGCCTGCAGGGCGGCATGCGCCCCAAGCTCGAGGCGTGCCTGGAGGCGATCGGAAACGGCGTCAGCGCCGCGCACATCCTCGACGGGCGCATACCGCACTCGCTGCTGCTCGAGCTGTTCACGGACGCTGGCGTGGGAACGAAGATCGAGGCAGCGCCATGACCCTTGCCGATCTGCAGGAGCTCGAGCGCGAGAGCGTGATCGGCTCCTATGCGCGGATGCCGGTCGAGTTCGTGCGCGGCGCCGGCGCACGCCTGTGGGACGACGAGGGCAACGAGTACCTGGACTTCCTGTGCGGCATCTCGGTGACGAACGTCGGGCACTGCCATCCGCGCGTGGTCGAGGCGGTGCGCGAGCAGGTCGGGCGCCTGATGCACGCGAGCAACCTGTTCTACACCGAGCCGGCGATGCGCCTGGCACGGCGCCTGTCGGAGTCGAGCCTCGGCGGCAAGGTGTTCTTCTGCAACTCCGGCGCCGAGGCCAGCGAGGCGGCGCTGAAGCTCGCACGCAAGGCGCGCGCGGGCGGCGAGGTGGTGGTCGTCCACGGGGCCTTCCACGGGCGCACCTTCGGCGCCCTGTCGGCCACGCCGCAGGAGGCCAAGCAGGCGCCGTTCGCGCCGCTGGTGCCCGGCTTTCGCGCGATCGCGCCCGATCCGGACGAGCTGCGCGCGGCGGTCGACGGGCGCACCGCGGCCGTGCTGCTCGAGCCGATCCAGGGCGAGAGCGGCGTGAACGTCCTCTCCAACGAGCTGCTCATGGCCGCGCGCGAGGCGTGCGACGAGCATGGCGCGGCGCTCGTGTTCGACGAGGTGCAGTGCGGCATGGGCCGCACGGGCACGCTGTGGGCATACGAGCAGACGGGCGTGAAGCCCGACGCGATGACCGTCGCCAAGGCGCTTGGCGGGGGGCTGCCGATCGGCGCGCTGATCACCGGCGAGCGGCTCGCCGACGTGCTCGCCCCGGGCGATCACGGCTCGACCTTCGCCGGCGGGCCTGTGATCGCCAGCGCCGCGCTGGCCGCGCTGGAGGTGACCGACGATCCCGCGCTGCTGGCGCGCGTGCGCGAGCGCGGCCAGCGTCTGGCCGCGGGCCTGCAGGACGTGTCGCACGTCCGCGAGGTGCGCGGGCGCGGGCTGATGCTCGCGTGCGAGCTGGACGTGCCGGCGCCCGAGGTCGTGCGCCGGGCGCTGCTCGAGCAGCGGCTCGTGCTCAACGCCACCGGGCCCAGCACCGTGCGGCTGCTGCCGGCGCTGATCGTCACCGACGCGGAGGTCGACGAGGCGCTCGCGCGGCTCGCCCGCGCGATGGAGGCTTGAGCGATGCGGCGCGAGCTCGCAGACGGCTTCGAGCTGGACGACGACCGGGCGCGCATCGACGTCGATGCGGTGCACGCGTTCATCAGCGGCGAGTCCTACTGGGGCCGGGGGCGCTCGCGCGAGCGCGTCGAGCGCGCGATCGACGGCTCGAGCCGCGTCCTCGGGCTCTATCGCGGCGGCGAGCAGGTGGGCTTCGCCAGGGCCGTCTCCGACGGCGTGATCGTCGCCTACCTCGCCGACGTGTACGTGCTGGGCGCTTACCGCGGCCGCGGGCTGGGCCTCGAGCTCGTGCGCGAGATGGTCGACGGCGAGGGGGCCGGCGAGGTGCGCTGGCTGCTGCACACCGCCGACGCCCAGGGCCTGTACGCGAAGCTCGGCTTCAGCGAGGATCGTCCCGCCTACCCGCTGATGGAACGCGGGCGCGCGCCCGGCGCGGGCGACCGCGCGAGCGCGCCCCGGCCCCAGTAGCCTTCGCCGCCCGTGAGCCGCGAGCACGAGATCCCGAGCGTCCGCACCGCCTCCTACGAGGCGGACCCCGAGCACGTGCACCGCGTGCTGCTGCTGTATTCCGGCGGCCTGGACACGAGCGTGATGCTCAAGTGGATCCAGGACTCCTACGGCGCGGAGGTCGTGTGCCTGACCGTCAACCTCGGGCAGCCCGGGGAGGACTACGAGGTGATCGAGGGCAAGGCGATGCAGCTGGGCGCGCTCGCGTGCCACGTGGTCGACGCGCGCGAGCAGTTCGCGCGGGAGTACCTCGCGCCGGCGATCAGGGCGAACGCCCTCTACGGCGGCGGCTACCCGCTGTTCACCGCGCTCGGACGCCCGCTGATCGCAAAGCTCGCCGTCGACTACGCGCGCCAGAGCGGCTGCGACACGATCGCCCACGGCTGCACCGGCAAGGGCAACGACCAGGTGCGCATCGAGGCGACGATCGCCACGCTCGCGCCCGAGCTGAAGGTGATCGCCCCCGTGCGCTCCTGGCAGATGGGCCGCGAGGAGGAGATCGCCTACGCGCGCGAGCACGGGATCCCGATCAAGGGGGGAGCAGAGGCGACCCCGTACTCGATCGACGACAACCTCTGGGGGCGCTCCTCGGAGGGCCGCTGGATCGAGGACCTCGAGCACGCGCCCGACGACGACGTCTTCCAGCTCGTCACCCCGCCCGAGCAGGCGCCCGACGAGCCCGAGCAGCTCGAGCTGGGCTTCGAGCACGGCCTCCCGGTCGCGCTGAACGGGGAGCGCCTGGAGCTGGTGGAGCTGATCGAACGCGTCGCGCAGATCGCCGCGCGCCACGGCGTCGGCATCGTCGACCACATCGAGGACCGCATCGTCGGGCTGAAGGTGCGCGACATCTACGAGGTCCCCGCCGCCGCCGTCGTGCTGCCCGCCCATCAGGAGCTCGAGCGGCTCGTGTGCACGATCCACCAGAACCAGTTCAAGCCCGAGCTCGACCGCCAGTGGGCCTACCTCGTCTACGCCGGCTTGTGGTGGGAGCCGCTGCGCGGCGACCTCGACGCGTACATGGAGCGCGTCAACGAGCGCGTCACCGGCACGATCGCCGTCAAGCTCTACAAGGGCCACGCGCGCGTGGTCACGCGCTCCTCGCCCAACGCCGTCTACGACGCGAGCCTCGCGTCGTTCTCGGAGTCCGGCGGGCTGTTCTCGCAGACCGCCTCGCCCGGGTTCATCGAGCTGTGGTCGCTGCAGTCGCGCATGGCCTGGCGCCTGCGCAACTCGCAGGACACCTGAGCAGGCCGAGCGCACCGCCTGCACGCGCGCGCACCGCGCCCGGCGGGCTCTGGGGCCGTCGTCGCCGCGCTTCACCGTCCGGCCGTGCGTCTACCGTGGCGCACGACGTGATGGCAGAGGGAAGCGAGACCCCGACCGGGGGACAGGGCCAGGGCCCGCCACGACGCGGCGAGGGCGACCTGTTCGCCGAACGCCGCGCGCGCCGCGCGGCGGAGAGCGGCGAGATCGCGCTGACGCGCCGCGCGGAGGCCGCGGAGGCGACCGTGCTGACGCTCGAACGCCATGTCGCCAGCCTGCAGCAGCGCCTGCGCGAGGCTGAGGAGGAGCGTCTGCGCATGGACGAGCTGCTCGAGGCCGAGCGCGCAGCCGCGCACGAGCGCGAGCACGAGCTGCGGCTTGTGAAGCAGCGGGAGTACGCTGAGCAGCAGCAGCGCGTGGAGGCCGAGGAGCGGATGCTGAGCGTCGACCGCGAGAGCCGTGTGGAGATCGAGCTGTTGAGCGCGCGCCTGAGCGCGAGCGAGGACGACGCGCGCGAACTCGCGCGTCGTCTGGGGGACGTTCAGCGGCTGCTCGCGCGCACCGATCAGGCGACAGCCGCCGAGACCGCCGCGGTGCGGCGCGCAGAGCAGGATCTGCAGGCGCGGATGAGCGATCTGGAGCGTCGCGCGCTCGAGATCCAGCGTGCTCTCGACGCCGAGCGCGCGGCGCGTGAGCGCTCGGAACAGGTGCTGGCGAGCATGCGCGAGGGCCACCGGCGCATGGAGCTGCTGCTGGGCGAGACGAAGGGCCTCGTCTCCCGCGCGAGCGCCGCGCTCGTCGCCGAGCAGAGGGCGCAGGCAGCCCGCCCGCCCGCCGCGGCCGGCCCCCCCGAGGTGCGGGGGGCTGAGATGGCCGACGCGCTGGCCGCCGCGGTCGAGCGCCTGCGCGCGCGGGCGCAGGACGCCCCGCCGCCTGAGGTGCAGGAGGGCGCGGCGCCCGCGCCGCCGGTGCCCGAGGTGCCCCTTCCGCCGGCTGATGCGCAGGGCGTGGCGCCAGTCCCGCCGCTGCCCGGATCGCCTGCCACGCCGGCTGGGGTGCAGGGCGTGGCGCCCGCGCCGCCGGCTGAGACGCAGGGCGCGTCGCCGGTCCCGCCTGTGCGCGACATAACCGCCCACGCCGCCCGTGTGGTGCAGCGTCAGCCTGTAGCGGAGCACCCGCCGCACAAGCACTCCATGTCGTGGTTCGCGCGCCGACGGATGAAGCGCAAACAGCGGCGTGAGCTGCGCAGCCAGTGATCTTCTCCGCCGCCCGGGCGCCTAGCATGCAGTGCCAGTGAGCAGCCACACCTGCGCCCATCTGCACGTCCACTCCGAGTACTCGCTGCTTGACGGCGCTTGCAAGATCGACGCGCTGGCCGAGCGCGCGGCGCGCTTCGACCAGCCGGCCCTGGGACTCACCGACCACGGCGTGATGAACGGCGCCGTCGAGCTCTACAAGGCATGCGCCAAGCACGGCGTCAAGCCGATCGTCGGCTGTGAGATCTACTTGGTGGACGACCACACGGCGACCGGCAGGACCGAGCGCAACCACCTGACGCTGCTCGCCGCCGACGACGAGGGCTATCGCAACCTCGTCAAGCTCTCCTCGGCGGGCTTCCTGGAGGGCCTGCAGCGCGGCAAGCCGACGGTCGACCTCGCCCAGGTCGAGCGCCACGCCGGCGGGGTGATCGCGCTCACGGGCTGCCTGGCCTCGCGCTTCTGCCAGCGTTTGTTGGAGGACCGCGAGCAGGAGGCGCGCGCGCACGCCGACGATCTGCTGCGCGTGTTCGGCGCGGAGAACGTGTACTTCGAGGTCCAGAAGAACGGCCTCGCGCCGCAGGACAAGTGCAACGAGGGCATCGTGCGGATCGCCAGGGAGCTCGGCGGCAGCCTCGTGGGCACCGGCGACGTGCACTATCTCGGCCGCGAGGACTACGAGCACCACACGGCGCTGCTGTGCGTGCAGACCAAGAGCACGATCGCGGCGCCGAAGCTGACGTTCGACACAAACGAGTTCTACCTGCGCGACAGCGAGGAGATGGCCAGCGCGTTCGCCGAGTGGCCGGAGGCGATCGCCAGCACGCTCGAGATCGCCGAGCGCTGCTCGGTGCAGATCGAGCTGGGCAAGCAGCTGATTCCGCGCTACCCGACGCCTGACGGCAGCGACGAGCGCGAGTTCCTGCGCACGCGCGTGCTGGAGGGGCTGCGCGCGCGCTACGGCGACCCGCCGCCGGCCGCCGCGGTCGAGCGCGTGGAGATGGAGCTCGACGTGATCGACCGCATGGGCTTCAACGCGTACTTCCTGATCGTGTGGGACTTCGTCGCGTTCGCGAAGGACAACGGCATCGCGGTCGGCCCCGGCCGCGGCTCGGCGGCAGGCTCGATCGTCTCCTACTGCCTGGCGATCACCGACATCGACCCGCTGGAGTACGACCTGCTGTTCGAGCGCTTCCTGAACCCCGAGCGCGTGTCGATGCCGGACATCGACATCGACTTCTCGGTGCGCGGGCGCGAGCGGGTGATGAAGTACGTGACCGAGAAGTACGGCCGCGAGTCGGTCGCGCAGATCGTCACCTTCGGCAAGATGTTCCCGCGCGCGGCCACCCGCGACGCCGCGCGCGTGCTCGGCCACGACTACGGCGCCGGCGATCGTCTCGCGAAGCTGATCCCCGATCCGATCATGGGCCGCTCGCCGTCGTTCGAGGAATGCCTGAAGCCCGGGCAGCCGCTGCGCAAGGCCTGCGACGAGGACCCGACGGCGAAGCAGATCGTAGGCGTCGCGCAGGGCCTCGAGGGCATCGTGCGCAACTCCTCGATCCACGCCGCCGCGGTGGTGATCGCCGATCGCCCGCTGACCGACATCGTGCCGCTGCAGCTGGCCGACGCCGGCACCGACGAGAACGGCGAGCGCAGCTTCCGCGTGGTCACGCAGTTCTCGATGAAGCCGATCGAGGAGATCGGCCTGCTGAAGATGGACTTCCTGGGCCTGCGCAACCTCGACGTGATCGAGGACGCCCTGGACATCATCGAGCGCTCGACCGGCGCGCGCCCCGACTGGACGCAGGTCCCGCTCGACGACCGGCGCACGTATGAGATGCTCGCGCGCGGCGACTCGATCGGCGTGTTCCAGTTCGAGTCCGAGGGCATGCGCGAGGCGCTGAAGAAGGTGCGCCCGGACGAGTTCAACGACCTCGTCGCGCTCAACGCGCTCTACCGGCCCGGCGCGCTGGACCAGATCCCGGTGTACGCGAAGGGCAAGCACAACCCGCAGGCGATCTCCTACCCGGACGAGCGCCTGCGGCCGATCCTCGAGTCCTCCAACGGCGTGATCCTCTACCAGGAGCAGGCGATGCAGATCGCCAAGGAGCTCGCGGGCTTCTCGGGCGCGAAGGCGGACGACCTGCGCAAGGCGATCGGCAAGAAGAACCGCGAGGCGATGGCCGCGCTGAAGCCGGAGTTCGTCGAGGGCTGCCGCGCCTCGGGCACGAGCTCCGAGGTGATCGAGTTCCTGTGGCAGACCAACGAAAAGTCGGCCGACTACTCGTTCAACAAGTCCCACGCCGCCTGCTACGGGCTGATCGCCTATCGCACCGCGTGGCTGAAGGCCAACCACACCGCCGAGTACATGGCGGCGCTGATCTCCTCGGTGATGTCGACCAAGGACAAGGTGCCGTTCTTCGTCGCGCGCTGCGAGGAGATGGGCATCGAGATCCTGCCTCCCGACGTCAACCTCTCAGACCACGAGTTCACCGTCGGCGCGCCGAGCCAGGAGGGTGGGCTCGGCAGCATTCGCTTCGGGCTGGATGCCGTCAAGGGCGTCGGCTACCAGGCGGTCGAGGCGATCAAGCGGGCGCGGGAGGACGGCGGCGAGTTCACCTCCCTGTGGGACTTCTGCGAGCGCGTTGACAGCCGCACGGTCAACAAGAAGGCGATCGAGGCGCTGATCAAGTGCGGCGCGTTCGGCTCGACCGGCGCGAGCCGCAGGGGGATGCTCGAAGTCCTGGAGAAGGCGCAGGCCAACGGCCAGCAGATCCAGCAGGACGCGCAGATCGGCCAGGGCTCGATCTTCGACCTGCAGGAAGACGCGCCCGGCGGCGCGCCCTCGGACTCCGCGAATGCGCTGGCGGCGCTCGCGCGGCCCGTGCACCCGCCGATCCCCACCGAGGAGTTCGATCAGGCCGAGCTGCTGGCGGCCGAGAAGGAAGCGATCGGCCTGTTCGTCTCCGCGCACCCGCTGAAGCCGCTGCGAGACGCCCTGCGCGCGCGTGTGGACTGCCCGATCTCGGCGCTCGCGGACCGCCGGGACAAGGACTGGGTGACGGTCGGCGGGATCATCACGGAGGCCAAGCGGATCCGCACGCGCAACGGCGATCACATGATGTTCGCGACGCTCGACGACCTCGAGGGCGCGGTCGAGGTGCTCGTGTTCGGCAAGGCGCTGGCCGAGCACGAGGCGGCGCTGGCGGTCGACGAGGTCGTGCTGGTGAAGGGCCGCGTCGACCACAAGGAAGCCGGCAAGACGTGCGTGGTGGTGCAGAGCGTCGAGGCGTTCGCGCCCTCGCAGGAGGAGATCGAGCGCGCGCGGGCGCAGGCGAGCGCGGCTGCGCGCACCGCCGCCGCGCTCGCGGAGCCGCTGCACCTTCGCGTCGCCGCCGCCGCCCTGTCGGAGGGGGCGATCGACGAGCTCAAGCTGATGCTCGAGGAGTGTCGCGGGCCGGCCGAGGTGTTCGTGGACATCGATCGCAGCGACGGCAGCACCCAGCGCGTGCGCCTGGGCGAGGGCTACCGGGTACGCCACACGCCCACGCTGCTCGCGGAGCTCGAAAGCGTGCTGCCACAGCCGAGCGCCGCACCGGGCGCCTCGCTGCAGCCCGCCGCCGCGACCGGCTGAGCCGCCTAATCTCAGGCGCGCGCGGCCAGCCCCCGCTCGCGCAGCGCCATCGCCAGCGCGACTTCCTCGCGCGAGGCGCCTTCGCGGTTCTTCCCCGGAGTCTCGAGCACGCACGCCAGCCGCTGCAGCCCCGCCGCCGACAGGAACGCCGTGCAGCCCTCCTCGCCGAGCTCGCCGGCGCCGATGTTCGCGTGGCGGTCGCGGTTTGAGCCGAGCGGCGTCTGCGAGTCGTTGAGGTGCAGCGAGCGGATGCGTCCGCGCCCGAGCTTGCGGGCGGCCTCGCGCACGACCGCCGCCATGCCCCTGGGCGTGCGGATGTCATAGCCGGAGGCGAACAGGTGGCAGGAGTCCAGGCACACGCCGAGCCGCTCGCCGCCGCCCGCGCGCTCGATCAGCGCCGCCAGCTCGTCGATCGAGCGCCCGAGCGTTCCGCCGGCGCCGGCGGTGTTCTCCAGATGCAGCTCGCAGCCCTCGCTCTGCGCCAACGCCTCGGCGATCGTCGCGCCCGCCCGGTCGATCGCCTCAGCGACGTCCCCGGTCTTGGCCGAGCCGGGATGCAGGATCACCGCGCTCGCGCCGATCGCCGCGCCCACCCGCAGCGAGCTCGTGAGCGATGCGAGCGATTTGGCGCGGATGTCGGGGTCCTCGCTCGCGCAGTTGAGCAGGTACACCGCGTGGATCAGCACCGCGTCGATCGGGCTCGCCGCCATCGCCTCGCGGAACGCGGCGACGTCCTCCTCGGCGTAGACGCTCGCCCGCCACATCCGCGGCGACTGGTTGAAGATCTGGATTGCGCGACAGCCGCGCTCCACTCCGCGCTCGATCGCCTTCGGCAGGCCGCCGGCGGGCGAGACGTGCGCGCCGATCAGCACCGCGGGTGCCGCGGGACGGCTGCGACTAGCATGCCGCGCATCCTATGAGGGTTCGCTTCGCACCATCGCCCACGGGGGCGCTGCACATCGGCGGCGCGCGCACGGCGCTGTTCAACTGGCTGCTCGCCCGCCACGCCGGCGGCGAGCTGGTGCTGCGCATCGAGGACACCGACCGCGAGCGCTCGACGCCGGAGAACATCGAGCAGATCCTCGATGCGCTGCGCTGGCTGGAGCTCGACTGGGACGAGGGGCCGATCCTGCAGACGGCGCGCTCGCAGCGCCACCGCGAGGCGCTGGAGGCGCTGCTCGAGTCAGGCCACGCCTACCGCTCGCACGCGACCGGCGAGGACGTGAAGGAGTTCAAGCGCGTGCACGGCGCCGAGCGGGGATTTCGCGGCGAGGCACAGAGCGAGGGCGCGGTGCGCCTGCGCGTGCCCGACGAGGGCGCGACGGTCGTCCACGACGTGATCCGCGGCGACACGCGCTTCGAGCACGTCCACCTCGACGATCCGGTGATCGCGCGCGCGGACGGCTCGGTGCTCTACAACTTCGCGGTCGCGATCGACGACCTGGACGCGGGCATCACGCACGTGGTCCGCGGCGAGGACCACCTGTCGAACACGCCCAAGCAGCTGCTCGTGCTGGAGGCCGCGCGCGCGACCGGCTTCGGCGGGCAGGCGCCGCTGCCGGCGTACGCGCATCTGCCGCTGCTGCACGGGCCGGACGGCAAGAAGCTGTCAAAGCGCCACGGGGCGGCGTCGGTGCAGGAGCTGCGCGACGCGGGCTACCTGCCGGAGGCGGTGCGCAACTACCTGGCGCTGCTCGGCTGGGGCACGGGCGACGACGCGACGGTGCTCTCGACGGAGGAGCTCGTCGAGCGCTTCACGCTCGAGCGGGTCAGCCGCAACCCGGCGCGCTTCGACGAGGTCAAGCTGCGCTGGCTGAACGGCCTGTACATACGCGAGCTGGCGCCAGCGGAGCTCGCGCGCCGCCTGGAGGCGTTCACAGGCCGCGCCGATCTGGGCGAGGCGGCGCGGATCAGCCAGGAGAAGATCCAGACGCTCGCGGACTTCTGGCCGCTGGCGGGTCCGCTGCTCGACGGCCCCGTCGAGGATCCGAAGGCGCGCGCGCGCTGGCTGGACGAGCAGGGTCGCGCGTCGCTCGCGGAGACCCGCGGGGCGCTCGCGGCCATCCCCGGCTTCGACGAGGCGTCGGTGGAGCAGGCGCTCGCGGCGGTGATCGCCGATCGCGCCGCCAAGCCGCGCGATGTCTATCAGCCGCTGCGCGTGGCCCTCACGGGGGCCACCATCTCGCCGGGGATCTTCGAGAGCGTGGCGCTGCTCGGGCGCGAGGAGACGCTGCGGCGCATCGACCGCGTTCTCGGCGGCGGCTGATTGCACTCAGTGTTTCCCCGTAAATGTTTGCGCGGCGGATGCCGATAGGGCCGTAAGTGGAATCACGGCTCCGAGCCGGCGAACCCAAGGAAGGGGTCAAGTAGGCATGCAGGCAACCGCCGCAGCGAAGAAGCTGTCCGCAGCGAACAAGCTGAGCACAGCCAAGAAGGGCACCGAGGCGAAGTCGCCGACGCCGGCAAAGAAGGCGAGCGGCACGAGCTCGCGCGCATCCTCCCAGGCTCAGCGCCGCCCGCACGCGCCCGCGGTCAGCTCCGGAGAGCGCCACCAGAACGAGGGCCACGGCCGGCGCCTGACGCTGGCGTTCGAGGCGCTCGAGGCGTTTCCGGCGCTGGCGGAGTCGCGCGACCGCCTGCTCGCGGTCGTCTCCAAGGACCACGTGGCGACCGCCGACGTGGTCTCGGCGGTCGAGTCCGACGTCGCCCTGATCATCGCCGTGCTGCGCCTGGCCAACCGCGCTCAGGAGGGCCGCTCGCGCGTGGACACCGCCGTCACGGCGGTCGAGGTGCTCAGCCCGAACACGGTGCAGGCGGTCGCCAACCGCGTGCGCACGTTCGACTTCTTCGAGCGGGCGAGCGTGTGGGACGCGGCGCCCGAGCGCTTCCGGCTGCACGCGCTCGCCACCCAGCACGCCGCCGATCGCATCGCCACGGAGGTCGGCTACGAGAACCGCGACCGCCTGACGGTCACGAGCCTGCTGCACGACATCGGCAAGCTGGTGCTGCTGCACGCCTACCCCGGCTACCCCTCGCAGGTCCACCGCGGTGCGCGCACGCCCGAGGAGCGCATCCACCAGGAGCGCCGCGAGCTGGGCGTCGACCACGCGCTGGTGGGCGGCGTGCTGATCCGCCGCTGGGGCCTGCCCGGCTCGCTGGCGACGCCGATCGAGCGCCACCACAACCCCGACGTCGAAGGCGAGGCGGCGTTCATCCGCCTGGCGGACATGCTCGCCCACTACGAGCAGGGCGGGCGCGTGTCCCCGACGGAGATGCTGCGCACCGCGCGCGCGATCGGCCTCGGACCGGACGAGCTCAGGCGCGTGATGTACGAACTGCCGAGCCCCTCCAGCCAGCGCCAGCGCCACGTCGATCCGTGCCCGCTGTCGGGCAGGGAGCTGGGCGTGCTGCAGCGCCTGGCCGAGGGCAAGGTGTACAAGCAGATCGCCCACGAGCTGACGCTCTCGACGAGCACGGTGCGCACGCACCTGCACAACATCTACGGCAAGCTCGGCGCGGTCGACCGCGCGCAGGCGGTTCTCATCGCCACCGAGCGCGGCTGGCTCTAAGCTTGGCGCCGGAGCGGATACAGTCCCGCGCTCTGCCGTATAGCGATGGTAATACGGCAGAGCGCGAGAGACAAAGACACCGACAGCCTCCGCGCGCCCGATGATCTCGATCACCAGCAAGTCTCCATACGCCGTGCTCGCGCTCGCGGAGCTCGCTCGCAACCCCGGCACCGAGCCGGTGCCGATCGGCGAGCTGGCGCGCAGGCGCGAGGTGCCGGTGCAGTTCCTGGAGCAGCTGTTCGCGGTGCTGCGCCGCAGCGGGATCGTCAGCTCGCAGCGCGGTGTGAAGGGTGGTTACCGCTTCGCGCGCGAGCCGTCGACGATCACGGTGCTGGAGGTCGTCGAGCTGCTCGACGGCCCGCTCGGCCGCGACGCCGAGGGGGTGTTCGCCGATGCGGCGCAGGCCGCGCGCACGGTGCTCGGGCAGACGACGATCGCAGACGTGCTCGAGCGCGAGATGCGCGACGCCGGCGCGAGCATGTACCACATCTGACCAAACGGCCGCTCCGGCTGGCTGGTCAGCCGGCCAAGATTTGGCTTGACTATTGACTTCACCCGGCGTACGTGTAGCCTTCGTCAAGGTAATGTGATGGTGGAGATCAGACAGTCGGTGCGCGCCGGGTGCGCGCATCCGGGCTCGTCGGTGGCGACTATGGAGGGTTGCAAGTGCACGGGCCGGCCGTCGTTCTGCGAATAACGCAAGGGGATGCTCGATGACCGGGCGCATCGCGCTCGCCGCGAGGGGGGTCTCATACCGACAGGCTTCGGTGGCCGCGCTGCTGGCGCTGCTGCTGGCGGCTGGACTGTCGCAGTTCCTGCGCGCGCATGCGGGCGCCTCCTCGGCGTCGGTGAGCGCGAGCGGTGTCTCGCGCGAGGGGCTGTCGGGCCTCTCGCCGGCGGCGCGGGCGTCGATCTCGGCGGCGATCGGCGCAGGGGAGCGCGCCTACCACTTCCAGGCCGCGCCGGACGGGTTCCAGGCCTTCAACCCAGCCCAGCATCTGGGCATCGGCATCGAGCCTTCCGGCGCGCTGCTGCGCTCGCGCAGCCTCGAGCTCGGGCTGAGCCTGCGCGCGGCCGGCTACGGGAGCTCGCTGCGCGCGGTGGGCTCGGCACGGCCCTCCGCGAAGGCCAACAGGGCGACGTTCGCGCACGCGGGAATCGCGGAGTGGTACGTGAACGGCCCGTTCGGCCTCGAGCAGGGGTTCACCATCGCCCGACCTGAGGTGAGCGGCTCCGGCGGGCCGTTGACGCTCGCGATCGCGCTGTCGGGGAATGCGCGCGCGTCGCTGGCGGCGGGCGGGAAGAGCGTGATCTTCAGCGGTCCGCACGGCGGCACGCTGCGCTATGGCGGGCTGAGCGTGAGTGACTCGAGCGGGCGGACCCTGCGCAGCTGGATGGCGCTCGAACATGGGCAACTGCTGCTGCGCGTGGACGCGGGCGGCGCACGCTTTCCGCTGCGGGTCGACCCGACCGTGGAAGAACCGGACGCGAAGCTCGAAGCGCCCGGCAAGGAAGGCGAAAGCGCCGGCCTCAGCGTGGCGCTGTCCGCCGACGGGAACACCGCCCTGGTGGGCGCGCCCGACGCGGAACCCGACGGCGGCGCCGTGTGGGTGTTCACGCGCGCGGGCTTGGGCTCGGAATGGGCTGAGAGTGCGAAGCTCACGGTCCCGGTGGCCGAAGGCGAATCGAGCGAATGCGAAGCCTCGGAAGAAGAACCAATCGGGGGCACCAACGAATGCGGCCTCGGGCGCAGCGTCGCGCTGTCGGCCGACGGCGAGGTCGCGCTGGTCGGCGCGCCGCGAGTGAACGTGCAGGCACCTGCCAGGGATCCTGAAAAGCCTGGTGAAACCGAAGAGCTGGCACACGCGGGAGCGGTGTGGGTGTACACGCGCTCGGAAGCCGGCTGGAGCGGCACCGAGCTGACCAGCCCTCAACCCGCGCGCGGGGGCAGGTTCGGGCGCAGCGTGGCGTTGGCGGGGAGCGGTGAAACCGCGCTGGTGGGGGCGCCGGGCGAGCGCTCGGGTCACGGTCAGGCGTGGGTGTTCACCGGCTCGGGCTCGAGCTGGGCGCCGCAAAGCAGTGCGCTCGAGGGCGCCGAAGAGGAAGGCGAAGGTCGCTTCGGTCGCAGTGTCGCGCTCTCCGCTGACGGCGAAGTCGCGTTGATCGGTGCGCCGAACGACGCTCACTTTCTCGGGGCCGCGTGGGTTTACGGACGCTCTGAATCAGGGTGGACGCAGGAGGGTCCGAAGCTGACCGACGGCGGCGAAAGTCCGGAAGGGCGCTTCGGCTACAGCGTCGCGCTCTCCGAAGACGGCGCCACGGCGCTCGTGGGCGCCGCACGCGCCGACAACGACACGGGCGCCGCGTGGGTGTTCACCCAGTCGGGCTCGAGTTGGCCCCAACCAGGTTCGAAGCTCGTGGGGGCTGGCGAAGAAGGCGAACAGTTCGGTTATAGCGTCGCGCTCGCCGCCAGCGGCAACAGCGCGATCGTCGGCGCGCCGCGGTTCGATAACGATCACGGAGCGGCATGGCTGTACGAACGCTCGCCAGCGGGTTGGGGTACTGCCGTGCGCAAGCTCGAAGGCAGCACCAAAGAGCTCGGCAGGGCGCTGTTCGGCGCGAGCGTGGCGATGTCGCCCGACGACGGGGAAACTGTGCTCGTCGGTGGGCCCGACGAAAGCAAGCGGGCTGGGGTGGCGTGGGTGTTCGGTCCGGGCCCGTCGGTGAAGGAAGTCCGGGCGTTCGAAGGCGAACGCGAACCCGAAAAAGGCTCCAAGTACGAACTAGCCAAAGGCCCAACAATGGGCGGGACAAAGGTCAAGATCGAAGGGGGACACCTGAACGGCGCGACGGCAGTCCGCTTCGGCACGAGCGAGGCCGCGAGCTTCGAACTGCACTCGGCAGGGTCCGAAGAATGGATCACTGCGGTCTCTCCCCCAGGGACGGGCACCGTCGACGTCACCGTGGAAACCCCGTTCGGCGTCAGCTCGACCGACGAATTCGACGAATTCATGTACGTGCCGCCTGCTCACAAAAAGAACAAAAAAGAAGAACCGGAACTACCGGGCGGTACCCCCACTGGCACGTCCACGGAAGTCACGCCCAATGGCCCCGGCACCGGCGCGACCCAGGCGGTGCTCGCCGCGGGGCCGATCTCCGGAGGCGCGTGCGGCGCGTCGCTGATCGGCAAGAAGATCGCTGTGCAGCCAAACCACCGCGCGCTGTTCAGGCTCCTGGGCACAGGGGCGGGGAAATGCAGCGGCAAGCTGAGATTGCGGGTCAAGCTGAAGCTCGCTCACAAGCGCTACAAGCTGAAGACGATCGGCACGGCGATCTTCTCGATCTACGCCGGCAAGCGGGTGACCGTGAGCGTCAAGCTGAACGCCGCCGGACGGGCGCTGCTGAAGGCCGGTCACGGCCGGCTGAACGCGAGCCTGCTGCTCGTGAAGCAGTCGCCGACGCCGTTCGTGTCGCACACCGCCAGCGTGCGCCTGGCGCGCCAGCGCCGCAAGCCCAAGACCAAGTCGAAATAGCCGCCCGGAGCGGGACGGGCGCCCCGGCGCCCTGCGCTTCACAGTAGGGCGGGCGCCGCGCCGCCTGCACTATTGTCGTGGCGACGATGTCGCGAATCCCGATCAACATTGCGGACTTGGTCGGCGGCACCCCGCTGGTGGGACTGCCGAGGATGCTCGAGGGGACGCCGGCGGCCGACAATGGCGTCGAGCTGTTCGCGAAGCTGGAGGCGTTCAATCCAGGCGGCAGCGTCAAGGACCGCATCGGCGTGGCGATGATCGAGGCGGCGGAGGCCGAAGGGCGGATCGAGCCGGGACGCACGCTGATCGTCGAGGCGACGAGCGGCAACACGGGCATCGCGCTGGCGTTCGTGTGCGCGGCGAAGGGCTACGAGCTGGTGCTGACGCTCCCGCAGGGCATGAGCCGCGAGCGCGAGAGCCTGCTGCGGCTGTATGGCGCGCGCGTTGAGATCACCGAGTCCCTCGGCGGCATGGGCGAGGCGGTGGCGGCGGCGCAGGCGATGGCGCGCGACGATGACGTGTTCCTGCCCGACCAGTTCTCCAACCCAGCCAACCCGGAGATCCACCGGCGCACCACAGGGCCGGAGATCGAGCGGGCGCTGGAGGGCCGCGTGGATGTGTTGGTGGCGGGCGTGGGGACCGGCGGCACGATCACCGGCGTGGGCGAGTACCTGCGCGAGCACGCCAACCCGAGCCTGCGCGTGGTGGCGGTCGAGCCGCGCGGCTCGGCGGTGCTATCGGGCGGCCCGCCCGGTCCGCACCGCATCCAGGGCATCGGCGCGGGCTTCGTGCCGCCGGTACTCAACCGCGAGCTGATCGACGAGGTGATCGCGGTCAGCGACGACGACGCGATCCAGACCGCCTGGACATGCGCCAAACGCGCGGGGCTGCTGGCGGGCATCTCCTGCGGCGCCGCGCTGTGGGCCGGCCTGCAGGTCGCCGCGCGCCCGGACTCGAAGGGCAGGCGGATAGTGGTGATGATGCCCGACTCCGGCGAGCGCTACATCTCGCAGGCCTTCTTCTCTCCTGATTGATTTCTATGGGCGCCCCTCAGGGGGGCGCTCGAGGGGTCGCGGGGTGGTGACGATTCGGTTGCGTGGTCAACCATCTGCGCGTTTGGGCGCTACGCTGTTGCAATGGCCGGCTTCGGGAAGTTCGCGACGGTCGTCAAGGAGGTCAGGCGCGACGTGCTTGCGGCGCGCGATCGCGATCCCGCCGCGCGCGGCGTCTCTCCGGCGGAGATCCTGGCGACGTGGCCGGGCATCCACGCGCTGCTGGCCTACCGGGTCGCGCACGCGATGAAGCTCGCCGGCGTGCCGTTGGCGCCGCGGGCGATCTCGATGTTCACGCGCGCGGTCACGGGCATCGAGATCCACCCGGCCGCGAGCATCGGCCAGGGGCTGTTCATCGACCACGGCGCGGGGGTGGTGATCGGCGAGACGGCTGAGATCGGCAACGACGTGACCCTCTACCAGGGGGTGACGCTCGGGGGCACCGGCTTCGCGACCGGCAAGCGCCACCCGACGGTGCAGGACAACGTGACGATCGGCTCCGGGGCGAAGCTGCTGGGACCGATCACGATCGGCCACGGCGCGAAGATCGGCGCCAACAGCGTGGTGATCACCGACGTGCCCGCGAACTCCACCGTCGTCGGCAACCCCGGGCACCCGGTGCGCGTGGACGGCCGGCGCGTGGAGGGCCCGGACGCCGACTGGATCCACCTGCCCGACCCGATCGCCGAGGCGATTCAGGCGCTCTCCAGCCGCATCGCCACGCTTGAACGGATGGTCGCCGAGCTCTCGGACACCGAGCCCGCGCCGGCGGCCGAGGTCAGGCCGCTGCGCACGGTCAGGGGACCGAACCCCGCGGGAGGCTGACCAGTCGTCTCATCGCCCGCCGGCGGCATCTCTGCCGCCCGCACCCGCATCTATGCTGGGGATCGATGCCTGAGAACCCCCACGCGGAGCACCTGCAGGAGCTGCTGGAGGGCCTGAACGAGCCGCAGCGCGAGGCGGTCACGCACGGCGAGGGGCCGCTGCTGATCCTGGCGGGCGCGGGCAGCGGCAAGACGCGCGTGCTCACGCACCGGATCGCGTTCCTGATCTACACCGACCAGGCGCAGGCGGGGGAGATCCTCGCGATCACGTTCACGAACAAGGCTGCCAACGAGATGCGCGAGCGCGTCGAACGGCTGCTTGGCCGCAGCACGCGCGGCATGTGGGTGATGACCTTCCACGCGGCGTGCGCGCGAATCCTGCGCGCGGAGGCGCAGCGGCTGGGCTACACGCGCCAGTTCACGATCTACGACCAGGCGGACGCGCGGCGGCTGGCCAAGCGCTCGGCGGACGCCGTCGGCGTCGATCCCAAGCGCTTCACGCCGGCCGCGGTCCACAACCAGATCTCAGCCGCGAAGAACCGCCTGATCGACGCGGAGACGTATCGCCAGCAGGTCGGCTCGCAGTTCGAGGAGATGATCGCGGAGGTGTACGACATCTACGAGCGCGACCTGCACCGCATGAACGCGATGGACTTCGACGACCTGCTGTTCCGGACGGTCAACCTGCTCGAGCTGTTCGAGGAGGTTCGCGGGCGCTACACCAACGCGTTCCGCCACGTGCTCGTGGACGAGTACCAGGACACCAACCACGCCCAGTACCGGCTGCTGCAGCTGCTGGTCGGCGGCGGGCGTCCGCCCCAGCGCGGCGATGTCGAGCCCGGAGACCGCCCCACGTACTCCGGTCCGGTCGGGCATCGCAACCTGGCGGTCGTCGGCGACGACGCCCAATCAATCTACAGTTTTCGGGGTGCCGATGTGAGGAATATCCTCGACTTTCAGGAAGACTTCGAGGACGCGCGGGTGGTCAAGCTCGAGCAGAACTACCGCTCGACCGAGACGATCCTGCGCGCAGCCAACGCGGTGATCGCGAACAACCGCGGCGGCATCGCCAAGCGGCTGTGGAGCGAGCTGGGGCAGGGCGAGCAGATCCAGCTGCGCGTGCTCGACGACGAGTACGCGGAGGCGCGCTTCATCGTCGGCGAGATCCAGCGCCTGCTCGACGACGGCGCCTCGCGCGCTGAGATCGCGGTGCTGTACCGCACGAACGCGCTGTCGCGGGCGCTCGAGGAAACGCTCACGCGCGCGGACATGGCCTACCAGGTGATCGGCGGCACCAAGTTCTTCGAACGCGCGGAGATCAAGGACGCGATCGCGTACCTGTCGCTGATCGCCAACCCCGCGGACGTGGTGAGCTTCTCGCGCGTGGTCAACTCGCCGCGGCGCGGCATCGGCCAGACCTCGCTGGCGCGGGTGCTCAACCACGCGAGCTCGCAGGGCATCACGGTGTGGGAGGCGGCCGCGGCGCCCGAGCAGATCCCTGCGCTTGGCGCCGCCGCGGTGAAGGCGCTCGGGCGCTTCATGGGCACGATGGAGGAGCTGCGCAAGCTGGCGGGCATGCCGGCGGTCGGCTCGGTCGCGGCGGACGACGACGCCCAGGGCGACGGCGAGCCGGGCGACGCTGAGGCAGGTGTGCCGGTGGGCGACCTGCTGGAGGCGGTGCTGTCGCAGACGGGCTACACCGAGGCGCTCGAAGCGGAGCGCACGATCGAGTCGCAGGGGCGCATCGAGAACCTCGAGCAGCTGGTGGAGGGCGCGCGCACGTTCGACGCGCAAGCGCCCGAGGGCCAGGACACGCTCGCCGCCTACCTGCAGGAGATCGCGCTCGTCGCCGACGCCGACAGCCGCAGCGACGATGGTCTGGTGACGCTGATGACGCTGCACAACGCCAAGGGCCTGGAGTACCCGACCGTGTTCATCGCCGGCTGCGAGGACGGCGTCTTCCCGCATTCGCGCGCGATCGAGGAGGGCGGGCTGGAGGAGGAGCGGCGCCTGTTCTACGTGGGGGTCACGCGCGCCATGCGCCAGCTGTATCTCACCTACGCGCGCCGGCGGGCGGTGTTCGGGGCGGCCACGTACGGCATGCGCAGCCGCTTCCTCGAGGAGATCCCGGCGGACCTGCTCGAGGAGCGCGAGGAAACGGCGTTCCGTCCCGGCGCGCGCTGGTCGAGCGACGCGGGCGTGGTGACCGCGCGCCGCGGCTCGGTGCACACCAGCTGGGGCGGGTCCGCAGGCGCGGGGCGTCCGGCGGTGCGCGATCGCGAGGCGGCGGTGTCGCTCGCCGGCCAGCCTGCGCCCCAGGGGGTCTTTCGCCTCGGCGAGGACGTGGTGCACGCTGCCTTCGGCGAGGGCGTCGTCACCGGCGTGGAGCCGGGCGGTGTGATCGTCGTGCGCTTCGCCGACGACGGCTCGGAGCGCAAGCTGATGGCGGAGTACGCCCCGGTCAGCAGGCGCTGAGGCGGGTGGTTCGCTGCCGGTCCCAAACACATAGCATCTGCCCATGAGCGCCACGATCATCGACGGCAAAGCGATCGCAGCGCGCGTGCGCGCCGGCGTGGCCAATGAGGTCGAGGCGTTCACGCGCGAGCTCGTCCGCGCGCCCGGCCTGGCGACGGTGCTCGTGGGCGACGACCCGGCTTCCGCGGTCTACGTCGCCGGCAAGCAGCGCGCGTGCACGGAGGTCGGCATGGTGCCGTTCGACCGCCGGCTGGCGGCGGATTCGTCGTTCGAGGACGTCGCCGAGGAGCTCGAACGCCTGAACGCCGATCGCGCGGTCAGCGGTGTGCTGTTGCAGCTGCCCGTGCCCGAGCACCTCGACGGGCCCGCGCTGACGGCGCTGATCAGCCCGGAGAAGGACGTCGACGGCCTCACGCCGGTCAACGCCGGGCTGCTCTCGCTGGGGCGCCCGGGGCTGCGTCCCGCCACGCCGCTGGGGGTGATGGAGATGCTGGCCGACGTCGGCGTCGCGCTGGAAGGCGCCGAGGCGGTCGTCGTCGGGCGCTCGAACCTGTTCGGCAAGCCGATGGCACAGCTGCTGCTCGCCGAGAACGCGACCGTGACGGTCTGCCATTCGCGCACGCGCGACCTGCGCGAGGTGTGCTCGCGCGCGGAGGTGCTGATCGTCGCCGTCGGCCGTGCGCGCCTGGTCAAGCGCGAGTTCGTGCGCCCGGGGGCGGTCGTGATCGACGTCGGCATGAACCGGCTGACCCCCGAGGAGGCCGGCAACAAGAGCGGGCTCGTCGGGGACGTCGACTTCGCCGCGGCCGTCGAGGTCGCCTCCGCGATCACGCCCGTGCCCGGCGGCGTCGGCCCGATGACGATCGCGCTGTTGCTGCGCAACACGTTGCAGGCCGCCCGCTACCAGGCGCGGATCGATGCGCTGCTCGTCGACGTCGACGGGGACCTCACATGACGCGCGCGCGATCGGGATGCGCATGAACCTCAGGCAGCTGCGTGTGGGAGAGGCGCTGGGACTCGCGGGCGCCATCTGCGTGCTCGTGTCGCTGTTCGAGCGCTCCTACGAAGGCCCGACGGGGACGCTCGACGCGTGGAGCACGTTCGGCCCGGGTGTCGTGCTGCTGCTGGCGGCCGTCTGCGCCGCGCTCGCGATGGTGCTCAGCGCGATCACCGAGCGCAGTCCAGCGCTGCCGGTCTCGACTGCCGTGTGGTGCGTGCTGCTCGGCTTCATCGCCGTCATCGCCGCGCTCGTCAGGGCGCTCGAGCGGCCCGACCATGCCACCGAGGTGTGCTTCGGCGCTTGGCTTGCGCTCGCCGGCGCCGTCGCGATCCTCGCCGGCGCGTGGCTGGCGCTGCGCGACGAACGGCCCTCGCTGTACAGGCCCGCGCGGCCTGAGCCCCGCCCGCGGCCCTAGCACCGCCGCTCGCTTCGTCAGACCTCCGCCGTCCGTGCAGGATTGGCGGCAAGGGCGGGGAACTTTGTAATAAAGGATGCAAGCTCCGGCCGTCGGCAGCCGCCGACGGCCGCGTTCAATACGACGTTCACCACGAGTCGCGGGGGGTCCATCAGCAATGAGCTTCGACGTCAGCCGGCTGCGCCGCTCCGATCAGATCATCGGCGCCAGCGCGATCGCGTTCCTCATCTTCCTGTTCATCTTCAAGTGGTACGGCGGCAGCTCGTCGGTCGACGGCGTGAGCTACGGCGCCAGCCTGAGCGGCTGGCACACGTTCACCGACAGCCGCTGGGTCTGGCTCAACGATCATCGGCGCGCTGGGCGCGGTCGCGCTCTCCGCCGGCGTGCTCCAGTTCAAGAGCCCCGTGCAGCCGGGCGTGATCGTCGCCGGACTCGGCGCGCTCTCGACGATCCTGATCGCCTACCGCATCGTCCATCACCCCAGCGGCGGCGCCGGCGGTACGGTCGGCTCCGTGCACGTCTCATACTCCTACGGCATCAAGCTCGGGATCTGGCTCGGCCTGATCGCAGCCGTGGGGATCGCCTACGGCGGCTATCTGGCGATGCAGGACGAAGGCACCTCGCTGGCGGACGTGCGCCAGCAGGCCAGCGACGCACTCGGCAACCTGTCCGCCGCGACCGGCTCCGCCCAGGCGCCGCCGAGCGCGGGAGCCGCCGAGCCGGCCGCGCCGCCGATCCCGCCGCCGGCGTCCGAGCCGCCCGGGGCCGCGCCCGCCTGAACGCAGCACCGTCCGCTCGCGCAGCGCCCCGGTGGCCGCACGCTGGGCGCCGGTGTCTGCCGTGGGCGCCATAGAATGCGCCACTGTGATCGGACGCGACGAGGTTCTGCACGTGGCCCGGCTCGCGCGTCTGGCGCTGGCCGAGGAGGAGATCGAGCCGATGGCGCGCGAGCTCTCCGCGGTGCTCGACCACGTGGCGCGGATCGGCGAGCTCGACCTCGACGACGTCGCGCCGACCTCGCACGTCGTCGCATCGTCTCTGGAGGGGGAGGCGACCGGCGCGCTGCGCCCCGACGAGCCGCGCCCGTGCCTGCCGCGTGAGGTCGCGCTCGCGCAGGCGCCCGCCGTCAGCGACGACGGATTCCTAGTCCCAAGCCCCCAGGCATGACTGCCGGCGTGCTCGAGCTCTCGGCGGCGCAGGCGCTCGCCGCGATCGATGCCGGCGAGCTGGACGCCGCGGAGCTGTTCGCGTTCTACCGCGAGCGCGCCGTCGAGCACGGCGGCGCCGTGGAGGGCGGCGGCCTGAACTGCTTCACCTGGACCGCGCCCGGCGTGCCCGACACGCCGGACCGGGCCGCTCGCCGGCGTCCCGGTGGCCGTCAAGGACCTGTTCTGCACCGAGGGCGTGCCCAGCCAGTCGGGCTCGCGCATCCTCGAGGGGTACCTGCCGCCGTACACCGCCACAGCGGTCGCACGCCTGCGCGACGCGGGCGCGACGCTGCTCGCGAAGACCAACCAGGACGAGTTCGCGATGGGCTCCTCGACCGAGAACTCCGGCTACGGGCCGACGCTCAACCCGTGGGACCGCGCACGCGTGCCCGGCGGGTCCTCCGGCGGCAGCGCCGCCGCGGTCGCCGCCGGCCTCGCCCCCTGGGCGCTCGGCACCGACACCGGCGGGTCGATCCGCCAGCCAGCCGCGCTGTGCGGGATCGTCGGCCTGAAACCCACCTACGGCTCGGTCTCGCGCTACGGGATGATCGCGTTCGCCTCCTCGCTCGACCAGGCCGGGCCGCTGACCCGCGATGTCACCGACGCGGCGCTGATGCTCAGGCACATGGTCGGCCGCGACGTCTGCGATGCCACCTCGCTGCAGTTCCCCGGGGAGATCGCGCTGCCCAGCGCCGAGCGCCTGGACGGCCTGCGCATCGGCGTGCCCGGCGAGCTGCGGAGCTCCTCTGAGAGCGGCGCCGCGATCGAGCCGAGCGTGCGCCGCTGCTTCGAGCAGGCGCTCGCGCGCGCCGAGGAGCTGGGCGCGAGCGTGCAGGAGATCTCGCTCCCGCACGCGCCGCACGCGCTGTCGGCCTACTACGTGCTCGCGCCGTCGGAGGCCAGCTCCAACCTCGCGCGCTTCGACGGCGTGCGCTACGGCCTGCGCGCCGCCGACGCGAGCGACCTGCTCGACATGTACACGCGCACGCGCCACGACGGCTTCGGCCCGGAGGTCAGGCGGCGGATCATGCTCGGCACCTACGCGCTGTCCTCCGGCTACTACGACGCCTACTACGGCCGCGCGCAGCGCGTGCGCACGAAGATCGCCGAGGACTTCGCCGCCGCCTTCGCCGCCGTCGACCTGATCGCCACGCCCACCGCGCCCGGCGTCGCGTTCGAGCTCGGCGAGAAGACGTCCGACCCGTGGGCGATGTACCTCAGCGACTACTTCACCGTGCCCATGTCGCTCGCCGGCATCCCCGCCATCTCCATCCCCTGCGGGCTTAGCGCGCCAACATCCCCGGCGGGGGCGGGCGAGCACGAGAGCGACGGCGCCGGGCCTAACGGCGGCGGCCTGCCCGTCGGCCTGCAGCTCGCCGGCCCCGCGTTCAGCGAGAACCGCCTGCTCGACGCCGCGTTCGCGCTCGAGCAGAGCATCGGCTTCGATGGAGCAGCGGCCCGTGTCTGAGCCACCACGCACGCCGCCGCCGCAAGGCGGACATCAAAACAACACATACGAGCCGGTGATCGGCCTCGAGATCCACGTGCAGCTGGCGACCGCCACCAAGATGTTCTGCGGCTGCGCGCTGTCCTTCGGCGAGCCGCCCAACACGCGCACGTGCCCCGTCTGCCTCGGCCTGCCGGGCAGCCTGCCCGTCGCCAACGCGCGCGCCGTGCACCTCGGGCTGATGATCGGCCTCGCGCTCGGCTCAGAGCTCGCGCCGCGCTCGATCTTCCACCGCAAGAACTACTTCTATCCCGACCTGCCCAAGGGCTACCAGATCTCTCAGTACGACGAGCCGCTGTGCCGCGGCGGGCGCCTCGGCGAGGTGCGCATCCACCGCGTGCACCTGGAGGAGGACGCCGCCAAGCTGATCCACGTCGGCGCCAGCGGGCGCATCCACGGCTCCGACGCCAGCATCGTCGACTTCAACCGCGGCGGCACGCCGCTCGCCGAGATCGTCACCGAGCCGGACGTGCGCTCCGCCGAGCAGGCCAGCGAGTGGCTGAAGCTGCTGCGCAGCACGCTGCGCCAGCTGGGCGTCTCCGACGTGAACATGGAGGAGGGCTCGCTGCGCTGCGACGCCAACATCTCGCTGCGTCCCGCCGGCTCCAGTGAGCTGGGCGTCAAGACCGAGCTCAAGAACATGAACTCCTTCCGCTTCATCGAACGCGGGATCAAGGCCGAGATCGCGCGCCAGCGGAAGATCCTGCAGGGCGGCGGTCAGGTCGTGCAGGAGACGCTGCACTTCGACCCCGGCTCTGGTGCCATCACCTCGCTCAGGTCCAAGGAGGAGGCGCACGACTACCGCTACTTCCCCGAGCCCGACCTGCTGCCCGTCGCCATCGACCAGCCGATGATCGACGCCGCGCGCGCAGACATGAGCGAGCTGCCCGCCGACCGCGCCGCGCGCTTCCAGCGCGAGCTGGGGCTGAGCGCCGAAAGCGCGCAGCTGCTCGCCTTCCGCGGCGAGCTCGGCGACTACTTCGAGGCGGCGCTCGCCGCCCCCGGCGCCGGCATGGACGCCCCCTCCCAGGAGGAGCCCGCGCCGCCGGCGCAGACGCTCGCCAACTGGGTCGCCGGCGAGCTCGTGCCGCGCCTCAGCGACGACGACGCAGCAGGCGCTGGCGCCGGCGGGGGGGCGGGTGGGGATCCATCCTCCTCGCGCGTTGCGCCCGGCGCGCTCGCGACGCTCGTCGCGCTGGTCGCCGCCAAGCGTGTCAGCGTCGGCGCCGCGCGCCAGGTGCTCGACCGGCTCGTCGCCGACGGCGGGGATCCGCGGGCGATCGTCGAGGCCGAGGGGCTGGCGGCGATGGACGGCAGCGATGAGCTCGCGGCGATCGTCGCCGCCGCGCTCGCCGCCAACGAGGACGCCGCGCAGCGCGTGCGCGACGGCAACGCCAAGGCGATCGGGCCGATCGTCGGGCACGTCATGCGCGAGACCAACGGCCGCGCCGACGGGACCGAGGTCGCGCGCCTGATCGGCGAGCAGCTCGGCACTCAGTAGAGCGCTGCACGCCACATTTTGGACTGCGGGCCAAAGGCAAGCGGCGCCCCGCGCGCAAATATGCTGAGCATGAACCGGTCAGCAGCCAACTCGAACGTTTCATCTCCTCGGCGGTTCATCCTGCTGCCCGAGGAACCGGTGGATGCTCCCAATCGGTCCGCCCGCCCTCGTATCCGCCGCTACCAGCTCACCAGCTTGGGGCACGGTGCCGGGCGCCGCAGGTCGGGGCTCAGCAATGTCGACATCGCAACGGCAAGGATCGCTCGCGAGCTTGGTCGGCTGGGTCGCATGTAGTGATCCCTCCGCAGCGACCAGCGCCGGCTTCCCTCGGCCGGCGCCACGGTGGTACGGCCGGGCAGGGGTAGGAGTTCCTGCCCGGCCGCGCTACCATTGACGAAGCGATGAGCGACTCCCCCGGCAGCGCCACATCCGGCTCCCGCTCGATCGGCAAGACGATCGTCGCGGGGCTCGTAGTGCTGATCGCCGGCTACGTGCTGCTGAAGATCGTGATCGGGATCGCCGTGGCGATCGCCGGCACGGTCGCCGTGATCCTCGCGATCGTCGCCATCATCTGGGCACTGCGCGTCCTGCTCTGAGGCTGGCGTCGCGATGGCGTACGTGGTCATCGCCGTCGCGTTCGGCCTGTCCGGCGGGATCATCGGCAAGCTCAAGGGCAGCTCGTTCTGGCTGTGGTTCCTGATCTCCGGTGCCGTCCCGTTCCTCGGCCTGTTCGCTGCGATCGCCTACCGCGTCGAGCGCGACGAGCTGCGCCGCCAATGCCCCAACTGCGGGCGCGTGACGAAGATCTACGACGCGCTGTGCACGCGCTGCGGGACCGAGCTGGACTTCCCCGACACCGCGATCGCGCCCGAATCGTGGGTGCGCGTGCCGGCGGGGTCGCAGCAGAGCTCGGCCGAGTAGCGCCAGCCAGACGGCTTGAGATTTGAGCTGGTACCGTTTCTCTCGATCCGGGCTACGGATTATGCCCGGCGGGGTGAGGGGGTTTGAGATGAGCCGCATCGGAGTCGTCGGGCTGTGCCTGACCGCGACGCTCGCCCTCGCGGCGATGCTCGCCCCGGCCGCGCAGGCCGGCGAATACGGGCGCTGCGTGAAAGCGCCCAAGGAAGGCCGGAAGTACACCGGCCGCTACACCGACAAGGACTGCACCGCGCCGGCCACCGAAGCCGAAACGGAAGCTGGCAAGAAGAACAAGTACGAATGGGCGCCCGGGTCCGGGCCGATGCCCGGCTACAGCTCCAAGAGCAAGACGGTCGTCCTCGAAGGCGGAGCCGGCGACTTCACGTGCAAGTCCAGCACGGATGTCGGCAGGATCACGGGCGCGAGGACAGGCGAAGATCAGCTGACGTTCAACGACTGCGTCCCGAGCGTCGGTACCTGCGCCGAGGCTACGATCGAAACCAAGGTCCTCGAAACGGTCCTGGTCGATCACGGCGAACTGGGGCTGAGCGGCGGAGAACCTGCCGCGGGAGAAGCCTGGATCGAGTACGTCAGCAAATCGGGCCCGTCCGGGGTGATCGCCGAATTCACCTGCAATGGCATCGTGTTCGAATTGACCGGGTCGCTCAGCGGCGTGGTCGGCGGGAACCTCGACGTGGGCGCCACGAAGGGCACCACCACGTTCTCGACCCACGGTGGCGAACAGGACCTGCTCGCTACGTTCTTCAACCCGTTCACCTCGCGCCTTGAAACCGGCCCGGCGGTGATCAAGGCCGTCAACGAATCCAAGTACGAAGAAAAGGTCGAGATCAGGGCCTGAGGGCTCGCAGCAGAGGACTCGGACCCGAGCTCGTCCACGGCTGGGGCGGCCGCGCCGATTCGGCCGCCCTAAGCCGGATTCGGCCGCCCTAAGCCGGTTCGTCGCCTAGGCTTGATGCGATGAGCACCGACGTGAAGGTGGCGCCGCAGCCGCACGACTCGCCGCTGGCGCGATGGATCCATCGCGCGGGCTTCGCCGACGAGCGCGACTTCGTGCTGCGCGTCGTGCAGCCGGCGCTCGTCGGCATGATCGACGGCACCGTCTCCTCGCTGGCGCCGATCTTCGCCGCGGCGGTCGCCTCGAGCTCCCACACCGCGCTGCTCGTCGGCTTCTCCACGGCGCTCGGCGCCGGCGTCAGCATGGGCTGGTCGGAGGCGCTGTCGGACACCGGCGAGCAGACCGGGCGGGGCTCGGCGGTCGTGCGCGGCGCCATCACCGGCGGCATGACCACGATCGGCGGCATCTTCCACACGCTTCCGTTCCTGATCTCCAACGTCCACAAAGCGCTGATCGTCGCCGGCTGCGTGGTCGCCTTCGAGCTGCTCGCGATCGCGTGGGTCAGGAAACGCTTCCTCGAGGTCTCGCTGCGCTCCTCGTTCCTCGTCGTCACCGTCGCCGGCTTGATCGTGGTAGCGATTGGCGTAGGTATAGGCGCCTCCTGACGGCCGCTGGCGAGCCTTAACCCGCTGGTACACTGGCTTTTCGCTTCTAGAGGGTGGCGCAGGCGGCCGCAGGCCGACCAGCCGGGCCCCTCTTCATCGATCAAACAAGGAAGGAGGCGACGGCATGCGCGCGGTTGATGCGTTGATGGAATGTTTGAAGGCGGAGGGCGTGGACGTCGTCTTCGGCCTGCCCGGCGGGGCCAACCTGCCCACCTATGACGCGTTCGTCAACGGCGGCATCCGCCACATCCTCGTCCGCCACGAGGCCGGTGGCGGGCACGCGGCGGAGGGCTACGCCAAGGCCACCGGCAAGGTCGGTGTCGCGTTCGCCACCAGCGGGCCGGGCGCGACCAACCTGATCACGCCGATCTGCGACGCGATGATGGACTCGGTGCCGTGTGTGTTCATCACCGGTCAGGTTCGCACCGAGCTGCTCGGCACCGACGGCTTCCAGGAGGCCGACACGATCGGCATCACGATGCCGGTGGTCAAGCACTCGTTCATGATCCAGCACCCGACGGAGCTCCCACGGGCGATCCACGAGGCGTTCCACATCGCGCGCAGCGGCCGGCCCGGTCCGGTGCTCGTGGACATACCCCAGGACCTGTCCCGGGCGGAGATCGACTACGAGCCCGTCACCGACGTGCACCTGCCCGGCTACCAGCCGAAGGTCGAGGGCAACCAGAAGCAGATCCGCCAGGCGGCCAAGGCGCTCGCGGCAGCGCAGCGCCCGGTGATCTACGCCGGCGGCGGCGTCGTCAACGCCAACGGCGCGGCCGAGCTCACCGAGTTCGCCACCTCCGACCGCTTCCCCGTGACGTGCACGCTGATGGGCCTCGGCGCGTTCCCCGCGCGCGTCGACGGCAAGGCGCACCCGCAGTGGCTCGGCATGCTGGGGATGCACGGCACGCGCGCCGCCAACTACGCGATGGACGAGGCGGACCTGATCTGCGCGGTCGGCGCGCGCTTCGACGACCGCATCACGGGCAAGCTCTCGGAGTTCGCGCCGCGCGCGAAGTTCATCCACATCGACGTCGACCCGGCGGAGATCTCCAAGAACGTGCCCGCGCACATCCCGATCGTGGGCGACGCGCGCAACGTGCTCGCCAAGCTCGTGATCGAGTACCGCGCGATCGGCGCCGATCCGGCGCGGCTGGATGCGTGGTGGGCGCGGATCGACGGCTGGAAAGCCAAGTACCCGCTCGCCTACGAGGACAGCGCCGACGCCGAGATCAAGCCGCAGTACCTGATCCAGGCGCTGCACGAGGCCACCGGCGGCGAGGCGATCGTCACCAGCGACGTCGGCCAGCACCAGATGTGGGCGGCGCAGTACTACGACTTCCCGGCGCCGCGACGCTGGATCAACTCGGGCGGCCTCGGCACGATGGGCTTCGGGCTGCCCGCCGCGATGGGCGCCGCGGTCGGCTGCCCCGAGCGGGTGGTGTGCTGCGTGGCGGGCGACGGCTCGGTGCAGATGAACGCGCAGGAGCTCGCGACGTGCGCGCAGAACAACATCCCGATCAAGGTGTTCGTCATGAACAACGGCTATCTCGGCATGGTGCGCCAGTGGCAGGAGCTGTTCTGGGACGGCAAATACAGCCACGTCGACATGGGCGAGTTCCCCGACTTCGTCAAGCTCGCCGAGGCCTACGGCGTGACGGGCATGCGCTTCACCGACAAGCACACGCTCGTGGACGACATCAAGCGCGCGATCGCCACCGACGGTCCGGTGTTCGTGGACGTGCGCGTCACCCGCGAGGAGAACACCTACCCGATGATCCCGGCCGGCAGCGCCGCCCGCGAAATGGTCGGGCCCGCCAGCCACGACCGGGAGAGGGTGGGGTGAGCGTAATCATGGGAGAACCGGGCACCAAGGAGCCGCTCAGCCTCGAGGAGCTGGAAGCCTCGACGAACATGCGCACGGGTCGCAAGCACGTGCTGTCGATCCTCGTCGAAAACAAGTCGGGTGTCCTCACCAGGATCGCCGGCCTGTTCGCGCGGCGCGGCTTCAACATCGACACGCTCACCGTCGGGCCGACAGAGGACGCGCAGATCTCACGCGTGACGCTCACCGTCGACGGCGCGCTGCACCCGATCGACCAAGTCACCAAGCAGCTGCACAAGCTCGTCAACGTGCTGAAGATCCGCGACCTCGAGCCGGCGGACACCGTCGCGCGCGAGCTCGCCCTGTTCAAGGTGACCGCCGACGGCACGCAGCGCGGCGAGCTGATGCAGATCGCCGAGATCTTCCGTGGCAAGGTCGTCGACGTGACCAAGCGCGCGATCATCATCGAGGTGACCGGCACGACGGAGAAGATCGAGGCGTTCGAGACGATGGTCCGCCCGTTCGGTCTGATCGAGATGATGCGCACGGGCGAGATCGCGATCTCGCGCGGGCGCACCGAGACCTAGCGCAACGGATTCGTCAGAGCGAGCGTGCGCCGCAGCGACGAATTCATGGGAGGCACGGTCGCCGGTCCGACCTACAGCCCCACCGGCGCAGGCCTTCACACTTTCGCGTTAAGCGCGGAGGACCGCGAGCGACTGGCAGCACGCCTGGCGCTGGCGGTCCGGCGTGCGCGTCGCAGCGGCGGGGAGGTGCTCGCGACGATCTCGCTGCCGCTCCCGGCCGACGTCGACCCCTCGGCCGTCGTGTGCGCCTCGCGCCGCCGGGGCGAGCGCTGGTTCGTGTTCGAGCAGCCCGACCGCGGACGCGCGGCGCTGGCGGCGCTGGGCGAGGCGACGAGCCTGCACGCCTTCGGCCCCGAGCGCTTCGCCACGGTCGCCGATCGCTGGCGGGCGCTGGCCGCGGCGGCGGTGTCCGACCCCGCCGATCAGCCCGCGGGCGCCGGGCCGGTGGCGGTCGGCGGCTTCGCGTTCGCACCCGACGGTGGCGCCGCGCCGCACTGGCGCGGGTTCGAGCCCGCCTCGCTGACCGTGCCCGAGCTTGCGCTCGTGCGCAGCGAGCGCGCGGGCGAGGTCTCCGTGCGGATGACGCTGGCGGCGCTGGCGCTGCCCGACGATGTGCCCGAGGAGCTGTTCGCGCGCCTGGAGCGCCGCGTGGCGGAGCTGCGCGGCGGCGCGCTGCCGCTGCTGGACCCCTCGCCCACCGGGCGCTTCCAGGTGGCCAGCGCGATGCCGCCCGAGCACTACGAACAGGCGGTCGCGCGCGCCACCGAGCTGATCGGCGCGGGGGAGCTGAAGAAGATCGTGCTCGCTCGGGAAGTGCAGGTGCACGCCCTGGACGCATATGACCCGGCGGCGGTGTTCGGCGTGCTGCGCGAGGAGTTCCCCTCGTGCTTCGTCTTCTGCGTCGGGCGCGGCGACGCGACGCTGGTCGCCGCGAGTCCCGAGCTGCTCGTCAGGCGCGAGGGCCACCGCGTGAGCACGCTCGCGCTCGCCGGCTCGACGCGCCGCAGCGCCGACCCCGCCGTCGACAGCCACCTCGGCGAGCAGCTGCTGCGCGACGAGAGCTACCGCGAGGAGCACGCGATCGTCGCGCGGCGGATCGAGCGCATGCTGCGCCCGCACGCGATCTGGGTCACGGCCGCGTCCGAGCCGGAGCTGGTCAGGATCGCCAACATCCAGCACCTGGCGACGCCGATCCGCGCGCAGCTGGCGGCGCCGATGGAGGCGCTCGAGCTGGCCGGGCTGATGCACCCGACCCCCGCGGTCGGCGGCGAGCCGCTGCGCCGCGCGGCGCCGCTGATCCCCGCGCTCGAGGGCCTCGACCGCGGCTGGTACACCGGCCCCGTGGGGTGGACCGACGCGACCGGCGACGGAGAGTTTTGTGTGGCGTTGCGTTGCGCATTGCTGCGCGAGAACGTCGCGCGCTGCTACGCCGGCAACGGCATCGTGCGCGACTCCGTCCCCGCGAGCGAGCTCGCGGAGACGGAGATCAAGCTGCAGGCGCTGCTGCCGCTGCTGGCAGGGTGAGGATTCCCCGCGCGAAGGCTGGTGCCCAATAGTCAGAAACACTCTGGCTATGGATATCCGATTTTTCACACCCGCGGGCGACGACGGCCTATCATCGAGCCCCGAGTCAGATGCGCTCCGCAGGTGCTGGCTGCGGCCTGCTGGAGCACACGAGCTCTCAGTCTTCACCACAACCGCATAGGGGGTTTGCCATGAGTCCGGCCGTGCCCACATCGACCCCGCCACGACTTGGCCAGGGCGCGATCACGACGGCGCTGAATCTCGGGCCGCTTGCGTCGTTGCCCGGGAGCTGGCGAGGGCCCGGCTTCAACGTGATGTGGCGTCCGGACAACACCAAGAGCCCCACGTTCGACGGAATCCACCGCTTCCTCGAGCTCAACCTGACGACCGACTCGTTCGACTTCCGCGTGATCCCGGGGGTGGTGCCGAACCGTGGCGCCGGGGAACAGGAGGACCTCAGCCTGTACGGCCTGCACTACCTTCAGCGGGTCAGCGACGCCGACGTGCCGCCGGTCAAGACAGCCGGCGAAGCGCTGCACATCGAGCCGGGCCTGTTCATGAACGTCCCCGCAAGCGAAAACCACAAGGTTCCGACGATCGTCCGCATGGGCACCATCCCGCACGGGGTCACCGTGCTGATGCAGGGGCCGACCCCGAGCAGCGTGCCGGTCGACGGGCCGCCGAAAATACCCGAGATCTTCCCGCTCGAGCAGCTGCCGGAATTCACTCCCGAAAAACCCCAGCCGGGGGTGCCCAACGCAGACCCCCCGATCGAGGGCCTGGGCATCATGCCGGTCAACGTCCCGGCGCCCCCTGTGCAGCCCCCGCCGCCGCTGAAAGGCGTGAAAAGCAAACAGCATGAAGTCAAAGAGGTCGTCATCGAAAACGACAACCCCGGGAAGACCAACGGTCCGTTTCCAGCGGAGTTCCAGGACTACGTCGATAACCCGAACAAGGTGTTGACAGATGCGATCGCCGGCCAGGACATCCTCGGCACGATCACGATCGAGCTCAACAGCGAAGAAGTGGAAGACTCGATTGGGAACATTCCCTTCCTGGGAGCTCCGAAGGAACAGCAGCAGCCCAAACCGGCGAACAACGCCTTCGTCCAATCGGCGCGCGCGACCTTCTGGCTCGAGTGGGTGCGCTTTGGCGACGGCAAAGGCGGACGGCCTGCGGCCGGCAACGCACCGGACCCCGTGCACCAGATCGAGCCGTATCTTGGCGAGCCGACGTATCTGCAGCTGCAGTACTCCCAGGTGGTGATCCTGGTCTTCAACGAAGTCCTCTGGCCGCACATCACGGTGGGGACGCTGACGCTCAGCGCCGGGTAGCCGCGCGCCATCGCCGATTGTGCAGAGCGCGGGCGCACCGGTGGGGCGGGCGCCTGAGCTCAGCCCGTGGCCACGCTCGACACGGCGTCCCAGACGCGACGGTGCAGCGCCACGTTGCGCGCGCGGTCGCTGCGCACGTGGATGATCGTCGGTCCGCCGTCGGGCACGAGCGCGCGCTCGAGCGCCGCGCGCAGCTCCTGGGTCGTGGCGACGGGCTCGTGCGCGAGCCCGTAAAGCGCCGCCGCCTTTGCGAAGTCGAGCCCGGTCGGCGTGGCGATGTGGCGGGTGTAGATGTCCTCGCTGCCCGCCGCGACGTCCGATCGGTCGGCGCTCCTCGCCCGGCCGGTGCGGGCGTCGGGCGCGCGCGCCATGCTGGCGCCGGCGACCGGCAGGAAGTCGAAGATGCCGCCGCCGTCGTTGTCGAGCAGCACGATCGTCAGCTTCAGGGCGAGTCGCGACGCGGCGAGCAGGCCGCCGATGTCGTGCGCGAGCGCCACGTCGCCGATCAGCAGCACGACCGGACCGGCGCCGTGGGCGGCGGCGCCGAAGGCCGAGGAGACGGTCCCGTCGATGCCGTTGGCGCCGCGGTTGCACAGTACCCGCGGCGGGTCCGGGCGGACGGGCCAGAACGTCTCTATGTCGCGTACCGGCATCGAGGAGGCGACGAACAGCGTCGCCTGCGCCGGCAGCAGCACGCCCAGCTCGGCCGCCACCGCCGGCTCCGAGAGCTCGCTGGCGAGCGTCCCCACGATCGCCTCCGCGGCGCGCTCGTCGGCACCGCGCCACGCGGCCAACCAGTCCGCGTCCGCCGGCGCGCGCGCGTCGGCCTCCTGTGCGAAGCGTTCGCTCAGCGCGCGCAGCGCGGCGGTGGGCTCGAGCGCCAGCGAGCCCGCGAGCACCGATGCGGGGTCCTGCCACGCGCCCTCGGGATCGAGCGCCAGCTGGGGCACCTCATCCAACCCCGCCAGCCACGTTCGCAGCGGCTTTGACACCGGCAGGTCGCCCACGCGCAGCACCACGTCGGGCCGCAACGTCGCGGCTAGCCGTGCATCTCGCAGCAGCGCGTCGTAGTGGGCGATCGCCGCATCTCCGCGGCGCGCGCCGGACAGCGGATCGGCCAGCAGCGGCCAGTCGGCGGCGGCGGCGAACGCCGCGGCAGCGCTCCCGAGGTCGGTGTCGCGCTCGTGGCGCCCGGCGACCAGCACGCCGCGGCGTGCGCGGGCCAGCAGCTCGGGCAGGCGCATGTCCGAGGCGGCGCTCGCGGGCCATCCTGCCCGCGCGGGCGCCCGTCGCGCCACGTACGGGTCGCCGTCCTCGCGGCCGCTCGCGTCGTGCGGCAGTTGATCCTCGCTCACCAGCGGCTCGCGCAGCGGGAAGTTCAGGTGCACCGCCCCGGGGCTGCCTTCGAGCGCCGTCCAGTAGGCGCGGCACGCGAGCGTGCGCATCCAGCGCAGCTGCTGTGCGCCCGCCTCGTGCACGCCCACCTCGACGAACCACTTGGCCGCGCCGCCGAACAGCTTCAGCTGGTCGATCGCCTGCCCCGCGCCGTTCTCGCGCAGCTCCGCGGGACGGTCGGCGGTGAGCAGCAGCAGCGGCACGCGCGCCTCCCGCGCCTCGACCGCCGCCGCCAGCAGCTCGGCCGCGGCGGTGCCCGAAGTGCACGCGACCGCCACCGGCAGCCCCGAGGCCTTGGCCAGCCCGAGCGCGAAGAACCCCGCACAGCGCTCGTCCACGTGCGAGTAGCAGCGAAGACGCGGCTCGCGCGCCATCGACAGCACCAGCGGCGCACTGCGCGAGCCCGGCGAGGTGCACGCGGCGCGCATGCCACAGCGCGCGAGCTCGTCCACGAACGCCCGCAGCAGCGTGTACATGTCGGTGGTGGGGGTCATAGGATCGTTGGATGCCGGAGAGCGTCGTCCTGCTGCACGGGTTCGCCGGTACGCGCCGCGCGTGGGACGGCGTGATCGCGGCGCTCGGGTCCGAACGCTACCGACCGCTGGCGCTCGACCTGCCCGGGCACGGCGCGGCGGCCGACGCGCCACGCCCGATCACGTTCGCGGGCTGCGTCGCCGAGGTGCTCGCGCGCAGTCCCGAGCGCTTCACGCTGTGCGGCTACTCGCTCGGCGGCCGCGTGGCGCTGCACGTCGCGCTGGCGGCGCCCGAGCGCGTGGCGCGGCTGGTGCTCGTCTCCACCGGCGCCGGCATCTGCGACGAGGGCGAGCGCGGCGAGCGCCGCCGCGCCGACCGTGCGCTCGCGGACGAGCTCGAACGGGCGCCCTACGAGCAGTTCGTCGAGCGCTGGCGCACGCAGCCGCTGTTCGCCGCCGAGCCGCCTGCGGTCGGCGCGCTCGCGCGCGCGGATCACCGTCGCAACCGCCCGGACGCGCTCGCCGCCGCGCTGCGGGGCATCGGTGCGGGGGAGATGCAGCCGCTGTGGGAGCGCCTGGGCGAGCTGCGCATGCCCGTCAGGGTGCTCGTCGGCGAGCGCGATGCTAAGTACCACGAGTTCGGTCGGCGCATCGTCGAGCTCGCGCCCGACGCCGAGCTGGCCGTGCTCGCCGGCGGCCACGGCCTGCCGCTGGAGAACCCGCGTGGCGTCGCCGGCGCGCTCGCCGTCGGCGACGCTACTGGCCGATCGACACGGCGATCGCCGACAGCTTCTTGAAGGCCGGACGGGTGCCGTTGTGCTTGTTCATGAAGCCCCAGCGGCCAGTGCTGTCGTCGTGGGACTGGTACCACCAGATGCCGGCGACGTGGGGGTCGGCGAGCAGCGCGGCGTAGGCGGCCTGCAGCTCGCTCGCCTGTTGACGCGTGCCGCACGCGCCGCTCGGGTCGCCGCAGCCGTCGAGGTTGAAGCCGATCTCGCTGACGTAGAACGGCGGCACGGAGCCGAGCACCGTCTTGGCCACGGCTTCCTCGGCGGCGACGGACGCGATGCCGAAGTCGTCGTGGTCGTTTTCGCCGACCGCGCCGTAGGGGTGGACGGCGAGGCCGTTGGCGAGGATCGCGCTCGCGAGCCCCGGCACGCCGTTGACCGCGTCGCGCAGCCAGCCGCCGCCCTTGGCGTCTTCGGACCAGCCGTTCGGTTCGGCCCACGTGCTCAGCGGGATGTCGCCGGTCATGTCGAACAGCAGCGGGGTGCGGATGCCCGCGGCGCTCATGTCCTGCAAGGCGGCCAGGTACATGCGCCCGTACTGCACCGGTTCGGCCACGCCGCCCTTGAGGTAGGCCTCGTTGCCCGCTTCGGCGATGCTGATGCCGTGGTCTTCCTCTAGCTCTGTGGCGACGCCGGCCCCCCAGGTGCTCGGGTTGGTGGCGCTCAGCGGCGTTTCGTCACTGGGGTTGTTGGCGATCGCGAGCACCTTGAAGCCGTCGGCGAGCGAGCTCGCGAGCGTGTTGGTGGGGCTGCCGAGTTCCACGCGGTTCCACGTGATCTGGCCCTGCAGGATCGTGTGCGCGGCCTGCGCGCCCCAGCCCGCCGCGTCGTTGGTGCCGATGATCGGGCCCGAGGGCAAGGATGCCGACGAGCGTGCTCCGCGTCCGCTGGAGTGGCCCACGATCGCGCCGAGACTCGCCCCGAAGGCCGCCTGCAGCCCGTCTGCGGCGAGATCCGCGCCCGAGCTCGGCAGCAGCAGCGCGATCAGGGCGAGCGCCAGCAGCGCCGTGCCGCCGCGCCGCGCGCGGCGCCTGGCCGGCGATTCGCGATGCTGGGCGCCTGCCTCGCGAGCCTCCACAACTACGATCGTAGAGGTTGCACTCCGAGGCCGGGGCCGGTTGGCAGCGCGATTGCCCCCCCGCTCACCGGCAGCGGGTTCTCGACGTCGCTGAACAGCTCGAGCGTCGCCAGGCCGCAGTGCGCCAGCGGCCCGCGCGATGCCAGCGCCGCGGCCGCGTGCAGCGCAGCCGCGATTCCCAGCGGCCCGTCGAGCGTCGAGGCCAGGTAGACCTCGGCGCCGGTGGCGCGCACCAGCGTCGCGGCGGCGAGCAGGCTGGCGATGCCGCCGCAGCGGGAGATCTTCAGGCAGACCGCGTCGGCGACGCCCGCGGTCAGCGCGCCGTGCTCGGCGGCGGTCTCGTCGATCGAGACCCGCGCCGGCACCCGCTCGCGCACCTCGCGCATCCCCTGCAGCCCGTGCGTGGGCTCCTCGACGAGCTCGAGCCCTGCGGGGGACAGCGCGTCGATCGCGGCAACGGCCTGCTCGACGTCCCATGCGCCGTTGGCGTCCAGGCGCAAAGCCACCCGCGGTCCCGCCGCCGCGCGCGCCGCGGCCACGCGGCCGGCGTCGTCGCCGACGCCCACCTTCAGCTTCAGGCACTCGTACCCTGCTCGCACCGCCGCCGCCGCCTGCTCGGCCGCGCCGCGACGGTCCAGCGCCGACAGCGTCGCGTTCACGGGCACGCGCGCAGCGGGATCGTCGCTCAGCAGCGCCGCGACCGGCTTGCCCGCGCGGCGCCCGGCGCGGTCCCACAGCGCCATGTCGATCGCGGCAAGCGCCTGTGGGAGGTCCTCGACCTCGCGGCAGGCTTCGATCAGCTGCGCGCCATTCATGCCCTGCGAGGCCGCCAGCGTCGGCGCGTAGCGCTCGAGCACCCGCAGCGTGCGCTCGACGCTCACGCCGTCATATGCCTCCAGCGGCGCCGCCTCGCCGTAGCCGCGCAGACCGTCCTCGTCGCTGAGCGCCACGATCAGCAGCTCGCGCTCGGCGACTGTCCCGTAGGCGCTCTGCAGCGGCGTCGCGAGCACGAGCGTGCGCCGCTCGATCTCGAGCTTCATGCGCCGATGCCGCCGCTGGCGAGGATCCCGGTCGCGAACAGCAGGCAGAAGACGAGCTGCAGGACGCCGGTCATCGCCAGCGCGCCGTTGAGCGCCGGGCCGTCGGTGCGCGTGCGCACGATCCGTGCGACCCGCGCCGCCAGCGGCATCACGGCCCACGGCAAGAGCAGCCACGCGGCCATCGACCCGAACGCCCACGGCAGCGGCGCGGTCACGAACGCGCCCACGACCATCGCCGTATACAGCCGGCGCGTGCGCTCGCGGCCGAGGCGCACCGCCAGCGTGCGCTTGCCTGCGCGGCGGTCGGTGTCGAGGTCGCGCACGTTGTTGACGACCAGGATCGCGCTCGCCAGCAGCCCCACGGGCACGGCGCACACGAACGCCTGCCACGGCAGCTGCTGCACCTGCACGAAGTACGAGCCCGTCACCGCGACCACGCCGAAGAACAGGAACACGAATACCTCGCCCAGGCCCTCGTAGCCGTACGGGCGCGGGCCGCCGGTGTAGAGCACGCCGGCGAGGATCGACGCGGCGCCCACCGCGAGCAGCTCCGGCCCGGCGACCGCCACCAGGTATGCCCCGCACGCCACCGCCAGGCCGAAGGTCACATACGTGGCCAGCAGAACCTGGCTCGGGGGCACGAGCCCGCCGGCCGTCACCCTGACCGGCCCCAGGCGGTCCTCGGTGTCGGCGCCGCGGCGCGCGTCGGAGTAGTCGTTGGACAGGTTCGTGCCGACCTGGATGAAGACGGCGCCCAGCAGCGCCGCTACGAACGCGAGCGGGTGGAAGTGGTCTGCGCCGAGCGCGAGCGAGGTGCCGACGAGCACCGGCGCGACCGCCGCCGGCAGCGTGCGCACGCGCGCGGCCATCACCCAGATGCGAACGGCGCTCATCGGGCTGCGCTCACGGCGCCGCTAGGCCCGCTTGGGGAAGCGCGAGAAGTCCGGCTTGCGCTTCTCCCGGTACGCGTCGCGGCCCTCCTGTGCCTCCTCGCTGCCGTAGAAGAGCAGGTTCGCGTCGTGCGCCAGCTGCTGGATCCCCGACAGCCCGTCCTCGGCCGCGTTGAAGCTCGCCTTCAACAGTCGCAGCGAGAACGGCGAGAGCGCGAGCATCTCCTCGCACCACGCGACCGTCTCCTGCTCCAGGCGCTCGAGCGGCACGACCGTGTTCACGAGGCCCATCTGCAGCGCTTCCTGCGCCGAGTACTGGCGGCACAGGAACCAGATCTCCTTTGCCTTCTTCGGGCCCACCAGGTTCGCCAGGAGGCCGGCGCCGAAGCCGCCGTCGAAGGAGCCCACCTTCGGGCCGACCTGCCCGAAGCGCGCGTTCTCGGCGGCGATCGTCAGGTCGCAGACCAGGTGCAGCACGTGCCCGCCGCCGATCGCGTAGCCGGCGACCATCGCAACGACCGGCTTGGGCAGGCGGCGGATCTGGATGTGCAGGTCGGTCACATGGAAGCGCCCCACGCCTGCCTTGCCGGCCTCGTCGTCGTTTAGGTAGCCGGAGTCGCCGCGCACGCGCTGGTCGCCGCCCGAGCAGAACGCGTCGGGCCCCTCGCCGGTGAGGACGATCACGCCGATCTCCGTGTCCTCGCGCGCATCCTCCAGGGCTTGTGAGATCTCGATCACGGTGCGCGGGCGAAACGCGTTTCTGACCTCCGGGCGGGCGATCGTGATCTTCGCGATGCCCGACGTGGACCCGCCCTCCCCGGCGGACTTCTCGTAGCGGATGTCGGTGAACTCGCCGTGCGGCGGCGCCGTCGAGGGGATCCATGTGGTGCTCATCGCGCGAAAGGCTATCCTTCCCGGACCAAATTGCGGCTGGCCATCACGCGGCACGAGCCCGGCGCGGGCGCCCTGTTCCCGTCGATCCCGGTGGAGGTCGGGGCGTGAGTACGCGGCTTTGGTGACGGCGGTTGCGACGAGAACGGGGCTCGCTGCTGCCCCGCGGGTGTCGGCGCGGAGCAGCCGCTCCAGGGGCGTGCTAGGCGGAGAGAGCGACGGCTCCAACTCGACTATCCCGCAGCTCCAGGATCGCGTCAGACGCGTGCAAAGCCCCTGTCGGCGCCGTCGGGCTAGCATTCGGGCATGGCGATCACCACGCTCGGTCCCAGGTCCTCCTTGCCGCCGTGCGGTGAGGCTGGTGCGCGGTACCCGAGGCATGGGTCCGCGCGTCTTCAACAGAGCCCCGCGACGCGATGCGCGTTTGGGGACGGCGTGCCCGTCGATGCGGACGTCGCGGTTGCGGTGATCGCGGGGGAGATCATTACGTCGGTCCTGGCGGCTTGAGAGGGGATATGCCGAACCCGACCAGTTCCCGTCCCGCCGCGCCGTCGGCACATGTAGACTCACCCGCGGTGCGGGGCCCGCTGACCCAGAGCATCCGGCTGAGGTGGCGTCCCGTGCTGCGCTTTTACGAAGCGCGAGTTCCAATCCTCCGCAAGCTCGAGAAGGACGGCCTATTGGAGGGGTTCCGCATGAGTGACGACTCGGCGGACGGACAGCTGACCCACTGGCGCTGGATCTCGATCTGGCCTAGTGGCATCACGCTGAATGTGCTTGACGAGATGGACGACACGACCCGATCGTGGGCACTGATGGAATCCATTTGCGAGGCGCTCGGGCCGCTGTACTTCAGCCATGCTCGGGCGTCGTATCAGCACGTTGTCTCGGTGCCTCTGTCGTTTGGCGAGGCCGTCGCTCGCGGAGAGAATCGGCTGCATCGCCACCTCAACACGTCTGACGTCGTTATCGGGGACTGGGCTCTCCTGGCTGATATCGATGTGGCTGGGCCGCCGGCCTCTAAAGGTCAGATTGAGTTCGGCATCGTCAAGAGGAACGAACTCCAGAATCGCCTTGCCCGCCAAGCCGGGGTGCGTGGCCCGGGCCTGCCTCATATGGGGACGCGGGAATGGCCGCTGGACAGATTCAAGGACGTGTCTCTCTATGCCGATTCGGACCTCACGTGCCCTGCCGAAACGGGTCGTGAGGCATCCTTCCTCAGCGACGCAGCCGCGTTTTGGAGCGCGTCGAGCGCCCAAATGACTAAACTTGTGGCAGAGTTGAGCGCCAAAATGACGGACGAGCAGAATGGAGGTGCATAAATGGCGACATCCGGCTTGGTGAGGGAAGCCGTGGTTGCGGAAGCCCTGCCCGCAGGCATGTCCGCGTCCCAGCAGGTTGCCGAGCAACAGCCGTGGAACCTAATCTTCTCGCCGGTCTTGTTCGATCGAGCGGTAATGCCAGTCACGCGTCGGGAGTACCGGGCCGCCGAACGAGCCCTCGCCGAGTTGCGGGTTTCGACGGGCCCGCTTGATCGCGAGAGCAGCGTCGATCACGAGTTCGAGGCGATCCTCAAGATGAAGGCGGAGCCCTTGGTGCTCACGCCGGATGAGGCCGAGGTCTATACCCGGTTGCGGCAACGTCGCGCTCGACGGGTTGGCAAACCCCTGCCTCTGGAGTAGTCCTGCCGGTCTCGCTCCGCGCGCGGCCGCTCGATTCGGGGAGCGACGACGACAAGGCGAAGTGCCAGGCCTTCGAGTTTGGGGATGAGCCGTGGTCGCAGGACGTTGCAAAGTGGATCAAGGATCGTCTATGGCGCGAGGAGGACGACCACAACCGCGGCCACACGATCCTGTTTGAGGACCGCAGCAGCGGCGCTCTCGCCGGGTTCGCGACGTGGCAAATTCGCAAGGTTCGGCTTCCCCACGACAACAAACAGCGAAGAGTTATCCTGCTGGCGTGGCTGGGGATCGATCTTCGATACCAGGGTCGTAAGTGCGATGGCGGCGGAAGCGTCGCCTCGCAGATGTTTGCGACGATGGAGAGCGTGGCACGCGCCAGTCCCAAAGCCCGCTCGGACATGCCGGTTGTCCTTGAGGTGGAGGTCGGCAATGACCACGCTCGTGAGGTCTATTTGTATTGGGGCTTTGAGTATCTCGGTCCTCGGGAGGCGCCTGGCACCGGTCGGCGCTACGAAGTGTTGATGCGGTCGGCCTCGGCGGGTGATGGCGAAGAAGGCGACCCGAGCGAAGAGACGGGGGCATAGCGTCCGGCTTGGCCGCGACGACGGCTAGCCTTCCGGCCCAAGCTAGGCATACCGCCCGGCAGCGTGTCAGTGCCGCGGTGATTGGCGCCGCTCGGCATCAACGGCGGCGCCGAGCTTGCCCTTGCTGACGCCAAGCGCGCCGGCGTGCTGGACGACGGTCGTCCATGCGGCGCTGGTGCGCCCATGCTCGATCCGGCCGAGCGAGCTGATCGACGCCCGAGCGGAAGGCGAGCGCGCTGAAGGCAGCCGTGGCCGACGGCATGGCGCACGCCCCGAACCTGAACGCCCTCCGCAACGTCCTGGCCGAGCTGTGCGAGCGCGTGCAGCTGGTCAAGGGCGACGACCTCTCGCCGCTGAGCATGTATGCGGGCGACGGCATGGCACCGCTGGGCGATCTGCCCGCAGGTGAAAGCCTCCGGCTCGTGCCGATCGTACGCGGCGATGCCCTCGACGACGAATGCGAACCGACGCCGGTAGAGCTGCCCGTGCTCGCATCTATGGACGCAAAACCTTAGCCTGTGCGCCATGGAGGTCGAGGCATGGCTGGCGCGAGCCGCCGCGACGCGGCCCGATCACACGGCGCTGCGGACGCCCCTGGGGGACTGGTCCTACGCCCGGCTGCACGGCGTCGCGCGGGCCGGCGCGGCGGAGCTGGCGGCGCGCGGCGTGCGCCCCGGCGAGCGCGTGGCGATCGCGCTCCCGGCGGGCCTGGCCTTCGCCCAGGCTCTGCACGCCTGCCTGCTGCTCGGGGCGGTCGCCGTGCCGGTCGACCTGCGCCTGTCCGCGGGCGAGCGCGCGCGCATCGCCGCCGGCGCCGCCGCGCTCGTCGAGGAGCCGCTCGCGCAGGAGCTCGCGCCGGGCACGCCGGGTCCAGTGCCGCCGGGCACGCACGAGCTCGACGCCGTCGCCGTCGTGATCCACACCTCGGGCACGACCGCCGCGCCCAGGCCCGTCGAGCTGACGTACGGCAACTTCCTGTGGAGCGCGCTCGGCTCGGCCGTCGCGCTGGGCCTCGATCCGCAGGAGCGCTGGCTGTGCGCGCTGCCGCTCTCGCACGTCGGCGGGCTGTCGATCCTGCTGCGCTCGGCGATCTACGCGACGACGGCGATCGTGCACGAGCGCTTCGAGACCGAGCCCGTCCTGGACACATTGAGCGCGGGCGAGGCGACGCTCGTGAGCCTTGTGGCGACGACGCTCGCGCGCCTGCTCGACGCAGGCCTTCAGCGTCCGCCGGCCCTGCGATGCGCGCTGACCGGCGGCGGCCCAGTGCCCGCGGCGCTGCTCGCGCGCGCCCACGCCGCCGGCGTCCCCGTGAGCCTCACCTACGGCCTGACCGAGAGCTGCTCGCAGGCGACGACCACGCCGCTCGCCGCGATCGGCGGGGCGCCCTCGAGCGCCGGGCCGCCGCTGTTCTGCACGCGCGTGCGGATCGCATCCGACGGGGAGATCCTGCTGGCCGGGCCGACGGTCGCGCCGGCGGGGCTCGCGGCCGACGGCTGGCTGCACACGGGCGATCTGGGCGAGCTCGACGCGCGCGGCTGCCTGCGCGTCACCGGGCGCAGGGCCGACACGATCGTCAGCGGCGGCGAGAACGTCGCGCCAGCCGAGGTCGAGGCGGTGCTGGAGGCGCATCCGCAGGTGCTCGAGGCGGCGGTGCTCGGCCGCGTCGACCCGCGCTGGGGCGAGGCGGTCACGGCGATCGTGGTCGCGCGCGCGGGCGCTGAGGTGGAGGTCGACGCGCTGCGCGCCCACTGTGCGCAGGCGCTCGCCCCGTACAAGGTGCCCAAGCGCTTCGAGCTCGCCGCTGAGCCGCTGCCGCGCACGCGTTCGGGCAAGCTGCTGCGCAGGGAGCTGGCGTGAGCTTCGACGCGAACAGCTATCGGCAGGCGAGCCTCGAGAGCTGGGAAGCGGCGGCGCCCGGCTGGGAGCGCCAGCAGGAGGCGATGCGCAGGTTCGCGGCGCCGGTGTCGCACCGGATGCTCGACATGCTGGCGCTGCAGCCGGGCGAGCGGGTTCTGGAGCTGGCGGCGGGGATGGGGGAGACGGGCATGCTCGCCGCCGAGCTGGTCGCGCCGCTCGGCGGCGTGGTGATCTCCGATCAGGCCGAGGCGATGCTCGAGGGGGCGCGCAAGCGCGCGCTCGAGCTCGGGCTCAGCAACATCGAGTTCCAGGTACTGAACGCCGAATGGCTCGACCTGCCGCTGGCGAGCGTCGACGCGATCCTCTGCCGCTGGGGCTACATGCTGATGGCCGATCCCGCCGCGGCGCTCGCGGAGGCGCGCCGCGTGCTGCGCCCCGGCGGGCGCGTCGCGCTCGCGGTCTGGGATGCGCTCGTGGCAAACCCGTGGGCGCTGCTGCCCGGGCAGGAGCTGATCGAGCGCGGTCTCGCGCCGGCGCCCGGCGGCGACTCCGAGCGGCGGCCCGGCCCGTTTGCGCTGGGGGACGCCGAGCGTGTGCGCGCGCTGCTCGAGCAGGCCGGCTTCGTCGAGGTGCGCGTCGAGGCGATCGCGCTCGCCCGTCGCCAGGCGAGCTTCGCGGAGCTGTGGGAGACGACGCTCGACCTCTCGCCGAGCTTCCACGACGCGGTGCTTTCGCGCCCGGCCTCCGAGATCGCCGAGATCGAGGCGTCGCTGGCCGCGCGCTTCGCGCCGTACACCGACGCCGACGGTGCGCTCGAGGTGCCGGGGCGCACGCTCGTGGCGTCGGCGAGCGCTTGAGTCGGGTGACATCGGGCGCCGCTCGATTTCGAGGCGTCGTGCTGATTGGCCGCGGGGTCGGCGAAGTCCCCGCCGATCGGGCGCATTCTGTATAGTCGAGCCGCTGAAAGAGCCGAATTGTTGTCGAAGGCAAAGGCCGGCAAGTGGGAGTGCGGCTGACTGAAATCGACGGAACTCGCTGGAGCCTGTTCGGGTTCGGACTGCTGCTCCTGGCCGGTGGCGCGACGCTGCACTCGCAGGCGACCGGCTCGCTGATCGCCGCTGGCTCGGCGGCCGCGGCAGCGGCTCTGATCCTGCCGAGATTGCAGAGCATCGACTTTGGCGGTGTGCTCAAGGGCGAGCTCAAGGCCCCAGACTCGGCGCCAACAAGCGCAGGATCCGGCGTGCGTACCAACGAGTGGCGCCTGCAACGCTTCGCCTGGCTGGTGTGCGGCGACGCACAGGAAGCTCGCAACCTCGTCGAGGAAGCGCTCGCCGAAGCCCGCGCGCGCAAGCTGCCCGCCGGCAAGCGGGGTGCGTTCGAGTTGGCGTCGCTCGTGGCGATGCTCGAGAACATGCAGGCGCACGCGCTGCTGCGTGCGCCGCGCGTCAAGCAGGGGTTGCGCGTCTCGCGGCCCGACGAGGCGGTCGAGGCGACCGAGTGTCGGCCCACGCTCGAAGCTCTGGCGAAGCTGCCCATACGGGCACGCATCGCCTATCTGCTGCGCTGCTCGTGGCTGCTCCCGATCGGCGAGGTCGCCGAGATCCTCGGCTGCCCCGCGGCTGAGGCGGACGCGGCCGTCACCGAAGGGCGCCACGCGCTCGCCGCACTCCAGTGAGCGATACGAGCCACGACGAGCGCATTCGCACCCGCATCGAGGCTGCCGCGGACACGATGCCCGATGTGCCTGTGCGCTGGGAGCGCGTCGCCTCGCTGGCGAGGCGCAAGCTGCTGATCAGCGTCGTCGCCGCGCTTGTGCTGGCCGTGCTGGCGGCAGTGGTGCTCGCCTACGCTGGCAGCTACAGCGGCCTCAAGCTCACCGGCACAGCACCGATTGCGCTCCCAGGGCTTGGGCACAAACAACTGAGCGCAGATCGCACCAGGCCGCCTGGGAGCTCCGCATCGCGGCCGACTAGCACGCCGACGTCAGGCACCAACGGGCTTGCGAGCGCGGCCAAAGGCTCAGGCGCCAACGGTCCGGGCACAGGTGACGACAAGCCCAAGGAAATCAGGCTCTCGCTCTCCGCGACCAGCATCCCTGCCAACGGCAAGGCCACAGTCACCGTCACAGCCCGCGTGCTGAACGCGATCGGGAGGCCCTTGAGTGGCCAGGACGTCAAGTTCTCCTCGAGCGACCCCATCACTGAGCGCGAAAGCCCGGTGAGCAGCGTCTACGTCGTGACGATCACCAGCTCGACCACAGTCGGTCCGGTCACCGTCATGGCACGCGACGGGGCGGTCGTCGCGCGATATGCCTTCAAGCAGACCCCCGTCGAACCGCCGAGCCCCTGCCCGAACGAGGAAGGCAAGACGACCACGACGACAACCGGCTCCACGACGACAACCGGCTCCACGACGACAACCGGCTCCACGACCACCACCACAACCGGCTCCGCACTCCCAACGACGGGCACGACCCCGACGACGGGCACCGGCTCGACTAGTGGCACTTCGACCTCGACAACGACCACCACGCCGTGTGGCACGTCGACCAAAGTGACCAGCAGCGGCGCGTCGACCAGCAGCACGTCGGCTTCAGGCAGCGGCACGACGACGCCCGGCACGACGACGCAGGGCACGACGACGCAGGGCACGACGACGCAGGGCACGACGACGCAGGGCACGACGACAGAAGGCACGGACACCACCAAGGCGGGAGCCGGCACATCCAAGCCGAGTGGCGCCGCAGGCGAAGCCGCGCAAGTTGGATAGCCTGCGGCGCATGATCTACGACGACGAAGCAGACCTCACGCTCCTCGACGGCAAGACCGTCGCAATCATCGGCTACGGCTCCCAGGGCCACGCGCACGCGCTCAACCTCAAGGACTCGGGGGTCGAGGTGGTGGTCGGGCTGCGCGAGGACTCCGACTCGGTCGCCGGCGCGCGCGCGCAGGGACTCGAGGTGCTGCCGGTCGTCGAGGCCGCGAGCCGCGGCGACCTGGTGATGATCCTGCTGCCGGACGAGCTGCACCGCGCGGTGTGGGAAGCCGAGATCCGCGACGGGATCGCCCCAGGCAACATGCTGCTGTTCGGGCACGGCTTCTCGATCCACTACAAGGAGATCGAGCCGCCCGCCGGCGTGGATGTGGCGATGGTCGCGCCGAAGGGCCCCGGCCACCTGGTGCGCCGCCAGTTCACCGAAGGCAGCGGCGTGCCGGGCCTGGTGGCGGTCGAGCAGGACGCGACCGGCAACGCGCGCGCGCTGGCGCTGGCGTACGCCAAGGGCATCGGCTGCACGCGCGGCGGCGTGATCGAGACGAGCTTCAAGGACGAGACCGAGACGGATCTGTTCGGCGAGCAGGCGGTCCTCTGCGGCGGCGCCTCAGAGCTCGTGCAGGCGGGCTTCGAGACGCTGGTGCAGGCCGGCTATGACCCCGAGATGGCGTACTTCGAGTGCCTGCACGAGCTCAAGCTGATCGTCGACCTGATGCACGAGAAGGGCCTCGCGGGCATGCGCTTCTCGATCTCCAACACGGCGGAGTACGGCGACTACACGCGCGGCAAGCGCGTGATCACCGAGCAGACGCGCGAGAACATGCGCAAGATCCTCGCGGAGATCCAGTCGGGCGACTTCGCGCGCGAGTGGATCGCCGAGAACCGCGCCGGCCAGGAGAACTTCAAGCGCATGCGCGCCGAGCAGGCGGACACGCAGGTCGAGCACGTGGGCGCGGAGCTGCGCTCGCACATGGACTGGATCAAGCCCGCCTTCTAGGGCCAGCGCAGTGCTCGCCTACCTCTCGTGGCATCGCCCGGCGCCGGGCGTCGACGCGGACGCCTACGAGCGCGCGCTCGAGCAGTTCCACCGCTCGCTCGCGCACCGCGCGCCGAGCGGCTTTCGCGGCTCGGCGACGTTTCGCGCGGCCGAGCTGCCGTGGCTCAATGCCTCTCCGTCCGAGCCGGTGCCGCAGGCCAGCGCCGGCTACGAGGACTGGTACCTGCTGGACGACTGGGCGGCGCTGGGCGTGCTCGAGGAGGCGGCGGTCTCGCGCGGGCACGTGAGCTCCCACGAAAAGGTCGCATCGCTGTCGGGTCAGGCCAGCGGCGCGGTCTACCGCTTCCTGGAGGGGCACGCCGGCTTGACAGAAACACACATTGCCGTGTGGGTGGCGCGCTGCAGTGGCCACGAGCACCCGTCGCTGTCGGCGCTGCTGGGCGACGGCATGGACCCCGCCGTGGACGGCCTGTGGCGCCGCTGTCTCGGTCTCGGCCCCGCGCCCGAGTTCTGCCTGCTGGCCTCCGAGGCCGCCGCCGGCGTTGCGCCGGCGCGGCTGCCGAAGGGCTGGAGCGCGACTGTCCTCGAGCGCGAGGCGCTGTGGCGGGCCTAGCCTGAATCCACCGTGCGACGTGGCGCGCGGTGTTCGCTACACTCGCGTTCGCCGTCGCGACTGGCGCTCGGGTGGAGCTAACCACCGGGAAGCGGCGGCGCAGCACCGCCGCGCGCCTGGGCACCCTCACAGCACCGATCATTACCTCGAGGTCCGATACGGCGAGGAGCCCACATGACGACGAGCCCCCTGACAGAACCGACGCCGCTGGTCATCCCCGATGCGCTGAGGCCCGCCGACGGGCGCTTCGGCTGCGGACCGTCGAAGGTGCGCCCGCAGGCGCTCGCGCATCTGGCGGGCGAGGGCGGCGCGGTGATGGGCACCTCGCACCGCCAGAAGCCGGTGAAGGCGCTGGTGGGGGAGATCCGCGCGGGTCTGCGCGAGCTGTTCGCGGCTCCCGACGGCTACGAGGTGGCGCTCGGCAACGGCGGCGCGACGGCCTTCTGGGACGCGGCCGCCTGCGGCCTGATCGAGCGCCGCGCGGCGCACCTGACGTTCGGCGAGTTCTCACAGAAGTTCGCGGCCGTCACCCGCGGCGCGCCGTTCCTGGAGGACCCGGTGACGATCTCCGCCGACGCCGGCGACGCGCCCGACCCGCAGGCGCTGGGCGCGGCCGCCGCCGACGGCGCGGATGCGCTGGCGTGGGCGCACAACGAGACGTCAACGGGGGTGATGGCGCCGGTGGTGCGGGTGGGTGGGGATTCGATCGAGGCCGACGGCGCGCTGGTGCTGATCGACGCCACCTCCGGCGCCGGCGGCCTGCCGGTGGACGTCTCGCAGGCAGACGCCTACTACTTCGCGCCGCAGAAGAGCTTCGCCGCCGACGGCGGGCTGTGGGTGGCGCTGCTCAGCCCGGCAGCGCAGGAGCGGATCGAGGCGCTGCACGCCTCCGAGCGCTGGATCCCCGAGTTCCTGTCGCTGCACACGGCCCTGGAGAACTCGCGCAAAGACCAGACCTACAACACGCCGGCGGTGGCGACGCTGTTCCTGCTGGCCGACCAGATTCGCTGGATGCTCGACGGCGGCGGGCTGGAGTGGTGCGTGGGGCGCACGCGCGCGTCCTCGCAGCGCTTGTACGACTGGGCCGAGCGGACCTCGTATACGACGCCGTTCGTCGCCGACGCGGCCAAGCGCTCGCTGGTCGTCGGCACGATCGACTTCGACGAGAGCGTGGACGCGGCGGCGGTCGCGGCGACGCTGCGCGCCAACGGCATCGTCGACGTCGAGCCCTACCGCAAGCTGGGTCGCAACCAGCTGCGTGTGGGCATGTTCCCGGCGGTGGACACCGCCGACGTGCAGGCGCTGACGGCCTGTATCGACTGGGTCGTCGAGAGGCTCGCATGAGCACGTATGGCGGCGCTGGATCGGCGTCCTCGGTCGCTCGCGTGCGTAGCACGCCACGCTCCCTGCGTCCTTGTCCAGCTTGCCCTACGTACTCATGCACGCGGAGGTTCGAAATGAGCGGTTCAGATGAGTGATCGCCCGCGGGTGCTCGTCAAGGAGAAGATCGGCGACTCGGGCGTGGCGCTGCTGCGCGAGCACTTCGACGTGGAGGTCGGCGTCGACTGGGACGCGGACGAGCTGGCGCGGCGCATCGGCGACTACGAGGGCATCGTGATCCGCTCGGCGACGAAGCTGACGGCGGAGCTGATCGACCGCGCGACGCACCTGCGGGTGATCGGCCGCGCGGGCGTCGGCGTCGACAACGTCGACGTCGCCGCGGCGACCCGGCGCGGGATCGTCGTCGCCAACGCGCCCGAGTCCAACGTGGTGACGGCGGCCGAGCACACGATGGCGCTGCTGCTGGCGCTGGCGCGCAACATCCCGCAGGCGTACGCGTCGCTGATGGCGGGCAAATGGGATCGCTCGAAGTTCTCGGGCGTGGAGCTGTACGAGAAGACGCTCGGGATCATCGGCTTCGGGCGCATCGGCCAGCTGGTCGCGCAGCGCGCGCGCGGCTTCGGCATGCGCGTGGTCGCGTTCGACCCGTTCGTCAGCGCCGAGCGCTACCGCGAGCTGGCGGTCGAGAAGGCCGACGGCGCGGCGGACATCTACGCGCAGGCGGACTTCATCACGATCCACCTGCCCAAGACGCCCGAGACGGAAGGGTTCATCGACGCGGACGCGTTCGCGAAGATGCGCGACGGCGTGCGCGTGCTGAACGTCGCGCGCGGCGGGCTGATCGACGAGGACGCGCTGCAGGATGCGCTGGACTCGGGCAAGGTCGCGGGCGCGGCGATCGACGTGTTCAAGAGCGAGCCGATGACCGAGCACCCGCTGTTCGGCTATGCCAACGTCGTCGTCACGCCGCACCTGGGCGCCTCCACCGCGGAGGCGACCGACCGCGCCGGCTACCAGAGCGCCGAGCAGGTCGTCGCCGCGCTGACCGGCGGCGTGGTTTCGACAGCGGTGAACATCCCCGCGGTCGGCTCCGAGGACATGGAGATGCTCGGGCCGTTCCTGCCGCTCGCCACGCAGCTCGGGCGCCTGGCGATGGAGCTTGCGGAGGGCAGCTCGGTGGAGCGCATCGAGGCCGCGTTCCTCGGCAGGATCGCAGACTTCGACACGCGCCTGCTGGGGCTGGCGGTGATCGTGGGGGCGCTGCAGGGGCGCACCGAGGAGCAGGTCAACCTCGTCAACGCGCCGACGATGGCCCAGCAGCGGGGGATCGTCTTCGAGGAGAAGGTCGTCTCGGAGGCGCAGGACTTCAACGAGCTGATCCGCGTGACGGTGGTCGCCGGGTCCGAGCGCGTCGCGGTCGCCGGCACCGGCATCGGCCCGAACCGCGTGCCCCACCTGGTGGAGGTGCAGGGCCGGCGGCTGACGATCGAGCTCGAGCGCTACGTCACCGTGTTCCGCTACGAGGACCTGCCGGGGATGATCGGCCGCGTGGGCACGATCTTCGGCGCGCATGGCATCAACATCTCCTCGGCCGCCGTCGGGCACACGCCGGACGGGGCGGGCGAGGAGCGCGCGGCCGGCGGCCAGCGCCTGGCGGCGATGGTCGTCACGACCGACGCGGCCGTGCCCGATGCGGTCGTGAAGGAGATCGTCGCCTCGGAGGGCTTCGTGAACGGCTGGTCGCTCGATCTGGGCTGATCGCGCCACGGCGCCGATGGTGCCGATCCTTTAGCCTCAGCCCCGACCGGCGAGCGAACGAGATGGGGGAGCGCGCATGAGGGCAGTCGTCATCACCAAGCACGGCGGGCCCGGCGTGCTGGAGGTCCAGGAGCGCCCCGACCCGCCGCTCGGGCCGGGCCAGGTGCGGATCGACGTGGCGGCGGCGGGCATCAACTTCGCCGACGTGATGGCGCGCATGGGCCTGTATGCCGACGCGCCCAAGACTCCCTGCGTCGTCGGCTACGAGGTCGCGGGCACGATCCTCGAGCTGGGGGAGGGCGCATCGACGCCCGCGCACCCGTTCAACGTCGGCGACCGCGTGTTCGCGGGCACCCAGTTCGGCGGCTACGCCTCCCAGGTGGTGGCGGCGGCCGGCGACGTCGTGGCGCTGCCCGAGGAGCTCAGCTTCGAGCAGGGGGCGGCGATCCCCGTCAACTACGGCACCGCGTGGGCTGGGCTGATCGGCTACGGCAGCCTGCAGCCGGGAGAGCGCGTGCTGATCCACTCCGCCGGGGGCGGGGTGGGCATCGCCGCCACCCAGATCGCCAAGCGCACCGGGGCCGAGGTCTACGGGACGGCCTCGCCCGGCAAGCACGCCCGCTGCGTCGAGCTGGGCGTCGATCACGCGCTTGACTACACCAAGCCCGGCTGGGAGCGCGGCCTGCCGAAGTTCGACGTGATCATGGACGCGGTCGGCGGGGCGAGCTTCCGCCGCAGCTACTCGCTGCTGCGTCCCGGCGGGCGCCTGGTCGCGTTCGGGGCCTCCGCGGTCGTCTCCGGAGAGCGCAAAAACGTCGTCACGGCGCTGCGTGCCGTCGCGCGCATGCCGCGCTTCAACCTGATCAAGCAGATGTCGGAATCGAAGGCGGTGATCGGGCTGAACATGCTCAGCCTGTGGAAGGACCGCGGCACGCTGGCGCCGTGGATCGAGCCGATGCAGGAGCTGCTCCGCGACGGCACGGTCAAACCGGTGGTCGCCGGCGCCTTCGGCTTCGAGGAGGCCGGTGCGGCCCAGAACATGATCACCGAGCGGCGCAATGTCGGCAAGGTCGTGCTCACCCCCTGAGGCGGCCGATGACCTTCGTCATGCTGCGTCTGCGCTTGCTACTCTGAGCGCAGATGTCGTTCCGGTTCTCGCTTCTCTCCCTTCTGCTCCTCCCCCCTCGGGGGGAATAGTGCGTGGCGGCCGCGTAGCCGCATAACCAGCAGAGAGGAAGAAACCGCGAGATAGAGAAGGAGCACGAACGGCATGAGCACTCCAGACGGAAACGGCGGCGGCCACAACAGCGCCGGCAAGCAGGCGGTGCGCGACGACGCGAACCGCGTCCTGATCTTCGACACGACGCTGCGCGACGGCGAGCAGTCGCCGGGGATCTCGTTGAACAAGCAGGAAAAGCTCGAGATCGCCCACCAGCTGGCGCGGCTGGGGGTGGACGTGATCGAGGCGGGCTTCCCGATCACCTCGCCGGGCGACTTCGAGTCGGTGCAGGCGATCGCGCGGGAGGTCGAAGGACCCGTGATCTGCGGGTTGGCGCGCACGAGCCACCAGGACATCGAGGCGGCGTGGAACGCGGTGCGGGACTCCGAGCGCCCGCGCATCCACACGTTCATCGCGACCAGCGACATCCACATCGAGCGCAAGCTTCAGACCACGCGCGAGGACGTCAAGGGTCAGGTGCGCGCGGCGGTGGCGCAGGCGCGCGAGTACACCGACGACGTGGAGTTCTCGCCGGAGGACGGCTCGCGCTCGGACGTGCAGTACATGGCGGAGGTGATCCAGATCGCGCTGGACGAGGGCGCGAGCACGATCAACGTGCCGGACACGGTCGGCTACACGATGCCGGCGGAGTACGCGGCGATGTTCGCGGAGCTGTACCGCCTGGTGCCGGGGCTGCGCGACGTGGTCGTGTCGGTGCACTGCCACGACGACCTGGGGCTGGCGGTGGCGAACTCGCTGGCGGGCCTGGAAGCGGGCTGCCGCCAGGTGGAGTGCGCGATCAACGGCATCGGCGAGCGCGCGGGCAACGCGTCGCTGGAGGAGATCGTGATGCTGCTGCACACGCGCGAGCCGAGCCTGGGGCTGTGGACCGGGGTGGAGACGACGGAGATCGCGCGCACCAGCCGCCTGGTCTCGCGCCTGACCGGATATCAGGTGCAGCCGAACAAGGCGATCGTGGGGCGCAACGCGTTCGCGCACGAGGCAGGCATCCACCAGGACGGCGTGCTGAAGGAGCGCACGACGTACGAGATCATGGATGCGACGACGGTCGGCCTGCGCAGCAACGCGATCGTGCTGGGCAAGCACTCGGGCCGCCACGCGCTGAGCAAAGCGCTGGAGGAGATGGGCTTCGAGCTGGAGGGCCAGGCGTTGAACACGGCGTTCAAGCGCTTCAAGGAGATCGCCGACCGCAAGAAGCAGGTGACGGCGATGGACCTGGAGGCGCTGGTCACCGACGAGCTGCGCGAGGAGGTGCCGGGCTACGTGCTCGAGTCCTTCGAGGTGGAGGCGTCCTCGCTGCGCCCGCCGCACGCGCGCGTGTCGGTGACGCTGCCCGACGGCTCGTCGGGGACGGGCGCGTTTACGGGCGATGGCCCGATCGACGCGGTGTTCCAGGCGATCAACGCGGCGACGGGCATCGCGCCGACGCTCAGCGACTTCACGATCGGCGCCGTGACCGAGGGTCAGGACGCGCTCGGCGAGGTTTCGGTGGTGCTCGAGGTCGCGGGCTTCACCGGCGCGGGCCAGGGCGTCTCCACGGACATCATCGACGCGGCCGCGCGCGCGTATGTGCGCGCGCTGTCGGTCGCGGTGGCGCGCTCGCGCGCCGACGCGACGGTGGGGCTGCCGGAGACTGCCGCCGGGTGATCGATAAGACGATCGCTGGATCGTCTCCAACGCGAGGGCACGGGAAAGCTCCTGCTCGCGTAGAAAGTCCGCTTGCGGACGATCTGTCACCGTGATGAGGCGACTTGCGCCGCTTCCACACATTTGCTAGCCCTAGTGCGGAAGGACGTCACGATGGGCAACGTGCAGGAGGTCACGGTGGGAAATGTCAAGGCGCTGGGAATGACCGTCATGGCGATGCTCGTTATCGGCGGGTTCGCTACGACGGTGGCGCGGGCAGCATTAACCGAAGGGCCATTGCTAGTGGCTGCAACCCAAGTGCTTGGCAACGGTGAAACACGCGAACTGACAGGCGATGCCACGCGGTCGTTTACGCTGAAGAACAAAGCCTTGGAATTCAAGGTCGAATGCGGCGCGCTGGAACTCGAGTCAGGCGCCACGCTCAACGGATCCAGCCGCGAAACCTCCGGCGGCGGCAAGGAGACGATCGGCTTCTCGAGCTGTTCCGGCGGCGAGAGCAAAGAAGGATCAAGCGGGTGTGAACCCGAAGGTGGAAAGATCACGACGAACGCGCTCATCGACACTCTGGGCTACAGCGGGTTAAGGAGCGGCCCGGTGTTAGTGCTGTTCAAGCCGGAATCGGGGAGCACGTTTGCGTTAGCCAAATTCACGGGCGCAAAATGCGCAGGCTCGAGTGTCCCCCTCAACGGTAGCGTTGTCGGTGAGCTGTTAGCCGAAGGCAGCCCCGTCGAAGTCGGAAAAAACGAAGTCGAATCGTTAGAGCCGGAAATCGAGGTCAACTCTGGTACGGCAACGATCTTAACCGAAAGCGCCGGCACGCTGACGTCGACCAAAGGCGGCCTCACCATAGACGGCGTGACCGCGCCCATCGAAGGCGCTGCTGGGCTGGAGCTCGTCGGCGCACAGCTGTTCGGCGCGCTCCCGCGGCCGATGTTCGTCGGCGACGGATATTCATTCACGCCGGAATTACTCGCCTTTCACAAAAAAGCGGGCTTAACGCTGGCGTTTACGATCGAAGATGTCGGGAGCAACACCCTCGAACTGGAGCACACGAGCATCGTTGGCGGCGAAGCCAAAAACTGGTTACTCACGGACACCAACCTCTGCACGGTCAAAACCTTCGTGTCGTTAGGTCACTGCCTGCTGACGATCGAGCTGATGAACGCGTCCTCCGGAGACGCCCTGCTCGAAGGCTTAGTGCGCTTCGGAGACGGGCACGAAGAACACTTCACGGCGAAAGCGCTTCTCAACTGAGGGCCGCGGAGGCCGGCCGCGGTCGATGCGGCCGGCTCGCGCGCGCAGGAATCCCAGGTCCTCAGTGCAGGTCCATGGCGTCGTGCGCGGTGGCGGAGATTGCGACGGCGTGTTCGTCGACGAGCTTGGGGACAGGGGCGTCCCTGTTGCTGCCGGTCCCGAGCGCGCTCTCGAAGGAGCTGCCCCACGACCAGACGTCGCCGGAGGCGTCGAGCCCGTAGGAGGTGCCGCCGCCGGCGACGATGGAGGCGTAGCGCAGCCCGGTGGCCACGGGTGTGAGTTTGTCGCCGGTCGCGCGATCTCCGATCTGGCCGGCTGCGTCCGCGCCCCAGCCGTAGACCTGGCCGCCGACGAGCGCGAGCGTGTAGTCGTTGGTGGGCACGTTGCCGCCGCAGGAGACCTCGCTGGCGGGGCCGGGGAGCGGCACGTGGTAAGGCGTGGACACTTCTTCTGTGAGTTCGCCGTTGCCGATCTGCCCGTCCCAGTCGGCGCCCCAGTCATAGACTTCGCCCGAGGCGGTGCGCGCGCAGGAGTTGCGTTCGGAGGCGGAGATTTCGACGACGTGCGACAGTCCGGGAATCGGCACGGGCGAGCCGCTGGTTTCGATGCCGGAGACGCCGAGCTGTCCCTGCGCGTTGCCGCCGCAGGCCTCGAGGGTGCCGTTGGCGAGCAGCCAGATGGTGTGGTGCCCGCCGCCCTGCACGGCGATGGCGTTCGCGATGCCGGGCACTTCCATGGGCGGGATTTCACGGCCGCGGAATTCGCCGAGGCAGGCGGTCGGCCCGCCGTTGCCCCATGCCCATGCGTGCCCGGTGCTGTCGATCGCGATGCCGTCGAACTCGGCCTCGCCGATGGCGGTGATCTTGACGCCGGCGGGCAGCGGCACCTGCACGGCCGTCGTGGGGCTGTTTTCGAGTTCGGCTTCACCGAGCTCGCCGGCGCCGTTGTTGCCCCACGCCCAGACGCTGCCGTCGGACTCCAGCGCGTATGCGCTCGCGTTGCTCGCGTCGATCGCCGTGACGTTGGCCAGCCCGAAGACGGCGGCCGGCTTGTGCACCCCGGGGGGGAGGCCGAACGAGCCCCAGCGCATCACCGGATGCCCCGCGATGGCGCGATGCCCCGCGATGGCGCGATGCGCCGCGGCGGACGCGGGGAGCACGATGGTGAGCGCCGCCGCGACGGACGCGAGGACGGAGATCAGTACGGCCGTAAGCGGGCCCGGCGCGAGCCTGGTCGAGCGCATGGTCAATACCCCCTCGGCTCCGAACGTCGCGGGCCGTCGGTGCTGCGGCTGCGAGCTGGAACGGTGCCTGTGTTCGACGACAAGAGACGCCAACGTATCACGCGTGGCGGTTGCCGCGAGCCGCGCCTACCACGATCTTCACACGGGCTGCCACGGGCGGTTGGCGTCTGTGATAACGTACGTTTGTATGGCGAATACGACTACGGTGGGAACGGACACGAACGCTCGGCCGGCGGTGGGAAAGGCGGCGAGCGACGGGCTGGCTGCGCCCGAGGCGGTGGCTGCGGCGGCCGTCGACCCGGCGGCGGTGGGCGCGCGCGTGAAGGCGCTGCGCGACGCGGCGGGCCTCTCGCTGCGCGAGCTGGCGGAGCGCAGCGGCGTGAGCGCGCCGATGCTCTCGCAGGTCGAGCGCGGCGAGACGAGCCCGACGTTGACGGTGGCGGCGCGCATCGCGGCGGGCCTGGAGCTGCGGCTGTCGCAGCTGTTGCGCCTGGACGAGGGCGGCGCGGTGACGGTCGTGCGCGCGAGCGAGCGCCGGCGCGGCGGAAACAAGAAGCGCGGCCACAGCTTCGAGGTGCTGACCTCCTCGCAGCCGGGCCAGCGCGCGGAGCTCTCGCGACACACGCTCTCGCCGGGCGGCGCGACGGGCGCGAGCGACGACCCGCCGATGCACGAGCCGGGCAGCCGCGAGACGGCGCTGGTGGAGCGCGGCGCGGTGGTGCTGGTGTGCGACGGGCAGCGCTACGAGCTCTCCGACGGCGACTGTGTGACGTTCGACGCGGACCTGCCGCACCACTTCGAGAACCCGACAACCGCGGACGCGGCGTTCCTGGCGGTCGTGTCCGCGGGGCTGAGGCGCAGCTAGATGACCCACGACAACGAGGACCGATGACGATGCGCAAGACGCTGTTCGAGAAGATCTGGGAGGCGCACGAGGTTGCGGACGGCCTGTTGTACATCGACCTGCACCTGGTGCACGAGGTGACGAGCCCGCAGGCGTTCGACGGCCTGCGCCTGGCGGGCCGCAGGGTGCGCCGCCCGGACCGGACGCTGGCGACGGCGGACCACAACACGCCGACGGACGGCACGCCGGTGGCGGCGCGGATCAAGGACGAGCTCTCGCGCGTGCAGGTGGAAACGCTCGAGCGCAACTGCGCGGAGTTCGGCGTGCCGGTGTACTCGCTGGGCTCCGAGCGCCAGGGGATCGTGCACGTGATCGGCCCGGAGCTGGGCGTGACGCAGCCGGGCATGACGATCGTGTGCGGCGACTCGCACACGTCCACGCACGGCGCGTTCGGCGCGCTGGCGTTCGGCATCGGCACGAGCGAGGTGGAGCATGTGCTGGCGACGCAGTGCATGGTCCAGCAGCGGCCGCGCTCGATGCGGATCGGCTACGAGGGCGCGCTCGGCTTCGGCGTGACGGCCAAGGACCTGATCCTGGGGACGCTGGGGCAGCTGGGCGTGGGCGGGTTGACGGGCCACGTGGTCGAGTACGCGGGCCCGGCGATCGAGGCGCTGTCGATGGAGGGCCGCATGACCGTGTGCAACATGACGATCGAGGGCGGCGGGCGTGCGGGCATGATCGCCCCGGACGAGACGACGTTCAAATGGTTTTCAGACTTTGGGCGACCGGGCGCGCCTGCCGAGGGGGCGCCGTTGGAGCGCGCGATCGCGCGGTGGTCCGAGCTGCGCACGGACGCGGGCGCGTCCTTTGACAGCGAGGTGGCGATCGACGCGTCGGCGATCTCGCCGCAGGTGACGTGGGGCACGAACCCGGGGATGGTGCGCGCGGTCACCGAGAGGGTGCCGGCGCCGGAGGAGTTCGACAGCCCCGCCGACCGCGAGGCGACCGAACGCGCGCTTGCCTACATGGCGCTGGAGCCGGGAACGCCGATCGAGCAGATCGCGATCGACCGCGTGTTCATCGGCTCGTGCACGAACTCGCGTATCGGCGACCTGCGCGCGGCCGCGGAGGTGGTCGCCGGCAGGAAGGTGGCATCGAGCGTGAGCGCGATGGTGGTGCCGGGCTCCCAGCAGGTGAAGGCGCAGGCGGAGGCGGAGGGCCTGGATCGGATCTTCCGCGACGCGGGCTTCGACTGGCGGGTGGCGGGCTGCTCGATGTGCCTGGGCATGAACCCCGACATCCTGGCGCCGGGCGAGCGCTGCGCGTCGACGTCGAACCGCAACTTCGAGGGGCGCCAGGGCCGTGGCGGGCGTACCCACCTCGTCTCCCCGCAGATGGCCGCCGCGGCGGCGATCGAGGGGCATTTCACCGACATCAGGAACTGGAGCTGAAGATGAAGGCGATAGAGACGATCAGCGGGCCGGTCAGCCACCTCGACCGCGCCGACGTGGACACCGACCAGATCATGCCCAAGCAGTTCCTGAAGCGGGTGGAGCGCAGCGGCTTCGGCGAGTTCCTGTTCTACGACTGGGCGAAGGAGCCGGGCTGGGATCTGCCGCCCAACCCGATCCTCGTCGCGGGGGAGAACTTCGGCTGCGGCTCCTCGCGCGAGCACGCCCCGTGGGGGCTGCAGGACTACGGCTTTCAGGCGATCGTGGCGCCGTCGTTCGCGGACATCTTCTACTCCAACTGCACGAAGATCGGGCTGCTGCCGGTGGTGCTGTCCGACGAGGACTGCAAAGCGCTGGCGCGCGCCGGCCACGGCCAGGTCGACCTGCGCGAGCAGGAGGTGCGCTTCGCCGGTCGTCAGGTGCCGTTCGAGATCGACCACGAGATCCGCCACCGCCTGCTCGGCGGGCTCGACGACATCGCGCTAACGCTCCAACAGGGCGCGGCGATCGACGCCTACGAGAGTGCGCGGGAGCAGCGGACGCCCCCGGTTCCGGTGACGACGGCCCTGTGAGGGGCGGGCCCCGGAGCGGATCGCGCCCGCTCGCCGTGCCGGCGCCGACGCGGCCCCTGTGCGCCGGCGAGTCCTGGTAGCGTCGCGCGCCATGACCCACCTGATCGCGACCCTTCCGGGCGACGGCATCGGCCCGGAGATCATGGAGCCGACGCTCGAGCTGCTGGAAGCGCTGGGCGACTTCGAGTTCGAGGAGTACCCGTTCGGCGGCGTGTCGATCGATGCGCACGGCGTGGCGCTGACCGACGAGACCCTGGAGGCCTGCAGGCGCGCCGACGCGGTGCTGCTGGCGGCGGTCGGCGGGCCGAAGTGGGACACGACCGATCCGAAGAGGCCGCGGCCCGAGCAGGGGCTGCTGGGGCTGCGCAAGGGGCTCGGCCTGTACGCGAACCTGCGCCCGGTGAAGCCGCTGCCGGCGCTGTATGACGCCTCGCCGCTGCGGCGCGAGCGCATCGAGGGGACCGATCTGCTGGTCGTGCGCGAGCTGACGGGCGGCATCTACTTCGGCGAGAAGACCCGCACCGCCACCTCGGCCTCCGACGTCTGCGCCTACACGACCGCCGAGATCGAGCGCATCGCGCGCACCGCTTTCGGCGCCGCGCGGTCGAAGGTCTCGAGCGTGGACAAGGCCAACGTGCTGGAGACCTCGAGGCTGTGGCGCGAGGTGGTGACGGAATTGCATGCTCGCGAGTTCCCGCAGGTCGAGCTCGAGCATGTGCTGGTGGACAACGCCGCCATGCAGCTCGTGTCCGCCCCGAGCCACTTCGACGTGATCCTGACGGAGAACATGTTCGGAGACATCCTCTCCGACGAGGCGGCGATGCTGACGGGCTCGATCGGCATGCTCCCGAGCGCGTCGCTCGGCGGCGGCGCGCAGGACGGCCCGTCCGTGGCGGAGGCGGCCGGCGGCTCGCCCGCGACCCGTGCCCCGGGCCTGTTCGAGCCGGTGCACGGCTCCGCGCCGGACATCGCCGGGCAGGGGGTCGCCAACCCGCTGGCGATGTTCCTGTCGGCGGCGCTGATGCTGAGACACGGCCTGGGCTTGGAAAGCGAGGCGGCGGCTGTAGAATCGGCTGTTGAAGGTGCGCTCGCTGGGGGCCTGCGCACGCCCGACCTGGGTGGCACGGCGGGCACGGCGCAGGCGACCAGGGCAGTGCTCGAAGCCATCGAATAGGAGCTTTGGTGAACGTGGAGCCGACCGACCTCATCTGGATGAACGGAGATTTCGTCGCCTGGGAGGACGCCAAGGTCCACGTCCTGACGCACGGCCTGCACTACGGCACGGGCGTGTTCGACAGCATGCGCTGCTACGAGACGGAGCTCGGCCCCGCGGTGTTTCGCAACGTCGACCACCTCGACCGCCTGCAGAAGTCGGCGGAGCTCTACCACATGCCGGTGCCGTACTCGGTGGAGGAGCTGCGCGCGGCGACGCTCGAGCTGGTGGCGCGCAACGGGCTGCGCGAGTGCTACATCCGCCCGCTGGTCAACCGCGGCTATGGCACGATGGGCCTGAACCCGCTGGACGCGACGGTGGACGTGACGATCGCGTGCTGGGAGTGGGGCAGCTACCACGGCGACGAGGGCATCCAGCACGGCGTGCGCGCGATGACCTCCTCGTGGCGGCGGATCAGCCCGGACTCGCTGATCCCGCACGCGAAGGCCACGGGCCAGTACCTGAACAACGTGCTCGCGAAGGTCGAGTCGGTGAAGGCCGGCTACGACGAGGCGATCCTGCTCGACGACCACGGCCATGTGTCGGAGGGCACGGGCGAGAACATCTACATCGTGCGCGACGGGCAGGTGATCACACCTGCGCAGTACAACTCGATCCTCGACGGCATCACCCGCCGCTCGATCGTCCAGATCTGCCAGGACCTCGGCTACACGGTGGTCGAGCGCGACGTGGCGCGCGCGGAGATGTACCTGGCCGACGAGGTGTTCATGTCGGGCACGGCCGCGGAGATCGTGCCGGTATGCGAGATCGACAACCACGAGCTCGGGGCGGGCCGGCCGGGGGAGATCACGCGCGTGCTGCAGAAGGAGTTCGACGACGCGATCCACGGACGCACGGAGCGCTATCGCGAGTGGCTGGATGTGGTGCACGCGGTCGCCCTCGAGACGCCGACGGGCGAGAGCCCGGCGGCGGCGCAGCGGCTGGCGGCGACGGAGCGAATTACCGGGGCGACCGGCTAGGGGCGGTGCGCCGCGGCCGGTCGCAACACCGACTCGCCCCGTACCCCTCCACGCCGAAAGGACATCCCCGATGAGCAGCACAGCCACACGCATCGAGCTCTACGACGCGACCCTGCGCGACGGCATGGGCGGCGGCGGCATGACGCTCACCGCGCAGGAGAAGCTGCGCGTGGTGCACGCGCTGGACGAGCTGGGCGTGCACATGATCGAGGCGGGCTTCCCCGCGTCGAACCCGAAGGAGCTCGAGCTGTTCGGGCTGCTCGCCAAGCAGACGCTGCACAGCGCGGAGATCGTCGCGTTCGGCATGACCCGCCGGCGCGACGCGGACGCCGAGCGCGACGAGGGCCTGCGCGTGCTGGCGGAGTCCTTCGCGCCCGTGTGCACGCTCGTGGGCAAGGCGTCGGTGCTGCACGTGGAGAAGGTCGTGCGCGTCTCGCGCGAGGAGAACCTGGCGATGATCGCCGACTCCGTCGCGTTCCTGGTGGGTGCGGGCAAGCGCGTGCTGCTCGACGCGGAGCACTTCTTCGACGGCTTCGCGCTCGACCCCGCGTACGCGCTCGACTGCCTGCGTGTGGCGGCGGACGCCGGCGCGGAGCGGATCGTGCTGTGCGACACCAACGGGGGCTCGCTGCCGCCGCAGATCAGGACGGCGTTCGCGGTGGTGCGCGAAGCGCTGCCGGGGGTGGCGCTGGGCATCCACACGCACGACGACTCGGGCTGCGCGGTGGCGAACACGCTCACGGCGGTGGAATCGGGCGCGACGCAGGTCCAGGGCACGGTCAACGGCATCGGCGAGCGCACTGGCAACGCGAACCTGATCACGATCATCGCCGACCTGCAGCTGAAGATGGGCGTCGAGCTGCTCGCCTCCGAGCGCCTCGCACGTCTGACCGAGACGGCGCACTTCGTCGACGAGCTGCTCAACCGCACGCCCAACCCCGCGCAGCCGTATGTGGGCAAGCACGCGTTCGCGCACAAGGCGGGGCTGCATGCCGCGGGCGTGCAGGCGGACTCGCAGACGTTCGAGCACGTCGACCCGGCGGTCGTGGGCAACGACCGCGACGTGCTGATCTCCGAGCTCTCCGGGCGCGGCACGATCGTGGAGAAGGCGCGCCAGGCGGGGATCGAGGCCGACGAGGAGCTGGCGCAGCGCGTGGTGGAGCGCGTGAAGCAGCTCGAGCACGAGGGCTTCCAGTTCGAGGCGGCCGACGGCTCGTTCGAGCTGTTGCTGCGCAAGGAGGCGGGCGAGTATGAGCCGCTGTTCCGCCTGGAGTCGTGGCGGGTGATCGTCGAGAAGCACGCGGACGGCCGCGCGAGCACGGAGGCGACGGTCAAGATCTGGCTGGGCGGCGAGCGCTACGTGCGCACCGCGGAGGGCAATGGCCCGGTGAACGCGCTGGACCGCGCGCTGCGCGACGCGATCGGCGAGCTCCACCCGCATCTGAAGGACATCGATCTGGTCAACTACAAGGTTCGCATCCTGGATGAGACGAAGGGCACGGGGGCGGTCACGCGCGTGCTGATCGACGCCTCCGACGGGCACGACGTGTGGGGCTCGATCGGGGTGGCGGAGAACCTGATCGCGGCCTCGTGGGACGCGCTGGTGGATTCGCTGGAGTACGGGATGCAGGGCCAGCGGCGCACCTCCCCAGAGCCGAAGCTAGGCTCGACCGGCAGGGTCTAGTGGCCGATTCCGGGGTCGAGCAGTCAGCCCTCGCCGCGGAGCGGCCGGGCCTCGCGCTGCGGCGCGAGGAGAGCGATGAGGTGGTGCCGCTGGCGCGCCCGGTGCTGGGCGATGCGGAGGAGCGGGCGGTGATCGAGGTGCTGCGCTCGGGGCAGCTGTCGCTGGGGCCGCGCCTGGAGGAGTTCGAGCGCCTGTTCGCGGCGCGCGTCGGCGCGGTGCACGCGTGCGCGGTGAGCAGCGGCACGGCGGGGCTGCACCTGGCGCTGCGCGCGGTGGGTGTGGGGGAGGGCGATGAGGTGGTGACGAGCCCGCTCTCGTTCGTGGCGTCGGCGAACGCGGCGCTCTATGAGCGCGCGCGGCCGGTGTTCGCGGACATCGACGGGGTGACGCTCAACCTCGACCCGGACGCGGCGGCGGCGGCGGTCAGCGAGCGCACGCGCGCGCTGCTGCCGGTGCACATCTTCGGCTACCCGGCAGACATGCCGGCGTTCGAGCGGATCGCCGCCGAGCGTCGGCTGGCGATCGTTGAGGATGCGTGCGAGGCGCTCGGCGCGGCGCACGCCGACGGAGCGCCGGTGGGCGGTCGCGGGCACCCTGCGGTGTTCGGCTTCTACGCCAACAAGCAGCTCACGACGGGCGAGGGCGGGATGGTGACGCTCGGCGATCCGGCGCTGAAGGCGCGGATCGACTCCGAGCGCAATCAGGGCCGCGCGCCGGACATGGGCTGGCTCGATCACGACCGGCTGGGCTTCAACTACCGCCTTTCGGACATAGCGTGCGCGCTCGGGATCGCGCAGCTGCAGCGGCTGGAGACGATGCTCGCCGATCGCGTGCGCGTCGCGGGGCTCTACCGGGAGGCGCTCGGCGAGATCGAGGGCCTGCAGCTGCCGTGCCCGGACACCGGCGGCAACCGGCGCGGCTGGTTCGTGTTCGTCGTGCAGCTGCCGCGCGGAATCGACCGCGACGCGATCATCAGGCTCCTCGCGGCTGCGGGGATCCAGAGCAAGCCGTATCTGCCGGCGATCCACCTGATGAGCTTCTACCGCGAGCGCTTCGGGCACCGCGAGGGCGAGTTTCCCGTGTGCGAGGACGTCGCCGCGCGCTCGCTGGCGCTGCCGTTCTTCCCGGCGATGAGCGAGGGGCAGGTGGCGCGGGTGGCGCAGGAGCTGTGCGCGGCGCTCGTGCGCGGCTGAGCGACCGTGGGGTTTCAGACGTAGTGAGCGGAATGTCTCGTGAGTGACGACTACGGGTCGCGTGGGTTGCGATTTGGGCCCGGATGTGTCCAACTGATCGCATGCTTGACACGTTGATGCGCGTATGTTTAGATGCCATGGCCTTTCAGGGCAAGGGAGATGCCATCGAATAGCGCGCGACCGCCGAGCGGAGAGCGCCGAAGGAGCAGCTGGTTTGAATGACGCCGCCTGAGCAGAAACTGCACACGCGCAAGGGATCGCCGGTGGCGACGCGGGTACGCAAGGCGCCGGAGCGCTCCTCGCGGGAGGACGTGCGCGAGTCTCAGCGCATGCGGATCCTCTCGGCGGCGGTCGACGTCGCATGCGAGCGCGGGGTCGAAGCGGCGACCGTCTCGGACATCGTCGCTCGCGCGCGGGTCTCGCGGCGGACCTTCTACGAGATCTTCGAGGATCGCAGCGACTGCCTGATGGTGGCGATCGAGCACGCTGTGGCGCTCGCGGGCGAGCGCGCGCTCGCCGCCTACGAGGGCCACGACCGCTGGGTGGACCGGATGCGCGCGGGCCTGCTGGCGATGCTCCGCTTCCTCGACGAGGAGCCGGAGCTCGCACGGCTGTGCGTGATCGAGTCGGCGGGGGCGGGCGCCGCGGTGCAGGCTCGCCGTCGCGCGGTACTCGATCGGCTCGCGATGGCGGTCGACGAGGGCCGCGCGGCCGCGCGGCGCGAGCCGCCGCCGCTGACGGCGGAGGGCGTGGTGGGCGGCGCGCTCGGCGTCATCCACAAGCGGCTGCTCAGGCAGGACCCGGGGGCGCTCGTCGGGCTCTTGAACCCCCTGATGAGCATCATCGTGCATCCCTACCTTGGGGGCGCGGCGGCGCAGGCGGAGCTGCAGCGGCCGGTGCTCAGCGCCGGCGGTCCGCCGGTCAGGCGCGGCACGGCCATGAATCCACTGAAGGCGCTCAACACGCGCCTGACCTACCGCACGATGCGGGTGCTGGCGGCGGTCGCGGCGCAGCCGGGGCTCAACAACGGCGAGGTCGGCGAGCGGGCGGGAGTGTCAGACCAGGGCCAGATCTCGAAGATGCTCGCCCGCCTGGCGAGCGCCGGGCTGATCGAGAACGTCGGCGAGGGCCAGCCGCGGGGCGCGGCGAACGAGTGGCGGCTGACGCCCCAGGGCAGGCAGCTGGAGCGCGCGATGCAGCGCGAGCTGCGCGGCACCGGTCGCTGAGAGCCTGCACGCGCGCGGGTGGGGGCGGGTGGGGGTCCCTAGACTGGGCGCGGTGTCGCGCTTCCACGAGCCACAGCACCCGGACTTCCAGCGGCTGAACGCGTCGATCGACTTCGATCGGCGGCTGTGGCCGCAGGACCTCGCGCAGTCGCGCGCGCATGCACGAATGCTGGCCGACCGCGGGATCATCGCCGCCGAGGACCGCGACGCGCTGCTCGCTGGCCTGGGGCAGGTCGAGCTGGAGCTGCGCGAGGGACGCTTTCCGTTCGAGGACCACGACGAGGACATCCACATGGCGATCGAGCGGCGCCTGACGGAGCTCACCGGACCGGTGGGCGGCCGCCTGCACACGGCGCGCTCGCGCAACGACCAGGTGGTGACCGACCTCGCGATGTACACGCGCGAGCGCGCCGCGGCGGCGCGGGCCGCGATCGCGGGGCTGATGCGCGAGCTGCTGGTGCGCGCTGAGGAGCACGTCGACTGGCCGCTGCCGGGCTACACGCACCTGCAGCGCGCCCAGCCGGTGTATCTCGGCCACCACCTGCTGGCGTACTTCTGGATGCTCGCGCGCGACCGCTCGCGCTTCGCGTTCGCCGAGCGCCAGTGCGGGGCGCTGCCGCTGGGCGCGGGCGCGCTGGCGGGTGTCAACTTCGAGACCGATCGCCGCCAGGTGGCGGACGAGCTGGGGTTCGCGGAGGTGGCGCCCAACTCGATCGATGCGGTCTCCGGACGCGACTTCGTGCTGGACTATCTGAGCGCGGCGGCGACGTGCGCGACGCACCTGTCGCGGCTGGGGGCCGAGCTGGTGCTGTGGTCGAGCGCCGAGTTCGGCTTCTGCGAGCTGCCCGACGCGTGGAGCTCGGGCTCGTCGATCATGCCGCAGAAGAAGAACCCCGACGCGGCGGAGCTGCTGCGCGCGAAGGCGCCGCGCGTGGTCGGGCACCTGGCGGCCTTCCACGGCGTAATGCACGCGCTGCCGCTGACGTACAACAAGGACCTGCAGGAGGACAAGGAGCACCTGTTCGACACGGTTGACACGCTCGAGCTGACGCTCGCGGCCGCGACGGGGATGATCGCGGGGGTCCGCTTCGACGGCGAGCGCATGCGCGCGGCGGCGGGCGACGAGCTGATCGCGGCGACCGACGTCGCCGACCTGCTGGTACGGCTGGGGACTCCGTTTCGCGAGGCCCACGGCGTGGTCGCGGGGCTGGTGCGCACGGCCGTGGACTCCGGCAGGCCGCTGTCGCAGCTGACCGCACGGGAGCTGGCGGCGCACAGCGAGACGCTGGGCGCCCACCGCGAGGAGTTCCGGCGGGTGCTCGCCGAGAGCTCGTGGCTCGAGTCGAAGGTCTCCGAGGGCGGCACCGCGCTGGCGCGCGTGCGCGAGCAGCTCGGCCTGGCCCGCGCGGCGCTCGATGCAGGCACTGCCGCCTGAGTTCTACGCTCGCCCCGTCCTCGAGGTCGCCCGGGACCTGATCGGCTGCACGGTGTCGTGCGGCGGTACGGCGGGCGTGATCGTCGAGACGGAGGCCTACCACGAGAGCGAGCCGGCGTGCCATGCGTTCATCGGGCTGACGCCGCGCACACGCACGCTGTTCGGCCCGCCCGGCCGCGCGTACGTGTACCGCTCCTACGGCGTGCACGCGCTGCTGAACGCCGTGTGCGAGCCGGAGGGCGTCGGCGCGGCGGTGCTGATCCGTGCGCTGCAGCCGACGGCGGGGCTCGAGCTGATGCGCGCTCGGCGCGGTCTCGCGGGCGCGTCCGCCCGCGCCGGCGCGCACGTTCGGGGAGCGGGGCGCGCGAGCGCTCGCGGGTCGGCCGGCGACTACGAGCTGTGCTCGGGGCCGGGCAAGCTGACGCAGGCGCTGGGGGTCTCGCTGGAGCAGAACGACAGCGACCTTGCGCACGGCCCTGTGCGCATCGGCGGGCGTACGGGGGAGTGGCTCGAACCGACCGTGCTCGACGGCACGCGGGTGGGGATCACCAAGGCGGTGGAGCTGCGCTGGCGCTTCTGTGTGGCTGGCAGCCGGCACGTGTCGCGCCCGCGTCCGCCGGGCGGATGAGATCAGCCGCCGGCGCTGACGCCGCCGGTCGGCGAGGGCGTGGCCGGGGTGCCGGTTGGCGCGGCCGGCGTCGAGGCGGGGGCGCTGGGGGCTTCGTGGGCGGGGGCGGCCGGGGTGGGGGTCGCGGCGGCGTGTTCGGGGCTCGCGGCGCCGGTGCCGCCGCCGGCTTGGCCGCCGGCGCCGTTCTGCGTGGCGGGCGCGCCTGTGCCCTTGCCGGTGCCAGGCGTCGCGGGGCCGCCCGGCGCGTGCGTCGTCGACGTGGAGGTGCCCGAGCTCGTTTCGGAGGCGCCTTCGCCGCTGGCGCTCCTGCCTGCCCCGGTCTTGCCGGCGGCGGCGTGTTCGGCGCGTTCCTTTTCGATCTGCAGCGCGGAGATCATGAAGTCGTGCCAGATCAGCGCGGGGAAGGTGCCGCCGAGCACGGGGGTGCCGTTGAAGTCTGCGGTCATCGGGATCAGCTTGTTCGGGAAGCCGACCCACACTGCGACCGTGAACTTGGAGTCCCAGCCGACGAACCACGCGTCGCCGTAGTTGGAGGTGGTGCCCGTCTTGCCGGCGGCGAACTGCCCGATGGCGGCGGCCTTGCCGGTGCCGTACTGGATCACCGTTTCGAGCATCGAGGTCTCGGTTTCGGCGACCCACTGGGGGAGCACGCGGCTGGTCTTGACCCTGTTCGTGTCCACGCGCGCCCCGTCGGGCAGCGGCTGGCTGCCGGCTTGCACCTGCTGGATGCCAACGGGGGCGTCGCCTTCGACGAGCGAGCCGGTGACGCGCTCGCCGCCGTGCGCGATCGTCTCGTAGGCGTGCGCCATGTCCAGCGGCGTGACGCCGACGGTGAGGCCGCCGATCGTCATCGCGGGGTTGGTCGACAGCGGCGTGGTGATGCCCATCCTGTGGGCGATGCGGGCGATGCGCGCGGTGCCGACCTCGAGGCCGACTTCGGCGAAGATCGAGTTGTCGGAGAAGGCGGTTGCGCCCGTGAGCGTGTTCTCGCCGGTGTAGTTGCCTTCGTCGTTGTGCACGACGAACTTTTCGTGGCCGCCGGTGTGGGGGACGATGAACACCTTTTCCTTGGAGGTCCAGACGGAATCCGGGGAGATGCCGTGCTCGAGGGCGGCGGCGAGGTCGAACGCCTTGAATGAGGATCCCGGCTGGCGCTCTCCCTCGGTCGCGAGGTTGAACGGGCTCTCGTCGTAGTTGCGTCCGCCGACCATCGCGCGCACGTCGCCGGTCGAGTTTTCGATGGCGACGAGCGCCGCGGAGGGACCTTCGGGGTTGGCGAGGTAGTTGTTGATCGCCTGTTCGGCCGCGCGCTGGAGCCCGAGGTCGAGCGTGGTGGTGATCTTGAGACCGCCGTCGAAGGCGCGCGGGGCGCCGTAGCGTTCGATCACCTGTTGCTGCACCCAGCTCGTGAAGTAGCCGGCGTCGACCCCTTCGATGCTCTCCTCCTGCGGCGCCTGGATGGCAGCCGGCGAGGGCAGCGCCTGCTTGATGCTTTCTTCGTACAGGGGTTTGGTGATGTAGCCCTGCGCGAGCATCTGCTGCAGGACGACGTCGCGACGGTCGCGCGCGGCCATCGGGTGGGTGATGGGGTCGTATTCGGTGGGCGACTGGATGATGCCGGCGAGCAGCGCGGCCTCCCATGGCTTGAGCTGCTTCACGCACAGTTCTCCGACGGGCGTGCCGCAGCCGAGGTGGTTGACTTCGTGGCCGAAATAGGTCTGGGCGGCCGCCTCGATGCCGTAGGCGCCGTTGCCGAAGTAGATCGTGTTGAGGTAGGCGGTGATGATCTTTTCCTTGGACCACTTGTGTGAGAGCTGATAGGCGAGCGCGGCCTCGCGGAGCTTCTCGAAGATCGTGCGGTGCGACTGCGCCTGCAGCGCGTTCTTGATGAACTGCTGCTCGATCGTGGAGGCGCCCTGCGCGGCGCCTTTGTGGACGATGTCGTCGACGAACGCGCGCGCGATCCCGCGCAGGTCGATCCCGCTGTTCGTCTCGAAGCGCTTGTCCTCGATCGAGATCACCGCCTCCTTGACGAGCCGCGGGATCTGTTCGGCGGTGACGATCACGCGGTTCTGCTGACTGAGCACGCCGATCGGGTGGCCGAGGTCGTCGTATAGATAGGAGCTCTTCTCGTTCTTGTACTGGGAGAACCTGGTCAGCGACGGCAGGTCGGCGGCGACCGACACGAACATTCCGAACACGAACGAGACGAGACCCAGCAGCAGCACGGCGAACAGGATCGCCAGGAATCGCAGCCGCTTCAGCCGGGTCTTCGCGACCGACCCGCGCTCGCTGGACCCGAGGTCTGGAGGCGGCGGGGTGCTCGGCGTTGCCAGAGCGGTGGGCGTTATGTCGGGGCGATCGTCATCGCGCATCGGCGGCTTGCGGAGAGGGTTCCTCCGGGTGCGAGGAGGCCCCGATCCCGACGGCGCGAGCCGCGACTTACGCGGCACGGTGGGACCCTCCAGACCGCGAGAGTCTAGCATTGGCCTCCATGCCGAATGCCACCGACGCGGCCGCCGACGACACTGCTCGGCTCGCCGCCACGCTGGCCGGCAACGCCGTCGACGACCTGCCCGAGGGCGCGCTCGAGGCCAAGCTGCGCGCGGCGCGCGCGGAGGGCCGCCAGCTGCGCGTGAAGCTCGGTATCGACCCGACGGCGCCCGACATCCACCTCGGGCACGCGGTGGTGCTGGGCAAGCTGCGCGAGTTCCAGGACGCCGGCCACCGGGTGGTGCTGATCGTTGGCGACTACACCGCGCGCGTCGGAGACCCGTCGGGGCGCTCGACGCTGCGCCCGATG